>JAYPPT010000001.1:0-1246388 GCA_038131655.1 Alphaproteobacteria bacterium
GCAAGGTATCGTTCATCAATTGGAGGGATTGCTTCTAGTGGTGCAACAACAACTTTCTCAGCAGCAACTGCTTTAATTTTTCTAACGGAAATTGTATCTCCAATTGCAATTCTAGTTATTTCTTCCTAAGCCGTCAATTCTGATAATTCCCTTTCCTTCATCTGAAGGATAAAGTGGTAAACATTTAGCTACAGTTCTTCTTTTTCCTTTAATCTCAATTACATCACCTGTTGATGCATTCAAAGTATCCATAGAGTCATAATCAATTCTGGCGACCCCTCTTCCAACATCTCTAGTGTATGCTTCTAAAACTTTCAAAGAAAGAGCATTTTGACTCATATACAAATGCCCCAAACCTAATTTTTATACCTTTGTGGAAATTTAGACGTATTACTACTAAGAAATCACAAGCTTAAAATTCTCTAATTAGAGGAAACTATCAACTTTGGGTAAGAGACCATTAGTAAGAAGACGAGGCCGTGGAGGTAATCAATTTAGATCTACTTCTACTGGTAAAGTAGGCACAAAAGCAGTTTATCCACGTTTTCCATTATCTGAACAACATGAAGGAACTATCATTGATCTAGTTCATGAAAGAGGCCGTGAAGCACCTCTCGCAAAAATTCGTTTTGAAGATGGTTCAATTTCTTTTGTTCCAGCAATTTTAGGTGCCCAAGTTGGTTCAACTTTACAATTTGGATTAAAATCAGAATTAAAAGAAGGAAATGTAATTAGTATTCAAAATATTCCTGATGGAACTATTGTTTGTAATATTGAAAAACACTTTGGCGATGGCGGTGCTATCGTAAAATCAGCAGGAACAAACGCAACAATATTTTCTCACGGTGATGAAGGTGTTACTGTTAAACTACCATCTGGAAGATTTGCAACACTAAATCCAAAGAATCGTGCAATGTTAGGAACTCTTGCAGGCGGTGGTGCTAGTGAGAGATTCTACATGAGTGCAGGAAACAAATGGAGAAGCTTTAGAGCCAAGGGTAAGAAATATCCATTGGTAAGAGGTGTTGCTCAAGCCGCATACGTCCATCCACACGGTGGTGGACGTCATCAACATGTTGGTCAAAGCTACACTGTTGCTAGAGATACTCCACCAGGTGCTAAAGTGGGTAGCATTGCAGCAAGAAAAACTGGTAGAGCTAGAATCAAAGAAAGAAAGTAATTTCTGGATAAATTCATTAGTTACTTTTTGTTAATCTTGTAAATGACAAATCATAGAATAAGACTATTCATTACTGGTCGTGTACAGGGAGTTTTCTTTAGACAATCACTCAAAGCTAAAGCAATACAAAATGATGTTCATGGTTGGGTAAGAAATCTCTCTGACGGTCGTGTTGAAGCTGTTTTAGAGGGCTCTATGGAAAATGTTTCTAATTTAATTGAATGGTCTCATGGCGGTCCAGCAAATGCAATTGTTGAAGATGTTGAAATTCACAATGAGGAATTTACGGGCGAGTTTTCAAAATTTGATGTTTTATACTAGTGAATTAATTCAAAGGCATTTTTGATTTTCTCAAAAATTTCTGTTAATTCCTCTTCTTGACTTACTTCGTATCTTTCAGAAGGAATTTTTCTATCTTTTTGAATTTTGATTATGATTTGGTTATTTTGAGGTTTTACATCTGCAAACCATCTAAATGTAATTGATTTACAAAATACAATTCTATGCATTCTAATATCTTCAACTACATTATCAGACAATGATAGACAGAAATTTCTAATTTTTCAAATAATGGTAACACTTCATTTGGAATACTCTTTCTAAAATCGTCATAATTGAAATTATTTTCCAATTGAAATCATTCCATCCATATCTAAAAAAATAATTTCAAATTATAAAGGTAGCAGATCTGCTAGCTCCAGTCTAGACAAATAACCCCATTTCAAGGAATACAAGATCCGCCACGTTGACGAAGAAGCGTGGATGCTCCACCTTAGGATTGCTCCCTCCCGGACCTCATCCCTTTCGATAGTTCGATCTTAGAAGTTATTCCTTCGAATAATTCTTGACCTGCAACCACCCGCTTCGGCGTGATTTCATTTCCGCATTCCAAGCGGGAATTACCCATCTAGAGATTTACCTAGCAGTTACTGATCTCTGCGTATAGCCGGTTTCAGAATAGGGCACGGCTGGCACCCTGATCCTACCTACTACCAATTTGATAAAATATCTAATGTTATATTTGCATTAGGTTTGTTTTTCTTTTAATTTGAGCAATGTGGTGCATACTGAACAAAGCTTTCCTGTACATTCATTTCCACAATTTTGACACTTTACTTTTTCTTTGTAATTGGATTCTTTTACAATATTTGAAACACGTAATACTGATTGATAGAAATTATTTTTTATTCCACTGTGTTGTTTTTCTAATAAATTCATGAATTCTCTAATCTCTGTTCTAATTCCTTCATTCATGTGAGGACATGGTTCAGATTGAAATGGAATATTATTTGTAAATGCATAAAACACAATCTCAGATTCATATATCTCACAAAATGGCTTTATTTTTCTTATTGAACTACCAGAATTATCTGGATCCATCCAACCAATTTTGTTTGTATCTCCTGACAACATGTTAATCAAAAATGTTTGTAGCATGTCATCAAGATTATGACCTGTAGCAATTACATTTGCACCAATTTCTTTTGCAGCATGATCCAATGCTCTCCTTCTCAACGTTCCACAAATTGAACATGATGATGATTTTTCATCATCTCTTAATTCCAATGCCTCAGACAAACTTAAATCAAAAAGATCCTTGTATGCAAAAACTCTAAAGTTAATCTCTAATTCACTACAAATTTTTTTACAATTTCTAGTGCTTCATTTCTATATCCTGGAATCCCCTCATCAATTGTTATAGCTTCAATATTGAAATTATGAGTTTTGGACATTTCATGAATAATTTTTAAAAGAGCAAGTGAATCTTTCCCCCCAGAAACTCCAACTGCAACCAAGTCTCCATTATTGATCATTTTATGTTTGGAGATTGTTTTCGCTGTTTTGCGAACAATGGAATTTGAAAAACACTCTGAACAAAGTTTTTGACCTGAATATTTTCTTGTATATACTACAGGATTTTCACAAAAAGTCACATTTCATATGGTCTATGAGTATTTTTCATTAATGATTCTTGTGTTAACTATATCGTGAACCAGCCTGATTTGATATATGATAAGGCAATATTCATACCAAATAACACAAATGTGAATGCATAGATTGCCCACATTATTCCATTTACAGAATTCTCAGATATCTTTTTTTCAATAATGGTGTGAATGAATTTCCCTCCATCAAGGATTGGTAGCGGCAACATGTTGATAATTCCAATAAAAATGAAATCATCCATAACCACAAGAGAAACATTGAGACGTTTGGATCTGTCCATTCAATGAAATTCAACACTGGTTTGTAAGTTTTAAATTATTATCTCTCATAATTCCAATTAATCCTCTATTTGGATCATCAGGCGATGGAATAATGTCAACATTAAATGTCTGGGGTTGTCCCTCTCTGAGAATTGAAACTGCAGCAGTAGAACCAGGTTCTAAACTAGGAAAATCTGCCGGTGTTAGAATCTGTATTCCATTGATTGAAGTAATGATATCATTTGAAAGTAATCCTGCTTTTTCTGCTCCAGAGTTTTCTATAATTGATAATATCAAAACTCCTTGAGGCAATTCATAAAAAGTACTCAAAAGTGGTTCAGGTAAAACCATTGCAAAAAATGGATTTGTTAATAATATTGCTCCTAAAATAAATGCAAAAATTACATTTGATGTTGCCCCAGCACCAATAACTCTCAATCTAGAAATTTTTTTTGCTTTTCCAAATTCCTCTTCATCTGGTTCAACAAAACCTGCAAACATTGCAATGAAAACTGCAAATCCTCCCGTTTTGATTTTAATTTTTTCTAGTGCTGCTACAATTCCATGTGCCCCTTCATGAATTACTAGTACAATTGGAATTGATAATAGAAAATATGTTATTGATGAAGCACTAGTCAAAGTTACTCCTGGAATCAAAACTGTTAATTCATTGAATTCCGATTTTGCGACAAAAAAGTTTGAAATATTATTTAACAAAAACCAAAATGCAAATCCCATCATAATAAAACCTGCAATTACACTAACATCTGCAAAAACTCTAATTCCTCTACGTGTCCTAGCAAGAACTTTGATTAGTAGAGAATTAACTTGTTTATTTTTATAGGTTAAACTATAGGGTGTTATCTTAAAACCAAATCTTTCTAACTTTAATCCCTTAGCAACAACAACAATCACTACCCATGCCATTAGAACATAGATAATCGAATTCTGTGTAATAAAATCAAGTTCCAAATCGGTTGTGAATTTTTTAAGTTGGTTCATTTATGGGTTACTATGAAACCTATTGCAATAATTTCAACATATCCCAATAAAAAATCAATTTCAACAATTTCAAAATTGCTTGTTAAAGACAAGATTGTAGCATGTGTGAATATTATTGAGATTTCCTCGATTTATTCTTGGAATAAAAAAATTGAAAACTCAAACGAATATCTTGCAATTTTTAAAACCACTCAAAAATATAAAAAACTCTTGAAACAAAAAATCCAGGAAACTCACCCTTATGATGTTCCAGAAATTGCTGAAATTGATATTTCATCTATTAATGATTCATATCTGAAATGGTTAGTTAATTCTACTAATTAGAAATCAACTGCGTATCTTAGCAGAGAAACAATTCCTCCCAAACCTGAAACTCTTAGACCTATATCTGTGGTTGAATCAACACTGAAAATCTTAACTCCTTTATTCTCAGCATCATTTAGAAAATCAATCATCCTTTGCTCATCTTCTTGAATCGCTTTTTCAGAAAATACCAAGCTTTCTACTGCTCCAATCTGATTTGCTTGAAATGTTTCATTGAATCCCATTGAGAATTTTCTACTTTTTTTATTTGCTAATGCCATTACTTCATCTAAAATAGTTGTAACTTTTGCAAGTTTACTTTCTGCCATTATCTCTTTCATAAATTTTGATTTTGTAAAGGTGAAAATTCCATCTTCTCCTCCAGAATCAATTCCATCTACAACTTGAGTTTTAATATTTTTTAAATCAGGATTTTTTTGTACAAAGTTATAAAATTTCTTTTTAGTTTCACCAGGACCAAACAATATAAGCAGATCATTTTCTTTTAAAATTGAACTTAGTGTATTTCTCACTTGTTCAAAAAATTTTTCAATATTGAAATTAGTTTTGTATCTCTTTCCACTCGAACCTGAATACAAATTTGGTAAAAATTCTATATGAGTTCCATTTAATTTAGCAATCCCACAATCACTTGTATCAATTGCAACTAGAATAAATCCACCTTCATTGTTGTTTGATTGAATTAGATTTTTTTCTAATGATGTCCATTTTTTTTTGGAAATTGAAATTCCATCATTAATTTTTAAAATAAATGAGTGGTGTGAACCGTGAGGAACTGATTCATTACTTGATTCAGAAATTGTTCCACCAATTCTTAATCTATCTAAAACATCATCTAGAGAAATTTTTTCAACATTTAGAGAAATTCTAACCTTAATTCTTTCACCTTTATCTGGTCGTGAATAATCCTTGTCTAGTTTAACAACTCTAGTAGTATCTCCAATTACTTTATCATCCACTTTAATGATTCTTCTCAAATTAAGTAAGTCATCTGAATCCTCAGGAATTACTGAAATTAAATTATCATCAACAATTTTAGTGATCATATCATATCAATAATTAACAAAGAGAAAAAAGTTTAGTTTGTACTTTCTTCTGTTTTCTTTTTAAGATAATTTTCAACCCAATCAAGTGTCAAGACTCCTGACTCTGCAAGGTTTGTTAAAGAATTTGCTGATGCTTCACCAATAACTTTTCCATTATTTCGTCTAATTTGTCTCCACTTGAGAGATGTATTTCCACTTTTTGAATTGTAAATGATTCCAAGAATGTCTCTTGCATTGACAAATGTGATATCTCTAATCTTCTTTAGAGTTACCTTATCTGCTGCTTCTACATAGATTGCACCTAAACTATCTTCACGTTCAGGGAATACCTCAAAATCCTCCAAGTAACTTCTTGGTGCGTATGATTTGCAGGTACTAGAGATAATGAATCTTCTAAAACTTTCTACTGAAGCCGGAGTGTCAATTGTAACCATTTTGAAAGAATGATCTAATAGCCATTTATCAAGCTTCTTGAAAGATTCAAAAACAATCTACTTTTATTGAGGCTTGCAGGCTATGATGACCTTATCCCTTTGAAATGATGATGAGGATCTTGAGTTCTGAGCCTGCTCTAGAGTTTTAAATGATAAATTATTGGAAAAATTATGAAATCTTTAACTGAATACATGACATTTAATGTAAATTCTAGAAGAGGCTTTGTAAATATCACTCCAGATATTAGAAAATTAGTTACAAAAAGTCAAGTCAGGGAAGGACTTTGTTTGGTAAATGCTATGCACATAACTGCTAGTGTGTTTATCAATGATAATGAAACTGGTTTGCATTCAGACTATGAAAAATGGTTGGAACGTCTAGCTCCTCATGAACCAATAGATCAATACAAACACAATGATACTGGAGAAGACAATGCAGATGCTCATCTGAAAAGACAAGTAATGGGAAGAGAAGTTGTAGTTGCAATAACTGATGGTCAACTAGATTTTGGTCCATGGGAGCAGATATTTTATGGAGAATTTGATGGAAAACGACCAAAACGCGTACTCGTAAAGATTATTGGTGAATAATTAACCGAAATCAACATCACGTTTCTGACTAAGTGATTCGTTCTTTCTTGCTGAAGCTCTAAACTCTTCATCATGATTTTGTGGTCCATGTCCACATTTTACACATGCAATTTTGAAACCATTCTCATTTTTTTCATAGGTTTCGCAACCGCAAAAACATGCCATAACTTTAGCAAAATTTTAGATGATATATCTTTTCTTATCTATGAAGAATTTTTACAACATTCACCCTTTGGAATGTCATGCTCATGAGGACATTTTCTAGGATGCCCCAACATTGTACAAAGTGCATTAGTAAACTGCTTGTTCATATGATGTTCAATTCCACAAACCATTTCTTCATCGATATCCACTTTGAGTGCACTATCCATCAATACTTCAAGTAATCTACTATTTCTCATCATGCTTGAACCAATTTTTTGTCCTTCCTCAGAAAGTTTCACACCTGCTTTATTGTAAGTAACTAGATTTTTTGCATGCAATTTTTTTAACATTTGAACAACACTTGGTTGTCTTACATTTAGCATCTTTGCAATATTGCTAATTTTAACATCCTCGCCTCTTTCCTTAATGTGCCAAATTGCTTTGAGATACATTTCCACATGTTCTGCTTCTGCAGTTCCAACAAAAAATGTCTCTTCATCATTTAATGCGTCCATATCAAACCTTCTTTGAGTCTTCTAATAAATATTCAAAATACTGTCTTGCAAATCCTGCCAATCCTGCATGATCTGCCCAAATAGCTACTATCTCACTAGAATTTTCACTTGCAATTTCAGGACCAAAAACAATTACAACATATCTCTTATCTGAAATTATTCCACCACCAAACAATCCTTTCTTAATTTTCACATTTGCTACTCTGCTTAATGATTTGATGTACTCTTTATCCATTTTATCTGAAGTAAGAATTGTGATATCTACTCCTCTATCATGAAGTGATCTTAATTTTGGCAAAGCTAGTTTTACAATTTCTTCTCCTGCAGGAGGTGATGCAATCATTACTTCACTTCTACATGTCTCTACAATTTCTAGAATCTTTGCAACAATGTTTGTTGCCCCAGATAATACCCAAATATCTGGTTTTTCACTAGTCCCACTTTTTTCATACAATGGAACCAGTTCACTCAAAATGACACTTTGATTTTCAGCAAATTCATTTTCGATCTTTTGCTTTGTTGTTTCTAATCCAGTTGATGGTGATTTTGCAAAATATTTTGTTGGTCTTGAATCATCTGTTCCAATCCAACCTTTCTCTTCTAATGTACCCAAGACTTCATAAATTTTAGAATATGGTACTCCTGATTTCTGACTTAGTTCAGAGGCTGTTAGCTCTCCTCCTTTGAGTAATGATGAAAATGTCCTAATTTCGTAACTTGTTAATCCGATCTTTTCTAATGCCTTTTTTGTTTTATCAGATATGCTCATTCGATCTAATCGATCTTTTTTCTTATTTAAACCACATATGCGTAGATACTAAATTCCACCCTATGGCAAGTGGGAAATGGATTATATACCATTTCAGAAAAAATTTGTTAAATGGCACTAATTCAGATATCCAATCAAACTACAAAGAATTTAGGAAAAAAATCAACTATTAGATTTACTCAAAGTATTTGCCCAGATTGTAATATGATCTTGGACGCAGAAGTCTTTGAGAGAGATAACAAAGTCTTCATGTCCAAAGTATGTCCAACTCATGGTGAATGTGAGGAACTTTACTTTGGTTCTTACGAATTATACAAAAAATTCAGTACTTACTGGATGGATGGAAAAGGTGCACATGCTCCAAATGTAATGATTGACAAATGTTCATGTCCAAACAACTGTGGTTTATGTTCAAATCACTTGTCCCACAGTGGATTAGCAAACATGATAGTAACTAATAGATGTGACTTGACTTGCTGGTATTGCTTCTTTTATGTTAAGAAAGGTCTTGAAGGTGCTTACATGTATGAACCCGATCATACTCAAATTAGAGGAATGATGAAAACTCTAAGAGCAGAAAGACCAATTCCTGGAAACTCTATGCAAATTACTGGTGGTGAACCAATGCTTAGAGAAGATATTGCTGATGTTATCAAAATTATGAAAGAAGAAGGCGTTGATCACATTCAGATGAACACTAACGGCATTAGACATGCAATGGATCCTGAAGCAGCACGTGAAGTCAGACTTGCAGGTTGTAATAACTTGTACCTTTCATTTGATGGTGTAACTGCCAGAACAAACCCAAAGAATCACTGGGAAATTCCATATGCACTTGATAGTTGCAGAAAGACTGGAACAACTGTTGTATTTGTTCCAACTGTAATCAAATCAATTAACGATCACGAGTTAGGTGGAATTATCAGATATGCACAAAAGAACATGGATGTAGTTCATGCTGTAAACTTCCAACCAGTTTCATTAACTGGTAGAATGGGAAAGAGTGAACGTGAAAAATACAGAATCACTGTTCCTGATTGTATTCAAAGAATTGAAGAGCAAACCAATGGTGAGGTAACTGTTGATGACTGGTTCCCAGTACCAAGTTGCATGCCATTGACAAATGTAATTGAAGCATTCTCAAGCAAACCAAAATACGAATTATCAATTCACTTTGCATGTGGTGCAGGTACTTACATCTTTGAAGATGAAGATACAAAGAAGTTTGTTCCATTAACAAAATTCTGTGATATTCAAGGAATGTTGGAATTATTTGAAGATAAAGCAGAAGAGATTCGTTCTGGTAAGAACAAGTATTTTACAATGCTTGAGGTTGTCAGAAAACTCAAAGGCTTTGTTGATACAAAGAAACAACCAGCAGGATTAGATTTAGCAAAGATGTTTGGAAACATCTTGATGAAGAGATCTTTTGATGCAGTTGGTTCATGGCATGTTAAAGGATTATTCCTTGGTATGATGCACTTCCAAGACAAATACAATGAAGACCTTGAGAGATTACAAAGATGTGATATTCACTATGTTACACCTGATCTCAGAATCATTCCATTCTGTGCATTTAATGTAATTCCAGAATGGTATAGAGACAGAATTCAAAAGAAATATTCCATTACTGTTGAAGAATGGGAAGAAAGAGAAGGTGTCAAACTTGAAGATGGATTATACCGTGGTCTTATGAGACGTGGTGCTGGTGATGAACTAGCAGCTGGTTGTGCAAAGAGCCAGATGTTCCATGATGCAGCACAAGCTGTAATGTAATTATTTTTTTAATCCAATACCTTTTAAGGTCAATCAGATATTTTTCATTGTGAAATTTCTTTTCATATCTCCTAGGTACTCTGGTGGAATTGGTGGTCATGCATCAATGTTAGCAGAGCAATTAACCCAAGCAGGTCATGATGTCACAAAAATGGTTACACCACATATTCCAATAAAAAATCTAAAAAATCCAAGTTTTGCAATTTTTGGGACAATTAAAGGAATACTAAATCAAGAAAAATATGACATAGTTCATGCATTTAATGTTCCTTCAGCATTTGCAATGCATTATTCAAAAGGAAAGAAAAAAGTTCTATCAATTCACGGTGTGTTTAGTGATCAAGTACAACAATTACACTCAAAAGCAATAAGTGCAATTGCTAGCAATACTGAATCCCGTGTATTGAAATGGGCTGATGCTCTTACTACCGATTCAAAATTTACTAAAAAACTCTATCAAGAAAAACTTGATTATGATTTTACATATCTCCCCTCTGCAATTGATTCTGAAAAATTAGATAAAATTCCTGATACCATTAAAAATCAAAATCAAGTCATATATCTAGGACGTGATAGTTATGAAAAAGGAATAGATATTTTAAAAAAAATTGAATCAAAAATAAATGGTAAAACTATTTTTTGTACTAATGCACCTTGGGTTCAATGCTATGACAGAATTGAAAAAATCATCAATCCTTGTTGTTCCTTCTAGAATGGAGAGCTTACCAACAAATATCAAAGAAGCATTTTATCTAAAAATTCCTGTCATAGCTACTAATGTAGGTGGAATACCAGAATTATTATCTGATAGAGATACAGGCATACTTATTCCATCAGAAGATCCTGTACACTTACTTGAATCAATAAACATGTTGTTATCTGATCAACAATTATCACGAAAATTACAACATAATGCTAATGAATTCATTATAAAAAATATGACTTGGAAGATCGTATTGCCAAAATATATTGAATTTTATGAAAATTTACTAAACTCATAATTCTAAAACTTCTAAAACTTCTTTGAATTTTTTTGCAATATTTTTCCAATCAAAGTTATCCATAACAAATTTTCTTCCTGCCTGTCCCATTGTTTTTGAATTAATTTCATTTAGGATTCTTGAAATTTTGTCTTCAAGATCTTTTGGGTTGTTCTTTTCTATCAAAAACCCAGTGATTCCATTACTCATTAATTCTGGAACACCTCCTACATTAGTAGCTATGACAGGTTTTTCCATTAATTGTGCTTCCAATAATGTTAGTGGTGACATATCTATTCCACTAATTAATGCATATGCATCAATTTCCGACAAAAACTCTCTAACTTTATTTGGATATTCTAATGATCCAAGCCATCTAAAATTCTTTGATTTTTCTAATTCTGATAATACATTTTCTCTATATGGGCCATCTCCAGCCCAATAAAATGTTACATTGGGAAATTTTTGCATAACTTTTGCTAGGACAAACATCTCTTCAGTTTTTTCTAAAATGTTAGCACTTTGAACCAATCCTATGCATGGATGCTCTAATTTCATCCCCTCTTGCTTGTACCAATTTTCAGGATTAATTCCTTGGTACAATACTTTGACATTTTGGTTAGGATAATATTCCAAAGTTCGCTCTTTAAGGAATTTGCATATAGGTAAAATTATTCTAGCATTGGAAAAACATTCATTTGCAATTTCATCCCATTTTTTAATACTCTTCTTTTTGGAAATGAATTATACAGTGTTTTTTCTGCCATTTTCATCTCTTTCCAAAAATCTCCTCTTAAATGAACAATTAATGGGATTTTTGCTTTGATAGCTGATAAACCAAAATGTCTTTGTCTATCAATAAAAATTACATCTGGCTTAAATTCAGCAATTAATTTTTTAAATTTTTTATCTTTATCAATCCAATGTGAAATCTTTCTACTGGGGAAACCATCAGAATAATCAACATCAAGAACTACTCTTGTTTCTATTCCTAATTTTTCTAATGCTTCTGCAAATTCTTTCAAATGAAAAAGTTTTGAACTAGATCCTCCTATTAATAACTTCATTTTAGATCAACACACATCTACTAGAATTATCTTTCTAATTAATATTGAAAGCTGTAATTTTTTCCTTTAACCATTCTTCCAAAAATATGGTTGGCTTCCAATTTAATTCTTTTTTAATATGGGATATGTCTGCTATTGTAGTTCTTACATCTCCTTTCAGTGGTGGGCAAAAATTGGTTCAATGTTCAACCCAGAAAATTTTATCATTAATTTTGCGATTTCTAAAATGGAAATAGTTGTGCCTGTACCAACATTGAAAAACGTATGGTCGATATTACTCTCCATTGCTAAGATGTTTGCCATTACAACATCATCGACATAGACAAAATCTCTTGTTTGTTGTCCGTCTCCGTTTATGATTGGAGGTTCGTTATTTCTTACTTTTTTTACAAACTTCTTGATTACTCCTGCATACGTCGGTGATTGCCTTTCCCCAAATACGTTAAAATATCTTAATCCAATTACATGTACTCCCATCTGTGCATATTTTATAGCCAAATTTTCGTCATCAAGCTTGGTTTGAGCATATGGGTTGATTGGATTTTTTGGATCATCTTCTTGAATTGGGATTTTTGAGGGGTTTCCATATATGCTTGAAGAGCTTGCATATACAATTTTGAAACCAAATTCTTTACCAAGTTTTAGTACATTTTCAGTCCCATTCACGTTTACATCATGATATTCATGTTGTTTTGAAAAAGACTCTTGGACAGAAGCCAAGGCTGCTTCATGGAACACACCGTCAGTCCTCTTTAGTGTATTTTTCAATAACTCAAAATTTCGTATATCACCATTTACAAAATTAATTTTGTCAATAATTGAATCCAGATTACTTTTTTTTTCCATTACTTAGATCATCAAAAATGGTCACCCTATGTCCAGTGCTGACCAAATGTTTAGCAATATGACTTCCTATAAAGCCGGCACCACCAGTCACAACAAAATCCATGTAATCTTACCATTATGAGGTATAATTAATTTTATTCAACAAATGTTAAAATCTGTCTCCTTTGGCTACGGTATAATGAAAAAAACCAGTGTTGATAATTTTGTATCTGAATTAGAAGTTAAGCTTCCACCACATGAAAAATTCTTGAAACTAGGCGATTTTACATCACTGTGGCAAGATGAAAGTGGAAATTTTTTCGTTTAAACTATGAGAGAGGTCATTTGCTTTATGCACTAATTGCAAAGTTCAAACCAAAAACTGTATTAGAATTTGGTACAGGCGGCGGTTATGGGACACTGTATGGCGTGGGCTATGAGTGATTATAACATAGACGGAAAAATCTACACTATTGATAGATATTCACAAGACACGCGTTTTGATCGACCGATAAATCATACTGAAGAATTTTCTCCAACTGTACAACATCTATCTCTAAAAGAACTTTGGTCAAAAGTAGCATCAACTGATTGGCTAAAACACATAGAACCTTTAACCGGTTATTCTGGTGAAATAATGAGTCATACTAAATTGCCTAAAATACAAATGTCATACATTGATGGAGCACATTCATTTAATGCAGTGCAACATGATTTTTATTCATTGCTAGAAGTTTCTGACAATGACTTCGGTATTCTTTTCGATGATTATATGTCCAGACCACTTTACGGCGTTAAGGAATTCATTGATCAAAAAATTGTAAATAATTTTGACGTTACGTTGATAGATACTGATAAAGAACAAAACTACAAGAAACTAAAAATTCCAACAAACCCAGAATATGGAATGTGTTGGATTCACAGCAGTTCATTAAAAAACCTATATCTGTTTTATATCCGAAATCATCCTACTTGGAAATTATAACAAAATACCGAAGATATGAATCATTAATAATGAAAAGACGTGAAAAATTAACCATCTTGACAAATGATAAAAGATTGGCAAATGAAATGGGAAAGACAGCTCGTCAATTCATAGTAGAAAATTTCAACTGGGAAATAGTTGCAAAGCGTTTTGTAGATGTTGCAAAAATCACATCTGGAAAAGAAAAAGAACTAGTTCAGAGTTGTGTCTGGCTTTATTTCCTTTGTAATGAATAACCTATACCAAATTTCAAGCGCAAGTAATCCTAAAAATTTGTTAACATATCTTACATCAAGTTCTTTTGTATCTATGTAATCATTTATCCACAATTGGTTTATCCAACCATCTTGAATTACTCTTGAATCTGACAAATATTTTTTGCATAATTTTTGCCCAAAATATTTCCACAAATTAATAGTATTAACGTTAAATCCTAGTTTTTCTTTTGATACAAATTGATCCATATTATATCTAGAAAGTAATTTACGAAGTAAAATTTTTCCAATGTCCGTAACTGGATCATACTTTAGAGTATGTGGAATATGTGTTGCATATGAGATCAGTTCATGTGATAAAATTGGTGCAAGTGGTTTAATTCCAAAGTGATTATGTAGTGCTGTATTTATTGGTGCAAAATTGTAAAGCAGTTTTCCGTTAAAATCAGCCAAAAAAACCTGATCTAACGGAGGCAGTGAATTATCAAAATATGGCAACAGTCTATCGTATATAGAATTCCATGAAAAATTAGTTTTTTTATCAAATAATTTTTTCCTGATCAGGCACGTTGTCCCTTTCATGACATTGTAAATACGCTTTGATTTTTTCTAATGGAGAAAAACTTGAATTTATCAATGATAGGAATTTTTTGTATCTAAATGTATAACCACCAAATAATTCATCACCGCCATCTCCAGCAATCAGATAATTCGATAATGTCTGTGCTTTTTTTGTTACATAATACCAATGTAAATCCCAAAATGGCTGTCCGATTATACTAATTGCCTTTGGCAATTCGCTCAAATAATTTTCTATATACAATATATGGTGATTAATACCTAAAGTTTCTGCAGTTTTTGCAGCATATGGTGTTTCATCTACACTATTAGCAAATTTAATTGAAATTGCGTCTATCTCGTTTGGTATTGTGTTTTTCAAAACACCAAGAACCAATGTAGAGTCAACTCCTCCACTTAATGCAATAGAAACTTTATCATCCTTATTTTGTATTTTATTTTTTATTTCATTTTCCATTGTTTTTTGTATAAAATCAAGAGATGGAGATTGATTGGTCGGTGTGAAATCACTCGCGTTTAGTTTTGGTAAAAGTGAATTTTGTGTTGGATTATATCGTAATGTCAGAATGTTAGATATCGTAAGACCGTCGAGAGTTAAACTGTTAATTTCCACCACGGCCTATTCCTCGATATATCAATCCAGCCTTTTTGGCTGCATGTGTGTCAATTATACCTCTGGTATCCACTACAACTGGTGTTTGCATCTTGGAAGCAAAAATTGATAGATCCAAATTACGAAATTCATCATGAGTTTTGTAATTAAGATCACAGCATCTGCTCCAGATATGGCATTGCTGAAGTTATCATCAACATTTATACCAAAAATATGATCTGATTTGAAATATGGATCGTAAATTTTTATTTTAGCTCCAAGTTCTTGAAGTTTTTTAATTATGGGTTCAGCCGGTGTTATTTGAATATCTTTGACGTTTGGTTTGTACGAGACTCCAAGTATTACAATCTGGCTATTCTCAGACTTTTACCTACTTTTTTAATCCATCTTGGGTTAAAGAAATCACATGTGATGACATTCCGTCATTAATTTCTTGACTGACAGACACCATTTTTAACAAATTATTTCCAAACATCTTTCCTGAATGCAATATCTGAGTAGAGTTAGCAGGTAGACATGGTCCCCCTACACTGGTCCAGGATAATGAATTTGGAAATTATACTTGAGATCAGCTGCTTCTAAAACTTTCATTATGTCTATTCCTAGGTTTTCGCAAAGAATAGCAAGTTCGTTTACAAATGCGATGTTGATATATCGAAAGACATTTGTGGTTAATTTCACAGCATTTGCTGTTTTACAGTTAGGCATTTTGATTAGTTCCACTGGAAAACATGTTTGTATATCTCTAGTATAATATCTGTAGTTTTTTCATCTAACGCACCAACTAATCTAGGAAGACTGTGAAAATCTTTCAAGATTTCTCCGGGGTTTGCAGTTTCAGGGCATACACCTAGTCCAAAATCTTTTCCTAGAATCAAGTTATTGTTTTCGTTCAAGATTTTTGTTAATGTGTTTTCAACAAAACCTGGTTCAACTGTACTTTCTACTATAATCAGAGAGCCAGGCGAAATAAGCATACCAAGTTTTTGCAGACAGATTCTAGTGCAGAATAATTTGGTGTTTGACTTTCATCTATAGGAGTTGGCAGTGAGAGCAAAATAACATCTGATTTTGAAACTGCCTCTTCTAATTTAGTAGTTGCATGAAATATCTTATTTTTAAGAACATTGTTAAATATTAAATCATAGCCAGGTTCATCCTTTAGTGGAAATTCCCCTGAATTAATCATGTTTACTAGATTGGTGTTAATATCAACTCCTATTGTAGGTAAATTTGAGTTTGCAAACGACAGTGCAGTTGGAAGTCCGATTCTACCAATTCCGACAATACAGACATGTATTTTACCTAAGACGAGTAGTTTTTTTATTTCCTCTAAGTCTTTTGACATTATTTTTGTTGTACTATCAAAGTTCAAATTCAATTTTGCCTCATTTTTGTAAATTTCAATAATGATATTTTTTAACAATTATTAAGTTTATCAGAAATCAACATCAAGACTTAAAAATATAATCAAGTAAACATTTGTGTTTTAATGATAAAATCAGTTATAACTGCAGGCTGGAAAAGGGCACTAGACTTTGCCAGCTCACAAAAAGAGCCACCAAAAGAGATGATGCCTATTTTTTCAAAGACAGACGGCAAAGACAGGATAGTAATACCACTACTGAAACTATTTTTGAGCAGATGTATTTTGTTGGAATTAGAGATTATTGCTTCATAGTTGGAAGGGAAAAAAGATCTATAGAAGATCATTTTACTACACACGACACATATCTCAAAGAGCTTTCTGATAAGAATAAGTCATTAATCACGGGCTTTTACAAACGATTAGAAAATTCTCATTTAGTTTGGATAAATCAAAATAAACCGCGTGGCTTTGGTGATGCTGTTTTAGGAGCTGAGAGATACGTTGGAAATGATAATTTTATTGTACATGCAGGCGATGTTGCAATTATTAGTAAATCAAAACATCCAATTCAAAGACTAATAGAAACTGCAAACAAGGATCCAACAATCGCAGCAGTACTTCTTTGTAAAAAAGTAAAAGATACTAAAAGGTACGGTGTACCAAAGATAAGATCCATTTCAAAGTCACTATATCAGGTGGAAGAAGTAGAAGAAAAACCAGATAAGCCAAAATCAAATTTTGGTTTGGTTCCATTGTATTTTTTTAAACCAATAGTCTTTGATTGTTTAAGGAAGATAAAACCTGGCAAAGGTAACGAGTTTCAATTAACAGATGCAATACAAATGATAATAGAGCGAGGACATAAGGTTGTAGCTATACCAATGAATAGTAATGAAATGGAATTAGATGTAGGTACAGTTGAATCATACAAAGAAGCCTTAGATTTATCTTATAAAATAGCATGACTTTAATATAAAATAATTTTCGTAACAGCATGAAAATTGGAATAATTGGATTAGGTTTTGTTGGGCTTTCATTTGCTTCAGTTCTTGCATCAAAGAGATATTCTGTGATTGGTGTAGATTCAGACAGTACAAAGGTTTCTAATATACTAACAGGAAAAGCACCATTTCATGAACCAGATCTAGATGACACCTTAAAAACTGCATTAAAGAATGGTCTTGAAATTACTACAGAGATCAATTCGGTTGTTAGAGAATGTAAACTAATTTTCATAGCAGTTGGAACACCACAAAGAGAAGATGGTAGTATAGATTTAACAATGATAAAGACAGTTGTTAGAGAAATAGGAAAAAATCTTGATAAAACAAAGAATATTCCTACAATAATTATCAAGAGCACTGTTATTCCAGAAACAACTACAAAGGTAGTTTTACCCATATTAGAAAAAGAATCTAGGAAAAAGTAGGGAAAGATTTTGGGCTAATCACAACTCCAGAATTTCTCAGAGAAACTAATGCCATAAAAGATACAATAAATCCACATGTAGTAGTTATTGGTGGATATAATGACAAGTTTGCAAAAGGAGTAGAAAATTTTTATACAAAATTTCATAAAAATGTTCCAATAGTAAAGACAAATCATCAAACAGCAGAGATGATAAAATATGCAAACAATTCATTTCTCGCTACAAAAATTAGTTTTATCAATCAAATTGCAACAATATGTGAGGCTATACCGGGAGCTAATATCGATGTAGTTGCAAAAACCATAGGATTAGATCCAAGAATAGGAGACCTTTTCTTAACTGCGGGACCAGGTTATGGCGGATCATGTCTACCAAAAGACGTTAAAGCAATCATAAACTTTTCAACCAAATACAAAATTAAAGCGACCCTACTTGATGCTGTAGAAAAAATTAATCATCAACAATTAGAGAACATAATTACTACAATAAAGAAAAAAATTGGAAAAATTAAGAATAAAAAAATAACAGTTTTGGGTCTTGCGTTTCAAAGCTGATACTGATGATATTAGAGATTCAGTATCAATAAAATTAATCGAGTTATTGTTAAGAGAAGGTGCAAAAATAATTGCTCATGATCCTAAAGCAATTCCTAATACAAAAGCAATATTTGGGAATAAAATTGAATATTCTAATTCTATTAAAGAGGTACTCAAAAACAGTGAATGTGCAGTAATAATGACGACGTGGAAAGATTATACAAAAATTAGTAATAATGAATTAAAATTAATGAAAAAACCGTTAGTTGTAGATAGTAGAAGATTGTTAGTTAATCATAATTTAGATATAGATTATTCAGCAATTGGTGTGGGTTAAGTAATTTTATTTTTTTATACATAATAAACTTCTTCCACTGTAATTCAGCATTTCTTTAATATTTGATTCATTCATTTGTTCTTTTTTGTTATCAACAATAGTAAATAATCTAAAGTTTCTATTTAATAGAAATTCTATTACATGGATAGGATTAGAGCCATGCTCTATCAAGTGTTCTGGAATGAATTCCAATAAAAGTACAATTTGATTATTTTTTTCTAAAATAGACTCCATTCCAAGTAATACATCAAGTTCTGAGCCTTCCACATCAATTTTAATAAATTTTATTTTATTGATTAATTCATTACTGTAAAAATAATCATCTAATTTAATTACATTAACTTCAATATGATTTTCACAATATTTTGATTCATTTAATCTATGCATACCAGTGTTATCTTTAGACAAATAGAGATTTGATTTTTTATTATAATTGGATATTGCTTTTCTTTCCAGAATAACATTTTTGTATGTATTAATTTCTATATTTTTTTTGAGTAATTCAAAATTATAAGGTTCGGGCTCAAAAGCAAAAACTTTACCATTTTTTCCTACTATATCAGCCATCAATAATGTGTAGTAACCAATATTTGCACCTATATCTAAAACAACATCATCTTTCTTAATTTCCTGTTTAATGATATCAGTTTCAACGGATTCATAAATTTCATTAATTGATAATTGTAGACAATCCTTTGAGTCAAGAATCATTTTGTGGCCATTAACATATGCGTATTCAGATCGTAGATTTGTTAAGGCAAAATTTTTATCAATACAATTAGAGGATATTTTGTTAATCCTCTTCCACCCAAAATTTTATTCATTTTTTTTATACATATTCAATAAGAGTTTGTCTTTGATCATGATTGTTAATCTATTAACAAGCTATTTCAATATGATATTTTTGTTTTCTATTACCTAAATATATGATGTAGAAACTACAATGTCTCAAAAATTTGGATTATTTTATTAATTCTTTCATTAGGCTCCAACTAGTGACTCTACGGCCTTGTCATTAGTCAAGTTTGTCAAAGTGTATTCTCTTCCTGCATTTGCAATTTGTTCCCATTTTGGATTATCAGGATCTTCAAGATACTCTTGGAATTTTTGCTTGTAGTTTTTTCATTGATAAAAATAGCAGTTTCATTATCCTTAAATCCTAATATATCAGCACCATTTTTTTCTGTAACTTCCATAAATGTAAGACAATTTGCAGCTGTGCTTTCCCAGTATTTTATTACAGGATATAGTGAATGTGATGCGATAGAAGTGCGGTATTGTGCTAAAAGTTTTGGATAATCGTCATTAATGTATTTGTGACTAAGGGTTGTAGTGTAATCAGTATAAGGTAATTTTATGCACATGGTTCTGAGTTTATAGTGTTTGTACATACTAGTTTCACCCCTAAATCGAATAACCCGCTCGAATAACTGGGTACTAATTTTTGTACTAGCAGCTGCACCAGAACACAGGATTTTATTTTTTATCCTTTGTGAAAAGGGGGTTAAATTTTCATATAATGATGGTTCAACACCATAAATTATAACTTTGTATCTAAAGTTTTTAGGATAATATTTGTAGAAAAACTTTCGGTAGGTATCAAAGTAATAATCTATTTTATATTTTTTATGATATGCTATTTTTCCTTTAATTTTGGCATCATGTGCATCATTTATTCTGCAAATTACGGGAATGTTGAGGTTTTTAATTCCAACTAACTCATCTGGAGTTCCCCACGGGTGATTCTCCCATAATAGAATAACATCAAAATTATTTTTCAAAATTGATGTATCAAAACTCTTTTCTGCAGGAAAATAAGATACATTCAATTCTTGATTTCTTTTGAGTGCATCCATAAAAAAGTGATAATATGTAGTAGCCCATGCTTTTTTTGACATGTATGGATTGGAGGATTTGTAGATAAATGCAACTCTGATTTTTTTATTCATATTAGTTTCCAATTAGATTGATAATGGTTACAAATCTTAATGTTTCCACCAGCAAAATTTTATTTTTGATAAAATTGGAATCATACTGTTTAATTTTTCACGTCTTTTCATTATAGTCCCCTCTTCGACAAGAAATCCAGTAGCATAATCAGTTTCTTTTACCAGCCTGTATTCTACACCTAACTTTGTAAGTGCATCTCAAACTCCTTTAGATGGAAATATTTTCCCTGACGACCATTTGCTGTACCGCCTGAAGCGCCAGATGCTATTAACACTCTCATTTGCGTTCATTTAACTGAAATCTTGTCAAATTAAATAAGTTTTGATTTAGTCGTAACTATAACCAGTCACGAATGTTTGTTCTTCCACTTAATTTTGGATTCTGGTTTAGTGATATTGATATATGTGAACAAGAAATAATTGTTTAAATGAAGAAAATCTTACTTTTCGGTTTCTGGTATTATTTTCGAATGGGATGGTCTACATATTTTGCGTTTGCGTTTGCCGCAATAAACACTTTAACTGTCACATATTATTTGGCAATTGAAAAAGCCCCTGTATTAAAAGACGTTTTTCCATCCTTCATATATTATGTTATAATAGTGACTCTTATCGGAATTCCAATTCTGATATTTATTGGTTATTTTTACATTTCAAAAAAAGCAGCGCCTATAAAGCTGAAGCAGATATTTCCTTTGAATCACACCCACATCTGAAAAGAATATTGCAAAATACCGAGAACATATTGCCTTTGTATCTAAAAATGAGTGAAATGATGGTAAAAATATCTAAAGACGAAAAATTATCTGATAAAGAAATTGAAGAAATATCTCTGCTTCACGATGAACTTTCTAAACATATTGAAAAGAGATTGAGTGGAAAATACGAGTCTAGTGTTTATGACACTTATAATAAACAATAACTAAAGATGTTGGATTGATGTAATCTAGGACTGTATTTTCAAATTTAGTTCTTACTAGTAAAACTTTATCAAAATTCTTAACAACAAATACAAAGAAAATAAAATCAAAAACTAATCTTTTAAAAAGCTAAGACTTTAGGTTTAGTGCTTCAAACTTTTCATAATCAATCTTGAAAATTTTTACTTGATAATTATAACCATGTTCCTTTGAATCAAAATTTTTTACCAAGTACGGATATTTCTCCTCGTGATAAAACAAATCATTAAAGAATGATTTTCGATTTGGTTTGTCATTAAGATTATCAACCACTAAATAAGAAAGTCCTTTACTTTTTCCAAGCTTAATTATGTCTTCTATCGATGATCCATCTAAAGAAATAACACGTGCATCATATTGTATTGAACTGGCTGAAAATTGAAATTCTGATTTAATTTTGTCTATTGAAATATTTGGTGATGAATAAATAGGAGAATTTTCTTCCACTTCAATCTCACATCCTGTCATCTTAGATATTTCATCCACTATTTCTTTATTTTTTATATTTCTCCCACTTGCAATATTGTAAATATTTTCTTTACCCTTATGAATTATATCTGGAATTAATTTAACAACATCATCAATGTGGATATAATCTCTCTCACTTTCTAATGATGAATGAAGTGTTATTTTATTTTCTTTAATAAGCTTGATTGATAATAGATGGGATAAACAAGTTTGATGGTGCATTCATACCAATTATGTTTTAAGGCCTAACAATCTTTACATTATTTCTTTTTGATGAAATACATAATGATTCTCCTGCTAATTTTGAAATATTATATAATTCATTTTCATCAAGTGGATTAACTGATATTGGATATTCTTCATTAGTATTATTTACTCCATAATAAAACCGTCCTGTAGATACATATAGAATTGATTGAAATTCTGCTTCTTCTAAAATTTCATTTAAAATACTTACATGTGCCTTAACCATATCAAATGGTTTTTCAAAAAATTTAGAAACCCCAATTGTAAAAATCAAATTTCCTAAATCCTTGTTTTTAATTGATTCAATCCTAATATTTGGTGTTAAACATTCGATTTTTTGTTTTCTAAAATATTCTGTTAAGTTTGAACCAATAAATCCTGACGATCAATAATAGTATAATGCACAATTATAATTTCAAGTACTATTTTAACTATATTTCGTAAAAAATCTATGTCATATAATTTTGGAAATGAATTGACTTTTTCAAAAAATATTGTTAATTCTTATAAAAATCGTAATTTTTGATAATTTGAAAAATTACTACTAAAGTGCACTTATAATTGTCAAATATATAATTTCTAAAAAAGTTAATTTTTATGTATTAAAATTAAAGAACATTCATGGAGAATAAATCATACTCTGATTTTTTAAAATTTTTAGAGATTAATAATCTTAAATTAAATGATTTTTGGGAATTAGGTGATGCCACTTCATTATCTGAAGAAAATAATGGAACTCCAACTGAATTTCATAGGGGCCCTCTTCTATATGCATTAATTCAACATATCAAGCCTAAAAAAATTCTAGAATTTGGTACTGGGGGAGGTTATAGTACATTATGTATGGCAAAAGCACTTACTGATAATAATATTGATGGTAAAATCTATACTGTTGACCGTGTAGGTAATTCTGAAAAATTTGGCGGTATTACAAATTACCTCAAAAAAAACAACCAGAAAAGAAAAAAATTAGTAATAAAGAAATTTGGGAAACTGTTGCTGAAAAACAGTGGATTGAAAAAATTTTTCCTCTTGAAGGATATTCTGGAGTTGTAATGGACCAAAATAAAATACGCGATTTTGATTTTTGCTACATTGATGGAGTACACACTTATGATGGCACAAAACATGATTTTCTATCATTTCTAAATGTAGCAGCATCAAAGTTTTCTGTACTTTTTGATGATTATATTGAAAGGGATTTTTATGGTGTAAAAGAATTTGTAGATAAAGAAGTTGAACCATTTTTTGATTTAACACTAATTAATTCAGATCCTGATAATCAATTAAAACAATTTATCAAAAATCAACATGATTATGGAATGGTATTTTTTTCATATGATAAAAAAATACCCCCTATCAAAAATTATGAAAATATTGATATTGAATCTTTTCTTAAATCCTATAGATTATCTGACAAAAGAGTACGTGCTAAAAGATATAATCTTGAAAAATCGATGCCCTTTTTAAAAAAAGTCAAATTCAAATTTTGGAAAAACTAATTTTTAATTATTTGATTTTTTAAAACAGACTCTTATTTCTTCCCCATCTGACTCTGTTTCTTCAAAAGGATAATGTGGGAAAAATAAATTACTTAATTTTCCAATCCACATTTACGAAGAATTTTATGAATTCTAAAAATATTCCTTTTCATAATCCTGTATGACGAAATATACTCAACTTCAAAACCGTTTTTCTCTCCAATTTTTTTAAGGAATCTTTAGAAAAATGAAATAAATGAAATCTATTTCTGACAGAATCTTTTAATGATTCAATATGCTCTCCATCAGGTACAACAACACTAAAATATTCCATCATTTTTTAATAACTGAAAAACTTTTTGAAAACACAAGTTTGGATCTTCTAAATGTTCTAATGAATGACTAGACCATATAATATCAAATTGTTTTTCTATTTCAATTGATTCAATAAAACCATGTATACATTTACCCTGATTTAGAATTTTATTAATTTTTAATACATTTTCATTATCTGGTTCAATTCCTAAAACTTCAAAACCTTTTTCTTCAAATTTTACTAACGAAATACCTGTTCCAGAACCAACATCGAGAATATTTTTTTTGTTAAAAAATTTATCAAAAGTTGAAAACCATGAATTCCAGCTTAATACTAAATCTTGAACTTTTTTATCAGTAAATCTTGTACCTGTGAAATTTCTGTAATCACTATCTTCCTTCCAAAATTCTTTTTCATGAATTTTTTTTGAAGAAGTTCTACTTTTTAGATCAACTTGCACAAGTAAACATTGTGCGCATTTGTAATTTTCATGAATAGATTTGTCTTCCAAAATTACTTCTGACAGTTGATTTCCACACGCAGCACAATTCATATTTTTAATCAAAGTACAGTCGCTGTAGCTCATAATTAATCTAATCTTTATTGATTTTGAAAAATTAAATACTTCAAAAATTAGAAATTGTCTATGCGTTTTTTTGAAAAAATATGTTTTTTAATGATCATTTTTTCCATCTCTCTTCTCATGCCAACTTCTTATGCCTATGAAAATACAAATTCTATCTGTAATTTTGACGATAGAGCAGAAATTGAAGTGTTTCTTAAAAACTCTGACCCTGATAAATTTTTCTAATTGTGTTTTAATTGGAATTGAATTAGATAATTTAGAATTAAAAATGCAAATTTTGAGAATGCAATTCTTTCAGGAAGTTATTTTTTTGGTTCAAATCTTGAAAATACAAATTTCAAAAATGCTGTAATGTATGGTACAAATTTCCAATCTACAAATTTAGTAAATGCTCAATTTGCAAACTCAACTCTTAATGGGGCTACTTTTAGAGATGCAAATCTCGAAAATGCAAATTTTGATAGTTCAATTATTATTAATGTAGAATTGTACAAAGCAAATTTAATAAATACAAATTTTTCAAATGCTGATGCTACTGGAGCGAATTTCTGTGGTGCATATCTGGAATATATGAAATTTGATAATACAATTTTTAAAAATACAGATTTGCATAATGCAAAATTGATGTTTGCTGATCTAAGTGCAGCTATTTTTGAAAATACTAATCTTATTGGTGCTGATCTATCTAATGCAAATTTAGTAAATCAAAATCTGAAAAATGTAAATCTATACAATGCGAATTTGTACAATACAAATTTTAAAAATGCTAATCTTGAAAATTCTATTTTAAGACATAGCAATATTATTAACACAAATTTTGAATTTTCTAATTTAAGCAATACTGATTTTTATAATTCCAAAATTAGTAATACAAATTTCCAAAATTCAATTTTTAATAACACCAATTTTTATGGTACTGATATACTTGAGAAAATCCCACAATCTGAACATTCAAAAATTATTTTCACATCTTCTGGCTCTTCTTTTGAAAATTTTCATTATGGTTTTACTGAAAATCAAAATTTTCCAATTAATTTAGGCACAAAAGAAGTTTTTCTAGGGAATGATATACGAAATCAAGTTATTGAAAATATGTTACTAGATGGAAAAGATTTTTCAGGTTCAACATTCACTAATATTGTTTTTAATAATGTAAACATTTCAAATTCAAAATTTGCGGGAGTAAATTTTCAAAATGTCACATTTCATAATTCTGATATAAGTAACTCTGATTTCTTAGGCTCAAAGTTTCAATCTACAACATTTGAAAATTCAAATCTAAAAGATCTTAATTTCAAATATACAAAAAATACAAACTTATTGATACGTGATTCCTCTATGAAAAAGCATTGATTTTAATCATTCCTCTATAAGTTCTACATTATTTGAAAACATTGATCTCACACAAGTGATTTTTGATAATTCAAAATTTGAACAATCTGATTTTATCAATTCTGATTTTCATGATCAATATCTTCATAATTTGAAGTTTTCAAATATCTCATTTCAAAATTCTGATTTGTCTAATGTTATTTTTGATAATATAGGATTCAAAAAAGTTTTCATAGATGAAAAAACGAAAATTCCACCTTTTAACTAAATTCCAAATTACAATAATTAATTTTTTTGATCCTGTTGATACATCCCTAAGTTTTCTGGAACGCCTATCAAAAAATCAATATGAAAAATTTTTTAATATTGAAAAAGATAACCCTTTTAGTAATTTTTCTAATATTGCTATGTAAATTTGTTAATTAGATTTTTTATTTCTTTTGAAACAATTTCAATAAAACTTTTTGCTAATTTATCCCAATTGAATTTTTCAATTACTAGATTTCTTGCATTTTTACCTAGTTTAAGAGCAAATTCTTTGTCATTTAAAATCTGATTGATACTTTCTATCCATTGTTCTGCATTGTCTTCTTCTACTAATAACCCAGTTTCATTATTGTAAATCATTTCGGGTATGCCTCCAACTTTTGTTGCAATGATTGGTTTTTCCATTGACATTGCTTCTCTACACCATAATGGAGTTGTGTCCATTCCAGTAGGTAGTGCATAGATATCTATTTCAGAGAGATAATCTCGTACTTTATCTGGATAATCTATAGTTCCAAGATAATGAAAATTTTCATATTTTTCTAGTTTCTCTAAAATTTCAGTTTTATATTGACCGTCTCCAGCCCAATAGAAATGAACATCAGGCGACTCTGAAACAACCTTGTCTAGTGTTAACATTTCTTTTGTTTTTCCCCACCAATTTGCATCATGACACATTCCAACACATGGATGCTTGATTTCTTTCATACCTTCAGTTTGGTACCATTTCGTTGTATCTAATCCCTCAAGAAAATGAAATGTTTTTGCATTAGGAATATGTTCTTTTATTACTCCGTCTAGATAATCTGCTGTCATAAAAATTCCTTGACATTCACTAAAAACTCGTTCAGCAATATTTTTTCTTAAATTTATTACTGTTTTCATTATAGGATCTTTGTAAATAGTTTTTTTAGCCCATTCTTGTTCTAACCAAAAATGTCCTCTCAAATAAACAAACAATGGTATTTTCATTTTAATTGTCTCTAAACCAAAATGTGATTGTCTGTCAACAAACACTAAATCTGGTTTGAACTCCTCAATTAATTTTTTAAATTTTTTTTTAGAAACCCAGCTTTTTGGATTTTTGTTTGGAAATCCTGAAACATAATCTATTTCTTTTACTAATTTGTAATCCACACCTTGTTTTTTTAGTGCCTCTCCAAACTCTTTCAAATGAAAAAACTTTCCAATACTTTTTTCTGCACTTCCCCCACCCGCTCCAGATGCAATCAATACTTTCATGATACTGTGGTTGAAATGTGTGAATTTATGTCTTTCAACTATTAATGTCTAATTTCATTGAATGTTAATTCTTTAAATTCAATTTTTCATAATCTATTTCAAATATTTTGATTTTAAATTTCTCATAAGTTTTTTCAGAATCAAAAATTTTTACCAAAAAACTATATTTTTCTTCATTATGAAAATATCTGAAAAAATTTCATTATCTGTTCTGTCTGAAACAGCGAAGTATTTCAAATCTCTAACCTTTGCATCATTCATCAATTCTTCAATCGTATCTCCAGAAATTCTTTTTACTTTATGTTCTCTATGTATATCTTGACTTAGTATTGGAAATTTGACATCATTAAAATCCATTACTTCAACATAGTATGATTCAATTCCATAATCATTAATTTTTCCCGGTAATTCATGAACAATTTTTGCAATTTCAACAATTTCTAAGGTTTCTTGTTTATCTGATTTTCTTGTTTCAAGAAAAACAACTGAACTTGATATTATCAAAGTAATTAGTATGAAAACTATTAAATTATTTTTTTTTGGTCTTTATAGAAATCTTTTCAACCAGAAATAACGAGTTTATTATGAAAATTGGAAATAAAACAAATACGTATTTTACGTCTTCAAAATCTCTTCCGTATGCGTATATTGGGACAATTAGATAAAAAGAAGCTAGTAATACTAAATTCAAAAAATCTTTTTTCTGTTTTTTCATTAATGGAATAATTGAATATGGGACAAAAAATAGACAAATGGGAAGAAGTATTCTTCCACTAAATTCCACTAATCCGAACATTCCTCGCTCTAAATAAAATCTCGATTCTACAGGCTCATCTTTTATTATTTCTTCATTAACAATAACATTTCCACCTGAAATGAAATTACCAATAAACCCTTCTGAAATCCCCATTGAAAATCTCCACAAAATCATCAAAACTATGGAACTGGAGAATAAGGCTAAACTTATCAAGAAATATTTTTTACAATTTTTTTCATTTTTGAATTTGTTCAAAAAAATTATTGCTGCAGGTAAAATGAATAAAATACCTTCATATCTAACAATCGTTGCTAATCCCAGAAAAATAAATGAAATTATAATTTGATTTCTTCGATTCTGAAAAAATAACATAAAAACATTCCCATTAAAAAATAAACAATGATTCATTACTTCCTACAAATGAATTTTCTATAATGTATGGAGAGAATGCAAAAAATGTTGCGCCCACCAATGCAATTGATGAATTAAAAAATTTCATTGATAAAATAAATATTGGAATTATGGTTAATGTCGAAAAAATAATTGAATGATATTCGTTGTATATTCATGAATTCAATATAATTTTCAAATCTTGAAATCTGAAAAACTGTTGATAAAAATAATGGCCATCCTAAATTTGGTTTTATTATATCCCATTGGAACATTTCCTGAAATTGATAGATCATTTGCAATTAAAAAATAATTAAGACTATCTAGAATTATTGGTATGTCTTGTGGAGCATAGTTTATTCTTATGACTAAACCCACACCTACTAAAATACTCAAAAAAATATATCTTTGAAAATGAATTCAATTTTTCAAATTGTTGAATCATTTTTTTCTATTTTCTTCCTTCTTTTATGATCGAAACTAGAGAAAATAAGAGAATAGATGTAATCATAAGAACTTCTCCGATCAAAACTGTACTTGCTGAAACTACAGTTAAGTTGGTATTTAATCGTCCAACTTCGACATAATATTGAATTGCATAAAATGAAAAATACCTCCTATTATTAGAAAAATTATTGATGGTATTCCATAAAATGTTAAGAGGACGTTGTAATGAAGTATACTTTATTGTACTTAAAATAACTGAAGTGCCATGTGTCACTGGATTGTGAGTTGAAGTATCCCCATAATACAAAATCTTTATTGGAACTTCTAAAATTTTAAAATTTTTACTACTAGATTTAATTAAAATCTCTGTGGAAATCCCCATCCCTAATTCATCTAAATTTAATTCTTCTAATACACTTTTAGAATATGCTCTAAACCCACTTTGAGAATCAGTTAATTTTTCTTTAATGCTAATATTCGTAATCTTTGTAATTACTCTTATTCCAGCTCTCCTATATTTTGGAATATTTTTTTCACTATCATCTAGAAATCTTGAACCTATAACTATGTCTGATTGTTTATCAATAATTGGTTGGATGACATTTGCTATGTCTTCTATTCTGTGTTGTCCATCTGCGTCAAATGTTACTAAAATATCTACTTTTAATTCACGAGCTTTCATAAAAATACTTTTGATACTAGAACCATATCCTAAATTTTTTGAATGATTGATTACAATCACACCGTATTTTTCAGCAATTTCTCTTGTAGTGTCTGTTGATCCATCATTACAAACAATAATTTTGTAAGATAATTTCTGAAGATCAGGTATTATTTTGGGTAAATTTTTTGCCTCATTATACGCTGGTAATCCTATTAAAATTTCCAATTTCTCTAGTTCTATTTAGTATTAAATATAAGTTCCTAGTAAATAATGATAAAAATGTGATTTTTGGACTAGAATCTCTTGTCTATAGAAAATATAATTAATACATGTGTCAAAAGTCGATTGTGTTAATTGATGAACTAAAACAATTGCTTGAAAACATGATATTCCAATAGACGAAAATACAAATCTGCGTATAGAAACAATGCTGCAAACTGTAAAAGATGATAATCAACTATATGACTTAGATTATGTCATTAATTGGTTTAAGAAAAACGAGAAGAATCAGATATGATTGTTAAAGAGATTGGAATTAATGATTTAGACAAATGGAATGTAGATAAAGACACTGGAAATATTTCTCATGCATCTGGAGGATTTTTGAAATAATTGGAATTAAAACATCTAATACTTTTGATAGAGAAGTAGGAAAAGAAGGATGGACTCAACCTATTATTGCAAAAAATCCCGGTGGTATTTTGGGATTGTTGACTAAGAAAATTAATGGTGTAACTCATTTTTTAATACAGGCAAAAGCTGAACCTGGAAATATAGGTAAACTTCAATTATCTCCAACTCTTCAAGCTACCACAAGTAATTTGTTAAAAGCTCATGGGGGAACTAAGCCTTTATTTGCAGAATATTTTGACAATCCAAAAAATGCAAAAATAATTTATTCAAAATGGCAATCAGAAGATGGAGGACGATTTTATCTTAAATCAAATTATAACATGATCGTTGAAGTTGATGAGAACGAAGAACTTGAAATTCCAGATTCATTTCTGTGGGTTACATTGTATCAAATAAAACAATTAATAAAAATTGAAAATTTTGTTGGACCTCATGTTAGGGGAATTATTTCATATCTTTAGTAAAAATGGATCCTATAAAAATTGGAATTATTGGATGTTCCAGAATTTCTAAAAAATCAGTAATTCCTGCCATAATAAAATCAAAATTTGCAGAGATTGAAATGATTGGTAGTAGAACAATCAATAAAGCCAAAGAATTTTCTAAAGAATTTAATTGTAAAAATTTTGGGTTTATGAGGATATTATTTCAAATAAAGCAATAGATGCAGTATACATATCAACTCCAATTGGAACCCATGAAGAATGGGCAATTAAAGCACTGTCTGAGGGTAAACATGTCTATTGTGAAAAGTCATCTACTTCTTCCTTTGAATCTGCTAAAAAAATGACTGATTGTGCAAAACAGAATAATGTTCGAATTATGGAGGGATTCATGTACAAATTTCACCCTCAACATCAAAAAGTTAAAGAATTGATAAAAACAATCGTATTGGAAATCTAGTATCTTTTGATGGGGTTTTTGGTTTTCCTGAATTTCCTGAAGGTGATATAAGATATGACAAAAATTTAGGAGGTGGTTTTCTAAATGACTCTGGGTGTTATCCAATTTCTGCTAGTAGAATGATTTTTCATGAAGAACCTATTGGTGTTTCTTCTAGTTTGACAATAGATCCTAAAACTGGAGTAGATATACGAGGTATATCTTATATGAAGTTTGAAAATGAAAAAATGGCATCAATTATTTATGGCAATGGTAATTATTATCAATCAAAATATAATATTTGGGGTACTGATGGAGTTATCACTTTAGATAGGGCATATTCACTTCCTTCTAACTTTGAGGCAAATGTTATCTTACAATACAGTGAAGGATATACTTGGGACGGTAGAAAAAATGAAAAATTTAAAATTCAACCAAAAGATCATTTTCTTGAAATGATTGATGATTTTTGTTTAGAACTTTCTAAAAAACAAAAATCTTCTTTACATTTTGAAAAAGAATTAGAAAATCAAGCTAAAGTTATGGAAGCACATAGAATTTCATCAAATAAAAAGAAATTTGTATATCTTGACGAAATAAGTTAATTTTTAAAATTTTTAATTATTGTAATAACACTATCTTGATGTTTTTTTGATATGTTTGGAAATAATGGTAAAGATAATATCTCATTATAGATTTTTGTTGTGTTCTTTACATTGGATTTTTTAACATATTTTTGATATGCTGAATATTTGTGAATTGGTAACCAATACACCGTCGTTCTAATTCCGTTCTCTTTTAGTTTTTTAAATAATTGGTTTCGAGATAATTTGTATGGTTTTTTGACTCTAATTGTGTATAAATGATATGAGTGAGTCTTATCATTTACCATATCTGGTAATATAATTCCGGATATATTTTGTAATTTTTTATGATAATAGTGGGCTGCATTTTTGCGAAATTCATTAATTTCATTGATTCTTTTTAACTGAGATGTGCCTAATGCAGATCTCAACTCATCTAATCTATAGTTATAACCAGGCTCAGATATGTCAAAAATCCAAGGATATTCTGATGAATATCGATTTTTGAGAGATTTTGTCATTCCATGACTTCGTAATTGTAAAACTTTTTGAGCAATTTTTTTTGAATTGGTAATGACCATACCTCCTTCAGCAGTTGTAATATTTTTTGTTGGGTAAAAAGAAAAACAACCTGTATCTCCTATTGTTCCTACATGTTTTGAATTATGAAATGTTCCTATTGCATGTGCACAATCTTCAATTATTTTTATATTGTTTTCTTTTGCAATATCAACAATTTCATCGATGTTACATACTTGTCCATAAATATGAACTGGAATAATTGCTTTAGTTTTTTTTGTTATATTTTTTTTAACACTGTCTCCTGACAAGAAAAATTGTCCTTGTTAATATCTACAATAACAGGTTTTGCATTACATGCCAAAACCGCATTTATGTCTGCAACAAATGTAAGATCTGGAACAATTACTTCATCCCCATCTTTTATTCCTATAGCTTTTAGTGATAGATGAAGTGCTGCAGTACAATTAGATACTGCAATTGCGTATTTTGAATTTGTATATTTTCTAAACTTTGATTCAAATTTTTCTAATTGTGGTCCAAGAGTAAGCATACTTTGACTAAGTGCTTCATTAACAATTTTTCTATCCTCATTTGTAATCCATGGTTCATAAGCAGGAAATTTTATTTTTGGATCTTTGAAAAAATCTTTTTTCATTTTTTGACTTTAATTAACCACTATTTATTTTGAGTATTTTTTGATATAACTCTAGATGATTTTTGCCATGGAAATACAATTACATTCTTTTTGAACAAAATCATATCCTCTCATGCCTAATTCATCACGTAAAGATGGATTATCTAGTAATTTTATTATTGCATTTGCTAATTCTGTGGGGTTTTCTGGTTCTACTAAAATTCCATTTTTGTTATCTTGAACTGTATAAGGAATTCCATGAGCATTAGTTGAAATTACTGGTCTTTTAAATGCAAAAGACTCTAGTGGCACTAATGGAGATAGTTCCCATTTTGATGGCATTACAAGAAATTCACTTTCTCCATATGCAGAAATCACATTCTCTCTAGGTGGATTTTTATAACAATTATCTGATCTGATAAATCGAATTTTTTAATTAGTGAAAACATTTCATTTTCGTAACCAAAATCAACTCCCATAATGACCACTGAAATTTTTCTTGATTTCAATTCATATTTTATTATTTGTATTGCATTTATCAAATTATCAATACCTTTACTTTTGAAAATCTTCCTACAAAGAGAATAAATTTTGAATTAATGTTATATGTTTTTTAAAGTCTTTTTGACTGATCAATGATTTTAAATTCACACCATTTCGAATAATAGTTGCCTTTGATTTCCCATAAATATCTGAAAAAATTTTAACTTCATATTCATTTGCAGCTGAAATACCTGATGCTTGTTTTAAGATCTGTTTTATGAAAATATTTTGAAGTTTGACTATTAATTTGAAGAATAATGATGATTCTTTTAAGAAAGGATGAGTAGTTAATCCACCTTGATCTGAAACCACCAAAGGGATATTGTATATTTTCGATACTGCCCATGCTACTATTGATTGAAAACTTCTTAGGCCTATCGTGTGAATAACATCTGGTTTATCTTTGATTAATAGTCTGTAGATTCCAGGATTGAAAAAGAATAATTTCAAAGAAAACCATGTATGCGAACGAATTATTTCAAATTTTTCAAATTTCTCACTTCTAGGTAATTTTTTATTGAATTTTTTTGGTCCGTTCGAAAAATCGAGATCAGTAGTGTATATTTTTACATCATGACCTAATTCAGAAATTTCCCTTGCAATGTCTACTGCTAGAAAACCAATTCCTCCAAACTGTGTTGCTGGAAAAGATGCAGGACAAAGTAATGCAATTTTCATATTTTTACTTCACCACTTTTTTAGAATATACTAATTTAATATTTTTTTTGAATATATTTCTCAAATGATGTGAATGAAAAATTTGATAGTAATTCATCCATTCTAACCATTACTTTATCTAAATTATGATAAGTTATGAAATTATTCTTCGTTGAAAGTTTAATTTTGGGCATAAACTCTGGCGTTAATTCCCAAGAATGAATATAAAAACACCTGGAATTTTTTGTTTTTCATATTCGCTAATTGCTTTTTTTGTTACACTCAAAGGCAATGTTCTAAGATAAAATCCTCCTCCTGCAGGAATTGTCTTTCCTAAGAATTTTGTGAGCATTATAGGAAATTCAATTTTTCTTGCTTGTGGATCATTATTTTCTAGAGATGTACTGGAAATTTTATACGGAGTTTTTGATGCATTTGGATTACCATACATACTCGATTTTGCAGGAACAATACTACTATCGTAAAGATAGTTTTGTTCTTCAAGCAATTTTATTACCCAAGATGATTTTTCATTTAAAGAAAATGTTGGAGCTCGGAATCCTTTGCTTTTATTATTCGTAAGTATTGCAAATTCTTCTAATTCTTTTGCAAATTTTTCTCTAAACCCAATTGAATCTAATCTTGAATGATACATAGTATGAAAAGCAATTTCATGCCCATTATCTAAAATTTTATCTAGAACTTCAGGGAATTCCTTTAGGATTTCTCCTACCATGAAAAATGTTGCATATGTATTATGATTTGAAAGAAAATTTAAAATTTTATCTAATCCATTTACAATTTGAAATGATTTTTTCTCGGTTGTCAATATATTTTGAATTAATTCTGGATGAAACCATTCTTCAAAATCAATTCCAAGTAAATTCAACAAATTTAAAAGTACAAATTACTTAATAACCCTTCAGAAAAATTAATCTTTGATTTTTTTTATTACTCTTGCAGGGTTTCCAACTACAATAGAATAATCTGGTACGTCTTGAGAAACTACACTTCCTGCTCCAACGATTGAATTTTTGCCTATTGTGACTCCTGCTATAATTATACATCCAACACTGATAATGGCCCCTTCTTTTACAGTAACAGGTTTAATTGTTCTAGGATATCCATGATTTTTCAAAAATTCATTAGTGGTGGGGTTTACATGTGCAAAAATCATAGAATTTGAACTGATTGTTACATTATCTTCAATCGTAATCAATTCAGGATGTAACAAATCAATTAAAACATATGGGGAAAAATGACAATTTTCTCCTATCTTTACACCTCTAGAACGTTGACATCTAACCACAAAATTTGACAAAGGTGACGAATAGGCTAAAACATGATAAAACCAACTCTTAAAAAACTTCCAACGAAGTTTTATGCATCCCAATTTTCCTTTATATCCATAATATCTCATCAATTCATCTTCATTTTTTTTAAAATATTCTGAGTTTGTCATGACTTCTATTCTTACTTTAGCATAAAGCGTTTAACTTTTCCGTATTCTGTCTGAGGGATTTCTGTTACAAAATCTATCTTTGTTGGTACTTTATGCCTCTCAAGATGTTTAATACAAAATTTTAAAATAAATAATTTGTCTAGTTCTGAATCTTGAGATTTTATTACATTTAATTTTACAACTTGACCAAAAACTCCGTGCTCAATTCCAAACGCAACTGCATTTTCAACCCCGGGAATTTGTTTAACTATGTTTTCAATTTCTTCAGGCATTACTTTTTCTCCTCCAATGTTTATTTGATCATCAGTTCTTCCAGTAAGATAGATGTAACCATCATCGTCAAAATATCCAAGATCACCCGTTTTTAACCATCCGTCAATCAGTTTTTCATCAGATAATGGATCATTCCAATATTTTGAAATCACATTTTCCCCCTTAATCCAAATTTCTCCTGTATTTGATATGTCCAAATTTTCATTAATTATTTTAAATTCAATTTTTGGAGCTGGTTTTCCAACTGATTCATCATGAGATGAATTTTCATCAAATATCATAAAAGTAGATCTTGACGCTTCAGTAAGTCCATAATAAGTTGCTAAATTTCCATTTTAGAACAAATTTTTTTAAAACGTTGTATAGTATTTATTGGAATTTTTGTACTATTTGTAATTATTAACCTAATATTTGAAAAATAATCAATCAATTTACTTTCATCAAATTGTAAAAATTTTGATAAGGTTGCAGGTATAACAGACAATGTTGTTGCATTATATTTTTTTATCACATCTAAAATATCTTGTAGATTATTCGAATTTTTTAATAGAATTAAAGTGGAACCATTTGCCAATGAAGTGTGCAAACATCCTAATCCAAAAGAATGAAAAAGAGGAAGAGGTAAAACATCAATATCTGATTCAGAATATTTTAAACATCTTTAACGATATTTCTGTAGTAAATTTCACCATTGAGTGAGTGATTCCTACTCCTTTGGGTTTTGATGTTGTTCCTGATGTATAGATTAGATATGCTACTTCATTTTTTGAAAATTAGTTTTGGGATTCTCACTTTTTTTTTAATTTCATCAAATTTTAGAATAGGAATTTAATTTGGGAAAATTGTGAAATTTTGTATATACTGCATCAGAACATATTATTGTTGAAGAATTTGATGAAGTGATTTGTTCAATTAGATTTTGTCTTGAAATTTCTGGCGGTATAAGATGAGCAATTTTTCCTGAATTAATTATTCCTAGATATGTTATAATAAAAGATGAAGAATTTTCAGCCATCAGACTAATTATATTTTGAAAATTATAATGAAGATAGATGATGATGAAAATCTTCAACTTTTTTCCAAAGTTCTTCAAAAGTAAAAGAATTATTTTCAAAGACTAGGGCGATTTTTTTTGGACTATTATTTACCGAATTTTTTAAAAAATCAATTATATTCATGATAAATGAGAACGTATACTGTTTAAAAGATCATTTGCAGATTTTATTTCAATTGCTTCATCCAAAGTAAATGTAATATCAAATTTTGCTTCTGCCAAAGTAATTAAATTCAATTGAGCAAATGAATCCCAATTTTCATAATCCTTTTGTTCTTTTTCCCATGAAAAATCTGATTCTGATAAATTTGGAAAAAGTCTCAAAAAAATGTCTTTTATTGAATTTTCAATATCCATATTCAGAATATTGCAAAAATTAGTGGATAATAAATAAACCTTATTCATATTTTTTGTATGCTTAAAAATTTTGGAATTGGAATTGATATAATTGAGATTAACAGATTTAGAGAAAAACCATTTGAAAAAAATGAAAAATTTTATCGAAAAATATTTACAGAATCTGAAATACATTATTGTTTAAAAAGACGAAATTCTGCTCAAACATTTGCATCAAAATTTGCTGTAAAAGAAGCAGTAATTAAATCAATAAATAAAAAATAGATTTTTAGATATTTTAACTGATTATTCAAATTTAAAACCAATAGTATTATTACAAAATGATGATTCCTACAATTTTCTAGTAAGTACTAGTCATGAAAAATTGTATGCTATAGCAATTGTAATTTCTGAAAAAATATACAGATAAATATTCTGGTAATTTTGCTAAAGAAATTAAAAATTTATTGAAAGAGTCATTCATTTTTTTATCAATTACCCAAGAAGGTACAAGGATTTCATTTTTAAATTTATAAATTAAATCATGATCTGAAATTTTTTTTATTTTTCTATTTTGATTATATTTTTTATTAATTTTTTTTATGTTTTTAAGAATTTCCAAATCAGCTGAAATTTTCATTTTTGTAAGACCTCTATTAAAATAAAATATGAAAACGAAAATATCCACCAAAAATAATGCAGGAAGCATTTTCAGAATTGTTGAACGGTTGTAAAGTGTTAGTAAACAATACTTTCGATTTCTTTCTATTAGTTTGAATTTAATTGGATTCCATTTGAAACTATATCCTTCAATTGGATGATACACAATGGATTTTGGAACATAAAATGAATTGATTCCTGAAATTGCGCCGCGCCAACATAATTCTAAATCATCATGAAAAGCAAACAAAAAAGGTTCAAACAATCCAATTTTTCAATTAATTTTTGAAGTAAAAGACATGTTCCTGATGCATAATCTATTTGTTCAAGTTTTTCATATGCATGAGTATCTAGATCACCCTTAGAACGAGAATAACCAAATCCAAAAATTTGAATCATATTTCCAGTACTTAATAACATAGAATGATCAGTTGAGGCCAAAAATTTGGGTTGATAAAATCCTGGTCCATTTTTTTGAAAAGCAGAAATAAGTTCATCTAACCAATTTGGTTCAACTAATGTATCTGGATTTAATATTGCTACAAAATCTCCATGAGCTTTTCTTAAACCAACATTATTTCCTTCACAATAACCCAAATTTTCTGAATTTTCTATAAGTGTAATGTTTGGAAATTTTTCTTTACATTTTTTGTGGCTGTTGTCATTTGAAACATTATCTACAACAATTATTTCAAAATTTTTATGATTTGAATTGTAGATTGAAGCAACACAATCTAATAAAAGATCACCTGCATTGTAATTTAAAATAATTATACTAACTAGATTGTTTGATGATAAATCCAATTTTATACTATTTTCTGTTGAAGTCATATTTTTGATTAAAAATAGATATAAAACCTAAATGAAGTTTGGTTTCCAACTATAAGGAAGTTCTCTCATATGTTGACTTTTTTCGTTGTTTAATTTCTTGAAATTTAAGTAAGTTTTTGATTTTTTCCTCTGATAAATTCGATATTTTCTTTATTTCATTTACAGAAAGGTTCTTTTCTCTAGCATACAAAATTAAATCAACTATTTCATAAGGTACTGTATAAAAAATTCTTCATCAGTAGTGTTATAACTCCACACATCTGGGGATGCATCATTATTCAAAATATTTTCAGGAACTTTTCAAGTAATTCCCAATTTGATAAATTTGTGATTTATATAAGTTAACAAGTGGTTCTATATCAGAACCACCATCTCCAAATTTTACAAAATAACCTTGTAAATATTCAGACTTATTTGTGGTTCCAACAACAGAAAGATTATTTTTTTCAGCATGATAATACAATAAAGTCATTCGAACTCTATGTTTAATTGATGTTGCAGCAGTAAGAGTAAAAAATCAGAAACTGAAATTTTGATTTTATGGTTTTGATTTTTTTCATCTAAAATTTCTAAATAAGGAATTCCATTGAATTAAAATTTGGAGGAACAACAACTCTATATTTACAATTAGAATTAAAATTAGGAAATTTTTCTTTTACTATGTTTTCTCTGTTAGAATAAACTCAAAGATTCTAAAATTGGAGTTATGTCAATATTTTGAATTTTTATATCATATTTTTTGAAATTTCATTAATTAGAATTGATTTTTGGATCAGATTCTTTTTCAAACATTGTCAAACCTAAAATTTTTGATTTCCTAATGCTTTATGCACATAATGCCATTGTTACTGTGGAATCTATTCCTCCACTTAATCCAACTATTGCACCAGATTTTTCTAATTTATTAAAAATGGTATCACGAAGAAATGAGCAAATGTCATCTATGTCATTATCGACATTTTGCAATTTGAGAAAATTAGGTATATTCATTACAGTAAGATTGCAAAATCATAATTTATTAAATATGTGTCTAAAAAAATTCTTTTAAGAGCAAAAATGGTGAAAAATATTGGAAGAAGATAACATTACAAAAAAAGTAAAAGAAATGTATCTCAAATATCCTTACCCATCTCCATCTAGAGAGAAACTGCTGAAACAAATGAATTATTAAATCTTCTTAGAATTTTTGAGATTGAAAGTAAAAATATTTGAAGAGTTAAAAATTCTTGATGCAGGCTCTGGAACTGGTCATAGAATTATTAATGTTGCAAGACATTTTAAGAAATGTAAATTTACTGGCATAGATATTTCAAAAAAATCATTAGAAATTGCAAATGAATTGAAAAAGAAAAATAATGTAACAAACATAGATTTTATTCAAAAAATATCTTGACAAATATTTCTGAATTAGGAAAATATAATGTAATTTTATGTATGGGTGTGTTACATCATTTATCAAATCCACAAAAAGGATTAGAAATTTTATCAAAAATGTTAGAAAATGAAGGGATTATTTTTCTTTATTTGTATGGAAAACTGGGAGGACATAAACGAATGTTAAACAAAGAATTAATTTCAATTTTATTGGAAATCAAAAAAACAGATTATGATTTAGGTATAAAACTAGTTAGAGATATTGGATTTAATAAATTTGATTATGGTTGGAATTTGAAATATAAGACTAAAGAAGAAGAAAATTCCTTAATTGTTGATTCACTTTTACATGTAAATGAATATCTTTATGATTCTCTAGAAATTGAAAAATTATTTAGAAAATCAGGATTGTTTGGATTTGTTACATATGGAATTAGTGTTGGAACAAATGGATTACTTTTTGAAACAGATACAAAATCTAAAGAAAAATTACTTATGCCACAAACTAATGTGTTACAAAAGCTTGAATCAAATCTTGCATTAGAAAAATATGAGAATAAAGACATTAAAGAAAAATACAGAATTTTAGATCTACTTTATGAGCCTAATGGATACACGATAGTTGGGTTCACTAAAGAAGGATATGAAAAATTTGCTAATGAAAGAATAAAAAGAAATTTTATCAAAATCAATTAAAGAAAATTTGAGTTCCTTCTCCCAAAAGAAAATTTTTTCATCTTTTGAATTATTTTGTATTTTTGAGTTAGATGAAATAATGCTATTTCTGATTCTTACTGAACTTTTAACAATACAATTAGACATGATTATACTATTTTCAATATCTGATTGAATAATTTGTGAATTATTTCCTATACTTGAATTTGGCCCAATTCTTGCATTATCTATAAGACAATTTTCACCTATGATTACTGGTCCTTCAATCTTTGAATTTCCTAAAATTTTTGTATCTTTGCCAACGAAAACATTTCCAGATAACCGAACACTATCATCTTTTTACCAAAAAAGTAACTTGTTTTCTTTTCAAGAATTGCTTTATTTGCATTGATTATGTCCTCAGGAGTACCTGTATCTTTCCAATAATCAGTTATTATGTGATATGAAATTTTATTATTTTCTTCTAGTATTTGTAATGCATCAGTAATTTCTAATTCATTTCTCCATGAAGGTTTCAATTTATCTATGATTTCAAAAATTTTGGAGTAAGAAAATATATTCCTGTAACAGCAAAATTTGTTGGAGGATCTTTAGGTTTTTCAATTATTTTTATAATTTTATCATTTTTAATATCTGCAATTCCAAATCTTGATGGATTGTCTACTTCACATAATAAAACTGATGCTGTATCATCTGAATTAAGAAACTTTTGAGAAAATTCATTTATATTTTTTTGAATTATGTTATCTCCAAGAAATACCAAAAATTTTTCATTACCTATGAATTCTTTACATAATTTTATTGCATGTGATATGCCTTTGGGTAGTCTTGTTTTATGTATGTGATATTTACTCCAAATTCACTACCATCTCCATAAAATTCTTGAACTTTATTTTGAACCAATAATACCTGATGATAATTGCTATGTCTTTTACTCCTGCTTCTTTCATAGATTCAATACAATATTGTGACATTGGTTTATTTGCTATTGGAAGAAGTTGTTTTGGACCTGTATGCGTCAAAGGTCGTAGTCTTGTTCCATGACCACCATGTAACAAAATTCCTTTCATACAATCTTACATTCTATTAATATTAATAAATCAAATCTAATTTTTCCACGGTGTTTTATTTTCTATAATAGTTTCCAGAGAATCCCACCATTTTTTATTTTCTTTATACCATTCTACCGTAAGTTCTATACCTTTTTCAAAACTTGTGGCTGATACCCATTCTAATTTTTTTCTGATTTTACCTGAATCCATACTATATCTATAATCATGACCAGGACGATCCTCTACAAACTCAATCAAATCTGTAGATTTTCCCATTATTGAAAGAATTTTTTCTACGATCGTTAAATTATCAATTTCATTATTTGCTGAAATATTATATGATTCTCCTTTTTCCATTTTTAAAATTTTAAAAATCGCTTCACAATGATCATTTACAAAAATCCAATCTCTAATATTTTTACCATCACCATAAATTGGAATTTTTTTATTTTGGTGTGCTAGTACAATAATTTTTGGTATGAGTTTTTCAGGAAATTGTCTTGGACCATAATTATTTGTACATCTTGTAATCATACAGTTACAATCGTATGTTTTTACGAAGGAATTAATTAATAACTCTGTGGATGCTTTGTTGCAGCATATGGGCTTGATGGATTAAATCGTGATTCTTCTGTTGCACTAGAATTTGTTAAACTACCAAATACTTCATCAGTAGATATATGGATCATTTTCACATCTGTTTTTTTAATTTCATTTAATAGAGTCATTACTCCAATTATGTTTGAGTTCATTGTACTATTTGCATCATAAATACTTCTATCCACAAATGACTCTGCTGCAAAATTTACAACAACATCACAATCTGAAATTAATTTTTGTATAAGTTCTTTATTACAAATATTACCTTTAACAAAATCATATTTTTTGTTATTTTTTAATGATGATAAATTATCTTTATGAGAACCATATAACTCATCATCAACATTTACAATTGTTATGTCTTCATTTTTTTCAAGAGTATTCAGAATAAAATTACTTCCAATAAATCCTAACCCTCCTGTTACTAATAATTTCAATGTGTATTATTTTTCTTAACGGTTTAAAATCTTATTTATCTGAATATTTTACTGGATTTTTTTATCCAAACATTTACAATTTAAGTTTCTCAATTTTTCTAATTTCAGATATCATTAATGCTAATTCATTTGTATCAATTGATGATGATGCATCTGGACCTTTGAATTTGTAATTTTACATGTTTTTCTATTACTATGTTCTTAGTACTTTTTTTTTTTTAAAGTAGAAAATACTATTGGTGCAGTAATTCCCAAAGTGTGATCTGACAGACCATCATATTTTCCAGCTTTATCCCAATCTATCTCTGATAATTTTGTTGGGTATTTTGAAACACAATAACAAAAAATCTTTTTATTTTTAGAAAATATTTTTGAAATTTTTGATTTATTTCCTCCCATACCCATGCTAATAATTACTGGTTTTCTTGTTTTTGCTTTTGCACTTAATGTTTCTGATGAATATGGATCATCAAACAAACATGTTCTTGAAGCTATTTTGTATCTTTTCACATTAATTGATTCAAGAAAATCAATTGCTTCTGGGTAAAACGCACTACAAAAAACTCAATTCCTATTTGATCACAATTTTTTTTTTTATTTTCCTTGCTTTTTTCTATTGTTAATTCAGATTTTTTGATAAAATTCCATAGTGGGTGTTTATTTGAATACAAGTCTTCAGCTCTCCACATCTGAAATTTTACTGCGTCTGCACCAGCTTTTTTTGATTCTTTTATGATCGAGAATGCTGTTTTTATATTCCCTTCCCAATTTGATGCAATTTCTGCAATAATAATGATTTCATAAATTAAAATATCATATTAGATATTTTAACTTTGAAAAATTTATTCTGGTGTGAATCTTGCTTTATAACTCAAAATGAATTTCATGAATTTTTTTTCAAGAGGATTGTGTTTTTTTGTATATACTCTTTTTATTACATCAAAATATGTGGTTAATTCATTGTCTCTGTTGAAATTTGAATTAAAATAAATTTTTATTTCTTCATCTCCTAACTTTATTATTTGTTCACTATCTTCAAAATGAAAATTTTACATTATAGATTGTTGCAAAATTTTTTGCAAATTTTTTAAACATTTTGTATTTTTCTAAATCTGATAGTTCTACATATGCCTTAAAATCTCCATCAATTGGGATTGGTTTGGTTTTGGTATACCTCCGACGATTGTGTTATCTGGAATATCTTTTGTTATTAATGAATTAGTTAATGCAATTTACTTTATTACCAATTTTCACTCCCGGACTTATTGTGATTTGACCAATTCCCAAAAAATCATCCCCTATTGTTACTGCCCCTGATTTACATTCAAAATCAGGAATGCCTACAACAATTCTAGATCCTAAAGTAATTCTCCCCATGCTGCATGTGTCCAAATTTTTGAATAGTTTCCTATCCCACAATTATTCCCTATTGACAGATTATCTGTTGCATTAATTATTGAATTTTGACCGATCCAACAATTATGCCCAAATGTACAATTTTTGTATCCTGTCAAGAATGTATTGTTGTGAATTGTACCGTAATCGCCCATCGAAAAATCAGAATCAGAAAAATAAAACCTACAGTTTTCGTGTATTGAACAATAATCTCCAAAAGAGAAATTTCCATTTTTAGTCTGAGAATTTATTTTGTCAAATATGCAACTCTCATCAATTTTTGAATCTCTTCCAGTTGTGACATTGGTAAAATTTACGTTCATATATGTTTCTCTAAAATTATTTAAATTTAAAACGTTTTACATGACTTAAAAAGTAGAGTTTTAGTATAATTATTGAACTAAATCATATTTTCTTAATTCAAGTTTAAGTAAAACATTTTTTTACTAACAATATGAAAATGATACAATTCGTTGGCAAAAATTAGAAACACATGAAACAAAAGATGTTCAAGATGGTCATATTAATGGCTCATTAACTGTCATTTGGCGTGATTGGGATGAAATTTAGAAGTAACTCCAAAAAATGGTATATATTTCATCCGTGAATCCTGGGGTGAAATTAAAGGTCCTCATCTACAAAAAAAGAGATAGTTATTTTGTTTGTATTCGAGGAAAAGTAATTTTTGTGGCAAAAGATGAATTTGGAAAATATCATGAAATTGAATCTAGTGAACAAAATTCAGTTTTAGTCCAAATCCCAAAAATTTTGTTTCTGCACATATCAATCCTTCAAAATGAAGTTGCAAGTGTATTGGCATTAGCAAACCCTTCTTGGCGTCCAGATGACAATGAAATGGAAAACATACAATTCACTGATTATGATTGGAATAAATGGAAAAATCTTAATTTTTTAATTTAAATAATAATATTTTTGAATGTCACAGATTAGATTATTTCATTAAAAATTTTCTGATATAAATTGAGATATTTTTTCTGATGCTGTACCTGGAAATTTCACATAGTCTTCTAGAAAAGATTCTCCTATGTTAATTACCTTTTGATAGAATTCTTTGTCTTGTTCTAATCTCAATAATGTTTTATCTAATTCGTTAATATTCGTATAGAAACAGGTTGGTTTTCGTAAATAATCTGGTTTGCCAAACCAATCTCCATATGGAATTCTAATTACTGGTTTTTTAAGAATATGTGCTTCTAAAATTGCTGTCGATACTGAAGTTCCAAGTGAAATTACTGCACTACAAGTTTTTATGAGATCTGTGGCTCCTCCTTTTTTTTATCACCTTGCATCTGAATAGATGTTTTTACAAATGGTTTCTTCACCATCATCTTCTTCATGTGGATGTAATTTGATTATTAATTTTTCTTTTTGATTTTACAAATTTGACAAATTTCTTCTATAATTTTTTCATATGATTCTTTGCATTTTTGTGTAATTCACATGTAATTTTTTGTTGGTTCCTTGTGCAATAACCAAAATGTTCATTTTTCTGAGTTCATATTAAAAAAATGAATCAGTGAACTGTGCTACCTAATACATGAACATTATTTTTCTTTAAACCATATTGATTTGCATATTTTTTGAAGTGATTTTCCCAAAAACAAAAAACTTGTTATCCTCTTTTAGTACTGATCCAGAAAATTGATTGAATGTGTGTGCATCAGGATTGTCATTGAATAATCCATGCTGTAATAATATTATTGAAATTTCAAATTTTTTGGCTAATTGAATTATTATTTGTTCAGTTGTTCCACTTTCAAGATAATACCATAGTACATTTTAGTGAAATATTTTTTAGATTTTGTTTAGCAAAATCTATACTTTTTATAAATTCAGTATAATCTTTTAAAAAAGTAATTTTTCTATTATTGGTCTAATAATATTTCCTACATCATCATTATAGAATTGAAAAATTTTTATAAAACTATCTTCTTTGAAAATTATTTCTAGTAATTTTTTCATTTTAATGTTTTATCAAAATATTTTTATCAAAACGGAATCATTTGCAATGAAAACATTGTTATTTTTAATTATAGAAAATGATTTAAATTCCATATTGGGGGCCTTCTTTATTCCAAAATACCCTGTAAAAATACCTTTTGAAAAATTCTTTTATCAATGATTCATATCTTATTGTATAAATTCAATTAAAAAAACATCTGTTTTTTTGTTTTTATTTTTAAGAAAATAATTCATAATTTTATCATTTGAACTTTTTATTTGAAAATAATATTTTCTTGGAATTGAAATTTTAAAATATTTATTTTCTATATTTATTTTATCATAAAAAAGATTCATCACTTTCTTCTTCATAGTTCTTGAAAAGCAATTTCAAAATTTAATAAAATTGTCTTTAATGATTTTGATACAACAAATGAATAATCATAATATTTTTCTATTATTTTTTTTTTTCTAATTTTTTTAAATTGGTATTAAAAACAAATAATTCAATATGAAATAAACTTCCAATGTTAACATTTTCATAAAAAAGATCTTTAGAAAATTTTTCAATTAAAAACCATTCAGAAAATTCATATGATTTTTTTGTATTTCATTAAAATCTTCCTCAATAAGAAATGATTCTGATAGTGTATGTTTGACATCTAATTCTTTCAAAATTTGACTAGTATGAAAATCAAAAACAATTATCCTATCAAAATTTTCATTATGTATATTATCTTCAATTTTTGTTCTATTGTCTAGTAGTAAAATTTTTGTTTTTTTTTAAAGATGAATTCATATTATATCATTAAACAAATTAAATAATTTATACTGATTCTAAAAGTAATCTGACAATCCTATCTAGTCCCCTGCCATCAATAATATTTTGACCTTTATTGGTCATTTGATTTCTAATTTTTACTTGTTTCAAATTATTTATCATTGAAAATAATTTGTCTCCCAATTCTTTTGAATATTTCACATTTAATCCAAATCCTCTAGATGTAAATTCATTTGATAGTATTGTTTGTTTTTGATTAAAATTTACCATTATACATGGAATTCCAATATATGCTAACTCATAAATTGTTATTCCTGTGTGTGATATTACTAAATCATGATCTGAGTAAAGATTTTTTGGATTTGAGCTTTTTGTAATAATTTTTACATTTTTGTAATTAGATAAATTTTTAATTTCTTTTGAAATTTTTGTTGATGGTCTTAGTAATATTGTAAAATCTGTAAATAGAATTCTTTATTAAATATTCAAATTGTTCTATTATTCTTTTTCTATATATGCACTACTAATTGAAATTAGTATTTTATTTAATTTTTTTATTTTTTCTTACCTTTTGTTTTTTTCCAAAAATGTCATTTCTTATAATTACAAATTTTCTACCTTTACAAATTTTTGTAAATTTTTTATTTAACACATATTTGTGAAATTCTTTTGCTAATTGAAAATTGATTAAAATTTTTGAAAATATTTTCTTATTCCCTATATCGTCAATGATTATTGTTTTCTCACTAGGTAAAATTTTTGAATATAATGTAATTGAATGCGGTAAATCAATTATGAAATTTGAAACAAAATCTGAATACTTTTTTAATTGTTGAATTTTATTTTTTCAGTTTTTCCATTTAATACAATATATGGGATTTTAGAGTCAAGATGTCCAAGTAGTGTTTTTTTATTTGATACAAAAAAATAACTTTCTTTTATTTTTTTGAGTTCTTAGTTATTGCTAGGCATCTATAAAAGTGACCTGAACCAGTTTTCTCTCCTACATTAAATCGAAAACCATAATCATATTTTTTATTCTCAATTAATTTTATCATAAAAGTATAATCACTATTAAATATATGACAAAAATAAATTATTATGAAATCTTGAAACCCATCAAACTTTTTTGAACCATTTCATGATATTAAAGAAGAAAAAGCCTTAGAACTACTCTAAAAAGTAATTTCTGGGCATCTGGTGCTGGAACAAACAATGTTAAAAATTTGAAACAAAATTTGCAAAATTTGTTAATGCTCATAGTTGTGTTAGTGTAAACAGTGGGACAGCGGCATTACATTTAGCCATGTCTTTATTCAATATCAAAAAAAGAACGTCATTCTTCCATCCCTTTCTTTTGTGTCTACAGCTTTCATGCAGTTCTTTATAATGATGCAAAACCAATTTTCGTTGATATTAATTTAGAAACATTATGTATTGATCCAAATTTGATATCTGACAAAATTGACGATAATGCTAGAATGGTTGTTCCAGTTCATTTTGGTGGATTGGTAAAAGAACTTGATAAAATAAAAAAAATTGCAAGGAATAATGGTATGTTTGTTGTTGATGATGCAGCTCACGCATCCGGTGCCAAATTCAAAAATAAAAACATCGGCGCAATAACTGATGCCACATGTTTTAGTTTTCATCCTGTGAAAAATTTATCTATGCCCACAGGTGGTGCGATCACACTTAACAAAAAAAATTCTGACTTGTATCAAAATCGTTTAAAATCATTAAGATGGTGTGGTATTAGTTCTAGGCATGGTACTGATTATGATGTAACTGATCTGGGATGGAATTATTATATGAATGAATTTTCTGCATCAATAGGAATTGAACAATTAAAAAATTAAATTCTATGAATAAAAAAGACAGCAAATTGCAAACGATATTTCAATGAAATAAAAATCTTAGAAAAAATGCCTTTTGAAAAAGATTGTTCCTATCATTTGTATTGGATTTTGGTGGAAAATAGGAATGAATTTATCCAAAAAATGGCTAATGCAAAAATCGAAACAGGCACTCATTACAAACCAATTCATACATTTTCATATTATGATAAAAAAATTAAACTTCCTAACACTCATTATGTTTCAAAGCGTATTGTCACATTACCTATACACCCTAATCTTTCTGAAAACGACATTTCAAAAATAATTGTGGCTGTAAATAAATTTGTAAAATAATTAAAATTTCATTAAATTAAAATTATATCTTTTTATAATCTCTTATGATTGGATGTATTGTTCAGTTTAGAATGAATTCTTCCAGATTGCCTGGAAAAGTAATGATGACTATAGATCAAGAACATCCCTTGTTGTATTTTGTTATAAAACAATTAGAATCTGTTAAATCACTCTCAAAAATAATTATTGCAACAACTAGAAATTCTATTGATGATGTGATAGTTGATTATGCAAAAACTCAATATTGATTTTTTCGTGGAGATGAGAATGATGTTTTTAGATAGATACTATAACTGTGCAAAAAATTTAATTTGTCTACAATTGTTCGAATTCCTTCAGATAAACCCCTTATCGATCCTGAAATAACCGATTATGTTGTTGACATTTTTCAAAAAAATTCTTTTGACTATGTTACAAATTTTTTACCGTTAACATATCCTAGTGGTACAGAAGTTGAAGTTTTTCTATGAACGCATTACAAAAAACTTGGGAAAATGCTCATCTTCCATCAGAGAGAGAACATGTTACCCCTTATATCTATAATAATCCAAAAAATTTAAAATTTTAATGTAAAAATAATGAGGATCTTTCTAAATTTCGTTGGGCTGTTGATAGAATAGAAGATTTAGAATTAGTCCAAAAACTTGTTTCACTAATTAAAGAACGACCTATTCTTACTTCTCATATATTAAATCAAATTAACAAAGATCCAAAATTATTTGAAATCAATAAAGACGTTGATTATTTTGAGGGACTAAAAAATCTTTAGAAAAAGACAGTTTTGGAAAATGAAGTTTTAAATTAATTCAGATTGAATGATTTTATTTTTTAATTCTTCCGTGGACATTTTTCCACAGAATCTGATGAGTATAAATTCATTGAAGTTAATGGTGATATATTTGGGTATGATTTGATAATTTCAGATTCTGAAATTTTTTGTTCTGGTGTATTTAATATAATGTACATATCATTAAATTCCCAAGAATATCTTATTTCATCATGATTTATCAAAATTTCATTAATTTTTTCACCTGGGACGAATTCCTAATTATTTCTTCACCTGTGTTTTCAAGTAAATTAAATAATGTATTTTTTAGAGTATTGATTTCATAGGCTTTAATTTTTGGAACAAAAATTTCTTTACCTTTTCCATAGTATAATGCATTTAAAATTAAATCTAATGCTTCATCCATTGTTATACTAAATCTTGTCATGGATGAATCTGTAATTGTAATTTTTTGTTTATCTTTGATCTGTTGAATAAATTTTGGTATCACCGAACCACTACTTCCTAGAACATTTCCATATCTTACTGCAATAAATTTTGTAAACTTACTGTTTGGATTTAAATAATTATTCGCAGTTATGAATAATTTTTCCATTAACTATTTTGTTGCACCATACGTATTTAATGGTGAAACTGCTTTGTCAGTTCCAATACATACAGTTTTTTTCACTCCAGTTTTTACACATGCGTCAATAACATTTTGTGACCCAATAACATTTGTTTTGATTGATTCAAATGGATTGTATTCAATTTTTGGGACATGTAGACCAGTCATCCAGCCCAGCCCGCGCCCAGCGGTCGTAATCGCCGCGGTTGCCGCGCACCCAGCTCATGTGATTGATGGAGGATGAGCCGCCCAGAACCTTGCCGCGCATAGCCTCGATCGAGCGGCCGCCAAGGCCGGGCTCCGGCTCCGTATCGTAACCCCAGTCATGAGAGCGCCATTCGTGCATCACCCCGATGCCGAGCGGCACATGGATCAGCGGATCGAAATCCGATCCGCCAGCTTCCAGCACCAGGATACGTGCCCCCGGTGCGCCTTCGCTGAGGCGCCCGGCCACAACGCAACCGGCTGAACCAGCGCCTACGATAATGTAATCGAACTCCTGATCCGCCACGCCTGTTCCCCGCTATCCGTTCAGGCCGTAAAGGGCCCGTGCATTGTCCCACAGGATCTTGTCGACGACGCCCGCGGGCAGGCCCGGCGATTCGCGCAGCAGCCGGAGCGCCTCGATCTCGCTGGAAAAATCTGCGTGCCCGTAGTCCGTTCCGATAACGATGTTGTCCGTGCCCGCGGTTTCGAGAACATGGGGCAGGTCGTCATAGGTCTGGCAGGTGACGTACATGTTGTTCGTCGCCAGGACATTATTGGGCAATCGCTTACCGCGCTTGAGGAAGCGCTGGCGCACATCGGCCACCAGGAACGGCACCCAGTCCGCGCTGGCCTCGATGATACCCCAGCGCAGGCGAGGGAACTTCGCCGGAATTTCCCCCATCAAGAGCGAATGGGTCGCACCGATCATCGGCAGCTTGAACTTGGTGAAGGTGGTGTCGCGGGCGAAGAAATCATGCACGGCGAAACTGCCGTTGCCGAGATGCAGGCAGATCGCGAGGTCAAGCTCCTGGGCCATTTCGTAAAGCGGGAAAAAAATCTCATCGGACAGCGGCCGCTCGCATTCCAGGGGCCGCATGAACACGGCACAGGCGCCGTGCGCCTTGCCGAATTCCAGCTCCTCGCGCAGGCGATCAGGCGCCTGCAGCGGCGGCACCACAGCCCAGTAAAGCCGGTCCCGGCCATGCTTCGCGATGCCCGCGAGCCAGCGGTTGTAGCTTTTGGCCAGGATGTAATCGAGGCGGGGATTATCCGCGATCGGGCGCAGCAACAGGGTCGGGAACAGCACCTGGATGTCGATTTCCAGCGCATCCATATGATCGAGACGCGCGGTGATGTCGCGCATCTCACGCGAGTCCTCGGTGGTATTGGCGCCGACATTGCGGTCACGGTTATGAACACGGCCGTTGATGACCCAGAATTCCTGCTGAACGGCGCCTTCGCTGTTCTGGATTTCGCGCCCGGCGGTGCGCCGGGTCAGCATCGGCATCCACTCCGGCGCTTCCTCGGCCACCAGGTTCCAGGTTTCCATGGTTTCGACGACATGGGCGTCGGCATCTATGGCCGCCATCGGCTCTCCCTCCCGCTTGTTCTTGCCCGGCAAGCCGGGGCACCAATCCTAATCCCGCGCGCGGCCCGCGGAAAGCCTTTCACGGAGCCAGCCACGGCTTGCCCTTCGGGCGGGAGCGGTGTTCAATCGGGCCCTCATTCAAAAGGGTGGGCCAGGACGGCACCACCCAGTCAAGGGAGACGGCATGAGCAATCTGCAACTGACCATCGCGGGCGGCGATTACGACCGCACGCGCCCCATCATGGACGGCCGGGTCCGCATTCCCGGCGTCGACGTGACCTACCTGAAAATGCTGCCCGCCGAGCTTTTCTTCCGGGCCATGCGCTACGCCGAATTCGACTGCTGCGAGCTGTCGATTTCCAGCTACATGCTGCAAGTTGCGGGCGGCACGTCACCCTACACCGCGATCCCGGTGTTCCTGTCGCGCAGTTTCCGCCAGTCCAACGTCTTTATCCGCACCGACCGCGGCATCAACAGCCCCGCCGACCTGAAAGGCAAGATCGTCGGCGTGCCAGAATACCAGCTGACCGCCGCGGTCTGGCTGCGCGGCCTGCTCAAGGACGAGCACGGGGTCGAATCGTGGGACATGAAGTGGCGCACCGGCGGGCTGGAAATCCCCGGCCGCGAGGAACGCACGCCGATTTCCCTGCCCGACCAGTACGACTATGCCCGCGTGGACAACGACACCCTGTCGAATATGCTGGAGACCGGCAAGATCGATGCCCTGATCAGCCCCCATGATCCCAGTTGCCTCAAGCGCGGCGCCCCCAATGTCGCGCGCATGTGGGACGACTACCGGGCCGAGGAACAGGCCTATTACAAGCGCACCGGCGTGTTTCCCGTGATGCACCTGGTCGCCATCAAGAAAAACCTGGTCGAAGCCAACCCGTGGCTGCCCGCGACGCTCTACAAGGCGTTTTCCCAGGCCAAGGACATCGCCATCGAGGACCTGAAATTCCGCACCGTGCCGACCGCGACGTTGCCGTGGCTGCAGGCCGAGGTCGAGGCGACGGAACGGTCCATGGGCAAGGACTACTGGCCCTACGGTTTCGAAGCTAACCGCGACGTCGTGGAAAAACTGATCCGCTATTCCGCCGAACAGCACCTGGCGGATGCCAGCCTCAAGCCCGAGGACCTGTTTCACAAGACGACCTGGACGGTGGCGCCATGAGCGATAGCTGGAAAATCCTGAAGCAGTGGCCGGAGCTGATCCTCGACCGGCTGGAGGATGCGGGCGTCGCCCGCATCACCCTGAACCGGCCGGAAAAGCGCAATGCGTGGAACGCCGAAATGGTGGCGGCGTTTTTCGAATCGCTGGAAATCATCCGCGCCGACAAGGAACTGAAAATCGTCATCACCCGCGGTGCGGGGCCGCTGTTTTCATCGGGGCTCGATCTCTATTTCCTGAAAGAGGCCAATTCCGGGGTGCGCGACTGGGACCGGCCGACGCCGACCATCGAGCTGGCCGAGGCGCTGCGCGCCTTCCCCCGCATCATGCTGGCCCAGGTGCATGGCTATTGCCTGGGCGGCGCGCTCGGCATCATGAACTGTCACGACCTGGTGATTGCCGCCGATGATGCCCAGTTCGGCATGCCCGAGGTGCTGCGCGGTTCCTTCGGCCAGCTTGTCACCAGCACGCTCATTCATGGCGGCATCCCGATCAAGAAGGTGGCGTGGCTGCAGCTTGTCGGGCGCAACATTTCCGGCGTCGAGGCCGAACGCTTCGGCATCGTGTCGCAGACCGTACCGGCGGCGGAACTGGAATCAACGGTGCTGGAAATCGCCCGTGGCATCGCGGCGCGGCACCTGGCGCCGCTGGAACATTCGAAGATCACGGTGCAGATGGGCCGCGACCTCAGCCTGAGCCAGGCTATCGCGCTGGACCAGTTGGTCGGCCAGCGCCTGCGCCGGGCGGTGGACCCCACCGGCGACGTCGAAGGCTACCTGAAATCGCAAAAGGGCGGGCCCAACCTGTCCTACAAGCGTCCCGACGTCTAGGACCGCCTAGGGCAGCGGCAACACCGGCGCGTCTTCCGGCGGCTGGTTGTCGAAAACGTGCAGCATCGCCGCCGTCGCCATGTAGTTGCCCATGATGCCGATCAAATCCACCAGCTTGCGGGCACCGAATTGCGCCACCGCACGGTCATAGGTCTCCTGCGAGACCTTGTGCGCGCCCATGGCTTCGCGCCCGAGATCGATGATCACCGCTTCCGCTGGGTCCAGCCCGGCCGTCGGTTTGCGAAATTTGATGACGTCTATGGTCGCCTGGGAAACACCGACCTTCAGCGCCATCGGCTCATGAGCTGCCCATTCAAAGCGCGAATCCATTTCGCGCGCCGCGATCATGATGGCGACTTCGCGCAACTGGTCGCTCAGGCCGGTGTCGAAGCGCAGGTACTTGGCGACCGGGCGCAGGGCCGCGGAAAGCTTCGGGCTGTGCAGCCGCACACCACCCGGCCCCTTGAGCCCGGCGATGGAATCCGTGCCCGGCGCGATGTGATGATCAAAAACGGCCTTGCCCGCGTCATCGAGGTCTTCACGCCGCACCATCGGCAGGCGACAACCCGACGAGGGATCGATCTTGCTGGACGCCATAACTGCACTCCCTTTTTCTGAAATGTGATCTTGTCCGCACGGTAACAAGGAACGCGCACCGCGTTAAGCGCCAAGGAAAAGGGGGGCCGGAGCCCCCCTTCCCGCCGACCGCCGGGGCGGTCAGGAGTCCTTCTTTTTCTTCTTCTTTTTCTTTTTGCGCTTCTTCGGAATGACCTTCTTGGCCCGCTCGATGACGTCCTTGGGCGCATTGATGGTTTCGTCCACCACCGCTGACACTTCCTGCCAGGTCATGGGCGCGATATCGATGCGGCGCTTGGTCGCCTCGCCCAGGAAGCCCTTGTCGGCGACCGTGGCGGCAAAGGCCGCCCGCAGGGTCGCCAGGCGCTCGGCCGGAATGCCCGGCGGCGCAAGGTAGGGCCGGCCCAGAGAGATGGGCGCGGACACCAGCTTGAGCAGGTCGCGTTCCGACTTGTTGCGGGCCAGTTCCGTCAGCAACGGCACATTCGGCAAGGTCGGCTCACGCTTATTACCGACCTGGACCAGGATGTTGATCTTCTTGCCCGACAGCCAGTCCGGCTTCTGGCTGACGATGGAACCGTAGGAACCCGAACGGGCCCGAACCTCGCCCCGCTCCAGCGCGATATCCACCGCCGCCGACGACTTGTAGCCGATGACGATCTTGAACTTGGTGCCGAGCACCGCGTTCATCACCTTGGGGAAAATGACGATGCTGGATGCCGGACCGGTGCCGCCAAGAACGACCTCGGTCTTCTTCATATCCTCGATCGTCTTCACGCCGGTGGTATGCCAGGTGATGGTGACCGAGTTGGAATTACCGGTCGAACCCAGCCAGTTGAACTTGCGCGCATCGAAACGCTTGCCACGCGGGTCCAGCACCTGGGCCAGCGGGATCGCATTGTTGATAGTCGCGATGAAGGTGCCGTCCTTAGCCGCCACGTTGTACATGAAATTGGTAGCGCGCACGTTGCCGCCGCCGGGCATGTTCTGGACGATCATGTTGGGCTTGCCCGGCAAGTGACCGGACATATGCCGCGCGATCATGCGGGCAATGGTGTCGTAATTGCCCCCGGCCCCGGTGGACGTAACCACGGTAATGGTCTTGCCCTTGTAAAAGTCATCTGCCTGCACCGGAAATGCCGCCAACATGGCGACGGCGGTGCCGAGCATAATTCGTTTGATCATTTTTGCCTCCCGTTTATGAATTCCTTGTTACGCCTTACGAATAGCGCGAGAAGTCGTAGCCTTCCTTGGCTACGATCTCGAGCAGGAACGGCTTGTTCTTCGAGGTCACGTCGAGCGCTTCCTTGACGGCACCGGCGATATCGGCCGGCTTGTCCACGCGGCGCGAGGTCACGTTCAATCCGTCGGCCACCTTGGAATAGTTGCCACCGACGGAGAGCGATCCGAACTTTTCGGTCGAGACTTCCATCACCGCGCGCTCGCAGGCCATGACCTGATTGTTGAACACCACGGTCAGGATGCCGATGTCGTTGCGCGAAGCGGTTTCAATATCCATGCCCGACATGCCGAATGAGCAATCGCCCATGACATTCATGCAGAGCTTGTCCGGCGCCGCCAACTTGGCGCCGAGCGCCAGCGCCAGGCCATAGCCCAACTGGGTGGACTTGCCCCAACCCATGTAGTGACCGGCCTTGGTAGTTTCCCACCACGGCAGGGTCTGTTCGCGGGGACTGCCTGAATCATGGGTGACGATGGTGTTGTCGCGATCAACCTGCTTCAGCAGTTCGCCGATGACGCGGTACTGGTTGATGGGCACCTCGTCGGATTCGAAATGCTTGGCCCATTCGGCCTTCCATTCCGCCTTGATCGCCGCCAGTTCATCCTTCAGCGCCGCCAGCGCCTTGCCGCCGTCGCTTTTCTTCTGGCGCGCAACCTCTTCGATCAACGCCTCGATCACCAGCCCGGCATCCCCGACAAGGCCGCAATCGGCGGGAATATCCTTGTTGATGTCGCTCGCGTCGTTAGTGGAATGAATAATGGTCTTGCCCTTGGGCAGAACCGGCCCGAAGGACGTGCTGGTCATGGACGAACCGATGGCCAGCACCAGGTCCGCCCGCGCCATGCACTGGGCATAGGCCTTGGAGCGCGAGCGGGTGGAGCCACCGAGCGCCAGTGGATGCGCGTCGGGCACGGCGCTCTTGCCGGGATTGGTACAGGCGACGGGTGCGGGAATCATTTCCGCCAGCTCCAGCAAGCGGTCACCCGCTTCGGCGTAAAGCACGCCCTGCCCCGCCCACAACACCGGGTTCCTGGCCGCGAGCAGCAACTTCACCGCCGCCTTGACGGCATCGGGATCCGGGGCGGAGCGCAGAACCGGGATCGGCTTGTAATCGATCTCACCCTTGAATTCGGCGTCAAACACACCGGTCGGCACCTCGACCATCACCGGGCCGCCCTTGCCCGAACGCATCGCCTGGTAGGCGCGGCGCATGACCAGCGGCAGTTCCTGCACCGTGTGGGCGCAAGCCGACCACTTGGTCACCGGGCGATACACCTCGGCGGCGCGGAAGGTGGGATGAATTTGCTGGCGTTCACCCGAAAAGCCCGCCGGGATAACCAGCATCGGCACGTTTTCGGCGAAGGCCTGGGCAACACCGGCAAAGGCGTTTTCGATGCCGGGGCCATGCTGGGCGGCGAAGACGCCGTTCTGCTTGCCGCGGCGAATGCGCGAAAAGCCGTCGGCCATGCCGACACCGATGCGTTCCTGGCGGCACAGCACCGGGCGAATGCCGATTGCCGCGCAGGCGTCGATCACGGGGTTGCGGGGATAACAGGCAAGGAACTCGGTTCCTTCACGCTTGAGGATTTCGGCAATGACGTCGGCGCCATTCATGGGCTGGTGGTCTCCCTGGTGTTTTCCTTAACGGGTAGGTTTATCTCTATGCGATGCGGCAAGCCGGCTCAGGCGTCGACCGATACCCGTTCGCGCAGCTTGTCGAGGAACGGCTCATCGCGGGGCGCTTCGTAACGGGTGGAGCGCACGCGGAAGGTCCGGGGATCGATCCCCGGCAGGGGCTTGCCCGCTTCCATGTCCTTCAGGGTCTGAAGCAGGAGCCTGCGCAGCTTGACGATCGCCGAATCCCCGATCAGGAGGTGTTCACGGGTGCGGTCCGAAATCGGCCCCATGGTTTCCTGCACCGCGCAGTCCTGAACCCCGAGGCCCTTCATGCCCGTATATGAACCACCGTGGGCCTGCAATTCCCGATCGATCAGGTAATCGTTGGCCTTGTTGGCGATGGCGTGATCGGTACCCGGATGATTTTCGGTATGAATGCCGTGATAGGTCAGCGAACGTTCCAGCTCTTCATCGGTGAAGGGCCGGTCGGGCTGGAAATCGATGCTGTAAAGCATCGTGTTTTCATCATCTATCGGCATCCACATATGGGCCGCGTGAGGCACGGAAGAAATAATTTTGTGGAACGGCATCAGCATGACGTTGATATTCCACATCAGGTCGTCGCCGCCAAAATCGCGCGCCGTACCGACGACGAAGCCGAAATCCATCGGCACGACTTCGTAAATCGACGGCACGATGCGGCGGCTGGCTTCAGCCGTACCGCCATGCAGGAAGGTCAGGTGCGGCGCATCGAAGCCGCCTTCCACGCCCTGCAGCCAGTTACATTCCTGGATGTGGCGGGTGGCATGACGCTGGTTTTCCGGCAGGCGCGCCCATTCGAGATCCGGCGCCTCCGGCTGCAATTCCGGCGGCCCCATGTAGGTCCACACCACCCCGCCATTTTCGATGCAAGGATAGGACTTGATCGCCATCTGCTTCTTGATCGCGCTGATCTGGTTTTCCGGCGTGTTCGGCGGCAGGCACGGCACATCCACGCAGGCACCCGTCACGTCGAACTTGATGCCGTGATAGACGCAGCGAAGCCCGCATTCCTCGTTACGGCCCAAAAACATCGATGCCGTGCGATGCGGACAGGCTTCGTCGATCAGTCCGACCCGACCCTTGGTGTCGCGGAAGGCCACCAGGTCCTCGCCCAGCAGGCGCACCCGCACCGGCGGGCTGTCGGGTTCGGCGATCTGGTGGGAAAACACCGCCGGCACCCAGTAGCGACGCATCAGCGTGCCCATCGGCGTGCCCGCGCCGACGCGCGTCAAAAGCTCGTTCTCTTCCCGTGTGAGCATGCAAGCCCCCTGAAAGCAGGATCGGCGCGTCGGCTGGTGAGCCGGAAGCAGCCATTCCCTTGTTTTTTGTATTGCAGCGTTGCGGGCCCCGCCGGGGCCCCGCTGCCTGGTTCTTATTTTAGCAATCGATTGCAAGGGGTGAAACCGGATAATTCAGCCGGTTTCCGGGAGATTCCGTTGTCCCGCACTGCATTAGCGGCAACAATACGCCGAGACAAGGAGAGCCCCCATGACCCTGATTATCAACAACGACGATGTCGCCAAGCTGCTGACCATGGAAGACACCATCGCGGCGCTGGAAGAGTCCTACCGCAACCTCGCGCTCGGCGAAGCCACCTGCCGCCCGCGCATCGATATCCGTATCCCGACGCGGGACCCGGAGAAGAACTACCAGTTCGGCTCCATGGAGGGCGGCTCGACCGGCGGTTACTTCGCAGTAAGGATGAAATCCGACATCATCTATGAGCAGACCTACAACGGCGTGCGTACCCAGGAAAAGTACTGCACCCGGCCCGGGCGCTATTGCGGCCTGATCTTCCTGACCTCGACGGAAAACGCCGAGCCGCTGGCCTTCGTCAACGACGGCGTTTTGCAGCATATGCGGGTCGCGGGCGACGGCGGCATCGGCGTCAAGTACATGGCCCGCAAGGATGCCGAGGTGGTGGGCATGCTCGGTTCCGGCGGCATGTCGCGCACCCACATGCAGGCTTTCACCGCCGTGCGTAATCTCAAGAAACTGCAGGTCTACAGCCCAACCAGGGAAAACCGAGAAGCCTTCGGCCGTGAAATGGCAGCGCGCTACAACATCGAGGTCCAGGTCTGCGAAAACCCCGAAGAGATCTACAAGGGCGCACATATCGTCGCGGCCCTGACCGATTCGGCGGTGCCGGTGCTGAACGGCAAGCTTTTGGAAAAAGGGGCGCATGTCATCAATATCGGCGGGTCGGGCGTTCCCGATCAGGAAACCATGAAGCGCGCCGATGTATACCTGCGCTTCGGCGATGCCCCGGCACCGGTGGGACGCCCTGAACTGGCGCTTGACGATGAATATATCGCCTGGGAGGCCCGACCCGGTCAACCCAAACACGGCGACGGCCGTTCGGGCAAGACGGGACACGGCGCCGCCGACACACCGGCGCGCCGCGTGACCCTAGCGGATATTATGAACAGCACGGCGCCGGGCCGTACATCGGATGAGGAGATCACCTGGTCCGAACGCGGAAACCTGCAGGGCGCGCAGTTCTATGCCGTCGCCGGCCGGGTCTATGAACTGGCGAAGAAAGCCGGGCTCGGCTACGAGATTCCTACGGAACTGTTTTTACAGGACATTCGCAACTAGGCGACGCGCACCCAGGTATCGACGTCGACCTCCCAGCCCTTGTTCTGGGTCAGGTCGAAGCCGTTGCCTTCGCTATCGAGCACGCGGTACTCGGCGTAGGGCCGCTCAGCTGGGCGGTCGGCCACGAGGGCGCGGCCATGAGAGAGCTGCTCCGCCTTCTGGGCGGCATCGCGCATCAGGAAGCCGAAATGATGAATGCCGTAGCGGCGTTCCTCGGGCTGTTCTTCCTGCCCGTCATGGCCGATGCGGTTGTATAGCGCGAAGTCTTCCGCATCGCGGGTACGGTAGTAAGGATGCAGCGCCAGATTGGTGGCGCCGTCGCCCATGAAGCAGTTAAAACGGCCCTGGCGGCGGCGCTCGGCGGTGGTGCCCAGTTCACGCATGGCGAACAGCGCCGTCATGAAATCCGCCGAACGCTGCGGCTGCAACGTGTGAATGGCGATATGACCGATGCGGGGGAACCCGTGTTCGCCGTCCTTCACGCCGAAAGCGGTTTCCGAAAGGCTAATTGGATTGCATTCAGGATCGAAAATTCGCACCTCGCCGTAATGCGGGCCACCTGGCTCGCGCACCGCGACGCCACCGGGAACCAGCTCCCGGTACTTGCGCAAGGTCTCTTCGATGCTGTCCACCTGCATGCCAATGTGATGCAAGCCCAAGTCCTTCCGCAGTTCAATCAGGTCCGCGCGCTGGCGAAACAGCGTCAGGTTGAAATACCCGTCGGTCAGCGAAACATCACCAGCATCGGAACGCGCCAATACGCGCATTCCGATTTCATCGACATAGAAATTAGCCAGGGATTCAGGATCCTTGCTGATAGTCGCCAGGTAACGAATTTTGCCCATCGAATCCTCTCTTTATCAGGCGGCGCCGCGAACTTTTTCGGGCCGCTGGAGGCCGATGCGTTCGTTGATGACCTCGAGCTCGATGATGGAAGGTGCCTTCCCCTCCGCCATCACGCCGAGCGGAGTACCGCCTTTCTGAACGACCTCAATCTGCTCCTTAACCATCCGCCGGTAGGCTACCAGTCCCTTGTCGGCCGAGCCAAGACGTTCGCGAGTACGGTCCATGATCGGGCCCTGGGTTTCCCAAGCCATAGCATCCTGCGCCGGAACCTCGTCCATGCGGAAGCCGCCCTTACCATCGCGGAAATTGAAATGCTCCAGCGGCACATCGGCGCCGGTCAATGCCTCGACGTCCGGATCCGGTTCAAAATTACAGATAATGATCTGGGTATGGGTGTCATCCATAGGAATGCGGCACTGCAAATTGTGACGCCGACGCAGCCCGTCCTTGGTTTTGGCGACATGGCGCAAGATATTTGGGAACAGTAGCGGGTGCTGATCAACCTTACCTTTTGCTTTGCCGGCCTGGGTCGTGCGGCGCTTCATGATGCCGTATTCGAACGGGATGAAATCATGCTGTTCGGCGTAGTGGTCCATTACCTTGGCGAGATGCGCCGACGATCCATGCAGCCAGTAAAGATGCGACGGGTCGACGGAATTTTCCATCGCCTGTAGCCAGTTACAGTTGAGCACCACGAACTTCCGAATCCAGCGCCGCCCATATTCCCACGCCAGCACATCCCAGCGCGGCAAGGCCGGTACCGGACCAGGCCCCATGTAAGCAAATAGCATTCCACCAAGCATCTCAACCGGGTAAGCCTTATGCACCTTGGTGGCTGCGAAAGCTGTCGAATTTGGTTCCGCCGGCATTTCAGCGCATTGGCCCTGGGCGTCAAACTTCCAGCCATGGTAGGGACAGCGAATACAGTTTTCCTCCACTCGGCCATAAGCAAGTGAAGCGAATCGGTGTGGGCATTGCTCGCCAACTAAGCCGTATGTCCCGTCGGCACCCCGATAGAGTACCAAGTCCTCACCCAAGACGCGCAGCTTCATTAACGGCTTGTCGTCAGTGAGTTCAGCCGCAGCTGCAATAGGCTGCCAGTAGCAGCGCAACATCTCCCCCCCGGCGTGCCCATGCCCACCCGTGTCAGCATTTCGTTTTCTTCATGTGACAGCACCGCTATTCCTCCTCTTTCCTATCTTTTTTCTCCCCAGAGAATTTCTTGGAAACGCCTTTTGATACGTATGATAATTTCAGTCGGCGCCCGCATCAGGGATCAGCCCTGCCGCCTCGATACCCGCAATCGCCGCCCGCTCGTCATTGTCCGAAGTATCGCCAGAAATCCCAACCGCTCCGATGACGGCGCCCGACCCGTTACGGATCAATACCCCGCCCGGGACCGGCACGAAAGGTCCACCTATTGAGGCCGCCAGAGAAGTCATGAAATAGGGCCGTTCCTGCGCCATCTTGTTGACCGAGCGCGTGCCGAGACCAAGATCGAGCGCTGCCGTCGCCTTGCCGATGGCGATCTCGCCCCGACGCAGGCTGGTGCCGTCCTCAGCGCTGAAGCATTTCAGCGCGCCGCGATCATCAAGCACCGCCACCGCCAGCACCTTAAGCTTCATCTCCCGGCCCTTGGCCAGGGCGGCGGCAGTGATCTCGTTGGCGGCCTTCAGGGTCAGTTCGGACATAGGGCGGGAACTCCTTTAATTTCTGTAATCGGGATAAAGCGCGTCGGCGAGACGGCGGTTCATTTTCCATTCCGGCCCGCCCAGGGGCATATTCGGGCGACGACGATCGCCCTGGGCCTTGGTGTAGGCCTTGATGTCGTCGGGAATTTCACGAAGCTCGGTGCCGAGCGACATGACGCGCTCTTGCAATTCGCACGCGGCGATCAGGCGCCGCATGAACACAAAGGCTTCGCCGATATCGCGACCGACGGTCAGCAAGCCGTGGTTCCACATGATCATCGCCCGGTTGTCGGCAAGATCGCTGATGATGCGCGGCGCTTCATCCTCTTCCGACGCGTAGCCTTCAAAGGCATGGTAGGCAACATCGTCGTACAACATGCAGCCGGTCTGATCGAGAATGCGAAGCCCGTCGCGGGTCGCCGAAATCACCACCCCCGCCATCGGGTGCGTGTGGCACACGCAATTGACATCGGGCCTGGCCCTGAGAATGGCGCTGTGAAAATTCAGGCCCGCAGGAGCCAGGGCGACATCGCCCTCGCTCTTGATATTGCCGTCGAGGTCTGCCTTCACCAGGCACGAAGCCATGACCTCATGCCAGCCCCATCCGTGGGGGTTCATCAGGAAGTGGTCTTCCTCGCCCGGCACGCGGGCCGTGATGTGATTGACCAGCCGGTCGTTCCAGCCGAGGTGGTAGGCGACGCGAAAAGCCGCGGCAAGATCGAGCCGCGTTTCCCATTCCGCCGCGCTGACGCTGTCGGGCCCGGCAACCGCCGGAGGACGCGCCAGGGGCGCCGCCGTTTCCGTAACTGTCATTTGAACCTCCCTAGGCCGTGCCTTCTGCCGGGCACGAACGCTCTATTATAGCCCATTGGAAACCCCGCGCTACGGGCGCGGAAGGGGCTTTGGGAGGCCGAAAATCAGGGCCTAAAGGTTAAGAACCAACCGCTTAGTCTTCGAGCCGGAAACACAGATTGTCATCAGCTTGTTTTCGGCCCGTTCCTTCTCGCCAAGGACGTAATCGCGGTGATCCGGCACACCCTCCAGGACCTCGACCAGGCACGATGCACACTCGCCCTCGCCGCAGGAGTAGGGCGCGCTCACCCCGTTGTCGAGCAAGACGCCGAGAATCGATTCCCCGGCCGGGATTTCGAACTCCTGGCCGGTGCTCTTGAGCACGACGGTAAAGCCCTCATCGGAGCCGATCACCGCATCGTCGGGAGCGGCGAAGTACTCCAAATGGACCGTTCCCGGCGCGCGGCCCTCGGCAGCGGCCTTGTACAGCTCCAGCATCGGCGCGGGACCGCAACAATAGAGATCCGCGCCCGCCGGCGCTTCCTTGACCACCTTGGCCACGTCGAGGAAATGACCGTCCTCAAGATCGAAATTGAAATGCACCCGGCCCGGCTTTGCCGCTTCCAGGGCCTCGAATTCCTCGCGGAAGGCGGCGCTGGCACGATCACGCACGCCGTAATGCAGTTGCCAGTCCCTGCCCAGCTCTTCCAGCCGTGCGATCATCGAATGCAGCGGCGTGATGCCGATGCCGCCGCCGATCAACACCACCAGATCCGCATCCTCGACCAGCGCGAAATTGTTTCGCGGCACCCCGATCTTCAGCGCCTGTCCTGTGAGATCGTTTTCAAACATGTAGGCCGATCCGCCGGAACTGTTGCGGTCCAGCGATACCCCGAGCACGTAGCGATGACGCTCGGCCTGTGAATTGACCAGCGAATAGCAACGCACCAGGCCATTGGGCAAATGCACATCGATGTGCGAGCCCGCGGTGAATGGCGGCAGGTCGCTGCCATCCGGGCGGCGCAGGTCGAACGAACGGATACCCTCGGCAACAGGGGTTACCGCGTGGACAACAACATCAAGCAAGGAATCGGTCATGGCTTTGAACTTCCGCGATTAACAAAAATTGAACCCCGCCTAGAGGCTGGAGGTGCGCACATCGACGACGGCAACGCCGCCATCCTCGACCACCTTGACCGCGCGACGGAAGACCGCCGCCAGGTCACCCGGCTCCCGCACCGGGCCTTCGACCACGGCGCCGTAGCCTTCCGATACCTTGGCAAGGTCCACATCGGGATCGCGCGTGGTGGTGCCGATATAGGCATTTTCCGGCGCCCGGCCCCGACGCTTCGCGATATTGAACTGGTGCTCCTCGTCATTGTACCAGGACGTATTATTGTTGATCACCATCAACAGCGGCGTCTTGTAATGCACCGCGGTCCAGACCGCGCCCGTCGCCATCATGTAGTCGCCGTCGCCGATAATGCCGACCGGGAAGCGGCCGTCGTCACGGCAGGCAAAGGCCGCGCCCACCGATGCACCCGGTCCGTGGCCGAGACCGCCGCCCGACGAGTGGCCCGCATACTGCCCGGCCCCATCGAATTCCCAAGCCCCTTCGGGCCAGGACCGGTGGTTGCGAAGCGTCAGGTACCACGGCTTGTGACGCACCGCGGCCCACAGTTCCGCCACCATGCGGCCCGGCGAAATCGGGTTTTCGTCCCAGCGCGCCTTGAGCCGGGCCTGCTGGGCCTTGGTCAGCGCTACCTTGGCCTTGGCGATGGCCGCGGCCCGGCGCTTGAAGGTGGCAGCAAGGCTGCGCTCGGCCCGGATACGCTTGCGGACCGCTTCGGTGATTTGGGCGAGCCCGGTCAGGGGATCGGCCATCATCTGTACCGCCGTGTCGGGGATGGCGCCACCGACACGGTTCCAGCGCCGCGAGGTGCCTTCGTTCATGGACAGGTCGATCACCTTGCGCCGCTTCGGGTCCTTGCGCTTGTAGGCATGGCGATCGCCGCTATAGCCGCCCATCGACCAGCGCACATCGGCGCAATCCAACGCCAGCACGACATCGGCCTTGGCCAGCGGTTCACGCGAACCGGTCAGGTTTTGCGGATGCAGGGTCGGCATGGAAACAAATGTCCGATCCTCCGTATAGACCGCGCCCAGAAGCTCGACCAGTTCGCGGATCGGCTGGGTGGCATCGGGCAGGTAGCCCACACGCCCGCCGACAATCAGCGGATAGCGCGCGCGCACCAGCATGTCGGCAACCGCATCCACGACATCGGCCGGCGCCGCGGGCGGTGCGGGGGGACGGAATTGCGGCTGATCGATATCATGGACAACGATCGGCTTTTCCAGTTCCTTTTCCTGCAGGCCGCTGTCGAAAGCGATATAGACCGGCCCCTTGGGGGCGGTGTTCGCGATCTTGTAGCCGCGCACGACGGAATCCAGCACGCCATCGACGGTCGTCGCCTCATCATCCCATTTAACGTAGGAACGCACGGCTTCGCCCTGGGTATTGGCGGAATGAAGATAATCCACCGCGTTGCGCAGATCGGGATCCGACGGTCCGGACCCGCCGAGGATCACCACCGGCTGACCCGCGCAATACATATTGAAGATACCCATGGTGCCATGCAGCAGGCCAACCAGGTTGTGCAGGATGCAAAGCGCCGGGCGCCCCGACGCCGTCGCATATCCCTGCGCCATCGCGGTCACCACGTCTTCATGAAGGCCGAGAACGACCTTCGGCTTCACGTTGGCATTGTAGTTGACCAGCGAATCCTGAAGCCCGCGAAAGCTGGAACCGGGATTGAGGAAGGCATAATCGAAGCCGTAACGGTTGAGCAGTTCCACCACCGCATCGGAGCCGTATTCCGGGCGATTGTGCTTGCGGGTCTTGACCGGAACCTCGCACATCGGCGCAGCCGTCTTGCGACGCGATGTCTTGGACCTGGACCTGGATTTGGGCGATTTAGGCGCACGCGACATGATGGATCCTCCCCTTTTGTTGACGGGAATATAAAAGTCAAAACAGGCTCCGGCCAGCCCTAGCTGGGCCTTTGCCCGCCGAATCGGGGATTTATTTTCAAGCGCCCGCAGGAACCGCCCTGAAAAAGGCAATTTTTCAGAAAGCCCTATATCTAATTGTTTTAAATTATATTTTTATTGCCGATCAGACGCTGGCGGTGGGGTACGCGGGTCCCGGGCCTTGATCTCCCCCTCGGCGCCCCACCCTGGCCCTTGCATTCCACCGGGCCTGGGCTCATGTATTCCCTGCGTCTTGCACTTGTTTGGTGTTACCTGGATAGCCGGTACGCCGATTAGCTTCGTTTCCCCTGACAATGCGAACGAGACACCGACCGCACCGTCACATGATGTGATGTGTGCAAACTTTGCACCTGTTAGAGGAATTCACTATGGCTACTGGCACCGTCAAATGGTTTAACCCGACCAAGGGTTACGGCTTCATCGAACCTTCCGATGGCTCAAAGGACGTTTTCGTCCATATTTCCGCGGTTGAACGCGCGGGCATCGCCTCCCTGAACGAGGGTGCGAAGGTCAACTACGAGCTACAGGCCGGTCAGAACGGCAAGTCTTCCGCCGAGAATCTGTTGCTGGTTAAATAACGTGTAACGCCGTTCCCGGCCCTGGCCGGGGGCGGCGACTGCCCCCAAGGGCTGAACCCTAGCGGCCCTTTACCCGCGTGATGGATGCAATGGGCAGCCGTGGCTGGCCCGACATTTCGGCAATCTTTTCATCCTGCGCTTCAATGGCGCTGCGAATATCGGCCACGTCGTCGAAGCCGGTCATCTGGGATTGCATAACCTTGCGGTTTGATCGCTGGGTCCCATCCTCATAAACGACATTGACAAGAAAAAATCCGCTGTCGGTCGTTTCCGTTTTCCTGCGGCCCATGAAACCAATCCTTTTTAATTGAAGATCACGCACCACCGAATGCCGGGGAAGCCGGATCGACGGAGCCGAAATCGTATAGATGTGGATGTTTGCCGGGATAATAGGCGCATTCCCCGAAAAGGGGCGGAAAATCTTTCGCTCACCCGTATTCCGCCAATAGTGACGGATCACGATCCTCCGGGCGCCAGCCTGAGAAGCTTGCCGTCCGAATCGTCCGTCAGCACATAGACGGCACCATCGGGGCCGACGCGCACATCGCGCACGCGGGCACCAACTGGGATCCTTTCCTCCGCGGTGACCCGTGTGCCATCCAGGGTCAAGCGCACCACGGCTTCGGCAACCAGTCCGCCCACCAGGAGATTGCCGCGCCAGGCGGGAAACAGCTCACCGACATAAAAAGCCATGCCCGATGCGGCAATCACCGGCGTCCATTGATAGACCGGGGCCTGGAGGTCAGGCCGGGTCGGCGGATCGGGAATAGGCCAGCCCGAATATTCCGTGCCCCAACTCACCAGCGGCCAGCCGTAATTCCCGCCCGCCTCGGGAATATTGATTTCATCGCCGCCACGCGGGCCGTGCTCATGCTGCCAAAGCGCCCCGGTCACCGGATGCAGCGCCGCGCCCTGGGCGTTGCGGTGCCCAAAGGACCAGATTTCGGGACGAGCGCCGGAGCGGCCGACAAAGGGGTTATCCGCCGGGACCTTGCCATCCGGCTCGATCCGGACAATCGTTCCAATGTGATTGGATATGTCCTGAGCAGGATCCCCCTTGCCCCGGTCCCCGGTGGTCACGAACAGCTTTCCGTCGCGGGCAAACACCAGCCGTGAGCCGAAATGCCGCCCGCCGGAAACCTTCGGCTGCTGGCGGAAAATCGTTTCCACACCTTCCAGTGCCGACGCCGCACTGTTGAGACGCCCGCGCGCGACTGCCGTGGAGGCCCCACCCGCGCCGGGTTCGGCGAAGGATATGTAAACCAGGCGATCGGTCGCGAAACCCGGCGACAACACAACGTCGAGCAGCCCACCCTGGCCTGAATCGTAAACCGGCGGCAGGTTCGCCACCGGTGGCGAAACCGACCCGTCGCGGCCGACCACCCGCAACCGGCCCGGCCGTTCCGTCACCAGCATGCGGCCATCGGGCAGGAAGGCGAGGCCCCATGGGTGCTCCAGCCCGGTGGCGACGACATCGATGCTGATCGGCCCCGCCTGGGTTGTGACCTCGGCCGCCGCCGCCGGAGTTGCCGCAAGGGCCAATGCCACGGGCGCGAGCCATGGCAAAATCCGGACGCAAAGGCGACTACGGGTCTGGATAGACTTCATGAGGCTGGCCCCCTGTCCTGGCGGTTGGCACGACTGCATTTACCTGATGCCACGCAAAGGTGACAAAAACGAGGCACGGCGGCGCGAAGAATCGGCTAGGCTCCAGCGGTCATGCCCTGCCGAGTACCCCACGCATACGGATTTCGATCCCACGCCCGGAACCGCGCCCCATGAGCCCGGCCTGTGACGTTGCCGTCATCGGCGCCGGCGCCGCCGGGCTGATGTGTGCCCTGACCGCAGGCGGCCGCGGGCGGCGCGTGATCTTGCTGGACCATGCGCCGGCACCGGGAAGAAAAATCCTGATCTCCGGCGGCGGTCGCTGCAATTTCACCAACACCGAATGTGCGCCCGAGCGATTCCTGTCGGCGAATGCGCATTTCTGCCGTTCGGCCCTGGCGCGCTACACGCCCCATGACTTCATCGCACTGATCGAAAAACACCGCATCCCCTATCACGAGAAAAAGCTGGGGCAGTTGTTTTGCGACGGATCGGCGAAGGCCGTCGTCCGCATGCTGCTGGATGAATGCGAAGCGGCTAAAGTGGACCTACGCCTGAACCACACCATCGGCGATATAACCAAGCCCGACCAATTCCGCATCGCGACCGATCACGGCGACATCATTGCCCGCTCGGTGGTCCTTGCGACCGGGGGTCTGTCGATCCCCAAGCTCGGCGCCACCGGCTTCGCCCACCGCATCGCCCGGCGCTTCGGCCTTTTGGTGACGGAAGCTCGCCCCGGACTGGTGCCGCTGACTTTTTCCGATGATGACCTGGCGCTGATGCGTCCGCTCAGCGGTGTCGCCGCCGATGTTTTAGCGCGCTGCGGCGCGGGAGCTTTCCGGGAAAAACTGCTGTTTACCCATCGCGGCCTGTCCGGCCCCGCGATCCTGCAAGTCTCTTCCTACTGGCGCGAGGGCGAGGAACTCATCATAAACCTGATGCCCGATGAAGACGCGGCGGCGTTCCTGACGGCGCGCAAGAAAACCCGCCCGCGCGCCGAGGCCAGGACCGTCCTCGCCGAAGTCCTGTCCCGGCGCCTTGCCGATACAATCGCGGAAAAACATTTACCGCCGGGTGCGCTCGGCACCATCAAGGATCGCGACATCGCGCGCATGGGAGATGCCCTCAACCGCTGGCATGTCCTGCCGACGGGATCGGAAGGCTATGCCAAGGCGGAAGTGACCGTGGGCGGCGTTGCCACTACCGCGTTGTCATCGAAAACGATGGAGGCGGCGGCGGTTCCCGGACTTTACGTGATCGGCGAGGCGGTGGATGTCACCGGCTGGCTCGGCGGGTACAATTTCCAATGGGCCTGGGCCAGTGGATGGGCCGCGGGAATGGCCGTTCGGGGCGCCTGAACGCGCCCTCAGCCCCCTGTCCAGAGCGGGCGGCAACGGGTGGCAACCACCCGTTCGTAAGGGACAGGACCGCTGAGATGCCCGATGGAGCGGGCAAAGGCATTGAGGTGGGTGACCGCCTGCTCGGAAATTACCGGATCGTAAAAAGCCACGTCGCGGGCGATGATGGCGGAGATCAGCGCCGCTGACTGCGGCGGAAACTTGCGCTTGCCCACCTCCGCCGCCAGTCCGGGATCGGCGCGAAGCGCAGCTTGCGTCTTGACGATGGCGCGCACGGCGGCGTCCACCTTTTCGGGTTCACGAGCGATGAAATCATCGGTCGTCGCGAGACCGGCAAAGGTGAACAGGCGCACGTCGCCGGGATCGTCGCCACGGCGCACGTCGACGTGAATCTTGCCGACCCCGCGGGTAACGGCGGTTTCCGCACCCATGGCATTGGCCCAGAAGCCATCGATCTTGCCGGCCTCCAGCGCCTCGGCCGCGAACACGCCGAAGGAAACGTGACGTTCCTTGGAACCGGGCAATTCGATAATCTCCAGGTCCTTGTCCGGGTCGAGCCCGCCCCGGCGCAGGACCTCCTTGAAGGCCAGGTCAGGGCCTTCCGCCGCGGTCAGGCGAAGGCCGCGCAGGGCATTGAAGTCACCCCGCGCCGCCTTGAAATCCGCCCGCATGGTCAGCAGCCACGGCGTGCCCTGGGACAGGGCCACGCAAATCTTAGCGCCTTCCCAGTCGCGGAATTCGGTCAGCAGGTCATGCACCGATCCCGCGATCATCGCATCGGCACTACCGTCGCGCAGCGCCCGCGTCGCCCCCAGCATGGGCACCAGTTCAATGCGCGCATCCAGCCCCTCTTTCTTGAAAAAACCAAGCTCATCGGCGGCCAGTGCAGGGAAACAGGTATTGCTGACAAGATCGACGGCGGCGATGCGCATGGGGAAATTCCTGAAATGCAAAAACGGGAACGCCGTTATTTTCAACCGAGTGGAATGCCGGGTCCACCCCCAATTGAGGCCGGTTAGTTCCGACAACGAACCCGGAGTTGGCTATACTGCCTTTCCCCACTGAAAGCCTTTCCCACCCGCGACAGGTCCGCGCAATGCTGGAATTCAGTGCCGAATTGACCGTTCTCGCCCTTGGCGGTGCCGTGGCGGGATTGTTGCTCGGCGGCGTTTCGAAGGGGCTTCTGGGAATCGGCCTGCCCCTGATTTCCGTGCCCCTGCTGGTGAACTTCCTGCCCGTCCATGACGCGCTCGCCGTCATGATGGGGCCGACGCTGGTGACAAATTTCTGGCAGGCCCTGCAGGGCGGCAACCCGGCCCCGGTGATCCGCCGTTTCTGGCCCCTGCTGCTGGCCCTGCCGCTCGGCATCCTGGCGGGCACACATCTGCTGGCATCGCTGAACGAACAGGTCCTTCTGGGGATTGTCGGCGGCATCGTCGTGGTCCTGTCGGTGGTGAGCCTGCTGCACCCGGCCTTTTACCTGCCGGAACATCTTGAAAAAAGCAGCGGCGTGGCCGCCGGCGCCGCTGCGGGGGTACTTCTTGGCGTAGCGCTGCACATGGGTCCGTTGCTGGCGCTTTATTTCGTGTCGCTGCGCCTGGCCAAGGACGAATTTGTACGCGCGCTCGGCACCGCCTTTGCTTTCGGTGTGCTGTTCACGATCACGTTTTATGTGGCCTACGGTATTTTCGAGACCCGCCAGATCGTGCCCACGCTGATTGCCTTGATCCCGGTCGTCATCGGCAACTGGATCGGGCAAAAGCTGCGCCGCCATGTAGCCGAGGCCACCTTTCGCAAGGGCATGTTCATCGCCCTGATCATCATCGGCGCCAACCTGGTGCGCCGAAGCCTGATGTAACGCCCTATTGCGAGGCGTTAGCACTCCACCCGCTCCCATGAATTGGTATATTGGCCGCAGGGATGGCTTTGAAAGACACAATCAATGGACGCCAAGTTCAATCACTTCACCATTCTGAGTGAAGACAACTACGCCCTCGGACGCTTTTACGAAGGTTTTTTCCACATGCACCCGGCAGGCGCACAGGACGTCACCGGCGCGGTTCGCCTCGGCGACGGCCATGTCGGCCTGAATATCAAACCGCGCCTGCCCGGGCTTCGGGCACAGCTGAACCAGTTCGGCATTCAGGTGGATGACATCGAGCTGGCCATGGCCCGCATCCGCGAGGGGTTTCCCGAAGTGGAATGGCTGGAGCACCCCGACCCGGGGGGAAAGGCCCGGTTTTCCACCCATGACCCGGCGGGGAATTTCTTCAGCCTGTCACAGGCGAACGCAACGGCCTGCAAGGATTTTTATCAACCCGACGGGAAAACCAGCGACCGCCGGCTCGACCACTTCGCGCTGCGGGTCCTCAACCCTGAAAGGGTGGCGTCGTTCTATACCAAGGTTTTCGAGCTATCGCCCCTCGAGAGGCCGACGGAACAACAGAACTTCTATCTGTCCGACGGGCACATCACTCTGGTCATCATTCCCTGGCGGATTCTCGATTTCGAAGGCACGGGCATTACCGCCCGGGGCATGGATCACATCGGCTTCAAGGTAGACAGCATCGCCGGGCTGAAAGCCGACATTGATCGCATCACCACGAAGAACTACCGCTTCCAGCCCCGAACCAGCATCGTCGGACGGGGCAAGGAAGGCGGCGGCAGGCTGATCATGTTCCGGAAAAGCTGCCCGCTCGGCCAATACCACATGGCCGATACGGACGGCTTTCTCCTCGACGCAAGGGAGTAGGCTGGCGCCTACTCCTTGCTCTTTCTCTTTTTCTTACGCTTGCCCTTGCGCTTCTTCGATTTCCCGACGGCTTTCGTCCAGTGGGAATTCCAGTTTTTCATCATCGCCCTGTGCAAGGGGCCGCCCAGCAGCTCATCGTCGCGAATAACCTGCGGCTTGCCCATGATGGTGTCGGCGAAGGGAATGAACTGCCTCAGCTGAAGGTCCTTGTGCGCAGGGACCGAGTTGGAGGCAACGTATTGCAGGATCTGCCCTTCCCGGCTCAGCAGCCAGTTGATGAAAATCTTCGCGCCGTTCTTGTTCTCTGCTTTATCAAGCATGACGATCTGCGAAAGGGTCACAGTCGTCGGCTCGGGGCAGTGGTATCCGACCGGGGCACCCTTGTCGAAATAGGTCTTGGCGCGCCGCTCCGGGCCGGGAATGTTGGCGTAAAATTCACCGGCCACAGTCAGCGCGGTGCTCGCCGACATGCCTTCCTTGCGCTGCTGCGGCTGCACCACGTTGAACAGGCGATTGGTATAATCCTGCCCCCATTTCTCACCCTTCTTGGCCCAAAGCGCCAACAGCCACGCCGTCGCATGGTTGGAAAGGGCAAGGTTGCCACCCCGCCAGATCGGGTTGGTCAGCAGGTCGTCCCAGGTCTTGGGCAGGTCCTTCGCCTTGACCAGGTTGGTGTTGTAAGCCATGCAGCGATACGACACCTTGAAGGTAGCCCAGGTGCCGTCGGCGCCGACATAATCCTTGCTCAGGTTCTTGAAATTCGGCAGGTCGCGCAAATCGGCAAGCGCCTTCATTTTTTTGAACTGGCCGTAAACATCGGCGATGCTGGTCGAAACATCGGCAATCACCCGGCCTTCGCGCAGGGCGATGAGAACCTTCATGCCACGCGCCCGGGTGCTGGTGCGATGATATTTCAGCTTCACCATGGGATAGCGTTCCTTGAACGCGCCCTCCATCCCATGGAACTCGTTATCGCGCCAGGTTCCGAGGATAACAACGCCGTCTTCCTTGGCAGCACCATCAATCCATGCCTTGGGCACGGCCAGCTCGGACTCGATCCCTTTCAGGATCGAGGCATCGAGTTTGAGCGCCGCCAACGCCGCCTGGGTGTCCTTGGGCAGGTCCGCCGCGCCCGCACCCGGTACGGATGCGAGGGACAGAGCCAGGGCCGACAGGCCGATGAATGATTTTCTAAGCATGATGCTGGTCCTTCCGTTGGTCGGATTAATCGGATCGTTGTTCTGTTTACTCAGCAAACACTTTGGTGGCCTTAAGACCGCGAGGTATTCAGCACGGAATCCCCCGCGTAGAGGCCCATTTGCTCGTTGCGATTGGCCTTGCCCCGCTCCAGCACTTCCGCCCGCTGCTCGTCGGTCGGATAGACCGCCTCAACCTCCAGGCGGTAACCGTCGGGATCGACAAAGAACCAGTTGGTGATCCCGACTTCGCGCTTGTGCCCCACCGGCCCTTCGACCTCGACACCGCAAGACTTGATGTACTCCACCGTTTCTTCCGCGTGCTCCCACGCCACGCGATAAGACCAGTGAATGGCATGGGGAATATCCGAGGACTTGATAGCCTCGGGCGGCCGCTTGATGATGGAAAGGCCGAAGTTCCCGATATAGATCTTCATCAGCGGATTCTTCGATTTGTCATTGCGCCATGCCACCCTGGCGCCGAGCACCTTTGTGTAAAACTCGGCCGTGCGATCAAGATCCTCGGCATAAAAACCGCTATGGCTGATGCCGGTAATGTTCTCGCGCAGTGTCTTTTCATCCATGACTTTCTTCCTCTTTCTGAATTTCGATCTCGCGGGCGTTATTCGGCCGCCGCTCGGCTGGCAAGAAACCGCCGGGCGAAACTGGGACCATCCTCGTCATCGCCGATGTAACCCGAGGTGCAGACGAAATCCTTGTAAAAGCCTTCCGCCTTGTTGCGGATGATGCCGGGGGGTTCCTTGCCCTCCTCAATCTTCTTGAGGGCGGCAAACAACGCCCGGCGAACCGCCGCGATCACCACGTCGCTGGAACCGAGATGCTCCTTCGTGCGGTCCTGGATCGGCACCGATCCCTGGGTTTCGATGGCGAAAGCGTCCTGCGCCGGGAAATGAATTCCCATGCCGCCCCAGGTCTCGCCGCGTTTCAGGGATTCACGATCCTGAAGGTAGCGGTTTTCCTTGCGCCGCACATGGCGGCCATCGGGAGCGACGTTCTTGGCGCGGTCGGCACGCAGGCGCTCCTTGTCCAGCGGCTTGTCGTTACTGACGAAAAATTCGTAGCGATAGTGACTGTGATCGTCGATGGGCACGTACAGCCGACCCTGGTAGGCCCGTTCCCCCGCCGACGTGGATGGTGTCGCCCCGGACGGGAAAACGTAATTGTTGACCCGCAGGTATTTGCGGCCCCCCGGCGCGTTGTGAAGCGCATAAATCCGGGTGCCGAAGCTGGTGTCTTGGGTGGAAATTTGCGGCGGCTCCGTGCCGCGCAGGGCATTCACATCCGTACCCCCGCGCGCGCTGAGCGTTCCCGGCGGACGACGGTGCAGGTAGGTCGTGTGCGCCGGGTCGGTCGAGCTTTCCAGCCCCTGCAACCAGTTGCACGTCTGGATGACGCGGAAGGCCAGGCGATTGGGTTCGGGCGCGGTCAGGAATTCGAAATCGGGGATCAGCGGCGGCTCGCCCTCGCCCAAATAGGCCCAGATGGCGCCGCCCTTTTCCTGCACCGGGTACCCGGGATGGGTCACCTTGTCGCAGAACTTCCGGCCCTCGGGCTGGGCCGGCTGGTCGATGCACTTGCCGTGAATGTCGAACAGCCAACCGTGATACAGGCAGCGCAGGCCGCCGTCCTCGACCCGCCCATAGGAAAGGTCGGTGCCGCGATGTGCACAATAAAGCCCGATCAGGCCGAGCCGATCCTTATCGTCACGAAACAGCACAAGGTCTTCGCCCATGATCCGGACCGGTAACGGGTCGCCGCCAACCGGCATGTCATCCGAAGTGGCGACGGGCTGCCAATAGCTTCGCAACAGGCGCCCGCACGGGGTGCCTGCGTCGGTCTGCGTCAATAGGTCGTTTTGCTCTTGCGTCAACATCACCGGTATTCCTTTTTCACGTCTCCACCGCGCGCCTCGACCAGGCGCAGGTTAATTCGACTTCTTCTTCCGCTTTTTCTTTTTCTTGGGCTGGCGAACGATCTTGATCTCGCCGGACTTGATCGCCACGCGTGCTGCTGCAACTGCATCGGCGGGCGAAGCATAGACATCGTGCAGCAAGCTCGCGATCGCCTTGCCGGAAATGGGGTCGTCGATATCTAGGCGATGCTTCTTCGCCTGGGCCAGGAACGCCGGGTTGGCGACCATTTTCATGAAGGCGGACTGCGCCGCGGCAACCCGATCCACCGGCACGCCCGGCGGCATGATGAAGGGCCGGCCCATGGACTGGCTCGAGAAGATAATCTTTAATGCCTTCTTGTCGGTTTCGGTCGGCGCCAGGTCCATGACAAGGGGAACGTTGCCCGGAATATCGGCGTTCTTCTGCAGGCCGATCTGCATCAAAAGCCTGATTTTGCCTTCCTTCAGCCATTCCATCTTGGTCGTCTTCAGACTGGACCAGGACCAGCCAATCCGCGCTTCCACCTCACCACGTTCCATGGCGAGATTCTGGTTGTTGCCGCCGCCGTAACAACAGACCTGCTGGAAATTGGCCTTGAGCAAACTGTTCACGGCGCGCGCCGCAATGCCGCCGTGGGAGCTCGACATGGCGACGATGATGGGCTTCGTGCGCGCTTCCTCCCAGGTCTTGACGCCGGTCGTATGCCACACGGCGGCGACGCCAACCTCGGTGTTCAGGCTGCCGATCCAGTTAAGTTCCAGCGGGTTCTTGAATGCCGCCTTGGATTTGTCCCCGTACAGCAACGGCTCCGTCGCGATGGCCCGCGACGGTGCGCCCCAGGCGGTCCCGTCCTTCGGCGCGGCCTTGAAAATATAATTGGTCACCCGCATGCCGCCCGCGCCCGGCATGTTGCGGGCCAGCATCTTGGGGCTGCCCGGCAGGAAGCGACCTATATGGTCCACCAGAAGGCGCGCATACTTGTCATAGGACGATCCCGGGCCATAGCCGATATAAACGCTGACGGTCTTTCCCGCGTGGTCCTGGGCCAGGGCACCGAAGCTGATCCCCGATGCCATTGCGGCCGCTGCGAGCGATATGACAATCCTGTGACGCATGATTTTCTCCCTGAAACGGTTTTTTGGGGCCGCGCTATTCCGCCGCGGCCTGTGCCCCAAGCGCCTTGCGGCAATAGCTGGGGCCATCTTCGTTATCCTCGACATGAACCGAGGTGCAGATGAAGTCGTCGGGCCGGGCCTTCGCGGGATCATGAATGCGGCCCGGCGGTTCCCTGCCTTCCTGCACATCCTTTATGGCCTCCAGCAGCTTTCGCGTTACCGCGGCGATAACTATATCACTGTAGGCAAGGTGTTCTTTGGTACGGTCACGGATGCGGCCCTGGGTCTCAATGGCAAAGCCGTCCTGCGCCGGAAAATATTCCCCCATGCCGCAGAAGCTGTCGCCACGCTTCATTTCAGCGCGGTCTTGCAGGTAACGGTTCTCCGGCCCGCGAATATGATAATTGTCCGGCCCGACATTCGCGGCGCGGAAGTTTGTCAGCACCTCTTTATCCACCGGTTTCGAGCGGCGATAGAAAAATTCGAAGCAGTGATGGCTGTAATCGTCCCGCGGCACGTACCACCGTCCCTGGTATCCGTCGGTCCCTGTTGAGGTGGAAGGCGTCGCGCCGCACGGGTACAGGTAATTGTTCACCCGCAGGTACTTCTGTCCGTTGGGCGAATCATGCAAGGCGTAGATGCGCGTACCGTAGCTCGTGTTCTCGGTGCTGATGTCGGGCGGCTTGATGCCGCGCACCGCGCGCACGTCATTGCCCGAACGAATGCTGGTCGTGCCGACCGCCTTGCGATGCAGGTAGGTCGTATGCACCGGGTCAAGAACGCTTTCCAGCCCCTGCAACCAGTTGCACCGCTGAATGACACGAAAGGCCACGCGGTTGGGTTCCGGCGCCGTCAGGAATTCAAAATCGGGCAGCAGCGGCGGCTCCCCCTCGCCCATGTAGGTCCAGATAACGCCGCCCTTTTCCTGCACCGGGTAGCCGGGATGGGTCACCTTGTCGCAGAACTTCCGGCCCGCAGGCTGCGCCGGCTGGTCGATGCACTTGCCGTGAATATCGAACAGCCAGCCGTGGTAGAGGCAGCGCAGGCCACCGTTCTCGACCCGGCCATAGGAAAGATCGGTGCCGCGATGGGGACAATAAAGCCCGATCAGGCCCAGGCGGTCCTTGTCGTCACGAAACAGCACAAGGTCTTCGCCCATGACCCGGGTCGCCACAGGATCGCCGCCAATGGACATTTCCTGTGCCGCCGCGATCGGCTGCCAATAACTGCGCAGAAAGCGGCCACCCGGCGTACCGGGCCCGGTCTGCGTCAATAAATCACTCTCAACCTGGGTCAGCATCCCACGCTCTCCCCTCCCGCAGCGCGCTAAGCACGTTTTTTTGTTATTTTTTATTATTTTACACGCCAGAGGGGCCTGTTCAACGGCCCTTCTAGTTATCTTCTACCGCGCTGCGCCCCGCCAGGCGCCCGAACACGGCATTGCGCGTCTGCCCGGTGAACGACGGATAGTTGTAATAAAACAAGCCGATAATGTCCCCTGAGGCGTAAAGCCCCCGGATCGGTTCGTGCAGCGTGTTCAGGACCTGGGCCCGGGAATTCACTTTCAGCCCGCCGAAAGTAAAAGTGATGCCGCAGGTCACGGGATAGGCGCGGAACGGCGGCTTGGCGATGGGCTGGGCCCAGTTCGACTTGGGGATCGCCAGCCCGGTCGTGCATTTGCCGTCGGGGTGCGTCGGATCGAAGGGCAGATCGTCGCGGCACGCGGCGTTGAATTCCGCGACCGTGTGGCCGAGAACCTCCGGCGCGAAGCCGATTTTCCCGGCCAGTTCGGCAATGCTTTCGGCTTCCTCGAAGGTCGCCTTGTGATGGGGATAGCGCCGCAAGCCATCACCCACACTGTCGAAAATCTGCCAGGCGACGGAACCGGGCTGCGTCAGGACCGCGCGGCCGGTCTTGGCATAGGTGAAGGAATGTTGCGCCTCGCCTTCGTCGAAGAAACGCTGGCCCAGGGCGTTGACCGAAATGCCGAAGGGATAGTCGTAGCGGCTCTGGGTATTGCCGCGCCCGTCGGAATGTTGCGGAGTCTCGAAATCCGGCGCATTCGCATCAATGGGCGACATATGGCCGGACTTCCACTGACCGCCCGTCATCGCCCCCATCTCGACCAGGTAGCGCAGGACCTCGCCCGTATCGTGCTTGGAGCCGCGCACCTTGACGAAATCCGCATTCCCTTCCAGGTAGCGCGCGCGCATCTCCGGGCTGGCCTGGAACCCGCCCGCGCAGGCGATCACGGCCTTGGCGGAGATGTCGTATTCGGATTCGCCGCCGCAAACATGAACGCCCTCGATCCGGTGCATGTTGCCGTGAACGGCGCTGACCGGCGAATCAAACCGGATTTCAATGCCCAGGCCTTCGGCAACATCACGCCACTGGGTCAACTGGCCGAGCCCGCCGCCGGCGACATGAACGGCGATACCCCGCTCGAAATAACGCTTGCCGTCCACCATCGCGTGTTCCTTGAGGAACTCCCACTTGATGCCGACATCCTTCATCCAGTGGACGGCTGCGTTGGATTCATCCACCAGCGTTTCCGCCAGCGAACGGTCCATGCGGCCCTGGGTCATCCGGTCGAGATCGGAAAGAAAATCCTCCCGCGTATAGGGATTGATGTTGAGGGATCGGAAATAGTCCTCGTCCACATCGGGGACAAGCTCACGCATTTCCTTGGCGCCGTCATGGACAAAGCGAAAGCCCGTGCCGGAATAGCGCGCGTTCCCGCCGTATTCGGCCTCGGACGCTTTTTCCAGCATAACCACGTGGCCGGCCCCCGACTTCTTGGCCGACACGGCCGCATCGAACGCTGCGCTGCCGCCACCGATAACGATGACGTCGCATTTCTGATCCGCTGACATCTATTTCCTTCCCTCATGCCGCCCGGGTTGATCCCCGGCGGAGAATTTTTGATATGCGCCTGATTGTGATCTAGTCGACTTTTTCGTTTTTCTTCTGCGCCGCTTCCCGCTCGGGTAGGTATTCCTCTTCCTCGTAACCGTGCTGCGAAATATCGAACAGGTTGCCGTCCGGGTCCATGCCCCGCAATTCGGCATAAGGACGGTTCGACGGACGCACCGTGGGCAGGGGAACCCCCAGTTCCACCAGCTTGCGGCAGGCCGCATTGGCATCTTCGACCGCGATGCCGAAATGATTGATGCCCGGCGGCGCATCCTCGGGCCGGCTTTGCAGCAGCGCCAGGGTCAGGTAGCCGTCGGTCATGTAGACGGCACCGCCATCGGCGCGCAGCAGAACCTCCATCCCGAAGGCACTTTCATAAAATTCCGCAAGCCTTTGCGGGTTCGGCGTCTTGATCGCGAGATGACGTATCTTGGCCATTTCATATCTCTCATTTTCGTTGTGCGGCTGGCTCGACGGAACACCGTCGAACGAGGCCTTTATTAAGTGGAACCCAGAAAATCCAGCGCCTTCGCCCAGGCATCGGCGGAAGCCCGCCGGGTTTCCGGCGCGTCGTGCGCCGGGTTTTGAAAACCGTGTCCGACATCGGGGTAACGATGAAAAACATGGGGGACACCCGCTTCGGCCAAACGCGCCTCGACCTTGTTGACGTGTTCGGGCGCGGGATTGACATCCAGGTCACCGAAAAACCCGATCACCGGGCAGCGAATATCGCCGACCCATTCCGAAGGGGTTTCGCCTTCATCCCCCCAGGACACGAACATGCCGCCGCCATAGAACACGACGCAGCCGCGGAAGCCCGGGAACCTGGCAGCCCCCATCATCGCCATGCGCCCACCCATGCAATGCCCCAGAATGAAAATACGCTCCGGATCAACATCAGAACGGGCGCGCAGGTAATCCGCGCCCGCTCCGATCTCGGCCAGCACTTCCGAATCCTTCAAAAACTGCTTGCAGTCCCCGCCCTCATGGCCCGCGGGACAACGGTGATAAAAATTCGGCGCGCAAACGAGATATCCCGCCTCGCGCAATGCCGTCAGGCGCCCCTTGGTGAAATCATCGAAACCACCGCGATGAAACATCAACAGGACCGCCGGGTGCGGACCGGCGCCGGGGGGCGCGTCGATCAGAAGATCCATCCCATGCCCATGAATATCAATCGACGCGGTTTCCATACTTGCTCCCCTGACGGAATCCCGTCCGGCTCAGTTCCCGGACTTCTTTTTTTTCTTCTTCTTTTTCTTGGGCACGGAAGCCGCAAGCTTCTTCGCGCGGGCGATGATCGCCGGGGACACGTCCTTGCCCGCCTCCACCAGCGCCTGAAGTTTTTCGCCGTTCAAAGGCTCAAGCTCCAGACGCGACCGCTTCAGGTCCTTCTGAAATGCGGGATCATTAATGGCCTTCCAGAAGGCGCCACGCAGCATCGCCACGCGATCAGCGGCAACACCGGGAGGCGCGACCACCGAACGGCCGATTTCCGACGGCGCCGCGAAGAACTGCAAAAGGCGCCGATCATTGTCGTTGCGCGCAAGATCAAGCATCCTCGGCACGTTGGGTAGTTCATCATTTTTTTCCGCGCCGGTTTGCAGCAGAAGGGTGATCTTGCCCTCCTTGATCCAGTCGCCCTGCTTGGCCTTGAGCGCCGTCCAGGGACGGCTGAGGCCCTGGATCTCGCCTCGCTGCAACGCCAGCAACGCTTCGCCCGATCCCTTGTAACCGGTGATGATCTTGATCTTCGTCCCGATGACATTATTCATGATCGTCCAGTTGAGGCGCGACGCGGACCCCGATGCAGAGACGATGAATTCCTTTTCCAGTGCATCTTCAATCTTCTTGATCGGCGCCGAACTCGATGCAAACAGCACGGCACTGTTGGAAATCAGTCGGCCAATCCAGTTGAATTTGGTCGTGTCGGCCTTGAGGCCCTTGCGCCCCATCAGTTGGTATGCCTGGATCGCCTGATCGATCATGCCGATCACGGTGCCGTCCTTGGCCGCGATTTCATAAAGGTAGTTGGTCGCGCGCACGCTGCCGGCGCCGGGCATGTTCTGCACCATCATCGCAGGCTTGCCGGGCAGGAAGCGCCCGATATGCGCAGCCACCAGACGGCTGTAGGCGTTGTAGCTTCCGCCCACGCCGAAGCCGACGATAAATGACATGGTCTTGTTGGTATAAGCCTCGGCGGCCCGGGCCGTGACCGGCCCCGTTACCGTCACCAGCGCCGCAAGGGCAACGGCCGCAAGGGCTAAGTTCCCACGCTTCATGATAGCCTCCCCCTATATTTGTTTTATGGGAGGATTGTGCCCCTACCCGGGGCGCTTTTCCACTGATTTAGGGGGTGGGCTGCCCGGCGGGCCCCTAGGACGGCAAGGCGCTAGTCAGCCAATCCGTCGGGATTTCATGCCCCAGGCCCAGTTCCCGGGCCTTTTGATAGACAACATGGCCGGTTACGGCGAACTGGAAGCCGAGACCGGTATAATTCAGGAACATTGTAACGTCCTCGGGACGGCGGCGGCCCGGCGCCTCACCCAGCAGCAATTCCGACAATGTGGGCATGGCCGACTGGCCGATGGTTTTGGTCAGGTTGTCCTTGGCGGCATCCGTATCACGGGCAAGGTCGGCCCCGGAAACCCGCGTGACGCGGGATTCACCGCCGCGGAAATGGGTGAAAACGATATCGGCGCGGGCAATCGTTTCGGGGAAAAGCTCCAGCCGCTTCAGGCTGCTGACATGCATGCCGGGTTCGATCAGTTCCGGGGGCAACACCGGCTGCATGCTGTTGGTCGCGCCCAGCACGATATCGGCGCCGGCAACGGCGGCCTCCAGGCTCGGCGCGGGGGTCACGTCGATGCCGAGCTTCGCCGACCATTCATCGGCAAAAGCCCGGCGGCGTTCCGGGGTAGGGCTGTAGCAGCGAATTTCCCGGATCGGGCGCACCGCGGCGATGGCCATCGCCTGACCGCCCGCCTGCCAGCCCGATCCCAGAATCGCCGCCGTTTGGGCATCTTCCCGCGCCAGATACTTTGCCGCCAGCCCCGAACCGGCGCCCACGCGCATGCGCTGGACGATACCGTCGGGATAGATGGCCAGCGGCTCACCGGTAACCGTGCTGAACAACATGACAAGACCGACATAACGCCCACCGGGAGCGGCGGGAACCTTTTCACGGCGCAACCCGTGCGGGGTCCGGGGCCAGGTCAGGATATCGGAATTGATCCGCACCGCGCCGATCCCGAACGCCGGCACCGTGCCCGCCATGGTCAGAAGCGAATGAAGGGCTTCGGGCTGTTTCGTGGGCGAGAGGATTTCACCGCGCACCCCGGTCGCGGCATCGCCACGCCCCAGGGCACGATAGGCATCTTCCGCCGCCGCCAGGCAATCCGCCATGCTCAGCGCCGCTTCCACATCTTCATTGGAGAGAATCAGGGTCATGAACCGGCGCGCGCCTTTTTGTTCTGGGTTGGCTGAAAAAGAGACCGCAAGCGCGCCATGTCGCCGATGTTTTCAATATCCATGACGGATGCGATCAGCCGCCGGGACTTGCGCGCGCCGATCACCGGGGCCATGAGGCCGTGCGCTTTCGCTTCCACCTCGGCGCGATTCATCGGATTGGCCACGGTGCCACGAACCGCCACCGTGCGCCGCGACAAGTTGCGCCCATCACGGGTCTTGATTTCAACGATGGCCTGGCGCGCCGGCTTCGCCCGCGCCAGTTCCTCGTCGGGGACAAGTCGCACAAGACGGCGCAATTTCCGCATGGCCGGTATCCGCATTCGCGCCGCATCGTGAGAACTTGCGAAAGTCAGCGTGCCGTCCGCCAGCATCAGCGCGACCAGATGCTGGGCATTGATATTGGGCATGGGCGCATCATCCACCGTGCGCGATGCGCGTGGCGCCAGATGCACCGCGACGTTTTCAACATCCTTCGCCGTGATGGCGTGCGTGCGCATCAGCCATTCCAGTGAGTCGAGCGCGGCCTGCATGGGCGAGCCCACCGTCCAACGCTTGATATTGGTGTCCATGATCTCGTAACAGCGGCCGAGCTCGGCGCTCAGTTCCTGCGGATGCGGATCGGGCCCGAAGGCATCGAGAAAATTCCGTTCACCGGAGAAAATATCGTCGACGCCGGTAAACCCCGACGCCACCATGGTAGCCGCCAGCGTGCCCCCGTGGGCAGGCATGCCACCGAAATCGAAGGCTTTCTCGATGTGCTCCGCGTCGCGGACATTGGCCGTGCATCCCGAGGCCAATTGCGCGCAATAAGACAGGAGATGGCGGGCACGGGTCGGCGTCAGGCCAAGAAGGCTGCCCGCCGCGGCCCCGGCGCCAAAGGTGCCGCCGAAACTGTGGGTGCTGCGGTAGGCGGCGGAAAGGGCGTCCACATCAAGCGCCTTGGTCAAACGGCAACCAACATCGTAACCGAGCACGACCGCCTTCAGAAACGCGCCACCCCCGGCATGGCTTTTTTCCGCCGCCGCCAGCGCCGCCGGCACCACCGCGCAACCGGGATGGGTGTGGGAAGAAACATGGGAATCATCGGTTTCATCGGCATGGGCCAGCATGCCGTTGGCCAGCGCCGCATTGACCGCGTTGGTCACGACGGGGCTTCCGGCCACCGTCGCCTCCTTCGGGCCCCCGAGCGAGCCGACATAGGCAATGGCATGGCGTCCCGGCAGCAAACACGCCCCGGAAATCATGGAGGCGAAGGTGTCCAGCACATGATGTTTCGCCTTTTCCGCCACCACGCCGGGCAACCGGCGGCGCTGGGCCGCGGCCATGTAACGGCTCAAGCTGGACGTTTCGGGGCTGATCTGCGCCAGGGCCTTGATCATTTTTCATCCCATGTTGAGCAAGGCCACGCGACCCTGCCGCCTGGAACGAATAATGGGGACGCCGAGGAAAGGTGACAATGCTTTAGATGGGCCACCAAAAAGGCCCCCGAAACCGGGGGCCTTTGGCGCGTCTAGAACAGGGAGTCATCCTGATGCAGGGTCAGCATGTCGACCCCGATCAGGGTCAGCGCATTGCCGCCATCGACCCGGTCACGCCCTGCGCCGCCCTGCAGCACGTCGTCGCCCTTGCCCCCCGACAGTCTGTCGTTCCCGGCACCGCCATCGATGAAATCATCGCCTCGTCGGCCGTTGATCCGATCAGCCTCCGAAGAACCGAAAACCACATCATCATCATGGGTCGTGGATTTTTCGCGGCGATTGGACATGGCGTGTCTCCGGACTGGGGGTCAGGGGTGACCCGTTATCGTTATGAACGGCTCCATGCGCGATGGCCGCGAAAACGGTAACCGGTGGGAATATTCGGCCTGTTTCATTTCGGCGGCAATTAATTTTTTGTTAACCATAACAAGGAGTTGGAAGCACTCGGCGGCCAACGACAAACGGGCATTCCGTTATCGGGAGCAGGCCTGAACAATGGGATATTCGAGTGCCCGCGGGGATGCATGTCGGGGCCAAATGGCGGTGGGGGTGGGATTCGAACCCACGGTACGTTTGCACGCACAACGGTTTTCGAGACCGCCCCGATCGACCACTCCGGCACCCCACCGCACTGGGTCCACGGCCGCGAAGCCTAGGCTTCGGGCCATGACGGGAGCCGGAACCTAGCCCACGGAGGGCAGACTGGCAAGCGCCGACGCCACCCCTCCCCGCCCCGGCCGGGCCCCCGGCGGGGCGCCGCAAACCCCCGCTGGCCGGGGCTCTCCGCGCCCCTCGGCCGGAACGGCAAAAGGCCCCGGAAACCGCCCGAAAACCGTTGACAGGCGCGGTTCGGGCGCTATATTCCGCGCTTTCGGCAGGCATGCCGCCTTCCAACCTATCTGCAAGCGAGAAGCGTTATGTACGCGGTCATCCGCACGGGCGGGAAACAATACAAGGTCACCGAGAACGACGTCGTGGCCATCGAACGGCTGGACGCCGAAGCCGGTGGTGAGCTGACCTTCTCGGAAGTTCTGGCACTGCACGACGGCAAGGCCGCCAAGATTGGCGCGCCGCTGGTCGAAGGGGCCCAGGTCATCGCCGATGTGCTGGAACAGCGCAAGGGCGGCAAGGTCATCGTCTTCAAGAAGAAGCGCCGCCAGAACTATCGCCGCAAGAACGGCCATCGCCAGCTTGAGACCGTGGTGCGCATCACCGCGATCCTCGATGCCGGACAGCCGCGCCCGGCCGCCAAGCCGAAGGGCGAGGCCCAGCCCAATGTGAAGGCCGCGCCGAAGAAGGCGCCTGCCAAGAAGGCCCCGGCGAAAAAGGCCCCGGCCAAGAAAGCCGCCGCCAAGAAGGCGCCTGCCAAGAAGAAGGCAGCGTCGAAGAAGTCCGCGAAGAAGGAGTAGAGCATGGCCCATAAAAAAGCAGGCGGTTCATCCCGTAACGGCCGCGATTCAGCGGGTCGGCGTCTCGGCGTGAAGAAGTTCGGCGGCCAGCAGGTCATCGCCGGCAACATCCTCGTGCGCCAGCGCGGCACCAAGTTTCACCCCGGCGACAATGTCGGCATCGGCCGCGACCACACCCTGTTCGCGCTGACCGACGGCGAAGTTCGTTTCGAGCGCAAGGCCCAGGGCAAGTCCTTCATTTCGGTGGCGCCGCGCGACTAGGTATACGCGGCCATCTCCAGTTGAATGAAAAAGGGGAATGGCTGCCATTCCCCTTTTTCTTTTACCGTAGTGATGCGATTCTCGGCGGCAGGCGCTGACGGGTGGCAAGAGGTCCCGGATGCAGTTTCTCGATGAAGCCAAGATCTTTGCCAGTGGTGGCGACGGCGGCGCAGGCTGCCTGAGTTTCCGGCGCGAGAAATATATCGAGTTCGGCGGCCCCGACGGCGGCGACGGCGGACGCGGCGGCTCGGTCATTGCCGTGGCGGTGCCCGGCCTCAACACCCTGATCGATTACCGCTACCGTCAGCATTTCAAGGCCAAGAACGGTCGTCCCGGCGAAGGCGCCAACCGCACCGGCGCCAACGCGGAAGACATCATCATGGAAGTCCCCGCCGGAACCGTCATCCTGGCCGAGGACAAGGAAACCGTGCTGGCCGATCTCGCCCATCCGGGGGACCGCTACGTCGTCGCCAAGGGCGGCGACGGCGGTTTCGGCAATGCGCGCTACAAGTCATCCACCAACCGCGCGCCGCGCCGCGCCGATCCCGGCTGGCCCGCCACCGAATGCTGGATCTGGCTGCGCCTCAAGGTGCTGGCCGATGTCGGGCTGGTCGGCCTGCCCAACGCGGGCAAGTCGACGCTGCTCGCCGCTGCGTCGCGCGCCCGGCCCAAGATCGCCGACTATCCTTTCACCACGCTGTCGCCGCAGCTCGGCGTCGTCTACATAGATGAAGCCGAGTTTGTGATGGCCGATATTCCGGGCCTGATCGAAGGCGCCCATGAAGGCGTCGGTCTCGGCACCCGTTTCCTCGGCCATGTGGAACGCTGCGGCGTTTTGCTGCACATGATTGACGGTACCGGCGAAAACGTCGCCAAGACCTATCGCACGGTACGGCGCGAGCTGGCGGAATATGGCGCCGGCCTTGCGGAAAAACCGGAGCTGGTGGTGCTGAACAAGTGCGACGCGATCAGCGATGAAGACGCAACCCAGAAAGTGCGCGCGCTTGCCCGTGCGGCCAAGTGCAAGATGGCCGACGTATATCGCATTTCCGGCGTCACCGGCGACGGGGTCGAGAACCTGATGCGCGCTGCCCTTGTTTACGTCCGCGAAAAGCGCGAACGCGATCAGGCCGCTGCTGCCGGGGCGGAGGCCGCATCGTCATGACCCAATCGCTGTCCAGTGCGCGGCGCCTGGTGGTCAAAGTCGGCTCTGCCCTGCTGACCGATGAAAGCAAGGGCCGGGTACGCACCCGCTGGCTCGGCGCGCTGGCGGCCGACATCGCCGCGCTGCAAAAACGCGGCGTGCATGTTGTCCTGGTGTCTTCGGGCGCGATCGCGGTCGGGCGCGGGCTTCTGGGCCTCGGCCACGGGCGCCTGCGCCTTGAGCAGAAACAGGCCGCCGCCGCCGCCGGCCAGGTCCGCCTCGCCCACGCCTACCAGACCGCGCTGGCGCGCCACGGCATTTCCGCCGCCCAGGTGCTTCTCACCCTGGACGACACCGAGCAACGACGGCGCTACCTCAACGCCCGCAACACCATCCAGACCCTGCTGAAGCTCGGCGCGGTTCCGGTCATCAACGAAAACGACACCGTCGCCACCAATGAAATCCGCTATGGCGACAACGACCGGCTGGCGGCACGGGTGGGCGCCATGATCAGCGCCGACACGCTGGTACTGCTGTCCACCATTGAAGGTCTCTATACCGCCGATCCCGGCAAGGATCCCGACGCCCGGCTGGTGCCGGAAGTGCGCGCGCTTACCCCCGAAATACTGGCCATGGCCGGTGACGCGCCGCCGGGCTATTCGTCGGGCGGCATGGTCACCAAGCTGGAAGCTGCCCGCGTGGCGCTCGGCGCCGGGTGCCGCATGGCCATCGCCGACGGGCGCAAGAGCCATGCCCTGCGCGACCTTGACCGCGCACCGCGCAAAACCTGGTTCGTGCCCGAAGCCAATCCGCGCACCAGCCGCAAGCACTGGATCGCCGCAACGCTCAAGCCTGCCGGGATCATCACCGTGGATGACGGCGCACTGAAAGCGTTGCGCGACGGCAAGAGCCTGCTGCCCGCAGGCGTCACCAGCGTCGAAGGCCGCTTCGACCGGGGTGACGCCGTGGTGATTCGCGACCGCGCCGGCCATGATATCGCGCGCGGGCTGATCGCCTACGCCGATGCTGACGCACGCCGCCTCGCCGGGCACAAGAGCCGTGAAATCCAGGACATCCTGGGCTATCGTGGCCGCGACGAAATGATTCACCGCGACGACCTCGTGGTGCTGAACGATTTTGAACGGTGAACAGGCCATGACCATCACCGAAGCCGCCGCGGGCGCCGACCTGCACGCCACCATGATCGCGCTGGGCACCCGTGCGCGTGATGCCGCGCGCGTGCTTGCCCGCACCGACACAGCCACCAAGAACAAGGCCCTTAACGCCGCCGCCGCCGCGCTGCGCCGCGAGGCGGCAAAAATCAAGGCCGCCAACGCCCGCGACATGGATACCGCCCGCGCCGAGGGACAGAATGATGCCTTTCTCGATCGTCTCAAGCTCGATGACGGGCGCATCGAAGCGATGGCCAAGGGGCTTGAGGACATCGCCGCGCTGAAGGATCCCATCGGCGACGTGCTGGCCGACTGGACGCGGCCCAACGGGCTGCGCATTACCCGCGTGCGGGTGCCGCTCGGCGTTATCGGCGTGATCTACGAATCGCGTCCCAACGTCACCGCCGACGCGGCGGGCCTGTGCCTTAAATCGGGTAACGCCGTGATCCTGCGTGGCGGGTCGGACAGCTTCCATTCGTCGCGCGCCATTCTGGAGGCGCTGCACGCGGGCCTCGACGAAGCAAACCTGCCCGAAGGCTGTGCCCAGGTGGTGCCCACGACCGACCGCGCCGCGGTGGGTGAAATGCTGACCCTCACCGGCCTGATCGACATCATCGTACCGCGCGGCGGCAAGTCACTGATCGAACGGGTCAGCGCCGAAAGCCGCATCCCGGTGATCAAGCATCTCGACGGCATCTGTCACGTCTACATCGACGGTGCCGCCGACCTGGCCAAGGCCCGCGCCGTCGCCGTGAACGCTAAGATGCGCCGCCCCGGCATTTGCGGCGCGGCGGAAACGCTTCTGGTCGATCGCAAGGTCGCGGCGACGCACCTTCTGCCGGTGCTCGACGACCTGATCAAGGCGGGCTGCGAAGTACGCGGCGACAAGGATGTCTGCGCGGCGGAGCCCCGCGCCCTGCCCGCGACCGAGGAAGACTGGGCGACCGAATATCTGGATGCCATCATTTCCGTCAAGCTGGTGGACGGGGTCGGTGGTGCCATCAGCCATATCGAAAAATACGGCTCGCACCATACCGAATCCATTATCACCGAGGATGCAAAAGCGGCGGACCGTTTCCTCAACGAAGTGGACAGCGCGATCTTGCTGCACAACGCCTCGACCCAGTTCGCCGATGGCGGCGAATTCGGCATGGGTGCGGAAATCGGCATTTCCACGGACAAGCTGCACGCCCGCGGCCCCGTCGGGGTCGAGCAGCTCACCAGCTACAAATACGTCGTTCATGGCAACGGCCAGATTCGGCCCTGACCGCGCCATCGGGCGCGGCGGCCTCCGCGTCGGGCTGCTTGGCGGTTCGTTCAACCCGGCCCATGACGGACATTTGCATATCTCCCGCCTGGCGCTGGCGCGGCTCGACCTTGACCAGGTCTGGTGGCTGGTATCCCCGCAAAACCCGCTCAAGCCCACCGCCGGCATGGCGCCCCTGGCCGAACGCCTGGCTGGCGCCCGACAGATGGCGGCGGCGGAACGGCGCATCCGGGTCGGCGACCTGGAAAGCGGCCTCGGCACCCGCTATACGGCGGACACCCTTCGTGCCCTCAAGCAACACTATCCCGGCACGCGCTTTGTGTGGCTGATGGGCGCGGACAACCTGCGGCAATTCCCGCGCTGGCGCGCCTGGGAATCGATCTTTGAAGCCGTGCCCGTTGCGGTTTTCGACCGCGACACATATTCTTTCGCCGCACTGGCCGGCAAGGCGGCAAAGCGTTTCGCGCAAGGGCGCATCAGCCCGCGGAAGGCCCGCCGCCTCGCCACGACCCCGCCCCCGGCCTGGGTCTATTTCCACACCCCCCGGCACCCGGCCTCCGCGACCGAAATCCGGGCGCGCAACGAACGCGGAAAGGCATGACCATCCCGTGAAAAAACCCGCTCCCAAATCGAAGACGAAAAAAGCCCCGGCCAAGACCGTGAAAAAGAAAAAAGCAGCCGCAAAGAAAGCGCCGGCGAAAAAAGCCACGAAGAAAAAGGCGGCCGCCAAAAAGGCCCCGGCGAAGAAGCCCGCAAAAAAGAAAACCGCGAAGAAGAAAGTTCCCGCCAAGAAGGCATCGCCGAAAAAGGCCGCCAGGAAGAAGGCCCCCGCCAAAAAACGCGCGCGCAAGAAGGCCGCGCCCGACAAGACGCGGATGCTTCTCGACCTGGCGCTCAAGGTGCTCGACGATGCCCAGGCCGATGACGTTTCGGTCATCGATCTTGCGGGCAAGTCGGCGATGGCGGACTTCATGGTGGTGGCGTCCGGGCGCAACCCGCGCCACATCGGCGCCATGGCCCAGAACCTGCGCGAAAAAATCAAGGGTGCCGGGCTCGGCGTGCCCGGACTGGAGGGACTGGGTAACGCCGACTGGGTTTTGATCGACGGCGGCGACGTGATCGTTCACCTGTTCCGGCCCGAGGTGCGCGGGCTCTACAATCTCGAGAAAATGTGGAGCACCGAATTCCGCGACGTCGAAAACGAATACGGTCTCGACCGGCCGGGCCGGGGCTAGCCCCGTGCGCTCCGTGATTCTGGCCGTGGGGCGCTGGCGCGCCGGGCCGGAACGCGCCCTTTACGACGAATACGCGCGGCGCCTGCGCGAGCCCCCCGAGGTCATCGAGGTCGAGGACAAGCGCAAGAGCGATGTTCCCACCCGTGTCGCCCGCGAAGCCGAGTTGTTGCGCGCTCGTATTCCCGCCGGTGCCGTGACCGTCGCGCTGGACGCATCCGGCCGCGCGTGCTCCAGCGAAGACCTGGCGGCGCGCATGCAAGGCTGGCGCGAAAGCGCGGTCCCGGCCGTGGCCTTCATTATCGGCGGCGCCGACGGCCTTGCCCGCGAGGTCGTGTCCAAAGCCGACCTGGCGCTTTCGCTCGGCGCCATGACCTGGCCGCATATGCTGGTGCGCGTCATGCTGGCCGAACAGCTCTACCGCGCCGAGGCCATCAACGCAGGACACCCCTATCACCGGGCCGGGCCGCCGCCGGAACGCGGCTGAATCCACGCAAATCCTTGAGATAGCGGGGCCGACGCGCTAGGTTCGCCCTCACATTCCGCACCCTGCGGGGGCGGATCCATCAGGGCACGCGCGTGGCGAAAGCAATCATGGCAAGCAGCGAAAAGACGTCTTCAAAGCGGCCCCGGCCGGTGGTTCTCTGTGTTCTCGACGGCTGGGGGGATCGCGCCGAGCGCGACGACAATGCCATTCGCCTGGCCAATGCCCCGGTATGGCAGCATTTCACCAAGGACCTGCCGTCGGCCCATGTCCAGGCCTCGGCGCTCGACGTCGGCCTGCCCGAAGGCCAGATGGGCAATTCCGAGGTCGGCCACATGAACCTGGGCGCCGGGCGCGTTGTGATGCAGGACATGCCGCGCATCGACGTCGCCATCAGGGACGGCAGCCTGGCCGCCAACGAAAAGCTGCGCGATACCGTTACCCGGCTCAAGGCCACCGGCGGCACCCTGCATCTTTGCGGCCTGATTTCACCGGGCGGGGTCCATGCCCATCAGGACCAGATCGCGGCGCTGGCGCGCATCATCGGCGAACAAGGCGTGCCGGTGGCGATCCATGCCTTTCTCGATGGCCGCGATACGCCGCCTAAAAGCGCGCTTGGGTATCTTGAGAAATTCTGCGCCGACATCGACGGCGTGCCCGGACCCGGAATCGTCACCGTCACCGGGCGTTACTGGGCCATGGACCGCGACAACCGCTGGGAAAGGGTGAGCCGCGCCTACGGCCTGATGACCGAGGGCGCGGGCGAAGCCGCCCCCACCGCCCTTGCCGCCGTCGAGGCCGCCTACGCGCGCGAGGAAACCGATGAATTTGTCGCGCCGACCGCGATCAACGGGTTCAGCGGCATCCGCGACGGCGACGGCATCTGCATGGGGAATTTCCGCGCCGACCGGGCACGGGAGATTTTGCTGGCGCTGCTTGATCCCGGCTTCAAGGAATTTGCGCGCCCGCGCGTCGTCAACTTTGCTGCTGCCCTGGCGATGACCGAGTATTCGACCCGCCTGAACGAGCTGATGGGAGTGATGTTCCCGTCGGAAACTCTCGACGATATTCTCGGCCAGATTCTTGCCCGCGCCGGGTTGAAGCAACTGCGCATCGCCGAGACCGAGAAATACGCCCACGTCACCTTCTTCTTCAACGGCGGCGTGGAGGCGCCTTTCGAAGGCGAGGACCGTATTCTTGTGCCCTCGCCCAAGGTCGCGACCTACGACTTGCAACCTGAAATGTCGGCCCGCGAAGTGACCGACAAGCTGGTTGCCGCCATTGAAAGCGGCAAGTTCGACTTCATCCTGGTCAATTACGCCAACGGCGACATGGTGGGACACACCGGCGTCCTGGACGCGGCGATCACCGCGGTGGAAACGGTGGATGAATGCCTGGGCCGCCTGGAAAAGGCGATCACCAGGGTCGGTGGCACCATGCTGGTCACCGCCGATCACGGCAACGCCGAACAGATGCGCGACTACGAGATCAACCAGCCCCACACCGCGCATACGGTCAACCTGGTGCCCCTGATCCTGGTCAACCCGCCCGCCGGCGTCAGCGCCATCCACGACGGACGCCTTGCCGATCTCGCGCCCACAGTGCTCGACCTGATGGGGATCGAAGCGCCCAAGGCGATGACGGGGCACTCGCTCGTCAGCGGCGAAGCCGCCGGGGCGCAAGCTGCTGGCTAAGCGGCCAAAGCCCACCGCCCGTCACCGGCGGCGGCTCCGGTTGGTGATGGTGGCCGCGTTCGTATTCGGCGCCCCCATCACTGCCCACGCCCAGCAGAACCCCGACCGGCTGCGCGACATCGAACGCCAGCGTCTTGAAGCCGAAACCCGCAACCAGGAACTTGCCCGCGAGGCCGAACGCCTGACCAACGAAGCGCGTCAGGCCGCCAAACAGGCGGTCGCGCTGGCGGCGGATATACAGGCCCATGAACGGGCCATTGAGGACCTGCGCGACACCCTGGCCAAGATCAGCCGCGAAAGTGCCGAACGCAATTCCCGCCTGACGCAGGGACGCGCCCGGATGGCGGAACTGCTGGCGGCGCTGCAACGCATCGCCCGTCATCCGCCCGAAGCCCTGATGGCCTACACCCGCACGCCGCAAGATGCCCTGCGCGGGGCCATGCTGCTGCGCGCCGCCATCCCGCAGCTGGAAAGCCGTGCCCGCAAGCTTAAGGACGAGCTTGCCGCCCTGGCCCGACTGGGCGAACAGGCCGCCGCCCGCAGCGCGGCGCTGGCCCGCGAACGCGAGGGCCTGGCCGCCAAGCGCGCCGACCTGGCCAAGCTGGCCGCGCGCCAGCGCGACATGGCCCGCACCACCCGTGCCCAGCAAAAAGAAGCCGCCGCCCGTGCCCAGGCCCTGACCCGCGAGGCCCGCAGCCTGCGCGATCTGCTGGCGCGGATCGAAAAAGATCGCAGCCGCCGCGCGCGGCAGGTCAAACCGCGCCCGGCGCCACCGCCGCGCGACAGCCGCACCGCCTTGATCGCCCCCGGCACCCTGGCGCCCCCCGCCGGGCGCATTTCCCGCGCCCGGGGACGGCTGGTCAGCCCGGTCACCGGCACCCTTGCCGGCGGTTTCGGCGACCGGGCCAGCGTCGGCGGGGCCAAGGGCGCAAGTTTCGCCACCCGCCGCGGCGCCCAGGTGGTGGCCCCGTTTGCCGGGGAAGTCCTGTTTTCCGGACCTTTTCGGGGGTATGGGCCTCTCTTGATCATCGATCACGGCGAGGGATATCATAGCCTCCTCGCGGGCTTGGGCCGTCTGGATGCTGCCGTCGGGCAAAGGGTTCTGGCCGGTGAGCCCGTGGGCATTATGTCCACGACGGCCAAGCGAGCACCGAAGCTATATTTGGAACTGCGCCAGGGCGGAAGGCCCATAGACCCCCTGCCATGGTTGGCAACATCCCCCAACAGTAAGGTAAGCGGATGAACAGACATGCTTTCATGGTGGCTTTCACAGCCGCCGCCCTGCTTGTTTCCCCGGCGCAGGCCCAGGACAGCAAGAACAGGGAAACCTATCGCCAGCTTGAGCTGTTCGGAACGGTATTCGACCAGATCCGATCCAATTACGTCGAAGAGCCCAAGATCGACGAGATGATCGAAACCGCGATCAACGGCATGCTGACCTCGCTCGATCCTCATTCCAGTTACATGAACGAGAAAACTTTCCGCGACATGCAGGTGCAGACCCGCGGCGAGTTCGGCGGCCTCGGCATTGAGGTCACGATGGAAGACGGCCTGGTCAAGGTCATGTCGCCAATCGACGACACACCCGCTTCGCGGGCGGGACTGAAATCCGGCGACAAGGTCAGCCACCTTGATGGCGAGCCGGTTCGCGGCCTGACCTTGCAGCAGGCGGTGGAGAAAATGCGCGGGCCCGTCGGCTCCAAGCTGAAGCTGACCATTCTGCGCGCCGGCCAGAAACCTTTCGATGTAACCCTGACCCGCGCCATCGTCATGGTCAATCCGGTCAAGGCCCGCATTGAAGACAAGGACATCGGTTACCTGCGCATCACATCGTTCACGGAAAAGACCACGTCGAGCCTGGAAAAGGCGATGGCGAGGCTCGGCCGCGAAGCCAAGGGCAAGATCAGGGGCTACATCCTGGACCTGCGCAACAATCCGGGCGGACTTTTGAAGGAGGCGATCAGCGTATCCGATGCCTTCCTCGATCGGGGCGAGATCGTGTCCACCCGTGGACGCAAAAAGGAAGAGGGCCAACGCTGGAACGCCAAGAAGGGTGACATCACCAACGGCCTTCCGGTGATCGTGCTGATCAACGGCGGGTCTGCTTCGGCCTCGGAGATTGTCGCCGGGGCGCTGCAGGATCATCGCCGCGGCATCATCGTCGGCACCCAGAGCTTCGGCAAGGGTTCGGTTCAGACCATCATCCCGTTGCCGGGTCACGGCGCGCTGCGACTGACCACCCAACGCTATTACACGCCGTCGGGCCGCTCGATCCAGGCCAAGGGAATCACGCCCGATATCACCGTCGAGCAGCTTCAGCTGACCGAGCTTTCGGACGAGAATCAGCGCCGCGAAAAGGATCTGCGCGGCGCCCTCGATACGCCCGAGAAAAAAGGCACTTCCGCTGACGACGCCGATGCCAACAATGCCCAGGTCAAGGATTACCAGCTCACGCGCGCCCTTGGCATCCTGCGCGGTATTGCGCTTTACCAGCAGAAGGCGGGCTGAGGCCGAGAGGAGCGGGCGTGTCCTTCGACAACCCTAATCGACCGGGACGGAAAAAGGGCCTGAGTGCGCTTGCCGCCACCGTCCTTGTATTGGTGGCGCTGAGTGCAGGGGTCATTGCCTGGCTGGCGTTGAGTGCGTCCGACGACCACCGCGACGGCACCAGCCCCGCCGCCGTCACCGTAATGGTGACACCACCCGCCGTCCCGGCGAGCCCTGCGCCTACGCCCGCACCGGCGGTCGCGCCCGCGCCGACACCCGCGCCGGCGCCTGCCCCTGCGGCACCAGCACCCGCTCCTGCCCCTGCACCGGCATCCGAGCCGGCAACCCAGGCCCTGGCGCCGCCGCCACCGGGCGACGGCCTGGCCCGCGCCCCCGACCCCAGGCTGATCGAGGCCTCGCGCTTCGGGCAATTGCCCCGCCTTGCCCCCGACGGGCGCAAGGCCTGGCAGGCCTATGCCCGGCCCTTCGACGCCAATGACCAGCGTCCGCGCATCGGGATCATCGTCGGTAACCTCGGGCTTTCGGGCGCCGCGACCGAATCCGCGATCCAGCGCCTGCCCGGCGCGGTCACCCTGTCGTTTTCGCCCTACGCGCGCGGCCTCGACCAATGGATCGCGCTCGCCCGTGCTGCGGGCCACGAGGTCCTGCTCGACCTGCCAATGGAGCCGATCAACTTTCCCGCCAACGATCCCGGCCCCGATACGCTACTGACAAGCCTGACGGCCGAACAGAACCGCACCCGGCTACATTCCCTTTTGGGCCGCGTTTCCGGTTATGTCGGTGTCGTCAATCACATGGGCTCGCGCTTCACCACGTCGGGACCGCATCTGCGCCCGGTGCTGACGGAACTGCGCGACCGTGGCTTGCTGTTCGTCGATTCACGTTCGTCACTGCGCTCTGTTGCCGCCCGCACGGCGAGCGAGCTGGCACTGCCGCGTGTCATCAACAACCGCTTTATCGATGCCGAGGCCTCACGTAGCGCGATCGATGCGCGCCTGGCTGAGATTGAGCGCATCGCCCGCGTATCGGGATTTGCCGTCGGCATCGGCCAGGGCTTCCCCGTGACGCTTGACCGTTTGCAGCGCTGGACCCGCGACCTTGCCGAACGCGGCATCGCGCTGGCGCCTATTTCCGCCCTTGCCAACGCCCAGCCCGACTGACGGCCATGAACGGCGAACCCGATACCCTGCCCTATCGACCCTGCGTCGGCATCATGCTGTTCAATGAAGCCGGGCGCGTCTTTGTCGCACGGCGCATCGACATGGTGTCCGAAGCGTGGCAAATGCCCCAGGGCGGCATCGATCCCGGCGAAGCGCCCGACACGGCTGCCTACCGCGAACTGGGCGAGGAGATCGGCACCAGCAACGCCGAGATCCTGGACCGCACCGAAGACTGGCTGACCTACGACCTGCCGCTGGAGCTGATCGGAAAAATCTGGGGCGGCCGCTACCGGGGCCAGCGTCAGCTGTGGTTTGCCATGCGATTTCTCGGCACTGATACCGATATCAACATTGAAACCGAGAAACCGGAATTCCTGGAATGGAAATGGGTCGAGCCCGCGCAACTGCCCGACCTCATCGTTCCCTTCAAGCGGGCGTTATACGCTGAACTGGTGGCGCGCTTCGGCCACCTTGCCGAACAGGTCAGGCAGCAGCCTGATTGAGGCGCTTTTGGCGCCAATCCATGAATCGCCATGCCACCCGGGAGGCCAGCCCGGCCAAATGGCCTTGCGGGTTGAGCCCCGCCGCCTTGAAGGTCATGGCGATGCCGCGATCGACGATATCGGGCCGGTAGAACCGGTAGGCCCGCGCCGCATAGGCATCGGCGAAATGGCGGCGGTCATAAGCCTCGCCCTCGCCATTGGCGGCGTAATAGGCGTAAGCCAGCTCGTCGTCGTCGGATTCCACGATCCGCCCCAGCGCGACCCGCAGCTTGGCGATGGCGCTCGGCTTTTCGATCTCGATATAGCGCCGGAGATGACCGTAGAACAGCTTGTAGTGACGAAACTCGTCACCGGCGATCTTCATGCAGATCGCCTTGAGCACCGGCTCCTCGCTGGCCCGCGCCAGTGATGTGTAATAGGAGCTGGTGCCGACCTCGACCACGCAGCGCGCCACCAGTTCACCGGCGCGCGAACCGCGCACGGAACGCTCAGAGTCCACCGGGATGCGGTAGCCGAGCTGAAAGATGCCGAAACGCGCGGCAAAATCGAAGGTGGGATCGGCCAGCTCCGCCCACCGGGCGAGAACGTCGCCATGCTGAGCTTCTTCCACCGCCCAGACATCGGCGGCGGCGGCGAACTCCGCGTCGCCCGGAAACACGTTCTTGAGATAGGCCGCGTAATCGGCCGAATTCTTTTCGACCATGGCCGCGGCCTTGATCACTTTCAGGATATCGGGATCCACCCGGGCGGCATCGAAACGCGCCCAGGGGATGTCATCAAGAGTCCAGTGTTTGTAGCCCATGACACCCTTCATTCCCGCGAAGCCGCCCATTATATGGAGGCAAACTCCCCCGATACCAGCCCCAGGGGCCGGATTTCACTTCGAATACAGAGGTATGTGGGATCAGGCGCGGCCCGCGGCGGCGATCATCGCCTCGCACACCGCCAATTCACGCTCGGCGGCGGCCTTGTCGCGGGCGTTATCGGCCTCACCGACCTGGGTGCGGGCGGCTGCCAGGCGGGCTTCCGCTCCGGCGCGATCGATGTCGGCCACCGGCACGGCTTCCTCCGCCAGCACGGTAAGCCGTGTCTGGGTCACTTCCGCGAAGCCGCCGGCCACGAAAATATGGTCGCCAAGCTTGCCGTCGTCATGCACGGCGATGACGCCGGGACGCACCTGGGAAATCACCGGCGAATGGCCGGGCAGCACGCCGAAGTCGCCTTCGGTGCCGGGCACGACAACCATGTCCACGGCGCCGGTGTACAGCAGCTTGGTGGGCGAGACGAGCTCGAATTCGACCTTATCGGCCATCGGGGTTCGCTCCTAAGCTCAGGCGGCCTCTGCCGCCATCTTCTTGGCCTTTTCCACCGCTTCTTCGATGGTGCCGACCATGTAGAACGCCGCTTCCGGCAGGTCGTCGTACTTGCCTTCGACGATGCCCTTGAAGCCGGCGATGGTGTCGGCCAGGCTGACCAGCTTGCCCGGCGCGCCGGTGAAGATTTCCGCGACATGGAACGGCTGCGACAGGAAGCGCTGGATCTTGCGCGCGCGCGCAACGGTCAGCTTGTCTTCTTCCGACAGTTCGTCCATGCCCAGAATGGCGATGATGTCCTGCAAGGACTTGTAGGTCTGCAGCACGCGCTGAACGTCGCGGGCAACCTGGTAGTGCTCTTCGCCCAGGATGCGGGCATCAAGCATGCGCGAGGTCGAATCCAGCGGGTCCACCGCGGGGTAAATGCCCAGTTCCGCGATCTGGCGCGACAGCACCGTGGTCGCGTCCAGATGCGCGAACGAAGTCGCCGGCGCCGGGTCGGTCAAGTCGTCGGCGGGCACGTAAATGGCCTGCACCGAAGTGATAGAGCCCTTGCGGGTGGAGGTAATGCGTTCCTGCAGGTTGCCCATGTCCGTGGCCAGGGTCGGCTGGTAGCCCACCGCCGACGGGATACGGCCCAGCAGCGCCGACACTTCGGAGCCCGCCTGGGTGAAACGGAAAATGTTATCGACGAAGAACAGCACGTCCTGGCCTTCTTCGTCGCGGAAGTATTCGGCCAGCGTCAGGCCGGTCAGCGCCACGCGGGAACGCGCGCCGGGCGGCTCGTTCATCTGGCCGTAAACCAGCGCCGCCTTGGAATCCCCTTCAAGGTTGATAACGCCAGATTCCATCATTTCGTGATAGAGGTCGTTGCCTTCGCGGGTGCGCTCGCCGACACCGGCGAACACCGAGTAACCACCATGCGCCTTGGCGACGTTGTTGATCAGCTCCATGATCAGAACCGTCTTGCCGACACCGGCGCCGCCGAACAGGCCGATCTTGCCGCCCTTGGCATAGGGCGCCAGAAGGTCGATGACCTTGATGCCGGTGACCAGGATCGCCGATTCGGTGGACTGTTCCTCGAAAGCCGGCGCGGTACGGTGAATGGGCAGGGTCTTTTGCGTGTTCACGGGGCCGCGTTCGTCCACCGGCTCGCCGACCACGTTGATGATGCGCCCAAGGGTTTCCGGTCCCACCGGCACCGAGATCGGCGCGCCCGTGTCGACCACTTCCTGGCCGCGAACTAGACCTTCCGTCGCGTCCATCGCGATGGTGCGGACCGTGGATTCGCCGAGGTGCTGCGCGACCTCAAGCACAAGGCGCTTGCCCTGGTTCTCGCAGATCACGGCGTTGAGGATCGGCGGCAGATCGCCATCGAACTGGATGTCGACGACGGCGCCGATAACCTGGGTGATCCGTCCTTTGATGTTCTTGGCCATATTCAGCTCCTGGGACTTTACGGGGCGGCCCTAGACGGCCTCCGCCCCCGACACGATTTCAATCATTTCACGGGTAATGGAGGCCTGGCGCGTGCGGTTGTAGTGCAGCGTCAGGCGACCGATCATTTCACCGGCGTTGCGGGTCGCGTTATCCATGGCGGCCATGCGCGCACCCTGTTCACCGGCGTAGCTTTCCAGCAACGAGCGGTACATCTGCACCCCGAGATTCCGGGGCAGCAGGTCGGCGAGGATCGCTTCCTCGTCGGGCTCGAACTCGTAAATTGCCTGAAGGCCGGGCGCGGCATCATCATTCGCGGCCACCGGCGGCGGCGGGAAGGGAATCAGCTGCTGCGCCGTGAATTCCTGGGCGATCACCGACTTGAAGCGGTTGTAGATGACGGTGCAAACGTCGAACGCGCCTTCATCGAACATCCGGGTCAGGGTTTCGCCGATCTCGGTGGCCGAGGCGAACTCGATATTGCGCCGGGTCAGGCCTTCGACGGTATCGACGATGGCATTGGCGAAATCGCGCTTCAGCCCATCGCGCCCCTTGCGGCCGACGCAAAGCAGCTTGACCTCCTTGCCCTCGGTCCGGAGCTTGTTGACCATGTTGCGGGTGCCGCGAATGATCTGGCCGTTGAAGCCGCCGCACAAGCCGCGATCCGCGGTCACGACGACCAGCAGGTGCACCTTGTCCTCGCCGGTGCCGGCCAGGAGCCGGGGCGCGCCGGCGCGCGAACCCACCGCGGCAGCCAGCGAACCGAGCATGCGCTCCATGCGCTGTGCATAGGGCCGGGCGGCTTCCGCCTGTTCCTGGGCGCGCTTGAGCTTCGACGCCGCCACCATCTTCATGGCGGCAGTGATCTTCTGCGTGGATTTCACGCTCGCGATACGGTTGCGAAGATCCTTGAGACTGGCCATCAGCGTCTATCAGGCAAAGTTGCGCTTGTATTCATCGAGTACGCCGCGGAGCTTTTCCTCGGTCTCGGCCTTAATTTCGCGGTCGTTGCGGATGGCATCAAGGATGTCCTTGTGCTTGTCCCGCATCACCCCAAGGGCGCCGCGTTCAAAGTCGTTGACCTGGTTGAGCGCGATCCCGTCGAGGTAGCCCTTCACGCCGATGAACAGCGAAACCACCTGTTCCTCGACCGGCATGGGCGAGTACTGCGGCTGCTTCAGCAATTCCGTCAGGCGCGAACCGCGCGCCAACAGGCGCTGGGTGGACGCATCGAGATCGGAGGCGAACTGTGCAAAGGATTCCATTTCGCGGTACTGGGCCAGTTCCAGCTTGATCGAACCGGCGACCTGCTTCATCGCCTTGATCTGAGCGGCGGAGCCGACACGCGACACCGACAGGCCGACGTTCACCGCCGGACGGATGCCCTTATAGAACAGGCCCGTTTCCAGGAAGATCTGGCCGTCGGTGATGGAAATCACGTTGGTCGGAATATAGGCCGACACGTCACCGGCCTGGGTTTCGATGACCGGCAGCGCGGTCAGCGAACCGGCGCCGTTTTCCTTGCTCATCTTGGCGGCGCGTTCCAGCAGGCGCGAATGCAGATAGAACACGTCACCCGGGAACGCTTCACGTCCCGGCGGGCGGCGCAGCAACAGCGACATCTGGCGATAGGCGACGGCGTGCTTGGACAGATCGTCATAGACGATAACCGCGTGCATTCCGTTGTCGCGGAAAAACTCGCCCATGGTGCAGCCGGTGTAAGGCGCCAGGAACTGCAGCGGCGCCGGCTCCGACGCGGTGGCGGCGACAACGATGGAGTATTCCATCGCGCCGTTTTCCTCGAGCGTCTTGACGATCTGCGCAACGGTGGAGCGCTTCTGGCCGACCGCGACGTAGATGCAGTAAAGCTTCTTCGATTCGTCGTCGCCCGCGTTGATGCCCTTCTGGTTGATGAAGGTATCAAGCGCGATGGCCGTCTTGCCGGTCTGGCGGTCGCCGATAACCAGCTCACGCTGGCCGCGACCGACGGGGATCAGCGAATCGACGGCCTTCAGGCCGGTCTGCATCGGTTCATGCACCGACTGGCGCGGAATAATGCCCGGCGCCTTGACTTCGACGCGGCGGCGTTCGGTGCTGTCGATCGGGCCCTTGCCGTCGATCGGGTTGCCGAGCGCGTCAACCACGCGGCCGAGAAGGCCACGGCCCACCGGCACGTCCACGATGGTGCCCGTGCGCTTGACGGTGTCGCCTTCCTTGATAGTGCGGTCTTCGCCGAAAATCACGACGCCGACGTTGTCGGTTTCGAGGTTGAGCGCCATGCCCTTGATGCCGCCCGGGAATTCGACCATTTCACCGGCCTGGACCTTGTCGAGACCGTAGATGCGCGCAATACCGTCGCCGACGGACAGCACCTGGCCGACCTCCGCCACTTCGGTTTCGGAACCGAAATTTGCGATCTGTTCCTTCAAGATTGCGGAAATTTCCGCCGGCCGGATGTCCATCAACCGATCCCTTTCATGGAAAGCCTGAGTTTCTGAAGCTTGGTGGCGAGCGACGCGTCCACCATCTTGGAGCCGATCCGCACCTTAAGCCCGCCGATCAACGCAGCATCAACGCGGGTCTGCAGGGCAACCTTGGCGCCAAGCGCCGAGGCCAATGCCGCGCGGACACGGTCGAGTGCGTCCGGCTTGAGCGCGGTCGCGGAAGTGACTTCGGCCGTAACCTCGCCGCGCCGGTGCGCCAGCTCGGCAAGGAACGCATCAACAATGCCCGAAGCCAGCCGGACCCGACGGTTACGGGCAAGGGTGCCGAAAAATTTTACGGTCAGGGCATGGAAGCCGGACTTTTCAGCCAGCGTCGTCAAGGCCGCCGCCTGCGCGTCGCGCCCGATCACGGGCGAGGTCACAAGACGGGCAAGGTCGCCGTTCTCGTCGCACATGGTGCGGAAGGCGCGAAGATCATCGGCGACGCGGTCGAGCGCCTTTTCGGCGTCGGCCAGTTCGTAAAGCGCACTGGCGTATCTGCCCGCGACTTCGCCCGCGTCCTTTGACTGGGATGGCACTCGGATCTGCTCCTGAAAAACTGAATGGCGCCCCCGGCGCCAAGGCATGAGCACGGAAAACCCCGTGCGCCCCCGTGAGGGCGGGCTTTTCGTACCATAGGGCGTTGGGCGTTGCAACCAGCGAAGGCACGATTCGTGGCCTAAATTCCACCCATGAATTCAGCGCCTTAGCAAGGTCACAGGAAGCTCATGGGATCGATGTCCACCTGCACCCGGACCGCCTTGCCCGGACGCGTGCGCGCCAGCCACTCGCGGATCACCGGTTGCAGCGCCCGGCCCCGGTCCGCCTTGACCAGAAAGCGCCGCCGGTGGCGCCCCCGCAGCAGGCTCATGGCCGCCGGCGCCGGGCCGAGAATGGCGATGCCGGGGATGTTGGGCCGGTCGCGACCGAGCGCGCGGGCGGTGGCCTCGACCTCCGATTCGCGCGGGCCCGACACGATCACCGCCGCCAGGCGCCCGAAGGGCGGCATTCCGGCGCGCTCCCGCTCGCCCTTTTCCGCCGCCAGGAAGCTGTCGCGGTCGCCCGCCGCCAGGGCACGCATCACCGGGTGTTCGGGCAGGAAGGTCTGCACCAGCACTCGGCCCGGATGCTCCGCCCGCCCGGCGCGGCCCGCCACCTGGGTCAGAAGCTGGTGGGTGCGCTCGGAGGCGCGCAGGTCGCCGCCGGTCAGGCCCAAATCCGCATCGATGACGCCCACCAGCGTCAGCAGCGGAAAGTGGTGCCCCTTGGCGATCACCTGGGTGCCGATCAGGATATCCACCTCGCGCGCCGCCACCGATGTCACCAGTGCCGCCATCGCATCGGGCCCGGCCAGGGTGTCGGAGGCGAGGATACGGGCGCGGGCATCCGGAAAATGCAGCGCCACTTCTTCCGCCACGCGCTCGACACCGGGGCCGCAGGCGGCCCAGGCGTTTTCCACCTCGCAGTTGGGGCAGGTGGGCGGCAGGCGCAGGGCGAAGCCACAGTGATGGCACGAAAGACGCGCAGCGGTCCGGTGCTCGACCAGCCAGGCCGAGCAATTGGGACATTCCAGCCGGTGTCCGCAGGCCCGGCACAACGTCAGCGGTGCGTAACCACGCCGGTTGAGGAACAGGAGGGCCTGTTCCCCCGCCGCCAGGGTGGTGTGCAATGCCTCGTCGAGCGGCGGGCTCAGCCAGCGGCCGCGCTCGGGCGGGGTGCGGCGCAAGTCCACCAGCGATACCTCGGGCAGGGCCGCGGCCCCGATGCGGTCGGGCAGATGGACACGGGTGTAACGGCCGCGCTCGACATTGACCACGGTTTCCAAAGACGGCGTCGCCGAGGCCAGCACCACGGTCATGGCGCCGAGGTTGGCGCGCACCACCGCCATGTCGCGGGCATTATAGAAAACGCCGTCCTCTTGCTTGTAAGAACCGTCGTGTTCTTCATCCACCACGATCAGGCCGAGATCGGGAAACGGTAGGAACAGCGCCGAGCGCGCCCCGACCACGACGGGCGCCCGGTCCTCGGCCACTGCCCGCCAGGTGCGACGGCGCGTCGCCGGGGTCAGTTCCGAATGCCAGACCGCCGGGGCCACGCCGAAACGCGCCTCGAACCGCGCCAGCCACTGAGCCGACAACGCAATTTCCGGCAACAGCACCAGAACCTGGCGCCCGCGGGTGAGCGCTTGGTGAAGGGCCTCGAAATACACCTCGGTCTTGCCCGAGCCGGTAACACCATCGAGCACGACGGCGGCAAAAGCGTCCTTGGCGACGGCTTCGCGCAAGGCGACGGCGGCACCGGTCTGAGCGGGCGTCAGTTCCGGCCCGGTGGCGCCAAGGTCCGGCGCGGCAAACGGCGACGGTGGCGCAAGACCGACAGACACCAGCGCGCCCGCATCACCAAGCCCCGCGATCACCCCTGCCCCGGCGCCGGTCTCATTGCGGATTTCGACGGGCGTGCGCGGCGGCCCGGCGGCGAGAAGCTCCAGAACCTTGCGCCGCGCCGGGGTCATGCGGAAGCCTTCCGGCGCCAGCCAGTCATCGGCGGCGGCGAAAGCGGTGATGCGGTTTTCCCGCGTCAACGCGGCGGGAACGCTCATCGCCATTTTCAGCACCGCGCCGGGCGACGACACCGTATAGCCCGCGACCCAGTCGATGAACCGCCGGGTCACGTCGGTCATGGCCGGGGCATCGCAAATATCGATGATGTCTTTCAGCTTGCGCGGATCGACCGGCTGCGAATCCCCGTCTTCGTCCCACACCACGCCGATGCGTTCGCGCGCGCCCAGCGGTACGCGCACGAAAGTCCCCGGCGCCAGCGGCCGGTCGGCGCGGTAATCCAGCGGCCCCGGCAAGGCCAGGGGCAAAAGGACGCGCACCCTTGCAGACGCAACGATATTGCCGGGATCGGAACTGGTTTCGCCTTGGGCCATCGGCTACACTTTAGCCACAGTGCCGGAACGGCGCCAAGAGAACCCGCAAGCAGCGAGCTTGCTCACAACCAGCGATCTGGAACCAACATGAAATTCTTCATCGACACCGCAGACATCGAGGAAATTCGCGCCCTCGCCCCCACGGGCCTGATTGACGGCGCGACCACCAATCCTTCCCTCGTGGCCAAGACCGGCCAACGCTTCGAAGATGTGATCGCGGAGATTTGCTCGATCATTCCCGGCCCCGTTTCGGCGGAAGTGACGGCACTGGATGCGCCGACGATGATCCGCGAAGGCAAGTATCTGTCCAAGATCGCAAGCAACGTCACCGTCAAGGTGCCGCTGACCCCCGATGGGCTGATGGCCTGCAAATCGCTGTCCGGCGACGGCATCCCGGTCAACGTGACGCTGTGCTTCTCCGCCGGTCAGGCAATCCTGGCGGCCAAGGCCGGAGCCACCTTCGTTTCGCCCTTCGTCGGGCGCCTCGACGATATCGGCGAGGTCGGCATGAACCTGATTGCCGAGATTTGCGAAATCTACGAAGCGCATCCCGCTTTCCGTACCGAAGTTCTGGTCGCTTCGATCCGCGGCGTCGGCCATGTCATCGAGGCGGCGAAGATCGGCGCCCATGTGGCGACCATGCCGCCCGCCGTGATCCGCGCGCTCTATCATCATCCGCTGACCGACAAGGGACTTGCCGCGTTCATGGCGGATTGGGAAAAGACCGGCCAGAAGCTCAACGTCGATAAGTCCGTGGCGGCGGAATGACCGACCCCCGGCGCAAGCCCGATGCCCCCGGCACCAAAAGCCCGGCCGCGCCCGCGCCGCAAACCGCCCGTGAACCGAGCCTTGATGAGGTCCGCGCCTTTCTTGCCGCCCACCCCCATTACCTGACCGATCACCCGGAAGTGCTGGCCCAGATAGTGCCCGAGACGCGGCACGAGGGCGGCAATATCACCGACCTACAAGGCTTTCTGATCGAACGCCTGCGCGGGGAGAATCAAAAGCTCGCCCGCCGTCATGCCGAGTTGCTGGCGACGACCCGCGCCAATGCCCAGGCGCAATCGCACATTCACACGGCGGCACTTGCGCTGCTGGAGGCGCGATCCTTCGCCGGACTGATCGAGGTCATTACCACCGATCTCGCGCTCGCGCTCGATGTCGACGTGGTGGCGCTGGTGTTGGAAAACCCGGGCGAGTTGTCGCGCCATTCGGTCGCGGGGATTCGAATCCTGCCGCCGGGCGACGTGGACCGGCACATGGGCGCCGGCCGCGATATCGTGCTCAATGCGGGCATCAAGGGACGCCGGGCGATTTACGGCGCCGGCGCCGGGCTGGTGGCGTCGGAAGCGCTGTTGCGGCTGAACGCCAGCCCGCAGACGCCGGTCGGCATGCTGGCGCTGGCTTCGCGCGATCCGGCGCATTTCGATCCGACCCAGGGCAGCGAGCTTTTGGTCTTTCTCGCCGGCGTGCTCGAGCTTTGCATCCGCACATGGCTGAACCTGCCCCGGTCCTAGGCCTTCCCGGCCGGCTTCCCCTCGACGACGCGCTGCGCGACGCGGCCACGGAATGGGCCGCGTGGCTACGCAATGAAAAACGCGCCTCGCCCAATACGCTGGCGGCTTACGGCCGTGACCTGACCGAGTTTCTCGATTTCCTCACCATGCATGTGAGCGGTCCGCTGACGCTGGAAAAACTGGGTGCGCTGCGGGTCGGCGATTTCCGCGCCTGGCTGGCGGCGCGGGCGAACCGCGGCCTGGCGCGCAGTTCGACGGCCCGCGCGCTCGCCACCTTGCGGGGATTCTTCCGCCGGCTCGAACGCCGCGACCTTGCCCACAACGCCGCCATCGTGACCCTGCGCACACCCAAGGTGCCGAAATCCGTGCCCAAGGCGCTGAGCCCGGACGAGGCCATGCACATCATCGGCGCGACGGCGGACATGGCGGAGGAACCCTGGGTCGCGAAACGCGATGCCGCGATCATGGTGCTGCTTTACGGCGCGGGCTTGCGCATCGGCGAGGCGCTGGCGCTGAATCGTTGCGATGCGCCCGCCGGTCCCGCCATGCGGATCACCGGCAAGGGCAACAAGGAGCGCGTGGTGCCGCTACTGCCGGTAGTGGTCGACGCCATTTCGGAATATCTCGATGCCTGCCCCCATGTGCTGGAACAAAAGGGGCCGCTGTTCGTCGGCAAGCGCGGCAAGCGCCTGCAACCAAGCCAGCTTCAGGCCACCATGCGCGCCGCGCGCCGTGCCTTGGGATTACCAGAGACCGCGACGCCGCATGCGCTGCGTCATTCCTTCGCCACGCATCTGCTGGCGGGCGGCGGCGACCTGCGCACTATTCAGGAATTACTGGGCCACGCCTCGCTGTCCACGACACAGCGCTACACGGCGGTGGACATGGCGCGGCTGGCGGAAGTTTACGCCGCCGCGCACCCGCGTGCGAAGTAGGCGCCGATCAGTCGCGGCTTTTCCTTTTGAACATCTTGCCCGACGCGATATCAGCGGCGCGCTGTTCGGCCTTTTCCAACAGGACCGCATATTTGGGATAGCGCTGCCGGATGCGCTGCTTGAGCAGGCGGAAACGCGGGTTCGCCTTGGCCAGCAGCACCAGCGCGATCAGCAAAAACAGCACGCCCTGCAAGATGGGCAGGAACAGGCCGAGAATGCCAAGGACAAAAAAGCACCATCCCGCGACCAGCAGAATGCGACGTTTGGCCTTGAGGGTCATCGGGGGTCTGAGCTCAGGTATGGATGGGGCGGCCGTCAACCGCCAGCGCCGCTTCCTTGACCGCTTCGTTCAGCGTCGGGTGAGCATGGCAGGTGCGCGCAATGTCCTCGGCCGAGGCGCCGAATTCCATCGCCAGCACCGCTTCGGCGATCAGGGTCCCGGCATCGGCGCCGACGATATGCACACCGAGCACACGATCGGTCTTCGCATCGGCGAGAATCTTCACGAACCCTTCGGTGACACCGACGGTCCGCGCCCGTGAATTGGCCATCATCGGGAATTTGCCGGCCCGGTATTCGACATTGGCTTTCTTCAATTCCTCTTCGGTCTTGCCCACGGCGGCCACTTCGGGATGGGTATAGACCACGCCCGGAATGGCATCGTAATTCACATGGCCCGACTGACCGGCGATGATTTCGGCGCAGACCACGCCTTCGTCTTCCGCCTTGTGGGCCAGCATCGGCCCGGCGATCACGTCGCCGATGGCGTAAATGCCCGCGACATTGGTCTGGAAATGGGCATTGGTCTTGATGCGGCCGCGCTCGTCCATCTCCACCCCGGCTTCCTTGAGGCCGAGCCCAAAGGTGTAGGGCACGCGCCCGATGGAGACGAGTGCGACATCGCAGGAAATATCCTCGCCGTCACCCCCCTTGGCAGGCGCGACGCGCAGGCCGACGCCCTTGTCCGAAGACTTCGCCGACACCACCTTGGTGCCGAGGCGGAAGGTGAAGCCCTGCTTTTGCAGCACACGCTGCATATGCTTGGCCACTTCACCGTCCATGCCAGGCAGGATGGTGTCGAGGAATTCGATCACCGTCACTTCGGCGCCGAGACGGCGCCAGACGGACCCCAGTTCAAGACCGATGACGCCACCGCCGATAACGACAAGATGCTTGGGCACCTTGCCCAGCGCCAGCGCCCCGGTGGAGGACACGACGCGCTTTTCATCGATGGTCACGCCGGGCAGCTTGGCCACGTCGGAGCCGGTGGCGATCAGGACGTTCTTGGCCTCATAGGTTTCGGTGCCGTCGCCGGTGACCTTGACCACACCGGGCTTGACGATTTCGCCCTTGCCCTTGAGCCAGGTGACCTTGTTCTTCTTGAACAGGAACTCGATGCCCTTGGTCAGGTCGCCCACGACCTTGTCCTTGCCCGCCTGCATCGCCTTGAGATCGAGACCGACCTTGCCGAGCTTGACACCATAGGCATCCAGTCCCGCCGACGCCTCGGCATATAGCTCGGACGCATTCAAAAGGGCTTTCGACGGGATGCAGCCGACGTTGAGGCAGGTGCCGCCCAGGGTGCCGCGCTTTTCAACGCAGGCGGTCTTGAGACCCAGTTGCGCGGCACGGATGGCGGCGACATAACCGCCGGGACCCGCGCCGATGACGATCAGGTCGAAGGACTTGGTGTCGGCCATGAATAATTCCGATCAGATATCAAGAAGGATGCGTTCCGGCGCCTCGATACATTCCTTGACGCGCACCAGGAAAGTCACCGCCTCGCGCCCGTCCACCATACGGTGGTCGTAGCTGAGCGCGAGATTCATCATCGGGCGAATCTTGATCTCGTCACCGACAGCGATGGGACGCTTCTGAATGGAATGCATACCGAGAATGCCCGACTGCGGCGGATTGAGAATAGGCGTCGACAGCAGCGAGCCGTAGATACCGCCATTGGTAATGGTAAAGGTACCGCCGGTCAGGTCGTCAATGCCGAGCTTGCCGTCGCGGGCGCGCTTGGCGAGGTCCACGATCTCCGCCTCGATCTCGGCGAAGGACTTGGTATCCGCATCGCGCAGCACCGGCACCATCAGGCCGCTTTCGGTGCCGACGGCAACGCCGATGTCGTAATGGTTCTTGTAGATGATGTCGTCGCCGGAAATTTCCGCGTTCACTTCCGGGATTTCCTTGAGCGCGACCATGCAGGACTTGACGAAGAACGACATGAAGCCGAGCTTGATGCCGTGCTTTTTCACGAAGCTGTCTTGCAGCTTGGCGCGGAGCGCCAGGACCGCACTCATGTCCGCCTCGTTGAAGGTGGTCAGCATGGCAGCGGTGTTCTGGGCTTCCTTCAGGCGCTCGGCGATGCGCCGACGCAGGCGCGACATCTTGACCTTTTCTTCGCGTGGACCGGCATCGCGGGCGGCCGTCGAGGCGACGGCGGCCGCGGGTGCTGCGGCAGGCGCGGGCACACCCTTTTCCAGGTAAGCCAGCACGTCGCCCTTGGTCAGGCGGCCATCCTTGCCGGTCGCGGGAATCTTCGTCGCATCGAGCGCGTTGTCGTCAACCAGCTTGCGCACGGCAGGCGCCAGCGCCATGTCGGCATCGGCGGGCTTGGCCGCTTGCGGCGCGGGCGCTGCGGCGGGCGCGGGCGCCGGCGCTTTTTCAGCGGGCTTTTCGGCAAGCTTCTCGGCAGGCTTGGCCGCGGCCTTGCCGCTTTCGTCAATGCGGCCGAGAACGCTGCCGACCTCGACCTCCGCACCGGCGTCGGCGACGATTTCGGACAGCACGCCCGCGGCCTTGGCATTGACCTCGACCGACACCTTGTCGGTTTCCAGTTCCACCAGCGGGTCGTCAACGGCGACGGCGTCGCCGGCGGATTTCAGCCACTTGGCCACGGTCGCTTCGGTCACCGATTCGCCGAGGGCGGGAACGACAATTTCCACAGCCATGCTATTTCACCTTTGCCTTTTGGGCCTTCTGGGCTTTGGCAGCCTTGCCCTTCGCGGTCGCACGCGCACGCGCACGGGTCCGCTCGGTTTCTTCCTCGGGCCTCGCGCCAGCGCGGCCACCGCGTCGGCCCGCGTCATCGGCGAGGGTCAACGCTTCGTCAATCAGCTTGGCCTGCTCCGCGTTATGGCGGCGCAAGAGCCCGGTGGCGGGCGATGCCGCTTCCAGGCGGCCCGCGTATCCCGGCCGCTTGGCGCGCACGTCGAGCGCACCCAGCAGGTCTTCGAGCCGGCGGTCGGCATAGGTCCACGCGCCCATGTTCCACGGCTCTTCCTGGCACCAGACCACATCGGCATTGGGATAGCGCGCCAGTTCTGCCGAAAGGGAGCGGATGGGGAACGGATAAATCTGTTCCAAACGCACGATGGCAATATCCTTGATGCGTCGTTCGGTGCGTTCGGCCAGCAGGTCGTAGTAAACCTTGCCGCTGCACAGCACCACGCGCTTGACCTTGTCGTCGGGCACCAGGCCGTGGGTTTCAGGCAGCACGCGATGGAAGGTCGTGCCCGGCCCCATCTCCGCAAGGTCCGACACGCAGAGCTTGTGGCGCAACAGCGACTTCGGCGTCATCATCACCAGGGGCTTGCGGAAATTCCGCCGCACCTGGCGGCGCAGCACATGGAAATAGTTGGCAGGCGTGGTGCAGTTGACCACCTGCATGTTGTCTTCGCCGCAAAGCTGCAGGTAGCGTTCCAGCCGCGCCGATGAATGTTCCGGCCCCTGGCCCTCGTAGCCGTGGGGCAGCAGCATCACCAGGCCGGACATGCGCAGCCACTTGGATTCGCCGGACGCAATGAACTGGTCGATGATCACCTGCGCGCCGTTGGCGAAGTCGCCGAACTGCGCTTCCCACAACACCAGCGAATTGGGATCGGTGATCGAATAGCCGTATTCGAAACCGAGGACGGCCGCTTCCGAAAGCGGGCTATCGATGATTTCGCAGAGCCCCTGATCGGGATCGAGATCGCAAAGCGGGATATAGCGTTCCTCGGTTTCCTGATCGACCAGCACCGCGTGGCGCTGGGAGAAAGTGCCGCGGCCCGAATCCTGTCCCGACAGGCGCACCGGAGTGCCTTCCACCAGAAGCGTGCCGAGGGCCAGCGCTTCCGCCGTTGCCCAGTCCACCCCCTCGCCGGACTTGAGCATTTCTTCCTTGGCCTTGAGCTGGCGAAGAATGCGCGGGTGCACGTTCAGGCCTTCGGGCACATGGATCAGCCGCGCGCCGACCTTGCGCAGGAAGTCCAGTTCCACGGCGGTATCGCCGCGGCGCTCGTCGCCCGACGCTACCTCCAGCCCCGTCCACGCGCCTTCCAGCCAATCGGCCTTGTTGGGCTTGAACGACTTCGACGCCTCGAAATCCGCATCCAGACGATCACGCAGGCTCTGCTGCTCGGCCTCGACCTCGGCCTCGGACATCACGCCTTCGCTCACCAGCTGGCGGCCGTAGATATCCACCACCGTGGGATGATCGGCGATACGCTGGTACATCAGCGGCTGGGTAAAGGACGGTTCATCGCCTTCGTTATGTCCGAAGCGGCGATAGCAGAACATGTCGATGACGACATCTTTCTTGAACTTGGCGCGGTATTCCGTCGCCATGCGCGCCACCAGCACCACCGCTTCCGGATCGTCGCCGTTGACATGGAAGATCGGCGCCTGCACCGACTTGGCCACGTCCGACGGGTAAGGCGAGGAGCGCGAATAGATCGGCGCCGTGGTGAATCCGATCTGGTTGTTGACGATCAGGTGCACCGTGCCGCCGGAGCGATACCCCTTGAGGTCCGAAAGCAGGAAAGTTTCATGCACCGGGCCCTGACCGGCGAACGCCGCGTCACCATGCATCAGGATGCCCATCGCCTTGGTGCGTTCGAAATCGCGGCGCTGGTTCTGCTTGGCGCGCACCTTACCGACAACCACGGGGTTGACGGCTTCCAGATGCGACGGGTTGGCGTTGAGCGACAGATGCAGTTTTTCGCCCTCGAACTCACGATCGCCCGATGTGCCGAGGTGATACTTCACGTCACCCGAACCCTGGGTGTCTTCGGGGTTGGCGGCGTTGCCCTGAAACTCGGAGAAGATCGCGCTATAGGGCTTGCCCATGATATTGGCGAGCACGTTGAGGCGCCCGCGATGGGGCATACCGAAAACGATTTCCTCGACGCCTTCCCGGCGCGCGGTATGGATGATTTCCTCAAGCGCCGAGATCATCGCCTCCGCCCCGTCGGAGCCGAAACGCTTTGTGCCGGTGAACTTGGTGTTGCAGTAACGCTCGAACCCCTGGGCACGCACAAGGTGACGGAAGATGCCGCGCTTTTCTTCCGCGTTGAAGTCGGGACGATTGCGCGTGTTTTCGACACGGAACTGGATCCAGGCTTTTTCTTCCGGCACCTGGATATGCATGAACTCGACGCCGACCTTGCCGCAATAGGTGGCGCGAACCACCTCCATGATCTGGCGCAGGGTCGCGGTTTCCAATCCGAGCACATTGTCGATGAAGATCGGGCGATCCCAATCGGCATCGGTGAAGCCGTAAGCCGCGGGATCCAATTCGGGGTGGGCTTCGACCTTTTCGATGCCCAACGGATCGAGATCCGCCATCAGGTGCCCGCGCACGCGATAGGCGCGGATCAGCATCAGGGCGCGAATCGAATCCAGCGTCGCGGCACGCACGGTCGCGGGATCATACCCTGCCGCCGGAGCCGGGGCCGGGGCGGCGCCATTAACGGCACCGGGAACCGGACGCGCCGCACGCGGCGGGGCCCAGGATGCGCCCTCTATGGTGCGGAGCGCCGTGCCCGCGTCGTCCTCAAGCCCGGCGAAAAACGCCGCGAAACCGGGCTCAACCGATTTCGGGTCCTTCAGGTATCGCGCATACAGTTGTTCGATGTAGGCGGAGTTGCCGCCCGAAAGAAAACTGCTATCCGTCCTGTCCGATGCCATGTTGCGAAGCGGCGCTGGCCGCCCTTCCTTGATTACCGGCGCTGGTCTGTGATGCCGGATATCAGATTCCGCCCAATAAATGCTTAGCCTTTGAGCACCTTCGCAATCGTGCTGCCGAGCGCCGCGGGCGAATCGGCGACCTTGATACCGGCCGATTTCAATGCCTCGATCTTGTCCCCGGCGCCACCCTTGCCGCCGGCGATGATCGCCCCGGCATGGCCCATGCGCCGCCCCGGCGGTGCGGTAACACCGGCGATGAAGCCGACCATGGGCTTTTTCTTCTTCGCCTTCTTGAAGAAAAGGGCCGCTTCTTCTTCAGCCGAACCGCCGATTTCGCCGATCATGACGATGCCCTTGGTTTCATCGTCGGCGAGGAACATCTCCAGGCACTCAACGAAATTGGTGCCGTTCACCGGATCGCCGCCGATGCCGATGCAGGTGCTCTGGCCGAGCTTGGCGGCCGTGGTCTGGGCGACGGCTTCATAGGTCAGCGTGCCCGAACGCGACACGATGCCCACCTTGCCGCGGGTATGAATATGGCCGGGCATGATGCCGATCTTGCATTCGTCGGGCGTGATGATGCCGGGACAGTTGGGACCAATCAGGCGCGTCTTGGAACCCGACAGCGCACGCTTGACACGTACCATGTCGAGCACCGGAATACCTTCGGTGATACACACCACCAGCGGCAGTTCCGCGTCGATCGCTTCCAGGATCGCATCCGCCGCAAACGGTGGCGGCACATAAATGACGGAAGCATTCGCGCCGGTCACGGCAACCGCTTCGGCAACGGTGTCGAACACCGGCAGGTCGAGATGCTTGGTCCCGCCTTTGCCCGGCGTCACGCCGCCAACCATCTTGGTGCCGTAAGCAACGGCCTGCTCCGAATGGAACGTGCCCTGGGACCCGGTAAAGCCCTGGCAGATGACCTTGGTCTTCTTGTCGACGAGGACGGACATTACGCGGCCTCCACGACTTGCTTAACGATTTTTTCCGCCGCATCGGCGAGATTGTCCGCGGCCACGATGGACAGGCCCGACTGGGCAAGGATTTTCTTGCCGAGATCCACGTTGGTGCCCTCAAGCCGCACCACCAGGGGCACGTGCAGGCTCACCTCGCGGGCTGCCGCGACCACGCCTTCGGCAATAACGTCGCAACGCATGATGCCGCCGAAAATATTGACCAGGATGCCTTCGACATTGGGGTCGGACAGGATCAGCTTGAACGCAGTAGTCACACGCTCCCGCGTGGCGCCGCCGCCGACATCGAGGAAGTTGGCGGGCGATCCGCCGTAAAGCTTGATGATATCCATGGTCGCCATGGCGAGGCCGGCACCGTTGACCATGCAACCGATATTGCCGTCGAGCTTGATGTAGTTGAGGTCGTGCTTGGAGGCTTCCAGCTCCGCCGGGTCCTCCTCATCCTCGTCGCGCAGCTCCTGCAGATCCTTGTGACGGAACAGCGCGTTGTCGTCGAAGTTCATCTTCGCATCGAGCGCGATCACGCCGCCTTGCTTGGTGATGACGAGAGGATTGATTTCGGCAAGCGACGCATCAAGCGACGTGAAAGCTTCATAGAGCGCCAGCATGAAGCGCACCGCGTTGCGAACCTGATCGCCCTCAAGGCCAAGACCAAAGGCCAGCTTGCGCGCATGGTAGGGCTGCATACCGGTCGCCGGATCAATGGCGACCTTGAGAATTTTTTCCGGTGATTCGGCGGCGACCTTTTCAATTTCAACGCCGCCTTCGGTGGACGCCATCAGCGTGATCCGGCTGGAGCCGCGATCCACCAGGATACCGAGATAAAGCTCGCGAGCGATGTCGCAGCCCTCCTCGACGTAGACGCGCTTGACTTCCTTGCCTGCGGGGCCGGTCTGGTGCGTGACCAACTGCATGCCGATCATTTTCTTGGCCGCGTCGGTCACGTCCTTGACGGACTTGACCACCTTGACGCCGCCGCCCTTGCCGCGACCACCGGCATGAATCTGCGCCTTGACCACCCAGACGGGTCCGCCGAGATCCTTGGCGACCCGCTCGGCCTCCTTGGCGGTATAGGCAACGCCGCCCCGAGGGACGGCGACGCCAAATTTGGCAAGCAGGCTTTTGGCCTGGTATTCGTGAATATTCATGGTGTCCAGTCGTTGCCGGGTTCGAGCCGCGAATAACTCTCCTTCGCGGCGCACATGGTTAATTTATCACCCGCGCAACCTTTCGCAACCGTTAAGCCAGTGAAAATTCATGGGAAATCAGCACGTTTCGGGGCGAGCGCCTACTTCCGGCCCTTCTTCTTCTTGAGCTTGCCCAGCGCATTGGCCAATTCCTTGACCGCGGCGACGGACTTGTTGAATTCGGCCTTTTCCGAGGCCGCCAGGGGGATTTCGACGATCTTCTCGACACCCTTGGCGCCAATCACCACCGGCACGCCGACGTACATGCCGCGCACCCCGTACTGGCCGGTCAGGTAGGCCGCAGCGGGCAGCACCCGCTTCTTGTCCTTGAGGTAGCTTTCGGCCATGGAAATCGCCGCCGACGCCGGCGCATAGAAGGCCGAGCCGGTCTTGAGCAGGGAGACGATCTCGGCGCCGCCGTCGCGGGTGCGCTGAACGATCTGGTTGAGCTTCTTCTGGGTGGTCCAGCGCATCTTGACCAGGTCCGGCAGCGGGATGCCGGCAACGGTGGAGTAACGGGTCAGCGGCACCATGCTGTCGCCGTGCCCGCCGAGCACGAAAGCGGTCACGTCTTCGACGGAAACATTGAATTCTTCGGCGAGGAAATAACGGAAGCGCGCCGAATCAAGCACGCCAGCCATGCCGACAACCCGGCTGTGGGGCAGGCCCGAGGCATCGCGCAGCACGCCGACCATGACGTCGAGCGGGTTGGTGATGACGATGACGAAAGCCTTGGGGCAATACTTCTTGATCGCCTTGCCGACGGTTTCGACGATGCCGGAGTTGATGCCCAGCAGGTCGTCGCGGCTCATGCCCGGCTTGCGCGCGATACCGGCGGTGACGATGACTACGTCGGCGCCGCGAATGGCGGTATAGGCATTGGCGCCCTTGATCTGGGCGTTGAAGCCCTCGATCGGCGCCGATTCGGCCAGGTCCAGCGCCTTGCCCTGGGGCATGCCCTGAACCACGTCGAAAAGCACGACGTCGCCGAGTTCCTTGAGGCCGGCCAGGTGAGCCAGCGTGCCGCCGATGTTGCCGGAGCCGATGAGTGCGATCTTGTTGCGAGCCATGGATGTTTCCCTTGCAGGCAGGCCCGGCGATGCGGGCGGGTCGAAAAACTTGGGGTGACGGCGTGGTTACTAGCCCGAAATTGCAGCGGGGGCAAGCCACGCGGCAGGACTCACGCCATTGTAACGATCATATGGCCGGTTCCGGCCTGACTTTCGGCCGCCGCATGGGCATCGGCCAGTTGCGCCAGGTCATATTGGCCGGCGATCCGGTGGCGGAGCGCCCCCGCCGCCTGGGCGGCGCAGATATCGCGGGCGGCGGCGTCCTTGACCGCGTCGCTTTCCGTGTAAACGAAGATGAAATGCATGGACATGTTGCGGGCCCGGCGGGGACTGACGGTGATTTCCGCCTTGGGCGCCCGCGCCGAGGCATAGGAGGCGATCACCCCGCCCTCGGCCAGGATTTTCTCGTTCACCCCCATATTGCCGCCGAATTCGATCTCGCAGACCCGGTCCACGCCCCGGCCATCGGTGGCCTCCAGCACCTGGGCGGCAAGGCCCGCCGCGTCCGTACCGTCGCGCCGCACCACCGCATCGGCGCCCAGTTCAAGGGCCGTGGCCGCTTTGGCATCGCTGGACGCGGCCGCGATCACCCGCGCCCCGCCCCACTTGGCGAATTGCACGCAATACGCCCCCACCCGCGACAGGGCACCCGGCACATAAACGGTCTGACCGCGCACCGGGCCGTCCATGAACACCGCGCGGTGCCCGGTCATGGCGGGAATACCGAAGCACGCCCCCTCGGCAAAGCTGGCGTTGTCGGGCAGCGGGCGCACCAGAAAGGCGGGCAGCGCGATCTGCTCGGCCGCGGTGCCCATGTCGCGTTCGTGCTGGGCATTGAACACCCAGACCCGCTGGCCGACCGCCAGGCCGCTGACGCCGGCACCCAGCGCCGCGACGACCCCGGCACCATCGGAATGGGGCACCAAGCGGGGGCCGGGCTTGGCCCCGGCGCGGCGCTTGTAATCGGAGGGATTGATGCCCGACGCATGAAGCCGGACCAGAACCTCGCCCGCGCCCGCAACCGGATCGGGCAGCTCGCCCACGGTGATGACCTCATGGGCGGGGCCGCCGCGTTCGTACCAGCCGGCGCGCATCTCAGCCCCAGTCGAGGCCGATATCGACCGACGCCGACGATTGCGTCATGCGTCCCGATGAAATGAAATCGACCCCGGTTTCCGCCTTGGCCCGCACGGTTTCCAGCGTTACCCCGCCGGAACATTCGATCTTGCAGCGCCCGGCGACGATTTCCACCGCCTTCTTCAGGTTTTCCACGTCCATGTTGTCGAGGAGGATCCAGTCGACGCCCGATTCGGCCGCTTCCTTCACCTGTTCCAGGGTGTCGCATTCAACCTCGACCACCGTCAGGGCGGGGGTCGCCCGCATGGCGCGCCTCACGGTTTCGGTCAGCGACCCGGCGGCGGCGATGTGGTTGTCCTTGATCAGCACGCCGTCATCGAGACGGATGCGGTGATTGCGCGCGCCGCCGACGAAGCTCGCGTACTTGGCGAAGTTGCGAAGCGTCGGAATGGTCTTGCGCGTGTCGATCATGGTGCAGTTGGTGCCCGTCACCGCCTCGACATACTTGCGCACTTCCGTGGCGATGCCGGAAAGATGCTGAACGATGTTGAGCGCCGTCCGCTCTGCCGCCAGCACCGCGCGTGCATCGCCTTCCACTGTCGCCAGCGCCGTGCCCTTGGCGGCCTTTTCGCCGTCCTTGACCTTGAGCTCGACCTTGATTTCCTGGTTCACCCGGCGAAAGGTCATGGCCGCGAAATCCATGCCGCAGACCACGATGTCCTGGCGCGCCACCATCGACGCCTTGAGCCTGGTGCCCACGGGAATGGTGACATTGGTGGTCAGGTCGCCGCGGCCGACATCTTCGGCCAAGGCCCGGTTGATGAAATCATCCACTTCCTGACGGTTGAGCTGCATGACGGCCCTTTCTGCGTTGCGCGGCCCCGCCTACCCGGCGGCCCCGCTTCTTGATTTGATATGGTCGAGGGCTTTGTACTCCCGGCTCTGCATCTCGATCAACCGTGACGCCGTGCGGGCGAATTCGAAAGACCCCTCGCCCGCCGGATACAGCCCATCCGGGGGCGCGGCGGCGGAACAGACCAGCTTGACCCGGTGCTCATAAAGCGCGTCGATCAGCGTCACGAACCGCGCCGCCCGGTCGCGGCTGTCGGGCCCCATCGCCGGGATGCCCTCGATGATGACCGTGTGAAACTCCCGCGCGATAGCCAGGTAATCCGCAGCACCCAGGGGCCGGGCGCAAAGCTCCTCGAACCCGAACCGGGCGGTGCCACGCGCGCTGCGCGCCACCTCCAGCTCGCGGCCCTGAACCGAAAGCGTCACCGGCTCGGCCGCCACGCCTTCGCCCTGGGCATCATTCACCAGCCGGTGGAACGCAGCATCGAGCGACGCACGCGCCGCGGCATCGTCGGGAGTGAAATAGACATCCATGTCGGAAAGCCGCATCAGGCGGTAATCGTGTTCACCATCGAGATGCAAGACATCAAGGCGATGGCGCAGCAAGGCAATGAAGGGCAGGAAGCGGTCGCGCTGCAAGCCATTCAGGTAGAGATCGTCCGGCGCCCGGTTCGACGTCGCCACCATGACGACGCCAAGATCAAGAAGCGCCGTGAACAGGCGGCCCAGGATCATCGCATCGGCGACGTTGTTGACCTGGAATTCGTCGAAGCAAAGCAGCGCGGCACCGTCGCGCACCTCGCGCGCGATCTTGGGCAGGGGGTCCTGTTCCCTGCCCTCGCGGTTGCGCTGGCGCCAGTCGTGCAGGCGTTGGTGAATCTCGAGCATGAATTCGTGAAAATGCACCCGCCGCTTGGCGCCGCCCGGCACCACCGCCGCGTCGAAAAACAGGTCCATCAGCATGGACTTGCCGCGCCCCACGCCGCCGTAAAGATAAAGCCCCTGGGGCGCGTCCTCGGCGTGGCGGGCGAGACCAAGGCGCGCCAGCCAGCCCCCGCCTTCGCCGGGGCGGTATTGGGCCAGGGCGCGATACAGGCTTTCCAGCTTTTCCGCGGCCAGGGCCTGCACCGGGTCGCGACGCAGGTCGCCGCGTTCAAGGGCGGCACGGTAAAGAGCGAGCGGGGTATTTGTCATGGCAGGAAGGCGGGGCGTCCTTATTGGCTGCCGGGAACGGGGATTTCCAGCTTCACCCCGCGGCCGCCGTCGCGGCAGATTTCATAGACCCGCTGGGCAAGGGCAAGATCGGCAGCGGCGGTACCGTTATTGTTGGCGTGATAGGTGATCTGCTCGTCGGACGTTCGGCCGGGATGGGTTCCGGCGACGATGTCGCCCAGCTCGACGATCTTGTCCCAGGTGATGATACCCGCGTTGAGCGGCTCGATCAGCCCGGCCTGCTGTTCGGTCTCGATCGATTCGCGCCAGTTGGTGACGATGATGTCGGCCCGTTCGCAGGTGCGGTCGTCGTTTTCGCGTCGCCCCTTTTCCAGCCAGCCGCCCTTGACCAGCGCATTGTTGGAACCCACCACGGTAACGACATGGGTACCCGGCTCCAGCCAATCGCCGTCGAACACCGGTACGTTGGAATTGGTGGCGCAGATGACGATGTCGGCCCCCCGGCAAACCTCGCGCGGGTCCGACAGGTCCTCGAACTCGGCATCCACCAAGGGCGTCAGCTGCTCGATAAACCGGCGGCGGTTTTCCGCATTGCGCGAATAGACGCGGTAGGTCTTGATGCCGCGCTCCTCGTGACAGGCCAGCACCTTGTGCAGGGCCTGGCCGCCGGTCCCGTATATGCCGCACACGGAAGCGTCGCGGCGCGCCAGGTGACGGATGCCGACCCCGGTGGTGGCCGCCGTGCGCAACGCCATGATGGACGAAAAGCCGATACGCTTTTCGGTGATTTCGCCGACAAGAATCGCGTTCAGGCGCGCCGACTTGGAATCCCACAACAGGTAAACCGGATGCTCGCGGTAAGGATAGACCTGGTTTTTCGGATCATGGGTGACCTGTTCGCCGCGTGTCAGCGAACCGATGACCCCAAGCGCATCGATGCCGCCCGGAAAATTCGACACCCGCACGCCTTCGGGCGAATGCACCCGGCGGCGCGGCGCGTTGATGATGGGAAAGCGCACCGCATCGCCGTAGCCCGTTTCGACAAGGTCTATGGCTTCCTTCATGCCAAGAACGTTCTTGACGTCGCTCGGCCCCAGGAAAAGGACGGAATTGATATTGTCGCCGTGGTTCATCGCCTGTCCCCGATCATCTTCGTTTCTCATTTTCCGCGCTTAACCCGGTTCACGCAACGGGCCCATCCCCGTCGGGCCGGGTGCGGCCCACCTGCGCCTGGCGCCTTGCCACGTAAAGCGTCGCCGCGACGATCACGCAGGACCCGGTGATCGTCCAGGCATCGGGAAACAGGCCGAACAGCACGATGTCGAAAAGAATACCGTAAAGCAGGCGCGAATAATCGAAGGGCATGATGGCCGTCGCCTCACCGGCGCGAAAGGCCAGCGCGATCATGCCCTGGCCCATCAGGTAAAGCACCCCGGTCAGCGCCAGCCATCCGAACTGTTGCAGCGTCGGCGTGGTCCAGACCAGCGCCGTCGGCACCGCGCCCACAAGGGTTGAAATGACGAGATAATAAAAGACCACCGTAGCCGGACTGTCGACGCCGCTGGCCTTTTTCAGAAAGACATGGGCGGAGGCATGGCAGGCGGTGGAAAACACCAGCACCAGCAACGGTATGGTGACCGAATCGACCACCGGGCGGGCGACGATCAGCACCCCGATGAAGCCGACGACGATGGCGCTCCAGCGCCGCCAGCGCACCAGCTCGCCCAAGAACAGGACCGCCAGCACCACGAGGAACAGCGGGCGGGTAAAGGTAATGGCGATCACCACCGCCAGCGACAGGTAGGTCAGCGCGTAGAACACGCAGATCTGGCCGAGACCGCCCAAAAGGCCCCGCCCAAGGTGCAGACGAAAACACCTGGTGCGCGTAATCCCCCAGCCGCTTGCCATCAGGAACGGCACCAGCGCGATCAGGCCGAACAGGCAGCGAAAGAAATTGAGCTCGAACGCGTGAATTTCATCGGTGAGGTTCTTGGCGATGGCCATCGCCGTGGACATTTCCAGCCCGCCCAGCAGCATCCAGATGCCGCCCCGAAGATTTCCGGGCAGCCGCTTCCAGCGGGCAACGACGGGAAACAGAAACGCGGGCGACGTGAAACGGGGTTGAGCCACCGGCGGCTCAGGCCAGGGCCGAGATGATCCGCGCCGCCGCCGCGGTTGACGACGCATCGGCATTGGCGTCATAGGCCGGCCGGCCCTTGCCGGTAAACCCGTGAACCACGCCGGGATAAACCTGGATTTCAACCAGCGGATTTCCGGCCAGGGCTTCCTGCGTCGCGGTGACTTCCGTCATCGGGATCGACGGATCGTTATCGCCGACATGGATGGACAACGGCACGGAAACGTTTTTCGCTTCATTAAGGTTGAGGCCGATCTTGGTGCCGTGAAACGACACGGCGCCGTCTGCCAGGCCGCGCGTCGTCGAAAGATAGGCGTAACGCCCGCCGAAGCAGTAACCGAACACCACCACCTTGCCGTTGCAGCGCGGATCCTTGCGAAGCCAGGCGATGGCGTCGGCCAGATCCTTCACGCCCTGCTCGGCATCGAATTCGCCGTAGCGCTTCTGCGCCTTTTCGCGGCCCTCGCCCTCCCGGCCCAAGGGGCCCGGAATGGTGCGGTGGAACATGTCAACGAACAGCGCGGCGCATCCCCGCCCCGCCCAGTCGGCCATGATGGCGCGCACGCCGTCGTCGATGCCGAAGATCGGCGGGATCATGACGATACCGACGCCGGGGGCACCCTTGGGCGCAACGATCTCGGCGCCCATCGCGGCGCCATCGCGCATGGCGATGGAAAGAGCTTCGGTCATGGTTTTCCCCTCGTCAGGTGGCCGGGGCGCAAACGCTACTTGCGTTCGACCATCAGCTTCTTGACCTCGCCGATGGCCTTGGCGGGATTGAGCCCCTTGGGGCACGTGCTGGTGCAGTTCATTATGGTGTGGCAGCGATACAGCCGGAACGGGTCTTCCAGCGCATCGAGACGTTCGCCGGTATGCTCGTCGCGGGAATCGGCGATCCAGCGATAGGATTGCAGCAACACGGCGGGCCCAAGGAACTTTTCACTGTTCCACCAGTAGCTCGGGCACGAGGTCGAGCAGCAGAAGCACAGGATGCATTCCCATAAGCCGTCGAGCTGCTTGCGTTCCCCGGGGCTTTGCAGGCGCTCGCCGGTGGGCTCGGGGCTTTCGGTCTTGAGCCACGGCTCGATCGACGCGTATTGCGCGTAAACGGTGTTGAGATCGGGCACCAGGTCCTTGACCACCGGCAGGTGCGGCAGCGGGTAGACGCTGGCATTGCCCTTGATGTCCTCGATCGGCTTGATGCAGGCCAGCGTGTTGGTGCCGTCCACGTTCATCGCGCAGGACCCGCACACACCTTCGCGGCAGGAGCGGCGGAAGGTAACCGTCGAATCGACCTCGTTCTTGATCTTGATCAGGGCGTCGAGAACCATCGGCCCGCAGGCATCGAGGTCCAGCTCGTAGGAATCGACCCGCGGGTTTTCGCCGCTGTCGGGGTCCCAGCGATAAACCTTGAACGTCTTGACGTTCGTGGCACCTTCCGGCGCCTTGAAGGTCTTGCCCTTTTCGACCTTGGAATTCTTGGGCAGGGTAAACTCGACCATGCGCTGGGCCCTCTAGTACACCCGCTCTTTCGGCGGGATCGGATCGATCTCGTCGGAAAGCGGGTTCTCATGCACGGGACGGTAGCTCAGGCGCACGTCATTGGCGCCGGACAGGTAAGCCACCGTGTGTTTCATCCACTCGACGTCATCGCGGTTGGGATAATCCTCATGGGCGTGGGCGCCGCGGCTTTCGTGGCGCGCCTCCGCCGAATGCAGGGTCACGACCGCCTGGCCGATGAGGTTCTCCAGCTCCAGCGCCTCGACCAGGTCCGAATTCCAGATCAGCGACGAATCGTTGACCTTGATGTCGGGCATGGTTTCGGCAATAGCGTCGATTTTGGTGCAGCCTTCCTTCAGCACCTCGGAGGTGCGGAACACGGCGCAGTCGTTTTGCATGGTGCGCTGCATGTCGGCGCGAATTTCCGCCGTCAGGCGCGGGCCCTTGGCATGACGTAGGCGATCGAGCCGGGCCAGCGCTTCCTCGCCCGCGTTCTTGGGCAGGGACATGCACGGACCGTTGGCCTTGACCACTTCCGCGGCGCGCAGCGCGGCGGCGCGGCCGAACACCACGATATCGAGAAGCGAATTGCAGCCCAGACGGTTGGCGCCGTGCACCGACACGCAGGCCGCTTCGCCGATGGCCATCAGGCCCGGCACCACGCGATCGGGATCGCCATCGGTCGGGTTGATGACCTCGCCGTGATAATTGGTCGGGATACCGCCCATGTTGTAATGCACCGTCGGCAGCACCGGGATCGGTTCCTTGGTCACATCGACACCGGCGAAAATCTTCGCGGTCTCGGAAATGCCGGGCAGACGTTCGTGCAGGACATCGGGGTCCAGATGCTCGAGATGCAGGTAGATGTGATCCTTTTCGGGCCCGACACCGCGCCCTTCGCGGATTTCCATGGTCATGGAACGCGACACCACGTCGCGCGACGCCAGGTCCTTCACCGAAGGCGCGTAACGTTCCATGAAACGATCGCCTTCCGAATTGGTGACGTAGCCGCCTTCGCCGCGTGCGCCTTCGGTTATCAGGCAGCCCGAGCCGTAGATGCCGGTGGGATGGAACTGGATGAATTCCATGTCCTGCAACGGCAAGCCCGCGCGCAGCACCATGCCGTTGCCGTCGCCGGTGCAGGTATGGGCGGAGGTGCAGGAGAAATAGGCGCGGCCATAACCGCCGGTTGCCAGCACCGTGGTCTGCGCGGTGAAGCGATGCAGGGTGCCGTCGTCAAGGTTCCAGGCCATAACGCCGAGGCAGCGCCCGTCATCCGACATGATCAGGTCGAGGGCGAAATACTCGACGAAGAACTGCGCCTTGTGCTTGAGCGACTGCTGGTAAAGCGTGTGTAGAATGGCGTGGCCGGTACGGTCGGCCGCGGCGCAGGCGCGATGCGCCAGCTTCTCGCCGTAGTTGACCGTGTGGCCGCCGAAAGGACGCTGGTAGATCTTGCCTTCCGCCGTACGCGAAAACGGCACGCCGAAATGCTCCAGCTCCGTGATCGCGGGGATGGCATTGCGCACCATGTATTCGATGGCGTCCTGGTCACCGAGCCAGTCGGACCCCTTGACCGTGTCGTACATGTGAAAGCGCCAGTCGTCGGGCTCGATATTACCGAACGATGCGCCGACACCGCCCTGGGCCGCAACCGTGTGGGAGCGCGTCGGGAACACCTTGGTGATGCACGCGGTGTTCAGGCCGGCGGCCGTCATGCCGAGGGTGGCCCGCAGCCCGGCGCCGCCGGCGCCGACTACGATAACGTCGAAATGATGATCGATGATGGGATAGGCGTCACTCATGTGTCTCAGGCCCCGAGCGCGATGCGCAACACGGAAAAGATTCCGGTCAGCGCCGCCAGCACGGCGGCGAACTTGATCGCGATGATCAGCGCAAGCTTGCGCCATTCTGTGTGAACGTAATCTTCAACCACGACCTGAAGGCCGAGCTGGAGGTGGTGGAACAGCGCCGCGATCAGCGCGATCAGCAAAACCGCGGTGACGGGGCCCTTGATCCAGGAAACGACGACGCCGTGGGGCGCGCCCGCGAGAGCGACCAGCGACACCGCCAGCCAGATCATCAGCGGCACCAGCGCCAGCGCGGTCAGCCGTTGCGCCCACCAATGCGCCGCACCTTCCTTGGCCGCGCCAAGGCCACGCACGCGACCCAAACGGGTCTTGAGAGAGTGATCGTTGCGTGCGCTCATGATGCACCTCCGGCGGCAAGAGCGCAGCCAAGCCCGAAAGCACCGACCGCGACCACCAGCGACACCGCCAGGACCACGAGCCCGGAAAGGCGCGCGTGCTCAAGCTCGAAACCGAAACCGGCGTCCCAGAACAGGTGCCGGATGCCGTTGGACAGGTGATAGAACAGCGCCCAGGTGAAACCGAACAGCACGACGCGGCCGACCAGCGAACCCATCGCGGCACTGACGGTAGCGAACCATGCCGGTCCGGCGGCGGCAGCCGCCAGCCAGGCCACGAGACCGACCGCGCCAAGCGCAAGGCCGACGCCGGTCAGGCGGTGGGTGATGGACAGCAGCGCAGTGAGCGGCAGACGATAAACCTGCAAATGCGGGGACAGCGGACGGTCAGCGCCAGCCATGGAAGGCCCTCATGTTATTGATCGCGTCTTGTTTGAATACGGATTGTCACTTCGTCTCAGGGCGGGACCGGGCGCCCGCAAAAGGCGGCTCCGGAAACAGCCTCGGTTTAGCGCCCCTCTCCACGCAAGTCAACGCGGCCCCGCACAAGGGGAACGAAAACAGCCCCGAATCAAAGCCTTATACTTTCGGTTCGGAAGTTTTCGTCTGATCTGTGGATAGAATCGTGGATAACTTGTGCATTTATTGTGTAAATAGAGAGATTTCATGCACAAGAAAAAGCATGTTTAGTTGCCTTTTTACTTGGCCCGGTTCCGACCCGGCGCGATGATCGAACCGGTACATGGAAGTTCCGATGTCTGCGCCACGCGCCTGCGGTTGCTTCAAGCGCCAAGGCGTCCGGCACAGCCACCGGGGGTTCACGGAGGGGTTCGCTGCGGCGGGCCTGTTCCCTGGACCCGGCGCCGGCGGCGCCTTGTTCCGCAAGGAACGTGGCGTGCCGGGTGGAAGGTGGGCCCACCCCCTTCAGCCGATGCTTCCCCCAGGCCTGCCGGTCTCCCCAAGGGCCGTGCCGGCTGGCCGCGTCACCGGCTTCTGGCGGCGACGCGGGTTCTCGCGGGATCGGGGCATGCCCCGGCCCGGCGCCGGTACGCGGAAACGCGCACCGTGACAGGAACGGATGTTGTTCGGCAGCGAGGGAACGGCAAACTTTTCACAGGTGGATGCCCGCGAGGGCTCGGCCTCCCCACCGGTTGCGCTTCTCTCCCTGGGGACGCGGCAGCGGGTGCAAACGGGGCCGGACGATCCCCCGCTTCTTCCGGGTGCCGGGAACGGGCTACGTTCACGGGGCGTCAAGTGTCCTTCGCGGGGCAATGCACGAGACCTTTGGTCGCGGCGCGCCTGACGCCCCTTTTTTAATCCAGAAGTTATCCACAGGACAACCAAATTTTGGGGAACAGCGCGTTGATGCCCCAGCATGTGGGGTCAGTCGCGCGCTGCGATGGCCTCGGCAAACGCGATTAGGTTACGCGCCGCGCTGACATGCAGGGCCTCGACCATCTTGCCGTCATGTACCGCGACACCGGCGCCGGCGGCGCGGGCGGCCTCAAACGCAGCAATCAGTTCGCGGGCCTGGGCAACGTTCTCGGCACTTGGCGCGAAGGCGGCATTGGCCGCGTCGATCTGGCGCGGGTGGATAAGCTGCTTGCCGTCGAAGCCGAGCGCGCGGCCCTGGGCACAGGCCGCGGCCAGGCCATCGTCATCTGTGAAGGCCGGGTAGACGCCATCAAGCACGCCGAGGCCGAAGGCGCGCGCCACCAGGACGACGCGCTCCAGCGCGTAAAGCATCGCCGTGCGCGGTGCGGCATTGTCGGCGTGCAGCTCCTTGGCGAAGTCCTCGAGCCCCATGGCAAACAAGACAAGACGCGGGTGTGCGTCGGCAATGGCGGGCGCATCGAGAATCCCGCGCGCCGTTTCCATCATCGCCCATAGATGCGCGGGCGTTCCCGACGCATCAAGGGCGGCACCGGCAGCGGCGATATCCTCGGCACGGGTGACCTTGGGCAAAAGCACCGCGTCCGCCCCGGCGGCGGCGGCGGCGGCGATATCGTCCGCGCCCCACGGCGTATCCAGCCCGTTGACGCGCACCACCAATTCGCGCGCGCCATATCCCCCCGCCACAAGCGCGGCACAGACACGTTCACGCGCGGCAATCTTGGCATCGGCAGCAACCGAATCCTCGAGATCGAAAATCAGCACATCGGCGGGCAGGGCCTTGCCCTTTTCAAGGGCGCGTTCGTTGCCACCCGGCATGTAGAGGCAACTGCGGCGCGGGCAGGCGCGCGCGCCCTGTTCATGATCTTCATGTCCTTGCGTCATCGCGTCCCTCTTCCGCTTCGCGCCCCCGATGGCGCCAGAGACTAGGCATTCACCACCATGGCCGCAAGCCTGCCGGCGTTGTATCGGCGCCCCGCAAGGTCTATGAAATAATCTGTCCGCCGCCAAGGAATTGCCCGCAAGCACCATGGATACAGCCGAATTTTTCATCAAGGGCCTGATGGTCGGGTTCCTGGTGGCCGCGCCGGTGGGGCCGGTCGCGGTGATGTGTATCCATCGCACCATCGCCCACGGCCGCTTTGCCGGTTACGTCTGCGGCCTCGGCGCCACTGCGGCCGACACGATCTTCGGCGCGGTCGCGGCCCTTGGGCTCGGCTTTATCGCCAGCACCATCATGGCCTACAACAATGTGCTGCGGATCGGCGGCGGCGTGATCCTGATCGTCCTTGGCCTGCGTCTTGCGCTGTCGCGCCATCTGCCGGTTCGCGCCGAGCGACGGGAAGCCGCGGAAGAACGCGAACAACGCCTGGCGGCCAAGCCATCCTCATCGCGGCTCGATTTTCACATCGGTAATTTCGCCGCCGCCTTCGCCATCATGATCACCAACCCGATCACCCTGGTGTCCTTCGCCGGGATCTTCGCCTTCATCGACATCACCGGGATTGAAAGCGCAACCGGTCTCGGGGTTTCCCTCGTCGCCGGCGTCGCCGCCGGGGCGGCCGCCTGGTGGACGCTGCTGGCGCTGCTCAGCAGCCTCGCCCACGGGCGCATCAACGAACGCGGCATTCTTTGGATCAACCGGGTGTCGGGCGCGTTGATCCTTGTTTTCGGGCTGGCCCTCCTGGCCTTTCCCGGCACCTTCGGCGCCGGGGCGCCGACGCCGCCTATATCCTAGGCCCCGATATTGCCGATTTTTTGATCATGGATTTTAATTTGATTATTTATTAGGCATTTTTGTCGGGTGACCGGGCCGGGCCACCCCATCGCCAGCCGCCCCGCCGGCATCCACCTCTTTGAAAAACAATCCGTTTCCGGCGCCACGCGGTGCCGATCGCGGCTTGGCATACGGCTTGCGATGTCCTGGACATGCACGGTCCCGCGCCCGTGCGCCGATCCGCCAACGACCTACCGCCGCCCATAAGGAGCTCATCATGTCCAGCCCGTTCGACAATCCCTTCGACAAGGATACCCACCTTGGTTGCAGCTGCGGCCGCCACGCCAGCGCCGCCGAGCATGAAGCCGACGCCATCGCCAAACGCGCCGCAACCACCGGCACTGCCCCCGGCGCGACGCTGCGGGCGGACGACCGCGCGGGCGACGAAACGCTGATCGGCCGCATTGTCGAACAAACCGTGCTGCGCGCCATGTTCCCCGCCGAAACTTCCCGCCGCGCCTTCCTCTCGGCGGTCGGCGCATCCACCGCCGCCGCCGCTGTCGCCGCCGCCTTCCCCCTCGGCGCCGCCAAGGCCTTCGCCGCCGAAAAGGCGGGGCCGCTGGAAAAGACCAAGCTCAAGATCGGTTTCGTGCCGATCACCTGCGCAACACCGATCATCATGGCGCACCCGATGGGCTTCTATAAGAAGTACGGGCTTGATGTCGATGTCATCAAGACCGCCGGATGGGCCGTTGCCCGCGACAAGTCGCTGTCCGGTGAATACGACGCCGCCCACATGCTGACGCCGATGCCGCTGGCGATTTCGCTCGGCGCGGGCTCGACCGCGACCCCCTGGACCATGCCGGCGGTGGAGAACATCAACGGCCAGGCCATCACCCTTCACGTCAAGCACAAGAACAAGCGCGATCCGAAATTGTGGAAGGGCATGACCTTCGCCGTGCCGTTCGATTATTCCATGCACAATTTCCTGCTGCGTTACTACGTCGCCGAGCACGGCCTTGATCCCGACAAGGACATCCAGATTCGCGTGCTGCCGCCGCCCGAGATGGTCGCCAACCTGCGGGCCGAGAACGTCGACGGCTATCTCGCCCCCGATCCGTTCAACCAGCGTGCCGTATATGACGGCGTCGGCTTCATTCACATGCTGACGAAGGAAATCTGGGACGGTCACCCGTGCTGCGCATTCGCGGCCTCGAAGAAGTTTGTCACCGAAACGCCCAACACTTTCCACGCGCTGTTCAAGGCCATCATCGAAGCGACGGCATATTCGTCCAACCCGAAGAACCGGCGCGAGGTCGCCAAGGCCATCTCGCCGCGCAATTACCTGAACCAGCCGGAAACGGTTGTCGCCCAGGTGCTGACCGGAACCTATGCCGACGGTCTCGGCAATGTGAAAAAGGTGCCCGACCGCATCGATTTCAATCCCTTCCCCTGGCACTCCATGGCGGTGTGGATCCTCAGCCAGATGAAACGCTGGGGCTACGTCAAGGGTGACATCGACTACGCCAAGGTTGCCGAGGAAGTCTATCTCGCCACTGACGCGCAGAAAGTGATGAAGGAAATGGGCATCATGCCGCCAGCCTCGACCTTCGGCAAGTACACGATCATGGGCAAGGAATTCGACCCGGCCAAGGCCGAAGCTTACGCCCGCAGCTTCGCCATCGGGCGGGTCAGCTGAGGAGGAAACCCATGAATACGGTATCACTCAAGTCAGCGATTCTTTCTCTGGTTCTGCTGGGCGCCCTGTTGGGCGCCTGGCAGTTCGCTGTGGGCGGGCCCGGCGCGGGGACCCCCATGGATCCGGAATATGCTGCCCTGATGGGCACCCAGGCCAAAGGCGGATCGGCGATGCCGACCCCGGTGGATATCGCCTCGGAAATGTGGCGCCACCTTTCCGATCCGTTTTACGACAAGGGCCCGAACGACAAGGGCGTCGGCATCCAGCTCGCCTTTTCGCTCGGCCGCGTACTTCTTGGGTTTGGTATCGCCGCCACCATCGCCATTCCGCTCGGTTTTCTCATCGGTATGTCACCGCTCGCCTACAAGGCGCTAGACCCGTTTATCCAGATTCTGAAGCCGATTTCGCCGCTGGCCTGGATGCCGCTCGCGCTCTACACGATCAAGGATTCGACCGTATCGGCGGTCTTCGTCATTTTCGTTTGCTCGATCTGGCCGATGCTTCTAAACACCGCCTTTGGCGTCGCCGGCGTTCGCAAGGACTGGATCAATGTCGCGCGCACGCTGGAAGTCGGACGCCTGCGCACGGCGCTACGCGTCATCCTACCCGCCGCTGCGCCCACCATTATGACCGGCATGCGAATTTCCATTGCCATCGCCTGGCTGGTGATCGTCGCCGCAGAGATGCTCGTGGGCGGCACCGGCATCGGCTACTTCGTCTGGAACGAGTGGAACAACCTATCCATCACCAACGTGATCTGCGCGATCCTGTTCATAGGACTCGTCGGCATGCTTCTGGACCAGGTGCTGTATCGCCTCTCCCGCCTCGTCACCTATTCGGAATAGAAGGATCGGAGCCGCCACCATGGACCGCAATACACTGATCAAAATCGAAGGGCTGGCCCGCACCTTTCCCGCCCCCAAGGGCGACGGGTCCGTCACTGTCTTCGACAATCTCTGGTTCGATATAGCCAAGGGCGAATTCGTCTGCCTGATCGGCCATTCGGGCTGCGGCAAGTCGACGCTGCTCAATATCCTGGCCGGCATAGATGCCCCGAGCAAAGGCGTTGTCATCGTCGACGGCAAGGAGGTCACGGGGCCCTCGCTGGACCGGGCCGTGGTCTTCCAGGGCCACGCCCTGATGCCGTGGATGAGCGTGATGGCAAACATCGCCTTCGCCGTAACGTCGCGCTGGCCCAACCTGCCACGCTCCGAAGTGCGCCAACACTGCCAGCAATACATCAACATGGTTCACCTTGAGGGCGCCGAGGACAAGAAACCGGCACAACTGTCCGGCGGCATGCGCCAGCGTGTCGGCATTGCCCGGGCACTCGCCATCGAGCCACGCATCATGCTGCTGGACGAACCGTTCTCCGCTCTCGATGCATTGACCCGCGGATCGCTTCAGGACGAGCTGCTGACCATCTGCGCCGAAACGCGCCAGACCACGTTCATGATCACCCACGACATCGACGAGGCAATACTGCTCGCCGATCGCATACTCTTGATGACCAATGGTCCGGAAGCCCGCATCGCGGAGATCGTCGTCAATACCCTGCCCCGCAACCGCACCCGTCACGACCTGCACAAGCACGACAACTACTACCCGCTGCGCAACCACCTGCTCGACTTCCTTGTCAGCCGATCGGAAGAACTGCGGGGCGGGTCGAAGGCGTTGATCCGCGCAACCCCCCGGTCGTTTTTCCCAAAGTCCAGTCCGCTTCGCTCACCACGGCCGTGGCCGGCGACGGACGCTAACCCCCAAGAGAAAAAGGAGCCCCTTTCATGACCCGCGCAGAACTCACTGAAAAAATCGTCCTCCTCAGGATCAAGAAAGGCCTGACCTGGGCCGCCCTGGCCAAGAAGATCGGCCAGTCGGAAGTCTGGTCCACTGCCGCGCTGCTCGGCCAGATGCAGATGAACGCCAAGGAGGCCAAGGCCGCGGCCAAGGCGCTCGGCCTGAATGCCCAGGAAACCAAGCTGTTGATGCAGTGCCCCTACCGGGGTTCGATCGGGCAGGCGGTCCCCACGGATGCCCTGGTTTACCGCTTCTACGAGATCATCCAGGTCTACGGCACCACCCTGAAGGCCGTGATCGAGGAAAAATTCGGCGACGGCATCATGAGCGCCATCGACTTTTCCATGGATATCAAGAAGCAGCCCGACCCAAAGGGAGATCGGGTCATCGTCACCCTGAACGGCAAGTTCCTGCCCTACAAGCGCTACTGAGGGGGCGCAGCCCGGCCACCCGTGGCGCCTTCAGCGCCCGGTGGCCGGTGGGAAAGACGGTCCCGGCTTACGCCTGGGCCGTCTTTTCGTTGAGGTGGGTTGCGACCAGTTCCTCGGCGATCTGCACCGCGTTCAGCGCCGCGCCCTTGCGCAGGTTGTCGGCGACAACCCAGATGTTCAGGCCGTTATCCAGGGTGTGATCCTCGCGGATGCGGCTGACGAATACGGAATCCTCGCCGGCGCATTCCGCGGGCGTCACGTAGCCTTCGTCGGCGGCATGATCCACCACCGAAACGCCGGGCGCATCACGCAGGATGGCGCGCGCCTGCTTGGCCGACAACGGCGACTCGAACTCGATATTCACCGCTTCCGCATGACCGATGAACGTCGGCACCCGTACGCAGGTCGCCGACACCGCGATGGCGGGATCGAGAATCTTCTGCGTCTCCACCATCATCTTCCATTCTTCCTTGGTGATGCCGCCGTCCATGAAGACATCGATCTGGGGAATGACATTGAAGGCGATCTGCTTGGAGAAGTGTTCTTTCTTGATCGGATCGTTGACGTAAATGCCCTTGGTCTGGTTGAACAGCTCGTCCATCGCCGCCTTGCCCGCACCGGACGTGGACTGGTAGGTCGAAACCACCACGCGCTTGATGCCCGCCGCATCATGCAACGGCTTCAGCGCGACCACCATCTGGATGGTCGAGCAATTGGGATTGGCGATGATGTTGCGCCGGGCGTAATCGGCAATGGCGCCGGGATTCACTTCCGGCACCACCAGCGGCACGTCTTCATGCATGCGCCAGAAGGACGAATTATCGATCACTACGCAACCCTGGGCGGCCGCCCGCGCACCATGCACTTCCGACGGCTTGGAGCCAGCGGAGAACAAGGCGATGTCCGTACCCGTGAAATCAAAGGTTTCGAGATTGCGAACCTTCAGCGTCTTGTCTTCGCCGTAAGACACTTCCTTGCCGACGGAACGGCTTGACGCCAGCGCCACGACTTCGCTGGCGGGAAAATCACGTTCCCACAGGGTTTGCAGCATCTCGCGCCCGACATTGCCGGTCGCACCCGCGACTGCGATCTTGTAGCCGCTTGCCATGATATCCTCTCTCCGGGGCCTTCCGGCCCCGCTGTCCTCAGACAGCCAGTTTTGCCATTTCGTCGACCACGGCCTGACCCATGTCGGTGGTCGAAACCTCGGTCTTGCCGTCCTGCATGATGTCGGCGGTCCTGAGACCCGCGTTGAGCACGTTCTTGACGGCGTCTTCCAGCATGTCGGCATCGTCGCCGAGATCGAAGGAATAGCGCAGCATCATGGCGTAGCTCAGGATCGTCGCCAGCGGGTTGGCCTTGCCGGTGCCCGCAATATCCGGCGCCGAACCGTGCACCGGCTCATACAGCGCCTTGCGCCGCCCGGTCGCATCCGCCGCACCCAAGGAGGCGGAGGGCAACATGCCGAGCGAGCCGGTCAGCATCGCCGCGCAATCAGACAGGATGTCACCGAACAGGTTATCGGTGACGATCACGTCGAACTGCTTGGGCGCGCGCACCAGCTGCATGGCGCAGTTATCCGCATACATGTGCGAAAGCTGGACATCGGCATAATCAGCAGCGCCGAGCTTGGTCATCTCCTCGCGCCACAGCACGCCCGATTCCATGACGTTGGCTTTTTCCACCGAACACACGCGGCCCGAACGCTTGCGCGCCAGCTCGAAAGCGATGCGCCCGATGCGCACGATCTCATGGGTGTCGTAGACCTGGGTGTTGACGCCCCGGCGTTCGCCGTTGGGCAGGTCGCTGATGCCGCGCGGCTCGCCGAAGTACACGCCGCCGGTCAGCTCGCGGATAATCAGGATATCGAGGCCGGAAACAAGATCGGTCTTCAGCGTGGAGGCTTCCGCCAGCGCATCGAAGACCAGCGCCGGGCGCAGGTTGGCGAACAGCTCCATGTCCTTGCGCAGGCGCAGAAGGCCGCGTTCGGGCTGCGACGCGAAGGGAAGCTTTTCCCACTTCGGCCCGCCGACGGCGCCGAGCAGCACCGCGTCCGCGTCCATCGCCTTTTGCATGGTCGCGTCCGACAGGGGCGCGCCATGCGCGTCATAAGCGCAGCCGCCGACAAGGTCTTCGTCCACGTCGAAGGAGACGGCGCGATGGCTGTCCATCCAGTTGACCACGCGCTTGACCTCGCCCATCACTTCGGGGCCGATGCCGTCACCGGGCAGAATAAGAAGTTTCCTGTTGGCGGCCATAACTCGCCTTTCCGTTACGCTGATATTTGAAGAATGCCTAGGCGAACAGCCAGGGCGTCTGGTTGGCCTGCTTGCCTTCGTAGGTGTTGATGGCGTCGGCCTTGTTCAGGGTCAGCCCGATATCGTCGAGACCGTTGAGCAGGCAATGCTTCTTGAACGCATCGATATCGAAATGCACTTCCTCACCATCGGGACGGATGACGACCTGGCGCTCCAGGTCAACAGTCAGGCGCGAATTCTCGCCCTTTTCCGCGTCGCCCATAAGCTTGTCCACTTCCGCCTGGGGCAGCTTGATCAGCAAGATCCCGTTCTTGAAAGCGTTGGAATAGAAGATGTCGGCAAAGTCCGGCGCGATAACGCAGCGGAAGCCGAAATCCAGCAACGCCCAGGGCGCGTGCTCACGCGACGAGCCGCAGCCGAAGTTCTCGCCGGTCACGAGGATCTGCGCCTTGCGGTACGGCTCCTTGTTGAGCACGAAATCGGGATCTTCCGAACCGTCCTTACGATAGCGAATGGCTTCGAAAAGGGCGGGGCCGAGGCCGGTGCGCTTGATCGTCTTGAGCCAGCGGGCCGGGATGATCTTGTCGGTATCGACATTGATCATCGGCAAGGGCGCGGCAATGGCGGTGAGTGTGGTGAACTTTTCCATGACTTCCCCCTAGTCCTTCTCGACGTCGAATTCGCGCACGTCGGCGATATGGCCCTTGAGCGCCGAAGCCGCGACCATGGCCGGGCTCATCAGGTGGGTGCGCCCGCCGGGGCCCTGGCGGCCTTCGAAGTTACGGTTCGACGTCGATGCCGAGCGTTCGCCCGGCGCCAGCTTGTCGGGGTTCATCGCCAGGCACATGGAGCACCCCGCCTCGCGCCATTCGAAGCCGGCTTCGACGAAAATCCTGTCGAGGCCTTCCTTCTCCGCCTGGTCCTTGACCAGGCCCGAACCCGGCACCACCAGGGCGCGCACGCCGTCGGCGACCTTGTGGCCCTTGGCCACGGCGGCGGCCTGGCGCAGGTCCTCGATACGGCCATTGGTGCACGAACCGATGAACGCGGTCTGGATCGGGATATCGGTCATCTTGGTGCCCGCGGTCAGGCCCATGTATTCCAGCGCCCGGACCATGGCGGCGCGCTTGTTGTCGTCGCGCGCGGACGCGGGATCAGGCACCACGCCGGTGATTTCAACCACGTCCTCGGGGCTGGTGCCCCAGGTGACCAGCGGCGGAATGCTGGCGGCATCGAAGCTGACCTCGCGGTCATAGCGCGCGCCCTCGTCCGACGGCAGGGTCTTCCAGTAAGCGACGGCCTTGTCCCAGTCCACACCCTTGGGCGCCATCGGGCGACCCTTGATGTAGGCAAAGGTCTTTTCATCGGGCGCGATCAAGCCGGCGCGGGCGCCGCCCTCGATGGTCATGTTGCAGACCGTCATGCGGCCTTCCATGGACAGCGCCTCGATCGCCGGACCGGCGAACTCGACCACATGGCCGGTGCCGCCGGCGGTGCCGATCTTGCCGATGATGGCGAGGATGATGTCCTTGGCACCGACGCCCGCGTGCGGCGTGCCGGTAACGGTGATGCGCATGTTCTTGGCGGGCTTCTGATAGAGCGTCTGGGTCGCCAGCACGTGCTCCACTTCGGACGTGCCGACACCGAAGGCCAGCGCGCCGAAGGCGCCATGGGTCGCGGTGTGGCTGTCGCCACAAACCAGCGTCATGCCCGGCTGGGTAAAGCCCTGCTCCGGCCCGACGATATGCACGATGCCCTGACGTGCATCGGTCAGCGCAAAATAGGGAATGCCGAATTCCTTGACGTTGCGTTCCAGCTCCGCGACCTGGATGCGCGAATCCTCATCCTCGATCGGCTTGCCGCGATCGGTGGTCGGCACGTTGTGGTCGCAGACCGCGAGATTGGCTTCCGGCCGACGCACCTTGCGCCCGGCCAGGCGCAGGCCTTCGAAGGCCTGGGCGCTGGTGACTTCATGCACCAGCTGGCGGTCGATATAGAGCAGGCAATTCCCGTCGTCATCGGTTTCGACGACGTGGCTGTCCCAGATTTTGTCAAACAGCGTCTTGGGCTGGGCCATGGTTACGCATTCTCCCTGGTGTGGCGGGGGCATCACCAAAGGGCGACGCGCCCCGCGCGTAATCAGTCCTTGCTGGTATCGGCCGGCGCGGCGGCTCCGGCGGCGGCCGCATCGCGCGCGGCGCGGGCGCCGGTGGTCTCGGCGATGCGCGCCCGCTTGCCGGTACGGCCACGCAGGTAATAGAGCTTGGCGCGGCGCACGGAGCCCTGACGCTTGACCTCGATCTCGACGATGTTGGGCGAATAGAGCGGGAAAACGCGCTCAACCCCTTCACCGTAGGAAATCTTGCGGACCGTGAAGGACGAGTTCAGCCCGGCGTTCTTGCGCGCGAGACACACGCCTTCGAACGACTGGACGCGCTCACGCGTGCCTTCGACGACCTTGACCGCGACCCGCACGGTATCGCCGGGAGTGAAATGCGGCACCGGACGCTGGGCGGCAAGCCGCGCCGCTTCCTTGTTGGCGATCTGTTCGACGATATTCATGGTTCTCTTCCTTCGTCTTGCGGCGTCTGCCGCTTCATTGAAACTTTCAGCCGGCACCGCCCAACTTGCGGGCGATATGGCGTTGCCACATATCGGGGCGGCGCTCACGCGTGATCCGCTCCATCTGTTCGCGACGCCAGGTCCGGACATTTTCGTGATGACCGGAGATCAAGACCTCCGGCACCGCGCGCCCGGCCCATTCCTGGGGCCGCGTGTACAGCGGGTATTCAAGAAGACCCGCTTCAAAACTTTCTTCCGCCAGCGACGCTTCGTTGCCGACGACGCCGGGCAGAAGCCGCACGCAGGCGTCGATCAAAAGCAGCGCCGCCGGTTCACCGCCCGACAGCACGAAATCGCCGACGCTGACTTCCTCCATGCCGCGCGCCTCGATCACCCGCTCGTCCACCCCTTCGAAGCGGCCGCACAGGATGACCACGCCGGGCCCTTGCGCCAGTTCCCCCACCCGCGCCTGGTCGAGCAAGCGGCCGCGCGGGCTCAGGTAGATCAGCGGCGCATCGGGCACCGCCGCCTGGGCCGCGCTGACGGCGCTATCCACCACATCGGGCTTGAGCACCATGGACGCGCCGCCGCCAAAGGGCGCATCGTCCACGGTGCGGTGTTTATCACCCGCGTAATCACGGATGTCCACCGTTTCAAGGCGCCAGAGGCCCTCCGACAGCGCCTTGCCCGCGAGCGAAAAGCCGAGCGGCCCCGGAAACATTTCCGGGAACAGGGTCGCGACCGATGCGGTCCAGACCTGCTGCTTGGTGTCACTCGCCGTCATTTCGCGGTCTCGCGTCCTCTTCAGTTTCATCGGGGTCGCCCCCGTCCAGCAATCCCGGCAGCGGCGCCACCAGCAGCCGCCCGCCTTCGATATTCACTTCCGGCACCGCATCGGCATTGAACGGCACGAAAACACCGCCGGAACTCTCTCCTTCGATCTCGAGCACGGTCCCCGCGCCGAAATCATGCACCGCCACCACCCGGCCGATGGCCTCGCCCGATGTCGTCACCGCGGCGAGACCGATCAGGTCATGGTGGTAGAACTCCTCCGCCGCCGTTTCCGGCAGCGCCGACCGGGAGACACGGACCTCCTGGCCGGTGAGCGCCGCCGCCTGATCGCGATCGGTGACGCCCGAGATACGCAACACGACTTCCATGCCCTTGACCCGCGCCACCTCGGCCTCGAGTCGCCGCCCGTCCCCCGTCAACAACGCACCGTAAGCGGCGATGTCTTCGGGCCGCGCGGTATAGGCACGGGCCCAGACCAGCCCGCGAACCCCATGCGGACGGCCGATCCGGCCGAGCGCCACGGTATCGCCGGCGGCGGGCACGGCAGCCTACTCCGCCTTCTGTTCCTCGGCGCCGTCCGCAGCAGGCGCTTCCTCGGCCGGGGCTTCCTCGGCCGGGGCTTCTTCCGCGGGCGCCGCGGCCGCCTGGGCCGCCGCTTCCTCGGCCGCCGCCTTGGCGTCGGCTTCCGCCTTCATCCGCTCCTGCGCCTTGGCGCGGGGCAGGTGCTTCTTGGTCTGGGTCGGGATCGCCGGCTTTTCGGCCAGGCCCACCGCATGCAGGAAGCCCTGGACGCGCGGCGAAGGCAGCGCGCCGGAGGAAAGCCAATGCTTGATGCGCTCCTCGTTCAGCACCACCCGCGTGGCGTTGTCCTTGGGCAGCATCGGGTCGAAGTGACCCACCCGCTCGATGTAACGGCCGTCACGCGCCTTGCGCGAATCGGCAACGACGATGCGATAGAAGGGGCGCTTCTTGGCGCCGCCGCGCGAAAGTCTGATCTTCAATGCCATGCTGGTTACTTTCCTTTCCGTGTACGCGATGCGTTGAGGGTTGTTTCGTTGAAATTCACAAACTCACAAATTCAGAAATCTCTACCGCGGTCCAAAGCCGGGCGGCATACCACCCGGCGGCATGCCGCCGGGCATCATCCCCGGCATGGACCGCATCATGCCTTTCTTGCCCATCTTGCCGGCGCGCTTCATCATCTTGCTCATTTCCATGAACTGCTTGAGCAGGCGATTGACGTCAGGCACCTGCATGCCTGCGCCCGCCGCGATGCGCCGCTTGCGCGAACCGTTCAGCAGCTTGACGTTGCGCCGTTCCGCCGGGGTCATAGACTGGATGATCGCGATCTGGCGCGCCATCATGCGGTCGTCCAGGTTCACGCCCTTCAGTTTCTGGCGAATGTCACGCGCACCCGGCAGCATGTTGAGCATGGACGATAGCCCGCCCATCTTGGTCAGCTTTTCCAGCTGTTCCGCCATGTCGTCGAGATCGAACGATCCCTTCTGCATCTTGCGGGCAAGCTTTTCGGCCTCCTGCTGATCGACCTGCTCGGCCGCCTTTTCCACCAGGCTGACCACGTCGCCCTGGCCCAGGATGCGCGATGCGATGCGTTCGGGATGAAAATCTTCAAGGGCATCGAGCTTTTCGCCGGTGCCGATCAGCTTGACCGGGACTTCCGCCACGGCCCGCATGGACAGCGCCGCGCCGCCACGGGCATCGCCATCGACGCGGGTCAGCACGATGCCGGTAACCTGCACACGATCCTTGAAGGCGCGGGCCACGTTGACCGCGTCCTGACCGGTCATCGCATCGGCAACCAGAAGGGTTTCGACCGGATTGGCCAGCGCGTGAATTTCCGCCGCCTCGTTCATCAGCAACTCGTCCACCGCGAGGCGACCGGCGGTATCGAGGATCACGACGTCGTAGCCCTGCAACCGCGCCGAGGCGAGCGCCCGCTTGGCGATTTCCGTCGCGGGCTGGCCGGCGACGATGGGCAGGGTTTCGATACCCGCCTGGCGGCCGAGAACGGCAAGCTGGTCCTGGGCGGCGGGACGCTGGGTGTCGAGCGACGCCATCAGGACTTTCTTCTTGTCCCTGCCCGAAAGGCGCGACGCGATCTTGGCGGCCGATGTCGTCTTGCCCGAGCCTTGCAGGCCGACCATCATGATGACCGCGGGCGGCGAGACCGCGAGGTTGAGACCAAGGTTGGTGCCGCCCAGCAGATCGGTCAGCGCGTCATGGACGATCTTGACGACCATCTGGCCCGGCGTGACCGAGCGGATAACCGCTTCGCCCACGGCGCGTTCGCGCACGGTGGCGAGGAAGTCCTTGACCACCGGCAGGGCGACATCGGCTTCCAGCAACGCGACGCGAACTTCGCGCAGCGCTTCGTCAACGTCGCCCTCGCGCAGCGCGCCCTTGCGGGTGAGCTTGCCGAAAACGTCCGTGAGCCGGTTGCCGAGGCTTTCGAACATGACGAACAGGGTCCTTCCGGGTCCTTGCGGGACCGATAATCCAAACGACGCTCGCGCCAGTGCGCGAAACTCGCGGGCTGGCGGACCTCCCGGCGACGCCGGGAAGCTCTCTGTAAGCAAAGGTGAGAGCGGGCGGAATTTAGGGGCGCCCCCCGGCCAAGTCAAGCGATTCCGGCCCCTTTTCAACCCTCCTGGGCCCCGTCGCCCCCTCGGGAAAGGCCGGAAATCCGTTGCTTTCCCCCCGAAAGGGGCCATATAAGCCCCCATGGATCAGATCGCCTTCATCAAGATGCACGGGCTCGGCAACGACTTCGTGATCATCGACGCCCGCGCCGAACCCCTGGAAATCAATGCCGAGGCCGCGCGGCGCATTGCCGACCGGCGCACCGGGGTGGGCTGCGACCAGCTCATCGTGCTGGGCAAGGCCCGCAACCGCGATGCCCAGGCCTTCATGGCCATTCGCAACGCCGATGGCGGGGCTTCGGCTGCCTGCGGCAACGCCACGCGCTGTGTCGCGGCGCTGTTGATGAACGAATCGGGCAACGACGAAGCCGTGATCGAGACCGAGGCCGGAATCCTGATCGGCACCGGCAGCGACGGCGGGGTCACCGTGGACATGGGTGAGCCGGGCCTGAAATGGAACCAGGTGCCGCTGGCCGACAAGGCCGACACGCTGGCCCTCGATCTTGGTGACGGCGCGCCGGGCTTGGCGGTGGCGTGCTCCATGGGCAACCCCCACGTCACGTTCTTCGTCGAGGATATCGAGGCCCTCGACATTCCCGCCATCGGGCCGGGGCTGGAACATCACCCCATGTTTCCCGAACGCGCCAATATCGGCTTCGCCCAGGTGCTGGAACGCGATCACATTCGCCTGCGGGTGTGGGAACGCGGCGCCGGGCTGACGCTCGCCTGTGCTACCGGCTCCTGCGCCGCGGTCGTCGGCGGTGTGCGCATGAAGCTGCTTGAGCGGCGCGTGCGCTGCACCCTGGACGGCGGCGAGCTGACCGTCGAATGGCGCGAAGACGATAATCACGTGCTGATGACCGGCCCGGTTTCCGCTGCCTTCACCGGGCTTCTCAACCCGTCGCTGGTGGACCCGTGAGCCTCGACGGCGATCCCAAGCCCGGCGCCGATGTGGTCAGTTTCGGCTGCCGCCTCAATACCTTCGAGGCCGAGGTCATGCGCGCCCACGCCGCACGCGCGGGCCTGAAGGACGCCATCATCGTCAATACCTGCGCCGTCACCACCAGTGCCGAACGCCAGGCGCGCCAGGCGATCCGCCGCGCCCGCCGCGACAACCCGGACGCCACCATCGTCGTCACCGGCTGCGCCGCCCAGGTCAATGCCGACAGCTTCGCCACCATGCCCGAGGTCGATCACGTCATCGGCAACGCCGACAAGCTGAAGGCGGAAACCTTCGACCGTCTGGCCGGCGATCCCGGCATGGCACGGGTCGTCGTCAACGACATCATGTCGGCGCGCGAAACCGCCGGGCACCTGGTCGAAGGGTTCGAAGGCCGCGCCCGCGCCTTTGTCGAGGTGCAGCAGGGCTGCGATCATCGTTGCACCTTTTGCATCATTCCTTTCGGACGCGGGCCGTCGCGCTCCGCGCCGGTCGCCGACATCATCAATCAGGCCCGGCGGCTGACGGCAGCGGGCTACGGCGAAATGGTGCTGACCGGCGTTGACCTGACCGCTTACGGTACCGAACGGGCGGACCTGCCCGCGCTCGGCGACATGGTGCGCGAACTGCTCGATTCCGTGCCCGCGCTGACCCGCCTGCGCCTGTCATCCATCGATGTCGCCGAGGTGGACGACACGCTGATGGACCTGATCACCGGAGAGCCGCGCCTGATGCCGCACCTGCATCTCAGCCTGCAGGCCGGTGACGACATGATTCTCAAGCGCATGAAGCGGCGCCACAGCCGTGCCCAGGCCGTGGACTTCTGCGACGCGGTGCGTGCCGCGCGGCCCGAGATCGTTTTCGGCGCCGACCTGATCGCGGGCTTCCCCACGGAAACCGACGCCATGTTCGACAATTCCCTGGCGCTGGTCGAGGACGCGGGCCTGACCTGGCTGCATGTCTTTCCCTATTCGGCGCGCCCCGGCACCCCGGCGGCGAGGATGCCGGCCCTGCCCGGCGCCGTCGTCAAGGACCGCGCGGCACGGCTGCGCGCGGCGGGCGATGCGGCGCGTGAACGATTCCTGGCGACCTGCATCGGCGGGCGCGAGGACGTGCTGATCGAGCGCCCCGGCCTTGGCCGCACGCCGCGCTACGCCCATGTCCAGATCGATGACAACGGCGCCGCCCCCGGCGAGGTTGTCGCCGTGACCATCACCGGCGCCCGCGACGGCCGCCTGCAGGGCCGGGTCGGCTGATGGCGATGGGCGGCTGGCTCCAGCGTCTCGGCGCGGGGCTGAAAAAATCATCTTCGGCGCTCAAGGACGGGCTGAGCGATATTTTCAGCGGCAAGCGCGTCGAAGCCGCCACCCTGGCCGAACTTGAAGACCTTCTGATCACCGCCGACATGGGCCCGGTGACGGCGGCCCGGCTGGCGGGCGCCATCGCCAAGCGCCGCTTTGACCAGGCCGACGGCCCCGATGCGGTGGCCAAGGCACTGGCAGCGGGAATCGAGACCATTCTCGCGCCCCTGGCGCGGCCCATCGAAATCCGGGCCGACGCCAGGCCCCACGTGATTTTGGTGGTCGGCGTCAACGGCACCGGCAAGACCACCACCATCGGCAAGCTGGCCCGCGACATCAAGGCCCGTGGCCACAGCGTCATGGTCGCCGCCGGCGACACCTTTCGCGCCGCCGCCGTCGAGCAGTTGCGCGTTTGGGCCGAACGTGCCGATGTTGCGTTCTTCCGCACCGAAAGCCGCGACGCCGCATCCGTCGCCTACGACGCGCTGGGCGCGGCGCGGGCGCAAGGCAGCGATGTCTTGCTGATCGATACGGCGGGGCGCCTGCACAACAAGGCCGACCTGATGGCGGAACTGGACAAGATCGTTCGGGTGATCCGCAAGCTCGATCCCACCGCCCCCCATTCGACGCTTCTGGTGCTCGATGCGACCACCGGCCAGAACGCCCATGCCCAGGCCGAAACCTTTCGTACGATTACCGACGTAACCGGGCTGATCGTGACCAAGCTGGACGGGTCCGCCAAGGGCGGCGTAGTGGTGGCACTGGCGGATCGGCTACAGATTCCGATCAATGCCATTGGCGTCGGTGAAGGCATCGAAGACCTGCGCCCCTTCGCGGCGGCGGACTTCGCCCGCGCCCTGGTCGGGCTGGCGCCCAAAACCGACTAGATCAAACTAGACGACAATATTGACGATGGAGCCGCGCGGCAGATTGCGCGCCCGGGCACAAGCTTCCTGAGATAAATAGGCCTTATCGGGCTAGCCGGCGGCGCGCGCAAGCGCCGCCACCCCCGGCAATTCCTTGCCTTCCATCCATTCGAGGAACGCGCCCCCGGCGGTGGAAACGTAAGAGAACCGTTCCCCCACCCCGGCGTGCGCCAGTGCCGCCACGGTATCGCCGCCGCCGGCAACTGAAAGCATATCGCCCCGCGCCGTCATGTCGGCGGTTGCGCGGGCGACCGCGTTGGTTCCGGCATCGAACGGGGGAAATTCAAAAGCGCCGAGCGGCCCGTTCCATACCAGCGTCCGGCATTCGCCAAGGGCAGCAATCAGCGCATGGACGGTTTCATCGCCGACATCGAGAATCATGTCGTCGGCGCCGACCGCATCAATGGGCACGGTGCGCGCCTGCGAACCGGCATCGATCGCGGGCGCCACCACCGCGTCAACGGGCAGCAGAATATCGCAGCCATTTTTTTTCGCCGTCGCCAGGATATCGCGCGCGGTATCGGCAAGATCTGTTTCGCAAAGCGACTTGCCGATGTTGATACCCTTTGCGAACAGGAACGTGTTGGCCATGCCGCCACCGATGACCAGCTTGTCCACCCGGCCCGACAGGTTGCCCAGCAGGTCGAGCTTGGTCGAAACCTTGGCGCCGCCGACCAACGCGGCGACCGGGCGCTTGGGCTCGCCCAGGGCCGCGCCAAGCGCTTCCAGTTCCGCCTGCATCAGGCGCCCGGCATAGGACGGCAACAGGTGGGTAATGCCCTCGATGGAGGCATGCGCCCGGTGCGCGGCGGAGAACGCATCGCCGACATATATTTCGCCAAGCTCCGCCAGTTCGGCGGCAAAGACGGCATCGTTGGCTTCTTCACCCGGATGGAACCGCAGGTTTTCCAGCAGCGCGACATCGCCGTCCGCCAGTCCACCGACCACGCTTGCCGCCGCCGCGCCGACGCAATCGGCGCCAAAGGCGACGTCGCGCCCCAGCACCCGGGACAGCGCCCCGGCCAGCGGCGCCAGAGACATTTCGGGGACCACCTTGCCGTTGGGCCGGTCGAAATGCGCCAGCACGACGACCCGCGCGCCCTTCCCCGCAAGCTCCTTCAAGGTCGGGGCCACCCGCTCGATCCGCGTCATGTCGCCGATCTTGCCGTCGCGAAGCGGCACGTTCAGGTCAACACGCACCAACACGCGCTTGCCCGCGACATCAACGCCGTCGAGCGCATTGAAAACCGGCGCCGCCATGACTAGCGATCAGCCCAGCTTGCCGACCAGCGAAGCGACATCCACCATGCGGTTGGAGAAACCCCACTCGTTGTCGTACCAGCTGAGCACACGCACCAGCTTGCCGTCGATTACCTGGGTTTCCAGGGAATCGAAAATGGAGCTCGCCGGATTGTGATTGAAGTCGCTGGAAACAAGCGGCTCGTCGATGTAGTTCAGCACACCCTTGAGCGGGCCGCTTGCCGCCTTCTTGATGGCCGCATTTACGGCCTCGACGCTGGTCGCCTTTTTCGGCACGAAGGTCAGGTCCACCATCGAAACATTGATGGTCGGCACGCGCACCGCGGTGCCGTCGAGACGCCCCTTCAGTTCCGGCAGCACCAGGCCAACGGCCTTGGCCGCGCCGGTTGATGTCGGGATCATGCTCATCGCCGCCGCGCGGGCACGGCGCAGGTCCTTGTGCAGGGTGTCCTGCAGGCTCTGGTCGCCCGTGTAGGAATGCACCGTGGTCATGAAGCCGCTCTGGATGCCCATGGCCTTGTGCAGCACGTAAGCCACCGGCGCCAGGCAGTTGGTCGTGCACGATGCGTTGGAAATAATGCGGTGCGACTTGCGCAGCTTGGTGTGATTGACGCCGCGCACCACGGTGATGTCCTCGCCGGTCGCCGGCGCGGAGATCAGCACGCGCTTGGCGCCGGCGGCCAGGTGCTTGGAGGCGCTAGCCCGGTCAACGAAGATGCCCGTGCATTCCAGCGCCACGTCCACCTTCAGCTTTTTCCAGGGCAGCGCCGCCGGATCGCGCTCGGCGAAGACCGGCACGGTGCCGCGCCCGAAGTCGATGCCGGACTTGGTCGCCCGCACCTTGCCGGGGAAGGGGCCGTGCGCGGTGTCGTACTGCAAGAGATGTGCATTGGTGGCAATGGAGCCGAGATCGTTGATGGCAACGACCTGGATGTCCTTGCGCTTCTGTTCGACGATGGCCCGCAAAACCAGGCGGCCGATGCGCCCGAAACCGTTGATGGCGACACGTGTCGGCATGGTCCGTTCTCTCCCGTTTGCTAAAGACGCTTGATTACTTTGCCGCCAAAAGCTCCTTGGCCTTGGTAGCGGCAGCTTCGGCGGTAATGCCGAAATGTTGATAAAGTTCCTGATAGGGCGCCGATGCGCCGAAGCCGGGCATGGCCACGGCGGCGCCACGGTTGCCCAGGTAACGATCCCAGCCGAACGCGACACCGGCCTCGATGGCGATGCGCACGGTCCCGGCACCGAGAACCTTTTCACGCGCGGCGGCGGGCTGGGCATCGAACAGTTCACAGCATGGCATGGTGACAACCGCAGCGCCGATGCCGTCGGCAGCCAGAAGCTCACGTGCCTTCATGGCGATTTCGACTTCGGACCCCGTCGCGATCAGCGTCACCTGGCGCGCGCCTTCGGCTTCGGCGAGCACGTAGCCGCCCTCGGCGGAACGGTTGGCGCTCCACGCGCCGGTGCGCAGCGCGGGCAGGTTCTGGCGGGTCAGGACCAGCACCGACGGGCCGTCTTCGCGCTTCAGCGCCAGCGCCCAGCATTCGGCCGTTTCCACCGCGTCCGCCGGGCGAAACACCGCGACATTGGGCATGGCCCGCAGGCTGGCCAGGTGCTCCACCGGCTGGTGGGTCGGGCCGTCTTCGCCAAGGCCGATCGAATCATGGGTCATGACGTAAATCACACGCAGGCCCATCAGCGCCGAAAGCCGGATCGCCGGGCGGCAGTAATCGGTGAACACCAGGAAGGTGCCGCTGTAGGGGATGATCCCGCCGTGCAGCGCCATGCCGTTCATGATCGCCGCCATGCCGTGTTCGCGCACGCCGTAATGAATGTAGCGCCCGCCGTAGTCGGCGCGGTCCAGCACCGACTGGACCTTCGACTTGGTGTTGTTCGAGCCGGTCAGGTCGGCCGAACCGCCGACCATTTCCGTCACCACCGGGGTCAGCACTTCAAGCGCTTCCTGTGATGACTTGCGCGTTGCCCAGTTGGGCGCATCATTGCCGAGCTTGTTGGCATATTCCGCCAGCGTTGCATCGAAATCGGCGGGCAGCTTCCCGGACAGGGCCGCGTCGAATTCCGCGCGCCGCTTTGACGCCGCGTGACGCGCCGTCCAGTCCTTGCGCGGCCCGGCGCCGCGTGCCCCGGCGTCAGCCCAGGCTTCTGCCACATCGGCGGGAATTTCGAACGGCCCCGCATCCCAGCCCAGCGCCGCGCGGGCGCCGGCAATTTCATCCGCGCCCAGCGGCGCGCCGTGGGTCGCGGCGGTGCCCGCCTTCTTGGGCGCCCCGAAGCCGATGGTGGTCTTGAGCGCGATCAGAGACGGCTTGCCGGTTTTCTGTGCCACCGCAATGGCCTTGGCAATCGCTTCGGGATCGTGGCCGTCGGCCCGCGACGTATCCCAGCCATAGGCGTCTAAACGCTTGAGGGTATCTTCGGAAACCGTCAGGTCGGTCGGGCCGTCGATACAGATGTGATTGTCGTCGAACAGCACGATCAGTCGATTGAGGCCGAGATGCCCCGCCAGCGAAGCCGCTTCATGGCTGATGCCTTCCATCAGGCAACCGTCCCCGACGATGGCATAGGTGTAATGATCCACCAGATCGTCGCCGAAACGCGCCGCCAAATGGCGTTCGGCCAGCGCCATGCCGACCGCGTTGGCGATACCCTGGCCGAGCGGGCCGGTGGTGGTCTCCACACCGGCGCCGTGACCGTATTCGGGGTGGCCCGCGGTGAGCGCGCCGAACTGGCGGAAATTCTTCAGCTGCGCGAGGGTGAAATCCTTGTAGCCGGTCAGGTGCAGCAGCGAATAAAGCAGCATCGAGCCGTGGCCCGCCGACAGCACGAAGCGGTCGCGGTCGGGCCAGTGGGGATCGGCGGGATCGAATTTCAGAAAGCGGGAAAAAAGGACCGTGGCCGCATCGGCCATGCCCATGGGCATGCCCGGATGGCCGGACTTGGCCGCTTCCACCGCGTCCGCGGCAAGGAATCGAATGGCATTCGCCATGCGGTCGTGAAGCGCGCGATCGAAGTTCTGGGCTTCCCCCTCCGGCGCTGACCTGGTGGACACGTTCGACGCTCCCGTAAGATGACATCCGCCCGGCCGACATGCCGGCGACACTGGTTGATAAGCAATCACGGGCGATGAGTCCATGCCGAATCGGCGGCCACGGGAAAAATGCCGGACGGATTTGCTCGCCCACGCCACAGCACTCGCCTTGGGCCCCGTCATGGGCTATGACGGAGGCCTGACACCGACATTTTATCCACAGCCCGGAGGCGGTTTTAAACCGGTCCATGAGCGAATTTTCCAATCTCGGCGCACGTCTTCCCGCGATCCTTAAGGCGCTCGCCATCGGCATTCCGGCCGGATTCCTGTTCGACTGGCTGAATACCCCTATTCCGTGGATGGTCGGCCCGATGATCGCGATCGCGATTTGCAACCTGTTGGGGGCCAAGCTTCAGGCGGTGCCCTTCGGGCGCCAGACCGGGCAGGTGATCCTGGGATCGGCGGTGTCGCTCTACTTCACCGCGACGGTATTGGCCGCCCTGGCGGCCCATTTCGGCGCCATCGTCGCCGCCACCTGTTCGGCCTTCCTGATCGGCGGCATCGGCGCGCTGATCCTGAACAAGGTGTCGGGCGTTGACGGCAAATCCACCTTCTTCGCCTCCATTCCCGGCGGCGCCATGGCGATGGCGGTGCTGGCGGAACGCTACGGCGCCTCGATCCCGGCGGTGGCGGTGGCGCACAGCCTGCGGGTGTCCTTCGTCGTCATCGCCGTTCCCTTCGGCGTGACCTACAGCGGCATCCCGCTGGAAGGCTTCGGCCCGGCGCGGCCCGAAATCCCGTTCGACGCCCTGATCCTTGTTGTCTGGCTCGGCGCCAGTTTCGTGCTCGGCGGGATTGCGGAACGCTTGCGGCTGCAGAACGGCTACCTGTTGATGCCGATCTTCTTCGGCGCCGCGCTGACCGTCAGCGGCGTCCAGCTTTCCGCCGTGCCGCACTGGATGACCGAATTCGCGCAGCTGATGTTCGGCGTCATCCTGGGGGCACGCTACGACCGCGAATTCTTCATCCGCTACAAGCTGTTCGTGCCGTTCGCGCTAATCAACGCCGTGGTGATCCTGGTACTGTCGGCACTGGTGGGCGTCTTGCTGGCATGGATGTTCGGCCTGCCCATCGCCACCATGCTGGTGGCCACCGCGCCGGGCGGCCTGGCCGAGATGACGCTGGCCGCCCAGGCGCTCGGCATCGGCGTGCCGCTGATCGTGGCCTTCCATTTCTTCCGCGTGATCATCGTCAACATGGGCGCGCAGCATATCTTCGTCGTCGGCAGCTGGGCCTGGCGCCGGTTGCGGCCGCAACCGCAACCCGGGGCGGAATAGTCCATGGCCGGCCAGCCGAAACGCGCCGAAATCCCGGACCCCGCGCCCGAGGGCGAGGTCCCGACCGAACCCCTGCCCATTCTCAAGGGACTTCGCGTGGTGGAAGGTTCGGCCTTCGTCGCCGCGCCGCTGGGCGGCATGACGCTGGCCGAACTGGGCGCCGATGTCATTCGCTTCGATCCCATCGGCGGCGGCCTGGACTATGCCCGCTGGCCGGTGACCCACGACGGCCACTCGCTGTTCTGGGCCGGGCTGAACAAGGGCAAGCGCTCCATCGCCATCGATCTGACCCGGCCCGAGGGCGCCGAGATCGCCACCCGCCTGATCACCGCGCCGGGCCCCGACGCCGGCCTGTTCCTGACCAATTTCCCGGCCCGCGGCTGGCTCGACTACGCCCGCCTGAAAGCGCTGCGCGACGATCTGGTGATGCTCAACATCACTGGCGATCACGACGGCAAGAGCGCCGTGGACTACACGGTCAACGCCCGCATCGGCTGGCCCATGGCCACCGGCCCCAGGGGAACCGAGGGACCGGTCAACCATGTGCTGCCCGCCTGGGACGCGGTTTGCGGCCTGTGGGCGGCCTGCGGCCTTTTGGCGGCGGAACGCCATCGCCGGCTGACCGGCGCGGGCCAACTGGTGACGCTGGCGCTTTCCGACGTGGCGCTGGCGGTGACCGGCGCGCTCGGCGTCCTGGGCGAGGTCGCAGTCAACGGCACCGACCGGCCGCGCCACGGCAACGACCTTTACGGCGGCTTCGGCCGCGACTTTGAGACCCGCGACGGGCGCCGCGTCATGGTGGTCGGCCTCACGGGGCGCCAGTGGAGCGGGCTGGTCCGTGCCACGGGGATCGGCGATGCGGTGGCGGAACTGGCGGTCCGGCTGGGGCGCGATCTCGCCCGCCAGGGCGAACGCTTCGAGGCCCGCGAGGCGCTGGCCGCCCTCGTCGCGCCGTGGATCAAGGCCCGGCCGCTGGCCGAGGTGGCCCGGACTTTCGACGATCACGGCGTCTGCTGGGGCCCCTACCAGAGCTTCGGCGAGCTGGTCGCCTCCGACCCGCTGTGTTCCCCGGCCAACCCGATGATGGGGCTGATCGACCAGCCCGGTATCGGCCGGCTTCTGGCGGCGGGATCGCCGCTCGGCTTCGGCGCCGCGCCCCGCGCCACCCCGCGCCCGGCCCCGGCACTGGGCGCGGATACGGAATCCGTGCTGGGGGATGTGCTGAAATTGCCCGATGGCGAGATCGGGCGGCTGTTCGATTCCGGCATCGTGGCCGGTCCCGACATAATTTCGCCCAATTGATAGCCCATTAGCGGTATTAATGACCCTCGTCCCCTTGAAAAATTCCTGACCGACCTTAAAAAACTATCTGGCCCCCGGTCGCCGGGATGGGGCCACGCGGTAAGCGTAGCGAGCAGAAAGTCGTCAGCGAAGAAGACGGCACCAAAACCAGGGAGTTGATTGGCACATGGCAGCGATGATCGAAGTGGAAGGGCTGGCGAAGCGCTTCGGCGCCATCCAGGCGGTCAACGGCATCTCGCTCGAGGTCCACAAGGGTGAAGTCCTGGGATTTCTCGGCCCCAACGGCGCGGGCAAATCCACCACCATGAAAATGATTACCGGGTTCCTGGAACCCGATGCGGGCACGGCGCGGGTCTGCGGTTTCGATATCCGGAAAAATCCGATCCAGGCCAAGCAGCGTTTCGGCTACATGCCCGAAGGCGCACCCAGCTACAACGAAATGACGCCGCTCGGCTTTCTCGGCTTCATCGCCTCGGTGCGCGGCCATTCCGGCGCCGAGGCCGACGCGCGCGTAAAGAAAGCGGCGGGGCGCACCCAGCTTGAGCGCGTCCTCTACCAGCCCATCGACACATTATCGCGCGGCTACAAGCGGCGCGTCGGACTGGCGGCGGCGCTTCTCGACGATCCCGATGTCCTGATCCTGGATGAGCCCACCGACGGGCTGGACCCCAACCAGAAACACGAGGTCCGCGCACTGATCCAGGAAATGTCCGCCGACAAGGCAATCATCATCTCGACCCATATTCTTGAAGAAGTCGACGCGGTCTGTTCACGCGCCATCATCATCGCGCGGGGCACCATCGTTGCCGACGGCACGCCGGAAGAACTGGAAGCGCGCTCCGCCCATCACAACGTGGTGTCGGTCAGCGCCACTGATGAAACGCTGGCGCAGCTCAAGCCTTCGGTCGAAGCGCTGAACGGTATCGCCCGCGTCGACATGGAACCGCGACGCCTGCTGGCGGTGCCGGAAGCGGCGGGCGGCGCCGACCTGCTTGACGGCATCCGCGTGCTGGTGCGCCAGAAGGGGGTATCGGTCGCCGACATTCGCCTTGAACGGGGACGCCTGGAAGATGTGTTCAGGGCCGTGACCACCACCAGCGCGGCGGGAGGCGGCCGATGAGCACAACCCTGAAACTTTTCCGGCGCGAACTGGCGAGCTATTTCGTCACCCCCGTCGCTTACGTCTTTATCGTCATCTTCCTGGCGCTGCTGGGCGCGATGACCTTCTTCCTCGGTGGCTTTTTCGGACGCGGCGAGGCCGACCTGGCGCCGTTTTTCGCCTTTCATCCGTGGCTTTACCTGCTGCTGGTCCCGGCGATTTCGATGCGCCTGTGGTCCGATGAACGCAAGGCCGGCACCATCGAAATGCTGCTAACACTGCCGATTTCGCCGACCCAGGCCGTGGTGGCAAAATTCTTCGCCGCCTGGGCCTTCGCCGCCATCGCGCTGGCGCTGACCTTCCCGTTCTGGCTGACGGTCAACTACCTGGGCAGTCCCGACAACGGCGTGATCGTGGCGGGATACCTCGGCAGCCTGATCATGGCGGGCGCTTACCTTGCCATCGGATCGTGTTTTTCCACCGCGTCGAAGAACCAGGTCATCGCTTTCGTTCTGGCGGTCCTCGTCAGCCTGATCTTCACCGTGGCGGGAACGCCATTGGTACTTGAATTCGTATCGGGCTGGGCGCCGCGCGCGGTGATGGACGTCATCGCCGGATTGAGCTTCATCGCCAACTTCGAGGCGATTTCAAAAGGCGTTCTGGACTTCGCCAACCTGTTTTATTTCATCTCGGTGATCGCGCTGTTCCTGTTCATCAACGTGGTTCTCGTCAACGTACTGAAGGCCCGGTAGGAGACCCAGGATGGCTGGCAATAACTTCACGAAACTTTTCGCGGGCCACCGTTCCCTTGCTGTCTGGGCCGTGGTCCTGGCGGTGGTCCTGTTCATCTCGGTCAATGTCATCGCCCGCGGCACGCTGATCGGCGCGCGGCTGGACCTGACGGCGGACAAGCTCTTCACCCTGTCGCCCGGCACCCACAAGGTATTGGGCCAGATCGACGAGCCGGTGACGTTGCGCTTCTATTTCTCGTCGGCGCTGGGCAAGCAGCTTCCGGCGCTGGGCAAGTACGCCGTGCGCGTGCGCGACATGCTGAAGGAATATGTCGCCAATGCCGGCGGCAAGATCCGGCTGCTGGAAATCGATCCGGTGTCCTTCTCCGACGCCGAGGACGAAGCCGTGGCGGCGGGCTTGCAGGGGCTGCCGCTCGATCGCACCGGAGAAAAAGTCTACTTCGGCCTTGCCGGCACCAACTCCACCGACGAGCGCGAAATCATCCCGTTCTTTTCCCCCGACCGCGAAGCCTTCCTCGAATACGACCTGACCAAGACCGTCTACCGGCTGGCCAATCCCGACCGCAAGGTGGTGGGGCTGATGAGCTGGCTGCCAGTGCGCGGTTTCCCCGGCTCGATGATGGCGCGCATGTCGGCCATGGGCCAGCCGTGGCAGCTTCCGGCGCAACTCCAGCAATTGTTCACGGTGGAAGATGTCTCTTACGAGGCGGCTGAAATCCCCGCCAACGTCGATGTCCTGATGGTGATCCACCCGGCAAAGCCGTCGCCGCGCGCGCTTTATGCCATCGATCAGTTCCTGATGCGCGGCGGACGCGCCCTGATCTTCGTCGACCCGCTGGCGGAAATCGCCCAGCGCGTGCCCGGCCCAAGCGGCAAGTTTGTCGACGCCACGTCAAACCTGAAGCCGATCTTCGATAACTGGGGCCTGCAATACGACCCCACCAAGGTGTCGGGCGACATGGTCGCGGCCTACCGGATCAACGCGGGCAGCGAATCGCGCCCGCAACCGCTGGAATACCCGGCGTGGCTGCGGCTCGACAAATCCAACGTGGTGGGCAACGACCTGATCACCACCGAAATCGACAACATGATCATGGCAACCGCCGGTGCGCTCAGCATGAAGGCGGGCAGCGGGATGAGCTTCACGCCGCTGGTGGCGACGTCGGAACAGTCCATGCTGCTTGAGGCTGAAAAGCTGAAGGGCGGGCGTCCCGATTTCCTGTCCATCGTGCGCGACTTCAAGCCCTCGGGCCGTCGCCTGACCCTGGCGGCGCGCATTTCGGGCCCGTCGAAAACCGCCTTCCCCGACGGGCCGCCGCCGGTGGCGGAGTACCTGAAGGAAGATCCCGAAGCCAAGCGCAAGAAGCAGCTTGAAGACGACCCGATGCCGCTGAAGAAAACGGACGCGGAAAAGCGCAAGGAAGCGGAAGACCTGCGCGCCCGCCTGGTCAAGGCGCACCGCGCCACCGCCGCCCAGCCGCTGCATGCAGTCGTCGTCGCCGATGCGGACATGCTCCAGGACCGCTTCTGGGTGCAGGCGCAAAACCTGTTCGGCCAGACCATCTCCGTGCCGGTATCGGACAACATGAACCTGGCGACCAACGCCATCGACAACCTGACCGGTTCCAACGAACTGATCGGCCTGCGTTCGCGCGGTGTTTCGCGGCGGCCATTCACGCTGGTCGAGGATCTGACCCGCAAGGCCGAGCTGAACCTGCGCGCCAAGGAACGCGAGCTGCAAAAGCAGCGCGAGGAAACCGAGCGCAAGCTCAGCGAGCTTCAGACCCCCGGCCGCGGCCAGCAGGCGGGCGACCGCACCATCCTGAGTCCGGCGCAGCTCAAGGAAATCGAGAAGTTCAAGGCCGAGCTGCTGGGCATCCGCAAGCAGTTGCGCGCCGTTCAGTTGGGCCTGCGCCGCGATATCGAAGTCCTGGAAGGCCGCTTGTGGCTGTTCAACATCGGCATGATTCCATTACTGGTGGCCTTTGTCGCCGTGGGGCTCGGCCTCGCACGCATGCGCCGGCGCCGCCAGCGCATGGAATCGGAAGCGCGGGGATAAGCCATGTCGCCAAAATCATTCGCCATTCTTTTCGCCATTACCCTGATCGCGGTTCTGGCCGCTGTCGGCATAACCGTGACCCGCGACACCGGTTCCGGCGTGCGCGGCGACGGCACCTTGATGTTTGAAGGCCTGATTGCACGGGTCAACGACGTCGCCACCCTGAAAGTGACCCGGGGCGGCGAGGTTTCGACCATCGAAAGCACGCTCAAGGACGGCGCGCGCCAGTGGTATCTCAAGGAAAAGAACGGCTACCCGGTCCCGGTCGAGATCGTCCGCGCCGTTGCCGCCGGTGTCGCGCAGTTGCGCGCGGTGGAAGCCAAGACCGCGCGGCCGGCACTTTATGGCCGTCTCAAGGTCGGCGATCCGACCAAGAAAAATTCCAAGGGTGCCCTGGTCGAATTGTTCGATGCCAAGGGCGCGAAAATGGCCGCGATCATTTCCGGGCTCGACAAGTCGGGCTACTTCGACATCGGCGACGTTTACGTGCGCCGCCCCGACGAAGACCGGGCCTGGCTGGCGCGGGGCAAGGTGCCGGTGCCCGACAAGCAGGTCGGCTGGCTCAACCAGATGATCGTCGAGGTGGATTTGCCGCGGGTGCGTGAAACCACGCTCAATGTTCCCGGCCAGAAGCCGTTGCGCGTCTTCAAGAAGACCGATGATGACCGCGACTTCACCCTGGAAGGCATGCCCAAGGGCTATGAGCTGAAGGAATTGTTCGGCGCCGAGGATATTTCCCGCGCCATCCAGCAGCTATCGTTCGAGGACGTGAAACCCCTGTCCGAGATCGGCATCGATCTCTCCGCGACGCCGCGGGCACACCACGTCACCTTCGACGGCCTGATTGTCGATGTCTGGGCCAAGGACGTGGGTGGCAAGCTGTGGGTCGCGGTCAAGGCCCAGGCCGACCCCGCGCCCAAGGCCCCCAAGAAAGTGGACAAGGCCAAGGTGGAAAAGGATATCGCCAAGATCAACGGCACCACCCATGGCTGGGCCTATACGCTGAACGCGTTCGAGACCAAGAACCTGCGCAAGACCATGGCCGGCATGATCCAGCCCGTGGGCGGCGCAACCAAGGCGTCGGATACCAAGCAGCCGAAGAAGTAGCCTTCGGCCGGTCAGTCTCTCTCGTTGAAGTAGCGCAGTTTTTCGGACGAAAAGCGCACGCGGCGCGATTCCACCGGCTGGCCGTCGACGCTGAAGCTAACGCGGTTCAGGGCCAGCATCGGGCTGCCCTGGGCCACACCCAACTCGGCCTCATCTACCGCGCTGGCGGGCACCGCCTCCAGCCACTCCCGCGCCTTGACGACCAGGATGCCGAATTCGCGCTCCATGATGACGTAGGTGTTCATGCGATCGGAATTGCGCATCAGTTCCGGCAGGCCCTCGAAGCGCGCGCTTTCGACCGATATACGCTCGATCAGGGCCGGGCGGCCATCCACCGGGCGAACCCGGAAAATTCGATAAACCCGGTCATCGGCCTTGAGCTTGAGGTCATTGCGTTCACGGTCATTGGGCACGCATTCCGACCAGTCGAAAGCTATCGGCGCGCCGGCAACGACGGGCTCACCTTCCAGGGTCACGATGGAGAAAAAATGCACCGGGCTGCCCGACGCCCGGGCGGCGACGAAGGTGCCCTTGCCCTGATGGCGCACCACCAGGTGATCGGCCACCATTTCTTCCAGAGCCTTGCGTACGGTGCCCTGGCTGACGTGGTACTCGACGGCGAGCTTCATCTCGCTCGGCAACAGCTCTCCCGGCTTCCAGTCGCCCGAAACGACGCGCTGGATCATCAGTTCCTTCACCTGTTGGTACAGAGGGTGAAATCCTGGCCCGTGGCTGGATTCGGACATGGTCTCCGACGCGACAATCCGTCACCGTTAGGCGATCTCCCCGAACCGCCCGTGCAATCTTTATTCATCTGATTTTGGATGATTATAGCGAGGCTCGCCCGCAACGCGCAATATGCCCGGGATGCGAAGTGCCGAAAAGGGCCCCAGGGCGCGGCTTTGCACAAAAGGCGCGATGCCTCGCGCGCCGCCGCCGAGGGCCACGCGATTTCGCAAATCATCCCCGGCCTGAGGCGTTCCAGCGCCGCGGCGCCATCGGCGGCGGCGCCACGAATACGCAAATCCGTTTCGTCCGGATCGACCAGAAGTTCATGGGACTTGCCGTCGAGACCGAGATAGCGGACGCGGCGGCATTCATCGGCAAGGGCCGTGATCTTGCCCCGTGTTTCGACCATCGGCGGTTCCGCCGCCAGGGAGCCCGCGACCCGAGCTTCCGCGTCCCACCATTGCCGCACAGCGCCCATCAAGCTCGCATGATCCAGGGTCTCGACCCCCAGCCGGTGCAGCCCGAGGGAAGCCAGAAGACGGCGGTGATCTTCGCTGGCGACCGCGGCCGCAAAGGACCGCTTCAGCATCTCGAAACGTTCGGGGAAATCGCGGCGCAGGCGCGCATGAACGGTGATGATATTGACCCGGCCCGCCGGAACCGCAACGGCGCCGAATGCCCGATCGAACAGGGGATGAGCGGGGGGACGCGTCCCCAAAGCGGGCAATTCCGCCAGCACCTGGACATCGTCCCTGTTGCGCGCCAGGTCCGAAGCGTGGCCCAGGGCAAGCGCCAGGCTACCCCCGGTCACCGCCGCCACCAGGCTGGCGCCGCTACCCACGGGCTGGACCCTGAAACGAAGCCCCGCCTGGCGCGCCAGGTCATGGAGGGCCAGAGTCTCGAGCGTGCGCCAATGGCCGACGCCGATCTTTTGTTCGCGCGTCCGCACCGCCTTCGACACGGCCTCCAGGGTGGCGTCCCGCGAATCCTCGGCGGCAAACAGGAACACCGGGTCCAGGGCAAACACGCCGAGGTGTTCGAACGTCCGCGCCCACAGCCAACCCGGCCGATGACGGGCGTATTCAATCGCCAACCGGCCGAGGTCGGCGGCCAGCACCACGGTGCCATCACGGGGGGTACGGTCAAACGCATCCGCGGCCTGCATCATCCGGCCCCGCCCTTGCGCGGCGACGACGACCGGCGCCAGCAGCTTGAGGCTCCATACCCGCGCGAGGCCGCGAACCAGCCGCCCCTCGAAGCCCTCGGCGCTTTGGCCGAGCAGGATGGTCACCCGCGCGGGCTTCCACGCCGCTTCGGCGCGGGCGCCCGGCAAAAAGGCGCCGCCGAGCGCAAGGGCAAGGGTCATAACGGCAACGGCATCATCATGTATGCAGGACGGGGCACGATCCCCGGCGGCGATCATGACGCCATTCCCCTGCCATTCCCTTACCGGGCGGCGGCAAACTCAGTCCGAAGAGAGGCGCCGCGCCGCAACCGAGGGCGCATCCCCCCGGTCGCGCTCAAGCTCCGCCGCCATCGGCCCCTGGCGGGTGCGCGCCCAGAGCCACAGCACCATGCACAGCACGGCACCCACCGCGACCGGCGTGGGCAGCCCGAAGATTTCCGACAGCCAGCCCATGATCAGCGCGCCCAGCGCCGGGCCACCGCGGGCCACGACGCCGTAAATGCCCATGACGCGCCCGCGCATGTCGGCCTGCACCGAGGTCTGCAAAAGGGTCTGGATGGCGACCCCCTGGACAACGAAGGCAAGGCCGGTGATGAACATGATCGGCAGCGCCACCCAGTAAACCCGCACGGTGGTGAAGATGATCAGGGATACCGCCAGCAGGATCAGGCTCCAGACCATCAGGCGCACGAAGCCGGCGACGCCGCCCCGGCTGGCGAGGAAATAGCCGCCCAGCATGGCGCCGATGCCGTGGATGGTCAGCATCGTCGAATACGCATCGACCCCCCGGCCGAAGACCTTGTCGGCAAAGCCCGGCAACAGGTCGATGAAAGGGCGCACGAACAGACTGTCGAGCAGCATGACGATCAGCAGGAACAGGATCCCCGCCTGGCCATAGGCATAGCGCACGCCATCCCAGGATTCGCGCAACAGGCCGCCGCGCTTCTTGCCCTCGATCTTGGTGGAGGGAATGCGGATCAGCATCAGCATGACCAGGAACACGAGGTAGCTGAACGCGTTGTAGGTAAAGGCCCAGCCCACGCCCCAGGCCGCCGTCAGCGCGCCGCCGAGGGCGGGACCGACAAAACGCGACGAATTGAACACCATCGAGTTGATGGCAATGGCCGACGACAGGTGTTCACGCCCGCAGATGTAATAGACCGTGGTCATGCGCGCGGGGCGGTTGAAGGCAACGATAATGCCGCGCAACAGGGCGAAGAACAGGAGCCACCACACCGTAACGTGACCGGTGAAGACCACCAATGTCAGCCCCGCCGCCTGCGCGAGAGAGAGCATTTGCGTGGTCTTGAGCACACGCATGGAATCGGTGCGGTCCACCAGGGCGCCCGCGAACAGCCCGATCAGAAACGTCGGGAACAGGTCGGCGAAGGCCATCATCCCGAGCCAGGCGGCGGAGTTGGTCAGGTCCCAGGTCAGCCAGCCCATCGCCACGCGCTGCACCCAGTTGCCCGATGTCGAGAAAAGGTTGCCGGTGACGTAGTAACGGTAATTGCGATTAGCAAAAACCTCGCGGATGATCGCAAGCCCGCTCATGGGGCAAAGTCTCCAAAAGAAAAGTGCGTACGGGGAAAAGCACACACGCGAAAGAAATCAGGGCGAAGGACGGAAACCCGCTTCGTAAAGCGCCGACAAATCGGTGCCCAGCCATTCGGTCGGAATCTGGCGATTGGTGCCTTCCGCCATGACCCGATCATAAACGATCCGTCCGGCGGCGGCGAACTGAATGGCGAGGCCGGAATTATTCTTGTAATAGACCACGCCTTCGCCACCGGCGCGCACAGGGGTCTTGCCGGTGACCACGTCACCCAGCTCGACGATCCGGTCACGATTGACCAGGCCCGCCGCCATCGGCTCCAGCAATTCCGTCTGGTCATTGGCGATAACGCTTTCCCAGTCATTGACGACGATATGACTGGAACGCCGATAGGTTTCCTCGTCCACCTCGGTCCGTTTCTTGTTGGTGGAATCGGAATTGGCAATGGAAATCACGAGCTGGCCATCGCTCAGCAAGTGACCGTCGAAAACCGGTTCCATCGCCGTGGTGCAGCAACAGACCACGTCCATGCCCTTGACGGCCATTTCCGAATTGGGCGCATCGACGATCTCCATGCGGCCGCCCGACTGGGCGCGCTTGCGGGCGACGAAATCGGCCCGGTGCTCCGCCGACGGGCTGTGCACGACGACACGATCGAAATCGCGCACCGCCGTGATCGCGTCAAACGCCGACGACGCCTGCTTGCCGGTGCCGAACAGGCCGAGGGTCTTGACCCCTTCGGGCGCCATGTGATCGACCGCCATGCCGGACGTCGCGCCCACGCGCATTCCCGAAAGCTGGAATTCATGCATCAGCGCCAGGGGCTCGGCGGTTTCGATATCGAACAGGATGACGATGCCCCAGCAAAAGGGGCGCGGATTTTCGTAAAGCCGGCGGTTGTTGGTGGGTGACGGCGGCGTGATGATCTGCGAGCCGGCACGCACGCAAGCCATGCCCGCCGACGGCACCGCGCCGACATGGACGTTGGCGAAGTAGCGTTGTTCCGGGTTGGGGTGACGCGCCTGGTAGCGCGCGCGGGGAAGATTAACGGCATCGCCGGAAGAAAAATCGCGGAACGCGGTCTCCATCGACTTGATGCAATCGGTCATGGACAAGTGTCGTTCAACATCCTCGTCAGTAATGATCACGGTCATTTTGCACGTCCCCTTCCCCGTCCTTGTCGTTACATCCCGGCTTCTTGCGAATACCGCCATTGGGCCGGGTTTTACAAATTAATGTTGACAAATAAAACGATATATTGTGGCGTAAGCACTTGGACCCACAATTTGTGGGGCCGAATGGGTGGTCCGTAATTGTCATCTTCCACCCCCAAGGCCGCCAGGGGCCACCCAGCAACGATAATGGCGGCTTAGGTGGAGGATACACGAAGGAGGGGGATGGATGACATTCCTTGACAAGGTAAAGGGCTGGCTCGCGCAAATCGTCGAGGTTGGCCTTCTTTTGGTCGCTCTTGGTATCGTGGTCCAGGTCCTGATCGGACCGAAGGTCGCGTTCATCGGCGATGTGGTCGCCAATTTGCTGGCATTAATCAAGGCGCTGGGCGACAGCGGGTTGGTTGGCCTGATTGCGATCGCGATCATCATGTGGCTCTTCTCCAAGAGAAGCCCAGGCTGATTCGTTCCTTCGTAAAAAAAGCAGGTAGCGCGCATAACGTCTGGGGCCGGGGATCTTCCCGGCCCCAACTCTTTCTCACCGGCTAGAAGTCCCGCAACAACCGGCCGTAACCCTCGATCTTGTCGTTCACGCCGCAGCGGCGCAGGGTCTGCCAGACGATCGACTGCAAGGGCTGAACCACGGTGACGCCCAGCTCCTTTTCCAGCATGTCGATGGCACCGATCATCGCGTAATGCGGGCAGGAATAATAAATCACGTCGATATCGGGATACTTTTCCTTGAGCTCGCGGCCCAGTTCCACCGCGCGCTCCTCGGGCACCTGGCCCAACTCGACGAACTTGGCGTAGTGGCGCGCGCAGCCCGCCGCTTCCAGCCCGAACTCGCGGATATATTCAAGGTGCCGTTCATCGTGGCTTTCATCGTAAGGATGCACGACGGCCGCCTTCTTGCCGCCCAGCACCTTGAAGGCCTCGCGCTGGGCGCTGAACGACGTGGTGATGGGAACGCCGACCTCTTTCTCGGTCTCCGCGATCAGGTCATCGACATTGGCGAAGCCCCGGCTGACGTTGATCGGCAGGCCGCCGAAGCAAAGAATATCCACCCCCGCCCGCGCCATGACATGGGCGGCGCGCAGGCTCGCTTCATAGGAGCGGTCCACTTCCTCGCTGTTGCGTTCGACCAGCGGCAGGGTATGAACCACCAGGGTCACGCCATCGGGAACGATCTTGTAGAATTCATAGGGGAATACTTCCGTTGCCGCCGGGGGCGAGGTGTAGCCGATGCGCGCGCGATGGCCGTAGATAGGCATGGGTCTTCCTTCCTTGGTGTTATGACTTATCCGGTTCGGGCATCAGCCCATTGTCCTTGAGAAAATCGATAACCAGTGCGTCGAAGCCCGCCGGGTCCTCGATCATGCAGGCATGGCCCGCCCCGGCGAGAACGCGGTGGCGCGATCCGGGAATCAGTTTCGCCGTTTCCTCGCCGCGCGGACGGGCGTTGTCGAATTCGCCGTTAATGATCAGGGTCGGCGGCGCGTAGGTCGCCAGGTACGGCCGCGCATCCCCCGCGGACAGGGCACGGAACACCGCGCACACCGCCTGCGGATCGTGCCAGCCGTCGCGCTCATGCCACATGTTGTGCAGGTAGGCGCCCATCGGCGTGTCGGCGAAGCCCTCGCGGTTGCCGAAGCGCAGGTGCTCGCGCCGGTAGGGTGAGAAATCCTCCTGCGCGTAGCCCTCGATACGGCGGGCGAAATCCTGGGGCCCGGAATTACCGCCGACCTGGATGACGGCGGAGAATTTTTCCGGCGCCATGCCGCCCAGCATGAGCGCCAGCTTGGAGCCGATGGAACACCCCATCACCACGGCCCGGTCCACGCCCTCGTCGGCCATGACGCCGAGCACGTCGCCGGCCATGTCTTCGAAGCTGTAATCGTCGGTGACCTTGGCCGAACGGCCGAAACCCCGCAAATCCATCGAAATCACGCGGAACCAGGTGGAAAACCGGGCCGACTGGTAAAGCCACAGGCTGTGATCGAAGGGAATCGCGTGGATCAGCACCAGGGCCGGGCCCCGGCCCGCCACTTCGTAATGGATATCCACGCCGTTTGCCCGGCTGACCGGCATTGGTCTCTCCCGTTCCCAAAAGGCCGGTTGATCCGGCCGGTTTTCACGTTCTCCGCCGCCCCCGAGGGCCCGTGGCCGGTAAGGGGGTGACAGGAGCTCAGGAATTCGATTAGCCTTGCAGTCAATAAACCGCAAGCCCCCTCAGGGTGCCCATAAATAATACAGGGAGATCGGGAATGACACCAAAGCTTACGAAACTTGTGGGCCTGGCCGGGCTGGGCCTACTGCTCGGCGGCACCACAACGGCACAGGCCGATGCGATCAGCGATTTTTACAAGGGCAAGCGCGTCACGATGATCATCTCGTCCGGCGTGGGTGGGGGCTATGATACCTATTCGCGCACTTTTGCCCGCCACATGGAACGCGCCATTCCGGGGCATCCCAATATCGTCGCCAAGAATATGCCCGGCGCCAGCGGCCTGCGTGCCGCCAACTTCATCTACTCGAAGGCGGATGGCGACGGCACCGTTTTCGCATCGACCTACAACACGATGACGCTGGAGCCATTGATCGGCAACCGCGGCGCCAAGTTCGACGTGTTCAAGCTGAACTGGCTCGGCTCGCTCGGCAAGTTGCAGGCGGTCTGCGTGACCTGGCACACCAGCCCGATCAAGACGCTGGAACAGGCCAAAAAGAAGACCCTGACGGTTTCCGCCACCGGTGCCACGGGCAATTCCGCAAAAATGCCGTTGCTGTTCAACTGGGCGGTCGGCACCAAGTTCAAGGTGATCCTGGGCTATTCGACCACCGGGTCGCACCTGGCGCTGGAACGCGGCGAAGTCGACGGTATCTGTGGCCTGGGCTATTCGACCCTGAAAGCGGCGCGGCCCGACTGGATCATCAACCGCAAGCTCAACTACCTGGCGCAGATCGGATTGTACCCGCATCCGGACCTTCCCAACGTGCCGATGGTGCTGAACGATATCAAGGATTCCAAGACCAAGCAGGTCATGGAGTTGATCTTCTCCCAGCAAGAACCCGGCCGCCCCTACTTCATGCCGCCGGGTGTGCCCAAGGACCGCGTGGAGGCCATGCGCACCGCCTTCATGAAGGCCGCCAAGGGCCCGGCCTTTCTGAAGGACGCGGAACGCGCCAAGCTGGAAGTCTCGCCGCTCAGTGGCGCGGACATCGATGCCATGCTGCGCAAGGCCTATGACACGCCGCGCGATATCGTCGAAGCGGCAGCCAAGCTTGTCGGCCCGCCGGCCAAGGGCACCATGACGAGTTGCAACAAGTACACCAAGGAAGCCAAGTGGTGCCGCAAGAAGAAGAAAAAGAAGAAGAAGAAGAAAAACTAGTCCACCGACAAAAACCCCCGGGACCTGCCCGGGGTTTTTCTTTTCAGTGTTCGCGGAAAAGTCTTCCGAAGCCTTCGATGGGTTCCGTCACCCCGGCCGTGCGCAACGCCTTCCAGACGATGGCCTGCTGCGAGGTCATCACCGCGACGCCGTATTCTTTTTCGATCGGGTCGATAGCAAAGGCGGTGGGCCAATGGGCGGAAGCAAAATGAATGCAATCGGCATCCGGATGCGCCTTCATCAATTGCTCGGCCAGGGAGAAGGCGTCCTTTTCCGAAATCTTGCCGTAATGCATCAGCGGATGCTTGACCGGTGAGATCACGCCGAGGCTTTCAACGCCCATGTTGATCATCTGCCTGTGGTGCCGCTCGACATGATCGGGCCCGGCCATATGCGCGGTGACGACCTTGTGCACGCCGAGCTTTTCCATCGCTTCTTTCTGGCACAGTGTCGAGGCGACGACCGGGGCGCCAACTTCCGCCGCCAGGTCGGCGCAGATTTTGGGCAGGTTTTCGATGCCGCGCGACTGGTTGACCGGATTGCCGCCCAGCACCACGACGGAGGCGCCCGCCGCCCCCATGGCCTTGGCCGCGGCCAGCGAACGGTCGTAGGAACCGTCGAAGGCCTGCTGGGTGTATTCGTTGCCGACCTCCAGCGTGGTGATCATCAGGGTCACGCCGTCGGGCACCATCTTGTAGAACTCGTAGGCGAAAACCTCGGTGACGAAGGGCGGCGAGCAATAGCCGATGCGGGCGCGGTGTCCGTACATGAAACTTTCCTTTCCGGTTTTCAGTGATCGCGCAACAGGCGGCCGAAACCGCCGATGCGGTCGTCCACGCCGGTCAGGCGAAGGGAATGCCAGGCAATGGCCTGCAACGATGTCATCACCGCCACGCCGAACTCATCTTCCAGCGGCTGGATGGCATCGATCACGGTCCAGTGCGGACAGCCGAAATAAACCGTGTCGGCATCGGGGAAGGCCTTGAGCGCCGCCCGCCCCCAGTCCAGCGCCGCGGCCGGGGTCAGCTTGCCGAGCTCCACCAGGTTGGAGCCGCCAGCATGCACGCCCACCGGATCGAGGCCGAAGAAATCGCGGATCGTGCGTTCATGGCGCGGGTTCTGATCGGGCAGGAACGGGTGCACCGTCACCACCTTGCGCGAGCCCAGCGCCTTGAAGGCCGCGACCTGGGCGGCGGCGGAAGAAGATACCTGCACACCGACCTCGCGGGTCAGCTCGGCCATCAGGTCCCCGATGGTGCCGTCGCCGCGCGAGATGTTGATCGGCAGGCCGCCAAGCACCACCAGGTCGGCCCCGGCCCTGGCCATGGTATGCGCGGATTCGATGGAAATCCGGTAGCACTTCTCCACGTCTTCCTTCGACCGCGTGCCTAGCGGCAGGGTAATCATCATCAGCGACACGCCATCGGGCACGACGCGATACCAGTCTATGGGATAGACCTCGGTGGTGACGGCGGCGACCGTGTAGCCGATGCGCGCCCGCCAGCCCCGGATGCGATTCATATCGTCCCCGGCCATGTCAGTGATCCTGGAACAGCTTGCCGAAGCCGTCGATGCGGTCCTTGATCCCGGCCAGGCGCAACGCCTGCCACAGGATCGCCTGGATCGACGACATCACATGGACGCCGAATTCCTTTTCCAGCGGCTCGATCGCGTTGATCACCGGCCAGTGGGGCGACGGGAACATGATGGTATCGGCATCGGGATGCGCCTTCATCAACTCGCGCGCCATATCAAGGGCGGCATTATCGGGAATTCCGCCGATGCGGTTGAAGTTGGAGCCGAAGGCGCGGGTGCCAAGGACCTCGGCGCCGAATTTCTGGGCGTAATCGCCAAACCGGTAATTGTCTTCTTCCTTGTAAGGATGGGCCACGACCAGCTTCTTGCATCCCAGCAGGCGGAAGGCCTCCTTCTGGGCCGAGGCCGAGGTGGCCACCGGAATCCCAAGCTTGTCGGAAAGTTCCTTGATCATGGCATCGGCGTTTTCCGCGCCCTTGGCCAAATTGATCGGCACGCCGCCGAGCACTATGGCATCGCACCCGGCCTCCGCCATCTGTTCCGCCGCCAGCATGGAAATATCGTAGGAGCGGTCCACTTCCTGCGCCGAACGCACGGTGATCGCCAGCGTGGTGATGACCAGCGATACCCCGGCGGGCATGACCTGGTAGAACTCGTACGGAAAAACCTCGCTGGTCAGGGGCGGCGAGGTGTAGCCGATCCGCGCACGGTAACCGTAAGGGGCATTGCGGATGTCACTGCGGCTCATGGACTGTCTCCCTGCATGGAATCTTGATCTTGTTGGTCCCACAATCGCCCGTCTTGGCGCCGGGCGCAACAGGCTCTATCCGCGCAGGCTCCACAGCATGTTGAGGGCCGCAGCACCCAGGAACAGCGCAAAAATGCGGGCCAGCCCGCGCGCGGGCAGATGGTGCGCCAGCCGTGCGCCGAGCGGCGCCATCAAAGCCGTCAGCGGCGCCATCACCGCGAAGGCGGCCAGGTTGACGTAACCGAGCGACCACGGCGGCAGTTCCCCCACCCTCCAGCCAATGACGGCAAAGCCGACGGCACCGGGCACGGACACCAGAATCCCCACCACCGCCGCGGTGCCGACCGCCAGGTGGATGCGCATGGAATAGAGCGTCAGGATCGCCACGGTCATCGCCCCGCCGCCGATCCCGGCCATGGTCGAAACGACCCCCGTGGTCAGGCCTAGCAAGCCCGAACCCATCGGGCCCGGCATCTTCGGGCCCAGTGTCCGAAAGCCGTCGCCGCGCAGCATGTTGGCCGAAACCGCCAGCGCGCAGACGGCAAACACCGCCGTCAGCACCGCCCCCGCGACCCAGGCCGCCACCAACGTGCCGATCAAGACACCGGCGAGGACGCCCGGTGCGTAACTTCCAAACACCGCGCGGTCAACCGCGCCCCGGCGCCAGTGCGCGATGGATGAGACCACCGAGGTCACCACGATGATGGACAGCGACGTGCCCACCGCCATGTGCATGCGGTGAACATCGGCGACGCCAAGCACACCGCCCGCATAGAAAAGCGCCGGCACCATGACGACACCGCCGCCGATACCGAGCAGCCCGGCCATCATCCCGGCGAGGGCGCCGGCACAGCCAAGGGCGATAAAAACGGGGACGAGAGGGAAAGTCTGTTCCATGGCGCGCCATCAAGAGCTATCGGCGCCGCGCCGTCAAGCGTGCTAGGCTTTGCGCCATCGCGGCCACGCCGCCAACCACAACGGGGAGGAACCTTTCATGGCCGTCATTTCCGCGTCCCAGGTCCGCACCATCATGGACACCGTCCTGAAAACCGCGCGCGAGAACAAACTCCCGCAAATGGCCGTCGCCGTCGTTGATGCGGGCGGGCACGTCCTGGGCTACCTGGCAGAGGACCGCAGCGCGCCGTTGCGCTTTGAAATCGCGCGCGGCAAGGCGTGGACAGCCGCCATGCGGGCGGAAGGGACGACACGGCTGGCGGAACAGGCGGCCCGCAACCCGGTGCTGGTATCGTCGCTGCAATCCATGAACCCGCACTACCTGCCGGTGCGCGGCGGCGTGCTGTTGCGCGATGCCAAGGGCGAGATCGCGGGCGCCATCGGCGTCACCGGCGCCACTGCCGAACAGGACGAGGCCTGCGCCCTGGCCGGGGCCAAGGCGGCAAAGCTGAAGGGCGAACCCTAGGCTATTTCTTTTCGAGCTTGAGCGACGCCGAATTGATGCAATAGCGCAGTCCCGTGGGCGCGGGCCCATCGGGAAAGACGTGCCCCAGATGCGCATCGCAGCGCGCGCAGGTCACCTCGGTGCGGATCATGCCGTGGCTGTTGTCCATGTCGGTCTCTACGGCGCCATCGGCGTCGGGCCGGGTGAAGCTGGGCCAGCCGCTGCCCGAATCGTACTTGTCGCCGGAGGCGAATAACGGCGCCCCGCAGCACGCACAGTGGTAAAGCCCCGCGTCGTGACAATCCCAGTAGGCGCCGGTAAAGGCCCGCTCGGTCCCCTTCTGGCGAGCGATCTGGAATGTTTCAGGATCGAGCTCACTGCGCCATTCGGCGGGGGTTTTGGTGATCTTTTCAGCCATGGAAATCTCCTGAAAGTCAGCGGCTTGCCAGGTACGGGGCCTGGCCTTCGGGCAAGCCGACATCGAAGCCCTTGATGGCGACGGCGATCAATGAATAAAACCCGACCAGGCTCACCAGTTCGATCACGCCGTCCTCGCCCAACGCTTCGCAAGCGCGGGCGTGGGTCGAATCGATTACGGGATCAGGACCCAGCAGCTCGCGGCAGAAATCATATACGGCCTGCTCCGCCGAATCGGGAAAGCGCGCGGGCGTGCCCGCGACGATCGCATCCAGCGCCGCGGCATCGAGGCCCAAGCGCCGCGCATGGCGCAAATGGACGCGCCACTGGTATTCCGACGACCAGTGCCGCGCATTGACCAGGATGGCGAGCTCGCGCAGGCGAGCGGGAAGGGCACGTTCATCCTTGAAATAAACGGCCAGTTCATTGACCCGATCGAGCAGTTCCGGCGCCCGCAGCCAGACCGGGAACGGCCCACGGGTCTCACCCGAACGGGGCCCGCTGATACGCGCCGACAGCGCCTTTTGTTCCGGCGTCATCGCCGCTGGGTCTGCCGGGGGAATTCTGCCCATGTCACACTCCCTTATCTTTTTTAATCGCCGAGCCCGGCAAGAAAGCGCCCAATCCGTTCATTGAATTCTTCCGCATGATCAAGGTGGGGATAATGATGGGCACCGTCAATCACTTCGGCCCGCGCGCCGGGGATGGCGGCGGCCAGTTCCCGCGCCGCGGCGCCCGGCACCGGCCCCGCCACATTGGAGGTATCTTCCCCGCCCGCGATCACCAGCGCGGGGCAGGCAATTTCGCCGAGCCGCGCCGAACTGTCGAAGCGGCCCAGGTCTTCCATGACGGCGACGTAAGTGGCGGGATCATTGGCGAGGTAATGGGAGCGGTACCAGTCCATCACGTCGGGCCGTGCGACACGGTAAGCGGCGGGGAAATGGCTGTCGATCTGCGGCCCCGCCGCGACCGCCATGCCGTCGGCAAGGATGCGGTGGTTGCGTTCCGCCCGCGCGCCGGAATTGCCCGCCCGAATACGGCACGTCGTGGACACCAGCACCAGGGCGCGCACGCGACCGGGATGATCGAGGGCCAGCGCCTGGGCGACGAAGCCGCCCAGCGACACGCCCATGAACACGGCGCGATCAATGCCGAGAGCGTCGAGCAGCGCCACCGTATCGGCGGCGAAACACGCTACCGAAGGCGCGCGCGTGCCCTTCGGGCTTTCGCCGAGGCCGCGAAAATCAAAACGGATCACGCCCCAGCCTGCGCCCACCAGGGCATTCACCTGCTCACGCCAGCCCTCACGGGTGGACAGGCCGATGGAATGCAGCAAGACCAGCGCCGGTCCGTTCTCCGGGCCGGTGATATCGCCGGCCAGATGGGTATCGCCGATATTGATGTCCATGGTCTTGCGCCTGTTGTCGCGGATTTGCGGGCGGCATCCTAGCGGCTCCGGGCCAGAAAGAAAAACGGCGGGCCGAAGCCCGCCGTTCCTCAACTCAGGAGCCGGACGATGCTCAGCCGAGCGCCGCCTTGACCCGTTCCGGCGTCAACGGCGCCTGGCGCATACGCACGCCGGTCGCGTCATAGACCGCATTGGCGATGGCCGCCGACACGGGCCGCGTCGAGCCCTCGCCCGCGCCGCGAGCCGGCTTATCGGGACGATTGAGCAGCACCACGTCGATGGCTTCCGGCGCATCGGTGCTGTCGAGGATGGGATAGGTCGCCCAGTCCACGCTGGTCACGCGATCGGGGTCGAACATCACTTCCTCGAACAGCGAGCGACTTGTCGCCATGACAAGGTTGCCCTCGATGCAAAGCTTCAGCGCATCCGGATTGATAATCAGCCCGCAGTCATGGGACACGGTGAACTTCCGCACCCAGACGCGGCCGGTGGGCTTGTCCACCTCGACCTCGGCAACGATGGCGACACGGGTGGCATTGCGCAGCGAATAACCGATGCCGCGGCCCGTAACCGTGTTCTTGCCGCCCTGGCCCTTTTTCGGGCCGACGCGGGTCTCCCAGCCCGCTTTTTCAGCCGCGGCCTTTACCAGCTCGCGATCCCGCTCATTTTTGAGGTACTTGAGCCGGTAAGCCACCGGGTCCATCCCCGCCGCTTCCGCCAGCTCGTCATGGAACTGCTCGCAGGCGAACTGGATCTGCGGCCCCAGCGGGTCGCGCAGATGCGACGTGCGCAACGGCGAGTAGCGGTCCAGGAACGGCGGAATCACCTGCCAGCCCATGGCGCGGGCCGGGATATCATAGGTGTCTTCCGGCGAACGCCAGAACTTGCGCGGCTTCGGCTTGGCGCCCAACTGCTGGCCCGCGAGGTTATCGCTCGGCTTCGATTCGTTGGAGCGCACGTTCTGGCGGTCAAAGCCCTTGGAAATGAACTCGTAGGCGATGACGTTGCCCTGGGCATCAAGACCGCCACGGGCGAAATGGACCGACGCCGGCCCCTTCGGATCCCAACCGGTACCTTCATGGCGCATGCCCTGGATACGCACCGGCTTGCCCACGGCCTTCGACAGCACCGCCGCCTGCATCGCCGCGTCGCCGCCGTCGTTGCGCCCGTAACAACCCGGTCCCGGCACCCAGACGCCACGCACCTGGTCGGGCTTGAGCTTGAGCATCTTGGCCACGCCCATGGCGGTGTAATGGGGCTTTTGCGAGCCCGTCCAGACAACCGCGTTCTTCGGATCGGCATCGACGATGGCGCAAGCCGGTCCCATGGACGCATGGGACTGGAAGGGGAATTCGAATTCCGCCTTCAGCACCTTCGCCGCGCCCTTGAGCGCTTCGTCGATGTTACCGTGCTTGGTATCCATCTTCTTGGCGATTACCTTCGCCTTGCGGATGTGGTTATACAGGTTTTTCTGTTCGCCGAACGGCTTGCCGCCGTCGGACCATTTGACCTTCAGGTCCTGCGACGCGCGAATGGCATCCCATTCGTTGTCGGCGACAACACCGATAAAGCCCTTCTGATGCACGACGCGCGCACCCTTGATGTGCTTGATCGAGGCGGCGTCATAGCCCTTGGGCATGGAGCCCGCGGTTTCCGGGTGAATCACGCGGCCATGCACCATGCCCGGGATCTTGACGTCCGTGACCATGTCCATGGTGCCGAAAACCTTGCCCGGAATATCGGTGCGCGGGAACGACTTGCCGACGACGCGATATGTGGACGGCTTCTTCGGCTTCGCCTTGCCCGAGGCATAGAGGGAGTTGCCGTACTTCTTGTTCCACTTGAGCTTGTGGTTGAAGTAATTGCCCTGAAGAATTTCGCCATACGAAACCTTCTTCGAGCCATCGCCCTTGACGCTGACGATGCCGTCATTCACCTCGAGGTCGCCCGCATCGGCGCCAAGACGCTTGGCGGCGGCTTCCACCAGCACGCGGCGCGCTTCCGCCGCGATGGCGCGCATCGCCTTGCCGCCCCGTTCCACGGCGGTGGAGCCCGAGGCGCCGCCCTGGTTGACCGAGGTCGAAGTATCGCCAAGCTGGGTCACGACACGTTCGTACTTGACGTCCAGTTCTTCGGCGACGATCTGCGAGATCGCCACGTCCACACCCTGACCCATGTCCATCTTGCCGAAGAAGGCTGTCACGTCGCCGTCGGCGGTAATGGCGATAAAGCTGTCGAGTTCGGTCGGCACCAGCTTGGGCTTTACCCGGGAGCCGATCGCCATGGTCGCCGCATGGGCCTTCTTGCTGTTGTGCCCGATCGGCGCCGCCGCGGTCACGACCAGCGCACCCGCGCCCTGCAACAGGCGACGGCGCGAGAAATTAAAATCCTTCGGAGAAATCATCTTCGTCATGGTCATGTCCCCCCTTAAGACGCCATTGCCTTACCCGCGCGCTTGACCGCGCGGATAATGGCCATGTGGGTGCCGCAGCGGCATTTCAGGCCGGAAAGCCCTTCACGGATTTGCTTGTCATTGGCTTTCGGGTTCTTGGCCAGCAACTCCGCCGCCGTCATGACCCAACCGTTGACGCAGTAGCCGCACTGGGAGACCTGCTCATCAATGAATGCCTGCTGCACGGGATGGGGCTTTTCCGGTGTGCCCAGGCCTTGCAGGGTAACGACCTTCTTGCCCACGGCTTCACCGGCCGGGAAGGAGCACGAACGCGTCGCCTTGCCGTTGACGTGAACGGTGCAAGCCCCGCACTGGGCCAGGCCGCAGCCGAAATGGGGATTGCTCAAACCCGCTTCGTTACGCAGCGCGTAGAGAAGCGGCATTTCCGGATCGACGGTCATGCTGTAAGGCTTGCCGTTGACGTTAAGCTTGATGCGTTTTGCCTTAGCCATTCCAGGTCTCCCTTAATGAATGCGTCCAGCCTTCTGCGCGGTGTGGGCCCCGCGGGAATGCGAACGCCGTGCCGTCACGCAAGGCAACGACACGAACAACGTTACGCATTGGAAATGCTGAAACGACCCAAACGAAAAAGCTCCCAACCCGTCACGGTTATTTTTCATATATGCCGGTAAATTCCCCCACCGGCCCGTGACGAAGCTTGATTCCCGCCCGCTTTGGCTTCTCTGTCAAGCGGATTAGACGTGTGCACCTGATTTCAAGGGATTGGCCGGGCCGAAAACGCGGCGATATCGGCCGCGGTATCAAGGTCCGTGAGCGGCCCCTCGCCCGCGATGGCCACGTCGCGCACCACGTCCTTATGCGCCGCGATCACCGTGCGCGCGCCGGTATCGCCGCGGCCCGATGCCAGTTCGGCGAAGTAGGCGCGGGAAAACAGCGCCGGGTTGCCGCGCCGGGTCCCGGCAAAGGGCACGCAGATGGGGGATTGCGCGGAATCGAACGCTTTGATCAGGCGGTCTATATCGTCGGTGCGCAACGCCGGCATATCGCCGAGGCAAATCAGCGCGCCGTCGCAATCGGGCGGCACCGCCCGGATGCCCGTGGCGATGGAGGTGGCGATCCCGTCGGCGTAATCGGGATTGAATACGAAGCGGACATCGCGCCCGGAAAGCGCGCTGCGCACCGCGTCCTGTTCATGGCCGGTAACGACAATCACCGGATGCGCCGATGACGCAAGAACCGTATCCACCACCCGGGCCACCATCGGGGTTCCGGCAATGTCGGCGGTCAGCTTGTTGATGTTACCCGCCCGGGTCGAGCGCCCTGCCGCGAGAACGACCGCGGCAATCACGGGCGCCCGGGTCATGACGGCGCGGTGCCCTTTTTCTTCGGGCGCAACACGTCAATGATCTGGGCGACGATGGACACCGCGATTTCCGCCGGCGACAGCGCGCCGATGTCGAGCCCGACGGGCCCGTGGATGCGGTCGAGCTGGGCATCGGTGAAGCCCTGGGCCTTCATCCGTTCGCGCCGCTGGGCCTGGGTTTTGCGCGAGCCGAGCGCACCGATGTAGAAAACATCCGCCCCCATCGCCGTCGCCAGCGCCGGCTCGTCCAGCTTGGGATCATGGCTGAGCGTGACCACCGCCAGGCGCCGGTCGAGACCCATGTTTTCAAGCGCCGTATCGGGCCATTCATGGGACAGCTTAGCATTGGGGAAACGCGCCGCGCTGGCATAGGTGGTGCGCGGGTCGATCACCGTCACCTCGAAACCGATCTCGGCGGCGATGGAACCGAGATATTGCGAAATGTGACCGGCGCCGATGATGGCGAGACGCAGCGGCGGCGTCAGGACCTGGATGAAAACGCGGCGCCCGCCTTCTTCGAACAGGCGACTTTCCTCGCGCGCCAGCGCGGCATCGAGCGCCGCCTGAAGCGCGTCGTCGATGGCGAGCGAACCCTCCGCCTTGCCGTCGATCACCAGCGCCTCGGCGCCGCTGGAAATATCCGTCAGCCGCGCTATGGAGCTTTTCGCGTCACGGGCCTTGAGCAGGGCGGCAAGATATTCCGGCTGCATCGGCTCAGCCCACTTTTTCGACGAAAATTTCGATCTTGCCGCCGCAGGACAAACCGACCTCCCAGGCCTGATCGTCGGCGATGCCGAAATCGAGCAGCTTGGGCGTGCCGTCCTTGAGGACGCCGCCCGCCGCCTCGACCACCGCGCTTTCGACGCAGCCCGCCGAAACGGAACCGACGAAATGGCCCTCGCTGTCCACCGCCAGCTGGCTGCCCACCGGACGCGGGCTCGAGCCCCAAGTCGTCACCACGGTGGCCAGCGCCACGTCGCGGCCTTCATCCTTCCAGCGCTTGACGACACCAAGCACATCATCTTCGGCACCGGGCACGATATCGCCCATGGCGGCTATCCCCTGCTTATGCTGTTGCTATACTGATATACGACGCCGAGGCCCGAACACAAGCCCCGCCCCGGCTTGACAAGGCCGGATGGGGCGGCCCAAATACCCGCCAACGGCACAAAAGACCGCGACAGGGGGATACACTGGCCACCGAGGCAAAAAGGCTTCCCGGCAGCCTGAACAACAATCCGGAACTGGATCTGTGGATCGGCATCGGCACCGACGGCACCGTGGCCGTGCGCACCGGCAAGGTCGAAATCGGCCAAGGGCTGAAGACCGCCATCGCCCAGGTGGCCGCCGAGGAACTGGACGTATCTTTCGCCCGCATCCGCATCATGACCGCCGATACCGCCGCAACGGCCGATGAAAACGTCACCTCGGGCTCGCGCTCGATGGAGGTTTCCGCCACCGCCGTCCGTTTCGCCGCCGCCGAGGCGCGCGGCATCATGCTCGACATGGCTGCGGAAAGCCTGAGGGTGGACCGCGACAGCCTGGTGATCGAGGACGGCACCATTACCAGCCCCGCCACCAACCAAAATCTCACCTACTGGGAACTTATGGGCGGGCGCCCCTTCGCGCGCCAGGCCACCGCCGCCTACCCGCCCAAGGCGCCGGAGACCCATTCCATCGTCGGCCAGCGCGTTTTGCGCCTCGACCTGCCGGACAAGGTTTTCGGCCACGCCGCCTTCGTCCACGACCTGGTGCTGCCCGGCATGGTGCATGGCCGCATCGTCCGTCCGGCCCATCAGGGCGCGAAGCTGGAAAGTCTGGACGCCGGGGCCGTCGAAAAAATGCCCGGCGTCATAAAGGTCGTGCGCGACGGTGATTTCGTCGGCGTCATCGCCGCCACCGAGATCGAGGCCATACGCGCCCGCACCGCGCTGGCCGAAGCCTGCCGCTGGCGCGACGGCGCACCGCTGCCCGATGAGGACACCTACTACGACTGGATGGTCAGCCAGGACACGGTCGCGGGCGGCTGCATCGACGGCAACCACACCGACGCGGCACCACCGGACGATGCCGCCCCCGAGGGAGCCAAGGCGACGGTCGAAGGCATCTACGGCAAGCCCTTCATCCTGCACGGTGCCATCGGGCCAAGCTGCGCCGTCGCCGAGATGAGCGACGGCAAGCTTCTGCTCCATACCCACAGCCAGGGCGTGTTCCCCTTGCGCCGGGCGCTGCATAACGTGCTCAAGCTTGGCGAAGAAAATATCCGCTGCGTACACATGGAAGGCGCGGGCTGTTACGGCCATAACGGCGCCGACGACGTGGCGCTGGACGCGGCGCTGCTAGCGCGTGCGCTGCCCGGCACGCCGGTCCGGGTCCAGTGGATGCGCGAGGACGAACACCGGTGGGAGCCGTTCGGCACCGCCATGGTGGTGGCGGCGCGCGCCAGCCTGGACGCCGACAACAAGGTCTGCGACTGGCGCTTCGACATCTGGTCCCACCAGCACGGCAACCGGCCCAAGCCCAAGCCCACGGAATCGGGGCTGCTGGCCTCGTGCCTGATCAAAGGCGGATTGCCGCCCCAGTCCACCGGCCCGGCCAAGGATTCGGAAGCCGGCGAACACCGCAACGCCTGGCCCGGATACGATTTTCCGCGCGTCAACATCGCCAAGCATTTCGTGCAGGCGCATCCGTTCCGCACCTCGTCGCTGCGCGGCCTCGGCGCCTTTGCCAACGTCTTTGCCATCGAGCAAACCATGGACGAGCTTGCCCGGGCGGCGGACATCGACTCGGTCAGCTTCCGGCTCGCGCATCTGTCCGATCCACGCGCCCGCGCCGTCCTGCAAGCGGCGGCGGATGCCATCGGCTGGGGACAAAGCGCCGGCGAAGGCCGCGGCAAGGGCATCGCTTACGCACGCTACAAGAACACCGCCGCCTATTGCGCCGTCGCCGTCGAGGTTTCGGTGGACGAGGCGAGCGGGCGGATCGAGGTGGTTCGCGCCGCCTGCGCGGGCGACGCCGGCGAAGCCGTTGCCCCGGACGGCATCGGCAGCCAGCTCGAGGGCGGGGTGATCCAGGCGACAAGCTGGACGCTGATGGAACGGGTCCGGTTTTCACCGGGCGAGATCACCAGCGTGGACTGGGAAACCTATCCCATGCTCACCTTCCGCGACGCGCCGGAGGTGGAGACCATCGTCCTCAACCAGCCGGGACAGAAATTCCTGGGCGTCGGCGAAGCGAGCCAAGGCCCCACCGCCGCGGCCATCGCCAATGCCGTCTTCGCCGCCTGCAGCGTGCGCCTGCGCGAAATGCCGCTGACGCCCGAACGCGTCAAGGCAATGATCCAGGAAGCCCGCAGAAGTTCGTAACCGACCGACCAAGGGAAAGAACCCATGAGCAAAACCTTCACCCTGCGCGTCAACGGCAAGAGCCACGACGTTTCGACCGAGGCCGATACGCCGCTGCTCTATGTGCTGCGCAACGATCTCGGGATGAAGTCTGCGAAATACGGCTGCGGCCAGGAACAATGCGGCGCGTGCAGCGTCATCATCGACGGCGAACGCGCCTTTTCGTGCTCCGTTGATGTTGCCGACGCGGCGGGCAAGGACATCACCACCCTTGAAGGCATCGGCAGCGCCGACAAGCCGCACCCGATCCAGGCCGCTTTCATCGCCGAACAGGCGGCGCAATGCGGCTACTGCACGGCTGGCATCATCGTCGCCACCAAGGTTCTGCTCGACGGCAATCCCAATCCCGACATGGCCGCGATCCGCACCGCGCTGCAAGACAACCTGTGCCGCTGCGGCGTTCACAGCCGCGTGTTCCGCGCCGTGCGCCGCGCCGCGCGGGAGATGTCGCGGTGAGCGAACCGGCCAAGCTTCCCGGCAGTCTGAAAACCGACCCGCGCATTGATTCCTGGCTCAGCATTGATGCCGGCGGCACCGTTACGCTGCGCACCGGCAAGGTGGAATACGGCCAGGGTGTGAAGACCACCATTGCCCAGGTTGGCGCCGACGAGCTGGACGTGGCCATCGGCCGGGTCCGCGTCGTCATGGCCGATACCGGCGCCACGGTGGATGAAAAGCTGACGGCGGGATCGGGCTCGATCGAGGAATCCGCCGTGGCCATGCGCCACGCGGCGGCGGCGGCCCGCGCCATCCTGCTCGACCGTGCAGCGGCGGAACTGGGCGTCGCGCGCGACAGTCTGACCGTTGATGACGGGACCGTTTCCAGCCCCGCCACCAACCGCAAGATCACCTACTGGGACCTGATGGCGGATACGGCTTTCGAGGCTGATGTGACCGCCGATACCCGGACCAAATCCCCGGACCAGTGGCGCCTGATCGGCACCGCGGTGCCGCGTCTCGATATCCCGGCCAAGGTCACCGGCGGGACCGCTTTCATCCAGGACATGGAGATGACAGACCTGCTGCACGGCCGGGTCATACGGCCGCCCTCCTACGGCGCGGCGCTGGAAACCTTCGACGATGCAACAACGCGCGATATCGAAGGCGTGATTAAAATTGTGCGCGACGGCAACTTCATGGGCGTCATCGCCCGCAGTGAAGCCGCCGCCGTGCGCGCCCGCGAATTGCTGGCGAGCAACTGCACCTGGAAAGAGGTCGCGCAATACCCCGACGAAGACCGCCTGTTCGACTGGATGATCGAACAGGAGTGCGAGGACGCCCTGATCGAGGACGGCGTGCCGGTGGACAAGCCGATCCCCGAAATCGCCGCCCCCGGCGACAGCGCCGTGACCCTGGAAGCGATTTACGCGCGGCCTTTCCAGTCCCATGCCAGCATCGGGCCGTCCGCCGGCATGGCGCGCTGGGACGACGGCAAGCTGACCGTCTGGGCCCATAGCCAGGGCATTTATCCGTTGCAGGCGGCGCTGTCCTGCGCCTTCGACATGGCGAAGCAGGATATTCGCTGTATCTACGCCGAGAACGCGGGCGTTTACGGCCACAACGGCGCCGACGATGCGGCGATGGACGCAGCCATGCTGGCGCGCGCGGTGCCCGGCAAATGCGTGCGCGTACAGTGGATGCGCGACGATGAATTCAAGTGGGAACCGTTCGGTTCCGCCATGGTGGTGATGCTACAGGCCAGCACCGACAAGGCGGGAAAGATCATCGACTGGAACTGCGACCTGTGGTCCAACGCCCATGCTGGCCGCCCGCGCGCCAAGAAAGAGACCGCGGGCTTCATCGCCTGCTGGCATCGCGCCGATGCGACACCGGCACCGGAGCCGGTGGACAACAACGGACGCGACGGCGGCGCCCATCGCGGGGCCCGGCCCTATTACGATTTCGGCACTGGCCGGCTGGCCAAGCATTTCGTGAAGCCGCACCCGCTGCGCGTGTCGTCACTGCGGGCACTCGGCACCTTCGGCAACATCTTTGCCATCGAATCGATGATCGACGAACTGGCCGAGGTGACGGGAACGGACCCGGTGGAAATGCGGCTCCGGCACCTGACGGATTCGCGCGCACGCGCCGTGGTGGAAAAGGTCGCCGACATGGCCGGGTGGAAACCCGAATCATGGGGCAACGGCTTCGGCCAGGGCATCGCGTTCAACCGCTACAAGAATTCAAAATGCTACGCCGCCGTGGCGTTCGAAGCGAAGGTGGACACAAGCACCGGCGTCATTGAAATTCCCAAGGCCTTCATCGCTGCCGACGCGGGCCTTGCCATCAACCCCGACGGCATTGCGAACCAGCTTGAAGGCGGGCTGATCCAGGCCGCGAGCTGGACCCTGAAGGAAGCGGTGCGCTTCGATCCGGTGCGCATCACCAGCGTCGATTTCGAAAGCTACCCGATCCTGACCTTCCGCGAAGTGCCGGAGATCGAAACCCATGTCATCCAGCGCGCCGATGAAAAGCCCATGGGCGTCGGCGAGGCGACCCAGGGCCCGACACCGGCGGCCATCGCCAACGCGGTTTATGCCGCGATCAGCGTGCGCCTGCGCGAAATTCCGTTCACGCCCGAACGCGTCAAACGCATGATCGCGGAAGCGAAGGCCGGGAACTAAAGCGCGGCGTAATCGATTTTCCGGTTGAGGTCCAGCGCCGCTTCGGATTCCGGCATCGGGTACTTCAGACCGTTACCGCAATTGAACAGCACCACGCGCTCGTCTTTTGAAATGCGACCCGACGCCAGCTCCTGCTTGTAGGCGGCATAGGTCGCCGCCCCTTCGGGACACAGCAACAGGCCCTCGGTCTTGGCGACGTCTTCACGCGCCGCCTCGATCAGATCGTCGTCCACGGCCACGGCGAAACCGTTCGATTCACGCACCGCGCGCAGGATCAGGAAATCGCCGATCGCCACCGGCACGCGAATGCCCGCCGCCACCGTATGCGCGCCCTGCCACAGGTCCGCGTGCTCGACGCCGTCCTCATAGGCCTTGACGATGGGCGCACAACCCGACGCCTGCACCGCCACCATGCGCGGGCGCTTCGACCCAATCCAGCCGAGCGCTTCCAGTTCCGCGAAGGCCTTCCACATGCCGATCAAGCCGGTGCCGCCGCCGGTCGGGTACAGGATCACATCGGGCACGTCCCAGCCGAGCTGTTCGGCCAGTTCCAGACCCATGGTTTTCTTGCCCTCGATCCGGTAGGGCTCTTTCAGGGTGTTGGTTTCAAACCAGCCCGCCTGTTCGCGGCCATCAACGACGATCTTGCCGCAATCGTTGATCAGGCCGTTGACGCGGTAGACCCTGGACCCCTGCAACGCGATTTCACGCACGTTGATTTCCGGCGTATCGGCGGGACAGAACACGACGCTTTCAATGCCGGCCCGCGAACAATAGGCCGCCAGCGCCGCGCCCGCGTTGCCGTTGGTTGCCATCGCCATCTTGCGGACGCCCAGTTCCTTGGCCATGGACACAGCCATGACCAGGCCCCGCGCCTTGAACGAACCGGTGGGCAGGCGGCCTTCGTCCTTGACGATGATTTCGCCGCCACCCAGTTGCTTTTGCAGTTTCGGCAGGGCGATCAGCGGGGTCATGGTCTCGCCCAGGGAGACGATGTTCGACGCCTTGCGCACCGGCAACAATTCCCGGTAACGCCACAGGTCGGGCGCGCGCGCCGCCAGGTCGTCACGCGCCACCGCAGCCTTGATGCCCGCCAGGTCGTAACGCACCAGAAGCGGCTTGCCCGCCGCCGACAGGTTGGCAAGCTTGTCGGCGGCCAGCTTTTCACCGGTCATGCCGCATTCGAGATGGGTGACGAATGTCGGCCGTTCGGTGGTCAGGTTATCTTGCATCCCGCACCCGGTTACTTGACGACCGGGGTCTTGATATCGCCAACGCCGTCGATATGGCCTTCCATCACGTCGCCCGCGACCACCGCCGCAACGCCTTCGGGCGTGCCGGTGTAGATCAGGTCGCCCGGATGCAGTTCAACCAACTGGGACAGGTGCGAAATCGTTTCCGCCACGTTCCAGATCAGGAAGGAAATATCGCTCGACTGCTTGGTTTCGCCGTTGACCTTGATCCAGATGGCGCCCTTGTCGGGGTGGCCGATTTTCGATGCGGGCTCAATCGCCGAACAGGGGGCGGAGAAATCATAGGACTTGCCCATTTCCCACGGGCGGCCCGAATCCTTGGCGGCGTTCTGCAGGTCGCGCCGCGTCATGTCGAGGCCGACGGCATAACCGAACACATGATCGAGCGCATTTTCGGTGGCAATCGCCGTGCCCGCCTTGCCGATAGCGACCACCAGCTCGATCTCGTGATGCAAGTTCTTGGTGCCCGGCGGATAGGGAATCGGATCGCCGTTCTGGACGATGGCATCGGTCGGCTTGGCGAAGAAGAACGGCGGCTCGCGATCGGGATCGGAGCCCATTTCGCGCGCGTGGGCGGCGTAGTTGCGCCCGACACACCAGATGCGACGGACGGGAAAGCTGTCTTCAGACCCGGCAACCGGAAGCGTGACCACCGGCGCGGCAGGAACGGCATAGCTCATGGGACTTCCTCTTATATGGACGGACAGGCGGGAAATATGCCGCCCCCAAGACCCGGGGGCCACCTGATATACGAAGATTGCCGAACGAGGGCAAGCCGGGCCCTCACCCCGAAAGGGTCAGGGCTGCCACCACGGCGTTATTGACCGGGGTCGCCACCCCCACCTCGGCGCCCATGCGCACCACCGCACCAGACAGCCACGGCAGTTCCAGCGGCTTGCCCGCTGCATGGTCATGGGCCATGGACGCCCGCATGGCCTCGGGCAGGGTATCGGCGAAGGCCAGCCGGTCGCGGGCAAAATCCGCCGCCAGCCCGACGCCCCGGGCGCGGGCCACCGATGTCGCCTCGGCCATCACATCATGGAAAAAGGCGCGGCCCCGGGGATCGGCCCGGATCACCCCGACGGGCTGGCCCGTGAGCGTGGTGGTGGCCGACAAGCCGACCAGGAAGACGAATTTCTGCCAGATCGCCAGGGTAATGTCGGCGGGCATTTCCGCGTCTATTCCCGCTGCGGCCAGGATCTCGACAATCGCGGCCACCGGCGCGTCGGGATGACCCGGCAGGGTGCCGAGCTGGATGCGCTGGTTGGGCCCCAGGTGGCGAATGACCCCCGGTGCCTCGATGGCGGCGGCGATGTAGGCGACACCCCCGGCGACATGGCCGGGTCCGAAGGCCGCGATCAACCGATCCTCCGCCTCGACACCGTTTTGCAGGGAGATCACCGTGGTGCCGGGGCCGACGATGGGGCGGATGGCCTCTATCGCCGCGTCGGTATCGCCCAGCTTGACCGCCAGGAAGATCACGTCGGCAGGCCCTGCCGCCGCCGGATCGGCGACCACGCGCACATCCGGGAGGCACAGGTCCCCACACGGGCTTTTTAATGATAACCCATTGTTTTTAATAGTTTCCATATGGGCGCCGCGGGCCACGAAGGTGATCTCGTTCCCGGCAGCCGCCAGCCGGCCCCCGAAATAGCCGCCGACGCCGCCCGCTCCCACCATGATGAACCGCATATGCAAATCGCCCCGTCCAGGTATCCCTGTATGAAGGTATGACGAACCTTGACCCACGGCGAAGGTCCGAGTCATCATCCTTCGGTGACAAACTGAAATTCATACGAATTTCGGCCAATTATAAGAAATACGAAAAACAACAGGGGGCCTCTCACGTCATTTCGATAATTGAAAATCGCCCGTTCGCCGCGCCATTGGTTTCGCGGCCGGCCGGGTGGCTTCCGGAATGGCAAGGCTCTGCAAACCGCTACCTCTGCCGAACCATGCCCAGTCGCATGCGTCCAAACCCGGGAGACTGTTATGAATGACGATTACCTTTACGAATTGAACCGCCGCCGCTTTCTGATGGGCAGCGTGGCCACCCTGGCCGCCGGCATCATGGGCTCCGGCTGGATCGCAGACGCGGCCGCCGCGGGCTTCCCCGCGAAGAATGTCCGCGTTTACATCCCCACCCGCCAGGGTGGCGGCGCCGACCGCAACCTGCGTCTGGTGACCAACCTCTGGAAAGACATCCTGAAGGTCAATTTCGAGCCCGCCTTCTATCCCGGCGCCGCCGGTCGCGTGGCCTACGAAAAGTACATGGCCGAAGCCTCCGCCGACGGTCACGACCTGATCTTCGGCAACATGGGCCCGGAAATGCTGAACTGGGTCGTGAAGAAACCGAGCTTCCCTCTCGACGCTTATCGCTACTTCTTCCGCGTGGACGAAGACCCCAGCGTCATCTTCGTCGGCAAGCGGTCCAAGCTGCAAACCATCGACGACATCATCGCCGAAGGCAAGAAGCGCACCGTCAACTTCGCCACCTCGCGCATCGCGCACCCGGCAACCATCGGCGTGCTGGCTCTCGGCAAGGCGACCGGCGCGAAGTTCAACCCGGTACCGATGTCGGGCGGACGCAACACCCGCAACGGTGTCGCCACGGGCGAACTGGACTTCGGCACCCTGCCCGCCGGCGGCATGGTCGTCCAGCGCAAGAACTTCAAGATGCTGCTTCTGTTCGCGGACAAGAATGTCCTCGGCGAGAAGATCAACAACGCGCCCACTGTCAATGCCAAGTACGGCACCAAGCTGCCGCCGCTGGTTTCGGCCCGCGCGTTCGGCATCAAGACCGAAGTGATCGAGAAATATCCCGATCGCATGAAGGTGCTTGAAGACACCCTGCGCAAGGTCGTGGCCATGGATGCCTACAAGAAGTCGGTCATCAAGGCCAAGGCGCCGTGGGAACTGATCAGCCCGGGCGGGCAGAAGGAATGCGCGCAATACGCACGCGAAATTACCGCCATCGGCGAGGAATACGCCGAGCTTCTGAAGGGTGCCTCCGCGAAGGAACGCGCCAAGAAGAAGAAAAAGAAGAAGAAAAAGAGCTAGGCAAATCCACCCCGGTCCTGGCCGGGCACCGGCATAAAAGGGCGGCGGACGTCAGTGTCCGCCGCCCGGTGCCGTTCAGCCGCCAGATAATTTTCCCGAAAAATTTTTCCTGTCCCCCTATTCCTGCCAGCGAGTCCTCTCATGACCGAAGAATTGAGCGGCGGTATCGATACCGCTGAATTGCTTGAGAAAAAACCCAATGGATCGGCGCTTGCCGAACTGATTATCCCGGTCTCGGGTAGCCTGTTCGCCATTTATTACTTCTCGACGATATGGGAATCGCCCTGGACCGCGCAGGTCAGCGCCTTTTTCGTCGGATCCGTCCTGATGCTGTGCAGCGCCATCACGGTACTGCGCGTCATCGGCAAGGTTCGACGCGGCGAAGCGGCATGGAACTTCACCACCCTGATCGAGCCGCGCAATTACATCGTCAAGCGCCTGATCCTTCTCGGGCTGGTGCTGACCTACATCGTCATCATTCCCTGGAGCGGGTTCACCCTGACGACCTTCGTCTTTCTGATCTGCGCCATGGCGCTGCTGAATGAAGGCAAGCGCCTGGGGCTTATCGTCGCGCTTGCGGCCATCATGGCCATTGGCGGCTGGCTTCTGTTCGTGCTCGCCTTTGAAGTGCGCTTTCCCGCCGGCCCGTTTGAAATGATGATGCGGGGGATCATGTAATGGAATTCGATTTCACGCTTTTCATCGAACTGTTTGCCGAAACCTTCGCCTATTGGTGGATCATCATTCCGGCGATTTTTCTCGGCCTGATCGTCGGCGGCATTCCCGGCTTCTCCGCCGCCAACACCATCATCATGCTGCTGCCGCTTACTTTCGTACTGCCGGTGGAGGTGGGCTTCGTATTCATGATCGCGCTTTATGCCTCGTCGCGCATGGGCGCGGGCATTCCCGCCATCCTGGTCAATATTCCCGGCACCGCGGGCGCGGCGGCGACGCCGCTCGACGGCTACCCCATGACCCGGCAGGGCCGGGGCCAGCAGGCGCTGGCGATCTCGTTCACCTCGTCGGTGTTCGGCGGGCTGCTGACGACGGTTCTGGCACTTCTGGCCATGCCGTGGCTGGCTGAAATCGCCTTCTACCTGCACTCGGTGGAAATGATCGTGGTCATGCTGTTCGGCATTTCCCTGATTGCAACCATCGCCGCGCGCGACACGCTGAAGGGCCTGGTCGCCGGATTTTTCGGCCTCATGCTCGGCGCCATCGGCGCGGACTTCGTTTACGAAACACCGCGCGGCACCATGGGCTTTCTGGAACTGTACGACGGCGTGCCGCTGATCCCGGCACTGGTCGGCCTGTTCGCTATATCCGAAGCCTTCATCATCATCGATCGCGATTCCATCCTAACCGAACGCGGCCAGGAAGCCATGCAGGTAACCGGCTGGGGCCCCACCATTGAGGGCATTCGCGAAACCGGCAAACGCTGGTGGCACGTTGTCTGGACATCCATCATCGGGCTGATCATCGGAGTCATTCCCGGCGCCGGGGCGGCGATCGCATCCTTCGTTGCCTACCAGCAGTCGCGCACCTATTCCAAGACGCCGGAGCTATACGGCACCGGCCATATCGAGGGCCTGGTCGCGCCCGAGTCCGCGAACAACGGCGTGACCTCGGGCACCCTGGTGCCGCTGCTGATTCTCGGTATCCCCGGCGGCGCCACGGCGGCGATCATGCTGGTGGTGCTGCAGTATCACAACGTCACCATGGGGACGGAACTGTTCCTGAACCAGCCCAAGCTGGCCTACCTGCCGTTCACGGCCATGGCGGTGACCTACTTCCTGATGATCTTCACCATCCCGCCGCTGGCACGCTACATGTCGCGGGTAACGGTGGTGCGCACGGTTTACATGGCCCCCATCGTCATCGCGTTTACGCTGGTCGGTGCCTTCGTATCGCGGGACTACCTGTTCGATATGTTCCTGGCGCTGGCGTTCGGCGTGATCGGCTATATCGCGCGCAAGACCGGCTATCATGTCGCCGCCATCCTGATCGGCGTGATCCTGGGCCCGTTGCTGGAAGGCTATTTCATCCGCGCGATGAAAATGTCCCAGGGCGACATCATGATCCTGTTCTCATCGCCGCTGGCCAATATCCTGTGGGTGTGCCTGATCCTCAACATCGCCATTCCGTTCATCATCGAATCGCGGCGGGCGAAGAAAAAAGCCGCCGGGGGCTAAGGTGCGGACGCCGGCGACAGGGCCCGGGCGGGTGCTACTGCACGCCGATGGCCTTGAGGGCGGCGAGCCCTTCCGGACCGGTCAGGAAGGCAACGAACGCCTGGGCCAGGTCCGGGCGGGGCGCGGTCGTTGCCACCCCGACTTCGTATTCGGTGACGTTGCCGATGGCATCGGGCAAGGGCGCCGCCAGGCGGATGGCGAAGGCTTGTTCGTAGCCGCAAATGGCCGACGATTGGCCGAAGCCGATGGCAGTCCGGCCCGCATCAGTTCCGAGGAAACGCATCGCATCCTCGGCCGTCGGCAAACGGCGAACCCGCGCCTCAACCGCGTCGGCGATGCCGAGACCGCGAATCATCTCGTCGATGTACTGGCCCGACGACGCGGTATTGTAGACGATAGCGTCCGCCGCCAGCACCGCGGCACGCACCGCATCGGGCGTGGACAGGTCCGGCGCGGGGGCATCGCGGTGCAGCGCAATCGCCGCCTTGACGCCGCCGAGCGCGCGACGCGACGCGGCATCGAGCCTGCCCGCCGCCGACAGTTCACCGATCAGCTTCTTCGGGCCCGTCATCACGCCGATGGTGCCGGTGCCGTCCTTGGTCCGCGCCTTCAGTTCCGGCGCCGGGCCGAATTCCACGGCGACGCTGACGCCTTGCGCCGCTTCGAACGCCGGGACCAGCACGACCATCGCCGGCTTGACCGCGCCGGCACTGAGAATTTCGAGATCCGCCATTTTAATGCTCTCCCTGTAAAAACCGGGCCAGCATAACGACGCCCCTCAGCGAAGTCGAACCCCGCTGTGCCCACCCCAACGACCCGGAAACGAAACTTCCATGAGCGATGCCAAGGACAACGATATCCTGCCGCCCGAAGTCGATCCCGACAAGCACCTGCTGGGGGTCCGCGAAATCCGCGCTACCAATGCGGCCGAGGCCAAGACCGTTTCCCGCGTACGCGGCTTCGAGGTCATCACCGATGAAAAGACCGGCACCAACATCGGCCCGTCGCCGCTGGAAACCGTGCTGTCGGCACTGGTCGGCTGCGAGGGGGTCATCATCAACCGCTGCGCCAGGATGATGAACTTTCGCTATTCCGGGGTGGATTTCGAATGCGACGGCTGGGTGGACGGCCGCGGCTCGCGCGGGGTGCCCGGGGTCCGCCCGCATTTCCAGCGCGTGGCGCTCAAGATCATCATCACCACCAATGAGCCCGCCGAGCGCCTGGCCAAACTGCGCAAGAACGTAGAGCTGCGCTGCCCGGTGATGAACCTGCTCAAGGATGCCGACGTTCAACTGGACGTGGCGTGGGAAACGCGGCCCGCGTAAAATCAGCAGATCATGGCCCTGACGCCCGTCAATATATTTGCCCTCGGCGGCACCATCGCGATGGCGGCGCCCGCGCCCGGACACAAGCTCGCCAAGGGTAAGGCGCGGCCGCCGCGCGGCACCGTCGCGCCGAAGCTGACGGCCCGCGCCCTGGTCGCCGCCGTGCCGGAACTGGCCCGCGCGGCGCGTATCAAGGCGGTGGATTTCAGCCGGGTTCCCGGCGCCCATCTTACCGACAGCGACCTGGTGGACCTCGCCCGCGCCATTCTTGCCGGGCGCCGTCCCGCCGTCGTTGTCCAGGGCACCGACACGATCGAGGAAACCGCCTTCGCCCTCGACATGCTGGTCGGCGCGCGGGTGCCGGTGGTCGTCACCGGCGCCATGCGTCACCCCGGCATAGCCGGCGCCGACGGCCCGGCCAACCTGCTGGCGGCGGTCACGGTGGCGGCAAGCCCGCGGGCCGAGGGCCTCGGCACCCTAGTGGTGATGGGCGACCGCATCCATGCCGCATCGCTGGTGCGCAAGATGCACACCACCGCGCCCGATGCCTTTGCCTCGCCCGGCGCCGGGCCCATCGGCTTCGTTGCCGAGGGCGAGGCCCGCATCCTGCTCTACCCCGCCGCCAGCACTACCATCGCGCCATCGGCGCGGCCCAAGGATGCCCGGCCGGTGGTTATTATTACCTCGCACATCAGCGACAGCGGCGCGGCACTGCTGGCGGCGGCCGAGCAAGACATCGGCGGCGCGGTCGTCGCCGCGCTCGGCGCCGGCCACCTGAGCCCGGCGGCCAGCACCGCCGCCGAACACCTGACGCGGCGCGTGCCCGTGGTATTATCGAGCCGCGTTGCCACCGGGCCGGTGCTGAGCCACACCTACGGCTTCACCGGGTCGGAGACCGATCTCATTGCGCGCGGGCTGATCCGTGCGGGTTGGCTCGACCCCGCCAAGGCCCGGATCCTGCTTGCGCTGGCGCGGCGGGCCGGTTTCGATAGACGACGCATCCGCACCGCCTTCGCCGTTTACGGCGGCGGCTGAACTGCGCGGATGCAGGATAGAACAGCGGCCGCTTGAACCGCGGAAAGGGAAATATGTCAGAGGCCAACACCGTTTGGGACCTTCTTGCCGCCGGGGCCGATGATGCCCCCGCCATCGGCGCACCGGAACGCGAGGTGCTGGATTTCGCGGGCCTGCGCGCGCTGGCGCAAAAGACCGTTGGCGACCTCAATGCGCTGGGTATCGGGCGCAATGATCGTGTCGCCATCGTTCTGCCCAACGGGCCGGAAATGGCGACCGCCTTCATGACCATTGCCTGCGGCGCGACCACGGCGCCGCTGAACCCCGATTACAAGGCGGAGGAATTCGCGTTCTACCTGTCGGATCTCAATGCCAAGGCCCTGATCGTCGAAGCGGGCTCGACCTCGCCCGCCATTCAGGTCGCCCGCGAAAAGGGCGTGCCGGTTCATGAAATTTTGGTTCCCGCCGGCGCGCCCGCGGGCGCCTTTGAAATCAGCGCCGCCAAGGGTGCCACGGGCAAGGCGCAAAGCCCGGGCATGGCCGGGGCGGACGACATCGCCCTGGTGCTGCACACATCGGGCACCACGTCGCGGCCCAAGATCGTGCCCCTGACCCAGACCAACGTCGCGGCCTCGGCACGCCATATCGCCCGGACCCTGGCGCTGACGCCGAAGGACCGTTGCCTCAACATCATGCCGCTGTTCCACATTCACGGGCTGATCGCCGCCGTGCTGTCGTCCATCGGCGCGGGCGCTTCCGTGACCTGCTCGCCGGGCTTCAACGCGCTGCGCTTCTTCAACTGGATGTCCGAGGCACAGCCCACCTGGTACACCGCCGTGCCGACCATGCACCAGGCGATCCTGACCCGCGCCGGGCGCAATATCGACACCATCGACAGCAACCCGCTGCGCTTCATCCGCTCGTCATCGTCGTCGCTGCCGCCGCAGGTCATGGCGGAACTGGAAGATGTTTTCTCCGCGCCGGTGATCGAAGCCTATGGCATGACCGAGGCCGCCCACCAGATGGCGTCGAACCCGCTGCCGCCCGCCGCGCGCAAGCCCGGCTCCGTCGGCATCGCGGCCGGGCCGGAGGTGGCCATCATGGATCTGGACGGCAATTTGCTGGAGCGCGGCGCCACCGGCGAGATCGTCATTCGCGGCCCCAACGTGACGCCCGGATATGAAGCCAACCCCGCTGCCAATGCCGAAGCCTTCACCAACGGCTGGTTCCGCACCGGCGACCAGGGCGTGATGGATGCGGAGGGCTACCTGGCCATTACCGGGCGGCTCAAGGAAATCATCAATCGCGGCGGCGAAAAAATCAGCCCGCGCGAGGTGGATGAAGTCCTCATGGATCACGAAGCGGTGGGCCAGGTCGTGACCTTTGCCATGCCGCATCCGAAACTTGGCGAGGAAGTCGCGGCGGCGGTGGTGCTGCGCGAAGGCAAGACCGTCACCGAAAGCGAGTTGCGCGATTTCGCCCGCGAACACCTTGCCGAGTTCAAGGTGCCGCGCAAGATCCTGTTCCTTGACGAAATCCCCAAGGGGGCGACGGGCAAGCTTCAGCGGATCGGGTTGGCGGAGAAGCTCGGCCTCGGCGCGGGGGCGTGACGATGAAGGTCTGCGTCTTCGGCGCCGGCGCCATCGGCGGCTACATGGGCGCCAAGCTCTGCGCCACCGATGCGGACGTCACCCTGATCGCCCGCGGCCCGCACCTCGAAGCGATGCAGAGCCAAGGCCTGCGGCTGATCGAGGGCGGCGCGGAAACCACCCTGCATCCACGCGCCGTCGCCAGCGCCGAAGAGGCCGGCCCACAGGATTTCGTCATCATCAGCCTGAAGGCCCATTCGGTCCCCGCCGTGGTCGAGGTCATGCAGCCGCTGTTCGGTCCAGACACCGCGATCATCTGGGCGGTCAACGGGGTGCCGTGGTGGTATTTCCATGCCCACGGCGGCGAACACGATGGCCGGCGCCTGCAAAGTGTCGATCCCGGCGGCGTGCAATGGGACGAGCTGAAGCCCGAGCGCGCCATCGGCTGCGTCGTTTACCCGGCCTGCGAAGTGCCGGAACCCGGCGTCATCGAACATGTCGCGGGGGACCGTTTTACCTTGGGCGAGCCCAACGGCGAAAAAACCGAACGCATCGAAGCCTTTTCCAAGGCGATGATCGCCGGCGGCCTGAAGGCGCCGGTGCGCCCGCGCATCCGCGACGAAATCTGGGTCAAGCTGTGGGGGAACCTTTGCTTCAACCCGATCTCGGCGCTGACCCATGCAACGCTGGACGTGATCGCCACCGAGGCGGGCACACGGGCGCTGGCACGCAACATGATGCTGGAAGCCCAGGCCATCGGCGAAAAACTGGGCGTCAAGTTTCCCGTTTCCGTGGACAAGCGCATAGACGGCGCCGCCGGTGTCGGCGCGCACAAGACTTCCATGCTGCAAGACCTTGAACGCGGCCGACCGATGGAAATCGACGCGCTGGTCACCGCCGTTCAGGAAATGGGGCGGCTGACCGAAACGCCGACGCCGCATATCGACGCCGTTCTGGCATTGATCCAGCAACGCGCGGAAGCCGCCGGTCTTTACATTCGACCACAAGCGGAGTGAACGCACCATGACGGACACGGCTCCCCTTCCCGGCATCGGCACCCCATTGCTACGCAAGGAAGACGGGCGGCTGTTGACCGGGCGCGGACGCTACTCCGACGACATCAATGCCGAAGGCCAGCTTTACGCGGCGGTGCTGCGTTCGCCGCATCCGCACGCCCATATACGCGCCATCGATGCCGGGGCGGCCCTGGCGATGCCCGGCGTGCACGCGGTGCTGACGGCGAAAGACGCCGAAGCCGATAACCTGAGGCCGATCCATCATCCGCCGCCGCGCTCGGGCCCGCCGGATATCCAGTTGACCCACCGTTCGGGCAAGGCCCCCATCGTGCCACCCCAGTGCCTGCTGGCCGGCGACAAGGTGCGCTACGTCGGCGAAGCGGTGGCACTGGTCGTCGCCGACAGTCGCGCCCAGGCCCGCGATGCGGCCGAGTGCGTGCATGTCACCTACGAACCGCTACCCGCCGTCGCCGATGCGCTGGATGCCGCCCTGCCGGATGCGCCCAAGCTGTGGGACGATCAGGAAAGCAACCTGCTGGTCGATGCCGATGCCGGGGATGAAACCGCAACCGAGGCCGCCTTCGCCTGCGCCGCCCATGTCGTGACCCTTTCGACGCAAATCCAGCGCGTCACCGGCGTGCCGATGGAGCCGCGCGCCGCCGTCGGCATGTTCGACCCATCAAGCGGCGTCTATACCCTGCACGCGGGCGGCGGCGGCGTGGTGCGCCCGCGCAAGGAAATCGCCGAAATCCTGGGGGTGGACATCGAAAAGGTCCGCGTCACCGCCCATGAGGTGGGCGGCAACTTCGGTACCCGCAACGCCATCTACCCGGAATTCCCGCTGGTGGTCTGGGCGGCGAAGCGGCTGGGCCGCCCGGTGAAATGGACCGCCGACCGGTCGGAGGCTTTCCTCAGCGATTACCAGGGGCGCGACCTGACCGTGATCGACTGCCAGCTGGCGCTGGATAAAGATGGCCGCTTCCTCGCCATTCGCGGCACCAACCGGCTCAACTGCGGCGCCTATCCCGTCACCTTCGTGCCGCTGATCAAGGGCGTCGAGCTGATGACCGGGGTCTATGATTTTCCCGCCGCCTATTTTCGCTCACAGGCGGTGATGAGCAACAAGCCGCCGGTGAACAACTACCGGTCCAGCGGACGGCCCGAAGCGATGTTCATCCTCGAACGCCTGATCGACATCGCCTGTGCCGAACATGGCTTCGACCGCATCGAGATACGGCGCCGGAATTTCATCCCGCGCATTGGCGAGGGCTACACCAACGCCCTGGGCCTGCCCTACGATTGCGGGGCCTACGACAAGGTTATGTCGTCGGCGCTCAAGATGGCGGATTGGGACAGCTTCGAGGCCCGGCGCCGGGAAGCGAAAGCGCGCGGGCGCCTGCGCGGCATCGGGGTGTCGAACTACCTTGAACTGACCGGCGGCTACCCGCGCGAGCGCACGGAAATCACCGTGCATCCCGAAGGCCGGGTGGACTGCGTCATCGGTACGTTATCAAGCGGCCAGGGGCATGAAACCAGCTTCGCGCAACTGCTGGTGAGCTGGCTCGGCGTGCCCGCCGAAAGCGTCAACCTGATTACAGGCGATACCAATGTCGTGCTGGAAGGGGGTGGGTCGCATTCGGCGCGCTCCATGCGCATGGCCGGGATCGTCATGGGCACGGCGAGCGAGGAGATCATGGACCGGGCGAAGAAGATCGCGGCCCATGTGCTCGGCGCCGTAGTGGATGAAATCGCGTTCAGCGATGCGCGCTTCCGCCATGAGGCGACCAACCGTTCCCTCGACATCTTCGAGATCGCCGCCGCCGCCCGCGACGACGACACCCTGCCCGATGATTTGCGCGGGCCCCTGGCGGCGATCAGCGACCAGACCATTCATCTCGGCGCCTTCCCCTACGGCTGCCATGTCTGCGAAGTCGAGATCGATCCCGACACCGGCGAAGTCGAAATTACCGGCTATGCCGCGGTGGATGACGTGGGCCGGGCCATCAACCCGCTGATCCTGCGCGGCCAGACCCACGGCGGCGCCGTGCAGGGCATCGGCCAGGCCCTGTGGGAACACGTCGCCTATGACCGCGACAGCGCCCAGCTTCTGGCCGGCACCTTCATGGATTACGCCATGCCCCGCGCCCACCGGCTGCCAGGCTTCAAGGTCGAAATCTCGGAAGTGCCCTCACCGCGCAACAAGCTCGGCGTGCGCGGCGGCGGCGAAGGCGGCACCACCCCGGCGCTGGCCGTGGTGGTGAACGCCGTGGTCGATGCGCTCAGCCCCCTCGGCATCCGGCACATGGAAATGCCGGTGACGTCGCAGTCCGTCTGGCGTGCGATCCGGGACGCGGGCGCGTCCTAGACCTTTTCCTTCTCCGGCATGGTCAGGAACGTCGCCAGCACGTGCCACAGGCGATGGCGGTTGAAACCCAAAGCCGCCGCGTGCGACGCCCCGTCCATCATGGTGAACTGCTTGTCCTTGTTGGGCAGGCGGGCGAAAAATTCCATCACGTCTTCGTCGGTGGCGATGCCGTCATGTTCGGAGCGCACCAGCGCCGTCGGGCATTTGACGTCTTCGGGCTCCACCACCGGCAGGTTCGCGCACATATCGATGTAAGTCCCCGTCGGCACATGGGTGCAGAGCGGCGCTTCCGAATCGGCCAATGCCTGGGCAACCCGGTCATCCGAGGTGCCCGGCTTGTCGCGATTGAAGATGGTGGAAAAGAACGCGTGATCCACCGGGCGCTTGTTGGACGACTTCCAGACATCGAGCTTCTTGGCGCGGTCGGCCAGCGTGGGCGATCCCTTGCCGGTATAGACCATGGCGGCGACCGCAAGGCGCGCGACCTTATCGGGACAGGCCGCGGCATAGGCCGCCGCCCGCAGAGCGCCGGACGAGCCGCCGTACATCACCACGCTTTTGGCGCCGGTTTCCGCCGTGACGATTTCCATCGCGGCCTTGAGGTCGTCAACGCCTTCCGCAACATAGGAAAACACGCCGTCGCGCCAGCCCGAACGCCCATAGCCTTCATGATCCACGGTCCAGACATCGAAGCCCAGTTCGGCGAAGTGATCCATCATCGAGTAGCCGGGCAGGCCCGGCACCTGCAGATCGAAGCCGGAGCGCGCGGAAAAGGACGATCCATGCACCAGGAACAGCACCGGCTTGTCGCCCTTTTGCGCGGGCGCGCCTTCGCGCTTGCGCCAGACGTGCAGGTCGATGCCCGCCTTCTTGGCCGTATAGGCCTGGGACCAGATGTTGCTCATGAGCGGCCTCCCGCGCGGCGCTTTTCCTGAATTTTTTCCTGGTCTTCGGCCAGATACGGATCGCGCCGTTCCGGCATGCGCAGGAAGCCATCCATCACGTGCCAGAAGCGCTTTCGATTGATGCCGAGCGGCGACACATGGGCCTGGCCCTCGATGATAGAGAACTGCTTGTCGGTGTTGGGCAGGCGCATGAAGAAGGCGTAGAGGTCTTCCTCGGTCGCGATGCCGTCGTGCTCGCCGCGCAGGATCAGCGTGGGGCAAACCACATCCAGCGGGTCCACCGTCGGCAGGTTGGCGCACATGTCGGCGTAAGTCCCCGTCGGCACCTCACTGCAGAGCGGCCCTTCCGCGTCGGCCAGCGCATCGGGGATGGCCGGTTCCGACGTGCCGGGCAGGTCGCGGTTGAAGATCGAATGATAAAAGGCCCGATCGACGGCGCGCTTGTGCGAAGACGTCCACTGATCGAGCTTCTTCCGCCGCTCGATCAGGGTGGGCGCGCCTTCACCGGTCCATACGAAAGCATCGAGACAGATGCGCGCGCAGGATTGGGGCGAGGCGGCGGCGAAACTCGCCAGCCGCAGGGCGCCCGACGACTGGCCGTAGAAGTAATAGGACTTGAGCCCGGTTTCGCGTTCCACCACCGCGACGCCGGCCTTCAGGTCCTCGGCCCCGTCGGCAATGGTGGCGCGGTAGCCGTCGCGCCAGTCGGACCGGCCATAGCCTTCATGGTCCATGGTCCACACGTCGTAGCCACGACGCGCGAATTCATCCATCAGGGAATATTCTTTGGACCCGTTCACGGTCAGGTCGAAACCCGACGGCCCGGAAAAGGACGAGCCGTGGACCAGGAACAGCGCCGGCTTCGGCTTTGCCTTGTCCGGCGTGCCCAGGTGCTTGCGCAGCATGTAGAGCGACACATCGCCCTTTTTCGCGGTGTATTCCGCGCTCCAGATTTCACTCATGTCGTTTTCTCCAGCGCCGTATCAACCGCCGTGTTCCACGACCCAGTCGTAGGCGGGCAAGGTCAGGAATTCGGAGAATTCCTTAGTCAGAACCATCTTGCGGAAAAGATCGGCCGCTGCATCGACGGCCTTTCCGCGGCCGGCATCGTTGAGGCCGTGCTTGATCTTGGCCACTTCCTCGTCGAGGGTCTTGGCGAACAGGTCGGCGTCGATCACCTTGCCGTCGTCGCGCTTGGCGCCCCAGCGCACCCACTGCCAGAGCTGGGTACGCGAAATCTCCGCTGTCGCCGCATCTTCCATCAGATTGTAAAGCGGCACGCAGCCGTTCCCGCGCAGCCACGATTCCGTGTACAGAAGCCCGACGTTGATGTTCTGGCGGAAGCCCGCTTCGGTGATCGGCCCTTCCGCGACCTTGAGCAGATCGGCAGCGGTGACATTTACGTCTTCACGCTTGTTGTCAATCTGGTTGGCACCCGGCATGTACTCGTCGAACACCGCCTTGGCGGTGGCGACCAATCCCGGATGCGCGACCCAGGTGCCGTCGTGGCCGTTCTTGACCTCTCGCAGCTTGTCCTGATGGACCTTGTCCAGCGCCGCCGCATTGGCCTTTTCATCGCCGCGAATGGGAATCTGCGCCGCCATGCCGCCCATGGCGTGCACGCCCCGGCGGTGGCAGGTCTTGATCAGCAATTGCGAATAGGACGACAGGAAATGGCTCGCCATCGTCACCAGCCCGCGATCGGGCAGCACGAAGGCGGGATCGTTGCGGAAACGCTTGATGAAGGAAAAGATGTAATCCCAGCGTCCGCAATTGAGCCCGGCGGAGTGGTCCTTGATCTCCCACAGGAACTCATCCATCTGGAACGACGCCAGGATGGTTTCGATCAGGATCGTCGCCTTGATGGTGCCGCGCGGGATGCCGATGGTGTCCTGGGCGAAGTTGAAGACATCGTTCCACAGGCGCACCTCGAGGTAGTGCTCCATCTTCGGCAGGTAGAAATACGGCCCCGTACCGCGTGCCAGCTGTTCCTTAGCGTTGTGGAAGAAGAACAGGCCGAAATCGAAGAACGCGCCGGTCACCGGCTCGCCGTCCACCAGCATGTGGTTTTCCGGCAGGTGCCAGCCGCGCGGGCGCACCAGCAGCACCGCCGTCTTGTCGTTCAGTTCGTAATGACGCTTGGTGACCGGGTCATCGAATGTGATCTGATGGCGCACCGCGTCGTAAAGATTGACCTGACCGCGCACCATGTTGTCCCAGGTCGGCGCGTTGGCATCTTCGAAGTCGGTCATGAAGACATAGGCGCCGCAGTTGAGCGCGTTGATGACCATCTTGCGCTCGGTCGGGCCGGTGATTTCCACCCGGCGGTCCAGCAGGTCCTGGGGCAGCGGCGCCACGGTCCAGTCGCTTTCGCGGATTTCACGGGTTTCTTCTAGGAAGTCGGGACGCCAGCCGCCGTCGAGCTGCTTTTGCACCTCTTCACGAGCGGCCAGCAACGCGCGGCGGCGCTCGCCGAAACGGCGCTCGAGATCAGCGACGAAGGCGACCGCCTCGTTGGTCAGGATATACCTGAATTCGGGCGCGATCGGAGCCTTGAAAGTCACGCCCTTAACGTTGGGTAAGTTATCCGCCACGAGCTCTCTCCTGTAAATTTAATGTATTTTATACCTGACTGAAATCGGCACAGCACAAGGCCAAAATTGCGCATGCCTGACTTGTGCCCCCAGTGGACTAGGGCAGTAACTCAGCTTTTAATATTACAACATCAGACCGTGGCACGTCTCCGTAGGGACCAAAATTTTGTGTTGATGATCGCTCGATCACTTTGACAGTCTTCATGCCCTCAACAACATAGCCGAAAACAGCATAGCCCCACGATCGACCATCGCTTTTACTGCGATGATCTAGCATCGCGTTATCAACTGTATTGATAAAAAATTGTGCTGATGCTGAATGCGGATCACTAGTGCGCGCCATGGCAATAGTTCCGGTTCGATTTTTAAGTCCATTGTCTGCTTCGTTGAGGATAGGAGTGCGGGGTTCTTTTTTCTGCATGCCGGGTAAAAAGCCCCCACCCTGAATCATGAACCCCGGTATCACTCGATGGAAGATGGTGCCGTTGTAATAACCCGAACGCACGCAACTGATGAAATTCATGACGGTCTTCGGCGCGCGTTTCGGGTCCAGCTCAATTACAATCGGACCGAGATTGGTTGTGAACTTCACCCTTGGCTGGCCAGCAGCATCTGAGCCTCCAACGAAAGTACCGAAGGCGACGAGAACGGTAGTCAGCAACGCTGCAAGAGGACGAAACATTTTGAAATATCCATTGAGATTAATGGGGATATTGGTGCGCCCGGCGGGATTCGAACCCACGACCCCAGGATTAGGAATCCTGTGCTCTATCCTGCTGAGCTACGGGCGCACAGGAACCTGTAATTAATACAAATTTTTAGTCTTACACACCCTAAATTAGTGGTGCCGCACTGTACAAATAGTCAGTTTTGAGCAATTTACCTGACTTTTTACCAGGCAGGCGGCGGCCCTAACCCAATAATTCGGCAGGGGTCTTTGTTGATATTACACTATAATTTGTACCAGAAGACTGTAGTGTGGGTTTGGGGAAACAGAATCTGCGGCAAAAAGTGTAATTAACGACCCGAGAAGACATCTAGGCATTGGCGAAACGCCCATCAAATTTCTTGTACCGCGGCACCTAAGATCCTCGATGCATGCAAAGCTGCATACAGAAGATTAGAGAAGTTTTTTAGCCGGCATAGTGCTAGACATTATATATCTAATAATGTTTATGAATTTTTTCGATCTAATTTAGTTTCACCTGTCAAAATCACGGGGGTATAAAATAAGATGGCCACGGCGGTTCTAATAAAGCACGATCAATCAGGATTAATTAAAAAGGGTTTCTACGGTTTTAGTTGGACCTATTTATTTTTCGGATGGCTTGTTCCTGTTTTTCGGGGGGAACTTGGCGTTGGCGCTCTTCATCTATTGTTTTCTATTTTTACTTTTGGGATTTGGCAGTTAATTGTTTGTTTTTTGTATAACAAACAATACATGATGCGAATGCTCATAGAAGGCTGGCGCCTCGCTGGCGGCGAAAACGAGAATGCTCTAGCAAAATTAGCATTGGGAATATCTGATTAGTTGCAATAAATCATAAAAATGTTGAGAACTAACGTTGTCAAGATAATTGGGGGATACACATACAAATGATCGATGTAACACAAAAGACACGTTCGCTTTTCGAATCTTTTAGCGAACTCATGAAGAAACATCTATCAGAAGCACTTATTGCAAAGATAGAAAAATATCTCGGCTACACAAACTCCGTTTTGGTGCCTATAGCGGCCATCATAGTTTTTATCGCTGGCATTGTTGTGTCGATTAAACTTTCGATGGCCACACCGTTCTTTGCTGGCATTGGGCTAGTCTTCATGGTTTTTTTCGGCGATTACATATCCGAAAAATTTCACGACGCCTGCAGGAATTCATTGAATTCCAACCCCACAAGTGTCAGCTCTAACGCATACCTAGAATTAGTAGCGTACCTAAACGTTTTTCTCATTGTCGCTCTGGTGATAGGCGGATTCTGGTTTGCTATCAAAGCCGCAAATATCGACGTTCTACTCTGGTGCCTGGGACTAGCAATCCTAACCCTTATAAGCACGATCCCTATTTTATCCCCGCACCTAATTAATCTTCGCGTATCAGATGATAGCGGCATTGCGAGTGATCTAATCGCGCTATCTTCGACAGGGATAAAGAGCGCGCTTTATTTCAGCAGACTTGTCTCACGCCTCATTACTATTGCCGGCTCAATTCTTGTTCTTATCGCACTATTTGATGTTATAAGGGCGACCGGCTGGGCGACATTTGCTGCAGTAACCAAAGGTGGTGCTGGAATTGGCGTCTTATTCGCTGGTTTGTTTTATCCAGTTATTGCCTATTTCCTGTTCATGCTAGTATTTTTTGTTGCTGATATTATACTAGCAATCCTCAGCCTGAAAAAAAGATAGGGAAATTGCAATGGTCTGCAGTCTACTTAGTTAGACTGCAGACCATTAACCTAAAATTTCATTCACCACTGAGGTTTTTACAAAATTTTAACGCTTCATATTTTTTAGAAAAAACTTATGGGTTATATTAATTGATCGTTTCAAAACGGTTTTGTCCTTAAAAGGATGCCCGCCAGTTTCGAACGTTTCTGTTTTGATATCAAAGCCGATAGCTCTAATTCTTTCCCAAGCATTTTCAGCATAGAAATAATCTTGTGTGCCGTCATCTTTTGCATGTATGGCAAGAAATGGGGCGGATGACTTAGTAAAGTATTTAACTGGATATTCGTCAGAATCCATTTCACGCCTGCCAAAATTTGGGCGCCAGACACCGTAATGTGCGGATGCTGCAGACACGAGGTTGCTACTCGCTAAAAATATAGCGGGAAAACTTCCAGCGGAATATCCTATAGCGAATAAATTATTTCCGTCGATCTTGGGATCTTTTTTGATAAAAGATACAAGTTCGGAAAGATCTTTATCTATCGCCTCCCTATCTTCGAAAAAACCGCTCTGCCTTGTACGCTTGGAAATGCCATGCTTTTTATAGTAGTCAGGGGTTACAACTGCATATCCAAGACGCAAATAAGGTTCCACCTGTCTCTTTCTCTTAATAGTTTTATAGCCCCCAGAAGTATGAAGCAGAATAATGGTTGGGAATGGACCATCCCCAGGTGGATAATATCTTTCGTGAAATATCGGCTCCGCATTTGCGGCCGTAAATTTAAATAACAAGAGAAGCATCAGAAACTTGGATATTATTTTCATTTTCTAATCCTATCTAAATAGATTTGTTGCCAGAAAAGTTTTCAGCGGGAAAGTGGTTTTGAGTAAAATAGAATGAACTGATTGGCTCCGGGATTTCTATCATCAAGTCCAGCATTTGAAATATGGCTGAAATCAAAACCTAACCGGGAACGATCATTCAACCTCCAGGCCAGTGAGAGCGCAGAACGGAACTCGACGGGGTGACCCAGATCCTTGCCGCCGTTTTCCAGATAAAAACCAGGCGCGAAGCTTGGCGACATCACCAGCCGCGGTCCGAAATAAATATCCATGGTCAGCCCGGCATAACCGTAAACAGAGCCCTTGTGGGTCACGAACGCACCGGTGATGGGACGCAGGTGCCATATCCATTTGCGCACATCGGTGTACTGGAAATTCAGCAGCGTCGCCGTATCGTCGCCGTTGACATCGAACGCGCCGGCACCGAACGACATGAAGGCCGGCTCCGCCGCGCGCGCGGGCGCGGCCCAAAGGAACATCGCGGCCAGTCCCGCAAGCAGCGTGCGGCGCAAGCACCCGGTTTTCAGCATCTTCTTTTCCCCCTTGTCATGGCCGATCGCAATCAGATCACGATGGCCTTGTAGCGTTCGGTCGCCGCCATTAATTCCGCCCGCGTGCCCGGTTCCGACGCGGCATGGCCGGCATCGGGCACCACCCGGTAAATCAACCCGTTGGCACCGGGGTCCCCGGGCCAGTTACGCACCAGTTCATCGGCGGACCGCATCGGGCAAACCACATCGTAGCGTCCCTGCACGATGGTGGTGGGAATTCCCGCCAGCCTGTCGACACTTTCGATCAACTGGTTTTCCGTCATGAACAGGTCGTTGACGAAGTAATGCGCCTCGATCCGCGCCAGGCCAAGCGCCATGCGTTCGGAACCGAAATCGGAATCGACCGACGGGTCATGGCGCAGGGTCGAGCACGCGCCCTCATAGGCGCTCCAGACACGGGCGGCGGGCATGTGCACGGCGGGATCGGGATCCACCAGGCGGCGATGATAATTCTTCAGGAGATCGCCGCGCTCTTCCTCGGGCAGAAACCCGGAGAAACGGCCCCAGGCTTCGGGAAAAAATCCGCGCATGCCGTGAAGGAACCAGTCCACTTCGAAAGCACGGGCAAGAAAAATGCCGCGCAGGATCATCGCCAGCACCCGGTCCGGGTGAGCTTCGCCGTAGGCCAGCGCCAAAGTCGAGCCCCAGGAGCCGCCGAACAGCAGCCACCTGTCGACACCGAGATGGCCGCGCAGCTTTTCCAGGTCCGCGATCAGGTTGGGCGTCGTGTTGCCGTCCAGCGCGCCGAACGGTTCGGACCGCCCGGCGCCGCGCTGATCAAAAAGGATGATGCGGTAATGGCGCGGATCGAAATAACGCCGGTGATGGGCGTGACTACCGGCCCCCGGCCCGCCGTGCAGAAAGACCACCGGCACGCCACGGGGGTTGCCCGCCACCTCGAAATACATCCGGTGCCCATCGCCCAGATCGAGCAGACCTGTTTCCAGGGGCTCCATAGGCGGATAAAGCGCGGTACGGCGAATGGCGCTAGGGTGATCCATGACGGCGCCATCTTACGGGGGCGCCGGGGAACGGTCAAAGCCGGCGCCATTTTCGCCCGCCCCCGCCGGGGCTACAATAACGCCATGTTTCGCGCCCTCGCCCTCGCCCTGACCTGTATCGCCACCGCCGCCCCCGCTGTTGGCGCCGCCGAGCTGCCGCCCGGCCTCAACGCCGGGGCGCCGGGCATGACCGCCTCGGTCAGCGATGGCGATACCCTGACCCTTGCCGACGGGCGGCGCGTGCGCCTGGTCGGCATCCAGGCCCCGAAGCTGCCGCTGGGTCGGCCCGGGTTCCGGGCCTGGCCGCTGGCGGAAGAATCGCGGTCCGCGCTGGTGGAACTGAGCCGGGGCCAACGCCTGACCCCGCATTTCGGCGGCGCCCGCCAGGACCGTCACGGCCGCACCCTTGCCCATCTCACCCGCGCCGACGGCCGGTGGCTGCAAGGCGCCCTGCTGACCCGCGGCCTGGCGCGCGTCTATACCTTCCCCGACAATACCGCCGGGGCGGCGGAAATGTATGCGCTGGAGCGCGCCGCCCGGGCGGCGCGGCGCGGCATCTGGGCGCTCGAATATTACCGGGTACGCGACCACAGCGAGGCGGGGCGTTTCATCGGCTCCTTCCAGCTTGTCGAGGGACAGGTTACCTCGACGGCAGTGGTGCGCGGACGCGGCTACATAAATTTCGGTGCCGACTGGCGCCGCGACTTCACCATCACCATATCCAAACATGCCCGGCCCCGTTTCCGGGCAGCCTTCGGCGCCAGGCTACAGCGCCTGCAAGGCAAGAAGCTGCGCGTGCGCGGCTGGCTTCGGCGCTACAATGGCCCGATGATCGAAGCCACCCATCCCGAACAGATCGAAGTGCTGGAGCCATGAAACTGAAGCATCTTTCCCTTACGGGTACGATCACCGCGCTGGTCCTGATGGCGGCATTGCCCATGTTGTCCGGCTGCACCACAAACCCGGCGACCGGCGGGCAGATGCTGAGCTTCATGTCGCCCGAGGAAGAAGCCCGCCTCGGCGCCACCGAACATCCAAAGCTGGTGGCCGCATTCGGCGGCGAGGTGCTGGACCCGGCCCTGGTCAAATACGTCGACGATGTCGGCCAGAAGCTGGCGCGCCATTCGGAAATTCCCAACCTCAAGTACACTTTCACCATCATCGACAGCGAAATCGTCAATGCCTTCGCCCTGCCCGGCGGCTTTATCCATGTCTCGCGCGGGTTGCTGGCATTGGCCAATTCGGAAGCCGAACTGGCCAGCGTTCTTGCCCATGAAATCGGGCACGTGACCGCGCGCCACGCGGCCCAGCGCCATAGCCAGAGTGTTCTGGCCGGGCTTGGCGTCAATGTCATCGGTGTTTTGACCGGCGTGCGCGAAGCGGCGAATCTGGCCGGATCGGTGGCCGAGCTCTATCTCAAGAGTTATTCCCGCGAACATGAATTCGAAGCCGATACCCTGGGGGTCCGCTATATCCGGCGCGCCGGTTACGATTCACGGGCGGCGGCGAATTTCCTCGCCAGCCTGCGGGCCCATTCGCAACTGGAGGCGAAGCTCCAGGGCCTGCCCGAAGGCACCGTCGACCAGCGCAACTGGATGGCGACGCACCCGCGCACGGTAGATCGTGTCGAGCGCGCGGCGCAGGCGGCGAGCAACGGCGATGTCGCCAATCCCGTTACCGGGCATGAGACCTACCTCAAGAAAATCGACGGCCTGATCTACGGCAACAGCCCCCGGCACGGCTTCGTGCGCGGGCGCGACTTCCTGCATCCCGACCTGCGCTTCCGTTTCCGCGTGCCGGGCGGGTTCGAGCTGTCCAACACGCCGGAACGGGTCATGGCCAAGGGCCCGCGCAACGCCGTTATCGTCTTCGATGGCGCCAATGTGGCGCCATCACGCAACATGCTCGAATACATGGTCAACACCTGGGGCCGTGGAATCCGGATCGGCAGTCGCGAAGAACTGACCATCAACGGCAAGCCCGCCGCGACGGGTGTCGCCCGCGTGCGCACGCGCGCGGGCGTGCGCGATTACCAACTGGTCGCCATCCGGGGCGAAGGCAACCAGGTCTGGCGCTTCCTGTTCGTCACGCCCCCCGGCGAGACCGCATCCTTCAGGAGCGACTTTCGCGTGACCCGGCAGTCCTTCCGCACGGTATCGGAGCGCGAGGCCGCGACATGGCCAGCGCACCGCATCCGGCTGCATCGCGTACGCGCGGGCGACACCGTAGAAAGCCTGGCCGCGCGCGAGCCTTTCGAAAAGCTGAAGATCGACCGGTTCCGTGTGCTCAACGGATTATCGCCGGGTGAACCGCTGAAGCTCGGCAGCACCGTCAAGCTGGTGCTGGACGGCCGCTAGGGAGCAATCGCAAAAAAGGCCGGTGCTTGAAAACACCGGCCTTTCGCATTTCAACGCCAACAGTTCTGGATCAGGCGGCCTTCTCCAGGAACTGGCCAAGCTTCACCGTCGCCGCATCCTCGTCGATGCGCTCGACGGCGGCAAGCTCACGCGCAAGACGCTCGAGCGCGGCTTCATAAATCTGGCGCTCGGAATAGGACTGGTCGGGCTGACCCGCGTTGCGATGCAGATCGCGCACCACCTCGGCGATGGAAACAGGATCGCCGGAATTGATCTTGGCCTCGTATTCCTGCGCCCGGCGCGACCACATCGCCCGCGACACGCGCGAACGGCCCTTGAGGGTCGTCAGCGCCACGTCGATTTGCTGGCGCGTCGACAGCTTGCGCAGGCCCGCATCGTCGACCTTGTCCACCGGCACGCGCAGGGTCATCTTTTCCTTTTCGAAATCGATGACAAACAGGCGCAACGTGAAGCCCGCGATAAGCTGTTCCTCGATCGCGGTGATCTTGCCGACACCGTGGGTCGGATAAACGACATAATCGCCGCAGGCGTAATCGCCCATGCGATGCGCGGAGAATGGCTTCGACGGCTTGACCGGCTTGGCGGGTTTAGCGGGCTTGGGCGCGGGCGCGGCCTTGACCGGAGCCTTGGCCACCGGCTTCGGCGCCGCCTTAACCGGCGCGGCCTTCTTCGCCACGACTTTCTTCGCCGCGGCCTTCTTCGCCACGACTTTCTTCGCCGCCGCCTTCTTCGCCACGACTTTCTTCGCCGCCGCCTTCTTCGCCACGACTTTCTTCGCCGCCGCCTTCTTCGGCGCAGGCTTCTTCGCCGCCGCCTTCTTCGGCGCAGGCTTCTTCGCCGCCGCCTTCTTCGGTTTCGGTGCCGCCTTCTTCGGCGCGGCCTTCTTGGCAGGCGCCTTTTTAGCGGCGGCTTTCTTGGCCGGGGCCTTCTTCGCCTTCGCCGCCTTCTTGGTCGGAGCCTTCTTCGCCTTGGCCTTTTTCGTGGTCGCCATGCTCTATCTCCACCTCATTCCCTGGTGTATCGAAATTCTGCAAAAGCTCACTGCGCCGCCGGGACAAGCACAATGCCGGGGCGACGCTTCGCGCCCCATTCGTGGCTTGTTTCCCCTGCGGAATCATACGGGCGCTTGAAACGCGCCCGCTTCACCGGTCCAATGCCTCTAACCCATTGAATTAAAAGGTTAATAGCGGCGACCGTTAGGACATCATAACAGAATTTTTAGGCAAATTCCAGCAAGACCCGACAAATACCGCGCAGATAAAGACTAACTGCCTGATTTTCCAGGGTTTTCACTGAAATGGGCCGGGTACTTGTCCTTGACGTCCTTCCACTCCTCGCGGTCGGCGGGCGGCTCGCCCTTGACCGTGATATTGGGCCAGGTTTCGGCATATTTGCGGTTGATTTCGACCCATTTGGACAGGTCGCCCTCGGTGTCGGGCAGGATCGCCTCGACCGGGCACTCGGGTTCGCACACCCCGCAATCAATGCATTCGTCGGGATTGATGACGAGAAAGTTTTCACCTTCGTAGAAGCAATCGACAGGGCAAACCTCGACGCAGTCCATGTACTTGCACTTCACGCAGGGTTCGGTCACCACATATGTCATCGGCCCACAGATCCTTTCACGCCACGGGGCAGCACCTGCCCGTCTTCTTGAATATGCGCGCTTTGGGTATCACGCCGGCCCCCGGCCTGCAAGCCCACGCCCTTGCCCATGCCCTGCCCCCGCTTTAGGGTCGCGGAATGAGCGCATCCCCACCCCCCACGCCGCCGCCCGGGGCCCTGCACGCCCCCCACACCGAGCGCAATACCGTGCCGATCCTCGACGTCCTTGCCCGCGTCCTGGGCAGGCGGAAGGCCGTGCTGGAAATCGCCTGCGGGTCGGGCGAACAGGCGCCGCACTTCGCCGCCGCGCTGGCGCCCGAGAAATGGCTGTCATGCGACATCTCCGCCGAGGCCGTGGCCTCCGCCACCGCCTGGGCAAGGGCCTCGGGCCAGGGCAACCTGCTGACGCCGATGGTGCTGGACGTCGCCCATACGCCGTGGGGCCTGCCCGCGGGCTTCGCGCCCGATGCCATTATCTGCATCAACATGATCCACATCGCGCCCCCGGCGGCCTGCCAAGGCCTGATGACCGGCGCCGGCGCGGTCCTGGCGCCGGGCGGTGTGCTTTACCTTTACGGGCCCTATAAGGTCGCCGGGGCGCATACCGCGCCCTCCAACGCCGACTTCGACCGCTCGCTTCGGGCCCGCAATCCCAAGTGGGGAATCCGCGATATCGAAGACGTTGCTTCCCTGGCCGAGGCCCACGGCCTGAAGCTGACCGAGACCATCGACATGCCCGCCAATAATCTTTCGCTGGTGCTGGAAAAAACCTAGTCGCCGCGCAGGCGGTCGATGGCGCGTCGTTCCGCCTTGGTCGGCCGGCCGCTGCCCGGCTCGCGCCCGGCCACCGGTGCCGCCACCACGTCCGCAACGGGTTTTTGCATCGGCGCGGGATCGAGATCCTCGTAGAGCAACCGCGCTTCCACCGCGGGGCCGCGCCGGGTGGCAAGCGCCACGATGCGAATAACCCTGATCCGGGCACCGGCCGGAAACGTCAGCACGTCACCCGGACGCACCGGCGCGTGCGCCTTGACCGCGCGGGTACCGTTGACCCGCACCTTGCCGTCGATGCAAACGCGCGCCGCGATGGAGCGGCTTTTGAAAAAGCGCGCATGCCACAGCCACTTGTCGAGACGTCCGGCCGCACTCCCGCCCGGCACCGAATCGATCGGCGCTGTCATGTCTTGTCCGGCTTCCCCGGCCCGAACTTGAGACCGCGCAAAACCGCGAAGGGCGAATCGGCCATGCGCTTGGCCTCGCGCGCGGCGCGGGCGATTTCGGCCGGGGATTTCTTTGCCTTGGCACGCCGGGGCGGGTGTTTCCGTGCCGGAGTTTCGGACTTGGTGGCGTCATCCAGCTTGGTCGGACGGCGGCGCCCTCGCTTGCGCCCGGCACCCGGACCGGCACCCGGGCGGGGTTTTCTTTGCGGATGAAAGCCCATGCCATCGGGGCCTTCCTCGGCACGAAAGCCGAGCGCGAACAGCATGCCGACAAGGTCTTCAAGGCTGCCGCCCGCGCATTTGCGCAAACTGTCCGTGGCGACGAATTTACCCTGGCGGGCCAGCTTGCGGGTTTCCGCCGCCAGCATTTCCGCGCGCGGACACGACAGCACCCGTGGCCCCAGCGCCACCAACCCGCAGGCCCGGTAAAAATCATCGTCAAACGCGGCCAGCCGCGCGAACCCCGGTGCGCCCCGCGCCACCGCACGCGCACCCAGGGCGATTTCGTCGGGCGGGCGGCGGGCGGCGATGCCGCGCAAGATGGCGCGCAGGCGCCGGGGCGGGGCCTCGTGCAGGCCATCCACATGCACCGTCAGGGTGCCGAGCCGCACGCCAAGGCGCGCCAGGCGCTTGCGGGCAGGCCCGTCGCAGGGACGCAACAGCGCTTCCAGGGGTGCCCGCGGCACGCAGCCGAGGCCTTCGGCCAACTGGAACAAAACGCCACGCGCCGGTGCCGGCAGGGTTTCATCCGTCGCCGCCGCGGCCACCGCGTAGATCGGTCCCAGCACGGCGCACAAATGGGCATCGAGCCGGTCTTGCAGGATTTCCCCGAGACGCGTCATCCCGGCGGCGTCGATGACGTCGCTGGCAACCGGGCAGGCCTGGGGCGAAAGCGCGTCACGGCCGGGCGCCAAGGTACCGACCAGGGCGCCTTGCCACATCAGGCGCGCATCATCGGTCAACACCAGCGCATCGGGCCTTGCCGCCGCCAGGGCATCGAGACGCCGCGCAATTTCCGGCACCAGCGCCCGCGCCGCGGCACCGCGCATGGCTTTCTTCGCCAGTTCACTATCGTCATCGCGCGCAGGCACGCGGGACTGGGCGAAACGAAAACCTTCCAGCCGGCCGACGACATGACCCTCCACCGAGACCGCGCCGTCATCGGCAACGTCGCTGACCATGTCGGCCGTGCCCTTGAGACCGCGCACCAGCGCCGTTGTGCGGCGGTCCACGAAACGCTGGGTCAGGCGTTCGTGCAGGGCATCGGACAACTTGTCTTCCACCGCGCGGGTACGCGCCTGCCAATGGGCGGCATCGTTCAGCCATTCGGCACGGTGCGCGATGTAGGTCCAGGTACGGATGTGATCGATGCGCCCGGTCAGGGTGTCGATGTCGCCGTCGCTGCGTTCAAGCCGACTGATATGGGAATTGATCCAGTCGTCCTCGAGCCGCCCCGTCGCCATCAGGCGTCGGTACACACCGCCGAGGAAACGGGCGTGGCCGCCACCGGCGGCACGGCGAAAATCGGGAATCTGGCACACATCCCACAGGCGCATGACATCGTCGCGGGTGCGCGCACTGTCGGCGATATCGCGTTCCGCCGACAGGATCTTGAGCGCCAGGTGATCCGGCGCATCGCGCATGGCGATCAGGCCGGGCGCGGGCGCGGGCGCTTCCAGACTGCTCAGAAGGCGCTCAACCGATTGAAACACAAGATCGGTATTGCGCCAGAAAATCGCGCGCACCTTTTCAAAGCTGTGGCTTTCAATGGCGTTCACAAGCTCCGGCGCCAGCTCGCCCGCATCGGCCGTGGTGCCGAAGGTGCCGTCAGCCATGTGACGCCCGGCGCGCCCTGCGATCTGGCCCAGTTCCGGCGCACTCAGGGGCCGGCGCCGGTGACCGTCGAACTTGGTCAGCTCGGCGAAGGCGACATGGGCCACGTCCATGTTCAGGCCCATGCCGATGGCATCGGTGGCAACGAGATAATCAACCTCGCCGTCCTGGAACATCGCCACCTGCGCGTTGCGGGTGCGGGGGCTGAGCGCCCCCATAACCACCGCCGCGCCGCCGCGCTGACGGCGCAGCAATTCGGCGATGCCGTAAACGGAGGCAGCGGAAAATGCGACCACGGCGGAACGCGCGGGCAGTCGCGTGATCTTGTGGGTGCCCGCGTAAGTCAGGGCGGAAAAACGCGGGCGGGTGACGAATTCACAGCCCGGCACCAGCATCCGGATGAAGGGCGCGATGGTTTCCGCACCCAGCAGCATGGTTTCCGCGTAACCGCGGGCATTGAGAATACGGTCGGTAAAGATGTGGCCGCGATCGGGATCGGCGGCGAGTTGCACCTCGTCAACCGCGAGGAACGCCACCTCCCGCGCCAGCGGCATGGATTCGACCGTGCACAGGTAATAGGACGGGTTAGGCGGCAGGATTTTTTCCTCGCCCGTCACCAGGGCCACCGCGTCGGCACCCTTGACCGCGACCACGCGCTCGTAATTTTCCCGTGCCAGAAGCCTGAGCGGGAATCCCATCATGCCCGAGACATGACCCATCATCCGCTCGATCGCGAGATAGGTCTTGCCGGTATTGGTCGGTCCCAGAACCGCGGTGACGCGGCCCTGGCCGCCCGTATCACCACCCGGAATAAGGGGAGATCGCATATTCACCGGCCCCGTGGGCGGAACGCGTCGGCGCCGCCCTAGCGGCCGATTTTCGCGAAGTGATCGTGGACCCGCCGCTCCAGCGCTTCGCTCCGGGGCACGTCGCGGAAAGTAATTTGCACGGGAATGGCCATGGCATCCTCCTGTCACGCTGCGCTCAACACACCTTCAGCATAACACCGGGTATGAAGATGACGCCAGCGTCACCGGGAAAGCGCGTGACGGCCCGCAACAATAATCGGGCCGGTGCCACCGGCCTGAACGATAACCGCGATATTCTCGAAGCCGGCCTTCTTCTCAGAGCTGATACCCACCTTCAGCGTTGTCGCCCGACCGGTCCATTGCCCGACGGCGCGGACGGCGCGGACCACGTTGGAGTAGCTGAGCCTGCGGCCGCTATTTTCGCCCGACGCCACCTCGGTCGTGTGACGATTATCAAAGGCCACCAGCCACACCGTGGCGCGGCCGATGAATGTCGCCTCGCCGATGGCGATGTCGAGCGCCACCGGCCCAGAACGGGACAGATCAAGGCGCGGCGCATAGGCACTATCGGGGCGCGGCGCCGCGATCAGGGCCGCGACCTTGGCGCGGTCGGAGCCCACCGCGTGGGCGCGCCCGCCGATGACCATCTGCGGGGTATAGACGTAGCGGCCGTTCAGGGTACGAACGTAGTCGCGCTGGCGGGCCGTGACCTCGGCGCTGGAATAGGGATCGCGCCAGCCCAGCCCGTTCCAGTAATCAACATGCAGGGAAAGCGCCAGGGTATCGGGCCGCGCCGCCAGCTCGCTCAGGTAGGCATCGGCGGGCGGGCACGAGCTGCAGCCTTGCGAGGTGAAAAGTTCCACCACCAGCGGATTGCGCACCGCTTCCGCGCGGGCCGGTGCGGCGTTGAGCACAAGCAAGCCCAGGGCGGCAATAAATAAAACCGGAAAAAATCGCGAGAACCGTTTCATGAAAAGAGCGTAAGGCGAGAGCACCCCAATGTCCCAATCAAACGCGATCACGCTTTGGTGACCCGCCGATGATCCCGCTCAACCGCGGCGCGCGGCCCGGTAACGCCGGGCGATTTCGGCCGCGGCGGCCGCGGTTTCGAGCAGGGGTTCGGGACGCCAGCCGAAATCTATATCGCCGTCAAAGACCCGCACATGACCGCGTGCTCGCATGTCGGCATGAAACGCATCGAACCGGGCCGAGCGGCCCGGATACATCTGCACGTAAACCGGCTTTCCGCTGGCGGCGGCTTCCGACACCATGTTGACCGAATCGCAAGTCACGATCAGCGCATCGGCAAGACCGATCAGGCCGAGATAGGGATTGGACCCCGCGCCATCCCAGACGAAGGCGCCGAGTAGGGTAAGGCGTTCGCTCAAGGCCCGGGTATTTTCCGCGCCGGTCCGTCGCGACGTCAGCACCGCGAGACCGCAGCCGCGCCGCGCCACCAGTTCGGCCAGGGAATCCGCAAGCTGGCCGATTTCGCGCGCGCCGATGCCGTAGGCCCGGTTGGCGCCACCCACCAGAACCGCCGCCAATGGCCGGGGCAGGGCCGCGAAGCGCGCCGAGCAGGCCGCCGCTTCCGCCGCCAGGCGTTCGGGCGTCAACCCGTGGATGGAGCCGAGACAGGTAACGATATTGTCACCGACGACACCGTCATGGGTGGGCACCACCACCGCGTCGAATCGCGGCGTGGCGCGGTAGGCGTAACCGATATGCACGAGAAAGGTGCGCCCACCGCTGGCCCGGCGCACCGCCAGTGCCGCGGCGACCGAACGCCGTCCACAACTGATCAGGAGATCGGGCCAGGGCGGATTGAGACCGGCGCCGCCCCGGTTGGCCAGATACAGCGGCACCGGCCACAGGGGGGCAGGCAGGGCGCCGAGGAAACGGGGCGCGGGGGTCCGCTTGACCTCGGCCGTGACACCAAGCGCGACGGCAAGCGCGCGGGTCTGGGATTCCATCCCGGCGTGCCCTTCGCTCAGCGTCCAGACCCGCAGTCCGCTGAGCCCCTGACCTTGCGCGCCGGCAGTCATGATAGCGCCCGGTCAGGACGCCATCATGCTACGCAGCACGTATTGCAGGATGCCGCCGTGACGGTAGTAATCCACTTCGTCCAGGGTATCGATGCGGCACTTCAGCTCCACCGTCTCCGTCGAGCCGTCGGCCCGATGAATGGTCAGCGGCAACATCATGCCCGGCGTGATGTCCTTCTCAATCCCGATGATGTCGAAGGTTTCTGTGCCGTCGAGCTTGAGCGTGTCGCGGGTAACGCCTTCGGGCAGCACCAGCGGCAAAAGGCCCATGCCGACCAGGTTCGAGCGATGGATGCGTTCGAAGGATTCGACGATGACCGCCCTCACGCCAAGCAGCATCGTGCCCTTCGCCGCCCAGTCGCGGGACGACCCGGTGCCGTATTCCTTGCCGCCGAAGATAACCAGCGGCACCCCGTCCTTCTTGTAAATTTCGGCGGCTTCGAAAATCGACATTTCCTTGCCATCGGGCATGTGGCGGGTAATACCGCCTTCGGTGCCCGGCGCCAGTTCGTTGCGCAGGCGGATGTTGGCGAAGGTGCCGCGCACCATCACTTCATGATTGCCGCGACGTGCGCCAAACGAGTTGAAGTCCTGCACGCCGACCTGGTGACGCTTGAGGTAAGCGCCGGCGGGGCCGTCGGCCTTGATCGAACCGGCCGGGGAAATGTGGTCGGTGGTGATCGAATCGCCAAGGCGCGCCAGCATCCGCGCGCCCTTGATGTCGGAAACGGGTGCGGGTTCCTTGGTCATGTTGACGAAGTACGGCGGCAAGCGCGCGTAGGTGCTGTCCTCGTTCCATTCGTAGGTCAGGCCGGTCGAGGTCTTGACCTTCTTCCAGTCCGCATCGCCTTCAAAAACGTTGCCGTAGCGATTGCGGTACATGTCGGCCTGCAAGGAGGATTCGATCGTTTCGGCGATTTCCTTGGAGCTCGGCCAGATGTCCTTCAGGTAGATATCCTTGCCGTCCTTGCCCTTGCCGAGCGGCTCCTTGACCAGGTCCTTCTTGAGCGAACCCGCCAGCGCGTAAGCTACGACCAGCGGCGGCGAGGCCAGGTAGTTGGCCTTGCAGTAAGGATGCACGCGGCCTTCAAAGTTACGGTTGCCCGACAGCACCGCCGTGGCGACAAGGTTGCCCGCGTCGATCGCCGTGGTAACGGCTTCGTTGAGCGGGCCGGAGTTGCCGATACACGACGTGCAGCCGAAGGCGACGACGTTGAAGCCGAGCTTGTCGAGGGATTCCTGCAAGCCCGCCTTGGCCAGGTAATCGGCCACCACCTTCGAGCCCGGCGCCAGCGACGTCTTGACCCAGGGCTTGCTGCTCAGGCCCTTGGCCACGGCATTGCGCGCCAGAAGGCCGGCGGCAATCATCACCGACGGATTCGACGTGTTGGTGCAGCTGGTGATGGCGGCCAAAACCACGTCGCCGTGGGTCAGGTCATGGCCCATGCCTTCGACCGCCACCGCCGCATTGGGGTTGGCCTTGCCCAGGATATCCGGCAGAACTTTTTCGAAAGCCCCCGCCGCTTCGGACAAGAGCACGCGGTCCTGCGGGCGCTTGGGACCGGCCAGCGACGGCTCGACCGTGGACATGTCCAGTTCCAGCGCGTCGGTAAACAGCGGCTCGGCCCCGGCTTCGCGCCACATGCCCTGGGCCTTGGCGTAGGCTTCGACTAGTTCGACCTGGGCTTCGTCGCGGCCGGTGGCGCGCAGGTAGCGCAGGGTTTCGTCATCCACCGGGAAGAAGCCGCAGGTGGCGCCGTATTCAGGCGCCATATTGCCGATGGTGGCGCGGTCGGCTAGCGGCAGGTGATCAAGACCGTCGCCGTAGAATTCGACGAACTTGCCGACCACGCCCTTTTTGCGCAGCATCTGGACCACGGTGAGGACTAGGTCGGTGGCGGTGGTGCCTTCGCGCAGCGCGCCGGTCAGCTTGAAGCCGATCACTTCGGGCAGCAGCATGGACATCGGCTGGCCGAGCATCGCGGCTTCGGCCTCGATGCCGCCGACGCCCCAGCCCAGAACCGCGAGGCCATTGACCATCGTCGTGTGGCTGTCGGTACCGACCAGCGTATCGGGATAAATCTGGCCGAGCTTTTCGTTGATGAACACAACCTGGGACAGGTATTCCAGGTTCACCTGGTGGCAGATGCCCGCACCCGGCGGCACCACGCGGAAGTTATCGAACGCACCCTGTCCCCAGCGCAGGAAGGAATAACGTTCCTGGTTGCGTTCATATTCACGAATGACGTTCTTCTTGTAGGCATCGGCGGAACCGTAATTGTCGATCATCACCGAATGGTCGATGACCAGGTCCACCGGCGACAACGGGTTGATGCGCTTGGCATCGCCGCCGAGATCCAGCATCGCCTGGCGCATGGCCGCCAGATCGACCACCGCGGGCACGCCGGTCAGGTCCTGCATCAGCACGCGCGCCGGGCGGAAGGCAACCTCCTTGTCCGAACGCCGCGCCTTGGCCCAGTCGGCCAGCGCCTCGATGTCTTTCTTGGCAACCGTGCGGCCGTCTTCCCAGCGCAACAGGTTTTCCAGCAGGATCTTGAGCGACACCGGCAATCTGGAAATATCGCCAAGACCCGCCGCCGCCGCTTCCGGCAGGCCGAAATAGGTGTAGGTCTTGCCGCCGACCGTGAGGGTCCGTTTCGACTTGAAGCTGTCAGATGCGCTCGCCAATTTTCATCTCCCGCTGATGGGGGCGGCCCGGCCGACCCCGAGAATGTGCACACTCAAGAAGAACGGGTGTTAACGGAGAACACTGGTGCCGTCAAATCCCCATTCGGACGCTTGGGGGCCGCTCTTTAACTAACTGAAATATAAACGAAAATAATCCGAGGGGGAAATGTCATGGTTTTGCCCCATTGGCGGCAAATGCCCGTCACATTTGACCGCTCTTGTGTCCTTACTGGAAGGCCATCGCAACAACCCCCCTCCCCCCGGTTGCGCGGCCTTCCGGGGTAGCCAAGCCGGCACCCCTTGTCGGCATTGAGCGGCCACCGGTCCCCCCGCCGGTGGCCGTTTCCCCATCCGCCGCCCGCCCGCTTTTCGTGCTATAGGGGCCACCATGACTGCCGCGTCATCATTCTCCGGTTCCGGTCTCGCCTGCGTTCGCGGCGGGCGCCTGCTGTTCGCCGGGCTGGGCTTTGCGCTGGAAGCGGGCGGATGCCTGCTGCTGACCGGCCCCAACGGCATCGGCAAGTCGAGCCTGCTGCGCCTGATGGCGGGGCTGCTGCCCGCCGCCGCCGGACGGGTCCGGGCGGAGACCTCGCTGGTTTACCTGGGCCATGCCGATACCCTGAAGGCGCAATTGACGGTGCGCGAAACCTTGAACTTCTGGGCCTGCCTGGCGGGCCGGGACGAGGCCGCCGTCACCGCCGCCATGGAAACTTACGCGCTGGAGCCGCTGGCCACCCTGCCGTGCCGGTATCTTTCCGCCGGCCAGCGCCGCCGCGTCGCGCTAGCGCGCATCATTGCCGACGGGGCGCGCCTGTGGCTGCTGGACGAGCCCCTGACCGCGCTCGACGACGCCAGCTTCCAGGCCTTTGAACGCGCCCTGGCGGCCCACCGCGCCGGTGGTGGTCTGGCGGTCATCGCCACCCACGGCGCGATCAGGGCGCCGGGCGCGGAGACGCTGGAGATCGCGCGTTTTGCCGGGTCCGACCTGGCCGATCCGTTCTACCGCGGCCTGAGCGTGGACCGGGAGGCCTGACATGGGGGCGCTATTCGCCATTACCATTCACGACCTGCGCCTGGCCTGGCGGCGCGGCGCCGAGAGCCTGAGCGTCGTCGCCTTCTTCGTGCTGGCGGCGGTGCTGTTCGGCTTCGGTCTCGACGGCGATACCGCCATTCTTTCCCGCGTCGCGCCGGGGCTGATCTGGGTGACGGCGCTGCTGGCCGCGATGCTGGCGCTCGACCGGCTGTTCAATGCCGATTATGAGGACGGCAGTCTCGATAGCCTTTTGCTTGCCGACCACCCGCTGGAACTGATCGTCCTGGCCAAGTGCCTGGCCCACTGGCTGGCCACCGGGCTGCCGCTGATCGTCGCCGCGCCGATCCTCGCGGTGATCCTGAACCTGCCCGCTCCCGCCTTCGGGCCGCTGCTGGCGGCACTGGCACTGGGCACGCCGACACTGACCATGATCGGGGCCATCGGCGCCGCGCTGACGCTGGGTGCGCGCCGGGGCGGCGTGCTGATTTCCCTTCTGGTGCTGCCGCTTTATATTCCGGTGCTGATCTTCGGCGTCGGCGCCGTCGGTGACGGGCCGCGCGCGGTCGCGGCGCTGATGGCGCTCGGTGGCTTCGCGCTGGCGGCACTGGCACTGGCACCTTTCGTCATCGCCTATGCATTGCGCCAGGCGGCGCGTTAAGCTCGGGAAAACGGATGTTCAACTTTCTCGCCAATCCCGCCCGCTTCATGCGCATCGGCAATGCCGTCCTGCCGTGGTGCTGGGCCGTGGCCGCCCTCACCGGGGGCATTGGGCTGTACCTGGCGCTGTTCGCCTCGCCCGCCGATTACCAGCAAGGCGATTCGGTGCGCATCATGTATATCCACGTGCCTGCCGCCTGGATGGCGCTTTCCGTCTATACATTGATCGCTGCTTTTGCCGCCATCGCGCTGGTGTGGAAGCACCCGCTCGCCCACGTGGTGGCCCAGGCGGCGGCACCGCTGGGCGCGGGCTTCACCCTGATCTGCCTGGTGACCGGCGCGCTTTGGGGCCAGACCAGTTGGAGCACCTGGTGGGAATGGGATGGGCGCATGACGTCGGTGCTGGTGCTGTTCTTTCTCTATCTCGGCATCATCGCGCTGGCCCATGCCTTCGACGATCCCGAGCGCGGCAACCAGATGTCGGCGATCCTGGCGCTGGTGGGTTTCGTCAATATTCCGATCATCAAGTTTTCCGTGGACTGGTGGGCGACGCTGCACCAGCCGGCATCGGTGTTCCGCGCCGGCGGACCGGCAATCCATTCATCCATGCTGTGGCCGCTGGCACTGATGGCGGTGGCCTTCATGGCTTATTTCGCCGCCCTGCTGATCCTGCGCGTGCGCGGCGCCATTGCCGCACGCAAGGTGCAGGCGCTGCGCATGGTCCGGGGATGGGGGAACTAGCCATGCAGGCGATTCGTGATTTCATCGCGCTCAACGGATACGGCGCCTATGTCTGGCCCGCCTTTGGCGTCGCCGCGCTGGTGCTGGCGTGGATGGCGATAGATACCTTGCGCCGCCTGCGCGCCAGCGAAAGCCTGCTCGACGACATGCAAAAGGACGAAGCGCAATGACCGCACCCGCGCCACGCCCCCATCGCCCCGCGCTGACCCGGCGACGGCGGCGGATGTACCTGCTGATCGCCGCCGCCGTCGTGCTGGGCCTGGCCAGCGTGCTGATCCTGCGCGCCTTTCAGGACAGCCTGGTGTTCTTCTATTCGCCGACCGACCTGGCGACGCGCAGCGATATTGCCCGCGACCGCGTGATTCGCATCGGCGGCATGGTGGAAAAGAACAGCGTCCAGCGCCGGGGCACCGAGGTGCGTTTCACCGTCACCGACGGCCCCAACAAATTGACGGTCACCTACAACGGCGTGTTGCCCGACCTGTTCCGCGAAGGCCAGGGCATTGTCGCCCAGGGGCGCGTCGGCACCGATGGCGTGTTCACCGCACGCGAAGTGCTGGCCAAGCATGATGAAAACTACATGCCGCGCGAAGTAGCCGATGCGCTGAAGGAATCGGGCTACTGGAAACACGGAAAGGACGGCGACAAACCATGATTGCCGAAGCGGGACACTTCGCACTGGTCCTGGCCTGCCTGCTGGCCCTTGTGCAGGCAGTCGCACCGCTGATCGGCGCGCGGCGTAACGACGCGGCACTGATGGACATGGGCCGCGCGGCGGCAATCACCCAGTTCGTGTTCATTGCGGCGGCCTTCTTTTCGCTGATGCATGCTTACGCGGTGTCGGATTTTTCCGTCGCCAACGTCGCGCAAAATTCACACTCGGCCAAGCCGATGCTCTACAAGATCGCGGGCGTCTGGGGCAATCACGAGGGCTCCATGGTGCTGTGGGTCCTGATCCTGTCGCTGTTCGGCGCCGCCATCGCCGCCTTTGGCCGCAACCTGCCGCCCACCCTGCGGGCCAACACTCTGGCGGTGCAAGGGATGATCGGGGTTGCGTTCCTGGTCTTTATCATCGCGACATCGAACCCGTTTCTGCGGCTTGATCCCGCGCCACTGGACGGCCAGGGCCTGAACCCGATCCTGCAAGACCCCGGCCTCGCCTTTCACCCGCCGTTCCTCTATCTCGGCTACGTCGGGTTTTCCGTTGCTTTCTCCTTTGCCGTCGCGGCGCTGATCGAAGGCCGCGTCGATCCCGCCTGGGCGCGCTGGGTGCGGCCCTGGACCCTGGCGGCGTGGTGCGCGCTGACGCTCGGCATCGCGCTGGGCAGCTGGTGGGCCTATTACGAACTGGGCTGGGGCGGTTTCTGGTTCTGGGACCCGGTCGAGAACGCCTCGTTCATGCCGTGGCTGGCGGGAACGGCGCTTCTGCATTCGGCCATTGTCGTTGAAAAACGCGACGCGATGAAAAGCTGGACGATCCTGCTGGCGATCCTGACCTTCGTGCTGGCGATGATGGGCACCTTCCTGGTGCGCTCGGGCGTCCTCACATCGGTTCATACATTCGCGTCGGACCCGACACGCGGCCTGTTCATCCTGGCCCTGCTGCTGGTTGCCGCGGGCGGCAGCCTGACGCTTTACGCCCTGCGCGCACCGGCCCTGCGCGGCGGCGGCCTGTTCGCGCCCATCTCGCGCGAGGGCGGGCTGGTGCTCAACAACCTTCTGCTCGCCACCGCCACCGCCACTGTCTTCGTCGGCACGCTTTACCCGCTGCTTCTCGAAGCGCTGGACGCAGGCAAGGTTTCGGTCGGCGCCCCGTTCTACAACCTGACTTTCGTGCCGATCATGACGCCGCTGATCGTGGTCATGGCGGTGGGACCGATGCTGAACTGGAAGCGCGGCGACCTGATGGGTGCGTTGGCACGCCTGCGGCTGGCGGCGGCGGCGGCGGTGATTGCCGCGCTGGCCGCACTGGCACTGCGCGGTGGACCGGTTCTGGCGGTCATCGCCATCACGCTTGCGGTCTGGCTGATCGCCGGTGCGCTTACGGAACTGGCGGAACGGATCAAGCTGTTCCGCGCACCGATCCCGGAAACATTGCAGCGGCTAGGGCGCCTGCCGCGCGCCGCCATCGGCATGGCCGTGGCGCACGGCGCCATGGGCGTGATCGTGCTCGGCATTACCGCGTCGGGCGCATGGCAGACGGAAAAAATCCTGGTCATGGCGCCGGGCGACAGCGTTGCCATTGCCGGGTACGATATTCGCCTTGAAGATGTGCGCAAGGTTCCGGGCCCCAACTACATGGCCGAACGCGCGACCCTGCGCGTGAATCGCGGCGACAAGTTGATCACGACCCTTTCGCCGGAGCGGCGCAGCTATACCACGCCACCGCAAACCACGACCGAAGCCGCGATCTACACGACGCTACTGGCTGATCTCTATGCCGTCATCGGCGAACGCGACGCCGCGTCGGGCGGCGCCGGCTGGACCGTGCGCCTTTATCACAATCCGCTGGTGCCGTGGATCTGGCTCGGCGCGGTGATCATGGCACTGGGCGGCATGATCTCGCTGACCGACCGGCGCTATCGCATCGGCGCACCGACCCGGGCCCGCGCCCGCCCCCGGACGGAGAGCGCCTGACCATGCGGCGGCTGCTTTACATCCTGCCGGTGGTCGCACTGGTGTTGCTTTCGGCGCTGTTCGCGCTTTTGCTTTCAAGCCCGCGTGACCCGAGCGAAATTCCCTCGCCCCTGGTCAACCGGCCCGCCCCCGCCTTCGAACTGCCCGCCCTGCTGGACGGCGGCAAGGTCGGCAGCGCCGACCTGAAAGGCACCGTCACGGTGCTTAATGTTTTCGCATCGTGGTGCATCCCGTGCCGGATCGAGCACCCGGCCCTGATGCGCATCATGCGCGAAAACAAAAACGTGCGGCTGATCGGGCTTAACTACAAGGACAAGCCCGAAGCGGCGAAGGCCTTCCTTGCCGAGATGGGCAATCCCTATCACCGCATCGCCGTTGACCGTACCGGGCGTGTCGCCATCGATTTCGGTGTTTACGGCGTGCCGGAAACATTTCTGATAAATGCGCGCGGACAAATCCGGTTCAAGCACGTCGGCCCCATTCATCCCGGCGATTACGCCGACAAGATTGTCCCCGCCCTCAGGCGTCTCCTGCAGAAAGGCGGTAGCAAATGAAGGCGCGCACCCTTTTGCTGCTGGTGGCGCTCGGGGGCTTGGGCACGCCGGTCCTGCTGGCCCCCACCAGCGCCGTCGCCATCGGCGCCCATGAGGCGCTGAAAGACCCCGCCCAGGAAGCCCGCGCGCGGGCGCTGTTCAAGCAATTGCGTTGCCTGGTTTGCCAGAACCAGTCCATTGACGATTCCGATGCGGGCCTGGCGCGGGATTTGCGCATCATCGTCCGCGAACGCATCCACGCGGGGCAAAGCGATCCGGAAATCATCGCTTTCCTGACGGCGCGCTACGGCGATTTCGTCTTGCTGAAACCGCCGGTCAAGACCTCGACCCTGGCGCTGTGGCTGACGCCTTTCGTTTTGCTGCTGGTGGGCGTGGGCGGCATCGCCGTCGCCCTGCGCCGGCGTCCGCGCCCGCAAGCGGCGGCGCTGAGCGCGGAAGAAAAGGCGAAACTGGCGGCCCTGCTGGCCCCGGATCATACGGATACGCGGCGATGATCCTTTCCATCGTTCTCGCCCTCATGGCGCTGGCGGCGGTGGCGGCCCTGGCACGGCCACTGCTGCGCAAGTCCCACGACGTCCGGCCCCGTAGCGATTTCGAGCGCGGCGTGCTGGCCGACCAGCTGGCGGAAATCGACCGCGACGAAGCGCGCGGCCTGATCGCCGCCGCCGAGGCAGAGGCTGCCCGCGCCGAGCTTGGCCGCCGCGCCCTCACCCGGCTGGACGCACCCACCGGCGCAACCGCGCCGGCGCCAGGCCGCAAACGCACCCTGGCACTCGGCGCAGTGATCGCGCTGCCGCTTGTCGCCGGGGTGATCTATGTCGGTCTTGGCCGTCCTGATCTGCCGGCACAGCCATTCGCCACCCGCGAGATCGCCAAGGCGGTAAAAACGCCGCCCAGCCGGGAAACCATGATGCAGGTCGTCGCCATGATCGAGGCCCGGGTGCGCGAAGCCCCCACCGATCCCGAAGGCTGGCGCTTGCTCATGCGCCTGAACGGGCGCCTTGGCCGCGCCAGTGATGCCACGGCGACCCTGTACGGCGAAATCCTGACGGCCGCGAAACAGCCCATGCGCCGGGCCACCGTTGCGCTGGCCTATGGCGAGGCGATCATGACCACCCATGACGGCACCCTGACCAAGGAAGCGCGCGCGGCCTTTGCCACCGCGCTGGCCGCCGCGCCCGCGCACCCCGCCGCACGCTATTACCAGGGCCGGATGCAGATCGAGGACGGCAACCCCCGCGGCGCCCTGGCCACCTGGTCGGCACTGCGCCGCGATGCCCCGGCCGAGGCTCCGTGGCGGCAAAGGCTGGACGACGACATCGCGCGGCTCAAGCGGGAGCACCGTTTGGACACCCCGGCCAACTGAGCCCAAACACTCCATTTACCCGGCGCCGCCTTCGGACCAGAATGAGGGCAAGGCCTTCGATAAGGCCGGCGACAGGAGGAAGCGATGAGCACCACCCTTGCACCCCGTCCCGTTTCCGCGCCCTGGGTCTGGACAGCGCCGGAACTGGCCGCGCGGAACGACTGGATTCTGACCCTTGGCAAGGATGCCCTTGATGAGATCGATGCGGCGATCATCGGGGTCAAGAAACGCGGCCTGCCCCTGAAGCAGATCGCGGCGGCGGATTTTCCCTTGCCCTCGATGGAAGACAAGTTTGCCGCGATCAACGACCTTCTGACCGACGGTCCCGGCGTTTGCCTGTTGCGCGGCCTGCCGGTCGAGCGTTACGGGCGCGAGGACACGGACCTCATGCTGTGGGGGCTGGGCACCCATGTCGGCAAGGCCATCGCGCAAAGCTATCGCGGCGACATGATCGGCGAAGTGATGGACATGTCGCACACCGGCGACACACGCCGCGCCTATCGCTCGCCGCTGGCGCTCAATCTTCATATCGATTCCGTCGATGTCGCCGGGCTTTTGTGTTTGCGCCGGGCCCGGGACGGCGGCCAGAGCCTGGTCACGAGTTCCTTCGCCATTCACAACGCCATTCTCGCCGAACGGCCCGATTTGATGGAGGTGCTCTATCGCGGCTATTACTGCCGCCATTCGGAAGCCGCCGATTCGGGCGAGGACCCGACCACGCCCCATCGCGTGCCCGTGTTCGCCCAGGTGGGCGAGCAGCTGGTGTGCAATTTCCACGCGCGCCCGATGATGCGCTCGCTCGACAACGACGACCTGGAAACAGACCCGAAGGCGCGTGAAGCCCTGCAAACATTCATCGAGGTGTCCGAGCGCGACAACCTGGTTCACCGGCTGATGCTGGAGCCGGGCGATCTGCAGTTCCTCAACAACCGCACGGTGCTGCACGGACGAACCGAGTTCGAGGACTATGCCGAGCTTGACCGCAAGCGGCTGATCCTGCGCCTGTGGCTCGACATGCCCCGGTGGACACCCTTGCCCAAGAACATGAAAACCCACGCGTGAGCCCACCGCAGGCGGCAGGAAAATCGCAAATCTGAAAAGGGAGAAATGGTGGAGCAGAGGGGAATCGAACCCCTGACCTTCGCATTGCGAACGCGACGCTCTCCCAACTGAGCTACTGCCCCACGGGGTCCCATCGGCCCGCCGAGGGAGGCCTTTCGGAAGGGCGGATAATGTCGGCGCCCATACCCCCTGTCAAGCCCGCAGCCGAGACCCGATTTCCGGGCCCTGGGGGCAGGTTCGGGGCGGCTTGCTAGTCGGCGGCGGGGCCGCTAGGGTCAGGCCATCCACCGCAACGCCCTTGGGACCGCCCCATGCAATCGCTTCTGCTGCTGATCGATATCGTTCTCAACCTCTACACATGGTGTCTGGTGATCTGGGTGGTGATGAGCTGGCTGATCGCCTTCGACGTCATCAATACCCGCAACCGCTTTGTCTACCTGGTGAGCGATTTCTTCTACCGCATCACCGAACCGGCGTTGCGCCAGATCCGAAGGTTCATCCCCAACCTGGGCGGCGTCGATATTTCACCACTGGTGCTGATTCTCGGCATCTGGTTCATCCGTTCGCTCATGCGCGAATACCTCTGGTAGCGGTGCCCGCAGACGCACCCGTCCGGGTCACGGCCGATGGCGTCGAGATCTATTTGCGGGTCCAGCCCGGCGCCCGGCGCGAAGCGCTGAAAGGCATCATCGCCGGAACCGACGGCCGGGCCCGGCTGCACCTGGCACTGACCGTGCCGGCCGAGGGCGGCAAGGCCAACCAGCGCCTGCTGGCGCTGCTGGCGAAACACTGGAAATTGCCCAAGAGCGCCATGGAAATCACCGCCGGCGCGACCAACAGGTTGAAGACGATACTGATCAATGGCGACGGCGCGACTATACTGGCGCGGATCAAGCCTGATATTTCACCCGATAGCCAAAACGAAAACGGTAACGGACCATGAGCGCATCCATCATTGACGGCAAGGCTTTCGCCGAGGGCCTGCGCCAGCGCATCGGCGCTAAAGTCACGGCGCTGGCACGCGAACACGGCCTGAAGCCGGGACTCGCCGTCGTCCTGGTCGGCGAGGACCCCGCCAGCCAGGTTTATGTCCGCAACAAGGGCGCGGCGACCGAGGCCGCGGGCATGCTGTCGCTGACCCACCGCCTGCCCGCCGACACGTCGGAAGCCGACGTGCTGGCGCTGGTCGGCAAGCTGAACGCGGATCCCGCCATTCACGGTATTCTGGTGCAGCTGCCCCTGCCCGCGCATATGGACGAAGCGCGCATTACCCAGGCCATCGACCCGGCCAAGGATGTGGACGGCTTTCACCTGGTCAATGTCGGCAAGCTGCAAACCAACGATGCCAGCGCACTGGTCCCCTGCACGCCGCAAGGCTGCGTGCTGCTGGCCCGCGATGCGGTCGGCGATCTGTCCGGCAAACGCGCCCTGGTGCTGGGGCGGTCCAATATCGTCGGCAAGCCCATGGCGGCATTGCTGCTGCAGGAAAACTGCACCGTCACCATTGCCCATTCGCGGACCCGCGATTTGGCCGAGGAATGCGCCCGCGCCGATATCCTGGTCGCTGCGGTCGGCCGCCCGCGCATGGTCCAGGGCGACTGGATCAAGCCCGGCGCCACCGTGATCGATGTCGGCATCAACCGCGTGCCCGCCGAGGGCGGCAAGACCCGCCTGGTCGGCGACGTTGACTTCGATGCCGCCGTCGCCGTCGCCGGGCATATCACCCCGGTGCCGGGCGGGGTCGGGCCGATGACCATCGCCTGCCTGCTGCGCAACACGCTGATTGCGGCCTGCCGCGCCCACGGTCTCGACGCCCCGGATATTTGACGCCCACACTGGCGCAAGCCGCCCGACTGAATCATACTTTATGCATAAAAGCGGGTGGGGGAATCATGGAAAACAAGAAGCTGTCGGCCCTGGCCCTGATCGTCGTCGGACTGGGCGCGGTCAATTTCCTGTATCTGGCGGACCTTCTGGTGCCGCGTGAAACGACGACGCAGGGCATTATCCTCGGCTGGAAATCCGCCATCGCCATTGCCGTCGCCAACCTGATCGCGCTTTACGGGGCATGGCGCATTGCCCGCGTGAACAACGGGGACTAGTCCCTGTTCTCTCCGGCCCCGTGACGTTCTAGACTGCCCTCATGGAAACACCGATGACCGGCATGAGCGCGAGCTTCATGCAGCTTTCCCTCGCCACGGCTGCCTTCGTGGTCAGCCATTTCGTGCTGTCGTGGGGGCCGGTGCGCCGCCGCCTTGTCGGTCTTGCCGGGGAAAACGCCTTCCTGATCGGCTATTCCGTGATCGCCATCGCCACCTTCGTCTGGATGTGCCTGGCCTATGCCTGTGCACCGTTCGAGGACATCTGGGGCGATCCCTACTGGATGCGATGGGTCTCCGTCGCATTGATGCCGCTTGCCACCATCCTGTTCGCCGGTGGCGTCGCCACCACCAATCCCGGCGCGGTCGGGCAAACCCGGCTGGCCGGCGCTGCCCCGATGCCCCACGGCGTTCAAAAAGTCACCCGCCATCCGATGATGATGGCCGTCGCCATCTGGTCGGCGCTGCATCTCGGCACCAATGGCGACATGGCATCGCTGATCCTGTTCGGCGGTATCCTTGTGCTGGCGCTCGGCGGCATCGCGCACCTGGAAATGCGCCGCCGCGCCGATGACGACGGCAGTTGGGCGAAATTCGCCGCCGCGTCCTCGGTGTTGCCCTTCGTCGCCCTGGCCCAGGGACGCGCACGGATGCGCATCGGCGAAATCGGATGGAACCAGATCGCCGCCGGGATTCTGCTCTACCTGGTATTGCTGTTCGGTCACCGCGTCGTGATCGACGCGCCCATCCTGCCCGGACTGTTCGCGCCCTGAGACGCCCACAGCCTTTACTAGGGACTATCCGTTGTCGCGCTGGCCAAGGAGGCGCAGACGCAACGCGTTGAGCTTGATGAAGCCTTCCGCGTCGCGCTGATCGTAAACGCTGTCTTCTTCGAACGTCACGATATCCTGATCGTACAGGCTGTTGGGTGAACGCCGCCCGGTGACGATGACATTGCCCTTGTACAGTTTGAGCCGTACCGTGGCAGTGACCCGTTCCGACGCCTTGTCGATGGCGGCCTGAAGCATTTCGCGTTCGGGTGCGAACCAGAAGCCGTTGTAAATCATCTCCGCATAGCGCGGCATGATTTCATCTTTCAGGTGCATGGCGCCGCGATCGAGCGTCAGGCTTTCCGCTGCGCGGCGCGCCGCCAAAAGCACGGTACCGCCCGGCGTTTCGTAAACCCCACGCGACTTCATGCCGACGAAACGGTTTTCCACGATATCCAGCGCACCGATGCCGTTGGCGCCGCCCAGTTCATTGAGCCGCGCCAGCAGGTCCGCCGGACCCATTTTCTTGCCGTTGATCGCCACCGGGTCGCCGGCCTCGAAATCAATTGTGATTTCGGTTGGCTTGTCGGGGGCGGCTTCGGGCGTCACCATGCGCGACAGCACGTGATCGTATTCGGGCTCTTCCCACGGATCTTCCAGCGCCTTTCCTTCGGAGGAAATATGCAGCAGGTTCGCATCCTGCGAGAAAGGCGGCTCGCCCCGCTTGTCGCGCGGCACCGGGATCTGGTGCTGTTCGGCGTATTCGATCAGCCGGGTGCGGGATGTCAGATCCCATTCGCGCCATGGCGCGATGATCTTGATGTCGGGCTTGAGCGCGTAATACGCCAGCTCGAACCGAACCTGGTCGTTACCCTTGCCGGTCGCACCATGGGCAACCGCGTCGGCGCCGGTGGCCTTGGCGATTTCGATCTGGCGCTTGGCGATCAGCGGCCGGGCGATCGAGGTGCCGAGCAGATAGGTGCCTTCGTAAACCGCGTTGGCCCGGAACATCGGGAACACGTAATCGCGCACGAAGGTGTCGCGCAGGTCCTCGATATAGATTTCCTTGATGCCCATGGCCTCGGCCTTGGCCTTGGCCGGCGCCAGTTCCTCGCCCTGCCCGAGATCGGCGGTGAAGGTCACCACCTCGCAGCCATAGGTTTCCTGCAGCCAGCGCAGAATTACCGAGGTATCGAGGCCGCCGGAGTAGGCCAGCACCACTTTCTTGATTTTGTCGGTCACGGGTTCACCGCCTTTGGTTCAAAGCGGCGCGAGAATAGTCGCAACCCGTTCACCATTCAACCGCCCTCGCCCCCGAAGGGACGAAGGCGCTAAGCTGACCCGATGAAACCCATCGTCCCGCTGCTGCTGATGGCCCTGCTGGCCGTGACCGGCCCCGACGCGGCCCGTGCCACCGGCCCAGCCGTTATCGAACTTCGCGGTGGTGGAAATGCCGGTGCCGAACACGTTCGACCGGTCGGCACTGTTAAGACCTACCATGCCCGACAGGTAGTTGCCCTGGTAGCGCGCGGCATCCTGGGCCGAAACAGGGCCCCACAGGGTCGCGGCGGCGAAAACAAGGGCGAGGGCGGCAAAACGGGTGATGGCTTTGAACATGGGCGGGCAAAACCTACCACTTTAGACAGGCGGCGGGAGGCCCCTAGGGCGCGGCGGCGGCGCGCTCACTTGCGCGCAGCTTGACGCTGGCGGTCTTGAGCTGGCCACAGGCGGCGAAAATATCGCGCCCGCGCGGCTCACGCACCGGGGCCGACAGGCCGCCGGCGTTGACGATATCGGCAAAACGGTTGATCACGGCGCGGTCCGGGCACTCGTAGGGAGCGCCGGGCCAGGGATTGAAGGGGATCAGGTTGGTCTTCGCCGGGATGCCGCGCAACAGGCGCACCAGTTCGCGCGCATCGGCTTCCGAATCGTTGATGCCCTTGAGCATGACGTATTCGAACGTGATCCGCCGCGCATTATGCACGCCGGGATAGACGCGGCACGCTTCCAGCAGTTCCTTGAGCGGATACTTGCGGTTCAGCGGCACCAGCTCATCGCGGATGTCATCACTGACGGCATGCAGCGAGACCGCGAGATTAACGCCGATTTCCTCGCCGCAGCGTGCCATCATCGGTACCACGCCCGCCGTCGAAAGCGTGATGCGCCGCTTAGAGATCGAAAGCCCTTCCGGGTCCATGATGATCTTGAGCGCTTTTTTCACATTGTCGAAATTGTAAAGCGGCTCACCCATCCCCATCATCACGAGGTTTGTGATCCGCCGCTCCGCCGATGGGCGCCCCCATTCGCCGATGGCATCACGCGCCGCCATCAACTGGGCGATGATTTCACCCGCGTCCAGATTGCGGACAAGACGCTGGGTGCCCGTGTGGCAGAACCGGCAGTTAAGCGTGCAGCCCACTTGCGACGACATGCAGAGCGTGCCGCGTTCTGAGGTAGGGATGAACACGGTCTCCGCCAGCTCGCCATCGGGAAAACGGAACAGCCACTTGCGCGTGCCGTCGCTGGAAAGATGATCTTCCGCCGCTTCCGCCCGCGCCAGGGACGCGCTTTCAACGAGCGCGGCGCGCAGGGATTTCGCCAGCGTCGTCATGTCGTCGAAGACGGGCGCACCCTTGCCGTATACCCAATGCCAGAGCTGGCCCGCGCGAAACGGCTTTTCGCCGATGTCGGCGACCAGCCGGGCGAAGTCGTCGCGGTCCAGGCCGATCAGCCGGAGACGCTCTCTGGTTGCGCTTTCAGCGCTCATGTTCGTGGTCCTATTTAAGCCCGCAGGCCTTGGTAATCGTCTTGTATGCCTTGGTAAACCCGCGCAGGGAATACGTGTCCGTCGTATCCGTGCCCCGCGACGGCGTCCCCTTCACCACCATGGCCGTGCCCTTGATCATGGCCGCGATCATCGCCTTGTCGTCGGCGGGCGTGCGCGACCAGGCGGTATCCTTCGAGGTGAACAGGGAAAAGGCCGCATCGCCGATCTTGACGCTGACGTTGCTCTTGCCCTTGTACGTATAGCCCGCCTGGAAATTGACGACATCGCGCTCGCCCTCCTTGGGACGATGGGTCACGAAGGCCACCACGTCGCCGCGCTTCTTGAACTTGCTGCGGCTCCGCACTGGCTTCGACACCATGTAACAGGTGCGCGCGCCGTCCTCGTTCAGGCGGTAGGCATACCAGTCCCCATGCTGACCGAGAAAGGTCTGCTTGTCGGCGGCATCGGCCGGGCCGGCCAGCGCGACGGCGATGGCGGCGGCGAAGATCATTCCGAAAAGGCGGCGATTCGTCATCATGGCGCCATAGTATTAGCGCCCGGCGCGGCAAATGTCAGCCCATGAGACGCAAACGCGCCCAATCGTGCCTCAATCAGGCGTACGTTCACGTACCTGGGCGCGGGCGGCGGCGCCCGGAACCCGCCGCCGCCGGGGGGCGCCGGCGACATGGACAGCAAGGGGCAAGGGTTCCGCGCCCTCCATCAGCGGCCGTTCGGCGTGGCGGCCGAGCGCCATCATGCGGTCATACATGACGATGGCGCCGGCGGTCGCCACGTTGATGCAGAAAGCGGTCGGGATCTTGACCACATAATCGCACAGCGCCAGCAGGCCGGGCGACAGGCTGCCGCGTTCCGGTCCGAGCACATAGGCCGCCTGGCGCGGGTGATGGAAGGACGGCAGCGATACCGCATCGTCGGTCAGCTCGATGCCGACCAGGCGGCAGCCGCTCGGCAGCATCAGGTCCTCCACCTTGTCGAATTCATGCAGCGGCACCTCCTTGGGCGCGAAGGAGGTATCGGCATGTCGCACCCGGCGGTAATTGAACTCGGTCCCGATGGTGAAAATGAACGACGCGCCGAAGGCGTGGGCCGAGCGGAACAGGTTCCCCGCATTCATGGGCTTGGACAGGCCCTCGACCCCGATTCCGAAATATCCGCGCATGGCGCCAGCATGCCTGCTCGCCCTGCGGGAGGCAAGGCCGCCATCGGGCGCAAAGCCGTGGCGCGGGTCCACCGACAGGCGTAAGTTGCGCCCATGCACGCCGCCCCATCCGCTTTCGACCTGTTTGCCCGCCTGTCCGCGCCCTTGCGCGGCGCATTATGGATGCTGCTGGCCGCCGCCGCCTTCGCCACCATGACGGCGCTGGTCCGGGTCATGGGCGAAAGCCTGCATCCGTTCGAGATCGCTTTTTGGCGCAATCTCTACGGGCTTTTGTTCATGGCGCCGTGGTTGGCGCGCATGGGCTTTGGCGGGCTGAAAACAAAACGCATGGGCGCTTATACCCTGCGCGGCATATTCGGCCTGTCGGCGATGCTGCTGTGGTTCTGGGCGATCACTGCCATGCCCATGGGCGAAGCGGTGGCGCTGTCGTTCACGGCGCCGTTGTTCGCGTCGCTGGCCGCCGTCGTCATCTTGCACGAACGCATGGGGCTGCGCCGGGTGATGGCGCTAATCGCGGGCTTTGTCGGGGCGCTGGTCATCCTGCGGCCGGGCGTCATCGCGGTTACGGTGCCGGCCCTGGTGGTCCTGGCATCGTCGGTATTCATCGCCTGTTCCGTGACCATGGTGAAAATCCTTTCGCGCACCGAAAGCCCCGCCGCCATCGTGACCTGGATGGGCCTGTTCCTGACCCCGGCCTCGCTGATCCCGGCGCTGTTTTTCTGGCGCGGGCCGGGGCTGGCGGAAACCGGAGTGCTGGTCGTCATTGGCGGACTGGCCACCATCGGCCAGGTCGCCATGACCCGTGCCTACGCGGCGACCGAAGCGACCATCGTGCTGCCCTTCGATTACGCCCGCCTGCCCTTCGCCGCCGCCATCGGCTTTTTTGCCTTCGCTGAAATGCCCGATGCCTGGACCTGGATCGGCGCCGCGATCATCGCCGTCGCCACCCTGTATATCGCCCACCGGGAATCGCGCCTGGCACGCCCCGGTGCGCGCATCGGCACCGCGACACTTCATCCCGGCGGCGCCGAAATCGCGCCCACTCCCGGATCCCGATCATGAACCTGAAAGCCATCTCCGCCGCCTTCGACCGGCTGCCCGCCAACCTGCGCGGCGCGCTCTGGGTCGTGCTGGCGGCGCTGACGCTCACGATCATGGGCGCCATGGTCAAGCAACAGGCCAAGGATATTCACAGTTTCCAAATCGTCTTCTTCCGTTGCCTGATCGGCGGCATTGCCCTGTTCCCCTTCATCCTGCGGGTCGGGCTGGGAAGCCTGAAAACAAAGCGCCCGGGCCTGCATGCCGCCCGTGTCGCCATCGGCATCGCCGCCATGTTCTGCGTGTTCTATGCCTTCGCCCACATGCCGCTGGCCGAAGCCGTGGCAATCATCTTTTCGCGTCCGCTGTTCGCGGTGGCATTGGCAATACCTTTCCTGGGCGAAGTGGTGGGATGGCGCCGGGCGCTGGCGGCGGCCACGGGCTTCGCCGGGGTCCTGATCATGATCCGGCCCGGAACGGCGACATTTGAGCCGGTGTCCCTGGTCGCCCTGGCGGGTGCGGTAATGGCGGGAACCATCGCCATTATCGTCAAGAAAATGGCGCCGACCGAAAAGCCCGACACCATCGTCATGTGGTTCGCCATCGGCGGCACCCTTATCGCCGCTATTCCCGCCATCACCGTGTGGGTATGGCCGACCCCGGAACAATGGGGCTGGCTGATCGCCATCGGCGTCACCGGCATCGCCGGGCAATCGGCCCTAATGCGGGGTTTTTCGACCGGGGAAACGTCCTTCGTCACGCCCTTCGACTATTCGCGGCTGGTTTTTGCGACGATTTTCGGGATCGCGCTGTTCGCCGAATGGCCGGATTTCTGGAAAGTGGTGGGCGCGCTGGTGATCGTCGGGTCGGGCTTTTACATCGCCCGGCGCGAGATGGCGCTCAAGCAAAAGCCAAAGACCCAAGGCGATACCAACTAGCCCCGCGATGTTCTAGGCTGACACATGGCCGATGATCCTTCCCCAACGCCGCTGATACCGCCGGGCCCGGCCGAGCTTGAGGACATGGCGCGGGCCGCCTTCGCCACCCTGCCCCGGCGCCTGGCCGCGCACGTCCGCGATGTCGTCATCCGGGTCGAGGAATTTCCCGACCCCGAAACCTGCGCCGCCATGCGTCTGGAAAGCCCGTTCGATATCCTTGGCCTTTACCAGGGCGTTTCGCTGGATCGCAAGAGCGTGTCCGATTCCGGCGCGCTGCCCGACATGATCTTCCTTTACCGCCGTCCGATCCTGGACTACTGGGTCGAGACATTCGAGCCGCTGTCCGATGTGGTCCGTCACGTGCTGATCCATGAAATCGGCCACCACTTCGGCCTGAGCGATGCGGAAATGGCGCACATTGAAAACGAGGACTGATACAATACCGCCTTGCTGAACGCATCCTGATGGAATTCCAATCCAGCGAAACGGGGGCTCCATGACCGCGGCGAAACCACTTTCACCGGATCAGCTTTGCCGGACCTGCGATCCGGCGGTTTTGGGATTCAAAAACACCGACGAGCTGGAAGACCCGCGCTACATTATCGGCCAGGACCGTGCGCTGGAGGCGATTCGCTTCGCCGTCGGCATAGACCGTCACGGCTATAACCTGTTCGCAGCCGGACCCGCCGGCGTCGGCAAGCATTAGGCCATCGAACAGTTTTTTGGCAAGCCGTGCCGCCAAGTCCCCAACCCCGCCCGATATTTGCTACGTCAACAATTTCGACGATCCACACCAGCCCAACATGGTGCTGCTGCCCGCCGGGCGCGGCGGACCGCTGCGCAACGACATGGCACAACTGATGGAACTGGTGCGCACCGCCATTCCCCGCGCCTTTGAAGGCGAAGCCTACCGCACCCAGCGCTCTGCGCTTGAAACCGAGTTCCAGGCCGCCCATGACAAGATCTTCGCCGAGGTGCAGAAAGAAGCGACGGAAAAATCCATCGCCATCATGCGCACCCCCCAACGGCGTTGCCCTGGCGCCTATCCGCGACAACGAAATCGTCAAGCCTGAAGACTTCGAAAAATGGCCCGAGGCGGAACAGAAGAAAACCCGCGACGATATCGAATCGCTGCAGGAAAAGCTTCAGGCCACCATGGCGAACCTGCCCGCGTTCGAGCGCAACGTGCGCGAGAAACTGCGGGAGCTGAACCAGTCCATCACCGTTTCCGCGATCGGCCACCTGATCGACGACCTGTGCAAGCGCTATGAAGATGTTGCCGAGATCAAGGACTACCTCGATCAGGTTCGCCACGACCTGGTTGAGCATGCGGGCGAGTTTATGCGTGGCGGCGCCGGCTCGGATGGCGGTGGCGACAGCGAGGAGCCATCGGGCGAGGATCGCGAGGAAATTCGCCGCAGCTTTCTCAGCCGCTACCGGGTGAATCTTCTGGTGAATAATGGCGGCCGCGAAGGCGCGCCCGTCGTCTATGAAGACCTTCCCAACCTGCAAAACCTGATCGGGCGGATCGAGCACAAGGCGCGCTTCGGCACCCTGAGCACGGACCTCACCCTGATCCAGCCGGGCGCATTGCACCGGGCCAATGGCGGCCACCTGCTGCTGGATGCGGAAAAGCTGCTGATGGCGCCCTTCGCCTGGGATTCGCTGAAACGCGCGCTGACGTCGCGCGAAGTCCGGATCGAAAGCCCCGAACGCATCATGTCCATCGCCACCACGATCACCCTGGAGCCGGAGCCGGTGCCGCTGAATATCAAGGTGGTGCTGCTGGGATCACGGCAGACCTACTACCTGCTTTCCCAGTACGACCCCGAGTTCAGCGAGTTGTTCAAGGTCGAGGTGGATTTCGAAGAAAGCATGGCGCGTGAAGCCGAAAGCATGAAGCTGTTCGCCGCCTTTCTTGCCAAGATCATCCGTCACCAGGAATTGCGCCCCTTCGAATCGGAGGCCGTTGCGCGCATCATCGAGCATGCGTCACGGCTTGCCGAAGACCAGGAAAAGGTGACGACCCATATCCGCTGCCTTTGCGACCTGATGGAAGAAGCCGATTACTGGGCACAGACCAACGACAATGCAAACGTCACCGCCGAGGACGTGGAACGGGCCATAGAAGCGAAGATCCGCCGCGCCGACAGGATTCGCGAACTTGTCTATGAGCAGATCAAGCGCAAGACCGTCCTGATAGACACCGCCGGCAACGCGGTTGGCCAGGTCAACGGGTTATCGGTGATGCAGCTCGGCAAGTTTCCCTTCGGCAGGCCAAGCCGCATTACGGCGCGGGTGCGTGTCGGCAACGGCCGCGTCGTGGACATCGAGCGCGAGGTCGAACTGGGCGGTCCGCTGCATTCCAAGGGAGTGCTGATCCTGTCCGCCTTCCTGGGCGCGCGCTATGCCACCGATACACCGCTGGCCCTTTCGGCAAGCCTGGTGTTCGAGCAGTCCTATGGCGGCGTGGACGGCGACAGCGCCTCAAGCGCCGAGCTTTACGCGCTGCTGTCGGCGCTTGCGGAAATCCCCATCCGTCAGGGCTTCGCGGTAACCGGGTCGGTCAACCAGAACGGCGAGGTCCAGGCCATCGGCGGCGCCAATGAAAAGATCGAGGGCTTTTTCGATATCTGCCGCGATGCCGGGCTGACTGGCGAACAGGGCGTGCTGATTCCCGCCTCCAACGTTCAGCATCTGATGTTGCGGCGCGACGTGCGCGAAGCCGTCGCGGCGGACCAGTTCAACGTCTGGCCGATCGCCACCATAGACGAAGGCATCGAATTGCTGACCGGCGTCGAAGCCGGCACCCGCGGCAGCGACGGGAAATTCCCCGAAGGCAGTATCAATGCCAGGGTGGAAGCGCGCCTTGCCGCCTTTGCCGAGACCGCACGGCGATTCGGGCGGCGCGGCAACGGCGACGAGCGGGATCACGGAAACAGGACCAAAACGCCGGTATAGCCATAAAGACGGTGATTGAAGATTTCACCGTTGGCGTAAAAACCGGCGATGGGAAAATCGCCGAGGGACTGGCTGATCAGCCCCATTTCCTTCGAGCCCGGACCGAACAGGTTGGGCCCGCGCGCCACGCAGGAAAAATACAGCCCGGCCCGCGGCGGTCGCCCGAGCCGGGCGCGGATTTCCGCCGTCATGCGCTTCAGATCCGCAACCGCGCTGTCGCGGTTGCGGATGCAGAACATTAGTGACTGGCCCGTATCGATGGTATCGCCGATGGCGATCAGGGCCTGGTTGGGATCGATCGCGGCGACATTGCGCACCACGTAATCGGCCTGGTCCGATCCCGGCACCGTCAGCGCGACGTGAACGGTCTGGCCCGCACGCTCCAGGTCGGCGGCAAGATTGGGGCCGATATCGTCGATGAAGACATCCAGCGCCGGGCGCCGGTCCAGTTCCACCAGAACATTGTCGCGCCCGTCGGTGATCACATGGGCCGTGCCGATGGGGGTACAGCCCTGGCTCAGCCCCGTGACCATGCCGAGCGACGGCTTGAGCAGGATACCCGACACCCCGCCGCCGGTAACATCGCGCGCGACCTGCGCATCGGGCGCCAGCGTGGTCAGCCCGCCGACCAGGAAGGCGCCGCTTTCCTCCGCCAGCCCGGCGACGATGCCGGGAATGGCCGCATTGGTGGCATCGCCATGCACGATGCCGAGCGGCGCCTCCAGCCCGGCGCCGAAATTATCGGCGATCGCCCCGAGGCCGGGCGCGTCACGATGGATCCCTTCGATAATGCGGTAATCGTCCGTCCCAAAGGGCGCGATCATGGCGACGCCCGCCGGGGCGCCGAAATATTCGGCACCCGCCGCGGCCACGCCGAACCCCACGGCGCCCACCCAGTCGGCAACGCCGGTGGTTTCCCGCAGGAACGTCAGAACGCTGGCCGCATCCCCCGCAAGTTGTTCGGTGAGATAAAGAAAGCCGAGCCCCGTACCCGCGTCCGGCTTCAACCCGTCGGCCAGCAACTTGGCAACCTGGCCCCAGTCGTCGCCCGCGCCGTGGGCACAACGAAAATCTCCATCGCTCATAACTGCGCCTTTCTTTTACGGGCCTGTCCGATCAGCTGTTCGACCACGGGCAGGAAACCGGTGACGATACGCGCCACGCCTTTTTCGTTGGGATGGATGCCGTCGGGCTGGTTGAGCGCGGGATCAAGCGCCACGCCATCGAGCAGGAACGGATAGAACAATGCGTTGTGCTTGCGCGCCAGGTCGTCGAACACGGCCTCAAACGCGCGCACATAATCGGGACCGAAATTGCGCGGCGCGCGCATGCCCACCAGAAGCACCGGAAGGCCCGAGGCCCGGAGCGTGCCCAGAATGGCATCGAGGTTTTCCTTCATCTGGGCCGGCTCCAGCCCGCGCAACCCGTCATTGGCACCGAGCGCGACAATGGCCGCGCCGGGTGGGGGCGACGCAGAAAGCGACCAGCCGAGCCGCGCCCGGCCGCCGGCCGTGGTATCGCCCGAGACCCCTGCATTGATGACACGCACATCCGCCATGCCGCGTGTCCCGAGCGCCGCTTCAAGGCGCGCCGGCAAGGCATCGCCCGGCGCCAGCCCGTATCCCGCCGTCAGGCTGTCGCCAAGCATCAGGATGCGCAAGGGCGCTTCGGCCCGCGCCGGGAATGGCCCTAAAAAGGCCATGATAATCAGTACAATCAGGGCCAGCGTCCGGCCAAGGACGTTGACATCGGCGGCATCGGGGACATATCCCCGATGGGGCTGGCAGCGATGGTTCATAATCCCGCTTCCGGTTTGATCGGCAACAATCCCAGCACAGGACGGCCAAAGTATGATCAATCTTGAGGATGTTCACCTCAAACTGCAATCCCGCGCAGGGCCGGTGGATATCCTGAGAGGGATCAGCATCGCGGTAAAAGATGGCGATGCGGTGGCCATTCTCGGTCCGTCGGGGTCGGGCAAGTCGACGCTGCTGATGGTCATGGCCGGGCTTGAGCGCGTCTCGTCGGGCAAGGTCGCGGTCGCCGGGCAGGATCTTTCCGCCCTGGACGAAGACACCCTTGCGACCTTTCGCCGCGATCACGTCGGCATTGTCTTTCAGTCGTTCCATTTGATCGCCTCCATGAAGGCGCTGGAAAATGTCGCCGTGCCGCTGGAACTTTCCGGCCATGACAACGCCTTCGCGCTGGCCGCAGACGCCCTGACCGAAGTCGGGCTGGATCACCGTCTGGATCACTACCCGGTGGAACTGTCGGGCGGCGAACAACAGCGTGTCGCCATCGCCCGCGCCTTCGCGGCCCGGCCCGGTCTTATCCTGGCCGATGAGCCGACCGGCAACCTCGACAGCCGCACCGGCGATCAGGTCATCGACGTGATTTTCCGTCTGCGTGCGCAGACCGGCGCAACGCTGGTACTGATCACCCATGACGAACGGCTGGCGGCACACTGCGCGCGCACGGTGCGCATCGAGGACGGGCGCATCGCCGCCGACAGCGCGGACACGGACGCCGCCGCGCAATGAACAGCTTCCGCATCGCGCTGAAATTCGCCCTGCGCGACCTGCGCGGCGGTTTTCACGGCTTCAGGGTCATGCTCGCCTGCCTGGCGCTGGGCGTCGCGGCCATTGCCGGGATCGGCTCGCTAACCGCTTCGGTGCGCGACGGGCTGGCACGCGATGCACGGGTTTTGCTGGGGGGCGATCTCGATATTCGCGCATCCCAGCAACCGGCAGATGCAAAAGCCGTGGACTGGTTCCGCGCCAACGCTAGGCTGTCCACGGTAGTGACCATGCGGGCCATGGGGGCACGCGCGCAAGGTGCGGCCAAACGCGCGCTGATCGAGCTCAAGGCCGTGGACCGCGCCTACCCGCTGATGGGCACCGTGGCGCTGGCGCCCGCCATGACGCTGGATAATGCGCTGCGGCGCGACAGCGACGGTCATTACGGCGCGGCGGTGGAGCGCACGCTTCTCGGCCGACTGGATCTGAAACCGGGCGACCGTCTGCGCATCGGCCTGACCGACTTCGTCATCCGCGCCGAAATCCTGGACGAACCCGACAAGGCATCGGGCGCCTTCAAGCTAGGCCCGCGCGTCATCATCAGCGAAGACGCGCTGGGCGCGACCCGCCTTATCCAGCCCGGCACGCTGGCGCGCTGGCATTACCGGCTGAAATATCCGCCGGGCACCGACAATGATGCGTTCGAAGCCCGCCTTGACGAGGCTTTCCCCCACACACCGTGGCGCGTGCGCAATGCCGATCAGGCAACGCCGCGCATCCAGCGCCACATCAATCGCGCGGCGCTGTTCTTTACGCTGGTCGGGCTGACCGCGCTGCTGGTCGGCGGCATCGGTGTCGCCGGGGCGGTGCAGGGACATCTCGACAACAAGCGCGAAACCATCGCCACCCTGAAATGCCTGGGCGCCGACGGACGCTTCGTGTTCATGGTGTTCGGCACGGAAATCGCCCTCATGGCGGCGGGCGGAATTGCGATCGGCCTTGCCATCGGCACGCTGGTGCCGCTGGCGCTGGCGCCGGCACTCGCGACCTACCTGCCTTCGACGCCGGGATTTTCCCTGCAACCCGCGGCGCTGGCGGCGGCGGGCGCCTATGGCGTCGCGGTCGCCGCCCTGTTCACCCTGTGGCCGCTGGCCCGCGCGCGCCAGGTCCCGGCGGCGGCCCTGTTTCGCGGCCTTGTCGCCGATGCCCGCTTCCGCCCGGGCGCGGGTACCGTGGCGGCCCTGGCCACCGCCTTCCTCGCCGTCGCCGCCCTGGCGCTCGCCACCGCCTACCGGCCGAGCTTCGCCGCCTGGTTCATTATCGGCGCCCTGCTGGCTTTCGGCATTTTTGCCGCGACCGGACGCGCGGTCCGCCAGTTGGCCCGCTTGTGGCTGGCGCGGCTGACGGCGCGGGGCCGGGCGCGGCCGCGATTGCAACTGGCGCTGACCAACATCGCCCGGCCGGACACGCCGACCGGCGCCATCGTCATGGCGCTCGGGATCGGGCTGACCGTCTTCGTCGCCCTGGTCCAGATCGAAGGCAATTTCCAGCGTCAGGTCGCAAGCCGCATCCCCGACCAGGCGCCCGCCTATTTCTTCATCGATATCCAGCCGGGCCAGCTCAAGGGCTTTCTAGATACCGTCGCCGCCGTCCCGGGCAGCGGCGAGATCAATCGCTTGCCATCGCTGCGCGGGCGCATCAGCGCCGTCAACGGCACGCCCATAGACCGCGTTGATGTCGGGCCCGGCGCCCGCTGGGCCGTGCAAAGCGACCGCGGCGTGACCTATACCGCGACCCCGCCGGAAAATGCGGAGATCGTTTCCGGCGCATGGTGGCCGCCCGATTACAAGGGCGCGCCCCTTCTGTCCCTTGATATCCGCATCGCCGAAGGGCTGGGCATCGGCGTCGGCGATTCGCTGACACTCAACGTGCTGGGCCGCGAAATCACCGCGCGCATCGCCAACACGCGGCGCATCGACTGGTCGCAGCTCGGCCTCAACTTCACCATGATTTTTTCGCCGGGCCTGCTGGAGGGCGCGCCGCAAACCTTCATCGCCACGGTCAAGGCACCGCGTGCAGCCGAGGACACGTTATCGCGTGCCGTGCTGGATCGGTTCGCCAACGTTACCGCCGTTCGTGTCCGTGAAGCGCTGGATGCCATCGCGGACGCTCTCGGCAAGATCGGCATGGCGGCACGCGCCACCGCCGGGCTGGCCCTGATTTCCGGCGTGCTGGTGCTGGCCGGCGCCATCGCCGGCGGACGGCGCGAACGCACCCGCGACGCGGTTATCCTGAAAATCACCGGCACGCGGCGGCGCGACCTGGCCATTGCCTATATCATCGAATACGGGCTGACCGGCCTGGCCGCGGCACTGGTTGCCGCGGGGATCGGCACCGTCGCCGCCTTTTTGATCCTGACGCGGATCATGGAGGCGGACTGGGTCTTCCTGCCCCGGCCCGCGCTTATCACCGTGATTGTCGCCTCGGGGGCGGTGATCGGGTTCGGATTCGCCGGAACCTGGCGGGCGCTCGCGGCGCGGGCAGCCCCCGTGCTGCGGGCGTCACAGGGCGGCTGAGCGCGGCAGGGCCGCGAGGTCGGGAATCGCCCCGGTTTTGATTGAAATCCCCGATGAAAGCCGTCGCCCATGGTCTAAACCCGGGTTAACCTTGAAAAACCGGCGACGAGGCATCATATTTTTGTCCGAATCGGGTGCCACCCTGGCACCCTGAAATTGCAACCGCCGAGGAATAGCCATGATCGGTTCTGACAGACGTACCATGACCCAGGCCCAGGCCGAGGCCGCCCAGATCGATGTCGGCCTGCGCCAGCATATGCTGCGCGTTTACAACTACATGGCATCGGGCGTCGCGCTGACAGGCATCATCGCCTATGCCGTGGCCAGCTCGCCTGCCATGATGCAGACGATTTTCGGCACGCCGCTTTCCTGGGTGGTAATGCTGGCGCCGCTGGCCTTCGTGCTGGTGCTGAGCTTCGGCATCCACAAGCTGTCGCTGTTCGCCACCCAGGCACTGTTCTGGCTGTTTGCCGGCACCATGGGCCTGTCGCTGGCCAGCATCTTCGTCGTCTATACCGGCGAATCGATTGCCCGGGTGTTCTTCATCACCGCCGCGTCGTTCGGTGCGCTCAGCCTTTACGGCTACACCACCAAGCGCTCGCTCAGCGGCATCGGCTCGTTCCTGATCATGGGCCTGTTCGGCATCGTCATCGCCAGCCTGGTCAACCTGTTCCTCAAGTCTTCGGGCCTACAGTTCGCTATTTCGGTGATCGGCGTGCTGGTGTTCGCCGGGCTGACCGCCTACGACACCCAGAAGATCAAGGAAATGTACCTGGAGACCGATTACGAAGAGACCGCGGGCAAGAAGGCGATCATGGGCGCGCTGGCGCTCTACCTCGACTTCATCAACCTGATGATCATGCTGCTGCACCTGCTGGGACAGCGCCGCTAGGTCACATACCGCGCAAGCAAATCAGGGCCGGGGATTTCCCCGGCCCTTTTTGTTTCAGTGCGCCCCGGGACCCATGCCCTTCATGCCGCCCATCGGCGCCTGCGTCGGGGCCGGTGCGCCCATAGCCTCGATATAGACATCGGAGACGACCCTTCCCGCCTTTTCAAAAATAAGCGTCACATCGAAAGTGTCGCCCAGTTCCAGCGGCGCCTTCATGCCCATCAGCATCAGGTGCGTGCCGCCGGGCTGAAGCACGGCCCGGCCCCCGGCCGGAACCGGCAAACGCTCGACCGGGACCATGCGCATGACGCCGCCTTCACGCACGGTGCGATGAATATGAACCTTCCTGGCGCGCGCGGTTTTGACACCGATCAGGGCATCGTCGGTCTTGCCCGTGTTGATGATGGTCATATAGACGACACCCGGCCGCACCGTACCCACGGTTGCGCGTGCCCATATGTGGTCAAGCGTAATGCTGCCCTGTTTGACTTCATGTGCGTGGGTCGGCGCGGACACGAAAGACGAAAAAGCGACGATAACTGCGACGGCAACGCCGCGCATTGAAGATGAAGATAATGTCAACATGAACGAACCTGCTGTTCCCAGGCAGTGACATTTTCGGAAAACATCTACTGCCCAATTCCTGAAAATGAGCGATGAAACTTCAGGCGGAAACAGGGGGCGCGCGGCTGGTGCGTGGTGCCGCCGAAAAACGGGGCGCTTGCCGACGCTGGTCGGGAATGACGACAGACCCGGTAACCTGCCGCACCACAAACATGAAGGTGATATCGAGCGGCACCGGCGGGGTGGCCGCACCCGCGACTGGACAGAGCGGGCACCACGCCCCCGATACCGGAACCGGGTCGGTCTGCGGCGCATCCACCGGCGCGGACGGATTGAACCAGACGATGCCTTGCGCGGTACAGACCGGGATTTTTCCCTCTGTTCCCCCGGCCCAGGCCAGGGGGGCCAGCAACGGCGCAATAACCAGTGCCAGCGCAACGGCACAGGCGATGACGCGCCGATGGATTCTCAGGACCATCATCTGACCAGTTGCTCAAGGGCTTTGACAATCGCGGGCGCATCCACACCACCGCGCAGCACCGCGCGGAAATCCCCGTCGGGGCCGACAAGGTAGAAAAATGAGGTGTGATCCACGAGGTAGTCCTTGGCCCCGGGCCGGCTCGGCTGGCCGAGGCGATAGTAAACGCGAAACGCCTTGGTCACGGCGGCAGTCTGTTCCGGCGTGCCGGTCAGGCCGACCATACGCGGATGAAAGGCGCGCACGAAGGGCTTGAGGCTGGCGGGCGTATCGCGGGCCGGATCGACGCTGATAAAGACCGGCGTGACCCGCGCCGCCTTCGGCCCCAAGGCATCGAGAGCACGGCCCATGGCCTGCAGTTCCGTCGGGCAGATATCGGGGCAAAAGGCATAGCCGAAATAGATCAGCATGAAGCGGCCGCGAAAATCGGCATTGGTCACGGGTTTGCCGTTGCTGTCGGTCAGCGTGAAAGGCCCGCCCAGTCCAGCCTCACTGGTAGCGACAATGGCCCCGGTGCGCGACGGCTCCGTCCCGGTCAGCAGGCGCGCCCCCTTGACCAGCGCAAAAGCCAGCAAACCCGAGGCAACAACCGCGATGAGGGCAATAAGGATCCGGTTAAGCAGCATGAGGGACTTCCTGTACGGGCGCGACGATGGCCCGTTTTTAGTCGATTGCGCGCCCACCCTCAAGCGATGTCGCGCGCCATTCGGCAAACCCGTGACGCAACACAAGGAAAGATGCATAAAGTGCCAGCGAGGACATGACGGCGGCCACCATCAGATCGGGCCAGGCAGTGCCGCTGACAAAAACCCCCGATGCCGCCACCACCACGGCGATATTACTGAGGGCGTCATTGCGCGAGCATAACCATACCGAGCGCATATTGGCATCCCCGCCACGAAACCGGTAAAGCAGCACCGCGCAAAAAACATTGACCACCAGCGCCAGCAAGCCCACCCCCGACATCACGATCGGGTTGGGCACGCCGCCAATCACCAGGCGCCAAGCCGTGGCGCCGATGACCCACAGCCCGAACAGGCCCATGGCCGCGCCCTTCAGCAAGGCCGCGCCGGTGCGCCAGCGAACCCCGCGGGCCAGGACAAACAGCGATATGGCGTAGCTGGCCGAATCACCCAGAAAATCCAGCGCATCGGCCTGTAGCGAAACCGACCGCGCGGAGAGCCCGGCGCCGGCCTCGACCACGAACATGATCGCGTTGAGCACCAGCACGGTCCACAGGACGCGGCGAAAGGCCCCGTCATGAACATCACCGGCGGGCGGGGCACAGCAGTGATCGGAATGGTTTTCCATCCGGCCAGCTTGCGCCGAGGCACCCGAGGTTTCAACCGCTGCTTGATCAGGCCGCTCCCTTGAACCGGGCGCGGGGCGCGGTTACCATCGCGGCCTTCTGCAAACCGGTCGGAAATCCCATGCCCACCATATTTCGCGATTACGATCAAAAGGCGCTCGACGCCCAGTATTCCGTCACCAGCGCCGCCGTTCGGCCCCAACGCGACAAGCGCGAGGCACGGGTGATCGCGCGCTGTGAAGAGGTGCGCCACACGCGGCCGCGCTTGCTGGATTTTGTTTACGGCACCCATGAACGCGAACGCATCGACATCTATCCCACCGATGAGGATTTCGCCCCGCTGGTCGTCTTCATTCACGGTGGCTACTGGCGCGCGCGCTCCAAGGACCAGTTCGCTTACCTGGCGCCGACCTTCACCGACCGCGGCATCAACTTCGCCACTATCGGCTACCCTTTGGCGCCGGAAGTGCGCCTGACCGATATCGTCGCAAGCTGCCGCAAGGCCATGCACTGGCTGATGAACTATCCTTCGGGCCTGCGATTCGATCCGACGCGGGTGCATGTGATCGGACATTCGGCGGGCGCCCATCTGGCCGCCATGATGATGGCGACCCACTGGCCCGATCACGCCCTGCCGATGGAAACCATCAAGAGCGTCACTTGTATTTCCGGCCTGTACGACCTGGCCCCGCTGCGCCTGGTCCGCGAGCTGCGCCCGCTCGCCATCAGCGCAAGCGAGGTCGAAACCCTGTCGCCGGCGCGCCTGGCGCCCCCCGGCCACACCCGGCTGATCGCCACGGTGGGATCAAACGAAACCGATGAATTCCGCCGCCATACGGCGGAACTGACCGGGGCGTGGCGCCGCCGCGGACGCGCGGTGGCGACTCCGGCGGCGGCGGGGCTGCATCATTTCAACGTGCTTGATGCCCTGATCGACCCCAAGGCCCCGCTGCACAAGGCGGTTCTGGCCGCCATCAGGGGCCGCGCGCGGCCCTGATTGACCCCCCGCGGCCCCCGGCCTAGAGTCCCTCCAACGCCGCATTAAAGCCGCGAACCGGGAGGAAAAATCATGTGCGCAAGCCCCGTTCTCAAGCATGCCTTCGCCGCAGAGGCCCCGATGACCGACGACGAATGGAAAATGCGCGTCGATCTGGCCGCCTGCTATCGGCTGATCGCGCATTTCGACATGGACGATCTTTTCGCCACCCATATTTCCCAGCGCGTGCCGGGCAAGGAAGAACACTTCCTGATCAATCCCTATGGCGTGCATTTCAGCGAGGTGACAGCGAGCAACCTGGTCAAGGTCAACCTCGACGGCGAAATCATCAACGACACCGACCATGTCATCAATCCGGCGGGCTTCGTCATTCATTCGGCCATTCATGGCGCGCGTCCCGATGCCAAGTGCGTGCTGCATACCCACACGGTGGCGGGCATGGCAATTGCCACCATGGAAGACGGGTTGCAGCCCATGTTTCAAAAGGCCACGCGCTACTACAAGCGCGTGGCCTACCATGACTTCGAGGGCAAGGCCCAGGATATGGACGAACGCGAACGGCTGGTCCGCGATCTTGGCAACAAGAATTACCTGGTACTGCGCAATCACGGCCTTCTGGTCTGCGCGCCGACCATCGGCCAGGCGTTCAAGGAAATGTACGCCATGGAAAAGGCCTGCAAGACGCAACTCGCAATCATGGCGGCGGGCGGCAAGCTGGTGCCGCTCTCGACCAACCTTCTGGAGCATACCGCACAGCAGTTCGCCAACGATGCCCATGTCACCAAGGAGCGCCCTTCGGGATGGGAATCGCTGAAAAAAATGCTGGACCGGGTCAGTCCGGGATACGATTGCTAAATTCAGTTCCCGAAATCGGAAAAGGGCCGGAGATATTCCGGCCCTTTTTTGCATGCACGCCCTGTTTACGGGCGGCGCTGCTTTAATCATCAGCCCTGACTGATCGACGCGACCTTCACCTGCGGCAGGTAGGTATGCTCGGTTTCAAGGCGGCGCAGGATTTCTTCCACCCCCGCCGGCTTGTAGAAGAAGAAGCCCTGGCCGTATTCGCACTGCAGGTCGCGCAGCAACGTCACCTGTTCCGGCTGCTCCACGCCTTCGCCGACGATATCCATGCCGAGGTTGTGGGCGAGGCCCGCCACCGCGCGCACCACTTCCATGGACCCGGCGTTCATGGTCGCCGTGGACACGAAGGAACGGTCGATCTTCAGGGTGTCGATATGGAACCGGTGCAGGTAGCTGAGGGATGAATACCCGGTGCCGAAATCGTCAATTGCGATCTCAAGCCCCAGCGCCTTGACGCCGTTAAGCGTCACCGCCGCGCGGGCGGGGTTATCCATCAGCAGGCTTTCGGTGATTTCCAGCTTGATCTGCTCGGGATTGACGCCGGTTTCATCGATGATGTTTGAAATATTGCGCACCAGGTCAATATCCGAGAACTGGCGCGACGACAGGTTGATCGACATGAACAATGACGGCGCATCGGGGTCGCAGGCCGAAATCCTTTCCTGAAAGCGCATCAGATCGCGGCACGCTTCCTCCAGCACCCACAGGCCGGCGGGAATGATGGCGCCGGTTTCCTCGGAGAAACCGATGAAGTCCTTGGGATAGATAATGCCGCGTTCCGGGTGGTCCCAGCGCAGGAGCGCCTCCACCCCGGCGGTGGCGCCGCTGCGAAGATCCACGATAGGCTGGTAGTGAAGCTCGAATTCCTCGTTGATCAGCGCCTTGTTGATCTGGTCTTCGAACTTGAGCTTGCGCATGGCGCGCTCGCGATGGCGGGTCAGCGACATGTCCGCGTTCAGCAGCGCCGGGGCATCGCCGGCAACCAACTCGGACTCGCCGCCAAGCTGGCTCTGGAAAATGCGGAAGCGTTCGAGAATATTTCGCACGAAGAAGCTGAGCAGCGGATCGGCGCTTTCAAACTTTTCCCGCAACTGGTCGAGGCTGATGACCACCAGGACGGTCTCTTCCGTCGCCGCCGCGGTGCCGGTGCGCACCTCGCCGTCGATCAGCGCCATTTCGCCGAAAAGCTCGCCTTCGCCCAGTCGCGAAATGAAGATTTTGCGGCCCTGGCGCAGGGTGGAGATTTCCAGCGCGCCACGCTCGATCACATAGGCGCAGTTGCCGGGTTCCCCTTCACGGAAAACCAGTGCTCCGGGCTGATATTCTTCTCTGTATACGGATTCTTTGAGCATGCGAGGGCCTGCGCGCGCTTGGGTTCCTACCTGGACGACCCAATATCGTCAACGAAGGTGAAGAAAACGTTACCCGCACCCGATGCAGGCCCCGGTCGGGTGCGCTATTATGACCTCAGCGCCCGCCGCACCCGGACGGGGCAAGAACGGGATCCGCCGATGGCAAAACCAAAGCTTCCCCAGACCCGCGCGAAAAAAACCGACGGCACCGCGGAAGATACGCTCGCGTTTCTCAATCAGGATTTCATGACCAGCCCCGATGCCCGCACGTTGCGCGTGCTGTCGGAATACCTGGAACCGGCCAAAAGGTTCGAAGACCATGATGTCCGCGACACCATCTGCTTTTTCGGCTCCGCCCGCATCCTCGATCCCGAAACCGCCGCGGCCCGGCTGGCAGAGGCCCGCACCGCCCGACAGGGTGTGGCCAAGGCCCAGCAGCGGGTAAAGATGTCGCGCTATTACGCCGAGGCGCGGGAACTGGCGCAGCGCCTGACCCAGTGGTCCAAGGAACTGCCCGGCGGCAAGCGCTACGTCATCTGTACCGGCGGCGGCCCCGGCATCATGGAGGCCGCCAACCGGGGGGCGTCGGACGCCAAGGGCATCAATATCGGGCTGAATATCCAGCTACCCTTCGAACAGGTTGCCAACCCCTATTCGACGCGCTCGCTGACCTTTAATTTCCACTATTTTTTCATGCGGAAATTCTGGTTCGCCTATTTCGCCAAGGCCATGGTGTTCATGCCCGGGGGCTTCGGCACCCTTGATGAAATGGCCGAGGTCCTGACGCTCTGCCAGACGCTCAAGCTGAAAAAGCGTATGCCGATGGTGCTGTACGGACAGGATTTCTGGCGCCGGTTCCTCGATATCAACGTCTTGATCGAATCGGGCACCGTTACCCGCGACGAGGCGGACCTGCTGCACCGCGCCGATACGGTGGATGAGGCCTTCGACTACATCACCCGTGAACTGACCCCCGACATCGAGACGCCGGGCGACACCCCGTCGCACCTGTCGGGCGTCCTGACCGTGCCGTTGTGCGAGGTGTGCGAAGACCCCAAGCCGTAAAAAGATCGGCCGGCCCCCCGATTGCGGGACCGGCCAGGCGGGGGGGGGAGGTCGAAGGGCCGATCAGCTGTTGATGATTTTCCAGCTACCGTCGGGCTGGCGGCAGGCGGTGCCATAGGCACGTTCGGTCTGGCCGCCGACGGTCACGGTCTGCTGGTATTCGCGGCAATATCCGCCGTCCGCCTGCTGGTAGGTCCGTACCGGCGTCAGCGTGCCGGAATGCCCGCTATCGGGATTGGACCAGGTGGCGGTCTGACCGGTCGGCGCCGTTTCCAGCGTCACCTGGGCCGTCCGCGCCGCGGCGATCCTGTCGGCCCGGTCGAGCGACTGCCCCGTCTCCGAACCCACATAGGCGCCGAGCAGGGTGCCGAGCCCGGTCATGATCAGCCGGCCTTCGCCCCGGCCGAAGGCCGAGCCGGCCAGCCCACCGGCGACGGCACCGAGGATGGTGCCGCCGGTTTGCTTGGACCCGGCGTTTTCGGTGGCGCAGGCACCAAGGGTCAGCGCCGCCACCAGCGCAGCGGCGACCGGCAACCGGCGCAGGTTGCGGATACGGGAATTGGAACAGGCATAGGATTTGGTCATGGGGTAGCTCCTTGGATAACAGGTGAATGCGTCAGTAGACGCGGTAGCAATCAATGGCGGCGGTGCCACGGCCCTTGCGCAACAGGCGCCGCAGGGCATGGGCACCGATGCGGGTGCCACGGATATCGCGACGCAGGTAGAAAGGCCGATGGCGATAGTTCACCCGCTGGTAGCAGGCGACCCTGCCGGCCCGCACATCGGAAATCAGCCGATTGGCGGACCGATGGTCCCGGTGGCCGTAAGCGGCGGGGCCCACGATGGGGACCTGGCCACGCCAAGCCCCGGTGCGAATGTCATGAGCGGCGGCGGGCGGTGCCGCGAAAGCGGCAAAGCCGAGAACGGCAAGGACAAAACCCGCACGGGCGGCAAGGGATGATGGCTTCGACATTTCTTTCTCCTTTGTTTCGGTTTCGAGGCCCCGGGCCTTGCCCGTGGACGGGCCGCATCCGATGGCGCGATACTGGGGCCTCGGGCCTGATCGGAACCTGAATGGCCCGTTCAGCCGGGGTTCAGCTTGGAGCACCTAAAACCGCCACGATGAAAACGATTACCCGCCATATGCGTGCCCCGGCGCTGGCCCTCGCCGCGCTTTTGATGGCTGTGGGCACCGCCCAGGCCTTCGATCCCGGCTGGCGGCACGAAGCCCAGAACCGGTCGCGGGATGGCCGGGACAACCGCTCTCTGGTCAATCCGCTCCTGCCCAACGTGCCGCGCGCACCGCGCGACCGCAGCCCGAGCCGCGCCCGCGATGCGGTGCAACGCGGCGATATCCGATCCCTCGAGGACGTGGCCGCCCGGGTCCAGAGCCGCTATCCCGGCCGGCTTCTCGATGCGCGCCTCGACCAGAACGGCGCGCGCTGGGTTTACCGGCTGAAGATGCTGACCCGTGAAGGCCGGGTCCTGAATATCGCGGTGGATGCCCGCACGGCCCAGATTCTCGGCGTCGGCGGACGCCGGTAGGGGGACGGAGACCATGCGTATTCTCGTGGTCGAGGATGAAGCCAACCTGCGGGCGCAGCTGGTTGAGGCGCTGAAGGGCGCGGGCTACGCGGTGGACGAGGCCGACAACGGCGAAGACGGCCATTTTCTCGGCGATACCGAACCCTATGACGCCATCATCCTCGATCTCGGCCTACCGGTGCTCGACGGGCTGAGCGTGCTTAACCGCTGGCGCGCCGACGGGCGCATCATGCCGGTGCTGATCCTGACCGCACGCGACCGCTGGCGCGAAAAGGTCGCGGGCTTCGATGCCGGTGCCGACGACTACCTGACCAAGCCGTTCCAGATGGAAGAATTGCTGGCGCGTATCCGGGCGCTGATCCGACGCACGGCGGGCCATGCGTCACCGGTGATCGAATGCGGCGATATCGCCATCGACACGCGCGCGTCGCGGGTGACCCGCGACGGGGCGCCGATCAAGCTTACCGGGCATGAATACAAGCTGATTGCCTACCTGGCCCATGAACGCGACCGCGTGGTTTCGCGCACGGAACTGACCGAACATATTTACGATCAGGACTTCGATCTCGATTCAAACACGATCGAGGTTTTCATCGGCCGCCTGCGGCGCAAGCTCGGCGCGGGCGTGATCGAAACCGTCCGTGGCCTGGGTTACCGGCTTGCGGGCGCGACGGACGACGGCAAATGAGCAACCGCCCGCAATGATCGGCCCCGGCACACTTGGGTTCCGCCTGATCGCCTTCGCCGGCGCATGGATCGCGGGTGCCCTGCTGGCGGGCGGGCTTTTGCTCAATTCCGTGTTCGAGACCCAGGTGCGGCGCGGTTTCGACGCGCGCCTTGATGTCCTGCTGGAAACCCTGGTCGCGGTCACCGACGCCGACGGCAGCGGCGGGGTGCGCCTGTTCGGCGCCCAGGGCGAAGCCCGGTTCGAGCGGCCGTTTTCGGGCTGGTACTGGCAGGTCACTGCCACCAAACCCGGGGCCCCGCCGCCCCTGGTATCGCGCTCGCTGTGGGACCAGGTGCTTGTCCTGCCCGTCGCGCCGCCGGTGGATGGCGCCGGGACAGCGCGCTATTCCCTGCCCGGACCGCGCGGACAAAACTTGCGCGTGGCCGAACGCCGCATCAGCTTCGATAGTGGCGGCGGCACCTTTCGCTATGCCGTCGCCGGCAACGAGGCCGAGATCATCGCCGAACTGCATCCCTTTCGCGTCACCCTGGCGTGGTCGCTGGGGCTACTTGGCCTCGGCCTGGTCGTGGCGGTGATGATCCAGGTGTATTTCGGGCTGCGCCCGCTACACCGCCTGCGTGTTGCCCTGACCCGCGTGCGCACGGGACGCGCCCGGCGGATCGAGGGCGACTTCCCCGGCGAGGTCCGCCCCCTGATCAACGAGGCCAACCAGCTTATTGCCCAGGTTTCGGATGTGATCGAACGCGCCCGCACCCATGTCGGTAATCTTGCCCATGCCCTGAAGACACCGCTGAGCGTACTGGCGGTCGAATCCGAAAAGGAAAACGGCATCCTTGGCGAAACCCTGCGCCGGGAAGTCCGCAACATGCGCGAACGCATAGATCACCACCTGACGCGGGCCCGCACCGCGGCCTCCGCCGGGGTGATCGGCCAGCGCACGGAGATCGCCCCCGTCGTCGATGCGCTGGTGCGCACGCTGTCGCGCATGCAGGGCGAGCGCAAGATAGACATTCGTAGCGATGTCCCCATTGACCTGGCTTTTCGCGGCGATGCCCAGGACCTGGAGGAAATGCTCGGCAACCTGATGGACAACGCCTGCAAATGGGCGCGTGGCTGCGTCATCGTCGGCGGCGCGGTGGCGCCGGACGGCAAGCTTGCCCTCTGGGTCGAAGACGACGGTCCCGGCCTCAGGCCCGAGGACCGGGCCCGGGCGCTGGCCCGTGGGGGGCGGCTCGACGAAACGGTGCCGGGATCGGGGCTCGGCCTCGATATCGTATCGGAAATCGCCGCCCTTTACGGCGGCGGGCTGGCGCTGGATGCGGGCGCGAAAGGCGGCCTGCGCGCGGTGCTGGAATTGCCCGCGGCGGAAAGCTAGTCGTTTACCGGAATATCCCCAAAAAACCCTGATTTCCTGGGGTTACGCCAAGGCCCGAAGATTTTGCCTACTACCCACAGACTACGGCTCGATTACAAGAGATCTCAATGGAGTTTGCCCGCAGCCAATAAAAAATGCCCCAGCTCGAAAGCTGGGGCAGAAGGTTGTTCACAGGGAGGAAACGCCGACAGAAACGGCGCATGATGAGCGTGTCATCGTAGGTAATACGGTGATGGCGCCGGCTTGGATCAAATCTTTGAAAACAATCTGTCCAAAAACACATGCGTAGTTGTGAGCGAGCTTTTTCTTGGCGCGTTGAACTCATTCTTTAAGTACAGCAGATTGTTGTATCAGATGCGCTGCCGCCCCAGCCGACGTCAGGCTTTTTAGGTTAGCGGCTTCGTTGATGGGCGTATTCATTTTTGGCCGGGATTAGGCAAATTTCAGAGGTACAAAATCTAAGTCGATCTAAATTAGATCCTTTGACAAAAAACTCAAAATGAAGCTTAAATTATGTTGTCTATTTGCTTTTTTTCGAAACGATACCATGTTCAGCGTGTTACGTTGTTTCCTCTCAAATTCGATCTAACACACTTTTGTTGATAATAAGTTCAATTAAGGAACTTGGAAGCGGTGCCGTTTAGAGATGTTTACCGCTGACTCTAGCGGTATTTTGACGGCTAGCATGATTGAAATAACGAGTACGTCTATTTGCCGTCCAGTAACATACGAAATAATCTACAACGCCAATGAATGGCCGTTAGTCAGTCGAGAAAAATGTTTCAAACAAAAAAAGCTATATACCAAAAAATGCGAGGTTTCTTTTCATCCAGACTACATTGGCCTTTAGGAGCTCGCCTATTTTTTTGGAGCTCTATATTTTTAGCGACTTATGGATACGTAGCTCCGCTTGCTGCATCAGAGAAAAATGATTGTGTCCTGAAGCACCTAGAACTTGCTCATGCAATAAAAAATCGCGAGCCAGTTTCGAAAGCGCAAATTTTTAAAGTGGCTGACAAGCGCGTCTACGCTTTTGTTCGCCTCGACTGCCGCAAGTTTGGGGGTGAAGCACAATTGATATTCTACAGGAATAGAAAGCGTTATCTGGCCCTTTCGCAGAAATTATATGCATCAGATAATTTTAGAACTTGGGCGTATGTAACAGCTAGGAAAGGTGACTGGAAATTAGAGTTACGCATTAACGAAAAAGTTTTCGGGGAAAGAATGTTTGTGGTGAAATAATAATAAAACTTTGGATAGGGGTGGCCATCCGTTTAAGGGGAAAAATGTTACTTAGAGGTCGATAGATAAAATTGATAAATTTTCTAAGAGCCATATCTCTTATTGCCCTTACGGCCCTTGCGAGCCCCATCTCCGCTCCGGGGCACGCGCAGTCTCTTGACCGGTTGAGAGAAAAACTCGGCGCCTCGATGGAGAGCGTTCTCGGCCGCCTCGCCGAAACAAGCGTGCAGGTCGAGATCGACAGCAAGAATTTGAAGCCGCGTAGCCTTTCCTTGCGCGGCGTCACAGCGCGTGTGCGTCACATCAAGCTTCGCGATGGAATGACACGCGCACTCGTGGACGTAAGCGCAGGAGACAGGCGCGCCGGGCGCCTGGTCGGCGAGGAGTCGCCAATTACGTGGACGCTCCTACAGATTGCCGAAATGGACAAGGGCAACGGATTTCCGGAGGTCATACTCTCGACCTATTCCGGTGGGGCGCATTGCTGTTCGCGTACGCGGGTTCTGACCGCCGGCAGCAATGGCGAAAGATGGAAATCGGTCGACCTGGGATGGCGTGACGGTGGCTTATTGTCGGCAAAAGATTTGGATCTCGACGGGTACGCCGAGTTTTTGACCATAGATAACCGCTTTCTATATCGTTTCGCGTCATACGCTGGCAGTGTTGCGCCCCTGCAGATCTTCAGGCTGGCGGGTCTGCGGTTTCAGGATGCGACGCGGGAGCCGGGCTTTCGCCATATTCTGCGAGACCACGTCGCAAAGCTCGACCGCCAACTCCCGCAAATTCGTCGTCAGCCCGGCGGTTCCGTCAACGGCTTCCTCGCAGGCTACGTCGCCGCAAAATCACTACTAGGCGAACAGGAGGAAGCCTGGAGGATAATGCTGGAATTACACGACCGGCGCGATGATTGGGGGCTCTCCGAGTGCATTATTCGGGCCCCGCGTGGCGAGTGCCTTAAAAACAGAAACCACGGAACATTTCCCGAGGCTCTGCAAGCTTTTCTCGAAGGTGCCGGGTACTAGGCTCAAGGCATCCCGTGATGCTCTATGGGCTACAGGGTGTCTGGTATAGAGAGGACCCTTATGCCTTGGATGAAGACTTTGGCTTGCCTAAAGATGTCCTAAGGGAAGTATGTAAGAAGGTCCTTCTAGTTGCCATAAATGCCAAGAGTGAGAAGCAGGCCATCAGGGCGTTGACGAATGATCTGACATTGCCTGAAAGCATCGACAGGCCATCGCGTCTCGTCAAAAACGTCTTCGAGGCTTTGAGGCTGGTGGCTTTCTGATTTGAGAGACGGGGTTGCAGGGAAGTTGATAGTCCCACTCCCGCATGGCGATGGTGAAGATATGAGAGAGAAGGTTTAGGTCCCTCAGACAGGTAGCTGGTTGCACCTCTTTCAGCCTCGCATCTCGGTACTCAGCGATAACGGCTGGGGTGATCTTTGAAACATACAAATCAGCGAGATTGCTTTGCCGCAGCCTAAGCAAACTTGACCTTTCTTTTTTGTGAGACTTTTTCTTGGTAGAGACTTGCTCGATGTATCGATCGATAAGGGAACCGAGAGTTGTATCTCGGCTTGTAACCCTGCCCTGCTCTATTGCTATCTCAGTCTCTCTCAGCCACTTCAGGGCATCTGCCTTGTGGGTAAAGTTTCTACACTGAGCTTTGAAGCCTTTACGTCTGACCCTGACGTGATATCTGCCGTTGATCTTAGTGAGACTCGCCATCGCAAATTCACTCCTCGTGGAGCAGGAGTGGAGTAACCGTGGGGTCTTCTCGAGAGGGAGAGAATTGATCTTCAGCTGAGTGATTGAATTTTCTGAAGAAAAAGTGGTGCCGCCTGCGTGACTCGAACACGCGACCCTCGCATTACGAATGCGATGCTCTACCAGCTGAGCTAAGGCGGCCCCGGGGTGTTGCGCCCATGACTTACGCCGAAACGAATTCCAGCGCAAATCCCTATTCCCGCGCCGTTGGCAGCCGGGCCGGGGTCTCGTCGGCGATCAGTCCCATTCCCATCCGGCTGGCGGCCCCGGCGGGCAACGCCGCCAGTGGCGCCGGGGCTTGCCAGGCCAGGGTATCAAACCCGCCGCAAGCGCCGCAGACCGGGGCCCAGGCGGGTGCCGTTTCGCCGCAGGCGGTACAGACCCATCGCGGGTCCGGCGCCGCCTGCGCGGCGCGGCGCAGCCAGCCCGCCACCGCCGCGGCATCCCCGTTCTCTCGCTCCTCGATCTCCGCCCGCAGCCGGAAATGACGCGCCGGGATCAGCCGTCCGTCATTGCTGAGACAATTATCGGCATCATCCACATGCCCCCGCGCCTTGCCCCAAAGCGATGCGGCCAGCGCCACCTCCGCAGCCGTGATATGCGCCTCCGCCGCGCCGGGCGCGGCGCTCAATAATTTTTGCGCCGCCCGCAACCGCTCGCGGGTTTGATCGCCCGTTTCGGCCAGAGACAGGTAGGCCTGGGCAATTTCCGGATGCGCTACGCGGGCAAAAGCCCGCAACAATGTCCGCCGGGCCCGGCGCTGGGAACCCTGCGCGGCATCCAGACGCGCGCGCATGACCGGCGCCGCGACCAGTGTGCCGTCCGCGCGTTCGGCGCGCCGCGCCAGCGCCAGGGCCTCGACCACGAATCCCGTGCGCTCCGCCTCGCGCGCCTCGGCCAGCAAAAGCGCGGCACGATGACGAGCCCCCAAATGCTTTTCCACCGCGCCCAGGCGAATGGACTGGACCAGCGCCGTGTCGGCCTTTTTCCACTGGCACCGGGCCACGGCCAGGTCGAACACCGCTAGATGCGCCCAACCGGCATTGCGTTTCATGGCCGTTGCGCGTTCCGCCAGTTCCAGGGCGCGGACATCATCGCCCTTGTTCCGCGCCTGGATCAGCAATCCGCGCAGGGCGAGGAATTCCGTTTCGGGCCGTGCCAGCATCGCGGTGAAAAACTTTTCCGCCGCCTGCGCATCGCCTTCAAGCTGTGCCGACTGGGCACCGAGAAGAAGCGTCAGCGGCGTTTCCCCTGCGGCCAGTTGCGCGCGGCGCGCAGCACGGCGCGCGCCCTTCGTGTCCCCTGCCGCGACCGCCACCATGCCCGCCGCCAGTGCCCGCAGTCCCCGCGCCCGGCGCCGGTCCGCCCGCCAGCGCCGAAGCCGTGCGGGCGCCGCCACCAGCCACGCCACCACCGCCCAGAGTGCGACGCAGGCAGAGGCGATAAACGCGACCGCGAGAACAAGCACACCGGCGGAAGTTTCAACCTGCCAGCCGCGCAAGCGCACGGCGACGCTACCGGGATCGGAGGCAAACCAGCCCACCGCGACAACAATCGCGGCAACAAGGATCAGGAGAACAACGAAACGGCGCATGGCGCGTTCAGGGCAAGGCGGCCAACGCCGCATCGAGCGCCGTTGACAGGTGATCGGCACGCAGCCGCGCATCGGTATCGGCAATCAGGCGCGCGAGCCGCGCCGCATCCGCCGGCGACAAGGCCCCGGGCGCAATCCCGGCCAGTACGGCGCGGGCCCCGGCCACGTCACCGGCGGCGAAGGCTTTCACGGCGGGCCGCAGGATATCGGACGCCTCTTTTGCCGGGACAAGCGAAGCAGGTGCGGGCGTGTCCTCGCCAATGCGCCGGATGGTCACAAGGCCTGCGATGCGCGCGCGGATCGCCGCCCACCATCCATCCGCTGCGGGGGCCGAAACCGGCGGCAACGCCGGTGTTTCATTTACCACCGGCGCCACCATGAGACCGGCCGCGACACGCGCCAGGGTGCTTGCCGTCGGCACACCTTTTTCAGCATATGGTGCCAGCGCCGCCAGAACGTCACGCGCGGCACCCGCCCCCAGGTCTTCCAGCACCGCATTTCCCTTCGCCGAAAGGTCCGCGAAGGGGCGGCCGAGATCCAAACGACGCGCCAGGGCGACCAGCACCAGCGCACCCGGCGGCAGATCGGACCCCTTGGTGGCCTGGGGCGCGCTTGCGCGATGCGCCTCCAGCGCCTTCAGGCGATCTTCAAGCGTTGCCACCCGCGCCGGATCAACGCCCGGCGGCAGGGCGGCAAGGCGCGTTTCAAGGGCTTCGATCCGCTTGGCGTCGATCGGTGCGGGCAGACCCGCGATGCGGCCTTCCAGCCCATCGACGCGGCGGCCAAGTTCCGTCAGCCGCGCATCAAGGGCGGCGCGGGCGCGGGAAGCATCGGCGTCAAACCAGGCTGTTACCTGTGTGCGAAGGCGCGGCTCGAAAACCACCAGCGCCGCCGCCGCGCCGACCAGCGCCACCACCACCACAGCGCCAAGGACGAAAGCCCCGCCACGGCCGGAACGCGGTTTTGCTTCCGGCTTTGCCTCCGGCACGGATGCTTCATCCGCATCGTTGCCGTCTTTCTTTGTATCGTTCTCGGCCATCAGGCGTTTCCGTCGATCAGATCAAGCAGCGCATCCTGGTCCGGCACCCTCGCAATCCGCGTTGCCGCGAAGGTCAAATCCGCCGCTTCGGCGACGCGCGCGCTTAACGCCAGAAGACGCAGCCGCGCCACCGCCTGTTCCAGAGCGGCTTGCCTGGCCAGCGTAACAAACTGCCGCGCCGTCCGGGGGGAGAAAATCGCGACATCGTCAATGGCGCCCGCCGCCAATGCCTTCGCGGTCGCGGGAGAAAATTGATCGCGCACCTCTGCCCGGTAAAGCACCGACCGGCGGGCATGCACACCGGCTTCGGCCAGCAATCCCGCCAGGTCGCCCGCGCGTTCGCGCCCCGCCACATGCAGCACGGTGCCGGGCGCGGCTTCGATGATGGACGCGGCGAGGCCGGCAACGTCGCCCCCGGCGGCAACGACCGATCCAAATCCCGCGTCGCGGGCCGCCGTCGCCGTCGCCTTACCGACACAGAACGCCGAGGCCACCCGCGCAGGCGCATCGGGGCAGGCATGCATCAGGGCGCGCACACCGTTGGCGGAGGTAAAGGCCAGCGCCTCGATACCGTCGAGGGAAAATCCGGCGTTTTCGATGAAATGAATATCGAGCAGCGGTTCGACCACGGCGCGATGGCCGCAGGCTTCGATGCGCCGGGCGAAAATTTCGCCGTCAGGCGCGGGGCGGGTGACGAGAACGGTGCGGGCCGCCGTCATGCCTGGGCGAGGCGGGCGAAGAAATCCGCCCCCGCCTGTTCGCGCAGACGCGCCCCGGCGGCGGCGCCGATTTCCTCGGCCTCAGCCGCCGCACCGGTCACCGCCCGGTCGAAGCGGGCACTGCCGTCCACCGCGGCCACCATCGCATCGAGGGTCAACGTCCCGTCATTAACCGTCGCCAGCGCCGCGATGGGCATACGGCACGAGCCATCCAGCACCGCCAGCAAGGCGCGTTCGGCGCGCACGCAGACATGGGTCGCGGGATGATCGAGAGGTGCCAGCAGCCCAAGCGTGCGCGCATCATCGGCGCGGCATTCGATGCCGACCGCGCCCTGGCCGACGGCGGGCAACATATCCTGAACAGACAGCACGGTGCCGGGAATATCGGTGATGCCGAGGCGCTTGAGCCCGGCCAGTGCGAGGAAGGTGGCATCCGCCTCACCGGCGGCAATTTTCTGCAACCGCGTGCCGACATTGCCGCGCAGGTTGACCAGTTCCAGCCCCTTGCATCGCGCCCGCGCCTGGGCGCCGCGCCGCAGCGAGGCGGTACCGAGCCGCGCACCTGCCGGAAGATCCTCGATCCGGGTGATAGCGCGGTCACGTGTCACCAGCACATCACGCACATCTTCGCGCGCCATCATGCAGGCAATCACCAGGCCATCGGGCAGCACCGTGGGCACGTCCTTCATGGAATGGACCGCGATGTCGGCGGCACCCGCCGCCAACGCATCCTCGATTTCCTTGGTGAACAGGCCCTTGCCGCCGATATCGGCCAAGGGCGGGTCGAGGAAACGGTCGCCCGAGGTGGTGATCACCAGCTCCGATACCTCAAGGCCCGGATGGGCGGCGCGCAGCGCGGAGCCGACCATGGCGGACTGGGCACGGGCCAGCGGGCTGGCGCGGGTGCCGATGACCAGCGCGTTGCGGGCGGTGCGCTCACTGGGGGTGGTATCGTTCATGGTTTATTGGTACGCGGGCCCGCGCAGGGGCGCAAGACCCGCGATGCCAAGCATTCATGGCGCCGGGGGGCGGTTTGCGTGTAAGAAGGGGCGCCGAATTCACCCCTGGCGTTGGATATATAGAGTGTGATCGTTCTCGGAGTGGAAACCAGTTGCGACGAAACCGCCGCCGCGGTGGTATCGGATGCACGCGAAATCCTCGCCAACCCGGTGCTGAGCCAGCTTGCCGAGCACGCGCCCTATGGCGGCGTGGTGCCGGAAATCGCGGCGCGCAGCCACCTCGATCACATCGACCGGCTGGTGGGCGAGGCGCTGGCCGAGGCGCGGATCGGGCTCGATGCCCTCGACGGGATCGCGGTGACCGGCGGGCCGGGGCTGATCGGCGGGGTCATCGTCGGCGTCATGACCGCCAAGACACTGGCCCAGGTGACGGGCAAGCCGCTGGTCAACGTCAACCACCTGGAAGCCCATGCGCTGACCTGCCGCCTGACCGACGGCGTGGAATTCCCCTATCTTCTGTTGCTGGTCACCGGCGGACACACCCAGCTGGTCGCGGTGGAAGGCGTCGGGCGCTACCGCGTCATGGGCACCACCATCGACGATGCCGCGGGCGAAGCCTTCGACAAGACCGCCAAGCTTCTGGGCCTCGCCTATCCCGGCGGTCCGGCGCTGGAACGCTGTGCCGGCGACGGCAATGCCACCCGATTCGATCTGCCGCGCCCGCTGGCGGGCCGGGCGGGAAGCGACTTTTCCTTTTCCGGCCTCAAGACGGCAGTGGCGCAACTGATTGCCGGCCTTGCCACCGACGGCGCGCTCGACCCCGGTGATGCCGCCGATGTCGCCGCGTCCTTCCAGGAAGCGCTGGCCGATGCCGTTTGCGACCGGACCCGCAACGCGCTTGAAACTTTTGCTTCGGTTTTTCCCCAGGCCCGCACCCTGGTGGTCTCGGGCGGTGTCGCCGCCAATGGTCACCTGCGCACCCGGCTGGCCACGCTGGCGGAACAATACGGTTTCGACCTGAAGGCCCCGCCGCTGGCGCTGTGTTCGGACAATGCGGCCATGGTCGCCTGGGCCGGGGTCGAACGCTTGCGCCTGGGGCTGAGCGACAGGCAGGATTTCCGCCCGCGCCCGCGCTGGCCGCTCGGCGAGGTGCGCGGCGCGGCCTGAGGCCCACCCTTGCACACAGGACAACCACAGGGAACAATGACGGCGCCCGGCAGAGGGCGGAAAGGAATTCGGTAACAGTGGCAGACAACGACAAGAATGACGGCGGCAATCTCGAGGTGCGGAGCCTGTTTCCGACCCCTCTGGTCATCGCGCGCGCACCGATGACCGATGACGACAACAAGGACCTGCGCGACGTCATCCTGGCGCGGGAAAAGTCCGATCCCGGCGTCAATCATTCCAACCTGATGGGCTGGCAATCGCCAGATGATTTCCTGACGTGGGGGAGCGAGACCGGCACAAAGCTGATCGGCTTCGTTCAGGAACTGGTGGATCAACTGACCGCCGACCGCGCCGGCAACCGAGTCAAGATCAAGTGGTTCGTCAACGCCTGGGCCAATGTCAATCGTCGCAGCCATGCCAACCAGGTGCATGCCCATCCGGGCTGCATGTGGTCGGGTTGCTATTACGTCGACGATGGCGGCGCGGGCGAAGACAGCACGCTGGGCGGCGAGCTGGAAATGCGAGACCCGCGCGGCCTCGCCCCCGCCATGTATGTCCCCGAACTGGTGCCGGCCTTTACCGGCTGCGAAAATACCGGCGGCAGCGAAATCATCCGGCCCCGGGCGGGCTGGATCATCCTGTTCCCGGCATGGCTGTCCCACGGGGTCAGGCCTTACCTTGGCGAGGGCACGCGCATTTCCGTCGCCTTCAATTTCGCCCTGGCGCCGGGAGGCGACGATGACTGAGACCTTCAAGCACTTCGGCGTCATTGGCGCCGGGGCCTGGGGGACGGCGCTCGCGGCGCTGGTCGCCGCGCGCGGCCACAAGACGGTGATCTGGGCCCGCGAGGCCGAAGTCGTTAGCGACATCAATGAACACCATGAAAACAGGCTTTTCCTTGCGGGCGTGGCCCTGCCGCCGACACTGACGGCCACCGCCGATATCGCCGAAGTGGCGAAGGCGGATGCGCTGTTGCTGGTGACCCCGGCGCAGCACCTTCGCGCCGTTGCCCAAACCCTGGCCCCGCATCTGGCGCAGGGCACACCGGCGATCATCTGTTCCAAGGGCATCGAGGAATCGACCGGCAAGCTGATGACCGACGTGCTGGCCGAAACCCTGCCCCAGGCGCGGGCCGCCGTCCTGTCGGGGCCGACACTGGCGGGCGAGATCGGCGCCGGCCTGCCCACCGCCGTGACACTGGCCGCAGGCGACGCGCAACTGGCGGAAGCGCTGGCGGCGGCCATCGGTTCCACCGGTTTTCGCCCCTATACCCGCACCGACATGATCGGCGTGCAGATTGGCGGCGCGCTCAAGAACGTGCTGGCGATTGCCTGCGGCATGGTTGCCGGCCGCGGACTTGGCCAGAATGCCCGCGCCGCGCTGATGACCGTGGGGCTGAAGGAAATGACGCGCTTTGCCCTGGCCAAGGGGGCGGAGCTGGAAACCATGATGGGGCTTTCGGGCCTGGGTGACCTGGTGCTGACCTGCACGTCGGAAAGTTCACGCAACTATTCGCTCGGCTTTGAAATCGGCACCGGCAAGAGCGCCGCCGAAATCCTCTCGAACCGGCGCACCGTCGCCGAAGGCGCCCATACCGCGGGCGCCGTGGTCGCGGCGGCAAAAAGCATGGGCGTGGAAATGCCGATTGCCGAAGCGGTCAACCGCATCATCCATGACGGCGCCGATCTCGATGATGTCGTGATGCAGCTTCTCGCCCGACCGTTCAAGCCCGAGGGCGTTTGACGCAAAACAATAAGCAAGGGAGTTCAACACCATGCAGTTTGCCATTCTGAATCACGACAAGGCCGATGGGCTGGAATTGCGCATGAAGGTGCGCGAAACGCACCTGGAATACCTGCGCAGCGTCGGCGACCGTTTGATGACGGCGGGACCGATCCTTTCCGACGACAGCAAGACACCGATCGGTTCGCTGCTGATCGTCGAGGCGGATTCGCTGGAAGCCGCCCGCGCCTTCGCCGCCGAGGACCCTTACGCCAAGGCCGGCCTGTTCTGCGAATCCACCGTTTGGCCGTGGCGCCTGGTGTTCCCGGAGAACTGATCAACACCCCCGAGACAGAGGAGGTTCCCATCGCGTACTGGCTGTTTAAATCCGAACCCGGCGCCTTTTCCTGGGACGACCTGGTGCGCGACAAGCGCACATCGTGGGATGGCGTGCGCAACTACCAGGCCAACAACAACATGAAGGCCATGAAGAAGGGCGACAGGGCCTTCTTCTACCATTCGGTCAACGACAAGGAGATCGTCGGCGTCGTCGAGGTGGTCAAGGAACACTACCCCGATCATACCGATGCGTCGGGACGCTTCGGCATGGTTGACGTGAAGCCGGTGATGGCAGTGAAAACCCCGGTCACCCTGGCCCAGGTCAAGGCCGAGCCGGCGCTGGAAAACCTGGCCCTGGTGCGCCAGTCACGCCTTTCGGTGGTGCCGGTCAGCGCCGCCGAATGGAAGGTGCTGTGCCGCATGGCCGGGATCAAGCCATGAACACGATGGTGCCCCCCACCGTGCGCCCGGGCGAGGTCGTGTGCCGCCTGGACGACATCGGCGAATCGCTTTCCAAGTGTTTCAGCCTACAATTCGACGACGGCGAGGAGGTGGAAATTTTCGTCGTGCGCCAGGGCGACGGCGCGGTCGCCTATGTAAACGAATGCCCGCACCGGCAACTGCCACTGAACTGGAAAGACGACAGCTTCCTGACCTTCGACAAGAGCCGCATCCTTTGTGTCATGCACGGGGCGACCTTCGACATCGTCTCGGGCCAGTTGATTTCCGGACCCATGCCCGCCAACTGCACCCTGTTGCAGGTGCCGATCATTGTGGACAACGGCGAGATCAAGCTGGCACCCCGCGATTAGGCCCCTACCGGGCCGTGGCTCTTGTGAGACATGGCCTGGCCCGTGATAATGGCGGGAGACCTGATAAATGGGCGCCTTGCCCATATCCGTATGCGGGAGAGAGCTGATGTCGAACGAAACCGTCATTCCCGTCGCCCCGGCCGTCGCCAAGGCCGCCTGGGCGGACGAAGCCAAGTACCGGGAAATGTACAAGGCCTCGGTCGAGAACCCGGAAGCCTTCTGGGGCGAGCACGGCAAGCGCATTACCTGGATCAAGCCCTATAACCGGGTCAAGAACACCAGCTTCGACGGCGAGGTTTCGATCAAGTGGTACGAGGATGGCACGCTGAACGCCTGCGCCAACTGCGTTGACCGCCACCTGGAGACGCGTGGCGACCAGACTGCCATCATCTGGGAAGGCGACGACCCCAAGATGGATGCGCGGATCACCTACCGCCAGTTGCACGAAAAGGTGTGCAAGCTCGCCAACGTACTGAAAGCGCAGGGTGTCGGGAAAGGCGACCGCGTCACCATCTACATGCCGATGATCCCGGAAGCCGCCTATGCGATGCTCGCCTGCGCCCGCATAGGCGCGGTGCATTCGGTGGTGTTCGGCGGCTTTTCCCCCGATTCCCTCGCCGGGCGTATCACCGACTGCGGCTCAACCTGCGTGATTACTGCCGATGAAGGCGTGCGCGGCGGCAAGAAAATCCCGCTCAAATCAAATACCGATGCGGCCATCGAAAAATCCGGCGGCGTAAAAACCGTTGTCGTCATCAAGCACACCGGCGGTGACATTGGCTGGGTGGACGGGCGCGACGTCTGGTATCAAGCGGAAATGGACAAGGCCACCGCCGATTGCCCAGCCGAGGAAATGAGCGCCGAGGACCCGCTGTTCATCCTTTATACCTCCGGGTCAACCGGCAAGCCCAAGGGCGTGCTGCACACCACCGGCGGCTACATGGTCTACGCGTCAATGACCCATCAATACGTTTTCGATTACCACGACGACGATATTTACTGGTGCACGGCGGATGTGGGATGGGTCACCGGGCACAGCTACATCGTCTACGGGCCGCTGGCCAACGGGGCCGTTACATTGATGTTCGAAGGCGTACCTAACTATCCCGACACATCCCGCTTCTGGCAAGTGGTGGACAAGCACAAGGTCAATATCTTCTACACCGCACCGACGGCGATCCGCGCCCTAATGCAGGGTGGCGACGGGCCGGTGAAGAAAACGTCGCGCAAGTCGCTACGTGTCCTCGGCTCGGTCGGCGAGCCGATCAACCCCGAAGCCTGGCGCTGGTATCACGAGGTTGTGGGCGACAAGCGCTGCCCCATCGTGGATACCTGGTGGCAAACCGAAACCGGCGGCATCCTGATTACGCCACTGCCCGGCGCGACAGCGCTGAAACCGGGATCGGCGACCCTGCCATTTTTCGGAATCCAGCCGCAACTGTGCAACCATGATGGTAGTGTGATTGAAGGCGCGGGCGTCGGCAACCTGTGTATAACTGATTCCTGGCCTGGCCAGATGCGCACCGTGTTCGGCGATCACCAGCGTTTCATCGACACCTATTTCAGCCAGTTCCCCGGACGTTACTTCAGTGGCGACGGCTGCCGCCGCGACGAGGACGGCTATTACTGGATCACTGGTCGCGTGGACGACGTACTTAACGTTTCCGGCCATCGGCTGGGCACGGCGGAGATCGAAAGCGCCCTGGTGGCGCATCCTATGGTGTCGGAAGCCGCCGTGGTCGGCTATCCCCACGACATCAAGGGTCAGGGCATCTATTGCTTCATCACCCTGATGGCAGAAGCGGAAGCCACGGACGCGCTGAAAACAGAGCTGGTTCAATGGGTCCGCAGGGATATCGGCCCCTTTGCCGCACCAGACCGGCTGCAATGGGCGCCCGGCCTGCCCAAAACACGATCGGGCAAAATCATGCGCCGTATTTTGCGCAAAATTGCCGAGGATGATTTCGGTAACCTAGGCGACACTTCGACGCTTGCCGATCCGGACGTGGTTCAGGACCTGATCGACAATCGCGTCGCGTACTGAACCGGGCAGCGCAAGGAGAAAGACTCTTATGGACGGCAAGATCGCCATCATCCTAGTTTCAACACTTTTGCCGGCATTCGTCGTCGGCTACCTACTGCGGAGCGGCGGCAAGACTATCAATTTCGCCGCTGTCGGCGGCACAATCGTTTACGTCGTTTCTATCCTGCTGATTTTCATGAGCGCCTATATCGCAGGCGCCATGAACATGCGTGCCGACGATCTTGTGCTGATCATGCCGCTGATCACGGCGGCACTTTTTTACTTTTTGCTTAAAGGCATGGGGGGAGGAAAACCAAAATGAAAATTTTCGCTATAAAATAAGAACGAACTAGGAATAGACATCAAAAATCGATGCAGCGTCCGTTCTTTTCCCAGTCCCCGAAGCGGGTGGGATCGGCCTTGGCGGCGGGCTTGCCCCCCGGTTTGGCGGCGGTTTTGTCAGCCGGGGCCGGGGCCGCGCCGGGCGCGGGGGGCACCGGCGGAATGTTGCGGCGCGGGCGCGGGGGCGCCTTGGCCCCGTCCTTATCCGGGTTGTTGCTGTCCGTCTCGCCCATCGTCAATGCCCCTTGAACCGGTGATCCCCACAATCTAAGTAACTCGCGTGCGAAATGCATCCCCGGCGATCAAGGCACCTTCAAGGCACGTTCTAATGGATTATCTCCGTACCACGCTGTTACTGGCCGCCATCACCGCCTTGTTCATGGCGATCGGCTTCATGCTGGGCGGCACCGGCGGCATTATCGTCGCCTTCGTCATTGCCGGGGCGCTCAACCTGTTCGCCTACTGGAATTCCGACCGCATGGTGCTGTCCATTTACGGCGCGCGCGAGGTGGACCGCCGCACCGCGCCGGGCTTCTACGGCATCGTCGAGCAACTGGCGGCCAATGCCGAACTGCCGATGCCGCGGGTCTATATCATCGACAATCCGCAACCCAACGCCTTCGCCACCGGCCGCAACCCGGAAAATGCCGCGGTGGCGGCAACGTCGGGACTTCTGGAACGGCTCAGCCATGAAGAAGTGGCCGGCGTCATGGCCCATGAACTGGCCCATGTGCGCAACCGCGATACCCTGATCCAGACCATCACCGCGACCCTGGCCGGGGCCATCGGCATGCTGGCGAATTTCGCGTTCTTCTTCGGCGGTTCGAATCGGAACAACCCGCTGGGCATTATCGGTATCATCCTGGTGATTATTTTCGCGCCGGTCATGGCGATGCTGGTACAGATGGCGATTTCAAGAACCCGCGAATACGAAGCCGACCGCATCGGTGCCGAAATCTGCGGCAAGCCCCTGTGGCTGGCCTCGGCGCTGGAGCGCATCGAGGCCTCGGCGGAAGCCATAGATAACGACGCGGCCGAGCAGCACCCCGCCACCGCGCACATGTTCATCATCAATCCGCTGCACGCCCACGGTGTCGACAGCCTGTTCTCCACCCACCCCGCCACCCGCAACCGGGTGCAACGACTGCGGGAACTGGCAGGCGTCGCGGGGCCGTGGGGCTGATGACCGAACCGCGCAAGCCACGCACCCTTAATGATCCCCGCCGTGCCGTCCTCGCGGCGCTGGACGCGACCCTGACCCGACAGGCGCCCTTGGAAACGGCGCTAACTGACGCGCCGGGATTTGCCGCGCTGGCCGCACGCGACCGCGCTTTCGCCCGCAACCTGTTGTCCACCTGCCTGCGTCATATCGGCGAAATCGAAGCCGTGATGGCGGCGCTGATTGCCCGGCCACTGCCCGCCTCTGCCCGCGCCGCGCGGCATATTGTCATGATTGGCCTGACCCAGCTTCTGTTCCTGGCCACCCCGCCCCATGCCGCCGTCGCCACCAGCGTGGCCATGGCCGACGATGGGCCGGCCCAGCGTTTCAAGGGCCTGATCAACGCCGTGTTGCGCCGCGCTTCCCGCGAAGGTACCGCGATGCTCGCCAAGCTGGATGCACCGCGCCTCAACACCCCCGCACCCCTGTGGCAATCGTGGGAGGCCGCTTACGGCCCCGAAACCACCCGCGCCATCGCCACGGCCAACATGATTGAGCCGCCCCTCGACCTGACGCCGCGCAAGGGCGAGGACATCAAAGCGCTGGCCGGCGTGATCGGGGCGGCGCCGTTGCCCACCGGCAGCCTGCGCCGCCACGACGGTGGCCTGATCGCCGATCTGCCGGGCTTCGATGAAGGCCGCTGGTGGGTTCAGGATGCCGCCGCCGCCCTGCCCGCCCGCCTTCTCGGCGATGTCGCGGGGCACCGCGTCCTCGATCTCTGCGCCGCGCCCGGCGGCAAGACCCTGCAACTGGCCGATGCAGGCGCCGAGGTGACGGCCGTGGACCGTGACAAGACGCGGCTTGAAATGCTGCGCCGCAACCTTGCGCGGTTGCGCATGGAAGCGGCACTAATCGCTACCGACGGGCGCACCTACGGCGCGCAACCGTTCGACGCGGTGCTGCTCGATGCGCCGTGCTCCGCCACCGGCACGATCCGCCGCCATCCCGATATCGCGCTCGGCAAGGGCCCGGCGGATGCGGCGCGCCTCGCGCCGTTGCAGGATGCCCTGCTCGATAATGCCGCGCGGCTGACGCGCCCCGGCGGCACCCTTGTTTACGCCGTCTGTTCGCTGCAACCCGAAGAGGGCGAAGGGCGCATCGAAGGCTTTCTCAAGCACCACCCCGATTTTACCCGCGTCGCCGTCACCGCCGACGAAATCGGCGGCCTGGCGGAAGCGATCACCGCGGCGGGGGATTTGCGGACCTTGCCATGTTTCCTGGGGGCGGAGGGCGGAATGGACGGATTTTATGCCGCGCGCTTGCGGCGCTCGGGCGAAGCTGCTACCTAAACGCCGTGACAAAACCGGTCCGCATAGCACCCTCTATACTCGCTGCCGACTTCGCGCGGCTCGGCCAGGAAGTTGCGGCAGTCAGCAAGGCCGGGGCCGATTACATCCACGTCGATGTCATGGACGGCCACTTCGTTCCCAACATCACCATCGGCAGTGGCATGGTCAAGGCGCTGCGCGCCCATTCGGCGCTGCCCTTCGACGTGCATCTGATGATTTCGCCTGTGGATCCCTTCGTCGCCGATTTCGCCGATGCGGGCGCCGACATCATCACCGTACACCCGGAGGCCGGGCCGCACCTGCACCGCACGCTGCAGCTCATTCGCAGCCTCGGCAAGAAGGCGGGGGTGGCGCTTAATCCGGCAACGCCGGTCGAAGCCATTGACAACGTCATCGGCGACATCGACCTGGTGCTGGTGATGACCGTCAATCCCGGCTTCGGCGGGCAGGCTTTCATCGAACCGCAGCTCGACAAGATCAGCGCCGTGCGCAAACGCATAGATGCGACAGGTCGCGACATCGATCTGGAAGTGGACGGCGGCATCAACCTGGAAACCGCGCCGCGCGCCATTGCCGCGGGCGCCGATGTCCTGGTCGCGGGCACCGCCACTTTCCAGGGCGGCGACGCGGCTTACGCCGACAATATCGCCCGCCTGCGCGGCGGACATTAAGCGCGCCCGCAGGCCATGAGCGAGGCCGCACCCCCCACCGCCCACCGCCCGCCCTTCGGCTGGTACATCGCCGTTGCCCGGCGGCCCGTCGCGCGTAATGCCCGTGCGCTCGGCTACGGCTTGCGCAGCCTGTTCTACGTCTCGCCGTTGTTTCGCGGGCTCAAGGCGCGGCCCAGACCGCTCGCCAGCCCGCCGATCGACCCGTGGCCCGGCGACGCGGCCCGCGGGCGCGCCATCATCGGCGGCACCTTCTCTTTCGCCGGAAAGACCGTGCGTGTGGCCCCGCCGGGCGAAGGACGCGGCGCCGGACCCCGCCTGTGGGCGCCGCCCGGTACCGGCCCGGACTGGCTGGCGGCGCTGCACGGATTCGCCTGGTTGCGCGATTTGCGCGTCGTCGGCGGCGAGGCCGCCCGCGATACCGCGCGCCGCCTGGTCACCGACTGGATCGAGGGCCACGGCCGTTGGCGCCACCTGGCCTGGCGCCCGGACGTGCTGGCAACCCGCGTCGCCGCGTGGATCGCCAGCGCCGATGTCATTACCCAGGGCGCCGAGCCCGCCTTCACCCAGTCGTTCCTGACGGCGCTGACCGCCCAGGGCCGTCACCTGCTGGCCTGCGGACCGGGCGGGCTGTCCGGCGGGCGGCGGTTGCTGGTGCTCAAGGGCCAGGTCTTTGCCGCGGCGGCCCTGATGGGCGGTGGACGGGCGCTGCGCCGGGCGCTGGCGCGGCTGGAAGCGGAACTGGATCACCAGGTGCTGAGCGACGGCGGCCATATCGAACGCAGTCCGGCCCAGCAATTCGCGGTCCTGCGCGATCTGGTCGATATCCGTTCGGTGCTGCTCGGCTGCGGCCACACCGTGCCCAATGCCTTGCAACGCAGTATCGACCGCATGGCGCCGATGCTGCGCTTCTTCCGTCACGGCGATGGGGGCCTCGCGCTATTCAACGATTCGGGCGAGGGCGAGGCGTGGCTGGTGGACATGGTCCTGACCCGCGCCGACGCGCCGGGCAAACCACTGAATTCGGCACCCCATTCCGGCTTCGAGCGCGTCGCGATCAATCGCACCCTGCTGGTTTGCGACATGGGCGCCCCGCCGCCGCCGGGCGCGCGCGACCATACCTTCGCCGGAACCCTGTCGTTCGAACTGAGCATCGGCAAGGAACGCATGGTGGTCAATTGCGGCGGCGGGCCGGGACTGGGCGCGGGCTGGCGCCAGGCCTTGCGGGCAACCGCTGCCCATTCGACCCTGACACTGGCGGACACGAATTCGACCGAGATCCTGGAAGCGCCGGGACGCGGTAGCGAGATCGGCAAGCACCCGGTCAATGTCCGCCGCGAACGCAGCGAGGACGCAGGCGCCACCTGGCTGGACGGCAGCCACGACGGCTACCTGCGCGGCTTCGGCCTGATCCACCGCCGTCGCATCTGGATCGCCGCCGGCGGCGAAGAAATCCGGGGCGAGGATCACCTGAGCCCGCCCGGACAGGAAGGTGCCGCCGAAGACACCAAATCGGGGCGCTGGAACTGGCGCCGCGACCGGCCGCGCAGTTTCGCCGTGCGTTTTCACCTGCATCCCGGCGTCAAGGCCTCGCTGGTCAGCGACGGCCAGGCGGTGCTGCTGCGCCTGCCGTCGGGCGCGGGCTGGCGTTTCCGTGCCGAAGGCGCGAAGGTCGAACTGGACAACAGCATTTATGTCGGCAGTGGCGAGATGAAGCGCACCAGCCAGATCGTCATTTCCGGCGGGGTCACCGCCGGCGGGCCACGGCCAGGCGCCGCCGTGCGCTGGGCGTTTTCGCGCGTGGTCGACACCAAATGACCGCTGCGCTGGCCTCGACCCAGGGACTCATCGCCGCGCTGGTGCTGCTTGTCCTGACGGCGGCGGCGGGCTGGATGGTGACGCGCTGGGTGACGGCCTATCTCAACCGGCGGCGCGTGCTCGATCACCCCAACGAACGCTCGTCCCATTCGGCGCCGACCCCGCGCGGCGGCGGCATCGCTATCCTCGCCGTCGCCCTGCCGCTGGCTGGCGCCGTGTTCCGGCTGCACCTGCCGAACGAAACCATGTGGCTGGCGATCCTTGCCCTGACGGCGGCGCTGGCGGTGGTGTCGTGGTTGGACGACCTGCGCGGCCTGCCCGTGGCCCTGCGCTTTTCTGCCCATATCGCCGCGGTCGTTGCCGCGCTCGGGCTGCTGCCCGACAACCTTCTGGTCCTGCAGGGCTGGGCGCCGCTGTGGCTCGACCGCCTGGTGGCGGGACTGGCCTGGGTCTGGTTCATCAACCTGTTCAACTTCATGGACGGGATCGACGGGTTGGCGGGCGCGGAAGTCGTGGCGATTTACGCCGGGCTGTTCGCCATCGCGGCAATCAGCGCCGATGCCCTGGGCGCCAGTGCCGTCGCCGTCGCCCAGGTCAGCGTGGTGATCGCCGGCGCGGCGCTCGGCTTCCTGGTGCTCAACTGGCACCCGGCACGGGTCTTCATGGGCGATGTCGGCGCCATCGCGCTCGGCTACCTGCTGGGCTGGTTTCTTTTACTGCTGGCAAGCTGGGGTTACGGCGCGGCGGCGCTGATCCTGCCCGCCTATTTCCTTGCCGACGCGACCCTGACGCTGGGCCGCCGGGCACTGGCCGGGGAAGCGGTCTGGCGCCCCCACGCCACCCATTTCTACCAGCGCGCGGTCCAGCGCGGCCTGAGCCACGCCCGCGTGACGCGCTTCGTGGCCACGGGAAACTGCTGCCTGATCGCGCTGGCGCTGGCCTCGACCCAGATGGTGAGCCGGACCGGCGACATCCTGTGCCTGGGCGGCGCCGCGCTGATCGTCGGCTGGATGCTGGTGTGGCTGGCCCGCGCCCCGGCAGACGCACAAACCTGACCCGGCCCAATGGACTCGGCCCCGTGATTGGAAGAAAATGCGCGCCATGAAAGCCCCCGGCGACACCGCCCCCGCCCCGCACCCGGAACCGTCCGCATGAACCCGCGCCTTCGCCGCCACCTGCGGGCGGGATTCATCTTCGCCCACGACATCGTCATGGCGGCGGTTTCGTTCCCGCTGTCGCTGGCGTTGCGGCTTGGCGACGATCCGCTGAGCTACTCCCCGGAGCTGGTGATTTTCGGCACCGGAAGCTTCACCCTTGTCGCCGCACTGGTGCTGATCTCCATGCAATTCCAGCGCGAGGTCTGGCAATACACGTCAACGCCGGAATTGCTGCGCGTGTTGCGCGCGGTGACGCTGATCATCCTGATTTTCGTGCTGGTGCAGTTCTCGATCACCCGCCTGGAACTGATGCCGCGTTCGGCGCTGATCATCAACTGGTTCGTGCTGGCGGCATTGCTGGCGGGGCCGCGCATCCTTTACCGCATCTTCCGCCAAAAAGGCGTCGGCGGTATTCTTGCCGGACAGGGCGGCGAACGGGTGCCGGTGCTGCTGCTGGGCGCGGGCGACGGCGGGGCGCAATTCCTGCGCGCACTGTCCACCGATCCAGCCCCGCGCCACCAGGTCGTCGCCATTATCGACATCAAGGGCACCCGCGTCGGGCGCCGCATCCACGGCATCGCCGTCAACGGCACCATTGACCAGATCGACGACGTGATGGAACGCCTGGACGGAATCAACCTGCGTCCGCGTCGCTTCATCATTGCCGAGGAAGGCGTGCCCGGCACGCTGGCCGCCGAGCTGCTTGAGCACGCCGAACGTTTCGGCGTCAGCCTGGCGCGGTTGCCACGCATTACCGATTTTCGCGCCGCCGGGGAAACCGCCTTCGAGCCGCGCCCCATCGCCATCGAGGACCTGTTGGGCCGGGCGCAGAAGGTGCTGGATCGCGGCGCCATGGAAAACATGATCCGGGGCCGGCGCGTGCTGGTCACCGGGGCCGGCGGCACCATCGGCGGCGAACTGTCGCGCCAGATCGCGGCCCTCGGCCCGGCCCACCTGACGCTTCTCGATCATTCCGAATACGCGCTTTATTCCATCGACATGGAAATCGCGCACCAGGCGCCGGAACTGTCGCGCAGCGCCGTTCTGGCCAACGTTCGTAATGCCACGCGCATTGATGAGATCGTCGCCGAGGAAAGGCCCGAACTGGTTTTCCACGCCGCCGCGCTCAAGCATGTGCCGATGGTCGAGGCCAACCCTGAAGAAGGCGTGCTGACCAACGCCATCGGCAGCCGCAACGTCGCCAATGCCTGCCGTGCCGCCGGCGTCGGCACCATGGTGCTGATTTCCACCGACAAGGCCGTCAACCCGTCTTCGATCATGGGCGCGACCAAGCGCATTGCCGAAAGCTACTGCCAGGCGCGCAATCTCGCGGCAGCCACGAACGGCAGCGCGGAAACCCGCTTCATCACCGTGCGCTTCGGCAACGTGCTCGGCTCCACCGGGTCCGTGGTGCCGCTGTTCCAGCGCCAGCTTTCGCGGGGCGGCCCGCTGACGGTGACCCATCCCGACATGACGCGCTACTTCATGACCGTGCGCGAAGCGGTCGAACTGGTGCTGGAAGCCAGCGTGCTCGGCATCCCCTCGGATCAGGGCGACGCCATTTACGTGCTCGACATGGGCGAGCCGGTCCGCATCATGGACCTTGCCCAGCAGATGATCCGCCTGGCCGGCCTGCGGCCCGGCGAGGACGTGAAGATCGAGATCACCGGCCTGCGGCCCGGCGAAAAAATGCACGAAGAACTGTTCCACGATGCCGAGGTGACGGCACCCACCCGCTATCCCGGCGTGCTGATTGCGCACCCGCGCGCGCTTGACCTCGATACGCTGGTTGACGGCATCGATGCCCTTGAGGCCGCCGCCCGGCGTCACGATGCCGGTAGCGCAAGGCACCTGTTGGCCACCCTCGTTCCCGATTACACCCCGCCCGAAACCCCAGAACAAAAGAGATCGCCCGCCCCATGACCGCCCAAGACAAGCAGCCCGTAACCCGTGCCCTGATCAGCGTTTCCGACAAGACCGGCCTGGCCGACCTGGGCCGTGCCCTCGCCAGGCGCGGCATCGACCTGGTGTCCACCGGCGGCACGGCCAGCGCCTTGCGCGAGGCAGGATTGCAAGTCACCGACGTTGCCGACCTGACGCAGTTTCCGGAAATGATGGACGGGCGGGTCAAGACGCTGCACCCGATGGTGCATGGCGGCATTCTTTCGCGCCGCGATAATGCGGGCGATCAGGCGTCGATGCGCCAGCACGGCATCAAGCCTATCGACCTGATCATCATCAATCTTTACCCGTTCGAAAAAACCGTCGCGGCGGGCGCGGCCTACGACGATTGTGTCGAAAACATCGACATCGGCGGCCCGGCGCTGATCCGGGCGGCGGCGAAGAACCATGCCTTCGTTTCCGTCGTCACCGATGTCGGCGATTACGATGAAGTGATCAAGGAACTGGAGACCAACGACGGCGCCACCACCCTGGCTTTCCGCAAGCGCCTGGCGGCTTCGGCCTATGCCCGCACCGCAGCCTACGACGCCGCCATTTCAGGCTGGTTCGCCGATACCCTGGGCGACACGTTCCCCCGCCGCGTCACCCTGGCGGGCGAACGGGCCCAGACCCTGCGCTACGGTGAAAACCCGCACCAGGCGGCGGCCTTCTACCTGGACCCCGCCCACCCTCGCGCCGGTGTCGCCACGGCAAAGCAAATCCAGGGCAAGGAACTGTCGTTCAATAACCTCAACGATACCGACGCCGCATTCGAACTGGTGTCGGAATTCACAAAGCCCACCATCGCCATCATCAAGCACGCCAATCCCTGTGGCGTGGCCGAAAGCCGCGACCTGCACGATGCCTACTTGCGCGCGCTGGCCTGCGATCCCGTGTCGGCCTTCGGCGGCATCATCGCCGCCAACGGCACGCTGGATGGCGCAACGGCGGAAGAAATCGCCAAGCTGTTCGTCGAAGTGGTGATCGCACCGGAAATTTCCGACGAGGCGAAAAAGATTCTGGCGGCCAAGAAAAACGTCCGCGTACTGGCCACCGGCGGCTTGGCCGACGCGCAGGGGCCGGGCATGACGGTGCGCACCCTGGCCGGCGGCTTCTTGCTGCAAACCCGCGATTCAGGTCATGTCACCGCCGCCGATCTGAAGGTCGTCACTAAAAAGAAGCCGACGGAAGAACAGATGCACGACCTGATTTTCGCCTTCACCGTGTGCAAGCACGTGAAGTCGAACGCCATCGTCTACGTCAAGGACGGCGCCACGGTCGGCATCGGCGCGGGCCAGATGAGCCGGGTCGATTCATCGCGCATCGCCGCGTGGAAATCCGCCGACGCCGCCAAGGCCGCGGGCGATGCGGTGCCCCGTGCCAAGGGTTCGGTCGTGGCGTCCGATGCCTTCTTCCCCTTCGCCGACGGTTTGCTGGCGGCGGCGGAAGCGGGCGCGGAAGCGGTTATCCAGCCGGGCGGGTCCATCCGCGACGACGAGGTTATCAAGGCCGCCGACGAGGCCGGTCTCGCCATGGTGATGACCGGCATGCGCCACTTCCGCCACTAGGACCCGTCAGCCGCGCGCCGGTTCGCGCAACGGGCGCAGGACCCATAACCCGATCAGGAAGAAGGCCAGCACCGTTGCCATGCCGGCACGCTGGGAATCGGCCCAAAGCGCCACCCATCCCAGAAGCGCCGGGCCGACAAAGGCCGTGGCCTTGCCCGACAGCGCGTAGAGACCGAACATTTCCGCCTGCATGCCGGGGGGCGCCAGGCGCGCCATCAGCGAGCGGCTGGCCGCCTGGGCCGGGCCGAAGAAGGCGCCGAGCATCAGCCCGAATGTCCAGAACCAGGCCTTGTCCTCGACCAGCAAGATCGCCGCGCCGAGAACGGTGAGCGCCACCAAGGCGATGGTGATTGTGCGCTTCGGCCCCATAAGGTCGTCGATCCACGCGAAACCAATGGCCCCCAGCCCCGCGGTCAGGTTCATGGCGATGCCGAAGGCAATAACTTCATCCACGGTCATGTTGAACGTGCCCGCGGCGTAAACCCCGCCGAAGGCGAACAGGGTGTTGAGCCCGTCGGTATAGATCATGTGCGCGATCAGAAAACGCAGCGCGGCACGATGGTGGCGCACGCCGCGAATGGTGCGCACCAGTTGCGCGATGCCTTCGCGGGCCGCGGTCAGCGGCGCCAGCCCGGCACGCGGGCGATCGGGCACCCAGATGAACAGCGGCAGGGCAAACAGCGCGAACCAGGCGGCGGCGATGGGTGCCGCGATACGCACATGTTCGGCGGCGGCACGATCAAGGCCAAAGGGCGCGGGATCGGCCTGAACGAAGCCCACCAGCACCACTACCAGGCAGGCCAGCCCACCGGCATAGCCGAGCCCCCAGCCCCAGCCCGACAGGCGGCCGATGCGCGATGGCGCGACGATTTCCGGCAACAGGGCATTGTAGAACACCGTCGCCAGCTCGAAGCCGAAATTGGCGATGCCGACGAGCACCAGCGCCACCACCACCCATTGCGGCGACGGCGCCACCCACCACAGCGCCGCCGTGGCGCCGATGCAGAGCACGGAAAAGACCATGAGCCAGGGCAGGCGGCGCCTGCCGCGATCCGCAATAGCGCCGAGCAGCGGCGAAAATACCGCGATGGCCAGCGCCGAAAGCGAAATCGCCCAGCCCCATTGCGCCGTCCCGGTAACCGGATCGGCGGCGACACCACGGGTGAAATACGCGGCGAAAACAAAGGTCAGGATGACGGACGGAAAGGCCGAGTTTCCACAGTCGTAGAGACACCACGCGATCCGTGCCCGACGCCCCGCATCGATGGGCGAAGACGAAGGTGCCTGGAACGACACCAGGTCCTAGCCCGACACCAGCACGCGCAACTGCCGCAGGGCAACCGCCACCATGGCGATGTCCGCCGAAGGCGCGGCCTGCATATCGGCAAGGGTCTGCTCGGTCCGTGCCACCAGGCCCTTGCGTGAATCCGCCCACATGGCGACGATGGCATCTACCGCCGTCGCCGAACCCGCCGCATCCATGACATGGCTGACCAGGTCGTGCTGCAACCCGTAAAGCTCGTCCACCATGGCCTGTATCGCCTGGCGCTGCCAACCGGTCTGGGTTTCGATGCGCCGCGCCGTATTGCCCAACCAGTCGAAGCCGAAACGCGCTCCGATCCCGAAATAGACCCGCGCCATTACCGGCACCGAGCGGGCATCGGTGCCCGCAATGCAAATGATGTCGAGCGCGGCATTCATATGGGCGAGCGCACTGACCGAGCGCGCGAGCTTTTCCGGCACGCCCGCATCCTTGTAGCGACCAATGGTTTCCGCCATCGTCGTCCATGCCGCATCCGCAAGCACACTATCAAGGGACTTGGTCAACTGCGCCACGCCGGGACGGAAATGCTCGATATTGGTTTCGATATCTAGGGGATGCTCCCCATGCTGCATGAACCAGATGACGGCGCGTTCCAGCAAGCGGTTGATGGCACGCTGCATGTCGATCTGGATGGTGGCGGCGACCTTGTTGTCCAGGGCCTCGATCCCCGCCCACATTTCGGGCAGGGAAAAAGAATCGCGCACAATGGCGAAGGCCCGCGCGATATCGGGGGCCGGATGACCGGTGCGTTCCCTGATATCGTTGACGAAGGTAAAACCGGCACGGTTGATAATTTCATTATTGAAGACCGTGGCGACGATTTCACGCTTCAGGCGATGGCGTCCGATGGCATCGCGGTATTTCTTGCGCAACGCCGTCGGGAAATAATCGATCAGGTCGATTTCCAGCAGTTTTTCATCGGGAATGTCCGATGCCAGAAGCTCATCGTTGAGATGCAGCTTGGCAAAAGCCAGCAACACCGAAAGCTCGGGCCGCGTCAGGCCGAGGCCCGAAGCCGCGAGCTGGGCGAATCCTTCCTCATCGGGCAGACCGTCCACGGCCCGGTTCAGGCGGCCCGCGCGCTCCAGAACCCGAAGCAGGCGCTGGGCATTGGGCAGGCGCTCGGCGGCTTCCGCCTCGGCCAGCGACAGCGCCCCGGTTTGCAGGTAATTGTCCCGCAACACCAGCGCCGCCACGTCGTCGGTCATGTCCACGAGCAGCTTGTCGCGGGCCTTCATGGTCAGCTTCTTGCGCGCCACCTCCTGGGCCAGCAGGATCTTGATGTTGACCTCGTGGTCCGAACAATCAACACCGGCGGAATTATCCACGGAATCCGTATTCAGGCGGCCGCCCTTGCGGGCGTATTCGATCCGCGCCGCCTGGGTCATGCCGAGATTGGCGCCCTCGCCGATCACCATGCAGTTCAGGTCTTTCGCATCGACACGGGTGCTGTCGTTGGCGCGGTCGCCCGCATCGCCGTGACCCTGGTGCGAGGCCTTGATGAAGGTACCGATGCCGCCGAACCACAGAAGTTCCACATCGGCCGTCAAAAGGCTGCGGATCAGGTCGTCCGGCGACAGGCTTGAAGCGGAAATGCCGAAGCAGGCCCTGACCTCCGCCGACAGGGTGATGGACTTGGCGGCGCGTTCAAACACGCCGCCACCCTTCGAAATAAGCTTCTTGTCGTAATCCGCCCAGCTCGAACGCGGCTTGTTCAACAGGCGGCGCCGTTCCTTGATCGCGGCGGCGGGATCGGGATCGGGATCAAGAAAGATGTGCATGTGGTTGAACGCCGCCACCAGCCGGGTATGGGGCGAAAGCAGCATGCCGTTGCCGAACACATCGCCCGCCATGTCGCCGACACCGACGCAGGTGAAGTCCTCTTTCTGGATGTCCTTGCCGGTTTCGCGGAAATGGCGCTTGACCGATTCCCATGCGCCGCGCGCGGTAATGCCCATTTTCTTGTGGTCGTAACCGACGCTGCCGCCCGATGCAAAAGCATCGTCGAGCCAGAAGCCGTAGTCCCGCGCCACACCGTTGGCGATGTCGGAAAACGTCGCCGTGCCCTTGTCGGCGGCGACCACGAGATAGGGATCGTCCTCATCATGGCGGATCACGTTCTTGGGCGGGATCACCCGGTCGCCGGCGCGATTGTCGGTGATATCCAGAAGCCCGCGCATCAGCATCTTGTAACATTCGATGCCTTCGTTCTGGAACGCTTCGCGCCCGCCCTCCAGCGGCGGATTCTTGACCACAAAACCGCCCTTGGCCCCGACCGGCACGATGACCGGGTTCTTGACCACCTGGGCCTTCATCAGGCCGAGGATTTCGGTGCGGAAGTCCTCGCGCCGGTCGGACCAGCGGATGCCGCCGCGCGCGACAGCGCCGGAACGCAGGTGAATGCCTTCCATGCGCGGGCTGTAGACCCAGATTTCGCGCCACGGGCGCGGCAGCGGCAGGTTGTCGATATCGCCCGACGCCAGTTTGAAAGACACGTAGTCCTTGAACCCGCCATCGGCGGCGGGCTGGTAGTGGTTGGTCCGCAGCGTCGCCAGGACAAGGTTGAGGAAGCGGCGCAGGATGCGGTCCTCGTCCAGGTTGGAAACCTTTTCCAGGGCATCTTCGTAAGCGACCTTGAGAGTAACCGCGCGGGCTTCGGCCCGGCCACGATCGGCGGGGTCGAACTTGGCCTTGAACAGGTCCACCAAAAGTCGTGCGAAACCCGGATTACGGACAAAGGTGTCGATCATGTAATCCTGACTGAAGGGCGCACGCGCCTGGCGCAGGTATTTCGAATAGGCACGAACCAGCACGACCTCGCGCCAGTCCAGCGCCTCGGCCAGAACCAGCTTGTTGAAGCCGTCGTTCTCCGCATGGCCATCCTGGGTCCGGGCCAGTGCAACTTCAAACAGCTCCTTTTCCAGCGTGAAGTCGCGCTTCACATCGGGGCCGGGCTTGGCCCGGCGCACCAGGCCGAAATCATGCACCCATACCCCGGAGGCGCCGTTGGGCGTGACTTCGAAGGGAATTTCGTCGATCACCCGCAACCCCATGTTTTCCAGCATCGGCAGGGCATCGGACAGGGGTAGCGGTTCGCCCGGTTGATAGATTTTCAGGCGCAGCTCATCCGGCTCGTCGCCCTGACGGCGATAGAGATGCAGCGCCGTGCGGCCGGTCTCCAGCACCTCGTCGATCTTGTCGGCGTCGTGGACACCGGTGGATGGGGAAAAGGTGTCGCGGTAAGTGACGGGAAAAGCCTTGGCGAAACGCTGGAATAGCTCAAGCCCCTTGCGGCCGCTGTGGGCGGCAAGCATGACGTCGTGCAATTCGTCGTCCCATGAGCGCGCCGCCGCCACCAGGTCGCGCTCCAGCGCATCCTTGTTATAGGCAAGTTCGCGCTGGGGATCGGTCTTGATGATAAAGTGGATGCGCGCCAGCGGCTCATCGGCGATCTGGGTATAAAAAGCCGAAACGGTACCGGCGAAAGCCTTGCACAGGATTTCCCCGAAGCGTTCGCGCAGGCCCGAGGAATAGACCTCCCTCGGCGTAAATACGAGACACGATACAAAACGTCCGAAAGGATCGCGGCGTTCGAACAACGCAGTGCGCTGACGTTCCTGAAGATGCAGGATGCCGAGCGCGTTCTGCAAAAGTTCATCCTCACCGATCTGGAACAGCTCATCGCGAGGATAGTTTTCAAGAATATGCAAAAGAGCCTTGCCGTCATGGCTGGCGCTATCGAAGCCGGCACGGCTCATGGTGTGCGCAATCTTGCGCCGCAAAACCGGGATGAAGCGCGGGCTCAGGCTATAGGCGTGGGATGTGAACAAGCCGACGAACCGGTGTTCCCCGACGATGGCTCCATCTTCATCGCGCAGTTCGACACCGATGGTATCCATGTGAATGGCCCGGTGCACGGTGGCGCGGCGGTTCGCCTTGGCGATCGAGATAACACCGTCGCTCGCGGGAATCCTGCGCACATCGCGCGGGATATTCGAATCGTCGGCATAAAACACGCGCACCCCTGGATCGCGCAGAACGCCCAGCCCGGAACCGGCGACGACGTGGGCTTCCTTGGCGCCCTTGCTCTGGGTGAAATCGTAGCGCCGGTATCCGAGAAAAGTGTAGTGATCGTCATCGAGCCATTTGAGGAAATCGCGAACCTCGCTGACGTATTCAATGGAATCGGGAGACTTGTTGGTCGCCTCGAGATCACTGATCACCTCGGTCAGCTTGCCGCGCATCGTCATCCAGTCCTCGACGGCGGCGCGAACATCGCTCAACACACCGCCGATAATACCGGTCAGTTCCTTGATCTCCCCGGCCGCGGCAAGACGGTCGATTTCAACGTGTATGAAGGATTCACCGATATCCGAACCCGCGGACTTTTTATGGTGCGACGCGACCGCCTTGAGCACACCGGATCCGTCGCGCCGGTTGCGCAGGACAGGATGGATGACAAGATGCACACCAAGACCACGGAAGTTCAGCGCGGCAGTAATCGAATCCACGAGAAACGGCATGTTGTCGTTGACGACTTCGAACACCGTGCGATCACCGCACCAGCCATGACAGTCCTCAACCGGATTGAACACGCGCAGCAACGGCTTGCCGGGCTTGCGCACGCGGGCGAAGTTGAGGAAATCGAGCGCCTGGGCCGCCAGCTCGGCGGGAGCACTACTGGCGATATCGTCCACCGGAACACGATCGTAAAAAGCACGGATAAAGGCCTCGCCGTCGGCGCCGAGGCGGGTTTTGCGGCCCCGCCGGGCACTGGCCAGGATACTGGTGATCAATTTCTTGCTCGGCGCTTCATCGAGTTTGCTTGCCATGGGTATCCCTCGGGCCCGGGATGCACCGTAAGCGGCGGCATCAGGCGGACCCCGATACATACTAAATCAATAGGCATATTCCGCCACTTATGGTTAGTGGAGGATGAAACAGCGGAAACAGCCCGCCGAGACAAAAACCCGTGAGCCAAACTATAGTCGGGATCTGACCAGGCTTTGAACGAAGATCACATGCCCCGATTGCCCTTATCCCGAACCGCGATTTCAGGACGGCGCAGCTTTATCGGCGGTGGTTTTGCGCTGCTGGCATCGACCGGGCTAGGCCCCATCGGCTGCGCGACGGCCCCCCGCGGGCGGTTCGTCGACGACCCCTTCACCCTCGGCGTTGCATCGGGTGACCCCCTGCCCGGGGGCGTGGTGTTGTGGACCCGCCTAGCGCCGTTTCCCGACGCCGATGACGGAGGCATGCCCCCCAAAGCCGTTCCGGTTAGCTGGCAAATTGCCGGGGATGAAGGCTTTCGCCAGATCCTGCAGGAGGGCACCGCGACTGCCGCGCCCACCTCGGCCCATTCGGTCCATGTCGAGGTCGGCGGGCTGGCGCCGGGACGGGTATATTTCTATCGCTTCATCGCCGGCGGCGTAGCCAGCCCCATCGGACGCACCCAAACGGCGCCGGCGCCTGGAACCTTGCCCGACAAGTTGCGGATCGCTCAGGTCGGCTGCCAGAATTACGAGGCGGGTTTTTATACCGCTTACCGTCATATCGCCGAGCGCGACTTCGACCTGGTGGTGCATACGGGCGATTACATCTACGAAGGTCGCGCGCGGCGCCGACGTGACGGCCTCGTCCGCTGGCATCCCGGCGAGAGCTGCCGGACCCTTGATGCGTACCGGCGCCGCTATGCCTTGTATAAAAGCGATCTGGATTTGCAGGCGGCACATGCCGCTCATCCGTTCGCGCCGATCTGGGACGACCACGAAGTTGCCAATAACTGGGCGGCGGACATTGACGGCCGTGGCCGGGGCGGGAGCGCTTTCGCTGCCCGCAAGGCCGCTGCTTTCAGGGCATGGTGGGAACACATGCCGTTGCGGCGCGCCAGCCTGCCCGTTGGGCCGCGAATGCGCATCTACCGGGGGCTGGACTTCGGCGGGCTAGCAAGACTAAGTCTCTGCGACACGCGGCAATATCGCACGCCACAGCCGTGCGGCGGCAAGATCGTCCCCCGCTGTCCCGAGGACGAAAAGACCACAGCACAGATGCTGGGGACCGAACAGAAACGCTGGCTTCACAATCGCCTTGCCCATACTCGGGCGCGGTGGAACGTGATTATTCAGCAGGTACCGATGGCTCAGCTCGACCGTGATCGTGATCCCGACATCGCGCGTTACTCGATGGATAAATGGGACGGATACCGCGCGGCGCGCCGTCACATGCTTGAACACATCGCCCTCACACGCGTCGTTGGACCCGTAGTTCTTTCCGGGGACATTCACCGTCATCTCGCAAGCGACCTGCGCGCAGATTTTGATCGCCCCGAGACCCCGGTGATTGCGAGCGAGTTCGTCAACACCTCGATCTCCTCTCGCGGCGACGGCAAGGGCGCCAGCAGGGCCATGAGGGCCTGGCAAAACGACAATCCCCATATCCGGTTCGCCCTCGATTCGCGCGGGTACGTCAGCCACACCATCAGCGCACGCACGTGGCGCGCAGATTTTCAGGCGCTCGACTATGTTTCACAGCGCGGTGCGCCGGAACGGACCGCTCAATCTTTCCTGCTGGAAGCGGGACGCAAGGCACTGCGTATCGCCTGATCGGGCCTTTTCCCATTCCTGCCTTGACTGCGGCGGATCGCGGCTGATACTAGCCGGTCCTATCAAATTCCGTCGGTTTCTACCCATATGCTCGGCGCCCTCTATGCGGTGATTTCCGCCGCGACCTTCGCTTTCAACAATGCCAGCCTGCGCCGCGGGGTGATTTCCTCCACCGTATTTCAGGCGCTAGCCGTGACCGTGCCCATCGGCGTGCCACTATTCTTCGTCGCGGTGCTGGCCACCGGGCAACTAGGTAAGCTCACCGAGTTCTCGAACCTTGCATTCATCTGCCTGTCCCTGGCCGGCATCATGCATTTCGTCTGGGGACGCTATTGTGGCTACCGCGCCATCAAGGCGATGGGATCGAACCTGGTGGCCCCAGTCCAGAGCGCCAACCTGGTTGTGGCGCTGACGCTCGCCATCATCGTGCTCGACGAAAAGATCACCGTGCTGAAAGTCATCGGTCTCGCCCTGATCGCGCTCGGCAATGGCATTGCCATCCCACCAAGCAAGAGTAAAAAGAAAAAGAAGCAAGACGCGGCGAAGCAGGCAGCGGCGGCCGTCACCACCGCAGTGGCAAGCGGTGCGGGTGCGGCCGGCGACAGCAGGGGCACGGAAAAATCACCCGCTTTCGTTCCCAACCTAGCCGAGGGCTATACCTGGGCGCTGCTTTCGGCCACCGGCTACGGCTTGTCGCCGGTACTGGTGCGCTACGGGCTGGAAGGCCAGACCGGCGCCTCCATGGCCGGAGGCCTGATTTCCTATATCGCCGCCACGCTGTTTTTCTCGCTGCTTCTGATCCCCAAGGGACGCGTGCAAAACGTGCGCGAGATGGACAGGAAGGCCCTGCCCTGGTTCCTCAATTCCGGGTTCTTCGTATTTCTGGCCCAGATGTTCCGCTACCTGGCGCTGTCCATCGCCCCGGTCACGGTAGTGACGCCGATCCAGCGCATCACCGGGATTTTCCGCATCCTGTTTTCAAGCCTGCTCAATCCCGGCCATGAAGTCATCAACATGCGCCTAGTCGTCGGCACGGTGGTGTCCATCGCCGGTGCAATGGCGCTCGCGGTTTCGATCGACATGGTTGCCGATTACATCAACCTGCCCCGCGGCCTGATCGACTGGCGCTGGCCGTAAACGAAAAAGATCACAGGACCGTCAGGCCGCCTCGAGCGGGGCAACGGCGGGCACGTTCGCCAGCGCCACGCCGTCGGCCAGCATGCCTTCGCGCATGAAAGCGGGCAGCACGCGGGCATCGTCGTCGCGCAGCCACAGGCGCAGGAGATGACGCTTGCGTTCCGGTTCCGGCCAGTCTTCAAAAGCGCGGCGCGTGTGCAGCATGACGTGGTTGTTGAGAAGCTGGATGTCGCCCGGCTCGAACCCGATGTCCACGGCGCAGGCTTCCACAGCTTCTTCGTAGGCCCTGATCGCTTCCTTCTGGAGAGGCGTGAATTCGGGCACGCCCGGCAAGCCCTGGGATTTCAGGACGTAGGCGCCGAGCCCACGGGCCGAAAACATGCCACGCTCAAACATGAAGATCGGCGCCTTGAACCAGGGCTTTTCATCGGCCGAGCTGACCTGCTGATGCTTGGTCCAGTACCAGTCATTGCACAGTTCGCGCACCAGGTCCGGGCGCGATTGCAGGATGTGGTTATAGACCGTGACCGAACTGGCGATCCGGCTTTCGCCGCCGGACTTGCTTTTATGCAGGCAAAGCAGGCCAACGTAATCCGACAGGTCGCAGTGAAAGCGCATTTCGGCGCGCGTGTAATAGCCCCGTGTGTTGGGATCGTTGTAATCGCCCCCCAGGTCCTTGACGTGGCCAAGGACGTGGCCCTTGGCGTTCTGGCGCTTGGGCGTGCCGATATGGGTACCGATGCCGTAATAGGCCATGGCCGCGCCCTCGGTGCCCATGTCGGCGACCGGCAAGCCGCGCAGCATGACAAGCCCGCGTCCGTCGCGCAGCTCACGGCGCAGATCGGCGACGGTCGCGGCAAACCGGCCGAGCGGAAAACCTTCGCGGGTGATGTCGACGATGCCGTGGCCCTTCGCACGGACCGCCGCAACCGCATCGGTGATGTCGGCAATGTCGGCATCGGACAACGGGTAGATCCAGCCGTCATCGGCGGCGATGTCACCGGGCTGCCAGCCGGCGGGATCGCGCACCGGCTCAAGCGGCGCGCCGGGTTCACGCCGGGCGGTGGAATAGGTGCGAAAATCGTTCATGGGCGGGGCTTTCGAAGCGGGGAAGAACGCGCATCATTATAAAAGAATCTGTTTCGCCTGGGCCAGCGCCGAACGCCGCGCCGGATGCCCACGGGGCACCGCACAGGAAACAGGCCCCCGGAAGGGGTTCCACCTGAGGAAGGGATGGAGAAGAAATTGGAGCGGGCGATGAGATTCGAACTCACGACCCCAACCTTGGCAAGGTTGTGCTCTACCCCTGAGCTACGCCCGCTCAAAGGCCGGTGGGAACCCGGCCCGGACAAGGCCCGCGATAATAATTAAAGCGGCGCCCTTTGCAAGCCCCCTTTAACGCCCGCCGAAGCGGGCCGCAAAGGGCTGCCAAACCTCGAAATCTGGCCTATTCTTCCCGCCGAACATCGGAGCGAACGTTGACATCGGACGCCGGAGAGCCATTTAGTAGGCAAACACGCACAATCTGGTCGCAAGACCGCGAGAGAGGCAGATGAACACCATTATCGGAGGCCCCGACGGGGCCGCTACGGACGGCCCCGGGCCGGCGGGCGCGGGCGAGTTGATCCGCGACGTCACCACCGAAACCTTCATGGCCGAGGTCATCGAGGCCAGCCGCGACATCCCCATCATCGTGGATTTCTGGGCAACCTGGTGCGGTCCGTGCAAGCAGTTGGGTCCGCTTCTCGAGAAACAGGTGACCGCCGCCGGCGGCAAGGTCCGCCTGGTGAAGGTGGACATCGACAAGAACCAGGCCCTGGCCGCGCAGTTGCGCATCCAGTCGGTGCCGATGGTTTATGCCTTCTTCGGCGGCCGCCCGGTGGACGGCTTTGCCGGCGCGGTGCCCGAAAGCCAGATCAAGACCTTCATCGACAACCTCATCACCCAGGCGGGCGGCACCCCCGGTGACGCCGGTCCGGACATTCCGGCGCTGATCGCCGAAGGCCGCGCGGCCCTGGCCAAGGGCGACGAGGGCGAGGCCCTGTCGAAATTCACCGCCGCGCTGGAACACGAAGAATCAAACGTCGAAGCCCTGGCCGGGTTGGCGCGATGCTATGTGCTTGCGGGCGAGACGGAAGCGGCGGAGGGGATTCTCGGCGAGCTGCCTGAAGAAGCCCAGTCCAACCCCGACGTGCAGGCCGCGCGCGCCGCGCTGGAACTGAAAGCGCAAGGGGCTGCCGCCGGGGACGCGGGCGCGCTGGAACAAAAGGTCGCGGCCGAGCCCGACAATATGGAGGCGCGGTTCGATCTGGCCATGGCGCAACTGGGCAATGGCGCGCGCGAAGCCGCGCTCGACCAGTTGCTGGAAATCATGCGGCGCAAACGCGATTGGAACGACAACGCCGCGCGCAAGCAACTGGTCAAGATGTTCGAAGCCTGGGGTGGTGAAGACCCGCTAACCGTCGAAGGACGTCAACGTCTTTCGACCATATTGTTTTCGTGAGGCGATGATGGCGGATGCACCGACGCATCCCCGTTTCGGGCCGCTGCCCGCGGTCCTGCCGATATTTCCCCTGGCCGGTGTCCTGCTTCTGCCGCGCGGGAACCTGCCGCTCAACATTTTCGAAAAGCGCTACCTGGCAATGACCGAAGACGCGCTTAAATCCGATCACCGCATGATCGGCATGATCCAGCCCACCGGGGCCGACGACGCCGACAGCCTGGTCACCAGCGGACGCCCCGGTCCGCAGGTTTACCCACTCGGTTGCGCCGGGCGTATCGTCGCCTTTCAGGAACAGCGCGACGGGCGCTACCTGATTACCCTGGCCGGCGTATGCCGGTTCACGGTAGCGGAAGAACTGGAGATGGTGCGCGGCTATCGCCAGGTACGTCCCGATTTTTCGCTTTTCTGTGACGATATGCGCGAAGATTACGAAGCGGGACAGTTCGATCGCGATCGCCTGATCGCCGCTCTTGGAAACTATTTCACCATTCACAAGATCGACCCCAACTGGAAAGCCATCAAGGCCATGGGCGACCGCATGCTGGTGACGTCACTGGCCATGGGCTGCCCGTTCAATCCTTCGGAAAAACAGGCGCTGCTTGCAGCGGCCGACCTGCCCGAGCGGGCCGATGTGCTAACCACACTTCTTGAAATGGCCGGGCCCGAATCGCCGGGCGAAACGACGCGCCACTAACTGCGGGAGACTAATTTCATGGAACCTTCGGAAAACGACGTCGATCCGCGCTTGCTGGAAATTCTCGTCTGCCCCGTCACCAAGGGCCCGCTGAAATACGACAAGGCGCGCCAGGAACTGATTTCGGAAAAGGCGGATCTGGCCTTCCCCATTCGCGGCGGCATCCCGATCATGCTGGTGGATGAAGCCCGGCGCCTCAGCGAAGCCACCGACAAGCCTTCCGCCTGACGCATCCATGGCCCCGGACAAAAGCGTTTTCGACGCGCCGCCCGAGGTGGACGAGCTGCGCCTTAACCGGGCCAACGCCCGGCTGGAGGTCGGTTTCGCCGATGGCACGCGCTACGCATTTCCCGCCGAATACCTGCGCGTCGAAAGCCCCTCGGCCGAGGTTCAGGGCCATAGCCCGACACAAAAGGTCATCGTGCCGGGCAAGGCGCGCGTCGGCATCGACAGGCTGGAACCGGTGGGCAATTACGCGGTGCGCATCATCTTCGACGATGGACACGACACGGGTATTTTTTCCTGGGCCTACCTGGCGGAACTGGGAGCCGAGCAAACGGAACGCTGGAAAAAATATCTCGATGCCCTGGCCGCGCGTGGATTGACCCGCGAACCGGCGTAACGCCGATCTACAGCGGCTGGCCGCGCACGAGGCGCGGCAACTCTCCCCGCAAACCCATTGCTTCTTCCATGAACAGGCGCCGCGCCGGCGCGCTGGCCTTCAGCGCCGCCATCGCCACCCGCCGCCCGGCGCGCAGGATCGCATTATCGCTTTTGAAAACGCGATTGATGATGTCGGTCGCTGCGCCAAGACAGGTGTTGTCGAAACGGCGCCAGCGTTCATAGTCGACTAGCACGGTCTTCATGCCGAAATCGATTCCAGTACGGCGGGCATCCACGATCACTTCGGCCAGCGCGGCAACGTCGCGGATACCCAGGTTCAATCCCTGACCCGCCACCGGGTGCAACGCATGGGCGGCATCGCCGATCAGGGCGAGACGGTGCGCGACGTAGCTTTCCGCGAGGCTGAGGGCCAGCGGGTAGGACCAGCGCGGGCCGACCGCCTGCACGGCGCCGAGCCTGTCGTCACAGCGCCGGGCCAGTTCATCGGCGAAATCATTGTCATCGAGCGAAAGCACATCGGCGGCCCGCGTTGTGCTTTCGGTCCAGATCACCGATGACCGATGGGCGCCGTCAGCCGCGTCGGTGCGCGGCAAAACAGCGAAGGCGCCGCCTTCGAGGAACCGTTCCTCCGCCGTGCCGTTATGCGGCAGGGTATGCGTAATGGCGGTCACGATCGCGGTCTGATCGTATCGCCACTCGGTGACGTTGATCCCGGCGCGCTTGCGCAAGATGGACTCGCGGCCGTCCGCGCCCACCACCAGACGCGCGGCCACGCTGCTGGCGTCATCGAGGATCAGCGTGGATTCGCTGGCCCCGGCTTGCAGCGCCGTGATTGCCGCCGGCGCCCGGATCGTGACCCGCGCCCGGTCATGAACCGCATCACGCAGGACGCGGGCAAGGACACCGCTTTCCACCACGTAGCCGAGCGGCCCCGTCGCCAGGTCCAACTCACTGCGGTCGAGGATCACGCCGAGAGGCGAGGCGCCCTCGCGGGTTTCAATGCGCTCAACCGGCTGGGCCGCGCCCTCGAGCCGGGACCACAGGCCAAGCCCGGCAAGCACACGCTGCGACGCCCCGCTCAGGGCGAACACACGGCCATCGGGGACGCCCGCGCCGGACAGCGGCGCGCGATCCACCAGGCAGACCGATAGCCCGGCACCGGCCAGGGCATGGGCCAGCAAGAGCCCCGCGAAGCCGCCACCGGCAATGGCGATATCGGTAACAGTGTCCCGCATATTCATTTCACATTCGTAACGATCTACCGTGGGACGAACCGTCGCAGTCTCACCATCCCTCCGCAACCTGTCAAAGGATGGCACGGGGCCTAAATTAATGTTTAAATATTAGGCATTAGAATTATATTGACTAGTAATTAGGCATATTTTGTGCCCCTGGCGTTGCCTCTCTCCCGCCCCGAATTTTCAACCCCTTAAAAATTATCGGATTTCAGAACCCGCCCGGTTTCGGCACGGGGCTTGAAATATATCCTCCGTCCCCCCCGGGACATAAAACACAACGAAGGGGTTCTCAAAATGAAAATGATCGTGGCCATCATCAAGCCCTTCATGCTTGATCCGGTCCGCGATGCCCTCACCGAATTGGGCATCCAGGGCATGACCGTGAGCGAGGTGAAAGGGTTCGGCCGTCAAAAAGGCCATACGGAAATCTATCGTGGCGCGGAATACGCCATCGATTTCCTGCCCAAGGTGAAAATTGAAATCGCCGCCGGTGACGATGTCGCCGAGCGGGTCGTGGAAGCGATTCAGAAATCCGCCGCGACCGGCAAGATCGGCGACGGCAAGATTTTCGTCACAGAGCTGATCAAAGCCGTCCGGATCCGGACCGGTGAAACCGATTCTGACGCGCTTTGAAACCGCGGGAAACGAAGGAGAAAAAAATGAATATCTCTAAACGTCTTGCGAGCGGTGTTCTCGCCGTCGTTTTCGGGGCGGTCATGTTTGCCGCCGATGCTTTCGCACAAGCGGCGCCGCCAAAGCTCGACAGCGGCGATACCGCCTGGATGCTGACTTCAACCGCCCTGGTCCTGTTGATGACCATTCCGGGCGTCGCCCTGTTTTACGGCGGCATGGTGCGTAAGAAGAACGTGCTCGCCACCGTCATGCAGTCCTTTGCCATTACCTGCCTGATCACCGTGATCTGGATGGTCATCGGCTATTCGCTCGCCTTCGCCGATGGCAATGCCTTCGTCGGTGGCCTCGGCAAGTTCATGCTCAAGGGTATGGGCGTCGGCGCGCTTTCCGGCACCATTCCCGAAAGCGTGTTCATGGTGTTCCAGATGACCTTCGCCATCATTACCCCGGCCCTGATCGCGGGCTCGCTGGTTGATCGCATCAAGTTCTCGGCACTGCTGTGGTTCGTCGGATTGTGGTCCATCCTGGTCTACGCGCCGATCTGCCACTGGGTGTGGGGCGGCGGCTTCCTCGGCAAGGACGGCGTGCTTGATTTCGCCGGTGGCACCGTGGTGCACATCAATGCCGGTATCGCGGGCCTGGTCGGCGCGCTGGTGCTCGGCAAGCGTACCGGTTACGGCACCGAGAACATGGCGCCGCACAACCTGACGCTTTCGGTAATCGGTGCGGCCCTTCTGTGGGTCGGCTGGTTCGGCTTCAACGCCGGTTCCGCTGTTGCCGCCAACGGCACCGCGGGCATGGCCATGGCCGTGACCCAGGTCGCTACCGCAGCCGCGGCGCTGGCGTGGATGTTCGTCGAGTGGACATTGCGCGGCAAGCCTTCGGTGCTGGGTATCGTTTCCGGCGCGGTTGCGGGGCTGGTCGCCATTACCCCGGCGGCGGGCTTCGTTGATCCCACCGGTGCGCTGATCCTCGGCGCGGTTGCCGGCGTGATCTGCTTCTTCGCCGCGACCACGATGAAGAAGTTGTTCGGCTACGACGACTCGCTGGACTGCTTCGGCATCCACGGCATCGGCGGCATTGTCGGCGCACTGCTGACCGGCGTGCTGGCGGTCAAAGCCGTCGGCGGCACCGACGGCTCCATGGCCCAGCTCCTGATCCAGGGCAAGGGCGTGTTGTGGACCATCGTCTACGGCGCCATCGTTTCCTTCATCCTGTTCAAGGTCATCGACCTTGTGATCGGCCTGCGGCCGACCGAGGAAGAAGAACGCGAAGGCATGGACCAGGTGCTTCACGGCGAAAGCGTCCAGTAACCGACCTCCGGCCCCGCTCTCCCGCGCGGGGCCGGCTCCCCGGGGATTTGATCCCCTTCTTCGTAAACTGGCCCGGAAGGTTTTCCTTCCGGGCCTTTTTAGTCGTCCGAATGTGACCGGTTTTTAGGCATTCACCCCGGCCCCGGCGGCCGGGCCCCCGCCAGACCCCCCGAAAAATCCCGCGATTCCGCCAATTCCGACTTTCGGCACGCGCCTTGAAGTAACAGGACCGGACTGCCCGCCATAAGAGCAGCCGGGGGGTGCATTCGGGTGCCGACGTATCGGCGCGGTGCTGGTGAGCGTGCCCTTCACTAATCTATGATCGCGAAGATTCGACACCGTGAACCCGTCACAAGGGGAGTTTGCCCAAATGAAATACATCATCGCCATCATCAAGCCGTTCATGCTCGATCCCGTGCGCGAAGCCCTGACGGAGCTGGGCGTGCAAGGCATGACCGTTAGTGAAGTCAAGGGTTTCGGGCGCCAGAAGGGCCATACCGAAATCTATCGCGGCGCCGAATACGCCATCGATTTCCTGCCCAAGACCAAGATCGAACTGGCCGTCGGCGCCGATATCGCGGACCGTGTTGTCGAAGCCCTGCAGAAAGCGGCCTGCACCGACAAGATCGGCGACGGCAAGATTTTCGTCTTCGACCTGCAGGCGGCGGTTCGTATCCGCACCGGCGAGTCGGGAACCGAGGCCCTTTGATTGCCCAATAAATAGACAAATTTCCGGGGCCGGGGCCGTCATGGCGGTTTTTCATGCCTTAGCGGCGGGCAGGCGACCGGATGCAAGAACTGCAGAAAGGAACGATTGATGATTTTTACCGCCCTGAGGCGCGTCAGCTTTCTGGCCGCCTGCACCATTTTCATGCTGCTCGCGCCCGATGCCCAGGCGCAGGCCCCGGCACCCGCCGCCGACGGCGCGGCAACGGCCTGGATCCTGACCGCCACCGCGCTGGTCCTGTTCATGACCTTGCCGGGACTCGCCCTTTTTTACGGCGGCCTGGTCCGCGCCCAGAACGTGCTCAGTGTCTTGATGCACTGTTTCACCATCGCCTGCCTGGCCTCGGTGCTCTGGCTGGTGGGCGTCTATAGCCTGGCCTTCGGCGACGGCGGCGGGCTCAACGCGTGGATCGGCGGATTCGGCAAGGCGTTCCTCGGCGGTGTCGGCACCAACAGCCTCTCCGGCACCCTGCCGGAAACGGTCTTCTTCATGTTCCAGATGACCTTCGCCATCATCACACCGGCGCTGATCGTCGGCGCCTATGTCGAGCGCATCAAATTCTCCGCCATGGTGATATTCAGCGGTTTGTGGCTGGTGCTGGTTTACGCACCGGTATGCCACTGGGTATGGGGCGGCGGCTGGCTCGCCGCCATGGGCGTGCAGGACTTCGCCGGTGGGCTGGTGGTGCATGTCACCTGCGGTACCGCCGCCTTCGTCATTGCCCGTGCCCTTGGCGGGCGACGCGGTTTCCCGCGCGAGGTGCAGCCGCCGCACGCGCCCGGACTGGTGATGACCGGCGCGGCAATGCTGTGGGTCGGCTGGTACGGTTTCAACGGCGGCTCGGCGCTGGCCGCCGACGGCGCCGCCGGCATGGCCATCACGGTCACCCATATTTCCGCCGCCACCGCGGCGCTGGTGTGGATGGCCATCGAATGGAGCAAGCACGGCAAGCCGACACTGGTCGGCATTACCACCGGCGCCATCGCCGGCCTGGCCACCATCACACCGGCTTCCGGTTTTGTCGGCCCGGCGGGCGCACTGGCGATCGGCCTGATCGCGGGCCTGCTTTGTTATGCCATGGTCGGCGTCGTCAAAAGCGTGTTCGAGGTTGACGATTCGCTTGACGTGCTGGCGGTCCACGGCGTCGGCGGTGCCGCCGGTACCTTGCTGACCGCGGTGTTCGGCGCCGCCGCTTTCGGCGGCCTGGGCGCATCGAAGATGACGATCGCGGGCCAGCTTGGCGTGCAGGCACTGGGCGTCATCGCTACCTTGGTCTTTACCGCGGTCGTGACCTGGATCATCTGCAAGGTTGTCGATGCCACTGTCGGCCTGCGGGTCGAGGCGGAGGTCGAGATCGAAGGTCTCGATATTCGCACCCACGGCGAACGCGGCTACCTGATCCGCTAGACGTTCTTCAGGCAAGGGAAAGGGCGGCCCACGGGGGCCGCCCTTTTTTGTTCAGGCAGCGCGGCCGAAGAGATCGGCGGCGTTGAGACCGAGGATGCGATCCTGGTCCCCGGCACTCAGCCCCGGCAGCTTGCGCAGGTCCGTGACCGTGTGCGGCCAGGTGGCGATGGGATCGGCATGATCGAAATCGGAACCGATGATGATGCGGTGATCCTTCCACTGACGCGCGGTATCGGCGAGGTAAGGCTCATACGAAATCGCCGACACGAAGAAGCGGTCGAAATATTCGCTCGGCTTGCGTTCCAGTTTCTTGCCCGACTTCTTCACCCATTGGGCAAAGGAACGGTGTTCGGTTTCCATGTCGAGTTGGGTCATCAGGAACGGCACCCAGCCGCAACCGCCTTCGAAGAAGGCAAACTTGAGATCGGGAAACTTGTCCATGGTGCCGGAAAAAATCAGCCGCGTGATCGTATGCATGTAGGTCATCGGGAAACCGATCGCCGACGACAGGAAACGCATGGGCGCGAAACGGTCGGCGCCGATCAGCCACGGATGCGCCGGCTGGTCTTCGAAGGCACGCGCCGCGGGATGAACAAGGATCGGCACCTTGTGATGGTTGGCAATTTCGAACAGCGGCCACATCGCTTCGTCGTCGAGGTCGCGGTCGGCGTAACCGCCGGTCAGTTTCACCGCGCGGATACCCAAGTCTTCGATGGTGCGGGTCAGTTCCCCCACCGCGCCCTTCATGTCGGGCAGGTAAACCCAGGAGACGGGAATGAAGCGGTCTTCGCCCCTGACCGCATCGGCGGAAAAATCGTTGAAGGCGCGGGCCATCGCGTTGCCGAGATCAACATCGAGCTCGTACAGGAACGGCCGGTTGTCGGGAATCAGCACCTGGATGTCGAAGCCCTCGCCATCCATCGCCTGCTTGCGCTGGCCGAGATCCCAGCGCGTCGTCTTGAAACGATGGATCAGCCGGTCGTCGCGATAAAACGCGACCGTTTGATCGTCCTCCTTGTCGATGCGGCCCTTGGCGGCGTGGGCGACCTCGTCGAGAAAGGCAATGGGCCAGTAATGGGTATCGCAATCTATGGTCTGCATGGGCGTCCTTCGGGTTTCGCACCCTGTTGGTGTTGAAGGGGATGCGTTCATGCTAGGCCCCGCCGTTGGCCGGTTAAAGACCTTTTCCTGCCTGGGGATAAACGGATAGTATTGTTTGGTTTCCCTTTTGTACCCACAACATGTGGGATAGTTTAACGACGCATGCTGAACCCGCGACTGGACCAGCTGATGACTTACCCGTTCGAGCGGCTGACCCGAATGCTCGACGGCCTCGCGCCGCCCGAAGGCGTCGCGCCCATTGTCATGTCCTTGGGCGAACCGCGCCACGCGCCCCCAGCCTTCGTCGGTGAAACCCTGGCCGCCGAAGCCGCCGCCTGGGGCCGCTACCCGCCCAACCGCGGCACGCCCGGCTTCCGGGGCGCCGTGGCCGACTGGCTGGCGCGGCGCTACGGCCTGGATGACGGGTTCATTTCCGCCGACGCAAACGTGCTGCCCTGCGCAGGCACACGGGAAGCCTTGTTCATGTTCGCTCTCGTTGCGGTTGCGGAACAAAAAAAGGGCACCACCCCCGCCGTGCTGATGCCGAACCCGCTCTATCACGTTTACGCCGGGGCGGCCGTGATGGCCGGGGCCGAGCCGGTGTTCGTGCCCGCCGTCAAGGCGGGCCGCTACCTGCCCGATTTCACCGCGTTGGACAAGGCGACGCTGGCACGAACCACGCTCGCCTACATCTGTTCACCCGCCAACCCGCAAGGCAGCGCCGCCAGCCTGGACGAGCTGAAGGGCCTGATTGCGCTCGCCATCGAACACGATTTCATCCTCGCGGTGGACGAATGCTATTCGGAAATCTATGACGGCGACGCGCCGCCCGCGGGCGCGCTGGAAGCGGCCCATGCCTTCGGCGCCGAGCGCGGCCGGGCGCTTGACCACGTGGTGGTGTTCAATTCCCTGTCCAAGCGCTCCAGCGCGCCGGGACTGCGTTCGGGCTTTGTCGCCGGGGGGGCGCGGCTGATCGCCGCCTTTGCCGGATTGCGCAACTTCGCCAGTTGCCAGACCCCGATCCCGGTACTGGCCGCGGCCGAGAAACTGTGGCGCGACGAAGATCATGTTACGCAAACCCGGACCGCCTATCGCCGGCGCTTCGACATCGCCGAAAAGGCGCTGGCGGGGCGCTTCGGATTCTACCGGCCCGACGGCGGGTTTTTCCTGTGGCTCGATGTCGGCGACGGCGACGAGGCGACGCGCCAATTGTGGACGCGCGCGGGCCTGAGAGTCCTGCCCGGCAGTTGCCTGTGTCCCGATGACACCCCCGAACACCGTGAGCCCGGCGCGGCCTATATAAGGTTGGCGCTGGTTCATGATCCCGACACCATCGGCGAGGCGCTGGACCGCCTCAGCCGCGTTTTGCACTGAGCGGAGACCCTGATGGCGCGTACATCCGCCGATGCCGGAAAATCCACCTTCCTGCCCGCAGGCGTTTCACAATTCCTGCGCCGGCGCGCGATTGAAATTTTCGGCCTGCTGCTCGCGGTTCTGGGGGTCGCCGTTCTGGTCGCACTCGCCACCTACACCGCCGCCGACCCGTCTGCGAACAATGCCGTGGACAGCCCCGTCGCCAACTGGGTCGGCCTGCCCGGCGCCATCGTCGCCGACGGTGCGCTGCAGGCCCTTGGGCTCGGCGCTATCGTTCCCGCCTTGCTGCTGGTGTCGTGGGGCTATCGCATTGTCGTCGGCAAATCCATCGGCCATGTCTGGCTGCGCCTGACACTGCTGCCGTTGGCGTTGGGTCTTCTTGCGGCCGGTCTTGCCGGCGTGGTGCCGCCCGACGGCTGGACGCTGCGCGCCGGTCTCGGCGGCGCGGTCGGCGGATTGTTCCTCGGCACGCTGCAAGGTCTGCTGGCGGATTGGGGACTGACGCCGCCGATCCTAGCGACGGCGCTGCCGTTGCTGGTGCTGGGCGTCGGCATTTCGCTTTACCTGTTGGCGTTCTCCCGCGGGGAGTGGGCAACCGGCGGTCACACCAGCCTGCGCGTAGCCCAGGCGGGATGGCGCGGCACGGCCAGGGGCAGCGCGATCGGCTGGCGCTCGGGCCGGGGCTTTGCCGAGAAACTGCGTCTTGGGCTCTTGCGCCGCCGCGCCCGTATCGAGCCGCGCACCGCCCCGCGCGCACAGGCCGAGCCGGAGTTCAGCGTCGAGCGCAGCAAGCCCATGCGCCCGGCCGCCAACGAGGCCAAGGCACCCGCGCCCGCGCCGGAAAGCGCGGCGCCCGCGAGCGAGCTTGAAATTCCCATCGTCCCCAAGGCCGGACGCGCCGCACCAAGCAAACGCGCCGATGGCAAAAAACAGGCGACGCTGAACCTTGTGCCCGACGACGATTACACGCTGCCCGCGCTCGACCTGCTGGAGCTGCCGCCGGAACTGGCCGACGACCCGGACGTCAGCAAGGACGCGCTGGAAGCCAATGCGAAACTGCTGATGAGCGTGCTGGAAGATTTCGGCGTCTCCGGCCAGATCCTCAAGGTCCGCCCCGGTCCGGTGGTGACCCTTTACGAACTGGAACCGGCACCCGGTATCAAGTCATCGCGGGTGATCGGACTATCCGACGATATCGCGCGGTCGATGAGCGCCGTCAGCGTGCGCATCGCGGTGGTGCCGGGACGCAACGTTATCGGCATCGAGTTGCCCAACGCGCGGCGTGAAACGGTTTTCCTGCGCGAGCTGCTGGCATCCGAAGCCTATGAGCGCACCGCGTCCAAGCTGACGCTGATCATGGGCAAGGATATCGGCGGCGCGCCGGTGATGGCCGATCTTGCGCGCATGCCGCACCTTTTGATCGCGGGCACCACCGGTTCGGGCAAGTCGGTGGCGATCAACACCATGATCCTGTCGCTGCTGTACCGGCTGAAGCCTGAAGAATGCAAATTCATCATGATCGACCCGAAGATGCTGGAATTGTCGGTCTATGACGATATTCCGCACCTGCTGGCGCCGGTGGTGACGGAGCCGGGCAAGGCCGTCATCGCGCTGCGCTGGACCGTGAAGGAGATGGAGCATCGCTATCGCTGCATGTCCGAACTGGGCGTGCGCAACATCACCGGCTACAACCAGCGCCTTGCCGAAGCCCGCAAGTCGGGCAAAAGCCTGAGCCGTCGCGTGCAGACCGGTTTCGATCCCGAAACCGGCAAGCCGGTGATCGAGGAACAGGCGCTGGACCTGAACCCGCTGCCGTTCATTGTCGTCGTTGTCGACGAAATGGCCGATTTGATGATGGTCGCGGGCAAGGATATCGAAGCCGCGGTGCAGCGACTGGCGCAAATGGCCCGTGCCGCCGGCATTCACATCATCATGGCGACGCAACGCCCGTCGGTCGATGTCATCACCGGCACCATCAAGGCGAACTTCCCGACCCGCGTGTCGTTCCAGGTCACGTCAAAGATCGACAGCCGCACCATTCTCGGCGAGCAGGGCGCCGAACAATTGCTCGGCCAGGGCGACATGCTCTACATGCAGGGCGGCGGGCGCATCACCCGCGTGCATGGGCCGTTCGTTTCCGACCGCGAAGTGGAGCAGGTCGTCGAATCGCTGAAGGCGCAGGGCGAACCGAAATACGAAGATTCCGTCACCACCGACGATTCACAGGACTTCAGCATCGGCGGCAACACCACTTCGGGCGATGCCATGTACGACCAGGCCGTCGCCCTGGTGTTGCGTGAACGCAAGGCATCGACCAGCTTCATCCAGCGCCATTTGCAGATCGGCTACAACCGCGCGGCCCGGATCATGGACCAGCTGGAAGCCGACGGCATCGTTTCTTCCGCCAACCATGCCGGCAAGCGCGAAGTGCTGGGTCCGCAGGGCTAACCGGCGGCGCCTTTTTTTCGCCGCGACCACCGTCTAGGCTTTTTCCATGTTGAATGCGCGTCGCCGAAAATTCCTGCTGTTCGGGCTTGCCGCGACTACCGTCCTGGTCGCGCCGCGGGCGCTGATGGCGGCCGCCACCACGCCCGACCGGGTTTTCATCGCCCGCATCGAAGCCTATCTGAACGCCATATCGACGATGCGCGCGTCGTTCCTGCAAATCGCCTCGACCGGCGAGCTGGCGCGCGGAACCTTCTACCTGCGCCGGCCGGGCCGGTTGCGAATCGAGTACGCGCCGCCGTCGCCGGTTCTCATCGTCGCCGACGGCCATCGCCTGACCTATTACGACAAGGAACTGGAAACCGCCAATGTCGCCCCCATCGACGACACCCTGGCCGGATTCCTGGCGCGGGAGCGGATTTCCTTCGACGGTGACGTCACCATCACCGCCTTCGCCCGCGACCGCGGCACGGCACGCATCACCGTCGCGCGCCGGGCGGAACCGGAAGGCGGCAGCCTGACCCTGGTGTTCGACGACAGCCCCATCCGCCTGCGCCAATGGGACGTGACCGACCCCCAGGGGGTGCGCACCCGGGTCGCGCTGGAAGCGCCGGAATTCGGCACGGCGCTCGCCGATTCCCTGTTCGAGGTCAGCGAGCCGGACTAGGATTTTTAATATTTTCCATTAGATACAATGCATTAAAGTCGAGAATTCGAATCATTGTATTTTGATCCGGGCACCCCATCTATGCCTTATGGCGGGGCCGTTCTCCGGCCTTGCTTTCTGGGCAGGCACCCCCCTTATGACTGCCCAGGGCTCTTTGGAGCCAGCGGCGCCCGGCCGATCCCCGTCTGGCCGGGCGCCGTCTCTGTTTGCGCGCCCGCGACTGGCGGCGGTCCGCCGAAGCCGATAAGTTTGGCGCCCGCAACGCAACATCACCGAAGGGGATACAGCCGAACATGGCCCTGAAGATCGCCACCTGGAACATCAACTCCGTGCGCTTGCGCATCGACCTGGTGGAACGCTTCACCAATGAGGCCGCGCCCGACGTTTTGTGCCTGCAGGAAACCAAGTCGCCGCTGGAGGCCTTTCCCTTCGATGCGCTGAAAGCGATGGGCTATGCCCATGTTCATGCCGCCGGCATGAAGGGCTACAACGGCGTCGCTATTGCTTCAAAAAAACCGTTCGCCCATACCGACACGCGGCACTGGTGCGACAAGGAAGATGCGCGCCATGTCTGGGTAACGCTGCGCGACGGCACCGAGGTGCATAATTTTTATGTGCCCGCCGGCGGCGACATTCCCGATCCCGCGGTCAACGACAAGTTTGCGCACAAGCTGCGCTTTCTCGATGAAGTGACCAACTGGTTCACGGCGCGCAAGGAAGCAAAAAACAAGTTCGTGCTGGTGGGGGACCTGAACATTGCGCCGCTGGAAAGCGACGTATGGTCGCACAAGGCGCTTTTGAAAGTCGTGAGCCACACCCCGGTGGAGGTGGACAAGCTCGCACTTTTGCAAAAATCCCACGACTGGGTGGATGCAGTGCGCAAGGTGAAAGGCGAAGACCCGAAAATTTATTCCTGGTGGTCGTACCGTGCCGCCGACTGGGAAGCCGCCGACAAGGGCCGCCGTCTCGATCACATCTGGGTCACACCGGCACTGAAAGCAAAGGTTCGCACGGCCGAGATTTTCAAGGATGCCCGCCGCTGGACGAAACCGTCGGACCACGCACCGGTCCTTGCGGGCCTGGCCTGAACACCGTGGCCGAAAGCCTGCACCGCTGGCCGGCGCGCGCCATGGTCGGCGATTACCTGCGCGCCGGTGCGGGCTTCGCGGTAACCTTTCCGCCGCTTCTGTTCGTCGAATGGACGGTTTCCGTGGTGACCATCCTGGGCGGGCTTTCCATGCTTTTCGCCTGGCTGGCCCTGCGCACGCTGGCGCGCCAGCGCGCGCTGGTTCGGGTCAGCGACAGCACCATCGCCCGCAATGGCCGGGAGCTGTCCTGGCCGGCCATGACCACGGTGCGCCTGCGCCGTTACGGGGCGCGGCGCAAGGACGGTGGCTACATGGAGATGGAAGTCGCGGGCAAGGCCACCCGCATCAGGCTGGATTCGGAAATTTCAGATTTCCTGCCCTTGGCGCGGCGGGTTTTTAACGAAGCCCGGCAAGGCGGCGTGGAAATGGATACGCGCACGCTGGCGAATTTCGAAGCGCTGGATATCCGCGAGCGCGCCTAGGCGACCAGCCGGTAACCGCCCTTTTCGGTGACCAGGATTTCCGCCTTGCCGGGATCGCGTTCGATCTTCTGGCGCAAGCGATAGATGTGGGTTTCAAGGGTGTGCGTCGTCACGCCCGCGTTATAGCCCCAGACCTCATTGAGCAGGGTTTCGCGGCTGACCGGTTTTTCGCCGCTGCGATAAAGATATTTCAGGATCGCCGTTTCCTTTTCGGTCAGGCGAATTTTCTTTTCATTTTCATCGAGCAGGATTTTCTGCGCCGGCTGGAAGGTATAGGGACCGATACTGAAGACCGCTTCTTCCGACAACTCGTGCTGGCGCAACTGGGCCCGCAGGCGCGCCAGCAGCACGCCCAGCTTGAACGGCTTGGAAACATAATCGTTGGCCCCCGAATCGAGACCCAAAATCGTGTCGGCTTCCGAATCCGCGCCCGTCAGCATGATGATCGGGGCCTTCACCCCGGCCCGGCGCATCAGGCGGCACAGTTCGCGCCCGTCCATGTCCGGCAGGCCGACATCGAGGATCAGGGCATCGAAATAGTTTCCTTCCGCCTTGGCCAGGGCAGCGCGGCCGTCATGGACCACTTCGGTGGAAAATTCCTCATGCAGCTGCAACTGTTCCGCCAGGGCCGAAACCAGGGCCTCGTCGTCGTCCACCAGCAACACGCGTCTTTCGCTCATGAAGCCGCCTTTCGGGGGTTTCCGATCATTTCGGGAGTCTAGCGAACCGGGGCCGGGGGGGAAAGTCGCCGAACCGGACCGGTCCCGCCGAGATGGAATTTTTCCGGAGCCTATGATACATCAGGCCCACCGGAAAAGGAGACCATCCCTGGCACCCGAAAGCACCCGCATGCACGACCCCCTCGTCGCCGTTGATCGCGCCGTCGCCGAATTGCGCCGGGGCGGGCTGGTCGTCGTCACCGAGGGCCGCGCCGCCGTCCTGGTTCAGGCTGCCGAGGCGGTGACGCCGCATAGCCTCGACCGTCTGCGGGCGCTGGCCGGCGCCGAACCGCGCCTGGCCATCACCGCCCAGCGGGCCAACGCCATTGGCCTTGGCGATGCGCCGCCGCCGGTGCTGCTGCCCCTGCCCGAGGGCTTCTCCGCCCAGGAAATCCGCGAGGTTGCGGAACCCGGCGAAAAGGTCTCCTTCCGCCTGCCGACACCGGTAAATGAGCCCAACAGGGAACTGAATCAGGGCTTCGCTGCCGCGATCGAGATCACCAAGGTTGCCCGCTTGCTACCTGCGGCCGTGGTCGCTGCCCTGCCGTCATCAGTGACCAGCACCGAAGCTTTCGCCGCCGCCCATGACCTGTTCGTAGTCGCCGCCGCCGACACCGCCGATTACCAGGGCAACACCGCGCGCGCGCTCAAGGCCATCAGCCAGGCCCGGGTGCCGCTGGAAGGCGCCGAAGATACGCGCATCGTCGCCTATCGGCCGAGCGACGGCGGCATCGAGCACCTGGCCATCATCATTGGCCACCCCAAGGCGGGCGAGCCGCTGCTGGCGCGGCTGCATTCGGAATGCTTTACCGGCGACCTGCTGGGCAGCCTGCGCTGCGACTGCGGCGACCAGCTGCGCGGCGCCATTGAGGAAATCGCGGCCCAGGGCGCCGGCATCCTGATTTACCTAGCCCAGGAAGGCCGCGGCATCGGTCTGGTCAACAAGTTGCGCGCCTATAACCTGCAAGATGCCGGGCTCGATACCCTCGACGCGAACCTGCAACTGGGGTTCGATGCCGACGAACGGGTCTACCTGCCCGCGGCGGAGATCCTGCGCGATCTCGGCTTCACCCGCGTGCGGCTGCTGACCAACAACCCGGAAAAGGTCAGAGCCCTGTCGCGCTGCGGCATCGAGGTAACCGAACGGGTGGTCCACGCGTTCCCCTCCAACGCCCATAACGAACAGTACCTGAGCACCAAGAAAACCCGCTCCGGCCATATGTTCTAGGCCCCGCCGGGCAAGCGATTTATGCCCAGCCCTGCCCAACCGGCAAGAACTGCAGGGAATCTGCCGGGGATACCATGCCGCTCGCCGATATAGCGCGCATCGCTAAACCCTGATCCCGTCATTGAGGCGCCCCCACCGGGCGGCTATAACGACGCGATGAAGATCGTCGTCGAACAGGACACGGCTACGCGTCATCACGGCATCTTGTACGTCGATGGCCGGACGTACCCTTGCGCGCTGGGACGGAGCGGCGTGCGCACGGACAAGGGTGAAGGCGACGGCGCGACACCGGCAGGATGTTTCCCGCTGCGCGAAGTGCGCTGGCGCGCCGACCGTGTCGGGCCTTTAAGCACCGGTCTGCCGCATCGCGCAACATCGCCTGAAGACGGCTGGTGCGATGATCCCGATGATCAGCGCTACAACCAGGCTACACGTCTGCCCATTGACTCCAGCACCGAAACCCTGTGGCGCACTGATGCGCTTTACGATGTCGTCGTCGTCATCGGCTACAACGATGCGCCGGTGCATGCGGGGAAGGGAAGCGCGATTTTTCTGCATGTCGCAGGGCCCGGACTGGCGGCGACGGAAGGCTGCATCGCACTAGCGCGCGAGACGTTGATCGAAATTGCGCGCAAGCTCTTACCCGGTGATGAAATCGAAATTCGCGGCCACCCGAAATGAATCACGTCCAGCGTTCAACGCACACCGAAGATGGCGGTCCCGACACGCACATGGGTGGCGCCGAAGTTAATCGCGGTTTCAAAATCGGCGCTCATGCCCATGGACAATTCGCCAATCCCGTTACGGGCTGCGATTTTCGCCAACAGGGCGAAATGTGGTGCGGCTTCTTCATCCATCGGCGGGATGCACATCAGTCCAGTGGGTGCGAGGCAATGATCGTTGATGCAAGACGCGATAAAGGCATCGGCTTCCAGCGGCGCGATGCCGGATTTCTGCGGTTCTTCGCCGGTGTTGACTTGCACCAGCAGGCGCGGACAGGGCGCGGCGCGACAGGCTGTGCCGAGCTTCACAGCCAGCCGCGCCCGGTCGACGGTTTCGATCACGTCGAACAGCGCCAGCGCATCGGTCACCTTGTTGGTTTGCAGCGGTCCAATCAGGTGCAATTCGATATCGGGAAATTCGCGCCGCAGGTCCGGCCACTTGACCTGGGCTTCCTGCACTCGGTTTTCACCGAACACGCGCTGGCCACATTCAAGCGCGGCTCGGATGGAATCAACGCCATGCCCCTTGCTGACAGCGACCAGTGTCACGTCACCCGGAGCGCGGCCGCAGGCCCGTGCCGCGGCATCGATACGCTTGCGCACAGCGTCGAGATTGGCGGCGACCGACGTGGCGGAAAGATCGGGAGACATAGCGTTAGCATTCCTGTTCCGAGTTGCGCCTGCACCAGGAAATCCGCTGCGTGAGCGCGCGCCTGACCATAGCAGGGGCAGCGCGGACGCTCAATTCGCGCGCGCCAGCGCATCTGCCGGCGCTGATCGTGATGACCGATACGGCACGGCTGGCCGACCCGCTCCGTGTTGTTGATCAGTTGCCGAAGGGAGCGGCGATCATTCTTCGCCACTACGCCGATGATGATGCCCCCGTCCGGGGCCGGGCGCGTGAAGAGCTGGCACGTGCCCTGGCGCGAAGCTGCCGGGCGCGAAGGCTGCTCCTTCTGGTCGCCGCGGATATGAAACTTGCACTGCGTATCGGCGCAAGCGGCCTGCATATACCCGAATGGCAGTTGCGGGCCAGCGTCGGACCTCGGCGCCTTCCGCGACGGGGCTTCATCATTACCGCGGCGTGCCATTCGGCGGGCGCTGGCGCGCGCGGCAAGGCTGGGCGTGGACGCGGCCCTTCTGGCACCGGTGTTTCCCAGTGCCAGCCATCCCGGCGCGCCGACACTCGGCCCACTGCGCTTCAGCACGCTGGTCCATGGCGCCACGATCCCGGTTTACGCGCTGGGGGGCGTCAATGCCCGGACTGCCCGGCGGCTCGGGCCGAGCGGCGCCATCGGCATAGCCGGGATCGGTTTTGTTTCCGACCATTAACCCTTTAATTAATAGGGTTTTAGTATAAAATGCTTGCGGTACCGCCGGTTATGCAGCCATTTGAACGGCAGTCGGGCGCCGACGGCGCCCCGTACCGGGAAGGGTGATCTTGTCCAATCAAGCCGCGTCCACATCTGATGCCACGAATATTGCCAAGGCAGAGGGCGCGCATTTCGCCGCCATCGTTGCCGCGGTTAATCGCACCGTGGCCGATGAACCGGCGATCCGCTCCAATATCGCCATCTACAAGGGTGGGGTGAACCTGACGGGGAAACTGAACCTAACCAAGGCCACCGACTGGTTCAGACCGATGGTTCAGGACCTGCTGTCGCAGGATGTCGCCGTCATCGTCAACCGGATCGGGCTGATTTCATCGCTTAACCGCGCAGTGGAGGACCTGACCGGCGTTCCGGCGGACTGGGTGTTTCAGCAAAATCTCTACATCACCCGTGGCCGTGAAGAGGCCTTCCTGCCCCATTACGATCCCCATATCGTCGTCGCCGCGCAATTGTACGGGCGCAAGGAATGGGTACTTTACGACAAAGCGGTTTCAAACCCGTTGATCGTGGACGACACTGTATCCACCGCTGTCAGCAAGTCTCAAGACGACCTCGCCATTAAGGAGCGTTTTACGGTCGGGGCAGGGGACATGTTCATCATTCCCCGCGGGCGCTACCACTCGGCCCACGCCGTGGGAGGACCAAGCGTCCACCTGGCTATCGGCTGTGCCGGGATCCGACCGGTGGATTATGTCTGGGAGCTTGCGACACGTGCCACCACCGAAGACGCGCTGCGCGCCGATACGGACCCGGAAAGCGCACGCAAGAAGGCAGCGAATTTTCTCAAGTTGGCAGAGCTTGAGCCCCTGTTGCTGCCCCGCAACCCCGTTGCCGATTTCGCGGTGCCGAAAGGCCCCGCGCGCCTGAGTTTTGCCGAGGTACTGGATGCTTTATAGAGCCATCAAGGCCGCCTTCAGCGCCTATGAAATCGCCGAAATCCATAGCCGGGCCGCGACCCTTGCCCCGGTGCAGGGCGCCACGGTGGAACACGATGAGTACCAGTCGCGTGACTGCGAATTACGTTGGTTCGAGGTCAACACAGCGCATTTCGAATGGCTGGAAAAGAAGTTGAACGAAATTTTGCGCAAAAACGAGATCATCGACCCTAAGCTGACCGCGATGGAAGATATCCAGTACACGATCTACGGGCCGGGCAATTTCCACAGTTGGCATATCGACGCTTACCGGCGGGCCTATAACCAGTTCGATACGGTTCTGGGAAATCGGTTCATCGGCAAGAAGCGGAAAATTTCCCTGTCACTTCTGCTCAACGACGCCACGGAATTCGACGGCGGTACTTTTGAAATTTCCCTCTTTCCCAACGGACCCAATACCGTTGGCACGGTCGTCGAGGACTTTTCCACCGCCGGCGATATCGCCATATTCGATTCTTCTCTGTGCCACCGGGTTGCCCCGGTCACACGCGGGGTTCGCAAGTCTCTCGTCGCTTGGGTCTGCGCCTGAACCGGTGAAAAAATGATTCAGTTCTTTGGACAAAAACATCCGATCTGTTCGGAATACGCCCGGTTCCCAGTACCGCTGCGGGCTATTACGCCGATCACCCCCAATCAGGCCGGGGAGGCGTACCGGGCGCTCTCCGCCCCGAAAAACATCGAAAAATATGCCAAAAAAGAAACGCCCTATCCCGGCGCGGCCTGTTTCTACCACCCGCCGTTTCTTGCCGACCTTTACGCGGAAATAGGCGCCCACATCCGACAGTTTCTAGATTTTGATATTGTCGACACCTATTTCTATGCCCGTCTTTACGATACGAGCAACGAACTAAAAATCCATACAGATCGGGGCAGTTGCTTTGTCAGCGTGTCGCTGTGTCTCGGATATGATTATTCACCCTTATTTCTGGAAGGTTCGACATGGCCCATAGGCGTCCTTGAGGGCACGGAAACGGGGCCAGGCAAACCGATGGAATTCAATATGGAGCCCGGCGAGGGGATACTCTATCCAGGGTGTTCCGCCCCGCACTGGCGCGAGATGTTTCTTGGTGCAAAATGTGGGCAGGCTTTCTTTCACTGGGTTCCAAAGAACGAGCAGATCTTCGGTGAGTATTACGGTGATCCCAACAGGGTTCCCTAGACCAACCGTTTATTGCGTAAATTGCCAGATGTTAGGTCAATACACATTTGTGTTAGAAAAGTCACATATGTGGTTTTTTTATTGAGAAAGAAGTTATTTTTGCTAGATACCTGGTTTTAAAGCCTTTAGAAACCGGTTGGATCCTCCCTCAGGGGCGCGGATCGTGGCATTTATGTCGATGCCTTGTGTCAAAACCTATTATTAGGGGATTACAATGACCTTCAAGAAAACCCTCGCGGTTACGACCGCGCTCAGCGCCGTCGCGCTTCTGTCGGCCCATGCGGCCGTCGCGGCTGAGGCACCGAAGCTTAAGTTCGGTGGCTACCAGGAAGTCTACTTCGGCGCCGGTGATGCGACTGCCGGTACCTCCAACTCTGGCACCCCGACCTACAAGGGCAGCAAGATTGAAGACGGTCAGTTCGGCATCGTCACCTACGGTGAGCTGAAGTTCGAAGCCAAGGGCAAGACCGACAGCGGCATGAAGTGGGGCGCGAAGTATGAACTCGCCCTCGACGACGCTCAGTCCGACGGCAAGGCCGGTGCTGACGAAGCCGGCATCTACATGAGCGGCTCCTGGGGCCGGCTCGAGATCGGCAACAACGACGGCGCCGCCGACAAGATGCAGATCGACGGTGGCCTCGAGTTCAACACCATCGGCCAGAACGTCATTGGCGCTTTCTTCAAGACCCGTGGCTCCAACAAGCTGCGCGGTGAGGATGGCATCAACGTCGGTGAAAACTCCGACGAGACCAAGCTGGTCTACTACACCCCGCGCGTGTCTGGCTTCCAGGCCGGTATCTCCTGGGGCCCGAACGCGAGCGCCAAGGGCACCAACGCCGACATCGACGGCAACGGCAAGGGCCAGGGCTTCTGGGAAGCTGGCGTGAGCTACAAGGGTAAAGCTGGCGGCATGAAGTATGAAGTCGTTGGCGTTGCCACCCACCAGTATGACGCTGATGACGACTTCGGCGGCGACGGCTGGGGTATCGGCGCGACGGTCCACAACGGTCCGTTCGGCTTCGCCGCTGGCTATTCCAAGAACGAAGACTGGCGTAAGAATGGCTCTGAACAGACCGCTTGGTCTGTCGGCGCCAACTACAGCGCTGGTGCCATGACGGCCGCCCTGGTCTACGTCGACTCCGAACTGGACGTCGACAGCTCGACCAACAAGGACGAGTTCAACAGCCTCAGCCTGCAGATCGGCTACAACCTCGGCGGTGGTTTGACCACGGCTGTGGGCATCTATGACCTGCAGGTCAAGAGCAACGGCTCGAACGTCAACGAAGTGACTGGTGTGATCGCCAAGATCGGCGCCAATTTCTAATTTACGTTCAAGGCGTTAGCTACGTCTAACTTAGGTGAGGGCGGGTCTGCAAATGCAGGCCCGCCCTCTACTCTATATGATAATTAGATTATGAATTATTTCTGATTACCGGGCAATTTAGGGTCATTTATGTGACTTAAATATCACTAAGTTTAAAAAATCCCAAAAAAATCGGCAAGTTTTCCTCAAAAGCTGCGGCCCCCTCCCCTAGGGTAGCCGTGCTCCTAGGAGCATGTCTCCTCAGGCAAAACCCGTCGGGGGGACTTTGATTGGAAAAAAGTAGTTAAAAAGGGGATTACAATGACCTTCAAGAAAACCCTCGCGGTTACGACCGCGCTCAGCGCCGTCGCGCTTCTGTCGGCCCATGCGGCCGTCGCGGCGGAGAAGCCGAAGCTTAAGTTCGGTGGCTACCAGGAAGTCTACTTCGGCGCCGGTGATGTGACTGCCGGTACCTCCAACTCTGGCACCCCGACCTACAAGGGCAGCAAGATTGAAGACGGTCAGTTCGGCATCGTCACCTACGGTGAGCTGAAGTTCGAAGCCAAGGGCAAGACCGACAGCGGCATGAAGTGGGGCGCGAAGTATGAACTCGCCCTCGACGACGCTCAGTCCGACGGCAAGGCCGGTGCTGACGAAGCCGGCATCTACATGAGCGGCTCCTGGGGCCGACTCGAGATCGGCAACAACGACGGCGCCGCCGACAAGATGCAGATCGACGGTGGCCTCGAGTTCAACACCATCGGCTCGAACGTCATTGGCGCTTTCTTCAAGACCCGTGGCTCCAACAAGCTGCGCGGTGAGGATGGCATCAACGTCGGTGAAAACTCCGACGAGACCAAGCTGGTCTACTACACCCCGCGCGTGTCTGGCTTCCAGGCCGGTATCTCCTGGGGCCCGAACGCGAGCGCCAAGGGCACCAACGCCGACATCGACGGCAACGGCAAGGGCCAGGGCTTCTGGGAAGCTGGCGTGAGCTACAAGGGTAAAGCTGGCGGCATGAAGTATGAAGTCGCTGGCGTTGCCACCCACCAGTATGACGCTGATGACGACTTCGGCGGCGACGGCTGGGGTATCGGCGCGACGGTCCACAACGGTCCGTTCGGCTTCGCCGCTGGCTATTCCAAGAACGAAGACTGGCGTAAGAATGGCTCTGAACAGACCGCTTGGTCTGTCGGCGCCAACTACAGCGCTGGTGCCATGACGGCCGCCCTGGTCTACGTCGACTCCGAACTGGACGTCGACAGCTCGACCAACAAGGACGAGTTCAACAGCCTCAGCCTGCAGATCGGCTACAACCTCGGCGGTGGTCTGACCACGGCTGTGGGCATCTATGACCTGCAGGTCAAGAGCAACGGCTCGAACGTCAACGAAGCGACTGGTGTGATCGCCAAGATCGGCGCCAAGTTCTAAAAGAGCCTAAAAAATCCAGTCTTCCATTAGGCTGGACCTAAATACGAGCGGCAGGCTATACTTTGGTGTAGTCTGCCGCTTTCTTTTAGTCGGATATAATGTTGAAAATTATAAGTAAATTCCTGATGATTTGTTCCTCCGTGCTCTTGGTCAGCGCCTGTAGCACGGTCGCAGAGGAGGACTATCCGGAGTACGGATCCGATAAGAAGTACCGCCGCAATCTAGAAAACCTGGAGGGCGGAAAGGAGACCCTTTTTGGTAACTTATCGATTGGTGGCAAGAAGTACAAAGAAGGTGCGCCTGGCAGCGGCGTCGCAGTTAATGTGTTCCTTTGGCGTGCCGCGCTGGAAACACTCTCGCTAGGTCCTTTAGAAAATGCTGACCCATTTGGCGGGGTCATCATCACGGACTGGTTTAACTTAGAAGAACAGCCAGCAGCCCAATATAGAGTAACCGCTTACATCTTGGGCCGCGGTCTGAGAACCGACAATATTAAGGTCGCCATGTACGTGCGCGCCCCTGAGAACGGTAAGATCCTGACCAAACGCGCCTCACAGGCCGCGGAACGACGGCTTGAAAATCTGATCTTGACCAAAGCCCGCACCATCCGTGCCTCTCAGAACCGCTAGGCGCTTACTCCTGAAAAATTGGGCAAATCCCTTGCGAAGCCGTATCCAGCGGGCGACAATCCGCGCCTAATTCATCCCCCGAATCGCCCCCTTGCCGAACTATGTCGCGATACGATTTCAAAGCCAATGAACACAAGTGGCAAACCGCCTGGAATGACAGCGCGGCCTTCGCCACGCCCACCGATCCACAAGGCCCCAAGGCCTACGTCCTGGAAATGTTTCCCTATCCTTCGGGGCGCATTCACGTCGGCCATGTGCGGGTCTATACCCTGGGCGATGTGATCGCACGCTACAAGCGTGCGCGCGGTTACAATGTTCTGCACCCGATGGGGTGGGATGCCTTTGGTCTGCCCGCTGAAAATGCGGCTATCGAAAATCATGTTCATCCCGCCAAGTGGACCTACCAAAACATCTCGCATATGCGTCGCCAGCTACAGTCGATGGGGTTGAGCATAGATTGGGCACGGGAAGTCACCACCTGCGATCCTGATTACTACCGCCATGAGCAGAAGATGTTTCTCGACTTCCTCAAGGCGGGGTTGGCCTATCGTCGCGAATCTTGGGTCAACTGGGACCCGGTGGACCATACCGTGTTGGCCAACGAACAGGTCATCGACGGAAAGGGCTGGCGCTCCGGCGCGGAAGTCGAAAAGCGTAAGCTGAACCAGTGGTTCCTACGCATCACCGCGTTTGGCGACGAACTGCTCAACGGCCTCGCAAGCCTACCCCACTGGCCCGAGCGAGTGCGCATCATGCAGGAAAACTGGATCGGTCGCTCCGAAGGGGCGCGTCTCCGCTTTTTACTCAGCGGCGATACCAGCAGCAAAGTGCCTGAAGCTTTCGCGGCCGGGATCGAAGTTTTCACCACCCGCCCCGACACATTGTTCGGCGCCGCCTTTGTCGCCATCGCGCCCAACCATCCGCTAGCCGAGACACTGGCCGCCAACGATCCGGTGCTGAAGGCCTTCATCAACCAGTGCAACGCCCTAGGTACCTCCGAAGAAGCTATTGAAAAAGCAGAGAAAAAAGGCCTAAAGACCGGGCTTTTCGCCGATCATCCGTTCATTCCCAGCGCCCGATTGCCGGTCTATGTCGCCAACTTTATCCTGATGGATTACGGCACCGGGGCGATCTTCGGTTGCCCCGCCCACGACCAGCGAGATCTGGATTTTGCCCGCAAGTACGACCTGCCCGTGCGCCCCGTGGTGGTGCCCGAAGGCACCGACCCGACGCAATTCACCATTGAGGACGAGGCCTATACCGGGCCCGGCCGCCTCGCCAATTCGGAATTTCTCGACGGCCGAGACGTCAATGACGCCAAGCGCGAAGTCATCAGCCGCCTTGAACAGGCGGGCCAGGGCAAGACGGAGATCACCTATCGCCTGCGCGACTGGGGCGTATCGCGCCAGCGTTACTGGGGTTGCCCGATCCCGATCATTCACTGCCCCGATTGCGGTCCCCAACCGGTACCCGAGGCCGACTTGCCGGTGCGCCTGCCCGACGATGTCAGCTTTGATGCGCCGGGCAACCCGCTGGCCCGTCATCCGACTTGGAAACATGTACCCTGTCCCAACTGCGGCAAGAATGGGGAGCGCGAAACCGATACCTTCGACACGTTTTTTGAATCTTCGTGGTACTTCGCGCGCTATTGCGCCCCAGATGCCGAAGATGCATTCAACCGCGCCGCCGCCGATTACTGGTTGCCGGTGGACCAGTACGTCGGCGGCATCGAACACGCCGTACTGCATTTGCTTTACTCGCGTTTCTTCACCCGCGCGCTTCAGGCCTGCGGCTACCTCGGTATCAGTGAGCCCTTCGACGGCCTGCTGACCCAAGGCATGGTCTGCCACGAAACCTATCGCGACGGCGACGGCAAATGGCTGTATCCAGAAGACGTGCGGCGCGAAGGGGCGGATCGTTTCGTGAAAATTTCCGACGGCAGCGCGGTCAGTCTCGGCCGTTCGGAAAAAATGTCGAAATCGAAAAAGAACGTGGTCGATCCGCAGACCATAATCGATGCCTACGGCGCCGACACGGTGCGTCTGTTTATCGTTTCGGACAGCCCGCCAGAACGCGACCTCGACTGGACCGATTCAGGGATCGACGGCGCTTGGCGCTATCTGGGACGCTTATGGCGCCTGATCGAGGACAGCCAAGCTACCCTGCCCGCCCCCGGCGCACCGATGCCTGCCGAGCTGGGTTCCGACACGGGTGCTGCGTTCGAACTGCGCCGCACCGTGAATAAGGCCATTCGCGACATAACCGACGATATCGAGCGGCTGCATTTCAACCGTATGGTGGCGCACCTGCGCGAGCTGTCCAATGCCATCGCCGACCTGAAGGGCGACGATCCGGCCACAAGGTGGGCGCGGCGCGAAGCCCTGGAAACCCTCGTCCGGCTGGCAGCACCGACCATACCGCATATCTGCGAGGAAATGTGGGTTTTGCTCGGCCATGACGACATGTTGGTCGGCGTTCCCTGGCCCGAGGCCGACGCCCGCCTTGTCGCCGACGACACCGTTACCATAGCGGTGCAGGTCAATGGTAAGCTACGCGGCAAGCTGGAGCTGCCGCTCGACGCTAGCCGCGAGGCGGCGGAAGCGGCGGCCCTGGACCTGGATGGAGTCAAAACCGCGATGGATGGCAAAGTTGCCCGCAAGGTGATCGTAGTCCCCAACAGGATCGTCAATGTGGTGGTCTAGAAAATTTGCCGGTCCGGGCGCGGCCGCGGTTATCGCAGCCATGCTTGGCGGCTGGTTGAGCGGATGCGGCTTCAAGCCGCTTTACGGTAACGGCAAGAGTTCCATCAGCGCGCGCGAGCTTGGCGGCGTCGATGTCTCGCATCTGCGCGATCGCGAGGGGCAGATTCTTCACACCTTGCTTGTCCAGCGGTTTAATCCCGTCGGTCGTCGCGACAAGCCCCGGTTCAAGCTCAAGATCAATCTGCGAAAATCCATCAAAAAACTGGGCGTGCGACGGGACGCGACCGCCACTCGCGCAAATCTCGCAGTGACCGCCGTTTTTTTCCTGACCGAGATTCGCACCGGGAAACAAATCTTCAAGGGCAGGTCGTCTATCACGGTCAGCTACAATATTCTAGATGATCGCTTTGCCACAGTGGCGGCCGAGAAAAACGCGCTGGAACGCGCCTTACGTGTTATCGCCGATAACATAAAAACCAGGGTCAGTGCATACATGACCCGAGACAGGGCACCGGCATAATCGTGACGAACCAGCGATGAAGATTGCGCCGCGTGACGCTAACCGCTTCGTCAAGGCACCCGGCGATGATGTCATCGCCGTTCTGGTTTACGGTCCCGACAGTGGGCTTGTGCGCGAACGCGCCGAGGCTCTGACCCGCGCTGTCGCGGAATCTCTCGATGATCCCTTCCGTGTCGTCATCCTGGGCCCGGGGGAACTGCGCGATGATCCCGCCCGCCTTGCCGATGAAGCCCAGGCGCTAGCCTTCGGCGGCGGGCGCCGGGTGGTTCGCCTGCAGGGGGCGAACAATGGAAACGCGGAAACACTCTCGCTGATTTTGAAAAGCTTTGGTGCCGCCGGCGGGCCGTCGCCGGCACTGATTATCGCCGAAGCGAGTGAGCTGCGACCCGCCGATAAGCTGCGCAAGCTGTTCGAGAACGAGGCGCGGGCCGCCGCCCTCGCCTGTTATCTCGATGACGGCCGCAACCTTGAACAAGTCATTATTGAGACCCTGGCGCGTCACAAGCTGCGCGCCAGTTCTGACGCCCTGGCCTGGCTTGGCCGCCACCTCGGCGCCGACCGGCGCATGACACGCAACGAACTGGAAAAACTTGCGCTCTACTGTGCCGGGCAGAACGAAGTCTCACTCGACGATTGCACCAGCGTCATCGGGGACGGCGCGGGCACGGACCTGGACGAAGTAATCTTCGCCGCCGCCGGGGGCGAGTTTGCGTTGCTCGATACCGCACTCGCGCGAGCCTTTCGCGAAGGGGTCAGCCCCATTGCGGTGATCCGCGCCGCCATGCGGCACCTGCACCGGCTGCACCAGGTCACCGGGCTGATGGCCGAGGGCACGTCCCTAGAAATAGCCATCAAGTCCCTGAAACCACAGCTTTTTTTCAAAGTCGCTGACAGGTTTCGCGCCCAGGCCCGATCATGGCCGGAAGGCCACGTGCGGGCCGCCCTGGAAATTTTTTCGGAAGCGGAAATACGCTGCAAGACCACCGGCCAGCCCGATCAACTGATCTGCGCCCGCGCGCTGATGCAGATCGCGCAAGCGGGGCGTCGCGCCAGGCGCGCCTGATTTTCACGCAGGTTAATCAGTCGTTGTGTGAACGCGCCGGGTCGCGCTTGAGACGATCAAGCACGTCGTCGAGCTGTTCCAGGGTTTCGAACTGAATGGCGACTTCGCCCTTTTCGCCCTTCAAGCTGATCGCGACCTTGAGACCAAGCAGCATCGAAAGATCGCGTTCCAGCGCCAGCGTGTCGGCATCCTTGATCGCCGCCTTGATCTTTCCTGTTGAGGATTTCGGCGTGCGTGCCGGACGGGGCTTCGCCGACGCCGCCAGCTTTTCGGTTTCGCGAACCGACAAGCCCTTGTCCACGACTTCCCGCGCGATCAATTCGGCATCCTTCGCATTCAGAAGTGCCCGCGCATGGCCCATGGACAACGCGCCGTCATCGAGCAGCGTTTTCACCCCTTCGGGCAAGTTCAATAGACGCAGCATATTGGCAACGTGCGAGCGGCTTTTGCCGACGGCACGCGAAAGATCTTCCTGGGTGTGTGAAAATTCATTCATCAAACGCTGGTAGCCTTCCGCTTCCTCGAGGGGCGTCAGGCTTTCGCGCTGGATGTTTTCGATCAGTGCGATTTCCAGCGCTTCGGCATCGGACATGTCGCGCACGACAACGGGAACTTCATGAACCTGCGCGATTTGCGCGGCCCGCCAGCGGCGTTCACCGGCGATGATTTCAAACTGTTCCGCCTCACCGGCAAGACGGCGCACGAGCAAGGGCTGCAACACGCCCTTTTCCCGGATCGATGCCACCAGCGCCGACAGGTCTTCTTCGTTGAAACGCCGGCGCGGCTGGAAACGGCCCGGCCGCAACTGGCCAACGTTCAGCTTGCGCGACGAACGGGCGCGATCGAGCTCGGCATAGTCCGCCTTTTCCTCGCCGAACAATGCCGCGAGCCCGCGGCCGAGATTTCGTTTTTCGCGACCCGGTCCGCCGGGTCCGGTGGTATCGCTCATGACGCGAGTCCTTGTTCGCGGTGGATGACTTCGCGGGCCAACTGGATATAGGCCTGTGAGCCGGGACAACGTAGATCGTAAAGCAGCACGGGCTTGCCGTGGGACGGCGCTTCGGATACGCGCACGTTGCGTGGAATGACCGTGCGGTAAACTTTTTCGCCGAGGAAACCGCGCACGTCCGCCGCCACCATGTTGGTCAGGTTGTTGCGGGTATCCGCCATCGTCAGCACGACGCCCTGCAGATCGAGATCCGGGTTGAGGCTGCGGTTGACGCGCTCGATCGTGCGCAACAAATGGGTCAGCCCTTCCAGCGCGAAAAACTCGCACTGCAACGGCACCAGCACCGCGTCCGCCGCAACGAGCCCGTTGAGGGTCAAAAGGTTGAGCGACGGCGGCGAATCGACCAGGGCGTAATCGTAATCCGACGCGACCGACGCAAGCGCGTCGCGCAAGCGATACTCGCGCCGCTCCATGTCGATCAGCTCCAGCTCCGCCCCCGCCAGGTCCACCGTGCTCGGCACCAGGTCGAGCCCCGGCACCGGGGTTGGTTGAGTCGCCTCGCGCACGCCGGCGCGGCCGATCAGCAGGTCATAAGTGCCGATGGCGCGCTTGTCGTTGCCGACGCCAAGGCCGGTCGAGGCATTGCCCTGGGGATCGAGATCGACGACCAAAACCCGCGAGCCCACCGCCGCCAGCGCCGTGGCCAGATTGATGGCGGTGGTGGTCTTGCCGACGCCGCCCTTCTGGTTGGCGATGATGATCACCCGGGGGCGCGTCGCGGCCCCGGCCTGTGGCGCGGGGTCGGTGTCATCGGCCACGGTCGGGGCCATATTCATTTCAGTATCGGAACTAACCACGGGTAACTTCCTTCACGGACAGCACGATCGCATCGGGATCGGTGATGCTGGGCCGGGTTTCGGCTTGCATCTTCCACCCATTGGCCGCCTCGGTCAATTCCTCTCGTCCCGTTCGCCCCTTGAGCAGCAGGAAGCTGGGCCGCACCGGGCCAAACTCAAGGAATCCCGCGCAAAGCTCGAAAATCCGGGATATCGGGGCCAGCGCCCGGGCGCTGATGACATCCACGGCGAAGGGCGCCACCGCCTCGATCCGGGCATTGTGCACGGTCGGTGTGATCCCGGCCGCCCGCGCCGCCTCGCGCAAAAAGGCGCATTTGCGGGTGTCCGAATCAACCAGATGCAGATCAAGGGAGCGGCGTGCACCGGCGGCCATCGCCGCCAGCACCAGGCCGGGGAAGCCCGCGCCCGACCCCACATCCAGCAACGTCAACGGCTCGGGTCCGGTTGGCAAAAGGTCGAAAAGCTGCGCCGAATCGAGGAAATGGCGGCGCCACATATCCGGCAGGGTCGCGGGCCCCACCAGGTTCAGGGTTTTCTGGAAACGGACCAGGGTGTCGGCGTAAGCCGTCAGACGCGCCAATGTTTCACGTGAAACATTTGTGCGGGCGGCAAAAGCCTCTGGCGTGAGCGGCGCCTCCGGCATGGCGACGAATCAGGCCGACCGCTTGACGGGGTTCTTGCGAACATGGCCCAGCAGCGCGGTAATGGCCGCCGGGGTGATTCCGGGTATCCGCGCCGCCTGCCCCAGGGTCCCGGGCTGCACCCGGGCCAGCTTTTCGCGCACCTCGTTGGACAGGCTGCCGACGGTCCGGTAATCGAAATCAGGGGGTAGCGCCAGCGCCTCGTCGCGCCGGAAGGCCTCTATGTCGGCCTGCTGGCGATCCACGTAAACCGCATATTTAGCGTCGTATTCCAATTGGGCCCCAATATCTGCCGGAATCTGGCCTAGCTCCTGCCAGACACCGATCAGGTCGCCAAGTCCCACACGGTCGTGGGAAAGAAGCTGCCAGGCACTGCGCCGCACCCCGTCGCGCCCGCCTGCCAAACCCTGCCGGGCCAGCGCGCCCGGCGCGGCGCTCAGGCTTTCCAGAAGGGCCCGGCCCTCGGTCAGTTTCTGCCGGCGCGCCGCGTAATGGGTGGCCCGGACAGAACCGACGCAACCGATCTCCTGGCCGCGCGGCGTCAGGCGCTGGTCGGCATTGTCGGCCCGCAGCAAAAGCCGATATTCGGCGCGGGACGTGAACATCCGGTAGGGCTCGCTCACCCCCCGGGTCACCAGGTCATCGATCAGGACGCCGAGATAAGCCTCGGCCCGGTCCACGATAAAGGGTGCATCACGACCGCCCGCCCGCAGGGCGGCGTTGATCCCGGCGATGATTCCCTGGGCGGCGGCCTCTTCGTAGCCGGTCGTGCCGTTGATCTGCCCGGCGAGAAAAAGTCCGGGAATCCTGCGGGTTTCAAGGGAATGGGACAGTTCCCGCGGGTCAACGTAATCGTATTCGATGGCGTAGCCGGGACGGATCATGCGGCAGTTTTCCAGGCCGGGAATGGTCTTGAGCAACGCTTCCTGAATGTCGCGCGGCAAGGAGGTCGAAATCCCGTTGGGATAGACCGTGGGATCGTCCAGGCCCTCGGGCTCAAGGAAGATCTGGTGGCTGTCGCGATCGGCGAAACGCACCACCTTGTCCTCGATGGACGGGCAATAGCGCGGGCCCGTGCTCTTGATCTGGCCGGAATACATCGGTGCCCGGTGCAGGTTGGCCCGGATCAGGACGTGGCCGGCTTCGGTGGTGCGGGTGATATAACACGGGATCTGAGGCGTGGTAATCGCCTCAGTCAACGCCGAAAAAGGCTCGGGCGGGTCGTCACCGGGCTGAACCGTCAGGCTGGACCAGTCAATGGTGGTGCCGTCGAGGCGCGGCGGCGTGCCGGTCTTGAGCCGCCCCACCGCGAACCCGAACCGGTTGAGCGTCGCGGAAAGGCCTAGAGCCGGGACCTCACCCACACGGCCGGCGGGAATACGTTCCTCGCCCATGTGGATCAGTCCCGACAGAAAGGTCCCGGTGGTCAGGATCACCGCCCCTGCCGCCAGTTCCCGGCCATCCGCCAGCCGTACCCCGGAAATCGCCCCGGCGCCGTCGAGGGTGAGATCATCCACCTCCCCCGCGATCAGGCTGAGACCCGGCTGGGCGCCAAGGACTTCCTGCATGGCCTGACGATAAAGCTTGCGGTCCGCCTGGGCACGCGGCCCCCGGACGGCGGGCCCCTTGGAGCGATTAAGCACCCGAAACTGGATCCCGGCGCGGTCGATCACCCGCCCCATAACCCCGTCGAGCGCATCCACCTCGCGCACCAGATGCCCCTTGCCAAGGCCGCCGATGGCGGGATTGCAGGACATTTCGCCGATGGTCTCGAGCTTGTGGGTCACCAGGGCCGTGGCCGCGCCCATGCGTGCCGCCGCCGCCGCGGCTTCGCAACCGGCGTGGCCGCCACCGATGACGATCACGTCAAAGCGGGTCTGGGGCTCAATGTTCATGGCGCTGACAATCTACCCACAGGCCGGACCCTGTCAAAGGGAAAGCGGCCCGAGCGGTCGGGGCGCCCAAATGTTTCACGTGAAACAGTCGCGCCTACTTGCCGATACAGAACTCTGAAAAGATGCGGCCCAGAACGTCCTCCACGTCCACCCTGCCGGTCACCCGGCCCAGCGCCCGGGCGGCGGAGCGCAACTCCTCGGCCAGGAGTTCCGGCGCGACGGTGGCATCCGTTTCCAGCGCCCGGCGCAACCCGTCGCGGGCCTCGACCAGCGCGGCGCGGTGCCGCGCCCGGGTCAGCGGCGCCGGGGCGGCGCGGCCAAGGCGTTCGGCCAGGGCCTGTTCGATACGGTCCAGCAGCTCCTTGATCCCACGCCCTTCCCGGGCCGAAACCGGGATGAAATCCGGTGCCACATCCGCACCGGCCAGGTCGATCTTGTTCATCACCCCCAGGCTGCCGGGCCCCAGCAGCGCCGCCGAGGCGGCATCGGGCGCCGGGCATGAGGCATCGAAAACCACCAGCCGCAAATCAGCGGTTTCCGCCCGGTCCCGCGCCCGGCGCACGCCCTCGGCCTCCAGCGCATCAAGGCTTTCACGCAAGCCCGCGGTGTCGGAGAGGATCACCGGCAGCCCGCCGAGATCGAGATGGACCTCGATCACATCGCGCGTCGTGCCCGCGGTGGTCGAGACCATGGCCGCATCGCGCCCGGCGATGGCGTTGAGCACGCTGGACTTGCCGACATTAGGGGCGCCCAGAATCACAACGCGCAAGCCTTCGCGCAGACGCTCACCGCGATCTCCTTCGTCAATATTTAGATCAAAGCTCTCTATCAACCCCAATATCTTGTTATTGATCCCGGCAAGAAGATCCGCCGGGATTTCCTCATCGGCGAAATCCACTGCCGCTTCGACCTCGGCGATGATCGCGGTCAGGCGCGCCAGCCAGCCCTCAAACCGACTGCCGAGCCCGCCACCGAGCTGATCGAGCGCCTGCACGCGCTGGGCCTCGGTCTCGGCGGCGACGAGATCGGCCACCGCCTCCACCTGGGTCAGGTCCAGCTTGCCGTTCTCGAAAGCGCGGCGCGTGAACTCCCCGGGCTCCGCCGGGCGCAGGCCGGGCATTTGGCCGAGCGCCCCCGCCACGGCCGCGATCACGGCGCGCCCGCCGTGGATCGACAGCTCCGCCACGTCTTCCCCGGTAAAGCTGGCCGGACCCGGAAACCACAGAACCAGGGCATCGTCCAGCACCACCGCGCTATCGGGGTCGCGCAGGCGCACGCGGGTCGCCACCCTTGGCGCCGGCAACGGCTCCATGCCGAGCGCCGCCAGCGCCGCCGCTGTCCCCGGCCCGGAAAGGCGGATCACGGCCTGGGCCGCGGCGCCGCGTCCGGTGGTTTGGGCGAAAATGGTTGGAGTGGTCATAATTTCGTTTCGTTATCGGATCATTTAACGGGTGTGGTCAGGGGACCAGAAAAGCATTGTTCCACCGCGACCCGGGCCCCAAACTGGGTGGCGGCCAGGTTCCCGCATACACCGAACCGGCAAACGGCACCAGTCTTGTGGTCGCCCGGACCATACCATTTCAAATGCGAAACGAACTCGACAAGGAAACCAGCCCCTACCTGCTCAGCCACGCCGACAACCCGGTGCACTGGCAGCCGTGGGGCCCCGACGCGCTGGCGCGGGCACAAGCGGAAAACAGGCCGATCCTGCTTTCGGTCGGCTACGCCGCCTGCCATTGGTGCCACGTCATGGCCCATGAAAGTTTCGAAGACCCCGCCACCGCCGAACTGATGAACCGCCACTTCATCTCGATCAAGGTCGACCGCGAGGAACGCCCCGATATAGACGGCATCTACCAATCCGCGCTGTCGCTTCTGGGCGAACACGGCGGCTGGCCGCTGACCATGTTCCTGACACCCGACGGCACGCCGTTCTGGGGCGGCACCTATTTCCCGCCCGAGGCCCGCTACGGCCGCCCGGGTTTTCCCGCGCTTTTGCAAAAGGTCGCCGAGATCTACGCGACCCAGGCCGACAAGGTCGCGCAAAACGCCGCCGCGATCCGAGATGCGCTAACGAAAATGAATCGTGCGGAAGCCGGAACGCTGATTGCCGAAGACTTGCCGCTTGAGCTGGCCCGCCGCCTGATCGGTGAGTTCGATTCCGTTCACGGCGGCATCGGCACCGCGCCAAAATTTCCCCATGTCCCCGTGTTCGAACTCGTGCTCCGCGCCGGCCTAGCCGCCAACGATGAAACGCTGCGCGAAGCCGTCATCTTTTCCATGACCAAGATCAGCCAGGGCGGGATCTACGATCACCTGCGCGGCGGTTATGCGCGTTACGCGACGGATACCCGGTGGCTGGTGCCGCATTTTGAAAAAATGACGTACGACAACGCACAATTGCTGTCGTTGCTGACCCTTGTTCACAACCTGACCGGCAACCCGCTTTTCGCCCAGCGCATTACCGAAACGGCGGACTGGATGCTGGCGGAAATGATTGCCGATGGCGGCGGTTTCGCGGCAACGCTGGATGCGGACAGCGAAGGCGTGGAAGGAAAGTTTTACGTCTGGACCGAAGCCGAGGTGGATGCGGTTCTCGGCACCAATGATGATGCGCAATTGTTCAAGCAAGTCTACGACGTCAGCGCCCAGGGTAACTGGGAAGGCAAAAACATTCTCAACCGCATCAACGCACCCGATTTGCGCGACGATGAGGAAGAGGCCCGGTTGTCCCTGGCGCGGGCAAAGTTGCTCGCCGCCCGTGGCGGGCGCGTGCGCCCCGGTTGGGACGACAAGGTGCTGGCGGACTGGAACGGGCTGATGATTTCCGCCCTCGCCCGCGCCGGTGCGACGCTTGCCCGCAGCGACTGGATCGACGCCGCGCGTTCCGCCTTCGATTTCGTCAACAGCCGCCTGCGCCTGCCCGGCGGTGCACGGCTGGTTCATTCCTATCGCGCCGGGCGCCAGGGCAGCGCCGCAACCCTTGACGACTACGCCGCCATGATCAACGCCGCGCTGACGCTTTATGAAATCGACGGCGACGATGGCTTTATCGAAACCGCCCGCGCCTGGGACGGGATCGTGGAGCGCCATTACCGCGACGGCGAACAGGGGGGCTATTTCCTCACCGCCGAAGATGCCAGTGACCTGATCGTGCGCACCCGCAGCGCCCATGACGGCGCCACGCCTTCGGGCAACGGGCTGATGGCGCTGGCTTTCGCCCGCCTTTACGCGATGGGGGGTGACAGCCATGACCGCGAGCGCGCCGAAGCGGTGATCCGGGCCTTTTCCGGCGAGCTGGAGCGCAATGCCTTTCCCCTGGCCACCCTTATCAACGCCGCGCAATTGCTGCGCCACCCGGTCCAGCTCGTCATCATCGGCCGCCCCGGCGAGGATGCCACCCGGGCGCTTCTGCGCGCCGCCCACCAGGCACCGCAACCGGACCTCGTGATCCAACGTTTCGCCCCCGGAACGACATTACCCGATGGCCACCCCGCCGCCGCCAAGGCCGGAAACAATGCGCCCGACGGCCCAACCGCCTATATTTGTGTCGCCAGCACCTGTTCCCTGCCCATCACCGATCCGGAGGCCCTGAAAGATGCCCTTGCCCGCGCGTGATCCCGCCATTTTGGGGCCGGACCCGGTCCACCGCCTGAGCGTCGCCAGCCCGGTCGGCAACCTGACCGTGTTCGAGCAATCCGGCGCCATCACCCTGCTCGCCTGGGCGGTCGGCACCCGTTTGCGCAGCCCGCGGCCGACGCCTCTGCTGGCGGAATTCCGCGACCAGTTGGCCGCCTATTTCGACGGCCGCCTGGACCGCTTCAATCTGCCCCTCGCCCCGGAAGGCACGCTCTTCCAGCAGAAAGTCTGGCGCGGCCTTTGCGACATTCCCTTCGGCACCACGGAAAGTTACGGCGCGCTGGCGCGCCGCCTGGAAAGCGGCGCACGTGCCGTCGGCACCGCCTGCGGCGCCAACCCGATCCCGATCCTGATCCCCTGCCACCGCGTGCTCGGCGGCGACGGCAAGCTGCATGGTTATTCCGGGCGCGGCGGCCTCGCCACCAAGGCGCGTCTGCTCGCCCTTGAAGGCGTGGACGTGAGCCGCTAAGACAGAACCCGCCCAGACATCAAGACCCAGGAGAACTCCATGCCCGACATCAAGATCACAGCGCCGGACGGTGGAAGTTTTTCCGCCTACCTCGCGCTGCCCGCTTCGACACCCGCGCCCGGCATCGTTTTGATCCAGGAAATCTTCGGCGTGAACAAGGTCATGCGCGACCTTGCCGACGGCTTCGCCGCCCAAGGCTACGCCGTTGCCTGCCCCGACCTGTTCTGGCGCATCGAGCCCGGCGTGCAGATCACCGATCAGTCCCAGGCGGAATGGGACCAGGCCTTTGCCCTGATGAACAAGTTCCTGCCCGAGTTCGCCACCGGCGTCGGCGACATCCAGGCCACTATCTCTCATCTTCGCGGCATGGCCGAATGCAGCGGCAAGGTCGGCACCGTCGGCTATTGCCTCGGCGGTTCGCTCGCCTATGCCACGTCGTTCTTCACCGATTCCGATGCATCCGTCGGTTATTACCCGGTGCAGATCGACGACTATCTCGGCCAGGTGCCCAACATCAAGAAGCCGCTGATGCTGCACATCGCCGAGAACGATGGTTTCTGCCCCGCCGAATCCCAGGCCAAGATCAAGGACGCGCTGGCAGCGAATCCTCTCTGCACCGCGCACAGTTATGCCGGTGTCGATCATGCCTTCGCCCGCGTCGGTGGCGCCAATTACAACGCGGCCGCCGCCAGTGAAGCCAATGAGCGCACGGCCGCGTTCCTCAAACAAAACCTGGCCTGAGGCATAACATGGTCAAAACTGTTCGCGTTCACGCCTACGGCGGTCCCGAAGCCCTGGTCTATGAAGATGTCGATCCCGGCGCGCCGGGACCGAGCCAGGCCCGCATCCGCCAGACGGCGGTCGGTCTCAATTACATCGACACCTATCACCGCACCGGTCTTTACAAGCTGCCCTCGCTTCCCCATGCGCTCGGCGTTGAAGGTGCGGGCGTGGTCGAAGCCGTCGGTGACGGTGTGACCAACGTCAAGCCGGGAGACCGGATCTGCTACGGCTCCATCCTCGGCGCCTATGCCGAGGAACGCATCGTGCCCGCCGATCGCCTGCTCGCCCTGCCCGAGGGCATAAATGACGACATCGCGGCGGGCATCATGCTCAAGGGCATGACGGCACGTTACCTGCTGCGCGTCACCTACCGCGTGCAAAAGGGCGACACCGTACTGATCCACGCCGCCGCCGGTGGCGTCGGCCTGATCGCCTGCCAGTGGGCCAAGCATCTGGGCGCGACGGTGATCGGCACCGTCGGCTCCGATGAAAAGGCCGCGCTCGCCAAGGCACATGGCTGCGATCATCCGGTGATCTATACCCGCGAAAGCTTCGTCGACAAGGTCAAGGAAGTCACCGGCGGCAAGGGTGTGCCGGTGGTTTACGATTCGGTCGGCAAGGATACGTGGGAAGGCTCGCTCGACTGCCTGGCCGTGCGCGGCATGATGGTGTCGTTCGGCAATGCTTCGGGCCCGGTGGCGCCGTTCTCCATCCTGGCGCTGAGCCAGAAGGGTTCGCTCTTCCTCACCCGCCCGACGCTGGCGCATTACATAACGACCCGTGCGGACTACGAAGAAACTGCGAACGACCTGTTCGGCGTGGTCAAGTCCGGCGCCGTCAAGATCGAGGTCAACCAGCGTTACGACCTCAAGGATGTAGCCCAGGCCCACCGCGATCTTGAATCGCGCAAGACCACGGGATCAACGATCCTCATTCCCTGATCGGCCGAACCCATACAAAAAAGCGGCGGGGACATCCCCGCCGCTTTTCGTTTGAACACCAGGGTTCAGGTATTCATCTGCTGGAAGAAATCTTCGTTGGTCTTCGAAGACTTCAGTTTGTCGAGCAAGAATTCCATGGCATCGGTAACGCCCATCGGCATCAGGATGCGGCGCAGCACCCACATCTTCGATAGCGTTCCCTGATCCACCAAAAGCTCTTCCTTGCGTGTGCCCGACTTGGTGATGTCGATACCCGGGAAGGTGCGCTTGTCGGTGAGCTTGCGATCAAGGATGATTTCCGAGTTACCGGTGCCCTTGAACTCTTCGAAGATAACTTCGTCCATGCGTGAGCCGGTATCGATCAGCGCGGTGGCAATAATGGTCAACGACCCGCCTTCCTCGATATTGCGCGCGGCACCGAAGAAACGCTTCGGGCGCTGCAACGCATTGGCATCCACGCCACCGGTCAGCACCTTGCCCGACGACGGCACCACCGTGTTGTAGGCGCGCGCAAGGCGGGTGATCGAATCCAGCAAGATCACGACATCGCGCTTGTGCTCAACCAGCCGCTTGGCTTTCTCGATCACCATTTCCGCGACCTGGACGTGACGCACCGCGGGCTCGTCGAAGGTGGAGCTGACCACCTCGCCCTTCACCGTGCGGGCCATGTCTGTGACTTCTTCGGGACGTTCGTCGATTAGAAGCACCAGCAGGTAACATTCAGGGTGATTCTCGGCGATGGAATTGGCGATGTTTTGCAGCATCATCGTCTTGCCGGTGCGCGGCGGTGCCACGATCAGCGCACGCTGGCCCTTGCCCACCGGGCAGACCAGATCGATCACCCGGCTGGTCATATCCTTGCCCGGCTTTTCGATTTCCATCTTCAGCCGTTCATCGGGATAAAGCGGCGTCAGGTTATCGAAGTTGATGCGGTGGCGAACCTCGTCGGGATCGCCAAAGTTGATCTTGTCGACCTTCAGCAGCGCGAAGTAGCGTTCGCCATCCTTCGGCGCACGAATCTGGCCTTCGACCGAATCACCCGTGCGTAACCCGAAGCGGCGTACCTGCGACGGCGACACGTAGATATCATCGGGCCCCGGCAGGTAATTCGATTCCGGCGAACGCAGGAAACCGAACCCGTCTTGAAGAATTTCGAGAACCCCGGTGCCGGTTATCGGCGTGTCGTTATCGGCCAGCGCCTTCAGGATCGCGAACATCATGTCCTGCTTGCGCAGGGTGGACGCGTTCTCGATTTCCAATTCTTCGGCGACGGCAAGAAGATCGGCCGGGGATTTCTGTTTCAGTTCCTGGAGATTCATGGCGATGACACGGGGGTTATGGGAGGGGCGGGAGACTTGTTCCCGGCTTGTCCCTGGTCTGATTGCGCAATCGGATTTCGCTTACAGGGAAAATGCGCGGGGGGATAAGGGGCGGGGAAAGATCGGGGGGAAATCAGGACGCGCCGGTGGGGCGCGTCGTTCTTGACCCGTCTGATTTAGCGAAAAGCCGTGCCCAAGTCAAATCTCGTTTACCGATGCCAACTCAGAACGGACGCACCACCACCATGATCACGATCACGATCATCAGTACCGTCGGCACCTCGTTGACCATGCGGTAAAACCCGGCCGGGCGGGTGTTGGCATCGTTCTCGAACGTCTTGCGCCAGGCGGCCATGACCATGTGCACCGCCGCCAGTGCCGCGACCGCCGCCAGCTTGACCTTGAACCAGGCGCCGCCGCCCGCCAGCACGCCCGGTGTCGCCATTAATAGCCCGCCGAACAGGAAAACCGCGATCATCGCCGGGTTCATGATGGCGCGCAGCAGGCGGCGTTCCATCACTTTCAGCATTTCCGAGCGGTCCGAGCCCTTCGGTGCCTCGGCGTGATAGACGAACAGGCGCGGCAGGTACAACAGCCCCGCCATCCAGGCAATGACGGCGATGATGTGCAGCGCCTTGATCCAGGGAAAATAGGTGGCCAGCATGTCGCCCATCGTTACCTCGCTTATAGTCGTTGCTTGACCGAAACGTTAATCGGCCAACGCGCAACAGGTTTGAGAATCGGGACAAATCCTTGAATTTAATACGATTTTTCCGCCAGACAGGATATCCTCCCGGCCCCGGGCGGCGAGGACCTGGCGCGCCAGGCCGTCAATGAAGGCGAGACCCGTACCCACCGTCGGCACCCGCTCATAGGCCGCGGCGCCCCCCGCCTCGGCCAGCTTGCGGTATTCGATATCTAGTTCCACCAGCGTTTCGGAATGTTCCGACACGAAGGCGACCGGCACCACCACGATGGCCGCGCGCGCCTCGGCGGCGTCGGTAATCGCGGCATCGGTCGCCGGACCGATCCATTCCAGCGGCCCGACCCGGGACTGGTAGCAGGTCACGAACCGGGCCGCGCCGACGGCCACATCCCCGTCAAGTGCTGCGCGCACTGCCGCCACCGTGCGTTCGACCTGCCACTGGTAGGGATCGCCCGCATCGATCACGCGCTTGGGCAACCCATGGGCGGAAAACAGCACGTGGACGGGGGCATCGGGCGCTTGCGCCCGCGCACGGCGCACGGCTTCGATAGTACCCGCCGCCAGGCTCATGACTAGGCCCGGTTCATCGGCGTAGCAGCAGATCGTGGTCGTCGGCGCCTCGATCCCGGCCCGGCTTGCGGCGCGTGTCCAGTCTTCCACCGACGAGCCCGTTGTCGTCGTCGAATATTGCGGGTAAAGCGGCAACAGCACGATTTCGTCGGGGCCGAATTCCCTGACCGCCTCTGCGGCAGCATCGGCAAACGGATGCCAGTAGCGCATGGCGATGACGGCCTGCCATTCATGCTCCGGTGCTTTCGCTTTCAGACTTTTAATCAAGGCGGCGGCCTGTGCCTCCGTCTCCGGCAAAATCGGCGAGCGCCCGCCCATCTCGGCATAAATGGCCTGCGCCAGCGGTGCGCGCCGCGATGAAATCAACCGTGCCAGGCACCAGCGAACGGGGCCCGGCGCGCGGATAATGGCGGGATCGGAAAACAGGTTTTTCAGAAAAGGCTTTACCGCGTCGAGGCTGTCGGGCCCGCCGAGGTTGAACAGGACGACGGAAATCCGGCTCACGACGGCGAACCTCGCACCAGGGCGACCAGCTCGGCGACATGATCGGGCGGGGTCGAAGGGATGACGCCATGACCAAGATTGAAAACATGGGGGCCCTGACCCAGTCCGGAAAGGATTCGCTCCGCCGCGTCCGTCATTGCCGCGCCGCCGGATTTCAGCGCGATGGGATCAAGGTTTCCCTGAACGCAAACTCGTGATTGCAAATGCTCCCGTGCCCAGTCCATCGGAACGGCCGCGTCTATGGAAACCGCGTTGACGCCGGTTCCCGCGACAAAGTTCCGATAAAGCGCGCCGCAACGGTTGGGAAAACCGATAAACGGCACCGATGGGTGCGCCGCTTTCACACCGGCAACAATGCGCCCGATCGGCCCGACACACCATTTCTGGAACATATCTTCATCAAGAACCCCGGCCCAGCTGTCGAAAATCTGCACCGCTTCCGCGCCGGCCTCGATCTGCGCAATCAGGTGCGTCGTCACGGCCGCGACCAGCTTGTCCATCAGGGCGCCGAACCCAGCCGCATCGGTATAGGCCCATTCCTTGACCCGGGCAAAATCGCGGCTGGACCCCCCTTCGATCATGTAGGTCGCCAGCGTCCAGGGCGCGCCGGCAAAGCCGATCAACGCCGTTGCCGGGAGAAGTTGCGCGCGAACCTTGGACAGCGCCTCATAGACCGGCGCAGCACGTTCCTGATCGAGCGACCCGGCCAACGCCGAAACCGCGGCATTATCCGCAAGGGCATCGAGAACCGGTCCCTTGCCCTCGACAAAACGCACGTCCTGACCAAGGGCATGGGGAATGACCAGGATGTCGGAAAAGATAATCGCGCCGTCCATGGCGAAACGCCGGATCGGTTGCAAGGTCGCTTCCACCGCGAGATCCGGTGAATAGCAAAAATGCATGAAGTCCCGCGCCTGGGATCGGAGCTCCCGGTACTCGGGCAGGTACCGTCCCGCCTGACGCATGAGCCAGATCGGTGGTCTCGGCTGGCGGATACCGTTAAGGGCCTGGATGAGAGGTTTTTCGGTCAAGGGAACTCCGTGTCGGGGGCCGCTACTCTTTCTTATTACAGTATTTATATATTAAAGGCTGTAGAGGTAGTTGGTGCCAAGAATCATGGGGATTAGTTTTTGTCCCCCGATCTCACCGATCCCGAAAATAAAAAATGAATATCGGTCCCCGCAGGGAATGATCCGGGTAAGGATCGGGAAAATCGCTTTCGTTGCACCAAAAAATTCTCGTCATCAAAAATGTGCAAAACGGGGAAAACCGAACCGATGGATCGTTCATACCCGCAATTCACCCAAAACCGGATTCGTTACCCCCAGGCTAATAACCGGACCTGAAGCAAAGGGACAACGGGCAGGCTTTTGCCCCCCCTGTGTATAAAGCCGCTCTTGTCCACGCTTTCACCAAAGTTGCCGGCGCGTTATCTTGGACTTGCCAACACCACCCAAGAGCAAAACAGCCCCCATGTCAGAAGCGGGATCATCACTTTACGGGGACCAGTCCCGAATCGTCCTGGCCTCTGCCAGTCCGGTGCGCAAGACATTGTTATGCGCCGCCGGGCTCGACCCGGACATCATACCCGCCCATGTAGACGAGGACGAGATCAAGCGTGCCCTGAAGGGCGAAGGCATTGACGCCGGGGACGGCGCGACCCGGCTGGCGGAGATGAAGGCACAACGCATCAGCGCGGCTCAACCGGGCCGTTTGGTCATCGGCGCTGACCAGATCCTTGTCTGCGGCAGCACCTGGTTCGACAAGCCCGCAGACATGATTGAAGCGCAGGCGCATCTGCGCACCCTCCGGGGCCGTTCCCATGAACTGGCGACAAGCGCCGTCATCGTCCGCGACGGGCGGCGCATCTGGCATCATGCGGAACGGCCGAAACTGACTATGCGGCCGTTTACCGATTCCTTCATCGATGACTATCTCGACCGCGCCGGGGACGATATCCTGTCCTCGGTCGGTGCCTATCATCTTGAAGGGATCGGGGTGCAGCTGTTCAGCCGCATAGACGGGGATTATTTCTCGATCCTCGGGCTGCCGCTGTTGCCGCTGCTGGCGTTTTTGCGCGAACACGGGGTCGTGGGATCATGAATATTTCGGGCCGGACACAACTGGCGGGTGTGATGGGATGGCCGGTGGCGCACTCCCTGTCACCGCGCCTGCATAATTACTGGCTCGACCTGCACGGCATCAACGGGGCCTTCGTGCCCCTGCCGGTGGCCCCGGAACATTTCGGCCAGGCCCTGCGGGTTCTGGCGCGTCTCGGGTTTCGCGGGGTCAATATCACCGTGCCGCATAAAGAAGCCGCGCTGGCGGCGATGGACAGTATTGATGCTGTGGCCAAGCGTATCGGCGCGGTCAACACGGTGGTCTTCGGCAGTGACGGCAGCCTTCACGGCACCAACACGGATGCTTTCGGTTTCACTGAGAACCTGAACGCCTCGGTGCCCGGTTTCGATGCCGGGCGCGGTGCTGCGGTCATCATCGGCGCCGGTGGTGCGGCGCGGGCGGCGGCGGTGGCGCTCAAGGACATGGGCGCGGGCGACATCCGCATCGTCAACCGCACCCTGGCGCGGGCCGAAGCCCTGGCACTGGCGCTTGGCGCCGGTGTCCATGTCATGGACTGGGCCTGTCGCGGCGCCGTTCTGAAGGATGCGGGCATCGTCGTCAACACCACCACCCAGGGCATGACCGGCCAGGAACCGCTGGACCTCGACCTCGCCGCGCTCGACCGTGACGCGGTTGTCTACGATATCGTCTACAACCCGCTGGAAACACCGCTTCTGGCGGATGCGAGGGCCCGCGGCCACCGGGTCGTGGACGGGCTCGGCATGCTGCTTTACCAGGCGGTGGCGGGGTTTTCGGCCTGGTTCGGCGTCACCCCGGAGGTGACCCCGGCGCTGCGCGCCCATCTCCTGCAACGGAACGGCTAGCGCGGCATGGATGGTGGGCGCACACGAGTTCTCGGCCTCACCGGCTCCATCGGCATGGGCAAGTCCACCGCGGCAATGATGCTCAAGCGCATGGGTCTCGCCGTGTTCTCCGCCGATGCCTGCGTGCACGCGCTGCTGGCGCCGGGGGGCGACGCGGTCAAGGATGTGGCGCGGGCGTTTCCCGAAGCGGTCAGCGACGGCATCGTCTCACGTCCGCGTCTGGGGGCGGCGGTGTTTGGCGATGACGCGGCGCTGGCGCGGCTCGAAGCGCTTTTGCATCCGCGCGTGCGGGCCGCCGAAATTGCTTTCATTCGGGCCCAGAACCAGCGCCGCGCCCGTTTGTGCGTGCTGGAGATTCCGTTGCTGTTCGAAACCGGGGCCGAAGCGCTGTGCGATGCGGTGATCGTGCTGACGGCACCGCCCTTTGTTCAGGCGTCCCGTGTTCTGGCGCGTCCGGGCATGACGGCGGCGCGCCTGGCCCAGGTGCGTGCGCGGCAGATGAGCGAAGCCGCCAAGTCGGCACGCGCCGATTACCGGGTCGCCACCGGGTTGGGACTTCGCCATACATGGGCGGCGCTTTCTTCTATAGTGAAGTCGCTGTCACGCTGAAGGAGCCAATGCGCATGCGCGAAATAGTTCTCGATACGGAAACGACCGGGCTGGATCCCGCCGCCGGGCACCGGGTGGTGGAAATCGCCTGTATCGAGCTGGTCAACCGCGTGCCCACCGGCAAGAGCTACCAGACCTATCTCAATCCCGAACGCGATATGCCGATCGAAGCGTTCCAGGTGCATGGCCTGTCGGCGGAATTCCTGTCGGCCCATCCCCGCTTCGCGGACGAAGCGGATAACTTTCTGGATTTCATCGGCCATGCGGGATTCGTTATTCACAATGCCGAGTTCGATCTCAAGTTCCTCAACGCGGAGCTGAAAAAAATCGGGCGCGACGATCTTTCGTCCCACCCGGTGACCGACACGGTGATGATGGCGCGCAAGAAGTTTCCGGGTGCGCCCGCGTCCCTTGATGCGCTCTGCCGCCGCTTCGCCATAGATAACTCGGCGCGAACGGTGCACGGCGCCCTGCTCGATGCGGAATTGCTGGCTGAGGTTTACCTGGAGCTGACCGGCGGCCGCCAGCCCGGCCTCGGCTTCGGTGCCGAAACCCGCGAAGCGACGGCGGCGGCCAGGGCGCAGCCGCGCGAGGCCCGCGCGCCGCGTCCCCACGAAGCGGGGGCGGAGGAACTCGCGGCCCATGCCGCCTTCGTCGGCGGCATCAAGGATGCAATCTGGGAAAAGTAGGGCGGCTCAGGCCTGCTGGGACTTGGCGATGTGCTGCTGGAACAGCGCGGTGAAATCCATCGGGCTGAGCAGCAGCGGCGGGTATCCGCCGTTGCGCGTGGTCTCGGCGACGATCTGGCGGGCAAAGGGGAACAACAGCGTCGCGCAATGGACGTAAAGAACCGCGTCTAGGTGTTCCGCCGGAACGTTCACCAGCTCGAACAGGCCCGAATAATGCAGCTCGATCACGAACAGGTCGGTCTCGCCGCGTGAAGCCTTGCCGTCGACGGCCAGGGTCACTTCGTAAATGTTGTCGGGCTGGGCGTTGATGCCGATCTGGACATTCATGTCCACGTTAGGCTCACCCTGTGCGGCGGCGGGGCCTTCGGGACCGTTGGGGTTCTCGAACGACAGGTCCTTGACGTACTGGGTCAGGCAATTGACCGAGGGTTGTTCGGCGGCTTCGCCAGCTTCGCCGCTGCCGTTTGCCGGTGTATCGGTCGCATCGCTCATTTTCTGTCCCCTGTTTTATCGAAACGTCTCGGGCGCCGGTTTTTAGCTTGGATCGCCGGGTCGCGCAAGGAAGCGCCTCAGCCGCCCGACCGGTTGCGGCCGTCGCCGAGCTCATCGGGCGGGATTTCGCGAAATTCGCCCTCGATCACGCCGTCGTCGGGGGCGCGCCGGCTGGCCGTGCCGAACCCGCCGTGAACGTGCACATGGCCGTGCCGCAGCAGGTTGCGCAAAATCCATCCCGCGATGGCGCGGCGCAACGGCGGCACCAGAAGGGCAAGGCCCATGGCATCGGTGACGAATCCCGGCGTCAGCAGCAGCACGCCGGCGACCAGAAGGGACAGCCCGTCCACCATCGCCCCGGCCGGAAACTCCCCCCGGTCAAGGCTTTGCTGGGCCCGGGCCAGGACCTGGAAGCCCTGGGCGCGGACCAGGGCCGAGCCTGCGGCCGCCGTCAGCACGATCAGCGCCACGGTCTGCCAGACGCCGATCAGGCCGCCGACCTTGATGATCACCGTGATTTCAATGATGGGTACGGCCACGAAGGCCAGGAAAAGAAGAAGCGCCATGACCCGAGAGATTGGGTCTCGGGCGCCTGAAGTCCACCCCTTTTTTCTTACGGCTCTGGATTTTGCCCGGCTGCGTTGATACGTTGCCTTCGGAAAACCTGTTATTCCGTGCCCTTCGGCGGCACGGACAGAAGGAACACACTTATTCATGGGCGGCGGCTTCCAGTTCATCGACATCGTCTTTTTTGCGCTGGTGGCGGTGTTCGTCATCCTGCGCCTGCGCTCTGTGCTGGGCCGGCGCACCGGCAACGAACGTCCGCCGACCCCGTTCCCGGGTCAGGACGATCGCCGCATACCGGGGGCCAACCGGGCGCCGGGTGACGATAACGTCGTTCAGTTGCCGGGCAGCGACGCCGAGGCCGCGGAGATCCAGCCGGAAACCCCGCTCGGCGCGGCGCTGACCCAGATCAAGCTCGCCGATCCGAATTTCGATCCCGCCGATTTCCAGGAAAAGTCCAAGGCGGCGTTCGAATACATCGTCATGGCTTTTGCCGAGGGCGAGACCGCCAAGCTGAAACCGCTCCTGTCCAAGGAGGTGTTTGAAGGTTTCGCCGGTGCCATCAAGGAACGCGAGGAAGCGAAGCAGACCCTGACCACCACCCTTGTCCGCATCAAGGAAGCGGAGATAACCGATGCGTCCATGGATGGGCGGACCGCGTCGGTGACCGTGCGCTACGTCAGTGAACAGATCAACGTGACCCGTGATGCCGAAGACAAGGTCGTGGACGGGGATCCGGACCACTTCCAGGAACGTGTGGATATCTGGACCTATGAACGCAACACCCGCAGTTCCGATCCGAACTGGACACTCGTCGCCACCGAAATGCCTGAATAAAGTGCCGCGCCCGATGCGGGCGGTGGCCGCGGTTCTGCTCGTGCTGGTGGCGGCATCTTGCGCGCCGCGCGTGGCCGAAGACCGCATCGCGCTGGCGCGCGCGACCTTCAACGAGTTGCCGGGCTGGCGCACCGACGATCCGCGCGATGCGCTCAAGGCGCTGCTGCGCTCCTGTCACACTCATCTGGGCCGCGCATCGGACCGGCCGGTGGGGCCGCTTGCGATCGCCGGGCGGGCAGGGGACTGGAAGCCGGTGTGCACCGATCTTCTGGCGCTTGATCCGGCGGGCATGGATGCGCAAGCGGCCCGCGCTTTCATAGAAAACCGCTTCGTGCCCTTCGGCACGATTGGCGAAAACGGCGAAGACGGCCTGTTCACCGGCTATTACGAAGCGTCCGCACGTGGCGCGCGGGCGCGTTCGGCGCGCTACAAGGTGCCGGTGTACCGCCGCCCCGACGATCTTGTCAGTGTCGATCTCGGCCGTTTCGATTCCGATTTTCGCGGCCGCACGATTGCGGGGCGCGTCAATGGCGGCCGTCTCGTTCCCTATGCCGACCGGCGCGCCATCAATCGCGGGCACCTGGCCGGGCGCGGGCTGGAAATTCTCTGGCTCGACGATCCGGTGGATGCGTTCTTTCTCGAAATCCAGGGCTCGGGCCGGGTGACGTTGGACGACGGCACCGTGCTGCGGGTGGGCTTCGCCGCCAAGAACGGCCGTCCCTACACCGCCATCGGCCGCGTGCTGGTGGACATGGGCGCGATGCCGCTGGAACAGGTTTCGATGCAGTCGATCCGTGCCTGGCTCGCGGCCAATCCGGGCAAGGCGCGGGTGGTGATGGAACGCAACCGCGCCTTCGTGTTCTTTCGCGTGCTTGAAGGCGATGGGCCTATCGGCGCCGAAGGCGTGGCGCTGACGCCGGAACGCTCGCTCGCGGTGGACCGGCGTTTCCTTGCCATGGGCGTGCCGATGTTTATTGCCGCCGCGCCCGAAGCGGGCACCGCGGCTGAAGGACTGGCCCCGGTGCGGCGGCTGATGGTGGCGCAGGACACCGGCGGCGCCATTCGCGGCGCCGTGCGTGGCGATATTTTTCTCGGTTGGGGCGAAGACGCGGCGGCGCGTGCCGGGCGCATGCGCCTGCGGGGGCGCGCCTGGATCCTGCTGCCCCGTGCGGCCGCCGCCCGGCGGCGCGAATCGTGAAAAATCCGCGCAAGCGCAGCACCCGCGTGCACGCCGAAGACGGCGACGACGAAAAACTCTGGCGCCATGTCGTGCGCGCCGTGCAGCCGCTCGCCGGGCGCGATCGGCTTCAGCCCTCGGTGCAACTGCCGGAAAAGCCCAGGGTCAAGACCGCCGCCCCGCGCGCGCGTCCGCGCCCCGTCGCCCATGTCCCGGTGCGTCCCGCCGTGACGCCGCCCTCCGCACCCGATCTGGCGCCCGGTGCCGCGCCGGGCCTGGATCGGCGCACGGCGACGCGGCTGCGCCGCGGCCGTTTGGCCATCGATGCGCGTTTTGATCTGCACGGCCATACCCTTGCGGCGGCCCACGGCGCGCTCGGCCGTTTCCTGCGCGCCGCCCAGAACCGTGGCGCGCGCTGCGCGCTGGTCATTACCGGAAAGGGCCGCATGGGCGAGGGAGGCGTGATCCGCGCCGCGCTGCCCGGCTGGCTCAACGATCCCGGCTTGCGCCCGATCATTGTCGCCTTTGCCCAGGCCCAGCCACGCGATGGCGGTGCCGGGGCCTATTACGTCTACCTGCGCCGGGTGCGCGACCGATGACGCCCTTCGGCCAGCGTCTGCGTGAACTGCGCGCCGCCGAGGGCCTGACCCTGAAGCGCATGGCGGCGGACCTGCAACTTTCGCCCGCCTATCTTTCGGCGCTGGAACACGGCCGCCGCGGTCGCCCGTCGCCGGTCCTGCTGTTGCAGATCTGCGATTACTTTCACCTGATCTGGGAAGACGCCGATGAACTGAAGCGTCTGGCGGCGCTGTCACACCCACGGGTGACGGTGGACACGGCGGGGCTGGAAGCGGATGCGACGGAATTGGCTAACCTTCTGGCCAAACGCATCCATGAAATGGAACCGGGACTGGTGCGCCGTCTGCTGGCGCTGATCAAGGGAACGGCTAAAGAATGAACTTGGACAGGTCCGAATCCTTGACCAGGTCGCCGACGCGCTCGCGCACGTAAGCCGCATCGATCGTCACTTCCATCCCGGCGTTGTCGGAAGCGGTGAAGCTGATGTCTTCAAGCAACCGTTCCATCACCGTGTGTAGGCGCCGGGCGCCGATGTTTTCCACGTTCTCGTTCACTTCCGCAGACAAGATGGCGATTTCGCGGATGCCGTCCTCGGTGAAGGTCAGCGTCACGTTCTCCGTCGCCAGCAGGGCATTGTACTGGCGGATCAGGCTGGCTTCCGGTTCGGTCAGGATGCGGACGAAGTCGTCTACGCTCAGCGCCGAAAGCTCGACCCGGATCGGCAGGCGGCCCTGCAGCTCCGGCAACAGGTCGGAGGGCTTGGCCAGATGAAACGCCCCCGACGCGATGAACAGGATGTGGTCGGTCTTGACCGCGCCGTGTTTGGTGGTGACCGTGGTGCCCTCGATCAGCGGCAAAAGGTCGCGCTGCACGCCTTCGCGGGAAACATCGGCGCCCTGGTGATCGGAACGCGCGCAGATCTTGTCGATTTCATCGAGAAAGACGATGCCATTCTGCTCCACGCTGTCAATGGCGTCGCGCACGATGGTGTCCTGATCCACCAGCTTGTCGGCTTCTTCCTCGACCAGAAGCTTGTGGGATTCTGCAACCAGAACGCGCCGTGATTTCTTTTGCCCGCCGAAGGCCTTGCCCAGAACGTCGCTGAGATTGATCATGCCCACCGATGCGCCGGGCATCCCCGGCATGTCGAATGTCGGCATGCCACCCTGGGCATCGCTGACCTGGATCTCGATTTCCTTGTCGTCCAGCTCGCCGGAACGCAGGCGCACGCGAAATTTTTCCCGCGTGTCGCGGCTCGCGTTTTCACCGACCAGCGCATCCAGCACGCGTTCTTCCGCCGCCAGTTCGGCCCGCGCCGTTACCGCCTTGCGCGCGCGTTCGCGTGTCATCACGATAGCGGCCTCGATAAGATCGCGAATGATCTGTTCGACATCGCGCCCGACGTAACCTACCTCGGTGAACTTGGTGGCCTCGACCTTCAGGAACGGCGCCTGGGCGAGACGCGCGAGGCGCCGCGCGATTTCCGTCTTGCCGACGCCGGTGGGCCCGATCATCAAAATGTTCTTGGGCATGACCTCGTCGCGCAGGTCCGGCTCCAGTTGCTGGCGCCGCCAGCGGTTGCGCAATGCGATGGCGACGGCGCGCTTGGCATCCTTCTGGCCGACGATGTAGCGGTCCAGTTCGGAAACAATCTCGCGCGGGCTGAAGGTGGTGGCGGTGGAAATTTCGGCCATGATGTTTTACGCGCCCAGCTTTTCAATGGTGACGTTGGTGTTGGTATAGACACAGATGCCGGCGGCGATTTCCATGGCGCGGCGCGCAATGGCCTCGGCATCCATGTCGTCGCGGTCGATCAGGGCGCGGGCCGCCGCCAGGGCGTAATTGCCCCCGGATCCGATGCCGATCAGCCCGTCCTCGGGCTCCAGCACGTCGCCGGTGCCGGTCAGCACCAGCGATGCCTTGGTGTCGGCCACCGCCATCATCGCTTCCAGGCGGCGCAGGTAGCGGTCGGTGCGCCAGTCCTTGGCCAGCTCGACGCAGGCGCGGGTCAGGTCGCCGTGCTTTTCCAGCTTGCCCTCAAGGCGCTCGAACAGGGTGAAGGCGTCCGCCGTGGCCCCGGCGAAACCCGCCAGCACCTGCCCCGCCTTCAGGGTCCGCACCTTGCGGGCGTTGGACTTGATCACGGTCTGGCCCATGGAAACCTGGCCGTCGCCGATCATCACCACCCCCGCTCCCTTGCGGACGCAAAGGATGGTGGTGCCGTGCCAGCCGGGATTTTGGGTGTCTTCGGTCATGATTTTCTCCGCTGAAGGCGGCCAAGATACCAGACCATAGGGCGATGGAAAGGCCCGGCACGCCCAGACCGTGGGCTTTTGCGCCCAGCGGCCTTCCCGAACCCGCCCCTTCCTGCTAAAAGGCGCCTTCGGACCCGCCCCGCCCCCGGCGGGGGCCCGGTCCCATCGCCAAGGAGATGGCCATGGCCGCCCGTATCGGCCGCGTTGAGCGCAAGACCAAGGAAACCAGCATCACCGTCGAGGTCAATCTCGACGGCACGGGGACCTATGACGTCTCGACCGGCATCGGTTTTCTCGATCACATGCTCGAACAGCTTTCGCGCCACAGCCTGATCGACATCACACTGAAGGCCAAGGGCGACCTGCACATCGATTTTCACCACACTACCGAGGACAGCGGCCTTGCCCTCGGCGAAGCCCTGACCCGGGCGCTGGGCGACCGCGCGGGCATCACCCGTTACGGCGTGTCCTACATCCCGATGGATGAAACCCTGTCGCGGGTGACCCTGGACGCGTCGAACCGCCCCTACCTGGTGTATGAGGTGAAACTGCCCGTAGCCAAGCTCGGCGATATGGACACCGAATTGTTCAAGGAATGGTTCCGGGCCTTCGCCCAGGCCGGCGGCCTGACGCTGCACGTCGAAAATCTTTACGGCGAAAACGCGCATCACATCATCGAATCCTGCTTCAAGGGCCTGGCCCGCGCCTTGCGCGAAGCGGTCGAGATCGATCCGCGCAAGGGAGATGCCGTGCCCTCGACCAAGGGCGTGCTCGGCGGCTCGCTCTAGGGGCGATCATGCGCATCTACACCGTTCACCTACCGCCTTCGTTCTCCGCCGCTGCCGGGGAAGCGCTGGTGCTGCGCGAGGGATTCAACTGGTGGGCCTTTTTGTTCGGCGGCCTGTGGGCGCTGGCGGGGCGCATGTGGCTCGTCGGCATCGGCCTGTTTGCGCTGCACGGTGCGGCGGCGGCGCTTGAGTTCGCGGGTGTGAACGAAGAAGCGGCAATGGTGGCCACACTGGCGGTATCGGTCTGGATCGGGTGTTCCGCCAACGACTGGCGCCGGGCGTACCTTGCGCGCAAGGGCTGGAAATCGGTCGGCATTATCGCCGCGCCGGATCGCGATGCGGCGTTGCGCCGTTATCTCGATCTCAGTGCGCTCGGCCCGGTGCGCGGGTGAAGCGGGCATGAGCACCGTCATCATAGATTACGGTTCGGGCAACCTGCGATCCGCCGCCAAGGCGTTCGAGCGTGCCGCCGGTGTTGGCAAGGTTACGGTGACGGGCGATGCGGCAGCACTGAAGACCGCGGACCGCATCGTGCTGCCCGGTGTCGGCGCTTTCGGCGATTGCGCCGCCGGTTTGCGCGCGTTGCCCGGTATGATCGACGCGCTCAACGAAAACGTCATGGCCAAGGGCAAGCCCTTTCTCGGCATCTGCGTCGGCATGCAACTGATGGCGACACGCGGGCTTGAACACGGCAAGCATGACGGGTTGGGCTGGATCGCGGGCGAGGTTCGCCCGCTCGATGTCGGCGCGCTGAAGGTGCCGCACATGGGATGGAACGACCTGTCCCTTGCCGTCGCCGATCATCCGGTTTTTGCCGGGATCAACAACGGCGATCACGTCTATTTCGTGCACAGTTACCAGCTTGTGCCCAAGCGTGATTCGGACGTGATCGCGCGGGTCGACTACGGCGGGCCGATTACCGCCGCCGTCGGGCGTGGCAACATCGTCGGCACCCAGTTCCACCCGGAAAAAAGCCAGGCGGTGGGCCTGAAGCTGATTGAAAACTTCCTGGCCTGGCGGCCGTAACCGGAGACACCAGTGCGATGATTTTATTTCCCGCCATTGACCTGAAGGATGGCGCCTGCGTGCGCCTGTTCCAGGGCGACATGGACAAGGCCACGGTTTACAACGCCGATCCCGCGTCCCAGGCGCGCGCCTTTTCGGACGCGGGCTTTTCGTGGCTGCACCTGGTCGATCTCAACGGCGCCATCGAAGGCCGCCCGGTCAACGACATGGCGGTGGAAACCATCCTCAAGACGATCTCGGTCCCGGCGCAGTTGGGCGGCGGCATCCGCGACATGGCGACGATCCGCATATGGCTGGAAAAGGGCGTGCACCGGGTGATCCTCGGCACCGTGGCGCTGGAACAGCCGGAACTGGTGAAGGAAGCCTGCCGCGCCTTTCCCGGTCGCATCGTGGTCGGCATCGATGCCCGCGACGGCTACGTCGCCGTCGCTGGTTGGGCCAAGACCTCGCGGGTCAAGGCGCTTGATCTCGCGCTCAAGTTCGAAGATTCCGGCGTTGCCGCCATCATCTATACCGACATTTCCCGCGACGGCGCGATGATGGGCGTGAACCTGGATGCTACCACCGATCTTGCCTGGGCGTTGACGACGCCGGTGATCGCGTCGGGCGGCGTCAGCGCGCTGTCGGATCTCGAGGAAATCAAGGCGGTGGAAGATTCAGGCATCGAAGGCGTTATCATCGGGCGCGCGCTTTACGATGGCCGCATCGATGCGAAAAAGGCGCTGGCTATTTTGTCCGGAACGAAGTCCTGATCCATGTTCAAGGTTCGCATCATTCCCTGTCTCGACGTCAAGGATGGCCGCGTCGTCAAGGGCGTCAACTTCGTCGACCTGATCGATGCGGGCGATCCGGTCGAACAGGCGCGCGTTTACGACGCCGCCGGGGCGGATGAATTGTGTTTTCTCGATATCACCGCGTCGTCGGACAATCGCGACACGCTTTACGATGTCGTGCGCGGCACTGCCGAACAGTGCTTCATGCCCCTGACTGTCGGTGGTGGCGTGCGCGTCGTCGAGGACATTCGCAAGCTTCTGCTCGCGGGCGCGGACAAGGTCTCGATCAATACCGCGGCGGTCGCACGGCCCGAGTTCGTGCGCGAGGCGGCGGAAAAATTCGGCAACCAGTGCATCGTAGTCGCCATTGATGCCAAGGCGACCGCACCGGGCAAATGGGAAATCTTCACCCACGGCGGGCGCAATGCCACCGGGCTCGACGCGGTGGACTGGGCCCGGCGCATGGTGGAGCTCGGCGCCGGGGAAATCCTGCTGACGTCCATGGATCGCGACGGTACCAAGTCCGGGTTCGATTGCGCGCTGACCCGCGCCGTCGCCGATGCGGTGCGCGTGCCGGTGATCGCGTCGGGTGGCGTCGGCACCCTCGATCACCTGGTCGAAGGCGTGCGCGAAGGCCACGCGGCGGCGGTGCTGGCTGCCTCGATCTTCCATTTCGGCACCTATTCGGTGGCCGAGGCCAAGGCCCATATGGCCGCCGCCGGTCTTGCCGTCAGGCTCGCGTGACGCGCGCCGATCTGCTACCCCTAGGACCATGACAAGCGATACCGACACCGCCGCCGTTCTCGCCCGGCTTTACCAGACCATCGTTTCGCGCAAGGGCGCCGATGCGGGCTCGTCCTATACCGCGTCGCTGTTCGCGGGCGGGGCGGATCTGATCTGCGCCAAGGTCGAGGAAGAAGCCCTCGAAACCACGGTCGAAGGCCGCAAGGGCGACGCCCCGGCGCTGACGCGGGAAAGCGCGGACCTGCTCTATCACCTTTTGGTGCTGTGGGCCGAAGCGGGCGTGGCGCCGGAAGATGTCTGGGCCGAACTGGCGCGGCGCGAAGGCACGTCGGGCATCGCCGAAAAGGCGTCGCGTCCGAAGAAGGACTAGGCGGCGACTTTCGGTCGCCGTGTCACCAGCGTGATCCCGGCGAATATCAGGGCAATGCCGATCGCATGATAGAGGCGGAACGCCTCGTCCAGGAAGCCTACCCCCAACGCCGCGCTGAAGGCCGGCATCAGGTACATGAACATGCCCGTGCGCCCCGGTCCCAGCAGGGCGACGGCGCGGTTCCACAGGATGTAGGCGGCGACCGACGGGAACAGGGCGAAGTAGACGATGGCGCCGAGGCTCCGGGCCGTCGGCGTGAAGCCGCCGACACTGGCGACTTCCCACGCGACGAACGGCAGGTGGATCACGACGCCGAAAAAAATCGTCACGGTAAGGAACAGGTTCAGCGGCAGGCCGGTGCGCCGCCAGCGGATCAGCACGGTGTAAAGCGCCCAGAAAACAACCCCGCCGACGACCAGAAGATCGCCCCGGTTCAGCGCCGCCAGGGAAAAGTCCCCCATGCCGCCGCGCAGGATGATGCCCGCCGCGCCCGCCAGCGCCAGCGCCACCCCCGCCGCCTGGCGCCGGTGGAGGGTCTCGCGCAGGATCACCGCCGCCAGCACGAAGGTGAAGACCGGCATCAGGGTATTGATCAGCGCCGCGTTGACCACGGTGGTGTGATGCAGCGCGGCGTATATGAAACAGTTGAACGCAGTAATGCCTACACCGCCGAGCAAAATCAGGAACGGCAATTCCTGGCGCAGGCGCGATGCATGGGCGCGCCACTGGGCGAGCCCGAACGGCGCCAGAATCACAAGTGCCAGCGTCCAGCGCCATAGCGACATCTGGATCGGGGGAATCTGGTCGTGCATGATGCGCGCGATCAGGAAGTTTCCCGACCAGAACAGTGGCGGCAGGGCCGCCATCACGCAGGTGGTGAAGTTCAATACGCCGGGGGGCTGGGGTGCGGGTGTGCTCATGGCGGCACAAGCTAGGCAATTCTGGCGTCCCGGTCCAGCACCCTTGGCCGTCGTGACAGGACGGGCGTGATCTGCTACCGCTTGGGTATCCCGACCGCCCGCGAGGAGCCGACGCCATGGCCTATGACGCCAACAACATCTTCGCCCGCATCCTGCGCGGCGAGATTCCCTGCCAGAAAGTATTTGAAGACGACCATGTGCTGGCCTTCAACGATATCAGCCCGAAGAAGCCGGTGCATATCCTTGTGATTCCGAAGGGTGCTTACGTTTCCCATGACGATTTCGCCGCGAAGGCGACCGATGCGGAAATCGCCGCCTTTACCCGTGCCGTCGGTGCGATCGCACGCACGGCGGGGGTGGCAGAATCCGGCTACCGGTTGATCGCCAACGCGGGCGCTAACGGCGGCCAGGAAGTGCCGCACTATCATGTGCATATCCTGGGCGGCGCCGACGTCGGCCCTATGGTGCGCTGAGCGCGGGCTTTTCCATTTTCACCGCCGTCAGCACCAGCCCGCCGCGGGTGGTGTGGCCGAAGGTTTCCACCTTGCGCCAGCCGCGTGCGGCGTAGAACCCCTCGGCATTCAGCGATGCGCGGAGGGTCATGACCGCGTGTCCGCGCGCCGCGATATCCGCCTCCAGCCGTGCCAGCAAGGCGCCGCCGATGCCGCGACCCATGCAGGAAGCATCGGTATACATCAGCCAGATTTCGTCGCCGCGGCTGGCGCCGAAGGCGGCGATGATTCCCGATGAATCCTCCGCGACCTCGAACAGCGTCGCTTCCGCCAGGGCGTTTTCGTAAAAAGCCGGGTTCAGGCCCGCCGCCCAGCTTTCACACTCCGTCGGCGTATAGCAGGCCGTGCCCCCCGCCAGAATCGCGCGCCGGTGCAGGGCCGCCAGTTCCGTGATGTCGGTTGCCCGTGCCGGGCGATAGCTAAAATTCAAATCAATTCCCATTCGATAGGGATTGCCCCAACACCATGAAAACACACATACATTTGACGAACATTCGACAGGGTTTCGTCACGACATTCTCTCGAAAGAGAAATTTAATACCTTCAGCAGCATTACTGGGACCTATTTTGTAGTATTCCTGATCAAGGAAGTGATCGTGCAGATCGACAACAAGAAATACGCGTTGGACAAGGCCACCGTTGTCCTTTTTCACCCCGTGGCTCATACCCGCGCCATGTTGCGTTCGGTAGTCATGGGACTGGGTTTCACCCATGTGAACGATTTTCCGGAACTTCGGCCCGCCCGCAACGCCATCGTCGATCGTGGCGCCGACTTGATCCTGCTCGATATCGACTCCGATAATCGCGCCATTTGCAAGATGGTGCGTGAAATTCGCATCGAGAACATTTCCGCCGATCCCTTCGTACCGATCATCGGCTTCAGCTGGACGCCCGATATCCGCATGGTCAACAACGGCATGGAAGCCGGTGTGGACGATCTCGTGGCCCTGGCGATTTCCCACAAGATCATCAACGACCGCATCGCGGCGCTGATTGAAAACCGCAAGGGATTCGTCGTCACCTCCAGCTATGTCGGTCCCGACCGCCGTTCGCCGTCACGCGGCCAGGAAGATGAACTGGGGCTCGGCAATATCATTGTGCTCAACAACCTGCGATTCAAGGTTACCGGCGACCGCGATGCCATGGCGTCTTCAGACGCGGTGGCCGAGGCGCGGGCCAGCATCGATCATCATCGTCTCAACCGTTATGCCCAGCGCATCTCCTGGCTCATCAAGCAGATCCGGGAAGGCAAGCCCGACGGCAAGCCGGTGGCGCTCGCGACCGCCGAACGTCACGAGGAAATCGGCCGCATGATCGAAAACATCGCCTTAGACTTGCGCATGCAGGGTCATCCGGAACTCCTAGAGATCACCGATTCCATGGGCCGTCTGCTCGATATGCTGCAATCCAGCCCGCGCCCGCAGTTCTACGATTTCCTGTTGCTTCACGCCCAGGCGACCATCTCCACGCTGATGGAACGTGAAGGCGCCAAGGAAATGGTGTCTGCCGCGCTCCGCGAAACCTCCGACTACCTCGACCGTATCCAGGCGGCCTAGCGCCACTGCACGCCGTTTGGCGGGCCGCGAAATCCTGATATCCTGAGCGGGCGCCCTTGAGCGCGACCAGCGAGGGAGACCGCCATGTCCACTTCCCAAGATGCCGTTCGTGATCTCGATGGCCAGGTGGCTATTGTCACCGGCAGCGCGCTCAATACCGGCGCCACGATTGCCCGCCGCCTGGCGCGGGCGGGCGCGGCGGTGGTTGTCAATTACCGGGCGTCCGAGGATGCGGCGAAGGAAACCGTCGCCGCCATAGAGGCCGATGGCGGCCGGGCCCTGGCCTGGCGCGCCGATATTACCGATGCCGATCAGGCTACGGCGATGGCGGCAGCAACCGCCAGGCATTTCGGCGGCATAGATATCCTGGTCAATAACGCCAACGTGCGCAGCTACGCGCCGCTGCTGGAAATCACGCTGGCGGAATGGCAACTGACCATGGCAACCACGCTGAACGGTTCGTTCCATTGTGTTCGCGCCTGCGTGCCTTACATGATCGAACGCGGTAAGGGAACGATCGTCAATATCGGTGGCGGTTCGGGCCATGAAGGCGTTGCCAACCGCTGTCACGTCGCCACCGCCAAGGCGGGCATGGCGGGCATGACCGGGGCGCTGGCGACCGAACTGGGACCCCATAATATTTCGGTCAACTGCATCGTGCCGGGCCGGGTGGATACCAACAAGCCGGCCGATTCCGGTCACCGTTCGCCGCGGGGCGACATTCCCATGGGACGTTCCGCCGCCCGCGAGGAAATCGCCGATCTAGCGCATTACCTTTGCACCGACGGCTGTCGTTACATGTCGGGACAGATGCTGCACGTCAACGGCGCGCGCTACATCTCCATTTCCTGATTTTCGTTCTTCGCGTCAGGAGGCTTCCACCGCCCCGGCATCGTGATCAGCGACGACGCCGGCAGCTTTCAGTTTTTCGATTTCATCACTGGAAAACCCGAACTCGGCCAGCACTTCGTCGGTGTTCTCGCCGTATTCGGGAATCCCCGTCCAGTTCGTAGTGGGTGTGCGCGACAGGCGGAAGGCCTGGTTCAGCAGCCTGAAATCCCCCATGGATGGCGACGACAACGCCTGCACCATGTCGAGGGCCTGCACCTGCGGATCGGCAAATGTCTGGTCCATGGTGTAGACCGGCCCGGATGGAATATCCGATGCGGCAAGGCGTGCCAGCATTTCCCTGGTGGTGAACCTTGCCATCGCGTCGGCGATCATGCCATTGCATTCCTGACGATGGGCGCGGCGCGCTTCCCGCGTCGTAAAGCGTTCGTCGTCTATGGCATCGGGACGTTCAATGGCGCGGCACAGGTCCGGCCACATGCGCGGCATGATCGAGATGCTGACATAGCCGTCTGACGTCTTGTAAGTATTGGTGGGTACGCCGGTGGGATGTTCGTTGCCGACCTGCTTGGGCACGATATCGTTGACGAGGTAGCGCGCCGCGTGCAGGTCCATGAATGACAGCAGCGATTCCATCAGCGATGTCTGCACCCATTGTCCCTGGCCGGAGCGTTCGCGTTCCATCAGTGCCGTCAGGATTCCCAACGCACAGAATATGCCGCAGCTGATATCGGCGATGGCGACGCCGGCGCGGATCGGTCCACGGCCCGGTTCACCGGTGACCGACATGAAGCCCGACATGCCTTGCACGATCTGGTCCAGGCCCGGCCGGTCGCGATAGGGACCGTCTTGGCCGAAGGCGGAAATGCTGGCGAGAATGATGCGTGGATTGATTTTTTTCAGGGACTCGTAATCGAATCCAAGGCGGTCTTTCACCCGGGGCCGGAAATTTTCCACCACCACATCGGCCTTGGCGACCAGCCGCCCGAGCACGGCACGGCCCTCGTCGCTTTTCAGGTCCAGCACCATCGAACGCTTGTTGCGGTGCTTGCTCTGGAAGTCGGCTTCGTAGCGTCCTGCCCAATCGGGCGGATTGCCTGGACGTTCGATCTTTATGGTGTTGGCGCCCCAATCCGCGAGCTGGCGGACGCAGACCGGTCCGGCGCGGGCCTGGGTCATGTCCAGTACGGTGAGCCCCGAAAGAGCGGTGGACGGTGCGGTGATCGCCATTTTGACCTCCCCTGCGTGGGGCTTATCAGCCCCTTTTTATATGGTGGATAAAGGCTACAGAAGGCCCGGCGCGGAGTCCACGAAGAACGGTTTTCCCCGATCGTTGACAGGCTTTGCCTGAGCCCCCATGATTTTCGGCAATCAAAAATAAAAATATTTATTCAGAACAATACGAATAATCCAAGGGGAGAGACTTCATGAAATCAGTTACTCATCGCGGCTTGATGCTCGCATCACTTGGCGCTTTCGCGGCGACGGCGGTTGCGGCCTTGCCCGCGCCGGTAGTGGCCGCGGATTTTTACAAGGGTAAAACGCTGAAGGTCATCATTCGCTCCAGCGCGGGTGGCGGCAACGATTATTACGGCCGCCTGATGGCGCGGCACATGCCGCGCTTCATGCCCGGCACGCCCAAGGCCATTGCCATCAACATGAAAGGCGCGGGCGGCATTGTCGCCGCCAATTACATCTACAACCAGGCCAAGCGCGACGGCACGGAGATCGCCATTCTTTCCCGTGCCATCGCCCTGGTGCAGCGCACCAAGACAAAGGGCGTGCAGTACGATGTGCGCAAGATGATCCCGTTGGGCAGCACCGCGTCCAACACGGCGGTGTTCCTTGTGGGGCAATCGTCGAAACTGAAATCGCTAAAGGATATTAAGCGCGGCGGGCGGGTCATCACCGTCGGCACGACCGGTCCAGGCGGCGGTGCCTACCAGCGTTCCATGGTTCTGAAGCTGGACGGTTTTCCGATGAAAATCATCACCGGCTACGGCTCCAACGGCGAAAAGGTTCTGTCGGTTGCCCGTGGCGACGTGGAAATGACGGCGGGCAGTTTCGAGACCATGCGCTCGGCGATCCGGGAAGAAAAATTCCGCATTATCGGCAAGCTCGGCGCGCCGCATCCCGAAGTGCCGAAGGGTACGCCGGACCTGCGTGATGTGGTCAGCAGCGCACGGCGCCAGCTCGCAAGCCTGCTGGTGGCACCGCTGGAAGCGGGCCGGCCGTTCTATACCACGCCAGGCGTTCCGGCGGACCGGGTGAAGATTTTGCGGACAGCCTTCGCCGGGGTCCTTTCCGATCCCAAGGCGCTCGGCGAGGCCAAGAAGGCCCGCAAGACCATTTCACCGCTGGATCCGGAACAAATGCGCCAGACCAACGAAGACATTCTCGGCGCATCGGAAGAAATCATGGAGCAGTTCAAGAAGCTCATGAAATAGCGCTTCAGCGCTTCAATCTAGCGGCGGTGGTCCGGTGACGGGCTGCCGCCGTTTCCTTGCGCTCAGTTCCCGGTCCAGACCGGCTTGCGCTTTTCCATGAAGGCGCGGCGGCCTTCGCGGAAATCGTCACTGTTGAGACACAGCTTGCGCATGGCTTCCACCGCCGGCATGTCGCGCTCGCCCGCGTCCCGGGCGGCTTCATCCACCATCACCTTGGCGGCGCGCAGCGACAGGGGTGCATTGTCCGCGATGCTGGCGGCGAGCGCGCGGACCGTTGCTTCCAGTTCCCCGCCCGGCACCACTTGGTGGACCATGCCCATTTGCAGCGCTTCCGCCGCGCTGTAGCGCCGGGCCGTGATCAGGATTTCCTTGGCCCGCGCGGGGCCGACGATCTCCACCAGCTTGCGCGTGTAATCCCAATTATAGGCGTTGCCCAGCCGGGCGGCGGGAACCCCGAACTGGGCATCGTCGGCGGCGATGCGCAGGTCGGCCTGCAACGCGGTGGCGACACCGCCGCCCAGGCAGTACCCCCGGATCATGGCGATCAGCGGCTTGGACACCGCTTCGTAGCGCCGGCGCATCTGCTCGGAAACCTTGCTCTGTTCCTCGAGCTGCTGCGGCGTGGCGCCGCCCTTTTCTCCCTTGGAGATATCGGAACCGGAAACAAACGCCTTGTCCCCCGCGCCGGTCATGACGATGACCCTGACGGCATCGTCGTTTTCGAAGTCTTCGAGGATTTGCAGGATCGCCAGGCGCATTTCGTGGGATATGGCGTTGCGCCGTTCGGGCTGGTTGAAGGTCATCCAGCCGATGCCGTCGGCCTTTTCGGCGATCATCTTGTCGGTGCCAAGCTGCATGTCACCCCCCTACCCGAATTGGGGGCAAATCTTAATCCAACTCCCCGCCGCGTGCGAGTTTTATGCCGTCGGCGTTGAAAGGCCCCGAGCCATCGGGTAGCGTCATGGCAAGGCCGCGTAAAAAAGCAGGCCAAGGGGGGTTAAATGATCGATGCTGCCATTGAAGGTTTGCTCGGTATTTTGCACTGGAAAGCGTTCGCCCTGATGATGGTGGGTATCCTCATCAGCTCGACGCTGGTGGCGATGCCGGGGATTGGCTCCAAGACCGCGATTGCACTGTTGTTGCCGGTGGCATTCGTGCTCAACAAGTTTGAAGCGGTGGCCCTGATCGTCAGCATCTGGGCGGTGTCGAACACGGCCAACTCGATCACTTCCATCCTGTTCTCGGTGCCCGGCGGTGGCGGTTCTCAGGCCACCATCATGGACGGCTACCCCATGGCCAAGAACGGCGAGGCAGCCCGCGCGCTTTCCGCCGCCTTTACGTCGTCGGCCATCGGCGGTGTCATCGGCGCCTTCGTGTTGCTGGCGGCGATCCCGGTGCTGCGCCCGCTGGTGCTTTTGCTTGGCCCGCCGGAATTTTTCATGTTGGTGATGATCGGTATCGCGATGGTCGGTGCGCTCAGCGGCAAGGCACCGCTGAAGGGCATTATCGTCGGTGCTTTCGGTCTCGCCATTTCCATGATCGGCGTGCACATGCTGACCGGCATTTACCGCTTCACGCTGGACCAGCTTTACCTTGTGGATGGCATCAAGCTGGTGCCGATGACCATCGGGCTCTTCGCCATTCCGGAAATGCTCTACATGGCTTCCAAGGGGTCGGGTATCGCCGATGTGCCACTGGGGGATCTCGGCCGTGGCCGCCGCCAGGGCATAAGGGATGCCTTTATCAATTGGTGGCTGGTGTTGCGTTGTTCGATGATCGGTGTTTGGGTCGGCATCATTCCCGGTCTCGGTTCGGCGGTGGCGGACTGGTTCGCCTACGGCCATGCCAAGCAGACCTGCAAGGGCGCGCGCGAAACATTCGGCACCGGCGACGTGCGCGGTGTCATCGCGGTGGATGCCTCCACCAATGCGAAGGAAGGCGGCGCCCTGATCCCGACGCTGGCCTTTGGCATTCCCGGCTCCTCGACGCTGGCGCTGATCTTCGGCGGCCTGGTGATTGTCGGCATCACACCGGGCAAGGACATGCTGACCCGCGATCTTGACGTGACCTTTTCCATGATCTGGCTGTTGATCATCGGCAGCATCATCACATCCGTTATCTGCATCGCTTTCACCCGCCAGCTGGCGATGGCGACCAAGCTGCGCCCAACGGTGATGATCCCGATGATCCTCGCCATGGCGGTAATCGGCTCCTTCGCCGCCGCCGGTCACTTTACCGATGTTCTGGTGATGGTGGCCTTCGGCACGCTCGGTTATTTCATGCGCTCCGCCGGCTGGCCGCGCCCGCCGATGCTGCTGGGCCTTGTGCTCGGCCCGATCGCGGAACGTTACATGTGGACCTCGGTCCAGTTGTACGGCCTCGGTTTCCTGGTCAGGCCCGGTGTGCTGGTGATCCTGTCGCTATTGCTGGTCAGCGTGTTTTATCCCTATTGGCAGGACCGCCGGGCGCGGCGGGCCGAATCGGAAGGAGGGGCGTGACATGGGCCTGAGATTCCAGCCGCGATCCCTGTTGACGATTTTCCTGATCGCTTTTTTCATTTTCATCGTCGTCCAGTCTTCCGACATGCCGGAAAAAGCAAAGATGTATCCGTGGGTCGTGGGGCTGATCGCCCTTGCGCTGCTGGCATTCCAGCTGGTGCGCGAAATTCTGCCCGCGCGCGGCGATGAGCCGCGTGAAACCCGCGAAACCGGTGCCGATGTCGATTTCACCGACGAGGAAGCCTCGCCCGAAGGACGCAAGCGCACTCTGGAACTGTTCGGGTGGATCTACGGCTTCACGCTGTTGCTGTGGCTGATCGGCTTTTATCTTTCGATCCCGGTGATGGTATTTGCCTATCTGCTGCGTCACCGCGAAGGGCCGATCGTTACCGTCACCTTGCCCACCGTCGCGGGCCTTGCCACCTGGGGCCTGTTTGACAACCTGCTAAACCTGCCGTTTCCGCCCGGTGTCGTGTTCGAATGGCTGGGCCTGGTCTAGGGTGCCACTCAACCCTTGGCCATGACGCGGCGGTAACTGGCGGCCTCGGCCACGTGCACCCGTGAAACGTTTTCGGCACCGTCCATGTCGGCGAGCGTGCGTGCCACGCGCAGGATGCGGTGATAGCCGCGCGCGCTGAGCCGGGTTTTTTCCGTGACTTCCGTCAACAGCTTGCGGCCCGCGTCATCAGGGGCGGCGATGTCTTCGAGAAGCTTGCCGTCGGCTTCGGCATTGGTCCGCACTTCGGCGCCAAGCTTGCGGAAGCGATCCGACTGTATGGCCCGCGTCCGCGCCACCCGTGCCGCGACCTCGCGCGTGCCTTCCGCCGGTGGCGGCAGGGACAGGTCGGCTGCTTCCACCGCCGGCACATCAACGTGCAGATCAATGCGGTCGAACAAAGGTCCTGAAATTTTCCCCTGGTAATCGGCGGCGCATTTGGGCGCGTGTGAACACGCCAGCGCGGCATCGCCCAGGTAACCGCATCGGCACGGGTTCATTGCTGCAATCAGTTGAAAGCGTGCGGGCCAGGTGACATGGGCCTGAGCGCGGGCAACCAAGGCGCGGCCCGATTCGACGGGCTAGCGCAGGGATTCAAGCGCGGGGCGCGAAAACTCCGGCAATTCGTCAAGGAACAGGACACCCAGATGCGCCAGCGACACTTCTCCCGGCCGCGCCTTGGGGCCGCCGCCGACAAGCGCGGGCAGGGAGGCGGAATGATGCGGATCGCGAAAGGGGCGGCGGCGCAGGATGGCGCCGTCGGTGAGCGCCCCGGCGAGGGAATGGATCATTGAAACCTCAAGCGCCTCCGCCGGGTCGAGCGGCGGCAGCAAGCCCGGCAGGCGGGCGGCCAGCATGGATTTTCCCGCCCCCGGCGGGCCCATCATCAGCAAGTTGTGCCCGCCCGACGCGGCGATTTCCAGTGCCCGCTTGGCGCTTTCCTGGCCCTTGATGTCGGCGAGATCCACGCCGTCCGGTCCGGTGCCGGGCTCCGCCCGCGGTTCCGGCGGCGTCAAAACCTGGCTACCCTTGAAGTGGTTGACCAGTTCCACCAGCGACGGGGCCGCCAGCACTTCCAGTCCCTTGACCCAGGCGGCCTCGCCCCCGGCGACGGCGAGGCAGATCAGGCCCCGATCATGGGCATGGGCATGAATGGCGGCGGGCAGCACCCCGGCAACCGGGCTTATGCGGCCATCGAGGGCAAGCTCCCCCAGCGCCACGAAACCGGCCAGCGCATCCGCCGGCACCACGTCCATGGCGGCGAGCAGGCCGAGCGCGATAGGCAGGTCGAAGTGACTGCCTTCCTTGGCAAGGTCGGCGGGGGCCAGGTTGACGGTGATGCGCTTGGGCGGCAGGGCGAGACCGAGCGCGCCCAGCGCGGCGCGGACCCTTTCACGGGATTCGGCCACGGCCTTGTCGCCAAGTCCGACGACGGCAAAGGCGGGCAGTCCGGGTGCGATTTGTACCTGTACGTCGACATCGATCACGTCGATGCCCTGAAACGCGACTGTATTGGTACCTGCGACCACTGATTCCCCCACTGTGCCCGCGTCTCGGGCATTGAGATCCTAGCGGCGCGGCGGAATCAAGTCGAGCGCGGGGGACGGGGCGGAAGGCGGGACCCGCTTGCGCGGGCCCCGTTGCCGAACAGGTTGCTAGTTGCGAATGATCACGATGGCAACGACAACCAGCGCAAGAATGACGCAAAACACGAACTTGATCCCGGGGCGGGACGGCTCGGTTTGGGGGACACGGTTGGAAGGCGTGTGTGAATCGGGTGCGGTCATGGTCTTGATCCTTGGTAGGGGGGTGGGCCGCGTTTCGCCGCGGCGTTCAAAAATCAAATAGGGAAAGGGCCCGACACGCCCCGGCGAACAGGGGCGCCGACGCTGGCGCTGTCGATTGGCAACAGGGAATGTCGTGCCGGGATCAGGCGGCGGGCGGACCTGTCGGTCGGGGCCGGAGGAAGGACCGTGCCCTCAGGACAGGGTCGTTCCGCGTGAGCAACATTTCCGCGCGATGCGGCCATGTCGGCGCCATGAGGGCTTGGGCATGGCTCTCCGGCTGGTCGTCATCCACATCGGAGGATGCAAGGACGATGAAAACCGCCGGTTGGGTGTTCGCGTCCCCAAGCGGTGACAGGGGCGCGGTTTCCGTCAGGGGTTGGGAAAATTCGGTGAGATCGGTGACGGTCGCGGCAGCGGTTCCCGTCCCGCCGGTAAAACCGGCGATGACGGCAAATGCGGCGTTGCGTAAGAACCTGGCGACCAAATCCATACCGGCGCCTCCCGAGCGCGGATGTTACGGGGCCGAGGCTAGCACGCTCTCGCCCATCCGGCAGCTTTAAATGATCCCGGTCGCGGGACGCTAATCCACCGAAATCAGCTGGGCGTTCGCCGAGAAAATGATCCTGCTGGTCTTGCCGGCATAGGGGAAGGACCCATGGGACAGAAGCGGCGGAAAGAAAAGCGCGTATCCTTCCTCGGCCCTGCAGCTCCACTGGCTGCCTTCCAGATACATATTGCCCAGGTCGTCGCTGTCCTTGGGAAACTCGGGCGAAGCGAAGTATGTCCCCCCGTTTTCACGGTTATCAATGCCGTTCTTCCCTGTTCAGGGCGCGGCGCGGGTTCAGCCGGTTCGACCGGGATGCTTTTCAGCGACGCGGGTTTCGATCGCATCCCAGATATGGGCTTCCAGGCAAGCATCGTTGAAACGATTGATTTCCTGGATGCCGGTGGGCGAGGTGACGTTGATTTCCGTCAGGTAATCGCCGATCACGTCAATGCCGACGAACACCAGCCCGCGTTCACGCAGGCTCGGCCCGATGGCGGCGCAGATATCGCGTTCACGCGATGTCAGATCGGATTTTTCCGCCCGCCCGCCGACATGCAGGTTGGCCCGCGATTCGCCTTCCGGCGGCACGCGGTTGACCGCGCCGGCGGGCTCACCCTCGATCAGGATGATGCGCTTATCGCCGGCACGCACGGCGGGCAGGTATTGCTGCACCACCACCGGTTCACGGTAAAGCTGGGTGAACACCTCCAGCAACGCGTTCAGGTTCTCGTCACCGGGCGTAACATGGAAAACATTTGCGCCGCCATTGCCGAACAGCGGCTTGATGATGATGTCTTCGTAGCGCTTGCGGAAATCAAGGATTGCGTGACGATCCGATGAAATCAGTGTCGGCGGCATCAACTCGGCGAAATGGGTTACGAACAGCTTTTCCGGCGCGTTGCGGACCTGTACCGGATCGTTGATGACCAGCGTTTCGGGGTGCACATGCTCCAGCAGGTGCGTTGCCGTGATGTAAGCCATGTCGAAAGGCGGGTCTTGGCGCATCAGCACCACGTCGAGCGCCGCCAGGTCCAGTACTTCTTCCGCGCCTGCGCTGAACGGCTTGGCCGGATCGGTGGCGGCGGTAAAGGGACGCGCGCGCGCCGTCACCCGGCCGCCGGTAAGCGCCAGGTCCTGCGGCAGATAGTGAAACAGTGCGTGTTTGCGCTTCATCGCTTCCAGCGCCAGCATGTAAGTCGAATCGCCCGCCGGGTTGATCATCTCCAACGGATCCATCTGGAAGGCAACGGCAAGTGACATGGTCTTAGGGCTCAGTTGAGGCGGGTTTTGATTTTTTGCACTAGGGCTTCCGTGATATGGCGCGCTTCTTCATCGGTCGTCAAGTTTATGAAGGTATCCAGCGCACCGATCGCGGCGTTGAGATTGCCCATCTCGGCATGAAAAATACCCAGGTCGCGATGCAGCACCGTTTCCTCTGGCACGATCAGCAGCATGGATTCGCTGATACGGATGGCTTCGGCGAAACGACCCTGGGCGGCGAGCCGCGTCTTGATGTTGTTCTGCAGGCGTGCCAGCACGTGGCGATCACCAAGCGGCGCGTAGCACGCGGGCGTGAGTTCCGCTTCGTTGCCGGCAGTCGCTTTCAGCATGGCCCGCAGGGTGGCTGCGCTTTCCACGGGACGTCCGGCGAAGGGATCGAAGATCACCTGTTCGGCCCCGGCGTCCAGACCGATCAGGAAGTGCCCCGGAAAGGCGAGGCCGCTTGCCCGCCAGCCCTGGGCGCGGGCCGTGTGCAGGTAAATGATGCCGAGTGCCACGGGCAGCCCCCGGCGCCGGTCGATCACGCTGATCAGGTTGGCATTTTGCAGATCGTCGTAGGTTTCATCGTCGCCGCGGTAACCTTCGGTCCCCGCGATCACGGACGCCAGTGCCGCCGCCTGCCCATCGGCGCTGGTATTGCCGTTGGCGCGGTGGCTCACGGCTTCGGCCAGATCGCGAAGATGTGCCCGGTAGCGATCCAGCGCCACCCGCGGGCGATCCAGCGCCGCCAGCGCCAGTGCCGCTTCACCGATATCGAAAGGCATCTCCGGCGATGCGCCGATCGCCGCCAGCGTGTCGCTGGCCTGATCGCGCAAGCCCGCGTGCGGGCTGTGGCCGGAGCGGGGGATCACCTGTTGCGCCTCGGATCGTTTTTCAACAGGACGTGGTTGACGATTTTTTCCACGTATTCGACGTTGCGCGCGTAATTGATCACGCGATCCAGCTCGGCCTTGTTCTGGGCGACACCCATCAGGTAAACCACGTGGCGCACGGTTTCGATCTGGTAATTGATGGATGCGATTTCCTTATCGAAAAGGACCTTGGATTTTACCTGCGCGGAAATCCATGAATCGCGGGTGAATGTGCCGGTGGCACCGCTGGCATCAATGATGATGTCATTGATCACCTCGCGCACGCCGCGCACTTTCCAGGCCATGGCGACGATGTCGCCGCGAATTTTTTCGTTGCGGACAACACCGGTAAGCAGCACGCGGCCCTCGTAGACCGAGGTTGCCAGCGAAACCAACAATTCCTGATCGTATTGCAGCCAGCCGTGATTGATCTCCGTCTGGATGCGCGCATCTATCAATGCGGTTTCCAGTCCGCGTTCCTGTGCCGCCGCGGTCGCGGCGCTGGCTCCGGCACCGACCACGACGCCACCGCAGCCCGACAGCGTCACCAATGCCGCCAGGGCAAGGGGAATCAGGGCAAGACGTCGCGGGGTGAGGAAGGTCCGGTAGGGCACCGTGAAATCCTTTCGGGCAGGGGAATATGAATGATGACCGGGGGAATTAGACGAAACTCCCGCCGTCTTGTCCAGCCACCCCTTGGCGGCGGCGCTCACGTCCGCCAGGCATCGCGAATGTGAACGGGCAAGCGCCACGGTACCATGAGCATCGCGTCGAAGCGGATCGCGCGCTCGCCGTTGCCAGGATGCGCCGCCAGCCAGGCACGGGCCGCATTGGCGACCCGGCGGCGCTTGGCCGTATCGATCGCTTCACCGGCCGAAGCCACCGTGGCGCGGTACTTGACCTCGATGAAAGCAATGGTATCGCCGCGCCGAGCCACAATATCGATTTCGCCGAGCGGATGAACGAAATCGCGGCCCAGCACCCGGTATCCCTTGTGCCGCAGCCAGCCCGCGGCCAGTTGTTCGGCGATCATGCCGCGCCGCCGGGCGGCTCGGCGTGCCGTCGCCTCAGGCCTCACGGCGTTTCGCCGTTGCGGGCCAGTGCCCGGGCATAGACCTTGCGCCGCGCCAGGCCGGTTTCGGCGGCCACCCGATCCACCGCGTCGCGCAGGCTCCCACCCGCTGCCAGCGCCGCGTCCAGCGCGCCGTCCAGGCGGGCCAGCGCATCGCCCTCGGCCTCGGCGGCGGGCGGGCCGATGACGACGACGACCTCGCCACGGGGCGCACCGTCGCGTTGGTAGCGTTCCGCCAGTTCCGCCAGGCTGCCACGGGCTATTTCCTCGTGCAGCTTGGTCAGCTCGCGGGCGACGGCACAGGGCCTGGGGCCGAGGACCGCCAGCGCATCATCAAGAAACGCGGCCAGCCGCTTGGCCGATTCGAAAAACAACAGCGTTCCCGGCACTTCCGCTACTGCGGCGATGGCCTGGCGCCGCGCCTTGCTGCGTGGCGGGGTGAACCCGGCGAAGAAAAAGCGGTCGCTCGGCAGGCCCGACAACACCAGTGCCGTCACCGGCGCCGAAGGGCCGGGCAGGGTAGTGACGGCGATATCCTGGGCGCGGGCCTCCAGCGCCAGCTTGTAGCCGGGGTCCGAAATCAGGGGTGTGCCCGCATCGGTGACCAGCGCCACCGCTTCGCCCGCCTTCATGCGGGCAATCAGTTTCGGCCGGGCACTTTGGGCGTTGTGTTCGTGGTAGGGCGTGCGCGGGGTCTGGATGCCGTAAGCCGCCAGCAGCTTGGCCGTGACCCGGCTGTCTTCGCAGGCGATCACGTCGGCAGCCATGAGCACATCCAGCGCGCGCAGCGTAATGTCGCGCAGGTTGCCGATGGGCGTGGCGACGATATACAGCCCCGGTTCCAGGGCCTGCGGTTGGCCGAATTCTGTCGTCATGGCGTCATCGGGAGTTATGGCTCCGGTTTACTTGGTCCGGGTGGAAGATTACCCTACCGGCTTCGGACCTTGAGCGTTCGACCCATTGATGGCGCCGGTATTTCATGTTCCAGGGGTTTTTCTTGCCCGCGATTTTGCCGCCGCGTGCGTTGACGAAGTGGCCGTGCCTTGCCGCGCTGGTTGCCGCCGCACTGGTCCTTGCCGGATGCGAGGACCTGCGTGAGGTTAGAAAGGTGTTCGAAGGCACGCAAGAAACTTCGCCGCCGCCGCCCGCTCCTCCGCCGCAGTCTCGGCCCGCACAAGCGCGGACGCCCGTTGCCGACCGCACCCTTTCCGCCCCGGCGCCGGAAGTCGCGGCGGTTCCGCCGGCGCCGCCGTCGGGCGATCCGGCCTTGGGGGCCGCGCAACTGCCCGGTGTGCGCCTGACCCCGCCGCCGGGTGTCGTGCCGGTGACGCGGGTAGCGCTTCTGCTGCCGCTCAGCGGGCCCCAGGCGCAAATCGGCCGGGCGTTGCTCAATGCCGCGCAACTGGCCCTGTTTGCCGCCGGGCCGGAGGGTTTCGCGATCATGCCGGTGGATACCGCCGGTACGCCTGCGGGCGCCGAAGCCGCCATGCGCATCGCGCTTGAAGATGGCGCACGCCTGGTCCTGGGACCGGTTTTTGCTTCCTCCGTCGCCGCCGTCGCGCCGCTGGCCCGCGCCGCCGGTGTGCAGGTGGTGTCGTTCTCCAATGATCGTGCGGTCGCGGGCAACGGCGTCTACATCATGGGCTTTACCCCGGAAACCCAGATCGGCCGCATCACCAATTATGCGGCGGCGCGTGGCGTCAAGCGCATTGCGGCGATCCTGCCGGCGGGGGCTTACGGTGACCGGGTCGAAGCGGCCCTGCGCGCCGCCATCGCGGGCAGTGTGACGACCCTGACCGACGCGGTGCGTTACGATGCAGCCGACACCAATACCCTGACGCCCATCGTGCGGCGCCTGGCCAATTACGATGCCCGCCGTTCGGTCCTGCTCGACCGGCGGAAGGAACTGGAAGGCAAGACCGACGAAGCTTCGAAGCGCGCGCTCAAGCGGCTCGAAGGCCTGGACACGCTCGGCGACGTTCATTTCGACGCGGTGCTGATGCCCGAAGGTATTTCGGTGCTGCGCGCCCTTGCGCCGTTGTTGCCGTTTTACGATGTGGACCCGCGCAAGGTCCGCATGCTCGGCACGGTGCAATGGGACGACCCTGCCCTGGTTACCGAACCGGCGCTGTTCGGCGGCTGGTTCCCCGCGCCGCCGCCTGCGGCCCGTGCCGTCTTCGACGGGCTTTACCGCACGACTTATGGTGATACGCCGCCGCGCCTCGCCGCGCTGGCTTACGACGCGACCGCGCTGGCGGCGGTGCTGGTCCGCAGCCGGGGAAACGCCCCGGCACCGGCGTCGCCGCAACTCCAGGCCAGTGCCGCGCCCGGTCCCCTGCCCGCGCCGATTTTCACCATCGATGCGCTGACCGCGCCCAACGGCTTCGCCGGGGTGGACGGCATTTTCCGGCTCTTGCCCTCGGGGCTGGCGGAACGCGGCCTCGCGTTAAAGGAAATCCGCGACCGGCGCTTTGTCATCGTCAGCCCGGCGCCGACCACCTTCGAGAAAACGCCGAACTAGGTTCAGGCCAGCAATTCCGCCAGCACCGCGTCGAGACGCAGGCGTCCTTCGGCGAGAGCGCGAAGCCGCCCCGCGTCACGGCTGAGAAAACCGCCGTCGATCAGCCGCGCCAGGCGCACCGGGTTGAAGGCGGTATCAATATTTCCCGTACCTATGCGCGCAAGATCGTCGCCACCGATGCCGGTACTCAGGCGCAGGCCCATCATCACCAGTTCTTCGAGGCAAGTACGTGGCGCCAGCGCGGTCACTTCGACGCGGCGTGTGCCGGTGCCCTCGGCCATCCCCAGCCAGTCGTCCGGGCGCCGGGGCGCGACGGTCGCACATTTGCTTCCGTCGCCCAGTGTCAGGCGGCCGTGGGCGCCGGGGCCGATGCCCGCATAATCGAAGTAGCGCCAGTAGATCAGGTTGTGGCGGCATTCCTGTCCGGGCCGGGCATAGTTCGATATCTCGTAGGCTTCGATGCCGCGTGCCGCCAGTACCGCGCCGGTGGTCTCGAACAGGTCCACCGCGGTGTCTTCATCGAGCAGGGCAAAAGCGCCCTTGGCGTGTAATCCGAAAAACGGCGTGCCGCGTTCGATGGTCAGTTGATACAGCGATACATGATCGAGATCATACGCCAGCAATTGTTCAAGTTCGCGCCGCCATTGGGCGACGGTCTGGTTTGGGCGCGTATAAATCATGTCGGCATTGACGCGCGCAAATTGCGCCCGGGCGACATCCAGCGCGGCCAGCGCTTCATGCGCCGAATGTTCGCGGCCCAAAAATTTCAGGGCATCGTCGTCAAGCGCCTGGATACCGACGGAAACGCGGTTGATCCCCGCTTGCGCGAAGGCAGCGAACTTCGCCGCCTCGATCGACGTGGGATTGGCCTCCAGCGTGATCTCCGGCAGGGTATCTTCAAGAGGCGCGGGCCAAAGCCGCTTCGCGTGTTCGATGATCGCGGCGACGGTTTCTGGCACCATCAGCGACGGCGTGCCGCCGCCGAAGAAAATGCTGGAAAGCCGCCGGTCTTTCAGCGCCGGGGCAAGACGGTCCAGCTCCGCGAGATAGGCATCGCGCCAGCGGTCATGATCGATGGCATCGGCGACATGACTGTTGAAATCGCAATAGGGGCACTTCGACCGGCAAAACGGCCAATGAATGTACAGGCCGAAGGGCTCCGACATTCTTCAGCCGCCGAAACAGCGCGCGACCAGCTTGGCGAAAGCATCGGCGCGGTGGCTGATGGCGTGCTTGGCCTCCGGCTCCATTTCGCCGAAGGTCATGGTGTTGCCGTCGGCGATGAAGATCGGGTCATAGCCGAAACCGTTTTCGCCGCGCGGCGGAAAGACGACGTGGCCGCGCACTTCGCCTTCCACCGTTTCGACGTGACCATCGGGCCAGGCCAGCGCCAGCGCGCAGACGAAGCGCGCAGACGTATCGGCGTTGCCGCTCGCTTGTATTTCATCGCGTACCCGGTTCATGGCCATGGAAAAATCGCGCTCCGCGCCCGCCCAGCGGGCGGAATAGATGCCGGGCGCGCCGTTCAGCGCCGTCACTTCAAGACCGGAATCATCGGCAAGCGCCGGCAGTTTTGCCACCTCCGCGGCGGCGCGTGCCTTCAGCACGGCGTTGTCAATGAAGGTGGTGCCGGTTTCCTCGGGCTCATCAAGACCAAGCGCGCCGGCGGAAACCACGTCCAGGCCGAAGGGTGCGAGCAGCGCCGCGATCTCGCGCACCTTGCCGGCGTTATGCGACGCGACGACCAGTCGTCCGGAAGAAAGCCTGCGCGCCGTCATGTGTCCCGGGTGAAGCTGTCGAGGCCGAGCGCCTGCAACTGCGCCGCGCACAGCTCATTCGTGCCCTTGCGGGCCAGCGCCAGCAACTGATCGAACTGCTCCTGGCTGAACGGCGCGTCTTCCGCCGTGCCCTGAACCTCGACGAAATGGCCCTGGTGGGTAAGCACGAAATTGGCGTCGGCCTGGGCGTTGGAATCCTCCGCATAGTCGAGATCAAGCACGGCCATGCCTTCGTACAATCCGCAACTGATGGCCGCGACCTGCCCGGTCAGCGGAATTTTCTTCAGCGCACCCTTTTCCACCAGGTGACGGAAGGCGAGATAAAGCGCCACCCACGACCCGGTGATGGCGGCGGTGCGGGTGCCGCCGTCGGCCAGCAAAACGTCGCAGTCGATGCGGATCTGGCGCTCCCCCATCGCCTCAAGGTCGGTGACCGAGCGCAACGAACGGCCGATCAGGCGCTGGATTTCCTGGGTCCGGCCCGATTGCTTGCCACGCGCCGCCTCGCGGTCGGTGCGCGAGCCGGTGGAGCGGGGTAGCATACCGTATTCCGCCGTCACCCAGCCGCGCCCGCCGTCGCGCAGCCAGAACGGCACCCGGTCCTCGATACTGGCGGTGCAGATGACGTGGGTGTCGCCGAATCGCGCCAGGCAGGAGCCTTCGGCGTATTTATTGGCACCGGGTTCGAGCGTTACCGCCCGCATTTGGTCGGGCGCGCGCCCGGACGGGCGGATGGGCATGGGCTTTCCTCATTCTGGATTGAATCGGCGGCCAAGCTAACCCCTTGCCCCGGTCGCGTAAAGTAGGCCGGGCGTGGTTGACGGTCCGGGGGGGCGTCACTAGATTCCCCGTGGTCCACGAAAGACAGGATTTCGCCCATGGCGATCGAGAGAATTGCTGGCATTTCCGAGCTCAACGAGCGCTCGCGCGAGATTTTCCGCGAGATCGTGGAGACTTATGTCGCCACCGGGGAACCGGTGGGCTCGCGCACCCTGTCGCGGCGCCTGGGGCTGAACCTGTCCCCCGCCTCCATCCGCAACGTCATGGCCGATCTGCAGGACGCGGGGCTGCTTTATGCGCCGCACACATCCGCCGGCCGGTTGCCCACCGACGCAGGGCTTCGCCTGTTCGTCAACGGGTTGCTGGAAACCGGCGGCCTGTCGGCCGATGATCGCAGCGATATCGAGAACCTGTGCGCGGCGTCGGGCAAATCGGTGGAAGAAGCCCTGTCGGAAGCGACCTCGGCCCTGTCGGGCCTGTCGCATTGCGCGTCCCTCGTGCTTGCGCCGAAAACCGGGGCGCCACTGAAGCATATCGAATTCGTGCGTCTGAACGAAGGCCGCGCCCTGGTGGTGATGGTCAGCGAATCCGGTGTCGTCGAAAACCGCGTCATCGAATTACCGCTAGGCATTCCGCCGTCGGCGCTGGTCGAGGCGGGAAATTACCTGACCCGCCGTCTCAGCGGGCGCACACTGGCGGAAGCGCAGGATGAAATCTGCCGGGAAATCGAAAATCACAAGTCGCAACTTGATAATCTTGCCAGCGACCTGGTGGAGCAGGGTCTCGTGCATTGGTCGGGCGGCACCCTGCCCCAGGGCTATCTGATCGTGCGCGGCCAGGCGAACCTGCTGGGTTCGATCACCGCGATGGAGGAACTGGATCGCGTGCGCGACTTGTTCCAGGCGCTGGAAGAACGCGAAACCCTGTCGCGGCTTCTGGAGCTGACCAACAGCGCCGAAGGCGTGCAAATTTTCATCGGCGCCGACAACAAGCTGTTCGGCAATGCCGGGTGCTCGATGATCGTCGCGCCCTTTACCGATTCGTCGGAACATATCCTGGGCGCCATCGGCGTTATCGGGCCGACGCGCATGAATTATGCCCGTATCGTGCCGATGGTGGACTATACCTCGCGCATCGTCAGCCGCATCATCGGCTGATCCCTCCTATTTCTTGCAAGGCAGTAAAGTAGAATGAACGAAGAGCCCGAAAAGACCGAAGCTAACCCCGCGCCGGAAAACGAAGCGCCCGCGCCCGACGCCGAGACCGCGGCCGATCCGCTGGCTCAGGCCCAGGCCGAAGCGGCGGACCTGCGCGACAAGCTGCTGCGCACGATGGCGGAAATGGAAAACTATCGCCGCCGCGCCGAAAAGGAACGCAGTGATACGGCGAAGTTTGCCATCGCCAATTTCGCCCGCGACACGCTCGCGGTGCTCGACAATCTCAATCGTGGCTTGCAGACGGTCTCTGCGGAAGATCGCAAGAAAGACGCGGTGCTCGATGCGTTGGCATCGGGGATGGAACTGACTGAACGTGAAATGCTGGCGACGCTGGAACGTCATGGCATCGTCAAGATCGATCCGGTGGACGAACCGTTCGATCACAATTTTCACCAGGCCATGCTCGAGGTCGAGGACGCGTCCAAGCCCGCGGGCACCGTTGCCCAGGTGATGCAGGCGGGCTACCTTCTCAACGACCGCCTGCTGCGCCCGGCCATGGTTGCCGTCGCCAAGGGCGGTCCCAAGGCGGGTGACGCGCCGAAGCCCGCACCGGTGCAGGCGCCCATCGCCAATGAAGATCTCGCCAACTCCGATCCCGGCGACGCGCCCGAGGGCGATCCGGAAAACGGCCGGTGAGCCAACCCGACCGCGACCGGCTGGGGGCGCGTTATCGCGCGGTGCGCGATCAGACCGAAAGCCTGGCGCGGCCGTTGTCGGCCGAGGACCAGCAGGTCCAGAGCATGGACGACGCCTCGCCGACCAAGTGGCATCTCGCCCATGTCAGCTGGTTCTTCGAGACCTTCATCCTGCAGCCCCATGCGCCGGGCTATGCGCCTTTCCATCCGCGCTACGGCTACCTGTTCAATTCCTATTACGAAGCGGTCGGGCCGCGTCATGCGCGGGCCAATCGCGGGCTGGCGACGCGCCCACCGCTCGCCGACATCATGGCCTATCGCGCCCATGTGGACCGGGGGATGGAGGGCTTTCTCGCCGGGGCGAGTGAGGGCACTCTGGCCGATGTGGCGGCGCTGGTGACCCTCGGCCTCAATCACGAGCAGCAGCACCAGGAGCTTTTGCTCACCGATATCAAGCACGCGCTGGCGGTGCAGCCGCTCCACCCGGCCTACCGGGACGATCTTCCCGTTGCTACGGGTGACGCCAAGCCATTGGAATTTATTGAGTTTTCCGGCGGTGACGCGGTTATCGGCGCGCCCGGCGAGGAATTTTGTTTCGATAACGAAACGCCTTCCCACCCGGTTCGCCTTCAGGATTACCGTCTCGCCAACCGGGCCGTCACCAATGCCGAAGTCCTGACCTTTGTCGAGGCGGGCGGCTACGCCACTCCCACCCTGTGGCTGGCCGATGGCTGGGCCTGGGTCGGGCGCGGCGGCGCCAATGTCTGGGGTGAAACGGCGCCGATGTACTGGTCGCGCCGCGACGGCCAGTGGTGGGAGTTTACGCTCGGGGGCTTGCGTCCGCTCGACCCGGCGGCAACGGCCTGTCACCTGACCTATTTCGAGGCCGATGCCATTGCCCGCTTTATGGATGCGCGCCTGCCGACCGAGGCCGAGTGGGAGACCGCGGCCCGGCGCAACGGCTTCGAAGAGGGCGGCGCCAACCTGCTGGCCGCCGGGCGCCTGCATCCCGCCCCGGCCGGGAACCCAGGCGCGGCGGGGCTTTGCGGCATGGCCGGGGACTGTTGGGAATGGACGGCCTCGGCCTATAGCCCGTATCCCGGTTTCCGGGCCTCGGCGGGGGCTGTCGGCGAATACAACGGCAAGTTCATGGTCAGCCAGCTGGTGCTCAAGGGCGGTTCCTGCGTCACCCCGGAAGGTCACGTCCGGGCCAGTTACCGCAACTTCTTCTATCCCCACCAGGGCTGGCAGTTCACCGGCCTGCGCCTGGCCGCGGCGGATTGAGGGGCGGGGCGGGGCAATTTTTCGACACTTTCTGTGATTTTGGCGGGTTGCAGGGGCTTTTTTGCCTCCCTATATACCCCTCAGAAATATTCGCGGTGGCATGGTCCCCGCGCCAACCTGCAAATCGGAAGCCTCCGGGGCGCCATAACGGGCCCGTCAAGCTGGCCGGGCAAGAAGGAAGTAAGCATATGGGTAAGGTAATCGGTATCGACCTCGGCACGACCAACTCCTGTGTCGCGGTGATGGACGGCAAGAACGCCAAGGTGATCGAAAATTCCGAAGGCGCGCGCACGACGCCTTCGATGGTCGCTTTCACGCAATCCGACGAGCGTCTCGTCGGCCAGGCGGCCAAGCGCCAGGCGGTGACCAATCCCGAAGCGACGCTGTTCGCCATCAAGCGCCTGATCGGGCGCGCCTATGACGACCCGATGACGAAGAAGGACCTGGACATGGTTCCCTATTCCATCGTCAAGGCGCCGTCGGGCGATGCCTGGGTCGAAGCCCACGGCGAGAAGTATTCCCCCAGCCAGATTTCCGCCTTCATCCTGCAGAAGATGAAGGAAACCGCCGAAAGCTTCCTCGGCGAAACCGTGGACCAGGCGGTCATTACCGTGCCTGCCTACTTCAACGACGCCCAGCGTCAGGCGACCAAGGATGCGGGCAAGATCGCGGGTCTTGAAGTCCTGCGCATCATCAACGAACCGACGGCGGCGGCGCTGGCTTACGGTCTCGACAAGAAGAGCGCCGGCACCATCGCGGTTTACGACCTTGGCGGCGGCACCTTCGACGTGTCGATCCTGGAAATCGGCGACGGCGTGTTCGAAGTGAAGTCCACCAACGGCGATACCTTCCTCGGCGGTGAAGACTTCGATGCGCACATCATCGATTACCTTGCGGACGAATTCGCCAAGGAACAGAGCATCGATCTGCGCAAGGACAAGCTCGCGCTGCAGCGTCTCAAGGAGGCGGCGGAGAAAGCGAAGATCGAGCTGTCGTCGTCCATGCAGACGGAAATCAACCTGCCCTTCATCACCGCCGATGCGGCGGGGCCGAAGCACCTCAACATCAAGTTGACCCGTGCCAAGCTGGAAGCGTTGGTGGATGAACTGGTGCAGCGCACCGTCGCGCCGTGCAAGGCCGCGATCAAGGATGCGGGTCTGAAGGCATCGGAAATCGACGAAGTGATCCTGGTCGGCGGCATGACCCGCATGCCCAAGATCATCGAAACCGTAAAGAACATTTTCGGTCGCGAGCCGCACAAGGGCGTCAACCCCGATGAAGTGGTCGCACTTGGCGCCGCCATCCAGGCGGGCGTTCTGCAGGGCGATGTCAAGGACGTGCTGCTGCTCGACGTGACGCCGCTGTCGCTCGGCATCGAAACCCTGGGCGGTGTGTTCACCCGCCTGATCGATCGCAACACCACGATCCCGACCAAGAAAAGCCAGGTGTTCTCCACCGCCGAAGACGGCCAGACCGCGGTCACCATCCGCGTGTTCCAGGGTGAACGCGAAATGGCGGCGGACAACAAGCTGTTGGGCCAGTTCGACCTGGTCGGCATTCCCGCCGCGCCGCGCGGCACGCCGCAGATCGAGGTCGCGTTCGACATCGATGCCAACGGCATCGTCAACGTGTCGGCGAAGGACAAGGCCACCAACAAGGAACAGCAGATCCGCATCCAGGCGTCGGGCGGTCTTTCCGATGAAGAAATCGACAACATGGTCAAGGACGCCGAGGCCCACGCCGACGAAGACAAGAAGCGGCGTGAACAGGTCGAGCGCCGCAATCAGGCGGAAACCCTGATCCACACCACCGAAAAGTCGCTCACGGAGCACGGCGACAAGATTTCGGAAGACGAGAAAAAGGCGATCGAGGATGCGATTGCCGAGCTCAAGACCGCGCTGGAAGGCGACGATCAGGATGCCATCCAGGCGAAGATCGAAGCCTTGGCGCAGGCTTCCATGAAACTGGGCGAAGCCATGTACAAGGCGAGCCAGGAAGCCGACGCCGCTGCCGCCGACGGGGCCGAGGGCGCCGCGCCGGGGGATGGCGCGGAAGGTGCCGCGTCCGGTTCCGACGACAAGGTTGTCGATGCCGACTTCGAGGAAGTCGACGACGACAAGAAAAACAAGGCCGACTGAGACGGTTTTATCAATTAATCCCGGCGCGGGCAGAGATACTTGCGCCGGGCTGTCTCGGGGGGACGGTCGGGTCGAGTCATGGCGAAGCAGGATTTTTACGAAATACTTGGGGTGGGCAAATCGGCCGATGCCGATGAGTTGAAAAGCGCCTATCGCAAGCTGGCGATGAAATATCATCCGGACCGCAACCCGGATGACAAAAGCGCCGAACAGAAATTCAAGGAAATCAACGAAGCCTACGATGTCCTGAAGGACCCGGAAAAACGCGCCGCTTACGACCGTTTCGGTCATGCCGCGTTTGAAGGCGGCGGTGGTCCGGGCGCGGGTGCCGGCGCGGGCGATTTCGGATTCAATTTCTCCGGTGGCTTCGCCGACATCTTCGACGAAATGTTCGGCGATTTCGGATCGCGCCGGGGCGGTGCGGGCGGCGGGGGCGGCGCGGCGCAGACGCGCGGCGCCGACATTCGCTACAACATGGACATTACCCTGGAAGAAGCCTTCCGCGGCAAGCAGGCGACCATCCGCGTGCCAACGGCGGCGGCCTGCGAAACCTGTTCGGGCAGCGGCGCGGCCAAGGGCTCCAAGCCCGTTACCTGCGGCACCTGCCAGGGCCGTGGCCGGGTGCGCGCCCAGCAGGGCTTCTTCACAATCGAGCGCACCTGTGCCGCCTGTCACGGCCAGGGCCAGGTCATCGACAATCCCTGTACCACCTGCCGGGGCGCGGGCCGTGTGAACAAGGAAAAGACGTTGTCGGTTTCAATTCCGGCGGGGGTCGAGGACGGCACCCGGATTCGCCTGACCGGCGAAGGCGAAGCGGGCCTGCGCGGCGGCCCGGCGGGGGATCTCTATATTTTTCTCACCATCCGCGCCCATACCTATTTCCAGCGCGACGGCGCCAACATCTATATGCGCGTGCCTATCGCCATGGCGACGGCGGCGCTCGGCGGCGTCATCGAAGTCCCGACGGTGGACGGCTCGCGGGCGCGGGTCACGGTGCCCGAAGGGACCCAGACCGGCCAGCAGTTCCGTCTCAAGGGCAAGGGCATGAGCGTCATGCGCGCGACCACGCGGGGCGACATGTATATTCGCGCCCAGGTGGAAACGCCGGTGAAGCTGAACAAGCGCCAGAAAGAGCTGCTGAAGGAATTCGCCGACGCCAGTCCCGCCTCGCGCACCAGTCCCGAATCCGAAGGCTTCTTCGCCAAGGTCAAGGAAGCCTGGACGGACCTGACCGAAAGTAAGGACTGAGACTCCGGCCCCCGGTCCCGAAATCCCTCCAAACGCACCCGCCCCTGTGGTTTAATCGCGCCGTTTCCGCGAAAGGATAGATCATGGCTGACCTCATCATCGGTATTGTCGGCGCCGCCGGGCGCATGGGCCGCGCCCTGACGCGGGCCGCCGAAGCCGCGCCGGGGTGCCGGGTCGGCTTTGCCTCGGAACGTCCCGGCCACGATCTTCTGGGCCAGGATGCGGGCGCGCTGGCGGGGCTCGAGCCGCTCGGCGTCGCCGTCGGCGACGACATGAAGGCGGTTTTTGCGGGCGCCGGGGCCGTTCTTGATTTCACTGCCCCGGCGGCGACCGTGGCCCATGCGGCGGCGGCGGCGGAAACCGGCACCGTGCTGGTCACCGGCACCACCGGGCTGGAGCCCGCGCAGCAGGACGCCATCAATAAGGCCGCGCAAAAGACCGTCGTCATCCAGGCGCCGAATTTTTCCATTGGCGTCAACCTGGCGCTGGCGCTGACCGAACGCGCCGCCCGCGTGCTGGCCGATGACTTCGATATCGAAATTGTCGAAATGCATCACCGTCACAAGGTGGATGCGCCTTCCGGCACGGCGCTGGGCCTCGGCCGCGCGGCGGCGGCGGGACGCGGGGTTGATCTTGATGCGGTTTCTGAACGCGGGCGCGATGGCATCACCGGCGCGCGCAAGCGTGGCGCCATTGGTTTCGCTAGTTTACGAGGTGGTGACGTGATCGGCGATCACACGGTGATCTTCGCCGGGGAAAACGAACGCGTCGAAATCACCCACAAGGCGGGCGGGCGTGAAATCTTCGCCGCCGGCGCGGTGCGCGCGGCGCTGTGGGCGGCGGACAGGAAGCCCGGCCTTTATTCCATGCAGGACGTTCTCGGCCTGAAGTGAGCTAGCGTCGGTCCGGGGCCGGGTTGCGCACCAGCGCGATGGCCGCGAGGATCAGCCCCAGCGCCACGACTTCTCCCCAGCCCAGCACTTCACCCAGCCACGCAATCCCGACCACCGCGCCGAAGGCGGGGATCAGGTAATTGATCATGCTGGCGAATGTCGGTCCGGCGGAAACCAGCAGCCGAAAATACACGATGGCCGCCAGCGCCGTCTGGAAAATGCCGAGCACGATCACGGCGGCCAGCGCATCCATGTCGGGGCGCAATTGCAGCGGCGATTCCATGATGAAGGCCAGCGGCACCATGATCGCGGCGGACGCAATCAGGTTGCCCGCCGCCAGTGTCAGGATCGGCATGCGCAGCGTCAGGTGCTTGGTATAGACCGCGTTGGCGGCATAGCTGACGGCGGCCCCGGCGACGGCAAGCTGGGCCAGCACCGCGCCATTGCCCAGTCCCGCCAGGGCGGCCGGGCCCATCAGCACCACCAGCGCCGCAAGGCCAAGGCAGATCCCGCAGATGCGGCGCCAGCCGATCCTGGGTTCGATTCCCGTCAGCCGCGCCAGCGCCGCGGTGAACACCGGCATGACGCCGATCAGGATGGCGGCCAGCGACGACGACACCGTAGCCTCGCCCCAGGCGACCAGGGTAAAGGGCAAGCCGTTGCCGAGCGTGCCCACGGCCAGGAAATGGCACCAGGTCACGCGGCCTTCGCGCGTGCCGAGACCGGGCAGCCGCTGCCCCGCGAAGCGGGCGATGGCGTAAAGGAGCACCGCTGCCAGCAGGACGCGCGCGGCGGTCATGGAGACCGGCGAAAAGGTTTCAACCGCGATCTTGATCAGGGCGAAGGCGCTGCCCCATAACACCGTCAGGATGGCGAGCAGCCCGTAGTCGCGCAGCGGATGGTGGGTCAAGCGCCCTGGGTCTCGACGGTGGCGAGGTGGTGCGGCTCGCGCACCGTCTTCAGCGCGGCGGTCAATTCCTTGGCGAAGGCGACACGCTCCGGCGGGCTCAGGTAGGCGCCGACGGTGTGGATTTCACCGTGACTGCGCAGGCGGATTTCCTCGGCGCAACCGTCGCCCACCACTTCGACCTTGAGCCAGTAGGGCTGGATGCCGATCTCGATGCCGCGCCCGCGATGATCGAGCCGTCGAATGGTCAGCTCGCTGCGGGTCAGGCGCACCTGTTCGACCGCGCGCGCGGCACGGTAGTTCAGGCGGAAGGCAAGATAGACCAGGGCCACATCAAGACCGAAGAAGCCAAGCACCGGCCAGGCGCCCGCGATCATGAAGACGATGCCGCAGATGAAGCTGAGCACCGCGATCGCGCTCATCAACAGGACAAAGCCCCGAGGGCTCAGGCTGCGGTGCGGGGTGATGACGGCGGCGAACAGAACGTTGCCGTCTTCCGGCGCCGTTTCGTTAACCATATCGTCCTGATTCCGTGGTGTTTCCATGCTTTAGTGATAGGCCGCCGGTGCGCGGGAGTCAAAGCTCCAGGCGCATCTTGCGCAGGTCATTTCTCGCGTTACAGTACGGCCCATGAAGAAGCCTGATATCGAACGATTTTTCGCGGCACTCGCGGCGGCCTCGCCGGAGCCCAAGGGCGAATTGCACTATGTCAATTCCTACACGCTGCTGGTGGCGGTGGTGCTGTCGGCTCAGGCGACGGACATCGGCGTCAACAAGGCGACCGGGTCCCTGTTCAAGGTGGTCAAAACGCCCGATGCCATGGTCAACCTCGGCCTTGATCGGCTGAAGGATTACGTCAAGTCCATCGGCCTTTACAACACCAAGGCCAAGAACATCATCGAGCTGTCGCGCCTTTTGATCGAACGCCACGGAGGCCGGGTGCCACGCGACCGCGCCGCGCTGGAAGCCCTGCCCGGCGTTGGGCGCAAGACGGCGAACGTGGTGCTGAACATCGCCTTTGGCGAGCCGACTCTGGCGGTGGATACCCATGTCTTTCGCGTTTCCAATCGCACCGGGCTGGCGCCGGGAAAAACGCCGCTGGCGGTGGAACAGAAGCTGATGAAAGTGGTGCCGGACAAGTACATGGTTCACGCCCATCATTGGCTGATACTGCTCGGGCGTTACACCTGCCTGGCGCGCAAGCCGAAATGCCCCGACTGCGTGGTGCGCGAAGTTTGCGGCTTCAAGGGCAAGACGACGGTCTAATCAGCTTTTCCAGCGGAGCGTGGTTTCCGGCACCGGGTTGGCGAAGGGGCGGCCCTCGGCCTGGGCGCGGGCGTATTCGCGTTTCAGCTTCAGATACCACTTGGCCGGCGTGTCGGCGTCGTCGATCAGGCGCAGCGGCGGGCTGTGACGCAGGCCAAGCTGCTGCTTGGTGACGATGTCGCGGTCCTGGCCAAGAAAACGATTCATCAGCATCCGCAGCACCGGCTTGAACGGCGCCAGCCAGGGCAGGGTCCAGTAGATCGCCTGGTTGACCACGGTGCTGTCGGGCCCGATCGGCGTGACGCCCGTAAGGCTGACGATGTGATGCTTGCCGGCGCGGATATGCTCGATGCGCACGCCGGGCAGGCGGAAGGAAATCTCGGTCTCCGGCGTGCCGCCGAGCAGGCGGTACAGCCGCGAATTGCTCGACGCGCGGTGGCGGGTCATGGTGAAGCCCAGCTCCGACGGCGCGAAGTGCTTTTGCTTTTCATGGGCGGTGGACGGCGGGCGCCACCACCATGAACTGTGAACGAAAGGCCCGTGCGCGGGATCCATCAGGCCCATGACCGCGTGGTCGATGGGACAGGGAAAAACCTGGGTCTCGAACAGGCGGTGAAAATTCGCGCCGATATCGGGCAGGCGCGGAATATCCATCGCCGGTTCCGCGCTACGCGTGCCGTCATCCATGTAGATCCAGATATTGCCGTCCGCTTCGACGCAAGGGTGGCCGGCGACGCGCACGCGGGCGCAATCAAACGCCTGTCCCGCGACCAGCGACGGCACATGGGTCAATTGTCCATCCGGGGCGAAGCGCCAGCCGTGGTAGCAGCATTGCACCTCGGCCCCGTCGAAGCGACCGAAGCGCAGCGGGATGCCGCGATGGGGACAGCAATCGCTGAGCGCGAAAACATTGCCGTCGCGGGCGCGGCCGAAAACCAGGTCCTCGCCCAGAAGCGTGCGCGCAACCAGACCACCGGCCTTCACCGCCGCCGCCGGCAGGGCGTAATACCACAACCCGCGCAGCGCGCCGTCGGCGCCGGCGGCACCGGTAGCGGTGGCGACGGTTTCCATTTCACTGCCGGCGGGACGGTCGGTCATCGTGTTTGCGATCCGCTGTCGGTATGCCGCGCCGCCAGTCGGGCGAAGCAGTGATCGGGGTTGATGGTTTCACCGCCGCGCGGGCGAAATTCGAAATGTCTCACGCGGTAGACCGGGCCGTCGGCGTGCAGGTAGAGATCCAGCAGGCACGCGCCGTCGCGGTATTGCCAGATGGCGCCGGGATCATCAATGCGCCGGAAGGCGGGTGCTCCGATCAGCCGGGTCACGGCGCGGTCCGAAAGTCCCTTCAGGACGGCGGGCGTGGGTGCCGGCGGCCTGGCGGCGGCCACCGGCGGCGGCGCCGTGATGAGGGTCGCGGCGGCGGGTGGCGTCGCGACCGGTTCCGGGGCCGGCGGTGCTCCGGCACAGGCTCCCAGCGACAGCAGCAACCCCAGCATAATCGGCAGGCGACGGCCCGGACCCGGCATCAGGGCGCTTCCCTGTGGTCTTGCGCTCACTCGCTCGCTTCGACCGGCGGGGTTTCGCGTGGCGGGGCGGAAAGAGGCCCCTGGGGCTTGGCGGCGCCGTCCTGGGGACGGATCAGCTGGATGTCGCCGGAAATTTCGCCTCCGGCCTCGACCTCGATCTGGCCGTAGCTGACCCGACCCTTGATGCGCGCGCTGGCCCGTACGCGCAGGCGCTTGTGGACCGTCAGCGTGCCTTCGAAACGGCCGGAAATTTCGGCTTCGTCGATATCGGCTTCGCCCTTGAAGAATCCCGAAGGCGCGATCTCGAGCTGGCGGCACTTGTCCAGTTCGGCCTCGACCCGGCCCTCGACCACCAGCTTGTCGCAGGCGGCAATCTGGCCCGACAGCGAAATCTCGCGTCCCACCAACAGTGTCTTGCCCTCGACGCCGTAGGAAAGCATCTCACTGCGCGGCGGCGTCATGCCGGGAATATCGGCGATGCGGTTGGTGGACGCGGTGGTGGGCTTCGCCGGAACGGGCTTGCGCAAGTTGAGCGACGGGCTCGCGCCGACACGGGGCAACGGTTTTGATTCGGGCACGCGGGGCGGCGTGCTCTTGGGGGTGTTGCCTTCATCTTTCTTGCGGCCGAACATGATGGTGATCCTTCGTTGCGGCGTCTGTATGGGTCGCCAGAATAGCGCGACGGCGTCTTTGAAACAACAAAGCCTGCGCCTTGCCGGGGGGGACCTGGGATGTATACTCGGCGCGCCCGGGGGTTGTGGGGCGCAATACGGAACGGGAGCCGCGCGTGAGCCGGAATTCAGTCCAGTCCATTACCGGTACGGTCATCGAAGGCCGCCGCTTCGACGTTCTCGGCATCGGCAACGCCATTGTCGATGTCATCGCCCATGCCGATGACCCCTTTCTCGACCAGAACAACCTGTCCAAGGGCACGATGACGCTGATCGACGCGCCGACGGCGGAAGCCCTGTACGGGCGCATGGGCCAGGCGGTCGAGGCTTCGGGCGGATCAGCCGCCAATACCATTGCCGGACTGGCGGCGCTGGGCGGGCGCGGCGCGTTTATCGGCAAGGTTCGCAACGACCAGCTCGGCGGCATTTTCGCCCATGATATCCGTGCGCTGGGCGTTGCTTTCGATACCCCGCCCGCCACCGAAGGCGCCCCCACGGCGCGCTGCCTGATTTTCGTGACCCCCGATGCCCAGCGCACCATGCAGACCTTTCTCGGCGTATCGGGCACGCTTGGTCCTGACGACATAGATGAAGCCATGGTCCGCGATGCCTCGGTCACCTATCTCGAAGGCTACCTGTGGGATCCGCCGGAAGCGAAGCGCGCCTTCGAAAAAGCGGCGGAGATCGCCCATGATGCGGACAACATGGTGGCGCTTACGCTGTCGGACCCGTTCTGCGTCGATCGTCATCGCGCCGATTTCCTGCGGCTGGTGGAAAACCACGTTGATGTTCTTTTCGCCAACGAAGCGGAAATCCTGTCGCTCTACCAGGTCGACGATTTTGAGGATGCGCTCCAGCATGTGCGCGGGCACTGCCGGGTTGCGGCTCTTACGCGTTCGGAAAAAGGCGCGGTCATCGTCGCTGGGGATGAAATTCACGTTATCGATGCGGTGCCCGTGGCAGAGGTGGTGGATACCACCGGAGCGGGCGACAGCTATGCTGCCGGTTTCCTGCACGGGCTGACCCAGGGCCGTTCGCTGCATGATTGCGGGCGCATGGGCGCCATCTGCGCGGCGGAAGTGATTTCCCATTACGGCGCCCGCGCCGAGGCCGACCTTCAGGCGCTGGTCCGCCGTGGCCTCGACTGATCGCGCCCGCGGACCTTTCTTCTCTCACGCGGCGCTGATGCCGTGACCGTCTTCATCGCCGCGCTCGGTATCTACCGCGACCGGCGTATGGTGCTGATCTGCGTCCTCGGCTTTGCCTCGGGCCTGCCGCTGGCGCTGACGCTGGCGACACTTTCGGCATGGCTGGCCCAGGCCGGGGTCAGCCGCACCGCCATTGGCCTGTTCGCCCTGGTGGGGCTGCCCTATACCCTCAAGTTCCTGTGGTCGCCGCTGATCGATGGCATGCGCCTGCCTTTCCTGTCGGCATGGCTGGGGCGCCGTCGCGGCTGGCTTTTGATGTCCCAGGTCGCGCTGGGGTTGGCCATCTTCGCCCTTGCCGGGGCCGATCCGGCGCGTGACGTGATGCTGACCGCGGTGCTGGCCCTTGGCGTCGCCTTCCTGTCGGCGACCCAGGACATCGTCATCGATGCCTGGCGCGTGGAAATCCTGGCGGCGCGCGAACAGGGTGCGGGGGCGGCGGCGGTACAGCTCGGTTACCGCGTCGGCATGCTGGCGTCGGGCGCGGGCGCGCTCTACATCGCCGATGCGTTCGGTTTTCAGGTGGCCTACGGGGTGATGGCGGTGGTCATGACTATCGGCATGATCGCGACGCTCATGGCGAACGAACCGTTGGCCCCGGGCGGAACGCAAACGACGGTGCCCGCGCGCAGTAATGGGATCGTCCATTGGCTCGATACCCACGTGGTACGTCCCTTTGCCGATTTCGTTCAGCGCCCGGGTTGGCTCGCCATTCTTCTGTTCATCGTTCTCTACAAGTTCGGCGACGCCATCGCCGGGGTCATGGCCAACCCGTTCTTTATTGATATCGGTTTCTCGCTTTCCGAAATCGCATCGGTGACGAAAGTCTTCGGCATTGTCGCGACGCTGGCCGGTGCTGTCGCGGGCGGCGCTTTGGTGGCGCGCAAGGGAATCTTCGCGGCATTGATGCTGTGCGGCGTGTTGCAGATGGCATCCAACCTGATGTTCGCGGTTCAGGCGCTGGTGGGCTCGGACATCATCGTGCTGACCATGACCATCGCGGTGGAGAACTTTTCCGGCGGCATGGGCACGGCGGCGTTTGTTGCTTACCTGTCGCGGTTGTGTTCGTTCGCGTTCACGGCAACGCAATACGCGTTGTTTTCCTCTCTTGCCGCGGTCGGGCGCACGGTGCTGTCGTCGGGCGGCGGTTGGCTGGCCGATCGGCTCGACTGGTTCTGGTTCTTTGCCGCTACGGGTCTCTGTGCCGTGCCGGGGCTGATAGTGCTAGCATGGCTGGCAAGGCGGCGATTGATCGAGGAGCACTAAGCCATGAAGATCGGCGTTCCCAGGGAAATCAAAATCCACGAATACCGGGTCGGACTGGTGCCCGCGTCGGTGGCGGAGCTGGTGCGCGATGGGCATGAAGTTTTGGTGGAAACCGGCGCCGGGCTCGGCATCGGTGACGGCGATGACGTTTATATCGCCGCAGGTGCGAAGATCGCACCCGATGCGGCGGCGGTGTTCGCGGCGGCCGATCTGATCGTCAAGGTCAAGGAACCGCAGCCGCCCGAAATCGCGATGCTGCGTTCCGGCCAGGCGCTGTTCACCTATCTTCATCTCGCCCCCGATCCTGATTAGGCCAAGGGCCTGATGGCGTCGGGCGTTACCGCCATCGCCTATGAAACCGTGACCGATGCGGCGGGCGGGCTGCCGCTTCTCGCCCCGATGAGCGAGGTCGCGGGCCGCATGGCGACTCAGGTCGGCGCGCATTACCTGGAAAAGGCCCAGGTCGGCAAGGGCGTCCTGCTGGGCGGCGTGCCCGGCGTGGCGCCGGTGCGGGTGACGATTCTCGGTGCCGGTGCGGTGGGCCGGGAAGCGGCGCGCATGGCCATCGGCCTCGGCGCCGAGGTGACGATCCTCAATCGCGGGGTGGAAAAACTGGCGGCACTTGACCTTGTTTTCGGCAACCATTTGCGCACCGTGCAGAGCAACGCCGCCGCCGTCGCGCAATACCTGGCCGAAGCCGACCTGGTTATCGGCGCGGTGCTGGTACCCGGCGCCGCCGCACCCAAGGTGGTGTCGCGCGAGTTGGTGGGGCGCATGGGCGCGGGCTCGGTCATCGTCGATGTCGCCATCGACCAGGGCGGATGCATCGCAACGTCGCGGCCGGCCACCCATGCCGATCCGGTTTTCGTCACCGATAGCGTCACCCATTACTGCGTGACCAACATGCCGGGTGGGGTGCCGCGCACGTCGGCCTTCGCGCTGAACAACGCGACCCTGCCCTTCGTGCGTGCGCTGGCCGGGCGGGGCATCGGTGATGCCCTGCGGGCGGACCCGCATCTGCGCGCCGGTCTCAATGTTCATGATGGCTCCATCGCCTGCGCCGCCGTGGCCGAAGCCCTGGGCCTGCCTTTGGTCCGGGCTTTCGAAAATTCCGCAAGTAATTGAGTTAATTAAAATAATTTGACGCCCCCGGGCGCCCTTGCAAGGATCATTGCGGGGGCCCGTTCCTGGCCGCGGGCCCCGTGCCCGCGCGTGGGGCGTCCGGGCCGTGGCCGTGGTTCCCCTTCTGCGGCCGCGTCCGGGCGGCGGGTGGTTTTAGCGCTCCGCCGGGGCTTCCAGTGCGTAGCCGGCGGCCCGCACGGTGCGAATCAGGTCGGCGCCCCCGGTGACGTCGAGGGCCTTGCGCAGGCGGCGGATGTGAACATCCACCGTGCGCGGCTCGATAAACGCATCGTCCGGCCAGACCTGGTCGAGCAATTGCTCGCGCGAAAACACCCGACCGGGGTGTTCGATGAAATAGCGCAACAGGCGAAATTCTATCGGTCGCAGGTCCACCGGCCGGCCCGCCCGCGTCACTCTGTGCGCGGCGATATCCATTTCAATATCGGCAAAGCTCAGCACGTCCGCTTCCAGCGTGGGATGTGCGCGGCGCAGTACCGCATGGATGCGGGCGATCAGTTCGCCCGGCGAAAACGGCTTGGTGATGTAGTCATCGGCGCCGGCGTTAAGCCCGCGCACGCGGTCGCCTTCTTCACCTCGCGCGGTCAGCATGATGATCGGAACATCGCGCGTCGCCGGGTTGCGTCGCAGCCTGCGGCAAACCTCTATCCCGGAAACCATGGGCACCATCCAGTCGAGCAAGATGATATCCGGCGCCCGTTCATCGACCAGAAGCAGGGCCTCTTCGCCGTCGCCGGTGGCCGTAACCTCGAAGCCTTCCTTTTCCAGGTTGTAGCGCAGCAAGGTAACGAGATCACTCTCGTCCTCGACGACCAGAACGCGGGGTTTGATGTTTCGGACTGTCATCCGGGCCTACTTGTCGTCGTTTTCGGGTTGGATTACCGTGAATGCGGCGTCATCGCCCTTGGGTCGTTGATCGGTCAGCGGTTTGCCGATGACCATGAAATAGATGATTTCGGCGATGTTGGTGCAGTGATCGCCGATGCGTTCGATGTTCTTTGCGATAAACAGAAGATGCGTGCATGGTGTGATGTTGCGCGGATCTTCCATCATGTAGGTCAAAAGCTCGCGGAACAGGCTGTTGTAAACATCATCCACTTCCTGGTCGCGCAGCCAGACTTCCTTGGCCTTTTCCGCATCGGCCTGGGTATAGGCGTCCAGCACGTCCTTGATCATGCGCTGGACCAAGCGGCCCATGCGGGGAATATTGCCGGCCGGGCGCACGGCACGGGATTCGGTCAGCGCGATGGATCGCTTGGCGACGTTGGCGGCGTAATCGCCGATGCGCTCCAGCGCGGCGGAAATCTTGAGGCCCGCAATCACGTTTCGCAGGTCCTTGGCCATGGGCTGGCGCAGCGCCAGCAGGCGTACCGCCATCTGATCCACCTGGAATTCCAGGGCATCGATCCTGGCGTCTTCGTTCATGGTGCGCGTCGCCAGCTCCGGATTGCGCGATGCCACGGCTTCGATGGCCGCGCTGAGGTTGGCTTCGGCAAGCCCGCCCATTTGCAGCAGCGTCTCGTTGAGGTGGTTCAGTTCTTCATCAAAGGATTTGACGATATGTTCGGATGTCATGTTCCTGCCCCCTGCCCGATTAGCCGAAGCGACCGGTGATATAGCCCTGGGTGCGTTCGTCTTGCGGGCTGGTGAAGATGTTTTCCGTCGCGCCCCATTCCACCAGCTTGCCCAGGTGGAAGAAGGCGGTGTTCTGCGATACGCGCGCGGCTTGCTGCATGTTGTGAGTGACGATCACGATGGTGTAGAGCGCACGCAGCTCTTCCATCAGCTCCTCGACCCGCGCGGTAGCAATCGGGTCCAGCGCCGAACAGGGCTCGTCCATCAGGATGATCTCGGGATTGACCGCTATGGCGCGCGCGATGCAAAGGCGCTGTTGCTGTCCGCCGGAAAGAGATGTGCCGGGTTCGTCGAGGCGATCGCGCACCTCGTCCAGTAGTCCGGTTTTTTCCAGGCAGGAATAAACGATTTCGTCCAGCTCGCCCTTGTTCGCCGCCAGGCCGTGGATGCGTGGTCCGTAGGCGACATTATCATAAATGGATTTTGGAAACGGGTTGGGCTTTTGAAAAACCATCCCGATGCGGCGACGCAATTCGACGACATCAATTTCGCGGGCATAGATGTCCTCGCCGCCGACCTCGACAATGCCCGTCACACGGCAGCCCGCGATGGTGTCGTTCATGCGGTTCAGGCAGCGCAGGAAGGTGGATTTGCCGCAGCCCGAAGGTCCGATCAGGGCGGTGATCTGGCGTTCGGGAATATCCACGGACACCGAAAAAAGCGCCTGCTTGTCGCCGTAGAATACATCGAGTCCGGCGGCGCGCATGGCAATCGTCGGCGCGGGCTTTTCCGCGGTCATCGGCGCGGGCGGGATTGTCGTTGTTTCGTCCATCAGATTCTCCCGGGAATTACCATCGGCGCTCGAACTTCTTGCGCAGGTAGATCGCCAGCCCGTTCATGGTGATCAGGAATACCAGCAGCGCCAGAACCGCGGCGGCTGTTTTTTCGACAAAGGCGCGCTCGGGACTGTCCGCCCAAAGATACACCTGCACGGGCAGGACTGTCGCGGGATCCCTGGGCGAGCCGGGTATATCAACGATGAACGCCACCATGCCGATCATCAGTAGCGGCGCCGTCTCGCCCAGTGCGCGGGCCATGCCGATGATGGAACCGGTCAGGATACCCGGCATCGCCAAAGGCAGAACATGGTGGGCAACAACCTGGAGCGGCGAGGCGCCGAGGCCCACCGCTGCCTCGCGGATCGAGGGCGGCACCGATTGCAAGGCGGTGCGCGCGGTGATGATGATCGTCGGTAATGTCATCAGGGCCAGCACCATGCCGCCGACCAGCGGCGCGGAGCGCGGCAGCTCGAGGAAGTTCAGGAAGACCGCGAGGCCAAGCAGCCCGAACACGATGGACGGCACGGCGGCGAGATTGTTGATGTTGACCTCGATCAGATCGGTCCAGCGATTCTTCGGCGCGAATTCCTGTAGGTAGATCGCTGCCGCGACGCCGAGGGGAAAGGACAGCACCAAAGTCACCAGCAGGGTCATGGCGGTGCCGACGACGGCGGCCCAGATACCGGCCAGTTCCGGTTCGCGGGAATCGCCTGATGCGAAGAAACGCGTGTTGAACGCCGTGGAGATGACGCCTTTTTCTTCCATGCGCTTGAGCCAACCCACCTGTGCCGCCGACAGTCGCCCGCCCTCGGCCTTGAGCTTTCCCTTGCGCAGCATGTCCACGTCGTCGGATGCAGGAATGGTGACGGTTACGGTCTTGCCGACGATCGTGGGGTCTGCCAGCACCATTTCACGCAACGTGTCGTTGGCCCCGGAGCTGGCCAGACGCAAAAGCCGGATGCGGTCCGTCCGGCCCGTCGCCTCGGGCACGATGTTCTGAAGCGCCCTGAGAACGATCACGGCGTAATTGGCCTGGCGCCAGTCCTCGATCTTGCCCGTGTTTTCGGGGTCTATGACGGCGGGGTCCATGCGCACCGTCAGCTTTATTTCCGTGGTGATAAAGGCGGACGTGCCGCTGACAACGATATTCCCGAGCAACACGACCAGGGCGCCGAGGGCGATGGCAATGGCGGCGATGCTGTAGAAACGAAAACGCCTTTCCGCCGCGTGGCGGAGTTTCAGGCGACGCCTGGTTTCGGTATCGACCGAAGGGGTCATTCGTATTCCTCGCGGTATTTCTGGACGAAGCGCAGCGCCGCCACGTTCAGGACAAGGGTGATGCAGAACAGCACGAGGCCAAGGGCGAAGGCCGCCAGGGTCTTGGCCGAATCAAATTCCTGGTCGCCGACCAGCAAGGTGACGATCTGGACCGTCACCGTGGTGACCGCTTCCAGCGGGTTGGCGGTCAGGTTGGCGGCCAGCCCCGCGGCCATGACCACGATCATGGTTTCGCCGATGGCGCGGGAGACCGCCAGCAGAAGGGAGCCGACGATCCCCGGCAGTGCCGCCGGCAGGATAACCAGCCGCACGGTTTCCGACCGGGTGGCGCCCATGGCGTAAGAGCCGTCGCGCAGGCTTTGCGGCACGGCATTGATAACGTCGTCGGACAGTGACGACACGAAGGGGATAATCATGATGCCCATCACCAGCCCTGCCGCCAGCGCCGATTCGGAAGCGACATCAAACCCCAGGGTCTGCCCCATGGCGCGCACCGCCGGGGCTACGGTCAGGGCGGCGAAGAAGCCGAAAACCACTGTCGGCACACCGGCCAGCACTTCCAGCGCCGGTTTGACGACGGCGCGGGTGCGGGCGCTCGCGTATTCGGACATGTAGATCGCGCTCATCAAGCCGACAGGTGCGGCCACCAGCATGGCAATGGCGGTAATCAGCAAGGTGCCCGTGAAGACCGGCACCGCGCCGAAGGCGCCGGAGGACCCCACCTGATCGGCGCGCAGGGCGGTCTGGGGCGACCATTGCAGGCCGAACAGGAATTCATGGACCGAAACCTTGCCGAAGAAATGCAGCGATTCGAACAACAGGCTAAGGACGATCCCGACGGTGGTGAAGACCGCAAGGGTGGAACACGCAATCAGCAGGATCATCACCATGCGTTCCACTTTCGGCCGCGCCTGCATCCGGGGCGCAATGCGCCGCCGTGCCAGGGCGAGGCCGAGGGCCGCCCCGATCAGGGCGATGGCGGCCATCATCATTTGTCCGGTCTGTTTCAGCGATGCGTAATGGATCGCGGCGGCGCGTGTCGCGCTGTCGGCGGCGGCGCTGGTGGCGGTACCGGCTGCGGTATTGCGGATGTCGTTGTAAAGCAGCGCCAGGCGGTCGGCGGGCAAGGCGCGAAGATTATCCGGCAGTCCAGCGAGAACCAGGCCGTGCAGCACCATGGGTTCGGCCACCAACCAGAGGCCCATCACCGCAAGCGCGGGCAGCGCGCACCAGAGCGCGACGAAAAGACCGTGGTAACCGGGCAGGGAATGAAGCCTGCGCTGGTGATCGCCGGCGACGGTTCGCGCGCGGCCGCGGCCAAGGTAAAACCCGGCCACGGCCAGCAATGCGATAACGGCAATCAGTTCAAACAACGGCATGTCGGTATTCAATCAAAAAAAACGGCGGCAGGACACCGTGTCCTACCGCCGTGGGTTCGGCGTTACATGGAAAGTTGTTTGAACGCCCGCGCGGTGGAGGCGGCCGAACGCCGATCCTTGGTGGGAAGCGGGATCAGGCCCTTTTCCACCAGGTAGCCCGTATCGCCCCAGGCCTTTTCCGAGGTGAATTCGCGGATGTATTCCTTGATGCCGGGGATTTTGCCGACATGGGCATTCTTGACGTAGAAGTAAAGCGACCGTGACACCGGGTAGGCGCCACCGGCGATGTTGTCGAAGGTCGGTTCCTTGCCTTCCACAAGACTGCCGTGCAGCTTGTCCTTGTTCTGGTCGAGGAAGGAGAAGCCGAAAATGCCGATTGCCACCGGGTTCACTTCCAGCTTCTGGACGATCAGGTTGTCGTTCTCGCCGGCTTCGATAAAGGCGCCATCTTCGCGCATGGCGTCGGCAACCTTGCGGAAGGGCTTCTTCTTGAGCGCTCTGATCATCGGGAATTCCTTCGCGCCTTCCCGCATCACCAGTTCGACAAAGGCATCGCGGGTGCCCGACGTCGGCGGCGGGCCCAGGACTTCGATCTTGGTGTCGGGCAGCGCGGCGTTGATCTGCTTCCAGTTGGTGTAGGGGTTGGCAACCAGCTTGCCGTTGACCGGCACCTTCTTGGCCAGGGCCAGAAAGATTTCCTTGCGGGTCAGCTTGAACACCGGCGCGTTCTTGGAATTGGCCAAGACGATGCCGTCGAAGCCGATCTTCACTTCGGTGATCGCGCCGACGCCGTTGGTGGCGCATTTCTTGACCTCGGACGCCTTGATGCGGCGGGACGCATTGGTGATATCGGGGGTGTTGACGCCAACGCCGGCGCAGAACAGCTTGATGCCGCCGCCCGAACCGGTGCTTTCGATCACCGGAGTCTTGAATTTCGTGGTTTTGCCGAACTCTTCAACCACCTTGCTGGCGAAGGGGAAAACGGTAGAGGATCCGACGATGCGGATCTGGTCGCGCGCCTGGGCCGCGCCGGCAAGGGCAAGGGTGGCGAGTGCCGCCAGGGTCAGTGTTTTTTTCATCATATCCATCCATCCAATAGCTCTGTTTTTGTCGGGGTTTGTCCCCTCGAAAACGTTTCAGAACGGCCATATCGGCTGTTCATGTGAGCGACACTAGCGATGTCCGGGGACACGATTACTACAGCGACATGACAGGAATGTTACATCTGGCCCGGCAGGATGACGGTAAAGATGGAGCCCTTGCCGATTTCGCTGGCGATCTCCAGCCGGCCGCGGTGGCGGCTAACGATATGCTTGGCAATGGCCAGCCCCAGCCCGGTGCCGCCGACATCGCGGGCGCGCGACGGGTCGGCCCGGTAAAACCGTTCGGTCAGGCGCGGAATATGTTCCGGGGCGATGCCCTCGCCCTGGTCGGAAACCGTGATCGCGACAGCGGGCCTGCCGCTTTCAAGGTTGAGCGCGGCGGGCGCCGGTGCGCAGCGCCGGAGGGCAACCGTCACCTGGCTGTTTTTGCGGCCATACTTGATCGCGTTGTCGATCAGGTTTTGCAAAAGCTGGGTCAGTTGGTCCGCGTCGCCGGTGGCCGACGGCACATCGGCATCGGCCTCAACGGCAATCTTGATATTTTTCCTGTCCGCCGTGATTTGCAGGCTATCGGCGACGGTCCTGCAAAGCCGCGTCATATCGACCGGGGTATCGGGCAGTGTGTGTTCTTCCATCTCGATTCTGGAGAGGGACAGAAGGTTTTGCACCAGCCGCGACATGCGCTGGGCGGTTTCGTCCATGATGGCGAGGAAGCGTTCGCGCGCGTCGGCATCGTCCCGGGCGGGCCCGCGCAGGGTTTCGATAAACCCGATCAGCGATGCCAGCGGCGTGCGCAATTCGTGACTGGCGTTGGCGATGAAATCGCTGCGCAAGCGTTCTGTACGCCGGTGCGCGGTCAGGTCGTAAAGCGCGATCAGCACGGTCGCGCCTTCGGCGGTCGGGTCTTCGAAAGGCACGATCCCGGCAGCGAAACAACGGTCCGTCGCGCCGGTGACGGTGAAGTCAACGCTGCGGGCCGTGCCGCCCGCCCGGACCGCATCCGTTGCTTCCAGGATCGCGGGCTCGCGAAAGGCGGTGGCAAGGTCGCCGCCGACGGCATTCATGCCGATCATCGCGCGTGCGGGATCGTTGGCGGCGACGATCCTGCGGTCGGGGCCGATCAGCAAAAGCGGTTGGGGCAGGTAATCGAAGGCGTTGCCTTCGCGCCGCCGCCGCCGCTGGGCGGCCTGGTCGATGCGGCGCATGGCCGCGGCCAGTTCCGAAGCGGGCGGCCAATCGGAAAGTTTCGCCGGTGCCGCTTCCCCGCCGTGTTGCGCCAGGTCGTCGGCATAGGCTGAAAGCGCCGCCAGGTCGCGGGCCACTGGAACGGCGTGCCAGGCGGCAATAACAATGCAGGCGATGATTCCCCCAACCACCCAAAGCGGGGCCAGCACCCCCAGAATCCACAGCACGCAAAGCACGCCCACTCCCGGCAGGGCCCGCGTCAGGGTGGCGCTGAGCAGTTTTATCGGTCGAATCCTGGGCCGGGCCATGGTCACGCGCCTTCTCCGTCGCGGGTCGGACCCGCCGGGAACCTGTGTCCAGACTAGCGCAACGTATCGTGGGCGGCGAGCGCGGCGATGGTGACGATTTCGGAAACCGTGGCTCCCATCGGCACGATCTGGATGGATTTTTCAAGCCCCGAAAGCAACGGCCCGATGACGGTGCCGCCACCCAGTTCCTGGATCAGCTTGGACGAAATATTGGCCGGGTCCAGCGCCGGCATGATCAGCACATTGGCCGGTCCCGACAAACGGCAGAACGGATAGTGCTGGCGCATCAGGTCGTGGTCCAGCGCGACATCGGCGGCCATTTCGCCGTCGTATTCGAAATCGACCTTGCGGGTGTCGAGAATATCCACCGCCTCGCGGATGCGTTTGCCCTTATCGCGCAGGGGATCGCCGAAATTCGAGAACGATAGCAGCGCCACCCTTGGGAAGTGGCCCATCTTGCGGGCCTTGGCCGCGGCCTGAACGGCGATGTCGGCCAGCTCCTCCGGCAACGGGACTTCATGGACCGACGCGTCGCCGATAAAGACCGTGCGCCCGCGCGTGATCAGCATGGTCAGGCCGAAGGCGCGCTGGCCCGGCGCGTTGTCGAAGACGTGGCGAATCTCGTTGTAGGAAACGAAGGACGAGCGCGTCAGGCCGGTAATCATCGCGTCGCCGTCGCCCTGGGCGATCATGCAGGCGGCGAAGACGTTGCGGTCGAGATGCACCATGCGCTGGCAGTCGCGGTAAAGCAGCCCGCGCCGTTGCAGGCGTTCATAAAGATAATCGGTGTATTCCTTGTTCTTGCTCGACAGCGCCGCGTTGGTGATCTCGAACTCGTTGGCATTGGCGATGCCGATGGACTTCATCGTTGCCAGCACGCGATCCTTGACGCCGACCAGGATCGGCGTGCCGTATCCGGCAGCCTTGTAGGCGGCGGCGGCGCGGATCGCCTTTTCCTCCTCGCCTTCGGCGAAGACGACGCGCTTGGGATTGGCGCGCACCTCGCGGAAGATCATGTGCAGGGTGTCGGCGGTGGGATCAAGCCGCGCCGACAGCGTCGCCTTGTATTCCTCCAGGTCCTCGATCTGCAGGGTGGCGACGCCGGTGCGCATGGCGGCCTTGGCGACGGCGGGGGGAATGGCGGAAATCAGGCGCGGGTCGAACGGCACCGGGATCAGGTATTCGGGTCCGTAGCGCAGCCGCGCGCCCTGGTAGGCATCGGCGACCTCGTCGGGAACGTCCTCGCGGGCCAGCTTGGCCAGCGCCTCGGCGGCGGCGACTTTCATTTCGTCGTTGATGGCGCGCGCCCGCACGTCCAGCGCGCCGCGGAAGATATAGGGAAAGCCCAGCACGTTGTTGACCTGGTTCGGGTAATCCGACCGGCCGGTGGCCATGATCGCATCCTTGCGTGTTGCCTCGACGTCTTCGGGGGTGATTTCCGGATCGGGGTTGGCCATGGCGAAAATGATCGGCTTCTTGGCCATGGACTTGACCATTTCGGGGCTGACCGCGCCCTTGACCGAAAGGCCGAAGAACACGTCGGCGCCTTTCATCGCGTCGGCCAGGGTGCGTGCCTTGGTGTTGGCGGCATGGGCGGACTTCCACTGGTTCATGCCCTTTTCGCGGCCCTGGTAGATGACCCCGGTGGTGTCGCACATGATGACCTGGTCGTGGGGCACGCCCATGCGCTTGACCAGCTCCACGCAGGCGATCGCCCCGGCGCCGGCGCCGTTGACCACCATCTTGATGTCCTTGGGCTTGCGCCCGGTGATGTCGAGCGCGTTGAGCAATCCCGCCGCCGCGATGATGGCGGTGCCGTGCTGGTCGTCATGGAAAACGGGAATATCCATGATCTCCCGCAGGCGCTGTTCGATGATGAAACATTCCGGCGCCTTGATGTCTTCGAGATTGATGCCGCCGAAGGTGGGGCCGAGAAAACGCACGCAGTTGACGAATTCGTCCACGTCCTCGGTGCCGACTTCCAGGTCGATCGCATCGACATCGGCGAAGCGCTTGAACAGGACGGACTTGCCTTCCATCACCGGTTTGGAGGCCAGCGCGCCGAGATTACCGAGCCCCAGCACCGCCGTGCCGTTGGAAATGACCGCGACCAGGTTGCCGCGCGCGGTGTAGTCGAAGGCCTTGGTCGGGTCTTTCTGAATGGCAAGGCAGGGCGCCGCCACCCCCGGCGAGTAGGCGAGCGACAGATCGCGCTGGGTCACCAGCGGCTTGGTCGGGGAAATCTCGATCTTGCCCGGCCGTCCCTGGGCGTGAAAAGCCAGGGCCTCCTGGTCGAAAACCCGATCAGTCTTGTTTGCCATGTCCGCCTGCCTGTCCTGTCCCCGGTCCTTGGGTGGGGGAATTTTCTTGATGCCATGCCATGAGGCCCGAGAGACTTACCTTTTTTCGCCCGGTTGCCAAGCCCCAACTGCCCGCGACGGGGGATCAAACCGGGCTGAAAATCCCCGATTTCCGCACCTTTGCATCGGCTTCGACGGGGCCCGGCGATGTGATACCTTGGCGCCCGGCGGATGTCCGCCGATGGGAGGACAAGCAAGCCGTGACCGATCAGGCGCTCGACAGCGATGACCTGAAAGCCCCGCCCGCCGCCGCCAGTGGTGGCGGGGGTGCGACGACGCCGATGATGACCCAGTATCTGGCCATCAAGCGGGCCCATCCGGGGTGCTTGTTGTTCTATCGCATGGGCGATTTTTACGAGCTTTTCTTCGAAGATGCGGTCGCGGCTTCGCGGGCGCTTGACATCACCCTGACCCATCGCGGCAAGCACCAGGGCGCCGATATTCCCATGTGCGGGGTGCCGGTCCATTCCCATGAAACCTATCTTTCGCGCCTGATCCGCCAGGGATTCAAGGTCGCCGTCTGCGAACAGACCGAAGACCCGGCGGAAGCGAAGAAGCGCGGCGCCAAGTCCGTGGTCGCCCGCGACGTGGTACGCCTGATCACGCCCGGCACGCTGACCGAGGACACACTGCTCGATGCGGCGGCGAACAATTTCCTGGCGGCGCTGGCCGAGGCCGAGGGCGCGCTGGCGCTGGCCTGGCTCGATATGTCGACGGGCGATTTCCTGATCGCCGATATCGAGGACGGTTGTGCCGGGCCCGCCGTCGCGCGCCTGGCGCCGGGCGAGCTTTTGCTTTCCGAAAGGCTGGCCGCGCGGCCCGATATCGCCGGGCTGACGCGCGCCTTGCGCGACGACGGCGCCACCACCGTGACCTTGCAGCCGCCCAGTCTGTTCGATTCGGCCAATGCCGAACGTCGCCTGAAAGACCTTTACGGTGTTGCCACGCTCGATGCCTTCGGCCGTTTCTCCCGCGCCGGGCTGGCGGCGGCGGGTGCGCTGGTGGATTACGTCGCCTTGACCCAGAAAGGCACGCTGCCGCGCCTGTCCCCGCCCGCCGTGCAGGCGCCGGGCGCGGTGATGGACATCGACGCCCAGACCCGGCGCAACCTGGAACTGACCCAGTCCATGGCGGGCACACGGCGCGGCTCGGCTCTCGACGGCATTGACCGCACCCGTACCGGGGCGGGCGCACGGCTGGTGGCGCAACTGCTGGCGGCGCCGCTGACGGACGCCGATGAAATCAACCGCCGTCTCGACGTGGTTGACTGGATCGGCACCCAGCCGGTGGTGGCCGATGCGGTGGCGACGCGCCTCAACGGTTGTCCCGACATGGAACGCGCACTCGCCCGCCTGACACTGGGGCGCGGCGGCCCGCGCGACCTGGCCGCGGTACGCGACGGCTTGGATCGCGCCATGGCGCTCGGCGAGGATCTGGCCCGTGCCGAGGCCGCCGCCCCGCCGCCCGCGCTGGCACGCGGGTGGTGTCGGCAACTTGGCGACCACCGTGACATGGTCGGGCTGCTGACCCGGGCGCTGGCGGTGGAATTGCCGTTGCTCGCCCGCGATGGCGGTTTCGTTGCCAAGGGGTACGATGCCGCGCTCGATGAAACGCGGGCGCTGCGCGATGAAAGCCGCCGCCTGATCGCGGCGCTTGAACGCGAATACCGCGACGCGTCAAAAATCCAGAACCTGCGCATTCGTCACAACAACGTGCTCGGCTATTTCATCGAGGTACGGCCCAACCAGGCCGATTCCCTGACCCGCGCCCCCGGCCCCGACGGCGCGGAAAATTTCTTTCATCATCGCCAGACCATTGCCTCGGCGGTGCGTTTCAACACCGAAGCGCTGGTGGACCTGGAAACCCGTATCGCGCGGGCGGCGGAGCGCGCACTGGCGCAGGAAACGGAAATTTTTGACCGCCTTGTCGCGGCGGTTTGCGAACAGGCCGATGCGGTCGCGGGCGCCGCCCGTGCGCTGGCATGGTTCGATGTCGCCGCCGGTTTCGCCGTGCTCGCCCGCGATTTCGATTACGTCCGGCCCCTGGTCGATGATTCACGCGCCTTTCATATCGAGGCCGGGCGTCACCCGGTGGTCGAAGCCGCGCTCCGCCGTGACCAGGCCAAGGCTTTTGTGCCCAATGATTGCAACCTGCTTGATGCGGACGGCGACGATGCCTCGCGCCTGTGGCTGATCACCGGTCCCAACATGGCGGGCAAGTCCACCTTCCTGCGCCAGAACGCGGTCATCGCCGTGCTGGCCCAGGTCGGCTGCTTCGTGCCTGCGCGGGCCGCGCATATCGGCGTGGTGGACAAGCTGTTTTCCCGTGTCGGCGCCGCGGATGACCTGGCCCGCGGTCGGTCCACCTTCATGGTGGAAATGGTCGAGACAGCGGCGATCCTGCAACAGGCGGGTGAACGCGCGCTGGTGATCCTCGATGAAATCGGGCGCGGCACCGCGACCTTCGACGGGCTGTCCATCGCCTGGGCGACCATCGAACACCTGCACGAGGTCAATCGCTGCCGGGCCCTGTTCGCCACTCACTACCATGAACTGACCGGGCTGACGGCGCGGCTCGACGGGCTTACCAATCACTGCATGCGGGTCAAGGAATGGCAGGGCGATGTGGTGTTCCTGCACGAAGTGGGGCCGGGCACGGCGGACCGTTCCTACGGCATCCACGTCGCCCGCCTGGCGGGCTTGCCGGAAGCGGCGCTCACGCGCGCGGAAGAAGTGCTGAAATCGCTGGAGCGCGGGGAAAAGGCCGATGCCCTGTCACGGTTGGCCGACGACCTGCCGCTGTTCGCCGCCGCGCCCAAATCCCGCGAAGCCGCTCCCGCGCAACAGGCGTCTGAAGTCGAACGCGAACTGCGCGCCGTCAACGCCGATGAGCTGACACCGCGTGCCGCGCTCGACCTTCTTTATCAGTTGAAGGCGCTGTTGCCGCGCGACGGCGACTAGCGCCGGGTTCAGCTCTTGGCCCAGTCGCGCACGATGTTCTCGCGCGGTCCCGGCGTGCGATAGACCGGTGCTTCCAGCGCGCCCTTGGCGGCTTCAGCGGGCGCCAGGCTGTCATCCCAGCGATTGCCGACGTAGCGTTCGCCGGTGTGTCCATTGGACAGATCGGAGGCCAGCCACTGAATCGGCGCGCGCATGACTTCCTTGGCCACCAGCTTGCGCCCGGTGGCGTAGTTCTTGGGCACGAAGGCGGTGCCGACGGCGCCACCGGGAATCAGCGAATTGCAGGTAACGCCGCTGCCGTCCAGTTCTTCCGCGAAAATCAGGGTCTCGGCCTCGATGGCGCCCTTGGACGGGCCGTAAGGCGCATTGCCCTTGCGCTGCATGGTGCCGAGCGACGTGGTGACATTGACGATGCGCCCCCAGCCCTGCTTGATCAGGTGCGGCGCGGCGGCCCGGCACATGTTGTAGGTGCCGATGACGTTGACGTTGATCACCTGGGCCCAGCGCGCCGGGTCCGTTTCCCAGAAATTGATCGAGGTATCGGTGGTGTCCTTCGGCAAGACATTGAGCTGGCCGATGGCCGCGTTGTTGACGACCATGTGCAACGCGCCGAATGCCTTTATTGTGTCGGCACAGGCGCGCTCGCACTGGGCGTAATCGTCGATGGCATAAGGCAGCGCAATGGCGGAACCTTCGCCGCGCGCGGCATTGACCTCGGCTACGGCCTGCTCCAGCTCCTTGACGTCGGGGCTCAGCATCCCAACCTTGCCGCCGGCCTCGATAATGGCGTCGGCCATTTCGCGGCCCATGCCGCGGCTGGCGCCGGTAACGATGGCGACCTTCCCTGAAAGATCAATGGCTGTCATGTCGGTTCCTTCTTTCTTATTTATGTTTTTCGTTGGTGATGATCAGGCGTTGCCGAACAGGCGGCCGAGCCGTGGCTGGCGCGGCCAGCCGCCCAGTTGCGGCGCCAGCAGACGGCAGGCCATCCACAGCACAGCCTGGTTGGAATTGACGCAGGGCCGCCCCGTCGCCCGCTCCACTTCCTCGACGATTTCGATCTGGCTCGTGTTGGTGCAGCTCAAAAACAGGCCGTCGGCTTCCGGGTGCTTGTCCATTGCTTCCAGCGCCAGGTCGAGCCAGCGCTTGGGTTCGACATGGATATATTCGTTGCCGCCCGAAAGGTTGAGACCGATATCGTGCACCACTTCTATGCCGAGCTTGCCGAGATAGATTTTCTCCGCGTCGTTCACTGCCTGGCGATAGGGTGTCAGCAGCACCAGCTTGCGCAGCATCAGCGCGTTAAGCGCGGCGGTGACGGCGGCCCCGGTGGCAAAGGCCTTGGCGCCGGTTTCGGCGGCAATGACCTCCACGGCGCGGGCCTCGGCATCCGGGCCTTCTTCCATGGCGCCGCCGGTGCAGTTGAAGACGATGGCGTCGCATTTCGAATCCGCCAGGGTGCCCGCCACCAGCTTGAGATCGTCGCCCAGTTCGGAAATCGGCCGGTGCCACGGCCCGGTCGAGCGCAACCGGGCGATGTGAATGCCGAGACCGGGCGGCGCGAAGTGATGCATCTGCGGTTCGCACAAGCGGTTCGATGACGGAATGATCAGGCCGAGCCTGGCGCGGGGTGTCATCAGGTCGGGCGGACGTTTGGTCGCGCTCTCGCGCCCCTGGGGTTTGCTGGCTTCCATGTCGTCGCCGGGGCTTGTGGCCCCGCCTCCCTGTCGCGGCCGTCTGACGCGCCGGCTTCGGTTCTTGGTGGTTCCCCAAGTATCAATGCCCGGCGCGGGGAGTCAATTGCGCCCGCCGGGGTCTTTACGGCGTGCGCCCGCGCCGCTACAACCGCAGACGCGGGCGAACCTGCCCGCAGGACGGGGAGAATTTCATGGATGATGTAACCAAGGCGCTGACCCAGCAGGAAATTATCGTCGAGGCGAAGAAGCGCATGGCGCCTTCGGCCTGGGACTTCCTGTCGGGGGGCGGCGAATCGGAAACCACCCTCAAGCGTAACCGCTATACCCTCGATTCCATCGCTTTCCGTCCCCGCGTCCTGGTCAGCGTGCCCGATCCCGATCCTTCCACCACCTTCATGGGCCAGAAGTTGCGTATCCCGGTGATTTGCGCGCCGGTGGGCTCGCTCCACCTGATGGACCCGGGCGGCAACATGTCGGTGGTCCACGCGATGGATGATTTCGGCTCCATCGCGGCGATTTCGATCATGTCCAATCCCCGGCTCGAGGAATGTGCCACCGAGACCAAGGGCTACAAGATTTTCCAGCTTTACGTGCGCGGCGACATGGACTGGGTCAAGCGCACCCTCGACCGCGTCGTCGCGGCCGGCTTCAATTCCCTGGTGATCACCGTGGACACGGCCCATTACGCACGGCGCGAACGCGACCTTTATAATCGCTTCCTGCGCCGCGCGACGGTGGCGCGGGCGAACCTGGAAAATGTCGATCCCGACGCGGAATGGAAATATCGCGGCGCGCTGACCTGGGATTTCGTTGACGCGTGCAAGGCCCATTGCGGCCTGCCGGTCATGGTCAAGGGCATCGCCACGGCGGAAGACGCCCAGATCGCGGTAGATCGCGGCATCGACGTGATCTGGGTTTCCAATCACGGCGGCCGCCAGCTCGATCACGGGCGCGGCGCCATCGCCTGCCTGCCGGAAGTCGCTTCCGTGGCCAAGGGCAAGGTGCCCATCGTTATCGACGGCGGCTTCGTGCGCGGCACCGATGTGCTGAAGGCGCTGGCACTCGGCGCCGATGTCGCGGCGGTGGGCAAGCTCCAGGGCTGGGCCCTGGCGGCGGGGGGCGAAAATGGCTTGCGCCGGGCCTTCGAAATTCTGGAGACCGAGATGAAGGTCAACATGGGCCTGCTCGGCGTCAATGCGATTTCCGAGATCACGCCCGATCACATCTATTCTGGCGCCCCGGTGATGAACGAGCCGTCCATCGTGTCGCCCTTCCCGGTGACGACCGAGGCGTTCAGCCGCTGGGACCGCGGCACCTACTGACCGGTGGGCGGGCACGGCCCGGTTATTTGTGCCATACTGCGGCCGCGGTCCGCTTGCATAGGCAGGTGATGACCCGGGGCGCCCGGAGCGACCGGTGCGTCCGTGCTGCTTTTGGAAGCCCATGACCGAATCCGCGATTCCCCTGCCCGACCGTCCCGACCGCGACCTGCGGGCGGGCGGCATTTACGGCATGGAGGCTTTCGCGGCCTACCTCGACACCGTGGAACGGGGCGAGGGGCCGAGCCCGGAAATGCGGGCCAAGGTGCTGAACCTGGCACGCGATACCCTGGGTGCGGCGCGCGCTGCCGTCCGCGAACGGTTCTTTGCCCACGAGATAGACGGCGCCGAAGCGGTCGCGTCCAACGCGCGCGTGGTGGATGCGCTTTTGTCGGCGTTGTTCGACTTCGTCACCAGCAAGGTTTTCCGCAGCGCCAACCCGACCGAGGGTGAACGCATGGCGCTGGTGGCACAGGGTGGTTACGGCCGCGCCGAACTGGCGCCCCAGTCCGATATCGATCTGTTGTTTATCCTGCCCTACAAGAAGACGCCGCACAGCGAGCAGGTGATCGAATACATCCTCTACCTGCTTTGGGATCTCGGCTTCAAGGTCGGCCAGGCCATCCGTTCGGTGGACGATTGCGTGCGCCTGTCCCGCGAAGATGTGACCATCCGCACGGCGCTTCTGGAATCGCGCCTGATCGCCGGTGACGACGCACTTTACGAAGATTTGCGCCGTCGTTTTCGCGCCGATGTTATGGACGGCACGGCCCATAATTTCGTCGAGGCGAAGCTCACCGAACGCGATGATCGTCATCTCCGCGTCGGCGATTCACGCTACGTGCTGGAACCCAATATCAAGGAAGGCAAGGGCGGCTTGCGCGACCTGCACACGCTGTTCTGGATCGCGAAGTACACCTACGGCGTGGATGACGTTTCGCGCCTGGTCGAGCTTGGCGTCCTGTCGGAGCGGGAGGCGCGGCGTTTCGCCAAGGCGCAGAACTTCTTCTGGACGGTGCGATGTTACCTGCACTACCTCACCGGCCGCGAAGAAGACCGCCTGACCTTCGACATGCAGGAAAGAATCGCCGGGCTGATGGGCTACACCGATCATGCCGGGACCCGTGGCGTCGAACGCTTTATGAAGCATTACTTTCTTTGGGCCAAGGAAGTCGGCGGGCTGACCCGTATTTTCTGCGCCGCCCTTGAAGACCAGAGCCGCCGCCGCCCGCGTCTGAATTTTTCATTCTTCGGCAACGCCCGGCGCGAGGTCGAGGGTTTCATCGTCGAACGCGGACGCGTGCGCGTCGCCAGCGACGATGCCTTCATAAAGGACCCGGTTGCGCTCATCCGGCTGTTTCATGTTTCCCATCGCCAGAACGTGGATATTCATCCGGCGACATTGCGCCTGATTACCCGGTCCCTGCCGCTGATTGCCGAAAAGCTGCGTCGCAACAAGGAAGCGAACCGGTTGTTTCTGGATTTGCTGGCGGACCCGCGCAACCCCGAGGTGGTGTTGCGCCGCATGAATGAAGCCAGCGTCTTCGGGCGTTTCGTTCCCGACTTCGGGCGCGTCGTCGCGCAGATGCAGCACGACATGTATCACGTCTACACGGTGGACGAGCACACCATCTTCGCGCTCGGCATCCTGCATCGTATCGAGCAGGGCGAGATGGCCGATGTCATGCCCGTGGCCAGTGAAGTCATCCATGAAATTTCGTCGCGCCGCGCGCTCTACGTCGCCGTCTTGCTGCATGACATCGCCAAGGGTCGGGGCGGGGATCATTCCGTGCTGGGCGCCAAGATCGCCCAGCGCCTGGGGCCGCGATTCGGTCTCGACGCGGAAGAAACCGAAACCGCCGCCTGGCTGGTGCGTCATCACCTGATGATGTCCAACACCGCGTTTCGTCGCGACATAGACGATCCGCAGACCATGGCCGATTTCGTCGCCGTGGTGCAGTCCCCGGAACGGCTGCGCCTGCTTTTGTGCCTGACGGTGGCCGATATACGCGCCGTCGGTCCCTCGGTCTGGAACGGCTGGAAGGCGGCGCTTCTGCGTGAGCTGTATTACGCCGCCGAAGCGGTGATGTCGGGCCAGAACTCCGGCCGGGCGCGGGCGGAGCGGGTGACCGCGGCCAAGGATGCGCTGGTGGCACGGCTCAAGGGCTGGAGCCCGAAAATCCTCGATGATTACCTGCGCCGCGCCTACGGCCCCTACTGGCTGGCCTTCGATACGGACACCCATGTGCGCCACGCCGAAATTGTCCGCGCCGCCGACAAGGCCAAGGAATCGCTGCACATCGATTTGCATGTCGATATTTTCCGCGCCGTCACCGAGGTCACGGTTTATGTCGTGGACGATGCGGGGCTGTTTTCGCGTATCGCGGGCGGGATGGCGCTGGCCGGGGTCAACATCGTGGACGCGAAAATTTTTACCCTGGCCAACGGCATGGCGCTCGACAGTTTCTGGATCCAGAATCTCGACGGCAAGCCCGTCACCGAACCGGCGGCGCTGCGCCGTCTCAGCGATACCCTGGAAAAAGTCATCTCCAAGAGCCGTCGCCTCGGTCGCAAGCTGCGCCTGAAGGCGACCCTGCCCGCGCGCACCCGTGTCTTTCGCGACCAGCCGCGGGTTGTCGTGGACAACAAGGCGTCCAATACCCAGACCGTGATCGAGGTCAACGGCCGCGACCGACCGGGTTTTCTTTACGACGTGACAACGGCGCTTTCGGAACTGAACCTGCAAATTTCCTCGGCAAAGATTTCGACCTACGGTACCCGCGCGGTGGACGTATTTTACGTAAAGGACCTGTTCGGCCTGAAGGTCACCCATGAGGGCCGACTGGAAACCATTCGTGCCCGCCTGCTTGAAGCGGTAAAGGAAGCGGAGGAAGAAGCGGTAGCCCCGCCCGCCGCCGCCAAGAAGGCGCCGGCAAAGAAGGCGCCCGCCAAGCGACCCGCGCCCAGGAAAAAACCCGCCCTCGCGCGCAAGCGGCCCGCCGCCAAGCCGGGGAAGAAACGGTAACAGGACAATGGCGTTACTGCGTTCCATCACCACCATAGGCGGCTATACGCTGGTTTCGCGCCTGCTCGGCTTCGTGCGCGACGTGCTGTTTGCCGCCGTGCTCGGCGCCGGTCTGGCGGCGGATGCTTTTTTTGTCGCCTTCAAGTTTCCTAACCTGTTCCGCCGCCTGTTCGCCGAAGGCGCGTTCGCTGCCGCCTTCGTGCCGATGTTTTCCGGCTTTCTCGCGACCGAGGGCGAGCGCCCGGCGCGGCGCTTCGCCGAAGAGTCTTTCGCCGTTCTGCTGGCCGTGCTGATGATCTTCGTCTGCCTGGTCGAAATCATCATGCCCTGGGCGATGATGGTGATCGCGCCGGGCTTTCGCGCCGATCCCGGCAAGTTCGCGCTGGCGATCGAGCTGACCCGTATCACCCTGCCCTATCTCCTGTTCATTTCGCTGGTCGCCCTGATGGGCGCCGTGCTCAACGCCTATGACAAGTTTGCCGCTGCGGCTTCGGCGCCGGTGGTGCTTAACCTCGTGCTGATATCGGCGGCGGCGGGCTGGCAGGTCTTCGGCGGCGCCCCCGCCCGCGTGCTGGCCTTGGGTATCGCTGTCGCCGGGGTGATGCAGTTTGCCTGGCTCGCCGTCGCGCTGGCCCGCCACGGGTTTCACTTGCGCCTGCGCTGGCCGCGCCTGACACCACGCGTGCGCCGCCTGCTGCGGTTGATGCTGCCGGTTGCCTTTGGTGCGGGCATCTACCAGATCAACGTGGTGGTGGATGTCGTTATCGGGTCGTTCCTGCCGTCGGGATCGATTTCGTACCTTTATTACGCCGATCGCATCAACCAGCTTCCCCTCGGGGTGATCGGCATCGCGGTGGCGACGGCATTGCTGCCGCTGATGAGCCGCCAGATCCGCGCCGGTGACGAACAGCTTGCGCTCGACAGTCAGAACCGGGCCATCGAGTTCGCCGCCCTGTTGACCCTGCCCGCCGCCTGCGCCCTGGTGGCGGCGGCGGCACCCATCGTTTCCGGTCTTTTCGGACGCGGTCTTTTCGGCGCGGGTGCCCAGGAGGCGACGGCGCTGGCGCTGGCCGCTTATGCCATCGGCCTGCCCGCCTATATCCTGGTCAAGGTGCTGTCCACGGCCTTCTTCGCACGCGAAGACACCGCCACCCCGGTCAAGATCGGCGTCGCGGCGCTGGTGGTGAATGTGGGTCTAAACCTTTTGCTGATGGGCCCGCTCGCCCATGTCGGGATCGCGCTGGCGACGTCCGTCGCGGCCTGGGTCAATGCCGGGCTGCTGGCCTGGATGCTGCACCGCGCCAACCGCTTGCGTACCGACGCCCGGCTGCGGCGCAAGCTGCCGCGGACCCTTCTTGCCGCGCTGGTGATGGCAGGCGTGGTGGGGGGCGTGGTGCTGGCGCTGCCCGATGCGCCCGCCTGGGCCGAGCCGCTTCGTTTTGCCTTCCTGGCGGCGCTGGTGGCGGGGGGCATGGCGCTTTATGGTGCGCTGGCACTGGTTTGCGGCGCCGTGTCGGTGGCCGAGTTGCGGGATGTCTTCGGGGGCCGCTCGCGGGCGGCTTGACCGGATCGGGGCTTTGAGGCGATAAACCGCCGCGGAAGAAGAGGGCCATGAACAGAATTTTCTCGGGCGTGCAGCCCACCGGCAACCTGCATTTGGGCAATTACCTGGGCGCGATTCGCAACTGGGTCGCGTTGCAGCACGATTACGACTGCATTTTCTGCATCGTCGATCTGCATGCCATTACCGTGCCCCAGGTGCCCGATGAATTGCGCGCCCATACGCGCGAGGTGACGGCCGCCTACCTGGCGGCCGGCATCGATCCCGAATCCTGCGTCATCTTCAACCAGTCGGCGGTTTCGGCCCATTCGGAGCTGGCCTGGCTGCTGGCCTGCCTGACGCCGCTTGGCTGGCTCAACCGCATGACCCAGTTCAAGGAGAAGGCGGGCAAGGCGCGCGAGAACGCGGGCCTCGGCCTCTACGCCTACCCGGTGCTGATGGCCGCCGATATCCTACTCTACAAGGCAACCCATGTGCCCGTCGGCGAGGACCAGAAACAGCACCTGGAGCTGGCCCGCGATATCGCCGGCGCCTTCAACCGCCAATTCGGCGAGGATTATTTCCCGTTGCCCGAACCCCAGATCCTGGGCGAGGCGACGCGGGTGATGAGCCTGCGTGACGGCTCGGCCAAGATGAGCAAGTCCGACCCGTCGGATTATTCGCGCATCAACATGACGGATGACGCCGATACCATCGCACTCAAGTTCAAGAAGGCGCGCACAGATCCAGAGCCCCTGCCCGGCGCCGTCGCCGGGCTTGAGGGCCGGGCCGAGGCGGCCAACCTGGTTGCCATTTACGGTGCGCTGGCCGGAATTTCACGGGCCGAGGTGCTGAACCAGTTCGGCGGCCAGGGCTTCGCCGTGTTCAAGCCGGCGCTGGCGGAGTTGGCGGTGGACAAGCTCGGCCCCATTGCTGCCGAGATGTCGCGCCTGATGAAGGAGCCGGGCTACATTGACGGCGTCCTGCACCGGGGTGCCGAGCGAGCGAACGAAATCGCGCACCATCATATGTCGGAACTGCACCGGCTGATCGGCATGCTGCGGCCCTAAGCGGTCCGGAACCCGATTTTTCTTGCGCTTTCAGGCTCGCGGGCGCACAACCAGCGCCTATCCAAAATCCAAGGTTTTGCGCCGCCGCGGCCCATGCAGATTTATCTGCCCATCGCCGAATTATCCCTCAACGTCTTCGTGCTGCTTGGCATGGGAGCGGGCATCGGGTTTTTGTCCGGGCTCTTCGGGGTCGGTGGCGGGTTCCTGATGACGCCGCTGCTGCTCTTTGCCGGCGTGTCTCCCGCGGTGGCGGTGGCGAGCCAGGCCAACCAGATGGTGGCGACCTCGGTATCGGGCGCATTGGCCCACTGGCGGCGCGGCAACGTCGATTTCAAGATGGGCGTTTTCCTGCTCATCGGCGGCCTCGCGGGGTCGGCGCTCGGTGTCTGGCTTTATGCGTTATTGCGTGCTTACGGCCAGCTCGATCTCGTCATCGCCCTTTCCTATGTGCTGTTTCTGGGTGTTATCGGGGGCCTGATGGCCGTCGAATCCGGCCGCGCCATCCTGCGCAAGCGCCGGCCCGGCGCGGGCAAGCGAAAGCTGCACCAGCACACCTGGCTGCACGGCCTGCCGTTCAAGACCCGCTTTCGCAAGTCGAAGCTCTACATTTCATCGCTTCTGCCGCTGGTGATCGGGTTCCTCGTCGGAATCCTGACGGCGATCATGGTTGTGGGCGGCGGCTTCATCATGGTACCGGCGATGATCTACCTGCTGGGCATGCCGACCGTTACCGTGATCGGCACATCGCTGTTCCAGATCATTTTCGTTGCCGCCAACGTCACCTTCCTGCAGGCGCTGCACAACCATAAGGTGGACGTGCCGATGGCGATCCTTCTGCTGACCGGCAGCGTCATCGGCGCCCAGTTCGGCTCGCGCTTTGCCGGGCGCTGGCCGGCGGAACAGTTGCGCGGGTTGCTGGCGATGCTGGTGCTTCTGGTCTCTGTCCGCATCGTCTGGGGCCTGGTGGTGGAGCCGGCGGATCTTTTCTCCCTCGGCACGGGCGCGGGCGGGTAGTTCGGGGGGCGCAAAGTGCCCGGAACCCGGTTTTTCCTTGCGCTTTCGGGCCCGCGGGCGCAAAACGAACGTCGGTTAAAATCCTAAGGTTTTCCGCCGCCGCGGCCCATGCAGATCTATCTGCCCATCGCCGAAATTTCCCTCGATGTGTTCCTGTTGCTGGGCATGGGGGCGGGTGTCGGCTTTTTGTCCGGCCTTTTTGGCGTTGGCGGCGGGTTCCTGATGACCCCGCTCCTTATTTTTACCGGTGTTTCGCCCGCTGTGGCGGTGGCGACCGAGGCCAACCAGGTGGTGGCCGCATCGGTGTCGGGCGTGCTCGCGCATTGGCGCCGGGGCAACGTCGATTTCAAGATGGGTTTCGTGTTGCTGTTGGGCGGCCTCGCGGGGTCGGCCTTCGGTGTCTGGCTTTATTCGGTTTTGCGGGGGCTTGGCCAGCTCGACCTGGTTATCGCCATTTCCTATGTGCTGTTCCTCGGCATTATCGGCAGCCTGATGGCCATCGAATCGGGCCGCGCCATCCTGCGCAAGCGCAAGCCCGGCGCGGGGGCGCGTAAGCTGCACCAGCACACCTGGTTGCACGGCCTGCCGTTCAAGATGCGGTTTCGCAAGTCGAAGCTCTATATCTCCGCCCTGTTGCCGCTCTTTATCGGCTGCGTTGTCGGTATCCTGTCGGCCATCATGGGTGTGGGCGGCGGCTTCATCATGGTGCCGGCGATGATTTACCTGCTCGGCATGCCGACGATCACGGTTGTTGGAACCTCGCTGTTCCAGATCATTTTCGTTACCGCCAACGTCACCTTCCTGCAGGCGACGCACAACCAGACAGTCGACGTGATGCTGGCGGTCATCTTGCTGACCGGCAGCGTGATCGGCGCCCAGTTCGGTTCGCGCTTCGCGGGCCGTCTGCCCGGCGAACAGTTGCGCGGGTTGCTGGCGCTGCTGGTGCTGGCAGTCTGCATGCGTATCGTCTGGGGTCTGGTGAACACGCCGACGGATGTTTTCTCCCTGGGCATGGGGGCGGTTGGATGAAAATGCGGCGGCTCCTTCTTTCAACCCTTGCCGCCCTGGCGGTGCTGGCTTGCGCCGCGACCGCGCGGGCACAGCAGGTGGTGGCCGACCTGTCGCAGCACCTGGTGGCGATCACGACGGGTTTCGTCGGCACCGATGTCTTGCTGTTCGGTGCGGTGGAAGGCTCGGGCGATGTCGTCGTCATCGTGCGCGGACCGGACCGGCGAGAGGTCGTGCGCCGCAAGGCGCGGGTCGGTGGCATCTGGGTCAACGTCGAGGAGCTGGCGTTTACAAACGCGCCGTCTTTTTACGCCATCGCCGCATCGGGTCCGGTGGAGGACCTCTTGTCGGCGCGCCTGCGCGCGCGGCACCGGATCGGCACCGAATTTCTTGATCTGCGTCCGGACCGACAGGCCGACCCGAAGGCTCTCGCAGATTTTCGTGGCGGGCTGATGCGCAACAAGGTGCGCAAGGGGCTTTACCTGGATCAGCCGGGCCGGGTCAGTTTCCTCGGCAACCGCCTGTTCCGCACGACGCTTTCGTTTCCCGCCAATGTGCCCACGGGCACGTATACGGTGGAGGTTCTGCTGGTGCGTAACGGCGGCGTGGTGAGTGCGCAGACTTCACCGTTGCTGATTTCCAAGATCGGCATCGGTGCCGAGGTCTATCGTTTCGCCAATAATTACGCCATGTTTTATGGCATCATCGCGATCCTGATCGCGCTCGCGGCAGGCTGGATCGCTGCCGCCGCATTCCGGAAGAGCTAGCCATGACGGATAACGAACAAGACAGGCAACCCGCGCGGTCCCATGACGGCAAGGAACGCATTTTCCTCGTGGTGGTCGATTCGACGGCGGAACATCGCAAGGCCCTGCGCTTCGCCTCTCAGCGCGCGCGCAATACCGGTGGCCGGGTGGCGCTTCTTTATGTCATCGAGCCGGCCGAGTTCCAGCACTGGATGGCGGTCGAGAACCTGATGCGCGAGGAACGCCGCCAGGAGGCCGAGGCGCTGTTACAGAAAATCTCCGCCGAGGTTCAGGAAATCTCCGGCCTTACCCCGGTCTTTTATGTTCGCGAAGGGGGCGTGCGCGAGGAACTGCTGAAGCTGATCGAGGAGGAGAAAAGCATCTCCATTCTCGTGCTTGCCGCCGGCACCGACAAGAAGGGGCCGGGGCCGCTGGTCTCCCAACTGGCCGGCAAGCAATCCGGAAATTTGCCGATTCCGCTGACGATTGTGCCCGGAAACCTCTCGGATTCCGAAATCGACGCCCTGACCTGACCGGGTACGGCGCCCCCCGGGTGTCGCCCAAAGGCCACAGCTTGATTCTATATTGCGAAATCGAATCAGCCCGCGAACAAATATTTCCCGACCCGCCCAAGGCCTTGACTTGTTAAGGTTAAGCCCCTGATTGGAAAGATAAAAATTGCCTTGATTTTGAACTATATTGTCCGCAATTTGCTGTTCGACGCGGGCGGGAAAGTCAGCCGAAAGTCGGTCCCGGAATTTGCTGGTACCCCGCGGGTTGAAATCTCGGACGAGAGGCACACTTAGAACGGCATGTTTATCCAGACCGAACAGACGCCCAACCCGGCGACCCTGAAGTTTCTCCCCGGCTGTGCCGTGATGGAGAGCGGGACCGCCGATTTCACCACTGCCGACAGTGCCGCGCGTTCGCCCCTGGCGACACGCCTGTTTGCACTGGATGGTGTCGAGGGTGTGTTCCTCGGCGCCGACTTCATCACCGTCACCAAGTCCGACGGGGGTGATTGGCAGGTGCTTAAGCCCCTGATCCTTGGCTCGATCATGGAGCACTACACTTCGGGTGCGGCCGCCGTTGCGGCGGACGCCGCCGATGAAGAAGACGCGGGCGAGGACGGTGAGGTCGTCGCCCAGATCAAGGAACTCCTGGACACACGGGTGCGTCCCGCGGTGGCCCAGGATGGTGGCGACATTACCTTTCGCGCGTACAAGGAAGGTGTCGTTTTTCTTCGGATGCAGGGGGCGTGCTCGGGTTGTCCAAGCTCGTCCGCCACTTTAAAGGTTGGCATTGAGAACCTGCTCAAGCATTTTATTCCGGAGATCAGGGAAGTGCGTGCCGCGGAATAATTGGGGCAAAAGCCTTCGCCGCGGGACACGAGGCGTAAAAGGATGGGTCGGTTGGGGACGGCCGTTTCACGATCTAGGACGATTGATGAAAATGGCGAGGACAAACATGACGAACCGTAACGCAGAAGCCCGAAAGTTATTTACCGCCCTTTCATCAAGAGTGCGTCGGCTTGCCGATCCGCGGATCGGTGTCAGCGCCGCGCTGGTCGGCGCGGTCGCGTTGGCTGTGATTTCCAGCCCTGCCCCGGTGCCGGACGCGGGCCTTTGGTACAACACCGAGGACCAATTGATCACCGCGTCGAAGGCGGGCACTCATGAGATCGCCAGGACCGAGCTGGCCAAGCCGCGCGGCGTGACCGTCGTGCCCGGCAGTGCCGGCAAGTTGTACGCGGATTTCCGCGTCATCGGCTATCGCCTGAAAGATGTGCGTGCGGGCACGGAAACCGTGCCCCGCGTTTTCGTCAAGGCGATCCCGCGCGACATTCGCCAGATGAATTCCGTGGACCGGCGCAAGGCCGTGTTCATCAAGACCATGCTGCCGCTGATCCTGCGCGTGAATGAAGAACTGCGCCATGTGCGCTCGCGCATTCGCGATTTTGCCGATCGTCTTAATGAAGGTGGCGTGCTGACCGCGGCCGAGCAGGCCTGGCTCGATAGCCAGTTTGCGCGTCATGCGGTGTCGTCGGGGAAGATCGACGTGCTGCTGCGCCGGGTCGATGTAATCCCGCCGTCGCTGGCGCTGGCGCAGGCGGCGGAGGAATCCGGCTGGGGCACGTCGCGGTTCGCGCTCGATGGTCATGCGCTGTTCGGTCAGCGTGCGCATCCCGAGGGCAAGGGCATCGTGCCCGCCGCCCACGCCGAGGAAGCCGGCATCAAGGTCAAGGCCTTCGACGCGCTGATGGATGGTGTCCGCTCTTATGCGCGGAACCTGAACACCCACAACGCCTACCGCGATTTCCGCAACTTGCGTGCCTCCATGCGCGGCAAGGCGCGCGGTGCCCAGGGCTTTGATTCAATGCGCCTGGCGGAAACGCTGGAACGCTATTCGGAACGTGGCACCGCCTACGTCGAAACGATCCAGTCGATCATTCGCGTCAACAACCTGCGCCAGCTCGACGGTGCGCGCCTGTCGGATAACCGGGCGCCCGACTGGGTGGGTAACGGCGCCTAGACCGGACTTCATATTTTTGCAAAAACCCCCGGCCTGGTGCCGGGGGTTTTTCTTGCGCCGGGCTCAGGGCTTCGGCGTATAGAACTGGTAGCCGAACCAGCGCCAGCGGCCGTTCCGGGCGGGCAGCGTGCAGTTGATGCGGGCGCGGCCGGGCCGGAAGGCCTTGGGCAGGCTCACCTCGATGCGCCGGTCGCCAAGACGTTGCAGCGTCAGCTTGCCATGCTGCGACGAATAGCACGCGAGCCGGTTAACATACGGCACGTGTTCGGGGATGGTGAAGCCGAAGGCCGGGGGATTGGCTTGTCCCGATCCAAGGAACGGTTCCGCCGGGCTGATGTCGGTGGCGTAGATGGGCAGTGCGTTGGCGATCAGCTTAAGTCGCTCGATCGAGCCGAAGCTTTCGTTGATGGCGAAGCGCGGCAGGTAATGAAAATTCGCCCCGTCATGGACGACGCCGGAATGCTGGCCGAAGGCGGCGACGAAGCCCGCGTCCCTGGCGGCGGCGATGACGGCGCCCGAGGCTTCGCCGAAGGGATAGGCATGGATGCGCGGGCGAAAGCCGAGCTGCTTTTCGAATTCGGTGTTGGCTTCCGCCAGCTCCTTTTTCACCCGTGCCGCGCCCTGGTCGGCGAGGTGCGCATGGGTGACGCTGTGATTGGCGAAGCCGACGCCATCCTTGTGCATTTCACGGATCTGTTCCCAGGTCATGTAGTTGCCGCCGGGCTTGGCGGCGACCTGGCCGGTGGCGATGAACACGGTGAACGGCAGCTTCGCCGCCTTCAGGCGCGGCCACGCCTCGCGATAGACCGAGGTAAAGGCATCATCGATGGTGATCGCCAGCGTGCGGTCGGGCAGCTTGCGCTTTTCGCGGATGGCATCGACCAGCGCATCCAGGGCGATGACGTTGTACTTGCCGCTGGTCAGTTCCTTGATATGCGCCTCGAACTGCTCAAGGCGGATATTGGTCGAAGGATAATCGCCCTCGCCGAAGCGGTGATACATCATCACGACCCCGGCGTTGCGGGTCTCATCCAGGGTCTGCGCGGCGGGCGCGGCCTGCGCCGTCATGGCAATGGCACTAATGGCAAATGCCGTTAGCGCCAGCTTGCGCAGGTTGATGCCGATCATACTGTTCCTCCTCCGGGGCCGGATGCGGGACAGATTACGGCGCTGGTGGTGAATGCGTTATTAAAAATCCCGGATCAGGGCCGTGCCGCGGGCATCATCGGCTGGGGCAGGGCCCGGTCGGAAACCAAAGGCAGGCGCCGCGAATCGAACAACTGGTAGTGCCACCACTCATTGCGGTAGAAATCCCACCCCGCCGCCGTCATCAGGCCCAGCAGCAGGTGGCGGTTGCGGGCCTGCGGGGCGGTGAGACCCTGCGCCCCGTGGTGAGACAGGGGCGTAAAGGCATCGAAGCCGGTTCCCATGTCGAGGGCGCGGCCTTCGTGGTCTATAAGGGTAAGATCGACCGCCGCGCCGCGGGAATGGGGAGAGCCCCGCCGCGGGTCGGCCAGGAAATCGGGATCGGGAGTATGGTTCCACAGCACCCATTGCGCCTCCGCCGGGCGAAAGGCGTCGAAGATGCGCAGCCGCAGGCCGATTTCCACCGCCAGCTCGATGGCGCGTGCCAGCGCCGCCGCCGCTTCTTCGTGGAGCCAGGCATCGGCGTGCGCATAGACCGGTTCGCCGGTGAAATTGTCGGCCCCCGCATAGGCGATGCAAAGATCGACGTCGAACGCCGGCGGCGCGATGGCGACCAGGGCCGCGCCTTCGGTCAGGGCTTCGGGATTGCGGTTGGCAGGTGGGCTCATGGCGGCGGCTACTCTAGCATGATGCGGGGCGCGTAATGGAGAGGTTCAATGCGGTCCTCGGCCTCGATACCTCGACCACCGCGTGTTCGGTGGCGCTGATGGTCAATGGTGACGTGGTTGCGCATCGCTTCGAGGAAATGTCCCGTGGTCAGGCCGAACGTCTCAACCCCATGATCGCCGAGGTGATGGCCGATGCCGGACGTGGTTTTCATGACCTCGACCTGATCGCGGTCAGCACCGGTCCCGGTGCCTTCACCGGCTTGCGCATCGGTCTTGCCTGTGCGCGGGCGCTGGCGCTTGCCGCCGACCTGCCGGTGGCCGGGGTCACGACCTTTGCCGCGCTGGCCCGCGCCGTGCCCGATGGCGAACGGTCCGGGCGCGCCCTCGCCGTCTGCGTCAATGCGCGCCGCCGCGATGTCTTTGCGCAGCTGTTCGATGATGCGCTCGTGCCCGCCGGTGCGCCGCGTAGCCTGACACCGGAAGAAGCCGTGGACACCTTCGCGGATGGCCGGTTCCTGTTGGCGGGCGATGGCGTCGGCCAGATCGCCGATGCCCTCGTTGCCGCCGGCGACGCGGGTGCCGATGCGGCGGCGCGGGTGCGTTTTTCCAGCGCCCTGGGCCCACCCGATGCGCGTCATGTCGCGTTTCTGGGGGCGGCGGCGGGACCGTCCGATCCGTTGCCGCGTCCGTTTTATATCCGGCCCGCCGATGCGCGCCTGCCGGGGACGCGCTGAGATGGCGGCCCGCGCGCCCCTTCCCCCCGGCGTTGAAATCGTCACCGCGTCCATGGCCCATGCCGATGTCATCGCGGAACTGCACGCGCGCTGCTTCGATGAAGCCTGGAGCCCGTTCACCGTCCGCCAGGTTCTCAACATGCCCGGCGCGTTCGGCCTGATCGCGCGCGGCGTGGACGTGGCGGGCGAAGAAGACCTGGCCGGGTTCGTGCTGGCCCGCATGGCCGCCGATGAATGCGAGATCCTGTCCCTGGCGACGGCGCCGGCATGGCGTGAACAGGGGGTGGGCCGGATGCTGCTCGATGCGTGCATCGCGCGGGTCGCTTCCCAGGGCGCGATCAGCCTGTTTCTCGAGGTGGCGGAAGATAACCTTGTCGCCCAGCAGCTTTACCGCCAGCGGGGTTTTAACGCCGTCGGCCGCCGTGACGGCTATTACCGGCGCCGCGAAGGCCCGGCAGTGGCGGCGCTGACCCTGGCGCTGACCCTCACGCCCTGATCAATCCCCGGATTTTGCGTTCTTGCGCAAGGTGAGGACAAAAACCATCTCGCCGTCGGCTTCGGCGCCGGCCCCGTCCTCGTCCTCGGGGTCAAGGCCCAGCACTTCATGGCCGTGCTCGCGCACCGAACGGGGCACATTTTCCAGCGGTTCGGCGCCTTTCAGCCGCACCCGCGCCGTCTCTCCCGGGGCCATGCGCTCGATCAGCAGCTTGGTCTTGACGAAGGTCATGGGACATTTGGCCCCGGTTATGTCTAAAAAATGCTCTTTCATTTATTTTTTCTGTCACTTATTGCGTTGTTACATCTTAATTTCTACATTAACCCGTATATTCCATGTGAACCGCCAAGTAATGAGAGAACAAAAGTGAGCGAAAAGCCCGAGTCCAATGATCTTTTGGCGCTGGCCACGGAAATCGTGTCCGCCCATGTAACCAACAATACCGTGGCGGCGGAAGACCTGCCTGCCCTGATCCGGCAGGTTTATGCCACCCTGGCGGGGATCGGTCAGGCGCCGGCCGGGGGTGAGCGGCCGCAACCGGCGGTGCCGATCAAGAAATCGATTACGCCGGATTATATCGTTTGCCTGGAGGACGGGCGCAAACTCAAGATGCTCAAGCGCCACCTCAAGACCGCCTACAACATGACCCCCGAGGAATATCGTGATCGCTGGGGCTTGCCCGCGGATTATCCCATGGTGGCGCCGAACTACGCGCGCCAGCGTTCTTCCCTGGCCAAGAAAATCGGCCTCGGCACCAAGCCCAAGCGCGACTAGGGCGGGGATTTTGATCCGGGACCAGGTGCGCGAAAGCGTTGCCAAGGGACCGATAACCAAGAACAATGACCCAGGTTGCGTGGTTTCGGGACGGCCTTGCGCGGGCGTGCCGGGGTCCGTGAAAGTGCCGGGATGATCAGAAAACAGGTATCAGATGTCGCCTCTTGAGCAGCTCTGCCTCGATAAGGGAATGAAGATGACGGAGCAACGCCGGGTCATCGCCCGCGTCCTTTCCGATGCGGGGGATCACCCGGATGTGGAAGAGCTGCACCGGCGCGCCGCGCAGATCGACGACCGTATTTCCATCGCCACGGTTTACCGGACTGTGCGCCTTTTCGAGGAGGCGAATATCCTCGACCGCCACGACTTTGGTGACGGTCGTGCCCGTTACGAACCCCGCCCGGGCACCCATCACGATCACCTGATCAATATTCGTTCGGGCGAAGTGGTGGAGTTTCGCAACGACGAGATCGAGGCCCTGCAGCGGCGCATTGCCGACAACATGGGCTACGAACTGGTTGATCATCGGCTTGAGCTTTATTGTGTGCCAAAGAAAAAAGACACCTAGTGATTCCAGCCGCCCGCCCGCCCCGGTGGGTGGGCGCGGCATAACAGGTGATTGTTCTTGTCTGCTGATGTCACGACACGCCCGGCGAACCTGGTAACCGGCCTGCGGGTGGGAAATCTGGAGGTGCGCCTTGCTTCCGGGGAAGAGGAAATCCTGGCTTCCCAGCGGCTGCGCTACCGGGTTTTTTACGAGGAAATGGCGGCGCATCCGACGCCGGAAATGGCGGCGGAACGGCGCGACTTCGACGGTTTCGATCCCCATTGCGATCACCTTCTGGTGGTTGACCGATCCGCCGGGGATGACCCGGAACAATATCTTGTCGGTACTTACCGCCTGATCCGCCGCGCCGCCGCGGCGCGCCAGGGCGGTTTCTACACCGCCAGCGAGTTCGATATTTCAGGCATCGAAAGCCTGCCCGGCGAGATTCTTGAACTGGGCCGGTCCTGCGTCGCGCGCGAACATCGCAACCGGCCGACCATGCAGCTGATGTGGCTCGGGATATCGGCTTATGTCACGCATTACGACATCGGCATCATGTTCGGTTGCGCGTCGCTGGCGGGAACCGACATATCGGCGGTGCGCGAACAGCTCAGCTATCTGCATCACTTTCATCTGGCGCCCGAAAGCTTCCGCCCCCGCGCCCTCGCCGACCGTTACGTCGACATGAACCTGATCGCCAAGGCGGAAATCGACCCGCGCCGCGCGCTGGTGTCCCTGCCGCCCCTGATAAAGGGTTATCTTCGTCTCGGCGGCTTCGTCGGCGACGGTGCCGTGATCGACGAACAGTTCAACACCATTGATGTCTGTATCCAGGTCAAGACCGAACTGGTGACGGAAAAATACCTGCGCCATTACGAGCGCCAGCGCCGCGGGTCGGGGGGCGCCTGATTCCCCGGTCGTCTTCCCTCATGGCGTTTGTGCGCCTGCTTGCCTTCATCGGCCTGACCTTGCCGCTGATGCCGCTCCAGGCGCTGGCGGTTCTTGCCGACGCCCGACTGGCGCGGCGGCTGCCGCGTTTCTATCACCGCATCGCGTGTCGCATCATCGGGCTTGAGGTCGTCGTCGGTGGGGCGCCGCAGGCAGCCCCGCCGACGCTGTTTGTCGGCAACCATGTGAGCTATCTCGACATTCCGGCGCTGGCCTCCGTGCTCGAAGGCTCTTTCGTCGCCAAGGCGGAAATCGCGCGCTGGCCGTTCTTCGGCTGGCTCGCCCGGCTGCAACGCACGGTCTTTATCGAACGCCGTGCCCATCACGCCGCCCGCCACCGGGATTCGATCGCCGCCCGCCTTGGGCAGGGCGACAACCTGATCCTTTTCCCCGAAGGCACCTCCAACGACGGCAACCGCGTGCTGCCGTTCAAAAGTGCGCTGTTTTCCGTCGCCGAAAACCAGGTTGATGGTCGCCCCCTGACGGTGCAGCCGTTTTCCATCGCCTATACCCGGCTGGGCGGGCTACCGATGGATCGCGCCTGGCGCCCGCTCTATGCCTGGTACGGGGACATGGAACTGCCGGGCCATGCCTGGCGGGTCCTCGGCCTCGGCCGGGTCCGGGTGGACGTGGTTTTGCACCCGCCGCTGACGCTGGCGGCGCTCGGTTCACGCAAGGCGCTGGCGGACCATTGCCAGCGTGTCGTCGCCGAGGGTGCCGCCGCCGCCCTGGCCGGGCGCTTGGCTTGACTCTGCGGGGACGGATGATACGGTCAGGCCAAGGTCTTGCGCAGTCCCGGCCAGACCCCGTCGGGACACCCGGAAACGGCGATATTGGCTAAGAAGTTTTTTATCAAAACCTACGGCTGTCAGATGAACGTCTACGACTCCGGTCGCATGGCGGATGTCCTGGCGCCCGAAGGCTTTGCGCCCACCGATGATCCGGCGGATGCGGACTTGATCTTGCTCAACACCTGTCATATCCGCGAAAAGGCGGCGGAAAAGGTCTATTCCGAGCTGGGCCGCCTGGCCGAGCTTTCCGAGGCCGCCCGCGACCGGGGCCGTCCACTGACCATAGGTGTCGGCGGCTGCGTCGCCCAGGCCGAGGGTGAGGAAATGGCCCGCCGCGCGCCGCTGGTGGACCTGGTGTTCGGCCCGCAGACCTATCACCGCCTGCCCGAGATGCTGGCGCGCGTGCGCGCCGGGGAGCAGGTGATCGAAACCGCGCTCGCCACCGCGCCCAAGTTCGGCGCCCTTGATGATCTCGATACGCCCGCCACCGGCAGCGTCACGGCATTCGTGTCGGTGCAGGAAGGCTGCGACAAGTTCTGCACCTTCTGTGTCGTGCCCTATACCCGCGGTGCGGAATACTCGCGCCCCGCCGCCGACATCGTCGCCGAGGTCGGGCGTCTGGCCGGCAACGGCGTGCGCGAAATCACGCTGCTTGGCCAGAACGTCAATGCCTATCACGGCGCCGCGCCCGATGGCGCGGGCGAATGGTCGCTAGCGCGGCTTGTGCGTGCATTGGCGGAGATCGACGGCATCATGCGCATTCGCTACACCACGTCCCATCCCCGCGACGTGACCGACGACCTGATCGCGGCGCACCGCGACGTGGCGGCGCTGATGCCGTACCTGCACCTGCCGGTGCAATCGGGTTCCGACCGCATACTCGCCGCCATGAACCGCAAGTACACGGCGGAGGAATATCGCATCCTGGCCGGTCGTCTGCGCGACGCGCGGCCCGACCTGGCGCTGACGTCGGATTTTATCGTCGGCTTCCCCGGCGAGACCGATGACGACTTCGAAGCGACGCTCGATCTCGTTCGCGATATCGGTTTTGCCGTCGCGTTTTCATTCAAGTATTCGCCGCGACCCGGTACCCCCGCCGCCGATGCGCCCGACCATGTTGGCGAGGCGGTCATGACCGAGCGCCTGGCACGCTTGCAGGATGCGATCAACGCGGGCACGCGGGCGTTCAACGCGGGCTTCATCGGACGCAAGCTCGACGTGCTGTTCGACAAGCCCGGCCGCCATCCCGGCCAGGCCGGGGGGCGCAGCCCTTACTTGCAGGCGGTGCATGTCGCTTGCGCCGATGCGCGCGAGGCGCGGGCGCTGATCGGTACCGTACGCGCCATCGAGATTTCCGAGGTCTTGCCCAATTCCCTGACCGGTATTCTCGCCGATGCCGGGGTGAACGCATGAGCCGTCCTCCCGCCAAGCGCGCGCGCGCGCCCTCCAAGGGCGGTGGGCGCGCCGTCAAATCCCCGCCCCGGCCCGCCAAGGGGGCTCCGGCTCCGGCCCGCGTCGTGGACTTCAACGACAATGCCCTGCTCGGTCAGCTGTTCGGCGAACATGACCGCAATCTGGCCCGGATCGAGGAGGCGCTGGGCGTCGCCATCTCGGCGCGTGGCAATCGCGTCGCCATTACCGGCACCGAATCCCAGGCGGCGGCGGCGGCGGAAGTGCTGAACCTTCTCTATGCGCGCCTCGGTGCCGGCGGCAGCCTTGACCGTGCGGAGGTGGATGCCACCGTGCGTCTGGCGGCGGAGGGGCGGCTTGGGGCTCTGAGCGGCGCGGCGGGCAGTCTTCGCGGGGTGCGGCGCAATATCGTGCCGCGCACGGCGACCCAGGCGGCCTATCTCACGGCCATGGACGATACCGAACTTGTCTTCGGGCTCGGCCCCGCGGGCACGGGCAAGACCTATCTCGCGGTGGCCAAGGCGGTGATGCTGCTGCGTGCCGGTGCGGTTGACCGCATCGTGCTGTCGCGCCCGGCGGTGGAAGCGGGCGAGCGCCTCGGCTTCCTGCCCGGCGACCTGCGCGAAAAAATCGATCCCTACCTGCGGCCGCTCTACGACGCGCTTTACGACATGCTGCCCGCCGATCAGGTGGTCAAGCGCCTGGCCAGCGGCGAAATCGAAGTGGCGCCGCTGGCGTTCATGCGCGGGCGCACCCTGGCCCATGCCTTTGTTATTCTCGACGAGGCCCAGAACACCACGCCGGTGCAGATGAAGATGTGCCTGACCCGCCTGGGCGAGGGGTCGCGCATGGTCATCACCGGCGATCTGAGCCAGGTGGATTTGCCCGGCGGCACGCGCTCGGGTCTGGCCGATGCGGTGGAAGCGCTCGGCGGTGTGGATGGCGTTTCCTTTGTGCGCTTCACCGCCGCCGACATGGTGCGCCATCCTTTGGTGACGCGGGTGGTCAATGCCTATGAAAAAATGGAACGTCGCCGGAAGGGAACCCCTGATGAGTGAAGCTTCTTCGTTGCCCGATCTGGATATCACCGTGACGGTGGAAGATGCCGCTTGGTCGCAGGCGCTCGCCGATGCCGGTGCGCGGGCCGAGGCCGCCGTCCAGGCGGCGATCATGGCGGCGCGGGCCGACAGGACCGCCGGCGCGCCCCTGCCCAAGGCGGCGGCGGCCTATGAAATGGGTGTCGTGCTGACCGATGATGCGCGGATCCGCAAGCTCAACAACGAGTGGCGCGATCAGGACAAGCCGACCAACGTGCTGGCCTTCGAAAGCCCGGATGAGCCGCCCGAAGGCGCGCCCTGGCAACTGGGCGACGTCATCGTCGCTTTCGGCACCACCGCCGGGGAAGCCGACGCCGCCGGCCTGACGCTGGCGGATCATCTGGCCCACCTGGTGGTTCATGGCGTGCTGCATCTTTTCGGGTATGATCACATCATCGACGAAGATGCCGAGGAGATGGAGGCGTTGGAAACGCAGGTGCTTGCCGGAATGGGGGTCGCGGCTCCCTACGAATCGACCGGGCGCCGCGCGTGATGTGGGAACGATGACCGAAAAGGCCGATTCATCCACGCCCCGTGCGAACGGGGCCGACACACCGCCGAAGGGCTTTTTCGGACGCGTTTGGGGGCGTCTTGCTGGGGCTTTCCGCACCCGCAGTTCCGATGCTGATCTTCGCATCGCCATCGAGGAGCTGATCGAGGAACATCGCGAGGACGCCGAGGGTGAAGAAGGCGCCATCAATGCCGACGAACACCTGCTCATCGGCAACGTTCTCAAGCTGCGTGACGTTACCGTTGCCGATGTCATGGTGCCGCGCGCGGAAATCATCGCCATAGAATCTTCCACCTCGCGCGAGGAAATCGTCGAGCTGATGTCGCGTGAGGCCCATTCGCGCTTCCCCATCTACCGCGAAACGCTGGATGATGTCGTCGGCATGATCCACATCAAGGATGTCCTGGCGCGTTATGCATCGGACGCGCCCTTCGATCTGAAGGACATTATTCGCAAGATCCTGTTCGTGTCGCCGACCATGCGCATTCTCGATCTTCTGCTAGAGATGCGCCTTGCGCGTGTGCACATGGGACTGGTGGTGGACGAATTCGGCGGCGTTGATGGTCTCGTCACCATTGAAGACGTGGTCGAGGAAATCGTCGGCGATATCCAGGACGAACACGATGTCGAAGACATCGACATGATCGACCGTCCCGACGGCTCGATCATTGCCGATGCGCGCACTGAAATAGACGATTTCGAAGACCGTGTCGGCGTGGTGCTGACCGACGACGAACGGGAAAGCATAGACACGCTGGGTGGCCTCGTCGCCCATGTGGCGGGGCACGTGCCTTCCCGTGGCGAGGTTATTCGTCATTCATCGGGGATCGAGTTCGAAATCATTGATGCCGACCCCCGCCGCGTCAAGCGCCTGCGCTTGCGCCGCTTGCCGCCTTCGGGCGAATCCAAGACGCCACAATGATCATGGTCGTGCGTGCCGCCGCCGCGCTTTCCGGGCTGGCGGGTTGGCGGCGCCGGGGTGCCGCCGCGTTGGCGGGTGCCGTTGCGACGGCGGCGCTGCCGCCGTTCTATTTTCTTCCCGCGCTTCTGGTGGCCTTTGTCGCGCTGGTCTGGCTGCTCGACGGGGCGGCCCTTGCACCGCGTCGCGCGCGCGCGGTTTTTGCGCTCGGCTGGTGGTTCGGCTTCGCCCATTTCGTCACCGGGCTTTACTGGATTTCCTACGCGCTGTTGGTGGATGCCGCCGCGTTCGGCTGGCTGGTGCCCTTTGCCGTGGCCGGGTTGTCGGCCTATTTCGCGCTCTTTCCCGCGCTCGCGGTGATGCTCGCGGGCTTCGCGGCGCCGGGCTGGCCGCGGGTGACGGCCCTGGCGGGTGCCTGGGTTTTGGGCGAATACCTGCGTGGCGTGGCGCTCACCGGGTTTCCGTGGAATCCGGTCGGCAGCGCCTTGCAGGTCCGTCCCGAACTGATGCAGGGGGCGGCGCTGGGGGGCGCTTTCGGATTAAGCCTCGTGGCGGTGCTGATGGCGGCCCTGCCTGCGCTTCTGGCCCGGCCCGGCCGGTCGGGCCGGGTGGCGGTGATCGCGGCGGCGGGTCTTGGGGTGCTGCTGTGGGTTGGCGGTGCGCTGCGCCTTGCCGGGGCGCCGACTGATACGCCTGCGACCGGGCCGCGCCTGCGGCTGGTGCAGGGTGCGGTGGATCAGGCCCAAAAATGGGCGCCGGCGCGGGCGCGGGAACATTTTGAACGCTACCTTGCCCTGTCGCGGGCGCCGGGCCGCGACGGCGCGGTCCCCGATGTGGTGATCTGGCCGGAAACCGCGGTGCCCGCCGTCTATGACGGCAGCGACGATTTCCCCAGGGCGCTGGCCCGCGCCGTGGCACCGGGGGCGACGCTGATCACCGGTGTCGTTCGCCGTGCCGGGCAGGGCACGCAGTTGCAGCTGTGGAATTCGGTCATCGCGGTCAATGGGCGCGGGCGCCTGCTTGCGACCTACGACAAGCATCACCTTGTGCCTTTCGGCGAATACGTGCCGCTGGCGCGGTTCAATCCCGTGCCCAAGCTGACGGCCGGGCGCCGGGATTTTTCCGCCGGTCCCGGTGCCGCGACCGTGGCCTTGCCCGGCCTGCCGTCTTTCAGTCCGTTGGTCTGCTACGAAGCGATTTTTCCTGGTCGGGTGGTGGCGCCCGGCACGCGTCCGGCGTTCTTGCTCAACGTCACCAATGATGCCTGGTTCGGGATTTCCACCGGTCCGTACCAGCACCTGGCGGCTACCCGTCTGCGTGCGGTCGAGGAGGGCCTGCCCCTGGTGCGGGCGGCCAACACCGGCATTTCCGCCCTGATTGATGCCGAGGGTCGGGTCCGGGCCTCCCTTGGCCTGGGTCGGCGGGGCATGCTCGACGTCACCCTGCCCGCGCCCACGGCCACTTTCTTTGCCCGCTTCGGGAACGTCCCGGCTCTTGTAACGGCATTGATTTTACTGGTTTTGGGTATTTTCCGGGTGCGGCGTAAAGTTCTCTAGACTGCATATGGAGATATGATATTAGTGAGCCTGAACCTTGGCGGGGAAGGGCGAATCGGAAGGGTTCGCCGACCGTCAGGCAAGAAAGAATATTGAGCCAGAATGGCCCGTATCCCGGCCCCCTCGAGCACCCGTAAGCGTCGCCCACCCAGCGCTACCAAGGGTGGTCCCAATGCGATCGACGTTCACGTCGGATTGCGAGTGCGTTTGCGCCGTATTCTGATGGGCATGTCCCAGGAAAAACTCGCCGAGGCGCTGGGTCTCACCTTCCAGCAGGTACAAAAGTACGAACGCGGGGTCAACCGCATCGGCGCCAGCCGTCTCTACAGCCTGTCCAAGGTGCTCGACGTTCCCATATCCTTCTTCTACGAAGAGATTCCCGCAGCGATCGCGGGCCAGGTCCGGCGCCCGCCCCCCGGCCTGTCGGAACCCGCCGCCGCGCATTACGACGCAGGCCCCATGAGCAACCGTGAAACCATGGAGCTGGTGAAGGCCTATTACCGCATCGGCGATGCCGGCAAGCGGCGCAAGGTGCTCGACCTGATCCGCTCCATGAGCAGGGAATCCTGACCCGCGTCGGCCGGTTGCGGTGGCGCTCCGATCCTGAAAAACCTTGACGTCGCGCGCGTTCGTTGTAACAAGTCGGCGCAAAGGGTGGCCCTGAAACCGGGTGTGCCCGCTTCTCTGCAAGCCCTTTCCGCGGAGGTCTCAGTGTCCAAAAGCGATTATCTCTTCACCAGCGAATCGGTTTCCGAAGGACATCCCGACAAGGTCTCCGATCGCATCTCCGACGCTGTTGTTGATGCTTACATGACCCTTGACCCGCAATCGCGGGTGGGCGCGGAAACCCTGTGCACGACCAACCGCGTGGTGATGGCCGGTGAGGTTCGCGGGCCGGACAGCATCAGCAAGGACGATCTCGAGCAGATCGCACGTTCCTGCATCCGCGAGATCGGCTACGAACAGGAAGGCTTCCACTGGCAGAAAGCCCAGGTCGAAGTCATCATCCATTCCCAGTCCGCCGATATCGCCATGGGCGTCGATGCCGCGGGCAACAAGGACGAAGGTGCGGGCGACCAGGGCATCATGTTCGGTTACGCCTGCCGCGAGACCGACGTCCTGATGCCGGCGCCGATCCATTATTCCCACGCGATCCTGCGCTCCCTCGCCGAAGCGCGTCATTCCGGCTCCGAACCGGGCCTCGGCCCCGATTCCAAGAGCCAGGTGACGTTGCTGTACCAGAACGGCAAGCCGGTGCGCGCCACTTCGGTGGTGGTTTCCACCCAGCACGCCGAGGACCTCGACCAGGAAGAAGTGCGCGAAATCGTTCGTCCCCATGTCGAGAACGTCCTGCCCAAGGGCTGGATGTGCCCGGAGGACGAATTCTACGTCAACCCGACGGGCCGTTTTGTCATCGGCGGGCCGGATTCGGATTGCGGCCTGACCGGGCGCAAGATCATCGTCGATACCTACGGCGGGGCGGCGCCTCACGGCGGCGGCGCTTTTTCGGGCAAGGACCCGAGCAAGGTCGACCGTTCGGCCGCCTACGCGGCGCGCTACCTGGCCAAGAACGTGGTGGCGTCGGGCCTGGCGGACAGCTGCGTGATCCAGATCGCCTATGCCATCGGTGTCTCCAAGCCGCTGTCGGTTTATGTCAACACCGACGGCTCGGGCAAGGTCGCCGACGACAAGATGGCCGCCGCCCTGAGCGAGGTGATGGACCTGAGCCCGCGCGGCATTCGCCGCCATCTCGGCCTCGACAAGCCGATCTATGCGCGTACCGCCGCCTATGGCCATTTCGGCCGCGAGCCCGATGCCGACGGTGGTTTTTCGTGGGAGCGTGTCGACCTGGTCGAGGCGATCAAGTCCGCGCTGACCTAGGCTTCCGGGGGGACGCATGACCAGCGCCGGCCGTTTCGCCGCGCCCCCGCGCAGGCTTTATGGCCGCCGCATCGGCCGTCCGCTGAAGGCGACGCGGGTGGCGCTGATGGCCGACTTGCTGCCGCGCTTGCGCATTGATCCTGCCAGTGCGGCCCCGGCCAGTCTCGATCCCCGCACCCTGTTTGCCCCCGCGGCCCCGGCGGAGGTCTGGCTCGAGGTCGGTTTCGGCAACGGCGTCCACCTTGCCGCCCAGGCGGCGGCCCATCCCGATATCGGTCTGATCGGCTGCGAACCTTTCGTCAATGGCGTCGCGGCGGCGCTCAAGCTCATCGATGCCGGGGATCTGGCCAATATCCGTATCCTCCCCGACGATGCCCGGGCGCTTCTCGATGTCCTGGCGCCGGGCGCGCTCGGCCGGGTTTTCGTGCTGTTTCCCGACCCCTGGCCCAAGGCCCGCCATGCCAAGCGGCGCTTCATCTCGGGCCCAAACCTGGACCTGCTGGCCCGGGCCCTGGCGCCGGGTGCGGAGCTGCGGGTGGCCAGCGACGATCCGGGCTATATCCGCTGGGCCCTGGCCCAGGTCCTGGCCCACGGCGCTTTCGACTGGCCCGCGCGCAGGGCCGCCGACTGGCGCCGGCGCCCGCCCGATCAGCCCGCCACCCGCTACGAGGAAAAGGCCCGGGCGCGGGGTGTCAGCCCGGTTTTCCTGACCTTTCGCCGCCGCGACTGAGGCCACGGACCGCCCCCCGGCCCGGCCCGGATCGCCAAAACACTTGTAGAACCGGGGAAAATCCATATATTTCCCCCAGTTCTTCTAGTAAGGTCCTACAACAATAAAAGTCGCTGCGGAGTGGGCCACCGGCCCGCTTTTTTATTTGCGGCAACTGAACGGCTGGGCGCATGCGTCCGGCGGCGGGAATGCGGGAAATGATCCAGGTCCAGGATAGAGTCGCACGCCTTGTTGAAGGACCGCTGGAGGAGATGGGATACGAGCTCGTGCGGGTCAACCTGTCGGGGGGCAGCCGGGCGGTGCTTCAGATCATGGCGGAGCGCACCGATGGTGCCGCCATGACGGTGCAGGACTGCACCGGCATCAGCCACACCGTGTCGCTGTTGCTTGATGCGGAAGATCCCATCGCCGGTGCTTATGCGCTGGAGGTGTCGTCGCCGGGGATTGATCGTCCCCTGACGCGCCCCAAGGATTTTGAGCGTTACGCCGGTTTTGAAGTGCGTCTGGAGACGCGTCAGCCCGTCGGGGGCCGCAAACGCTTTCGCGGCCGACTGATGGGATTGCGTGACGGCGCCGTCGCGGTCCAGACCGACGAAGGCGAAGCCCTGGTGGCGCTGGATGCGGTTGCGAAGGCGCAACTGGTGCTGACCGACGAGTTGATCAAGGCGGCCACCGCGGCGCGGCCGGACAGTTGAACCGCCTCCGGGCGTTGAAGGTTTATTTTTGGAACAGGCGCCGCAAGGCGACAGGCAAGTGAGATAACTATGGCAGAAACAAAGCGCACCCCTACAGCGGCTGAAACGACGGGTCTCGCCCGTCCCGAACTGTTGCAGGTTGCCGATGCGGTGGCCCGTGAAAAGGCGATCGACCGCGATGAAGTCCTGACCGCGATGGAAGAAGCGATCCAGAAAGCGGGCCGGTCGCGCTACGGTCACGAGCACGATATCCGCGCCCAGATCAATCGCGCTACCGGCGAGATTTCACTGGCCCGCTACACCCAGGCGGTGGAAGAGGTCGAAGACGAACCGACGCAGATGGATATCAAGACGGCGCGCAAGATTCGCCCCGGCATCGAGGTCGGCGAATACATCATTGATCCGCTGCCGCCCATTGATTTTGGCCGCATCGCCGCGCAGACCGCCAAGCAGGTCATCGTCCAGAAGGTCCGTGAAGCGGAACGTGAACGTCAGTACGAGGAATACAAGGACCGCGTTGGCGAAATCGTCAACGGCCTGGTCAAGCGCGTCGAGTACGGCAATGTCACTGTCGATCTCGGCCGCGCCGAAGGCGTGTTGCGCCGCGACGATGTTTTGCCGCGCGAAAGCCTGCGCGCGTCGGAACGTGTCCGTGCTTACATTTATGACGTGCGCGAGGAACAGCGCGGCCCGCAGATTTTCCTGTCGCGCACGCGCCCCGAATTCATGGCCAAGCTGTTTGCCCAGGAAGTGCCGGAAATCTATGACGGCATCATCGAAATCAAGTCGGTGGCCCGCGATCCGGGTTCGCGCGCGAAGATCGCGGTGCTCAGCAACGACGGTTCCATTGATCCGGTCGGCGCCTGTGTCGGCATGCGCGGTTCGCGCGTGCAGGCGGTGGTCGCCGAACTGCAGGGCGAAAAGATCGACATCATCCAGTGGTCCCCCGATCCCGCGACTTTCGTAGTCAACGCCCTGGCCCCGGCGGAGGTGACCAAGGTCGTGCTTGATGAGGAGCAGAAGCGCATCGAGGTCGTGGTGCCCGATGACCAGCTTTCCCTCGCCATCGGCCGGCGCGGCCAGAACGTGCGTCTGGCTTCGCAACTGACCGGGTGGGATATCCGCATCCTGACCGAGGCGCAGGAATCCGAACGCCGCCAGGAAGAATTCCGTTCGCGTTCGCAGATGTTCATCGATGCCCTCGACGTGGATGAGGTCATCGCGCATCTGCTGGTGACCGAAGGTTTCTCGTCCATCGAGGAAGTGGCTTACGTGCCCATCGACGAAATCACCGGCATCGAAGGTTTCGATCAGGACCTGGCCGAGGAGCTGTCGGGCCGTGCGCAGGCGTATCTGGCCGATCAGGCCGAAAAGTTCGCCGAGAAGCGCAAGGAGCTCGGCATCAACGACGACATGATCGACATTCCGGGCCTGACCCCGGACATGGTGGTGCGTCTCGCCGAACAGGGCATCAAGGACCGTGAATCCCTGGCCGAGCTGGCGGGCTACGAATTGTCCGGCTCCGAGGCCGAGGGCGAAACCGGCATGCTGGCCGAGTTTGGCTTGTCCGAAGAAGATGCCAATGCCGTTATCACCGCGGCCCGCGCCCACTGGTTCGAAGCCGCCGATGCCGAAGCCGCGGCCGCGGCCGAGGCCGAAGCCGCGACCGACGCCGAAGACGGCGAAAAGGCGGAGGGTTGAACCCAGGTGAGTGCCGCCGCCGCCATGACCCGGGGCGCGCATCGGCGTGCCGATACCGAACGTCGCTGCATCGTCAGCGGCCGGGTCGCCCCGCGTGAGGCGCTGATCCGTTTTGTCGTCGCGCCCAGTGGCGAGGTCGTCGCCGATCTGGCCGGCAAGCTGGGCGGCCGGGGTCTCTGGGTCGCGGCCGATGCCGATGTGCTGGCCCGTGCCGATGCCCGCGTTTTCGCCCGCGCGGCGCGGGGGCCGGTAACGCTGGCACCGGGTCTGGTCGCCCGCGTCGAAGCCGCCCTGGTGCGCCGTCTTTCGGACTATCTCGGCATGGCGCGGCGTTCCGGCGCCTTGGTGGTGGGGTTCGAAAAAACCCGCGCCGCCCTCAAATCCGGCGAAGCCGCCCTGCTGATCGCGGCCCGTGACGGCGCTGCCGACGGCCGGGCCAAGCTTCGCGCCCTGATCCCGGATGGTGCGGAAATGGCCGCCCTGGATGCGGCGGAGATCGGCGCCGCCGTTGGCCGTGACGCGGCGGTCCACGGTGCAGTCACGGATCCGCGCATGGCGTCCGTCATTCTCCGCGAAGCGGCCCGGCTGGACGGAATCAGGGGAACCGCGCAGAAGGTGCGCGATGAACAGCTTTTGGATAAAATGGACCCATCATGACCGATACGAAAGACAAGGATCAGGACAAGAAGAAGCCGCTGTCGCTGTCGCGACCGGGGCGTCTTGAACTGAAGAAAACGGTGGAGCAGGGTCAAATCCGCCAGAGCTTCTCCCATGGCCGTTCCAAGGCCGTGACCGTGGAGGTGCGCAAGCGCCGGGCCTTTGCTGCCGATTCCGAAGGCGGCATGACCAAGGTCAAGGCCGGGGCCGTTGCCGGCGATACCAAGGACGCCGACGCGCTGAGCGCTGACGAACTGGCCCAGCGTGCCAAGATTCTCAAGGGTGCGCGGCTCGATGAAGAGCGCCGCCGGGTCGAGGATGCCGAACGCAGCAAACGCGAGGAAGAGGCACGTCAGGCTGCTGAAGCGGAAGAGGCAAAGCGCAAGGCCGAAGCGGAAGAGGCCGAGCGTGCCGCCGCCGCTGCTGCCGCCGCCGCTGCCGCCGCCGCCGAGCCCGATGCCGCCGCCAAGACCGAGAGCGCGCGTCCACGCACCAAGGCGAAGGAGGCCGAGCCCGCTCCCGAAGCGATGGAAGGCGACGACGAACGCCGTGGTGCCCGCAAGGGCGCCAAGGCCGACAAGGCCCGTCCCGCGCTGACCCTGCGCGAGAAAACCGGTGAACGGCGCAAGGGCAAGCTGACCATCGCCAAGGCGCTGGATGATGAGGGCGGCGAACGGGTGCGTTCCATGGCCGCGATGCGCCGGGCGCGTGAACGCGAACGCCGTGCGCAACAGGGGCTTTCGGGCCGCGCCGACGGCGGCAAGGTTATCCGCGAGGTCGTGCTGCCGGAAATGATCACCGTGCAGGAGCTGGCAGCCCGCATGGCCGAACGCGGTGCCGACGTGATCAAGGCGCTGATGCGCATGGGCGTGATGGCGACCATCAATCAGCCGCTTGATGCCGATACGGCGGAACTGATCATTACCGAATTCGGCCACATGGTTAAACGCGTCAGCGAATCCGCCGTCGAAGAAGGCCTTGCCGGTGACGAGGATGCGCCCGAATCCATGGTTTCGCGTCCGCCGGTCGTGACCGTCATGGGCCACGTCGATCACGGCAAGACGTCGCTTCTCGATGCGCTTCGCGAAACCGACGTCGCGGCAAAGGAATCGGGCGGCATTACCCAGCACATCGGCGCCTACCAGGTGACCATGGCGTCGGGGCAGAAGATTACCTTCCTCGACACGCCGGGCCATGAAGCGTTTTCGCAGATGCGCGCGCGCGGCGCCAAGGTGACGGATATCGTCGTGCTGGTGGTGGCCGCCGATGACGGCATCATGCCGCAGACGATTGAAGCCATTCATCACGCCAAGGCGGCGGAAGTGCCGTTGATCGTCGCCATCAACAAGATAGACCTGCCCGGCGCCAACCCCGACCGGATCAAGGGCGAGTTGCTGCAGCACGAGGTCGCGCTCGAAGGCATGGGCGGCGACATTCTCTGCGTCGAGGTTTCGGCCAAGCAGAAGACCAACCTCGACAAGCTCGAGGAAGCGATCCTGCTGCAGGCGGAAATCCTTGAACTGAAGGCCAATCCCGATCGCGCGGCCCAGGGCATCGTGATCGAGGCCAAGATGGAACGCGGGCGCGGCAACGTCGCGACCGTGCTGGTGGATCGCGGCACGCTTCACATGGGCGACGTGTTCGTCGCCGGCACCGAATGGGGCCGGGTGCGGGCGCTGATGGACGACCGGGGCCGCAAGGTCAAGCAGGCGGGTCCCGCCACGCCGGTCGAGGTGCTGGGCTTGCAAGGCGCGCCCACGGCAGGCGATGAATTCACCGTGGTCGAAAACGACGCCCGGGCCCGTCAGGTGGCGGAGTTCCGCCAGCGCCGTGTGCGCGATGCCGCCAACGCGGCGGGCGTGCGCGGCAGTGTCGAACAGATGCTGGCATCGATCGCCGCGGGTGAAGCGAAGGAACTGCCGCTGGTCATCAAGGCCGATGTGCAGGGTTCCGTCGAAGCTATCGTCGGCGCGCTGGAGAAAATCGGCAACGAAGAGGTCAAGGCCCGCATCCTGCACGCGGCGGTCGGTGGCATCAACGAATCCGACGTGACCCTGGCGCGGGCGTCGAATGCGCTGATTATCGGCTTCAACGTGCGTGCGCATCCGCAGGCGCGCGACCTGGCGCGGCGCGACGGGGTCGAGATTCGCTACTACTCGATCATCTACGACCTGACCAACGACGTGACCCAGGCGTTGACCGGCATGCTGTCGCCGACGACCAAGGAAACGATCATCGGCAACGCCGAGCTGCGCGAGGTCTTCAACATCACCAAGGTCGGCAAGATCGCCGGCTGCCTGGTGACCGAAGGCGTGGTGCGGCGCGGTTCGCGCGTGCGGCTGCTGCGCGACAACGTGGTCATTCACGAAGGCGCGCTCAAGACGCTCAAGCACTTCAAGGAAGAGGTGCGCGAGGTGCGCGCCGGTTCCGAATGCGGCATGGCGCTCGAGAACTACCAGGATATCCAGGTGGGCGATGTGCTCGAGTGCTATGAGGTCGAAGAAGTCGCCCGCACACTCTAGGCGCCGAACGGCGGACGCCGGGCTGGATTGACATGAAAAAAACCAGGGGGCGTTCCGGAACGCCAAGTCAGCGCCAGTACCGCGTCGGCGAAGAGCTGCGCCATGTCATCGCCCATGTCCTGGACCGCGCCCATTTCCGCGATCCCGATCTCGATGGCGTGTCCATCACCGTGACCGAGGTGCGCATCTCGCCCGACCTGCTGGCGGCCAGCGCCTTCGTGACGCCGCTGGGCGGGCGCGACATCGAAAAGGTGGTCGCGGCGCTGAACCGCGCTAGCGGCTATTTCCGTCGTGAAATCGCCCATGAAATCGCGTTGCGGCGGGTGCCGGTGATTACCTTTGTTGCGGATACCTCGTTCGATTATTCGTCCCGGGTCGAGAACCTGCTGGCGCGGCCCGATGTCGCCCGCGACATTGCGGCGCCGGACGACCCCGACCGCGAAGCCGATCCCGATCCCGACGCGGGCCCCGGCACCGGGGGCTGAGGGCCGCTTGGGACGCCGCCGCAAGCCGCCCGAAGGGGCCCGGCCGATTCACGGCTGGCTGGTGCTGGACAAGCCCTTGGGCCTTTCTTCCGCCGCCGCCGTCGCCCGGGTCCGCGCCGCACTCAAGCCCTTTCGCATCGGCCACGGCGGCACCCTGGATCCGCTGGCCACCGGCATCCTGCCTATCGCGCTCGGCGAGGCGACGAAAACCGTCAGCTATGTCATGGATGGGCTCAAAACCTACCGATTTACCCTGCGATTCGGCGAAGCCCGCGATAGCGACGATGGCGAAGGGGCTGTCACCGCGACCAGCGCGGCCCGGCCCGAAACACAGCAAGTCATTGATATTCTTCCACAATTTACCGGATCGGTGCGCCAGCGCCCGCCCGCCTTCTCGGCGCTGAAGGTGGGGGGCCAGCGCGCCTATGCCCTGGCCCGCGCCGGCGCGGCCCCGGAAATGGAAGAAAGAACCATTGAAATCAATGAGTTGAGCTTAATTTCCCGGCCCGATCTCGATACCGCGGAACTGGCGGTCAGTTGTGGCAAGGGCACCTATGTGCGGGCGCTGGCCCGCGATATCGCGGCGGCGCTGGGCACCGTCGGCCATGTTGCGGCGCTGCGCCGGACCCGGGTCGGTCCGTTTGATGAAACCCAAGCAATTGGGCTGGATAATCTGATGGCCTTGGGGCATAGTGCGCCCGCTTTCGAGTACCTGCTGCCGATTGAAACCGTGCTGGACGACATCCCGGCCCTGGCTTTGACCGGCGATCAGGCGGCCCTGCTTCGACAGGGATGCGCGGTGCGGTTGCTCGGCTCCGGCGGCGTCTGGCCCCGGGACGGCGAAGCGGGTCCGCCCGCCACGCTTTCCGATGGATCGGTTGTCTGCGCGATGGAAGGGACGCGGCTTGTTGCCCTCGCCCGCATTGACGCAGGTGCGCTTCGCCCGGTGCGCGTGTTGAACCTCTAACAATGGAGTCTGCGATGTCGATTACGCCCGAGCGCAAGCAAGCGCTTGTAAAAGAGTATGCGACGGGTTCCGGTGATACCGGTTCCCCCGAAGTTCAGGTGGCGATCCTTTCGGAACGCATCAGCAACCTGACCGAACACCTCAAGACCCACGGTCATGATTTCCACTCCCGGCGCGGCCTCATCATGATGGTCTCGAAGCGTCGCCGGTTGCTGGATTACCTCAAGACCAAAAAAGACGACAGATACCAGAAGCTGATCGACCGCCTGGGACTCAGGCGCTAGCAAGGCCCCGTCCGGATGGGCGGACGGGACCCATGCACGGCAGGGCCGTGTGTGGGTGCAGGTAGGATGAAGGAGAGAGCCTATGTTTAATATCGTCAAAAAAGAACTCGATTGGGGTGGGCGCAAGCTGACCCTCGAAACCGGCCGCATCGCCCGTCAGGCTGACGGCGCCGTGCTGGTGACCTACGGTGAGACCACGGTTCTGTGTACCGCCGTTTCCGCCAAGCAGCCCAAGCAGGGCATTGATTTTTTCCCGCTCACCGTCAATTACCAGGAAAAGATGTTCGCCGCGGGCAAGATCCCCGGTGGCTTCTTCAAGCGTGAAGGACGGCCGACCGAAAAGGAAACGCTGACGTCGCGGCTGATCGACCGGCCCATCCGTCCGCTTTTCCATCCGCGATTCCGCAATGAAACCCAGGTGGTCTGCACCACGATTTGCCATGACCTGGAGAACGATCCCGATATCGTTGCCATGATCGGCGCTTCGGCGGCGCTCACCCTTTCGGGTGTGCCGTTCCTCGGCCCCATCGGCGCCGCCCGCGTTGGTTTGATCGAAGGCGAGTACGTGCTCAACCCGTGCGTGGAAGAGCTGCCCAACAGCAAGCTCGATCTCGTCGTCGCCGGCACCCAGGAAGGCGTGCTGATGGTCGAATCGGAAGCCCATGAACTGAGCGAAGAGCAGATGCTCGGCGCGGTCATGTTCGGCCATCGTGAAATGCAGAAGGTCATCGACGCCATCATCGAAATGGCGGAACAGGCGGCCAAGGACCCGTGGGCTATTCCCGAAGCCCCGCCGGAAAAGGAAGCGGTCAGCGCGCGCGTGCGCGAACTGGCCGAAACCGGCCTGCGCGAGGCCTACAAGGAAGTCGACAAGACCAAGCGCCGTGACCTGATCGACCAGGTCAAGCAGGCGGCGGTTGCCAAGCTGGAGGAAGAAGAGATTTCCGGCGACGTGGTCGGCAGCGCCTTCAAGTCCCTTGAAAAGGACATCGTGCGTCTGGCCATTCTCGATACCGGCATGCGCATCGACGGCCGCGACACCAAGACCGTGCGTCCCATTCTGGCGCAGGTCGGCGTGTTGCCCCGTTCCCATGGTTCGGCGCTGTTCACCCGTGGCGAGACCCAGGTGCTCAACGTCACCACGCTCGGCACCGGCCAGGACGAGCAAATCATCGATGCGCTCGACGGCGATTACCGCGAACACTTCATGCTGCACTACAACTTCCCGCCGTACTCGGTCGGTGAAGCGGGCCGCATGGGCAGCCCGGGCCGCCGCGAAATCGGTCACGGCAAGCTGGCGTGGCGCGCGGTGCATCCGTTGCTGCCCATCAAGGAAGACTTCCCCTACACCATCCGCGTGGTTTCGGAAGTGACCGAATCCAACGGCTCGAGCTCGATGGCCACGGTCTGCGGCTCGTCGCTGTCGATGATGGATGCGGGTGTCCCTCTGAAGGCGCCGGTGGCCGGTATCGCCATGGGCCTGATCAAGGAAGGCGACCGTTACGCCGTGTTGTCGGACATTCTGGGTGACGAGGATCACCTCGGCGACATGGACTTCAAGGTCGCCGGCAGCGCCAACGGCATCACCAGCCTGCAGATGGATATCAAGATCACCTCGATCACCGAGGAGATCATGAAGATCGCCCTGGCCCAGGCCAACGGTGGGCGCATCCACATCCTTGGTGAAATGGCGAAAGCGCTGAACAACGCCCGCGAGGAAGTCTCCGGCAATGCTCCGCGCATCACCGCCTTCCAGGTTCCCAAGGACAAGATCCGCGAAGTCATCGGCACCGGCGGCAAGGTCATCCGCGAAATCTGCGAGACCACCGGCGCCAAGATCGACATTGAAGACGACGGCACCATCAAGGTGGCGGCGGTTGACGGCGATGCCGCGAACCGTGCGATCGAGTGGATCAAGTCCATCGTGGCCGAACCGGAAATCGGTGTGATCTACACCGGCAAGGTGGTCAAGGTCGTCGATTTCGGTGCCTTCGTGAACTTCCTGGGCAACCGCGACGGGCTCGTGCACATCTCCGAGCTGGCGCCCGGCCGCACCAAGCAGGTCACCGATGTCGTCAACGAAGGCGACACGGTCAAGGTCAAGGTGCTGGCGGTCGATGATCGCGGCAAGGTCCGGCTGTCGATGAAGGCGGTCAATCAGGAAACCGGGGAGGACATCTCCGGCGACGCGGCGGATTCACCCGCGGCCGAGTAAACCCCTACGGCGCCCGGAGCTTCGGCTCCGGGCGTGCGCTTCGTGTGACGAAGGGCGAAGGGCTGGCATGAACCGAGTGTATTCATATATAAACGTTTATGCAGGCTGCGGCGTCGGGACCGTGGGCGAACGGGCGGGTCTATGAAGCAGCTTCAGCCGTTGATGATTTCCGGAGAAGAAGTGCTTCCGCTGGTCGAAGGCGGCAAGGGCATCGCGGTCTCCAACGGCGAAAGCTCCGGTGCCTGGGCGGCATCGGGTGGGGTCGGCACCTTTTCCGGCGTCAATGCTGATGCCTATGACGACAACGGCGAGTTGATCCCCGTCATCTACCACGGTCGCACCCGGCGCGAACGCCACGAAGAACTGCTGGCGTTTTCGATCAAGGGCGGCATTTCCCAGGCCCGCATCGCCCATGAAACCCGTGCCGGAAACGGCCGGATTCACATGAATATCCTGTGGGAAATGGGCGGCGCCGAGCGCGTGCTCAAGGGCGTGCTGGAAGGGGCCAAGGGGCTGATCCACGGCGTCACCTGCGGCGCTGGCATGCCCTATCGCATGGCCGAGATCTGTTCCCAGTTCGGCGTCTATTACTATCCCATCGTGTCCTCGGCCCGCGCCTTCCGTGCGTTGTGGAAGCGCGCCTATCACAAGCTTTCCGACTTGCTCGGCGGTGTCGTTTACGAAGACCCGTGGCTGGCCGGCGGTCATAACGGCCTGTCCAACGTGGAAGACCCGAACCAGCCGCAATCGCCCTATCCGCGGGTGGTCGAGCTGCGCGCTTTGATGCGCGAATGCGGTCTCGACAATACCCCGATCGTCATGGCGGGTGGGGTGTGGCGCCTGGATGAATGGGAAGACTGGATCGACAACGACGATCTCGGCCCCGTCGCTTTCCAGTTCGGCACCCGTCCGCTGCTGACGAAGGAAAGCCCGATTTCGGATGCCTGGAAGCAGCGCTTGCTGACGCTCAAGGAAGGCGATGTCTTCCTCAACCGCTTTTCGCCGACCGGTTTTTATTCCTCGGCGGTGAAGAATCCGTTCCTCGAGGAATTGCGTGAACGGGCTGAGCACCAGGTCGCCTACAGCATGAAGCCGGTGGGCGAGCACGACACCGAGTTTGCCGTCGGCGCGCGCGGGCGCAAGGTGTACCTCACCGCCCAGGACCGCGACCATGCCGCGCGCTGGGTCAAGGAAGGTTTCACCGAGGGCCTGCGCACCCCGGATTCGACCCTGATTTTCGTCACGCCGGCGCGGGCGCGCGATATCCTCAAGGACCAGATCGAATGCATGGGCTGCCTGTCGGCCTGTAATTTCTCCAACTGGGCCCAGAACGAGGACGGCACCACCGGACGCAAGGCGGACCCGCGGTCGTACTGCATCCAGAAGACCCTGCAGGCGATCAGCCACGGCAACGACGTCGATCACCAGTTGATGTTTGCCGGGCACAACGCCTTCCGCTTCCGCGACGACCCCTATTACGCTAACGGCTTCATCCCTAGTGTGGGCGAGCTGGTGGCCCGGCTGCAGACCGGGGCCTGAATTTTATCTATTCCAATGAGGCTCTTAGCCGCCTGATTTTTTGGGCTTTTAATCGGGCCGGATTTTTCCTATATGTAAGGCCGAGGAGAAAATCTGATGGCCAGTAACGCCCCCCAATCCGGTGCCCCGCGCCCCTTCGCCCAGGTGATCGACCGCCTGAAGCAGGCAGGCCTGCGCCCGACGCGCCAGCGCATTTCCCTGGCCAAGCTTCTGTCCGACGAAGGCGATTGTCACTTCACCGCCGAACGCCTTCACGCCAAGGCGGCCGGCGCCGGGATCCGGGTCTCGCTCGCCACCATCTACAACACCCTGCACCAGTTCACGCGCGCCGGTATCCTGCGCGAAATCGTGGTGTCGCCGAACTCCTCGTACTTCGACACCAACATCACCGATCACCACCATTTCTATCATGAAGACCGCGCCGAACTCTCCGACATCAGCGGCGGCGACGTGGTGATCGCGACTGTTCCGGCCCCGCCCGCGGGCACCCGTGTGGACCGGGTGGAAGTCATTATCCGCGTTTCTGTCTCCTAATAATTAATCGCAATTACAGCCCGATAAAAAATAGTTTAGAGCAATTCTAAACTGTTGACGCGGGCCCCTGCGCCCTATATACAAGTAGTCAGTTATCAAGCGGGCCGCGCCCCGCCGGGGCTGGCAGAAGGCCCCACCGCGCGACACCACGTCAGCCAAAACCAATGGAGGGAAAACCATGGCATCGTTGAAAGGTACCAAGACCGAGGAAAACCTGAAGGCCGCCTTCGCCGGCGAGTCCCAGGCCAATCGCCGTTATCTCTATTTCGCCCAGAAGGCGGACGTCGAAGGCTTCAACGACGTTTCCACCGTCTTCCGTTCGACCGCCGAAGGCGAAACAGGTCATGCCCATGGCCACCTCGAGTTCCTCGAGGAAGTGGGCGACCCCGCCACCGGTGAGCCGATCGGCACCACCGAAAAGAATCTGAAGGCCTCTGTCGCCGGTGAAACCCATGAATACACGGATATGTATCCGTCCATGGCCAAGTCCGCCCGTGACGAGGGTTTCGATGAAATCGCCGACTGGTTCGAGACCCTGGCGAAGGCCGAAAAGTCTCATGCCGGCCGTTTCCAGAAGGCTCTGGATACTCTCGGCAAGTAAATCCGGTGGGCGCGCCGGGCCCGGCCCGGCGCGCCGCGCCGCAACGGAAAGGAGCACGACATCATGTCAGGTGAAGGCGGTCTGGGCGCGCCCGTGCGCCACGCGATTGACTGGACGGATCCCGATTTTTTTGACGAAGAGAAACTCGACGCCGAACTGCGTCGCGTGTTCGACATCTGTCACGGCTGTCGCCGTTGCTTCAATCTTTGCGACTCGTTCCCCAAGCTGTTCGACCTGATCGACGAATCCGAATCGGGCGAACTGGACACTGTTACCAGCGGCGATTTCAAGCCCGTGGTCGATGCCTGCACCCTTTGCGACATGTGCTTCATGACCAAGTGCCCCTACGTGCCGCCCCATGAATTCAATCTCGACTTCCCCCATTTGATGCTGCGCTATCGCGCCGTCGAAATGAAAAAAGGCGAAGTCGGATTTGCTGAACGCCAGCTCACCGAAACGGACCGCAATGGCAAGATCGCCGGCGCAATCGCGCCCCTGGCGAACTGGGGTTCGGCCACCGGCAACGCGCTAACCCGTCCCGCGCTGCAAGCGGTCGCCGGTGTCGATGCGCGGGTCGAACTGCCGAAGTTTCACGGCAAGACCTTTACCGCCCGCGCCAAGGCGGCCCAGCCGGAACGTGACACCGCGGCGCCCGCCGCCGCCCGCAAGGCGATCCTCTACGCCACATGCTTCGTCAATTACAACAACCCCGGCATCGGCGATGCGGCGCGCGCGGTTCTGGCGCGCAACGGGGTCGAGACCGAGGTTGGTTATCCGGGCTGTTGCGGCATGCCGCAGCTGGAACACGGCGATCTTGCGCGGGTCGCGGGCAACGCCCGGCGCACGGCGGAATATTTCGGCCCGTGGATCGACAAGGGCTACGACGTGGTGGCGCTGACACCGTCCTGCGCGCTGATGCTCAAGTTCGAATGGCCCCTGATCGTGCCCAAGGACGATCCCGCCTATGACGCGGTGGTCAAGTTGTCGAAGGCAACCCGCGACATTTCTGAATACGTCAATGACATCGCCGAAAAAGAGGGCCTGGCACCCGGCCTCAAGCCGGTGGACGGCGGCATTACGCTCCATCTCGCCTGTCACGGCCGGGCCCAGAATATCGGGCCGCAGGCGGCGCAAATGCTGAAGCGAATTCCCGAATCCGATGTTTCCGTGATCGAGCGTTGCTCCGGCCACGGCGGGTCGTGGGGCATATTGAAGGATAATTTCGACACCGCGCTCAAGGTCGGCCGTCCGGTTGCCCGCAAGGCGCTGGATGAAGGCAAGGCTTACGTCGCGTCCGAATGTCCTCTCGCGGCCAAGCACGTGGTTCAGGGCATGAACATGCTCGACAAGGAAAAGGTCAAGGTCGCGAAGCCGTCGCACCCGATCGAAATTTTCGCCCGTGCCTACGGCATCGAAACCGGCGACGATTAATACCGATACCCAGCTTACCGGGAGCGAAGGAGAGAAAATCATGGCTCGTCCGCACGAAATCACTCGCGCCGATATCATGGACATGGAAGCCTACGGCAAGGTCCGCGCCGAAAGGCGCCGCGCCATCGGCGCGGTCAAGAAGCCGCGCCGCGTCGCGGTCGGGCCGTATGCGACATTCTTTTTCGAAACTTACGAAACCATGCTCCACCAGGTTCATGAAATGCTCTACGTCGAGCGCGGCGGCGATGAACAACTGGCCGATGAACTGGCGGCCTATAACCCGCTCATTCCCAAGGGCCGGGAACTGGTGGCCACGTTCATGATCGAGATCGATGATCCGGTGATGCGCGATCGCGAATTGCGCCGCCTGACCCATATCGAGCGTCACATCTTCCTGACCATTGACGGTGAGGACATCGCGGCGGTTTCCGAATCGGAGGTGGAGCGCACCAAGGCCGACGGCAAGACCTCGTCCATCCACTTCCTGCATTTTCCCCTGAGCGACGCCCAGGCGGAAAAATTCAAGAAGCCTGGCTGCAAGGCCGTGCTTGGCATCAATCACGAAAATTACAATCACATGGCGGGGTTGTCCGAGGCCACGCGCGCGGCGCTTGCCGAAGACCTCGACTAGTCGAGCTTCTCGCGGGGGTAAACGCCCCACAATTGCGACCGCGCGGCCCAGCCGGTCAGCCCCCGCGCCGTGATCCGGCACCAGGGGCCTTCGCAATTTTCGATTTCGGCGACCACGCCCGGCTCGGCCCGCGCTACGGCGGCGGCGCCCTCCGCCGGGCTGCGCCGCAGCACCGTATCGGCGGAAATGGTGATCCCCGTACGCTTGCCCGACAGCATGGCGCGGTGTACCCAGCCGATGGTCCCGGTCCAGTCGCGCACTTTGCGCCAGGTATCGAACTCGGCGACGATCTCCACCGGCAGGCCACGGCGCCGGTAAATCCATTCCACCGGGTAGCGGGTGCCGGGCCCGGCCCGCATGTAGACCTCGCGGGCTCGCAGGCTGGCGAAGCGGGGCAAAGGCAGGCCGGTGGCCCGTGGCGCGGAGCGCGCGCCGGGGGTTTCACGCGCGGTCTGCGCGTGAACAGGTGCCGCGCCGAAACAGGTGATGGCCAGCGCGCCCAGGGCGGCTGCCAGCAACTTCCTATCCGCCATGTTGGGAAAGGTCCGTGATTGTCGGTTGTGTGCCGCAGAGCGCGCAGGCGGGGTCACGTTTCACGCCGATGCGGCGGAAGGTCGCGCTCAGCGCGTCCATGACCACCAGCCGCCCGGCCAGGCTTTCGCCGATGCCGGTCAGTTCCTTGATGATTTCGGTCGCCTGCATGCAGCCCACCGTGCCCGCCACGGCACCGAGCACGCCGCCTTCGGCGCAGGTCGGGATCATGCCTTCCGGCGGCGGCGCGGGAAAGATGCAGCGGTAGCAGGGATTGTCGCCTTCATAGGCGCGGAATGTGGACACCTGGCCTTCGAAGCGCAAAAGGGCGCCGGAGACCAGCGGGCGCCGGGCGAAATAGCAGGCATCGTTCAGCAGGAAGCGGGTGGCGAAATTATCGGACCCGTCGGCGACGATATCGAAGCCGGAAACCAGGTCCATGACATTTGTGACATCAAGACGCACGGCATGGGCCTCGACCCTGATATCGGGATTGATGGCGGCGATGGCGGCGGCGGCGCTTTCGACCTTGGGGCGGCCGACCTTGTCGGTGGCGTGGATCACCTGGCGTTGCAGGTTGGACAGGTCCACCGCGTCGTCATCGACAATGCCGATGCGCCCCACCCCGGCGGCGGCGAGATACATCAAAAGTGGCGAGCCGAGCCCGCCCGCGCCCACCACCAGCACGCTGGACTGCAACAGCTTCTCCTGCCCCTTGCCGCCGAGCTCGGGCAGGATGATGTGACGCGCATAGCGCTCCAGCTGCTGGTCGGTAAAGGCAAAGTCCATAACAGGCCTTACTGTTTACAGGTTGTCGAACAAAGCCGTGGACAGGTAGCGTTCGGCGAAGGAGGGCAGGATGACAACGATCTTCTTGCCCGCGTATTCGTCCCGCGCGCCGATTTCCAGCGCCGCCGCGATGGCCGCACCCGATGAAATGCCGACCGGCAGGCCCTCGATCCTGGCCGCCAGCCGCGCGGTGGCGAAGGCCGTTTCATTGCCGATGCGCACGACTTCGTCGATCAGCGAGGTATCGAGATTGCCGGGCATGAACCCCGCGCCGATGCCCTGGATCTTGTGCGGCCCCGGTAGGCCGCCGGAAAGCACCGGGCTGTCTTCCGGTTCCACCGCGATCATCTTGAGGCCGGGCTTGCGCGCTTTCAGCACCGAGCCGACCCCGGTGAAGGTGCCGCCGGTGCCGACGCCCGAGACCACCGCGTCCACTTCACCGTTGGAATCGGCCCAGATTTCTTCCGCCGTCGTGCGCCGGTGGGCTTCGGGGTTGGCCGGGTTCTCGAACTGCTGCAGGATGATCGAGGGCGTGATCTCGGCCTTCAGTTCCTCGGCCCGCTTCAGCGCCCCGCGCATGCCTTCGGCCGCCGGGGTCAGTTCCAGCTGGGCGCCCAGGATCAAGAGCATCTTGCGCCGCTCCATGGACATGCTTTCGGGCATGCACAGGATCAGGCGATAGCCCTTGGCGGCGCAGACGAAGGCCAGCGCAATGCCGGTGTTGCCCGATGTCGGCTCGATCACCGTGGTTCCCGGCTTCAGGGCGCCGCTGGCTTCCGCCGCCTCGATCATGGCGCGCCCGATGCGGTCCTTGACCGAGCTCAGGGGATTGAAGAATTCCAGCTTTCCGTAAAGCTGGGCCTTGCAGCCGTGCTCGCGCATCAGGTTCGGCAGCAGGACCTGGGGCGTGTGTCCGATGGTGTCGAGGATGGAGCCGTAGCTGCGACGGCGCCCGCGTGGGGTCTCCGTGGACCTGTCCGGTGTGTTGGCCATGATGATGAAAACTCCCTGTCGTTTTTTATTTAGGCAGCGCCGCTTCAAATGATGAAGTCGAGACGTTCCGCCGCTTCGCTGCGCACGCCTTCAGCGTTGGCGCGCAGGCAAAGGTCCTCGATGGTCACGGTTTCAAGCCGTTCCATCATTTCGTTTTCGAAACCGGTCCACGTCGGCCACACGACCTTGCGACCAAGGTCCGACGGCGGCTCGGTTGCGTCTTCGGTTTCGGCCAGCGCGACGACGCGGGTGATATCGGCGACGGTGATGCGCCGGCGCTCGCGGGCCAGCAGGTAGCCGCCGCGCGGCCCGCGCACGCCCGACAGGATGCCGGCGCGCACAAGCTGTTGCAAAACCTGTTCGAGGTAACGCCTGGGGATGCCCTGGCGTTCGGTGATGTCCTTGCTTTGTACCGGCATGGAACCCGCATTGTAGGCGATGTCCAGTACGGCCTCGATGGCGTAAAGCAGCTTCTTCGACATGCGAAACATGAATTCCGGTTCCTAGCTTTCCACGCGGGCGGCGGTGCCGGTGGAGCCGAAGCCCCCGGTACCGCGCGCGCTGTCTTCAAGATCGCTGCATTCTTCCAGGGTTGCCTTCGTCACCGGCGCCACGACCAGTTGTGCGATGCGATCGCCGCGGTTGATGGTGAACGGGGCGTCGCCCAGGTTGATCAGGCAGACCATGATCTCGCCCCGGTAATCGGCGTCCACCGTGCCCGGCGCGTTGACGATGGAAATGCCATGGCGCGCGGCCAGTCCGGACCGGGGCCGCACCTGGCCCTCGAACCCATCGGGCAATTGCAGGGCGAAGCCGGTGGGCAGCAGTGCGCGGGCGCCCGGCGCCAGCACCAGTTCGTCTGCGACCGCCGCGGGCAGGTCCATCCCGGCGGCGCCGTCGCTGGCATAGGCCGGCAGGTCGAGCCCCCGGGCGTGATCAAGGCGGCGAATGGCGATGCGCAACGCGGACATGGCCTAGGCCGCCGGGGCGCCGCGCGCGGCCAGGTGGGCGGCGATGGCGGCGGCCAGGCGTTCGGCCACCGCGTCCTTTGACATGCGCGGCCAGGTTTCGGCGGCCCCGTCTTGGCGGATCAGGTGGACGGTGTTCTCAGCACCGCCGAACACGCCGGTTTCGGCGGAGACATCATTGGCGACGATCCAGTCGCAGCCCTTGGCGGCGCGTTTCGCGGTGGCGTTGGCGATGACGTTTTCGGTTTCGGCGGCGAAGCCGACGACCAGGCGCGGGCGGGTGTTTGCCTGGGCCGCAACCTCGGCCAGGATGTCGGGGTTTTCGGTCAGCTCCAGCGCCGGGGGCGCGGCGTCCTTTTGTTTCTTGAGCTTTTGCGTGGCGGCATCGCGCACGCGCCAGTCCGACACGGCGGCCGCCATCACCGCGACATCGGTGGGCAGGTTTTCCAGAACGGCGGCGCGCATCTGGGCCGCCGTCTCGGTATGGATGACGCGCACGCCCGCCGGATCGGCGAGGGCGACGGGACCCGAAACCAGCACCGTGCGGGCACCGAGGCGCGCCAGCGCCGTGGCGATGGCATGGCCCTGGCGGCCAGATGAGCGGTTGCCGATGAAGCGCACCGGGTCGATGGGTTCAAACGTCGGGCCCGATGTCACCAGCGCGCTGCGGCCCGACAGCGGCGCGTTGGCGGCGAAAAAATCCGTCACCGCGGCGACGATGTCCCCGGTTTCCGCCAGCCGGCCTTCGCCTTCTTCACCGCAGGCCATCTCGCCGATACCGGGCGCGATGATGCCGACGCCGCGGGCGCGCAGCAGGTCCATGTTAGCGCGCGTCGCCGGGTGTTCCCACATGCGGACGTTCATGGCGGGTGCCACCAGCACCGGCTTGTCGGTTGCCAGCAGGGCGGTGGTCGCCAGGTCGTCGGCCAGCCCCTGGGCCATGCGCGCCAGGATATTGGCCGTCGCGGGCGCGACCAGCACCAGGTCCGCTTCGCGCGACAGGCGAATGTGGCCCATCTCGCTTTCGTCGGTGAGCGAGAACAGGTCCGAATAGACTTTGTCGCCGGTCAGCGCGGCCAGCGACAGCGGCGTCACGAACTTGGCCCCGGCGGGGGTCAGGATGGCGCGCACGGCGGCGCCGGCGCGGCGCAGCTCGCGCACCAGATCGAGCGCCTTGTAAGCGGCGATGCCACCGGAAACGATAAGTAGGATGCGCTTGCCGTCGAGCATGGAGCGGGTCCCGGTTTTACGGAAAATGGGTGTTATTAAATAATATTCCCCACTTCCTTGCGCAATGGCTAATGCGGGCGCTCAGGAGGGGGTGGACAGCAATACCGCGAGGATGGCCGCCAGCAGCCCCGCGATCACCCACAGTGCCGCGCCCAGGCCGCCATGGCGCCGGTTTTCGCCCTGACCGAGCAGGCGGCGGACGGTGTCGGGGTGCAGCCGGTAGCCCTGTTCGGCCAAAGCGCGGGCGGCGCGGTCGATATTGCCGAGAAAACCGGGAAGCCGTTCCAGTCCCGAAACAAAATCCCTTGCGCCCTCGCGCAGCCGCGCTTCCGGGCCCAGGTTGTCGCGCCCCCAGGATTCGATCAGCGGCCGCGACAGGTCCCACATATTGACGCTCGGGTTGAGCTTCCGCCCGACGCCTTCGGCCACCATCATGGTCTTTTGCAGCAAAAGAAGCTGGGGCTGGGTTTCCATGTTGAAGGTTTCGGTGACCCGGAACAGCTGGGCCAGCAGCCGGGCGATGGAAATCTCGTTCATCGGCAGGCCGAGGATGGGCTCGCCGATGGCGCGGCAGGCCTGCATGAACATGTCGCGCGACTGGTCGGCGGGCACGAAGCCCATGTCGAAATGCACGTCGGCGACGCGCTTGTAGTCGCGCTCCAGGAAGCCCAGCAGCATTTCCGCAAGGAAACGCCGCGTCGGCCAGTCGAGCCGCCCCATGATGCCGAAATCCACCGCCACCAGGTTGCCGTCGGCGCCGACGAACAGGTTGCCCGGATGCAAATCGGCATGGAAGAAGCCGTCGCGGAATATCTGGTTGAAGAAGGCGGCGGCGGCTTTTTCCAGCACGGCGTCGGGGTCGATCCCGGCGGCCCGCAGCTTTGCGACCTCGTCGATGGAAATGGCGTTGTTGATGCGTTCCAGCGTGAGCACGCGCCGCCCGGTGCGGACCCAGTCCAAGGCGGGCACGCGAAAGCTCGGGTCGTCCCTGAAATTGGCGCCCAGTTCCGAGGCCGCTGCCGCTTCCAGGCGCAGGTCCATCTCGACCTCGACGATGCGGGCGAATTCGGCGACCACGGCGCGCGGCTTCAGGCGGCGCGTCGCCGGCCAGGCGCGTTCCATCGCCGCTGCCGCCCAGGCCAGCATGTCGATGTCGCGGGCGAAGGCCTTTTCGATATCGGGGCGCAGCACCTTGACCGCGACTTCCTTGCCGTCGGGGGTCGTGGCCATGTGAACCTGGGCGATGGAGGCGGCGGCCACCGGGGTATCGTCGAACTGCGCAAAGATTTCTTCGATGGGGCGCTCGAACTCGGCCTCGATCAGGGCGCGGGCCTCGGCGCCGGGGAAGGGGGCGACGCGGTCCTGCAGGCGGGCCAGGTCGTCGGCGATTTCCTCGCCCAGCAGATCGGCGCGGGTCGCGAGCGACTGGCCCAGCTTGATGAAGGTTGGCCCCGCCTCGATCAGCGCCTGGGCCAGCCGTTCGCCTGGGCGCTTGCCGAGGCTGGTTGCAGCACGCCGGGTCAGCCGCCGGGCGGTGCGTAGCGCCGTCAGCACGGCGCCCGGAACGCCGAAGCGTTCAGGCAGGTCCAGCGCGTCGTGCCGCGCCAGGGTCAGGCCCAGGCCGGTCAGGCGAGCCAGGTTGCGGATCGCGCCCGCCATTACAGCCGCCAGCCCGAATGCATGGCGGCGATGCCGCCGGTCAGGTCGCGCACCTTTATTTGCTCGAAGCCCGCTTGCGCCATCATCGCGGCCAGTGTGTCCTGGTCGGGAAAGCGCCGGATGCTTTCGACCAGGTAGCGGTAGGCCGGACCGTCGCCGGCGACGTGCTCGCCGAGCCACGGCAGCACATGGTCGGAATAGCGGGCATAGACCGGGCCCAGCAGCGGCCAGCGCGGGCGTGAAAACTCCAGGCAGAGAAAGCGTCCCCCCGGTGCCAGCACGCGAAAGGCCTCGGCCAGGGCGCGCTCGGGGCGCGTCACGTTGCGCAGGCCGAAGCCGATGACATAGATGTCGATGCTGGCGTCTTTCAGCGGCAAGTCCTCGGCGTCGGCGCAAGTGAAGGCGATTGCATCGGCGAGGCCGCGGGCGGCAACACGGTCGCGGCCAACCGCCATCATTTCGGTATTGATATCCATCACGGTGACGGCACCGCCCGCCTGCGCCAGTGCCGTCGCGCCGCCCGCTTGGGCGACCATGCGCATGGCGATATCGCCCGTGCCGCCCGCGACGTCGATGATGAGGTGTTCCGGGCGCGGCGCCAGCCAGTCCACGGCGGCCGTCTTCCATAACCGGTGCAATCCCCCCGACATCAGGTCGTTCATCAGGTCGTAGCGCGGCGCCACGCTGTCGAAGACGGCGCGCACGCGCCCGACCTTTTCCTCGGGCGCCACGTCTATGGCGCCGAAAGGCACGGCGGAGTCGCTGCGCGGGGGCCTTTCGGCACCGCCGCTCTGGGGCATGGTGGGTTTTGGCATCGCCGGGACAATAGCCTAAGGGGCCGCGATCCGCTACGTTCCGCGCCATGCCTGAATTGCCCGAAGTCGAAACCGTGCGTCTGGGCCTGGTGCCCGTTCTGGAAGGCCATTGCCTCGCCGGGGTCGAGGTGCGCCGTCCCGACCTGCGCGTGCCGTTCCCGGAAAATTTCGCCGCCCGCCTGCGTGGCCGCCGGGTGGCGCGGCTGGAGCGTCGGGCCAAGTACCTGCTGGTCCATTTCGACGATGGCGGCGAAATGGCGCTGATTCATCTCGGCATGTCGGGGCGCATGGTGCTGGAGGGGCCGGGCCAGGCCAACGCGCCGCGTGCCGTATCGCCCCACGACCATGTGGTGTTCGAAACCGATGCCGGTGTCCGGGTGGTGTTCAACGACCCGCGCCGGTTCGGGCTGATGACCCTGATCGCGCCGGGGGCGGCGGCGGCGCATCCGTTGCTGGCGGCACTGGGGCCGGAGCCGCTGTCCGCTGATTTCGATGTTGCCGTTTTGGCACAGCGTCTCAAGGGCAAGGCGGCGCCGATCAAGGCGGCACTTCTCGACCAGCGCGTGGTGGCGGGGCTTGGCAATATATATGTTTGCGAGGCGTTGTTCCGTTCCGGCATCAGCCCGCGGCGACGCGCGGGCACCGTGCAGGGCGTGCGTGCGGCCCGTCTGCACGCCGCGATCGTCGCGGTATTGAAAGAAGCGATTGCCGCCGGTGGTTCCAGCCTGCGCGACCATCGCCGCCCCGATGGCGAGCTGGGCTACTTCCAGCATAATTTTTCCGTCTATGACCGGGAAGGCACGGCCTGCCCCGGTTGCGACTGCGAGGGCGGGGCCATTCGCCGGATCGTGCAGTCGGGTCGCTCGACCTTCTATTGCCCGACGCGCCAACGCTGACTAGGCTGGCGTCATGAAATCCATCCGCCGCAGTCTTATCTTCACGGCCTTGTGCGTGTGCGTGTGCGTGCTCGCGGGCGCGGCGGCGCGGGCGGAAACGTTCCTGAGCGTGCTTGACGATGTTCCGGTGATGCCGGGCATGGCGGAACTCGGGGACGAGGCGGTGGCCTTCGATGCCGCCGCCGGGCGCATCATCGGCGCGGCCATCGCCGGGCGGGCGCGGCCGGGCCTCGATACCGGCGCGGTCCTGGCCTTTTACGGCGCGAGCCTGCCGTCCCTCGGCTGGCGGGCCGAAAGCCCGTCGCGTTTTGTCCGCGACGGCGAGGTGCTGGAGCTTGCCATAAGCGCGGCAAAAGGCCGGATTCGGCTGGATTTCGCCCTGCGTCCGCAATAGCGCGGCGGGAATCCAAAGGATGGGCCCGGTGGCCTTGACGGGCCGCGCGACGCGGACTATAAACCGCGCTTCCGCGCCCCCTCGCCTGAGGCGGCCGTCGCGGGCACAGGTAACATCCCGTTAACTAGCATGGGCAGTTCACATGGCGAATATTCGCTCCGCCAAGAAGCGCATCCGGCAGACCGCGGCCAAGACCGAGGTCAATCGCAACCGGGTCAGCCGCATCCGCACCTTTATCAAGAAGGTCGAGACCGCGATCGATTCCGGCGATAAGGGCGCCGCCAACGACGCGCTGAAAGCCGCGCAGCCGGAAATTCAGCGGGGCGTCACCAAGGGCGTGCTGGCCAAGAGCACGGCGTCACGCAAGATTTCGCGTCTGAATGCGCGCATCAAGGCGCTATGATGCGTTCGGCGCTCTGACGCCGTATCAAAATAGCTAGTGCCGACGCGCCCTCTTCGGGGCGCGTTTTTTGTTGCGCTGCAAACACAAAAAATTTTTCGCGAGGCCGAATCCATAAAGCGTTTCGTGAGTCACGCAAAAAATTTTTGAGACTCATCGATAGGCCCGTTGCGGAATCAAAATCGGCTGGCTAGAGTGGCCTCCTGGCTCCACGCGTTGGAACAATTTGCATAAACATCGTGCCGCTGTCGCGGTCGGTCGGCCCGCCCTTGGGGTGATTTGGCGAGCAGGCTTTTCGGTGTTTTTCTGAGTTCGTTTTTGTGACCGGAAGTTTTGCGGCAAAGATTTTCTTTTATGCATTTGCGTAAGTTGCTTATGCGTTTTTTATCTTCAGGGTTGTTTGGCGTCATGCGTTCATCAAAAAAATCACAACGGCATTCATTGCCGGAGCAGGGAGTCGCTTGATGCCGGACGGGAAAGCCAGGACCTCGGTCGAGAGTGAAATCGCTCCGGGGGATGGCTATGCCGGGGACGTCACGCCCGAGCAGGCGTGGAAGATCCTGGAAGAAGCGTCCGACGCCGTTCTGGTGGACGTGCGCACCCAGCCCGAATGGGCCTTCGTCGGCGTGCCGGATCTTTCGGGCCTCGGCCGCAAGGTCGTTCTGGTGCCCTGGCAGGTCTTTCCGACGATGCAGGTCAATCCCGAGTTTGCCAAGCAGGTCAAGGCATCCGGCGCGTCCGAGGACGCCCCGGTGCTGTTCCTGTGCCGGTCCGGCGCGCGCTCGCGCTCGGCGGCCCAGGCGATGACGGCACAGGGTTTTACCCGCGCCATGAATGTCGCGGGCGGGTTCGAGGGGGCCCATGACGAAAAGCGCCACCGGGGCGCAAGGGAGGGCTGGAAGGTCGCCGGTCTGCCCTGGGTACAGGATTGAAGTTTTTTTAGGGGGATGTGCGCGATGAGCGCAGCGTGGGATCATGTCAGGGACGTATTGCGGGCCGAGTTCGGCGACGCTGCGTTCAAAAGCTGGCTGGCGCCGATCGAACTGGAATCGATTTCCGGTTCCAAGGCGGTCATTTCCGCACCGACACGATTCATGCGCGACTGGGTGGCGCGGCACTATCTCGACCGTATTCTCGAGCTTTTCCGTGACGGCGATGGCGACATCAAGTCGGTGGACCTGAAGGTCCGCGGCACCGCCCGTGGCGCCACGCCCGCGGTCGATCAGGCGGCCCCGTCCGCGGATCGCGCCGGGCCTTCGGCCCTGGCCCCCGTTCGGGCGCGCCCCGGCGCCAAGGCGCAAGCCGGTGCGCGGGCCAACCACGACGATGTTTCCGCGCCTCTGGACCCGCGCTTTACCTTCGACAATTTCATCGTCGGCAAATCTAACGAATTCGCCTATGCCGCCGCCCGCCGCGTGGCGGAGGCCCCGAACGGGCCGTTCAACCCGCTGTTCCTCTATGGCGGGGTCGGCCTCGGCAAGACCCACCTGATGCACGCGATCGCCTGGCATATCCGCAAGGCCGATCCGACGCGCCGGGTGATCTACCTTTCGGCTGAAAAGTTCATGTACCAGTTCATCCGGGCGCTGCGTTTCCAGGACACCATGGCGTTCAAGGAACAGTATCGCTCCGTCGACGTGCTGATGATCGACGACGTCCAGTTCATTTCCGGCCGCCAGACGACCCAGGAAGAATTCTTCCATACCTTCAATGCCCTGGTGGACCAGAACCGGCAGGTCATCATTTCCGCCGACAAGTCGCCTTCGGACCTGGAGGGGATGGAGGAGCGGCTGCGCTCGCGCCTCGGCTGGGGCCTGGTTGCCGATATTCACCAGACCGATTACGAGCTGCGCCTGTCCATCCTGCAATCCAAGGCGGAAAAGCTGGGGTCCGCCGTGCCGTCCAAGGTGCTGGAATTCCTTGCCCACAAGATCACCGCCAACGTCCGTGAGCTGGAAGGCGCCCTTAACCGCGTCGTCGCCCATGCCACCCTGGTCGGGCGCGACATCAGCCTGGAAGCGACCCAGGACGTGCTCCACGACCTGCTGCGGGCCAACGACCGCCGGGTCACCATCGAGGAAATCCAGAAGCGGGTGGCCGAGCACTTCAATGTCCGTGTCGCCGACATGCATTCGGCCCGCCGCGCCCGCGCCGTGGCCCGCCCGCGCCAGGTGGCGATGTACCTGGCCAAGCAGCTGACGTCGCGCTCCCTGCCCGAAATCGGGCGCAAGTTCGGCGGCCGCGACCACACCACGGTGATGCACGCGGTGCGCAAGATCGAGGAACTCAGGGCCGGCGATTCGTCCTTTTCCGAGGACGTGGACCTGCTGCGCCGCATGCTCGAAAGCTGAGCGGCCGAAAGGCTTGGGTTCCGGGCGTTTCCGGGGCCCTGGAAAGGGCCCCTGGCGGGCCCTTTTTCTTTGGGATTTCAAGGGCTCCTGCTATACTCGAGCCCCGGTTGCACGGCTGATCGGAGACCCTGGGTTCCCGGGGTTTTTCGGCCCGGCCATCGGGGTGGGGATGGGCCCTCTCGGGGGTAGCGACCGTCGCCGAACCGGGTCCCGCAACGGGGCACCGGCCGGGGCGCCTCCCCGCAGGACCAACGACGGCCCCCCGGGCGGGGCTCAACAGGTTTTACGTTTCCGCCATGAAATTCACCATCGAACGCGCGTCCCTGCTCCGGTCCCTCGGTCATGTCCAGAGCGTGGTTGAACGCCGCAACACCATCCCGATCCTCAACAACGTGCTGATGCGCGCGGCCAAGGAGGCGCTGACGCTGACCGCGACGGACATGGAGCTTGCCATTTCCGAATCGGTCGCGGCCGAAACCGGCGCCGACGCGGCGATCACCGCGCCCGCGCACACGTTTTACGACATCGTGCGTAAGCTACCCGACGGCGCCCAGGTCGAGGTTGAATCCGGCGACGGCGACAGCCAGATCACCGTGCGCTCGGGGCGCTACACCTCGCAGCTCGCCTGCCTGCCGGCGGCGGACTTCCCGGCGCTCGGCGACGACGACTTGCCGACCGGCTTTACCCTGCCCGCCGACGCGGCCAAGGCGCTGATCGACCATACCCGCTTCGCCATCTCGACGGAGGAAACGCGCTACTACCTCAACGGCATTTACCTGCACGCGGCCAAGCGCGACGGTACGCCGGTGCTGCGCGCGGTTTCCACCGATGGTCATCGCCTGGCCCGTTTCGACGTGCCCCTGCCCAAGGGGGCGGCGGATATGCCGGGCATCATCGTACCGCGCAAGATGGTAGGCGAATGGCGCAAGCTGATCGACGAAACCGATGCCGATATCGTTGTCGGCCTGTCGGATGCTAAGATCCGCATCAGCTTCGATGACGTGACCCTGGCCTCGAAGCTGATCGACGGCACCTTCCCCGATTACGACCGGGTCATTCCCCAGGGCAACGAACACACCATGGCCGTGCCGTGCAAGGAATTCCGCGACGCGGTGGACCGCGTGTCCACCATCTCGACGGAAAAATCCCGTGCCGTGAAGCTCGCCATCAAGAAGGGCGCGGTGACGCTGTCGGCCAGCTCGCTCGATCAGGGCAGCGCCGAGGAAGAGGTGGAGATCGCCTACGACGGCGCCGCCATGGATGTCGGTTTCAATTCCCGCTACCTGATGGACATCGCGCAGCAGATCCAGGGCGAAACGGCGGAGTTCCGCTTGGGCGACGCGGCTTCCGCCGCCATTGTCGGCGACCCCGACGATGCCAATGCGCTCTACGTCCTCATGCCCATGCGCGTCTGACCAGCATGGCGATGCCCCGCTGGAGAAAATCCTGACCGCCGTCAGCCTAGCGTCTCTTCCCGAAGGCCGTTCCGGCCCCGCCGGGATCGCTTGCGCGCGACTTGCGGTGACGGCGTTGCGCCTGACCCGGTATCGCAATTACAGCCGGTTGCGCCTTGATCTGGACGAACGCCCGGTGGTTCTGACCGGGGCCAACGGCGCGGGCAAGACCAACCTGCTTGAAGCGGTTTCCTATCTCGGCGCGGGGCGGGGATTGCGCGGCGCGCGGCTGCATGATGTCGATCATCGGGGCGGTGACGGACCGTGGGCGGTGGCGGCGCGACTGTCGGGGCCCGACGGCGAATTTGACATCGGCACCGGGCGCGATGGCGCCAGCGAAACGGCACGGCGCATTGTGCGCCTTGACGGCAAGCCCGCGCCCGGCCCGGCGGCCCTGGCGGCGCGGGTGCCGGTGCTGTGGCTGACCCCGGCCCAGGATCGCCTGTTTCTCGACCGCCCCAATGCGCGTCGGCGCTATCTCGACAAGCTGGTGGCGGCGCTCGACCCCGGCCACGGCACGCGGCTGAACGAATATGAACGCGCCCTGCGCGAACGGGCGCGGCTGTTGCGCGATTTCGGTCCGCGCGGGGCCGATGCCGACTGGCTTTCGGTGCTGGAACGCACCATGGCGGAAACCGGCATCGCCATCGCGGCGGCGCGGGTACAGGCGGCGGCGGATTTGACCCGCGCCAGCGCCGGGGGCATCGGGCCGTTTCCCGCCGCACGCATCAACGCCGAAGGCGATGCGGAAGAATTGCTGGCGGGCGGCCCCGCGCTGGATGCGGAAGACGCGCTTGCCGCCGGGCTGAAGGAAGCGCGGGCGCGCGATGCCGAAGTGGGTGGCGCGTCGGTCGGCCCGCATCGCTCGGACATGGTGGTCGCGCACAGTGCCCGCGCATTGCCGGCGGCGGAACTGTCCACTGGTGAACAGAAGACTCTGCTGCTGGCCATCGTTCTGGCGGCGGCGCGGTTGCAGGCGGCGGCGCGGGGCTTCGCACCCATTCTTTTGCTCGACGAGGTGACGGCGCATCTCGATGCCGCACACCGGGCAACATTATTCGATGAAATCAAGGCGCTTCGGGTCCAGGCCTGGCTGACCGGAACCGATCCCGCCCTGTTTGCGCCGCTCGCGGGCGGTGCGCGTTGTCTCACCGTCGCCGACGGTGCCTTGACCGATCCAACCGAAAGTTCCCCGTCATGACCGAAACCACGCCCAGTTCCGCATTGCCCCCACGCAAGTCCAAGAGCGAAGCCGGCGAAGAATACGGCGCCGGCGCCATCAAGGTGCTTCGCGGCCTGGAAGCGGTGCGCAAGCGTCCGGGCATGTATATCGGCGATACCGACGACGGCACCGGCCTGCACCATATGGTCTACGAAGTGGTGGACAACGCCATCGACGAAGCGATGGCGGGATATTGCGATACCATCGACGTGGTGCTCAACGTGGACGGCTCCGTCAGCGTGACCGATAACGGCCGCGGCATCCCCGTTCAGATTCATGCCGAGGAAGGTGTTTCCGCCGCCCAGGTCATCATGACCCAGCTTCATGCCGGCGGTAAGTTCGATCAGAACACCTACAAGGTGTCGGGCGGCCTGCACGGTGTTGGCGTGTCGGTGGTGAACGCGCTTTCGGAAACCCTCGATCTGCGAATCTGGCGCGAGGGCAAGGAACACGCCATGCGCTTCCACGACGGCAATGCCGAAGCGGAGCTGAAGGTCGTTGGCGATGCGCCCAAGCTGGAAGACGGCACGTTCAAGACGGGAACGGAGGTTACGTTCCGGCCTTCGGGGGAGGTCTTTACCCAGACCGTGTTCGATCGCGACACCCTGCGTTCGCGGCTGCGCGAGCTTGCGTTCCTGAATTCCGGCATTCGCATTCACCTGACCGACAATCGCGAGGTCGAACCCGTTACCCAGGAAATGTTCTACGAAGGCGGCCTTGTCGCTTACGTCGAATATATCGACCGGTCCAAGACGCCGTTGCACACGCCGCCGATTTCGCTCTCGGAAAGCCGTGACGGCATCACCGTGGATGTCGCCATGCAATGGACCGACGCCTACCACGAAAACATGCTGTGCTTTACCAATAACATTCCCCAGCGCGACGGCGGCACCCACCTGGCCGGTTTCCGCGCCGCGCTGACGCGCACCATCAACAGCTACGTTTCCTCGGTCGGTCTTGCCCGCAAGGACAAGATCGCGCTGACTGGCGACGATGCCCGCGAAGGCCTCACCTGCGTGCTGTCGGTCAAGGTGCCGGACCCGAAGTTCTCGTCCCAGACCAAGGAAAAGCTGGTTTCGTCGGAAGTGCGCCCGGCGGTGGAAAGCATCGTCGCCGATCGCCTGGGCCAGTGGTTCGAGGAGCATCCCGCCGACGGCAAGCGCATCATCGCCAAGGCGGCGGAAGCGGCGGCGGCCCGTGAAGCGGCGCGCAAGGCGCGTGAACTGACCCGGCGCAAGGGCGCGCTCGATATCTCGTCGCTGCCCGGCAAGCTCGCCGATTGCCAGGAACGCGACCCGGCGCTTTCCGAAATTTTCATCGTCGAGGGTGATTCGGCCGGTGGCTCCGCCAAGCAAGGCCGCAACCGCGCCAACCAGGCGATCCTGCCGCTGCGCGGCAAGATCTTGAATGTCGAGCGTGCGCGTTTCGACAAGATGCTGTCGTCGGCGGAAATCGGCACCCTGATCACGGCGCTCGGCACCGGCATCGGCGGCGATGATTTCAATCTCGACAAGCTGCGTTATCACAAGGTCATTATCATGACCGACGCCGACGTGGACGGCGCGCATATCCGCACGCTGCTGCTGACGTTCTTCTATCGCCACATGCGCGACCTGATCGATCGCGGACACCTCTACATCGCGCAACCGCCGCTGTACCGCGCGAAGCGCGGCAACTCCGAGGTCTATCTCAAGGATGATCGCGCGCTTGAAGATTATCTGATCAATGCGGGCCTGGAAGATGCGGTGCTGACGCTTCACGACGGCCAGCAGCTTGCCGGACCGGACCTGCGTTCGGCCATGGAAGATGCGCGCGCCGCACGGCACTTGCTGGCGCCGTTGGCGCGCCGGGCGGGATCGTTGCCGCTGGTCGAGCAGGCGGCAATCCTCGGCACACTCGCGCGGGAGAATTTCTCCGATGCGGATTGGGCCGCGGCGGCGGAATTCATCGCCCGGCGCCTTGACGGTCTCGCGCCGGAAACCGAGCGCGGCTGGGTCGCCAGTATCGGCGGCGATGGCGCGATCGTGCTTGAGCGCAGGCTTCGCGGCGTTCCCGAACGCCAGTGCATCGATGCAAAACTCCTGAGCATGGTTGAAGCCGGACGCCTCAACGAAATGGCGGGCAAGCTCCAGGGAATCTATGCGCGGCCGGCGACCCTGACCCGCAAGGAGACCGAGATTCCCATCGCCGGGCCGACCGGCCTGGTCGAACAGGTCATGGAGCTTGGCCGCAAGGGCATGGCGATCCAGCGCTACAAGGGTCTCGGCGAAATGAACCCCGAGCAGCTTTGGGAAACCACCCTGGACCCGGAGGCCCGCAGCCTTTTGCAGGTGAAGGTCAGTCACGCGGAAGCGCAGGAAGACATCTTCGCTACCCTGATGGGCGACGTGGTCGAACCCCGGCGTGAATTCATCCAGACCCACGCGCTCGAGGTTTCCAACCTGGACGTCTAGGCCCCCGGCGTCCGCCCGCGCCATTTTCGTGCCCCATTCATGGGCGATGGCTCGCCGGGCAAGGTACAGGTAATGGCGAAGCGACCCGATACAGGCAAATCCAAGGGCAAGTCACCCCGCAAGCCCGCGAAGCGGCCGCAAGCGCCGCGTGCGAAGGCTTCGGCCGCCCCGCGCCGCGGGCTGGTGCGGCGTCTGGTCAAATGGACCATGGTGGCCGCCATCTGGGGCATCCTGGCCGTGGCGGCGCTGGTCGGCTGGTACGCCTATGACCTGCCGGAGATCGACAACATCCCGGCGCTGGAGCGTCGCCCCTCGGTGACGCTGCTGGCCCGCGACGGCACGCCCTTCGCCCGCTTCGGCGAAGCCGCGTCGCGCCCGGTCAAGATCAGCGAGCTTCCCCCCTATGTTCCCCGCGCCGTGGTCGCCGTGGAAGACGCGCGTTTCTACAGTCACTTCGGCATCGACCTGATCGGCCTCGCCAGGGCGGTGGCGGTCAATCTCTGGGCCGGGCGCATTCGCCAGGGCGGCTCCACCATTTCGCAGCAACTGGCCAAGAACCTGTTTTTCGGGCCCGAGCGCACCATCAAGCGCAAGGTGCAGGAAATGATCCTGGCGCTGTGGCTGGAACGGCGTTTCAGCAAGGACCAGATTCTGGCGCTCTACCTCAATCGGGTTTACCTGGGTGCGGGCAACTTCGGCATCGAGGCGGCGGCGCAGAGCTATTTCGGCAAATCCGCCCGCGCGCTGGAAATGAACGAAGCCGCGATGCTGGCGGGATTGCTGAAAGCACCCTCGCGCTATGCGCCGACGCGCCATCGCGGCCGCGCCGCGGCGCGTGCCGCGGTGGTGCTGGACCGCATGGCGGCGGCGGGGTTCATTACCCAGGCGCAGGCCAATGTCATCAAGCTGAACCCGGCCCGGCTCGGCCGCCAGCAAGTGCGCATTGGGCGCTACTTCGCCGACTGGGCGCTGGACCAGGTGCGCGGCACCGTGGGCCACGGCAGCGGCGACCTGGTGGTGCGCACGACGCTGGACATCGGCCTGCAACGGGTTGCCGAGGCCGAGACCGAGGCCCTGCTCGCCGGTCCGGCGCGGGCGCGGGGCGTCGGCCAGGCGGGGCTGGTGCTGATGTCGCCGCAAGGCGCCGTGCGCGCCATGGTCGGTGGCGCCGATTACGGCAAGAGCCAGTTCAACCGCGCGACCCAGGCCCTGCGCCAGCCTGGTTCGGCGTTCAAGCCGATCGTCTACCTGGCGGGGCTGGACGCGGGGCTGACGCCGGAATCGAAATTGCTCGATGCGCCGGTGCGTCTCGGCAATTTTTCGCCGGCCAATTACGACGGCAAGTATTACGGGCTGGTCACCCTGACCGATGCGCTGGCGCGCTCGCTCAACACAGTCGCCGTGCGGGTGCTTGAACGCGCCGGGGTGGATCGTGTCGTGCGCTGGGCGCGCAAGCTCGGCATTACCTCGCCGTTGCGCCGCGAAGGTGGCCTCGCGCTCGGCGCCTCGGAAGTGACGTTGACGGAGCTTGTTTCCGCCTACGCGGTGCTGGCCAACGGCGGCAACGGCGTCTTTGCCCACGCCGTCACCGAAATTCGCGACCGCGACGGGCGCGTGCTTTATGCGCGCACGGGTTCGGGCACCGGCGAGCAGGTGCCCTCGGGCCAGGTTTACGACATCAACCGCATGATGGCGGCGGTGATGACCCGCGGCACCGGGCACAATGCGCAGATCAACGTGCCCACCGGGGGCAAGAGCGGCACCACCCAGGATTATCGCGACGCCTGGTTCGTCGGCTATTCGGCCGATTACGTCTGCGGTGTCTGGATGGGCAACGACGACGCCAGCCCGACCAAGCGCGTCAGCGGCGCAGGGCTTCCCGCACGGCTGTGGCGGGCGGTCATGGCGCGGGTGCACAAGGGCGCGGCGCCGCGTCCGCTGGCCGGGGAAAAGGGCGGTGGGTTCTGGTCGCGCCTGTTCGGTGGCGGCGGCCCGGTTCCGGCCTCGGCTCCGGCGGCGGACGGTAGCGACGAGCCCGATCGTTTCGGGCGGACGCGGGACTAGGGCGCGCGGGCGCGCCGGGCCAGCCCGCAGGCGGCCAGCGACAGCACGGCGCCGCCAAGGATGCCCAGCGCCATCGGCCATTCGGTGCCGTTGGCGGAAATACCGATCAGCCAGACCATGACCGCGCCGGTGGCTTGCTGCAAGAAGCCGAACAGGGCCGACGCCGCGCCCGCCTTGTCGGGAAAAGGTGCCAGCGCCCCGGCGATGGAGTTGGGCATGACCAGCCCGGTACCGATCATGAACACGAACTGTGGGCCGACGATCACCCACCAGCCGTGCTGGCCCGCCGCCAGCAATGCGACCATGGCGCCGCCGCCGATGATGGCGATGAGGCCGCCGATCAGCACGAGGCGCGCATAGCCCGCCCGGATCGTCAGTCGGGCGGAGGCGACGGACCCGGCGAAATAGCCGATCACCACCGTCATGAAAAACAGGCCATAGGCGGCGGGGGTGAAGCGCAGCAGGTCGATGAAGATGAATGACGATGCCGAATGGAAGGCGAACATGCCGGCAAAGATGAACGAAAAGGCGAAGGTGTAGCCGATGAAAACGGGACTGCGCAGCAGGGCGGCGTAATTGCGCATCAGGATCACGCCGTCGAGGGCACGGTCGTCCAACTGCTTCAGGCTTTCGGCAAACCCGCGCCATGTGGTCAGGGTCACAAGGGCGCCGATGCCGGTCAGTACCATGAAGGTGGCGCGCCAGCCGAAAGCCGATTGCAGGACGCCGCCGAGGATCGGCGCCAGGCCCGGCACGAGGGTGAAGACGGCGGCCATCACCGACATCAGCCGCGCCGCCCGGTCCGGCGGCAAGAGATCGCGCACGATGGCGCGGGCCAGCACCTGGCTGGCCGCCGCCGCCAGCCCCTGGGCGAGGCGCGCCGCCACCAGGGTGGTGACGTCCGGCGCGAAGGCGCAGACCAGCGAGGCGATGGTATAGCCCACCAGCCCGGCCAGCAGCACCGGGCGACGCCCGAAGCGGTCCGACAGCGAACCGTAGAACAGCTGCCCGACCCCGAAGCCGATGAAGAAGGCCGACAGCGTTCCCAGCACCGCGGCGATGGGCACGCCGAGCTCCCGCGCCATGGCGGGAAGCGAGGGCAGGTATATGTTGTTGGACAGCGCGCCGAAAGCGACCAGCGTCGTCAGCAGCAGCGTCATGGCCAGGGATTCGGGCGCGAACCGGCCGGGCGCGGGGGGGCGCCGGGCCATGGCGGGATCAGCCATAGCGCAGCAGTCTTGCGCCTTCGGTATCGAGCCAGTCGCGGGCGAAATCGGCGTGTGGGGTCAGCCGTTCCACAACCGCGTGAAAGCGGCCGCTGTGATCCATCACCTGGAGATGCGCGACCTCATGGGCGACGACGTAATCCAGCACCTCGATCGGCGCCATGATCAGCCGCCAGGAAAAACACAGCCGGTTTTCCGACGAACAACTGCCCCAGCGCGCGCGCGGATCGGTCAGCCGGAACGGCGCCGGGTCGCGGCGGATCATCGCGGTCTTGACCGCGACGCGGATGGAAATCGCGCGGCGCGCTTCCTCCACCAGCCATTCGCGCACGATGGTCGGCACCGCGGCGGCGCTGCCGGGCACATGCAGCACGTCATCGACAAGCACGGGGTCCGGGCCCACCAGCGGGAAGTGGCGCAACAGGATCTTGCGGCCCTGGTAGGGGATCAGGGTATCGTCCTCGAACGGCACATGGGGCGCCAGCGCGTCAAGGCTGTGGGCCAGCCAATCCGCCTTCGACTTGACGAAACTCATGCCCTCGGCCAGCCCGACATAGCTTGGCAAAGTCAGCACGGCACAGGCATCCTTGGCATCGATGCGCAGCGTCATGTGCCGCGAACGCCGGTTGCGCTGTGTGCGCACGGGAATGTCGCGGCCCTTGTGATTGATGACGCGCTGGCTTGCGCGGGTGCGCCGGACGGCGTCGCGTTTTTTCATCCCGTGCACCTTCCGGTGGCGCGAACCGCTGCGAAACGGCGGCGGGATTTTGGCGCGGGGGGAAGGGGCATTCGATGGGTCCGCTGGAGGGTCTGGTTAACGGGGGTGGCGATCATTCCGGCCATGTCACGATATGATCCCCGATGGCATCTTCGTCAACGTCTGATTCGCACCGCACCCGGCCGCGCACGGAAATGCCCGCTTCATGAACGGTTTCCGGGTCGCCCGATACCAGCGGGTGCCACCAGGCCAGGTCCTTGCCCTCGGCGATCAGGCGGTAGGCGCAGGTTCCGGGCAGCCATGAAAAGCGCGTCACCATTTCGGGCTTGAGCACGATGCAGTCGGGCACTTCGCGCTTTCGCGTCGTGTAGAACTTGCACTGGCACGAGGTGTGGTCGAGCCCGCGGCAGGCGACATCGGTATAGGAGACGTCACCGGTTTCCCAGTCCTCAAGCTTCAGCAGGCAGCACTTGCCGCACCCGTCGCACAGGGATTCCCATTCCGTGCGCGTCATTTGCTTGAGCGTCTTGCGCTTCCAGAAGGGCGCTTCGTCGGCATGGGCGGCGGAGCGCTTTTTGCCGCGCAAGGTGTGGCCGCGCTTGCTTCCCGCCATCTCAACCGGCCTTCGCGTCGGCAAGTTTTTCGAACCAGGCCAAATCATCGCGAAAGCGCACGATGGACCCGACAACGATCAGCGCCGGCGGCTTCAGCGCCGCGGTGCGGGCATCTGTCTCAGCACGGGCCAGCGTCGTTACCAGGACCGCCTGGGCCGGGGTTGTCGCCTTGCAGATGACCGCGACGGGCTCGTCCGCATCGCGGCCAGCGTCGCGCAGCGCGGCGCAAATGCGGCCGAGGTGCGAGAGCGCCATGTAGAAAACCAAGGTCGGCGAACCGCCCGCAAGCGCCCGCCAGTCCAGGTTGTCGGGCACATCGCCGCCGCTGGCATGGCCGGTGATGAAGGTAATGGCCGCGCCCGCATCGCGGTGGGTCGCCGGAATCCCGGCATAGGAAAGCGCGCCCACGCCGGCGGTGACACCGGGCACGATGCGGAACGGAATATCGGCGCGCGCCAGTGCCAGGGCTTCTTCGCCGCCGCGTCCGAACACGCAAGGATCGCCGCCCTTCAGCCGCGCCACGCGCTTGCCTGCACGCGCCAGCGTGACCAGCTGATGCGAAATGTCATCCTGGTTGGCGGACGGCCGCCCGCCGCGCTTGCCGGCGAATATGCGTTCGGCGCCGGGATTGATCAGATCGAGAATGCGCCCATCCACCAGCGCATCGAAGACAACCACATCGGCCTGTGTCAGGGCACGGACCGCCAGTAGCGTCAGCAGGCCCGGATCGCCCGGCCCGGCGCCGACAAGCCAGACCGAGCCCGGCGCCAGGTTCGCCAGCGCGGGTGAAGGGATGTGAGGCGTTTCGTTACTCATGGCGCCATTGTGCACCGCGTCATGCAATGTCGAAACGGTTTTCCCGTTTTTCTGCGGGGAAGATACATATTGTTTCAATCACCCCTATAGCGTGCATTGCAAAGCTTTTGAGGGGGGGCATTGGGGCTGGCGCTAGGTGAGCCCTTCGGCAACAAGGGCGCGGGGTGCGCGATAACTGGGCCGGAAATGGCCGGGCGCGGGTCGTTCAAAGCGAAATGCGTCGCGTGTTCTACCTGCTGACGATCTCTGCGATGGTGCGCCTGGCGCTGGTGTTGGCGCTTCTTTTACTGCACACTTACCCTGGCTGCTTGCGGAAGTGCTTCGACAGGGTCAGGCCCTGGTCCCCGTAGGATGACCCGATTCCCGAGCCGTATATTTCCGCGGGCGTTCCGGTCAGGCGCTCATAGGCCAACCGGCCGACGATCTGGCCGTCTTCCAGAAGGAACGGAACCTCGTGGGAACGCACTTCCAGCACGGCGCGAGTGCCCTTGGGCCAGCCGAAGCCAGGATCGAAGAAGCCCGCGTAGTGAACGCGAAATTCACCGTTGAGCACGTCGTAGGCGACCATTTCCGCGCATAGCGTGGGCGGTACCGAGACGCGCTCTTTCGAGGCCAGGATATAAAACTCGTCCGGGTCGAGAATCAGCCCACCATCCTTTTCGCCGTATATAGGTTCCCAGAATTTTGCCGGGTCGTAGTGGCCGATACGGTCAAGATCGATGACGCCGGAATGGCGCCGCGCGCGATAGCCGATCAGGCCGCTGCCTTTTTCGCCCGCCAGTTCCACCGATACTGCGATGGTGTTATCCTTGATCGTTGCCGCTGCGCCCGCGTCATGGACCAGCGGCGTCGCTTCCTGGGTTTCGCGCATGGCCTTTCCCGACAGCGCCACCGCGCCCCGGCGCAGACGCATCTGAGTCAGGCGCGAGCCCTGATGAACGAAAACGGAAAACGTCTTGGGGCTGATCTCCGCGTAAAGCGGCCCGCGGTAGCCTGGCGTGATGACATCGAAGCCGGTGGCATTGTCGGCAATGACACGGGTAAAAACGTCGAGCCGCCCGGTCGAGCTTTTCGGATTCGTCGTGCCGCCCAGTTCCTTCGGCAACGCCAGGCTTTCCAGCAGCGGCACCACGTAAAAGCACTGGCGTTCCAGCACCGCACCCTGGGTCAGGTCGATCGTGTGCATGGCGTAGCGGTCGAGCTTTTCGCGCACCGTGCAGCCTTCCAGCGGTAGGAAAGACGAACGGACTCGGTAAGCGACGGGACCAAGGCGAAGGTCGATGCTGGCGGGTTGAATCTGGCCCCGTTCGATCGGCTGGGCGGCTTCGATCTCGCCCGCTTCCGACATGGCGGTGATGTCGGCGGCGGTCAGGACGCCGGTGGTGGCCGGAGCGCCGGAAGGCAGCGGGACGGCAGCATCGGACATGGTGGAAACCTGCGTTAGGCGGGAGAAAGTTCAAGCGTCCAAGGTAGCACGGTCGTGGGGGTAGGCCAATTCCCTGACGCGTTTTAGAACCGCGCTATTATCCACAGGCTGTGGAAAAATCAGCGGGACAAGTTGACCCCGCCGACCTGCCAGCGGGTCAGGGAACCGGGAGACGGTTCCGCCCCGCGGGGCACGTGATCGATACGGGTCAGCGACAGGGTATCGATGCGAAAGCCGAGCGCCGCCCGGGCATCGAGACCGAGCGCCAGCGCCAGAGCGGCGCGGATCGAGCCGCCGTGGGCGACGGCGACGATGTCGCGCCCGGCGTGTTTGGCGGTCAGGCGGGTGACGGTTTGGCCGACGCGGTCGAGAACGTCAGCGAAGCTCTCGCCGCCGGGCGGGCGGGTTTCACCGGGGTCGTTCCACAGGCGCTCGAAGTCCGCACCCAGTTGCTTGAGGCTGGCGAAGTCCAGCCCCTGCCAGTCGCCGAAATGCTGTTCGTTCAGCGTCGGGTGAAGATGACACTCAGCGAGGTCGCGCCCCAGCGCCGCCGCCGTCTGATGGGTGCGCTTGAGGCCGGAGGTCAGCCACAGCGCGTCCCTGGGCAGTTGTCCGCGCAGGGCGGCCAGCGCATCGTCATCGGGGAAATGCGCGTCGATGTCGTTCTGGCCGTAAAGGCGCCGGTCTGGATTGTGAACGGGGCCGTGGCGGATCCACCACCAGCGCGTGATCGGCGGTGTGCTCATGTCAGCGCATCGCGACGACGGCCAGCAGGACGCCGACCTCCGCGCCTTGCTGGGCGGCGCCTAGCAGGGCGCCGGTCACGCCGCCGGTGAAACGATTGCCGAGGTAATAGAACTTAAAAGCGCCCGCAGTGCCGATCAACAGCGCGACCAGGCCGGTCAAAGGATCAAGCAAAAGCAGCGTCACCGCCGCGCCCAGCGCAAGGGCCAGGATCGTCTCATTACGCTCGGGCTTTCCCGCATCGGCGGCGAGACCGTGATCGCGGGCCGGGGACATGGTTTGAAGCAGGGCTGGGATCACGCAGCGCGAAAAGGTCGCCGCTGCCACCAATGCGGCGATGGCGCTAGCGGTTCCGCCCAGCGCCGCCAATGACCATACCTTCAGGGCGAAGACCGCGACCAGTACGACAATGCCGTAGGTGCCGTGGCTGCGCCACCGCATGGCGGCAAGAACATCGGCCCGGTTGCCGCCCCCGGCCAGCGCGTCGACGCTGCGTGCCAGTCCCGATTCGCCGAGCGTGCCACTGCCCCAGGCCGTGATCGCGATGGCGATGACGGCGGCGAGCTCCATTGTCAGACCGATTCCGCGGGCGAATAGGAAGGCAAGGCCGGCGCCGATGCCGATGATCAAGCCGATAACGGGAAAGCCGCGCGCCGCGGCGGCAATGTCACCGCGTGCCGGTGGCACGGGATCAGCGCCCGCCAGAGTTAGGGGCGGGCGCATAAACACCGCGGCCACGGTGGTCGTGGCACGGGCCCAGGCGGCAAGGGCATTGGTTGAACCATCGCTCATGGGGGGATTATAGGGGGCGGGCGGCCTTTGCGCTATTCGCCCGCGCGCAGCAAGAGACCTTCGCGCCGGGCGATCCGGAAGGTGTGGAGGAAAAACAGGCCGCCGCCCGCCAGGTAGACGAGGTTGAGGCCGAAAGACCAGGCCATCAGGTCGAGGCGCACCTGGCCACCGAACATGACCGCGCGCATACCCTCGAAAACATGGCTCGACGGCAATGCCATCGCGATGGTCTGCAACCAGTCAGGCAGGGTACTGATGGGATAAAACACTCCGGACAGGGGTGCAAGAATGAACATCGCCATCCAGGCCAGGCTTTCGGCGCCAAGCCCGTTGCGCAGGATCAGGGCGGTGATGATCAGGCCCATGGACCAGCCCAGCATCATCAGGTTGAAGAAGAAGGTGATCAGCGGGAGGCCGAGATCGAAGATCGAGAAATGGTAAAACACGATCGCCAGGCCGGCGGCGGGGAGCACGCCGATCAGCGTGCGGACCAGGCTCATGGCGATCAGGGCGATTATGAATTCGTGCGGACGCAGCTGTGTGATGAACAGGTTGGGCAGGTTGCGCGACCACATTTCCTCGAGGAAGCAAACCGAGAACCCTAGCTGTCCGCGAAACAGCACATCCCACATCAGCACCGCCGCGATCAGGACGCCAGCGGCTTGCGCGACCCAGGTGGAATTAGTCAGCAGGAATTTTGAAATGAATCCCCACAGCACCATTTGCATCATCGGCCAGTAGGCGAGCTCGAGAATGCGCGGCCATGACGAGCGCAAGATGTAGACGTAGCGCAGTGCCATCGCGCCGGTGCGCCGCATGCTGCCGTGAAGCGAGCCGAAATCCGGTTCTGTGTGCGGTGCCGTCATGGTGCCGCCTTCTCCCGCGCGATATCGAGGAACACATCTTCCAGATTAGCGCGGCCCCGTCTGGCGACTAGTTCCGACGGGTGTCCGCGGGCGTGAATGCGCCCGGCACGCATGATGAAAACGACGGAGCACATGCGCTCGACCTCCGCCATGTTGTGGGACGCTAGCAGGATCGTCGTGCCGAACCGCGCCTGGTAGGCAGTGAGATAGCCGCGCATGCGGTCGGCGGTGTCGGGGTCCAGCGACGCGGTAGGTTCGTCCAGCAGCAAGACATCGGGCCGGTTGATCAGTGCCTTCGCCAGCGTCACCCGCGACCGCTGTCCCGCCGAAAGCTCGCCCGACGGCCGGTCGAGTAGCGCCGTCATGTCTAGCTCATCCGCGACTTCCGAGACCCGCGCGGGCACATCGTCAACGCCGTAAAGGCGGGCAAAGACATTGAGGTTCTGGGCTACGCTTAGGCGGCGGGGTAAATCGACATAGGGCGAGGAGAAATTCATGCGCCCGAGCGCCTGATAGCGATGGTGGACCATGTCCACGCCGAGAATGCGAATGTCGCCTGCGTCGGGCAGCAACAGCCCCAGCAGCATGGCAATGGTGGTGGTCTTGCCGGCACCGTTGGTGCCGAGCAGCGCCACCGTTTCCCCACGCCCGACGGTGAAGCTTATACCATCCACGGCCAGAACCGCACCGTAGCGCTTGGTCAGGTTTTCGACCTCGATGACAGGGGTGATCGGCAAGGGCATTCTCTTCCCGATTTTGATTCCCCGTGACGTGCGTTGCGCGGTCATCACATCTGCGGCCCCTGCCTTCGGTTCCAAGGTCGCGCTATAGGTGGAAGACGCGGGGGTGGCAGTGCGGCCCGAAGGAAGATAGTGAACCCTTCGCGGTGGCGTTAATGAGGCTTATAGCAGTGCCGGGGTGTCGTACGCTATTAGAGCCGGTGGCAAGACAGTTCTCCCTGGCAAGATAAAGCCGCGAAATTATTCGCGCCTCCTCAGAGCCCCGTATATAAAATCTTACTGATTCTATTGACAATTTGGACGCCCCGAAGCGCAGTGTTATTGTAGTCCCCCTATATTATAAGGAAGCGTGATGGAAACTGCACTAGTAACCGGCATCACCGGGCAGGACGGATCTTATCTGGCCGAGTTCCTCCTGGCAAAGGGCTATACTGTGCACGGGATTATCCGCCGTGCCTCGACCTTCAATACTGATCGCATCGACCACATTTATGCAGATCCCCAAGATCGCAATGCGAAGCTTTTTCTACATTATGGAGACATGTCCGACGGGACAGGGCTGCGGCACATAATTGAAAGTGTGCGCCCCGATGAGGTTTACAACCTCGGTGCCCAGTCCCATGTGCGGGTGTCTTTCGACCAGCCCGAATACACTGCTGATGTGGATTTTATCGGAACCCTAAGGTTGCTTGAGGCGGTCCGTCATTATGAAGGAACTAATGGTACTCAGGTTAAGATATATCAGGCGGGGTCTTCCGAAATGTTTGGCGCAACGCCGCCCCCGCAGAATGAGGCCACGCCGTTTTGTCCGCGCAGCCCCTACGCAGTGGCAAAGGTTGCTTCGCACTGGATCTGCGTCAATTACCGCGAAGGCTACGGCATGTTTATCTGCAATGGTATTCTGTTCAATCACGAAAGTCCGCGCCGAGGCGAAACTTTTGTGACTCGCAAGATTACTCGTGCCGTCGGCCGCATCAAGATGGGGCTTCAGGAAAAACTGTTCCTCGGTAATCTTGATGCTCGTCGCGACTGGGGTTTCGCTGGTGATTACGTCGAAGCTATTTGGGCCATGCTCCAGCAGCCCAAGCCAGATGATTATGTCGTCGCGACCGGTGAGATGCATTCCGTACAAGAATTTTGCAAAGCTGCCTTTGCCGAGGTCGAGCTGAACTGGCAACATTATGTTGAATTTGATGAGCGCTACCTGCGCCCCACAGAAGTTGATGCGCTTTGTGGGGATTCTTCCAAGATAAAAAAGGAGCTTGGCTGGGAGCCCAAGGTTGACTTCCAGTCGCTAGTCAGAATGATGGTCGCGCACGACCTGAACCTTGCCGAGCAGGAACGTATTTTGGCTGAAGCTGGTCATGGAGCAGGGCTCCGCGGTTTGAAAAGCTGAGCCCATTGGCTATTGATCGTAAAGTCTTCTTTTTTATTAGGGGCTATCGCTGCATAGTGAGCTCGGGCGTCTGGCGCGAGCTGGAAGATTAAGTTTTCCCAATCTAGTCAGCTGTTGATGCATAGAGCCGGTCACGACCTAATATGCAGCAGTGCTCAATTTTTTCCCAAACTGCGCATCCGGTTTAGCTGCTCCTAGTGGCGACCAATGTCTGTAGTATTTACGGGAACAACACCTAACGACGCGATTTTATCTGCGAGAATACCTAAATTTATATAACCGGCAACGATCAGACTTGGCGTGCCCTGTTTGCTCCGGGCGCTTGGATGTGTTCGAGGATTGCGACTTTGGTGTCGACGGCAGTGCATCCGGGTCGTAGGCGAGCATGCCAAGTTCGCTAATTTCTTTCTTTTTGGGGCGGAAGGGTTCTGTTCTTGCGGGTCCCATGTAGCGTTTAATGCATGGATAAAAGAGCATGTCCGGAGTGGTTTATCCCACCGTTTTGCGTGGAGATTTTATATAACAATATGGAATATATAATAAAATATCGACCCAAGCCGAATGCTTGGGGGCCCGCCAAGGCCGCGATATAACAGATCCGGTTACCAAGACCACACGTGTGCATCAACCCGCTCAAGGATTCGCTATGCCCGATAAAGCAGAGAACCAGCCAGCCATGTTTACACCGTTCACCCTGCGTGGCCTGACCCTGGCCAATCGCTTGGTGCTGTCGCCAATGTGTATGTATTCGGCGATAGACGGTGAAGTGGGGGATTTCCAGTTGGTACATCTGGGGTCGCGTGCCCAGGGCGGCGCGGGTCTTGTGCTGACCGAAATGACCAACGTGCGGGCGGACGGCCGCATCAGCCCGGGCTGCGCCGGGATGTGGCGCAAAGAGCATATGAATGCCTGGAAGCGGGTGGTGGATTTTGTTCACGCCGATAGTGAGGCCAGGATCGGTGTCCAGCTTGCCCATGCAGGGCGTAAGGGTTCGGTCCCAGTGGCCTGGGACCGATCGTCGCGGGTTTTGAAGGATGGTGCTTGGGACTTGATCGCGCCGAGTGCCATTCCATTTTCGAATGAAAGCCCGATGCCGCGCGAAATGACCACCGACGACATCGCCGCCATTACCGATTGCTTCGTTAAATCGGCGCGTTGGTCCGCCGAGGCCGGTTTCGATATCATCGAGTTGCACATGGGGCATGGCTACCTACTGTCGTCATTCATGTCGCCCCTCGCTAATAAGCGCACTGACTATTATGGCGGCAGCCTGGAAGCGCGCATGCAGTTCCCTCTAGAAGTCCTGCGCGCGGTCCGCGCCGTTTGGCCCGAGGAAAAGCCGATATCGGCGCGTATTTCTGCAATTGATTGGGAAGAGGGCGGCAATACCATCGAGGACGGCATCGAGATGTCGCGCATGCTTTTCGATGCTGGTCTCGATATCGTCGACGTATCCACCGGCAATGTCACCGGTGAAGCACGGCCGGTCATCTCAGGCCTATTCCAGACACCTTATGCCGAAGCAATTCGCAAAGCCCTGTCGAAGCCGGTGATGACTGTGGGTAATATCCGCAGCGCCGATGACGTCAACGCCATCGTCAGCGAAGGCCGGGCGGATCTTTGCTGTGTCGGGCGCTGGCATTTGTATGACCCCTACTTCGTGCGCCATGCTGCTCAAGAAGCGGGGCTTGAACCCAACTGGCCGAAGCAGTATCTGAACATACGTAAGATGTTTACTTAGAGCGGGTCGGACCTGCTTAATGGTACCTGATCTTGGCCGCTAGTATGGCAAGTGCCAGAATCAGGGTGATCGTATTGGCAGCGATCAGCGGCCCATCGCCTATTAGAAGGCCGTAGGTCAGCCAAAGCACAACACCAATGGTTAGCATCAGGAACATGGCCAGCGAAACGTCCGACGTCGCTCGTGAGCGCCAAGCCTTGATCGCTTGCGGCGCAAACGCGATCGTCGTCAGAATGGCAGCGGATGTACCCACCCATGTTGGATCAAAGTCTGTCATGTGAGCTCCGCTTAAGAATATGAGCCGGCTCATACGGACAGCCTTATGGCCGGAAGCGGATCATACGAGTCGATGGGCGTTCGCGCCATAGCGGAGACCCCCATAACGATGCTGAAGTCTATAGTCCCTAGTTTTGCGGTGTTGAGCGGGTTCGCCAGCTAACCCTGTATTGTCAAGACGATCAGCACCCCGCAAGTATCGACGGCGATGACGATATCTATGCTTAGATTCCTATCTTAGCCCGCATCGATGATCAAGGCGATTGTGCCTACACTCGAGCCAGGCGAGCGAGGCAAGAAGAGATTCACACCGCTGGGCAAAAAACAGTGTTAATGCCTTTCCACACTCAGAGCAGGATGCTCGGATTGCGAAGGTTGCGATCACAGTCGATTAGGTTGATCTGCTTAACGTCAATGTTGAAACCCCGGGGATTGCGCGACAGGCGGTAGCCCAGCCAGCCGACGAATTGCTGCCTTTCCCCGGCGCGGAACTCCGTCATCAGGAAATTCGCCCGCACCATGCGCCGATCCTCGCCAGTCCCCGAAAAGACCTCGATATTGGTGATCAGACGCGTGGTCCGCGACGGCGGGACCTGCGACCAGGAGAACCCGGTTTCCAGGCGGAAGATGCGATCCTCGAGACGGCGGCGGTCGTCGAAGATCACTGCGACTTCGCGCCGCGGATCGCCGCCGTTGGGGGTCGTGGGGGCCCACAGCAGGCATTCGGGCATGAACATGCCAAGCCAGTCGCGGAAGCGTTGCCCGTCGAGCAGCCGTGCTTCGCGGGCCAGCAGGGCCTCGACCTCGGCACGCTCAGCTACGTTTTCAACAATGCGGTCATCGCGCTGCCAGTCGGTGAAATCCTTGATCAGCGTGTCGTAATACGCATCGTTGATGTAATGCGAACTGGTTCCGGGGTTGAAATCCTGGCTCATGATATTCTCGCTCACGGGGCCCGCCGGATGGAAAGGACGGGGGGCGCCACCATCAGCGCCTTCCATTCCTGGATGTATTCGCGCATGAATACCTCGTCGGTGGCGGGCGCGGTAATGGTGCCGTCGGGAGCCTGCTTGACGCGGCCGGGAATGTCGAGGCCGCGGTGCATGTAGATCCATTCGTCCTCGCACGCGGAAAGGCCGCGCTGGATTTCCTCAAAGTTGGTCAGGTCGTCCACCTCGCCAAGACTGGGGAAACCTTCCTGGGTGCGCATGCGGATCGTGTTGATGGCCTCGATTGCGTCGCCAAAGGTACCGTCGGCATCGGTCGCCAGGGTGGCGTGCCAGGTGGTCTCGGTTTCATCCATGGACAGGGGTTGCAGAACCTGGACGTGATTTCCGAGGATCAGCAGGTTGGGAAAGACGTTGATATTGACCGGCTCGGATGCGGCAAGGTCGAGCGCCGCATCGGCGCGCGCGCCCAGGGTGCGGCGCAAGAGGTCTTCGTAATGCTCCATGCCGGGATGGGCGCCCTCGATCTCCCACAGCGCGCCGGGACGGTCGGCTACATTGGGGCGCTTGTCTTTAAAATGATGCCCATGGCCCATGTAGCGCACGTACATCGGTGCCTCATCGGGCTTATCCTTGTAGAAGGCCATGCCTTTTTCGTCGTCGGGCTTGAAGCGGTTTTCCGTTTCCAGCAACGAACGGTGAGAAAACTTGACGTGATAGCCGTCAGCGGAATTGTCATAGGCTAGCTTCCAGTTGCCCTTGAACTTGAGGCGGTTCGCCTCGGCGAAGACGACGCGCCCGCCGGGATGACGGTCCAGCCATTGGTCCATGGGTTCGCGCACCGGGCCCAGGTATTTGCCCAGCGGCGGCGCTTCCAGGTTCAGGGTGCCGAAGATAAAGCCGCGATAGCTTTCGACACGCGGCACCTGGGCTAGGTTGAAGCGACCGTCCTTGAGATCGTCGGCATAGCCGTCGGGCCAGGGCACCCCGCGCAGGGTGCCGTTGCTGGCATAGGTCCAGCCGTGATAGGCGCATTGGAAGACGCGGGCATTGCCCTGTGCGGAGCGGCAGATGGTGGCGCCGCGATGGGTGCAGCGGTTGAATAGTGCCCGCAGGGTGCCGACTTCGTCGCGGGTGACGATGATCGGGCGCAGGCCAAGACGGGTGGTGACGAAATCCCCGCGTTCGGGAATCTGGCTTTCATGGGCGAGGTAAACCCATACGCCGCCGAAAACGTGGCGCATCTCGGCATCGAAGATTTCCCTATCGGTATAGATACTGCGATGCACCCGGTCGCGCTGCACCAGGTGATCCCAGTCGCGCGCCAGGGATTGGGGCTTATCGGCGATTGTTTCCGTCATCACTGACCTTGCGATTACGTTTCTAGAAGAAATCGAAATATTCGTTTTGTTCCCATTCAGTCACGGTGTCGCCGGGATTGTCCGGGTCTATACCGTGTTCCTCGAGGAACTTAAGGTAACGACCCGTTTCGTTGCGTTTCAGGCGCAGGAAGTAATCCATGAAAACCGGGCCGAGCGCGCTACGGAAGACATCGGATTTTTCCAGCGCGTCCAGCGCCGCCATCAGCGATGCGGGTAGCGGGGTGCGCTTGGCCTCATAGGGCGCGTCATCGCCGGGGCCGGGGTCGGTGTCGTGGTCCAGGCCGTCCAGTCCGGCGATGATCTGCGAGGCGATGTATAGATAGGGATTGGCGGCGGGTTCGCCGACGCGGTTTTCGAAGCGCGAAGCCTTGTCGCCCGGCACCGCCAGCACCCGCAGCATGGCGCCACGGTTGTCGAACCCCCAGCCGGCGCGATCGGGCGCCAGGGAATTGGGCCGAAAGCGCCGGTAGCCGTTGACTGTGGGGGTGGTGAAGGCGCTGCATGCGGGGGCATGGGCAAGTATGCCGCCGAGAAAAGGCCGGCTCACGTCATTGAGGACCTCGCCTTCCTTCTCTGGTACGAACAGGTTGCGCCCGTCGCGCGCATCGGTCAGGGAGAAATGCAGGTGCCAGCCGCTGGAAAAATATCCGGGCAGGCCGGGGCGGCACATGAAGGTGGCGAAGGTGCCATTACGTCGGCAGACCTGGCGCACCGCGGTGCGGAACAGCACCAGGTCGTCGGCGGCGCGCATCGCCGGCCCGGCGGCGAAGGTGCATTCGACCTGTCCCGGTCCCCATTCGTTTTCGATCGAGCGCAGCGGCAAGTTCAAGGCTTCGAGGGTTTCCGCTAGCTGGCCCAGGACCGGCTGCATCATGTCCATGTTGGTTTCGGAATGGTAAGAATAGCCCGGTTCCACCGGCAGGGTGCGGGGCGGCTTGCCGCGCTGGCCCGGCATGCCAATGTTTTCTTGCGTCAGTGTCGTATCGGCAAGGCGCAGCAGGTACCACTCGACCTCAAGGCCCGTCGTCATCCGCATGCCGCGCTTTTCCAGTAGTCTCAGCGCACGCCGCAAAAGGTGGCGCGGGGAAAAATGGAACGGTATGCCGGAATTGAAATATTCGTCGCACAGCACCCAGCCGACATCGGGCGCCCAGGGCAGCACGCGGAAGGTCGTGGGATCGGGCACGATAGTCAGGTTGGGAGACCCGGTCATCTCGTCTAGCCCCATGCCGCCGCCGCGGGTGAAGGAGGAGAAAGTGCGGGCATTGGCCGAATCCAGGGTGGTGGTGGCCACGTTGATGTTATAGCCGGTCTCCAGCGCCGCCAGGAAGGCGGGGACCGAAACCATCTTGGCTCGCGACGCCCCGTGGGGGTCGGCCCAGGCGATCCGGATCAGGCGCAGGCCCTCGGCATTGATTTCCAGCCGGCGGCGCAGTTCCGCCGCTTCGCGGGCCTGATCGGCTCCCCAAAGCCCATATTTTTCAATGAATTTTTCGGTTTTGGCCATGGTATCCGTGCGATTTCAGGTGTGCACTTTAGCGCATGGGCCGTGTTCCCCAAAGGGCCGAAAGCCGTTTGGTGGAATGCGATTGCTAGCCTCTCTAATTCGTGGAACACTTTTGCCCAATAGTAATAAAGCGTTCTACAGGGTTTCACGGGGAGGAGAAGTTATGAAAGGTTCCAGGAATACAGTCCGAATCGGGATGGCGCTTGTGTCTTGTGCCGTGGCGACGGGTGTGCTTTTCACCGCTACGGCCCAGGCCCAGTCGGTCGAGGCTTTCTATAAAAACAAGCAGATGACGATGATCATCCCGTCGGGTGAGGGTGGCGGCTATGATGCCTATTCGCGCCTTCTGGCGCGTCATATTAATCGCCATATTCCGGGCAAGCCGCGGATTATCACTCAGAACATGCCAGGTGCGAGCGGGCTCAGGGGGACAAACTATTTGTATGTCGTGGCTCCCCGTGACGGTAAGACTTTCGGGGCTACCTACAACACATTAATTACAGAGCCTCTATTAGGTAATGTCAGAGCTAAATTTGATCCTTTAAAATTTAATTGGATCGGGTCAACTGCCAACCAATACAACGCCTGCATGGTTTGGCATACCAGCTCAATAAAGTCGATTGAGGATGCAAAAAAGCGAGAGATTAAAGTCTCAACTACGGGCATGTCGGGTAATTCCGCAAAAACCCCTCTGATGGTTAACCGCTTGCTCGGAACAAAGTTCAAAGTCATCTCAGGTTACAAAACGACTGGTATGCGCCTCGCTGTGGAGCGAGGAGAAGTGGAAGGCATTTGCGGTCTTTCCTACGATACTTATGTCGCTGCAAATCCGGAATGGCTGGAGAAAAAGAAAATTCGGTTCATTCTTCAGGCGGGAACAAAAGGCGTCACGCCTCTAGCTGGCGTCCCCCTTCTAATGGATTCTGTTACGGATCCAAAACAACGCCAAGCGCTGGCAGTTCTGGGCGTGAAGGATGATGTTGGCCGTCCTTACCTATTCCCGCCCGGGGTGCCCGATCACTTGGTGAATGCCGCGCGTAGGGCATTTGATGCGACGATGAAAGACCCACTGTTCAAAGCTGATGCTGGGCGCATGAGAATTAATACTGCGCCAATGAATGGCGAAAGCATTCAGAAAGCGATCGCAGCAGCCTATGCGGCCCCAAAAGATGTGGTCGCTATCGCAGCTAAGCTTTGGCCGCCAGCAGTTAAGAAGAAAAAGAAAAAGAAAAAAAATTAACCAAGCCTAAAGATTGAAGGCGGCGTGAGTGGGCCCTTGCCCCTCCGCCGCCTTTTTCACGATATTAGATGAATATATTTTTTATCGATCATATTTAATAAAACTTTTGCCAAATAAATACTTTTTTAGAGAATACTTACTCAAAGTATCTGAGCCACCATTTTTCGAAAAACATTTTTTTAAAAGAGGGAACCTATGCGCTATCTCCATGCTGCAGTTAGAGTTTCAAATCTTGACGCATCCCTGCATTTTTATTGTGACTTACTGGGCCTAGTCGTTATCAGACGCAATGAGCATGTCAGATCTCGTTACACTGGACTCAAATTAGCGGCGCCCGGGGACATGCCTGAAGCTGAGTCCCGAAACACCCCTCTTCTTGAAATTGTTTTTAATTGGGATGAGGAAAATTATTCAAACGGACGAAATTTCGGTCACTTAGCTTTCGATGTGGATAATATATATGATGTTTGCCAAAAATTTCTTGATGCGGGTGTGCCTATTAATCGACCTCCGAGAGATGGGTATATGGCATTTGTAAAAAGTCCAGATGGGGTATCGATAGAATTATTGCAAAAGTCAGGGGCATTGCCCATCAAAGAGCCTTGGGCTTCAATGAAAAATATCAGCGATTGGTAATCATTGAAATGTTTTATTAATTTCCCTGAAAATTTGGTTTAATGTCTATTTTCTCAAGGTATATCGGTATAGATTACTCGGGCGCAAGCACTCCGGAACGAGGGTTAAAAGGTATCCGAGTATATTTGGCGAGAGATAAAAATATTCCAGAAGAGCAGCGGCCAATAAGTTCTAAAAGCAAGTATTGGTCGCGCAGGGAGCTGGCGCATTGGCTTTTGAATACACTCCAAGAAGGCCCCCCCACGTTGATTGGAATTGACCACTGTTTTTCGTTCCCAATCAAATATTTTGCTAGTCACAACTTAGAAAATGATTGGAAAACCTTTCTTTTGGATTTCCATTATCACTGGCCCAGTGATGCACAGGGTGTTTCTGTTCAAATGATTAGAAATGGCACCGTCGGGAGGGGTGCAGCGAGACTTGGCGATGCGAGGTGGCGGCGACTGACGGATGTTAGGGCGGTAGGAGCAAAGTCTGTTTTTCACTTCGATGTGCCAGGCTCAGTAGCAAAATCGTCACATGCGGGACTTCCGTGGTTAAATAAAATGAAACTCGTTCTTTCCGAGCGAATTCATGTCTGGCCATTTGACGGCTGGACAATTAGAGCGGGTAAGTCAGTATTAGCCGAAGTTTATCCTGCATTATGGAGCAGTTTCTACCCGAAAAATAAGGTCCACACTCAAGATCAGCACGACGCTTTTTGTGTCGCCTCTTATCTTGCCGAAGCGGATCGCTCAGGGCTCATTAGCAATCTTCTTTCTCCTGATCTGAGCCCAAACGAGAAGAAATTAGGACTTATAGAGGGATGGATACTTGGGGTTGAATAAAAAATAATTTTTAGAAATAACAATTTCTTATCAAAAATTAAATGAGTGTAAGAATGTGATTCGCGATAGCCTTCCCACTCAAGTAAGCATCTTCTGCCCGTGGCCCAAGACACCAATCTCCCCCGAAATAAATAGAGCTAGATTCATTTTTTAAAAACGACTCACCTAAAGCATTTTCTGTCTGCGCAAAGCGCCACCGATGAGACGTTGAGTAAATAATCGAATCATCGACCATACCGACAACTCTTAAGAAACTTTGCAAAAGTAAATTGGTAACTTCCTGCGGGGCGATTTCTAGGTGCTCTCGGGACCAAGCTGGGGTTGCGTGTATAACCCAGGATGTACCTAAAACCTTGCGACCTGGTTTCGAGCTATTTCGCGAGATCCAGGCAATTTCTTCGTTGGGTGCGGCCCATATATCTTTGGCCTCTGAAAGAATCTGGGTCGACTGAACCAATACTGCCCAGCAGGGCGCCATAGTTACTTCGGCCAAAGAATTCTTAATTCTGGTTTCATTTATTATATTTGATGCTTGGGGGCCAGGGACTGTGACTACCACAAAGTCTGCATCAAAGTGCCTCCCGTCTTCACTTATAACAACTGGGCCGTCACGATTTTCCAAAACCCTAGTTACTAGGGTGTTATTCTCTATACGAATATCGTGACTAAGTGGGGCCACGAGCGCGCTCATACCCGGCGTACCCACTACGGCGCGAGGTCCCGGCGATAGTCCGACAGGTTCCCAAGCGCTAGAGTGGCCACTCGCAAGCGTTTTTTTGATAAAACTCTGAAAATTGGGGTCGCGAGGCCTTATATATTGCGCACCATGATCAAAACTTATGCCCGATTCAAGTCGCCTAGTGGCTAATCGCCCGCCTAGACCTCGACTCTTTTCAAGTATTACAGTTTCTACCCCAGCATCAGACAGAATCCTTGCGGCAGTCATCCCCGCTAGACCTGCCCCGACAACAATACATTTTTTAACTTTTGCTTTCATTCCCGAATCTTTTTATAATGTCTAATATTTAAAATATTAGGGTTAAATATTATATTTTTGCACTTACGCATTAGAAGCCGATTCCAGGACCGCGATTTACTAGGACGTTTTCTATAATAAATATCTAGAAAATTATTGAACCAATACTCTATAGAAAAAACTTTATTGTGCCGTAGGTCGCGCCCAAGAAAAGCCCAATCTGAGCGAGGAACGAGATCATCATTCCGAGTGTGCGCGACGAAGGATCTCTGACATAAGTAAAGGCGTAAATAATGCGACCTATTACCCAGATTGCGCCTCCAATAAGTCCGCCCAAGTCAGAGAGTGAGAGGGCAAAAAGCCACATCGCAGGCAGCAAAAATACCAAGTGTTCGAGGCTATTCATTTGAACGCGATATGCTCGTTCAAATTTTTCATTGCCAGAGACTGCCGGGGCTTTGATCCCATACTTCCCGCGTGCACGACCGACGTTCATTGTTACAATTAAGTAAAATAAAATAACTATCAAAGTTGAGGTAGCTGTCAGAGGATATGCCATAGGTTCTCGTTCTCGTTAGATATGACGCAATATATTGAAAGAAGTATGGCGCACCCGGCGAGATTCGAACTCACGACCTCTGCCTTCGGAGGGCAGCGCTCTATCCAGCTGAGCTACGGGTGCCAAGGAAACGATACTTACCGATCTTCGGGTCCACGAAGGCGACCTCATCCAAAATAAGATACGTGATCGGAAGGGTCTGAGCAATGGGTCTAAAAGGCACCAGACTTGCGCCGTTTAGGCAGGGGCGTAGAGATGTAAATTTTAAAACTCTACCCAAAAGCTTGGGCAGATGACTTACCGCTAACAAGCCGTTAGGATTGGAGCAATACTTGCCTTGAAGTGAACCCCGAAATGCTTTGTCTGCGATCTCTCTCGTTTCTAGAGTGTACTAGGCTGGTCCCATTCAGTCTAACTTTATACATAGTTTTTGCCGCTTTATATTGCATCTCGTCCGCCCAAGCTGGTACCGCTGGGCGGGCTAGGGTGATCGATGGAGACACCATCGAAATTCAGGGTAAACGTATTCGCCTTTTTGGAATTGACGCTCCCGAGAGTCGGCAGACCTGTAGTCAGTTCGGCAAGCCTTGGCCTTGTGGTCAGAAATCCACCTTTGCCCTTGCCAACCTTTTAAAAAAATATCGGATCAATTGTATCGAACGCGACCGAGATCGTTATCAACGTCTCGTAGCGATTTGCTACCGAGATAACCTGGAAATAAATGCAGAGATGGTCCGCCAAGGCTGGGCTGTCGATTACCAGCGGTATTCTAAAGGAATCTACTCCAAAGAAGAAACCGAGGCAAAATCTGCTAGGCGCGGTATCTGGGCGGGTGAGTTTATCAAGCCCGCGGACTGGCGCCGCGGTAAAAGATTAATGAAGTACCAAAATCGCACCAAAACCCAGCCTAGCAGCAGGCTTAAAACTGATTGCCTAATAAAGGGGAATATCAGTTCCGGTGGCAAGCGTATTTACAATATTCCTGGCGATAAGTTTTATAGCCGTACCCGCATCAACACCTTAAAGGGGGAGCGTTGGTTCTGTACTGAGGCAGAGGCGCAGGCCGCCGGCTGGCGGCGTTCTAAGTGGTGATGGGTGAAAGTATAAATAAGTCTTTAATCAATATATTTGAAAATTTTGAAATAATAGGAATCTAAGACGGTTGGCACCCCTCCCGGTAGCATCTAATATCGGGAATATTTGTCATTTAAAAATTTATTTATGTGGCGTCTAAATATCTAAGAAATTAAATGTATTTTAAGAAGAGTGGATCACATCTTGGAATTCCATTCTTTAAGCCAATGTGCTGTTACATCAACGGCAGACTGGGTTACCGTTAAATTTAGGTCTAGCTCACGTGCAAGGCGTGCAGCATGTTGTGCGTCTTTGCGATAAAGGCCATTAGCCTGGCCAGGTAAGACGTGGCCGTTGTCAAGGCGAATAACTTTCTCCCAGTTGTGCATCATTGAACCTTTGTCGATCGATAGTATCATTTCTATGAATTGACGCGGATCAATGCCAGCTGTTTCTGCTAATAAAAGAGTTTCTGCCCACATTACCCGTTCAATAATGTTGGTAAGATTCTTGGCAAGCTTGGCGGCATTTCCTGTACCTAGCGGACCGAAGTGCCAGACGGCTTCACCAAGCTTTTCAAGGTGAGGGCGAATTGTCTCGACCAAGTCTTGAGGACCGCCGACCAAGAATGTCGCTCGGCCAGCATCTACAAGTCTCGGCACCGATGTCACGGCGGCATCGATCACATTTATTTTTTTTGGTGTTGCCATTTCAGCGACATGCCGGGTCGTGGCGGGCATGATGGTGCTATGGATTAGCACTGTGGTGCCTGGTCTAGCACCAGCAAAAACTCCATCTTCCGCTAGGGTAGCGTCTATTACTTCTTCGTCACTATGGACGAAGACATGGATAATTTCTGCCCCCTCCGCTGCTTCCGCTGATGATGTAAAAGTTTCAGCGCCACCATCACGAGCCGCTTGAAGAGCGCTATCTTTGATATCAAATGCCCGAACCGGGACTTCGGCGCGTTTCAGGCGATGGAGAAGTGCGCTGCCCATCTTGCCGACGCCAATAAGCCCGACAGTAATATTCATTGGCTAGTATCCTTTGGAGCTGGGCGGGTTAAGTATTTCACATTGGGATCTAGATCGATCGGTGGGCCCGCGAGAAAAAATATATGATAAGTTTTTCCACACTAATAATTTTGTGAGTGTTTAAGTAGTCTAATTCACCAATTGTATTAGATTTCATTCCGTTGAAAATAGAATTTCTGTATTCACTCATGCTATCGCGAAAAATATCGATGATTCGACATCTTGCCCAATAATGCGATAGCCTTGGAACCTAAACAGTTGGATCTTTATTTCCTGAAATAAGATGAAAATCCAATAGGCTGTGGCCGATAGGGAGAGTGACATATGACATTATCTTATCTTTCTAGAGCATTTAAGGGTGCTGCGATTTGGGTGGCAATTGCTGGTTGTGCCGCTAGCCCGGCGACAGCAGAGGTTTCGTTCAAAGGTAAGCCGGTTACCATCATCGTCGGCTCCACGCCGGGTGGTAGTACTGATGCCTCGGCTCGATTGCTGCAGCGGTTCTTCGGCAAGCATCTGCCCGGTAAGCCGGATGTGATCGTGTCTAATCGGCCTGGCGCCAAAGGTCTTAAGGCGCAGAATTTTTTCGCGAGTCAGGTGAAGCCCGACGGAAGAACCATGCTGGTCGCGTCCGGCTCGCAGATCGATCCCACCAACTACCGCGTCAAACAATCGAAATACGATCCCACTACTTACACGCTCGTGGGCGGTCTTGACATCGGCGGCAGCTTCCTGATCATCCGTAAGGACCAGTTGGCGGCATTGACCGACAAGTCGAAACCGCCGGTAACCATGGGTTCGGTGACTGGTCTGCCGCGTTCAGGCATGAATATGACTGGCTGGGGCATCAAGTACCTCGGTTGGAACGCCAAGTGGATTTCCGGTTATCGTGGCACGCCGGCGCTGATGCTGGCGCTGGAGCGTGGTGAAATCGGCATGACCTCTTTTGCTAACCAGGAAATGAAGAGCGAGCTTCTCGACAAGAATAAGTACGCCATCATCTATCAGTCCGGCATCAATCGGGGCACCACCCCGGCGGAGACCAAGGGTCTTGAAGGCGTGCCCCTGTTCGCTTCGGCGGTCGAAAGTAAGATCACTGGGAAGATCCCAAAGCAGGCCTTCGAATACTGGCGCGCCATTTCCACGATCATCAAGTGGGCCGCCCTGCCGCCCAACACGCCGGCGGATATCGCCGCGGCCTATCGCGGGGCTTTTGCCAAAACGATCGCCGATCCGGAGTTCAAGGTCCTCAGCAAGAAGATGAACGAGGAAGTCACGATCATCCGGCCGGAAGACCTTGAAAAGCAAATCAAGGATCTGGCGGAATTGCCGCCTGCGGCATTGGGCTACATGCTGGCGATGCTCAAGGATCAGGGCCTGAAAATCGTCAAGCGCAAGAAGAAGAAAAAGAAGAAGAACTAGTCTCGCATCTTCTTTCGTAACTTCGACGTCAATGCCGTCCCCCGCCGGTTCGCCCGGCGGGGGACGTGTTTTTGCAGGGATGGATCAGTCCGCGCCGAGCGCCCGGCCGCGCCGCTTTTCGATGGCGTAACGCGTCAGCGCCGCGAGGCGCAGGAACCCGTGGACGAACTTGCCGTAGGGCAGGGTCAGGAACAGGCCCATCACCACGCCGAGGTGAACCGCCAGCAGCCAGCCCATGGCCTGGGTTTCGCGCAGGGCCAGCAGCGCCAGCCCGGTGACGCTGACCGCCAGCAGTATGAAGATGAAGGCCGTGTCCATGCCGCCGCGCGCCGGGTCCACGGCGCCGGGGTCGGCCTTGGCCCGCAGCCACAGAAGCCCGACAGGCCCGACAATCAGCCCGATGCCGCCCACCGTGCCCAGCACCACCGGCAGCGAGGTGAAGGCGTAAGGCGCTTCCCATCCCCAGACGTAGTGATAAAGGGTGGCGACGCAGGTGGCGGCGAAACACAACCCGAAGCCATAGGCGGTGAAATGGTGAAACCAGCGCCGCGCCATGGAGGGCGCCTCGCCGGGATAGGTGCAGCCGCCGCCGCCGCCCTCCAGGTAGGTCAGGGTTGCGCCGTCGTGAAGGGCCCGGCCCACGGCGGCGGCGCGGGCGGCGCCGCTCACGCTTTCCCCGGTGGAAGTAGCATCGGCGCCCATCTGCCGCCAGAAGCGTCCGATGGCGATGATCGTGGCAAGAACGGCGAAGCCGAAGCTGGTGCCGAACGCGGCTACCATGACGTTGTGGGGGATGACCGCGTAGAACGCTCCCGGCCCCCGGTGCACGCCACCGAGCACGCCGGGATCCACCCAGGCCACGGCGGCGACCATGAAGGCGGCAAGTGCCAGCGCGACGATGATGCCCACCGCCAGTCCGTTGCGGCGAAACAGCCCGCCCAGTGCCGCCGGCCACGTCGATTCGACGTAGGTGATGGTGCGAATTTCCGACAGCGCGCGGGGAATGTTCACGGCGAATTCATGGGGCGGCGCGTATTGACAGTGCTGGTAGCAGGCGCGGCAGTCATGGCACAGGTTGGCGAGATAGCCGAGTTCGCCCTCGCCGAATTTCAGGCGCATCTCCATCGCCGGGAAGACGGCGCAATGGCCTTCGCAGTACCGGCAGGCGTTGCAGATGTTCATCTGGCGCTCGGCCTCGATGAATGTCGCGGCGTGGTCCATGCCGGTTTCAGTTTCTGACATGACTGGCGGCCTCCTTGCCCGCGATCTGGCCGAAGACATTGCCGATGGTCATGCCGATTCCGGCGAGGTAGCCCTTGCCCAGAATGTTGCCGGCCATGATCTCGCCGGCGGCGAAGATATTCGCACTCGGCTTGCCGTCGGCCATCTGGACCCTGGCATCGGCATCCACCTTGACGCCCAGATAGGTGAAGGTAATGCCGGGGCGCAGCGAATAGGCTCGGAACGGCGGCGTGTCTATGGGTGCGGCCCAGTGGCTCTTGGCCGGGGCCAGGCCGTCGGTATGGCAATCGTCGAGCACGGTCTGGTCGAAGGTGCCGGGAACGCAGGCGGCATTGAAATCGGCGATGGTCTTTTTCAGCGTTGCCCCGTCGAGGCCGAGGCCCGCGGCCAGCCCGTCGATGGTATCGGCGATCACAGGGGCAAATACCGGCGGCATGAAGCGGCCGACGGGCTTCGCGTCGATAATGACGTGGCCGACCTGTCCGTCCTCCGCCGCCACCAGCCGGCCCCAGATGGCATAGCGCTTGGGCCAGAAATCCTCGCCTTCGTCGTAGAAGCGCAGGGCCTTGTTGTTGACGACGACGCCGAAGGGAACACAGTCGATACGGGTGACGATGCCACCGTCGAATTTCGGCGCGCGGCCGTCGATGGCGACCGCGTGGCATTGCTTGGGGTCGCCCACCGGTTGCACGCCGGATGCCAGCAGCGTCTTCAGCACGACACCCTTGTTGTAGGGCGTGCCGCGAATAAGGAAATTATCGGCGGCCTCGCCCCAGTATTCGCGCAGCCAGTCGATATTGGCTTCGAAGCCCCCCGCGGCGGCGATCAGGGCGCGGCCTTCGATGCGCTTTTCCCGGCCCTTGTGATTGATCATGGCGGCGTTGAAATGGCCGTTGCTGATGTCGAGACCGGTGATATCCGCTTCGTAGAAAATGGCGACGCCCAGGGCTTCGGCCCGGCGGTAAAGCGCGTTGACCAATGCCTTGCCGCCACCCATGAAGAAAGCGTTGGTGCGCGACAGGTTGAGCGTGCCGCCGAGCGCCGGCTGAAAGCGCAGCCCGTTGGCGGTCAGGAAATCGACGGCGCCACCGGAACGCTGGATGGTGAGCCGCGCCAGGGCTTCATCGGTGATGCCGCCGGTGACCCGCATCAGGTCGTCCCAGTATTCGGTCTCCGGGTAGGCCTCGGTCAGGACCTCGGTGGGCGCGGCGTGCATGCAGCGCAGGTTGCGGGTATGGCGCGAATTGCCCCCGCGCATGTGGCGCGGTGCGCCTTCCAGCAGGGCAACCCGGGCGCCTCGGGCCACGGCCGTGATCGCCGCCGTCAATGCGGCGTTGCCGCCGCCGGCGACGACGATATCGAAACTGGACGGGGAAGGTGTGGCCGTCACGCTGGGAATCTCCTTCGGATTGCCCGGAAACCGAGGGTCAGGATGCCCGTGAAATGCGCCCGGATCAATGTTTTGGCCGATCAATGGCCGGTTGACAGGGTGGAAAAATAGGGTTGGGATTGCTTCCTAAAGGGGTGCAATCAAGAAAACGGCGCTTGGGACTCGGGCTGACCCCGCGCCAGCAATCAGGCCCATCACTTACAGGGAGCAACTGGTGATGAAACGAATTTTTTCGCTCGCCCTCATGGCGGTGGCTGCGTCCGGCCTGGCCGTGGCGCCGGCACAATCGGCCGATTTCACCGGCAAGAACATTGAATGGACCATTCCCTTCGGTCCCGGCGGCGGGTCCGCGTCGTGGGCGCAGTTCTTCGCCCCGCAACTGGGCCAGGGCCTGCCCGGCAAGCCCAATATCGTCATCAAGTTCGTGCCCGGCGGCGGCTCGACCAAGGGGGCGAACCTGTTCACCTCCCGCGCCAAGCCCGATGGCCTGTCCATCCTCGGCACGTCCGGCTCGACCCAGTTTCCCTACCTGCTTGGCGACAAGCGGGTGAAGTACGAATACAAGGACTGGAACGTCATTCTGGGCTCGCCCACCGGCGGCGTTTTCTACGTCACGCCGAAGATGGGTCTCAAGGGGCCCCAGGATATGGCGAAGCTCAAGGGCAAGCGGGTGAAGTATGCCGCCCAGCGCCCGACGGCGCTGGACCTGGTACCGCTTCTGGCGCTGGAAATGATGGGCGTGCCGACCAAGGCCGTGTTCGGCATGAAGTCGCGTGGCGCCGGTCGTCTGGCGTTCGAGCGCGGGGAAGTCAACGTCGACTACCAGACGTCTTCGGCCTACCTCAAGAACGTGGTGCCGCTGGTCAAGGAAGGCAAGGCGATCCCGCTGTGGAGCTGGGGCATCATGAATGCCAAGGGCGAGATCGTGCGCGATCCCAACTTCCCCGACCTGCCCCATTGGGCCGAAGCCTATGAGATGATGCACGGCAAGAAGCCGCGCGGTCCGGCCTATTCGGCTTTCAAGGCTTTCGTTGCCGCCGGGTTCGGCATGCAGAAGATGGTCTTCCTGCCCAAGGGCACGCCGAAGGACATCGTTGCCGTTTATCGCACGGCGGCCGCCCAGGTCATCAGCGCGCCGGACTTCGCCAAGCGGGCGAAAAAGGTTCTGGGTTCGTACAATCAGGTCACCGGCAAGGATGCCGAGGCCGGTCTCAAGGCGGCCATCTCGGTCAGTCCCAAGGCGAAGGCCTGGGTCAAGGACTGGTTGACCAAGCGTTACAAGGTGAAATTCTAATCGCCTGATACTGCGGGCGGCTCCCCGGCAAACGGGGCAGCCGCCCGTTTCCTATACGCCTTAGGTCCGGGGGGATTGGCGCCGTGATCGAAGCCGCGTTTTCGGCATTTGCCGCCCTGGCGGCGCCCAGCCATCTTTTGTACCTGGCCGCGGGCGTGATGCTCGGCCTCGCGGTCGGGGTGTTTCCCGGCCTTGGCGGGATCGCCGGGATGTCGATCCTGCTGCCGTTCCTCTACGGCATGGACCAGATCTCGGCGCTGGCGCTGCTGATCGGGCTGGTCGCGGTTATTCCCACTTCCGATACCTTTACGTCCGTGCTGATGGGCATTCCGGGTTCGTCGGCCTCGCAGGCGACCGTGCTCGACGGTTTTCCCATGGCCAAGAAGGGCGAAGGCGCGCGCGCACTTTCGGCCGCCTTTGCGGCGTCGCTTTACGGTGGCCTCATCGGCGCGCTGGTGCTGACCCTGTTCGTGCTGGTGGCGCGGCCGGTGATCCTGGCCTTCGCCACGCCGGAACTGTTCATGCTGGCCATACTCGGCCTTTCCATGGTCGGCGTGCTTGCGGGGCGCAGCATGGCCAAGGGCATTGCCGCTTGCGGCCTTGGCCTGGTGCTCGGCTCCATCGGCGCCGCGCCCGCCACCGGTGAGTTTCGCATTACCTTCGGCATCGGCTACCTGATCGACGGGGTGCCGCTGGTGGTGATCGGCCTCGCCATTTTCGCGATACCGGAAATTATCGACCTGCTGCGCAGTCAAAGTCGCATTTCCGACACCCCGCGGCTGGGCAAGGGCTGGCGCCAGGGGGTGAAAGACGTCTGGCAGGCCCGCTGGCTGGCAACGCGCTGCGCCGGCATCGGCTGTTTGATCGGCGCGTTGCCGGGCCTGGGCGGTTCGGTGGTGGACTGGATCGCCTACGGCCATGTCATGCAGACCACGCGCGATCGGGAAAATTTCGGCAAGGGCGACGTGCGCGGCGTGATCGCCCCGGAAAGCGCCAACAACGCCAAGGAAGGCGGCGGGCTGGTGCCGACGCTTTTGTTCGGCATTCCCGGTTCGGGCTCGATGGCGGTCTTTCTCGGCGGACTGCTCCTGATCGGCATCGATACCGGCGTCAGCATGGTGGGAGAAGACCTCGACAAGACCTATGTCATCATCTGGTCGCTGGCGCTGGCCAATGTCATCGGTGCCGGCGCCTGCCTGGTGCTGGCGCGCCCGATTGCGATGCTGACCACCATTCGCTACGTGCTGCTGGCGCCGTTCATGATCATGGTCATTACCTTCGCGGCCTTTCAGGCGACGCGCAGTTGGGGCGATATCGCGGCGCTGATCATCATCGGCATTTTCGCCGTCTACATGAAACGCTTCGGCTGGCCGCGCCCGCCGTTGCTGATCGGTTTCGTGCTGGCGGACCCGGCGGAAACCAATCTTTACCAGGCGGTGCAGTTCTATGACGGGTTCGCCTGGATGATGCGCCCGGGCGTGCTGATCATTGCCGCGATCACGGCTGTTTCGGTCTATTTCGGCGTGCGTTACGCGGCCAAGGCACATGGCACCGGGGATATCGCGTCCGGTAGCGGCCAGGCGGCCAATCGCTGGCCCCAGATCGTTTTCGCGGTGCTCATCTTGCTGCTGCTCTGTTTTTCGCTTTACGACAGCTACGACAACAATTTCCTCGGCAAGGTCTTCCCGGTTACCGCGGCGCTGGTCATGCTGGCTTTCGTCGGCTACGCGCTGTTCATGATCGTGCGCGGCGGCGTGGATAATCCCGCCCTTTTCGATGCTGAGGCCGATTATCCCCACGGCGATCCCGCCCACCCGGTCAGCGCCGAACACTATGTCCTGTGGCTTTTGGGGCTGGTGGCGGCGACGTGGCTGGCCGGGTTCTTTATCGCCATGACGCTGTTTTTCATCGCCTTTCTGCATTTCAAGGCGGAGGCCACCATCGGCCGCATCATCGTGCTGACCGGCGCGGCCATGGGGTTCCTCGCGGGCATGGGTCATATCCTGTCGCTGAATTTCCCCGACGGGATTCTGCAAGACCTCGTGGATATGCCGTGGCCGTTTAAATAGCCGGATTTTCATCTGCTTCATTTGGACCGGGCGCGCTGGTAAAATGCGCGCCGGTCCTTTCAGACAGGAGACATGGAATGCAACGCGGTGTGCGGGCGACTTTGATGCGGGGGGGCACCTCGCGGGCCCTTCTCTATGAAGCCAAGGATATGCCGGCGGATGCGGCCCTGCGCGATGCAATCCTGCTCGCCGCCATGGGGTCCCCCGACCCGCGCCAGATCGATGGTGTCGGCGGCGCGACGTTCCTGACCAGCAAGAACGCGATCATCAGCCCGTCCCGGGAAGACGGCGTGGATGTCGATTACTTCTTCCTGCAAATCACGCCCGAGCGGCCCGATGTGGATACCGCGCCGACCTGCGGCAACATTCTTTCCGCGGTCGGCCCCTTCGCCATCGAGCGCGGCATGGTCAAGGCCGAGGACGGGGAAACCCGGGTGCGGATTCGTGCCGTTAATACCGGCGACCTGGTGGAGGCGGTGATCCAGACCCCGGGCGGCCAGGTCGAATACGAAGGCGATACGGCGATCGACGGCGTGCCCGGCACGGCGGCGCCGATCTTGCTCAATTTCATGGAATGTCTCGGCTCCAAGACCGGCAAGCTGTTTCCGACCGGGAACGTGGTGGACGTGATTGACGGCATAGAGGTGACGCTCGCCGATGCGGCGATGCCGGTGATGATGATGCGGGCCGAGGCCATGGGCAAAACCGGCTACGAAACGGTCAAGGAGCTGGATGGGGACAAGGACCTGTTCAAGCGGCTGGAGCCGCTGCGTCTAAAGGCGGGTAAGATGATGGGCTTCGGCGACGTTACGGACATGGTGATCCCGAAGCCGGTGCTGCTGGCCAAGCCGCGTGTGGGCGGCACGATTTCGTCGCGCTACTTCACGCCCCATTCGACCCATGAAGCCCATGCGGTCACCGGGGCCATTTGCGTCGCCTGTTCGGTGCTGTCGCCGGGTACGCTGGCCCATCAGATCGCCAACCCGGAATTTTCGGAACTGACGACCGTGACCATCGAGCACCCGGCCGGGACCATAGACGTCGCCGTGACGTTGGATATGTCCGGCCCGACACCGCAAATCAAGGCGGCGGGAACCCTGCGCACCGCGCGGCTTTTGTTCGACGGCACGGTCATGGTGCCGGAAGGCAAGATGCCCAAACCGGCGTCGCAGAAGGAAAAGGCCGGCGCCTGAGCCGCTATTCCCTTTGAAGTTTGTCGCGAGAAGTCGCAGACTGAAGGGACAGGTCTGGTTTGGCGCCGTAAAAAACGGGAGCAGCAATGCTTTTCCGGATGCAGTCGTGCCGATTGATGCCAGGGGTCTTGGGAGTCATGGGACTGGCCGTTCTTGCGGCATGGACAGTGCCTGCCGCCCGGGCGCAGTCCAACGGCAGTGAACATGGTGTCCATCGGATCGAGCGGCCGGGCCAGCCCGATATCGTCATGCAGAAAATGTCGTCCTCCCGCGGGCGCGTTTATTTCGCCACCGCGGCCTGTGTCGTTTGTCAAAAGGTGAACGGTATCGGCGGCTCGGTAGCGCCGCCGCTGGACAGCGTCGGCGACAGCAATGGCAACGGCATTGATGTCATGGCCTTTGTCACCCGGATGTAGCGCGGCGCCCGGTCCATGGTGTCCTTGCAGGACAGCCTGTTCGGCGAAGCCATAGACCTGTCGCCGGGGGAGCTCGCCGATATCATTGCGTTTTTGCACGATCCGGCCGAGCAGAAGAAATTCTCGACGAAAGATATTCCGGATTACATCCAGGATTTCATCAAGGTCCGCGAAGGCGCTTCGCGCCGTTAGGCTTCGCTTTCGGGGACCGCGAAGTTCTCACGGGCGAAGTCAATGCGGTCCTGTACCGTCGCCAGCCCTGCCCTTGCCGCCTTGACCTTGGCGAGCCGCAATTCCAGGCCGGCACGGTTGGCGATCTGGATATTGAGGCCGGGCCGCGCATTCAGCTCCAGGATCAGCGGGCCCAGATCGCGGTCCAGCACGATATCAATGCCCTGGTAGCCAAGGCCCGTCAGTTCATAAGCGCGGGCCGCATGTTCCAGCAGGACATCCCAATGCGGGATCATCACGCCGGTTACCGGGTTGAGTGTGTCGGGATGAATGTCGACGACGCCATTGCCCCAGACCGCCGTCAGGGTTCGCCCCGTCGCCAGGTCTATGCCCGCGCCGATGGCGCCCTGGTGCAGGTTGGCCTTGCCCTGTGACTGGCGCGTCGGCAGGCGCACCATGGCCATTACCGGCACGCCGACGAAGCTGATAATGCGCACATCGGGAACGCCCTGGTGGGCTATGCGCTCGAAGATCGGGTCGAAATTGACGCGGTATTCGATAAGCGCCTTGTCGGGCTGGCCGCCGAGGGAGTAAATTCCCGAAAGAATATTTCCTGCGTGGTAGGCCAGTTCATGTTCGTTCATGAAACCGCCGCCGGGCTTGCGGTACATGCCGCTGCGGGTGCGTTCCAGCACCAGGATTCCTTCGCCGCCCGAGCCCTGGGCTGGCTTAATGACAAAGGACTCACGGCCTTCCAGCATCTTGGACAGGTTGCGTACATGGCGCTGGACCTCGATCACGCCGTAAAGATCGGGCACCGCCAGGCCCGCCTCCAGCGCCAGGCGCTTGGTTTGCAGCTTGTCGTCCACCAGCGGGTAGCGTTTGCGCTCGTTATAGACCAGCGTGTACTCGGCGTTGCGCCAGTTGATGCCGAGCACGCCCGCCGCACGCAGGCGTTTTGCCAGCCCGATCATGGCGCATCCTTACCGGCCAGCACGCGGAAGCGTGTCAGTTCGACCAGGCGGTATCCCGTGTAGCGACCGAGCAACAGCATTCCCGCCAGCAGGACGAGTTGCAGTTCGGGGAAGACGAAGCTCAGGTGCTCGACGATATCGGCATTCATCAACAGGTAGCAAAGCACGGCAACAAACAGGCTGCCCGACGCTTGGGTTAGGGATTCCTTGGCGCCGCGCTCATCCCAAACGACGGTCATGCGTTCGATCGTCATGGCCAGGATGACGATGGGGAACAAGGCGACGGACAAGCCGCCGATAAAGCCCAGTTTGAACGATACGATGGACAGAAGCGCCATCATGCCGATAACGACGATGACCACCGCCGCCAGTCGTGGAACCAGCAGTAATTTCAGGTGCTCCAGATAGAACCGCACCGACATGCCCAGGAACACGACGATACTGAATAGGATGATGCCCCACATCAAATGGGTTTCACGAAAGGCCATGGCGATCAGCACCGGCATGAAGGTGCCGAAGGTTTTAATCCCGATGATGTTGCGCAAAACCACCAGCAGGAAGATGCCCGCCGGGACCACCATCAATATGCGATAGACCTGCTGGGTCTGGAACGGCAGGCCGAACAGGGAGAAATCGAGCAATTCGGCGCCCACTGCCCGGCCGCGTTCAATGGCCGAGCGCAGGGCGAACTGGTGCGCCCGCGAGACCGAGAACGTATGCGCGATATCGCTGCCGCCGATGACCTGCAAGGGGGGGCGCTCGCCACGCCACCAGACGACGTGGTTGGGTGGGACGCCCGGTGCGCCGTCCTTGGCGTGGAAGGGAAGCCAGCGGTCGCCGACATAGATTTCGATCCAGTGGGCGACCGGCGCCTTGCGCCGGTCTTCAAGCAAGGGCAGGCCGTTGACCCGGCGTGCGGGGATGCCCCCGAAGCGCAGGATGCGGATTGCGGTGTTGACGACCTGGCGCTGCAACAGCTTGTTGCCGAGCATCAGCGTGATCTCGTCGCTGGGCTGCGGATGGTTGAGCGCCGTCATCAACAGCGCCATCATGGTTTCCGGTCCCGCGGCACGCAGACGGACCTTGGTCAGGATGGCCCGCGCCGCCGCCTGTTCGGCTTCATCCATGGGTGTGCGGGTGAGCTTGGGCGGCGGGCTTGCGTGGGCTTCTTCGCTCTCGTCGCCCAACACCACCGTGGCACGGTAAAAAAGGACGTGTTTACCCTCGGCGTTGGATGCGGAAAACGTCGCAACGCGGTTGTCGCCGACAGATCGGGTCGTGACGCCCAGACCATCGGCAACGAAGGATTCGTTGAATACGGGCGTTGCCGCCGTGGATTTCGGCAGCAACAGCCGCGCTGTCACCGGGTTGCCCTGGGCTGTGAACTCCATGCGGGCTTCGATGTGCCAGCTCGTTTGCAGCCGGTCGGGCTGCATCGGAAAGTGCAGGATCAGCACCTTGTAGAGAAATATGGAAAGCCCGACGAGGGTCAGCAAACCCGTGAGCCAGTAAAGATGCCGGTTATTCATGACTAATCCTTTGCCAGTTCGCTGGCGGGCAGGCCAAGCGCCGAATCAAGATGGGCCAGTCCGTCGTCGGCGATTTCGCACCGTGGCTTGAGAGTGAACTGCCGAGCGGGGTCGACGACAATGACCTGGCGCATGAATCGCCTGCCGACCAGGAGTTGGAAGTTGAAGCCGCTGCGGTCCGACAGGTTAACCTCTGTGATCCGGTAAACCGTGCCGACACAGATGCCCATCAGGACGACCGGCCGCGAAACGCTGGGCCCGCCCAGGTCCTTGATCCGGACCCGTCGCACAACGGGGCGTTCGAATTCCTGCGTCCTGTTTTCACGGTTGGTGACATGAAAACGCACCCACATTTTCCCGTTTCTGGGAAAGGTGACGATGTCCTGGGCGTTAAGCGAGGAGGTTCGCGCGCCGGTATCGATCTTGGCGCGTAGCGGTATGTCGGCGGGGAACAGGCGCACGTTTTCCGTGTAGCCGACGACCTGGCGGTCTGCGCGCGCCAAGGGTGGCGTTTCCACCGATGTTTGCGCACGCGATGTTGAAGGCGCCGTCGGCGCGGCCACGGCTATGGCGAGCAGGGGTAAAAACCGGGAAAAACGCATTGCAGTGGCTCTCCTCACCTCATGTAATGGTGGCATGATGATACCAGTGTTCGGTATCGATCATCGCCCCTCTCTTGGGCAGGGTTATCTTGCCCCTTTACGGGACCCGCTCGGCGCCCGATGCCAGTGGCAACGCGGGGTTGAGAGCCCAGCCGGCAATGTCGCCGATCGGCGTGGCGGCTTGCAAATCGCGCAATAGCATGTGGTAGCCGCTGCGGTATACCGCGAACCGTGCCGTGCCGCGCCCGGCAAGGGCCTGGGTGACGGCACGGACGGGTGCCGGGGGGATAACCTCGTCGTGGCGGCCGTAGAGCAGCAGGACAGGCACGTCGATCCGGGCGGCCGCCGCCTGGGCTTCGTCCATCAGGTTGACCAGCCCCCAGATCGCGTCGATGCGGGTAGCCTTTATGATCAGGGGATCGCGTCCGAGACGGCGCAACATTTCCCTGTTGTCCGACGGCGTTGCGCGCAAGCCCTCGGCGGTCGCCCGGAACCAGGGCACCGTATGGGCCGACAGCCAAAGTGCCGCGCTTTTTACCGGCCCCAGCGCCTGGCGGCCCCAGACGGCGGGGGCGACCAGCACCGCGCCCGCGGGGCGCGGGGCAAAGCCGCGGGCCAGTGCCGACATCACCACCGCGCCGCCCATGCTGTCGCCCAGCAGGTAAAGCGGCACGCCGGGGTGACGGGCGTGGACCTGTTCGGCCAGTGCCGACAGGTCGTTGATCATGGCATCGCTTCCCGCCCAGATGCCGAAGCCGGGTGCGCGGCCGAAGCCGCGCTGGTCGATGGCGTAGGTGATGATGCCCCGTTTCGCGAAGGCGCGACCGGCATCTTCAAAGGCGTTGGCATAATCATTGAAGCCATGCAGCGCGGCGATGGCGGCGCGGGGCGGCCCCTCCGGGGTCCAGATGCGAAGCGGCAGGCGGGCCCCGTCGCGGGCAATCAGCGCCGTGGCGTCAAGGCGGGCGGTGCGGTCGAAAGGGCCGGAGGGCTGGACCCTCGGCGCGCAGGCGGCAAGCGCCAGAACCAGCGCCATGGCCGCCAAACGGGCACAGTTCAGGCAGGGTCGGGACACGGCGGCGGCTTTTGCCGGGCGCGGGTCAGTTGCAGGAAAACGTCCTCGAGCCGCCCTTCGGAGGTGGAAATATCGCTGATGGTCAGGCCCGCGTTGCGGATCGCATCGAGAATTTCGGCCATCCGCGATTGCGAGCGCTTGAAGCCGAAAACCAGGCGCTGCGGGCCCGCCATCTTGACGTCGAAATGAACCAGTGCCTCGGGCACGCAGGCCAGATCGCGGTCAACGGTGACGATCATTTCCTTGTGGTCGATCCGTCCTACCAGGTCCGCCGTCGGCGCACAGGCGATCAACTCGCCTTCGTCGATGATGGCGATGGTGTCGCAGAGCTTTTCCGCTTCTTCCAGGTAATGGGTGGTCAGCAGGATCGTGGTTCCCGCCTCATTCAGCGCGCGCATGTAGTTCCACAGGTGCTGGCGCAACTCGACATCGACGCCGGCGGTCGGCTCGTCGAGCACGACGATGGGCGGCGAATGCAGGATCGCCTTGCCGATCAGCAGGCGGCGGCGCATGCCACCGGAAAGCGCGCGTGAATAGGCATGGGCCTTGTCGGTCAGGCCCAGCGCTTCCAGCAGTTCCCAGGTGCGGTATTCCGATCGCTTCAGCCCGTACAGGCCCGATTGCAGATCGAGAAGCTGCTTGGGCGTGAAGAAAGGATCGATGTTCAGTTCCTGGGGCACGATGCCGATGGCCATCTTGGCGGCGGCCAGGTCGTGATCGATGTCGTAGCCCCAGATCCGGGCCTGGCCGGACGTCTTGTCCACCAGCCCGGCCAGGATGTTGATCAGGGTGGACTTGCCGGCGCCATTGGGGCCAAGAAGCCCGAAAAACGCCCCGCGCGGCACGTCCAGGGTGATGTTCCTGAGCGCGACCTTGGGCGGCACGGCGCCTTCGCCGCTGCCCGATCCCCGGTAAACCTTTCCCAGGCCGCGAATTTCCAGCGCCAGCGCCGGCGCCTCCCCGTTTCGGCGGGCATTTTCGTCGCGTGGGGCGACCGGCAGGGGGACCACGGTCATGCTATGCTCCGGCGGTTGAAAGCGGTGCGGCAATCGGTATCATCCGGGGTGCCGCGCGGTCAACAACCTGCCCGGCCTATCGGCCCACCCCCTAGCCATGGAAGCGTGATGCAGCCCAGCGAAACCTTTACCGTTGATACCCCTAACGTCGCTTGCGACGGTGGCACGCTCGGCCATCCGGTCGTTTACCTCAATCTTCAGCCGGCGGGCGAGGTGGATTGCCCTTACTGCGGCCGTCACTTTGTCCTCGCAGAGGGCGCGCAGGCGGATAGCGGCCATTGACTTCCGGTTCCGCCGACGGTCGGCGCCACCTGTTCCTGATTGACGGGTCGGGGTTCATCTTTCGCGCCTATTACGGGCTCAAGATGCAGATGACCCGATCCGACGGGACGCCGACAAACGCCGTTTACGGCTTTTGCAACATGCTGGTGAAGCTGCTCGACGATACTGAGGCGGATTACCTGGCGGTCATTTTCGACACCGCGCGCAAGACGTTTCGTAACGACATCTACCCCGAATACAAGGCCAACCGGGGTGAGCCGCCGGAAGATCTGGTGCCGCAGTTCCCGCTGATTCGCGATGCGACGCGGGCCTTCAACGTGCCCGCCATCGAGGCGCCGGGATTCGAGGCCGACGACATCATCGCCACCTATGCCCGCGCCGCCGCCGCGCGCGGCGATGAAGTGACCATCGTGTCTTCGGACAAGGACCTGATGCAGCTGGTGGATGAAAACACTACCCTGCTCGATCCCATCAGTTATGAACGCATCGGCTTTGAAGCCGTGCGCAAGAAATTCGGCGTCGCGCCCGACAAGGTCGTGGACGTGCAGTCCCTGGCCGGTGATTCCACCGACAACGTTCCGGGCGTTCCCGGCATCGGCATCAAGACGGCGGCGGAACTGATCAATGTTTACGGCGATCTCGATACGGTGCTGGCGAAAGCGGATCAGATCAAGCAGCCCAAGCGCCGCGAAAACCTGCTCAACTTCGCCGATCAGGCCCGCATCTCGCGGGACCTGGTGCGCCTCAAGGACGATGTACCGAAGCTCGAGCCCTATACCGATTTCGCCAAGCGCGAGCCCGAGCATGAAGCCCTGCTCGCCTTCCTGCGCGAACAGGAATTCAAGCGCCTGATCGCCCGCGTCGAAAGCGAGATCTCGGGCGATGGCCGCATCGCGGAAACGGCGGAGACCAAGGGTAAATCGAGGCCCAGGCCCAGTGCCGAGAAATCCACCACCGCCCCGTCGCCAAAAGGGGCGGCGGAATACGAGCTTGTGACCACCGAAGACGCGCTTGGGGCATGGATCGATGCGGCGGTCGACGCCGGAACGGTGGCGGTGGATACGGAGACCACTTCTCTCGACGCCATGCGGGCGGAGCTGGTGGGCATTTCCCTCGCGGTGGCGCCGGGGCGCGCCTGCTATATCCCGCTGGCGCACCGTGAAGCCGGCGCCGGGGCGCCCCAGGGGGCGCTGGATCTCGGCGATGATGATGGGGGCAAAGAGGCCAAGAACGTTACCGGCGCCCTGTTGCGCGGCCAGATAGACCGGGCGCGGGCGCTCAAGCGGCTGGCGCCGCTGCTCAGCGATCCGTCGGTCCTCAAGGTCGGCCACAACATCAAGTACGACCAGGAAATCTTCGCCCGCTACGATACCGCCGTGACCCCGGTGGATGACACCATGGTTCTCAGCTACGTGCTGGAAGCGGGGTTGCACGGCCACGGCATGGACGACGCGGCGGCGCATTACCTTGATCGTCAGACCATCAAGTTCGCCGACGTGGCGGGGACGGGCCGCAACCGTGTGACCTTCGATTACGTCGCGCTGGAAGCGGCGCGCGACTACGCGGCGGAAGATGCCGACGTGACTTTGGAACTGCATCGCCTGCTCAAGCCGCGCCTGGCGCGGGAGCACATGGCCAGCGTTTATGAAACCCTTGAACGGCCACTGATTGCCGTGCTCGTTGAAATGGAACGCGCTGGTGTTCGTGTCGATCCGAAGATTCTGAAAGGCCTGTCGGCGGATTTTGAAACCCGCCTGCACAAGCTGGAAAAACAGATTCACAAGCTGGCCGGGCGCGAATTCAATGTCGGCAGCCCGAAGCAGCTAGGCGAAATCCTGTTCGATGAAATGAGCCTGCCCGGCGGCAAGAAGGGTAAAACCGGGGCTTACGCCACCGGCGCCGACGTGCTTGAAGACCTTGCCGCCCAGGGCCACGAACTGCCCGCGCGGGTGCTGGACTGGCGCCAGCTCGCCAAGCTGCGCTCCACCTATACCGACGCCCTGCAGGCCCAGATCAACCCGGATACGGGCCGCGTGCATACGTCCTATGCCATGGCGGTGGCTTCCACCGGGCGGCTCAGCTCGACCGATCCCAATTTGCAGAACATTCCCATTCGCACCGAAGAAGGCCGCAAGATCCGCGAAGCCTTCGTCGCCGAAAAGGGCAACCGGCTGATCTCCGCCGACTATTCCCAGATCGAGCTGCGACTCCTCGCCCATGTCGCCGGTATCGAGGAACTGAAGCAGGCCTTCCGCGAAGGGGCCGATATCCACGCCCTGACGGCATCGGAAATGTTCGGCGTGCCGGTCAAGGGCATGGACCCGATGGTGCGGCGTTCCGCCAAGGCGATCAACTTCGGCATCATCTACGGCATTTCAGCTTTTGGCCTGGCGCGCCAGCTCGCCATTCCCAACGCGGAAGCGGCGGAATACATAAAGACCTACTTCAAGCGTTACCCCGGCATCCGTGACTACATGGAAGCGACCAAGGAATTCGCCCGCGCCCACGGCTACGTCACCACCATTTTCGGGCGCAAGGTGCACACGCCGGGCATCGACGCCAAGGGGCCGCAGCGGGCCTTTGCCGAACGTGCCGCCATCAATGCGCCGCTGCAGGGCGCGGCGGCGGACATCATCAAGCGCGCCATGATTCGCATCCTGCCCGCGCTCCGGGCCCAGAAGCTCTCGGCGCGGATGCTGCTTCAGGTTCATGACGAACTGATTTTCGAGGCCCCAACCAAACAAGCGGAAGCGACCGCCAAGGCCGTGACCAAGGTGATGGTGGATGCCTGTCACCCGGTCTGTGAATTAAGCGTGCCGCTGGAAGTGGAAACCGGGATCGGCGGAAGCTGGGCCGAAGTGCATTAGCTTTCAGCATCGCCAACGAAAAACGCCGGCCCCGGGGCCGGCGTTTTTTTTGCGATGCTCGGGGGCGTCAGGCGGCGGAACGAATCGCCGCTTTTTTGACGCTGTCATCCACCTGGGGTTCGAATTCCTTGAAGTTTTCCTCGAACATGCGGGCGACATCCTTGGCGGTGGAATCGTAAGCCGCCTTGTCGGTCCAGGTGTTCTTGGGATTGAGAACCGTTTCCGGCACATCGGGGCAGGACGCGGGAACCAGCAGTCCGAAATTGGGGTCGGGCGCGAAGTTCACGGTGTCGAGCTTGCCGTCCAGGGCCGCGCGCAGCATGGCGCGGGTGTAGGCGATCTTCATGCGCGTACCGACGCCGTACTTGCCGCCGGTCCAGCCGGTGTTGACCAGCCAGCACGTGGTCTTGTGCTCGGCGATCAGCTTGCCCAGCAGCTTGGCATAGACGGTGGGGTGACGCGGCATGAACGGCGCGCCGAAGCAGGTGGAGAAGGTCGCTTCCGGCTCGGTGACGCCGCGTTCCGTGCCGGCGACGCGCGCAGTGTAGCCGGACAGGAAGTGATACATCGCCTGGTCGGCCGTCATCTTGCTGATCGGGGGCAGCACGCCGAAGGCATCCGCCGTCAGCATGACGATGTGCTTGGGATGGCCCGAGGTCAGGGTCTCTGAAATGTTGGGAATGAAGTCGATCGGGTAGGAGACGCGGGTATTTTCCGTCAGCTCTTCCGAATCGAAATCCAGTTCCCGCGTTTCGGGATCAATGACCACGTTTTCCAGCACCGTGCCGAAACGGTGCGTGGTGGCGTAGATTTCGGGTTCCGCTTCCGCCGACAGCTTGATCGCCTTGGCATAGCAGCCGCCTTCGAAGTTGAACACGCCGTTGGGCGACCAGCCGTGCTCGTCGTCGCCCACCAGGGTGCGCGAGCCGTCGGCCGAAAGCGTGGTCTTGCCGGTGCCCGACAGGCCGAAGAAGATGGCCGCATCGCCATCGTCGCCGACATTGGCCGAACAATGCATCGGCATCACGCCCTGGGCGGGCAGAAGGTAATTCAGGATCGAGAACACTGACTTCTTGATTTCGCCGGCGTACCACGAACCGCAGATCAGCACTTCCTTGGCACCGAAATTCACCAGGATGCAGATATCGGAATTGGTGCCGTCGGTCTTGGGATCGACGTTGAGGCCCGGCGCGTGCAGGATGGTGAAGTCGGGCTTGAAGCCCGCGGCTTCGCCGGGGCTGGGCTGGAGGAACATGTTGCGGACGAAAAGCGAATGCCAGGCGGTCTCGGTGACGACGCGCACGCCGATACGGTATTCGGCATCGGCGCCGGCATTGACGTCCTGAACGAACAGGTCCCGGTCCTTGTAGTAGGCGATGAACTTGTCGCGGATCTTGGCATAATTAGCTTCGGAAATCGGCTTGTTGACCGCGCCCCACCAGATATCGTCCTTGCTGGTGGCTTCTTCGACGATGAACTTGTCCTTGGGCGAACGGCCGGTGTATTCGCCGGTCTCCACGACGAAGGCGCCGCCGGGGGCGATCAGGCCTTCATTGTTCTTGATGGCGAACTCGTAAAGCGCGGGCTCGGCCAGGTTCCAGGCTACCGACTTGGCGCTGGTAATGCCGTGCTGATCCAGTCCGTAATTACTCTTGATCGATCCACGCTGTTCCAATGTTCTCTCCCGTCATATACCCATGTGTTCACTGTGTCCGGTCGGGCTGCCCGAAAGGCCCCCTTATATACGGATTCACCTTGGCTCGCGCCACCCCCGAGACACCCGTTTCTCGGCTTTTTTTGCGTCCCCGCCGGCACGGCCCGCCAAGTCCTTGAGAGGCCACGAAAGGCCGCGGGAAATAGCGGCGGCACGGGGGGGGGCGGAACAGAGCAGAAACATGCAGCCGGAGACCCGGCGGCAGGCGCCGGGGCGGTGGTTAGACCAGCAGGCCTTCGGTGACGCCGATGCGCCAGGCCACGGTGGCGCCGAGGATAATGGTGGCCAGCCCGATCGCCGCCGACAGCCCGCGCCAGGCCCAGGCCATGCGGTCGGCCGAAAGGCGCATTGGCACGGCGATGGCGCAGGACAGGACGCCCATGCCGACGACCGAGCCGAGGCCGAAAAGAAGGATATAGGCGATGCCCAGCCAGACCGACTGGATGGTGGACAGCGTCAGCAGCACCAGGGCCGCCGAGCCGGCCATGCCATGCACGAGCCCGACCATGAGCGCGCGCAGCGGCAGCCCGCGCGGATGGGCGTGCTTGTGAGCGGCGCTGTCGTGGCGCGGCGCATCGGCGTGCTTATGGGCATGGAAATGGGGATTGCCGTCATGGGCATGGGCATGGAAATGGGTGCGCTGGCGCCACATCCGGGCCAGAACGTCAACGCCGAGCCCGATCAGCATGACGCCGACCACCAGTTCCAGGGCGCTGGTGATGCGTTCGGGCACGACCGTGTCGGCCAGCAGGACGGCGGTTCCGACCGCGAACAGGGTCGCGGTATGGCCAAGCCCCCAGGCGATGCCGAAACGCGCCGTTTCCCCGACCGAACGCGACCGGGTCGCCAGCGACGCCACGGCGGCGACGTGGTCGGCCTCTATCACGTGTTTCATACCGATCAGGAAGCCTAGTCCGAGCACCGAAAGCATGGGGGGAGATCCTCACCTCAAGATTTATATTTTTTGCGGCTCCCCTCCGCCGGGCAGGGTCCGGCGCCATCATAGGCGCAGGCCGCGTTGAGTCAATCACCACGAAAGGGCCGGGAAATGGCCCTTAAATCGCCCCAATGCGGGTTCTTTTTGATGCCTTCCCGGGGGTATGCGACACTGGTGCAAAGCTAGGGCCCCGCCGGACCGGCAGAGACCGGCAAGGAGAAGACCGTTGCCCCGTACCATCGCGCTTGTAGACGACGACGAGAATATCCTGACCTCGGTATCCATCGCCCTGGAAGCTGAAGGCTTCAAGGTCGAGACCTATACCGACGGCAGCAAGGCGCTCGAGGGCCTGGCCGCGCACCCGGCCGACCTTGCCGTGCTCGATATCAAGATGCCGCGCATGGACGGCATGGAGTTGCTCAACCGCATCCGCCGGTCGTCGCAGATGCCGGTCATCTTCCTGACCTCGAAGGATGATGAGGTTGACGAGCTGCTCGGCTTCCGCATGGGCGCCGATGATTACATCCGCAAGCCGTTTTCCCAGCGCCTGCTGATCGAACGCATCCGCGCCCTGCTGCGCCGTGTCGATCTTGGCCCCGCGCCGACACCGGCCAAGGGCGAGGCCGCGCCGCAGGAAGGCACCATTACGCGCGGCGAGCTGATGCTCGATCCGTCGCGTCACCTGTGTACCTGGAAAGGCGCGCCGGTTCAGTTGACGGTGACCGAGTTCCTGATCCTTGCCGCGCTGGCCCAGCGTCCCGGCCACGTCAAGACCCGCGACCAGTTGATGGATGCCGCCTACGGCGAACATATCTATGTCGAGGACCGCACCGTCGATAGCCACATCAAGCGGTTGCGCCGCAAATTCAAGCGGGCCGATGATGATTTCGCCCAGATTGAAACCTTGTATGGCCTCGGCTACCGCTACCGTGAAGGCTGACCGGTCTTTGCGCGATGGCCTCTGACAGCCCGTCCCCCGTTTCCCCTGCCGCGACGCGCCCGCGTCGTCGGCCCAAGCGCAAGTCCAAGACAGCGTCGAAAAAGACGAAGGTCGCGGGCAACGCCGATCGCGCCAGGTTGACCGTGACCGCGACCGCGCCGGAGCCCGCGCCCGCGTCGGCCGCGGCGCGATTTTTCGGGGGGTTCCGACTGCGTTCGCTGACCGCGCGGGTTCTCGCGGTCAACATGGTCGCGGTGGTGATCCTCGCCTTCGGGCTTCTGTACCTTGATCGCTACAAGCAGAACCTGATCGATTCCCACCTCGATTCCCTGGCGATCCAGGGAGGTATCTTCGCCGCCGCCCTGGGCGAGGCCGCGGTTACGACCAACCTTGCCGCCGGGCAAGATACCCTGACCGCGCTGGCGCGGCCCATGGTGCGCCGCCTGGCCGTGCCCGCGCGGCTGCGTGCCCGCCTGTTCGCCGCCAACGGGGACCTGATCGCCGATAGCCAGTTTGTCGGCATGGTGCGGGGCGGGGTCGAGGTCGCGCCTTTGCCGCCGCCCCGCGACGGGGGCGTGCTGACGGCGCTTGTCGATGCGTATGACTGGTTGGTGGGGCTGGTGCCCACGGGTCGCGAATATCCCGAATATGTTGATCCGCCCAATGCACGGGCCGCCGACTTCGCCGAGGCGCAAAGGGCACTGGGTGGGGAGCGTACGCGCATCGTGCGCAGCCGCGCCGACGGCGGACTGGTGCTTTCGGTGGCGGTGCCGGTGCAGCGCTACAAGCAGGTGCTCGGCGCCTTGATGGTGACCGCGGGATCGGTGGAAATCGAGGAAAGCCTGCGCGAGGTGCGGACCGAGATTCTCAGCGTGCTCGGTGTCGTGCTGGTGGTTATCGTCGCCTTGTCGCTCTGGCTTGCGGGAACCATCGCGCGGCCGGTGCGCCGCCTCGCGGCCGCGGCGCAAAGTGTCGGCGCGGGGCCGGGGGAAGCGGGCGAGATTCCCGATCTGACGTCGCGGGGTGACGAGATCGGCAATCTTTCCGGGGCGCTGCGCGACATGACGGCGGCCCTGCGCGCGCGCATTGATGCCATCGAAGGTTTCGCCGCCGATGTCGCCCATGAAATCAAGAATCCCCTGACCAGCCTGCGCAGTGCCGTGGAAACCGCCTCCAGGGTGGAAGACCCGGTCAAGCAGCGCCGCCTGATGACGGTCATTCTCGACGACGTGCAGCGGCTCGACCGGCTGATTTCCGATATTTCCGATGCGTCGCGCCTGGACGCGGAACTGGGCCGGGCGCGGCTCGGCCGGGTCGATTTGTCGGGCCTGCTTGCCATATTGGTCGAGGTCGAGCAGACCGCCGCCGATGCCCGCAAAGCCGATGCGCCGCGCCTGGTTCTGGATCTGCCGCCGGGCGGCCCGGTAACCGTGCGCGGTATCGAGGACCGTCTGGCCCAGGTGTTTCGCAACCTGATTGCCAATGCGGTGTCGTTCTCGCCGCCGCGCGGTGAAATCCGCATCACCGTGCGTTTGGGCCGCAAGAGTGCGCTGATCACCGTCGAGGATCAGGGCCCCGGTTTGCCGGAGGGCAAGTTCGAGGCGATCTTCAACCGTTTCTATACCGAGCGTCCGGCGGGCGAGAAATTCGGCACCCATTCCGGTCTCGGCCTGTCGATTTCACGGCACATCGTCGAGGCGCATCGCGGCCGCATCTGGGCGGAAAATATCGTCGCCGACGGTCGCGTCACCGGTGCGCGCTTCAGTGTCAGGCTGATCGCCACAAATGGATGACAGCGCCAATCTGCACGGCACCTGCGTCGTCCTGGGAGATGTCGGGGTGTTGCTGCGCGGCCCCGCGGGTGCGGGCAAATCCGATCTGGCCCTTCGCCTGATCGAGGGCGGCGCGCGGCTGGTCGCCGATGACCGGGTCGAGATCACGCGCGTGGAAAATGTCGTGGTGGCGCGCGCACCCGATGTGCTGGCCGGATTGCTGGAGCTGCGTGGCCTCGGCATCGTTCGTCTTGCGCCGGATCGTGTTTGCGCCACGGCCTCCCTGCGGCTGGTGGTGGACCTGTTGCCTGGCGCGGAAATCGAGCGTTTGCCGCCGCCCGGCCGGGCCGAGCTTCTGGGCCTTGCCCTGGATTCGGTGGCGGTTGATCCCTTTACCGCCTCGGCCCCGGCCAAGGTCCGCCTTGCCGCCGGCGCCGGGCCGGGGTTTATAATGCCCGCGCCATGACACTATCCGAAGCGCGCCCCCGCCTTGTTCTGGTGACCGGCATGTCCGGCGCGGGCCGGTCGTCCGCGCTCAAGGTGTTCGAGGACATGGGCTTCGAGGCGGTGGACAACATGCCGCTGGCGTTGCTGGGCTCGCTCGCCGCCGGTGGCGCGACGGCCCGGTCGATTGCCGTCGGCGTTGATGTGCGGAACCGCAACTTCGGGGTCGAGCCGATCCTCAACGGCATGGACCATCTGATCGCCGATGGGGGCTTTGATGCGTCCCTCGTGTTTCTCGATTCCTCCGATGAAGTGCTGCGCCGCCGCTTTACCGAAACCCGCCGCCCGCACCCGCTGGCCGGCGACCGCCCGGTGGCCGACGGCATTGCTCATGAGCGGCGGATGCTTGCCGATGTGCGTGAACGCGCGGACCTGGTCGTGGATACCACCGATCTTTCCCCCGCCGATCTGCGCCGCCTGTTGACCGGACATTTCACGCCGACCGATGACGTCGGGATGACGACCTTCGTCACGTCCTTTTCCTATCGCCACGGCATCCCGCGCGAGGCCGATCTGGTTTTCGATGTGCGTTTTCTCGCCAATCCCCATTACGATCCGGCGCTCAAGCCGCTGACGGGCATGGATGCCGATTGCGGCGCTTTCATTGCCCGCGATCCCAGTTGGGCGCCGTTCTTCGACGCCCTTACGGGATTGCTCGACGTGCTGCTGCCGGGCTATGGGCGCGAGGGCAAGAGCTGCCTGACCATTGCCGTGGGCTGTACCGGCGGGCGTCACCGCTCGGTATTCGTCGCCGGCCGTCTGGCCCAGTGGCTGCGCGATCAAGGCGCCAAGGTTGACGTCATCCACCGCGACGTGGATAAGCTTGGTCGGCCATGAAACAGGAATCGCGCCCATGAACGACACGCCCGCTCCCGACGCCGATGCCATAGGGCTGGTAATCGTCAGTCACGGTGCCCTCGGCACGGCGATGCTCGATGCGCTCGAACATATCGTCGGGGCGCAAGCGCGTGTCGCGGCGATCGGCATCGGTCCCGAAGATGACGTGGCCCAGCGCCGCGCCGAAATCCTGGCGGCCATCGAAGCCGCCGACGGCGGCAGGGGCGTCATCGTGATGACCGACATGTTCGGCGGCACGCCTTCGAATCTCGCCCTGGCCGCGCTCAGCCGCCAAGGGGTCGAGGTCATCGCCGGGGTCAACCTGCCGATGCTGATCAAGTTCGCCTCGGTGCGGGCCGACAAGACCTTGCCCGACGCCATTGCCGCGGTGCAGGAGGCGGGGCGCAAATACATCAACGTCGCCTCCAGCTTCCTGCCCGTCGGCACCGGCAAGTAAGGCACGGATGGTGGCATCCCAATCAGGCCCGGACAGCGGCGGTCGCCTTGAGCGGCGCGTGGCGATTGCCGGCGCGCTCGGCCTTCATGCCCGGCCCGCCGCCCGTTTCGTCAAGCTGGCCGGAACTTTCGATGCCGCTATCGAGGTCAGCGCCAACGGGGTCACCGTGCCGGGAGGCTCGATCATGGGGCTGATGATGCTGGGGGCGGGGGATGGCACCGAGTTGCTGATCTCGGCCCGGGGCCCGGACGCGGCGGCGGCGCTCGATGCGCTGGCGGCCCTGGTGGTCTCCGGCTTTGAGGGTGAGAGCGGCGAGGGCACAGATTAGGTCTTGCCCCGGCGCCCGGGGGCAAATATAAAGCACTCTTTATATTATAGGGATTTTAAGGGATTCGTGGCGTTATGGCCCGGCCCGAGGCGACCGCGCCGCAACCCAAGGAGAGCCCAAGTGAACGCCAAGACCCCTGCCGCCGCCGGCGCCGACTACAAGATCGCCGACATCAACCTCGCTACCTGGGGCCGCAAGGAAGTCTCCATCGCCGAGACCGAAATGCCGGGCCTGATGGCGCTGCGCGCGGAATACGGCAAGGCACAGCCGCTCAAGGGCGCGCGCATCGCGGGCTGTCTGCACATGACGATCCAGACCGCCGTGCTGATTGAAACATTGCAGCACCTGGGCGCGGATGTGCGCTGGTCCTCATGCAACATCTTCTCGACCCAGGACCAGGCCGCTGCCGCCGTTGCCGCGGCCGGTACGCCGGTGTTTGCCTGGAAGGGCGAGACCGAGGAAGAAGCCGAATGGTGCATCGTTCAGACCATCAACGGTCCCGACGGCTGGCACCCGAACATGATTCTCGACGACGGCGGCGACCTCACCCGCATCATGCATGATTCCTATCCCGAACTGATGAAGGACGTGAAGGGCATCTCCGAGGAAACGACCACCGGCGTCGTCCGGCTTTCGGAAATGCAGCGCCGCGGCGAATTGCTGGCGCCCGCCATCAACGTCAACGATTCGGTGACCAAGTCGAAGTTCGACAATCTCTATGGCTGCCGTGAAAGCCTGATCGACGGCATCAAGCGCGCTACCGATGTGATGCTCGGCGGCAAGACCGCCGTGGTCGCGGGCTATGGCGACGTCGGCAAGGGTTGCGCGGCGGCGCTGGCCGGCCAGGGCGCGCGCGTCATCGTCACGGAAATCGATCCCATCTGCGCCCTGCAGGCGGCGATGGAAGGTTTCCAGGTGCTGACCATGGAAGCGGCGGCGCCGCTCGGCGACATCTTCGTCACCGCTACCGGCAACGTCGACATCATCACCATCGACCACATGCGGGCGATGAAGGACCGCGCCATCGTGTGCAACATCGGTCACTTCGACAGCGAAATCCAGATCGCCGCCCTGCGCAACGCGAAGTGGGATGAGATCAAGCCCCAGGTGCATGAAGTCACCATGGCCGACGGCAAGCGCCTGATCGTTCTGGCGGAAGGCCGGCTGGTCAATCTCGGTTGTGCCACCGGTCACCCGAGCTTCGTGATGAGCTTCTCCTTCACCAACCAGGTGATGGCACAGATCGAGCTGTGGAAGAACCACACGTCCTATGACAACGAGGTCTATTTCCTGCCCAAGCAGCTTGATGAAAAGGTTGCGCGGCTGCACCTCGATCATGTCGGCGTGAACCTGACCAAGCTCAGCACGACGCAGGCCGATTACATCGGCGTGCCGGTGGACGGCCCCTACAAGCCTGAACACTATCGTTACTAGGTCGTTCGGCGCGGCGCGGCGGGGCCCGGATGGCGCCCCGCGCCGCCAGCTTGTGATGACGGGCGCGAACGCGTAGGATTCGGCCGTGCAGCGCCATGCCCTCTCGACCTTCCCCTGATCGAATCGGGACAACTCGAGCTTGAGCTGGCGCCGACCGATGCCCGCGTGATGCTCGATTCCGTGGTCAGCCTGTCGGGCGAACGCGCCCGCAAGCGTGAGCTGGCACTGGAGCTGGAGTGTGCCGACGAGCTTGGCACCCTTGTCATTGACGAACGCCGCATCAAGCAGGCCCTGTTCAACCTGGTTTCCAATGCGATCAGGCACACCCCGCCGGGCGGGCAGATAACGATCACCGCGACGCGTGGGGACGATGACCTGACGATCACGGTATCCGATACCGGCGCCGGCATCGCGTCGGCGGATCGTGGCCGGGTGTTCGAGAAGTTTGAGCGCGGCGCCGATGGCGAACAGCATGGTGGCGTCGGCCTGGGCCTTGCCCTGGTCAAAAGCTTCGTCGATTTGCATGGGGGCACGGTCGCGCTTGATTCGACCCTGGGGCATGGCACCTCGGTGCGCATTGTGCTGCCCCTGGATCAGGGCGAAAGCCCGTTGGGCAGGAAAAACTCCCAGCCCGATCCCGGCGCCGGAATCTGACCCGCCGGGCCTCAGGCCCCGGGCACGCCCCTGGATGTCGAATATTCGAAATGCAGGGCTTCACCGGGGTGCACGCGGCCATGGGCCGAATGGGCGGCGCGCGCCGCCTCGGCAAAGCCGGTCAGGATCAGCTTGAGCTTGCCGGGGTAATGCGCGATATCGCCGATGGCATAAATGCCGTCACGCGAACTGGCCATGCTTTCCGGCGCCACCTGGATGCGTTGGGTATCGAGTTCCAGGTTCCATTCGCCGATGGGGCCGAGATTCGTCGCCAGGCCGAAAAAGGGCAATAAGCGGTCGGCGGGCAGATCGCGGCTTTCGCCGTTCAGGGCGCTGACCGTCACTGCCGACAGCACGCCCGCGTCGCCCTTCAGCCCGGCCAGCTGGAAGGGAATGACCATTTCCACCTTGCCGTCGGCGGCCAGCGCCTTCATGCGGTCGACGTTTTCCGGCGCCGCGCGGAACTTGTCGCGCCGGTGCACGACGTAGATTTTTTCCGCCACTTCGGCGAGCGACAGCGCCCAGTCCACCGCCGAATCGCCGCCGCCCGCGATGACCACGCGCTTGCCGCGAAAATCCTCGCGCTTCGATACCAGGTAGAAAACGCTCTTGCCCTCAAATTCGGCCAGTCCCGCCAGCGGCGGCCGGTTGGGGCCGAAGGCGCCGACCCCGCCCGCGACAATGACCGCGCGCGCCGTGATCCGGGTGCCCGCCGAGGTGGTGACGACCAGCCGTCCGTCGGCGCCGTCTTCGACTGTCTCGACCTTCTGGTCGAAGTGATAGGCGGGGGAAAAGGGCGCAGCCTGCTCGACCAGCTTGTCGATCAGCTCCGCCGCGTCGATCCGGGGCCAGGCAGGAATATCGAAAATCGGCTTTTCCGGATACAGCGCGACGCATTGTCCGCCGGGCGCTTCCAGAACGTCGATTACATGACATTGCATTTTAAGCATGCCGCATTCGAACACCGCGAACAGGCCGCAGGGCCCGGCGCCGATAATAACGACATCGGTTTCGTGGGTGCCGCCGGGGGGCGTGGTCTTCGGTGTCATGGTCATGTCCGGATGCGGGCCTTTCGCTTCGTGCGGCCCTAACATATCGGCCACCGCCGCCCGCGCAAGCCCTAGAGCCGGTTGCGGCCCGATTGCCCCGTTGCCCGGCCCTTGTTCGTCCGGGGCGGCGGGGCTACAACCATTAATGCCATGCCCCGGAACGATGTGATGACCGCGCTGCCCAGCACCGACATGATCCTGGCCGACCTTGACGCCACCCGGGCTTTGGCCCGCCGCCTGGCGGCGCTTCTGGCGCCCGGCGACGTGGTCGCCCTGCGCGGGCCGCTGGGGGCGGGCAAGACCGCTTTGGCGCGCTTCGTCATCGGTGCGCTTTGCGCCCGTTTTGGCGCACCCGTCCCCGACGAGGTGCCAAGCCCCACCTATACACTGGTCCAGACCTATGAAGCCGGTGACGCCGCCGTCTGGCATTTCGATCTCTACCGGCTGGCGCGTCCCGAGGATGCGGAGGAACTGGCCATTTTCGACGCCTTTGCCGACGGCATCAGCCTGATCGAATGGCCCGAACGGCTGGGCGCGGGCCTGCCCGCGGACCGGCTGGAAATCGCGCTGACGGTCGAGGGTGAAAATTCGCGCCGGGCGCGCCTGACCGGCTTCGGCCCGTGTGGGCGGGCCCTGGCGGCAGGGGTCGGACCATGAGCGACGGCGAACCCGGCGCGCGCGCGCAGGCGGTCGCGGATTTTCTGGCGGCGGCGGGCTTTGGCGCGGCGCGGCTTGACTGGCTGGCGGCGGATGCCTCCTTTCGGCGCTACGGGCGGCTCAGCGGTGGTCCCCGCCCGGCGCTGGTGATGGATGCCCCGCCGGGACGCGAGGACGTGCGCCCCTGGCTGTCAGTGGCGGCGTATCTGGGCGGGCTCGGCTTTTCGGCGCCGGAAGTCATCGCCGCCGATGCGCCCGCCGGGTTGCTGCTGATCGAGGATTTCGGCGACGACACCTTTACCCGTCTTCTCGCCAAGGGGGCCGATGAAGCGGCGCTTTACGACCTCGCGGTGGATGTGCTGGCGGAACTGCACGATGCGGTCGCGAAGGGGCCGCTGCCCGATTGGTTGCCGCCTTACGACGCCGAAAAAATGCTGGCCGAAGCGGCCCTGTTCACCGACTGGTACCTGCCTGCCATGCGCGGGCGCGACACCACGGCGGCGGAACGCGACGAATACCTGGCGCTGATGGGCGCGGCCCTCGCACCTGCGCTTGCCGCGCCGCGCACCCTGGTGCTGCGCGATTACCATGTCGATAACCTGATGCGCGTGGTGGGACGCGCCGGCATCGCGGCTTGCGGGTTGCTCGATTTTCAGGATGCGGTCGCCGGTCCCGCTGCCTATGACCTGGTTTCGCTGGTCGAAGATGCCCGCCGCGATCTTGGCCCCGGTATCGGCGCCCGCGCCCGCGCACGGTATTTTTCAAGGCGTCCGGCGCTGGACCGCGATCGTTTCGAGGCCGAGGGCGCGGCGCTGGCGGCGAACCGCAATGCCAAGATCATCGGTATATTCACCCGGCTGTGCCGTCGCGACGGCAAGCCGCGCTACCTTGCCCATATTCCCCGCGTGTGGCGGTTGCTGGAGGCGGACCTCGCCCGCGACGACCTGGCGGATCTGCGGCGCTGGTTCGACGATGCCGTGCCCCGTCATTCGCGCCGGGCGCCGGAGGCGCATCCATGAGCGCGTCCATCACCAGCGCCATGGTACTCGCGGCGGGGCTCGGCCTCCGCCTGCGCCCGATCACCGAAACCCTGCCCAAGCCGCTGGTCGCCGTCGCCGGGCGCTCGATGCTCGACCGCGCGCTCGATGCGCTGGTGAATGCGGGTGTCGGCACCTGCATCGTCAACACGCACTACCTCGGTGACATGATCGTCAATCACCTGCGCGACCGGGCGGCACCCTTTATTCGCATCTCGGCGGAAGAAGAATTGCTCGATACCGGCGGCGGTGTCGCGCGCGCGCTGCCGATGCTCGGGCCGGGGCCGTTCTTCGCCGTCAATGCCGATATCCTCTGGGAAGAAGGGCCGGGGTCCCCGGCGCTGGCGCGCCTGGCCGCGGCCTTCGATGAAGCGCGCATGGATGCGCTGCTGCTGGTGGTGCCGCTGGCGCGTGCGGTCGGTTACGACGGCGCCGGTGATTTCACCCTCGGCGATGACGGCCGTCTGGCCCGCCGGGGTGACGCGGCCAGCGCCCCTTATGTCTTTACCGGCGTGCAAGTGCTGCATCCGCGGCTGCTTGATGGCTGCCCTTCGGGGCCGTTCTCGCTCAACGTGCTTTATGACCGCGCCATCGCTGGCGGGCGCCTCGGCGGCCTCGTCCACGACGGGCGCTGGTTTCACATCGGCACCGTGGACGGGCTGCACCTGGCCGAAGCCGGGCTCAAGGCAGGCCCGCCATGACCGGGGCCGCGCCGCGCCTTTACACCATCGCGCCGGGGGGGCCCTTCGTGGACGCGCTGGCGGCGGGGATGCTGGCGCGGCTCGGCGACGGCGATCCCTTTGCCCTGGCCCGGGCCACGGTTCTGCTGCCGACCCGGCGCGCCGTGCGCAGCTTGCGCGAAGCCTTTGGGCGTGTCTCCGGCGGTCGCGCGTTGTTGTTGCCGCGCATGATGCCGCTCGGCGATATCGACGAAGACGAACTGATCGTCATCAATGCGCCCGACGCCGATGCGGCGTTTCAGCCGGTAATCGGCGGCTTGCGGCGCCAGCTTTTGCTGGCCCGCCTGGTGCTGAGCTTCGGCGGTGCGCGCTGGTCGGAAGCGGACCCGGCCCAGGCGGCGGAACTGGCAGCGGAACTGGCGCGGCTGCTCGATTCGCTCGAAACCGAAAGGATCGACTTTTCGGCGCTGGAAAAGCTGAGCCCGGACGATGAAAACCTCGCCCGCCACTGGGGCGACGTGCTCACTTTCTTGCGCATCATCACCGAACATTGGCCCGCACACCTGAAGGAAGAAGGCGCCGTCGGTCCCGCCCAGCACCGCGATGCGTTGCTGGCGGCCCGTGCCCGCGCCTGGGCGGCGGCGCCGCCTTCGGGCTGGGTGGTGGCGGCCGGGTCCACCGGTTCGATCCCGGCCACCGCCCACCTGCTGGCCTGCGTCGCGGGCCTGCCGCAGGGCTGCGTGGTGCTGCCGGGCCTTGATCGCGACACGCCGGATGCGATATGGGCGGACCTGCCCGAAACCCACGCGCAATTCGGCCTCGCCAGGCTTTTGAAGCACATGGACGTGGCACGGGCGGCGGTGCGCGACTGGGACGAGGACTGGCCGTCGCCGAAGGCGCCGCTCCATGCCGCGCCGCGCGCACGCATTATCGGCGCGGCCCTTTCGGGCGATGTTCGCACGCCTGTTGATGACGATATTGCCAAGGCTTGCGCCGGGTTGACCTGGGTTGAATGCCCGGCGCCAGCGGAAGAAGCGGCGGTGATCGCGCTGGCCCTGCGCGGCGCGCTTGAAAATACGGAAGCGACCGCGGCGCTGGTGACGCCCGATCGCGATCTGGCCCGGCGGGTCGCGGCGCGTCTCAAGCGTTGGGATATCGCGGTGGACGATTCCGCCGGGTGTCCGCTGGCGACAAGCCCGGCGGCGACCTTCCTGCGGCTGGTCGCGGAAATGGCGGCGGGGCGGCTGGCGGCGGTGCCGTTGCTTGCCTGTCTCAAGCATCCGTTGGCGGCGGCGGGCCTTGCGCGCAAGGCGCATCTGGATCGCGTGCGCGATCTCGACCGGTTGGTGCTGCGCGGCCCCGCCACGGGGCCGGGGCTCGAAAGCCTGCTTGCGCGCGTCAATCTGGCTGCGGAAGACGCAACCCGGCGCCACCAGCCCGAAACCGCCGCGCGAATCGAGGCGCTCGCCCCCTGGCTCGAAGGAATCGCGGCGCGGCTCGCTCCCCTGACCGAGATGATGCGGGGTTCTCCCCGCGATGTCGCGACCCTGGCCCGCGCCCACGGTGCCGTGGCCGAGGCGCTGGCGGCGACCGACGATACCTCCGGCGCGGCGCGGTTGTGGCGGGGTGACGAGGCCGAGCCCTTGGCCGCGTTCATCAGCGACCTGGCGGCGTCATCAGCGGGGTTCCCGCCGCTTCGTGGCCGCGACTACCCGGCGTTGTTCAATGCCCTGCTGGCCGGGCGCGTCGTGCGCCCGCGCTTCGGGCGCCATCCGCGCCTGCATATCTGGGGCCCGCTTGAGGCGCGGTTGCAGCACGCCGATGTGATGATCCTCGGCGGACTTAATGAGGGAACCTGGCCGCCCGATGCGGGTAACGATCCGTGGATGAGCCGTCCCATGCGCAAGAGCCTCGGCCTGCCCTTGCCCGAGCGGCGCATCGGCCTTGCCGCCCATGACTTCGCCCAGGCATTCTGTGCCGGGCAGGTGATTTTGACCCGCGCGCATCGTGTCGGCGGTACGCCGACGGTACCGTCGCGCTGGCTGCAAAGGCTGGCCAACACCTTGGGCGAGGCGCGGACGAAGGCGTTGAAGCGCGAGGGGGCGATCTGGCTCAAGCGGGTGGAAGCGGCGGAACATCGCTTGCCTCCGCTGTTGGCCGCGCGCCCGGCGCCGAAGCCGGATTTAAAACTGCGCCCGCGTCGCCTTTCCGTTACCGAGATCGAGACCTGGCAGATCAACCCCTATGCCATCTATGCGCGTCATGTTCTGCGCCTGTCGCCGCTCGATCCCATCGCCGCCGATCCCGGCGCGGCGGAACGCGGCAGTTTCATTCATGACGTGATGGAGAAATTTCACCAGCAGTTCCCCAAGGGCGTGCCCGATGGCGGCGCGGCGACATTCTTTCAGGCACTGTGCGATATCGCGACGGAGGTGCTGGGCCCGAAGGGGATCGCGCCGGGGTTGCGCGCCATCTGGGGGCCGCGCTTCGTCGATATCGCGCACTGGGTCGCGGCCGAAGAAGTGCGCAGGCGCGCCGTCTTGCGGCCGCTTGCGGCGGAGACAACGGGCCGCCTCAGGATCGAGGCCAAGGGTGGCCCCTTCATCCTGACCGGGCGGGCCGACCGTGTCGACGCGCACGGCGACGGCCGACTTGAGATCGTGGATTACAAGACCGGCGCGCCGCCGACCCAGACCGATCAGAAGCGCGGCTTTGCGCCGCAGTTGCCGTTGCTGGCAGCGATGGCCGAGGCGGGGGTTCTCGACGGCGTGCGCCCGGCCGAGGTGGCGGACATGGCGTATTGGCACCTGAAAGGCGGCGTCGATGGCGGCCTGGTCCAGCGCTTCGCCCGCGAGCCGGGGATTGAGACTGCCGATGCGGTCCGGGCGGCGCTTGACGGCCTGCGCAAGCTGATCGACCTGTTCGACGATAATGATACGCCTTACGCGGCTTACCCGGTGCCCGGCCGCATGCCACGTTTTGACGATTATGATCACTTGGCGCGCGCGCCGGAATGGGCGACGGATACCGGCGGCGACGGGGGCGACGAGTAATGGCGCGGAGCCCCGACATCATCCAGCGTGAAGCTTCCGATCCCGCGGCCTCTGTCTGGGTTTCGGCTTCGGCGGGCACCGGCAAGACAAAGGTGCTGACCGATCGCGTGCTGACGCTCCTGCTCACGGGCACGGCGCCGTCGCGCATCCTGTGCCTGACCTATACCCGCGCCGCCGCCGCGGAAATGGCGATCCGGGTCGGCGATGCGCTGGGCGAATGGGCGCGTGCCGATGACGATGCCCTCAAGGCCGCGATCGTGAAGCTGACCGCATCTCCGCCCGATGCCGCGCAATGTATCCGAGCGCGAAAACTGTTCGGCGAGGTGCTGGATTGCCCCGGTGGCTTGCGCATCCAGACCATCCATGCCTTTTGCGAATCCCTGCTGCGCCGCTTCCCGATCGAGGCCGGGCTGGCGCCGCATTTCCGCGTGCTCGACGATCAGGAGCGGCGCAATCTTCTGGCCGCGTCCCGCGATGAGGTTCTGGCCCGCGCCATCGGTGTCGACGGCGCCGGTGAAGACGGCGACGGCCTTAGCCGGGAGTTGCTCGCGCGCGCCGTTGGCATTGCCGGGCGTTCCGGCGCTGATGCTTTTGACAAGCTGCTGGAACGGCTGACCTTCGAACGCGGCCGTGTCGCGCAGGTGATGGAAGGCTATGGCGGTTTGGACGCTGCCCGTGTGGCAATCTTCGCTGCACACGGCGTCGATCCCGCCGATAGCGAAGCCGCCGTGATCGAAGCCGCCTGCGACGAAGCAGCCTTTGACGGCCCGGCGCTGCGCGATGCGCTCCGGGTCATGCTGGCGGGGCTGAAGACCGACAAGGATCATGCGGCGTGCATGGAACCGTGGCTGGCGACACCGGCGCGCCGCGTCGAATTGTGGGACACCTACCTGCGCGGGTTCCTGAAAGCCGACGGTGAACCTTACAAGAACCTCATTACCGGCGGCGCGCTCAAGAAGGTGAATGACGGTGCAGCGCACCTTGATGCGATGGCGGCGGAATGTGCGCGCCTGCAAGCCGTCGAGGAAAAGCGGCGCCGTATCCGCACGGCGGAAGGGTCCTGCGCGGCTCTGATCCTGGGGGCCGCCCTGAACGCGGCGTTCGAGCGACGCAAGCAGGCAGCCCAGCGCCTTGATTACGACGATCTTATCCTTGCCACCCGTGGGCTGCTGTCGTCCGGCGACGATACCGCCTGGGTGCTTTACAAGCTCGACGGCGGTATCGATCACGTCCTGGTGGATGAGGCGCAGGACACCAGCCCCGAACAATGGGACGTGATTCGCGCCCTGACGGCGGAATTTTATGCCGGGCGCGGCACGCGCGAGGACGGCGCCGCGCCGGGGCGCACGGTTTTCGCCGTCGGCGATGCCAAGCAGTCGATTTACTCCTTCCAGCACGCCGACCCGCGTGCCTTCGCCGAAATGCGCGATCACTTCGGCGCCAGCGCCCGGGCGGGCAAGGTGACGTTTCGCGATGTCGGGCTGCACCACTCCTTCCGCTCGACCCGGCCGGTGCTGGCGACGGTGGACCGAATTTTTGCCAATACGCCGGCGCGCAATGGTGTTGCAGACGGCGACGAGGAAATCCGCCACGACACCCAGCGCGACGGCCAGGCCGGACGCGTCGAATTGTGGCCGCTGATGGAGGTGCCGGACCAGGTGAAGGCCGAGGCCTGGTCCCCCGGCGGGGGTGAAGCGGCGACGGCGGCGGGATCGGCCGAATCGCGGCTGGCGATATTTCTGGCCGCCCGCATCAAGGAATGGATCGGCACTTTTGAGCTGCCGTCGCGCGACCGCATGATGGAGCCGCGCGATGTGATGGTGCTGGTACGCCGCCGCACGGCCTTCGTCGATCTGCTGGTGCGCGCGCTGAAGCGCGTCAAGGTGCCGGTGGCCGGTGTTGATCGCATGAAGCTGGCGAGCGAGTTGGCGGTGCGCGATCTTCTGGCGGTGGGGCGTTTCCTGTTGCTGCCCGATGACGATTACACGCTGGCCTGCGTGCTCAAGGGCCCGTTCATCGGTCTTGACGATAAGGACCTTCTGGAACTGGCGCCGGGGCGCGAGGGCTCGTTATGGGCGGCGCTTAACGCGCGGGCCCATGAAAGCCGGGCCTGGCGCGCGGCACGGGCGCGGCTGGCGGCGCTGGCGGCGCGCACCGATTTCGACCGTCCGTTCGAACTGTTCACCGCCGTGCTTGACGAGGACGAGGGCCGGGCCCGGCTGGTGGCGCGGCTCGGCGTCGAGGCGGAGGATCCGATCAACGAATTCCTCGACCTTGCCCTGGCCTTCGAGCGCGCGGGCACGCCGTCGCTGGAAGGATTCCTGGCCTGGTTCGACGGCGGCCAGTCGGAGATCAAGCGCGATCTCGAACAGGCCGAACGCAACGAGGTGCGCATCATGACCGTGCATGGCGCCAAGGGCTTGCAGGCGCCGGTGGTCATCTTGCCCGATACCCAGGCCCTGCCGCGCCCGCCCGAGGGGCCGTTCTGGCACCCCGGCGCCGATGGCCTCGCGCTGCCGGTATGGGCGCCGCGCACCGGGGATCTCGACGACGTCGGGCGCGCCCTGCGCGATGGCCTGACCGATGAAGCCCGGCGCGAATATCACCGCCTACTTTACGTGGCGCTGACCCGTGCCGAGGATGCTTTGTTCATCACCGGATGGAAAAGCCGCCGCGATAGTGGCGATGCCAGCTGGTACCAGTTGGTGGCCGAAGGACTGAAGCCGATCGCCGAGGAAACCTCGTTCGATTTTTCCGGCTATGTCGCGGGGTTTGAAGGCCGGGGCTACCGCTACAGCCTGCCGCAATCGGCGGACCCGGACAGGGGTGGCGATGCGGTGGCGCCCGGCGCCGACGTCGTTGCCTTGGAAGGGTGGGAAACCCGCCCGCCCGCGCCCGCCGCCGATGTCGCGGCGGCGTTGACCCCGTCCCAGGCGGGCGATGACGAAGGGCCGCTCCTTAGCCCGCTGGGCGGTGCCGGGGGTGATCCTTTCCTCAAGGGCCAGTTGGTGCATGGGCTTCTGGAATTGTTGCCGGGTCTCGCGCCCGATGCGCGGTTTGACGCGGCGCGCCGTTTCCTCGACCGGCCCGAGGTGCCGTTGGATGAACCCGCGCGCCGGGCCATCGCGGAGGAAACCCTGGCGGTTTTGAGCGCGCCGGATTTTGCATCGCTGTTCGGTCCCGACAGCCTGGCCGAGGTGCCGGTCACCGGGCGCATCGATGGTCACGTTGTGTCGGGCCAGATCGACCGGCTGGTGATTGATGGCGATGACGTGTTGTGTGTCGATTACAAGACGTCGCGCCCGGTGCCCGCCGATGCCGCCGGTGTGATGCCGGCCTACCTGCGCCAGATGGCGCTTTACCGCGCGGTGCTGCTGCGTGTCTTTCCGGGCAACCGCGTGCGCTGCGCGCTTTTATACACGGCGGTGCCGGTGATGGTCGAATTGCCCGATGCCGCCCTCGATGCGGCGTTGGCCGAACTGGGGTCGGGAAAGGCTTCCTGACCGGCGCCGGGGCTTCGCCTGTGCCCAATCGGCCTTGAGTTTCCAACGCCTTGGCCGGGCACCTTGACGGTCTTGTCCACGGCCTTCTAGACTCTCTCCTCCAGTTCCGCGGGCGGCGTTCTGCCAGCCGGCTATTAAATCGATCACGGGGTAAAACATGAGCCTGACGCAAGTAACCGATGCCAGCTTCGAAGCCGACGTACTCAACGCGCCCGGTCCTGTCCTTGTGGACTTCTGGGCCGAGTGGTGCGGCCCGTGCAAGCAGATCGCGCCGCTGCTCGAAGAGATGGCGCAGGAGCTTGGTGGCAGGGTTACCATCGCCAAGGTCAACATCGATCAGAATCCGCAGACGCCATCCAAGTACGGCGTGCGCGGCATTCCCACCCTGATCCTGTTCAAGGGCGGTCAGGTGGCGGGCACCAAGGTCGGCACCGCGCCCAAGAGCGCGTTGGTGGAATGGGTCGAATCCAACATCTGATCCGCTTCCCGATATGCATGAGAAGGCCCCGCCCGGCGGGGCCTTTTCTTTTGCTTCAGCGCGGCCAGGCGGTCTTGCCCTCGGCCTCCAATAGCGCACCCGCGAGGTAGAGCGAGCCCGCCACCAGCACCCGCCCGGGGCGGCGGCGGCTGATTTCGGCGAAGGCCTCCGCCAGGCCGGGGGCGGCCTTTGCCCGGCCCCCCAGGCCCATGTCGCGGGCGATGGCGGCGAGGTCGGCGGCGGGCAGCCCGGCATGGTCGGCAGCGATGGGCACGGCGCGAAAGGCCGTCACATGGGGCAGCAGCGGGCGCAGGAAGCCCTTGGGGTCCTTGACCGCCAGCATGCCGCAAATCAGGTACACCGGGCGCCGGTCGTCGGCCTGCCAGCTTTCCAGTACTCGGCCGAGAGCGCGTCCCGCATGGGGGTTGTGGCCGCCGTCGAGCCAGATGTCGAAGCCTTTCCGCGCCAGCGGGCGGGTCAACCGTCCCCGGCCGAGGCGTTGCAGGCGCGCGGGCCAGTCCACGGCGCCAAGCCCCCGGGCCTGGGCTTCGGGCCCGATGGCGGGCCGCCGTAGGGCGCGGGCGGCGGCAATGGCCAGTGCCGCGTTGTCGACCTGATGGGCGCCGGGCAGCGCCGGTGCGGAAAAGCCGAGGGCGCCATCGGCATCGCGGTATTCGAAGCCGCCGCGATGCCGCGCCACGGTGAAGTCAAGCCCGGCACGGATCAGCGGGGCGCCGACGGCGCGGGCGCGTTCGGCAATGACGCGGGCGGCGACGGGGGACTGGCGGCCGACGACGCAGGGCACGCCGGGCTTGAGGATGCCCGCCTTTTCCGCCGCGATGAGGCCGAGCCGGTTGCCGAGAAAATGCTGATGGTCGAGACCCACCGGCGTGATCACCGTCACCCGCGGACGCGCCAAAACGTTGGTCGCATCGAGCCGCCCGCCGAGTCCGACCTCGATCAGCGCGAGATCGGCGGGCTTGCGCGAAAAGGCAAGGAAGGCCGCCGCCGTGGTGATCTCGAAAAAGGTGATCGGCGCGCCCGCGTTGGCGGCTTCGCACTCGCGCAAGGCGGCATCCAACGCGGTTTCGGAAATCAGCTTGCCGCTAACGCGGATGCGTTCGTGAAAGCGCACAAGATGCGGCGATGTGTAGACATGAACCTTGAGGTTCGCCGCCTCCGCCATGGCGCGCAGGTAGGCCACGGTGGAGCCTTTGCCGTTGGTGCCGGCGACGAGAACGGTGGGCGGAAGCTTGCATTCGGGATGGCCGAGCGCGGCGAGCAGCCGTTCGATGCGGCCGAGCGAAAGATCGATCGTCTTGGGATGCAGGCGGGTCAGCCGCCGGAGAACGCGGTCACTTGCCAGGGGCTGGCGCCTTGTTGTCGGCTTCGCCCGCGGGCATCGGAACCACGTCACCCGCCGGTGTGCGGTTGCGCAGCAGGTCGAGCAGGCGGATCAGCGTGTCGCGCATTTCACCGCGGGGCACCACCATGTCGATCATGCCGTGTTCCAGCAGGTACTCGGCGCGCTGGAAACCTTCGGGCAGGGTTTCGCGAATGGTGTCCTCGATCACCCGCGAACCGGCGAAGCCGATGATGGCGCCGGGTTCCGCGATGGCGATATCGCCAAGCATGGCAAAGCTTGCCGAAACACCGCCGGTGGTGGGATCGGTCAGCACGACGATGTAGGGCAGGCCCGCGTCGCGCAGTTCTTCCACGGCGACGGTCGTGCGCGGCATCTGCATCAGCGACAGGATGCCTTCCTGCATGCGCGCGCCCCCCGATGACGGGAACACGATCAGCGGCGCTTCCTGCAATACGGCCAGGCGCGCCGCCGTCACGAAACCTTCGCCCACCGCCACGCCCATGGACCCGCCCATGAAGCGGAAGTCGAAGGCTGCGATGACGGCGTTGACGCCGCCGATCTTGCCGTGAGCCACCTGGATGGCGTCATCGAGCTTGGTCTTGCCCCGGCTTTCCTTGAGGCGGTCGGAATAACGTTTCTGGTCGCGAAAGCGCAGCGGGTCGTCCACGGTTTCGGGCAATTCGACGAGCTGGTAGCTGTCGGGATCGAACACCATGTCGAGCCGGTCCTTGGCCGAAACCCGCAGGTGGTGTTTGCAATGGGTGCAGACAAAGAGATTCGCCGCCAGTTCGCGGTGGAAGATCATCTGCTCGCACGACGGGCACTTGTGCCACAGGTTTTCCGGCACGTTTTCCCGGCGCACGAGGGCCTGGATACGGGGGCGCACGAAATTCTTGAGCCAGTTCATGATCTATCCCTAGTTGCCGTTGTTGCGCGCGCCGCGAACGCCACGGGCCAGCGCCGAAACATAAGCCAGCGTATCACGCACCAAGGCTGCGCTGGCGCGCCCCTTGGCCTCAAGCCCTTCGCGGACTTTTTCCACCAGGGCCGAGCCGACCACGGCGGCATCGCCCTCGCGCGCCATGGCGGCGGCTTGCTCAGGCGTCTTGATGCCGAAGCCGATGGCGATGGGCAGGTCGGTGCGTGCCCGCAATGCGGCGATGCGTTCGGCGACATCGGTCGCCTCGGCGGCGCGGGTGCCGGTGATGCCGGTAATGGAAACGTAGTAGATGAAGCCCGACGTGTTCGCGAGCACGCGGGTCATGCGCGCATCGTTGGTGGTCGGTGTTGCCAGGCGGATGAAATCAAGGCCCGCCGCCAGCGCCGGCAGGCACAGTTCCACGTCTTCTTCCGGCGGCAGATCGACAACGATCAGGCCGTCCACGCCTGCGTCTTTGGCGTCCGCAAGGAAGCGATCGTTGCCGTAGATATAAATCGGGTTGTAATAGCCCATCAGCACGATCGGCGTGGTGTCGTCGGTGCGGCGGAACTCGCGCACCATGGCCAGCGTCTTGATCATGTTCTGTCCGGCCTTGAGCGCGCGCAGGGATGACGCCTGGATCGCCGGACCATCGGCCATGGGATCGGAAAATGGCATGCCGAGCTCGATCACATCGGCGCCGGCGGCGGGCAGGCCCGCCAGTAACTCCGCGGCCGTTTTGGGATCGGGATCGCCCGCGGTGACGAAGGTAATCAATCCAGCGCGGCCTTCGACCTTGAGCGCGTCGAAGCGGGTCTTGAGGCGTGTGCTCATAGGTCCTGCCCCAGGTGCCGGGCCACGGAAAACACGTCCTTGTCGCCGCGCCCGCACATGTTCATGACCAGAAGATGATCGGGTGGCAGCGTCGGCGCGTGGCGCATGACATGGGCCAGCGCATGGGCCGGTTCCAGCGCGGGCAGGATGCCTTCCAGACGCGCGCACAGTTTGAAGGCGTCGAGCGCTTCGCGGTCGGTGACGGAAACGTAATTCACCCGCCCGGTCTGGTGCAGCCAGGCGTGCTCCGGCCCGATGCCGGGATAATCAAGCCCGGCAGAGATGGAGTACGCCTCGGTGATCTGGCCGTCGCTGTCCTGCAAAAGATAAGTGCGGTTGCCGTGCAGTACGCCGGGCGCACCGGCGCTGATGGAGGCGGCATGGCGGCCGGTCTCTATCCCTTCACCAGCGGCTTCAACCGCCTGCATGGCGACGTTTTTATCGTCGAGGAAAGGATGGAACAAACCGATGGCGTTGGAGCCACCGCCGATGCAAGCGACCAGCGAATCGGGCAGGCGGCCTTCGCGTTCCATCATCTGTTCGCGCACTTCGCGGCCGATGACGGATTGGAAGTCGCGCACCATCGCCGGGTACGGGTGCGGCCCGGCAGCTGTGCCGATCAGGTAGTAGGTGTTTTCCACATTGGCGACCCAGTCGCGCAGCGCCTCGTTCATGGCATCCTTGAGGGTGCCGGAACCCGACGACACCGGGATGACTTCCGCGCCCAACAGCTTCATGCGAAAGACGTTGGGCTGCTGGCGCTCGATATCGGTCTCACCCATGTAGATGGTGCAAGACAGGTTGAAGCGCGCACACACCGTCGCCGTGGCGACGCCATGCTGTCCGGCGCCGGTTTCGGCGATGATGCGCTTCTTGCCCATGCGTTGGGCAAGCAGGATCTGGCCGAGGCAGTTGTTGATCTTGTGCGACCCGGTGTGGTTCAGCTCGTCGCGCTTGAAGTAGATCTTGGCGCCGCCCAGTTCTTCCGTCAGGCGTTCGGCGAAATACAGCGCCGATGGCCGCCCGGCGTAATGGGCGAGAAAATCGTCAAGGCTGCGGGCAAAGGCTGGATCGGCCTTGGCCGCCTCGTAGGCCTGCTCAAGCTCGAGGATCAGCGGCATCAGGGTCTCGGCGACGAAGCGGCCGCCGAAGATGCCGAAATGTCCCTGGTCGTCGGGGCCGGCGCGGTAACTGTTGGGTGTGGTCATGTCGCTCTCTTGTTGGCGGCCGACTATACCCAAGCCGGGGCCGGATTCAAACGCCGCCGGGCGCCCCTAGAGTTTGCGGGCGGCGTCCAGGAACGCCCTGATTTTGGCCGGATCCTTGATGCCGGGCGCGGATTCGACGCCTGAGGAGACGTCAACCGCCCGGGCCTTGGTGGTTTTGACCGCTTCCGCCAGGTTGTGGGCATCGAGCCCGCCCGACAGCATCCACGGCGTGGCGCCTTGCCAGCCCGCCAGAAGGGTCCAGTCGAAGCTCAGCGCATTGCCGCCGGGAAGCGCATTGGTCATGGCGGCGGGGGGCTTGGCGTCGAACAGAAGCATGTCGGCGGCCCCTTCATAGGCGCGGGCGCCCGCCAGGTCCTCGGGCCCGCCCAGGCGGATCGCCTTGATGACCGTGAGGCCGAAGCGTTCGCGGGTACGCGTCACTTGTTCGGGGCTCTCCGAGCCGTGTAGTTGCAGGGCCTCCATCGGCACCGCGTCCAGGGTTTCCTCGATGACGTTGGCGGGGGCATCGACGAAAACGCCGACGCGCCGGGTCGCGGCGGGAACCAGTGCCGCCAGTGCGGCGGCTTCATCGAGGGCGAGGAAGCGCGGGCTCGGCGGATAGAACATCAGCCCGACGTAATCGGCGCCGCCATCCACCGCGGTCGTCATGGCCTCGGCCGAGTTGATGCCGCAAATCTTGACGGTAAGGCTCATGCCGGTTTCGCGCCCGCGCATTGGGCCAGGATATCGCGGGCCGCGGCGGCCGGGTCGGGGGCGGCCGTGATGGGGCGGCCGATGACCAGCACATCGGCACCGGCCTGCAAGGCATCCGTCGGGGTCATGACCCGTTTCTGGTCGCCCACCGCGGCGCCGGCGGGACGAATGCCCGGCGTCACCAGCAGGAAATCGGGCCCGAGCGCGCGGCGGATGGGCGCGATTTCATGGGCCGAACAGACCACGCCGTCGAGCCCCGCCTCGCGGGCCAGGGTTGCCAGGCGCACCACCTGTTCGCCGACGCCGCCGATCACGCCGATGCTTTCCATGTCGTCGCTGTCGAGCGAGGTCAGCACCGTCACCGCGATCACCTGCGGGGCTGCGACATTGGCTTTGGCGGCGCCTTCGCGGGCGGCCTCGGCGGCGGCGCGCATCATGTCGCGCCCGCCCGCCGCATGGACGTTGACGATGCGCGGCGCCAGCACCATGGCAGCGCGCACGGCGGCGGCCACGGTGTTGGGAATGTCGTGATACTTGAGATCGAGAAACAGCTCACCGTCGCCGACGGCGGCCATCACCTGGGCGACCCCCTTCGGCCCCTGGGCGGAGAAAAATTCAAGCCCGAGCTTGAGGCCGAGCCCGGCGCCGTGAAGTTTTCCCGCGAGCGCGCAGGCACGATCCACGTCGGGGGTGTCGATGGCGCAATAAACGGGGGAGAGTGGTGTCGCGGTCATGGCTTGTTGGTGATCTCGGCTGGCGCGGGTTATAGCGCGGATGGATCGCGCCGGGTAGGCATCAGTCGCCCTGGGCGATCAGGGCGCGGCGGCGGGCTTGCGTATCTTCGTCATCGGTGCGGGGCGCGCGGCGGCTTTCTTCCAGCTCGCTGCGCAGCCGGGCTATTTCTTCTTCCTGCTGGCGTTCGTGGCGGACATGGCGGCGGCGGTCCCAGCGCAGGGACAGGTTCGATATCCAGCCGTAAAGGGCGGCGACCACGAGGCCGAGGCCAAGTGCGCCCAGCACCGCCGCGTAGACCGGCATCTCAAGCTCGAACGGCAACGGCCACAGGTGGAGCGTCACCGCCTGCGGATTGGCGGCGGCAAAAGCGCCGGCCAGGGCCAGCAGGGGCAAAGCGATGATCCAGAACAGAATCTTCATGAGGCTGTCACGACCCAAGTTCCCACGACCCGGCACTGGGCCGAACCCGGCGCTCAGGCCGGGCGCGGGGTCAGTCGCCGGAATTCAACCGTTCGCGCAACTGCTTGCCGGTCTTGAAGAAAGGAACGTGCTTTTCCGCGACCCGCACCGATTCGCCGGTGCGCGGGTTGCGCCCGACCCGGGCGTCGCGGCGCTTGACCGAAAAGGCGCCGAAACCGCGCAATTCGACCCGGTCGCCACGGGCCAGTGCCGCGGTGATTTCATCGAAGATGGCGGACACGATGCGCTCCACATCCCGGTGGTAGAGATGTGGATTTTTTTCGGCAAGGTGCAGAATTAGTTCCGATTTGGTCATGCGGCTCTCTCCGCGTTGCGGGCTTTCGGAAACGCCACGCGTCGCTAGGCCCCCTCCGATAGCACCGAACCCCTTGGGCCCGTTAGCTTACTTGGCTTCAGGGTGCCAAACCGAAACCAGCCCGTCAAGTGTAAGTCGTTCAGAAAACAAGGCTTTCCCAACCAGCTGGCGGGCGAGGCGGAGCGAAAGCTCGCCCTCCTCGGGGGGGCGGAAACGGCGCACAGGCAGGGATTGGGCGACATTATGGCTGGTTTTCAGCCATTCCCGCGCCTCGCCGTGGCCGCCGATGCCGTCGATCAGCCGCGCCGCCAGGGCCTGGCGGCCGGTGAAAATCCGCCCGTCGGCGACGGCCCGGACCTCGGAATCGGTCATTTTTCGGCGCTTCGCTACCAGGGCGATGAACTGCTCGAACATGTCGAGGACCACCGCGCGGGTCGCAGCGCGGCCCGCCTCGGTCAGCGGCTCGAACGGGTTGGGCACCGCCTTGAGCGGCGACGACTTGATGGCTTCCGCCTCGATGCCGAGCTTTTTCAAAAGGCCGGTCACGTCGGTGGATTGCAAGATCACGCCGATGGAGCCGGTCACCGTGCCGCCGCGGGCGAGAATGTAATCGGCGCCGAGCGCGGTCATGTAGCCGCCCGACGTCGCCAGGGTTCCCATCACCGCGACCACCGGCTTGTTCGCCGCCACGTCGCGCAGTTTTTGATAAAGGGTTTCGCCGCCGACGACGGTGCCGCCGGGGGAGTTGATGGTGACGATCAGCGCTTGGGCGTGATCGTCACGGGCGATGCGCGCCAACTGGCGGTCGCGGGCGTCGTCTTCGACGATGATGCCTTCGATGTCGATTTGCGCAACGTAATCGCGCGGCACGATGTCCTGGTCGCGGGCCAAAAGGACCAGGGCGGCGGCGGCCACGGCGACGATGGCGACAAGCCGCCACCAGCCGAGCCGGCGTTTCAGTTTTCTGCGGTCAATCACGGCGTCGGAGTCGAGCGACATGGCTTCTCTTTGCCCTGGCCTGGAAACGGGAACACGGGGGCGGCCGATGCCGCCCCCGCGCCGGTACCGATTGCTCGGTTAGTCCTCGTCCTTCTGCTTTTCAGCATTGGCACGATTGATCGCGGCGCCGAGGATGTCGCCGAGGCTGGCGCCCGAGTCGGACGAGCCGTACTGCTTCATCGCCTGCTTCTCTTCCTCGAATTCCAGCGCCTTGACGGACAGCGACAGCTTGCGCGTGGCGCGGTCCACCTGGGTCACCTTGGCATCGACCTTTTCGCCGACGGCGAAACGATCGGTGCGCTGCTCGGAACGATCGCGGGCCAGGTCGGCCTTGCGGATGAAGCCCTGGGCGCCATCCACCTCGACCTCGATGCCGCGGTCGGAAACCGACTTGACCGTGCAGGTCACGACATCGCCCTTGTTCAGCTCGCTGGTGGAGCCTTCGAACGGATCGTCGGTCATCTGCTTGATGCCGAGCGAGATGCGTTCCTTTTCCACATCAACGTCGAGCACCTTGACCTTCACCATGTCGCCCTTGTTGTAGTCCTGGATGGCTTCTTCGCCGGAACGGTTCCAGTCCAGGTCGGACAGGTGAACCATGCCGTCGATGTCGCCGGGCAGGCCGATGAACAGGCCGAACTCGGTGATGTTCTTGATCTCGCCCTCGAGCTCGGTGCCCGACTTGAACTTTTCCGCGAACTCGGTCCACGGATTTTCCATGCACTGCTTGAGACCAAGCGAGATACGGCGCTTCTGCGGATCGACGTCCAGCACCATCACTTCCACTTCCTGGGAGGTGGAAACGATCTTGCCCGGATGGACGTTCTTCTTGGTCCAGCTCATTTCCGAAACGTGGACCAGGGCTTCGACGCCCGGCTCCAGCTCGACGAAGGCGCCGTAGTCGGTGATGTTGGTGACGCGGCCCTTGAGGCGGGCACCCACCGGGTACTTCTGCTCGATGCCGTCCCACGGGTCGGCTTCAAGCTGCTTCATGCCGAGGCTGATGCGCTGGTTTTCCGGGTTGAAGCGGATCACCTGCACCTTGATGGTGTCGCCGACGTTCAGCATCTCGCTCGGATGGTTGATGCGCCGCCAGGAGATGTCGGTGATGTGCAGCAGGCCGTCGACGCCACCGAGGTCGATGAACGCACCGTAATCGGTGATGTTCTTGACCACGCCTTCCAGAACCTGGCCTTCCTTGAGATTGGTCACCAGTTCGGAACGCGCTTCGGCGCGGGATTCTTCCAGAACGGCGCGACGCGACACGACAATGTTGCCACGCGAACGATCCATCTTGAGGATGTGGAATTCCTGATCGTTGCCCATCAGGTGGTTGACGTCGCGGATCGGGCGAATGTCCACCTGGGAACCCGGCAGGAACGCCACGGCGCCGGACAGGTCGACGGTGAAGCCGCCCTTGACGCGCCCGAAGATGACGCCCTTCACGCGGGCGTTGTCTTTGAAGGCATCTTCGAGGTGGGTCCAGGCTTCCTCGCGCCGCGCCTTTTCGCGCGACAGCATGGTTTCGCCGTTGCGGTCCTCGTAGCGTTCGAGGAACACTTCGACGGTGTCGCCGATCTTGAGATCGGCCTTGGCGCCGGGGGCGCCGAATTCCTTGAGCGCCACGCGGCCGGCGGACTTCAGCCCGACGTCGATGATGGCGGCATCATTTTCAATGGCAATCACGGTACCTTTCAGCACCGACCCTTCCGCGGGGCCGGTATCGCCAAAGGACTCGTCAAGAAGATCGGCGAAGTTTTCGCCGGTCGAATACGGCTCGGTGGCCGTATCGGCGTTCACGTTGGACATGGGTTCTCCTGGTTTCCGCCTGCCTGACCCATGCCACCATGACATGTCCCGGTTTTGGAAAGGGCCTGGGCATCATGCCCGGCAGCCTCGATCCGGCAGGGATGCGCGCTTGCAGATATTTTTTTCCGCCGCGATCAGTCTTTCGGGCGGTGGGCTTCGATAAGCGCGCGCGCTGTTTCGAAAGCCTGGTCCGCGTTGAGACTGGTCGTGTCCACGAGGTGAGCGTCCTGAGCCTGTTTCAGGGGCGACAGGGCCCGTGCACTGTCACGGGCATCGCGCTCACGCATATCGTGCAAAACGCGCGCCTTTATACTGGTTTGGCCCTCGGCCTGCAACTGCTTAAGGCGCCGTTCGGCCCGGGTTTCAAGGCTTGCGGTCACGAACAGCTTGACCTGGGCATGGGGGCAGACCTGGGTGCCGATGTCGCGCCCGTCGATAATGGCGCCTCCGGCGCCCCCCGGCGGGTGGGCGGCGAAGTCCTGCTGGAGGGCCAAAAGGGCGGCGCGAACCCGCGAATAGCCTGAGATTCGGGACGCCAGCACGGCAATATCGTCGGCGCCGAGGGCGGGATCGTCCAGTTCGCCGGGGGTCACGGCCTGGGCCGCCCGGGTGGCCGCCTCCGCGTCGTCGGGGTCGGCGCCGGCATCGCGCAGGCGCCGGGCCGTGGCCCGGTAGAGGCGCCCCGAATCGAGCCTAGGAAAGCCGTAATGGGCGCTCAGGCGGGCCGACAGGGTGCCCTTGCCCGATGCGGCGGGCCCGTCGATGGCAATGACCAGTGGCGCGGAATCGCTCACGAGGCGGGGCCGAGATCGGCGCCGAGACCGGTCATGAGCGCGGTGAAACCGGGAAACGAGGTGGCGATGGCGCGCCCGTCGTCCACGGTAACCGGGCCGTCGGCGGCCAGCCCCGCGATCAGGAAGGACATGGCGATACGATGATCGAAATGGGTGGCGATGGGGCCGCCGCCGGATACGCGCCCGGCGCCGGTGACTTGCAGGCTGTCACCGATCTCGCGCACCTCGGCGCCGAGGGCTTCCAGCCCCCGCGTGATCGCCGACAATCGGTCCGATTCCTTGACCCGCAATTCCGCCAGGCCATGCATGACGGTGGCCCCTTCGGCGAAGGTGGCGGCAATGGCGAGGATGGGATATTCGTCGATCATGCTGGGGGCGCGCGCGGCGGGAACCTCGACGCCTTTCAGGCTCGAGGCGCGCACCCGCAGGTCGGCAACCGGTTCCCCGGCATCCTCGCGCTCGTTGGTGAAGGTGATGTCGCCGCCCATTTCGCGGAGCGTCTGGTAGAGCCCGATGCGGGCGCGGTTGATGCCGATGCCGCGCACGGTCACGTCGGAGCCCGGCACCACCAGCGCCGCCACCGCGACAAAGGCGGCGGACGACGGATCGCCCGGCACGGTGACGGGCCGGGCCTCTAGTTCGGGCTGTCCCGTCAGCTCGATGCGGCGCGCGCCGTCGGGCAGGGTGGATATGTTCAGTGTCGCGCCGAAATAGGCCAGCATCAGCTCGGTATGGTCGCGGGTTTCCTCGGGTTCGATCACGGTGGTGATGCCCGGCGTGTTGAGGCCCGCCAGCAGCACGGCCGACTTGACCTGGGCGGATGCTACCGGCAAGCGGTATTCGATCGGCACCGGCAGGCGCGATCCCGTAATCGTCATCGGCAAGCGCCCGCCGGGGCGGGCGTCGAAACTCGCTCCCATGCGGGCCAGCGGTTCGATCACGCGCAGCATCGGGCGACGGCAGAGCGAGGCGTCGCCGGTCATGATCGCGCTCAGCGGATGGGTCGCCAACAGCCCTGCCAGCAGGCGTGCGCCGGTGCCGGAATTGCCCATGTCGAGAATTTGTTCCGGCGTCGCCAGGGCGCCGACGCCGACACCGGACACTTCATAAGTGGCGCTGTCGATGCGGGTTACGCCAACACTCAGGCGGCGCAGGGCTTCGGCGGTGCAGAGCACGTCCTCGCCCTCGAGCAGGCCCTCGATCCGGGTGCGCCCGACCGCCAGGGCGCCGATCATCAGGGCGCGGTGCGAAATGGACTTGTCGCCGGGGACGCGAATGTTGCCCTTCAGCGCGGCCGAGGGGCGCGCCACCAAGGGACAAAAAGCATCGGGCTGTGTCATTGCGGTCCTGTTCCCGTCCTGTGCGTCGCAGCGGGTGTTCCCCGCGCGGCCCTTCCTTTAGCATACCGGGGCGTGCCTGTCCCAAACCGGCAAATTTGCTTTTGACAGAGCCGGGGGATCATGGCAATTGGCTAACGTATTCCCGGTGCGGATCCGCATCTGTTTTCCCGCTGCCGGGCCAGCCTGGAGGATGATCCCACGATGAAGCCCGAATGGGGCACCAAACGAACCTGTGGCGAATGCGGCGCGAAGTTCTATGACATGTGCCGCGAGGAAATCATTTGCCCGAAATGCGAAGCGCCTTTCGTGGTGGTGGTGGCCAAGCCCAAGCGTGCGAAGCCCACGCCGCCGCCCGCACCTGCGCCCAAGCCCAAGAAGAAGGCGCTGGTTGACGACGATTCGACCGATGACGATTTGGATGACGATGACCTCGACGATGACCTCGACGATGATCTTGACGACGACGACGATGAGGATGAAGACCTGATCGAGGATGCGTCGGACCTTGGTGACGACGATGATGATGTCGCCGAGGTGGTCGAGAAAATCGACAACGAAAAGGAAACCTGAACAGCCGTGGGCGGCTCGGCGCCCACCAAAGTCAGGGGGCGGCCGGGCATCCGGCGGGCCCCGCGCCCCGTCGCCCCCGGCACGGGGCGGATTTTTTGCTTGCGCCCGCACTTGGCGTGATCTTATGTTCGCCCCCCAATGCCGCCCGGCCCCGCCCGCATGGGGTTCGGCAGCCCGTCTTTCGGGGCCGTAGCTCAGTTGGGAGAGCGCTTGAATGGCATTCAAGAGGTCAGGGGTTCGATTCCCCTCGGCTCCACCAGTTTCAAAAGGCCCGGACAATGTCCGGGCCTTTTTGATCAGGGCTTGAAAATCAGCGCCCTGGCCCCATCTCAAGCCCGTGGCAGGGACCCATCGGGTTCGGATAGTTCTCCGTAATTCCAGCAGGTTGATGCCGTGGGGGGCAGTTTTAAAGGGGTTGTTAACGCAGGCCCCCTAGGCTGGTTGCATAGGTAAATGCCCAGCGGGCCACTGCCTTGAGGATGAGTGCCATGACCATGACGGATACCAGTGGCTCGGAACCGGGCCGGATCATGTCGGATTACGATCTTGCCGTGCTGGGCTTGCAGCACGTTGCCTACGTCAAGCCGGTGACGGTCGAGGGCAATGCCGCCTTTTCGGTCCATGCCGCCGACGGCACCGAGATCGCCATCCTTGGTGACCGTGATATCGCCATGGCGACGATCCGGCATCACGATATGGAGCCCGTCTGCCTGCAATAGCGTTTGCCGTGAAATTTACGACTCGAACCTGAAAGCCCCGCGCCATGCGCGGGGCTTTTTCCATTCGGCCGGAACCCGGCGGGATCAGGCGGCGTGGCTGGCGGGAACCTCGGTGAGCAGCGCGTAAAGCGCCTCGGCGGTATCGGATCCGCGCAGTTTTTCGCACATTTCCCGGTCGCGCAGCTGGCGCGAAACCCGTGCCAGGGCCTTCAGGTGGTCGGCGCCGGCGGCTTCGGGCGCCATCAGCATGAAAATCAGGTCGACGGGCTGTTCGTCGATGGCATCGAAATCGATGGGCTGCTCAAGGCGCGCGAACACGCCGTGCAGGCCCTTGATCCCCGGCAGCTTTCCGTGGGGAATGGCGACGCCGCCCCCGACCCCGGTGGTGCCGAGGCGCTCGCGTTCCAGCAGGACCTCAAAAATCTCGCGCTCGCCCAGGCCGGTAATTTCGGCGCCGTGACGCGCGAGCTCCTGAAGAGCCTGCTTTTTGCTGGTAACCTTGAGTGACGGAATGATGGTGGAGGGTGTGATCAGATCACTGATATCCACTGTGCTGTCCTTTTTTGAAAGCGGTTCGCGCTATTGCGGTAACGAAACGGTGCTCACATCAGGCGCGATTGACTGTGATCGGTCCAGGGTGAACGGTCCCGGCTCACCCGCGGCACCGGGGCCTTCCGGGCCCGCTGCCGAGAACCGCTCTGCGGGCTGTGACGCATTATCGCCAGCGGCCCGTCTGCACGGTGCCGCACATTTAGTCCGCCCCATCCCGAAAGTCAAGGGACGGGGGTTAATCCTATAAGTTATTGAAATATAAAAGGAAAAACTTTATTTCTAAAGGCTTATGGCCTTTTCCCGGCGGCGCTGGGACGAAGACGGGATATGCAGGGTTTCCCGGTACTTGGCCACCGTGCGCCGAGCGATATCAATGCCTTCGCGGGAGAGTATCTGGACGATCTTGTCGTCGCTGAGCACGGCGCGGGCGGTTTCCTGCTCGATCAGGTCGCGGATGCGGTGACGGACCGCCTCGGCGGAATGGGATTCGCCGCCGCTCATGGATGCGATGGCGGCGGTAAAGAAATATTTCAGCTCGAATACGCCGCGCGGTGTCGCCATGAACTTGGCGGTGGTGACCCGGCTGACGGTCGATTCGTGCATTCCGATGGCGTCGGCGACATCGCGCAGGGTCAGCGGCTTGAGATGCTGCACGCCCTTGGTCAGGAAGTCGCCCTGGCTGCGGACGATCTCGGTCGCCACCTTCAGGATGGTAGTGGCGCGCTGGTGCAGGGCACGGACCAGCCAGTTGGCCGAGGCCATGCGGTCGGAAAGGTAGTCGCGGTCGGCCTTGCTGCGCGCCGCGCCGCGCACCTCGGCGTAGTAGGACTGGTTGACCAGTACGCGGGGCAGGGTATCGGCGTTGAGCTCGACCTGCCATGTGCCGTCGGCGCGCCTGCGCACCATGATATCGGGCACCACGGCCTGGGTGGTGTCGGCTTCGAAGACAAGGCCTGGCTTGGGATCAAGCGCGCGAATCTCGGCGACCATGCCGGCGAAGTCCTCATCGTCCACCTTGCACAGTTTCTTCAACGCCGCGATGTCGCGCTTGCCCAGCAGTTCCAGGTTGTCCACCAGTGTCGCCATCGCCGGATCGAAACGGTCGCGTTCTTTCAGTTGCAGGGCCAGGCATTCGGACAGGTCGCGGGCATAGACGCCCGCCGGGTCGAAGCGCTGGCATTTTTCCAGCACGCGGCCCACGGTATCGGCATCGACGCCGACGCGCTCGGCGATTTCGCCGATGTCGGTGGTGAGATACCCAGCCGCATCGAGCGAGTCGGTCAGCGTCATGGCGATGGCGCGCTCCGCCGGGGAATCGATGCCGACGTTGATCTGGAAGCTCAGGTGATCGCGCAGGGTGGGATCTTCCGACAAGCGATCTTCCAGGCCGAAGCCTTCACCGTCGAAGCCGCCGCCGCTGGTGCTGGTGCTGCCGCCCACGCCCCAGTCGGCGAATTGTTCCGGGGCGCGTTCATCGTTGGTCAGGTCGTTGGCGTAATCGGTGTCAAGCGGCGCGTCGCCCGAATCGGGCAGGCTTTCGCTCGCGGCCAGGTCCGCCGCGTCGGGCAGGTCCGGCCCGTCGTCGGCGCCGTCGAAGGTGCCCGAATCCGCGCCTTCGGTGGTGGCGCTGTTCTCTTCCTCGCGGTCGAAACCGCCCTCGGCGTCCTCGCGTTCCAGCAGCGGGTTTTCCTGAATCTCTGTTTCGATGAAGGCCGACAGTTCCTGGTTCGACAGTTGCAGCAGCTTGATGGCCTGCTGCAACTGGGGCGTCATCACCAGCTGCGCGGATTGCCGAAGGGCAAGTTTGGGAGCGAGCGTCATGACAGGTTGCCCTAGAGGCTAAACCGTTCCCCCAGGTAGACCCGCCGTACATCTTCGTGTGCCAGGATCTCCTTCGGCTTGCCTTCCATCAGCACGCGCCCATCGTGGATGATATAGGCGCGGTCCACCACTTCCAGGGTTTCGCGCACGTTGTGATCGGTGATCAGCACGCCGATGCCGCGATCTTTCAGATGCAGGACCAGATCGCGAATGTCGCCGAGCGCCACGGGGTCAATACCCGCCAATGGTTCGTCGAGCAGCATGAACTGGGGCTGCGCCGCCAGCGCGCGGGCGATTTCCACCCGGCGGCGTTCGCCGCCCGACAGCGCCAGCGCCGGGGTGCGCTGAAGATGCGAAATAGAAAATTCCGCCAGCAGGTCTTCCAGCATGGTCTCGCGCACGTCGCGGTCCGGCTCCACGGCCTCGAGCACGGCGCGGATGTTGTCGGCGACATTGAGACCGCGGAAGATCGAGGCTTCCTGCGGCAGGTAGCCGATCCCCAGACGGGCGCGGCGGTACATGGGCAAATCGGTGATGTCCTGGCCGTCGAGCCGGATGGCGCCGTAATCGGCGGCGATCAGGCCGCTGACGATATAGAAGCAGGTGGTTTTGCCGGCGCCGTTGGGCCCGAGCAGGCCGACGACCTCCCCGCGCTGCACGGAAAGCGACACGTCGCGCAGCACCGGGCGCTTCTTGAAGCGCTTGCCCAGGTTGACGGCTTCGAGGCCGGTATTGTCACGGACTAGCGCGGGGCCGTCATCGGCATCGCGGGCGGGTCGGATCGAACCGGGTTTGGGGACGCTGTTGGCGTTCATAGCCCCATTATTGGCCTAATTCTTGCTTTTTGGTGAATTTTTTTCGCTATCGGGCCGTTTTGGCACGGTTTTTTCCTGTTCGATCAGCGCCTGGACCGGGGCGCTGGGGCTGGAAAGGATGCGTGAAATGCCGGTGGCGAAGTTTACCTCGGCGAATTCGCCGTTGAGCTGGTTGCCCGCCCGGGTGATGCGGACCTTACCCCACAGGTTGGCGATGTCGCGTTCCGGGAAGTAGACGCCGCGCGCGCCGCGGGCAATTTCGCCAGGCCGCGTCACGATGACGTTGCCCCAGGCATCCATGCGCTCCAGCGTATTGCCCCTCGGCCCGTTGCCCGTGGGGGCTGGCTTTTTCTTTTTCGCGGCCGGGGCCTGGTCGTCGCGAAAGCGTGCAGTCAGGATATCGGCGCGCACGGTCCGGTCGTTGCTTTTGGCGGCGGGTGTGGATTTTTTCGTTTTCTTATTCGTTGTTTTCGATGCGACCGGACGCGATACGGCATTGCCGCGCGCCACCGCCAGCTTTTTCTGTTCGTAATATTCCAGGCTGTCGCGCGCGGTGATGATCTCATCGGGGGTGACGTAGCGCAGGTTGCGCCCGGTCAGCACCAGCACGCCATTGCGAACATCGTAGACGCCTTTCTCGCCATAGGCGGTTTCTGTCGGCGACACGATGCGCACGTTGCCCAGGGCATCGAGACGGTAAATCTCCGTATTGCCGCCCGGAATTTCTTCGTAGTAGGCGACCAGCGTGTCGCCGTAGACCGTGGTGTCGCCCTGGATCGCCTTGGCGTTGCCGCGGGCAATGTACTGGCGCGTGTTCTGGTTCCACTCGATGCCGTTGTCCGCATAGACCTGGATCGGATTTTTGTTGTTGCTGCCGCCGATGCCGAGACTCTGCGCCGCCCATGCGGTCGCGGTCATGTTCGCGGCGGCGAAGGGCGCGATGGCGGTTGCCACGATCACGGCCGTGGCCCGGACTAAGCGTCGTGCCTGATCCCAGTTCATTTTGCGCCTCCCCGTTTTTTCGGTGCCGGCGTCTTTTGCTTGGGATAAAGCGTCAGATGCGCCTTGCCGGTAAAAATCACGCGCGCACCTTCATCAAGGACGCGAAACCCCGTGGACTTGATATCCGCAGCCGGTCCGTGGCCAACCACGGGGTCGTGACCGATGGCGGTTGAATTGCGAAGATCGATCCGGGCGGTGGGGCTGTTGAACTCAAGCCCGGAATCATGGAACAGGTTGACCCCGCCACTGAGGTCGAGCAGTTCCTTCGACTGAAGGTAATCGCCCGTCGGCGCGGTCAGCGCCACCCAGGCGCCGCCTTTCATGGTGATGTCGCCCTTGGGCTCGGTCAGCTTGATCAGGTCGGCACCGGGCCGCGCCTGGACCGCGGTTCGCGCGGTCACCAGGTAGGGTTGCTTCGAGCGCGAGCGGCCCGCGTAGCGGGCATTGATCATGCTCAGGGTGCGTGCATCTTCGGGCTTGATCAGGGAAAAGCCGATGCGAAAGCCGCCATCGGTGTTGCGCAGTTGCGCCCAGATCGCCACCAGGGCCATCAGCGCCAGCGCGACGGTGGGAAGCAGGATCTTGAGCAGGGTGACGGTACGGCTCCAGCCGCGCCGCCGCGCCGCCGGACCACCGGTCGGGGGGGCGGTGATATCCGGTGCGCCGGCCATGCGTCAGGCGACGCCCGAATGAAGGATGTCGTGAATGTGAACGATGCCGGTCAGTTGTCCGTCATCGACGACGAACAGCGTCGTGATGGCGCGGTCGTTCATGATGCCCAGTGCTTCCATCGCCAGCGCGTTGGAGCCGATGGTGACCGGCGCCGGAGTCATGATGTCGCGCGCCTTGCGGCTGACAAGGTTCGGCGCCATGTGGCGGCGCAAATCGCCGTCGGTGATCACGCCAGCGATGGCATTGCCCCGGGTCACGGCGATGCAGCCGAATCGTTTCGCGGTCATCGTGATCAGCACTTCCGCCATCGCCGTGTTCGGCGTGGTGCGCGGAATGTCGTCGCCGCGATGCATGATGTCGCCGACCTTGAGCAGCTTCTTGCCGAGTTGTCCGCCGGGATGCAGCAACTGAAAATCATCCGGGGTAAACCCGCGCCGCTCCAGCAGTGCGATCGCGATGGCATCGCCCATGGCCAGCGTCATGGTCGTGGACGTGGTCGGCGCGAGACCCATGGGGCAGGCTTCCTCGACCCGCGCCAGCGCCAGCACGACATCGGCGGCTTCCGCCAACTGGCTTTTGCCGCCGGACGTAATGGCGATCAGCGGAATGGAAAAGCGGCGGGTGTGCGCGATCAGGTCCGACAGTTCCGCCGTGGTGCCGGAATTCGACAGCGCGATGACGGCATCGTCGCGGGTGATCATGCCGAGATCGCCGTGGGACGCCTCGCCGGGATGAACGAAAAACGCGGGCGACCCGGTGGATGCCAGCGTCGCCGCGATCTTGTTGGCGATATGGCCGCTCTTGCCCATGCCGGAAACGATGATGCGCCCCTTTATGTCGGCCAGCAGGTCGAGGGCGCGCACGAATTTCCCGTCGAGCCCGCGCGCGGTGCGGGTCAGGCCCTCGGCCTCGATTTCAAACACGCGTCGCGCCGCCGCCAGGCCGCCGTCGGAGACGGCTTTCGCCTTGGGGCTGCGGGGCTTCGTCCGCGGGGACGCTGTCTTTTTCTTTTTCGGTGCCGTGGCCATGATCGTTTTCGCGCGGGACTTTCCGGCGGTGATGCTAGCAGAACCGGCCGGCCCTTTACACCCGTGTCAATGCTGGAAGATATCGTCGCCCGCGCCGAAGCCCGCGAGGTCGAGGGCGACCCGGTGGGGCAGGAAGTCGAAGCAGGCGCGGGCGAGGTGGTCGCGGCCTTCGCGGGCCAGCATCACATCGAAGCGTTCGCGCAGCGCGTGAAGATGCAGGACGTCGGACGCCGCGTAGATTTTTTGCGGCTCGCTCAGCTCATCGGCGCCCCAGTCCGACGACTGCTGCTGCTTGGACAGGTCGGTGCCGAGAAGCTCGCGGCACAGGTCGGCCAGGCCATGCCGATCGGTATAGGTGCGCGCCAGCTTGGACGCGATCTTGGTGCAATAGACCGGGCCGCAATCAACATCGAGCCAGTGCTTCAGCGCGGCGATATCGAAGCGGGCAAAATGAAACAGCTTCAGCCGTTCAGGGTCGGCGAGCTGGGCGGCGAGGTTGGGTGCATTGAGCGGGCGTCCGGCATTGGCCATCTTGACCAGGTGGGCGTCGCCGTCGCCGGCGGACAACTGGACCAGGCACAGGCGGTCGCGCGCGGTTTGCAGGCCCATGGTTTCGGTATCGACGGCGATCACCGGACCGAGATCAACGTCGGCGGGCAAATCACCCTGATGCAGATGGATGGTCATCAATCGCTCCTTCGCCGCCCGCCGCACGGCCATCGCCGGCGGGAAGATGTTGGTGCCCAGGAGAAGACTCGAACTTCCACGGCCTTGCGGCCACTGGCACCTGAAGCCAGCGCGTCTACCAATTCCGCCACCTGGGCACGGAATGCGGAGCATCGCCCCTCGCGGGGCGCGGCGGCCAGGGCCAGAGGACCGGCGCCGTTGCAAGCGGGGTTGAATATACTCCGCGCCGGGCAAAGTCAACGGCTTGCCCTGCATCGGGCGGCGAAGCCTTGACGGCGCCCGACCCTGCGAATATAGGCAAGGCTCCCCCCTCGCTGCAGGAGTGAACATCATGGGTCCCCGCCAGGTCACGGTTTTCGGTGCTTCCGGCTTTATCGGCCGCAACGTGGTGCGCCGCCTCGCGGCCGGAGGCGCCCGCGTCATCGCCGCCGTGCGCGACCCGGAAAGGGCGGCTTTCCTCAGGACCATGGGCGATGTCGGGCAGGTCGCCGCGGTTTTCTGCGATGTGACCGATCCGGGCCTGGTGGCGCGCGCGCTGGCGGGCGCCGACGGGGCCGTCAACCTGGTCGGCGTGCTCTACCCGTCGGGCCGCAATTCCTTTGCCCGCGTCCATGCCGGGGCGCCGGGCATCATCGCCGCCGCCGCGGCCGCAGCCGGGGTCCGGTCTTTTGTCCATGTTTCGGCCATCGGCGCCGATCCCGCCGCCACGTCGAGCTACGCGCGCACCAAGGGCGAGGGTGAGGCGGCGGCCCGCGCCGCCTTCCCCGGCGTGACCGTTTTGCGCCCGTCGGTGGTGTTCGGCCCCGAGGACGATTTTTTCAACCGCTTTGCCGCGCTGGCGCGGCTGTCGCCCTTGCTGCCCTTGTTCGGCGGCGGCACCAACCGGTTCCAGCCGGTCTATGTCGGCGACGTCGCGGCGGCGGTGGAAGGCGCCCTGACGCGGCCGGACCTGCGTGGGGGAACCTTCGAACTGGGTGGTCCGCGGGTTTATACCTTCGCCGAAATCATGGAATTGATCCTGGCCGAGACCGGGCGCCGCCGTATCCTGTTGCCGCTGCCGATGAAGCTTGCCGATGTCATCGGATGGTTCGGCGATATCGGCGCCAGGCTTGGCCTGCCGCCGGTGCTGACCCGTGACCAGGCGCGGCTTTTGCGCAGCGACAACGTGGCGACGGGGCCGGGGCTGGAAGCGCTTGGCATCCAGCCGACGGCGGCGGAGGTCGTGTTGCCGGGTTACCTTGATCGTTTCCGCGCGACCGGCCGCTTCAAGACGTCGCGGATCTGATCTCAGGCCGGGCAGGCCGATGTCAGCGCCGCGTCGGTGACGCCGTAGCCGTATATGGCGATCAAAAGCGCCGCTCCCAGGATCAGCCGGTAGATGATGAACGGCGCGAAGCTGGCGCGCTTGAGCCAGCCCATCAGCGCGGCAATGGCGATCAGCGCGGCGCCGAAGGACAACCCCATCGCCAGCGTCACCGTATGGGTCAGCTCGGCATTGCCCGCCTTGATCAGGTCAAGTCCCGCCAGCGTGCCGGCGGCGATGATGACCGGCATCGCCATCAGCATGGAAAACCGCGCCGCATCCACGCGCTCAAACCGGAGCATGCGTGCCGCCGTCATGGTAATGCCGGAACGCGATGTGCCGGGGATCAGCGCCACCGCCTGGGCGAAGCCGATAACGAGGGCACTGTCCCAGGTCATGTGTTCGACCCGGCGTACCCGCAGGCCCCAACGGTCGGTGGCCCACAGCACGACGGCGAAGCCGAGGGTGGCCCAGGCGATCACTTCAAGGGAACGGAACGACAGGCCGAGGTAGGTCTTGACCGCGTAGCCCGCGATCACCACCGGAATAGTCGCCAGAACGATCAGCAGGAACAGCCGGCCATCGGGGGTGACGCGCCCGCGCGCCAGGTTGGCGACGCCCCGGCTCATGGCGAAACAGTCGCGCCAGAAATAGACCATCACCGCCCCCAGGGTGCCGACATGGACGGCGATATCGATCAGCAGGCCCTGGTCGCACCAGCCGGTAAGGCGGGGCACGAGGATCAGGTGCGCCTGGGAGGAAATGGGCAGGAATTCGGTTATGCCCTGGACCAGGGCGACGACGAATATGTGAACCAGACTCACCCTTGAACTCCCCCTCTCGCGCTCTCGCGGCGCTCACCATGGCTTGGTCATGGCTTATAGCATGGAACCGGCGTGCCGTCCTGACCGGCGCATTCCTTGTACCGAGCCTAATATAGTACCAAAACGGTACTATCTATGGAGTGTAATTTCCCGGCATCGGCCAGCCCCGGCGCTGACTACGCTGTAATTGCGTCTCAGAGGCAAAATGTAGGACAGTAAGATTGACTTAATTGTACGTTTTTGCTCGCCATCCAGCGGATTGTCCCATATTAACCGCCCTATCAGGCGTTTGGCCGGCTCCCTTCAGGCAGAAGACCGGATCGCCTCCCGGTTCCGGCGTTCCGGTTCCGCGGGGGCGAAACAGGCGCGATTTCGGTCGGTCCTCCCGCAGCCGGGTGGACCCTTGGCAAAGCGATGGAAAGCGGACGGAAGCAACGATGCCACAGCAAATGCTCAAGTTTACCGGCCTCGGCAGCCGGATGCCCGACAAGCGCGAGGCGGAGGACCGCCGCCGCGATTTCGGTGAAATCTACGCCCGCTTTTCCGATACCGATGCCGCCGACCAGGCCGCCCGCTGCTCGCAATGCGGCGTGCCTTTTTGCCAGGTGCACTGCCCCGTCTCCAACAATATCCCGGACTGGCTGAAGCTCAGCGCCGAGGGCCGCCTCGAAGAAGCCTTCGAAGTCTCCGCCGCCACCAACAACATGCCCGAGGTGTGCGGCCGTATCTGCCCCCAGGACCGCTTGTGCGAAGGCAATTGTGTGCTTGAGCAATCGGGCCACGGCTCGGTGACCATCGGTTCCGTTGAAAAATACATCACCGACACGGCGTTCGAGCGCGGCTGGGTCAAGCCGCCGGTGCCGCGACGCGAGAACGGCCGTTCGGTCGGCATCATCGGTGCCGGTCCCGGCGGCCTCGCCGCCGCCGAGCAGTTGCGCAGGCTCGGCTACGAAGTTCATGTCTATGACCGCTATGACCGTGTCGGCGGACTGCTGATTTACGGCATCCCCAATTTCAAGCTGGAAAAGGAAATTGTTGCCCGCCGCGCGCGCCTGCTGGCGGATGGCGGCATCCAGTTTCACCTCAACTTCGAGGTCGGCCGCGATGCCACCATCGGCGAGCTGCGCAAGCGCCATGTCGCGCTCCTGATCGCCACCGGCGTTTACAAGGCGCGCGATATCCAGTTGCCGGGCGCGGGCCTGACCGGCGTGCACCAGGCGCTGGATTACCTGACCACGTCCAACCGCAAGGGCCTGGGCGATCAGGTCCCGGCCTTCGATGACGGCACCCTGAACGCCGCCGGGCGCGACGTGGTGGTCATCGGCGGCGGCGACACGGCCATGGACTGCGTGCGCACCGCGGTGCGCCAGGGCGCGAAGTCGGTGAAGTGCCTCTACCGCCGCGACCGCGACAACATGCCCGGTTCGCGCCGAGAGGTCGGCCATGCCGAGGAAGAGGGCGTGGAATTCGTCTGGCTGGCCTCGCCGGAAGCGTTCCTGGGCGACGGCAAGGTCGCGGGCGTTCGCGCCCAGCGCATTCACCTCGGCGTGCCCGATGCGTCCGGCCGCCAGACGCCGGAGCCGATCGAGGGCTCATCGTTCACCGTTGATGCCAGCCTGGTGATCAAGTCGCTCGGCTTCGATCCGGAAGACTTGCCGACCCTGTTCGGCGAACCCGATCTTGCCGTGACCCGCTGGGGCACGCTCAAGGTCAATTACCGCAACATGATGACTTCGGTGGACGGCGTTTTCGCCGCCGGCGATATCGTGCGCGGCGCTTCGCTGGTCGTATGGGCGATCCATGACGGCCGCCAGGCCGCCGATGCCATTCACCGCTATTGCGAAGCCAAGGCCCGCGCCCGCGCCCAGAGCGCGGCCGAATAGGCGAGGGGGAAAACACATGGACGATCAGATCATTCCCGCCGGTGCCGAAGCCGTGCGCCTGTGGCGTGAAAACGCCGAACGGCTGGAAGCCGCGCACGCCTACGATCCCTCGATGGAGCATGACGCCTGCGGCGTCGGCCTGGTTGCCGCGCTGGACGGCCGCCCGCGCCGTGAAGTCGTGGTCGCGGGCATCAACGCGCTCAAGGCGCTGTGGCATCGCGGCGCGGTGGATGCCGACGGCAAGACCGGCGACGGCGCCGGTATCCACGTCGAGATTCCCCAGGACTTCTTCAAGGAACATATCGCGCGCACCGGCCACGAACCCAAGCCCGGCCGTTTGGGTGTCGGTCAGGTCTTTCTGCCCAAGACCGACCTTGGCCAGCTGGAGCGCTGCCGCACCATCGTCGAAAGCGAGATCCTGAATTTCGGCTACACGATCTATGGCTGGCGCCAGGTGCCGGTCAACGTCGAGGTGATCGGCGACAAGGCCAACGCGACCCGTCCCGAAATCGAACAGATCATGATCGCGTCCAATCCTGGCGTCGATCAGGACCAGTTCGAAACCGATCTTTACCTGATTCGCCGCCGCATCGAGAAGCGTGTGCTGGGTGAGCACATCAACGACTTCTACATCTGCTCGCTGAGCTGCCGCTCGATCATTTACAAGGGCCTGTTCCTCGCCGAACAGGTGGACCTGTTCTATCCCGATCTTCTGGATGAGCGGTTCATTTCATCCTTCGCCATTTTCCACCAGCGCTATTCCACCAATACCTTCCCCAACTGGCGCCTGGCGCAACCGTTCCGAATGCTGGCCCATAACGGCGAGATCAATACGCTTCGTGGCAACAGCAACTGGATGAAAAGCCACGAAACCCGGATGGCCTCCGATGTCTTCGGCGACAACATCAACGACATCAAGCCGGTGATCCAGTCCGGTTCGTCGGATTCGGCGGCCCTTGACGCGGTGTTCGAGGTGATCGTGCGCGCCGGCCGGCCCGCGCCGATGGTCAAGTCCATGCTGATTCCCGATTCGTGGTCCAACAAGGCGCAGATGCCCGATGCGCACAAGGATTTCTATTCCTACTGTAACTGCGTGATGGAGCCGTGGGACGGCCCCGCCGCCATCGCCGCCACCGACGGCCGCTGGGTCGTTGCCGGGATGGACCGCAACGGTCTGCGCCCCATGCGTTACACCCTGACCAGCGACGGGCTTTTGATCGTCGGTTCCGAATCGGGCATGGTGCCGGTGAACGAAAGCAACATCACCGCCAAGGGACGCATCGGTCCGGGCGGCATGATCGGTGTCGATCTCAAGGAAGGAAAGTTCTACGACAACGGCGCCATCAAGGACCTGCTGGCGGCCCGCAACCCGTATTCAAAGTGGGTGGAGAATATCAAGCCGTTGGATTCGCGCTTGCGCGCCACGGCGGACGTGCCCGTCCAGTTCGAGCGCGAGGAACTGCGCCTGCGCCAGCGCGCCCTCGGCTACACCATGGAGGAGCTGGAGGCGATCCTGCACCCCATGGCCGAGGACGGCAAGGAGCCGATCGGCTCCATGGGTGACGACACGCCGCTCGCGGTGTTGTCGGAGAAGTATCGCGGCCTGCACCATTTCTTCCGTCAGAATTTCAGCCAGGTGACCAACCCGCCGATCGACAGCCTGCGCGAAAACTACCAGATGAGCCTGAAGACGCGCCTCGGCAACCTCGGCAACATTCTCGACGAGAGCGAATCCCAGACCCATCTTTTGCAGCTTGAAAGCCCGGTGCTGCTGAATGCCGAATTCAAGGCCATGCGCGATTACATGGGCAAGAACGCGGTGGAAATCGACTGCACCTTCGATGCCAAGGCCGGCGACGGCGCGCTGCGCGAAGGCCTGGATCGCATCCAGCGCGAGGCGGAGGATGCCGTGCGCGGCGGTGCCGTGCATGTGATCCTGACCGATCAGGCAATGGGCGATACCCGCGCCGCGATCCCGATGATCCTTGCCGCCGGTGCGGTGCACACGCACCTGGTGCGCCAGCAGTTGCGCACCTTTACCTCGCTCAACGTGCGCTCGGGTGAGTGCATGGACGTGCATTACTTCGTCGTGCTGATCGGTGTCGGCGCGACCACGGTCAATGCCTACCTGGCGGAGGAATCCATCAAGGATCGCCACCGGCGCAACCTGTTCCCGGGCATGACCGCGGAAGATTGCGTGCACCACTACAAGAAGGCGGTGGACCAGGGCATCCTGAAGGTGATGTCGAAGATGGGCATTTCGGTCCTGTCTTCGTATCGCGGCGGCTACAACTTCGAAGCCGTCGGCCTGTCGCGCGCGCTGGTGGCGGAATTCTTCCCGGGCATGACGTCGCGCATTTCCGGCATCGGCCTGACCGGCATCGAGCGCAAGGCGGTGGAACTGCATCATGCCGCCTACAGCGCCGCCAACGTCACCTTGCCGGTGGGTGGGTTTTATTCCTACCGCCAGTCGGGCGAGGTGCATGCGCTCACCGGCGATATGATCCACACCTTGCAACGGGCGGTATCGGGGGATTCCTACGCGGTCTATAAGCGCTTTTCCGCGATGGTCCATAACGGTCCGCCGGTCAGTCTGCGCGACCTGCTGGATTTCAAGGACGGCCCCGGCCCGATCGATCTCGATTCGGTGGCGTCCATTACCGATATTCGCCGTCGCCTGGTGGCGCCGGGCATTTCGCTCGGCGCGCTCAGCCCCGAAGCCCATGAAACCCTGTCCATCGCCATGAACCGCATCGGCGCCAAGTCCGATTCCGGCGAGGGCGGCGAGGATCCGGCGCGCTACCGTCCGCGTGCCAACGGCGACAATGCCTCAAGCGCGATCAAGCAGGTGGCCTCGGGCCGTTTCGGCGTGACGGCGGAATACCTGAACAACTGCCGCGAGTTGGAAATCAAGGTCGCCCAGGGTGCCAAGCCCGGCGAGGGCGGCCAGCTGCCCGGCATCAAGGTCAGCGAGATGATCGCCCGCCTGCGTCATTCGACGCCGGGGATTACCCTGATTTCGCCGCCGCCCCATCACGACATCTATTCGATCGAGGACCTGGCCCAGCTAATCTACGACCTCAAGCAGATCAACCCCGACGCCAAGGTGTGCGTGAAGCTGGTGTCCCAGACCGGCATCGGCACCATCGCCGCGGGCGTGGCCAAGGCCAAGGCCGATACCATCCTGATCTCCGGTCATTCCGGTGGCACCGGGGCCTCGCCGCAAAGCTCGATCAAGTATGCGGGCTTGCCGTGGGAAATGGGCCTGTCCGAGGTCAACCAGGTACTGACGCTCAACCAGTTGCGCCATCGCGTCACCCTGCGTGTGGACGGCGGCTTCAAGACCGGCCGCGACGTGGTCATGGCGGCGCTTCTGGGTGCGGAGGAATTCGGCATCGGCACCATTTCTCTGGTGGCCATGGGCTGCATCATGGTGCGCCAGTGCCAGTCCAACACCTGTCCGGTCGGGGTTTGCACCCAGTCGGCCAAGCTGCGCGACAAGTTCACCGGCAGTCCGGAAAAAGTGGTCAACCTGTTCAGCTTCATCGCCGAGGAGGTGCGCGAGATTCTGGCCACGCTGGGCGCGCATTCGCTCGAGGAAATCATCGGCCGCACCGATCTGCTGACCCAGGTCAGCCGGGGCTCTGAACATCTCGACGATCTCGATCTCAATCCGCTGCTGTCCCAGGCGGATCCGGGCAAGAACCCGCGTTTCTGCGCGATCGAGGGCCGCAACGAAGTGCCCGAAACCCTGGACGCGGAAATGATCGAGGATGCCGCCCCCGCGCTTGAAGTCGGCGAGAAGATGCAGCTTCAGTACAACGTCCGCAACACCCAGCGCGCCATTGGCGCCAAGCTGTCGTCGGCGATCACGCGTCGCTTCGGCATGGACAAGCTGGAGCCGGGGCAGGTGACGGTGCGTCTGCGCGGGACCGCCGGGCAATCCCTCGGCGCCTTCGCGGTGCAGGGGCTCAAGCTCGAGGTTTTCGGTGATGCCAACGACTACACCGGCAAGGGCCTGTCGGGCGGCGCCATTGTGGTGCGGCCGCTGGCATCGTCGCCGCTGGTGTCCAATGAAAACACCATCGTCGGCAACACGGTGCTTTACGGCGCCACGGCGGGCACCCTGTTCGCCGCAGGCCAGGCCGGGGAACGGTTCTGCGTCCGTAACTCCGGCGCCGATGCCGTGGTCGAGGGCTGCGGCTCCAACGGCTGCGAATACATGACCGGCGGCACGGTGGTGATCCTGGGTCCGGTCGGCGACAACTTCGGCGCCGGCATGACCGGCGGCATGGCCTTCGTCTACGATCCGATGGAGACGTTCAAGGACCGCGTCAACGCCGAGACCCTGACCTGGCAGCGCATCGAAACGCCGTATTGGGAAAAGAAGGTCAAGGACCTGGTCGAAAGCCATGTCCAGGCCACCCAGTCACGTTTCGCCGAACGGCTGCTCAATGCCTGGAACCGGGAAAAGTCCAAGTTCTGGCAGGTCATCCCGCGCGAGATGCTGGATATTCTCGAACACCCCGTGTCCAGCGCCGAGCGCACCGGCTGAACCCGAACGCCTGCGCGTCATCCCGGCCATATTTGCGCCGCAATCGGATTGCGAAATCCATCCTCAGAAGTCCCCCGGATCCGGCACCTGCCGGGCCCCCGGCGTGGGATCGCTCCGGACGGGGTCTTCCGGGTGCCGCTGTTCCCGCTGACACCGCTGCTTTTCTGCGCCTCTTCGGCCTATATGCTGCATTCCGCCCTGGCCTATACCGGGATCGGCGCCCTTGTCGGCGTGGGCGCGGTTCTGCTCGGCCTGCCGGTATGGTGGCTGATCCGCCGCCAGGCCGTTCGCGGCCGCGCCTGAGCGGTGGGGACAATTTCCCTTCCGCCGCGTTTCCCATTACATTGACGCGCGATGCGTCTGCTCTATCACGTCGCGCTATGCCCCTTTAGCCGCAAGGTCCGGATCGTTCTCGCAGAGAAGGGTTCGGAGTTCCAAATGCAGGTCGAAAAGGTGTGGGAGCGCCGTACCGCGTTCCTTGCCCTCAACCCGGCGGGACAGGTTCCGGTCATGGTTGAAGACGATGGCACGGTTCTGGCCGAATCCTCGGCGATTTGCGAATACATCGAAGAACAGGTCCCGCGCCCCGTGCTTATCGGCGATACGCCCAAGGCACGGGCCGAGGTGCGCCGCCTGACCGCGTGGTTCGATCTCAAGTTCGACCGTGAGGTCACGCGCAACCTGGTCGGCGAAAAAATGATGAAACGCTTTCTTGGCCTGGGCGAGCCCAATTCCGGGGCGATTCGGGCCGGGCACGCCAACCTGCCGATCCATCTCGAATACATTTCCTACCTGGCGGAGCGGCGGACCTGGCTCGCCGGCGAGAACTTCTCGCTGGCCGATATCGCGGCGGCGGCGCATCTGTCATGCCTCGATTACATCGGCGATGTGGCGTGGGAAAAGTTTCCCATCGCCAAGGACTGGTATGTGCGCATAAAGTCGCGCCCGTCCTTCCGCGCCATTCTGGCTGATCATATTGCCGGAATGCCGCCGCCCCGGCATTATGCCGATCTCGATTTTTAGCCCCCATCGCAAACATCCAGACGAAGACGGAGACAATGGCGAAAGCAAAGGTCACCCCGAAGACGCCGCTTGAGGAATTGGGGCCGCGCACGGGTAACGAAACCCCTCATGAACTGATTTATCGTTCGTACCTTCTGGGGCGGATTCACTTCGGTACCAAGCTGGCGGTGCTGAACCGGCCCGGCTCGCCGGTCTACAGCGCCTACGAAAACTGGGTGCCCATCGCGCTGGTGCTGTTCCTGTCGCTTTACACCGGCATCACTTCAAGCTGGCAGGCGGGACTTTCGCTGTTCGCGGCGCTGGCATTTTTCGGTTTTCTGTTCCTGCCGCGTTACGTGCTCAAGAAACTGCGCATGCGGGTGCTGGACAAGTCCTTCGGCAGCGAAGGCGGCTGGATCGAACTGTGGAAAGGCGGCGGCATCTCCATTCGCCTGGCGATGGATCCCAGCATCGAATGCGATTCGCCCGGCGGCGACTGGCAGCAGTTCGCAAGGACCTACCTGGATAAACCCGACGACGAATAGACGGCGCGATCAGCGCGGCCGGGCGCCCGCAAGCCGGGCAAGTGCGGCGCGTGCGCTGGTGCCCGCGGGCCCGCTGGGATAGATTTTCAGTGCCTGACGGTAAGCCGCCGTGGCCCCGGCCGTATCGCCCGCCGCTTCGGCCAGCTTGGCCCGTTCGATCCAGGCCCCGGCGCGGCGCGGGTCGAGCCTCAGCGCCTCGGCCACATCCTGTTCCGCCAGGTCACGCGCGCCCACCCGGCGCCAGGCGGCGGCCCGCAACACCAGCGCCTCGATATTGCCCGGCGCGATCTGCAGGGCGTCGTTGAGGTCCTCCAGCGCCGCGAAATTGCGTCCCGCGTTGCCGCGCGCTACCGCGCGGTCGATGTGATAGCCGCCGTTGCCCGGTGCCAGCAACAGCGCCCGGCTCAACGCTGCTTCCGCCTGTTCCGACCGTCCGGCCCCGATCCAGGCGCGGCCCGCCTGGGCGAACAGCTCCGCTTGCTCGGTGGGCCCGGCCTTGGCGGATTGTCCCGCCAGGTCGAACAAAACCTTGCCCGCCTCGCGCAGGCGGCCCTTGGCGATCAAGGCGACGGCCAGGCAATGGCGCGCCGGGTTGGCGGCACCCTGCGTCCACAGGGTCTCGGCACGGTCGATGGCCTTGTCGGGCGCTGTGCGGGCCAGCGCCATGCAGGCGCCGTAGCCATCATCGGCAACGGGGGTGAACGCGGTGGCGAGGGTCACCAGGCCAAGGGCGGGAAGGCTGAGCATGGCGCGCATCATCGCGGCAAGCGGGGTCGCGCCGCAAGCGCGGTTTCCTCTATGATCGCGGCCCATGGATGCGACCCGTTCCCTGTTCTGTTTCGGCTTCGGCTACACCGCCGCCGCACTGGCCCGCCACCTTGCCAATGGGCCCGAACCGCGGCGCGTGACGGCGAGCGCGCGCACGCCGGAAAAGGCGGCGGCACTAAAAGCCCAGGGGATCGGCGCCGTGGTATTCGACGGCACCGGCCCGCTGGTCGCCGATGCGCTGGATGGCATCACCCACGTTCTCGTTTCAATTCCGCCCGGTGACGGCGACCCGGTGCTGGCTCATGCCCGCGCCGCACTCGAGGCGGCGCGGCCCCGCTGGATCGGCTACCTCTCCACCACCGGGGTTTACGGTAACCGTGACGGCGCCTGGGTGGACGAGGGCTCGGCCCTGCGCCCGACATCGGAACGGGCGCGGCGGCGGGTGGCGGCGGAACTGGACTGGCTGCGTTTCGGCGATCGGACCGGGCTGGTGGTGCAGGTTTTCCGCCTTGCCGGAATTTACGGGCCGGGGCGATCGGCCTTCGATCAGTTGCGCGCCGGGACGGCGCGGCGCATCGACAAGCCCGGCCACGTCTTTTCGCGCATCCATGTCGATGACATCGCCGCCGTGCTGGCCGCCGCCATGGCGCGGCCGGTGGCGGGCGAAATTTACAACGTCTGCGATGACGAGGCGGCGGCGCCGCGCGCGGTGATCGAACACGCCGCCGGGCTTCTGGGTGTGCCGCTGCCGCCCCTGACAGCCTATGGTGACGCCGTGCTGTCGCCGATAGCGCAAAGCTTCTGGGCCGATTCCAAGCGCGTCCGCAACGACCGCCTCAAGCGGGCACTTGGTGTCGTGCTGCGCTACCCGACATACCGCGAAGGCCTGGCGGCGATCCTAGCCGCGGAAGCCTGACCCGATCACGTCGTCCAGCGCCGCGCCGATGCGCGCCAGGTCCTGTTGGCGGGACAATCGGTGATCGCCGTCATCGATGAAGGTGATCGCGACGTCCGGATGCGCGATTTTTTCCGCAATGCGGGTCGCGGTTTGCCAGGGCACGTCGCTGTCCATCCGACCATGGACCAGGTGTAGCGGGCAGGAAACGGCGATGGGCGCGTCCAGCAAAAGATGGTTGCGGCCTTCCTCGATCAATTGCCGGGTGATGGGATAGGGCGTTTCGGAATATTCGCTGGCCAGGTGCAGGATGCCGTCGCGCATCAGGGTCGCACGTTGCGCGTCGTCCAGCTCGCGATGGATCAGGTCCTCGGTGAAATCGGGCGCCGCCGCAATGCCGACGATGCCCCGGACCCGTTCCGGGCGGCGAAGCGCTAGCAGCAGCGCGATCCAGCCGCCCATGCTCGATCCCGCCAGCACCTGCGGGCCTTCGGTCAATTGGTCGAAAACATCAAGCGCATCGTCGAGCCAGGCGCCGATGGTGCCGTCGGTAAAAGCGCCCTCGGAGCGGCCGTGGCCGGAATAGTCGAAACGCAGCGATGGCAGGCCGCGGGCGGCGGCAAAACCCTCCAGCCATTGCGCCTTGGTGCCCTCCATGTCAGACATGAAGCCGCCAAGGAACATCAGGCCGGGCCGCGCATCGGTTCCGGCGGCATTTTTCGCACCCGCGCGCCTGCGGTAGGCGATGGACCCGCGTCCGGGGCGTGGTAGATTGGCAATTGCCTCTTGCATCTTTGTCCCGTGGCGGGGATAACCCGGCCCCCATGGATATTTTTTCCCGATGACGTCAAGCGAACCCGCGTCCGCCCCCGAGGCGAGCCAAACTAGCATCGAAGACGAGGTGCCGGAAGGCCGCCCGCCGATGGTGCTGCAGGTGCTGCCCGCGTTGCACGGCGGCGGGGTCGAGCGTGGCACCATCGACATCGCCATCGCGCTGGCCAATGCCGGGTGGGGCGCGATGGTCGCGTCCGAGGGCGGTCCCATGGTGCGCGAACTGACCCGCCACGGCATTACCCATGTCGAACTGCCGCTGGCGACCAAGAACCCGTTCAAGATGCGCGCCAACGTCAAGCGGCTGGCGAAGCTGATGGTCGCCCATTCGGTGGATATCATCCATGCCCGTTCGCGCGCCCCGGCATGGAGCGCCGAAGCCGCCGCGCGGCGCACGGGGGCGTATTTCGTCACCACCTTTCACGGTACTTATGGCGATGCGTGGTCGCTCAAGCGCTTTTACAACGCCGTCATGGGCCGGGGCGAACGGGTGATCGCCATTTCCGATTTCATCAAGCACCTGGTGATCGACCGCTATCATGTCGACCCGGCGCGGGTGCGGGTCATTCACCGGGGCGTCGATCTGAACCTGTTCGATCCCGACAATGTTTCCCAGGAACGAATCATCCAGCTGGCGACCCGCTGGCAGTTGCCCGACGACCGCAAGATCATCCTGTTCCCCGGACGCTTTTCCGACTGGAAGGGCCATGCGCTGGTGATCGAGGGGTTGGCGCGGCTCGGGCGGCGTGATGTTCTGTGCGTCATGGCCGGGGTCGATACCGCGTCCAGCGACTACACGACGCAGCTGACGGAACTGGCGCGGGCACGCGACGTGATGGATATGGTCCGCTTCGTCGATTTCTGCCGCGATATGCCCGCCGCCTACATGCTTTCCGACGTGGTGCTGTCGGCGGCGACCAAGCCCGAAGCCTTCGGCCGCACCCTGGCGGAGGCACTGGCCATGGGCCGCCCGGTGGTGGGCCCGGCGCACGGCGGCGCGCTGGAGATCGTCGTGGACCAGCGCACCGGCTGGCTGTTCCGGCCCAAAAATTCCGAAAGCCTCGCGGCGGCGCTGCATGCCGCGTTGGGGCTGGATGCGACCCAGCGTCTGCGTCTTGCGGCCGAAGCCATGGCGGACATGCGCGAGCGTTTCTCCAATGCGCAGATGTGCGAAGCGACCCTGGGCATTTACACCGAAGTGCTCGGCGGCGATACGGCGTCATGACCGCGACAGATTCTCTTTCTAAGGATGCGCCCGCGCGGCGCCGGATCCTGGTGATCAAGCTCGGCGCGCTCGGCGATTTCATCCTGTCGTACCGCGCCATGACGGCGATTCGCGCCCATCACCGGGGCGATCACCTGACCTTGCTGACAATCCCGTCGCTCAAGGGTCTTGCCGAAAAGACCGGCCTGTTCGATGAAGTCTGGACCGACACGCGGCCGGGATGGTTCGACTGGGTGGGCTGGTGGCGGCTTGGCCGCCGGTTGAACGGCGCCGGTTTCGTGCGGGTCTATGATCTCCAGACCAACGACCGTTCGGGCAATTACTTCCGGCTTATGCGCCCGCCTTTCACCAAGGCCCGGCCCGAATGGTCGGGCAACGTGCGCGGCTGTTCACATCCGCACACCGATCCGCGCCGCGAAACCATTCACACTCTTGAACGTCAGGCGGAGCAGCTGGCCATTGCCGGAATCGCGCGTTCGGAATACCCGCCGCTCGATTTTTCCTGGGTGGACGCGGATGTCAGCCGCCACCGGCTGGACCAGGACGGCGCGCCTTACGTGCTTCTGGTGCCGGGCGGTTCCGCCGGCCGCCTGGCCAAGCGCTGGCCCGCGACCCGCTATGCGGAACTGGCCTTGCGCCTGATTTCCATCGACTATCGTCCGGTGGTGCTGGGCACGGCGGCGGAAAAGGACGCCTGCGCCACGGTGGCGGCGGCTTCGGCGGCGATCCTGAACCTGTGCGATGATTCGCCCATCCTTGACGTTATGGCGCTGGCCCGCGATGCGGCCGGTGCCGTGGGCAACGATACCGGCCCCATGCACCTGATCGCGGCCATGGGCTGCCCGTCGCTGGTGCTCTATTCCGGCGTCAGCGATCCGGGCCTGACCCGTCCGCGCGGCCCCTACGAGGGTCCGGGGGGCCGTCCGGCCCCGCCCGGCCGTTCGACGCGCACCGCGACATGGATCCGGCGCCAGCAACTCGGTGCGCTGACCGTGGACGAGGTGCGCGGCGCCATGCTTTTGCGTCGGCGCCCCCCGACGGCCTCCCATTAAGGGCTCCTTAACCCTGAATCCCTAGGAAATAGGCGGGTGTGGCGGGCGTCCGGCTTGACAGGGGCGTTAACCAAAGTACTCTCCCCGGCGGCGCGCGGATGCGCCCGTTGACCTTGCAATCCCGATAGAGACACCGATGCCAGACATTACCTTGACCCTTCCCGATGGATCGTCGCGCCAGATGCCGGCGGGCACGACCGGGGCGGATGTCGCGGCGGGAATCGGTCCCGGCCTCGCCAAGGCGGCGCTGGCGGTCAGGATCGACGGGGAAATGCGGGACCTGTCGCGGGCCATCGAAAAAGACGCTTCCATCGAAATCATCACCGCCAAGTCGGGCGATGCGGCGCTTGAGCTTCTCCGTCATGACTGCGCGCATGTCATGGCCGAAGCGGTGAAGGAACTGTATCCCGAAACCCAGGTGACCATCGGCCCGGCAATCGAAAACGGCTTTTATTACGATTTCGCCCGCGCGACGCCGTTCACGCCGGAAGACCTCGAAAAGATCGAAGCGCGCATGCGCGAAATCGTTGGTCGTAACGAAGCGATCGAGCGCGAGGTCTGGGACCGCAACAAGGCGGTCGAATTCTTCAAGGAGCAGGGCGAGCACTACAAGGCGGAGATCATCGAATCGATCCCGGCGACCGACGATGTGACGCTCTATCGCCAGGGCGATTTCATCGACCTGTGCCGCGGTCCGCATCTGCCCGCCACCGGCAAGCTGGGCAAGGCCTTCAAGCTGATGAAGCTGGCCGGCGCCTACTGGCGCGGCGATTCGCGCAACGAGATGTTGCAGCGCATCTACGGCACCGCCTGGGCCAGCGACAAGGATCTCGCCGATTACCTGACCCGGCTGGAAGAAGCCGAAAGGCGCGATCACCGCCGCCTCGGGCGCGAAATGGGCCTGTTCCATATCCAGGAAGAAGCGGTCGGCAGCGTGTTCTGGCACCCCAAGGGCTGGACCCTTTACCGCACCGTGGAAAGCTATATCCGCGATCGGCTGGAAGCGGCCGACTATGTCGAGGTCAAGACACCGATGCTGGTGGACCGGGCATTGTGGGTGGCGTCGGGGCACTGGGAAAAATTCGCCGATGCCATGTTCACCGCGTCGCCGCGCTCCGACGAGGCGAAGAAAAGCGAAGGCGAGCGCGTGCTCGCCATCAAGCCGATGAACTGTCCGTGCCATGTGCAGATTTTCCGCCAGGGCATCAAGAGCTACCGCGACCTGCCGCTGCGCATGGCGGAGTTCGGCTCATGCCACCGGTTCGAGCCGTCGGGCGCGCTGCACGGGCTGATGCGCGTGCGCGCCTTCACCCAGGACGACGCGCATATCTTCTGCACCGAAGACCAGATCACGTCGGAGACCAAGGCGTTCTGCGATCTGCTGCTGAGTGTTTACCGCGACTTCGGCTTCACCGACGTGGTGGTGAAATTCTCCGACCGGCCCGAAACCCGCGCCGGCACCGATGAAATCTGGGACCGGGCCGAGGGCGCGCTCAAGGAAGCGGTCCAGGCGGCGGGGCTGGAAACCATCCTCAATCCCGGCGAAGGCGCCTTCTACGGCCCCAAGCTGGAATTCGTGCTGCGCGATGCCATCGGGCGCGACTGGCAATGCGGCACCCTGCAGGTGGATTTCGTGCTGCCCGAGCGCCTGGACGCCTCCTACATGGGCGAGGACGGCAACCGTCACCGCCCGGTGATGCTGCACCGCGCCATTCTGGGGTCGTTCGAACGCTTCCTCGGCATCCTGGTTGAGCAATATGCGGGCGCCTTCCCCTTGTGGCTGGCGCCCCTTCAGGTGGTCATCGCGACCATCACCAGCGACGGCGACGATTACGCCCGCGAGGTCAAGGAAACCCTGGAATCCGCCGGATTGCGGTGCGAACTGGACCTTTCCAACGAGAAAATCGGCTACAAGGTGCGCGAGCATTCCGTGGCCAAGGTCCCGGTCATCATGGCCATCGGCAAGCGCGAGGCGGAGGAGCGCACTGTCGCCATCCGCCGGCTCGGCTCCCAGGGCCAAGAATCGCTTGCGCTGGATGAAGCCCGCGCTAGACTTGCGAAAGAGGCGCAAGCCCCGTCCAAAACCGCGACCGGTGGATAAGACTTCCAAGAAAAACGACCGATATTCGAGGGTGCGAGGACAGGACGATCGCACCCCGGCAGTCTTTTTGTGAGTTATTCAATCCCGTGCAACAATTAATGGAGATCGTTCCATAGCTAGGCCCACCATGAACCAGCCGCCCAAAAAGGACGGCCCCCGCGTGAACGAGGCGATCCAGTCGTCATCGGTCCGCGTTGTCGGCGCAGAAGGCGAATTGCTCGGCGTCATGTCCCTCGATCAGGCCCTGGAACAGGCGGATGCGGCAGGTCTCGACCTCGTCGAGGTTTCGCCCAATGCCGAGCCGCCGGTCTGCAAGATCCTCGATTACGGCAAGTTCAAGTACCAGGCCCAGAAAAAGGCCAACGAGGCGCGCAAGAAGCAGAAGGTCATGGACGTGAAGGAAATCAAGATGCGTCCGGGCATCGACCAGCACGACTATGAAACCAAGATGAAGGCCGTTCACAAGTTTCTCGACGAAGGCGACAAGGTGAAGGTCACCATTCGCTTCCGCGGCCGCGAGTTCCTGCACCAGCAACTGGGGCTCCAGGTGCTGTTCAAGGTGCGCGACGAGGTCGAGGAAAAGGCCAAGGTGGAGGCGATTCCGAAGATGGAAGGCCGGCAAATGGTGATGGTTCTGTCGCCACGCTGAGGGGCTCTCGGGCGGCCCTTCGCCAACCCATTGAAAGAAAATGATTTTTCGGCACCAATTTGGGGCGGGCAAGGGCCCTTGGGGGCCTTGCAATCCGGGGCCGGTCCCGCTATAAACACGCGCTCCGCCCCCGGCCACCTGGTCGACCGGGTGGGTTCGTACTTTTTTCCATCTTTTTCAGGAACCTGCGGCCATGCCGAAGCTGAAATCGAAAAGCGGCGCCAAGAAGCGCTTCCGTCTCACCGGCACCGGCAAGGTGCGCGGGAACGTGGCGTTCAAGCGCCATAACCTGCGCAAGCGCAGCCAGAAGATGAAGCGGACCGCGCGTGGCACCTTTATCCTGGCCAAGGGCGACGCCGATATCGTCAAGTCGTTCCTGCCTTACGCCTGAGGACTGATCCATGGCTCGCGTCAAACGGGGCGTTACGACCCACGCCCGTCACAAGAAAATCATCGACATGGCTTCCGGCTATCGCGGCCGTGGCAGCAGTTGCTTCCGCGTCGCCGTTGAAAAGCTGGAAAAGGGCCTGCAGTACGCCTACCGCGACCGTAAGGCGAAGAAGCGCGAGTTTCGTTCGCTGTGGATCCGGCGCATCAACGCCGGTGCGCGCGCCAACGGGCTGACCTATTCGGAACTGATGAACGGCATCAAGCGTTCGGGCATTGAACTGGACCGCAAGGTTCTGGCCGATATCGCGGCCCGCGATCCCGAGGCGTTTACCGCCATCGTTCAGCAGGCCCGGGCGGCGTTGCAGGCCGCGTAAGGCCGGCCCCGCGCCGGTTATCCGGCATCCATCAAGCAAGGGGCTGTTTCGGCAGCCCCTTTTGTTTTATGAACATCCCATGCACAGCCGCGACAGCGAGAAGACATGACGGGCGCCGATCAGATCAAGGCGGACATCCTGAAGGCGGTCGAAGGGGCGGAAACCCTCGACGCGCTTGAAGACGTCCGGGTCGGTGCGCTCGGTCGCAAGGGCACGCTGACCGAGGCGATGAAGGGCCTCGGCGCCCTGGCTCCCGAAGAACGTCGTGCCGCGGGCCAGGCGCTCAACGCCGCCAAGGATGCCGTTGCCACCGCGATCGAGGCGCGCAAGGAAATCCTGGCTTCAAGCGCGCTCGATGCCCGCCTGGCGACGGAGCGCGTGGACGTCAGTTTGCCGGTGCGCCCGGTGGCTGAAGGCAGCATCCATCCCATCAGCCAGACTCTCGATGAGCTGATGGCGATTTTCGGCGACATGGGTTTTGCCGTCGCCGAAGGCCCCGATATAGAGGACGATTTTCACAATTTCAGCGCGCTCAACATTCCCGAAGCGCATCCCGCGCGCCAGATGCACGACACGTTCTACCTGCCCCCGGCGGCGGATGAGCGGACGCTTCTGCTCCGCACCCATACATCGCCGGTGCAGATCCGTACCATGATGTCGAAGCCGTCGCCGCACCGCATTATCGCGCCGGGGCGGACGTATCGCTGCGATTCGGACATGACCCACACGCCGATGTTCCACCAGATCGAAGGCCTGGTGATCGACAAGGCGGTGCACATGGGTCACCTCAAGGGTTGCCTGGAAGATTTTTGCCGCACCTATTTCGATGTGGATGATCTGCCGCTGCGTTTCCGGCCGAGCTATTTTCCGTTTACCGAACCGTCGTGCGAAGTGGACATCGGCTGTTCGCGCGCCGACGGCACGCTCAAGATCGGTGCCGGTGATGGTTGGCTGGAAATCCTCGGCGCCGGCATGGTGCATCCCAACGTGCTTGCCAATTGCGGCCTCGACGCTGGCGAATGGCAGGGCTTCGCCTTCGGCCTCGGGGTCGAGCGGGTGGCGATGCTGAAATACGGCATTCCCGACCTGCGCACCTTCTTTGAAAGCGATATTCGCTGGCTGCGTCATTACGGGTTTGGCTGTCTCGATCAGCCGTCCCTGGCACAGGGGTTGGCGCGATGAAGCTGACCCTGTCGTGGCTCAAGGAACACCTGGACACCCATGCGGGTGTCGAGGAAATCGCCGAGGCGCTGACCAGCCTCGGGCTCGAGGTCGAAGGCGTTTTCGACCCGGCGGAGAAACTCGGCCTCTTTATCGTTGCTGAAATCAAGGAAGCGGAACCGCATCCTGACGCCGACAAGCTGCGCCTGTGCAAGGTGGATACCGGCACGGAGGTCGTCCAGGTCGTGTGCGGCGCACATAACGCGCGTGCAGGCCTGATCGGCGTATTCGCCGCGCCCGGCACATATGTGCCCGGTCTCGACGTGACGCTGAAGAAAGCGAAAATTCGCGGCATCGAATCCTGCGGCATGATGTGTTCGGCGCGCGAGCTGGAAATCGGCGAAGATCACGACGGCATCATCGAGCTTTCGGACGGTCATGCGCCGGGCAGTTCCGCCGCCGCCGCACTCGGCCTTGTCGATCCGGTGATCGATATCGCGATCACGCCCAACCGGGGCGATTGTCTTGGCGTGCGCGGCATCGCCCGCGACCTAGCGGCGCGGGGGCTTGGGACGCTGAAGCTGCTGACGCCCGCCGACGTCAAGGGCAGCTTCGAGGCAGGCGTTGGCATTACCCTGGATTTCCCCGCCGATAACCCGGCCTGTCCGCATTTCATCGGTCGCGTCATCCGTGGTGTGAAGAACGGCGAAAGTCCCGAATGGCTGAAGCGGCGCCTGGCCTCGGTGGGGCTGCGCCCGATTTCGGCGCTGGTGGATATCACCAACTTCCTGTTGATGGACCGCAATCGTCCGCTCCATGTGTTCGACGCCGATGCGGTGGCCGGCGACCTGACGGTCCGCCTGTCGCGCGCCGGTGAAAAGCTGACGGCGCTGGACGGGCTCGACTATGACCTTGGCCCCGGTGCTGTGGTGATCGCCGACCGCGACGGCGTGTTGTCGCTTGGCGGCATCATGGGTGGGGAAAGCTCGGGCTGCACCGAAGCCACCACCAACGTCTTGCTGGAAGCGGCCTGGTTCGAGCCCATCGCCATCGCCGCGACGGGGCGCCGCCTCGGTATCGATTCCGATGCCCGCCATCGGTTCGAGCGCGGTATCGATCCGGCTTCGACCGAACCGGGGATCGAGGCCGCGACCAAACTGATCATGGACATCTGCGGCGGTGAAGCCTCGGAGCTGGTGGTAGCAGGCGCCGAGCCGCTCCGCGATACCGTTATTGAATTCGCGCCCGCCCATGTGCACAGGCTGGGTGGCGTCGACGTGCCCGAAAAGCGGGCCATTGAAATTCTCACCGCTCTCGGCTTTTCGGCCAAGCCGACGGCAAGCGGCGGCACCCTTCATGTCGGCGTGCCGAGCTGGCGCCCCGATGTGACCATCGCCGCCGATCTGGTGGAAGAAGTGCTGCGGGTGCAGGGCCTCGATTCGATTGAATCGGTTTCCCTGTCTCGCGCCGGTTCGCTGGCCAAGCCGGTGGTCGATGCGCGCCAGCGTCGCCGGGGTCTCGCCCGTCGGGCGCTCGCCGCGCGTGGTCTTGCGGAGGCGGTGTCGTTTTCCTTCATCGGTGCCGAGCACGCGGCTGCCTTCGGTGGCGGCGATGCTAGCCTCAAGCTTGCCAACCCGATTTCGTCGGAACTGACCGACATGCGGCCCTCGGTGCTGCCCGCGCTGGTCGCCGCCGCGGTGCGCAACGCCGCGCGCGGTTTCGCCGATATCGGCCTGTTCGAGGTTGGCCCCGTCTATGCCGACGCCACGCCCACGGGCCAGGCGCTGGTGGCGGGGGGGCTGCGTGCGGGCATGACCGGGCCGCGCCACTGGGCGGAAGCCCCGCGACCGGTTGACGTGTTCGATGCCAAGGCCGACGCGCTGGCGGCGCTGGCGGAATGCGGCGCGCCGGTGGCGTCCTTGCAGACTTACGCCGAAGCCCCGGCCCATTACCATCCGGGCCGCTCCGGCACCTTGCGGCTTGGGCCCAAGACCGTGCTGGCGGCTTTCGGTGAATTGCATCCCCGTGTTGCGGCGGATATGGATGTGCGTGGGCCCATTGCCGGGTTCGAGGTATTTCTGGACGCCATTCCGCTGCCGAAGGTTGCGGGCGGCAAGGCGCGCCCGGCGCTGGAACTCGCTCCCTTCCAGGCGGTGGTACGCGACTTCGCCTTCATCGTCGGTGACGATGTCGCGGCGGAGGCCCTTGTGCGTGCGGTGCGCGGCGCCGACAAGGCGCTGATCGTCGATGCCCGGGTGTTCGACCTGTTCACCGGCGCCGGCGTGCCCGAGGGCAAGGTCTCGCTAGCTATTGCCGTGACCTTGCAGCCGCGTGGCGCCACCCTGACCGAGGCGGAAATCGAATCGGTTTCCAAAAAGATCGTCGCCGCGGCTGAAAAGGCCGTGGGTGCCGCGCTGCGTGCATGACCCGCATCCTGGATGATCCCGTGACCGATCTCGCCCATACCCGAAATTTCGCGATCATCGCCCATATCGATCACGGCAAGTCCACGCTTGCCGACCGGCTGATCGAGGAATGCGGTGGCCTGACCGCGCGCGAACGCCGCGAACAGGTACTCGATTCGATGGAGATCGAACGCGAACGCGGCATCACCATCAAGGCCCAGACCGTGCGGCTGCACTACAAGGCGCTGAACGGCGAAACCTATGAACTGAACCTGATGGACACGCCGGGTCATGTGGACTTCACCTATGAAGTCTCGCGTTGCCTCGCGGCCTGCGAGGGTTCGCTGCTGGTGGTCGATTCGAGCCAGGGCGTCGAAGCCCAGACCCTGGCCAATGCCTATCTCGCCATTGATGCCGATCATGAGATCGTGCCGGTGCTCAACAAGATCGACCTGCCGGCGGCGGAGCCCGAGCGCGTGCGCCGCGAGATCGAGGATGTCATCGGTCTCGATGCCTCGGCGGCGATCGAGGTTTCGGCCAAGACCGGCCAGGGCATCACCGATATTCTCGAGTCCCTGGTCCATCGCCTGCCGCCGCCCAAGGGCGAGCGTGATGCACCGCTCAAGGCGCTGCTGGTCGATAGCTGGTACGACGCCTATCTCGGCGTGGTCGTGCTTTTGCGCGTATACGACGGTGTCGTGCGCAAGGGCATGAAGGTCGAAATGCTCGGTACCGGCGCAGTCCATGAAATCGACGAGGTCGGCGTGTTCACGCCCAAGCCGCTGAAGGTGACGGAGCTCGGCCCCGGTTCGGTCGGCTTTATTGCTGCCTCGATCAAGAACATCGCCGATTGCCAGGTCGGCGACACGGTGACCGAGGAACGGCGCAAGACCACTTCCGTGCTTTCGGGCTTCAAGCCCAGCCAGCCGGTGGTTTTCTGCGGGCTGTTCCCGGTCAATTCGGACGATTTCGAAAAGCTGCGCGAATCCATCGCCAAGCTGGCGCTGAACGATGCCAGCTTCGAATACCAGATGGAAACATCCGCCGCGCTCGGTTTCGGTTTCCGCTGCGGTTTCCTCGGCTTGCTGCACCTGGAAATCATCCAGGAACGCCTGTCGCGGGAGTTCGATCTCGATCTCATCGCAACGGCGCCCAGTGTCGTTTACAAGGTGCATATCACCGACGGCACCATGATAGAGCTGCATAACCCCGCCGACATGCCCGACCCGGTGCGTATCAAGGGCATGGAAGAGCCGTGGATTCGCGCGACCATCATGGTGCCCGATGAATACCTGGGCGCCGTGCTGGCGCTGTGCCAGGAACGCCGTGGCGAGCAGCTTGACCTGACCTATGCTGGTGGCCGCGCCATGGTGGTCTATCGCCTGCCGCTAAACGAGGTCGTTTACGACTTTTATGACCGGTTGAAATCAGTATCGCGCGGCTACGCGTCTTTCGATTACCAGATCGAGGGCTACCGCGAGAGCGACCTGGTGAAGCTCTCCATCCTGGTGAACGGCGACCCGGTGGACGCCCTCTCCATGGTGGTGCATCGTAGTCAGTCGGAAGCCCGCGGGCGTCACCTGTGCACCCGGCTCAAGGAGCTGATTCCGCGACAATTGTTTAAGGTGGCGGTTCAGGCCGCCATCGGCGGCAAGGTTATTGCCCGTGAAACCCTTTCCGCGCTGCGCAAGGACGTCACCGCGAAATGCTACGGTGGGGACATCACCCGCAAGCGCAAGCTTCTGGAAAAGCAGAAGGAAGGCAAAAAGCGTATGCGCTCCATCGGCAACGTGGAAATTCCGCAGTCCGCTTTCATCGCCGCGCTCAAGACCGGTGACAACTAACCCTGACGGACGATTGCCCGATGGATATCCGCCAAAAAACCGGTCCCGGTGTTCGTGTGCGGACGGCGCGGCTGCGCCAGGTCAGGGATTTCCGTTTCGATACCACGGTAGATTCCGGCCATGTCGTCCCTACCGACGAAGGCGTGCATATAGGTGGCACGGGCGCGGCGCCGACATCCCTGGAAACGCTGACAGCGGCATTGGCATCATGCCAGTCGGTGCAGGTGGTGCGCGTGGCCGGGGCCATGCGTTTCCAGCTTGCCAATCTTGATGTCATCTGCGTGACCACATCGGACAAGGTTCCCGGCATCAAGGGCAACGATGCGGTCATTGGTATCGACGGCGCGCGACTGGAAATCGCTTTTGATACCAGCGAACCGGCGCACAAGATCGAACGGCTGAAGGCGCTGGCGGTGGACAAGTGCCCCATCGGGCGCCTGTTTCAGGACGCCGGGATCACGCCGGAAATCGTCTGGCGTATCGGTACCCTTACCGGTTAGCACCGTAAGGGCTGGGGTCCCCAGCAAAAGCAATGCCGGCTTCACCGGGAATCAGGTCAGGATCGGATCTTATACCCAGGGCGCGATCAGGCGTTCGATCCCGTGCTTGATGAAGGCCAGCGAATGGCGGTCGAGCGCGGTCCACAACTCGATCCCGGTCAGGCTGTCGTAGTGGTCGGATTGCCCCCAATGCGCGGCTTCGGCCCCTGCCCAGAGTAGGTTGCCAACAAGCACGGCAACGGCAAAAAATCGTACGATCATCGGTTTCTTCCCAGTCCGGTCGTGCCCGGTGGGGTGCGGCGCCTGGATAAAACTGTATGGTGGAGTCTAAGTCATTGCCAATATTGCAAATTTAGAGAAATTGAATCGTTAAGAACTATCGGGTAACGTGCGCGTCCCGCAAGGAGGCCGGGCGCGTTTATGGTTAGCGCACCGCCTGGGGGAGAGGTGGCCGAGTGGCTTAAGGCACACGCTTGGAAAGCGTGCATACGGTAAAACGTATCGCGGGTTCGAATCCCGCCCTCTCCGCCACCCTTTTTCCCGCGACTGCTTTTAATAATATGGGCCGCTGCCCACAGGCTCGATGAGTTACGGGCAGAGATTGACGCACTGGGGGCCCAAAGCGTCGCGCAGAAAAACAAGAATGATAAATAACAGGCTCCAGAATCCGCCGGTCTGGGGGCGCCCCAAGTGTCGCTTGATGGTGATGCGTAGGGCACGCTTGCGCGTATAATGGAGGTCGGGAGGGGGTGCCGAACCCGGATCGTGTTGGCGTGGGTCGTATCGGGTTCGCCCGTGCGGTCAATTAGAAGGCGTGGTTGAAGATCTGCTTAATTTTCGGGAACTGTTGCATTCATGGAACCGAGTATCAATCCGCCGCTATTGGTCCAAAGGGAGGGCTCCCGCAGGCGCATAGCCGTTATAGGATCCGGGGCCGCCGGACTGGCGGCGGCGTGGTCGCTGGCAAAGCGGCACGACGTCCATTTGTTTGAGGCCGATGACCGTCTTGGCGGACATGCTCATACTGTCGATTTGAACCTGGACGGCGGACAAATTCCCGTGGACACGGGTTTTATCGTTTTCAACGAGATTAATTATCCGTCGTTGACGCAAATGTTCGATGCCCTTGGCATCGTGACTCAGAAAAGCCAGATGTCATTCTCGGTTAGTGTTGAAAATGGCCGGTTCGAATATTCGGGTCGTTGGCCGGGGGGACTCCTGGCCCAGAAGCGCAACCTCATCTCACCCACCTATTGGCGCATGCTGGCCGATATTCGCCGATTTTACGCTCGTGCCGCCGATGACCTTGCGGCGCTGGAGCGTGGTAAGACCACCCTTGACGATTACATCGCCGATGTCGGCTTTGCGTCCGTATTTCGGGACTGCCATCTTTTACCCATGGTAGGTGCCATCTGGTCGTTGCCCACTGAAGCTGCTGGCACCATGCCAGCGGCGGCGGTTGTTCGGTTCTTTCGCGCTCATGGTTTGCTGCATTTGCGCAATCGCCCTCAATGGCGCACAGTCACCGGGGGGAGCCGACAGTATGTCCGCCGCCTGATCGATGATTTCGGCGGCACATTGCATCAGGCTCGGCCGGTAAAGGATATTGTTCCCAATGGTGCGGGCGTCGCTCTTGCGGTTGCCGGCGAAGGCATACTAAATTTTGATGCGGTAGTGATCGCTGCTCATGGTGACCAGGCCTTGAAGCTTCTGAAATCACCAGACGAATCGCAGGCTCGAGTGTTGGGTGCGTTTCGCTACAGCACCAACACGGTTGTCCTGCATAGCGATGTGCGACTTATGCCGCATCGCCGATCGGCCTGGGCCGCATGGAATTTCATTGAAACCGGCGGGAGGCAGGGAATCAGCTACTGGATGAACTGCTTGCAGGCCCTTCCCACCGGGATTCCCATCTTGGTGACCCTGAACCCGCCTGTTGCGCCCGATCCGTGCCTGATCCATGGCCGATACACTTACGAACATCCGATCTTCGACCAGGATGCTATTGATGCCCAGGGATGCCTTGATGGTATCCAGGGAAAAGGGAACGTATGGTTTTGCGGCAGCTATTTCGGATATGGGTTTCACGAAGATGCTTTTGCTTCCGGCCTGCGAACGGCGGCACGTTTGCATGCTGGCCTGTCAGGAGAGCGCGACCAGGCGCAGCAACATAAAGGCTTTCTTTATGAATGATGCGGCGCTTTATCGGGCCGAAGTTACCCATGCCCGTTTCGGGCGGGTTCGTCACAAATTGCGTCACTCCGTATTTTATCTTTATCTGGACCTCGCGCGACTGGACCAGGTGGCGCAGACGTGCCGCTTTTTCTCTTACAACAGGTTCAATCTGATTAGCTTTTTTGACGGTGATCACGGCGCGCTGGATGGTCAGCCGGCCAAGGCCTGGGTTGAGGGTTACCTAAAGCGTGCCGGTCTTTATGATCCGCAGGGGCGGATCTTTCTGTTGGCCTTGCCGCGCGTGCTGGGGTACGTATTTAACCCCCTCAGCGTTTATTACTGTTTTGACCGCGATGGTCAGTTACGCGCCGTGATGCATGAAGTGCGCAATACATTCGGCGAACTGCACGGCTATTTGTTGCCGGCCGTAGCGACGGCCGAAGGTGTGGTTCACCAGGAAGCCGACAAGCATTTTTATGTCTCGCCTTTCATGGCCATGAAGGCCCGTTACCGGTTTCGTCTTAATCTTCCCGGCAAGAAGCTGATTTTGGGTATCCGCGAATCCGGTGCAGACGGCACGGGGCTGGCGGCCTGCCTCGTCGGCGCCCGCCGTTCGCTCGATGATTGGCAAATCCTGGGTGCGGTTCTGGCCATGCCGCTGATGACCCTTAAGGTTATTTCCTCAATCCATTTGCATGCCGTCAGGCTTTGGTTGAAAGGGGCAACCTTCCATAGAAAGCCCCCTGCGCCGGACGAGGCGGTGACCCTGGGCATGGATGCTGGTGGGAGCAGGATTGATCCAAAACTCTCGCACTAACGTACTCCCAATAATGCCTGAGACAAAACCTGGTATGGCTGAAAATTGATGAGCGATTTCCTCCGTGAGAAATCTGCAGCTCCTCCTGCGGAAATAATCGCGTCCGACGCCGGAGCGCTGGTTTTGCTGTTGAGCCGCGCCGGGCGCCGCATCCGCGCCGGGCGCCTCTCCGTAGTGACGCCGGGTGGCGCCAGACTGATTTTCAGTGGGGCCGCCCCTGGGCCGACGGCCCGAATCGTCATTCACCGCTGGCGGGCACTCGGCTCCATGGCTATGCAGGCCGGAATCGGACTTGGCCAATCCTATGCACGGGGCGAATGGGACAGCCCTGACCCTTCTGCGCTGATCGCCTTCCTGATCGCAAACATTGAGCACGGGGCTTCGCCGACCCTGGCGGCCCGGCTCATGCGGCGCGCAAGAAATATCCTGACGGCAATTTCCCCCAATACCCGCAGCGCGAGCCGTCGCAGAATCGCGTATCACTACGATCTCGGGAATGATTTTTATCGTGCCTGGCTGGACCCCAGCCTGACCTATTCCTCAGCCTTGTTCGAACGCCCCGGCCTGACGTTGGAGCAGGCCCAATTTATGAAATACCGGCGCATCGTGGAACGCCTTTCTCTGTCTCGAGGTGACCATGTCCTTGAAGTCGGTTGCGGTTGGGGGGGGTTTGCCCTGTATGCCGCTAGGGAAACAGGTGTCCGCGTGACCGGGATCACGTTATCGAAGGCCCAATTGGAGTTGGCGCGCCAACGCGCCCGGGACGAGGGGTTGGATGGCCTCGTGAATTTCGAATTATGCGACTACAGGGATGTCCGGGGCCAGTTTTCCCACATCGTTTCCATCGAAATGCTAGAAGCAGTAGGTGCGCCCTACTGGCCGGCATATTTCGAAACTTTGGCGCGGGTCCTGCGGCCCGGCGGGCGTGCTGCAATACAATGTATTGTTATAGATCCGGCCGCGTATGACAATTACCGTCTCGGCTCCGACTTCATCCAGAGTTGTATTTTCCCAGGCGGCATGTTGCCCACGAAGGGGATCATAGATACCCAGGCTGCGCGTGCCGGCTTATTGCCGCGCGAAGACACTTATTTTTTTGGTGCCCATTACGCCGATACGCTGAATTTATGGCGGCAGAATTTTGAGCGCGCGACCGAAAAGTTGATAGCCCAGGGGTTCGATGACCGTTTTCGCCGCCTGTGGCTTTTCTATCTTGCTTATTGCGAAGGTGGTTTTCTATCCCGGCGGGTTGATGTGGGCCAATGGATATTTGAAAAGCCGGATTCCAGGACGCCGGCGTAAAGGAATTCATCATGACAGAACCGACAGAATTCAAGATTGAGGAATACTTCTACGGTCATGTACAGGCTGAGGGTATCGTCGAGGACAGGTACGGTAAGGTTCGTCGAAAGTTCTCAGTGACTATTGATGGTCGCTACGAAGGTAATGAATTCATTCTTGATGAACGTTTTCATTTCGATGACGGTGAAACGTCAAAGCGCATATGGACGGTATCCAGGGTTGCGCCCGGTCATTACGAAGGGCGTGCCGATGATGTGATCGGCTTTGCCAAGGGTCAAACCAATGGGCGGGAAATGCTTTGGACTTATCGGTTGCGCCTTCCCATGGGAAAACGTACTTGGAATATAGATTTTCATGACCGGATGTTTCTGCGCGGCGATGGAGTCATGCTGAATATTGCCGATATGCGGAAATGGGGATTGAAAATAGGCCGTATTACGATCTCTTTTCATCGCCCTGCCGACGCCCACGGGTAATGGCACTGACCAGAGCGAAGTAAAGACCATATGGTAGGATTCGCATCAGCTTCATGAACCAGGTGAATCTCCTGGGAAAAGTGATCTCGAAGCGGTCGCTTTGCAGACCCTGGTAAAGCTGCCGGGCTGCGTTCTCGGGGGTGAGCATCAAAGGCATGGCGAAATTATTTTTTTTGGTTAGGGGCGTGTCGACGAACCCGGGATTGATTACTTGCAGGTGGATGCCGTGACGGCGTAGTTGAAGGCAAAGGCTTTCACAAAGGTTGGTCACTGCGGCCTTGGTGGGTCCATAGGCCGCCGCCAGAGGCAAGCCGCGATAGCCGGCCACTGATGAAACAATGGCGATGTGCCCCTGCCCAAGGGTTTTCATTTTGGGCACTAGGGCGGAAAGAACATTCAGCGGTCCAAGATAATTTGTCGTCATCATCTTGGAGAAAAGAGCGGTGTCAAGGCTGTCTGCGTCCGCCTGTTCGTAAATCGCTGCCGCGATCACGATGACCTCAGGCAGTTGATATTTGTTATTCATTGTTTCGACGGCGGCGCGGACGGCTTCGGCATCGGAAATATTGAGCGGCAGCACTGTTATTTTGTCGGGACCGGATTCATTCTTCAGGTCATCCAGTGCGGCTTTTCGTCGTGCGCTGACGGTTACCTTGGTTCCATCATCCGCCATGATCCTGGCAAGGGCGCGACCGATACCCGAGCTGGCGCCAATGATCCACGCGGTATGGAAAGGCTTTTTCACCCGTGTTTCGCCTCACCCAGTAAGGGACTAAGAATCCGGGCGAACAGGCCTGTAAATCTTAGCGGCGCATCCAGGACGACCAGACAAATGCATTCCTCATCGTTGGCCGCCATGGGCTTGTGTTCATGTGCGCTATCGGCCAGCATGATGTCTCCACGGCGGTAGTGACTAGCACCATCGATGATCCCACCCTTGAGGACGAGGGTCCATTCTTGCCCATTATGACTATGGCAGGGGATTCTCGTGCCCGGCTTTATGCGCAGAAGACTGGTCTTGAACTTCGGGTTGGCGCTTGCGATGCGCGCCTCCTTAACCCGAGCCCCCATACGGCGCCAGCGCAAGCCCTCGAAACCGGTGCCGATATAACGGCGGATCGGTCCGGGAAGAACAGGATCCGGCTTTTCCATTTGGCGCGGTACGGTGGGCTCGACCGGGGCTTCCGAATCCAGACGGGTCATGACGTTTTCGAGTGCGCCGTCACTCATTTCCGCGTTGCCGACATCGGCCAGAAGGGCGCCGCCCAGTGTTTCCAATGTGCGTACCTCCTTGCGGCAAAGCGCGCAGAACACCAGATGGGAGGCAACAGCCAAGGACGGCTCTTCCGCTAGGCTGCCTGATGCGTAATCAAGAAGTATTTCAGCTTCGGGGTGGTGGCAAATCATCCTTCATACTCCGCCATGGAAATTCTCAGTTTTTGCAGGGCCAAACGGATACGAGATTTTACGGTACCTAAAGGTAAGTCCAGCTCTCTAGCAATAACCTGGTGTGTCTTGTCTTCAAAAAATGCCTTGTGAATCACTTCGGCCTGTTCATCAGAGAGGTCCTGCATGTTTTCTGTGAGAATCTCTTCGACTTCGGATATCTCCATTTTTTCGTCGGCACCAACAGGATCGGGCATGCCCTGCAAAAGGTCCTCCGCGGTAATGGCGGGACGTTGTTCCTTGCGGAAGTGATCTATACGCTTGTTCCGGGCGATAGAAAAAATCCACGTCGTTGCAGATGCCTTCGTAGGATCGAATTGCGCCGCTCGCCGCCACACCTGGATCATGGTTTCCTGGGCCATTTCCTCTGCGGCCGCGGCATTGGAACCACGTTTGAGGCAGTAGGCCTTGATGCGGGGGGCCATTAACCGAAACAGATGATCGAAAGAACCCCGATCGCGATTTACCGCGACCGCTTTGATATAGCCAGCGAGTTGTTCCGCTGTGTCTTGTGCCGGTTCTTGGGCTTTCTCAGTCACAATCTTTCCTGGTGCCGTCAGGCGCCAAGCGCCAGTTTGACCGATGACTGCGAGATTATGGAACATTGATCGGCCTTGCAACGAACATAAAAACCGGGAAAAAGTAAGGAGTTGTTTAGTGTACGGCTGAAACCGCCCGCCGGATCACAGGGAGATTAAGGCCCCGCCGGCGGGCGGGGCCTTGGGCTGAAAAGCTCGGGGGGGGGTTAGCCTTTCGGCAGAATCACGGTGTCGATCACGTGGATGATACCGTTGGAGGCCTCGATGTCGGCCTTGGTTACCGTGGCGTTATTGACCATTACACCCTTGGTCGCATTGACGCTGACATTGCTGCCCTGCACCGTGGCGACGGAAAGTGTCTTGCCGGCAATATCGCTGGAGGCGACGCGACCGGACAACACGTGATAAGTGAGAATGGCCTGTAGCTTGGCCTTGTTTTCCGGCTTCAGGAGATCGGCTACGGTGCCCGCAGGAAGCTTGCCGAAAGCCGCATCGGTGGGCGCAAACACCGTGAACGGCCCCTTGGCCTTGAGGGTATCAACAAGCCCGGCAGCCTTAACGGCGGCAACAAGGGTATTGAAGCTTCCATTAGAAGCGGCCACGTCAACGATATCCATTTTCTTGGCGCCATAAGAGCTTGCCACGGCGGAAAAGGCACCGATGGCTAAGGGGATCGCAAGGGCGGCCGCGGCCAGCCCGGAAACGAAGCGGTTCATGTTTATCTCCACAGGTTGATCAGGTTGTATGGTCTCTAATCGGCTACCGGTTTCCCAAGGGGCGGGACGTCCATCGGTAATCAAAAATGCTTACGTCGTGAATGTGGGCCCGGATCAATGGAAGTGCGAATAACACCTAAATTTTTTTCGGCAGTGGTGCGGAACGTTCCGCAATACCAGCACAGGCAGCGGGTTTGACCGGTGCTTGCTTCGATACAGTTGCCAACGAAATTTTCAACCGTTTCCTGTCGGTTCCTAGGTCTCAATAACCAATATGCGAAGCCGAGTAGGCGGTAATGGTGGAGGATGCGGGACCAAGGTAAATAAATTGGAAATACACATCATACTTGAAATGCAGCAGGGGTATTTAGATCTAAGAAAAAAAGTTGTATCGGCATCCCGCCAAATTTATCTGACATGCTTTATCTGAGACAATGACTGTTCAAGAATGTCCCCTATTGTTTGCGCTAAACCAACTAAAGGGGTGGGCATTCATTGGACTGAGCGGGAAAGTCGGCGGGCACGATCAGCTAGTCATTCGGCGTCGATGGTCGCATGAGAACGCGAAAAAAATTGGGGTAATACCGAATAATCGGACGGATCTGAGATCATGGGGGCTGATTCTTGACGTGATTTGACCACGGCTGTACCCGCCGTCATTATCGGCACGGGCCTCCCTGGCCGGCATCTGAACTTAGACCACGGCTCCCAGCGCATGGGCAAGCAACAGGGATATCCACAAAAGTAGGCATGAAAGGCACAGTTGCGGTCCTTAGTTGCGGCCCTCGTAACAGCCAACGTACTTAATGATCATGCCAGGCCTGAGACAAATATGACGGCTGCAATTGAGGCCCATGCAGCCGCGCCCAGCTTGAAAATTTGGCGCATGTCGCTATTGATTTCGTTAACGCGAATGGAAAGTTCTGTCGGAGTAAGCATGACAGGTACCTCGTGTTATTAGGTTCACGAAGGTTTCTACGCGAGTTCCCGGTCACTGGATCACAACCCGGGAGAATTTTACGGGTGCTGTGCGGCATGGCTAAAAATAATATATATATATGAATAGCCTAGAATGCAGTCCCGCTTGATCTGCGCAGTACCCATCCCGACGCTTACCGGCATCATCCGGCCGAGGGTCACGCTCTCTCCCCTATAACGGGAAATTCCGGCGAAGACGGATCAGCCCAAGACGGGTCCTACGGTCATCTTGAATTTTCAAAGGCGTTAAAGGGCTGTAAGAATAGTCACATGGAGTTCACGACACTTGGACAAACGGGCCTGAAAGTAAGCGTTGCCGGGATGGGGTCGGGCGGGCCCAGCCGGCTTGGCCGGAAAAAGGGCGTGCCGATCGACCATGGGATCGACCTGATTCATCGCGCCATTGATCTCGGGATTAATTTTTTCGACACTGCGCATAATTACGGCACCGAAGGGGTCGTGGGCGCCGCGGTGAAATCCGTGCTGCGAGATTCGGTGGTTTTGTCGACCAAATATCATGTGGAAGACGTGTCGGCAGACGAGATTGTCGAGGCGCTCGACAATGCGCTGCGCACCATGGGTGTCGATTATCTGGATATCTTTCATCTTCATGGCGTCGTACCCGGGGAATACGATCATGCCCGCGATGTCCTTGTGCCGGCCTTACTGCGCGAGCGCGAGCGGGGCAAGTTCCGGTTTCTGGGTATTACCGAAGGAACCGCTAGTGACCTAGAGCACGCGATGTTGACGCGCGCGCTGAAGGACGATGTCTGGGATGTCATCATGGTATCGTTCAACATGATGCATCAGGGGGCGATGGACCATGTTCTGCCGGAAGCGCGCAAGCGCGGCGTCGGTACGCTGGTTATGGCGCCGGCGCGCTGCCAGGTCGGCACACCGGATCGTCTGGCGCAGACACTCAGGGAAATGGCGGCGGAAGGCCAGTTGCCGGCGGCGGTAGGCGAAACTGATGATCCGCTCGGTTTTCTGTTGCAGGAGGGTGGCGCCGAGAATCTTCTCGATGCCGCCTACCGATTTGCCCGTCATGCATCCGGGGCCGATGTCGTCCTGTTCGGAACCGGTGATCCGGCCCATCTGGAGGCTAATGTCGCTTCGCTACTTGCCCCGCCTCTGTCCGAGGCTGGATTCGCCCGACTGAGGGAGCAATTTGGCAAGCTCAAGGGTGTCGGGCTCAGGCAGATTCGGCGCAACGAGAGGATTCCCCCAACGCCTGTTGCCTAGCGCTTGGCCTGGGTGTCGCCGAGAACGCGGCTCAGCCCGAAGACGACGCCAATGGCGCATAGCGAGAGATACAGGAAGGCGAAACCAAAGCCCGCGCGCTCGGCAATCAGGCCGTAGATCGCCGGAGAAATCGCTGCCGCCAACTGGGCGATGGTGCGCCAGATCGCAAAAAATCGCCCGCGATTGTCCTGCGGGGAAAGGTCCGTGCCCAGCACCTGCATGGTGCCGCCGGTGGTGCCTGCGGTTGCCTGGACCAGGACATAGGTAGCGAGAAAATAGCTCATCGGCAGCGGGTAAAATGCGGTCAGTGACATCAGCGCCACCGCGATCCCGTAGGCGGCAAAGCCCGGCGCGATGACCGCGCGGCGGCCAAACTTGTCCATGAGATAGCCGGTGATGAATGGCACCGGGATTCCGAACGCGATGGCGATCGTGTTTAGCAATCCGAGCTCGCCCGGCCCCATGTTGTAGGCATACACCGCATAGAGGTTCAGCGAACCTTGTTCCTGCCCGCCCCGGCAGAACTGAGCCAGGACCTGGATGCACAGGAAGACGACGATCTGGAAGGTGATCATGTACTTAATCACCGGTTTCCATCCCTCCTCTGACTTCGCTTCCGTTGATTCGGATGCGGGAGTGTCTTTTTTTCGGCTTCGGCTCGGCGCCGTCTCCTCGATCAGGTTGTAGGCGGGGATAATGGCGACTACCGTCAGCGCAGCATAGACCGTGAACGGAATCCACAGGCCATAGGCCGCCGCCAGGAAGCCGCCCAATGTAGGTCCGAACAGCTGGCCGGCGCGGGTCATGCCCATCATCCATTGCATCTGTCGTGCGCGCTGGTCCGGCGCTGCCGTGTCGGCGATGACGAGCACGCGGCCCTGTTGCCAGAGCAAGGTGGCGCCGCCCACCAGGAATCGCCAGAACAAAAGTTCGATAAAGGTATTCGAGAAAGGCGTCATTAACGAGCCGATGGCCGTCAGCACAGGGCCGGCCAACAGCACCGGGCGGCGGCCGATCTTGTCCATAAGGTAGCCCGCCGGAAAGGTCGCGACGAACGCGCCTGCGCTATATGCCACGAAGACGAAGGCGGCCGCATCGACCCCGATCCCGTAGGACTTGGTGAGCCCCGGAATGACCGGCGCGACCATGCTCTGGCCGAGCGCCAGCATGGTGGCGGGCAGGTAGAGCGAGAGAATCAGTTGCCTGGAGAGGACTCCAGGCGGTTGGGGGTCAGACACTCGAACCTGCTCGAGTATGGAGGAACATGCACGGAACGTGGTCGCGCGGGATCGGGCTTCCCGCGATCAAGCCTCAGTTCTTCTTTTTCTTCTTTTTACGGCCCTTTTTCTTCCGGCCCTTACCCACCGGGTTGGTCCATTTCGCGTTCCACATCTTCAGCATCTTCTTGTGCATTTCGCCGCCAAGAAGCGCGTCGTCGCGGATGCTCTTTTTCTTGCCCTTCACCAGCTCAAAGACCGAATTGAAGCGCGGCTGGTCAAGGTCCTTGTGAGCAGGAATGACGTAGGACTTGTAATACTGCAGCAGTTGCCCTTCACGGCTGAGTACCCAGTTGATGAACAGCCGGGCCCCGTTCTTGTTGGGTGAATTATTCAGCATAGCGATCGGCGATACGGTGACCGGCACTGGTTCCGGGCAGGCCACCTGCACTGGCGCACCCTTGTCCATGTAACGGCGGATTTGCCATTCGGGCGCCGGCAGGTTGGCGGTGAATTCACCGGCGACCGTCAGCGCCGTGGCCGCGCTCATGCCTTCCTTGCGCTGCTGCGGCCGCACATCCTGAAACAGGCGATTAATGAAGTTTTCGCCCCACTTCTCACCCTTCAGGTGCCAAAGGCCCAGCAGCCACGAATTGGGATGATTGGTGACGGCAAGCTTGCCGCCGCGCAAAAGCTTGTTGGTCAGCAGGTCATCCCAGTTGGTGGGAAGGTCGGCCTTGTTGATCGACTTTGTATTGAAGCCGAGGCAGCGGTAGGAAAGCTTGTGGCTGACCCAGGTCTTGTCCGGGGCGATGTAATCGGCCGGCACATTATTGAGACCGGGAAGATCGCTGAGGTCCGCCAACGCCTTCATGTTTTTGAAGGGAATGATCGAATCGGCAAAGCTCGTGATGACATCGCCGATAACGCGGCCTTCCTTCAGGGCAATGACGACGTTCAGCCCGCGCGCCCGTGTGCCGGAACGGTGGTAGTTTAGCTTGACGTTAGGATAGCGCTCGCGGAAGGGCGCAGCCATGGTGCGGAACTGCCGGTTCGGCCAGGTGCCTAGGATCACAACCTCTTCTTCCTTGGCGGCACCGTCAATCCATGCCTTGGGAACCTTGAGCTCGGCCTCCAGCCCCTTCATCAGCGACGGCTCTACCTTCAGCTCTGTCAGCACCTTCTGGGTCGATTTGGGCAGGTCTGCCGCGTTGGATGCCGCGACACCGGCCAATGTCACCGTCGCGGCGACGGCAATTGCGTGAAATCCCCTGTGCATAACGAAATCCTTCTTTATGGAGTAGGCGTTTGTTTTTTGTTTCCGTCAAGCCTAGCCGGACGGGTAAAGGCTTGGCAAGTCCGGTACGATGCTAGCGCCAATTATCCTGCGTTGTAGGGCGGCTTCAGGTCGATGCCGGCGGGCGGGAAATCGCCCAGAGGCCAAGGCTTAGTGCCAGCAGAGTGCCGCCCACCCAGTAAAAACTGTCGGTAAGCCCAACCACGGCAACCACGGCGCCCATGACCGGCGGCAGCACTGTCTGCAGCAGCCTTTTCAGGGAAATATGCAGGCCGGAAACGGTACCCTCGATCCCGGTGAGGCGATGCCCGTCAACGGCTATGCAAGCTGGATGCCGCGCCCGCTGAAGACCGCCCATAGTTAACGGTTAATCGCCAAAGATCCCGACGCATACGCCCATAATCCACCCTATGCGCTGCAAATTCTTTATGACAGTCTCCAAAGCCTTGAGGTACGGGTTTCCGTGGACCTGTCCAAAATGAAACGTCGGTAGAAGGGCCGGTATTAGCTATTCGGAGGTGCCATGCGCGCGCTCGTCTGTGACCAGTGGTGCGATTACAATGACCTGACCGTGCGGAATGTTCCCGAATCGGAAATGCGGTCGGGCGCCGTCCGGGTGCGTGTCGCCGCGGCCGGGGTCAGTTATTCGACCCAGATCGTCGTGGCGGGAAAATACCAGCGTAAGCCGCCGCTGCCGTTCGTGCCCGGCACCGATATCGCCGGCACCGTGATCGAGGTGGCCGACGACGTCACCGGGCTCAAGCCCGGCATGCGGGTGTTTGCCCCGGTGGACTGGGGCGGCTCGGCCGAGCAGGTCATCGTTGATGCCATCCACGCGACGGTCCTGCCTGAGCCGCTGGACCTTGCGGCCTCGGTCGCCCTGCCGGTCAGCTATTCGACCGCCGCCAGCGCCCTGATGTGGCGTGCCCATCTGGGGCCGGGCGATTGGCTACTGGTTCATGGTGCCGGTGGCGGGGTCGGGCTCGCCGCGGTGGAAATTGGCAAGGCCTTGGGCGCCCGGGTCATTGCCTGCGCCGGGGTGGACAAGCATGGGGTTCTCACCGCGCGCGGCGCCGACGCGGTGATCGATAGCGCTGCGTCGTCTTTCCGCGAGGAGGTTTTGCGGCTTTCCGGCGGCGGCGTTCAGGCGGTGCTGGACCCGTTGGGTGGCGCCATTTTCGATGAAAGCCTCCGTTGCCTCGCCGAAGGCGGTGCGCTTGTCAGCATCGGCTATGTCAGCGGTAAGATCCCCGAGGTCGCAGCCAATATCGTGATGCTGAAGAATATCGCGGTAGCCGGGCTCAACTGGGGCCTCTACATCGGCTGGTCGCCGGGGGACAACCGGGCGCATTACGCGCCGCGCGCGCAGGCGCTGTGGGCTCAGCTGGTGGATTTGTGGCAGGCGGGCAAGATCGCCCCGACGGTTCACGCGCGCTTCCCCTTGGCCGATTTCCGGGCGGCGATGGGGGAGGTCCGCGCGCGGCGCGCCGTCGGCAGGGTCGTGCTGTTGCCGCAGGAATGATAGGGGCAGGTTCGGCCTCCTTGCATTGGCCCCCCGGCGCTCCCATGACTGTTATACTCACGGTCATCGTGGTCGAGGGGGTGCCGGTATCGGACGATACATTCGCGTTTGGCGATCAATTTGGCCCGGCCCAGGTCATTCACATTCCTCGGGCTGAAGGGCGTTCTGGTGGCGGATAACGTGGCCGCCGGCCCATCGATCGGGGGCTGCGCAGGGCGTCCGATGTTCCCGCCGAGGAATGTTTCCTTCTCGCCCGCGCCATCAAGTTATTCGAGGAAAGGGGGATCGAATCCTTCGACTGTGCCGGTAACAGGCATACGACATTCCCGGGCCGCCAGCATATCTATATCATGGACCCGGACGGTAACTCCTTAAAGCTAGCGACAGCGATCGACGGCGAATAATCAAACAACGAGAACGGGGGAGGTGCAATCATGGCAACACGGGTAGGGTTAATCGGGGTGGGGGCGATGGGCTCGGCGCTGATGTCGCGCCTGCATGCGGCCGGGCATGAAGTCCAAGCCTTTGATATTTCGGAAGGGCGGATGAAATTTGCCCGCGATCAGGGCGCTACAACCGCCGCGTCGGTTGCGGACACGGCCTGCGACGTCGACGTTATCCATATTTTCGTTCGCACCGACGATGAGTTGGTGGCTGTCACCACCGGTGCCGAGGGGGTGCTGTCCACGGCGCGGGATGGCGCGCTGATGCTTATGCACAGTACCGTGATGCCGGACACGACGCGCAAGATCGCCGCCTTTGCCCAGGCCCGCAACGTGCGCGCCATGGACGCGCCGGTAACCGCCGTGCCACGCGTCGTCGGCGAAGGCAAGGCGGTATTCCTGATCGGCGGCGCCGATGAAGATGCGGCTATTGCCCGGCACCATCTCGAGCCACTGGGCCGCGCCGTTTATCATTTCGGCCCCGTCGGCAGCGGTAATATTGCCAAGATCGCCAAGAACCTGATCAACGCCAACGAGCGCGTGGCCCTGCTGGAAGTTGCCGCCCTGGCCGAGGCGGGTGGGCTCCGGCTCGAGCAGTTCTTCGATATGGCGGCGGCGGTGGGGCACGACTCAACCGTGTCGCGCTGGTCGGGGGCCTTTTCTGTCGAGGGCAATCACGCCGTACCGCGTCCCGCCAGCAACCTGCTCAACAAGGATATCGGCCTGGCGGCTGAGCTCGCGCGGGCCTACGGCCTCGACACCCCGATGACACAGGCGGCGGCGGATACGGCCAGGGTTTGGGTCGCGGGCTGGGAAAAGGAAGAATAAGCCGCGCTTCAGTCCACCGGCCAGCGCAGGCATTCGGCGAGGCCGCGGCCCATCACCCACTCGAGATCGTGGCCCGCTAGGAAGTCCAGTTCCTCGGTAAACAGGGTTACGCACTGGCGATAGGTGGTGACTGACCACAGCCGTGAAATATCGGTTCCCCAAAAGCACCGTTGGGGGCCAAAGGCATTGATCATGCGCTTGAGCGCGGGGTGCAATGCCGGGTGCGGGTAAGGCTCGGTCGAATAGAACGGGATCGAGGTGACCTTGACATAAAGGTTCGCGAGATTCGCCAGCGGCAACAGCTGGTCCATTGCCGCCACCGCTTCTTCGTCCTTTTGGCGGTTAAGCCCCATGTGATCTATGATGATGCGCAATTTCGGATGACGCCGCGCGATAGAAGCGATGACCTCATGGTCGCCCGGCGCGAACATCATGAGCGGAATATCGTGTTCTTCCGCCAGGGGCCAGAACCAGTCGGCGGTGCCGTTGAAAAGCCAGGCGCGGTTGTATTGCTTCTGGAAGGAAACCCGGCAGCCGAGCATGCCCGGTTGTGATTTCCAGCCTGGCAACAATGCCGCGCTGGCAGAATCATGCACGGGTATGCGGCCCATGGCGGCGAAACGGTCGGGATGGTGCGCCGTACCTTCAAGCACAAAGTCGATGCGGTCGCCTTCCCATCCCGGCGGTACCAGCACGGCCCGGTCGACGCCGTTTTCATCCATCAGCAGGCGCAGGTCTTCGTAGCCGAAGGGTTCGGGCAGATGGGCCTGCTTGCGCGCCCACGGCCGCTCCGGCGTATCCGGTGCCCAGACATGAATTTGCGAGTCGATGATCATCCTGGTGCCAGTCTATCGAAGCGTTGGGGGGTTCTCCATGCTAGCATGACCCCGGTAAGTAAATTTGTGAGACGGAGACACAAATGGCGGAGTCTGCAAACGATAAGTTTTATCGCAACAAGTGGTTGGAACAGCCCGATTACGGCATTCGCATTGAACCAGCGCGCAAGCATTTGCGCGTCACCTTCGCGGGCCGGGTAGTGGCCGAAAGCGATCAGGCGCTGCTGTTTATCGAACCCAATCACGGGCCGGTTTATTACCTGCCGCGGGCCGAATCGAACGTGGCCCTGCTTTCGCCCACAGATAATCACACCCATTGCCCGTGGAAGGGACACGCCAGCTATTACACCATCAGTGCCGGTGATCGGGTGTCGGAAAATGCGGTGTGGAGCTATGAAGACCCCTATCCGCAAATCATCGGCATCAAGGGTTACCTGGCTTTTTATCCCGACCGGGTGGACGAAATTTCGGTCAGCTAGCGCCGATTGCCTCGCCCCGGTGTGCGCCCTAGAATGTGGCAAAACTGCGTGAGCAGATCAGAACGGGGGGGCACCTAATGAAGCTTGTTTCTTACCGCGCCGGCACGGCCGGCGGCGTTGGCGTCATGGTCAACAGCGATGCTTTCTTGGCCCTGGACCAGGTGGCGCCGGATCTGCCTCGGTCCATGCGCGCACTGCTGGCATTGCCCGACGGCTTGGCCCGTGCCGCCCGTGCGGCCGACGGTAAGGCGGCTAGCCACAAGCTTGCCGATGTCGACCTTGATCCGGTGGTGCCCGATCCGGCTGCCATCTGGTGCGCGGCGCTGAATTATTCCGCCCATCAGGAAGAGGTCGGCCGCGGCCGTTCGGAATTCCCGGAAATTTTCCTGCGCGTTCCGGCTTCCTTCGTCGGCCATGGCGCACCTCTTGTCGCACCTTACGGTGGGCTGGTGACACGTTTCGATTTCGAGGGCGAGTTGGTTGCGATTATCGGCAAGGGCGGGCGCAACATCAAGCAAGCCGACGCGCTCAACCATGTCGCCGGTTATACCGTCGGTAACGAGGGTTCAGTGCGCGATTACCAGCGGCACAATCGCCAATACGGCATCGGCAAGAATTTCCATCACTCGGGCAGTTTTGGCCCGTGGTTGATGACATCCGATGAATTCGGCGATCCCTACGCCCACGAAATCATTACCCGCAGCCAGGGCAAGGAAAAGCAGCACTGCGCTACCGGCCTGATGCTGGCGCGGATCGAGGAACTGATTTCCTACATTTCTGACGGTTACGAATTCCAGCCTGGCGACGTGATCTTTACTGGCACGCCCGCGTCCTTGCCCGACACGGTAAAAAAGATGAACCCGGGCGACGTGGTAAAGATCGAGATTACCGGCCTCGGAGTTCTGGAAAACCCGGTCGTACAGGGCTGAGTCTTTGGCAGGAGAACCCGCGCCGGCACCGGAGAAGGCACCCTGGGCGGATCTCTGGCGCGACGGGCGCGGGGTTTATTCGGCACTGGTGATAGGCGGCGTGATCCTTCACGCACTGCAAATACTGGTAATCAATATCGTGATGCCGACGGTTGTGGCCGATGTCGGGGGCGCGGCCTATTACACCTGGCCGGCGATGATCTACACCATCGGCACCATTGTCGGTTCGGCTAGCGTCGGTCCGGTATGGGCGGCGCTGGGACGGCGTTACGGGACGGTGGTAAGCGCGCTTGCCTTCGGCGCGGGCACCATCGGCTGCGCGCTGGCGCCGGACATGGCGATGCTGATCGGTGCGCGCGCCGTACAGGGTTTTTCTGGCGGCTTGATCGTTGGTGGCGGCATGGCACTGGTCAGTGCCTTTTATACGGACAGCCAGCGCCGCCGCGTGCTGGCCGCCCATCAGGGTACATGGATGTTCGCACAGCTTTGCGGCCCGCTGGTCGGCGGCGCTTTCGCCGAAATCGGTTGGTGGCGAGGCTCCTTCTGGGCCCTGGTGCCGATTGTCGCGATCTTTGCCGTGCTGGCCTGGACCCGTATCCCCGATGAGGCGCCTGCCGATGCTTCAGCACGCCAACCGGGGTTCCCGGTGCTGCGCATCATGCTGCTGGCCTCGGGCGTACTGGCGGCTGCGCTGTCGGGGCCGGTGGACAGTGCCTGGTTCCGCGGCCTCCTGATTGTCGGCGCGCTCGCGCTGGTCGCGCTGACCTTCCGTGTCGATGACCGTTCCCCGGTCCGCATGTATCCTAGCCGCGCGCTGTCGCTGTCCTCGCCCGTGGGTCTCGCGCTGATGATCCTGTTTACCGGTGGCATGGCGCAGACCTCGATCAACCTTTTCGTGCCGTTGTTGTTGCAGGTCGTCCACGGGGTGACGCCGCTTTTCATCAGTTTTGTTTCCATCGTCATTTCCGGTGGCTGGACGCTTGGCACTTTCGTGGTGTCGGGGTGGTCGGGCAAGAGTGAGCGCATCGCGCTGATTTGTGGTCCCATGCTGATGCTCGGCGGCCTCGCGGTGATGGCGGCGACCGCCCGGTTGCCGATGCTGTGGGTCATTACCATTGCGGCATTTTTATTCGGTCTCGGCGTCGGCATACATAATGTTCACCTGATCGCGCGCACCATGGCCCGGGCCGCCAAGGGCGAAGAACGCATCACTTCCTCGGCGATGCCTTCCATTCGTTCCCTCGGCACCGCTTTCGGCGCCGCCATGGCAGGCGGGCTTTCGACCGCGGCGGGGCTGGGAAATGCCACGGATCCGGTAGCCGTGGGCCGGGCCGTGACCTGGGTTTACGGGGCGAATCTTTTGCCCCTGGTGATATCGGTGATGCTGATGATCCTTCTGGTGCGCCTCGATTGCAGGCCCGACAGGGGCTAAAATCCGGTACGTTTATTTGATGGAAATCACGCGGCCGCCGCGCTCGGACTAAGCCGATGATGCCGTCCATGCCGCTGATGCCGTAAGCGGCATCAATCGGCGGGTTGTTCCGCCGCCTGGGGAATATCGGGGTCGGTGACGCCGGCAATTTCACGGATCAGCTTGGTCAGGATCGCCGACTGGAAATCCTTGAAGTCGCGTGCCGGTATGGAGAAGGCGCCGGGCCCGCCGATGACATTATCCAGAAAGAAAATATCCAGTCCGGCAAAGGTGCCGGTGATTGGCAGGCCGTTGACCGTGACACCCTGGGCAACCGCCTGATCGCGCCCCACCGAAGCGGGCAGGCCGTCCTTGTCGGGGCCGTCGCCGGACAGGTCGACAACGCGCCGCGTTCCCTTGAAAGTATTGTTGTGAATGGATTGGGCGCCATAAAGGATCGCGCTGCCGACGGCGGTGCCACCGCCATAGATTTCGCGCGGATGGGTTTCGAGAATCTGCGCCACCTTTTCCATGTCGGCGGCGCTGCGGACATGGGTCCAGGGCACGATCACGGCCTTGAGGAAATGTCCGCTCCATTCGACGTAGCTGAGCGCAATGCCGCCCAGAGGCCCGTTGCGAATGGCGCTGAGAACACGGGGATTGCGAAGTGCCTGGGCATAGCCCCGACGCTGAAGCAGGAATTCTTCCTGATCGATGCTGCCCGAAACGTCCGACATCAGGATCAGTTCAAGATCGACTGCCTGCTGCGCGCGTGCTGGCGTAGCCGACAGGGTGACGATAAAGGCGAGGAGGGCAAGCCAGCGTAACATCACCACAGGGTGGCACGTCTTCGGGGCGCTTTTCCAGCGGAACTATCACGGAAAACAGGTTTTAGGCACCATTGCCTTGGATCTGTCCGAAGGGTAGCCTGCTCGCTTCCGGGAGACCTTTCCATAACATAATAAAAGGTCCGCGCCCGGCACCAAGCGCCAAGGGAGGCAACGACGTGTCCTACGATATTCTTATCAAGGGCGGCACCGTGGTGGACGGGACCGGCTTGCCGGGCTTCCGCGCCGATGTCGGCATCAGTGACGGAACCATTACCGCCATCGGCGATCTTAAGGGCGCCGAGGCGCACCGGACCCTCGACGCCGAAGGCCACGTGGTGTCGCCGGGCTTCATTGACGGGCACACTCATATGGATGCCCAGGTGTTCTGGGATCCGGTCGGCGGCAACTCCTGCTGGGCCGGGGTCACCAGCGTCGTCATGGGCAATTGCGGCTTCACCATGGCGCCCTGCGCGGAGAAGGACAAGGCGCTGGTCCTGCATAATTTCGAACGCGCCGAGGATATTGCGCTCGAGGCGATGGAAGCGGGCATTCCCTGGAGCTGGGAAACCTTCCCCGAATATCTCGATGCCGTCGATCGATTGCCCAAGGGCCTGAATTACGCGGGCTATATCGGCCACAGCGCAATGCGCACCCATGTCATGGGCAAGCGTGCTATGGATGAAGCGGCGAGCGATGATGACCTTACCGCCCTCAAGCAGGTGCTGGTCGAGGCCATGCGCGCGGGCGCGCTCGGGTTTTCCACCTCGCGCTCGACCGCGCACCGCACCCCCGAGGGTAAGCCGGTAGCCAGCCGCATGGCGTCATGGGACGAGTTCAGCCAGCTTGTCGGGGTGTTGTCGGATCTTGGAACCGGTATTGTCGAGATCGCGCGCACCAATATCATTCCCGATCCCGAGGAGCGCAGCCAAGAGCGCGACGGCCTGAAGGAACTTGCATTGTCCAGCGGTGTGCCTTTTACCTTCGGCAGTTCATTTTACAAGCGCTCCCATCCCGACCAGTGGCGTGACCAGTTCCGCATGGTGGACGAAACTAACGCGATGGGCGGGCGCATGCTGGTGCAGGGCACGGCGACGTGGAACGGATCAATGCGTTCATTTGAAACCGCGACTCCCTATGACCAGATCAAGGAGTGGAAAGAGTTTCGCGCCAAGCCGCTGGCGGAACAGGAGCGGGGCCTACGCGATCCTGTCACCCGCGCGCGCCTGGTGGCGGCAGTCAAGGCCCATGTGCACAAGCCCGATCCGGCACTGCCCAACCTTTATCAGCGCCCGGTGAACTGGGACTGGGTTTTTCCAGTAACCCATTCCCTGCCGCCATTCCCATCGGTGGCCGATATCGCGCGCGAACGCGGGGTAGAGCCAATTGACGCTTTCCTAGATCTCGCCCTCGAACATCACCTGAAGCTGTTTTTCATGCAGCCATCGAACAACGAGGATCAGGACTACTGCCGCGCCCTGGTTTGTCACCCGGCGACGGCGGTGACGTTCTCCGATGCCGGTGCTCATGTCGCAACCACAGTCAATCCCATCCACGGCCACCTGCTCGGCCATTGGGTGCGGGCCGAGGGCGCGCTGACCCTGGAAGCGGCGGTGCGCAAGATCACCTTCGATATCGCTTCGTTCTGGGGGATCGAGGGGCGCGGCTGGCTGCGCGTCGGCAATCATGCCGACGTCTGCGTGTTCGATCCAGATGCTGTCGCGCCGGGCATGCCGCACTTGGCCTATGACCTGCCCGCCGGGGCACCGCGTATTATCCAGAAGACCGACGGCATCCACTATACGCTGGTCAACGGCGAGGTCTTCATGGAAAACAACGAGCACACCGGCTCCCTGGCCGGGCGGCTGCTGCGCGGCCCGCTCTATCAAAACTGATCCGTAGACGAAGGAGATTTCTCATGGAATGTGTGAAATTCGGTACCAGCGATCTCATGGTGTCTCCCATCGGGCTTGGCTGCATGAGCATGTCCGGCTGTTACGGTGAGCAGGACGATGACGAGTGCATCGCCACGCTGCATCGCGCCATGGACCTCGGTATTAACCTGTTCGATACCTCGTCTAATTACGGCAAGGGCCATAATCACCAGTTGATCGGCAAGGCCATTAAGGGCAAGCGCGATCAGGTGGTCATCCATTCTAAGCTCGGCACTATCCGGCCCGACGGCAAGACCCAGGTTGCGGGCTCGCCGGAACATATCCGCAATTCGACCGAAGGCGGGCTGAAGCGTCTCGGCATTGATTGCATGGACGTAATCTGCATCTCGCGGGTGGACCCCAACTTCCCGGTGGAAGAACAGGTCGGTGCCATGGCCGAACTGGTGAAGGAGGGCAAGACCCGCTACATCGGCATTTCCAAAAGCCTGACGCCGGAACTGCTCGACCGCGCATGGAAGGTGCATCCCGTGGTTTCCATGCAAGATGAATATTCATTGTTTGTGCGCGATCCCGAAAACAAGCTGCTTGCGGCGGCGCGTTCCCACGGCATGGCTTTCATGGCTTTCGCGCCGCTGGGCCGGGGCATTCTCGCGGGGCTGTTCCATTCCCGCGATGAAATTCCCGAAGGTGACGAGCGGCTGATCGACGACCGTTATTCGCTGGAAAACATCGACGCCAATCTTAAGATGGTCGGCGCGCTCGAAGACATGGCGGCCGAAAAGGGCGTGTCGGTATCGGCGCTGGTGCTGGCCTGGCTGATTCACCAGCCTGGCCAGGTCATTCCCATCCCTTCATCCAAAAGCCGCAAGCATCTAGAAGAAAACGCCAAAGCGGCGTCGCTCAAGCTCTCGACCGAGGACCTGGGGCGAATCAAAGCGATCTGCCCGTCGGGCGCGCTTGGAGCATCGAATCATGAACGCAACCGTGCAGGCGCCGCGCGCTAGCTAGGCTGCGTCTTCGACGAAGAAAGCGAGGATGCGCGCCTCGATGCTTTCGCGGGCGGGCGCATCAGTGGGGGCGGTAGGGTCGGTGAAGGCGCAATGAGCAGTATAGCGGGCGACATCGGTGCGTGAATCGTAGCACTTGAAGACCAGGGCCTCGTCGCGCACCATTTCCGGGAAGTAGACCCAATCGTGATTGGGGTTCCAGGCGAGGTGATAAATCTCGCCGCGCCGGTTGGGGTAATTGCGCTCGGTCACGATCAGGTCCGCGGGCGCGATCGAGCGCGCATCGATGACTCCAAGCGGTGACGACAGGACCGGTCCGCGCGTGCCGCGCCAGACCTGGATCACTTGGAATCTTTTCTTGAGCAGTTCATCGGCTTCGTCGCCCATCATGTCGCGCAGGCGTTGGGGAGCCGACCATTCTGTGTAGTCGTTATGGACGTGGCGCACGGGGCCGCGCACCTTGCGTGCCGAGCGAATTTCCTCGGTACCGGCGCGGCGCGTGTGGTCAAAAATGAAAACCCGCGTGCAGCCGGTCTCCGCCTTCACCAGCGCTTCCAGTTCCGGATAATAGACGGCGCGCACCTCGTCCTCGTCATAGAAATCCTTGACCGCGGTCGGATGATCGGCGAGGCGGAAGCCCTCGCGGTCGAGCAAATGTTGTGCCCGTTCATCCCGAGCATCGGCAATGGTGACCAAGTGTTCCGCATAGGTGCCGGTATGGGTATGCAGGGTGCTGTCCGGCCCGTAGGTGGCCGATATGGGCTTTTCCCCGGTCGGCACCAGGTAAGACATCTTGGCTTCGACCCTTTTGCGGGCATCGGCGTCGAGCATGGCGGGCTCCTTTCACTTCTCAGTCTAGCCCTATGGAAAGTGACGCGCAAAGCTTGGCGCCGGGGTATGATGACGCCATGACAGATAGTAAAGTCAGCACACCGGCCGCGCCGGAAACGGCGCCGGAGGCGGAAAAGGCGACGCTTCGCGGCATCTTTTTGCTGTTTTTCCGGATCGGCATCTTCTCCTTCGGCGGCGGCGTTCTCGGCTGGCTGTTCCGCGAAGCGGTGGAAAAGCGCCGCTGGATCACCGATGCGGATTTTCTTGGCGGCCTTACGCTCGCCCAGGTCATGCCCGGTATCAACGTCACCAACATGGCGGTCTATATCGGCCAGCGCCTGAAGGGCGCGGTGGGTTCGGTGGTCGCCGTGGTTGCGGTATTTTCCGGGCCGTTCTTTTTCGTTATCGGGTTGTTCATAGTCTATGCGCAGGTCAAGGAAGTCTCCTGGGCGCCAGATTTCCTGAGCGGCGTCGCCGCCGCCGCCGTCGGGCTGTTCCTGTCCGTCGGCGTCAAGTCGATCCGCAAGAACATTGTCACCATCAGCCAGTGGCTGGTCATGGGGGCGGTGTTCGTTGCCGTCGGCATCCTGCGTTGGCCTTTGGTTTATGTCGTGGCGGTGATGGCGCCAATCAGCGTCGGCCTCGCCTGGGTTGCTTTGGTGCGCGAGGAAAAGACCCGCGTGGAGGATAAGGCCGATGCATGATGACCGCGAAGGCGCTTTCTGGATACTGGCGTTTGTCTTCGCGCCGATTTCTCTTGTCGCCGTGGGCGGTGTGGCCAGCGTTCTGGCCCCGATCCATAATCAGGCGGTGCTGGTGCACGGCTGGATGACCCAGCGCGAATTCGTCGACCTGTTCGCTATTTCCCGTGCCGCCCCCGGTCCCGGCGCGACCATTGTCACGTTGATCGGCTATAAGGTGGCGGGCTGGTGGGGGGCAGTGGTGGCGACGCTGGCGATGGTTCTCCCATCTTCGGTGCTACTTTACGGTATGGCGCGGGTGTGGAACCGCTATCGGGGAACGCGCCTGCACACGGCACTGGAACGCGGCCTGGCGCCCATCGGAACCGGCCTGATCCTTGCCGCCGTGATCGCCATAATGCGGTCATCCGACGCCGTTGTGCTGGGGTGGTCGCTGCTGGCGATTTCTACCGCGGTGCTGGTTTGGCGCCCCGTCCACCCGTTGATCGTGCTGGCGGTGGGAGGCGCGCTGTTCGTCGGCGTCACCCGGGCGCTGGCGATGTTCTAGCGCTTACGCCTGCGGTGCCGCCTGGGCGCCGCGCACCAGCCTGCCGGGCAGAACGCCGGTGGCCTCGCCCTCGTGGTAAACCGTTTCCCCGGAAACGATGGTGGCGACATAACCCCGCGCCTTCTGCAACAGGCGCTTGCCACCCTTTGGCAGGTCATGGACCATGTAGGGCCGCTCGATGGTCAGGCGGTCATGGTCGATGACGTTGATGTCGGCCTTGAATCCCGGCGCGATCACGCCCCGGTCGCCCAGCCCCACCACGGCGGCGGTGTCGCTGGTCATGCGCTTGATCAGCCAGCTCAGGTCCAGCTTGCCCTCGCGCCGGTCGCGGCCCCAGTAGGTCAGCAGGAAGGTGGAAAAGCTGGTGTCGGAAATATGCGCGACATGGGCGCCACCATCGGCGACGGCGACCACAGCCAGCGGGTTTTCCATGATGTCGCGGCAGCCGTCGAGCGAGTAATTGCCGAAGCCCGAATTGGGGGCGAACAGCATGGCGTGGCCTTCATCTTCCAAAAGCCAGTCGTAGGCCACCTCGAACGGGCTGATGCTGCGCGCCTTGGCGACGGCGGCGGCCGAGGTTTCGGGGGCGGGTGAATAATTCGGCGGGTCGCCGAAGGGGAACATGTAATTGAAGTTCTGTACCCGTGTGACCAGGAACGGGTCGGTATCGGACGCATCCTCCGCCAGCAGCTTTGTGCGGAAGGCCGCATCGCGCATGATCGCCACTTTTTTATCCAGCGGCTCGTCGGCGATGACCTTGTAGGACGGATGGAAACAGAACGGGTGGCGCGGCATGTCGAGGCCGAACAGCGTGCCCAGTGGGCGCGGCGTCGTCTGGGCGTGCATTACCAGCCCGTCGGTAACGGCCTGTTCCATCATGCCCATTGTGTGCCGCCATCCTTCGGGGTCGCGGATGCGTTGCAATACGGTTAGTGACAGCGGGCGGCCCGATTTTTCCGCCATGTAACGGGCGATGCCGAATTCGCGTTCGCGCTCCGCCGGATCGGGTCCGAGGTTCAGGATCATCTGCAGCACGCCGCGACCGGCATCGGTCAGGCCCATGGCGATGCCTGCCAGTTCTTCCTTGTCCGAACCCATGGAGGGAATCGGTTCACCCTTCGCGGTGCGATGGTTCTGCGACAGCGACGTGGTGAAGCCTATGGCGCCCGCCTTGACTGCTTCACAGGCCAGCTTGCGCATGGCGGCAATGTCGTCGGCGGTCGCGGCTTCGCGGTTCACGGCGCGTTCGCCCATGACGTAGACCCGCAGCGCCGAATGCGGCAACTGGGCGCAGACGTCCATGTCATGGGGGCGGCGTTCCAGCGCGTCTAGGTATTCGGGAAAGGACGACCACTCCCAACTCAGACCTTCGTGCATGGCATCGGCGGGAATGTCCTCAACGCCTTCCATCAGTTCGATCAATAGTTCGTGGTCTGATTGGTGCACCGGCGCGAAGCCGACACCGCAATTACCCATCACCGTGGTGGTGACCCCGTGCCAGCCGGACGACAATAGCCGGTCGTCCCACATCGCTTGGGCATCGTAATGGGAATGAATGTCGACGAAGCCTGGCGCCACCAGGTGGCCGCGCGCGTCGATTTCCTCGCGTCCCGAATCACTGACCTTGCCGACGGCGCTGATGCGGCCGTTATCAACGGCAATATCGGCCTCGACCAGGGGACTGCCCCGGCCGTCGGCGACGGTGCCGCCGCGAATGATGAGATCATGGGTCATCACTGTCTCCCTCGTTGCCGGCCGGTCACCCCGGCTCTTGGGGAAATTATAGGCCGGGGCCGGGGGCGGTGGTGGGGAAAATCGCCTCAGGGACGGCGGATGGGCGCGCCGGTGCGGGCCTGAAGATCGCCAAAGGCCAGGCCCGGCGCGCTTTCGCGCAGGACAAAGCCGTCCGTATCTATGTTGATCACCGCCAGCTCGGTATAGACGCGGCTGACAACGCCGCGCGACGTGGCGGGAAAGGTAATGTCCTCCACCAGCTTGGGCTGGCCGTCCTTGGTGGTATGGGTCATCAGCACGAAAATCGCCTTGGCGCCGACCGACAGGTCCATGGCGCCGCCGACGGCGGGGATGGCGCCCGGCGCCCCGGTCGACCAGTTGGCGAGATCGCCCCGGCTGGAGACCTGAAGTGCCCCCATGACGCAAACGTCGATATGGCCGCCGCGAATCATGGCGAAGCTGTCGGCCTGGTGGAAGAAAGCGGCGCCCGGCACCGTGGTCACCGGTTTCTTGCCGGCGTTGATCAGTTCCAGGTCGATCGCGTTGGCGGCCGGGGACGGGCCCATGCCCAAAAGGCCGTTCTCGCTGTGGAACACCAGTTCCTTGCCTTCGGGGATGAAGTTGGCCACCGCTTCGGGCCGCCCGATGCCGAGATTGACGAAACTGCCGTCGGGAATATCGGCGGCGACACGGCGTGCGATTTCATCCGGGGTCCAGCCTTCGGCGCTCATTGCGGCACCCTCTTGATGCCCTGGTTGATCAGAGTGGTTTCGTCCGCCGGGTCGGGCACTTCCACCACGCGGCCGACGAAGATCGACGGCGTGATGACGTGTTCGGGATCGATGTCGCCCAGTTCCACCAGGCGGCGCACCTGGACGATGGCCTGATCGGCGGCCATGCACATGATCGGGCCGAAGTTGCGCGCCGTCTTGTTGTAGGCGAGGTTGCCCCAACGGTCGGCGCGTTCCGCCTTGACCAGCGCCACGTCGCCGCGAATGGCGGTCTCCAGCACATGGGGCCGGCCCGCGAAGTCGCGCACTTCCTTGCCCTCCTGCAACGGCGTTCCGGCGGAGGTGCGGGTGTAGAAAGCGGGGATTCCGGCGCCGCCGGCGCGGATGCGTTCGGCCAGCGTGCCCTGTGGCACCAGTTCCAGCTCGATTTCACCTGCTTTGAATTGCTCGTCGAAGACCACCGAATTGGATGAACGCGGGAAGGAGCAGACCATCCTGGCCACGCGCCGCGCCTCGATCAGCGCCGCCAGGCCGACATGGCCGTTGCCGGCGTTGTTGCTGACCACCGTAAGGTTGCGCGCGCCCTGGTCGAGCAGCGCATGGACCAGCTCGATGGGGCTGCCCGCTTCGCCGAAGCCGCCGATCAGGATGGTGGCCCCGTCGCGGATATCCGCAACGGCATCCCCGACGAAATTGATGCGCTTGTCGATCAAGGGGTTACTGTCCTGGGTCGTAAGGTTGGCCTTCATTTTACGGCGTCAACCTGGCCAAGGCCATAGCCTCGCGGCAAATCAAAATCACGCGGCGTCGGCTTCCAGCGGCGCCTTGGGGCGATAGCCCGCGACCTCGATCCCGGAGAATCCCTCGCGCACCAGTTGCGGCACCGGGCGGCAGCCGGGGTCCGATAGCCACAGGCGCAGCAGGTGGCGCTTTTCCTCGGGCTGTTCCCAGTCTTCGAAGGGGCGCCGCGTATGCAGCATCACGTGATTGGACAGTATCTGGAAATCCCCCGCCTCGAACGGCACGTCGGCGGCCAGTTCCTGGGTGAGCGCACGAAACAGCTCGATGGCTTCGCACTGGGCCGGGGTGAAGGGGGGTACGCCCGGCAAGGCCTGGGCCTTGAGGATATGCGACGAAATGCCGCGTCCCGAAAAATAGCCGTCAACAAACGAAAACACTGGCATGCGGTAGAACGGTTCCTCGCCAGGCGCAACTTCGCCGTGACGGGTCCAGCAAAAATCTTGGGTCAGTTCCGCTACCAGGTCGGGGCGGAGACGCAACATTTGATTGTAGATGTTGACCGAACTGACGATGCGACTGGCGCCGCCTGAGCGCGCCGTGCGAAGGCACATCAGCGAAACGTAATCGCATGGATCGGTGTGGAAGCCCATTGCCGCCGCCGTCTGGTAGCCGCGCGCCTTGGGGTCGTCGTAATCAAAACCCAGGTCCTTGACGTGCCCCAGAACGTGCCCCGCCGCGTTTTGCGACAGGCGCGCCCCGAAATAGGTGCCCATGCCGAGGAAGGCCACCGCCGCCTGGCGACGGTTCAGGTCCCCCACGGGCAGGCCGCGCAATTGCACGAGACCGCTGCCGTCCCCGAGCTGGCGATGAATTTCGCCCAGCACCGGCCCGGCGACGGGCAGGGGGAAATCATCGCGGGTAATCTCTGTCAGCGCGATGTCACTCGCTTCCAGCCGTTTCGCGGCTTCGACGATGTCGGCGGCCTCGTCGTTGTTCAGCCGCATCACCCACGGCGCGGTTTCGCGAAAATCGGCTGCGGTCCAGCCGGCGGGATCGATAATCGGCTGCATCGCGACGGCGGGCACCCGTTGCCCGCCGCTGGATGAAGGACTCGCGCTCATCAATGCGTCTCCGTTACTTCTTTTTTGCTTTCTTCTTTTTCTTCTTCGCAGCCTTGAGCTGGCGCTGGCCGACGTTGACGATCTCCTGCACGCGGGCGACGACATCCGCCGGTGTCTTGTAGATTTCGTCGATCAAAGCAGTCATCTCCGATGCTTTCAGCGGCTCGATCTGAAGCCGCCGCTTCTTCGCGTCGGCAAGGAAGGCCTTGTCGTACATGGTGGCATCGAAGGCATCACGCAGCGCCTTGACGCGGTCGGCGGGCAGGCCCGGCGGGGCGACGTAGGGCCGCGCAAAATCCTGGCGGGCGAACGACAGCATCAGCGCCTGGCGGTCGGCCTCGGTTTTTGCCAGGCTCATCATTACCGGCACATTGGGCAATTCTGGGTGCGGCTTAACGGTGTACTGGACGAAGACGCGAATTTTCTTGTCGCGCAGCCAATCGGGATGCTGGGTCTTGATCGACGACCAGGTGGTCCCGGCGTTGCCCTGGACTTCGCCGCGTTCCATCGCCAGGGCGATTTCCTTAGTGCCGCTGTAACCCGCGATGATCTTGAACTTGGTGCCGAGAATGGCATTGGCCAGCATCGGGAAATCCCAGGTGGCGCCGCCCGACGCGCCGACGATCATTGTCTTTGTCAGGACATCGTTGAGGGTTTGCACCGGTGAAGTATGCCAGACCATGCCCGCTTGCGAATCCCGCGTGGCGCTGCCGATCCAGTTGAACTTGCGCGCATTGAACTTGACCAGACTGGGATTCATCAGCGGTTCCGCCGGAATGCCCGAGAACACGGCCGCCATCGTTGTGCCATCCTTCGGCGCGATATTGTAAAGGTAGTTAGCCGCCTTGCGGCTGGATCCGCCGGGCATGTTCTGCACGACATAGCCGGGCTTGCCCGGAATGAAGTTGCCCATGTGACGCGCGATGGTGCGGGCATAAGTATCGTAGCCGCCGCCGGCGGACGAACCGACAACAAGCTTGATCTGCTTGCCCTTGTAGAACGATTGCAGGTCTTCGGCTGTGGCCGGTCCGGCGGCGGCCAGCGCTGTGGCGGCGAAAGCAACACAAAATCTACGGACGCTGTGACGGGTCATATCGGCCTCCTTCGGCGGTGGTGGGGGCATTGCTGTCTTGATTCCGCGGCGCCCCGGGCCGGGCAGTTGACGAAATGATAGGCCCGGAACCGGGCGGCGCAAACGGGATTCGCGTGGCCGGGTCGGCCCCCGTCGGGGCTAGACCTGGTCCACGAAATCCTGGGGTTTCAGGTCGGCGCGCGGGTAGGTAAAGGGGCTTTGGCGCATGCCGTGGGCCACGCAGGCCTCGGCGAAGCGGATGGAAACTGCCTTGGTATTGAACACCGGCACACCGGCGCCCGCTTCCAGGTCCTTGGGGTCGACCACGTAGGGAATGATGGCGCCGCCGAGCGGGATGACCGCTTCCGCCCCGGTGTCGCGCACCAGGTCCTTGATCAGGGCGACGGACTTTTCCGTAATTTCGTCCCGGCGCTTGTCGAGATCGGGTCCATAGATATGAATGGTGCGAATATCGGTGACCATGTGGTCCATGCCGATCTGGCGCAACAGCCGCCATGTATAGGGAATGTGCGAGCGCAGGGGCACGGTGATGCCGATGCGATCAGCCAGGATCGCGGCGGCATGGATGGTGGTGCGCAGCGGTCCGATCACCGGGATTTTCACCACCAGCCGTCCGCCGTCGACACCGGGATCGAAGGTGTTGGACTGGATCACCGCGTCATAGCCGTTGGCCTCGGCCCAGATGATTTTGCGGATCAGCGCCGGCACATCCATCATGTGATCGAGGCCGTTGAGCATCTGCTGGTTCCCGAGCTGGTTTTCTACCTGGGAGCCAGCAAAATTGTCGGGGAAGCCGATTTCCACCTTAGTTCCGGGTGAAGCATAGGAATTGAGCAGCTTCTCGATCCCGGTCACGTTGTAGTGAGCGGAATCCTTCGGGGCCTTGTTCAGAAACAGGATACGCATTGTGTCCTCCCTATCGCGGGGACCGTATCGTCCCCGTCTTTGTTAATCGCTAGGTTAGTTTGCGACAGGTGCCACCAGGTCGTCCATCAGGGTAGAAATCGAATCCAGGCCGTCGAGCGCCAGCGCATTGGCGCGAATGCGTGCCTGGCGGTCGGGGTCGAGAAGTCCCGTGGTGATCTTGTCGAACTTCGCCGTCACCGAGTCGCGCGGGATGCCGCCGTGGCTCATGCCGGGCGCTTCTAGCGCCTCGCTCTCCAGCACGTCGCCGTCGGTCATCGAGACGCGAATGCGGACGGGATAGCTTTTCGGCGCACGTGCCGTCAGTTCGGCGTCGGTATCGAAAGTCATCTTTGCCATCAGAGCGCGAATGGCCGGTTCCATCCAGCGCTCGTTGTCGTACTGGCGCGGGGTCAGGGTGCCGTCGGCCAGTGTGACCGCTGCGATAAAGGGAAAGGAATGGTCGGCGGATTCGCGTGAGCGCGGGTCCAGCCTGCCCGGATCGGTCTGCTGGCGCCGGATCACGGCGCTGTCGGCCATCGAGATTGTGATCGAGCTGACAGCGTCGAATCTTCCCTCAATCTTCGCCGCCAGCGGCTCCGCCGCCGCGGCCACCGTCTGCCCGGTAGCAAGGCACGGGTAGGCCTTGATCGAAGCGGCAATCATCGCGCAGGGGGCGGTCATGGGCCGGGCCAGGATATCGCCCGCCTCCTCAAAGGCCAGCAGCGCGCCGAGGCCGCGCGTATGCTCCACCACTTCCATCGGCCCGGTCATGCCGTGGGTCGCCAGTACTGCCGCCTCGACGGCGGATTTCGTGATCATGGCGTTGGCAAGATACTTGGCCGATGAAATATCCCCGGCGCGGACGACACCTGGGGTCACGCAGCGGCTGGCGGCGAGCGCAATGGCATGAGCGGTCCGGTCCTCATCAAGCCCCATCAGCCGCGCTGCCGTTGCCGCCACCGCGAAGGCCGAGACGCTGGTGGTATCCCAGCCGCCGGTGCGGTTCATCATGGTGTTGAGCCGGGTATAGATTTCATAACAGGCGGCGATGGCACCGATGGTTTCCAGTCCCGATGCGCCCTGCCACTCCGCTACCGCGAGCAGGGGGCCGATATTGTCCGACGGATGCCCGCCGACCGACGCGCCCTTGGCGCCGTGGTCCATGAGAAAATCGTTGAGGTCGAGAAAGCGCAACAGCGCGCCGTTGGCCAGCGCCGCATTGGCCGCCGATGTCCTGGCGCCGCGCCCGATCAGCGTCGCCTGCGGCGCACCGCCCAGGCTTTCCACCGCCGCCATGACGTGTAGCGCTTCATCTTCCGCCAGTGCCGCGATGGCGCAGCCGATTGTGTCGAGGACCAAGTGCCCGGCCTGTACCCGGGCCGCTTCGGGCAGTGACGCGGCATCGAAATGGTGTACCCATTCGGCAATCTGGCGCACCCGCGTGGGCGTGGACATGACGCGGTCTCTCCCCGGTGAATGACAGGCGTTTGGCCGCCCTTGGTGTTTTCGGCCTCATTGTGCAGAACCGGGCGGCGCCTGTCACAGGTTTTGCGCCATTGGCGCCGCACCGATGGTGCGGCTAGACTGGCGGCGGAAGGAAGGGGGGCTTTCGTGTCCGGCGACATCGTCACGCGCGACCATTGGGTCACGCATGTTTCCACCGTACCGGCCATCGCCGGGGAAACCATGCGCCAGTTCGTGCGCGAAAAGGCGTCGGCCGCCCTGATCGGTTCCGCCACGGCCCACGCCCCGGAAGGCAGGGTCGTGCTCATGGTGCATGGCGGCTTCTGGCCCTCCACCGCGGCCTTCGACCTTCCCTTTCCCGACATGAGCTGGATGGAGGCCCTGGCTCGCGAAGGCTTCGATGTCTTCACCCTGGACATGACCGGCCACGGACGCTCGGCGCTGGCGCTGCAGGAAGACCCGCGCAATCTCTCGCCCGCCGACCGGGCTGCGCTGGCCCCGGGTATCCTGGACGCAGCCCACGCCGATGCCCCGGCGCCGTATCCATTCGAGCTGGTGACCAGCGACACGGAGAGCGCCGATCTCGACGCCGTGGTGGATTTCATCTGCGCCCTGCGCGGGGTGGACAGGGTCAAGCTGCTGGGTTGGTCCGGCGGCGGCATCCGCACTGGCACCTATGCCCTGCGCCACCCCGAAAAGGTGGAAAGCCTGGTGATCTGGGCATCGTCGAATTATCTGGCCGACGGGCCGGACCATGCGCCCGCCGATCTTCCGGTGGGGGGATACCCGATGCTGTTTCAGACTCGCGATCATGGCGAGAACGTGCGCTGGCGGGCCAATATCCGCTGCCCCGGCCAGGTCGCCGACGACGCGATCTTCGACGCCGTGTGGCGCGCCGGTGCCGAGGCCGATCCCGTCGGCGCACGCTGGGGCGGCTTGCGCGGGCCGAGCCGCAGTTACTGGGGCTGGACCGCGCGCGGCGCAGCGCGGCTGAACCTGCCCGTCCTGGTGATGGTCGGCGAATGCGACCGTTTGCTCGCCAACAATATTCGCCTGTTCAACGACATCGGCACCGGCCACAAGGCCTATCTGCAGATCGCTTGCGGCTCGCACTTCATGATGTGGGAAGAATCCCGCCATGCCCAGCGTGCGGCGGCGCTGGAATGGCTCAGCGATGCCACCTTGCAAGGGGCCAGCCGCGGCACCTTCCGCGCCGATGAACAGGGCCGGGTTGATGCCGCGGTGCCCAGGCCGCCGCCGCCGGAAATCGCCGGCACCTGAGGGCCGAGGGGCGGAATTGCAGGTCGCCGTGGAGCGGCGTAATATGGTCGCCCGCCACCGCCCAGCCGGGGGCGAACCGCGCCAGCAACGATCAAGGACAGGCCAGCCCATGGATGCTTCCGTAACCGCCGCCCAGACCCGCCAGGATTACAAGATCCTCGGCCTGATCTCGACCGGCCATTTCATGAGCCATTTCTACTTCCTGGTGCTGCCGCCGCTGTTCCCCTTCCTGCGCGCCGAATTTGGCGTCAGCTACACGGAACTGGGCATGCTGATGACCGCGATCTACGCGTCTTCGGCCGTGAGCCAGGTGCCGGTCGGCTTCATGGTGGACCGCTACGGCGCGCGCGTTGTGCTGACCTTCGGCCTGATCATGATGGCGGTGGGCTTCGGCGCCATGGGGCTGGTCAGCAATTTCTGGCTTCTGGTCATGCTCGGCATTATCGCGGCGACGGGCAACAGCGTGTTCCACCCGGCGGATTACGCCATTCTCAATTCCTCGATCAGTCCCAACCGCATGGGCCGGGCCTTTTCGATCCATACCTTCGCCGGGCACCTTGGCTCCGCCGTGGCGCCGATCACCATCATCTTCGCCGCCGCCCAGTTCGGCTGGCGCGGCGCGTGTATCGCCGCCGGATCCTTCGGCATCCTGGTCATGCTCGGCCTCGCGACCCAGTGGGGCAGCCTGCATGACGACGCCCTGCCAAAGAAAAAGAAAGAGGGCGACAAGGCCGCTGAGCCCGCGCCGACCACGGAGAAAAGCGGCCTGGCGCTGCTGTTCAGCCCGGCGATGATCACCTTCTTCCTGTTTTTCATGGCGCTGTCGATGACGTCGAGCGGCATGTCGGCGTTCTTCGTGTCGTCGATTATCGCCGTTCATGCGACGCCGCTTGAAACCGCTTCGACCGCGCTGACGGCTTACCTGTTCTGTTCGGCGCTCGGCATCCTGCTTGGCGGCGAAATCGCAGACCGCACCAAGCGCCACGATCTTGTCGCCGGGGCGTCGTTCATTCTTTTTGCCGCCGTCTCCTTGCTAGTCGCCATGTTCAACATGCCGGCCTTCTTCCTGTTCGCACTTATGGTGGTCAGCGGTATCGGCAACGGCATCATCCGGCCCGCGCGTGACATGATGTTGCGTGCGGCGGCGCCCAAGGGTTCCACCGGTAAGGTCTTCGGCTTTGTGTCCGCCGGCATCGCCGCAGGTAGCGCCGTGGCACCCATCCCGTTCGGTTACATGATCGACATCGGCAAGCCCGAATGGGTGTTTTACCTGATGGCTATTTTCATGGTCATCGCGCTCGCAACTGTCGCGGTTCCCAAAAACATAAAATAGCCGCACGGTAATCTGTCAACACTCCGGCCCTTGCGGCCGGAACAGGAAGGGGGGTCGCGGGTTGCGCCGCGGGCGTTCGCATATGCGTAAGAAGTCCGATTTTCCGAGTTTTTCCGCCGCCGAAATGACGGCGCGCCACGCCAAGGTGCAGGACCTGATGGCGCGTGAGCGCCTCGATGGCTTGCTGGTGTACGGCACCGGGCGGTTTTCCTCGGACATCATGTGGCTCACCGATTGGCCCGGTTCGCGCGAAGCCTTCGTCCTGTTCCAGCCCGATGCCGAACCGCTGGTACTGCTCCAGTTGTTCAACCATGTGCCGATGGCGAAGGCCCTGTCGGTGATTGAGGACGTGCGCTGGGCCGGGGCCAATACCGCCGGCACGGTGATCCGCGCCTTGCGCGAGCGTAAGCTCGACGGCATGCGCATCGGCCTGGTCGGCGCCTTGCCGTACCGTTACTACATGGCGTTTCAGGATGAACTTGACGGCGCCATGTTCAAGGACATGCAAAGCCAGTTCCGCATGATGCGGACCGTGCGCAGCGCCGAAGAGCTGGAGCGGATCAAGTTCGCTTCCGAACTGACCGACAAGTCCATCGCCGCGGTGGCCGCCGGGCTGAAGCCCGGCATGGCGGAAAGCGAAATCCCGGCCCTGATCGAACCGGTTTACCTGAACGAAAGCGGCTACGCCGGGATTCACTTTATGTCGTCCATGCCCATGCGCGATCCCGATTCGCCGGTGCCGGCGCAGTACCAGTCATCGCGCAAGCTGGCCAACGGCGATTGCCTGATCACCGAGATTTCCGGCGCCCATTGGGGCTATTCGGGGCAGATTCACCGCACCTTTTCGCTCGGCGAGGGGCCGACACCGGAATGGAAGGCCATGCACGACGTCGCGGTCGAGGCGCTGGAGGTGATGGAGAACCTTATCAAGGACGGGGTCACCAGCAAGCAGGTGGAGGACGCCGCCGACATCATTCATGAGCGCGGCTACACCATCCTCGACGACTTGTTGCATGGGGTGAACCAGTATCCGCCCATCATCCAGACCGGCAGGGCCAAGCGCCATCGCGGACGCGACCTGACCTTCCGCGAGGGCATGGCGATCACCATTCAGCCCAACGTCATGACCATAGACCAGCGCATGGGCCTGCAGTTCGGCGAAAGCTTCATCGTGCGCAAGGATGGGCTGGAGCGCCTTAACGCTTATCCGCGCGAATGGATCGTTTGCGGCGGCTGAGCGCGCCGTGCCCTAAAAAAGGCCGCACCTTTGGGTGCGGCCTTTTTTGTTGGCCTATTCGGCCGGTGCGGGAATGCGGGGGCTGTCCGCTTTCTTGCCGCGCCGGGAAAGCCAGGTTTGCGCCCGGTCGAGGTAGAGATAGATCACCGGGGTCAGGTAAAGCGTCAGCAACTGAGACAGGATCAGGCCGCCGACCACCGCGAGACCCAGCGGGCGTCGGGATTCGGCGCCCGCGCCGTGCCCGAGCGCGATGGGTAGCGTGCCCATGATGGCGGCGAAGGTCGTCATCATGATCGGGCGGAACCGCACCAGGCAGGCGTTGTAGATCGCTTCGTGGGGCGGTGCCTTTTCCTCGCGCTGGTTGGTCAGCGCGAAGTCGATCATCATGATGGCGTTCTTTTTGACGATGCCGATCAGCATGATGATGCCGACGAAGGAGAACAGGTTCAGGGTTTCGCCGAACACCATCAGGGTAATCAGCGCGCCTACGCCCGCCGACGGCAGGCCCGATAGGATGGTCAGCGGGTGGATGAAGCTCTCGTACAGGATGCCCAGCACGATATAGACCACCAGCATCGCCATGATCAGCAGCAGCCCCAGTCCCTGGAAGGATTTCTGGAATGCCTCCGCCGTGCCCGCGAAGCTGGCGCTGACGCCCGCAGGCTTTTTCAGTTCCACCTCAAGCTGGCGGATGCGGTCGATGGCGCTGCCTAGCGGCAAGCTTGACGCCAGGTTGAAGGTGACGGTTACGGCGGGCAACTGGCCCTGGTGGTTGATGCTGAGCGGCCCGACGCTTGAGGTAAAGGTCGTCACCGCGCCCAGCGGGATCAGCTTGCCGCCGGTGCCCCGGACATAGAGCCGGGACAGTGCCGTCGGATCCTGACGGAACTGCGGCGCCACTTGCAAGATCACCTTGTACTGGTTCGACGGCGTATAGATCGTCGTCAAGCGCTGTTCGCCGAAGGCGCTGGCGAGTGCCAGTTCGATCTGCTCGGCGCTGACACCGACCGAGGAGGCCTTGTTGCGATCAATGGTCACCACCAGTTGCGGGCTGGCGATATCGGCGTCGGATGAGACGTCAAGAAATCCCGGCTCATGGGATAGGGCATCTTGCAGGCGCGCGGCCACGTCGTAGAGCTGGTCGAGATCGAGGCCCTGAAGCGTGTACTGGTACTCGGCCTTGGAGGATCGCCCGCCGATGCGGATCGCCGGAGGATTGTTCACGCGGGCCGAGATGCCGGTGACGCGGCGCACCTTCTGGCGCAGTTCCTGGATGACAGCCCGTATGTCCTTGCCGCCGCGCTCGGCTTTCGGTTTCAGGCGAAGGACGAACTGTCCTTCGTTCGACCCGCGCCGCGAGCCGCCGCCGACACGCGACAGGAAGCCCTCGATGTTGGGGTCGTTCTCCAGAAGCCGGGCGAGCGCCATCTGGTGACGGAGCATGTTCTCGTAGGACGCATCCTGGGCGCCCTCGGTGGTGATGTTCAGCCGTCCCGTGTCTTCCGACGGCAGGAAATCCTTCGGCACGATGACGTAAAGCCACGCAGTCAGGAAAATGGTGGCGAAAAAGCACATCAGGACCGAGAACTGGTGACGCAGGCACCATTGCAGGGACAGGTCATAGACCCGCAGCATGGCGTTGAAGCCGCGTTCGGTGACCTGGTAGAAGCGGCCTTGATGGGGCGTGTCGTGGGCCTTGATAAAGCGCGAACACATCATCGGCGTCAGGGTCAGGGACACGAAGCCCGATACGATAATGGCGGCGACAACGGTGACCGCGAACTCGTTCAGCAGGCGGCCCAGAACACCGCCCATGAACAGCACCGGGATGAACACCGCGGCGAGGGAAAGCGTCATCGAAATGATGGTGAAGCCGATTTCGCGTGCGCCTTTTATGGCGGCTTCCATCGGCTTCATGCCGCGTTCCATGTGACGGACGATATTCTCCAGCATGACGATGGCGTCGTCGACGACGAAGCCGACGCATAGTGTCAGCGCCATCAGCGACAGGTTGTCGAGGGAGAATCCGAACAGGTACATGATGCCGAAGGTGCCCACGATGGACAGCGGCAGGGCGAGAGACGGAATCAGGGTCGCCGACATGTTGCGCAGGAAAATGAAAATGACCATGACCACCAGCGCGGCCGCCAGCACCAGGGTGAACTGGACGTCATTGATAGAGGCGCGGATGGATTCCGTGCGGTCGTAGATGATGTCGAGATTGACCGACGCGGGAAGCGTTTCGCGGAAGCCCGGCAGCAGTTCCTTGACCGCTTCCACCACCTTGACGGTGTTGGAACCGGGCTGGCGCTGTACCGCTAGGATCACCGCGCGGGAGTTGCCGTACCAGGCGGACTGGCGTTCGTTTTCAAGCCCGGTGCGCACCGTGCCGATATCGCCAAGCCGCACCGGCGCGCCGTTGCGATAGGTGATGATTTCGCGTGCGAAACTGGCCGCGTTGAACAACTGCCCCGTGGTTTGCAGGGTGGTCGTCTTGTCCGGGCCATCGAGCTGGCCCACGGGCATGTTGGAGTTCGACTGGTCGATGGCCTTGCGCAACTCGTCGATGCCGATATTGCGACTGGCGAGCTTGTGCGGATCCACTTCGACGCGAACGGCGAACTTGCTTGCGCCGAAGATATCCACCTCGGCGACACCAGAGACCATGGATATGCGCTGGGCGAGGCGCGTTTCCGCGTATTCGTTGACGGTCGCCAGCGGCAGGGTCGGGGACGAGACCGCGATGAAGAATATCGGGCTGGCCGCCGGGTTGACCTTGCGGAAGTTGGGCGGCGAGGGCATCGGCGGCAGGCTGCGCGCGGCGGAGGAAAGTGCCGCCTGCACGTCCTGGGCGGCGGCATCGATGTCGCGGTCGAGATCGAAGACCAAGGTGATCGTAGTCGAGCCGAGGCGCGACGTAGACGTCATCGATTCGATGCCTGCGATGGAGGAAAACTCGGCCTCCAGCGGGGTCGCCACCGATGAGGCCATGGTTTCCGGGCTGGCGCCGGGCACGCTGGCGGTGACGCGAATGGTGGGGAAGTCGACGTTTGGCAGTTCGCTGACCGGCAGGCTGCGGTAGGCAAGGGTGCCGAACAGCAGCAGCGCCGCCATCAGCAGCGTCGTCATCACCGGGCGGCGGATGCAAAGTTCGGGCAGGGTCATGAGCCGTTCCCTTCTTCCTTGCGCTTCTTGCGCTTTTTCTTCTTGGGCGGCTCGCCCTCGGCCGAGGCGGCGCTTTTATCGCCGGCTGCGCCACGGGCGCGGATGCGAGCGCCGGGCACCAGGTTAAGCTGGCCGTCGGTGACGATCTTTTCGCCGGTTTTCAGGCCCGCCGTGACAACCGTGTAGTTGACGTAGGTGTCGGCGATGGTAATGGGGCGCAACTCGGCGGTGTTTTTGTCGGTGGCGACATAGACGAAATGGCCCTTCTGGCCGACCTGCACCGCGGATGACGGGATAACCGTGGCGTTGGGACGATCCTTCAGGGTCAGCGAGACGTTGACGAAGGCGCCCGGCGTCAGCGATTCGTCGTCGTTGGGGAAGGTGGCTTTCAACTGGATGGTGCCGGTGCCGACATCAACCATGTTGTTGATGAAGCTCAGCGTGCCTTTGTGAACGGTCGCGTTCTCACCGGCCAGTTGCGCTTCCACGGCCACTTGTCTGGCGGTCATCAGGTCGCGCAATGTCCGCAGGTGCTGTTCGGGCACCGAAAAGGATACATAGACCGGCCGCAACTGGGTCAGGGTAACCAGCGGGTTGGCGTCGTTGGCCTTGACCAGGTTGCCGACGCTGATCAGCAGGTTGCCGCTCCGCCCGTCGATGGGGGCAACGATGGTGGTGTATTCAAGCTGTAGTTTGGCCTGGTCCACGGCGGCCTGGTCGGCGGCGAGCACCGCACCGGCGGCGGCGTTGGAGGCCTTGACCTCTTCGTACTTCTGGCGCGAGGCATAGCCCATGCCCACCAGTTCGGCGTAGCGCGCCAGTTCGGTCTTGGTCTTTTCGAACTGGGCGTGGTCGCGGTCCAGGTTGGCCTGGGCCTGGCGCAGGCTGACGTTAAAGGGGCGCGGATCGATGCGGAAGAGCTTCTGGCCTTTCTTTACGCGATCGCCTTCGGCGAAGAAGGACTCGATAAGCTGCCCGTCCACGCGGGCCTTGATGGCGACGGTCGCCAGGGCCTGCACGGAACCGATGGCGTGAAGCTGCAGGGGGGCCGCCCGCGTTTCGACGGGGGCGATGGAAACCGTGACGGTGCCGCCACCGCTGCGCCGACCCTTGCGGCCCTTGCGCTCGCCGCCGTTGCCGGCGCCGGCCTTGGCGGTTTGTGCCTGGTCCTTGCCCTTGAACAGGCCGGCGATGGGGTCGCGATAGGCATAGCCGGCGAGCACAAGGCCAAGCACGACCGCCCCTGAAGCGATGATTTTTACGTTCATTCTGTTGTCCTTAGGGGGCCCAGATGGCCACGCGCACGAAGACGCGCGCCGGACCGGCGGGATGGGAGGAGGCGCGGGACCAAACGAAACTGTTCGCCATGGCTCGGGACCGTCTTGCGGTCAAAAGGCGCCGACGGGCGCCAGGTGCCGATGGAGGAGTGCGATAGGAGAGCATCTGCGCCGCCGGTTGCCCGGCTTACCCCACCAAAACGGCCGTGGAATGGTCTTCCGCTCTTCCCCGCGTGCCCTAAGCCGACGGGGCGCCTTTTCGCGGCGGTTCCCAGGCGGTCCACTCCCATCGAATGAATGCGCGTCGATCATGGCAGAAACAAGGCAATGCGCATTCCGCCGATTCGTTTTCGGCGTACCCTCTTGGGGTCGGTTGCGATCCGGGTACCTGTGCTATATTGGCGCCGTTCCGGGGGGACGCCCGGACAAGCTTTCAAGGTCTCCAAGGGGCCGGTTACAGGGGAGGACAATCAATATGGGTCAGTACGCAATCGGACAAGGGGTGCCGCGGTCGGAAGATCCGCGCCTGCTGCGCGGCGGCGGACGCTACGTCGACGACATCAAGCTGGCGCGCATGGTGTTCGGCGTGGTCGTGCGTTCCCCCCATGCCCATGCGCGAATCAAGGGCATTGATACCTCGGCGGCACTGGCCGCGCCGGGGGTGCTGGCGGTCCTCACCGGCGCCGACTGGAAAGCGTCCGGCTTTGGCGATATCCCCGGCGCCGGCGGCCTCAGCTTGCGCGACGGCACCAAGATGTTCCTGCCGCCGACCCCGGCGCTGGTTACCGACCGCGTCCGGCGGGTCGGCGATTACGTTGCCTTCGTCGTTGCCGAAACCCAGGTTCAGGCTCAGGACGCGGCGGAATTGGTAGAGGTGGATTACGAGCCGCTGCCTTCGGTCACCGATACCGAAGGTGCCCTGGCGCCGGATGCGCCGCTGGTCTGGGACGAAGTGGCGAACAATATTTCCTTCGTCCATACCGGCGGCGACAAGAATAAGACCGATGCGGCATTCGCCAATGCCGCACATGTGGTCAGTGAGAAACTGGTGATCAACCGCGTTGTCGCCGCGGCGATGGAGCCGCGTTCGTGCATCGGCGAATACAACCGGGCCGAGGATAGCTACACCCTCTACACCACCAGCCAGGGAGTACACACCTACCGCGCCGCGGTGGCGGGCAAAATCCTGAAGGTGCCGGAAAGTTCCGTGCGCGTGGTGGCACCCGATGTCGGCGGCTCGTTCGGCATGAAGTCGGGCATCTATAATGAAAACGGCCTGGTGCTGCTGGCCTCGAAGGTGCTGGGTCGTCCGGTCAAGTGGACCAGCACCCGCGCAGAAGCGATCCTGTCCGATTCCCAGGGCCGCGATTGCGTCGTCACGGTCGAACTGGCGCTGGACAAAGACAACCGCTTCACCGGCCTGCGGGTCAATTCGGTTGCGGCGCTGGGTTGCTGCCTGATGCAGGGCACGCCCAACCCCGCCTACAACAACCTGGGTGGTATCGCGGGGGTGTACAAAATTCCGGCGATCAGTGTCGATGTCACCGGCGTCTTTACCCACACCGTACCACTGCGTCCCTATCGTGGCGCCGGGCGTCCGGAAGCCTCGTTCATGATCGAGCGTATCGTTGACGTGGCCGCCGACCAGCTTGGCGTGGACCCGGTAGAACTGCGCCGCATCAACACCATCGCGCCCACAGACATGCCGTTCAAGACGGCGTTGACGTTCAATTACGATTCCGGTGACTTTGAAAAGAACCTCGACCTGGCGCTGGAGCAGGCGGATTACAAGGGGTTCCCCGCCCGCCGGGCGGAAGCGAAGACGCGCGGTAAGCTGCGCGGTATCGGCTTTTCCAACTGCATCGAAAAGGCCGCCTCCCCCGGTGTCGAGGGGGCGGAACTGAAATTCGACCGCGCCGGGACCGCGACGCTCAATGCCGGGTCGGTCAGCGGCGGCCAGGGCCATGAAACCGTGTTCAAGCAGATTGTCTGCGAACGGCTCGGCCTCGACTTCAAGGATGTGCGCTACGTGTCGGGCGACACCGATACTGTGCCCTTCGGGCACGGCTCCGGCGGGTCGCGTTCTTCGGCGCTCGGTTCGTCCGCGGTGCTGCTCGCCACCAACAAGGTCATCAAGAAAGCGACGCGGATTGCCGCCCATATGATGGAAGTGGATGAAGGCGACGTGAGTTTCGATGCGGGCGTGTTTTCATCGTCGAAATCGAACAAGTCGTTGACCATCAAGGATGTGGCCAAGGCGGCCGTGAACCCGAAGATGCTGCCCCCCGATGTCGAACCGGGACTGGTGGAAAGCGCCGTCCATGTCGCCAAGGCGGCGAATTATCCCAACGGCGCACACGTTTGCGAGCTGGAAGTGGACGAGGAAACCGGCCGCATCGAGCTGGTCAACTATTCCGTGATCGACGATGTCGGCGCGGTCCTCAACATGAACCTCATGCGCGGCCAGGTGCATGGCGGCATCGCCCAGGGCGCGGGGCAGATCCTGAAAGAGGACATGGCTTACGATCCCGATACCGGCCAGCCGCTGACCGGCACGTTCATGGATTACGCCATGCCGAGGGCGGCGGATTTCTGCAAGTTGACCGTGAACGTCAACTGCGTGCCGACCAAGACCAACCCGCTCGGCGTCAAGGGCGTCGGCGAAGCGGGCTCCGTTGGTTCCATGCCCGCCGTTGCCAACGCCATCGTCGATGCGCTCAGTGTCTACGGTATTCGCAACGTGCCCATGCCGGCCTCGCCCGAGCGCATCTGGCGCCTGATCCGCGATGCCCGCGCCGGCCAGGCGGCGGAGTAGATTGAAAAAGGCCCGGCAATGCCGGGCCTTTTTTGTGGCTCAGGGCTTTACGGCATTGGCCGGCCAGCCGCCGGGCTTCGGCGCGGGATCGCCGGTCGCCTCGCACCAGTAGCTGGCATCGTAGAAATGCTCCACCGGGTGGTGGGGGGGCGGGTAGACGCCGAGCTCGATGCGCAGTTCCATGTTCTTGCGGATGGCATCGGGGTGAATGGCCCCGCGCGGCACCACGCGGACATAGGCGTGGTCGGCCCGTTCGCGGGTCAGGCCTTCTTCCGACATCAGCAGGTCCAGCGTTTCTTCCTTGTTGGCGGGATCGAGCAGCCAGTCGGTCGAAGCCGCCCAGGCGCGGATGAAGCGCACGACGATATCGCGGTTTTCCTCGACCCAGGACCGGCGGCTCCAGCCGCAGGCCAGCGGCCAGTCGGGAACGTAATCGGCGCCATCGGCCAGGATCACGGCACCGGCCTTGATCACCTTGTCCGACGACGGCGGCGTCAGCATTGCCGCCGATACCTTGCCCGCCAGGAACGCCTTGGCGCGTTCGGGAGTGTTGCCGATGATGTCCACCTCGTAGTCCGATTCCATCAGTCCGTGCATCCGCATGATCTTCATGCGGATAAGGTCGAGATTCGAGTCGCCCGGATCGCCCGCCAGCACCTTGCCGCGCAGATCCTCGATCTTCTCGATTCCGGGCTGGCCCAGCAGGTGCACGCCGAGACCTTCTTCGGCCTGCATGAACAGCACATAATCAACGCCGTCCCGCGTGGCCCGGGCGATCATGGTATCGGCCGACGACAGCGTCATGTTCCACTTGCCGGCGGCCATTTCCTCATTGTGCTGGGGCGCTAGCTTGGCGACGTGAAATTCGATTTCCAGCCCTTCCTTGGTGAAAAGGCCCTTGGCATCGGCCACCACATGGGGCGGGCGGCGCGAATAACCGCTGACGGTAACGTGATCCATGGAGGATTCCCTGTTGTTTCTTGTTGATAAGCGGAGCCTAGCAGGGATGACGCCGTCACCCAAATAGACTCACGCCCCGCCGCGTTTTAAGTTTCGTCTCCAACCAGGGGAGAAAGCCGATGAATACCTTTTTGCTTATCCATGGTTCGTATCAGGGTGGCTGGATCTGGAAACCCGTGGCGACGCGCCTGCGGGCAGCGGGGCACCTGGTGTTCGCACCGAGCCTCGACGGTTGCGCCGAGCGCGCCGCCCAGTGCCGTCCCGGTATCACCAGCGAAACCCAGGCGGAGGAACTCGCCCGTTTCCTTTGGTCCGAAGACCTGCACGATGTCGTTCTGGTCGGCGCGTCGTCGGGTGGCATCGTGCTGACCAAGACGGCGGAGCTGGCGCGCGAACGCATCAAGCGTCTGATGCTGGTCGATGCGGTGGCGCTGATGAACGGTGAAAGCCTTCGCGATGTGGTGCCGGGGCGCCGTGAACCGCAGGGCGCGGCGGCGGGCCCGGACCGCGAGGAACGGCTGGCCCGTTTCCTGCTCGATATGGACCCCGAGCTGGCGGCCTGGGCCGCCGACCGGTCCACGCCCCATCCCGTCGGCACCTCAAGCGAGCCGGTGACGCTGAAAACCTTCTGGGATGATGACTGGGACGCTTCGGTGGTGTTCTGCCGCCAGGCGGGCAAGCCCGGCGAGGCCCACCAGCGCCGCGCCGCCGATGCGCTCAGGGCGCGCTGGCACGAGCTCGATACCGGCCATTACCCGATGCTGAGCACGCCCGACGTGCTGACCCGGCTGATTCTGGAAGGCTGAGGCCCGGATTTTTGCCAAGTCTTTTATAAGACTATGAATTTATGGGCCTATTTGTGCGCGGGCGGCTTTGCGTGCAAAGCGCGGAGTGCTAGCGTCAGGGGGCAGGCGGGCCATCGGTCCGGCCGACGAATAAACACCCTGGGGAGGGTTCGCAATGGCGTTTGATCTGATTATCCGGGGCGGCACCATCGTCGATGGGGCGGGCATGCCGGGCTATCGTGCCGATGTCGGCGTGCGCGACGGCATGATCGCGAAGATCGGGAATCTCAAGGGCGAAACCGCTGCCGAAGTGATCGATGCCGAAGGCATGATCGTCGCTCCCGGTTTCATCGATGGCCACACCCACATGGATGCCCAAGTGTTCTGGGACGATATCGGGAGTAATTCCTGCTGGCACGGCGTCACCTCGGTGGTCATGGGCAATTGCGGTTTCTCGATGGGGCCTTGCGCCGAAAAGGACAAGGACCTGGCGCTGCATAATTTCGAACGCGCCGAGGATATTCCGCGCGAAGCCATGCTCGCCGGTATCCCGTGGAGCTGGGAAACCTTCCCTGAATATCTCGATGCCATCGACGCGCTTCCCAAGGGCCTCAACTATGCGGGCTTCGTCGGCCATTCGGCGCTGCGTACCCATGCCATGGGCGCGCGCGCTATGGAGGAACAGGCCAACGCCGACGATCTCGCGGTCATGAAGGGGCAACTGGCCGACAGCTTGCGCGCAGGCGCGCTCGGGTTTTCCACGTCGCGCACGTTTTCTCATCGCACGCCCGAAGGCAAGCCCGTCGCCAGCCGACTGGCCAGCTGGGAAGAGGTCGAGGCGCTGGTCGATGTCATGGCGGACATGGGCACCGGCATTTTCCAGATCGCCCGTGAAAATGTCATCGAAGACGACGCCGAGCGCGAGAAAGAGCACGAGCAGATCAAGAACCTGGCTATCCGTACCGGCGTGCCGATCACCTTCGGCGGCACCTGGTACAAGCGTCATAAGCCCGAGGCCTGGCGCACACAGTTCCGCATGGTGGATGAGACCATCGCTGCCGGCGGCAAGATGATGATCCAGGGCACGTCGGCGTGGAACGGTTCGCTGCGCTCGTTCGAGACCGCGACCCCTTACGACATGATCCCGGTGTGGAAGGAATTCCGCAAGCTGCCGCTCGACGAACAGGAAGCCGGTCTGCGCGATCCGGAAATGCGCGCCAGGCTGGTCGCCGCGGTTCATGCCCACAAGCACAAGCCGGACCCGTCACTGCCCAATCTCTTCCAGCGTCCGGTGGACTGGGACTGGATCTTCCCCTACGACCACACCCTGCCGCCGTTCAAAAGCATGACCGAGGTGGCGGCGGAACGCGGGGTGGACCCGATTGATGCGTTCATCGACCTGGCACTGGAACATCACCTGAAGCTGTTCTTTATCCAGCCGAGTTTCAACGAGGATCAGGATTACGTCCTCGCCCATATCCGTCACCCCAATTCAGTAGTGACCTTTTCCGATGCGGGTGCCCATGTGGCGACGACCTGTAGCCCGCTCCACGGTCATCTTCTCGGCCATTGGGTGCGCGATGCCCAGGCGATCCCGCTGGAAACCGCGATCCGGAAGATCAGCCTCGATATCGCCAACTTCTGGGGCCTGAAGGGCCGTGGCTGGCTGCGCGAGGGCTATCATGCCGACATCGTGGTGTTCAATCTGGACGAAATCGCACCGAGCCTGCCGGTGCTGCACCATGACCTGCCCGCCGGTGCCGCGCGCATCAAGCAAAAGACCGACGGCATCAAGACGACCATCGTCAACGGCCAGGTGTTAATGCGGAATAACGAACACACGGGGGCCTATCCGGGCCAATTGTTGCGTGGGCCACTGGCTCATAACTAAAAGGAGAAGAAGCATGTCTACCGATGTTCTCGACAGAGGCCAGCTCGAAAACGAAACCGAGGAAATGCGCAAGAAGCGTGAAGCGACTCTGGCGGCCAGCCCGCCCGCCTCGTTGTTCAAGCTGCGCGCCCAGATGCTGAAGCAGGGCCGCTCCACCGATCTCGTTTCCTCCACCGACAATATGCGCGTTCATATCAAGGTCTATGCGTCGGGTGGTGAAAACGGCCTGCACAATCACACCGATGAAGATCATTTCCACCTGGTGCTGGAAGGCAGTGCGCGTTTCTTCGGCCCGCGGGGTGAAGAAGTGGAGTGCGGTAAGTATGAAGGCATCATGCTGCCCGCGGGCGCGTTTTACCGCTTCTACGCGACCAGCGACGAGCCGCTGGTGCTGCTGCGTGTCGGCGCCAAGGCGCCGCCGACGGCGGATTGCGACCGTATCAACATCTACGGCGATCCGATCCCGACCGACAGCGCTGAAAACGGCCGGGTCGAAGTGATCCCGGTCGAGGGCAAGTTCTGGGGCGCCGCCGAATAACGGCCTAGGTGAGCTTGGCCTCGATGCCGGGGCCAAGCTCGCCGACCAGCCCGTCCCACACACGTTCCAGAATTTTCGGCGTTTCGTGCAAGGTGTTGGAAAACTCCATCTCCTTGGGGTGAAGTGCGCTCGGTTCGCCAAGCTTGACGACATCGAGATGAATACGCGCCGTATCGCGCAGCACGATGGACCGGAACACGCACTCGCGGATCGAATTTCCGACCACGATGGCGCCGTGGCGGCGCAAGAGGCCGACCCGGTTGGGGCCGAGGGCGCGGGCGAGGGATTGCGCTTCATCCATCTTGACGACGATGATCTGGGTGTCGCCGAATTCGTCGCGGTTGTCCCAGATGGGGATGGTTTCACCGATCATGCCGCTGACATGGGTCAGGGGCATGGGCGGGATACCGACATTGCAAAACGGCAGCAGGTCGATCGGGTGGCCGTGACAGACGGTCATCACGTCGGGCCGCGCGGCGTAAATAGCGGCGTGAATAACGCGCTCGCCATAGCTCTGGATATCGGTTCCATCCACCAGGTTGCCGTCCAGGTCGTATTCATGCAGGTCATGGACCGTGACCAGGTTGGGCGCCAGCGCACGGGCAAGGAGAAAACGGCCGGGGTCATCGGGGTGGCGCGCGCTGATATGCCCGAGACCGACGAGGAAGCCCTCCCGCGCCAGCATATGGTTGGCCAGGGTCAATTCGCGTTTGGTCTCATTCAGGGTCATGGAAGTACGCCTTTCTGTCTGGTTCCCTTGGTGCTACCCATTTCGTGCCCGCCCGTCAACGCACACGGGTTTGACCGGGCCGATTGATGGCCCGATACTGGCGCAAAACGAGGGAGGCAGGCGCATGCCGGATGAAACCGGGCAACGCGACGGGGCGGAAATATCGTCGGCGCTCGACCGCCTTGCGGCGGGGTGTCGCATCCTTGAAATGGAAGGTCATGCCAGCCGTATCCTCGGCCATGCCAGCCTGCGCGATCCCTTGGGGCGGGGATTCTGGCTCAAGCGCTGGGGCATTTCCTTCGGCGAAACCCGGGGGGTGGCCGATTTCGTGCTCATGGATTTCGACGGCAACCAGATCGGTGGCGATGGCCGGTCGCCCAGCGAATGGCCTATCCATGCGGGGGTTCTCAAGGCGCGTGCCGATGTGGTTTCGGTTGTCCATTCGCACCCGTTCTATGGCCGGGTGTTTTCCGCCGTGACCGATCCCCTGCTGCCGGTATCGAACACCGGCAACTGGTTCCCGGCGCCGCCGCCGCGCTTCGAGATGACGTCGGAACTGATTCGCACCATGGATCAGGGCGACGCGGTGGCCCGTGCGCTCGGTGCCAACATGGCGGTATTCCTGCGTAACCACGGCGTCGTGTTCTGCGGCACCTCCATCGAACAGGCCATCCTGATGGGCGTGCAACTGGAAGAAGCGTGCCGCGAACACCTGCTGATCGCCTCGACCAGCCTCAACTGGGATACACCCGGCGAAGAAGAGCGCGCCCGCAAGTACAAGGGTGCGGGCAGCCCCAAGTCGCTTCGCGCCTCGTTCGATTTTTTCGTGCGCGAACTGGCGCGCCGTGAACGCAAGGGAGAATGCTGATGCAAACCCGGCCCTTTGGCGCAACCGGATTGACCTGTTCGGCCGTCGGCTTCGGCTGTGGACGGACGGGTGGGCTCTTGATCAACGGCTCGCTGGAAGACCGCCGCCGGGCAATGCGCGCCGCGCTCGATGGCGGGATCAACTGGTTCGACACAGCGGAGGCCTATGGCAGTGAACAGGCGTTGGGCGAGCTGCTGGCCGAAGTGCCCGAAGACCCCCATGTTTCGACCAAGGTCACCATTGATCCCGCCCAGCCGGATTATGCCGGACAGGTCGTGGCCCACGGCGAGGCGTGCCTGAAACGTCTTGGGCGCGAACGCGTCACGGTGATGCAGTTTCACAACCGGGTGGACCCCTATGATGCCGACGGTCGGGGATTTTCCGCCGAACAGATGCTGGCGCCGGGCGGCCCCATCGAAGGATTGGAACGGCTGCGCGATGCGGGCCGGGCCCAGTTTATCGGCTTCACGGCGCTGGGCGATACGCCGTCGCTGATCGAGGTGATCGAGAGCGGGCGGCTCAACTCCGCCCAGGTGTTTTACAACTTCGTCAATCCCAGCGCCGATCGCGAAATGCCCGCCGCCTGGACCGGCCAGCGCCTGAGCGGCGTTCTGGATGCCTGCGAGCGGCGCGGCATGGGCACCATCGGTATACGCGTGCTGGTGGGCGGTGTGGTGCCGGAGGGCGAGGCCGCGGGCCGGGTCAGCATGATGACCAAGGAGACCGACAAGGGTACGGAGATCCGCAAGACGGAGGCGGCGCTCACGGCGCTCGGCGGCGGGCACGGCAGCCGCGCGCAAACGGGTTTGCGTTTCGCCCTTGCCTGCTCGCACCTGTCTATCTGCATGGTCGGTATCGGCGCGCCCGAACATGTGGATGCCGCGCTGGAAGCAGAAGCCCGGGGGCCGCTTCCCGCCGATGCCGTCGCAGCGCTGGAGCCGTTTTACGAAAGCAATTTCGGCCTGGTCTGAAAGGCCGAACTAGTCCGCGAAAATGAGGCCCAGATGCTGGTGGAATAGTTCCGACTGGCGGGTGATAATTTCCGGCTGGCGATAGTCGCGCGACAGGAAAAAGGCACCTTCGTAGATGGACACGATCGTTTCGGCCAGTTCCCTTGCCGTCACGTCTACCTTCGGCTTGCGGATTTCCATCACGGTGGTGAATTTGTCTTCGAAATAGCGTACCTAGCGGTGAAACACATCGGCGGTCAAGTCGCGAACCTTGGCATCGAACTGAGCGCTTTCGTGAACGTAGCTGGCCAGCATGCAGCCGGGAAACGGTTCGAGCAGGCTGCGCAATTCGTCTTCGAATAGTTTGATGAACATGATTGCCGCTTGCAGTGGATCGTCGGCCAGCGCGTCGGCGCGCTCGCTCATGCGTTTGAAGGCGGCGATGTCGGTATTGGCGAACGTCCCGGCTGAGATTGGCCTTGGAACCGAAGTGGTGGAAGAACGCACCCCTGGTCAGGCCGTGGCCTGACGAGCGCGGGCGGTGTCGGTGGGTGCCGCCCGTCGCGATTTTACCCTTTGGCCTTCACCTTGGCCCAACTGTCGCGCAGGCTGACGGTGCGGTTGAAAACAGGTTTCGCGGGCGTCGTGTCGCTGTCGGCGCAGAAAAATCCGAGCCGTTCAAACTGGACGCGATCCCCTGGTAAGGCCGCGGCCAGCGCCGGTTCGACCACGGCCAGGGGCGGCACGGTCAGGGACTGCGGGTTAAGGTCGTCGTGCCAGTCGGCGCCGTCACCCGCGTCTTCGCTCCTGAACAGGTGATCGTAGAGGCGCACTTCCGCCGGCATGCCGTGGCCCGCCGAGACCCAGTGCAGGGTGCCCTTGACCTTGCGCCCGTCCGGCGAATCGCCGCCCCGCGTCGCGGGATCGTAGGTGCAGATGATTTCCGTCACCCGGCCGTCGGCATCCTTGATCACGTCCTTACAGGTAATGAAATAGGCGAAGCGCAACCGCACCTCCCGCCCTGGTGCCAGGCGGAAAAACTTGGGTGCTGGAGTTTCCATGAAATCATCGCGCTCGATGAAGATTTCGCGCGAAAAAGCGACCTTGCGGGTTCCCATGTCGGGATTGCCGGGATGATTGACCGCGTCCATTTCCTCGCTCTGGCCTTCGGGATAGTTCTCGATCACCACCTTGACCGGGTCGAGAACCGCCATGCGGCGCGCGGCATGAACGTTCAGGTGTTCGCGCACGCAATGTTCGAGGAACTGGATTTCGACCGTCGAATTGGATTTGGCGACACCGATGCGGGCGCAGAAATCGTGCACCGCTTCCGGTGGGAAGCCGCGCCTTCGCATTCCCGCGATGGTTGGCATGCGCGGATCGTCCCATCCGGCGACATGGCCTTCGCGCACCAGTTCGATCAGACGCCGCTTAGAGAGAAGCGTATGGGTTAGGTTCAGGCGCGCAAATTCTATCTGGCGCGGCCGGGCGGGCACCGGCAGGTGCTCCAGCAGCCATTCATAGAGTGGGCGGTGGTCTTCGAATTCCAAAGTGCAGATCGAATGGGTAATGCCTTCGATGGAATCCGACTGGCCGTGGGCGAAATCGTAATTGGGATAGATATTCCACGCGGTGCCGGTGCGTGGGTGTTCGGCGCGCAGAATGCGATAAAGCACCGGGTCGCGCATATTGATGTTGCCCGATGCCATGTCGATCTTCGCCCGCAACACGCGGCTGCCGTCGGGAAATTCGCCCGCTTTCATGCGCCGGAACAGGTCCAGGTTTTCGTCAACGCCACGGTCGCGGAAGGGACTGGGTTGGCCGGGTTCGGTCAGGGTGCCGCGCATTTCGCGAATCTGTTCCGCCGACTGATCGTCAACGTAAGCATGGCCGGTTTCGATCAGGTGCTCGGCCCATTCGTACAATTGGTCGAAATAATCCGAAGCGTAAAAAAGGTTCCGGCCCCAGTCGAAGCCGAGCCAGCGGACATCGGCCTGGATCGAATCGATGTATTCCTGCTCTTCCTTGGCCGGGTTGGTGTCGTCGAAGCGCAGGTGACAGCGCCCGTCGAATTCCGCCGCCAGCCCGAAGTTGAGGCAGATCGACTTGGCGTGCCCGATATGCAGGTAGCCGTTGGGCTCCGGCGGGAAGCGGGTGACCACCCCGGTGGCGTTTCCGGCGGCCAGGTCGGCGCGGATGGCATCGCGGATAAAATCCCTGGGCGGGGCGGTATCGGCCGGTTCGGCCATGATTGAGATCTCCGTTAGGCGGGTTTCGCGACCGTTTGGGCCGTCCGCGCGCCCCTGTTTGCCATGAAACCCGGCCCCGGCCAAGCCCCGTGACCCCAATTCCGGCGGTGCGGTTTTGCCAAAAGAGCCGTATAAACTGCATCAGGCGGCATTGCCCGCTGCTCCTTTGGAAGGAACCTCGCATGGTTGCTTTGTCCGATTCACGTGCGCGCTATGGCGCGGTGACCATCTGGCTGCACTGGCTTGCCGCCATTGGCATGATCGCCCTGGCGATCACCGGTTATGTTTTCATGTCGCTGCCGCGCGGGCCCGAGCGCGGCGCCTGGCTCGCGTGGCACAATGCCACCGGTTATCTCACCCTTGTTTTGGCATTGGCCCATGTTGCCTGGCGCACGGTTAATCCTTTCGCCGATCTCACGCCCGGTGCTGCCTGGGAAAATGGCCTGGCGCGGACGACGCATTGGCTTTTGCTCTTCTTCCTCGTGGTGTTGCCGATATCGGGCTGGTTCGTCGTGTCCACCGGGCGGCGTCCGCCGATGATGTTCGACTGGTTCACCATTCCGCGCATGCCGGGTGCCGGTCGCGAATTTCATCGCTTGTCGGAAGAGATTCATGGCTGGCTTTCCCATGCCTTCCTGGTGGTCTTCGCGCTGCATGTCCTCGGCGGGTTGAAGCGCCAGTTCATCAACCGTGACGGCACCATTGCCCGCATGCTCGGTTTCGACAGCCCGCGCACATAGGAACGCGACGTTTTGAACATACAGACGGATTTTCACGACGTATTGATTCTCGGCGGCGGCGCCGGGGGGCTCGGCATCGCGCTCGAGCTGCCCCAGGGGGCGCGGGTCGGCGTGCTGGCCAAGGGTCAGCTCGATCAGGGCGCGACCAACTGGGCTCAGGGCGGTATTGCCGCCGTGCTCGACGATGCGGATTCCTTCGAGTCCCATATTGAGGACACGATGATCGCCGGTGCCGGGCTCAACAACCGCGACGTCGTGCGCTTCGTCGTCGAGACCGCGCCGGGGATTATCGCCTGGCTAGAACGGCTCGGCATCGAGCTGACCCGTGAAAGCGATGGCCCGCGCAAGGGTATGCCCCATCTCAATCGCGAGGGCGGGCACAGTCATCGCCGCGTCGTTCATGCGGCCGATGCCACCGGCAAGGCGGTGCAGGCCTGCCTGGAACGCGCCGCCCGCGCCCGGGCCGCGACCAGCCTGTATCCCGATCACGTCGCCATCGACCTGATTATCCGCAACGACAGTGCCACCGGGCGGCCGCGTTGCGTCGGCGTCTATGCGCTCGATTGCGCGACCGGCCGCGTGCGCCTGTTCCGGGCCCGTGCCGTGGTGTTGGCCACCGGCGGGGCCAGCCGTGTTTACCTGCACACGTCCAATCCGCCGGGTGCCACCGGTGACGGCATTGCCATGGCCTGGCGTGCCGGGTGCCGGATCGCGAACATGGAGTTCACCCAGTTTCATCCGACCTGCCTCGCGGCACCGGGTGCCGACGGATTTCTCATCAGCGAAGCGGTGCGCGGGGAAGGGGCGCATCTTTTGTTGCCGAACGGGCGGCGCTTCATGGACCGCTTCCATCCCAAGGGCGAACTGGCGCCGCGTGATGTGGTGGCGCGGGCGATCGACCATGAAATGAAGCGCCTGGGCATTCCCCATGTGCTGCTGGACGTTCGCCACAAGGGTGCGGAATTCATCGCCACGCATTTTCCGATGCTGCATGCCCATTGCCTGAAGCTTGGCTTCGACATGACGCGCGAGCCTCTCCCCGTGGTGCCCGCCGCCCATTACACCTGTGGCGGCGTGGTGACGGATATGCGCGGGCGCACCGAGGTTGATGGTCTTTATGCCGTGGGCGAATGCGCCTTCACCGGCTTGCACGGGGCCAACCGCCTGGCTTCCAATTCCTTGCTTGAATGCCTGGTGTTCGGGCGTGAAGCTGGGCGCGACATCGGCCAGCACCTGGGCGGCGTTGCCGAAGTGCTGGACTTGCCGCCGTGGGATGAAAGCTGGGTGCGCGATTCCGATGAAGAGGTAGTGCTGACCCACAACTGGGATGAGCTGCGCCGTTTCATGTGGGACTACGTTGGCATCGTGCGCACCACCAAGCGGCTGGAGCGCGCGCTGCATCGGAGCCAGCTTCTGAATTCCGAGATCGAGGAATATTACGCCAATTTCCGTGTTTCGCGGCCGCTGCTGGAACTGCGCAACATGGCTTGCGTTGCGGAATTGATCGTGCGCTCGGCGCTCTCGCGCCATGAAAGCCGGGGGCTGCATTACACCCTGGATTACCCGGTGCCCGCGGCCGTTCCGACCGGCGATACGGTACTGGCGCCCAAGCCCCCCGGCGCCGGGCGGGCGGTGACGCCGGTGCGGCTTTAGCCGCCGTTTACCGGCCCGGCTCTTTACGCGGCTCCGGCAATGGGGTAGGGAAGGGCTATCGGATCCCGAATATGGAAGCCATGTCCTCGCGCCGGTCCACCAAGTGGGCGCCGATTAAGGCGTTTTCCCTTATCGCTGTTGCCCTTGGGCTGCTGGCGGTGGGGTCCCTCGGTGCCCGCGCCCAGGAAATCCGGTTTTTCCGCATCGGCACCGGGTCCATTTCCGGGGTTTATTTTCCCGTCGGCGGCCTGATCGCCAACGCCATTTCCAATCCCCCCGGTTCGCGGGCCTGTGCCGCCGGCGGCAGTTGCGGCGTTCCGGGACTGATCGCCGTCGCCCAGGCGACGCTTGGCTCCATCGCCAATGTCCGGGCGCTGGGCACGGGCAAGCTCGAATCGGCGCTGGTCCAGGCCGATGTCGCCCATTTCGCCCAGACCGGCACCGGGGATTTCGCCGGTGAGCCGCCGATCAAGGACCTTCGCGCCATCGCCAGCTTGTACCCGGAAATCGTGCACATCGTGGTGCGCGACGATTCGCCGATCAAGACCGTGGGCGATTTGGCCGGACGGCGGGTATCGCTGGATCTTTCCGGGTCCGGCACGCGGGCGGTGGCGCTGGCTGTGCTGGCCGGTTACGGCGTCGATCCGGCCGGGCTGAAGCAGGTCAATTCCCAGGTCGGTCCGGCGGCGGACCGCATTCGCCTGCGCGCCATTGATGCATTTTTCTTTGTTGGCGGGTACCCAAGCTCGGCGCTGGCGCGTCTGGCGCGCACCATGCGGATACGCCTGCTGAGCATAGACGGCGCGGCACTGGAACGCATTCGCACCGCCAATCCTTACCTGGCCGTGTCCCAATTGCCTGCCGATACCTATCGCCGGGTGGGGGCCGTCAATACCGTCGCCGTGCATGCCCTGTGGCTGGTATCGGCCAAGGTGGATGCGGATACGGTTTACGGCCTGACCCGCGCGCTTTGGCACCCGTCAACGCGGCGGCTGCTCGATCACGGTGTTTCCGTCGCTCGCCAGATCAGGCCGGTGAATGCACTGCGTGGCATAACCGTGCCGCTGCATCCGGGCGCCGAACGCTATTACCGGGAAAAGAAACGGCTGCCCGCGAAACCGTGACCGGCGGTCACGATTTCCCGTCGTGTTCGAATTCGGGAAGAACCCAGGGTTCTTTTTTTGCCGCCGCGATCCATTCCTGCATCGGGCCATAGGCCATGACGGCTGCGGTATAGGCTTTTGCCTCGTCTTCCAGGGCCACGCCATAGGTATCGAAACGCGAGGCTACCGGGGCATACATCGCATCGGCGGCGGAAAAGCGGCCGAACAGGAACGGGCCTTCGCCCATGGCCCCGCCGAATTGCTTGCGGGCATCGCGCCAGATGGCCTGAACCCGGTTGATGTCCGCCTGCATGGCGTCATCCAGCGGCGGGCAGGGATAGTGCTGGCGCAGGTTCATCGGCAGTCCCCGGCGCAACGGGATCAAGCCGCCGTGCATTTCCGATGCGATGGCGCGGGCATGGGCACGGGCGGCGCGGTCGCGGGGCCAGATCGGCGCTTCGGGATAGGTTTCGGCCAGGTATTCGACGATCGCCAGGGATTCCCAGACCGCGACGGGCCCGTCGATCAGCGCCGGCAGCTTGGCCGAGGACGAATACTTGAGAATGGCAGCGCGGGTACCCGATTCGCGCAGCGGGATGACAACTTCCTCGAAGGGGACATCGACGAGCTTGAGCGCAAGCCAGCCGCGCAGCGACCACGATGAATAGGCCTTGTTGGCGACGCAGAGAACGAGTTCGGTCATGGCGGGTTTCCCGGTAGTGCAGGTCTTTTGATACGCGAGCCGCGCCATCGGCGCAAGGTAGCGGGCGGCGCGCCAGATTAGGCTTTTCCTGCGGCGGGGTTCGCGTCATCTTGAAGTTGTTGAACAAGGAGCGGCTGACATGGTTTTGACGGCATTGGTGATGCCCGCGCGCGGCGTGGGCAAGGGACGCAAACACAAGGCGGCGGTGCCCATCGTCACAGTGGCGCAGGACCGGCTGGAGAGCTGGCGGGCGGGTCAGCCGGCGCGGGTGCGCGCCTGGCTCGAGGCTTCGGGGTTCCGCGCCCGGCCCGGCGAACGCTGCCTGATGAACGGCGCGGCGGGGGATCTGGAAGCCGTCTATCTGGGCCTGCCCGGTGCGGTGCGCACGGGTCCGGTGGATGACGGCGCGCTCTGGGCCTTCGCCGGCTGCGCCACCAGCCTGCCGCAGGGAACCTACGCGCTGGCCGGGCGTCCTTCGGCGGCGCTTTCCGACCAGGCGGCGTTGGGATGGGCGTTGGGCAGTTACCAGTTCACCCGTTACCGCAAGGCCACCCGGGCGCCCGCGCATCTTGTCTGGCCCGAGCGTGCCGACCGGCCCGCGGTGGAGAGCGCGGCGCTGGCGACCTACCTGGTGCGCGACCTGATCAACACCCCGGCGGGCGACATGGGGCCGCCGGAACTGGCCGCCGCGGCGCGGGCCATGGCCAAGCCCTTCGGTGCCGCCGTGCAGGTGATCACCGGCGCGCAGTTGTTGCAACGCAAGTATCCCGCCATTCATGCCGTTGGCCGGGCGGCGGAAAAGGCCCCGCGCCTGATCGACCTGCGCTGGTCGCCGCGCGCGCGCGACGCGCGCTTGCCGCGGGTGACCATCTGCGGCAAGGGCGTGTGTTTCGATTCGGGTGGGCTCGATCTCAAGTCGGCCTCGGGCATGCTGCACATGAAAAAAGATATGGGCGGCAGCGCCCAGGCTCTGGGGCTGGCACGCATGATCATGGCGGCGAAACTGCCGGTGCGCCTGCGCGTGCTGATTCCGGCGGTGGAAAATTCGGTGGCTGGCAATGCCTATCGTCCCCGCGACGTGCTCCCGACGCGCAAGGGCCTGACCATCGAGGTCGGCAACACCGATGCCGAAGGCCGCATCGTGCTCGCCGATGCGCTGGCGGCGGCCTGCGAGGAAGGCTGCGATCTGCTGATCGATCTGGCGACGCTGACCGGCGCGGCGCGGGTTGCGCTCGGCACCGGCCTGCCGGCGCTGTTCTGCAACGATGACACCCTGGCGGACCGGTTCGTACGCGCGGCAACGGCAGCGGCGGACCCGGTATGGCGCTTGCCGTTATGGCAGCCTTACCGCGAAAAGCTCGACAGCAAGGTTGCCGACATCAACAATATTTCGTCGGGTTCTTACGGCGGGGCGATTACCGCGGCGCTGTTCCTGCAGGAATTCGTTACCCCCGGCACGCCCTGGATTCACCTCGATTTCATGGCCTGGAACGAGGCGACGCGCCCCGGCCGCCCCGAGGGCGGCGAGGCCCAGGGCATGCGCGCCCTGTTTGAACTGATCCGGCGCCATTACACGGGCTAGGGACTTGCCAGCCGGTTCGGGTCGGCCTAGTTTGGTTTGGCATCGAAATGAAACTGGAAGCCCCACGTGCCGGTTACCCTGACCACCGAGCAGGCCCTCGATATTCTCAGCGGCACCATTCGCGGCCTGGTGCGCGACGATCCGCGCGACCTGACCCAGCGCCAGATGGCGGTCCTGATTTCGGTTTACCGGGCCCAGGTGTCGGTGACGGTGCGGGCGCTGGCGGCCGATCTTGGTGTCGGCAAGCCCGCCATTACCCGCGCCATTGACCGGCTTGAAAGCCTCGACCTGGTGCGGCGCATGGCGGATATCCGCGACAAGCGTTCCGTGCTGATCGGGCGGACGGTGGCGGGGGCGGTTTACTTGCGCGATCTGTCCGAACGGGTGGTTATCGCGGCGGTTGCCGCACGCTGAATCAGAAAGGGCGGCCCGGGGCCGCCCTGTCCGTCAGATTTCGGTGCCGGGTTCCAGGTGCAGTGACTTGATCCCATCGACACCGTCGCCGGTGGCGAGCACGCAGGTCAGTCCGTCGGTGTCGGTAATGACGGCCGTCCAGGTTCCGTCGGTGGGCGAGACATGGAATTCCAGAAGCCCGCGGCCCTGGACCTCATGAACCTCGGCCAGTTGTTCGCCGTAATCGGTGATCAGGGCATCAATGAGGTGGGTTCGATCGAAGCAGGCGCCGGCCTGGGCGCGGGGCATCGGCATGGCGCCGGCCAACAGGGCGGTGAACAGGAAAAGGCTCAGCAGCTTCTTCATATCGTCCTCTCTTCCGATCCGGCTGTTCCGGATCGGAGGCAGCACGAATCAAGCAGCTATACAGACCATTCCACGTCCCCGTTTCGCTTTGCTTCCCGATGAACACTGTCGCCCGGGTTGGCCCTGGGCAGAAATCCTCGCGGCCTTTGAAGGCTGCGATCTATTCACTCTAACCTACATTCGTTAAGATAGTCTGGATTTAGAACGATTCAATCTTTGATTCCAACTTACCTATGCGCTAAGCACATTTAAGCCATGCGTCCACGGCTCAATACCCCCGGGCGGGCGGCACCGTTCCCGTCATGGGCCGGCCCGCGCGCAGGCGCCGGATGTTTTCCGCGATTTCCCGGGCCGCCGTGTCGGCAAGGGTGACCGCCGCCACGTGGGGAGTCACGGTCACCAGCGGATGGCGCCAGAGCCGATCGCTGTCGGGCAAGGGCTCCTGGGTGAAAACGTCCAGCGTCGCCGCCGAGAGGTGACCGGAATCCAGCGCCGCGATCAGGTCCGCCGCGACCACGTGGCCGCCGCGCGCTCCATTGATGACGGCGGCACCTTCGGGCATGAGCGCGAAGGTGCGGGCATTGAGTATGCCCGCCGTTTCCGGCGTTAGCGGCAACAGGCAGACAACGATGTCGGAGCGGGCCAGAAAAGCCTCCAGCCCTTCGGCGCCGACGAACAGTTCGCCGCCGGACCAGTCGCGGGCACTGCGGACCCAGGCGGCGAGCGGGAAGCCGAAGGGGGCGAGCGCCGCCGCCGCCGCGTGGCCCAGTGCACCCAGTCCCATCAGGCCCACGCGCCGGGCACCGGCACGGGGAATGTCGTGACGTCGCCACTGCCCCGCCGCCTGCTGTTGGGCATAGACCGGCATCAGCCGGTGATGGCGCAGCACGTTCATCACCACCCATTCGGTCATTTGTTCGGTCAGCGCCGGGTCGATCAGCCGCACGATGGGCACGCCGTCGGGAAGCGCGGGATCGGTGAAAACATGATCCACCCCGGCGCCGAGCGAGAAAATGGCGCGCAGCCCCGGCAATCGGGCAAGGACACCGGGCCGCGGATACCACACCACCGCCGCCTCGATATCGGCGGCCCGTGCCAGCGCGGCGTCGGCACCGATCACGATTTCTTCGCTGGGCAGTTCACGGCCGAGGGCGCGGGCCCATTCGCCGGTCTTGTCGGCATCGGAAAGGAAGGCGATGGCCATGGGATGCGCCGACCTACTGGCGGATCGAATCAAGTTCGGCCACACGCAGATCGAATGCTGCGGCCATCAGCGCCCGGGTATAGGGCGTCTGGGGGTCTTCGAAAATCTGGTGGGCCAGACCGAACTCCACCGCCTTGCCGTCCTTGACCACCAGGACCTCGTCGGACATGGCGCGCACGACTTTCAGGTCGTGGCTGATGAACATGTAGGCAAGCTGATGACGGTCCTGCAATTCACGCAACAGGTCCACGATCTGCGCCTGCACCGACATATCCAGCGCCGATGTCGGCTCGTCCAGCACGATCAGGTCGGGTTTCAGCGCCAGCGCGCGGGCGATGGCGATGCGCTGGCGCTGGCCACCGGAAAATTCGTGGGGGAAGCGGTGGCGCGCTGCCGCATCAATGCTGACTTCCCGAAGCGCGGTGTCGATCAGTTCATCACGTTCCGCCGCATCGGCGCCGATCCCGTGAACGGCCAGGCCTTCACCGACAATCTGCCCGATGGTCATGCGCGGGCTGAGGGACGAATACGGGTCCTGGAACACGATCTGCATTTCGCGCCGGTGCGGGCGCACTTCTTTCTCGCCCATCTCGCTTAGCGTCGCATCCTTGAAGCGGATCAGCCCGCGGGAACGCTCGAGGCGCAAAAGCGCGAGCCCCAGTGTCGTCTTGCCCGATCCCGATTCGCCGACAACCCCGAGGGTACGCCCCTCGCGCAGGGTGATGGAAATGCCGTCCACGGCCTTGATGTGGTCCACTGTGCGGCTGAACACCCCCTTCTTGATCGGGAACCAGACCCGCACGTCCTGGGCCTCCATCAACACCTTGGCGCCGTGGGGATCGCGAGCGGGCTGTTCCCTGGGTTCGGCCGCCAGAAGGGCTTGGGTATATTCGTGCTGGGGATTGTCAAAAATTTCCTTGGCCGGGCCCTGCTCGACGATTTCGCCCTGGGTCATGACGCAAACCCTGTCGGCCATGTGGCGCACGATGCCGAGATCGTGGGTAATCAGCAAAAGCGCCATGCCCAGTTTCTTCTGCAACTCCTGCAACAGCGCCAGGATCTGCGCCTGGATGGTGACGTCGAGCGCGGTGGTGGGCTCGTCCGCGATCAGCAGCTCGGGCTCATTGGCCAGCGCCATGGCGATCATCACGCGTTGGCGCTGCCCACCGGACAGTTCGTGGGGATAGGCCGAAAGCCGTTTTTCCGCATCGCGCAGGCCCACGAGGTTAAGCAGTTCGAGCGCCCGCGCCCGCGCCGCGTCGCGCATCAGGCCCTTGTGCAGGATCAGGGTTTCGCTGATCTGCTTTTCGATGGTGTGCAGCGGGTTGAGCGACGTCATCGGTTCCTGGAACACCATGGATACCCGGTTGCCGCGCACGTCGTTCAGCACGCTTTCCGGGGCGCCGACCATTTCAACGCCGTCCACCTTGATCGAGCCCGACGGGTGCGATGCCGGTGGGTAGGCCAGCAGTTGCAGGATGGACAGCGCGGTCACCGATTTCCCCGAGCCCGATTCGCCGACCAGCGCCAAGGTCTCGCCGCGCCCGATGGTGAAGCTGATTCCCTTCACGGCATCGGTATCGCGCCCGGTGCCACGGAAACGCACCGCCAGGTCGCGCACGTCAACGTAAGGGCTGGTGGTGTCGGTCATCGCGGTCTTATCCCAGTGTCCGGCGCGGATCGAAGGCGTCGCGTATTGCCTCGCCGATGAAGATCAGCAGGCTCAGCATCACCGCCAGCACGCAGAATGAAGAAATGCCGATCCACGGTGCTTGCAGGTTGGCCTTGCCCTGGGCCAGGATTTCGCCGAGCGAGGCCGAGCCCGGCGGCAGGCCGAGGCCGAGGAAGTCGAGCGAGGTCAGCGCCGTGATCGAGGAGTTGAGCACGAAGGGCAAAAGCGTCAGCGCCGCCACCATGGCATTGGGCAGCACGTGGCGGAACATGATGACGACATTGCCGACGCCGAGCGCCTTGGCCGCGCGCACGTAATCAAGCTGGCGACCGCGCAGGAACTCGGCGCGGACCACGTTGACCAGCGACATCCAGTGAAACAGCAGCAGGATGCCGAGCAGCAGCCAGAAGCTCGGCTCGATGAACGACGCCAGGATGATCAGCACATAAAGGCGCGGAATCCCGGACCAGATTTCCATGAAGCGCTGGAAGCCCAGGTCCACCCAGCCGCCGAAGTAGCCCTGCACGGCGCCTGCGGCGATGCCGATGACCGATGACGCGGCGGTCAGCAGCAGGCCAAACAGGACCGATATGCGGAAGCCGTAAATCAGCCGCGCCAGCAGGTCGCGGGCCTGGTCGTCGGTGCCGAGCCAGTTGACCTTGCTCGGCCTGGCGGGGGCGGGCACGCGCAGGGTGTAATTGACGGAGCTGTGATGCCACGGGATCGGTGGGCGGATCATCCAGCCCTTTTCCGATACCAGCTTGATCAGGACAGGGTCGTTGTAATCGGTCTCGGTCGGGAACTCGCCGCCGAAGGTGGTTTCCGGATAGGTATTGAAGATCGGCATGTAATAGCCGCCGTCGTATTTTACCAGGATCGGCTTGTCGTTGGCGATGAATTCGGCGAACAGGCTGAGGACGAACAGGGCGAGGAAAATCCACAGCGAAATATAGCCGCGCCGGTTGCCGCGGAAGTTCGCCAGCCGTCGTTGGGTCAGGGGTGCCAGGTGAAAGCCGAAAAGTTTTTCCTTTGCCATGGCTTATCTCGTGCGCTCGAAGCTGATGCGCGGGTCCACCATGACATAGACCACGTCGCGGATCAGGTTGAACAGCAGTCCCAGCAGGCTGAAAATGAACAGGGTGGCGAAAACCACCGGGTAGTCGCGATTGATCACCGACTCATAGGACAGCAGCCCCAAGCCATCGAGCGAGAAAATAATCTCGATCAGCAAGGCGCCGGTGAACAGGATGTCGATCAGCTGTTCGGGCATGTTGGCGATGGGAATCAGCATCGCGTTGCGGAACACGTGACCGTAGCGAACGCGCTTCTCGCTCAGCCCCTTGGCGCGGGCGGTGACGACATATTGTTTGCCCAGTTCTTCCAGGAACATGTTCTTGGTCAGCATGGTTAGGGTCGCGAACCCGCCGATAACCAGCGCGATCAGCGGTAGCGTCATGTGCCAGAAATAATCGACGATGCGCATGGGCCATGACAGTTCATGCCAGTTGTCCGAAACCAGGCCGCGCAAGGGGAACCAGTCGAGGTAACTGCCGCCGGCAAAAATCACGATCAGCAGAACGGCGAACATGAAGCCGGGAATGGCGTAACCGATGATGATGGCGAAGGATGTCCAGAAATCGAACCGTGATCCGTCACGCACGGCCTTGGCGATGCCGAGCGGGATGCAGATCAGGTAGATAATCAGCGTCGACCACAGGCCGAGCGATATGGAGACCGGCATTTTTTCGATCACCAGGTCGATCACGCGGGTATCGCGAAAGAAGCTGGAGCCGAAGTCGAACTGAACGTAATTGACCATCATCTGGAAAAAACGCTCATGGGCGGGTTTGTCGAAGCCGTACTGGCGGTTGAGCTCGGCGATCAGCTGCGGATCGAGCCCGCGGGCGCCGCGATAGGCGCCGTCGCCTTGCTGGCGCGGGCCTTGCGCGCTTGAGGGCGCCGCGCCGACTTCGCGGGTGGCGCCACTGATGCGCGCGGTGGCATCGACTTCGGCGCCGGTTAGCTGCGCGACGATTTGTTCCACCGGGCCGCCCGGCGCGAATTGCACGATGGCGAAGTTCAGCACCATGATGCCGAACAGCGTCGGCACGATCAGGCCGAGGCGGCGAACGATATAGGCGATCATGCCGTCCCTCCCTTGCGGCGGCGGCGCCTCCAGATCACGAGAACCGCCAGCGCGGCCGCGCCACCGATCCAGCCCCAGGGCAGGCCTGTTCCGGCGGTTTTTCCGGATGTGCCCTTTTTGGCTTTCTTGCCCGTTTCCCCCGCCGTGACCGAAGCCTTGCGCGATTCAAGCGCGCGTTCCAGCGCCGGGTCCACCCACCAGGCATCAAGCTGGTAGCCCTGGTCCGGGGTAATCTCGGGACGGCCGAACTTGTTCCAGAAGGCCAGCCGGTCGCCCTTGATGTGCCAGTGCGGAATGACGTAGTGGCCCCATAGCAGCACGCGATCAAGCGCGCGGGTGTAAGCGACCAGGGTCGGCCGGTCGGCGGCGCCGATGATGCCGTCGATCAGCTTGTCCACGACGGGATCGCGCACACCGGCGAGATTGAAGCTGCCTTCGACGCCGGCGCTGGCGCTGGCCCAGTAATCACGCTGTTCGTTGCCCGGTGACACGGACTGGCCCCAGACGTGAACAATGACATCGAAATCGAAGCTCTTGCGGCGGTTGATGTATTGCGAACTGTCGACGGTGCGCACCGCGGCCTTGATGCCAAGGCGATTGAGGTTGCCGAGGAAGGGCAGGACGATACGTTCGAAACTGGGATTGGCGAGCAGGATTTCGAAGCGCATCGGCGCGCCGGTTTTGGCGTTGACCAGCAGGCCGTCGCGGATCACCCATCCCGCTTCCTTGAGCATCTCCAGCGCCTTCAGCAAATTGGTCCGCAGCCCCACGCGCGTGCCCCCGGTCGAAGGGGCCTTGTAGGGGCGGCTAAAGACTTCCGGCGGCAGTTGCGCGCGGAACGGCGCCAGGATTTCCGCCTCCCGCCCGCTGGGCAGGCCGGTGGCCGCAAGCTCGGTGTTGGAGAAGTAGCTTTCCGTGCGTGAATAGGCGCCGAAGAACAGCACCCGGTTGGTCCATTCGAAATCGAAGGCGTAGGCTAGCGCCGCGCGCACACGCCGATCGGCGAAGATGGGTTTGCGCGTGTTGAACACGAAGCCCTGCATGCCGGTGGACTGATGGTGCGGCAGGAAAATCTTCTTTAGCAAACCTTCACGCACCGCGGGCACATCGTAGCTGGCCGCCCAGAACTTGGAGACGTGTTCTTCGCGGAAATCGTATTCACCAGACTTCAGCGCTTCCAGCGCCACGGTGCCGTCGCGGTAATAGTCGAAGCGGCGGCGGTCGAAATTATGGCGGCCCTGGTTCACTGGCAAATCCTTACCCCAGTAGTCCTTGACCCGCTCATAGGTGATGGAGCGGCCCGGTTCCACATCCGCCACGCGATAGGGGCCGCTGCCCAGCGGCGCGGTCATGGTGGTCCGGTCGAATTCCTTGCCTTCCCAGTCGTGTTTCGCCAGCACCGGCAACTGGCCGACGATCAGCGGCAGTTCGCGGTTCAGTCCCCGCTTGAAGGTGAAGCGCACCCGGTGCGGCCCCTCGGCCACGGCCTTGTCGACGCCACCGTAATAAAGTCGGTAACGCGGGTGGCCCTTGGTGGTCAGGGTGGTGAAGGTCCATACCACGTCCTCTGCGGTGACCGGCTTGCCGTCGTGGAAACGCGCTTCGGGGCGCAGGTTGAACACGACCCAGGACCGGTCGGCGGGCATTTCTATGGACTGGGCCAGCAGCCCGTATTCGGAGAACGGCTCATCGGCCGAAGCGGTGAGCAACGTATCGAAGGGCAGGGAGGAGCCTGCCCCGGAAACCCCCTTCAGCGAAAACGGATTCAGCGTATCAAAGGTGCGCACCCCCGCCATCTTTAGGGTGCCGCCCTTGGGCGCGTCAGGATTGACGTAGTCGAAATGCTTGAAGTCGGGGCCGTATTTCAGATCGCCATGCATGGCGATGGCGTGGGACCGTTCCACCCTGGCCGCATCGGCGTCCTGCGCCAGGGCCGGCGTAGCCGGCGTCATCATCGCCATGCCCAGGGCCGCGCTCAACAAAGATAAACTCATCAAACCGCGGCGCGACATGTTGTCTCACTTAATCCGGTCGCAAGGCCTTCAACGCAGCTTCGTGTACGCGGGCATCCCCGGCGGTCACGACGCAACCATCCGAAGATAGCGTCAGCGGCTTGCCGTCCCAGTCTGTAATCACGCCGCCGGCGCCTTCGATCACGGGAACAAGTGCAGCATAATCGAAGGGTTTGAGTCCAGCCTCGACAACGATATCGGCAAAGCCCGCCGCCATCAGCCCGTAGGAATAGCAATCCCCGCCGTAAAGCGCGTGTCTGACCTGCTTGCGCAGGCGGTGGAAGGCTACGCCTTCTTCGTCGGAGAAAAGATGGGGGCTGGTGGTGTAAAGCACGGCGTCGGCCAGCGCCGGGCAGGGGCGCACCCGGCATGGCGCGCCGGAAAACACGCTGTCCCGCCCGGTAACGCCGATCCAGCGTTCCTGGCTGATCGGCTGGTCGATGATGCCGATGATGGGCACGCCGTCGGAGGCGAGCGCGACCAGCGTGCCGAAGGTGGGCTTTCCGGTGATGAAGGACTTGGTGCCGTCGATCGGGTCCAGCACCCAGGTCAGTGCCGCATCCGGGTTGGTGCGGCCCATTTCCTCGCCGATGATGCCGTGATCGGGAAAGGCGTCCTCGATCAGCAATCGCATGGCGATTTCCGCGTCGCGGTCGGCGATGGTAACGGGGGTGGCGTCGGCCTTGGTGTCCACCGCAACGGGCTGGCGAAAATGCCGCGCGATGACCTTGCCCGCCGCATCGGCGCAGGCCAATGCGAGGGCGAGATAACGGTCGATATCGTCGGGTGGCGGCGTGGGCATGGAAGATCAGCCGTTCATGCCGGTCCCGGCGCCGCCCCGATCAGGGCAGCGGCGCGGGGTTGTCGGCGCGCGAACGCAGGAAAGCGATGAGGGCGGCGCGTTCGGCATCGTTCTTGATGCCGGCGAAACCCATTCGGGTGCCGGGGACGGCGGCCTTGGGATTGTGGAGGAACTTGTTGAGCGCCTCAAAATCCCACTTGCCGCCCTTGCCCTTGAGCGCGGCGGAATAGGAATAGCCCGCGTGGTGGGCAACATCGGCGCCGACAACACCCCACAGGCCAGGACCCACCTTGTTGGGGCCGCCTTTGTCGAGGGAATGGCATACGGTGCACTTGCGCGCCACCTTGGCGCCGGCGTCGACGCTGGCGGAGGCAAGCATGGGGCCGATGGCGGCGAGCTTGATTTCCGCCTTCGCCGGTGCGGCCGGGCCGGGCTTGGCCGGCGTCACGCCGGCGACCGGGTAGGCGTTGCTGGCGGGCACCTTGGCGTGCAGCAGGCTGTCACCGGCGATGTCGGCGACCTTGATGACGAGCAGCGCCACCAGGATGGCGCCGATGACCTTGTTCCACTCGAATGCGGACATATTTTGCTCCGGTCTGTCTTGCGCGCCGCGAGGCACGGCGAAAGCACGAAAAATATTGGCGCCCGGGTGTGGGCCGCGGCGGGAATGTAACGTTTCGGGCGCGGCCTGTCCAACCCGGATTGGCCTCGCGGGGCTCCGGCGGCGCGGTTTCGGCTGGTTCGCCGGGCGGAACCGGTCTAGTCTCCCAAACACCCTGAAAACATGAATTTTTTCGGCCCCCGCCGACAATCGCAACCGCTAATGACTCGCGCCACTTCCAAGCCCCAGCGTCCCGTCGTCGTCGTGCCCGCTCGCATGGCTTCCACCCGCCTGCCGGGAAAGCCCCTGGCCGACATCTGCGGGGCGCCGATGATCGTCCAGGTCTGGCGCCGCGCGTGCGAGGCCGACCTCGGTCCCGTCCTGGTGGCGGCGGGTGAGGCGGAGATCGTCGCCGCCGTGCGCGATGCCGGTGGCGAAGCGGTGCTGACCCGGCCCGATCACCCCTCCGGTTCCGACCGTATCATGGAGGCGCTGGCGCATTTCGATCCCGCCGGGACCTTCGACGCCGTGGTCAATATCCAGGGGGATTTGCCCACCCTGGACCCGGCGCTGCCGCGCCGGGCGCTGGACCTGCTGGATGACGGCGCCGTGGACGTGGGCACGCTGGCGGCCAAAATTACCAACGCGGACGAACGCACCAACCCCAACGTGGTCAAGGCCGTGGTCTCGGCCGCCGATGGTGCCCGCGCCGGGCGCGCGCTTTATTTTTCGCGGGCATCGGTGCCGTCCGGCGACGGCATCTTGTGGCACCACATCGGGCTTTACGCCTGGCGCCGGCAGGGCCTCGCCCGTTTCGTCGCCCTGCCGCCGAGCCCGCTGGAGCAGCGCGAGAAGCTGGAACAGCTCCGGGCGCTGGAAGCGGGCATGCGCATCGACGTGGCCTTCGTTGACACGGTTCCGCTCGGTGTTGATACTCCGCGCGATCTTGAGCGCGCCCGCGCCATGCTCGCCTGAGCCGGCGCCGCAACGGGAAATTCGCCAGACATGACCGCAACCGACACCACGCCTCCCGACGACGTCATCGTCTTCCAGGGCTATGCCGGGGCCTATTCGGACCTCGCCTGCCGCCGGGTCTACCCGGAAATGAAGACGCGGCCCTGCGCCACCTTCGAAGAAACCTTTGCCGAGGTCGAGGAAGGCCGCGCGCGGCTGGCGATGATCCCCATCGAAAACTCCGTCGCCGGGCGGGTTGCCGATATTCACCAGTTGATCCCTCATACCCGGCTCCATATCGTGGCCGAGCATTTCCAGCGCGTCGAACATCACCTGCTGGCGCCGAAGGGCGCGACCATAGACGGCCTGAAAATCGCGCGCAGCCATGTCCATGCCCTCAGCCAGTGCCGTGCCTTCCTGCACAGCCACGGCATCCACCCGGTCGTTCATGCCGATACCGCGGGCGCGGCGCGCGATGTCGCGGAAAAGGGCGACAAGAGCGAGGCCGCCATCGCATCGGAGCTGGCGGCGGAAATTTACGGGCTTGAATCGCTTGCCGCCAATATCGAGGACGCGGCGCATAACACCACGCGCTTCGTTTTGCTGGCCCGCGATCCCGTGGATCCGGGCGTCGATTCAGGCCCGGTGATGACGTCGTTCCTGTTCCGCGTGCGCAATATTCCCGCCGCGCTCTACAAGGCGCTGGGGGGGTTTGCCACCACCGGCGTCAACATGACCAAGCTGGAAAGCTACATGGTGGACGGCAATTTCGCCTCGACCGAGTTCTATGCCGAGGTCGAAGGCCATCCCCGGGACCGCGCCCTGGCGCTGGCGCTGGAGGAACTGGGGTTCTATTCGGAGCGCGTGCGCATCCTCGGCACCTACTTGCAGCATCCCTTCCGCCGCGAAACCTGAGCCCAATCGTTGCGGCAGGGGAGCGGCGTGCTTATAATACCGCCGTCATTGGGGAGTAGCCGCCTTCCCGGTCCAGCCGTTCATGGGGCCGTGAGAGGGGGGTGCGTCAACAGACTTGGGCCGGCTTTCGCCGTTGTGAAGTGGCCCATGGCGCATCCGGCATCGGACCGTCGTTTCGGGCCTGCTTGGCGAGACCTTTGGTTTGAGCGCGTCACTCGGGTGGGCGGCGTGCCTTAGGCCATCGGTTTCACGCGTCCCGCCCCGGAGTTCCCAATGGAAGCTTTCCTCATTTCCCTCGGTGTCGTCGCCGTTGCCGAAATCGGCGACAAGACCCAGTTGCTGGCCATCATACTGGCGGCGCGTTACCGCGCGCCCTGGGCCATTTGCGCAGGTATCCTGCTGGCCACCGTCGCCAATCATGCGCTGGCCGCCAGCCTCGGCGGACTGGTCGCCGACTGGCTCGGCCCCGATTGGCTGCGCTGGGTGCTCGGGATCGGTTTTCTCGCCATGGCGGGTTGGGTGCTGGTCCCCGACAAGGCCGACGACGGCCCCGATGCCCTGTCCCGGGCGGGGGCCTTTTTCGCCACCTTGATTGCCTTCTTCCTGGTCGAGATGGGCGACAAGACCCAGATCGCCACGGTGGCGCTGGCGGCGCGGTTCAACGATGTCGTACTGGTGACGCTGGGCACCACGGCGGGCATGATGCTGGCCAATGTTCCGGCGGTGCTGCTCGGCGAAGTGGCGGCGACACGGATACCGATGCGCCTTGTGCGGGGCGTCGCGGCAACGATCTTTGCTGTTCTTGGTATCGCCGCGCTGCTGAACCTCGGCGATTTTCTGGGCTAGCCCGCGCGGCCTTCCAGCCAGTCGCCGATCAGCCGCCGGGCGATGGAAATGGGGCGCGGCAGATGCATCTTCAGCCCCGCCTTTTCCATTTCCGACTTGTCGCGCAGTTGCATCAGGCGCGCCACATCGTCGCGGGTGAACCATTGTGCATCGGCCAGCTCGTCGGGGTTGGCGGTGATCTCCGTCGTCGCTGCATCGGCATAGAACCCCAGCATCAGGTTGGCGGGGAAGGGCCACGGCTGCGAATGGGCGTAGCGCACCTGGGAAACCCGGATGTTGGTTTCCTCCAGCACTTCGCGGGCAACGGCGTCTTCCAGAGATTCGCCCGGTTCGACGAAACCGGCCAGGGTCGAATACATGAAATTCTCGCGCCCCGGTCGGCGCCCGAGCAGGCAGCGGTCATCATCCACCACCAGCATGATGACGGCGGGATCGGTACGCGGGAAATGATGCACGCCGCAATCGCTGTTGGTGCAGATGCGCACATGACCCGCTTCGGCGATTTGTGTCGCCGCGCCGCAAACGCCGCAGAAGCGATGGCGCCGGTGCCAGTACGAAAGGCCCCGCGCCTGGGCCAGCATTTGCACTTCGTCGCGGCCCATCAGCGCGGCAACGTCGCGAATGTCCATGAATTCGCCCTGGCTCGCCAGCGCCGGATGTTCCGGCGCGTCCGCCATGTGCGACAGGTCGACGCAGAACACGGCGCGATCTTCGTGCAGGCCGAGAAGCGTCGGCGCTGCGTCTTCGCCCACGAGGGCCAGGGCCTCGGCCACGCTCAGGTAGGCCGGCGTGGCCGTATCCCCGGTATTGACCAGATGCTTGTCGCGCCAGATCACGACCATGCGGCTTTCGGGATGTGCGAGATGACTTGCCAGCCAGTCCGCGTCCTTGCGCATCAGCCCGGCGCGGTCCACTTCGCCGCCGGCAAAAATATTGGGAATAAATGCAGGCCCGGCCATCAGCGGCGTTCCAGCAGCATCAGCGAAAACCATTCGCGCGGATCGGACCATTCGGTGACGCGGGCAAAGCCGTGGTCCGCCAGTTCCGCCGACAGCGTCTCGGGGGGAAATTTGGTGGAAATTTCCGTATGGATGCGCTCGCCCGCGGCGAAGCTCGTGGCGAGGCCGAGATCCGCAAGCTCCACCTGCTGTGCCTCGCGGCTTTCCAGGTGCATTTCGATCCGGCTCAAGTCGTCGTTGAAGAACGCGACGTGCCGGAAGCGGGCGGGACGGAAGTTGCCGTGAAAGCGTGCATTCAGGTGCGCGAGGATATTGAGATTAAAGGCCGCCGTGATGCCTTCCTTGTCGTTATAGGCTTCTTCCAGAACGGCGCGGTCCTTGATGCGATCAAAGCCCAGCAGGAAAAAATCCCCCGGCATCATGGCATCGTATATGCGGTCGATGAAATCGCTGCGTTCCTGCGCGTCGAAATTGCCGATGGTGGAGCCCAGAAACAAAAACAGCCGGTGCGGCGCCGGTGCGGGGTGCAGGGCGTCGAGCGCGGCTTCGTATGTGCCGGCGATGCCGCGGATGGTCAGTTCATCGAAACGGTCCACCAGTTTGCGCGAGCTGGCCTCCAGCATGGTGCCGGAAACATCGATGGGGGCGAAGTGTACTTCGTCATGGGCGGCGGAATAGGCGCGCAGCAAGACCCGTGTCTTGACCGCCGAGCCGGAGCCGAGCTCCACCAGTTCCACGGGCCCGGTGGCGGCGGCGATATCATCGGCGTGGGCTTGCAGGATCGCGCGTTCGGTGCGCGTCGGGTAATAGGCCTCGGTGGCGCAGATGCGTTCGAACAGTTCGGAGCCTACGGCGTCGTAGAAGTATTTGCATGGCAGGGTTTTCGGCGTGGCCCGCAGGCCCGCCACGACATCGGCGCCGTCATCGGGCTCGGCGGTGGTGTCGAGATGGGTCAGGCTGAATCTTTGCGCGTCGTCGCGAATGTCCATGATCCTGGTGCGGGTACTGGTAAGGAAGGGCGCGCCATGATACTCCCGCCCGGCGCCGCTGGCAAAACCACATCCCCGTGAGTACCTTGTCGGGACCTTGGCGGTTGTTCGTGCGCGCGCACCTCTCTAGGATCGCGCCCGGTGCCGATCCGTTCGTCGCGAAAGTTTATGATCCATCATGCCGTCCCGCGCCCTTGCCATTTTTGCCGCCATTGCCGCGGCCCTGACCATGAGCCAGTTCATGCGCGCCGCGATTTCCGTTGTCGCGCCCGACATCATGGCCGAAGTGGGCCTGACGGCCGAAACCTACGGCATCATGGCGGGGGCGTTTTTCCTCGGCGTTGCGGCGGCGCAAATTCCCACCGGTATCCTGTTCGACCGCTTCGGTCCCCGCGTCACCATCGCGGCGACGCAGATGGTGGCCGCCGCCGGGACCTTCGCCTTTGCCATGGTGGACGGCTTCGCCGCGCTGTTCGCCGCGCGTTTCGTCACTGGCGTCGGCTTCGCCAGTGCCCTGATGGGCGGCCTGGTGGTGGCCTCGCGCTGGTACCCGCCGGATCGCTTTTCCCAGGTGACCGGGCTATTCATCGCGGTTTCCGCCGCCATCGGTCTGATGGGCGCGGCGACGCCGATGGCCTGGCTTTCCGCCGGGGTGGGCTGGCGCGGCGCTTTCATGCTGGCGGGCGGGTTGACGGTGCTGACCGGCAGTCTGGTCTGGCTCGCGGTGCGCGATGCGCCGCCGGGTCATCCGTGGCACGCGCGCCAGTCCGAAACCGTGATCCAGACCCTGCGCGGCTATGCCACCATCCTGCGCCTGCCGGGCCTGCCGTTCATCATGCTGATGGCGGCGGTGGGCTACCCGGTGATGATCACGTTGATCGGCGTCTGGGGCGGGCCTTACCTGCATGATGTTCACGGGCTCGGCCCCGTCGCGCGCGGCAATGTCCTGTCGGCGATGGTGGTGGGCAGTGTCATCGGGCTTTTGGTTTACGGGCCGCTGGACCGCTGGGTGGACAGCCGCAAATGGGTGGTGATCTGCGGCACGATCCTAAGCGCGATGCTGCTCGGCGCGCTGGCGCTGGTGGAAAAGCCGCCGGTGCTGGTGGTTACGGCGGCGCTGGCGCTTTACGGGGTGATCGGGTCTTTCTACATCACCAATATCACCCTCGGCCGGGCCCATTATCCCGATAACATGGTCGGGCGCGGCGTCACCACGGTGAACCTCTGCACGTTTATCGGCGTCGTGGTGGTGCAATTCGCCACTGCCGCCCTGATGGGCATGTTCACCACCGGAACCCCCGGCGCGCCGGTGCCGGAAACGGCCTATCGCATCCTGTTCGCGGCGATGGCGGCCTACACGCTGGTAGCCTCCCTCGCCTATCTGCGGACCGTGGATGTCCGCCCCTCGACGGAACGCGAGCGTCCAACTTCCTGATTGGCATAAGGTTGTGCCGCCGGGCGATTCTGTTGCCGGGACCGGGGGCAAAACTGGTATAGTCCCCGCGGGAGGCTGACGGTGGACGAGCGCCCCGCTAACCCGGTCAGGTCCGGAAGGAAGCAGCCGTATCGGATGCTGCTCGGGTCATTGTCAGTCTCCTAACCGTATTCTTCGCCTTTGCCCGCCGATCCGAGGAGCTTCAGGGGCGCATTGCCCCGTTCCAGCCCATGCCGACAGACGAGAAACCCGCAAAGAGCAAGGACACCCGCCGGCCGTACCAGGTGCTGGCGCGCAAGTACCGGCCGCAGAATTTCTCCGAACTGATCGGTCAGGATGCGGTGGTTCGCACCTTGACCAACGCCATCGAGGGCGACCGCCTGGCCCATGCCTGGCTGCTGACCGGCGTGCGCGGGGTGGGCAAGACGACCACGGCGCGCATTATTGCCCGTGCGCTGAACTGTATCGGTCCCGACGGCAAGGGCGGCCCGACGCCCGATCCCTGCGGTGTTTGCGCCAATTGCACGGCGATCGCCGAAGACCGCCATCCCGATGTGCTGGAAATGGACGCGGCCTCGCGCACCGGCGTGGAGGATATTCGCGAACTGATCGAAGGCGTGCGCTATCGCCCGGTCAATGCGCGTTACAAGGTCTACATCATCGACGAAGTGCACATGCTGTCGAACAACGCCTTCAATGCGTTGCTGAAAACGCTGGAAGAGCCGCCGGAGCACGTCAAGTTCATCTTCGCCACCACGGAATCGCGCAAGCTCCCGGTGACGGTGCTGTCGCGCTGCCAGCGGTTCGATTTGCGCATGGTGCCGGAAGACGCGCTGGCGCGTCATTTCACCACCGTGGCCGAGGCCGAGGGCGTGGTGGTCGAGCCCGGCGCGGCGCGGCTGATCGCACGGGCCGCCGATGGGTCCGTGCGCGACGGCCTGTCCATTCTCGATCAGGCCGTGGCGGGCAAGGCCGGTGACGACGCCATCACCGAGGACGCGGTGCGCGCCATGCTCGGCCTTGCCGACCGTACCCAGGTGTTCGACCTGTTCGAAGCGCTGATGAAAGGTGAAATCGCCAAGGCGCTCGACGTTCTGGAAGCCAGCCATGAAGCCGGCGCCGATGCCCAGAGCGTGATGACTGACCTTCTGGAACTGACCCATTGGCTGACGCGGGTGAAGATCACGCCCGCCGTCGCCGACGACCCGGTGGTACCTGAATCCGAGCGCGTCATCGGCCGCCGCCTGGCCGATGGCTTGGCCATGCCGGTTCTTGCCCGCGCCTGGCAGATGCTGCTCAAGGGGTTGGGCGAGGTGCAGACCGCGCCGCAGCCGATGAAGGCGGCGGAAATGGCGCTGGTGCGCCTGGCTTACGCCGCCGATCTGCCGTCGCCGGGCGACCTGGTGGAAAAACTGTCGAAATCTCCCGCTTCTGCGCCCGCCGCTTCCGCGCCGGTGCCGGCGCCCGCATCGGGCCCGGCGGCGCCGACCGCCGCGCCACGGGGCGGGGCCCGGCCGCAGCCCAAGCCTGAACCCGAACCCGCGCCCGCGCCCGCGCCCGCGGAGGATGCGGGCACCGCCCTGCCGACCTCGTTCCTCGGTGTCGTGGACTTGCTGGACAAGGCGCGCGAAGGACGGCTGGTCGCCGAATTGCGTGCCAACGTGCACCTTGTCCGTTATGAACCGGGGCGGATCGAGTTTCACCCCAGTGAAAACGCCGACGGCACGCTCGCGTCCCGGCTCGGCGCCAAGCTGCATGAACTGACCGGCGTGCGCTGGACCGTCACGCTGTCGTCGCAAGCGGGGGAGGCGACGCTCAAGGAACAGGAATCGAGCGCCAAGGCCCAGCGTGAAGCCGTAGCCGCGGCCCATCCGCTGGTCAAGGCCGCGCTTGAAGCTTTTCCCGGTGCGCGCATCATCGGCGTGAGCGATCGCGCTTCCGCCGATTCCGAACCGCCCTTGCCCGATCCCGATGATTACGGGGAAAGCGAACCCGATATGCCCGAGGAGGACCGCTGAATGAAAAACCTGAGCCAGATGATGAAGCAGGCCCAGGAGGTGCAGACCCGCATGCAGCAGATGCAGGAGCGGCTGGAAGAAGAAGAAGTTTCCGGCGCGTCGGGCGGCGGCATGGTGTCGGTCACGCTCAACGGCAAGGGCAACCTGCGCAAGGTGAAGATCGATCCGTCCCTGGTGGATGCCGAGGAAGTGGAAATGCTGGAAGACCTTCTGGTCGCCGCCTTCAATGACGCCAAGACCAAGGTTGAGGCGATGGTGGCCGAAAAAATGTCGGAAGTGACCGGCGGGCTGCAATTGCCGCCGGGTATGAAGCTGCCGTTCTAGGATCGCGCCGCCGCCATGGCATCGCCTGAAATCGAACAGTTGATCGGTCTTCTCGCCAAGCTGCCGGGGTTGGGCCCCCGTTCGGCTCGGCGCGCGGTGCTGTACCTGCTCAAGCGCCGCGAATCGGTGATGGCACCGCTGGCGCGCCTGCTGGAAACCACCGCTGAAGCGGTCAAGACGTGTTCGACCTGCGGGGCGCTCGATTCCACCGACCCTTGCGCCGTTTGCGCCGATCCCCGGCGCGACGCGACGCAGATCTGCGCGGTGGAGGAAGTGGGCGATCTCTGGGCGCTGGAACGCTCCGGCACCTTCAAGGGCACCTACCATGTGATCGGCGGGGTGCTGTCGGCCCTCGAAGGGGTGGGGCCGGAAGATCTCAACATCGCCCGGCTGGTGGCGCGGGCCGGTGACATGCCGGGGGGCGAGGTGATCCTGGCGCTGTCGGCCACGGTGGATGGACAGACCACCGCGCATTATATCGGCGAGCGCCTGGCCGGAACCGGCGTCACCGTGACGCGGCTGGCCCACGGGGTGCCGGTGGGGGGTGAGCTGGATTACCTCGATGACGGGACGCTGTCCGCCGCGCTCCGCGCGCGGCGCCCGGTCTAGATTTATTTCATCAACTGGCCGAGATCCGGCACCCGTTCCCACGGACGTGTCCCCGACAGGCGTGGCACGGTCATCAGCGGTATTTGCGGCGCAAGACGGGCAATCGCTTCGGCGGTTTCCGCCAGCGGCACCGGCGACTGGGCCGATTCGCTGACGACGATTCCCGCCACGTTAATGCCGCGCACTTGCAACGATTCCACCGCCGTCAGCAAATGGGAAATGGCGCCGAGATAGCTGCCGCTCACCACCACGGCGGGCAGGTGCAGGGCCTCGATCAAATCGCGCACGGTCTTGGCGCCGCCGATCGGCACCATGGTGCCGCCGACACCTTCGATCACCGTCAGGTCCGCCCCCGCCGCCAACCCGTTGCGGCAATGGGTGACGACGGCATCGAAATCGATCACCGTGCCCGCCCGCGTTGCCGCCATGTCGGGGGCGATGGCGGGGCCGAAACGCCACGGTGTGCAGGCGGCAATATTGGCGTCGGTCAATTCCTGCCCGGCGGCGGCAAGCAATTGCGCGGTGTCGCTGTCGGCAAGGCCCGCATCGAAGCCCGTCGCCAGTGGTTTCAGCACATTGACCGATTGTCCGCGCCCCCGCGCCTGATGGGCCAGTGCGCATGCAATCAGGGTCTTGCCGATTTCGGTGCCCGATGCGGTGACGAACAGGCCCCGGCTCATGGGTTGCTTCCGGCGAGCTTCAGCGCCCGCACCGCATCGGCGAGGCGGGCGACATCGTCGGCGCTGTGGGCGGCGGAAAAGGTAAAGCGCAGGCGCGAGGTGCCGGGCGGCACCGTCGGTGGGCGGATGGCGGTGACGATAAAGCCCGCGTCCAGAAGCGCGGCGGAGGCTTCAAGGGCCCGCACTTCATCGCCGAGGATCAGCGGCACCACGGCGCTTTGCGCGGGGGCGAGGCCCAGCGCATCGGTGAAGGCCCGCGCCCGGGCCAAGGGCAGGGCGGTCAGCGCCGCATCGGTCTCGATCAGTTCCAGCGCCGCGTCGGCGCCTGCCAGCACGCCCGGCGGCAGGCCGGTGGTGAAGATCAGGCTGCGCGCGCGGTTGACCAGCAATTCCACCACCGCCTTGCCGGCGGCGACGTAGCCGCCGTAGCTACCGACCGCTTTCGACAGCGTGCCCATGGCCAGGTCGATTTCAACGCGGTTGCCGTCGTCATCGAAGCCCGAGCCGCGCCCGCCATTGATGACGCCGAGCGCATGGGCGTCATCCACCAGCAACCAGGCATCATGTTCGCGGGCAAGGGCCGCCAGTTCCGCCACCGGGGCGCGGTCGCCGTCCATGGAGAAAACGCCCTCGGTCGCGATCAGGCAGTTTCCCGCGTCGCCCCGATGGGCGCGCAAAAGCCGGGCGCAATCTTCGATATCGTTATGGCGGAAGGTTTTCACCTCGGCCCGCGACAGGCGCGCGCCCGCGTGCATGCAGGCGTGCATCCATTCGTCGCCGACGATCAGATCGCCCGCGCTCGCGAAGGTGGGGATGATGCCGATATTGGCAAGATAGCCCGAACCGAAAACGCAAGCCGCCTCGGTGCCCTTCAGGCGCGCAAGGCGCCCTTCCAGTTGCGCGTAAAGCGGCCCGTTGCCGGTCACCAGCCTTGACGCGCCCGCGCCCGCGCCCATGTCTTTCGTTGCCCGGACGGCGGCTTCGATGACGGCGGGATGCTGGGACAGGCCCAGATAATCGTTGTCGCAAAAGGCAATGCGTTCCCGGCCCAGGCGCCCGGCCCTGGCGCCGGGCCCGCGGGTGGTCGCCACCAAGCACCGGGTCAGGTCGGCGGCCTCAATTTGGGCGAGCTTGTCGCGGGCAAAATCTTCGATCTTCATGGCGCGAAGGTAGTGCTTGTTGCGCCGGGCGATAACCCCCCAATTGCGCCCCCGGCCCTGATTGACTAGGGTGCGCCAAGGCCCATCCCGCTAGCCGAAGGATCCCATGGCGACCCGTCTTTCCCCGTCCGAACCCGTGCCCCGCGCCGATCTGCGCCACGACTGGACCCGCGAAGAGGCTGAGGCCTTGCTGGCCCTGCCGTTCAACGACCTGGTGTTTCGCGCCCAGAGCCTGCACCGGCGCTATTTCGATGCCAACGAGGTGCAGCTTTCGACGCTGCTCAACGTCAAGGACGGCGGCTGCCCGGAAGATTGCAGCTACTGCGCCCAGTCGTCGCGGTTCGAGACCGATTTCAAGGCGAAGAAGCTGATGGCCCTTGAAGCGGTGCTGGAAAAGGCGCGTGAGGCCAAGGCCGCGGGCGCCCAGCGTTTTTGCATGGGGGCGGCGTGGCGTTCGCCCAAGGATCGCGACCTCGATGCGGTCTGCGACATGGTGGCGGGGGTCAAGGCGCTGGGGCTAGAGACCTGCGCGACGCTCGGCATGCTGGAGCCGGAACACGCGGCGCGGCTGAAGGATGCGGGGCTCGATTACTACAATCACAACCTCGACACCTCGGAAGAATATTATGGCGAGATCATCACCACGCGGACCTACCGCGACCGCCTCGATACATTGGGGCGCGTGCGCGATGCGGGTATCAAGGTTTGCTGCGGCGGCATCCTCGGCCTCGGCGAAGGGGTGAACGACCGCGCCTCCATGCTGGTGACGCTGGCCAACATGGACCCGCATCCCGAATCCGTGCCGGTCAACATGCTGGTGGCCATCGAAGGCACGCCGCTTGCCAATAATGATCGTATCGACCCGATTGATTTTGTTCGTGTCATCGCCTGCGCGCGCATCATGATGCCCGCTTCCGTCGTGCGCTTCGCCGCCGGGCGGATGGAGCTCGATGCCGCGACCCAGGCGCTGGCCTTTTTCGCGGGGGCGAATTCCATCTTCTACGGCGAAAAACTGCTGACCACGCCCAACCCGGCGGAAGACGCCGATGCGGAACTGTTCGCCCGCCTCGGCCTCAAGCCGATGGAGAACCGGGCGTGAGCCAGCCGCCCGGCTGGATGCAGGCGGGGCTTGAACACATCTGGCTGCCCTATACCCAGATGGGGGCGGAACCGCCGCCCGCAGCGGTCGTCGCCACCGATGGCGTGCGCCTGGAACTGGCCGACGGCACGCGGCTGATCGACGGCATGGCCTCGTGGTGGACCGCGGCTCACGGCTACAACCATCCCCATATCGTCGCGGCGCTGAAGGCCCAGGCCGAACGCATGCCCCATGTCATGTTCGGCGGGCTGGTCCATGAAGGGGCGCTGACCCTGGCCGCGCGCCTGGCGGCGCTGGCGCCGGGCGATCTTTGCCGCGTGTTTTTTTCCGATTCGGGTTCCACCGCCGTGGAAGTGGCGCTGAAGATGGCGCTGCAATACGCCATCAACCGGGGCGAGACGGGCCGCACGAAATTCGTCTGCTTTCGCGGCGGCTATCACGGCGACACTATCGCGGCGATGAGCGTCTCCGACGGCGACGACGGCTTTGCCCGCACCTTCGCCGGTGCGTTGCCCGCGCAAATCCTGGCCGACCTGCCGCACGGGCAGGCGGGCCGTGAACGCTTCGCCGCGCTTCTGGATGCGCATCGCGCTGAAATCGCGGGCGTGATCTTCGAGCCCTCGGTGCAGGGCGCGGGCGGCATGATCTTTCACGATGACGACACCCTCCGCGCCGTGGTGGCCGAAACACAGGCCCGCGAAATTCCCGTCATCGCCGATGAAATCTTCACCGGCTTTCACCGTACCGGGCCGCTGTTCGCCACCGGCGGGGCCGGGGTGGTGCCGGATATTCTTTGCCTCGGCAAGGCGCTGACCGGCGGTGCGCTCGGGCTCGGTGCGACGCTGGCACGTGACCATATCTTCGCGGCCTTTCTTGGCGACGATCTCGACCGCGCCTTCATGCATGGTCCCACCTTCATGGCCAACCCGCTGGCCTGCGCCGCGGCCAATGCGTCGCTCGATCTGTTTGAAAAGGAACCCCGTGCCCAACAGGTGGCGGCGATTGCCGAAGGGCTGAACGCGGGCCTGGCACCCGCGAAGGGTTTGGCGGGGGTGCGCGACGTGCGCGTGCGCGGCGCCATCGGCGTGGTCGAGCTGGAGGACCTGCCGCTGGCGCGGCTTTATGCCCTGCGGGCCGCCTTCGTGGCATCCGGGCTCTGGGTGCGGCCCTTCGGGCGCATTGTTTACCTGACCCCGGCGCTGGTCATGGGCGGGGACGATCTTGCGGCGCTGACGGCAGGAATCTGCCGGGTCCTGGGCGAAAACTAGGGGCGCGCGCCCGGGCCTCGGGGTGTAAACTCGGCTCAACAAGAACATACGCATATCGGGTAGGACGCAATCCATGAGTTTCGGACTGGGTGGCCTCAGCGGCCACGGTTGGGGCGCCGGCTCCACACGCACACAGACCATGCATCGCGGCGGCAAGCGCAGTCTTGCGGTGTTGCGTCAGTTGATGCCGTACCTGCGGCCCTATACCCGGCAGATCATCGGCTTTCTCCTGTCGCTCGGCATCGGGGCGGCGGCGGTGCTGGCCATGGGGCTTGGCCTCAAGTACCTGGTGGACGAAGGTTTTGCGCGGACCAACCCGAGCCTCTTGGACCAGTCGCTCGCCGGGCTGTTCGTGATCGTTCTGGTGATGGCGGCGGCGACCTATTCGCGCTTTTACCTGATTTCCTGGATCGGCGAACGGGTGGCGACGGATTTGCGCCGCGTCGTTTTCGATCATGTGGTGGGCTTGTCGGTTTCGTTCTTCGAGACCACCAAGATCGGCGAGATTCTTTCGCGCCTGACCACCGATACCACGGTCCTGCAATCCATGGTCGGCTCGTCCATTTCGCTGGCGCTGCGTCATGCCATCATGCTGGCGGGCGGCTTCGCCATGCTGATGTGGACATCGCTGGCGCTGACCGGGCCGGTCTTCCTGGTGGTGCCGATGATTGTGGTGCCCATCGTCGTTTTCGGCCGCCGGGTGCGGCGCCTGTCGCGCCTGGCCCAGGACCGCATCGCGGAAACCGGCGCCTTCGCCGAGGAATCGCTGAACAACGTGCGCACCGTGCAGTCGTTTTCCCATGAAGCGATTGACCGCCGTTCCTACGCCGGTCTTGCCGAAGGCGCGTTCAAGACTTCCATGGACCGGGTGCGGGCCCGCGCCACGCTCAACTTCTGGGTGATCCTGCTGATGTTCGGCGCCGTCGGCGTGATGATCTGGATCGGCGGGCACAAGGTGCTGTCGGGCAATGTGACGGCGGGCGAAATGTCGGCCTTTATCTTCTATGCGCTGGTCATGGCGCGTTCGGCCCGCGGGCTGTCGGAGGTTTACGGCGACGTGCAGCGCGCCGCCGGGGCGACGGAACGGCTTCTTGAAATCCTGGCCCTGACGCCGGAAATCACGGCGCCGCCCAATCCCGTCGCCCTGCCGGAACCGGCGCGCGGCACGGTCAATTTCGATCACGTTACCTTTCACTACCCGTCGCGTCCCGACCGTTCAGCGTTGCAGGATTTCTCCCTTGCCGTCGCACCGGGGGAAACCGTGGCGCTGGTCGGCCCGTCGGGGGCGGGCAAGACCACCGTGTTCCAGCTTGTGCTGCGCTTTTACGATCCGCAGTCGGGTATGGTCTCCATCGACGGCGTCGACCTGAAGACCACCGATCCGGTTGCCATGCGCGGGCGCATCGGCATCGTGCCGCAGGAGCCGGTGATCTTCGCCACCAATGCCTGGGACAACATCCGCTACGGCCGTCCCGACGCGACCGACGACGAAGTGCGCGCCGCGGCGGAAGCGGCGGCGGCGACGGAATTCCTCGACCGCATGCCGGAAGGCTTCGATACCCATCTCGGCGAAAAGGGCGTGCGCCTTTCCGGCGGCCAGCGCCAGCGCATCGCCATTGCCCGGGCCATCCTGCGCAACCCGGCGGTGCTTTTGCTGGACGAGGCGACCAGCGCGCTCGATGCGGAAAACGAACGCCTGGTGCAGTCGGCGCTGGAACGCCTAATGCACGGGCGCACCACCCTGATCATCGCCCATCGGCTGGCGACCGTGGTCAACGCCGACCGTATCGCGGTGATGGAAGGCGGCCAGATCAGCGCCACCGGCACCCACGGTGAGCTGATGGAAAATTGCGATCTCTATGCGCGGCTTGCTGCCATGCAGTTCGACCCGGACCTGACGCTGGAAAAGCTGGCGGCCGCCCGCGCCGTTGACGCCTGAAGCGGGTCCGGCGTGCTCTTGGCGCCGGGGCGCCGGGGCGCTAGGATGAAAAGAAAAACACGGGAAAAGGGAAGGCCGCTCATGCGTAACACCGCCGTCAAGCTGAAGCCGCTATCGGCCCATGCCGGGGTTGAAATCTCCGGCGTCGATCTGCGCCGGCCACTGTCGGAAGCGCAAGCGGGCGAAATCCGCGATGCGCTCAACCAGTGGGGCGTGGTGTTCTTCCGCGATCAGGACATTACCCCGGAGCAGCAGGTGGGATTTGCCCGCAACTTCGGCACCGTGCAGCAGCGCACCCATCCCACCTCCATGACCCCGGTGGACGGCGCGCCGGAAGTGGCCGTGATCGAACGCAAGCCCGACGACGGGCGCAACACCGGCGGCTTCTGGCACACGGACCAGTGCTTCCTCGATGATCCGCCGCTGGGCTCGGTGTTGTATGCGAAGGAATTGCCGAGCCACGGTGGCGATACCATGTTCGCCCACATGGGCGCGGCCTGCGCCGAGCTATCGGAAGGCCTGCGCCGTGCCTTGCGCAAGATGCGCGCCGTGCATGTGCGGCTCAACTACCATCACATCAACAACATGCCGCAATGGGGCGTGACGATTGAGGAGATGGAGCACTTCAAGGAAAAATACGCCGGGATAGAAGCCACCCATCCCGTTATCGGCCTGCATCCCGAATCGGGGCAGGAGATTCTTTATCTCAACCCCATCTATACCGACCGTTTCGAAGGCTGGAGCCGCGACGAAAGCCAGCCGATGATTCAACAGCTCTGCGCCCGCGCCACGCGGCCGGAAAACGTCTGCCGCTTCCGCTGGGAGCCGGGCTCTCTCGCCATGTGGGACAACCGCGCCATGCTGCATTACGCGCTCGACGATTATCCCGGCCAGGGCCGTGTCATGCATCGTTGTGTCGTGCTGGGGCCGTGGCTCACGGCCGCCAGGGCAGCTTAAGGAGAATACCATGGCCAGCCGCAACACCGCCGTTACCATGCGGGCACTTTCCGCCAATACGGGGATGGAAATCCTCGGCATGGACCTGCGCCAGCCGATGTCGGATTCCGCTTATTCGGAAGTGCGCGCCGCGCTGGTGGAAACCGGCGTCATCGTCTTTCGCGACCAGCAACTGGAACCGGCCCATCACCTTGCCTTCGCCCAGCGCTTCGGCCCGGTGCCCGATGCGGAATTCCTGGAAACCGTCCCCGGCTTTCCCCAGATCGGCCTGATCCAGAAGGCGGAGCACGAAACCCGCAACGTCGGCGGCAACTGGCATTCGGATCACAGCTTCGACCCGGCGCCGCCGTTGGGCTCCGTGCTTTATGCCCATCAATTGCCGCCCGCGGGCGGCGACACCATGTTCGCCAACATGACCACGGCGTTCGACGACCTGTCCGACGGGTTGAAGGATTTTCTGCGGGGCCTGCGCGTCATTCATTCAAAGGCCAACGCGGCCAAGGCCGACCCGCGCGCCGACCGCCAGCCCGACGCGGCGCTCAAGCAGCGCTTTTCCGAACTGTCGTGCCGCGAAACCTCGCATCCCTGCGTGCGGCCGCATCCCGAAACCGGGCGCGAGATCCTGTGGATCAACCAGAATTACACCTCGCGCTTCGATGGCTGGACGGAAGAAGAATCGCGCCCGCTGCTGGAACAGCTGATCGCTCACGCCACGCGGCCGGAAAACATCTGCCGCATTTCATGGGCGCCCGGCACGCTCGCCATGTGGGACAACCGCACGGCGCTGCATTACGCGCTCAATGACTATCACGGGATGAAGCGTGTCATGCACCGCTGCGTCGTCAGCGGCGACCCGGTGGAACCCGCCGCGCCATGACCGGGTGGCGGCGCCGCTTCGCCCGCGTTTGCGTGGCCGTCGCCGCCGTCATCACCTTCACCCTTTTCGTGCCCGGCGCCCGCGCCCAGACCGGCACCGGCACCGAAACCTCGTGCTTCCCGGTGGCCCAGCGATGGGTGCCCCGCGCCGTGCCGGTGGCGTACCAGGTGGCCCAGGCCACCGGCCTGCCCCGGCTACCCGCGGGCACGGTCCAGCTTACCTACCTCGGTCATTCCAGTTTTCTTTTACGCACGCCCGCCGACGTGACCGCGATCACCGATTACAACGGCATGAATCGCGCCGGTTTCGCGCCCGATATCGTGACCATGAACCATGCGCACTCCAGCCACTACACCGATTTTATTGAGCCTGGCGTGAAGCACATCCTGCGCGGCTGGGCGCCGCCGCCGGAGGGCTACCCGCGCCATAACCTGCGGCTCAAGGATCTCCGGGTGCGCAACGTGGCGACCAATATCCGCGACGGGGCGGGCGGCACCGAACTGGCGGGGAACTCGATTTTCATATTCGAGACCCAGGGCCTCTGCATCGCGCATTTCGGCCACCTGCATCATCATCTCGATGCGGATCGCCTGGGCCGTATGGGCCAGATCGACGTGGCGACGGTGCCGGTCGACGGCTCCATGACCCTGCCACCCGATGACATGGCCACCGCCGTCGCCGCGCTTAACCCCAGGATGGTGGTGCCCATGCACGTGTTCAGCCCCTATTCGCTCAACCATTTCCTGACGCTGATGGAAAAGCGCGGCTACCAGTTGCGCCGCACCGGCGGCCCGGACGCGATCATCACGCGCAACGAACTGCGGCGGCGCTCGGTGCTGGTATTTCCGGATGAGTTGTTTTAGGGGGAAATTTCTAACGAAGGCAGGAGAGATTATGGACCCGATATCAAAGGAACAAATTCTGCTTTTGTACCGAGACCAACTCGATAACATTCGCGATCTGAAATCGAATCAATGGAAAATTTCGCACTATGGCTTAATTGCGCAAGCTGCGATTTTCAGCGTTTATAACCTTTCAAAGGTTTCTAGCTGCCCAATTACTTACGGGTTTGTCCTCCTTTCCTTTTCGGTATCCGGGCTTTGTATTTGGGTAATCAACCAGATGCAGAGGATGATCGCCAAGCGCCGAGAAGCCTTGGTCTATCTTTCGGACGAGCTTACGAAAACGTTTTCAGATGTTAGAAAAAAATTGCGTCGTGATCGGCGGGAGGCGCCCTCTAAATGCCGATGGGGAGATGAGTTTCTATATGGATTGTTGTTACATGCTGCACAGGGCCTTGGTTTTGGCGCCGTGATTTTTCTAATTTTGTACCCGCGCTAATCCCCGCCCACCAACCGTGGCTTTCCTGTTGCGGGGGCGGCGGGTGACAGGGTGGTGTCTTCTTCACCTAGTTCGATCTCGCCGATTTTGTCGGCCCGCGAGGTGATCTTGCCGGCCGAGGTGTCGATCTGGCGAATGTCGGCCTCGGCCTGGCCGAAGTGGCGCTTGAGGCTTTCGACGCGGGAGGCGAGGCGCCCGACATCCTGCGCCAGCACGCCGACCTCTTTCTGGATCACGTGGGCCTGCTCACGCATGCGCACATCTTTCAGCACGGCGCGCACGGTGTTCAGCGTCGCCGCCAGCGTGGTGGGCGAGACGATATAGACCCGTGCCGCGTGGCTGCGGTCCACCACGTCGCGGAAATTGGCTTGGATTTCGGCATAGACCGCCTCGCTCGGCAGGAACATCAGCGCCGATTCGGCAGTTTCGCCGACGATGATGTATTTCGTCGCGATATCGTTGATGTGCTTGATCACATCGGCGGAAAAGGCGCGTGCCGCGATTTTCTTTTCGCCGTCGTCCTTCGCATTGGCCAGCGCCTGGAAACTTTCCAGCGGGAACTTAGCATCGACCACGATAGAGCCCGGCGGGTTGGGCAGCCTGATCAGGCAATCGGCGCGACGGCCGTTGGACAGCACCGCCTGAAACGTATAGACGCTTTGCGGCAGCATGCTTTGCACGATGTCGTTGAGCTGCACCTCGCCGAACGCGCCGCGCGCCTGCTTGTTGGCGAGGATATCCTGCAACCCCACCATGCGGTTCGACAGTTCGGAAATGTTCTTCTGCGCGTCGTCGATCACCGCAAGGCGCTTCTGGATATCGGTCATGGTGGCGACGGTGCGGTCGGTCGAGGTGATCAGCCCCTTGTTGAGGCGCTCGGTCACGTCCGCGAGGCGCGTATCAAGCAGCGTGTGCAGGGCGCGTTCCTGCTCGGCCAGCCGCTGGGCCAGCGCGTCCTGGGCCGTGCGCCCGGCGTTGACGATTTCATCCATGCGGCCCGACGTGCGCTCGCCGCGCAGCACCAGCACCAGCACCAGCGCCGCCAGCACGCCGACGGCGACCAAAACGATGATCATTCCTGTTTCCATGGCGCCAGCCTAGCACGGGGTGGGGCATGGCCAAAGGGCGCGGCTTGACGCTGGCGGCTCTCCGGCCTACCTAAAAGGCCAGAATTCCGGCCTGAGGAAGCCCGTATGCCGATCCGCCCCATTATCACCGCCCCCGATCCGCGCCTGAAGGTGAAGGCCCGGCCCGTGGACAAGGTGGATGATGACATCCGCCACCTGATGGACGACATGCTGTCCACCATGTACGCAGCACCCGGCATCGGCCTGGCCGCGCCCCAGGTGGGCGAGGCGGTGCGCGTGATCGTGCTCGATGTTGCCGGGCGCGACGAGGAGCCGCAGCCCATGCGCCTCGCCAACCCGGAAATCATCTGGGCGTCCGACGAGATCGTGGCCTGCGAGGAGGGCTGCCTGTCGCTGCCCGACCATTACGCCGAGGTGGTGCGCCCCGAAAAGGTGCGGGTGCGCTACCTCGATTACCAGAACGAGGTCCGCGAGATCGAGGCCGACGGCACGCTCGCCACCTGCCTGCAGCACGAGATGGATCACCTGGAAGGCGTGCTGTTCGTCGATCACATCAGCGCGCTCAAGCGCGGTATCATCCTGCGCAAGCTGAAGAAGCTGAAAAAGCTGGAAGCCCCGGCACGGGCCTGAGCCCCGCCGGAACGAACGCGGACGAGGAAACATGGGCCTGCGCGTCATTTTCATGGGTACGCCGGAGTTCGCGGCGCACGCACTTGCCGCCATCCTCAAGGGGCCGCACGAGGTTGTCGCGTGCTACACCCAGCCGCCGCGGCCCGCCGGACGCGGCCACGGGGTGAAGAAATCCGCCGTCCATGAACTGGCGGAACGTCACGGTATTCCCGTCCATTACCCGGTGAGCCTGAAGGACGCCGACGCCCAGGCCGAATTCGCGGCAATAGCGGGCGCGGCCGATATCGCCGTGATCGCGGCCTACGGGCTGATCTTGCCCGCGCCGGTGCTGGCGGCGCCGAAACTGGGCTGCATCAATATCCATGCCTCGCTCCTGCCGCGCTGGCGCGGCGCGGCGCCGATCCAGCGCGCCATCCTGGCGGGCGACGAGGAAACCGGCATCACCATCATGCAGATGGACGAAGGGTTGGATACCGGCGACATCGTGTGCGCCGAGCCGCTGGCCATCGGCCCCGCCACCACCTGCGTCGAGCTGCATGACCGCCTCGCGGTGCTGGGCGGGCGCATGATCGTCTATGCCCTGAACGGGCTGGAGCACGGCATCCTGTCGGCGACGCCGCAGGCGGAAACCGGGGCGTGCTACGCGAGCAAATTGACGCGTGAGGAAGGCCGCCTCGACTGGCGCCTTCCGGCGCGGGATCTGGAGCGCCGGGTGCGCGCCTTCTCGCCCTGGCCCGGCGCGTGGTTCGAACACGCGGGCACGCGCATCAAGGTGATCGAGGCGCAGGTCATGGGCAACGTCACCGATACCGCGCCGGGCACGGTGGTGGACGGGCGCGGCACGATCTGTTGCGGCGTCGGCACGCTGCGCCTTGTCCGGGTCCAGCGCGAAGGCCGCCAGGCCCAGGCGGCGGCCGAATTCGTGCGCGGCTTCGAGTTGCCGCCGGGCACCCAGCTGGCGCTGCCCGAAGACGGCGCGGACGCGCCCTGATGGCGCGCTTCCGGCTGGTTGTCGAATACGACGGCACGCCCTTTGTCGGCTGGCAGCGCCAGGACAACGGGCCGTCGGTGCAGGCCGCGTTGGAAGAGGCGGTGTTCAGGTTCTGCGGTGAGCCGATCAACGTGTTCGGCGCCGGGCGCACCGATTCCGGCGTGCACGCGCTGGGCCAGGTGGCGCATTTCGACATCACCCGCGACGCGCCCGCCGATACCGTGCGCGATGCGCTGAACTTTCACCTGCGCCCGGCACCCGTTTCGGTCCTGTCGGCGGAAAAGGTGGGGGATGATTTCCATGCGCGCTTTTCCGCGACGCGCCGCGATTACCTTTACCGCATCGTCAACCGCCGGGCGCCGCTGGCGCTGGAACGCGGGCGCGCGTGGCAGGTGCTGGTGCCGCTCGATGCCGAAGCCATGCATGCGGCCGCGCAAGTGCTGGTGGGCAAGCACGACTTCACCTCGTTCCGGGCCGCCGCCTGCCAGGCCGACAGCCCGCTCAGGACGCTCGATTCCATCGCGGTCGCGCGCAGTGGCGAGGAGATCCGCATCGCCCTCAGCGCGCGGTCCTTCCTGCACAGCCAGGTGCGGATCATCGCCGGCACGTTGCGCAACGTCGGCGAGGGCAAATGGGGTGCGGCCGATGTTGCCGCCGCGCTGGCGGCTTGTGATCGCGCTGCTGCCGGGCCGACGGCGCCACCGGATGGGCTTTACCTCGTCCGGGTCGGCTACGAACAATCCGCCTGAAATACGTAAATTTCTGAATAATCGTTAGAAATGGCTTGTTTCTGGGGGCAATTGCCTTTTCCATGCCAAAATATACACTGTATAAACATTGTTTATAGGAGTGTGGGATGGAGATCAGCCAGGCCGATGGCCGCATTACCCTGACGCTCAGCCTCAGTCTCGACGAATTTGCCCGCGCGCTGGCCGATGGCGAGTTGCGGGTGGTGCTGGCGGCGGGCGACGCCGGCGCGCTGTCGGAACGGGCGGAAGCGGGGGTGCGTGCCGTCTGCGGGGCTTACGGACCGGAAAGCCTGGGCGCCAACGCGCTGTGGGAAATTGCCCAGGCGGGCGCGGCGGGGATCGGGGCGACGCAGTTGCGCGCGCTTCTCGGTGTCGCGGCGCCGAAGCAGCTTGCCGGTGTGTTCTCCGGCCTCGCCAAGGTCATGGCGCGGGAAATGCCGGGCGCGGCGCCGTTCATTACACGGGCCTGGCAAAGCCGCGAGGCGGAGTTTCATTATTCGATGGCGGCGCCGGTTTGCGCCGTGGTGCTCGATGCGCTCGGCTGATGGGGTGGACGCGGGCCGCGCTGACTGTTCATAGTCGGGGGCGGACAAGCAAGGCGCCGCGTGCGCGACGTTCGTACCCGGTTGGAGGAGAGTTTTATGTTCAGTCGTTTCTTGGTTGCGTTGCTGGGTGTCGTTTTTTTGCTGGCCCCGGTCCCGGCGCCGGCGCAGGAAGTTTCGCCAACCTTGCAGCGCATCCAGTCCCGCGGCACCTTCATCATCGCTTACCGGGAGGATGCAGCGCCGTTTTCGCACCGTGGTTCCAAGGGCGTTCCGGAAGGGTTTTCCATAGACCTCTGCCTTGACGTCGCGCGCGCCATCGCCGCCACGCTGAAAATCCAGTCGCTGCCGGTGAAATACCTGGCCGTGAATTCCCGGACGCGATTTTTGGTGACCGAACAGGGATTGGCGGACATCGTCTGCGGTACCACCTCGGTCACCGTCGCTCGCATGGCGAACGTCGATTTTTCCATGATCACTTTCGTTACCGGCGCACGGCTGATGGTGGCGAAGAATTCGCCGTATCGAACCATAAAGGATATAACCGCCAAGCCCATCGGCGTCATCGGCAACACGACCTCCGGGCGTGCGGTGGAACGAGCGGCAAAACTCGCCAAGCTGCCCTTGCAGGCCCAGCGTTTCTCGAACCGCGACCGGGCCTTGCTTGCCCTGCAGCGCGGTGAAATCGGGGGCTTCGTCTCCGACAATATCCTGCTGGCCAAGCTGCTGCAGTCCCGTGCTTACGGCAGCCGTTACAAGCTGGTGGGCAATCTTCTGAGCTACGATCCTTACGCGCTGATCCTGCCCAGAAACGATTCACGTTTCCGCTATCTGGTTAACAGGAAACTCGCGGGGCTTTTTCGCACCCGGAAAATCCTGAAGTACCATGAGCGCTGGTTTAAAGGGATCAATCCCGCGATTCCGAAGCTTTACGCCTACGTCATCGCGGTGCAGGGCATTCCCGAAGAATAGGCGCTAGAACAGAAGCGAGCGCGCCCACAGCGACGTGATGATGCCGATCATCACGTTGATCAGCGTCACCATCACCGCTTCGCCGGTGGTGGCGCCGAGCGCCGCCTTCGTCACCCACCAGTGATAGACCAGGATCGAGATGAAGATGGCGACGGGGATCAGCGCCAGCACGCCCCCCGGTGCCAGGCTGGCGACCAGCGCGGCGGGGACCATCACCGCGACCTCGATCACCTTGGCCCAGTTGAGCGCGACGATAAGCCGGGTGTATTCCGCCCCCTTGCCCATCCAGTCGCAGATGTAGACGGCGGCCAGCGGGAAGGCGAACCAGTCGATCAGGTAGGCAATGGCTTCCACGGCGATCAGGCCGGACCAATGGATCTCACCGGGATAGTCGGCGGCGGAAAGCCCGACCAGGGCGGCATAGGCGGGCAGCGCCACGATGGCGGCGGCGAACGAGCGCCAATAGCCGGTCATCGTTGTGTCGAACCAGCCGAGCCCGCCGCGGTCGCCGTGCAGCAAACGCCAGGCGCCGAAAATGCCCCGTGCCGCTTCGCCGACGCTGGTCACGGCGCGGCCTCGGTCATGTCAGGATTTCGTGAAATAGCTGTCGAGCACGCGGTGATAGATATCGGCAAGCGCCTCGATATCCTTCACCGGCTGGTGTTCGTCGGCCTTGTGCATGCTGGCCCCGACAAGGCCGAACTCGGCACAGGTGCAGGCATGGTGAATGTAGCGCGCGTCCGACGTACCGCCGGTCGTGGACATATCGGGCGTGACCCCGGTCACGTCCTTGATGGCCCCGGCGACGATATGCGCCAGGTGTCCGGGCGGGCACAGGAAGGCTTCGCCGTTTTCCTGCTGGCGGAACTCGTATTCGCCGCCGACGGCATCGAACAGGCCGCGCAGCTTTTCGCCGAGGCTCGCCTGGGTATGCAGGTCGTTGAAGCGGATGTTGAACGTCGCCTTTGCCACCGCCGGAATGACGTTGGTCGCGGGGTTGCCGACATCGATGGTGGAAATCGCCACCGACGACGCCTGGAAATGCTCGGTGCCTTGATCCAGCGGCGTTTCGGTAATGGCGCCGAGCATCCGGATCAGCCGGTCGATGGGATTGTCCGCGAGATGCGGGTAGGCCGTGTGCCCCTGGGTGCCATGCACGGTGAGATAACCCACCAGCGAGCCGCGCCGGCCGATCTTCATCATCTCGCCGAGCCTGGTCGGGTTGGTCGGCTCACCGACCAGGCAATCGGTCAGCACCTCGCCCTCGGCCTTCAGCCAGTCCAGCATCTTGCGCGTGCCGTTGACGCCGACACCTTCCTCGTCGCCGGTGATCAGGAGCGAGATCGAGCCGCCGAAGTCCTTGCCACGGGCCTCAAGGAAACGCGCCGTCGCCGCGACGAAGGCAGCGATGGCGGATTTCATGTCGGAAGCGCCGCGCCCGTAAAGCACGCCGTCGATGACCTCGGCCCCGAACGGGTCCACGGTCCAGCCCGCCGGGTCGCCTACCGGCACCACATCGGTATGCCCGGCGTAGCAGAAATTCGGCTCCGCCGTGCCCAGCCGGGCGTAGAGATTATCCACCGTGTCGGTGCCGGGCGCGGAAAACGGCAGCCGTGTGCAGGCAAAGCCCAGGGATTCGAGCGCGCCCTGCAAGGTATCGAGGGCGCCCTCGTCCTTCGGCGTCACCGACGGGTGGCGGATCAGCCGTTGCGCAAGATCGAGCGGATGGGCGAGCGCCCCGGTCATGGTCAGTCCCTGAGCAGGTCGTTGATGGAGGTCTTGGAGCGCGTGCGCTCGTCAACCTGCTTGACGATCACGGCGCAGTAAAGCGACGGGCCCGGCTGGCCGTCGGGCAGGGGCTTGCCCGGCAGGGTGCCCGGCACCACCACGGAATAGGCGGGCACGCGCCCGACCAGCACTTCGCCGGTCTCGCGGTTGACGATCTTGGTGGAGGCGCCGAGGAACACGCCCATGGACAGGACCGAGCCTTCCTCGATCACCACGCCTTCGGCCACTTCGGAACGCGCGCCGATGAAGCAGTTGTCCTCGATGATGACGGGGCCCGCCTGCAGCGGTTCCAGCACGCCGCCGATGCCGATGCCGCCCGACAGGTGGCAATTGGCGCCGATCTGGGCGCAGGAGCCGACCGTGGCCCAGGTGTCCACCATGGTGCCGGGGCCGACATGGGCGCCGAGGTTGACGAAGCTCGGCATCAGCACCGCGCCCGGCGCGATATAGGCCGAACGCCGCACGACGCAATTGGGCACGGCGCGGAAACCGGCCTTGCGGAAGTCACCGTCGCCCCAGCCCGCGAACTTGGACGGGATCTTGTCGAACCACGGGCTGTCGCCCTTGGCGGGGTCCTTCGGCCCGCCGGGAATAGGCGTCATGTCGTAGAGCCGGAACGACAGCAGCACCGCCTTCTTGGCCCACTGGTGGACGGTCCAGGTGCCGTCGATCTTTTCGGCGACGCGCAGCGTGCCGCTGTCGAGCGCGTCCAGCGCGGCTTCGACGGCGTCGCGTACGGCGCCCTTGGTACCCGGGTTCACGTTTTCACGGTCTTCCCAGGCGGCATCTATGGTTTTTTCGAGGTCTGAATTGGCCATTTTTCCCTGTTCTGGCTGGAGGTTCTCGGAAGGGGTCGGGCGCCAAGATGGGGGACGGCGCGGCCTTAGTCAACCGCCCCGGCGCGCCAAATCGCGGCCCGTTTCAGCCCGTTTTCCGGCTTGTGCCGAGCGCGCGCAGGAACTCGGTCAAGTCGTCGGCCACGTGGTGGACATGGGGCGCCTTGTCGTCGTTCTCGACCTCGGCTTCGCCGGGGCGGACCAGCACCGTGGCCATGCCGAGCGCATGGGCGGGGGCCAGGTTGGCGGCGGTGTCTTCGAACAATACCGCGCGATCGGGCCGCACGGCGCAGGCCTTCAGGAAACGGTCGTAGGTTTCGGGTTCGGGCTTGGGAATGTAATCCGCGGCGTGGATGTCGAAAATGGCATCGAAATGCCGGGCGATACCGAGCCGCTCAATCACCGCCTCGGCATGGCCGCGATTGGCGTTGGTGAAGATGACCTTGCTGCCTTCCAGCGCCCCGATCGCGGCATCGAGCGCGGGCGAGGGCTCCATCACCGTCAGGTCGATGTCGTGGACATAGTCGAGATAGGCTTGCGGGTCCACCTGGTGGCGCAGCATCAGCCCGCGCAGGGTGGTGCCGTAGCTGCGGTAGTAATCCTTCTGGATCTTGCGCGCCGCCGCGTAGTCGAGGCCGAACAATTGGCCGATATATTCCCCCATGCGCTGGTCCACCTGGTGGAACAATTCGCAGCTAGCCGGGTAAAGCGTATTGTCGAGATCGAATACCCAGGTATCGACATGGGCCAGGGGCGGGGCGGCGGCGGGCGCGGTCATGGTCATAGAGTGGGGTGCGTATGCCGCCAAGGCAAGCCCGATTACCCAAAAAGCCAGGTTTTGCTGGTTTTTTAGGGCAACTGTAAGGGTTCATTAAGCCCTTCGCCCTAGCCTTGGCCGGATTGCATGAGGCGATCATTCGAGACGCGCAGGTAGGGCATGGCAAGCGACATCGTAACAGAAACGCGGCGCGACCCCCTTGGCGAACTTCGCCATGACCGGGACCGGTTCGTTGCGCTCGCGTTTTCCTCCGCCGACCTGTTGTTCGAGCTTGATCGGGATCGTCGTGTCGTGTTTGCGGCTGGCGCCGTCGGCGCCCTGATCGGCGCCGAACCGGCGGAACTGATCGGGCGCACGTTTTCCGAAATTGTAACTTCCGCCGACCGCGCCATGATCGGCGAGGCGCTGGCTGTCGCCGCCACCGGTCAGCGCGTCAACGGACTGGTCTGTCATCTTGAGGGCCAGTTCGGGCGCACCCCGCCATTGATGCTGCTCGGCTACCAGGTGCCGGATCTCAACGGCCATTTCTTCCTTGGCCTGCGCCTTGGGGCCAGCGATGTCGGGGCCTTCGTCGGCCACGACAACGACACCCTGGGGGAAAGCGGCCTGCCGGGCGGACAGGCCTTCGCCGATATGGCGGGCGAAAAGCTGGCGGAGCTGGCATGGAAGGCGGGTTTTCCATGCGCTTTGCCGTCAAGCTGCAGGCGCGTTTCGGCAACGTGGCATCGAGCGAGATTTTGCAGCCGCGCGACGGTTTCGATTACCCGATGTCGGAAGAAGATATGACCTGGCAGCTCGACTTCTACGCGAGCTGACGGCGGCCTTCCTAGCTGCGGATCAGGGTGCCGACGCCCGCGTCGGTGAAAATTTCCAGCAACAGGGCGTGGGGCACGGTGCCGTCGATGATAACGGCGGCGTCGACATCGTTCTCGACCGCCTGTAGGCAGGTTTCGACCTTGGGGATCATGCCGCCGTGGATGGTGCCATCGTCGATCAGGCGGCGCACGTCGCGCGTGGTCAGTTCCTTGATGACGTTGCCGTCCTTGTCCATCACGCCGGGCACGTCCGTGAGCAGCAAAAGCCGCGTCGCGCCCGCGGCCACGGCGATAGCCCCGGCGGCGGTATCGGCATTGATGTTGTAGGTCTCGCCCTTGGCGCCGACGCCGATCGGGGCGATGACGGGAATGATGTCCGATTCCTCGAAGCTTTCCAGCAGGTGCGGATTGATGCGTGTCGGTTCGCCGACGAAGCCGAGATCGAGAATCTTCTCTATGTTGCTGTCGGTAAGCCGCCGCGTGCGCCGAAGTTTCTCCGCCCGGATCAGGCCGCCGTCCTTGCCCGACAGGCCGATGGCGCTGCCGCCGACCTCGTTGATCATGGTGACGATCTGCTTGTTGATGGAGCCGCAAAGCACCATCTCCACGATCTCGACCGTTTCCCGGTCGGTGACGCGCAGGCCGTCGACGAAGGAGCTTTTGATTTTCAGGCGTTCCAGCATGGCGCCGATTTGCGGTCCGCCGCCGTGCACGACCACGGGGTTGATGCCGACCTGCTTGATCAGGGTTACATCGGACGCGAAGGCGCGCGCCAGGTCGTCCTCGCCCATGGCGTGGCCGCCATACTTGATGACGAAGCTTTCCCCGTTGTAGCGCTTCATGTAGGGCAGCGCTTCGGACAGTGTCCGGGCCTTTTCCAGCCAGCTCGGGTGCGGAATGTGTTTCTTGTCGGTCATGGCGCGCGGACTTTAGCCCAATTGTTCCGGTGGGGCCAGTGCGGCAAGGAGGGTCCGCAGCTCCTCGATGCCGATGCCGTCGCGGGAAGAGGTGATAATGATATCGGGGTGGGCGGCGGGCCGGGTCCTGATCGCCTCGGCCGCGGCCCGGGCGACGTCTTCCGCCTTGCCCCCGGCCTTGTCGGCCTTGGTCAGGACGATCTGGTAGCTCACCGCAGCGGCGTCCAGCTTGTCCATCGCCTCGCGGTCGCCGGGGCCGATGCCGCGGCGCACGTCCACCAGGATCAGCACGCGCCGCAGCCGGGCGCGCCCCTTGAGGTAGAGGTCGATCAGCCGGTTCCAGGCCCGCGCCTTGCCCTTGCCCGCGCGGGAATAGCCGTAGCCGGGCAGGTCCACCAGCATCAGCCGGTGACCCAGGTCGAAGAAATTGATCTGCTGGGTCCGCCCCGGCGTCTGCGAGGTGCGCGCCAGGGTCTTGCGGCCGGTTAGCGCGTTGACCAGGCTCGACTTGCCGACATTGGAGCGACCGGCAAACGCGACCTCGATCAGGGTCGGTTCGGGCAGGCTGCCGACATGGGTGGAACCGGCCACGAAATCACACGGCCCGGCGAACAGCTTGCGCGCGGCCTCCGTCGCCTCGGCGTCTATGGGGGCGCTGTCGGCGCTGTCCGCGTTCACGGCCCTCAGGCGCCGCCTTTTTTGGCGGCTTCCGCTTTTTCCATGCTCTTCATGATGTAGTACTGCTGGCTGATGGACAGCAGGTTGTTCCATGACCAGTAGATCACCAGTCCCGCCGGGAACGGTGCCATGATGAAGGTGAAGAAAATCGGCATCAGCATGAAGATGCGGGCCTGCACCGGGTCGGGCGGCGGCGGGTTCAGCTTCATCTGCAGGAACATCAGCGACCCCATGACGATCGGCCAGGCGCCGATGGAGATGAAGTGCGGGATGAAGTCCGGCACGCCGAACGGCAACAGGCCGAACAGGTTGATGAACGAGGTCGGGTCCGGCGCCGACAGGTCGTGAATCCACCCGTAGAAAGGCGCGTGGCGCATTTCGATGGAAACGAACAGCACCTTGTAGAGCGCGAAGAACACCGGGATCTGGATCAGGATCGGCAGGCACGACGAGGCCGGATTGACCTTTTCGCGCTTGTACATGGCCATCACTTCCTGGTTCATGCGCTGCTTGTCGTCGCCGAACTTTTCCTTCAGCTCCATCATCTTGGGCTGAAGTTTCTTCATCTGGCTCATGGACTTGTAGGACTTGTTGGCCAGCGGGAAGAACAGCAGCTTGACCAGCACCGTGACCCCGAGGATCGCGAGGCCGAAGTTGCCGAGGAATTTCGACAGGATATCGAGCAGGTAGAAGAACGGCTTGGTCAGGAAGTAGAACCAGCCGAAATCAATAGCCAGGTCGAAGTTGGTGATGGACAGGGACTTTGAATAATCGTCCAGCAGCCGCACCTCCTTGGCGCCGGAAAACAGGTAGTTCTTGCTTTCGACGCTGGCGCCAGGCGCCACGGCGCGGGCCGGGCCGGTGTAATCGGCCTGGTATTTGTCCACCTGGCCCTGTTTCCAGTGCACGAAGCGCGCATTGATGGCGGAGGTGGCGGCGGGAATGATCGCCGCCAGCCAGTATTTGTCGGTGATGCCGAGCCAGCCGCCGGTGGACTTCTTGGCGATCTGCTTGGCTTCGGCGAGGTCCTTGTACTTGACCTCTTCGAGCTTGCCGTCGAAGACGCCGAGCGGGCCCTCATGAAGAATATAGAAGCCGGTGGTCTTGGGCGTGCCGGTGCGGTTGATCAGCGCGTAAGGCACCAGGGTCACGGGTGCGGTGCCGTTGTTGCGGACCTGCTGGGTCACGGTGAACATGTAGTTGTCGTCCACGGTGATCGTTCGCGTGAAGGTCAAGCCCGCGCCATTGTCCCAGGTCAGGGTCACCGGCTTGCCGGGCGCCAGGGTGTCGGCCGAGGCGCGCCACAGGGTGTTGGCGCCGGGCACCTTGACCTGCGGGTCGGAGGGCGTCCAGCCGAACTGGGCGTAATAGGCGCCGGGACCGCCGGCGGGGGCGAAAATACGAATGTTCTCCGAATCCGCCTTTGCCGTTTCGCGGTAGTTCTTGAGCGTGATGTCGTCGATGGCCCCGCCGGTCAGCGCGATGGAGCCGTGCAGGCTCTTGCCGTCGAGACGAATGCGCGGACCCGCGATCACCGCGCGGGCCCCGGCGGGCGGTGCGACCATGGGTGTCGCCGTGGGGGCGCCGGGCGCGGCGGGAACGCTGGGCGCCATGACTTCGGGGCCGCCGGGGGTGGCGACCGCGGGCGCGGCCGGGGGTTGGGTTTTGGGGGCGGCGGGTACCTGCGCCTGCTGGGCCTGTTGCTTCGATGCATCCAGCTTCGGTTTTTCGTAGAAGTACTGGAAGCCCACCATGATCAGGACCGATGCCACGATGGCGAGGATCAGGTTCTTTTGGTCGTTCATGGGTGCTCCCGACGGTAACCGATGCGAATGGAATGTGAATGTGAATGGGATGTGCAATCGGGCACCGGGTCATGGCCCCAAGGCCCCCAGGGATTGCAGCGCAGAAGACGGCGCAGGGTCAGCCAGCCGCCCCGCACGGCGCCGAAGCGGCGGACCGCGATCAGGCCGTATTCGGAGCAACTCGGCTCGAACCGGCAGGTGGCGGGGAACAGCGGACGCAGCAGCAGACGATAGCCCCAGATCAGCGCCCACGCGGCCCAGCGCCCGATAAATCCGAGGGCGGCCGAGACAAGGCGGAGGGGTTCAAGGTAGTCGAACGTCATGAGCTTTCCTGCCGCGTGGCTACCGGGGAAGCCACGGTCCACAACTTCAGTCGCTTGAGCGCCGCCACCAGGTCGCGGCGGAGCGCATCATAAGGCCTATCGACGCTGCCCGCACGGCCGATGATGACATAATCGTGCCCGGTTACGGCCCCGAGGGGCAGGATTTCCGCCGCCGCCGCCCGCAGCCGCCGGCGGGCCCGGTTGCGGGTCACCGCATTGCCGACGCGCTTGCTGGCGGTAAAGCCGACGCCGAGGCCGTTGTCGTCGCGGGCTGCCGCCTGCAGAACCAGGCCCGGCATCGCCGCCTTGCGGCCGGCGGCCTGAACGCGCAGGAACTCGCGGCGCCGCTTCAGGCGGTGGGGCGCAGCACGGGTCATGTGTCGAGGGGGGCCCGGTTAGGCCGAAAGACGCTTACGACCCTTCCTGCGGCGATTGGCCAGGACCTTGCGGCCGGCAACTGTCGCCATGCGCGAACGGAAGCCGTGCCGGCGCTTGCGGACGAGTTTGGAGGGCTGATAAGTACGTTTCACGGCGCGCTCCGTCAGGAAGGCGTTGTTGTAAGGTGGCCCGCTGTATACGGGCTTGGGCGCAGGAAGTCAATGTTTCGGGCCGCCCCCGGGGCCGATTGCGCGGGAGGGGCGGAAATCGTTGATTTTCCCGGGCTTCGATCACCCGTTTTCACCGTCTGTTGATCGGGCTTGATTGGACCCGAGGGCGAAATCCGGCAATTTTCGCCGCATTCGGGGCCAGAGCGGCCCCATCAGCCGCGATTGGGGTAACATGACACGCATCAGCGATACGGGGGCCACCCCCGCAGCCGGGATGATCCCCGGGAAAGGGCAGAACATCATGGCCGCGGAGGGTGGCGCGCAGAAACCCGGTCCCTGGCGCCGCTTCGCGCCGCTGATCCTTATCGTCGCGGCGCTGGCCGCGTTTTTCCTGTTCGGTCTCGACCGCTACCTGTCCTTCGAGGCGCTGGGCCGCAATCGCCAGGCGCTGATGGACCTCGTCGCCGCAAATGGCCTCGCCTCGGCCGCCGGGTTTATCTTGATCTACGCCGTCGCCACGGCTGTTAGCCTGCCCGGCGGCGCGCTGCTGACATTGGAGCGCGCTATCGACCGGGCCGCGTCGCTTTGCACCCAGACCCTGAAATACGCCGAGGAAAGCCGCGATCTGAACCTGACGCGCTTTGCCCTGGTAGACATGCTGGACGAAGTGGGGCAATTGCTCGACTGCGGCGCGAAGCTGGAAATTGCCGTCGCCCGTGACCTCGAGATCGAAGCCGATCGCGAGGAACTGTTCCGCGTTTTCGCCAATCTGGTGCGCAACGCGCTTGAAGCCGGCGCGGAAAAAGTGGTGGTGCGTCTTGGAGGTGCCGATCCGATGGTGATCGAGGTTTGCGACAACGGCCCCGGCCTGCCGCCGCGCGCGGTGGAAAACCTGTTCAGGCCCTTCGCCGGCTCGGCACGGGCCGGGGGCACGGGGCTTGGCCTGGCCATTGCGCGGGAACTGATGCGCGCGCATGGGGGCGACATGGAATTGCAGCGGACCGGTGCCGACGGCACGGTCTTTCCGCTCAGGCTGTCGGGTGGGGTGGCGTCATGAACGTGGTTCTTTCACCGGCAACGCGGCTGCGGACCCTTCTGGCCCGGCCCGGTCTGGTCACCATGCCGTGCTGCTTCGATGCGTGGTCGGCACGCCTGGTGGCGCGTGCCGGGTTCCCGCTGACCTTCATGAGCGGTTTCGCCATGTCGGCGGCGCGTCTGGGATTGCCCGATACCGGCTTGGTTTCCTACAGCGAAATGGTGGCGGCGGGGCGCGACATATGTGCCGCTGTGGACATTCCCGTCATCGGCGACGGTGATACCGGTTACGGCAACGCGCTGAACGTGCGGCGCACGGTCGCCGGCTACGCCGATGCCGGGTTTGCCGCGGTGATGATCGAGGACCAGCTTGCGCCCAAGCGTTGCGGGCACACCGAGGGCAAGCAGGTGGTGGCGCGGGACGAAGCCTTGATGCGTATCCGTGCCGCGGTGGATGCGCGCAATGCGGGCGCGGATATCCTGATCCTTGCGCGCACCGATGCGCGTGCGGTGCTCGGGCTGGATGAAGCCCTGGAACGCGCCCGCGCCTTCGAGGCGCTCGGCGCCGACATCATTTTTGTCGAGGCGCCGGAGAGCGAAGCCGAAATGGAAGCCATCTGCAAGGCAACGGCGTTGCCCAACCTTGCCAACATGATCGAAGGCGGCCGCACGCCGGTGCTGGCGCCGGCACGGCTGGCGGAAATCGGCTTCAAGATCGCGGCCTATCCCCTGACCCTGCTGGCGGCGGCGACCGATGCGATGGAAGCGGCGCTGACGGCCCTGGCGGCGGGGCAAACGCCGCCACCGGCGGCGGGTTTCGCCCATATCCGGAATATCGCCGGGTTTGACGATTATGTCGCCGCCGAACGCGATTACGTTCAGCCCCCGCCCAAGGGAAGCGGGCTGACGTGAGCTGGAACCCGGCCCAGTACCTGAAGTTCGACGGGCCGCGCCTGCGCGCGGCGGTGGACTTGCTGTCGCGGGTGGTGATGGAGGCGCCGCGCACGGTTTATGACCTCGGCTGCGGCGCGGGGCAAACCACGGCCCTGCTGGCGGCCCGCTATCCGAAGGCACGGATCACCGGCGTCGATTCGTCGGAAGAAATGCTGGCGGCGGCGCGCGAGACCTTTCCCGAGCTTGCCTTCGCCCGTGGCGATATCGCCGCCTTCGCCCCGGCGCCGCCCCCCAACGTGATCTTTTCCAATGCGGCGTTGCAGTGGCTGGATCGTCACGAATCCCTGTTCCCGGCGCTGTTCGACGCCTTGCGGCCGGGCGGCGTGCTGGCGGTACAGATGCCCCGCGTCGATGACAGCCCGCGCATCCGCGTGCTCAGGGAACTGGCTGGCGATCCGCGCTGGTCAGACCGCGCCCTGCCGCTGATGCAACCGGGACCAATGGCGCCGGAACGTTATTACGACCTGCTGGCGCCCCGTGCCGCCGGGATCGACATCTGGGAAAGCGAATATCTCCACGTATTGACGGGCAAGGACCCGGTGGTGGAATGGTCGAAGGGCGCGGGCGCGGGGCCGGTGCTGGCGGCACTCGACGCGGCTGAAAAGCGCGATTTTCTTTCCCACTACACCACGGCCATGCGCGCGGCCTATCCCGTCCGGGCCGACGGCACGACGCTGCTGCCCTTTCGCCGCCTGTTCATCGTGGCGACGCGGCCCTAGCTGTCTTTCATTTAATTGCCGAGGGCAACGCCTTCGCGGCGGGGATCGGCGCCGCCGGTCAGCACGCCCTTATCGAGGGCGATGCCCTGCAGGCCGCTGGTCAGCTTGCGCAGGCGGACCTTGTGACCCATCGCCTTCAGGTCATCAATAATGTTTTCCAGCTCGGTGCCGCGTTCCAACTCGACCCAGTCGCCGCGCACGGTGCGGTTGGGCAACGAGATCGCGGATTGCACATCAAGCTTCCAGTCCAGCACGCCGACGAGCGTCTTGACCACGAAGGCGATGATGCGCGTGCCGCCGGGCGAACCGACCGCCAGCACCAGCCGGCCGGAGCCGTCAAAGACAAAGGTCGGCGACTGGGCCGAACGCGGGCGCTTGTTGCCTTGCAGGCGATTGGCCTTGACCCGGCCCGACGAGGTGCGCGGCACCGCGGTGAAATCCGTGCCGTGATTGTTCAGGATGAAGCCGCGCACGAACAGGCGCGAGCCGAAGGCGTGCCCGACGGAAGATGTCATCGCCACGGCATTGCCCGCGCTGTCCACCACGTTGAAATGCGTGGTGGAAGGCGATTCCATATCCTCGCCGGGAATGGAAAGATCCGTGCGCTGGCCCGGTATGGCAATGCGTCCGGGCGCGGCGTGGCGCATGGCCGTGCGTTCGTCGATCAGGGCCGAGCGCCGCCCGAGATAGCGCAGGTCCAGCATGTCGTTGACGGGCACCGTGACGAAATCGGGATCGGCGACATAGCGCAGCCGGTCGGCATTGGCCAGGCGCGTCGCCTCGGCGAACAGGTGAACGGCTTCGGCGGAATTGGGCTTAAGCGCGGCCATGTTGAATCGCTCCAGCATGGCCAGCGTCATCAGCGTCGTGATCCCGCCCGCGGTCGGCGGCGGCTGGCCGCAGACCAGCCAGCGCCGGTAGGGGCCGCACAACTGGCCGCGCTTCTTGGCCTGGTAGGCCTTGATGTCGTTCGCGGTCATCTTGCCCGGCCGGGCGGCATCCCCGCGCACCGCGGCGGCGATGTCGCGGGCGATGGCGCCGGTATAGAACGCATCGGCGCCGCGCCGGGCGACGGCTTCCAGCGTGTCGGCGAGCGCCGGGTTCTGCAGCACCGTGCCCACCGCCAGCGGCTTGTCCCCGGCATCGAAAAAGTAACTGCGTGCCGCCGGGTAGGTGGAAAGGTAGCGGTCATGAGCAATGGACTGGTTGAGCCGTGCCGACACGGCGAAGCCCTTGCGCGCGAGGTCAATGGCGGGCTGGAACAACGCCGCCCAGGGCAGCTTGCCGTGTTTGCGGTGCGCCATTTCCAGCATGCGCAGCATCCCCGGTACCGCCGCCGATATGCCACCGACGCGGTAGCGGTCGCGGGGTAGGGCATTGCCGTCGGGGCCCAGGAAGTCGGTTTCCTTGCTGGCGCCGGGGGCGGTTTCGCGGCCTTCGTAGGTGCCGATTTCGCCGGTCTTGCCGTCGAAGGTCAACAGGAAGCCCCCGCCGCCGATGCCCGACGACTGCGGCTCGACCAATGTCAGCACCGTCTGAATGGCGACGGCGGCATCCACCGCGCTGCCGCCTGCGCGCAGGATATCCATCCCGGCCCGCGCCGCCAGCGGGTTGGCGGCAGCCACCATCTCGCGCTGGGCCTGGGTGGCCTTGCGTGCGGCATCGGGGGCGAAGCCCGCTTCGTCGGAAACGGCGGTGCCCGGCGTCGTTGCGGCACTGTCGGGATCGGGCGCGCCGGCGCAGCCGCCAAGCCCGAGCGAAAGGGCGAGCGCAAAGGCAAATTGGCGTCCCGGGCCCCGGAATACCGGTGCAAACGGGGCCAAGCGGCGAATGGTTGGGCCCATGAACGGCGCTCCCTCGGCGAAATTAGCCTTTGAATACAAGCATATTACAGGCTGAAGGGGGAGGGTGAACCGCACCTGCGGCCAGAAAATGATTTTGCCGCTTGATAAAAAGGGATACTAATCGCCCCGTCCTGAAGCGCCCCGGCGCTTCCCGCCAAGACCGGAGGCCCGCCATGGCCAAGCACAAGACCGCCATTACCGTGCCCATGATCGCCGCCCGCAAGGGCTCGACCCCGATTGTCTGCCTGACCGCCTATACCACGCCCATGGCGCGGTTGATGGACGCCCATGTGGATCTCATGCTGGTTGGCGATTCGCTCGGCATGGTGGTTTACGGCATGGATACGACCCTGGGCGTCACCGTCGACATGATGATCAATCATGGGCAGGCGGTGGTGCGGGGCGCCGAGCGCGCCTGCGTGTTGGTGGACCTGCCTTTCGGCTCTTACCAGGAAAGCCCGGCGGCGGCCTACCGCACGGCGGCGCGGATCCTGGCCGAAACCGGCTGCGACGCGGTCAAGCTCGAGGGCGGCATCGAAATGGCGGAGACCGTCGCCTATCTCACCAGCCGGGCGGTGCCGGTCATGGGCCATGTCGGTCTCAAGCCGCAGTCGGTCCGCGTCATGGGGGGCTTTGCCGTCCAGGGCAAGGACGAGGCCGCCGCCCAGCGGATCACCGAGGATGCCAAGGCCATCGCCGATGCCGGCGCCTTCGCGCTGGTGGTGGAGGGCACCTGGGAACCGGTGGCGCGTGCGATCACCGCCGCGGTGCCGGTGCCGACCATCGGGATCGGCGCATCGCCCGCTTGCGACGGCCAGGTTCTGGTCACCGACGATATTCTCGGCCTGTTCGGGGATTTCTCGCCGAAATTCGTCAAGCGCTATGCCGAACTGGCGTCCGACATGGAAGAAGCGATCAAGGCTTACGCCGACGATGTGCGTGCCCGCGCATTCCCCGTCGAGGAACATTGCTTCGGTGCCAAGCGCGGCCCGGCGCCCAAGCTGATCAAGGGCTGAACGCGATCAACCGCCATCATGAGTGAAAGCGTCCCCAGCGGCCTCGCCACCGTTCGCACCGTCAGTGCGTTGCGTCTGCGCATTGCGGACTGGCGCGCGCGCCGCGAAAGCGTGGCCCTGGTGCCGACCATGGGTGCGCTGCACGAAGGTCACGGTTCCCTGATCGACGCGGCGAAACGGATCGCCGACCGGGTCGTCGTTTCGGTGTTCGTCAACCCGACCCAGTTCGGCCCCAACGAGGATTTTGCCGCTTATCCCCGCGACGAAGGTCGCGACATGAGTTTTATCGCGGCGCGCGGCGCCGATCTAATGTTCGCGCCCGGTGCGGGGGAAATGTACCCGGACGGCTTTGCCACTTCGGTTCATGTCGCGGGCCTGACGGAAGGTTTGTGCGGCGCGCACCGGCCCGGACATTTCGACGGCGTCGCCACCGTGGTGACCAAGCTTTTGACCCAGGTGCGTCCCGATTCGGCGCTGTTCGGCGAAAAGGATTACCAGCAGCTTTGCGTGATCCGGCGGCTGGTGCGCGATCTCGATCTCGGCGTTCAGGTCGTTGGCGTGCCGATCCTGCGCGAAGCGGACGGGCTCGCACTTTCGTCGCGCAACGCCTACCTGTCGGCCGACGAACGCGCCATCGCGCCGGTCCTATTCCGCACCTTGGCCGAGAGCGCGGCGCATATTCACGGCGGCGCCGAAATCGGCGCGGTGCTGAACGATGCCGTGTGTCACCTGACCGAGGCGGGGTTTCGCGCGGTGGATTATGTCGCCTGCGTCGATCCCGAAACGCTTCAGCCGCTGGCCGAGTTCGGTCCGTCACGCGGCGGGCGTATCCTGGCGGCGGCGCATCTCGGCCGCACGCGGCTGATCGATAACCTGGCGGTTTAACTCAGGTCAGCTCAAACGGGACCTGGGTCGGGCCTTCACCCTGGTGATAGGCCTTGGTTTCCGGGTTGTAGCGGCCCTGCAGGACCTTGCCCGCCACCCTTTCGGAGCGCAGGATGACCGCCACCGAGCGTGCCGGGCCGCCCTGTTCGGCGTGGATGTCGAACGGCGCCACCAGGTCCACGGTGCCGTGCTTGCCCTCGGTCACGCTGGTCATGCGCACGTCGGCGTAGCCTTCGCGGGAGCGGTCGTCGAGACGTTCGAACCGTTCAAGCTTTTCCGTGCCGTCGAGCACGCCGTAGGCCGTCCAGCAGTGCGCGTGATCATGCACCGAGCCGAAGCGACCGGGCGTGCGCACCACGGCGTTGACGACGAAGCCGTAGTCGGGATCTTCGTAAAGCATCAGGTTCTTGTGGCCTTCGGTCGAGGGCCAGTCGCGCGAATGCACCAGCATGGTTTCATCGCCCACCAGCCCGCGCAGAAGTTCCGTCGCCGCCTTCATGCGCGATTCTGTGTCCGGCTCGCGTTCCCAGGCGGCGCGCACGTCATCGATGAATTTCTGGAATACCGGAAGCCGCTGGCTTGCCATTTCTTGTCTCCCTTTGACTATTCTGCCGCCTGGCGGCCGGACAAGGCGCCAAGCTGGGCGATGATGTCATCCACATGACAGACATCGGCGTATTTGTGATGCAGGTCGAACAGCGCGACCTTGTGGCTGAGCATCGAACGGTCGAAGCAGCATTCTTCCGCCACCGTAACCTGGTAGCCGTATGAAAATGCGTCAACGACGGAAGCGCGCAAGCAACCCGACGTACTTTCGCCGCAAAGGATCAGGCTGCCGACGCCGAGCTTGTTGAGGTGCGCGACCATCGGCGTGCCGAAGAAGCCCGAGGCGCGTTCCTTCTTGACGACAAGATCGTTCGCATGGGGCGCGAACTCTTCCTTGATTTCGTAGCCGTCGGTGGCGCGATCGAGGCCGGTGCGCTGGCGATTGGTGGCGCTCACGCGCAGGTTGGGATTGCCGGTGGTGTAGATCACCGGGCAACCGGCGGCGCGGGCGGCGGCGAACAGCTTGACCGTGGGCGGAATGGCATTCCAGGCGTTGTCGCCGCAGGCGCCGCGAAACTTGCGATTGATCTCGGCCACCGGGCCCGGCCCGCCGGCATAGACCTTCTTGTAAAGATCAATGGCGATCAGCGCCGGGCGCGGGCCTATGCCCTTGGGCGCGCGCGGAAAGAAGGTGTCGTAGATATCGCGCTCATCGGGCGAAATCACGTCATCCCAGCAGTGGCTTTTCTGCGCGTCCCCGGCCATGGTCGTTTCTCCCGGTTGGGTCTGGATCGCGGCCATTTTCGCGCTTCGCCCCCCGCCTGTCAAAGCCCGCCAAAGCAAAGCGCCGCCCCCTGGGGGACGGCCCTTTGGCTGGAAAAAGCCGGGTCTAACGAACGTAGATATGCACCTCGTTTGTGCGGGCATCATTGGAAGTGCCGGCGGACAGCGTCAACCGGCTAGCCGGCAGGCCCATCGAGGTGAGTGAACGCAGCACTTTTTCCGCGTTGCGGCGAGCGGCATTGGTGGCCCTGGCCGACTGGGCGGCGTTGCCGGCCGACGGCGCCACCGCGACGAGATCGAACCCCGCCTGCGGACGACGCTCCAGGGCGCGGTTGATGGCTGTGTAGAGTGCCTGCTCGAACTCTACATTGGGCCGATCGAAGCGAATCACCACCAGCGGCCGGCGCTGGCCGGACTGGGCTGCTGCGGGTACCGGGCCACGATTGGCGCGGGCCTGATAGGGCTGCACGTCGAAGGCACGGTTGGCAAGGGACGACCCCAGTAGCTCACCGTTCTTGATGGCGATGGACAGGGTGGTCAGGTTCTTGCGCTCGTTGCCGACGTAGATGGACTGACGGTTGATGTCCTCGCTCAATTCGTTGAGCAGACGGTCAATGAGCACCGTGGTGCGGTTGACTTCATCTTCCAGGATCGAAAGTTGGCGATGATCTTCGTCCACCGCGCCGGCAAGGCCGTAAGTTGCGCGGGTGGTTTCCAGCAGGTAGCTGGAGGTTGAGGAGTCGTTGGCGACGCGGTTGGCCAGGGAATTCATTTCCGCGATATCCCGGCTGACGCCGTCAAGCTGGGTCTGGGCGGTGCTCCACTGAGACACCAGGACTGGGTTGCCCGGAGTGGTGCCGACCTGCAGGCGCGAATTTATCGCTGCGACGGTGCCGTGATAGCGCTGCGCATGAGCAACGGTCTGGACCCGCAGTTTCTGAAGCGCGGCGTTATGTTCGTTGACACCGGCCTGGAGGCGTCCCAGTTCGCCACGCATCTGGCTGATTTTGGCGCCGACGGCGGTGCCGGTCGAGCTGCCGGGCGTTACTGCGCGCGGCTGGAAGGTGGAGGATCCTAGCTGCGGCGGCGGCGCGGCCACAACGGGCGCGGGCGCGGGCCTTGGCGCCGCGGCCTTAGGTGCGGGCGCGGGACGTCTGGGCTCCTTGTCGGACAGCGACGGGAACAGAGCGTCGGAGACGAACGAGCATCCGCCCAACAAAAGTGCAGCCGCCACAGCGGAAGGAATCTTTATTCGGGCCATGGGAAAGACCACCCCCAGTTAAATAAGTTGCAAACCCCGAAACCACCAAATTAATTTTCTATGGGGTTTCGGAGGTTTTCACAACCCTATTAATTTCAAACAATTGTACCCAATCCGTTGCGCCCTCACAAGGCGGGCGGCCCCGATCCCCGGGGTGGCTTTGCCCCGCGATGACCCAGGCCGCCGTTTGGCTTGCCAAGGCGGGCGCTTTTGAGTAGCCTCCGGCCCCTTGCATGGGCGCCCGTAGCTCAATTGGATAGAGCACCTGACTACGAATCAGGAGGCTGGAGGTTCGAGTCCTTCCGGGCGCGCCATTTCCCCCGATATGCTAATGATCATTAATGTGCCCGGGCCTGCCCCGGGGCGGACGTGTGTGCCGGGCCCCTTGGCTGGGCGACCGGAGGTTATGGTGGAGTGTTTCGTTTACGTGCTGGGCAGTGACGGAAAGGGGGGCTGGCGGACGTATGTCGGCTGGACCACCGACTTGGAGCGCCGCCTGGCGGCGCATAATTCCGGCACCGGCGCGCGTTCGACGCGCGGGCGGCAATGGGCGCTTCTCTATGCGGAACGCTATACCCATAAGGAGGAGGCCATGAGCCGCGAATGGCATCTCAAGCGTGATCGCGGCTTTCGCCGGCGGCTGGCCGGCAACGCATAAGATTTCCGGGGAGGACCTTGATGATCGATTTGTATTTCTGGACTACCGATAACGGCTACAAGGCGCGTCACGGCATGGAGGAAAGCGGGCTTCCTCATACTCTTAAGCCCATCAACATTCGCGCCAAGGAACAGTTCGCGCCGGAATACCTGAAGATCAGTCCCGGCCACAAGATTCCTGCGCTTGTGGATCACGATGGTCCCGGCGGAGCGACGATTTCGCTCTGCGAATCCGGCGCCATTCTCAAGTATCTCGGTGAAAAGGCGGACAACGGGCTCTATCCCACAGACCCGCTGGCACGGATCAAGGTTGACCAGTGGCTTTTCTACGGCTCGGCCACCTTCACCACCCTGGCCCAGCAGTTCGGCCTGTGGACGATCCGCAAACCTGAGGACGTGCCCCCGGCCAAGGCGCATTACACCGATGTGTTGCGCGATATGCTCGGTATGCTCGACCGTCACCTGGGCCAACACGAATACGTGGCCGATGCCTATTCCGTTGCCGATATCGCGTTTTTCGCCGATGTGCACACCCACGGCGTTAAGGACATCGGGCTTGATGAATATGCCAATATTCGGCGCTGGCATGACGCGATCGCGGCGCGTCCGGCGATGCAGCGTGCCTGGGGCCCTTACTGATAAAAAATGGAAAACGGCGGCCCTATAGAGCCGCCGTCGAGAAAGTTCCAGCCGTTTGTGGTTACGCCAAGTGTTTCTTGAAGAACGCGAGGGTGCGATCCCAGGCGATCTTGGCCTGTGCCGGGTTGTAGCGCGGCGTTGAGTTGTTGTGAAAGCCATGCGGTGAATCCGCATAGAAGTAGGCTTGATAATCGACCTTGTTGGCCTTCAGTGCCTTTTCGTAATCGGGGAAGGTCGCATTCACGCGCTTGTCGTTGGCGCCGTATTGCAGCAGCATCGCCGCCTTGATTTTGGCGACGCCTTCCGTTTTCGGCGCGCGGCCGTAGAACGGCACGCCTGCCTTCAGGTCGCTGCCCATGGATACCGCTAAGTTGTTGACCACCTGGCCACCGAAGCAGAAACCGACCGCGCCAAGCTTGCCGTTCGAGAGCGCATGGGCCTTGACGAACCTGGCGCTGTTGAGCATGTCCTTCTGGATCTTGCCGCGATCGAGCTTGCGCTGCATCGTCTTGCCGTCGTCGTCGTTGCCGGGATAGCCACCCGCCGGATACAGCGCATCTGGTGCTAGGGCGAGGAAGCCCTCGACGGCAAGACGCCGCGCCACGTCCTCGATATAGGGATTGAGGCCGCGATTTTCATGCACCACCAGAACTGTGGGGAAGGGACCCTTGCCCGTGGGTTGGACCAGATAGCCGCGCATCTTGCCGGAATTGCCGCCCGGCGAATCGTAGGCGACATAGGTCGCCTTGATGCGTTTGTCGGTAAAGGAAATGGTCTGGGCCTTTGCGTAGCGCGGCAACAGGGCTTGGGCCATGGCCAGACCGGAGCCACCAACCACGGCGACCGCCGCGGCGCGGTTTAGGAACTCGCGCCGCTCCATCGCGCTATGGCAATACTTGTCATAGAGTTCGTATATGCGTGGATCGATTTCGTTGCTCTTCATCAGTGTCGGTCTTTGCTGGTTTTCTGGGGTGCGGGTGGGCCTGTACGGCCGTCCCGGTTTTCATTTTCCGAAAGGTACGTCGAGTAATCCGAAAGGGGCAAGCTTGTTTGTGCCCCCATAGGCCCGATAAGTCTCCACGAGGGGCCAAGATCGGCTAATCTGCGGGGGCCTACAGCGCGCCGGTCGCCGGAAAACGACTGACCCCCGTCCATTGGAGCCCCGCCCGAAAGTGTCCCCGTCGCCCGTCGCGTCCCCGCAGCCTGATACTGATCCCGCATCGCGGCGCAATCTTCGCGCCTCCTACGCGGTGGGCCTGTTCTCCATGGGACAGGCCGAACTGCTGACCATGGTGATCCCTTTGTGGGCAGTATCCCAGGGTGTGCCCGCGGCGCAAATCGGCATCCTTATCGGGGCCAAGTCGCTGCTGACATTTTTCCTCGCCATTCACGGCGGGGCGCTGATGGATCGCCTCGGCACGCGGAGACTGATGATGTTCTTCGCCCTGGTCACTGGCGGCCTGGCTGCGCTCTACCCGGCACTGCCTTGGTTCGCCGCCATGGTCGGGCTACAAATGCTGATCGGGTTCGCGGGTAACATGTCGTGGATCGGTGCCCAGACCATCATCGCCCAGGTCACCGGTGGCGATCCGGGTAAGATCGGGCGTTTCAGTTTCTGTGCGCGCATCGGCAACGTCATCGCGCCGGTATTGATGGGCCTGTTGTGGGATTTCGCGGGCCCGCGCATTTCGTTTTTCGGTGTGACGCTATGGTCGACGTGCATGTTCTTCGTCGTTGCGCGGATCAGCAACCTGCAACCTGGAATCGACACCAGCCGTCGCATTTCCTTTCGAGATATCCTGCCCCGTCTATCGGATTACACCGGTTCGCTGTCGTTGATCGTGATCCCGGCGGTGGCTTTCACACTGGCGATTTCATTTACACGGCACGCCACCAACGGGGTGGAGAACTCGTTCTTTATTGTCTACCTGCGCGATGTCGGTTTCGCCGGAACCATGATTGGCGTGATGTTTTCCATCGCTGAAATCGTCAATGGTTTCGGATCTTTGGCATCGGGCTGGATCGCGCGGCGCGCATCCATTCCCTGGATCATGGTGTCGTTTACGGCCAGTGCCATCGCGCTGCTGGCGGCGACACCGTTCCTGGGCGGCGTCTTTGCCTTGCTAGCTATGGCCCATGCGCTGCGGCGCGGCTTCGAGGGTATCGTGCAGCCGCTGATGTTTTCGCTTCAGGCGCGTGCGGTGCCGCGCAACCTGCAAGGCTCCGTCGTTGGGCTGCGTGTCACCAACAACCGCCTTTCATCCATCATCACGCCGGTGATCATGGGTTTCATCGTCGAACATTTCGGCATCCGCGACGGGTTCATCATCATGGGCGGCGGCTTGTTGGCGCTCTGCGCTTGCCTGGCCGTCGCCGTGGCGCTGTCGCCTAGCCTGCGCCGGGCCACGGACTCCTAGGCGCTGGTAAAAAGCCGGCCCAGCGCGGGATTCGCCGGCGCCGGTGCCAGCCTGTCGCCGAGCCTTTGCAACCCCGCCCAAAGCGCGGCCTGGATCGAGGTCACCACCGGCTTGCCGGTGGCCGCCTCGGTGGCGGCAATGGCTTCCAGCGCACGGGTGTGCGACCCAGACAGGAAAATCGCTTCGGCCCCGTCACTGTCGGCGGCCTGCGATGCCGCGGTCCATTGCTCCGGGGTCAGATCGAATGTGTCGTCGCCCAGGTCCAGCGCGGCGGCGCCGATCACCTGGATGCCGACCGCGTCGAGATAGGCGCGTTCGCGCGCGACCGAGCCGTCGTTGCCGGGATTGACCACGGCGATGCGCGCCGCCCCCAGGGCCTTGAGCGATTCGACAACGGCCTGGGTCGCGGTATAGGCCGGTACCTTGGCGGCCTTGGCCAGTTCCGCCACCAGTTCCGCTTCACCTGTGGGGCCGCGTTCCATCATGATCCCGGTGCCTTGCAGCAGCACCGCGTCGATGCCGGTGTCGCCGACCAGTTCCGCCCCGGCGATGGCGGTCTTGGCGATGTCCTCGCGGGGACGCTGGCCGCCCGAGCCCATGCGCATGCGGGTCACGTGGATGGCGAGATCAACGGGGGCGAAGGCGCGGAAATACGGTTCCAGCGTGCGGTTGCCTGATGACAGGATGATCCCCAGCCGGGCGGTGGGGCGGACCATGGCGTCGATGTCTTTAATCATGCTGGCCTTCGCGGGTCTGATTGATGATTATAAAGAGGCAGTTTAGCTTTCATCGTCGGCCTTTCAAACGGGACTGTCAATTTCAGTACACTTCAGGGAGCATAATGTCGGATCAGGATCAGGGCCGCGACAACAAGGCGCATTGGAACGATCAAACCCGCCGCTGGACTGCCACAGCGCCCAAGGGCAAGGCGGCCGACGACACCTTCAACCAGATGATCATTGCCGAGGCGGGCATCCGCCCCGGCGAGGCCGTTCTTGATATTGCATCTGGCACCGGTAATCCGGCAGTCAGCATCGCGCTCTCGATGGACGGCAAGGGCAGCGTAACCTGCACCGACCTGATGCCCCGGATGCTGGAGGCCGCGCGCGCGCGCGCCGAAAACCTGTCGCTTTCGATCATGCGCTTCGTTGGCGCGGATATGCTGTCGCTGCCCTTTGCGGAAGGCGTCTTCGATTGCGCGACCTGTCGTTTCGGACTGATGTTCCCCGGCGACCGGGTGGCGGCGGCGCGCGAGGTGCTGCGCGTGCTCAAGCCCGGCGGGCGCGTCGCCTACATGGTGTGGGGACCGTACGAGGAAAATCCGCCCTTCGTGGTGCCGCGCCGGACGGTGGCGAAATTCCTTGGCACCGATGAAGGGCCGGTGCCTCTCCGCCACGTTCTGGGCGCTGCCGGCGCCATCGGCGACGTGTTGCGCGAGGCCGGGTTCGACTGGGTGGAGGAGCGTGAGCTGCGCTACCTCAACCAGGTCGAGGATGCGGCGGATTATGTCTCTCGTGGCCTCAAGCGCTCCTTCGCCAAGCAGGTGGAAGGATTGGCGGAGGACGCTTTCGCCGCGCTGTGCGAGGCGGTGCTGGATGCCTGGGCGCCTTACGTTAAGCATGGCGTCCTCCAGGTGCCCAACTTTGCCCGGCTGGGTCTCGGATTTCGGGCTGGATAGCGGTAAAGCCCTTTGTCTTTAACGGGCTCAGTCGCTAGATTAGGGCCCGGAACCAAAAAATCTTCGGGGGAAAAATGTCGCGTCTCGACCGCTGCTTCAATGTCGCCGATTTTCGGGAGGTGGCGCGCAAGCGTCTGCCCAAGGGTGTGTTCGAATATCTTGACCGCGGAGCCGAGGATGAGGTGGCGCTGGTCGATAATCGTGTCGCGTTCCGCAACCTGAAACTGCGCACGCGGTTCATGGTGGACCTGACCGATCGCGACATGGGCATCGATCTTCTGGGCAAGCGGAGCAACCTGCCCATGGCCATCGCGCCGACGGGCATTGCCGGGCTTTGCTGGCATCACGGTGAATTGCAGCTCGCCAAGGCCGCAGCCGCCAAGGGCATACCCTTTACCCTGGCGACCGGATCCATTACCTCGATGGAGCGCATCGCCGAGGAAGTGCTGCCGCTAAACGGGCGACTGTGGTTCCAGCTTTATATGTGGAAGGAAGAAGAGCTTTCCTACCAGCTCGTCGGGCGTGCCCGCGATGCCGGCTTCGAGGCCCTTGTGGTGACCATTGACGGCGCGCTCGGCAACAACCGCGAATACAACCGGCGCAACGGCTTCAGTATTCCCTTCACCATTTCGCCGCGCTCGGTCACCGATATGCTGACCCATCCACGCTGGCTGATCGGCACCATGTTCCGCTATCTGGTGACCACGGGCATGCCGCGCCATGAAAACTATCCCGCCAAGTACGCGCACCGCATTACATCGGGCGCGGGCGGCGGCAGCCCGATGCGCCACCACGCCATGACTTGGAAGGATATCGACAAGCTGCGCAAGTTCTGGCCCGGCAAGCTGATCATCAAGGGTATCCTGCGTGAGGAAGACGCGGTGGCGGCGGTCGAGCACGGCGCCGATGCGGTGGTGGTTTCGAATCACGGCGGCCGCGCTCTCGATGCCGCGGCTTCAACGCTGGATGTTCTGCCCGAAGTGGTGGATGCGGTAGGCAAGAAGACCACGGTTATTCTGGACAGCGGCGTGCGGCGCGGCAGCGACATGGTCAAGGCGCTGGCGCTCGGTGCCGATGCGGTGCTGACGGGGCGCGCGACGCTTTACGGGATTTCAACTGCCGGTCAGGCGGGGGCGGAAAAGGTTCTCGATATTCTCTACAAGGAATTCGAAAAGACCATGGCCTATACCGGCTGTCGCCGCGTGTCGGAATTGAGCACCGATATTTTCGCCAAGCATCACGGGTTCTAGGATTCGCCCGGACCGCTTTCCGTCATGGACCAGCGTGAACCAAGCGGCTAGTGCGAGTCCGGAGAGCCACCATATTTGCCATGCGCCCCAGGCCAGCGCGCTTATGCAGGCACCGGCGGTGATCTGGGCGCAGACCAGGGCGCGGGCGCGGCGTTCAGCGATGGCGCCGGCGCCGCGATAGAGCAGCCAAAGCAGCATCGCGCCCAGCGCCGCGCCGGGCAGGCCAAGCTCCAGCCACCATTGCAGCGGGGCGTTGTGCGGGTGAACCGGCAACGCGGCGCCACGCGGCATTGGCGCGATTTTTCCCGTTGTGTCCCGTGGCGGGGTCAGCAGCAGGTCAAACTTTTTTTGTCCCCCCGGCAGGGAACGCGACGCATTGAAGCCGTAGCCCGCCAGCAGCCGGTCCATGATCTGCGCACCGGCGAATTCCCAGATGATGAAACGGTGATTGATGGAAATGTTGTCGCTGATGGCGGCCCGGTTGGCGGGGGCAAAGCGGTCGATAGCCCAGTTGGCGACGAACGGGTGGGCGAGCACGACGATAACCGCGAGGCCGCCCAGCAGGCGCGGCACGGACCGGGGCCCGGTGAGCACCAGCGCGGCGCCCATCAGCGCGGCGCAAAGGCCGATCAAGACCGACCAGGCGCCAAGGGCGACCGCCAGCCCGATCAGCAAGGCGGGCAGGGCCAGCGCAACAGCGCGTTTGTCGGCGCGCCATAGCGCCGCCATCGCGGGCCAGATCAGCACTGCGCAGATGCCGAGACCACGGTTGTAGATAGAGTAAAGATCGTCGCCTTTCAGTTTGCTCAGGTCCTTGACGGCGCTAAGGATCGGCGCCTCGAACGATCGTTCGATCGCCAGAAGGCCGAAGGCCACCAGCAGTCCCAGCGTCAGGGCGCGGGCCAGGATTCGGCGCTGCGCCGCCGTCATGGCCCGTCCGGCGCCGATCAGGGCGACGGCGCCGACGGCATAGGCCGCCAGCGAGGCAAGCTTGGAAAGGGTTTCGCCGGGGTTGACGGCCCAGAGCGCGCTGAGGGCGCTCCAAGCGACCACGGCCAGCAAGATCAGCGCGAAGCGGCCCGGCCAATGGGGGATCGCGTCTCGGGCGCGGCAGTCGCGCCCCGTCAGGGCCAGCGCCAGGACCAGCGCGACCCAGGTCAGGCCCTTCGGCGCCAGGACCGCCAGTGGCGGGATCAGCAGCGCCAATGTCGTCACCATGCGCGCCATGCCGGCGCCAAGGGGGATGTTATCGCTGGTTTGCCGACTGGCCGGGTTCATGAACAAAACCGCACCCCAGGAAAATGATCAAAGGTTTGTCCCTATACATAGCCCGTCACCGGGGCTTCGCCCAGTGTCAATCGTTGCCGCGTTCAGGTGGCGAAGCTGTCGCGGTAGATTTCGCGCAGGCGGGCCTTTTCGATCTTGCCCATGGTGTTGCGCGGCAGGGCCTCGACAAAGACGATGCGCTTGGGCCGTTTGAAATTCGCAAGGTCCCGGGCCAGTGTCGCGGTGATGGTGTCGGCATCCAGCTTTGCTTCGGGCCGGGGCGCGATCACGGCCATGACGGCTTCGCCGAAATCGCCATGGGGTACGCCGATGACGGCACATTCGGCGACGCCGGGAATTTCGTCGATGGCGGCTTCAACCTCGGCCGGATAGACGTTGAGCCCGCCGGAGATAATCAGGTCCTTTTCTCGCCCAACGATGGAGACATAGCCGTCATCATCAATAAAGCCGAGATCGCCGGTTACGAACCAGCCGTCATGAAACTCCTCTGCGGTTTTTTCCGCCATGCGCCAATACCCGGCAAAAACATTAGGGCCCTTGACCTCGATCATGCCGATCTCGCCGGTCTTCCGCACCGCGCCGTCGACGGGATCGGTGATGCGCAGGTCCACATCGGGCAGCGGCGGGCCCACGGTGCCCGCCCGGCGCGCGCCCTCGTAAGGGTTGGAGGTGTTCATGCCGGTTTCGGTCATGCCGTAACGTTCAACGATAGCATGTCCGGTCTTTGCTTCGAAAACCTTGTGCACTTCCGCCGACAGGGGGGCGGAGCCGGAAATGAACAGGCGCATGGCGCCGCAGGTTTCCGCGCTCAGGTCGTCGCGGGTGATCATGCGGTTGTAAAAAGTGGGCACGCCCATCAGCACCGTGGCGCGCGGGATTAGGGCCATGACCGCGTCGACTTCGAAGCGCGGCAGGAAGATCATGCGCGAGCCCGCCAGAAGGGCGACGTTGGTGGCGACGAACAAGCCGTGAATGTGGAAAATGGGTAAGGCGTGCAGCAATACGTCGCCGTCGGTGAAGCGCCAGGTTTCGACCAGGGTGCGAGCATTGGCGATAAGGTTATCGTGGCTCAGCATGGCTCCCTTGGAGCGTCCGGTGGTGCCTGACGTATAAAGAATAGAGGCGAGATCATCGGCACTGCGCGGGACCGGCACGTGATCTGACGGCGCCCCGGCGCTTGCCTCTGCCAGGCTGCCGGTGCCGTCGGCGGACAGGGTTCCGATCCGGGCGTCGCCTGCGACGGTGTGCCCCGATTCTTCGCCGGTGGGATCGCAGACGAAGATGCGCGGTTCCGCGTCGCTCAGGAAATAACCGATTTCTGCCGGGGTATAGGCGCTGTTCAGGGGCAGGTAGACGCCGCCCGCCCGCAAGGTCGCTAGGTAAAGCGCCAGGGTTTGCCAGCTCTTTTTTGTTTGCACCGCGACGCGGTCGCCCGGTTCCAGACCCCACGCGGCCAGCACATGCGCCATGCGCGCCGACAGGTCGAACAGGGCGCCGAGGGTCACCGCACTGCCGTCAGGTAAGTCGATGAAAACCCGGTCGCGGGCCGGGTTGGCAGCGGCGAGAATGTCGAAAAGGTGATTGGTCACGTTCATCGGTCCTGTCCCGATTTTGCCACAATGTGATCTTTTGACGATGGGCCCGGATCGCTCTTGCGTCCGGAAAACAAAAAGCAGACAGTCCCGGGCGGGAATCTGAATATCCGGTTCCCGCCCCCACGCGGTGGTGGCTTCACTTTACTTCGTAGAGATGATCATGGCGACTACCCCTGACAATTTGCCCATTGCCCAGACTCACGCTTCGCGCCCCAGCAAGTTGATGATTCTTCTGCTGGTCGGCATCGTGATCGGCTTCTTCGCTATTACCATGTCGCAGGACATGACGGCCGAAAACCAGCCCGCGGCCACGTCCTCCGCGCCGAGCCGCGAATAGTTCGGGCCCGATACCGGTTTGCGGGGGGCGCCCTTCGGGGCGCCCCCTTTTGCGTGATGGCGCCTTGTGCCGCGCCGCATGGGTGCTTACGTCTGTAAGGTAAGGGTGGCGGAGACCATTCTTCCTTATTGAAAGGCGAGCCTATGAATCATCACCACCGCAAGGTCCTGCGCGCGCTGTTCGAGCATCCCGTCAGCGGCAATATATATTTCAAGCAGACGGAAAGCGTACTCCGGGAACTCGGCGCGGAAATCGACAACCGCTCCGGGGCGCGCATCGGCGTCACCCTGAACGGTCATACCGCCGCCTTTCACCATGCCAGCCACAGCCTGACCAGGGACGAAGTGGCCCATATCCGCGGTTTTCTGGAAACCTGCGGCATTACCCCCGACGATTACCCGCTCTAGGCCCCTATGCTAGACTTCACCCGGGCGCAACACGGCGCGCCCGGGGAGGTCATCATGGCATCAGAGACACAGAAGTCCGCCGCCAAGCCCGCTGTCGTTTGCAGCGGCATTGATCATATTGTTCTGTATGCGCGTGACGTTGAACGTTCAGTGCGGTTCTACGTTGATATCCTGGGCATGACGGTCAAATCGCAATCGCTTTCGCACGCGTTCCTGCGCTGCGGCGGTCAGTTGTTCGGCATCTTCGCGGCGGACGGCGATGCGGGCATGGGCCGGGGCATCGAGCTTTCGCATCTGGCCTTCAACGTGCCGTCGGGTACCGGCGCCGAAATCAAGAAGGCGCTGGCAGCCCACGGTGTCAAGGCCACGGGCCGCAACGCCGATCCCGACTGCATCTATTTTTCTGATCCCGACGGCCACCGCTTGCAGTTGCGCATTCCCGACGAGTAGGCCCCAGATTATTCCCCGGCCTCGACCGGGTTGACCAGGGTGCCAATGGAACCGATTTCCATGCGCACCTGATCGCCGGGTTTCAGGAAAATGCCGCGCGGCCGACCCACACCCGAGGGCGTGCCGGTGGAGATCACGTCGCCGGGCATCAGGGTGAACAGGTCCGAGAGGAATTCGATCTGTTCGTTCAGGCTGAAGGTCATGTCGTCGGTATTGGAGTCCTGCATCAGTTCATCGTTGATCCAGGTCTTGAGCGACAGCTTGTGCGGATCGGGAATGAATTCGGCGGGTACTATGACCGGTCCCATTGGGGCACCTGTATCGCAGCTCTTGTGCATGATCCAGTCGCGCGACCATTGCGGCCAGTCTTCGCGGTGGCCGATATCGCGCAGCGATACATCGTGGCAGATCGTATAGGCGGCGACGTGCTTGAGCGCATCCTTAGCCTTGACGTTGCGCGCCGGCGTGCCGATCACGGCGGCCAGTTCGATTTCCCAGTCCACCTGCTTGGAGGCATGGGGCAGGCGGATGGCCTCGCTGGGACCGATGACGCCCTGGCGGGCCAGCTTGATGAAGAAATAGGGTTTGCGCTTCGACTTGTCGTAGCCGCCCCCCGCCATTTCCCTGGTATGGGCGCCGTAGTTAGAGCCCGCCATGAACAGCGTATTGGGATAAAGCAACGGCGCGCGCAGGGTCAGGCCGCCGACCGGGCCCAGGCTCGCGTCGTCGAGCTTGCCCGCCGCCGCCGCTTCGGCAAGCGCGCCGAGCGTCCCGCGGGCGCTGTCCCAGCCATGGATGATGTCGATGTTGCCGCGCCAGGGGATGTCCTTGCCCTGGGCCCTGGCCGCCTGGGCCAGATCGAAGGCGGATGAGCCAACAGCCATGGCGTTGCGAATTTTGCCGTCGCTGGCGACGTAGCTGAGCAAGCTGTACATGAGCGTGAGTCTCCCCGTTTTTTCCGTGTTGTTTTTTAAAGCCAGCGCAGACGCCTGAAAAGCCAAAGCTGGATCGCCGCGACGACGCCCAACCCGCCGGTGACCAGCCAGAACGCCATGGGCGCATCCTTGGCGCCGGGCATGCCGTCAACGTTGATGCCGAGAAGCCCGGTGACGAAGCTGAGAGGCAGCAGCACCGCAGCGACGACGGTAAGCACGTACATGGTGCGGTTCATGTCTTCGCTGATGCGGTTGCGCAGCTCATCCTGCACCACAGCGCCTCGATCGCGCAGGGCATCCATGTCCTCGACGTAACGGGTGATGTGATCGCCGGTTTCGCGCAGTTGGGCCTTGTGGGCGGCGCTCAGCCACGGCACGACTTCGGCCTGTAGCCGGTTCATGGCATCGCGCTGGGGGGCAAGGTAGCGGCGCAGTTCGATGGTTTGCCGCCGTACCTGGCTAAGACGGCGGCGCAGTTCGCCCGAATCCATGTTCGGAGCCTTGTCGCCGTCGTCGGTTTCGACGATGGCATTTTCCAGGTCGTCCACGGTATCGGCCAGTTGGTCCAGCGTCGGTCCCATGCGCTGCATCAGCCGTTCGGCGATGAAGGTGAGAAATCCGCCGGTATCGCGTGGACCCTTCCCCGCCGCCAGATGTTCACGCGCCTCCGTCATGGCGAGAATGCGCCGGTGGCGGGTAGTGACCATGATATCCAGCCCCAGCCACATGCGTACCGACACCATGTCTTCGGGATCGGACTCGGGATTGAGATTGACCCCGCGCAGCGAGATCAGCAGCCGGTCCCCGATGGCGACGGAACGCGGCCGGGTTTCATCGGCGAGCAGGGTTTCGGCGGCCTGGGAATCGGTGACATGGGTGCGAATCCAGCGGATCGCCTCAGGATCGCGGAAATCGAGATGGACCCACAGAAGCCCGTCACCCGGCTTCCAGGCGGCGATGCCCGCCCAGTCGAGTTCTTGGCCGCCCCCCTTGCCGTCCACGGCAAGGGCGCATATCAGGCCCCCGGTTTCGTCGCTCATGCCGTCCCTTCCGTCCGTTTTGCGCTACCATACCAGACCCGGCACTCCCCGTCGCGGGGTTGCGGCAAGGCCGTTTCGCCGGAGCCCTGAAACCGTTAAGCTTGCGCCCATGGAAACGGTTTTCAACGAAGAAACGCTGCGGTCATGGCTGAACAGCCTTCAGGTCTGGCTGCGCGAGGATGTCTGGGTCTGGGGCAACCTGGTCCAGCTTGTCGGCGTGCTGGTCGCCCTGGCCCTGGCCTGGCTGCTGGCGCCGGTGTTGCGGGGCGGTCTTGAACGGCTGAGGGCGCGCGCCGGCAGCGAGGGCCGCGTCGGCCTGGCGCTGGCGGAGGTCGAGCAAAATGCCCTGCCGATCATCTGGCTGGCATTGCAGGGCCTCCTCCAGTTGGTGGTTTCCGCTGCGCGCGTCGGCGACGGGCTGATCGGGGTCACCACCAGCCTGCTGGCGGCCTGGGTGGTGATCCAGTTCACCTCCATCCTGATCCGCGACAAAAGCCTGCGCCGTACTTTCGCCCTGCTGGCCTGGGGTATTGCCGCGCTCAACGTGCTCGACTGGCTCGACCCGCTGATCGAAGTGCTCGATTCCGCATCCGTCATGATCGGCGGCTTCCGCCTGTCGGTCATGGTCGTCCTCAAGGGGCTTTTGCTTTTTGCCGTGCTGCTGTGGACGGCCTTGCTGGCCTCGCGCACGCTGGAACAGCGCCTTGGTGCGTCGGAACGTCTGTCGGCGTCCATCAAGGTCCTGTTCGGACAGCTTTCACGCATTCTTTTCGTCACCGTGGCCGTGGTCGTCGCGTTGGCGGCCATGGGCGTGGACCTGACGGCCTTCGCGGTGTTTACCGGCGCGCTCGGCGTCGGTATCGGCCTTGGCCTGCAGAAGCTGGTTTCCAACCTGTTTGCCGGCATTCTTTTGCTGGCCGACCATTCGATCAAGCCCGGCGACGTCATCGCCGTCGGCAAGAGTTATGGCTGGATCAACTTCATGGGGGCACGTTACGTATCCGTCATTACCCGCGACGGGACCGAGCACCTCATCCCCAACGACACCCTGATTACGACGCCGGTGGAGAACTGGTCGTATTCTAATAACCTGCTGCGGCTCAAGATTCCCATCGGCATTTCCTACAAATGCGACCCGCGCAAGGCGATTGCCCTGGTTCTGGAAGCCGCGGGGGATGTCGCGCGCGTGCTGAAGGATCCCAAGCCCGTGTGCCTGCTCAAGGGCTTTGGCGACAGTTCCGTGGACCTTGAAGCGCGAATCTGGATCAACGATCCCCGCAACGGCATCAGCAACGTCAAGAGCGAGGTCTTGTTGCGGGTCTGGAACCAGTTTCATGAGAACGGGATCGAGATCCCGTTCCCCCAGCGCGATCTTCACATAAAGTCCAACGATGCCTCGGCGCCCGTGCCGGGCGCCTGATTACCGCAGCGGATTTTCACAATGCACAAGACCGTCATCCCCGATTGGGTCAAGGAACACGTCAAGGCGCGCCGCGGCGCCCTGCATGCGTTCGCCGACATGGAGCCGACGCGCACGGCGCTCCTGGTCGTCGATATGCAGTGCGGTTTCCTCGACGAGGCGGTGGCCCATTCCTTCGTGCCCGCCGCCCTGGAGATCGTGCCCGCGATCAACAGCCTGGCCGCAACCTTGCGCGATGCCGGGGGGCGCGTGGTGTTTATCCGCATGGTCGCCAGCCTGGATGCGCGGCGCGACTGGTCGGTTTATTACGACGACCTGACCTTGCCGGACCGGCGCGCGCAGCGTTTCGAAGGCATGAAGGCCGACGGGCCGGGGTTCGAGCTGTGGCCCGGCCTTGATGTCGGCGCCGCCGACCTGATCGTGGACAAGACGCGCTTTTCGGCCTTTATCCAGGGATCGAGCGACCTGGAAGCAGTTCTGCGCCGTAAAGGCATCGATACGGTGCTGGTCACCGGCACGGTCACCAATACCTGCTGCGAATCCACCGCCCGTGACGCGATGATGCGCAATTTCCGCACAATCATGATCGCCGACGCCAATGCCGCGCGCAGCGACGAGGCGCATAACGCCGCCTTGCAGAATTTTTATCTCTCCTTTGGTGACGTGATGACGGTGGCGGAGGCAGAGGCCTATATCGCTGAAGGCGCCGCCAATCCCCGGAAGGCCCGCCAGTGACGGCCGAACACGCCAGTTCCCGCCTGCCTCAGCCCTCCGAATCGAGCGAGTACAAGACCTTCTCCGGGCGGCTTGATATCCGGGTCATGCGCTCGCTGGTGCCATTCCTGTGGCGCGACAACGGCTTCGAGCTTCGCGCCCGCGTCGTTGGCGCCATTGCTCTTCTGATCCTGGCCTTGCTGGCCAATGTCTATGTGCCCATCGTGTACAAGGGCGCGGTCGACGCGCTGACACCGAAGGGTGCCGATATTCTGCTGGTGCTGCCGGTGGCGCTGATTCTCGGCTACGGGTTGTTGCGCTTTACCGCCACTGCGTCGAGCGAGATTCGTGACGCGATCTTCGCCAAAGTGACGCAGCGCGCGGTGCGCCGGGTGGCGACGCGGGTCTTCCGTCATCTTCATAACCTGAGCCTGCGCTACCATCTCGACCGGCAGACCGGCGGCCTGTCCCGCGCCATCGAGCGCGGCATGAAAGGCATCGAGTTCACCCTGGCCTTCATGTTGTTCTCCATCATCCCGACGATCCTCGAAATTGTCGTCGTCTGTGGGATCCTTTGGATCCTCTACGACATTTGGTTCGCCTCGGTCACCTTCGTTACCATCAGTACCTATATCTTCTTCACCCTTTGGGTCACCGAATGGCGGCTGCGTTTTCGCCGTGAAATGAATGCCCGTGACCAGGAAGCCAATACGCGGGCGATCGATTCGCTGCTTAATTTCGAAACCGTGAAATACTTCGGCAACGAAGTGCACGAGGGCAACCGTTACGACAATGCCATGGCCCGCTATGAGAAAGCGGCGGTTCGCAACAAGACATCGCTGTCGCTACTCAACGTCGGCCAGGCGGTGATCATTTCCGGCGGCCTGATCGCGGTCATGACCATGGCGGGACGCGGTGTCATTGGTGGCGCGATGACCGTGGGCGATTTTGTGCTGGTGATGACCTACCTGATCCAGCTTTACACGCCGCTCGATTTCCTCGGCTACGTCTACCGCGAGGTCAAGCAGTCGCTGACCGACATGGAAGTGCTGTTCGGCCTGATGCAGGTCACGCCGGAAATTCGCGACCGGGTGGGGGTGGGGGATTTGAAAATAGAGGGCGGCGAAGTCGCCTTCGAGAACGTGTCGTTCGGCTACAATGCCGACCGCCCCATCCTGAAGGACGTGAGCTTCTGCGTCCCCGCCGGGCACAAGGTCGCCATCGTCGGGCCATCGGGCGCGGGCAAGTCCACCATCTCGCGGCTGCTCTTCCGCTTTTACGATATTGACGCGGGGCGGATCACCATCGACGGCCAGGACGTGCGCGACGTCACCCAGGATTCCCTGCGCCGGGCCATCGGCATCGTTCCCCAGGACACGGTGCTATTCAACGATACCATCCATTACAATATCGCTTACGGCTGTCCCGGCGCGCCGGAGGCGGAGATCGAGGCGGCGTCGAAGCTGGCGGCGATCCACGATTTCATCGTTTCGACGCCGCAGGGCTACGCCACGCGGGTGGGAGAGCGCGGGCTCAAGCTGTCCGGGGGCGAAAAGCAGCGCGTCGCCATTGCCCGGACCATGCTGAAAAAGCCCGCCATCCTGATTTTCGACGAAGCCACCAGTGCGCTTGATTCGCAAACGGAAAAAGAAATCCAAGCGGCGCTGTCACAGGTCGCTCGTAATCGCACGACGCTGGTCATCGCGCACCGGCTGTCCACGGTGGTGGATGCCGATGAAATCATCGTTCTGGAAGACGGCCACATCGCCGAACGCGGCACCCACGCGGGGCTTTTGGAAAAAGGCGGTCAATACGCGGCAATGTGGGCGCGTCAGCAGGAGGCGGCCCAGTTGCGCGACACGCTGGTGCAAGATCCGGGCGACGCGCTCGCCTCGCGGGAGCCTACTAGCGGGGGCCTGACCGTCAAGAACCTCAAGAAGCTCTAGTACGGCGCGTAGGACTTTTCTTCGATGATATCGGCGCCGAGCGCATCATTTATGGCGCGCTTGAGGCGCGCGCGCTCGTCGTTGGTGTGATAGACGGCGCGGGCCAGCGCGATGAATTTTTCGCTGAAGTCGCTGGCGCGTTCGCAGTCGCGAATATCGTCTTCGATATCCCACAGCTTGGCGTTGATGTCTTTCAGCGCCTGCGTCAGTTCGCGCACGTCGTCGCGCGCGGGCAGGGCCTTGGCCGCCACCTCCGCCAGTTCGTCGCGTTCGCGCCGCACATTGGCAAGCTTGGCCGAATCGGTCATGCGTTCGGCCTTGATCTCAAGGATCGTCAGGCGGTCCGCGACCTCGCCGGGGGAAATGCGGATGGTAACAGCGGTGGGATCAGCCATGGACTCCGATACGCGCGCCGAGCGCTTTCCTGATGTCTCCGAAGACCTGGTCCCAGTCGCCCCGTTGGCGCTGGCGGAAGACATGAAGGGTGGGATACCAGACCGAGCGCTCTCCCTCAAGTCCCCAGCGCCAGTCCGGCACCTGGGGCAGGGCCATGAAGGTGGGCACGCCGACGGCGCCGGCCAGGTGGGCAAGCGCGCTGTCGGAGGTCACCACGACGTCGAGCGACGGCAGGATCGCGGCGGTGTTGGCGATCGATTCCGCGCCGAGATGGCCGGCCAAAGATCATGCTCCAAGCCGGGCAGGTCGGCCAGCGCGGCGAAATGCGCAAGCGGAATCGAGCGTTCGCCGTCGGCGGCATAGGACGGGTTGCCCTGCCAGCCGATGCCGATGTGGCAGCCCTTCGTGCCGGCCAGCCGTTCGCGCCACAGCGTTCCGTCGCCCCCAGCGCCTAGGGCAGGCTCATCATCGGCAGCCAGCAATCAAACCGGGGCGGGGCCTCTTCCTGGGCGACGGTTCCGGCTATGCCGGACATCCGAGGCAAGAGCGCCCGCGGTCCGATAGATCACGCGGACGCCCAGTTTTTTTCCGCATCGCGGGCAAAACGCAGGAACTGGATGGCATCGCCGAAGCCCTGTTCGTGCTGGATCAGCAAGGTGCGGCCCGGCCGCCATCCCGGGGCGCGCCCTCGAAATCCTCAAAGCCCTTCATTGCCCGGCCAGGGCCTTGCGCTGGCCGGGGCCAGAAGCCTGCCGCTTTCCAGAATTTCCAGCGCCGCGTCCAGGTGCCCCGACTGGCGCAACACGGCGCCGAGGTTGGCCAGCGCGCCCGCGTGGGCGGGCTCCATCTCGAGGACTCGGTAAAACGCCTCCACGGCTTCGTCGCGGCGCCCGGCCGCGGCCAGGGTGTTGGCGCTGTTATAGGGAAAAGCCGCGACGCCCGGCTTGAGGCGTTCGGCGCGGGCGAAGGCGGCGAGGGCATCGTCGAAACGGCCGCGTTCTTTTTCCGCGAGGCCGAGGTTGGACCAGCCCTCGGCGAAGTCGGGATCAATTTCGACGGCGTGGGCCAGTTCCGCCGCCGCTTCATCCATGCGGCCCGCGCGCTTGAGGGCATTGCCGAGGTTCGAGCGCGTCAGCGCGCGGTCCGGATCGGTGGCCAGTGCGGCGCGGTACCGTTCAACCGCCTCGTCTACCTGTCCCAGGGCCTGGAGCACATGGTCGGCGGAATGCAGGAAGTCGGGATGGCCCGGCGCCCATTCCGGGGCCTTGGCTATCAGTTGCAGGGCGCGTTCGGGGCGGCCGCGGTCGAAGGCGGCGAGGCCCAGAAGGTGCAGGGCGGCGGGGTCGCCCGGCCTTGCCGCCAGGGCGCGCTTGTAGTTCTGCTCGGCCTTCTTGATGTTGCCGGCGCGGTGGTGGGCCATTCCCGCTTCAAGCGGGTCCCGGGGCTTTTCGGCGGGCACGGACACGGTGGCGGGGCCTTTCCGGTAAATTGCCCCGTCAGCGTGACAGAAAGAGGTTTAGGAACGGTTTACCTTAACGCGTTCCGCCTAGACCGCTTCCAGGATCTTTTCCGCCGGGCGGCCCAGGCGGGCGATCTTGCCGTTGACGATGATCGGGCGCTCGATCAGCACCGGCTGGGCGCTCATGGCGTCGATCACCTCGGTGGTGCTGGCGGTCTTGGGGTCGATGCCGGCGGTCTTGATCGCGTCCTTCTCCTTGGTTCGCAGCATCGCGCGTGGGTGGACCCCCATCAGGCCGGCGATACGCTTCAGCTCGGCCTTGCTCGGCGTATCCTTCAGGTATTCAATAATAGTTGGCTCGACACCCTTTTCGCGGAGCATTTCCAAGCCCTTGCGCGAGGTTGAACAGCGCGGGTTGTGATAGTAAATGACGGCCATACCGGTGCACCCCCTTTGGTGAATGTGTTTTTGATGCTCGCCGGGATTTTACCGTGCCGGTGCGCTCTCGCAAGTGCATCGGCGCCGAGGCCGTGACAGCCGCGCGTGGATAACTTAACTTGGGCCCATGTTGAATATGAAATTTCGTACTCTCACTTTCCTTGTTTTCCTGGGCGCGCTGGCGCTGCCGCGCGTGGTTCCGGCGCAGACTCCGGTCACGTCGCCCCAAACCGTGGCGCCGTCGGCGGTATCCGGACCCTCGACAGAAGCGCTGGAAGGGCTGGCCAAGACCCTGCGTGATGATGGCCAGCGCAAGAAGTTCCTCGATACCCTAGACACCCTAATCGCGGCGCGCCGCGATCATGCCAAGGCGCCGGTCGCAACGGCAACCGAACCGGCGCTGTTCGACCGCATCGCGGCCCTGGTGTCGGAACGCGTGAGCGCACTGTCCAGCCGAATGTCCAAGGTGGTTGGCTTACTGCGCGCCGCGCCCCGGTTGATCCCGTGGATCGAAGCGCAGATCACCGTTCCCGAGAAACGTGACCGGGCGATTGGCCTGCTGTTGCGCTTTCTCGCCATTGTCGGGCTCGGCATGGCAGTGCAATACGGTTTCCGCCGCGCCACCAATGGCCTGCGTCGGCGGCTTGAAACATCACCCGTGGGCGAACAGGAGGTTGCCGCCCATGTCGGAAGATTCATCGGGCGTACGGTCATGCTGTACCTGAACGCCGCGGCTTACGGCGCGGGGGCTTACGGCGCCTACGTGGCGCTGCCGATGGCGGGGCCATCTTCCGCGGTGCTGCTCGTCGGCGCGTCGGCGTTTTTTGCCGCCAAGCTTATCCTAGCGACGGCACGGGTGTTCCTGTCGCCGGGCGTGGATGATTTGCGTCCGGGCAGCATGAGCGATGAAACCGCGAACTATCTTTATCTCTGGGTGCGCCGCCTGGTACGCGTCTTCGTCTATACCTTCTTCTTTCTGGAGGCGATGCGTCTGGTCGGCCTGCCCGGCCCGGCCCATGAATCGCTTCTGTACCTGACGGGGCTGGCGCTGTGCGGATTCCTTGTCGTTTTCGTGTTGCAAAACCGCTCCAGCGTGGCCGATGCCATTCGCGGCAAGGCGCCGGATTCGGCCGGGGCCGGCGTGCGGGCGCGGCTTGCGGGGATCTGGCACCTGGTTGCCTTCGTTTACATCGGCGCGGTTTACCTGGTCTGGCTGTTCAAGGTGCCGGGTGGATTCCAGTTCGTGATGCTGTCCACCGCCTGGTCGGTGCTGGTGCTGGTGGTAGCGAAGGTTCTGGTCGTGGGGATCGACCGCGGCCTCAACCACCTGCTGAAAATCGAAGCGGCCCTGGCCGAACGCCTGCCGGGGCTGGAGGCACGGGCCAACCGCTACATGCCGATTCTGCGCGCCCTTTCGCGCTGGCTGGTCTATATCGCGGCGGTGCTGCTGGTGCTCGATGTCTGGGGCGTCGATACCCTAGGCTGGCTGGCCTCGCCCGCGGGCGCGGGGCTGATTCACCGGGCGATCATCATTTTCGTAATCCTGTTTGCCAGCGTGATTGTCTGGGAGTTGGTCAATGTCGCCATCAACCGCTATGTCGCGCGGCTCGACGGCGAGGGCAAGGATTCAGCACGGGTGCGCACGCTCCTGCCGCTCATGCGCACGACGCTGATGGTCGTGCTCTGTGCTTTTGCGGGACTGATCATTCTGTCCGAACTGGGCGTCAATATCGCGCCCTTGCTGGCCGGCGCCGGTGTTCTGGGCCTGGCCATCGGTTTCGGTTCGCAAAAGCTGGTGCAGGACGTCATCACCGGCCTGTTTATCCTAGTCGAGGATACGCTGGCGGTGGGTGACGTGGTGCGCTTCGATGCGGATCATTCGGGCGTGGTGGAAGCGATTTCGATCCGCACCGTGAAGCTGCGCGACGTTGCCGGTAACGTGCATACGCTGCCGTTTTCCGAGGTCAAGACGGTGCTCAACATGACCAAGGAATTTTCCTACTACCTGATGGATGTCGGCATCGCCTACCGCGAAAACGTCGATCGCGTCATCGCCGTTCTGCGCGAGCTGGGCGAGGAGCTGCGTGGCGATCCCGAATTCGGCGAATTCATCACCGAACCGCTTGAGGTTCTCGGCCTCGATCAGTTCGGCGATTCGGCGGTCATCATCAAGGCGCGCCTGCGCATCCAGCCGCCGGTCAAGCAGTGGTTCGTGGGCCGTGAATTCAACCGTCGCATGAAGGCCCGTTTCGACAAGGAAGGGATCGAGATCCCATTCCCCCATCGCACCTTGTATTTCGGCGAGGACAGCGCCGGCAAGGCGCCGCCCCTGCGGGTGCAATCCACCGACTAGCCCAGTCCGCTTAATCCGGGTCCTTGCCGCCGATAACGTCGCGGGCGATGGCATAGGAAAATCCGGCCCGCGCCAGCGCGGCCATGTCGCGTTCCCGCGCCCCTTCGCGTGCCGTGCCCGTGCGCCACGGGCCGAGGCGGCGTCGGCGGGCGTAAGCCTGCGCCGCTTGGCGGTTGAGGCTGTCGGCATCGCCCGCGCCTTCGGCACCGTCGGCCAGGCGGGCGAGGGCGGCTTCGATCTCGCCGTCGCCGACGCCTTTCTGCCTGAGCTTGAGCGCGATGGTGCGCAGCGCCGTGCCGCGGGCGAAAAGGGTTTTGGCGCGGACCTCGGCAAAGGCGGCGTCGTCCACCAGTCCCGCTTCACGGTAGCGCGCAATGATGGCGCTCACCAGTTCGGCGCCTTCCGCCGGGTCGGTGCCGTGAAAACGCGCGGAACGATGCACCCGTCGCATCAGCACCGCTTCGAGACTGTGGGCGGTGGCGGAGAAACGGCCAAGGTAGGCGAGGGCGGCATTTTCCAGGCTCTGGCGCGTCACCTTGCGCGGGCGGCGCGGCTTTCGGGTGCCGGAAGGGCGCTTTTCCGGGGCCGTGTCGGCGTTGTTCCGCTCGTCCATCGTCATGGGTCAAACATGGCAGGCTTGCAAGTCGCTGTCATCCCGCACTAGAAAGAGGCCATGACACTGAAACTCGATCACGGCGACGCGCCGCCCAAAGTCGGCGCCGGCCCGATGCCGCGCTCCATCGGGCGCGTCAACGGTATCGGACTCCTGTCGCTGATCCGCAAGGAGGTGCGCCGCTTCCTGACCGTCTGGGTGCAGACCGTGGGCGCGCCCATCGTCACCACCATGCTGTTCCTGGCGGTTTTCTCGCTGGCATTGGGCCGTGCGTTGCAGGTGGTCGGCGGCGTGCCGTTCCTGCATTTCCTGGCGCCGGGCCTGATCATGATGTCGATGATCCAGAACTCTTTCGCCAATTCGTCGTCTTCCATCGTTTCGTCGAAGATGCAGGGCAACATCGTGGACGTGGTCATGGCACCGCTGTCGGCGCTGGAACTGACGCTGGGCTACGGCATCGGCGGCATGATCCGCGGCCTGATGGTGGGCAGTGTCGTCGCGGCGGCGATGTGGCCGTTTGTCGGCTTCACTATCGCGCACCCGTTCCACGCGATTTTCTACGCGGTGATGGGATCGATGATGCTGAGCCTTCTCGGCATCATCGGCGGCGTCTGGGCGGAAAAGCATGAACAGAACGCGGCGGTGACCAATTTCGTTATTACCCCGCTGGCCTTCCTGTCGGGTACTTTCTACTCGATCGAGCGCCTGCCGGGGCTATGGAACGTGGCGGCCCATCTCAACCCGTTTTTCTACATGATCGACGGTTTCCGCTTCGCCTTCACCGGCCGGGCCGAGGCGGCGATCGAGGTCGGCTACGCCATCATGGTGGTGGGCAACCTGGCCCTGGGCACGCTCGCCTGGGCCATGTTCCGCACCGGATACCGGCTCCGGGCCTAGAAAACCCCGCTTTTTCGCGGTTTCTGCCCGCTTCGGGAAGATTGACAGCCCCCCTGCGGGTATGGATACTCACGGCTTTTTCCGCACAACCCATTGCTTTTGGGGCGGGTGCCCCGGGAGGAAACCGTGATTCCGGCCGTGATGCCGACCTATGCGCGTTGTGATATCGCGTTCGAGCGGGGTGAAGGGGCCTACCTTTTCACCGCCGAAGGCAAACGCTATCTCGATTTCTGCGCGGGCATTGCCGTGGACTGCCTCGGCCACGCCCATCCGTACCTGGTTGAGGTCCTCAAGGGCCAGGCGGAAAAGCTGTGGCATACCTCCAACATTTTTCGCATTCCGGGGCAGGAGCGGCTGGCCGAACGGCTGGTGGCGAATACTTTCGCCGATACGGTTTTCTTCTGCAATTCGGGTGCGGAAGCAGTGGAATGCGGCGTCAAGACCGCGCGCATTTATTTCGATTCCATCGGCGCGCCGGAACGCTATCGCGTGATCTGCGCGGAAAATGCCTTTCACGGACGCACGCTCGCGACCATCGCCGCCGGCGGCCAGAAGAAACTGCTGGATGGCTTCGCGCCGACGGTGGACGGTTTCGATCATGTCGGCTTCGGCAACCTGAACGAAACCCGCGCCGCCATCACCGATGCGACCGCCGCCATCCTGATCGAACCGGTGCAGGGCGAAGGCGGCATCCTGCCCGCCCAGGAAGATTACCTGCATGGCCTGCGCGACATCGCCGATGAATACGGCCTGTTGCTGTTCTTCGATGAAGTGCAGTGCGGCATGGGCCGGACCGGCAAGCTGTTCGCCCATGAATGGGCCGGTGTGACCCCCGATATCATGGCCGTGGCCAAGGGTATCGGCGGCGGTTTCCCGGTCGGCGCGTGCCTGGCCACCGAAAAGGCGGCGAAGGGCATGGTCGCCGGAACCCACGGTTCGACCTACGGCGGCAATCCGCTGGCCATGGCGGTCGCCAACGGCGTGCTCGACGTGATGCTGGCGCCGGGTTTCATGGATCGGGTGGATGCCCTGGGCCGGGCGCTGGTCACGGGCTTGCGCGACCTAGTCGGGCGGCATCCGAAAACCCTGAAGGACGTGCGCGGGCGCGGCCTGATGATCGGCCTGATGTGCCACGACGATCCCCGCGCCATGGTGCAGGGCTTGCGCGATAACGGTCTTTTGACCGTTGGTGCGGGCAATAATGTCGTGCGGCTGCTACCGCCGCTGGTGATCAACGAGGACCATATCGCCGAGGCGCTGGAAATCATCGACACCACCTGCACCCAAATGGAGGCGCAGGCATGAGCACCAGCGAAACCTCTCACGCGGCCAAGGCCCGCGCCGGCGGCAAGGCCGGCTTGCGGCATTTTCTCGACCTCGACCAGTTGCCGGAGGAAACCCTGAACGCGCTTCTGGCGCTCGCCCATTCGTACAAGCGTGGCGAAGTTCCGTCGCCCGGCCCGGCCGCCGACCGTACTCTGGCCATGGTGTTCGAAAAGCCCTCGACCCGCACCCGCGTTTCGTTCGAGGTGGGCATGGGCCAGATGGGCGGGCGCGCCACGGTTCTGGACGCGACCGTGTCCCAGCTCGGGCGCGGCGAAAGCATTGCCGATACCGCGCGCGTGCTGTCGCGCTACGCCGACGTCATCATGTTCCGCACCCTCAGCGATGCCAGTCTGAACGAAATGGTTGCCCATGCCGCGGTGCCGGTGATCAACGGCCTGACCGACAAGAGCCATCCGTGCCAGATCATGGCCGACATCATGACCTTCGAAGAGGTCAAGGGACCGATCAAGGGGCGGACCATCGCCTGGGTCGGCGACGGCAATAATGTTTGCGCGTCGTGGATTCACGGCGCCATGCGGTTCGGCTACGCTTTGCGCATCGGCACCCCGGCGAAGGGGGCGCCCGATGCCGAACTGATCCGCCGCGCCCGCGACGCAGGCGCCGAGATCGACCTGACCGATGATCCGAAAGCGGCGGTCAAGGGGGCGGATTGTGTCGTCACCGACACCTGGCTGAGCATGGGCAACGGTGCCGAATCCGGCGCCGCCCGCGACGCCTGGCTCAAGACTTTCGCGCCCTACCGGGTGGACGAGGCGCTGATGGCCGCCGCCGCGCCGGGGGCCGTGTTCATGCATTGCCTGCCTGCATCGCGCGAGCGCGAGGTGGCGGCTGCCGTCATCGACGGACCCCAGTCCGTTGTCTGGGACGAGGCGGAAAATCGCCTACACGCCCAGAAGGCGATCCTGCATTGGTGCCTTGGCGGCATCAAGGCCTGAGAGGGTCATGACTTCGGGATCGCTCGACATTCCGGCGGGCGCGGATAATCTGGTTTTGCCTTTTCAGGTGGAAAGCGCCGTCTTGCGCGGACGCTTCGCGCGCGTTGGCCCGCTGGTCAGCGCGGCGCTGTCGCGCCACGATTATCCTGAACCGGTGGCGACGCTGTTGGCGGAGCTTCTGGTGCTGACGACGCTGCTCGGCAGCGCGCTCAAGTTCGACGGCGTCTTTACCCTGCAAACGACGGGCAAGGGGCCGGTGTCGATTCTGGTTGCCGACATGACCAGCGATGGCGACCTGCGGGCCTATGCGCAGTTCGACCGCGACCGCCTCGACGCGCCGGGTCCGGCCCTGTCGCCGGTGCCGGCCTTGCTGGGGGAAGGCCATCTTGCCTTTACCGTGGATCAGGGGCCCGATACCGAACGCTACCAGGGCATCGTCGCGCTTGAGGGCAGCACGCTGACCGATTGTATTCATCATTACTTCCGCCAGTCCGAACAGATCGATGCCGCAATCAAGGTGGCGCTGACCCGTGCCCCCGATGATGACGGCGGCCACTGGCGGGCGGGCGGCATCATGATCCAGCGCCTGCCCGGCGAAGGCCCGGCGCCGGACCTGACCCGCGCCGAGCTGGACGAAAGCTGGCGCGAGGCCGTGACCCTGATGGGCAGCGCCCGTGCGGAGGAACTGACCGATCCCGCGCTGGCGCCCGACCGGTTGCTCTATCGCCTGTTTCACGAACCGGGCGTGCGCGCTTTTCCGTGCCAGGAAGTCCGCGCCGGGTGCCGCTGTTCGCGGGCCCGGGTGGCCCGCACCCTGGCGGCGTTCCCGCGCGCCGAGGTCATGGACCTGATGGATGACGGCATCGTCGCGGTGCGCTGCGAGTTTTGCGGCGAAAACTACGACTTCGACCGCGACCAGCTCGACGCCCTGTTCGCGGGCTGAGGCCGGCAATCGCGGGCCTTTCGGCGCCCGCCTTGAATTCGTGCCAATTCATCGTCAGGATGCGGGGACATTCCGCCGCGCCCTTTGAATTGCGAGCCCGACATGAAACACAGCACTGCATCCCTTTTCCTCTCTGCCGCCCTTGCCCTTGCGGGGCTTACGGGTTGTGCGGGCACGCCCGCGCAACAGGATTTCCCCGATCTCAGTTACCGCTACCTTGCGCCCATCAACCTGGCCGTGGGCGGCATTTCCGTGGAAAGCCGCTATATCCCGCCGCTCAAGGCGCCCAATGTCGAACACAACGCGCCGGTGCCGCCTTACAACGCGCTGCGCCAGTGGGGGCTCGACCGGTTGCATGCCACCGGCGGGGCCGACCGGGCGCGAATGGTGATCCTGGATGCGTCGATCATCGAGACCAGGCTTGCGGTGACCGAGGGGCTGAAGGGGGCCTTCACACGCGATCAGGCGGCGCGCTACGACGGCAAGCTGGCGGCGATGGTCGAGGTGCTGGATTCTTCCGGACGCCAGCGGGCTTATGCGACCGCCCGCGCCGAACGTTCACAGACCGTGCCCGAAGGTGCCACCCTGGCCGAACGTGAAAAGGTCTGGTTTACCCTGACCGAGGATATGATGCGCCAGATCAACGAACAGCTTGAAACCAACATCGCGCGCCATCTGCGCGGCTACATGCCGGTGCGATAACGCCTAGCTGCGCCAGAAGGCGGGCGTGAATAGGATCAGCACGGTAAACAGTTCCAGCCGTCCCATCAGCATGCCGAACGACAGCAGCCACTTGGCCGGGTCGGGCAGCGAGGCGTAGGTGCCCGCCGGGCCGATGATATCGCCGAGGCCGGGGCCGACATTGGCGATGGAACTGGCCGCACCGGACACCGCGGTCAGGAAATCCATGCCCATCGCGCCGAGCCCCACCGCCAGTGCGCCGAAGGCCAGCACGTAGAGAAAGAAAAAGCTCAGCACCGATTCGGAAACCGATTCGGGGATGGGCTTCCTGTTGAAGTGCGGAATAAACACGCCGTGGGGCTGCAAAAGCTTGCCCGCCTGGGCCACGGTCGAGGCATAGAGAACCTGAAGGCGGAACACCTTGAGCCCGCAGGTCGTCGACCCGGCGCAGCCGCCGACAAACATGGCGAAGAAAAAGACCGTGATCGCGAGCTCCCCCCACAGGCCGAAATCGCTGGTGGCGTAGCCGGTACCGGTCATGATCGAAACAAGGTTGAAGGTCACCAAACGGATTGCCGGGCCCAGCGCCTCGCGCCCGGTGCCGACCTGCCAGGTGATGACCAGCACGATGGCGCACAGCAGGATTCCCAGAAAGGCGCGAATTTGGCTGTCGCGCAGCAGCGGCATGAGGTTGCCGCGTACCGCCTGCAGGTAGAGCACGAAAGGAAGCGATCCCAGCAGCATGAAGGCAACGGCCACCCATTCGATGGCGGGGCTGTTGAAGAAGCCGACCGAGGCATCGACGGTCGAAAAACCGCCGGTGGCGACGGTGGTCATGGCATGGGCAATGGCGTCGAAGCCCTTCATGCCGAAGATCCAGTAGCCGAGCGCGCACAGCATGGTCAGCCCGACGTAGATCAGGGAGATGATGGAGGCCACCTGGGCGACCCGGGGCAGGGCCTTTTCGCTCTTGTCCGAGGATTCCATGCGGAACAGTTGCATACCGCCGACCTGCAGCATGGGCAGGATGGACACCGCCATGACGATAATGCCGATACCGCCGAGCCATTGCAGGATGGCCCGCCAGATCAGAATGCCGGGGGGCGCGTGATCGAGGCCGGAAATCACCGTGGCCCCGGTGGTGGTGATGCCGCTCATAGCTTCGAACACGGCGTCGGTGTAGCTCAGGTTCAGATCCGCCAGCGCGAAGGGAAGCGCCGCAAACAGGGCGATCACCAGCCATGACAAGGTGGTCAGCAGGAAGGCCTGGCGCACGCCGAGGCGCATGTTTTCCATGCGCATGGTCAGGATCAGCGTAACGCCGATGAACAGGCAGGCGCCGGCGGCGCCGGCGAAGACGCGCCAGTCCGATTGCCCGGCGATGAGATCGACCATCGCCGGCACGCCCATGCCGGCGGCCAGTGTGACCAGCAGGATGCCGATGACGAAGAAAATGGGTCGGACGTCAATCATCGGCGACGACTATAAGCGGGGGCCGCGGGCGCGCAAAGGTCATGATGGCCATCAATCGCGCCAGAAGGCATGGGTCAACAGCGCGAATACGGTGACGAATTCCAGCCGGCCCAGCAACATTCCCGCCGCCAGTACCCATTTCGCGCCATCGGGCAGGCTTGAGAAGTTTCCCGACGGTCCGATCAGTGGGCCCAGGCCCGGTCCGACGTTGCCGATCGCGCTGGCGGCGCCCGACAGGGCCGTCAGCGGGTCCAGCCCGAACAGGCTGAGCAGTATCGAGATGACGGCGAAGGTCAGGGCGTAGAAAAAGAAGAACCCGAGCACCGACAGCGCGACGGATTCCTCGATGATGCTGCCTTGCACGCGGGCGATGGCGACCCGGTGGGGCGCGATCAGGCGCATCAGGTGCTGGCGGGCCACCGCGTAAATAACCTGGAAGCGGAAAATCTTCATGCCGCCGGATGTGGAGCCGGTGCATCCGCCGACAAAGGTCAGGAAATAGAAAACGGCGACCGCGTGCGCCCCCCACAGCATGTAATCGGCGTTAGCGAACCCGGTGGTGGTCACGACGGACACGATGTTGAAAGCCGCGTCGGGCAGGGCGGTCAGGAAGGGAACATTGTGGGTCAGGGTGATCCATATGGCGACGGTAAGGCTTGCCGCGGACAGGACCGCGACGAACCAGCGGACCTGGGAATCGCGAAAATAGACTATGAAGTCGCCGCGCACGGCGCGCAGATGCAAGGTAAAGGTAATGGCGCCCAGAATCATGAAAACCAGGATCACGCTTTCGATGGCGCGGCTGGAATAGGCGCCGATCGAAGCGTCGTGGGTTGAAAACCCGCCGGTGGAAAGTGTCGTCATCGCGTGGTTGATCGCGTCGAAGGGGCCCATGCCGGCCAGCCACAGGGCCACCGCGCAGGTCAGGGTCAACACCGCGTAGAGCAGGACAAAGGCGCCGGCGACCTGACGCAGGCGCGGGAAGGGTTTTTCCGAACGGTCCGATGATTCGGTGTGAAAAAGCTGCATGCCGCCGATGCGCAGGATCGGCAACAGGGCGATGGCCATGACGATGATCCCCAGTCCTCCGATCCATTGCAGTAAGGACCGCCACACCAGGATGCCCAGGTGCATGTGGTCCAGCCCGCTGAGGACGGTGGAGCCGGTCGTCGTGATTCCGGACACGGCCTCGAACACCGCGTCGGCGGTGCTGAGATTCAGATTGGAAAGCAGGAAGGGCAGGGCGGCAAAAGCGGAAACGGCGGCCCAACTCAGCACCGTCAGAAGGAAGGCGGTCCGCAGACTCAGGCGTTCATCGCCGCCGCCACGCATGGAAAACATCAGGCAGCCGCCGGTGAACCCCGTGATCATGGCCGAGGTCCCGAACAGGTGCCAATCAATATCGTCAACGGCGAAATCCACCACCGCGGGGACCAGCATGGCGGCGCCCAGGGCAAGGAGCAGAAAGCCGACGATATACAAGGCGGGCCGAAACTCGGTCACGTTACCCCCGGGGTCGGTGACGGACGGCGGAGATTATGATCCCGTCGCGATGTGGGGCCAAGACCGTTGCGGCCTTAGCTGTTGGAGATAAAGCCGTTGCCGGGGCTGCCGATCATGGCGAGGAGTTCGCGGCGCGTCTTGTGGTCGGAGCGGAAGCCGCCGAGCATCCGGCTGGTGATCATGGTGGTGCCCGGCTTGTGCACGCCGCGGGTGGTCATGCACTGGTGCGACGCTTCGATGACCACGGCGACGCCCTTGGGTTGCAGCACGTCTTCGATGGCGGAGGCAATCTGGGCCGTCATCTTTTCCTGGATTTGCAGGCGCTTTGCATAAGCTTCCACCAGGCGCGCCAGCTTGGAAATACCGACGACGCGGTTGCGCGGCAGGTAGGCGATGTGGGCCTTGCCGATAATGGGCAGCAGGTGATGCTCGCAATGGGATTCGAAGCGGATATCCTTCAGCATCACGATTTCGTCGTAGCCTTCGATTTCCTCAAAGGTGCGCGCCAGGATATCGGTCGGGTCTTCGTCATACCCGCGGAAGAATTCCTGCCAGGCGCGCACCACCCGGTCGGGCGTGCCCAGTAGGCCTTCGCGCGTGGGGTCGTCGCCGGCCCAGCGGATCAGTGTGCGCACAGCTTCTTCGGCGGCCTTGCGGCTGGGCCGATCGGACGGCGAGGGTTTGTTGACCGCAAGCGCGGGACGGTTGGTCTTCACGGAGATTTCCTTTCGTCGTTACGCAATTCAGACGGCTGTGGCACTGGTACGCATGGCATCGGTGGCGGTCAGTGGATCATCGGCCGGTCGTCGGGGGAATCCAGCGAGAAGGCGGGGATATCGACCTCAAGCCCGCGCCCGTCAACGGTTTCCATGTAGTAGCGCCCCACCATGATACCCGACGATGTCGTCAGCGGCGTGCCCGACGTGTATTCGAAACTTTCCCCCGGCGCCAGGATCGGCTGTTCGCCGACCACGCCTTCGCCGCGCACCTCCTGGGTGCGGCCCTGGGCATCGGTGATGCGCCAGTAGCGGCTTTTAAGCTGCACCGTATCGTCGCCCCGGTTCTGGATCGTCACCTTGTAGGCCCACACGTAGCGGTGGTCGACCGGTTCCGATTCATCGTCGAGATAATACGGTTCCACCGTGATGACGATGGAATGGGTCGTCGTCGAATACATAAAAACGCTTCCTCCTTGCCCGCCTGAATGCGGCGGCCTTGGCGTCAAGAGTGGCCCAACCGGGCCGTCCTGTAAAGCCGTGGCCCTTAACCGGCACAGGCTTTCAAGGCCCGGTCGATATCGTCCTTGAGATCCTCGACATCTTCCAGCCCGACCGACAGGCGCACGTAACCTTGTGTAATCCCAAGCTGATTCTGCTCTTCCTCGGGCAGGCGCTGATGCGTCGTCGTGGCCGGATGGGTCACCAGGCTCTTGGCGTCGCCCAGGTTATTGGAAATATCGACCAGCTTCAGGGCGTTGAGGAAACGGAAGGCGCCGGCCTTGCCGCCGGGCACCTCGAATCCGACGACCGTGCCGAATCCCGACATCTGGCGCTTGGCCAGCGCGTGCTGGGGATGGCTTTCGAGGCCGGGATAGACGACGCGGGCAAGCCCGCCGCGGTCCTGCATCCAGGCCGCGATCTGGCCCGCGCTGGCGCACATGGCCTGGACGCGCAGCTCCAGCGTTTCCAGCCCCTTGAGGAGAACCCAGGCGTTGAACGGGCTCAGCGCCGGGCCGGTATGGCGCAGGAACATGCGCAGGTGTTCGTCCATGTATTCCGCATCGCCGAGAATGGCGCCGCCGAGGACCCGGCCCTGGCCGTCGATGTGCTTGGTTGCCGAATAGACGACCACATCGGCGCCCAGTTGTTTGGGCTTTTGCAGGATCGGTGAAGCGAAAACGTTATCCACGATCAGCCGCCCGCCCGCCTTGTGCGTCAGTTCCGCCACGGCGGCAAGGTCGATGATTTCCAGGCCCGGGTTGGACGGTGTTTCCAGAAACGCGGCGCGGACCGGCTTCGACAGTGCGCGTTCCCATTGGCCCAGATCGGCGCCGTCCACCAGCGTCACGTCGACACCGAAGCGGGGCAGGATGTCGCTGATGACGTAGAGGCACGATCCGAACAGCGCGCGCGACGCGACGACCCGGTCGCCCGCCCGCACCAGGCAGGCAAGCGACGCGAACACCGCCGCCATGCCCGATGCGGTCGCGCGGCAGGTGTCCATGCCTTCGGCCAGCGCCATGCGGCGCTCGAACATGGTCACCGTCGGATTGGAAAACCGCGAATAGATGTAGTTGGGGTTTTCACCCTTGAAGGCGGCCTCGGCTTCCTCGGCGCTGCCATAGACATAGCCCGAGGTGGCGAAAATCGCTTCGCTGGTTTCCTGGAAGTTCGACCGCTCCAGGCCACCGCGTACCAGGTTGGTGCGAGGCCGGAAAGGGCCGGTTCCTTTGTCTTGGTCGCTCATCGTCGTCCTCCCGCCCGCGGGTGGGCCGCGGCGTCTGAAAAAAAACCCCGGCCCAACAAGGCCAGGGTGTCTTTCCACCCGGCCTTTTAGCGATGTTTAGCGTGGTCGCAAGCCGGCCGGCACAAATGTCCACGTAACCGGCTTCATAAACCGTCCTGCCGGAGCGGTCAAGCGGACACTCCCTAGCAGGCGTCGCTGCAGCGAGAGGGGGGTTCGGAGGCGGCGGCGGTCTGCGGCTCGATAATATCCCTGAGGGACGTACGCGCGAGGCTGTCGATACAGGCCCGGCCCGCCTCGTTCAGGGCTTCGTGGAAGCGACTGTCGGCGGCGGTGACGTTGGGGAGCGCGCTCGGGTCGGCGGCACGGAAATTCGGTTCGACCTGGGCCAGAACCTGGCCGAGATTGATGTTGCGGGCCGGTTGCGCCAGGGCAATGCCGCCGCCCTTGCCGCGATAGCCGACGATATAGCCAAGCCGCGCCAGATTCTGGGAAACCTTCATCAGGTGATTGCGCGAAATCCCATACGCATCGGCAATGGTCGTGATCGGGATTTTCCGGCCCGGGCGTTCCGCGAGGTAAACCAGAACCCGGATCGAATAATCGGCGTATTTGGTAAGCAGCATGGGTATGTACCTGTATCTTGACCAGCCTGGCGTTCACTTACTGGGACCGTTATTGGCATCCCCCAAAAGGAATAGATTTCGGTATTCATCTAGCAACATTATATGGTGGGATCAACCTTGGATTACTAAGAAAGGCATATAATTCCGCCCGTTAACCATGTCTTGCCAGGAAGGGCCCCGAAAACGGCTATTTGGCTTTTCGAGGCTTTTTGTTGCCGGGGCCCGGGCCTTGCCGGTAGAAAGAAGGCCCCCCGCGTCCGGGGGAATCCTTTCGACACAAGGCGGGTGTAGTTCAATGGTAGAACATCAGCTTCCCAAGCTGAATACGTGGGTTCGATTCCCATCACCCGCTCCATCGTCGAATCCTGCCCGGCATGCGCAAGGGTGGATCGCCGGTTGAGCAGCGACGGCGGTTCACACGATGGGCAAAAACCCTCCCCTGACGAAGCGCGTGCCCTGACCGGCATGATTGCGCTCCGCAATCGCGACTTCCTTCTCTACCTGTTCGGCAAGGGCTTTGCGGCCATCGCGCACCAGATGGTTATCGTTGCCGTCGGTTATCAGGTTTATGACCGTACCGGTGACGCGATGGACCTTGCCTATATCGGCCTCGCCAGCTTTGCCCCCGCCTTCGGCTTCGCGCTGTTTACCGGCTATGCCGCCGATCTGTTCGATCGCCGATTGGTCCTGACGCTTTGCTACGGCGTGATGTCCGCCGGCGCGGTGATGCTGTTCGGGTTGACCATCGGTGAAGTGCCGATGGTGTGGCCGGTGCTTGTCGGCCTCGTGGTGATGGGGACCGGGCGCGCCTTTTATCAGCCGGCGTCAAATTCATTCGTGCCCAACCTTGTGCCGCCCGAACAGTTCCCGAACGCCGTTGCGTGGAACACGGGGGCCAACAAGATCGCCCAGGTGGTCGGCCCGGCCATCGGTGGCGGGCTGTACCTGCTCGGTCCGGATGTCGTTTACGCCACGGCGGTCACTGTCTTTATCCTCGCGATCTTTACGACCGCGATCATCCGTACCCGTTCGCAGACCCGCGGCAAGGAGCCGCCCAGTTTTGCGAGCCTGTTCGCGGGTGTGCGCTATGTTTTTGAAAAAAAGGTCATTCTCGGCGCGATCACGCTGGACCTGTTCGTGGTGATTCTCGGTGGCGTGACCGCGTTATTGCCGATTTTCGCCAAGGACATTCTGGAAGTCGGGCCCAGCGGGGCGGGCTTGCTGCGGTCTTCGATGGCTTTCGGTGCCGTTCTGTGCGCGGCGTTGATGACCCAGGTTGCGATGACGCGCAACGTCGGCAAGATTCTTTTCGCCATGGTTTTCATCTACGGCTTCGCCACCATCGTCTTCGGCTTCTCGCACTGGTTCTGGCTCTCCATGCTGGCGATGGCGATCATCGGCGGTTCCGACATGATCTCGGTCTATATCCGCTCGACGCTTCTGCAGATCGCGACCCCCGATGACATGCGCGGGCGCGTCAGCGCGGTCAATTCCGTGTTTACCGGCGCCTCCAATGAAATCGGCGAGTTTCGCGCCGGCGTCATGGCGGCGTTCATCGGGGCGGTGCCCGCGGTGGTGTTCGGCGGCGTGGGTTCCGTTGTCGTCGCGGCGGTATGCTGGAAATTGTTCCCGGTTCTAGTGCGGGTCCAGCGTATGGACCGCAATCTCTAGAAGCGGTGGCTGCGCCGCTGCTGCCGGGCTATCTTGAACCATGTCCACAGCCGATACATCTCCTTCATCCGCCCCGGTTCCGCGCCTTGCGCGGCTTGGCCCGGTGGCGGCGCTGATAGGCGCGATAACGGCGGCGCGGATTGTCGCGCTTTTCTTCGGCGGTCTCGACCTCCACCCCGATGAGGCCCAGTACTGGTCGTGGTCGCGCGACCTGGACTGGGGATATTTTTCCAAGCCACCGATGGTCGGCTGGATCATCGCGGGCGCGGGGGTCGTGTGCGGTTCGGCCGAGGCCTGCATCCGGGCGCCCGTCGCGCTGTTGCACATGGCGACGGCGCTGGCCATCTTCGGTATCGGCCGCCGTCTGTTCGACGGGCGCGTCGGCGCCGTGGCGGCGCTGGCTTTCATCACGTTGCCGGGCGTTGCCTTTTCGGCCAACGTCATTTCCACCGATCCGCCGCTGATGACGTTTTGGGCGCTTGGAATTTACGCGCTGGTTCGCCTGCAGCAGGCACCGGCCCGCCCGCTGGCATGGTGGGCGATGCTGGGATGTGCGCTTGGCCTTGGCCTGATGTCCAAATACGCGATGGCGTTTTTTGCCATCGGCCTGGCGCTGTTGCTGGTGTTCGACGGTGTTTTCCGCCGCTGCTTGCTGGCCGGTCCCGGGGGCTGGGGCGGTTTGGCGCTGGCGCTGGTTCTGGCGGCCGTGATCTATGCGCCCAACCTGTTGTGGAACATGGCGCAAGGTTTCGTGACCTTCGCCCATACCGGGTCCAATGCGAATTTGCGCGGGACCCTCTTTCATCCCGACGAGCTGGCGGCGTTCCTTGTTTCCCAGTTCGGTGTTTTCGGCCCCTTCCTGTTTGCTGCCCTTCTGTGGATTGTTTTGCGGCCGCGGGCATGGTGGGGGGATGGGCGCATGCGCCTGCTCGCTGCTTTCGTTTTGCCGATGCTGCTTTCGATCACGGTGTTGGCTTTGCTGTCGCGGGCCAATGCCAACTGGGCGGCGCCGGTGTATATCGCGGCCAGCATTTGGGTGGCGGCGGTGCTGGTGCCGCTGGCGACGCGCTGGCTGCGCCGGTCCTTTATCGTCAACGGTGCGGTGGCGGCGGTTCTGCTGGTGATGCCCGTGGCGGCGTCGGGGCCGGGCGTCTATGCCGGACTGCGCCTGCCGGCGGGCACCGATCCCTTCGCATCATACTTCGGTTGGCACCGGTTCGGTGACGCCGTGGGGGCGCTGAGCGCCCGTCTGCCGGGGGTGGCGCTGTTATCGGATGATCGCAAGCTGATTGCGGCGCTGCTGTATTACGGTCGCCCGCCGATGGGCAACGTGCTCGCCTGGCATCCGGGGCCCAGGGTGGACGACCATTTCAAGCTGACCCGGCCCCTGCCGCCCGGTCCCGGCGGCGATGTCCTGTTCATCTCGCGCTATCCCGAACACGCCCACATCCGCGACCGTTTTGCCGCCGCGACCGAAATCGCGACCCTGGAGGCGCCGGGCAGCCTGGGGCGGGGCCATCCGATCCGGGTCATTCACCTTCGGGGCTTTCTGGGCTATAAAGCGGCGCGTCCCTGACATTGCAAACCAACAGAGCCGAAACCGGCTGGAGGCGTTGGCGTTCATGAGCCAGTACCGTATTACCGTTGATACAGGCGGCACCTTTACCGACGTGGTCTATTTCCGCGAGGACAAGCGCGAGATCACCATCCACAAACTGCCGTCCACCCCCCATGATCCGTCCGAGGCGATCATCGCGGGCGTGAAGCACCTTCTGGATCAGGGGGTGAAGCCGGGCGACATCGCGTATTTCTGCCACGGCACCACGGTGGGCACCAATGCGCTGCTGGAAGGCAAGGGCGCGCGTACCGGCCTTCTGGTCACGGAAGGTTTTCGCGGCATCTACGAAGTGGGTGAGCAGTCCACGCCGCACGGCTCGTCGGTGTTCAATATCGAGTATGAAAAGCCCAAGCTTCTGGCGCCGGAAAGCCTGACCGGCGAGGTGCCCGAGCGCATCGACTTCAAGGGCGAAGTTCTGCGTCCCCTCGATGAAAGCGCATTGCGCGCATTGATCCGCGACTTCCGCGACAAGAAAGTCGAATCGGTCGCGGTGTGCCTGCTGTTTTCGTTCCTTCACCCGGCCCATGAGGCGCGTATCGGGGAAATCATCAAGGAGGAGGCGCCGGAAATCAGCGTATCGCTGTCGTCGGACGTTCTGCCGCAGATCCGTGAATTTTTCCGCCTCTCCACAACGGTCATCAACGCCTATTTGCAGCCGATCCTTGAACGCTACGTCCATCACCTGGAAAGCCAGCTCGACAGCGCGAAAGTCACCACCGGCAAGCGCTATATCATGCAGTCCAACGGCGGCTCGGCGACCTTTGCGGCCGCGGCGCGCAAGGCGGTGGCGACGGTGCTTTCCGGCCCGGCGGGCGGCGTGACGGCGGGGGTTTGCCTGGCGCGCGACCTGAAGGAACCGAACCTGATTACCTTCGACATGGGTGGCACGTCGTGCGATGTGGCGCTGATCGAAAGCGGTCAGGCGTCGAGCTCCAACCGCATCGAGGTCGATGGCCGGGTCATCGCCGTGCCGATGATGGACATCAATACCGTGTCTGCCGGTGGCGGCACCATCGCCCGCTCCGATGCCCTGGGCCAGCTTCAGGTCGGCCCCGATTCGGCGGGCGCCGTTCCCGGTCCCGCGTGTTACTGCAAGGGCGGGGTCGAGCCCACGGTCACCGACGCCAACCTGGCGCTGGGCTACCTGGGTGAGGGCAATTTCCTCGGCGGGCGTATGCGCCTCGATACCGCGCTGGCGCGCAAGGCGTTGCAGGAAAAGGTGGCCGGGCCGCTTGGCCTGTCGGTCGAGGCGGCAGCCGAAGGCATCGTGCGTATCATCAACGTCAAGATGGAAGAGGCCATCAAGGCCATTTCCACCATGCGGGGTTTCGACCTGCGCGATTTCACACTGGTCGCCTTCGGCGGCGCCGGGCCGCTGCACGCGGGCCAGATGGCGCGCAATCTCGGCATGCGTGGCGTCATCGTGCCGCTGTACCCTGGCGTCAATTCCGCCATTGGCCTGTTGCAGGCCGATGTGCGCCACGATTACGCGGCCTCGCGCCTGACCCTGCTGTCCGCCGTGACCCCGGCGGAGGTCGCGGCCCGGCTCAAGGTCCTCGCCGCCCAGGCGCGTGAGGAATTGCGGGCCGAGGGTTTCCGCCCCAAGGAAATCGCGCTCGAGTTTGCCCTCGACCTGCGTTACGCGGGGCAGGGGTACGAGCTGACCGTGCCTCTGCCGTCGGAAAAGGTGACGGCGAAGGCGCTCGGCGAAATCCGTGACCTGTTCGATGTCACCCACAAGCAGCTTTTCGGTCACAGCGCGCCGGAAGAACCGGTGGAGGCCGTGACTTATCGCGTGACCGGCATCGGCCGCCTGCCCGAAGTCAAGATGCCGACCTTCCGCAAGCGCGGCCTGAAACTCAAGGATGCGTATCTCGGCACCCGCAAGGCGTGGTTCGAGGGCGCATCAAACAACGTGCCGGTGTACCAGCGCGAACGCCTCGACGTGGGGCACCGCATCAAGGGCGCGGCGGTGATCGAGCAGCTTGATTCGACCATCGTCCTCCATCCCGGCCAGGTGGCCGAGGTGGACCGTTTTCACAATCTTCTGATCCGCGAGGGCAAGTGACATGGCAGCGCGCAAGACAACCCGCAAGGCCAAATCCGCAACCCGGACCAAAACGTCCGCCCGCAAGCCCGCCCGCGCCAAGCGCCGGGCAATGGACGGTGTCGACCCAATTACCTTTCAGGTCATCAAGGCCTCTCTCGTCGGGATCGTGCGGGAAATGCAGAACTGCCTGTTCCGCACCGGCTTTTCCACCATCATCCGCGAAAGCCAGGATGCCTCCTGCGCGCTGATGAATGCCGCCGGCGAAGTGATCGCCCAGCATGTCGTGTTGCCGCTGCACATCGGCGCGTTCCCCCATTGCACGGCGGCGGTGCTGCGCGATTACGGCGACGACCTGGCGCCGGGGGATGCCTTCCTGATCAACCATACTTACGAAGGCGGCAGTCCTCACGCGCCGGACATGGCGGTGATCACACCGATCTTTGTCGGCAAGCGCCTTGCCGGTTTCGCTGGGAACATCGCGCACAAGCCGGACCTTGGCGGCGCGGTGCCGGGAAGCTGCTATGCGCTGGCGCGCGAAATCTTCGCCGAGGGTCTGCACCTGCCGGCCATCCGCGTGCAGCGCGGGCACAAACCGATCCGCGAGGTCGAGAGGATTCTCGCGGCCAATTCGCGCACCCCGGAAATGGTGCTGGGCGACATTCGCGGCCAGATCGGCGCCGACCGGCTGGGCGAGGGGCGAGTCACGGAACTTTTTGAAAAATATGGCGAAAATCAGGTTCTGGCCTGTTTCGACGAGCTGATGCGGGTGTCCGAGGGCACCATGCGCGCCGCCATCGCCAAGTGGCGCGACGGCCGCTATGAGGCCGAGCGCTTCGTCGATAACGACGGCATCGAGCTCGATAAGCCGATCCGCGTGCACGTTGTCGTGGAAAAGAAGGGCGACCGCATTGCCTTCGACTTCACCGCGTCCAACGACCAGACCCGGGGCCCGGCCAACATCCGCCCGCCTTTGGTTCAGGCGGCGATGGTCTATACCCTGATCACCCAGGTTGACCCCAACATCACCATCAATTCGGGCCTGCTGCGGGTGGCGGAAATCAAGTTGCGCGAAGGCAGCGTGCTCAATCCCCATTACCCGGCGCCGGTGAACACCTACATGCCGACGGTGACGGCGGTGACGGAAGCGACGGTGGACGCGCTCAGCAACATCGTGCCCGACAAGGCGCGTGCCGACGGCTGCGGCTCGCGTTCGATCATCATCGGCGGACGCTCGACCCGTTCGGGCAAGGGCTACGTGCAATACGAAATCGTCGGTGGCGGCACCGGCGGCCGTGCCATGAAGGATGGCGTGTCGGGGGCGTGTTCGCACCAGTCCAACGCGCGGATCGCGCCGGTGGAAATCATTGAATCGGAATTTCCGACCCGCGTGCGCCGTTTCGAACTGGTGCGCGATTCCGGCGGCGCCGGACGCTTCCGGGGCGGGCTTGGCGTGTTGCGCGAATATGAAAACCTGGGCGAGGCCCGTTTCAACATTCGTTCCAACAAGCACTTCATCGCGCCACGCGGCGTTGCCGGTGGTGAAGACGGCCGTTGCGGCCGCATGACCGTGCATCCCGGCTCGGAAAAGGAAAAGATCCTGCCGTCGCGTTATTCTGATTATCCGTTGGCGGATGGCGATATTTTCCGCCTCGAAACGCCGGGCGGCGGCGGCTACGGCGATCCCAAGGCGCGCCCGTCCGATCTGGTGCTGGCCGATGTCAACGAAGGTTATGTCAGCGTTGATGCCGCCCGCGATCTTTATGGCGTTGCCTTGCGCAAGCGCGACGGCGCTTACGTCGTGGACGAAGCGGAAACCCGGAAGTTGCGCGGCTAGGATTTCATCCGGCGGGCAAAGGCGGCCAGCGCGTCGCGCCGGACCAGTCCTTCGTACAAGGCCCACGCGATGGCGATATTGATCCACGCGGCGAAGACCACGTCGGATAGCCAGTGCGCACCCTGCATCATGCGCCCGATGCCGACCAGGATGCCAAAGGCGATCACCGTTCTGCCGGCATGACGCCGCGCCGTTCCGGCCTTCATCAGGAACACGAAGGTCATCAGCGCGAAGGCGAAGGCGGCATGGCCCGAAACGAAGGCACAGTTGCGATCACACTGGTCGGCCGGGGCGAAGGGCGCGCTGAAACTCTTGGTGCCGCCAAATTCCACCGTCTGGTGCGGTCGCGCACGGCCGATCTCGTTTTTCAGAAGGGCGTTGGTGACCAGCCCCGGCCCCAGGCCGAACGACAGCGCGACATAGACGATCACCGTCCAGCGGGCGTGAAAGCGCCGCGCCGCGGGGATCAGGCGGGCCAGCGCCGCCAGCGCCAGGCCGATATAAAGCGCGGTTTCCAGCATCGGGATCGAGGCATAGACCGTGCGCGCGAACAGGCCCTGGCCCTGGGCGAAGCCCCCTTCGGGGCTGTAAAACAGCCTTGCCGCCCCCTGGTCGAGGCCGGGAAAGGCCCAGAACAGGGCCGCCAGCGCCGCGCCGGCGGCAAGATAGAGCGTGGGTTTCATGGGACTTTCCGGCTGATCCGCGTGGTTTGCGCGGCGCCGACCTTAACGGTGCCTCCCCGCCCGATCAATAGCGGTAGGGCGGATTGCGCCTAATCGCCCTTGGACATCGCCGGTCGGGTTGGGTAAAACCGGGCTCACGGCCCAAGGCCCCCGGAGCGCCATGTCACCACTTCTTTCCGTCGTCGTCCCCGTCCGCAACGAAGCGGGCAATATCGTGCCGTTGATCGAGGAGATTCACGCCGCGCTCGAAGGTCGTTTCGAGTTCGAGGTGATCTACATCAACGACGGCTCCACCGATGCCACCGCCGGGGAACTGGCGGCGGCGAAGGCGCGCTTTCCGCGCCTGCGGGTCATCACCCATGGCGCCAGTTGCGGCCAGTCCACGGCGATCGGTACCGGCGGCGAAGCAGCGCGCGGCACCTGGATCGTGACCCTGGACGGCGACGGCCAGAACGACCCCGCCGATATTCCCGCCCTGGTGGAAGTCGCGCTTGGCGATTCCGGCGGGCGCCTGCATCTGGTGGCGGGCAATCGCGCCAAGCGGCGCGATACCTGGCTCAAGCGGGTTTCGTCGCGGCTGGCCAATGCCATCCGCAAGACGTTGCTGCGCGACGGCGTGCGCGACACCGGTTGCGGGCTCAAGGTCATGCGCCGCGATGCCTTCATCCGCTTGCCGTATTTTGATCACATGCATCGCTACTTTCCCGCGCTGATCATTCGTGGCGGCGGCGAGATCGCCTGCGTCGATGTCAATCATCGCCCGCGCCAGGCCGGGGTATCGAATTACGGCTTCTGGGACCGGCTCTGGGTTGGCATTACCGACCTGTTCGGCGTTGCCTGGCTGGCACGGCGGGTCAAGCATCCCGATATCCGGCCCGAGGACTGACCGGCCGTGCAGGGACTAAAGCCATATCTGCGCGGATTGATTCTGATCGCGGGTTTTGTCGCGCTTGGCTACCTGGTCAAGGTCTCGGGTCTCGATCAGCTCGTCAACGAAGCCTGGATCGACCGTGAAATTCGCGGCCGCGGCCTGACCGGGGAAATCATCTTCCTTGCCGTGGGCGCCGGTTTGACCGCCATCGGCTTCCCGCGCCAGGCGGTCAGCTTTCTCGGCGGCTATGCCTTCGGCATGGGCGAGGGCACGGCGCTGGCGCTGCTGGCGTCATCGCTCGGCTGCATCGTCGCCTTCAGCTGCGCCCGCCTGCTCGGACGCGAAGCGGTTCGCAGGCGCTTCGGCGAACGCATCCGGCGGCTCGATTCGTTTCTCCACGACAACCCGTTTTCCATGGCGCTGCTGATGCGGCTGTTGCCGGTGGGCTCCAACTTCCTGATCAACCTCGCCGCCGGGGTTTCCGGCGTGCGCGGGGTGCGCTTCGTTGCCGGCTCGACGCTCGGCTACCTGCCGCAGACCGTGGTCTTCGCCCTGCTCGGGTCGGGCATTCACCTTGATCCGGGCCTGCGTATCGGCGCCTCCATCGCGCTGTTCATCCTGTCGGGCATGCTCGGGGTTTACCTGTTCCGCCGCTTCCGCGCCCGGCGCCCGGCCGATCTGGACGTCGCCCTCGCCGGGGGCAAGGAGGAGACGCCGTGACCGGGGCCAAGCGCGCCGTGGTGCTGCTGTCGGGCGGGCTCGATTCGGCCACCACCCTGGCCATGGCCCAGCGTGACGGGTTCGAGTGTTATTGCCTGTCGTTCGATTACGGCCAGCGCCACAAGGTTGAACTGGAAGCCGCCGCACGGGTGGCCTCGGTCCAGGGTGCGACGCGCCATGTGGTCTTGCCGATCGACCTGCGTGCCTTCGGCGGCTCGGCCCTGACCGCCGATATCCCCGTGCCCAAGGATCGCGATGAGGCCGAAATGGGCACCGGCATTCCCGTTACTTACGTGCCCGCCCGCAACACCGTGTTCCTGTCCCTGGCGCTGGCCTGGGCCGAGGTCCTGAGGGCGGGGGATATTTTCATCGGCGTCAATGCGCGCGATTACTCTGGCTACCCCGATTGCCGCCCGGAATACATCCGCGCCTTTCAGGAACTGGCGACCCTGGCGACCCGTGGCGCGGTGGAAGGCACGCTGCCGGTGCGCATCCACACGCCGCTGATCGAAATGACCAAGGCCGAAATCGTGCGCGCGGGCACCGACCTGGGCGTGGATTTTGGAGCGACGCTGAGTTGCTACGATCCCGACGCGGCGGGCCGTGCCTGCGGTGCGTGCGATTCGTGCCAGCTGCGCCGCCGTGGTTTCGAGGGAGCGGGCGTGCCGGACCCGACCCGCTACCGGGTGGACGCGTGAGCTACGCGGTCAAGGAACTGTTCGCCACCTTGCAGGGCGAAGGCGCCAATTCGGGCCGGGCTGCCGTATTCTGCCGCTTTGCCGGGTGCAACCTGTGGTCGGGGCTGGAGCGCGACCGCGCCGATGCGGTGTGCCGCTTCTGCGATACCGATTTCGTCGGCGTTGACGGCACCGATGGCGGCCGTTTCGCCGATGCCCCGGCGCTGGCCCGCGCCGTGCGCGATGTGTGGGAACGCGATTGCGGCATTGGTCCGGGATTCGTCGTCTGCACCGGGGGCGAGCCGTTGTTGCAGCTTGATGCGGCGTTGATTGCGGCCTTTCACGATGCCGGGTTCGAGGTCGCGGTGGAAACCAACGGCACCATCGAAGCCCCCGCCGGGATCGACTGGATTTGTGTCAGCCCCAAGGCCGGCGCCCCGTTGAAGCAGACCCGCGGCCATGAGCTGAAGCTTGTTTACCCGCAGGCAGGTGCCGCGCCGGAAGCCTTCGCGGGACTGGCATTCGATAATTTCTTTTTGCAGCCCATGGATGGTCCCGATGGCGCCGCCAACACCCAGGCGGCGATCCGCTATTGCCTGGCGCACCCGGCGTGGCGACTATCCGTGCAAACCCACAAGTTCCTCGGTATGCGGTAATCTGACCCATGGAAATTTTCAAGCGATTCACCTTCGATGCGGCCCACCGCCTGCCCAACCTGCCCGCGACCCACAAGTGTTCGCGTCTCCATGGCCATTCCTTCATGGTCGAGCTGCACGTGGCGGGCCCGATTACGGGGCCGGAAGGGTGGGTGATGGACTTCGCCGACGTCAAGGCGGCTTTCGCGCCGATCCTCGACCGGCTCGATCATTATTACCTCAACGAAATTCCGGGGCTGGAAAATCCCACCAGCGAGGTGATCGCGCGATGGATCTGGGGTGAGTTGAAGCCGCGCTTGCCGGAATTGGCGAAGGTCGTGCTGTTCGAGACCTGCACCGCCGGTTGCGTCTACGCCGGGGGCGATGAATAGGCCCGCCTAGTTTTCGTGGGTATGCGTATGCGGTTGGCTCTCGCGGGGGCCGAGCCGGTCGAGGATATGCAGCACGATCGCGAAGCTCGCGTAAATCCAGAAGAAGAAATTGATAAACGGGATCAGCGCCAGTACGGCCCATAGCAGGGCCGGGCGGCCCATGCGCTGGGCGACGAAATAGAACCCGATGGCAAAGGGAAGCGAAATCACCAGGTACGGAACCAGCGCCGCCAGGTGAAAAGCGAAGAAGCCGTCGCCGTACATCATGGAAGTCGCCTCTTTTTGTTAGGGGCTAGTTGCGCCCGCGGTAGGGAGGAACGCCCGCGTCGGGCACGAATACGCCCTGGGGCGGCAGGCCCGATTGATAGAACACGTCGATGGGAATGCCGCCGCGCGGATACCAGAAACCGGAAATGCGCAGCCATGTGGGCGCCATCGCCTCGTTCAGGCGGCGCGCAATGGTGAGCGTCGTCGATTCGTGGAATGAGCCGGTGTTGCGCCACGATGCCATGAACAGCTTCAGCGACTTGCTTTCGACGCAGCGCTCGCCCGGCACGTAATCAATAACGAAATGGGCGAAGTCCGGCTGGCCGGTGATCGGGCACAGGCAGGTAAACTCGGGGCAGCTGAAGCGCACCAGGTACGCCGTGCCCGGATCGGGGTTGGCGAAGGTTTCGATCTTCGCGTCGTCCGGGGTGGCGGGCAGCGGGGTGGCGCCGCCCAGTTGCGTCAGCGCGGGTTTTTCGGGGGTATCGGTCATGGCGTGATCTTAGGCCCGCTGGCCGGCGATGGAAAGGGTGGGGCTAAAGCGGCGCAATATCGCCCTCAGCCAGCCCGGCTTCCCATTGCGCGGCGGTCTCATTAAAGCTACCGGCGGCGATAGCGGCGCGCAAATCCGCCATCAGGTCCTGGTAAAAGGTGACGTTATGGGCGGTCAGCAGCATGCCGGCCAGCATTTCCTCGGCCTTGAACAGGTGGTGCAGGTAGGCGCGGGAAAACCGTGTACATGCCGTGCAGCGGCAGTTTTCATCGAGCGGGCGCGGGTCCAGCGCGTGGCGGGCATTGCGGATATTGACTTCGCCCCGGCGGGTGAAGCCCTTGGCGGTGCGGCCCGATCGCGTCGGCATGACGCAATCGAACATGTCCACCCCGCGCGCGACCGAACGGATCAGGTCCAACGGCGTGCCCACGCCCATCAGGTAGCGCGGCCTGTCCGTGGGCAGGTGCGGCACGGTGGCATCGAGCACGCGCAGCATTTCCTCCTGGCCCTCGCCCACGGCGAGGCCGCCGATGGCATAGCCGTCGAAGCCGATGGCGCGCAGCGCCGCGGCACTTTCTTCGCGCAAGCCCGGGTAAACGCCGCCCTGAACGATGCCGAACAGGCCGTAGCCGGGGCGTTCGGTGAAGGCATCGCGGCTTTGCGCCGCCCAGGTCATGGACAGCCGCATGGAGGCGGCGGCCACTTCTTCGGTGGCGGGGAAGGGGGTGCATTCGTCCAGCACCATGGTCACGTCGGCATCGAGCTGGCGCTGGATTTCCATTGCCCGCGCCGGGGTCAGTTCGACCAGGGCGCCATCGAGATGCGATCGGAAGGTGACGCCGGTGTCCGTTATCTTGCGCAGGCCCGACAGGCTCATCACCTGGAAGCCACCGGAATCGGTCAGGATCGGACCGGGCCAGTCCATGAAGCGGTGCAAGCCGCCGAGCTTTTCAATGGTGTCGGATCCCGGGCGCAGCATCAGGTGATAGGTGTTGGCGAGGATCATCTCGGCGCCGGTCTGGCGCACGGTGTCGGGCATCATCGCCTTGACCGTGGCGCGGGTGCCGACGGGCATGAAGACGGGGGTTTCCACCGTGCCGTGGGCGCATGTGATCCGCCCGCGCCGCGCCGCGCCGGAGGTGCCGAGAAGTTCGAAGCCGAAACGGGTGGCGGTCATCGGTCGCCCACCCGGGCACCGGGTGCCGGATGCAGCAGGCAGCAGTCGCCGTAAGAAAAGAAGCGGTAGCGTTCCGCCATGGCGTGCGCGTAGGCCGCTTTCATCGTGTCCAGTCCGCTGAAGGCCGAAACCAGCATGAACAGCGTGGATTTCGGCAGGTGAAAATTGGTCAATAGCAGGTCCACCGCACGGAAGCGATAGCCCGGCGTGATGAAGATATCGGTTTCCCCCGAAAACGGCGCCAGCTTCCCGTCGGGCCGGGCAGCGGATTCCAGCAGGCGCAGCGCCGTCGTGCCGATGGCGACGATGCGTCCGCCCTCGGCCCGGGCGGTGTTGATGAACTCGGCGGTGAAGGCGTCGATCTCGCCCCACTCGCTGTGCATCTTGTGATCCTTCACGTCGTCAACCTTGACCGGCAGGAAGGTCCCGGCGCCGACATGCAGCGTCACCGTGGCGCGCTTGGTGCCGCGCGCCAGCATCTGGCGTAGTAGGCCCTCGGTGAAGTGAAAGCCCGCGGTTGGCGCGGCGACGGCGCCGGGGCGGTCGGCGAATATGGTTTGGTAATCGGCCTGGTCGCGGGCATCGGGGCCGCCTTCGCGCGGGATATAGGGCGGCAGGGGCGCGGCGCCGAAACGTTCAAGGGAGTCGAGCATCCGGTCCTCGGGCAGGGCGAAATCCAGCGTTACCTCGCCGCCGTCGCCCTTGCCTTCGACGGTGGCGGCGAATTCGGCGCCGAAGGTAATGATGTCGCCCGCCGTCAGCTTGCGCGCCCCCTTGGCAAAGGCGTGCCAGCGGCCGTGGCCGAGGTTGCGATGCAAGGTGATCTCGACCCCGGCTTCGCCGCGCTTGCCTTTCAGGCGCGCGGGCACAACGCGGGTATCGTTGACCACGGCGATATCGCCGGGAGCGAGGAGTTCCGGCAGGTCCCCGACGGTGTGATCGTTCAGCCCGCCGCCGGGACGAACTTCAAGCAGCCGCGCCGCCTCGCGCGGTTCCATCGGGCGCGCCGCGATCAGTTCACGCGGCAGGTCGAAATCGAAATCCGAGAGTTTCATCGCACAGCCTGTCGCACGGCAGGGGTTTCGGCGGATCGCCATTCGGCGGCGACATCGGGGTCGGGGTCGGCTGCCCGCCTTCCGGCAAGTGCGTGGAAGGCATCCGCGGGCAACAGCCGCGAAAGCGCCCAGACCGCCATGGCGCGCACCACCGGGGCCGGATCGTCGAGCAGGCGCTCGGCCGCCGGTGTGAGGGAAGGCATTTCCGAATTGCCGATGGCGATCAGTACGTTGCGCACGAAGCGATCGCGCCCGATGCGCTTGATCGGCGAGCCGGAAAAGACCCGGCGGAAGCTTGCGTCATCCAGCCCGGCAAGATCGGCCAGCTTGGGCGCGGTCAGCTCGATGCGCGGCAGGAAGGCATATTCGCGGGTGCGCGTGGCGTACTTGTTCCACGGGCAGGCCGCCAGGCAGTCGTCGCAGCCATAAATGCGGTTGCCCATGGCGGCGCGAAATTCCGGTGCGATATGTCCTTTGTGCTCGATGGTGAGGTACGAAATGCAGCGCCGCGCATCGAGCTTTCCGGGTGCGGGAAAGGCATCGGTGGGGCAGGCGTCGAGGCAGGCGCGGCACGAGCCGCAATGATCACTTTCCGGCGCGTTGGCGGGCAGCTCCAGGGTGGTGAAGATTTCGCCCAGGAACAGCCACGACCCGTGATCGCGGGAAACCAGGTTGGTGTGCTTGCCCTGCCAGCCGAGACCCGCGGCGGCGGCGGCCGGCTTTTCCATCACCGGCGCGGTATCGACGAAGACCTTGACCCCGGCCTCGTGGGTTTGGGCGATCCAGCGCGCCAGGCGCTTGAGCTTCGATTTCATCACGTCATGGTAATCGCGCCCGCGCGCATAGGCGGCGACCGAGCCGCGCTCGCGCCGGCCCAGAAGCATCAGCGGGTCGCCCGGCGGGGCGTAGTTCATGGCGAGGGCGATCACCGTGCGGGCCTCGGCCCACAGGCCGGTGGGATGGGCGCGTTCCCCGTTGCGCCCCGCCATCCAGGCCATGGTGCCGTGATGCCCGGCGGCGACATAGGCGGCCAGGTCCCGCCCGCCATCGGGCACGGCGCCGACGGCCGCGAAGCCGACGGCATCGAAGCCGATTTCGCGGGCCTTTTGGGCGATGTCTTGCTTGGCCGATTCTGGGCTCACGGGCCGGGTCCTTGTCCTCGCGGGGGGCATACATTAGCGGCTCCTGCCCGGGGCGCAAGATGGCGGCGGGCGAGGGCGGGCCAAATTCTTGGAATTCCAAACATTCCATCCTAGAATGATTCGCAACCTAACGGTTTGACCCGCGCCCGGATTGGTGGAGAAAGATTTCAGCCCATGAGCGACAGTTCCGATCTCGTGCCCGAGGCCCGTGCCGCACAGGCCGCTGCCGCCCAGGGCAAGGACGTGGAGTTTGATTCGGAAACCAGCGTCGGCTACCTGCTGCGCGATACCTACCGGGCCTTTACCAAGATTTTGCAGGCACGCATTTCCGCCCAGGGCGTGACCATCGGGCAGTGGTATTTCCTGCGCGTGCTGTGGGAAGAAGACGGCCTGACACAGCGCGAACTTTCCCAGCGCGTCGGCATGATGGAGCCGACGACGGTGACGGCACTCAACGGCATGGAAAAGCGCGGCTATGTAAAACGCGTGCGCAATACCGACGACAAGCGCAAGGTGAACATCTACCTGACCGATCGCGGCCGTGCGCTGCGCAACATGCTTTTGCCCCACGCCATTGACGTAAATATTCGCGCCGTGGCTGGGGTCCCGCTCGCGGATGTGGAGGCGGTGCGCCGCACCCTTCACGCCATGAAGCGGAATCTTGACGGCCTCGCCCCCTAGGCGGGCGCCGGGTAACCGACCAACAGGGAGAAACAACATGGCGACCGCCGATGCGGGCTCCAATTCCACAGCCTCGATCACCAGCCTCCGCGTGCAGCTTGCCGCCCTGACACGGCTTTTGCACAAGGAAGGAATCCTGACCTATTCCGGCCATGCCAGTGTGCGCATTCCGGGCCGCGACGCCTTTATGATCCAGTCGGTTAACGATTCCCGCGCCGGGCTGGAACCGGAAGGCCTGGTCATTTGCGATATGGACTGCAACGTTATCGAGGGCCCGGCGGGCTACAAGCCGCCGCTCGAATCCTTCATCCATTCGGAAGTCCTGCGCGCGCGCCGCGATATTGATTGCGTGGTACATACCCATTCCGAGCTGGCGGCGATGTTCACCATGCTCGACGGGATCGAACTGGCGCTGATGAAAAGCCACGCCGCGCGCTGGTCGTCGGGGGTGCCGACCCATCCCGATCCGACCCATATCAAGTGCTCCCGCCAGGGCAAGGAACTGGCCGATACGCTGGGCGACAATTTCGGCGCGCTGCTGCGGGCGCACGGCGGGGTTCTGGTGGCCGAAAGCCTGCCGGCGCTTCTGGTGGACGCGGTCCATTTCGAGGAAAACGCAAAGGCCCATTACCAGGCCGCGACGGTGGGCAAGATCAAGCCGCTGACGACTGAAGAACTGGCCCTGATTACCAAGGTCAACAACAACCGCGAGCAGCATTGCTTCAAGCTGTGGAGCCATTACGTCGGCATGGGTTTCGAGGACGGCACCTTGCCGCGGGACTGGAACGAACAGATCTGGGGTTCGGTCAACCCCGACGCCCCGGCGACCTGATCCGTGGCGCTGGAAATCAGGCCGCTGTCGGCGGCACTGGGGGCCGAGGTTACCGGCATTGACCTGAACCAGCCCCTGGCGCCCGGCGACGGCGCGGCGCTCAAGGCTGCCTTCGCCGAGCATCTGGTGCTGGTGGTGCGCGGCCAGAAGAAGCTGACGGTGGAAGGTCACACACGGTTTTGCGCGCTGTTCGGTCCGCTCGGCAAGCGCTCACGCCCCGCCGATACCCGTGCCGAGGGTGCTGATGATCCGCCGGACGTGATGTTCGTATCCAACCGCAAGAAAGACGGTCGTTTCATCGGCTCGCTGCCGGAAGGCGAGATGATGTTTCACATCGACCAGTGCTATGTCGAGCGCCCGGCGCGGGCGACCTGTCTCTACGCCATTGTCGTGCCCGATGTCGGCGGCAACACGCTGTTCGGCAACCTGTGCGCGGCCTACGACGCGCTGCCCGACGACCTGCGGGCGATCGTCGATGGGCACCGGGCGCTTAACGTGTTCAGTTACGATTCCACGTCACGGGACCAGGTGGCATCCTCGCCCAATGCGCGGAAATTCATCCAGCCCATGGTGGTGCGCAACGCGGTGACCGGGCGCAAGGCGCTTTACGTCAATCGCCTGATGACGTTTGCCATCGAGGGTCTGGACGATGATGCCGGGCGCGAGGTGCTGGATCGCCTTTTCGATCACCAGGAACGGGCGGAGTTCGTCTACAGCCACAAGTGGCGCAAAGACGATTTGCTGATCTGGGACAACCAGTGCACGGTTCATGCGCGGGCCGATTTCGATCCGACCAAGGAACGTCACATGCGGCGCTTCACCGTCGATGGCGAGCCGCTCAGGGCTGCCTGAGGTCTCTCAGCCGCCGAACCACATCCGCCGCCACGGGTGCACGTCCTTGTCGCGCAGGCCTTCGCGGATATTCGGTTCCTGGGCCAGGATTTCATTGGCCTCGGCCAGGCTCACCCCTTGCAGGATATAGACCGCGCCGCCGTGGCGGGTGCCGGATTCCTCGACCTGGGGGCCGGAACCGAACAGGATGCCCCGGTCGAATAGGTCTTGCAGGAAGGCGACGTGCTCGGCATGGACCTCGTCGCGTGAGCGCCCGATATCCGGCGCCGGCTTGACCTCGTTGGAAATGCAGACGCAAAGGTATTGGGGGGCGCGTTCCCCGTATCCGGCGATATCGGCCATATGGGTTTCTCCCTGTTGTGGATCAGGTACTGGGTGTCTTTTTTTTCAACGCACCCAGGATGGAAAGCTGCAATGCGCCGATGTTGGGCTTGGCGCCGGGCTGGTTGGCGTCGATCCATGCCTTGATCGGTACCTCGGTGGCGGCGGATACGGCGTTGAGTTTTTGCAGGGCGCTGAGCTCGTCCCAGGTTTTTGGCGTGACGCCGGGAATGCGCTCGGCGGCCGCGTGCTCGGCCTGGCCCAGTTGCAGGACGGCGGGATAGATGTTCGCCAATACGGCGGCGTAGACGGGATCGCTGCGGCTGGCCGCCGCGTCCGCGCGGAGCGAGGTATCGTGGCGGGCCTGGAAGTCCTTTTCCAGCACCAGCGTGGTGGCGGGGAAATCCACCTCGCAGCCGTTGTCCTGCTCGATATAGACGGTGTCCCCATCGATATCGATGACCGCGCCCACGACATTGCGGGCGGGATTGCGTACCCGGTCGCCAAGTTTGAACATGCCCACTCCGGCCCTATGATAATCCCCCGCTACTATAGGCGCATCCGACGGCGGGCTCACGGCGAATTGGCGGACCGGGGCGGCCCCGTTGACGCAGGGGGATGGGATCGTATAATTCTTAGAGTTCTTATGAATATTGAAAGTCCGGCCCCCATGACCGTCCAGCTTGCCGATTTTCCCGAAGTCTCGACTCGCCCGCCGGTGCGCGATGTGTACAAGGGCGTGGAAATCCTGCGCCATGAACCGTGCGGGACCGAGATTCTCAACGTCGACCTGGCGCAGCCGATGGCGGAAGGCACCTTCCGCGCGGTCATGGATATCTGGCACGAAGGCCTGGTGATCTGCTTTCGCCGCCAGGACATCGGCGCCGAGGACCAGTTGCGCTTCGGACGGCGCGTCGGCGAGTTGTCGGTCATCCATACCCCGGACTTTACCGGCGAAGATCCGGCCATCATGTATATTTCCAACGTCAAGAAGGACGGCGAATACGTCCACGCCCTGCCGGTGGGCGAAATGATGTTCCACATCGACCAGTGCTACCAGGCGCGTCCGGCCAAGGCGACGATCCTCTATTCCATGAAGATTCCCGCGACCGGCGGCAACACGCTGTTTTGCGATCTGCAACGCGCCTACGACACGCTGGACGCGGAAACGAAGGCACGCCTCGAGGGGCTCAAGGTCCTTCACGTTTATGATTATGATGCGGGCGCTACCCATACTGCCGCGGCCGTGTCCGATGACGCGCCGCGCCACGTTCACCCGCTGGTGCGCACCCATCCGATGACCGGGCGCAAATGCCTTTATGTGAACCGGTTGATGACCCGCGAAGTGGTGGGCATGGATCGGGAGGAAGGCGCGGCGCTTCTGGCGCGGCTATTCGATCACATAGAAACCCCGGCGTTCGTTTACGAACACCGCTGGCGATTGGGCGACCTGTTGATGTGGGACAACCGCTGCACGGCACATGCTCGGCGAGACTTCGATCCCGAGCAGGACCGCGTCATGCGCCGGCTGACGGTCCTCGGCGAGATCCCCGCCTGATAGCGTGTCGTCGGCGCTTGCGCCCGCATACCCAGCCTGTGCGCCAGAACTGCCAGACCATCCCCGCGTCATGGCGCTGTGGGTGTGGTATCACGCCCTAGCGGGAGATAGCGCCGTATTTTCCCCGGAAGTAGAGCAGGGGCTCGACGTCTTCGCTACGGCTCGCAAGTGCTTCGCCGATCACAATGACATGATCACCCGACTCGATGGTCTGGTGCAGCCGAAACTCGGCTGCTGCCAGGGCGCCGGTAATCAGCGGTACGCCGAGCACGCCCTCCTCGGTGGCGACATTGGCGAATTTATCGTCGCCTTTGGATGCAAAATTATTGGAAATCGCATCCTGCCCAGCGGCCAGGATATTGAGCGCGAAGACTCCGCTTTCCGTCAGTGGCGCCAGAGTCGCAGATTTCTGGTCGACGCAGGCGAGGAACAGTGGCGGCTCAAGGCAAACGCAGCTCACCGCGTTCATAGTCAGGCCAAAAGTCTTGCCGTCTTTGCCGCGTGTCGTCAGCACGGTCACGCCGGTGGCGAAACGCCCGGCGAAATCGCGGAGCGCGCTGGATTCAACTGGTTTTGCGGTATTGGGATCGAGGCTCACTGGTCTTCCTTCAGGAAATTGATCAGCACATCGTTGAATTCAGGGCGCATTCGATATTGGGCATGTGGGCGGCATTCTCGAAAACGTGCAACCGGGCGCCGGGAATTTCGGCCGCCAGCTCCGGCGCGTAGTCAGGCAAACGCAGGGGGTCCTTGGCCCCCGCCATTACCAGGCAGGGGACGCGGATCTTGGTGTAGTCCAGCGCTTCGCGCTCGCTCGGTCCACCTTTGCCGCGGAACGGTGCCTTGAAGCGGGCCGCCGCCGTAGCTTCCCAGGCGCCGGGCAGGGTCGCCAGTTCCTGGCGGCGGGCAAGGTAGATCTCATCACGAGCCCATTTCGGATCGATGAACATCACGTCGACGATGCGGCGCATGTGCTCCAGGGTACCGTCATAGCTGTTAAGTACACTGCGGGCCTCATTGGCTGGGGCGAAGCCACCTCCAGAGCAGGTGACGACCTTGCAGATCGGCCAGTCTGGTTCATCGCGCGCTGAGACGGCGAGCGAAAGCCCTCCAGACATAGAAGAGCCGACGACGAAGACCTCTTTAACATCCATCACTTCGAGGAAGCGGCGGATATGCCAGACACGCTTGTTGAACTGACCACAGAAGTCAAAGACCTTGTCAGTGCGTCCGAAGCCCAAGTGGTCCGGCGCCAGAACATGAAATTCCTTGGCTAGCGCGGGTAGATTATGTTCCCACGAAATTTCGGCCGCACCGCCGAACTCGGCCGAATGCAGCAACAGTACGCTGGGCGTACGGCCACGCTCCCCCGCCTCGAAATAGTGGGTGTTGATGCCGTCAACGGCGACGGTCTTGCCCTTACCTAAAAGCCCTGTTGCCATGCCAGTAGCCGATGGCCCTTACTGGGCAGCGGCACTCTTAGCGGGTCGGAATGCGAACTCTTCCTTTACCCGGGGATAGACTTCCTTGGCGAACAGCGTTAGCGACTTGACAGTTTCTGCGTGGGTGACGAAACCGGCTTGCTGCATCATTAGCAACTGGCCGAAACCGCCGACTAAACCGTAAAAGCGTTTGATTTGCTTAAACACTTGGTCCGGGGTGCCACAAATCAGCACGCCCTGTTCCTTCAGATAATCTAGGCCTTGGGTGCGCACCGCGTCGGTGCGGCCGGTATACTTTCCCTTGAGCGCCTGGACGTTAAAGGCGACCGGCACGTAGCCCGGCGGGTTGCGGAACTGCGGTGGCGTCTTGGCGTGCAGGTACCAGGATAGTTTCTGAGCCAGTGCCTCGGCCTCGGCCTCGGTTTCACCGGTGGCGACGAGAGGCATATAGGCGATGTGGCGGCGGACCTCTTCGGGATCAGAATAAATCGAGCACGAACGGTACGCGTCGAACATGTCCTTCACCTTTTCGTGTGGCTGAAGGAACATGGCGAAGGTGAAGCCGCGGCGCGCAACTTCCTTGATATTTTCCTTGTCCGACGAACCCGTGATCCAGACCGGCGGATGCGGGGCTTGGTAGCAACGCGGCCAGACGTTGACCTGGCGCTTGTGCCAGAACTTCCCTTCGAAGTTGAACGGCCCGTCATGGGTGGTCCAGGCCTTTATGCAAAGATCAATGCCTTCCCATAGGCGCTCCAGCGTCTGGGTCGGGTTGGTGTTGGCGGCGAAGGTTTCATATGGTACGCCGCGCACGAAGCCGGCATCAAGGCGCCCGCGCGATATAACGTCGATCATCGCCATTTCCTCAGCCACGCGGATCGGATCGGCGCGGTTGGCCATAGGATTGCCCAGGATGCAGATACGTGCATTGCTGGTCTGGCGCGCCAAAATTGCCGCTGATAGAGGGGCCGCGACGTTGGTGCAGGTGGCGGTCTGGTGATGCTCGTTAAGCATGATATTAAGGCCCAGCTCGTCGGCCAGCATGTGCTCGTCCAAGTAGCGCTTATAAAGATCAGCGCCAACCTGCGGGTCGTAAATACGATTTGGTATACTCACCCGCATAGACTCTAGGGTATCCATGTCCGGCAGATGGGGGTAGGGCATTTCGGTGAAGTGCCAGCAACGCATATCTATATCTCCCTTTCTCTATCTCTAGCGGGCCGAACGGCTACGACGGGTGAGCTTACGTGCTGGTGATTTCTTGCGACCAGCCCCCTTTTTGTATGCAGGCGCTTTTTTAGCCTTGGCTTGTTTCAGCTTGGAAGTCTTTCCTTTGGTCTTATTCGCTTTCGCCACCTTCGTCTTCTTCGGGGCTGGGGGTTTGCGCGCCTGGCCGAGGAAGCCGTCAATCAGCTTGAGCAGCGCATCGGGCTGCTCGACATGGGGGAAATGCCCCGCATTCTTGACCAATGCGAACTTGGCGCCCTGGATCTCCTTGGCGAAGGCGCGGCCATACGCGGGGGTAATGATGCCATCTTTTTCGCCCCAGACTACCAGGGTGGGCACGTCGATCCGATGCAGGCGACCCTTGAGCTTGGGATTGTGCATATAGGGCTGCCAGCAGAAGCGGGCGTAGGATTCCTTGTTGCGGGCAATAATGGTGAGCTTGGACTCTGGCATTGCCGTGTAGTCGATATTACCCTTGGCCTCATCGGCATACTTGAGTTCCTGTACCTTCTGCGCAGACAGGAACCAGATATCCTGGATATCACGGTCGAAACGACCGCCGACCTTGATGCCGAACGGGTCGACCAGTACCAGGCGGCGCATGTTGCGCGTCGTCTTGACCGCCATTTCCGCGGCGAGCCAGCCACCGACGCCGAAGCCGATGACATCCGCATTATTGACCTTGAGGGCGTCCAGCGCGTCGAGGCAAATATAGGCGCAATCATCAATGCTATCGACCCAGTCGGGGCGGTCGGACTTGCCGAAGCCGGGGGGCGAAACCACGATGACTTCGCGTCCGCCCACCGCTAGGCGGTCTAGCAAGGGGCCATCCAGAGCCAGCGCTTCTTCATCGTAAAAGACCACCAGAGGCGACCCGCGACCCTGGCGGACGACCTCGATCTTCATATTGAAGACCTTGACGGTGCTGGCCTTGCCTTTGGATTTCGCCATGGGACCTTGATCTCCTTTTTTAACCCTTTAAAGCGATACTTTTTGTATTTTTCAAACTACATCGGCCACCAATCCCGCACAAGCATTGGGGACAAGGAAATCACGCGATTCGCTCGCATCCGCAAAGGCTCACAGGGGGATCGGCTGTTGCCCCACCAGATTGATGCCATAGCCGTTGAGGCCGACGATGGACCGCTTGGTATTGGTCAGTAGGACCATGTTCTGAATACCGAGTTCTAGCAGAATCTGAGCGCCAATGCCGTACTGGCGCAATTCCGAGATCGGTTTGGTCAGCGGTTTACCTTCACGTTCCAGAACGAAGCGTGAGATGGCGGTCGGTGTTGGCTCACGGATGATCACGACCGCGCCACGGCCTTTTTCGGCGATCATTTTCATCGATGCTTGCAATTCTGTGCCACGGTCGCGGGATTCACCTGCGGCGAACTGGGATTCAGTGCAATCGCCTAGTACGTCGCCCAGCAGGTTGAGTGCGTGCATGCGCACCAGAACTGGTTCGGAGCCCGAAACATCGCCGCAGGTCAGGGCGATATGTTCGTCGTAATCGATCTGGTTGGCGAAGACATGTAAACGGAACTCACCGCCGTAGCGAGAGTTGATTGCAGTTTCCGCCACCTTCTTGATGATTTTTTCTGTGCGGCGACGATAGGCGATCAGGTCGGCGATGGAAGCAATGTTGAGCTTGTGTGTCTTGGCGAATTCTAGAAGGTCCGGCAGTCGCGCCATGGTGCCGTCGTCCTTCATGATTTCGCAAATTACGCCGGACGGGTTCAGCCCCGCTAGTCGCGCGACATCCACTGCCGCTTCGGTGTGGCCGGCGCGGATCAGTACGCCGCCGGACTGGGCGATCAGCGGAAAGACATGGCCGGGGGTGACTATATCAGAGCTGCCGCGATTGGGGTTGATTGCTTCAGCGATGGTGTGGGCACGATCGGCGGCGGAGATCCCGGTGGTCACGCCCTCCCGCGCTTCGATCGAGACCGTGAACGCGGTCTGGTGGCGCGACTGGTTTTTCTGAGACATCAGCGAGAGGCCCAGGACCTCAGCGCGTTCGGGGGTGATGGAGAGGCAAATCAGGCCTCGGCCATGACGGGCCATGAAATTCACCGCGTCGGCATCGGCCTTTTCTGCGGGAATGATCAGGTCGCCTTCGTTTTCGCGGTCCTCGTCGTCCACTAGGATGAACATGCGCCCGTTACGAGCGTCTTCAATTACGTCGCTGATAGGCGACAATTTAGATTGGGCCACAGAATCTCCCCTTGAAAATGCCTTCCGGCGGTAACTTTTTCCTGCCGGAGCGGGGTGCTAAACTATCCCTCTGAGGAGTGCTGATCAAGGCCCCAGCTGCCGTGGCATCGATGTTCGGGACCGTGTAGAGTGGAGTTTGCCGTTTCCCGAAATCCGGAGGTTGTAATGACCGTAACCACCTGTCTTGCCCCCAAAGTGGTGCCCCTGGAGGCTCCGCTGGGCGCCCGTATAGAGGGGCTAGACCTGCGTCGCCCGCTAGAGGGCCCGGCGCTAGAGGTGGTGCATCAGGCCTTCCTGCGCTACCAAGTGCTATGCTTTCCGGGACAGAAACTGTCGGCGGACGACCAGATTCGTTTTTGCGGCTACTTCGGCCGCGCCGATTCAGACTACAAGTTGCCTGCATCTCAGTTAGAGGTAGCTAAACGCGACCAGGCGGATTACCGCAAGGGTGTGATGCTAGTGTCCAACGTACGCAAAAACGGCAAGCCTATCGGTAACCTTCCCGACGGTGACATGCAGTTCCATTCGGATGGGGCGCACCGAGAGAGCCCCTATCTTGCCACCACGCTCTACGGTATTCGCATCCCTGATCAAGGCGGCGATACCCTGTTCGCCGACCTGTATGGTGCCTATGATTCGCTCGACGCCAAAACCCGGGCGCGGATTGAGGGCCTATTCATTCACAATACCTACATGCTGGACGCAACCAAGGCTGACGAATTCAATCCCGATGACCCACGCTGGCGCCAGGCGGTGCACCCGCTGGCCCGTGTTCACGACAAGACTGGGCGTAAGGCGCTTTACGTCAACCGCCTGATGTCGCACTGGATCGAGGGGATTGACCGCGCCGAAAGTGACATTCTGCTGGCGCAGCTGATCGATGCGACGGAGCGACCGGAATTCATTTATGCCCACAAATGGACGCCGGGGGATTTCCTGATCTGGGATAACCGCTGCACCAATCACGCGCGCACCGATTTTCCGTCGGACCAGATTCGCCTGTTGCGCCGCTATACAGTTTCCGCCCCTGCTTAGGCCGCGCATGCAAAAGGGGCGTTCCCGCGGCTGCGGAAACGCCCCTGAGAGGAACGCCCCGGTTTACTTCAGGACGTCTTTGTACTTGGTGTAGAAGACAGCCAGGTTCTTGAGCAGCTTGGCAGTTTCATCGCCGCTCAGCGGGTCGATGGGACGCTTGGTCTTCTTGTGCCAGCCCTGGATAGCGGGATCCATCAGGGCGCTGTACAGCGCATCGGACAAGATCTTCTGCACCTTGGGCGAAACGCCAGGGGTGGTGCCGACGACGCGCTCGATTGTAAGCAGCTCAAGCTCCTTTTTGCCGATGGAGGCCGCCGTGGGCACGCCCTTGAACGAGCTCTTTTCCTCGAACGACAGCACCGCCTTGAGATCGCCGCCCTTCATCCACTTCGCTAGAGAGCGCGTGTTGAACAGCGACAACTGAGTGTCGCCGCGCACGATGGAGAGTGAAATCTTGGCTGATCCCTTATAGCCCGGCAGGAACTTGATGTTCATGCCAAGCGCGGCCGCCATGATTTTGCCCGCGACATAGGCGCCGGAGCTCGGGCTGGTGACCGCGTATTTCAGCGACTTGGCGTTCCTCAGGTCATCGACCGAGTTGTACGGGCCCTTGCTCGCGACCGATAGCGCGTACTTGGACTGGGCGATACGGCCGAGCCAGACGAAGCGGTCGATATCGTAGGAGGTCTTCTTGCCGAGAATCTTGTCCAGCAGCATGCCCGGCATGTTGAAGATCGCGATGGTGTAGCCGTCGGGCTTGCCGCGATAGAGGCTGGCGACCGCTTTCTTGCCGCCGGCGCCCGCGACGTTCTTGGGCACGACATTGACCTTGCCCGGCAGGTGCTTGGCCATCACAGGGGCGATCTTGCGGACGTAGGTATCGAAGCCGCCGCCGGGGCCATAGGGAATGACGAAGGTAATGTCTTTTTCGGGGAAGGCGGCCTGGGCGGGCGCGCCGAAAGCCAGCACGGACGCGGCAAGCATGGTGGTGACTGCGAGGGTATTGCGCATATGGTTTCTCCCTGTTGTATGGACGTTCCGGGCGGTGTTCCGCTTCTGTGAACGCGTCGATCGTGAGGGTCTGTTTCCTGGCGGCAAGCCTAAAGGGGGGATTATGGAAATTCAACCCATAGGGCCACGCAATCCCCCGGAAAGACGCAGAACAGGCGGATTTCCGGGGCCGTGAAGCCGGGGTGCGTTGAGGGGGTTAACCCTGGATCAGGTCGATCAGCCAGAGCACCACTTCGCCACGGTAGAGCTCGTAGCGCAGCAGGCCCTCGAACAGCAGCCAGATGAAGGCGAAGGTAAATACACCGCCATAGATGCCCTGGCGCAGGGTCTTGCCGCCCCAGAAGATCATCCAGGAGGCCACGAACAGGGGCGAGGCGATCAGGAAGCCCACCAGCCAGATCAGCACGACACCAGCGGCAATGGCGACAAAACAGGCGATTTCACGCGCCGGCTTGCGGCCTTCGTCGGGCGGTTCGCTCGCCGCCGAGCCGAAAAGCGTGTTGATGATCCGTGCCACGCCCAAATTGGTCAGGCTGAGAATGTCGAGGATCGAAAGCCCGACGCCAACCCAGCCCACGATCAGCGGGAAAATTCGCATCTTTCCCTGGAACTCGTAGGTTTCGTGCAGGAAGAAGATCAGGAAAGCCATGACGCCGTAAGCGAAGTAAAGCGCGCTCACTTTCTCGCGCGCCACCAGCGGTCGCGTGCCGTAAAGCGCCGCCGCCCAGCCGATCGCAGCCGGGATCGCCATCCAGGTCTGGTGCAGGTCGGTGTAGTACATGACGACGAAAGCGACCAGCGATGCGGCCAGCACCGCGCCACCGGCCAGGGTCTTGCCCGTCAGCAGGCTGGTCGTGGGTGTCGTGGTCTCGGTCATGACGCGCCTCCCTTTTGCTCTTGGCGTTTGGCGCGGCGCGCCATGGCGTTACGCAGCCAGGGCACCAGCAGGGTCAGGACGCAAAGCACCAGAAGGATCAGCGAAACGTTGCGGGTCAGGAAGATCATCCAGTTGCCGTCGGAAATGCCCATGGCCTGGAAGAAACTGCGTTCCGTGATCTCACCAAGCACCAGGGCGATGGTGAACGTGATGCGGGGATAATCGAAGCGGATCATCAGGTAGCCGATGACGCCGAACACCATGGCGACGATCACGTCACCGAATTCTCCCTGCAGCGCGTAGGCGCCGACCAGGGCGACGACGATCACCGTCGGGGCCAGCACATGGGCATCCACCAGGGTCAGGTAGGCCATCGGCTTGGCCAGGGCGAGAACGATCAGTGTGGCGATGACGCAAGCCACCGTCAGGGTCAGCACCAGGGTAAAGACCACGTCTTCGTGATCGAACAGCAGGCGCGGGCCCGGTTCCAGCCCGTGCAGCACCATGGCGCCCAGGAACACGGCGGTTTCCGCGCTGCCGGGAATGCCGAAGGCCAGCGTCGGGATCAGCGAGCCGCCGTCCTTGGCGTTGTTGGCCGATTCCGGGGCGATGACGCCACGGATATTGCCCTTGCCATAGGGGATTTCCGGATTGGGGTCGCGCTGCACCTGGGTCGAATAGCTGAGGAACGCCGCCACCGTGCCGCCGACACCGGGCACCGCGCCGATGAAGGTGCCGATGGCCGAACCTGTCAGCATGGTGGACCAGTTGCGGAACACGTTCTTGATGCCGTCGCTGACGCGCTGGATCTTGACCTGCAGGGCGTCGTCGGAAATCGATCCGCCCTTTACGGACAGGTCGATCATTTGCGAAATCGCGAACAGGCCGATCAATGCGGGCACCAGCTTGATGCCGTCCCACAGCGCATCGATGCCATAGGCGTAGCGCACCACGCCGGTGACATAGTCGAAGCCGACAAAGGCGCAGATAAAGCCGAAAATCGCCGCGATCAATCCTTGCAGAAGCCGCGCCCCGGTCGAAACCGCGATGGCGCAAAGGCCGAAGATCGCCAGCAGGAAAAATTCTGGCGGCGAAAACAGGAGAACGATTTCCTTGGCGATGGGGATCACCAGCAACAGCGTGAAAACACCGATCAGGCCGCCCATGGCCGATGCTGTGGCACCGGCGCCGATCGCTTCACCGGCGCGCCCTTGCTGCGCCAGGGGGAAGCCGTCGAAGGTCGTCGCCGCGTTGGGCGCGATCCCCGGTGTGTTGAGCAAGATCGCCGAAACCGAGCCGCCGGTGGATGTTGCCGCCATCGAGCCGCCGAGCAGCATGATCGCGTCGGCCTTGTCCATGCCGTAGGTGAGCGGGATCAGCAGCGCCAGCGCCGTGGTGCCGCCAAGACCTGGAATGGCGCCGAACAGCAGCCCGATACAGGTCCCCGCGACGAGGAACAGCAAGGATTCGAAATGCAGCAGGTGAAGTGACGCCGTGCCGAGCGCGTGAACCATGCCGCCAATGGTATCTAGCATATGATTATCATCCGTATCAGCGGACGCTATCCCCACGTTCCCCGTTGATCCGGGGAATTTTATTCGTGCCGCCTCCTGCGGCGGGCCGAATGTAGCGCATATGGTGCTCGGCTCAAGCCCCTAAATGGGGGCCGCCAGCGGGCGTTAATTGACGCCATCGGGGCCAAGGTGTACCAGAAAGTCAACAAACACCAAGGTTTCAGGGGGACATCATGGCAGGCACACGCAAGAGTAAAGCCGCATCCACCGGCCCGGCGATCGATCGGCCGGTAAAGCTCAAGGGCGCCAACCGGCCCGAATACGCTTCCGACGCCATCGCCGATACGCTGCGTGCCGTCGGCTTCAAATACGCCTTCATCAATCCCGGCTCGTCCTATCGCGGCCTGCACGACAGCATGGTCAACTACCTCGGCAACACGGACCCGCAGGCGGTTCTGTGCGCCCATGAAGATGTCTGCGTTCATGCCGCCCAGGCCTATGCCAAGGCGTCGGGCCTGCCGTCGCTGGCGATCCTGCACGACCTGGTTGGGCTGATGCATGGCTCGATGGCCATCTACAACGCCTTCGCCGATCACCAGCCGGTGGTGGTGCTGGGCGGCTCGGGCCCGGCCGATCCGAAGCTGCGCCGCGGCATCGACTACGAACATTCCGCCAACACCCAGGGCGAGGTCGTGCGCCAGTGGGTCAAGTGGGACGACGAAGCGGCGACCGGCGAAGGGGTGTGCGAATCCATTGCCCGCGCCTACAAGATCGCCAATACCGGGCCCAAGGGGCCGGTTTACGTTTCCGTGGATGCCGGTATCCAGGAAAGCAAGATCACCAAGCCGATCGAGATTCCCGACATGGCGTCCGCGGCCAACCAGCCGCCGCCGCCACCCGCGGCCAATCCTGACGCGGTGGAAGCGGCCGCCGATCTGCTGGTCAAGGCGCGCAACCCGGTGATTACCGGCGGGCGCCTGATGTACCGTCCGGGGTCCACCAGGCTTCTGGTGGAACTGGTGGAGCTGCTCGGCGCCACTTACGTCGAGGATCGCAATTCGACGTGCTTCCCGACGGCGCACCCGCAGAACCTGACCGGCGAAAAGGGCGTCATCGAAGGGGCCGACGTGCTGCTTGCCATCGACAGCCCGGACGTCAACGTGGTGATCGACTCGTATTCGTCTCGGGTGCGCGGTGAAACCGGCGCCGGCGGCAAGGGCACCAAGGTCATTGACCTGTCCCAGAACGATTACGCCATCCGTTCATGGACGCGGCTCGGCGGCAAGGTGGCGCCGACGGCGATCCAGTTGCTCGCCGATCCCGAGGTCGGCATGCGCCAGATTATCGATGCGGCGCGCGCCAAAATCGGCCGCGCCAAGTCCAGCGCCGCCATCGAGACCCGGCGCAAGAAAATCGCCAAGGCTCATGACGCGATGACGAAACGCCAGCAGGACGCGCTGAAGAAGCGTTGGTCGGATACGCCGCTGTCGCCGCATCGCTTCGTCTATGAATTGTATTCGGCAGTGCGTTCCAAGCCCTGGATGCTGGCGGTGCGCGGCCATCGCGCCTGGCCGCACGGCATCTGGCAGTTCACGGGTGCGGGCGAAAACATCGGCGTTTCGGGCGGCGGCGGCGTCGGCTACGGGCCGGGCGCCATGATCGGCGCCTCGCTGGCGGCCCGCGATCAGGGCCGCTTCCCCGTCGCCATTCTCGGTGACGGCGATTTCCTGATGCAGTCCCAGGCGCTGTGGACGGCGGTGCATATGCGCATTCCGCTGCTCTGCGTCATCAACAACAACACCTCGTGGTACAACGACGAACAGCATCAGAACGAAGTGGCGAAGATGCGCGGGCGCCCGATGGAAAATGCCTGGATCGCCACCACCACCCGCGACCCGGAAGCCGACCTCGCGACCCTGGCGCGGGGCTACGGCGCTTGGTCCGAAGGCCCGGTGACGGACCCGGATGAATTCGGCAATGCGCTGAAGCGCGCGATCGCGGAAGTGGATGGCGGCGCCGTCGCCGTGCTCGATGTGCGCACCAGCCCGCGCTGAGTTTTCCGATCAACGTGAAAGGGGCGTGCCGTCGGCGCGCCCCTTTTTTTGTCAGCTGCCCTCGCGGCGCCAGGCCCAAATCATCAGGCCGAGCGCGGCCAGCAGCGCGAACAGCGCGGGCAGGAGTGGGATTTCGTTGACCCCGCGCACGATGTAATCGCCGTTGGCGCGCAGGCCCAGCCAGCCGCGCCCGGCAGTGGCGCGGCCCGGCGCCGGGCGGCGCACGTCGGGAACGCCGTCCACCACCCAGAAGGTGCCGCCGCCGGTGGCCTTGGCCAGTGGCGCCAGAACCTTTTCCGACGTGGTCACATCGGCGAATTCCAGCGGGTTCAGCGTGCCCGCGGCGGCAAAGACGGTGCGCTTCTTTTCTTCGTCGGTGATGCGGTAAAGCCCCGGCGCGTTGATGACCATGGACGCGGTGGCGCGGCCGTCGCCGCGATCGGTCAGGCCGACCCGGCTTTGCTGGCCCGACGGCGTGACCACGGTGACGGCGCGTTCGTCCTTTTCAAGACTGTGGCGGGTAATGGTCAGGCGGCGGCCCTGGATGTCGGCGCGCAGGTCGTCGTCCTCCAGGTCCGGTTCCTTCATCAGCCAGTGCGCGGTGCGGCGCAGCAGTTCGGCTTGCGGCCCACCGCCGTCGAAGCCGCGCGCCCACAGCCAGATCTGGTCGGTCAGGATCTGGGCGATGCGGCCCTTGCCGGCGCGGTCCAGCGCCAGCACCGGCCGTCCGCCGGTGCCGTTCATCAGCACATGGCCGCGCACCTTTTCGGTTTCGACCATGCGGAACCAGCGGCCCCATGTCGGCGCTTGCGCCTCGCCGGTATTGGCGCCGGGCAGCCGCGCGGTGACCGGGTGGCGCCGGCCGGTGGGGGTGATGGTCGCCTTGAACGCGGCGTCGAGCACGCGCCCGGTCGGCGCGGTGGGCAGGATGTCGCGCAGCGGCGTGCGGTACAGGCCCAGTGGTGTCGCCAGCGCCGGTCCACCCGCTTCCAGGATGGCGCCACCGTCCTGCACGTACTTGACGATGTTGTTCAGGTAATTCACCGGCAACACGCCGCGCCGGTGATAGCGGTCGAAGATGATCAGGTTGAACTCGTCGAGCTTTTCCTCGAACAGCTCGCGCGTCGGGAAGGCGATCAGCGACAGTTCATTGACCGGCGTGCCGTCCTGCTTTTCCGGCGGACGCAGAATGGTGAAATGCACTAGGTCCACCGACGGGTCCGCCTTCAGCAGATTGCGCCACACGCGTTCGCCCGCGTGCGGCATGCCCGATACCAGCAGCACACGCAGGCGGTCGCGCACGCCGTTGATGACCACGGCGGCGCGGTTATTGGCCTGGGTCAGTTCGCCGGGAACGGCTTCGGCCTCGATCTCGTAGACGTTGGGCCCGCCATGGGCGACGTCGAATTCAAGCGCATGGCTCATGCCGGTGGCGAGGTCCATCATCCGCCGCTCGCCGCCGTCGCGCGAGATATAGACCTTGGCGCGGCCCGTGCCGCCGCCCGAATCGACGACGCGCAGCGTCACCGTCGCGGTTTCCTTGACGATGCCGAAGCTTGCCGCCTGCTCGATCACAAGACGGCGGTCGCGCAGGTCGCGGGGGCCGGTCAGCACGCCGTGGAGCGGGCCGCTCAGGCCCATTTCACGCGCCGTCTTGGGGGCGTCGTGGACCTGGCCGTCGGTCAGCAGGATGGCCCCGGCGAAGCGTTGCGGCGGAATATCGCCGAGCACGCGGCCGAGTGCCTCGAACAATCGCGTGCCGCGATCGCGTGGCACCGTGGTTTCGGCGCCGGTGGCGACACCGACCGGCGCGGGCGCGCCCGCCCGCACGATGCGGAGATCGAGATCGGTTTCCTTCTTCAGCCGATCCGTCAGCGCCTTCAGCGTGGCCTCGGTCTGGGCCGGGCGCGGCGCGATATCCTGGGACGGGCTTTCATCGACGACAATGACGGCGATGTCCTTCAGCGGTTCGCGCAGTTCTTCCTTGATTGCCGGGTTGGCCAGCAGGCCCGCCAGCACGAACAGTGCACATGCGCGCAACACCGTGCTGCGTGCGCGGCGCCAGGCGGCGAAGGCGACCACCGCCAGCGCGATCATGGACAATCCCGCCAGCAGCCACAGCGGCACCAGCGGCGCGAAGACGATGCCGGTGGTCCCGGTCATTGGCCGAGCCTTTCGAGGATCGCCGGCACATGCACCTGGTCGGCCTTGTAGTTGCCGGTCAGCGCGTACATCACCACGTTGACGCCGAAGCGGTGCGCCAGCTCGCGCTGGCGGGTGCCGCCGGGCACCACCGGGTAGGCGGGCTGGCCGCTCCGATCCACGGCCCAGGCGGCGGCGTAATCATTGGCGCCGATGATGACGCTGGAGACGCCGTCATTGGCAAAGCCCGAACGGCTTTCAACCCATACCGTGCCGCCGGTCCAGCGGCCGGGAAATTCGTGCAGCAGGTAAAACGCCTTGGTGAGGATATGGCCCTTGGGCATCGGCGCCAGCGCCGAGATGGCAAGGCCGCGCAGGATATCGCGCAGCCTGGACGCGCCGGGCCCGCCGCCGCTGTCCTCGCCGGGGGGCGCCAGGGTGGACGGGCTCTGGTCGCGGGTGTCGAACAGGATCAGGCCGCCGGTTTCGAGGAAGCGTGCGATGCGCTCGCGTGCCGCCGCGCTTGGCACCGGCTGGGCGGCGGAGACCGGCCAATAAAGGAAGGGGAAGAACGCGATCTCGTCGCGCTCGATATCGACGCCCAGCGGCGCCTTGGGCTCGACCGAGGTGCGCGTGCGCAGCGTCAGCGACAGGCCTTCCAGCCCGGCGCGGCTGACCCGGTCGATGCGCGCATCGCCGGTGATGACGTAGGCGAGGCGGGTTTCAAAAGTCGCCTCGCCGGCGCGTTGGGAATCGACCGGCAGGTTGTCCTGGGCGCGGGCAGGCGTCGCGGTGGCGGCAAGGATCGCCACCATCAGGGCGGCGGTGACGCCCGCGACCTTGTTGAGCGGCCACGTCGCCGGGGCCAGGCCGCGCAGCACCAGGCCGATCCACATATCAAGAATCAGCAGCGCCAGCGCGATGGCCAGCAGCCAGGGCTTGAAATCCATCTCGCCGGGCTGGTCGAGGGTCAGTTCGGCAATGCCCGCGGGCAGGGCGCCGATGGCGGGGATCGCCTTCATGCCGGTGGTGAGGTTGACGGCAACGCGGGCCGATTCGTTGCCGTAAAGTCCGGGTGGCGTGCGCGCGCTAACCCGCGGCGGCGCATCGCCCGTCAGCGGCTGGGCCGAGGGCGGCGGGTCGAGCAAATGCCCGAACCCGTCGAGGCTGGAAACCGGCGGTGCACTGGCGCCACCGGTGGCGGAGATTCCCTGGCTCAGGCTGATCACCCGGCGCAGCATTTCGACGTAAAGCCCGGACAGGGCGAGGTTCGACCAGTCGGTATTGGCGCTGGTATGCACCAGGATCATGCGTCCGCGCCCGCGTTCGGCCGCCGTCACCAAGGGCGTGCCGTCGCCAAGCCGCGCCCAGGTATGCCGGGGCAGGTCCAGTGTCGGTTCCGCCAGCACCTGGCGCGACACGGTGACGTCGCCGGGCAACGGCAACCCGGCGAAGGGCGAGCCTTCATCGAAGGGCGCCAGTTGCGCCGGTTGCGCCCAGGACATGGCGCCACCCAGCGTGCGGTCGCCGCGGCGCAGGCGCACCGGGGTCAGTTCGTCGGGTTTCTGGCCGAGACGCGGCCCGGCGAAGCGCAGCACCGTGCCGCCGCGCTCTGCCCAGGCCAGGATGGCGGTCCGCGCCGCGTCGGAAATGGCAGCGCCGTCGGGCACCACCAGCACCGCGAGCGGGCGCTTCAGCAAGTCCACGGCGGTGCCCTTGCGCACCTCGGCGTAAGGTCCGAGGGCGCGTTCCAGGTAAAAAACTTCGGCCAGCAGCGGCTGGGCCTGGGCACGGTCGGCGGCGGCGGAAACGATTCCCACCGGGCGGCGGCGATAGCGCTCATCAATCAGCGCGACGGCGGCGGCGCTGGGCACGTTTTCGATTTCGATCCGCGTCAGGCGGTTGCGCAATTCGCTCGGCAGGTTGATGGAAATTTCCGCCGCGCGCGCTCCATCGGCGAAGCCCGCGCGTTCGCGCATGACGACGCGCCCGCGTTCATCAAGCCCGCGCAGCCAGAACTGTTCGCCGTCGCCGTCCCCGGCGCGCAGCAGCTTGAGCGTCAGGCGCGGCTCCCCCGCCACCGGCGGGGTTAGCGCCAGCGCCCCGGTCGCCGCCGGGTCGGTCATCACCATGACGGGGCCGCGCTTTTGCAGGGCGCGCACGAAATCCTGCGCGGCGCCGTCCTCGACACCGTCACTGAGCCAGACGATGTTGCCGGGTTCATCGAAACGGGTAGCGGCAAGGGCGCCGAGCGCGGCCTTGCGGTCCACCGGCCAGGGCTTGGGCTGCAAGGCTTGCAGCGCGGTGCGCGCCGCCGCCGGGGTCAGGAGCTTGCCCGGGCCGAGCGGTCCGCCGTCGGACGGTTCCGCGGTGGTGACGATGACGACATTGCGCCCGGCGCGTTCGGCCTTGCCGATCAGCGTGCCCGCCGCCTTCTGACGCATGTTCCAGCCCCGCGCCGCCGCCCAGCCGTCGTCAATGACCAGCACCAGCGGGCCACTGGCGGCGAAACGTTCGCCCGCGTTCCACAACGGGTGGGCAAGGCCGAGGATCACCAGGCTGGCCGCGACCATGCGCAGCACGATCAGCCACCACGGCGTGCGCGAGGGCGTTTGCTCATCTTCATTGAGGCCGAACAGCAGCCGGATCGCGGGAAAGCGCAGCAGGCGCGGCGCCGGTGGTGTGACGCGCAGCAGCCACCACAGGATCGGCAGGCCGATCAGCGCGGTCAGCAGCCACGGGGCCGCGAAGCTGAGCGCGCCGAGCGACAGCATCAGCCGCGTCCCCGCGGCTGGATCGCCATGTCGGCGTAAAGCGCCAGCAGCGCTTCCGACGCGGGCCGGTCGGTATGATGCAGGGTGAAGGACCAGCCGTTGCGATGCGCGGCATCGACCAGCGCCTCGCGCCGCGCCGCCAGCCGGTCGTGGTAGCGTTCGCGCACGGTTTCGGTGCGGTTGATCAGGGTGTCGCCCTCGTCCTCCATGCCTTCGAAACGGATGCGTCCGGCGAAGGGCAGCGATTCCTCGGCCGGGTCCAGCACCTGCACCAGGTGTCCGTGCAGGCCGCGCGCGGCGAAGGTGCCGATGGCGGCGGCGATTTCATCCCACGGTCCCAGGAAGTCGGAAAACAGCACGATATTGGCATAGCGCGGCAGCGGTTCCAGCGGCGGCACGTTGGCGGCCTGGCCACCGTCGCGGGCCAGTGTCTGGGCCATGCGCGCAAGGACGCCCCGGCTCGCGCCCGGCAGGCGGCCTTCGCCGCAAAGTGCCACGTGCTCGCCCGCCCGCATCAGCAGCGATGCCAGCGCCAGGGTCAGCAGCTTGGCGCGTTCCGCCTTCGGCATCAGGCGCCGCGACGAGGTGTAGTTCATCGAGGCCGAGCCGTCGCACCACAGCCACACCGACTGCGCCGCGATCCATTCATGTTCGCGGATGAAGGTGTTGCCCGCCTTGGCGGTCTGGCGCCAGTCGATGCGCCCCACCGGGTCGCCCGGTTGGTAGTGACGGAACTGCCAGAAAGTATCGCCGGGCCCGACGCGCCGCCGTCCGTGCACACCCTGCATGACCGTCGCGGCGATGCGACTGGCCGCAACGAGGAGCGGCGGTAGTTGCGCGCCCGCTTCCTCCGCGCCCTGAAGGCGGGCAAAGGCGGCGTCGGTGCGCGTTGCGCCAGCGGGTTCGGCCATCGGCGGAGCCTCAGGCGATCGGTTCGGCGAGGCGGTCGATCACCTGATCCATGGTGACGCCATCGGCGCGGGCGGCGAAGGATAGCGCCATGCGGTGACGCAGGACCGGATGGGCGAGCGCCACCACGTCGTCCACCGACGGCGCAAGACGGCCTTCCAGCACGGCCCGCGCACGGGCCGCCAGCATCAGCGCCTGGCTGGCGCGGGGGCCGGGGCCCCAGGCGATGATGCCGTCGATTTCCGGATCGCCCTGGCCGGGCCGCCCGGCGCGGACAAGGGTGAGGATCGCCTCGACCACGGATTCACCGACCGGCACGCGGCGCACCAGGCGTTGCGCCGCCATCAGCTCGTCGGCGGTGAGCACGGCGCGCGCTTCGCTTTCGCTGGCGCCGGTGGTGGCCAGCAGCATGGCGTGTTCGGCCTCGCGCTCCGGGTAATCGACGTCGATTTGCAGGATGAAGCGGTCAAGCTGGGCTTCGGGCAGCGGGTAGGTGCCTTCCTGTTCCAGCGGGTTCTGGGTCGCCAGCACATGGAAGGGACGCGGCAACGCGTGGGTGACGCCAGCGACGGACACGGCGCGTTCCTGCATCGCCTGCAGCAGCGCCGACTGGGTGCGCGGGCTGGCGCGGTTGATTTCGTCGGCCATCAGCAGCTGGCAGAACACCGGGCCCTTGATGAAGCGGAACGAACGCGTGCCGGTTTCCGATTCCTCCAGTACTTCCGAGCCGAGGATGTCGGACGGCATCAGGTCGGGGGTGAACTGCACGCGCTTGTCGTCGAGACCAAGGACGGTGCCGAGCGTCTGCACGAGGCGCGTCTTGGCCAGGCCGGGGACGCCGATCAGCAGGCCGTGGCCACCGGCCAGAAGCGTGATCAGGGTTTCGTCCACGACCTGTGCCTGGCCGAAGATCATTTCGCCGATGGCGGCGCGGACGTCCTGAAGGCGGGCGCCCAGGGCTTCGATATCGGCGGCCAGTTGGGTGGCGTCGGGCGCGGTGTCGGAAGTGTCGGTGACGGTCACGGCTGCGTACCTCCTGCGTTCAGGGGCGCCGTCTGCGGGCGCCTGTCTCTACCGCGCTTGCGCGGCTCGGGGCTTCCTCCCGTGGGCGGCGGAACCCGACAGGGATCACAAAGCGCCGGAGTTGAGTATAGGATAAAGCCCCGAGCCTTTTATACCTGGGAAAATGAGCTGAAATTATGGCACGCACCGCTGAAATCTGCGCCGGTGACAATTTTCGCATTGCCGCCGACGGAACCTGGTTTCACGACGGCCGGCCGATCCGCCGGGCGGCGATGGTGCGCCTGTTCGCCTCGATCCTGAAGCGCGACGGCGATGGCGCCCACTGGCTGGAAACGCCGGTGGAAAAGGTGCGCGTCACGGTGGACGACGCGCCCTTTGTCGCCGTGGGAATGGAAGTCGCGGGCACCGGTCCGGACCAGATCGTGACCTTTGAAACCAACATCGGCGCGCGGGTTCGCCTCGACGCCGCCCATCCGTTACAGGTGCGCGGCACGGCAGCAAGACCGCGGCCCTACCTGGGGCTGGACGGCGGGCTTGAGGCGCTGGTGACGCGCAGCGTCTATTACGACCTGGCGGCGCTGGCCGTGCCAGGACCGGATGGGCGCGGCGCCGTCGTCAGCGCCGGGGAGGTCTTTGCGCTGGAGCCGGAGGGCGCAATCCCATGAGCCCGATCACCGCTCGTGATTTTGCCGATCGGTTGCGCCCGCACCTGCTGGCGCCGGAGGCGGCCGCCGCCGCGCCACGCTTCCGCATGGGGTTCGGCGCCCAGGAACATATGCTCGATGTTGCAGGCGACGGGGCCCGCTACCGTCCCGCCGCGGTGCTGGTGCCGGTGATCGACCGTGCCGAAGGTGCCACCGTTTTGCTGACCGAACGCTGCGCCCATCTCGGCGATCATGCCGGGCAGGTCAGTTTTCCCGGCGGACGCATGGAAGACAGCGACAAGGGTGTGGTGGATGCCGCCCTGCGAGAAACGCGCGAGGAGACGGGCCTGCCACCCGCGCATGCGGCGCGCATCGTCGGTGCCTTGCCCCAGCGCGGCACGATATCGAATTACCGGGTGACGCCGGTGATTGCCGTGTTGGCGCCTTACGCGCCGGTGCCCCAGGCCGACGAGGTGGCGGAGATCTTCGAGGTTTCGCTCGCCCATGTCCTCGATCCCGATCACCATGAAGCGCTGCATACGTCGCCGGCGGACGGGCGGGCGCGCCAGATGTACGCGATCCGCTATGAAGAGCACTTCATTTTCGGTTTCACGGCGCGGATTCTGGTACAGTTGTCGGAGATTTGGCACCGGGGCGAATATGTCCCCGATGTCAGTGTTTTCGGCAGCGGGAAGTGATCCATGTTCAGGCTTTTCTTTACCTACGTCTTGCCGTTGGTCGCTCCGGCCATTCTTTATCTCATCTGGCATACGATCCAGGTGCGCCGCGTCATCTCGGGCAAGCGCGTTGACCCGACTCCCAGTTTCGCCGAAATGCCGTGGCTGATTCTCGCCGGTGCCGGACTTTCCCTGCTGGTGGTGGTGCTGCTCGGTTTCGCCCTGTTCGACGGGGGTGCCGATCCGGGCACATCCTATGTGCCGCCGCACATGGAAGACGGCCGGCTCGTGCCCGCGCAAACGCGCTAGCGATCATGGCCCCCGATCCGGCCCAGACCTTCACCGTGGCGCCGCAGCCGTGGATGACGGCGGTGCCGACGGCTGCTGTCATGGCGGCGCTGGCGCCCGACGGTGCGCCGCGTTTCGTCGGCGGCGCGGTGCGCGATGCGCTGATGGGCGAAGACCCGGCGGGCGAATTGGACATCGCGACCCCGGCCGCGCCGGAACGCGTGATGGAACTGCTCAAGGGTGCGGGCATTCGTGCCATTCCCACCGGTATCGAGCACGGCACCGTGACCGCGGTGATCAATGATGCGCATTTCGAGATCACGACCCTGCGCCGCGATGTCGTTACCTATGGCCGTCGGGCCGAGGTGGTTTACACCGACGACTGGCGTATTGACGCGGCGCGGCGCGATTTCACCATTAACGCGATGTCACTGACGGTGGCGGGCGAAGGCTTCGATTATTTCGGCGGCCGCGACGACCTTGCCAATGGGCGGGTGCGTTTCGTCGGCGATCCCGCCCAGCGCATTGATGAAGATGTTTTGCGCATCCTGCGCTTTTTTCGTTTCTTTGCCCGCTACGGTCGTGGCGAACCCGATGGCGCCGCGATGGAGGCCATAACCGCCGCGGCCACGAAGGTCCGCACGCTGTCCGGCGAACGGGTGTGGATGGAACTGAAGCGCATCCTGGCGACGCCCTTGCCCGCCCCGGTATGTGCGCTGATGGAACGCGCTGGTGTGCTTGCCCAGGTGTTGCCCGAAGCCGGTCCCCTGGCGCGGGTTGAATCTTTGGTGCGGATCGAGGCCCTGGCCGGTGAAGCCGCCGATCCCCTGCGGCGGCTGGCGGCGGTCATTGTGACGGATGCGCCCGATGCCGTGGCGGCGCGCCTGCGGCTTTCACGGGCCGAGCGGCAGCGGCTGGCCGTTGTGACGGCGCCGGTGCCGGAGGTGGCCGCCGACTGCACCGAAGCGGCGGCGCGGCGGATGATGTATGAAATCGGCAAGGCGGCATTTCGCGACCGGCTGTTGCTCGGCTGGGCCAACAGCGGGGGCGACGGGGCTTTCGGGGCGCTGATGGCGATTGCGGACCGCTTCGATCCGCCGTCCTTCCCGCTCGGCGGCGCCGATGCGGCGGCGGCGGGGCTGGCTCCCGGCCCGGCCATGGGCGCGGCACTCAGGTCCGTGGAGGCGTGGTGGGTGGCGGAAGATTTTCGGCCCGACCGCGAAGCCTTGATGGCGCGTCTCAAGGCAGCGGCGAAAGCCTAGGCGCGGCTATCGGTTTTGGCCTCGGGGTCGCTGTCATCATTGGCGGGCAGGCCCGAGGGATGGTCGGGCAGAACGAGCGTCACCACGGTGCCCTGGTTCGCGCCCGAAGCGACCTCGAAACTTCCGTCTAGCAGCTCGGTCAGCTTGCGCGCCATCGGCAGGCCAAGGCCGATGCCGCCCTGTTTCCTGGAATAGACATTTTCCACATGGCCGAAGGCGGCGGCGGCGGTGGGCATGTCTTCGGCGCTGATGCCGATACCGTCGTCAATGATACGGATCCGTACACCCTTGCCCTTGCGATCGATCCGTATCTCGACATTGCCGCCTTCGGGCGTGAACTTGATGCTGTTGGACACCAGGCCGACCAAGATGTCGCGAAGCTTGCCGCCGTCGGTATTGATCGTCAGGGGATCTTCGGATGTGGTCACGGAAAGATTGAGCCCGGCGTTTTCCGCCTCGCTGGAAAGCATCCGTTCAACGCTCTTGCAGACGAAGTTCACGTTGGTCGGACCGAGATCGAGTAAAATCGCGCCGGTCTCCGCGCGCACGAGATCCAGCACGCGGTCGATAATGCCGAGCAGGTGACGCCCGGACTTGCCGATATCCTCGGCATAACCCTTGTAACTGGGATCGCCGAGCGGACCCTTGATTTCGCCGCCCATGATCTCGGCGAAGCCGATGATGGCATTGAGCGGTGTGCGCAGCTCATGGCTAATGTTGGCGAGGAAGGCGGTCTTGGACTGGCTCACGGCTTCGGCCTGGGCCATGGCGGCGGTCAGGGCGAGGGCGCGGCGGTGTTCATTGCGCACCATGCGGACCGCGGCGTAAACCACCGCCAGCAGCAATGCGAAAATCACCAGCAGCGTCGTCAGGGCGATGGCAAGGTTTTCAATCGCCGCCCTGCGGGCCAGTGTGCGTTTGGCCGAGGCGTCGCTGTATATTTCGGCGATCGCGGTGACGGCGCCGGTGTTCGGGGCCACGTTGGTGACGTAATTCGACGTGATCCAGGCGTTTTGGAGTTTGCCCCCAAGGCCATTGAATGCCGGCTGCAATCCATATTCGCCGCCCGATTCACCCCTCAGGGCGGCCTGGAGACCGGGACTTCCCTTGTAGATTTTGCCGATATCGTCCGGATCGGTGGAATAGACGACGGTTCCGGCCGGTGTCAGCACCTTGAACTTGACGACATTGGTGCCTGCGACCAGGCGCCGCACTTCGTCATCGAGTGCGCGATAGTCGGCGTGCCGGATATGTTCGGACCCTGAATGGAGGTCCCGATGCGCCAAAGCTTTTTCGGCGAGGCCCCAAAGATCGTTGGAAATCACGCGGCTGACGGCTTGATGATCGATACTGGCAATGGCGCGCATCTGGTCCTGGAAGCGCTGGAACTGAACGGTGCCCAGGATCGTCCCGGCGACCAGCACGATCAACCCCGCGCTGGCCGCGAACTTTCGGGTCATCTTTTCCGCGGGTTCAGGGCCAGGCGGCTTCGGGCGGCAGCGACATCAGGATGGCTTCGGTATTGCCGCCGGTCTTGAGCCCGAATTGTGTTCCCCGGTCGTAAAGCAAATTGAATTCCACATATCGCCCGCGACGGACCAGTTGCTGGCGCCGTTCCTCCGCGCTCCATCCCGCCGCCATGCGGCGCGCCACGATAGTCGGGTAGGCTTTGAGAAACGCCTTGCCTACATCCCGGGTGAAAGTGAAATCGGCATTCCAGTCGCCGCTGTCGAGATTGTCGTAAAAAATGCCGCCAAGCCCGCGCGGCTCACCCCGGTGGGGCAAGAAGAAGTATTCGTCACACCACTTCTTGAACTTCGGGTAATAGCTCGCATCGCTGCGGTCGCAGGCCGCTTTCAGGGCCGCATGCAGGGTGGCGGCGTCTTCGCGGGCAGCCCCGGATTCGGGAAACATCGGAGTCAGGTCGGCGCCGCCGCCGAACCACGATTTTCCGGTGACGATGTGGCGGGTGTTCATGTGGATCGCCGGGACGAGGGGCGAGTGCATATGCGCCACCAGTGAAATGCCCGAGGCCCAGAAACGGCCGTCCGAGTCCTGGGCGCCGGGAATCTGGTTCGCGAATTCCTTGCTGAAGCGGCCGTGGACGGTAGAAACGTTGACGCCGACTTTTTCAAACACGCGCCCACGCATCACCGCCATGATGCCGCCGCCGCCGTCCTCGCCACCTTCCGCCGGGCGCGTCCAGGCCGTGCGTTCAAAGCGTCCCGGCGCCAGCCTCTGGACATGTTCCAGCGCGGGACCGGCGAGATCGTCTTCAAGTTTCTCGAAGGCCGCGCAGATCTGGTTGCGCAGGGTCTCGAACCAGGCGCTGGCTTCCGCCTTGCGGGTTTCGGTGAGGTTATTGGCTGGGGACACGGGGGCTCTCTTCGGTTGGGAATTTGGGCGGATCGCCGGGAAAGCCGCCGGTCTGGCGCAGGGCCTCCGTCAGCACCATCGCCGCAGCCAGCGCCACATTAAGGCTGCGTGCGCCGGGGGCCAAGGGAATCGTCACGCGATGATCGGCGCCGGCATGGACCGCATCGGGCACGCCGGCCGATTCGCGCCCGACCAGCAAGGCGTCGTCGGCGCGGTAGTCGAGGGCGCGAAAATCCGTGTCGCCGCGCGTCGTCAGCAGGATCACGCGTCCCGGCTGGGCCGCCCGCCAGGCGGCGAAATCCGCATGGCGCCCGATATCGGCGAGGCGAATGTAATCGAGACCGGCGCGGCGCAGCCGTGAATCCGAAAGCACGAAGCCGGGCTGGCCGACGATGTCGATGCCGACGCCGAGGCAGGCGCCGAGCCGCAGCATGGCGCCGGTGTTTTGGGGAATATCGGGTTCGAACAGGGCAAGGCGCATGGCGCGGGGGCTCCAATGCCGGTGACGCGGCGGGGAACCTGCGAAAGCCTCGCAAGCCCCCAAATTCAAGGGCAAAAATGCCAGATTAGGTCTTTGCTTGAGGGCTGATTTATATTACACCCAACGCCACCAAAGCCACCCGTCCAGGGCCTTCCCGGGCCGTCGGGGTGGCCTGCATAGGGGAAGAATACATGACTGATACCGCTCACGGCCACGGGGAAGAAGGCGAAACCCGCCGCGATTTCCTGGCCCTGGCCGGCGCGGCGCTTGGCGCCGCCGGCGCGGGTCTTGCCATCTGGCCGCTGATTGACAGCATGAACCCGTCCAAGGACGTTCTCGCGCTGTCCTCCATCGAAGTCGACATCAAGCCGATCGCTCTCGGCCAGCGCATCACCGTCAAGTGGCGCGGCAAGCCGGTCTTCATCGATCACCGCACGCCGGAGCAGATCAGTAAGGCCTCGGCGACGCCGATGGCCGATCTCAAGGACCCCCAGGCCGACAAGGCGCGGGTCAAGAAGCCGGAATGGCTGGTGATGGTGGGGGTCTGCACCCATCTCGGTTGCGTGCCGCTGGGCCAGAAAGTGGGCCAGCCGCGTGGTGACTACGGCGGCTGGTTCTGCCCTTGCCACGGCTCGCACTACGACACCTCGGGCCGCATTCGCAAGGGGCCGGCGCCCAAGAATCTTGAGGTGCCCGCCTACAGCTTCCTGAACGATACAACCCTGCGCATCGGCTAGAAGGAATCACGGATATGAGTGCACCAAGCCAGAGCCAGGGTCCGATCGTCCGTTGGATCGACGAACGGCTTCCCATTTTCACCTTCATGCATCATGAAATGCATGAGTACCCCACGCCGAAGAACCTGAACTACTGGTGGAACTTCGGGTCTCTCGCCGGAATCGTGCTGGTGATCATGATCGCCACCGGCATTTTCCTGGCGATGAACTACACGCCGCATGTGGACATGGCCTTCAATTCGGTCGAGCGCATCATGCGCGATGTCAATTACGGCTGGTTGATCCGCTACGTTCACATGAACGGCGCATCAATGTTCTTCCTGGTGGTCTATATCCACATTTTCCGGGGTTTGTACTATGGCTCCTACAAGCCGCCGCGCGAGCTTTTGTGGTGGCTTGGTCTTGTCATCCTGCTGCTGATGATGGCGACGGCCTTCATGGGCTACGTGCTGCCTTGGGGCCAGATGAGCTTCTGGGGCGCCACGGTGATCACCAACCTGTTCTCGGCCATTCCGGGGGTGGGTGAGCCCATCGTCACCTGGCTGTGGGGCGGCTTCGCGGTGGACAACCCGACGCTGCAACGCTTCTTCTCGCTGCATTACCTGCTGCCGTTCGTTATCGTCGGCGTGGTCGTGCTGCACCTGGTGGCGTTGCATACCCACGGGTCCAACAACCCGCTCGGCATCGACGCCAAGAGCGACAAGGACACCATTCCGTTCCATCCCTATTACACGGTGAAGGACTCCTTCGGTCTGGCGGTGTTCCTGATCCTCTACATGGCTTTCGTGTTCTACGCGCCCAATGCCCTGGGCGAGGCGGAGAACTACGTGCCTGCCAACCCGTTGCAGACGCCCGCGGAAATCGTGCCGGAATGGTACCTGTTGCCGTTCTACGCCATCCTGCGCTCGATCCCCGACAAGCTGGGCGGCGTGATCGCGATGTTCGGTGCGATCTTCGTTCTTTTCCTGCTACCTTGGCTCGATTCCTCCAAGGTGCGCTCGGCCAAGTTCCGGCCGATCTACAAGCAGGTGTTCTGGATCTTCCTCGCCGATTGCGTCGTGCTCGGCTGGGCCGGGGCCCAGAAGCCGGAAGGGTCGGCGCTGCTGATCGGTCAGCTGGCGACCGCGTATTACTTCTTCCACCTGCTGATCCTGCTGCCGTTGCTCGGCAAGTTTGAAAAGACGCGCCCGCTGCCGCAGAGCATCTCCGAACCGGTATTGAAGAGCTAGGGCGAGGAAAAAACATGACCAAGATGAAACACCTCGTTACCGCTGTTGCTCTTGTCGCCTTCGCGGCCGTGCCCGCGCTGGCGTCGGATGCGCCGAAGCCGGCCAAGCAGGAATGGTCCTTCAACGGGCCCTTCGGCACCTTTGACCGGGCGGCCTTGCAGCGCGGCTTCCAGATCTACAAGGAAGTCTGTTCCGCCTGCCACGCGATGCATCAGCTTTACTATCGCAATCTTGCGGCGCTCGGTTACAACGAGGACGAGATCAAGGCGCTTGCCGCCTCGGTCGAAGTCACCGACGGCCCCAACGACAACGGGGAAATGTTCACCCGTCAGGGCCGTCCCTATGATCGCTTCAAGGCGCCGTTCCCCAATTCCAACGCGGCGCGCGCCGCCAATAACGGTGCCTATCCGCCCGATCTCAGCGTGATCACGAAGGCGCGTCCCCACGGGGCCGATTACATCTACGCGCTGCTGACCGGCTACAAGCCGGCTCCGGCGGGCGTGAAGATCACCGAAGGCATGCAGTACAACGCGGCTTTTGGTGGCGGCCAGATCGCCATGGCGCCGCCGTTGTCGGAAGGCGCCGTGGAATACAAGGACGGCACCAAGCCGACCGTGCCCCAGCTGGCCAAGGACGTGACCACGTTCCTTGCCTGGGCGGCGGAGCCGGAGATGGAAGAGCGCAAGCGCATGGGCTTCAAGGTCATGCTGTTCCTCCTGATTCTTTCCGGCGTGCTTTATGCCGCCATGCGCCGTATCTGGAAGGATGTCCACTAGACGCGCGTCCATCCGTGATTAGCGAGGGGCCGGCAATGCCGGCCCTTTCGCGTCTTGCGCCAAGGTGGCGTCAAAGCCGACGGAGGTAAACATGGCCGAAGCAGCGCTTGGAATTATAGGCGGATCCGGGCTTTACGATATTCCGGGTCTCAATGGTGCCAAATGGCGCCGGGTCGAGACGCCGTTCGGCGAAACCTCCGACGAATTCCTGTTCGCCGAACTGGCGGGACGCCCGGTGGTGTTTTGTCCGCGCCACGGGCGCGGTCACAAGCTGTCGCCCAGTTCGATCAACTTCCGCGCCAATATCGATGCGCTCAAGCGCGCCGGCTGCACAGAGGTGATTTCGGTATCCGCCGTGGGATCGCTGGAGGAGGAATTGGCACCGGGCACCTTCGTCATTGTCGATCAATTCATCGACCGCACCTTCGCACGGGAAAAATCTTTTTTCGGTCCCGGCCTTGTCGGTCATGTATCGATGGCGCATCCGGTTTGCGGGCGTCTCGGCGATGCGCTCGAATCCGCGGCCCGGTCCGAAGGTATTCCCGTGGCGCGGGGCGGTACCTATATCGTGATGGAGGGACCGCAGTTTTCGACCCAGGCCGAATCGAACCTCTATCGGTCATGGGGCGCGTCCGTCATCGGTATGACCAATATGCCGGAAGCCAAGCTCGCTCGTGAGGCGGAGATGTGCTACGCGACCGTCGCCATGGTGACCGATTTTGATTGCTGGCATCCGGACCATGATGCCGTCACCGTGGATGCCGTCATCAAGGTTTTGCTGGAAAATGCCGACAAGGCGCGGGACCTGATCGGTCACGTGGCGCCGGGTCTCAGCCCCGCCGTCGCGCCCTGTCCCAAGGGCTGTCATAACGCCCTCGATCACGCCCTGATCACCTCTCCCGACGCCCGCGACCCGGCCATGATCCGGCGCCTCGACGCGGTTGCCGGGCGCGTGCTCAAGGGCTAAGCCCAACGAAAAGGGCCGGCGGTTAACCGCCGGCCCCTGACGTGGATATGCGCGCCGACTAGCCGATGTTTTCGGCCAGGAACGCCAGGGTGCGTTCGCGCGCCGTCTTGGCGGCGGCTTCGTTGAACGAACCGCGATGGTCGCAGTTGAAGCCGTGACCGGCGCCGTCATAGAGATAGACCGGCACCTGCGGCTGGCCGGCCTTGATCTTCTCGACCTTTTCGGGGCCGATGCCCTTATCTTCCTTGCCGATGTGGCAGATGATCGGGCACTTGGGCGCCTCGTTGGCGAAATCCGCCGCGTTGCCGCCGTAATAGGAGACCGAGGCGTCGAAGTTGCCGCGGGTCGCCGCGATCCAGGCTACCGAACCGCCGAAGCAGTAGCCGATGATGCCGACCTTGCCGGCGTCGCCGCGAATCGCTTCCGCCGCCGCCTGGGCATCGTTGAGCGAGTTGTCCCAGTCGAGCTGGCCGCGGGTTCCCTTGCCCTTTTCCTGGTCTTCCGGGGTGTAGCCGAGTTCAAGGTCGCGCTCGACCCGGTCGAACAGGGCGGGCGCGATGGCGATATAGCCGTCCTTGGCGTAGCCGTCGCAGACTTCCTTGATGTGCTTATTGACGCCGAAAATTTCCTGGATGATGACGACGCCACCCTTGGGCTTGCCCGCGGGGTCGGCGCGGTAGGCGCCGAGTTCGAAACCGTCTTTGGACTTGAGCTTGACCATTTGTCCCATGCTGGGTTCTCCCTGATGTTGTGGTTGCTGGTGGGTTTAATCCCGTCGGGGAAGGCCCCCGAAATAGCGGGCGGATTGTAAAGGCTCGCCACGATTGGCGCAAATGAACCTTGATGACGGCCGTGGGCTGCTGAAAGGCCCGTGATGCAGGGGTTTCAGACGTTGAAGCGGAATTCCATCACGTCGCCGTCCGCGACCACGTATTCCTTGCCCTCGGTCCGCATCTTGCCCGCGGCGCGTGCGCCCTGTTCACCCCCGGCGGCGACGTAATCTTCATAGGCGATGGTTTCGGCGGCGATGAAGCCGCGTTCGAAATCGCTGTGAATGCAGCCTGCCGCCTGGGGCGCACGGTAGCCTTCCGGGATGGTCCATGCGCGGGCCTCCTTGGGCCCGGCGGTGAAATAGGTGATCAGGCCCAAAAGCCGGTAGCCTTCGCGGATCAGCCGCGCGAGGCCCGGTTCCTCCAGCCCCAGGTCGGCCAGGAACGCCTTGCGTTCCTCGGGGTCGGAAAGCTGTGAAACCTCGGCCTCGATGGCGGCGGAAATGATGACGTGGCCGGCACCTTCGGTGGCGGCTTTCCCGGCCACGGCCTGGGTGTAGGCATTGCCGGTGGCGGCGGCGCTTTCCTCGACATTGCAGACGTAAAGCACGGGCTTGGCCGTCAGCAGTTGCAGCTGGCGCAGGGTGGGGCGTTCCTTGGCGGTGATCTCCACGGTGCGCGCCGGGCGACCGTCGCGCAGCGGCGGGATCAGCTTTTCCACCAGGGCCAGTTGATCGGCCGCCTCGGCATCCTTGCCGCGCACCCGCTTGACCAGCCCTTCGGCGCGCCGCTCGAGGCTTTCCAGGTCCGCCAGCATCAGTTCGGTTTCCACGATATCGGCATCGGCGCACGGATCGACGGTGCCGGAAACATGGGTAATGTCATCGTCATCGAAGCAGCGCAGAACGTGGCAAATGGCATCGACCTCGCGGATATGGCCGAGGAACTTGTTGCCCAGTCCCTCGCCGCGCGAGGCACCGGCGACAAGCCCGGCGATATCGACGAATTCCAGTTGTGCCGGGATCACCCGCGCCGACTTCGCCAGTTTCGCCAGGGTGTCGAGCCGGGGATCGGGCACCGCCACGCGGCCGGTGTTGGGCTCGATCGTACAGAACGGGTAATTCGCCGCTTCCGCCGCCGCCGTCGCGGTTAACGCGTTGAACAGGGTTGATTTGCCGACATTGGGCAGGCCCACGATGCCGCACTGGAATCCCATTTCACGCGTTCCCTTCGTTGTTGTTCTTGCCGCCGTCGGGTTTGGGCGGCGGCGGGTTGAGGATCAGGGCGACCCGGGTCAGGAATTTCTGCCCCTCGCCTTTTGCCAGGTGCGCAAAGGCATCGGCGATGGCATCCAGCAGCGGCGTGACCCAGGCCATGTCGGCCTTGGAAAATTCGTCGAGCACATGATCGGTCACGCGCTCCGGTTCGCCCGGGTGGCCGACACCGATGCGCACCCGCGCATAGTCCTTGCCGATGTGGTTGTCGATGTCGCGCAGGCCGTTGTGCCCGGCATGGCCGCCGCCGACCTTGAAGCGCAATTTGCCCGCCGCCAGGTCGATTTCGTCATGGATGACCGTGACGTCGGAGGGCGCCAGCTTGAAGAAACGAACCGCCTCGCCGACGGCGCGGCCGGAATGGTTCATGAAGGTTTCGGGCTTCAGCGCCAGCACCTTTTCCCCATCCACCACGCCTTCGGCGCATTGGCCGGAAAAGCGTGCCCGCCAGTGACCTAAGCCATGGCGGCGGACGATTTCGTCCACCGCCATGAAACCGATGTTGTGTCGGGTTCGGGCGTATTTGGCGCCGGGATTGCCTAGGCCAACAAGGAGTCGCACGTATCAAGACTCCCGGGACGCGACGGTTCAGTCGTCGTCCTTTTCCTTCTGGTCTTCGCCACCGGCTTCTTCCGCCTCGGCTTCGCCGCCTTCGGCCGCCGCGGCTTCCGCCTCGGCCTCGAGCGCCTCCTCGCGGACCACAGTGGGTGCGGCGATGGTGGCAATGGTGAAGTCGCGGTCGGTAATGGTCGGCGTGACCCCGTCCGGCAGGTGGACATGGCTGATGTGGATGCTGTCGCCCACATCGAAAGTGCTCAGGTCCACGGTCAGCGCATGGGGGATAGCGTCGGCGCGGCATTCCAGTTCGACTTCGTGGCGAACGATGTTGAGAACGCCGCCGCGCTTAATGCCGGGGCTTTCCTCTTCATTTTCGAACACCATCGGCACTTCCACGGTGATCAGCGTCGCCGCGGTCACGCGCAGGAAGTCAACGTGCTCAGGCCGGTCGGTAACCGGGTGGTACTGCACGTCGCGCGCCAGAACGCGATGGGTGTCGTTGCCGACCTTCATCTCGATCATGGTCGTGAAGAAGGCGCCGGTTGCGATCTGCTTGTTGATCGGCCCCGGTTCGAGCGAGACGGGGAGGGGTGTTTCTTTGCCACCATAAATGACGGCGGGAACCAATCCAGCGCGGCGTACGGCCCGGGCGGCCCCCTTCCCAACCCGGTCCCGAAGCTGCGCTGAAAGCGAAAGAATATCAGCCATGGGATTCTCCTGTTATGGCCGGCCTCCAGGGGTGCCGACCCGTTTGCGGGGCTTCGTATAAGGCAAAAGAGCGGGCTTGGATAGCCCCAATCGGCCCCAAACGGGGCCGCCGGCGGAACGGGCTCAGTCGAACAGGCTGGAGACCGAGGATTCCTCGGCAATCCGGCGCATGGCCTCGGCCAGAAGCGGGGCAATGGTCAGTTGCTCGATCTTGTCCGAAAGGCGCACGGCCTCGGTCGCCTGGATCGAATCGGTTACCACCAGCTTGGTCATGGGCGATGCCGCCACCCGGCCCACGGCGTCGCCCGACAGCACCCCGTGGGTAACATAGGCGGAAACCGCGCTGGCCCCGGCGTTCTTAAGGGCCGCAGCCGCGTTGCACAGGGTGCCGGCGGAATCGACGATATCGTCGATCAGGATGGCGTGGCGGCCCTCGACCTCGCCGATGATGTTCATCACCTCGGACACACCGGCGCGCGGGCGGCGCTTGTCGATGATGGCGAGATCCGCATTCAGCCGTTCCGCCATGCCGCGGGCGCGCAGCACGCCGCCGACATCGGGCGACACGATCACTAGTTCCTCATCGGCGTAGTTATTGGTGATGGCCTTGGCGAAGGTGGGGGCGCCGTAGAGGTTATCCACGGGGATATCGAAGAAGCCCTGGATCTGCCCGGCATGGAGATCCAGCGTCAGCACTCGGTCGGCCCCGGCGCTGGTTATCAGGTTGGCGACCAGCTTGGCTGAAATCGGGGCGCGCGGCGCGGTCTTGCGGTCCTGGCGGGCATAGCCGAAATAGGGCAGCACGGCGGTGACGCGCCGGGCCGAGCCGCGCTTGAGCGCGTCCAGTGTAATCAGCAGTTCCATCAGGTTGTCGTTGGCTGGAAACGATGTGGACTGGATGACGAAGACATCCTCGCCGCGCACGTTTTCCAGGATTTCGACGAACACTTCCATGTCGGAAAAACGTCGGACGGCCGCCTGGGTCATGCGCAACTGAAGGCACGCCCCCACCGCTTCCGCGAGTGGCCGGTTCGAATTACAGGCAATGATTTTCATGGGTCGCCTTGGATCGTGAATGGGCCCGCGGCTCTCGGCTCGAACCGCCGGCGCCCGGTTCCCCCGCCGGGCGCGCGCACTCTATCAGCCACCCGGGAGGGAGGCAACGCCGGATCACCCCCTTGTGGGACGCAATTCAGGTCTTGGGAATGAGGCGTCGTGCCCGGCCCAGAAGTTCGATGATGCCGGGCACCGCCGCGGTCGCCGCCTGTGCGGCGCTGCGCCCCCAGGCGCCGGAAAGGCTGCCGCTGGGCACGCGGTTGGCCTGTTGAACGACGCCCAGCGTCGCGCCGTCCGGCGCCAGCGCCGTCCAGGCGATGGCGATGTCGTCACCGGCCTTGCCCCGTGGCGTGAGCCGCACCACCGCGCTCAGGACGATGGTCCTGGCCGTGATCGTGTCGGTAATGGTGTAGCCGCGCCGGCGAAGCGCATTGGCAAGGGCGCTGCGCAGGCTGTCGGCCCCGTCGCCGGGCGCGCCCAGGACTTCGTGCACGACGAGGGGCGGCGGCACGGTTTTCACCCGCGCGTTGTCGCTAAGCAATGGTGCGACAGCAGCTGCGTTTTCATGGGCCAGACGGACCAGCAGGTCGGGATCGGCACGTTCCCAGGCGCCGGCGGTAACGTGCGCGGTGGCGACATGATCGCCGCGCAGGGTGCCGCGTTGATCGCGGACGAACCAGTGTAGCCGCAGGTTCAGGTAGTGGGCCGAGCCCGCATCGGGTGTGGCCTTCACCCGGGCGCTCAGCCACAGGCTGGCGCGGTTGGCGCTTTGGGTGCCCGCCGCGATATCCAGCCGTTGCAATGCTGTCGCCATCGCCGTGGCGAAGGCAGCCGGATCGGGTGTGCCGGCGACCGGGCGCACCAGTACCCCGGCCTGGCCCACCGGTCGGCTGAGGGGGTGATCCCTGACAGGATCGGCGCTCAGGAACGGCTGCGGCACCGGCTGGCAAGCGGCCAGCAGGGCAACCAAGACCGGCAGGCCACGGCTAAACCACCGCCAGGACACAGCTCACCATCAGGCCGAGAACGATAACCAGAATGAACATGATCAGGTGCGGCATGGCTCAGCCTTCCAGCGCGATGGCCGACAGGCCACGGCCGTAACCGGGCTCGCCCCGCAAGGTGGCGCGGCGGAAGGAAAAGAACCGCGTTTCCAGCGCGCAGGTATCAAGCCCGCTGGCGTTCACGGCGGCAAGGTTCATGGCCCTGAGCCGCCCGGCGACATAGCCCTCAAGATCGAACATGTGGTGGCCGGAACGGGTGGCGGCGGCAAAGCAGGCTCGCGCGGCGGGATCATCGGCGATGAAAGGTGCGGGAAATTCAGCGCCGACTTCGTATGAATCCTTGCCGATGCATGGGCCGATGGCGGCGATGGTGGCCGCGCGCCGGGCGCCGAGCGCCTCCATCGCCCGCATGGTGGCTTCAAGCACACCGCTGAGCGCGCCGCGCCAGCCCGCGTGGGCGGCGCCGATGACGCGGGCGCCCGGGTCGCAAAACAGCACCGGCGCGCAATCCGCCGTCAGGATGCCCAGCGCGATTCCCGGCGTGGCCGTGGCGAAGCCGTCGGCATGCGGGGCGGCGTCTGCGGCAATGGGTGCGGTGACGGTTTCGACCTGCGCCGAGTGAACCTGATAGGCGGTGGTCAGCCGCTCCGGCGCGAGGCCCAGCGCCGCCGTGGCCCTTGCGCGGTTTTCCGCGACATGGGCGGGATCATCGCCGGAACCGAAGCCGGTGTTGAGCGAGGCGAACAGCCCTTCGCTGACGCCGCCCGTCCGTGAGAAAAAACCATGCGCCACGCCGTCGAGCGCGGCCAGGCCAGGATCATGGATGATTTCGGTCATGGTTCAGGCGTTCTCGAATCCCGGGGGTGCCGCCAGTGACGGCGCGGTAACGGCAAAGGCCTTGAACAGAGTGCCCATTTCCGAGCGCGCGATCAAACGTCGCGTCGCGGCCTCGATGGCTTCGCGGGTTTGCCGGTCCTTGCCTGCGGCCAGGCGTTCGGCCCGGTGCGCAATCCCAATCGACAGCAGGAAGGGTCCCTGTCCCATCGGGCCGAAGGTGCGCGCCTGCGCCTTGTGCGCGGCGCGGGCCAGTTGGGAAAAATCGACATGGGCGGTCAGGTCCGCCTCGCCCGGTGCGTCCAGCGGATTGGCATGGCGATGGTTGCGGACCGCCTGCAGCGTGTCGCCCACGCCGCCGCTGTGGCCGTAATCGATGATCAGTCCGGCGCCGCCGTCCTGGACCAGCCGGTTGGCGAGGGTGTGCATGATTTCGGTTGCCGCTTCGTTTTTTTCGACGATTGCGCCTTCCGGGGCGGCGGGCGGCAGGTCCGGTTCATTGGCGACCTCATTGGCGCGGGTGAAGCCGAAAGCGCCGTCGTCGGTGGTGACCAGGCGTTCGAACCAGCCGTCCGGGCGGCGCAGGAACTGGCGGATGGGCAAGGCATCGAAGAATTCGTTGGCGATGACGATGGCGGGGCCGGGGGGCACGTCCTCGATCCGCTCGATCCAGATGGGGGCATGGGCAGCCAGCGCTTCGCCCTGGGCCGCGCGCAGGACCGGGCTGGTTTCCAGCAGGTGCAGCCGCGCAGCCTCGATGAAGCCGGGCATGGCGCGGGCGGCGCGCAGCGCGTCGTGCATCAGCGTGCCGCGCCCGGGCCCCATTTCGGCCAGCACAAACATTTCCGGGCGGCCCATCTGTTCCCATGTCACTGCCGCCCACAGGCCGATCAGCTCGCCGAACATCTGGCTGACCTCCGGTGCGGTGATGAAATCGCCTGACCGACCGAGCGGGTCGCGGGTGCGGTAGTAGCCGTATTCGGGATGGCCGAGCGCCAGTTCCATGAAACGTGCCACGGTCATGGGTCCGCTGGCGGCGATCTCGTCGGCGATCAGGCCGGCGAGCGGCGTCGGGGCCGCGTTCATGACGCCGCGGTGCCGCGCCCGGCGCGGGCGATGAGCCAGGCGCCGATGGCGATCAACGGCAGCGACAGCCATTGGCCCATGGTGGTGCCGAAGGCGAGATAACCGATCTGCACGTCGGGCTCGCGGAAAAACTCGACGATGATCCGGGCGCAGCCGTAGCCCGCGAAGAATGCGCCGGTCAGCAGCCCCGGGCGTGCCCGTGCATGGGCAAAGTGGGCGAGTGCCGCCAGCAGGGCGAACAGCACGATGCCTTCCAGTGCCGCTTCGTAAAGCTGGCTCGGATGCCGGGGCATGGGTCCGCCACGGCGAAAGACCATGGCCCAGGGCACGTCGGCGGCGCGGCCGAAAAGTTCGCCGTTGATGAAGTTGGCGATACGCCCGAAGAACAGCCCGATGGGGGCGGCCAGCGCGATCAGGTCGCCGAGCGCGAGAATAGCGATGCCCTTGGCCCGGCAAAATAGCACGATCGCGGTAACGACACCGGCAAGCCCGCCGTGGAACGACATGCCACCCTGCCAGACTGCGAGAATGTCGATGGGGTGGGCGAGATAATAGGCAGGCTGGTAGAACACGACATAGCCGATCCGCCCGCCGAGGATCACGCCGAGCGTCGCCCACAGCAGGAAGTCGTCCACCCGCGCGCGGCTGAGGGCCCAGGTCATGCCCGGCACCGGCGGCTGGTCCGCCTTGCGGGCCACCAGCCACCAGCCGATCAGCAGTCCCGCGATATAGGCGAGCGCATACCAGCGGACAACAAAAGGCCCGAACGACACCAGCACCGGGTCTATGGCGGGAAAGGGCAGGGCAAGGACGGGCGACATGGCATCTCCTGATCGCGCCGCCGCGCCTCTTGAGGCGGCGGCCCGCGCACCCCATAATGGCGCCACCATGCAGACGCGCAACCGCCTTCTCGATGATCTTGCCCGTGTCGCCACCGGCGCGCTCGGCATTGCCGCCGGCGCGCGGCGCGAGGCCGAGGAAATCCTGCGTGCCCGTTTTGCCGCCGTGCTGGAAGGTAAGGACCTGATCACGCGGGAAGAATTCGACGCGGTCAAGGCGATGGCGGTCAAGGCGCGCCAGGAAAATGCGGACCTGGCCGCGCGTCTCGCAGCGCTGGAATCGGGCCCGTCGCGCAAGGCGGCGCGCCCGCGGGCCACGGCGCCCCGGCGCAAGTAATCCCCGCCGACGGCGCTTTCACCCTTATCCACAAGAAATTTGCCAAGCGAATCAAAGACCGCTTGCGCCGATTTCCTGAAACTGGCAACCTACTTTCCGTAGTAGGTGGGTGGGGATAAACCACAATATATCGGTTATTCCTACATTGGGGTCTTCCCCGCGCTGGGGCTTTCAGGCCCCGTTACCACCGGATTTTCGCCGGGGTTTCCCCGGCAAGCGTGCCGAGGAGCGGTCCATGAGTGAATCCCTGCTGAGTGCTAGCGAGATTATCGGCCATCCCATCGACACCATCGAAGCGCTGGTTTCCGCCAACGAGTGGTCCTTTGAACGGTTCGGCGACGATGAAATCGCCATCGAACTGGCCGGGCGCTGGTGCGATTACCGCCTGTTCTTCGCCTGGCACCAGGAAGCGGCGGCGATGCATTTCTCCCTCGCCTTCGACATGCGCGTGCCGCTGGAAAAGCGCAACGAGGTTTCGGCGCTGATTTCCATGATCAATGAAAAGATGTGGATCGGGCATTTCGATCTGTGGACCGACAACGGCCTGCCGATGTTCCGCTACGCGTTCTTGCTGCGCGGCACCGGGGGGCCCTGCGCCGAACAGGTCAGCGAGCTGGTTTCCATCGCGATCGACGAATCGGACCGATTCTACCCTGCATTTCAATTCGTGATCTGGGGCGGCAAGTCGCCTGCCGACGCGATTGCCTGCGCCATGATCGATCCCGTCGGCGAAGCTTGAGCGATCTCCCCGCATTCTCGCGCGGCCTTGTGCTGGTCGGCGCCGGGCGCATGGGTGGCGCGCTGCTCGGCGGCTGCCTGGCGCGGGGCGTCGTCGCGCCTTCCGCGGTTACGGTGATCGAACCGGGGGAAGCGGCGCGGGCGGAGGCTTCGAAACAGGGCGTGCGGGCCGTCGCCGATCTCGGTGAAATGGACGGCGCGGCGCCGGACCTGGTGCTGATCGCGGTCAAGCCGCAAGTGATGGAAACCGTATTGCCCGCTTATGCGCCGTGGGCGCGGGCGGGCAGTGTCTTTTTGTCCATCGCCGCCGGGCGGTCCGTCGCCGCGCTGGAAAAATCCCTGGGCGGCGAAAGCGCCATCATCCGCGCCATGCCTAACACGCCCGCGCAAGTGGGGCGCGGCGTGACGGCACTGTTCGCCAATGCGCGGGTCAGCGATGCCCAGCGCGACCTGGCGGCGGCGCTGATGGGCGCGGTGGGCGAAGTCGTCTGGCTCGACGATGAAGCGATGATGGATGCGGTTACCGCGGTATCGGGTTCCGGTCCGGCCTACGTTTTTCACCTGATCGAGGCGCTGGCGGAAGCGGCGCGGGCCGAAGGCCTGCCCGATGACATGGCCGAGGCGCTGGCGCGGGCCACGGTCACCGGTGCCGCGGAACTGGCGTTCCGTTCCGATGCCCCCGCCGCCACCTTGCGCGAGCAGGTAACAAGCCCCGGCGGCACGACCGAGGCGGCGCTCAAGGTCCTGATGGCCGGGGACGGGCTGGCGGCGCTGATGACCCGCGCCGTTGCCGCCGCCGCCAAGCGCTCGCGCGAACTCGCGGGCTGATCGGGCGAGCGCCTAGACTGGCAGGCGGATGCGGGCGCGCAATCCGCCGAGCGGACTTTCTTCAAGGAAAATTTCACCGCCGTGGCCATGCACCACGTCGCGGGCGATGGTGAGGCCGAGGCCGACACCACCGGTTTCGGCGTTGCGCGACTGGTCGAGGCGGCTGAACGGCCGGAATACCATTTCGCGCGAATCCTCGGGGATGCCGGGACCATCGTCGTCAATGCAGATTTCCACCGTGTCGCGGGTGCGGGTCGCGGTGATCTGTACGCGGTGGCCGTAACGCTGGGCATTGCTGACCAGGTTGGAAATGCAGCGGCGCATCGCTTCCTTGCGCACCGGCAGGGTCAGTGCGCCCTCGGCCACCATGTCCACGTCGGCGCCCTGGCGCCGGGCGGCACCGGCCACGTCCTCGACGATTTCGCGCAGGTTGACGCGGCTCAGCGGTTCGGATCCCTCGCCACGGGCGAAGGCGAGGTAGCCCTCGACCATGCGTTCCATTTCCTCGACGTCGTCCTTGAGGTCCTGCACCCCCGGCGTGCTGCCGCCGAGCATGGCAATCGCCAGTTTCATGCGGGTCAGCGGCGTGCGCAGGTCGTGGCTGACCCCGGCCAGCATTTCCGTGCGCTGGGACATCTGGCGCTGCAAGCGGTTGCGCATCAGGTTGAAGGCGGCTGCCGCCTGGCGCACCTCGGTCGCGCCCTGCAGGCGGAACGACGCCACCTCGCGGCCCTTGCCGAGCGCATCGGCGGCGGCGGCCAGGCGCCGGATCGGGCGCACCTGGTTGCGCATGAAGGCCATGGCGACGGCGAACAGGATCGCCGATGAACCGATCATCATGCCGACGAACAGGTAGGTCGTGGATGTGAACAGGCGCTTTTTCGGTGCGATGATATGCAGTACGCCATCGGGTAGTTGGATTTCGATGATGACTTCGCGGTCGTTTTCATCGTTGAGATGAATAGGCCGCTGCATGCGATCGTTGAGCGCTTCGCGCAGGACGCGCTCCAGCCGGCCGCTGTCGGGCACGGGCGCATTTTTGAAAATAGCGCCCTCGCGAAACTCCATGCGCAGGTTGAAGTGCGCGAAGGCGAACTGGAGGGCGGCATTGCGCCCCTCCGGGGTCGGGTTTTCGCGCATCAATGAAACCGTGGCGGCGACATCACCCGCCAAGCCGCGGGCCAGCCGGATGGCGACGGTGTCCCAGTGGCGTTCGAAAAACACCCAGGCGGTCAGGACCTGCAACAGGATCAGCGGCGACACGATGATCAGCAGCGAGCGGCCGAGCAGGGTCTGGGGCAACAGCCGCTTCAGGAGTCCGCCGATGGGTGCCGTCGTGCGCCCTTTGAAGGTGATCGCCATCTTGTCTCCGCCCTAGTCCGCGCGCAGCACGTAGCCGCGTCCGCGAACCGTGCAAAGGAATTGCGGTCCGCGCGGGTCACGCTCGACCTTGCGCCGGAGCCGCGTCACTTGCACATCAATAGCACGGTCGGAACCGTTTTCGCCGCTGATGCGGCTCAGCTCCTCGCGGCTCAGCACTTCACCCGCGTGCTGCGCCAGCGTGCGCAACAGGTTGGCCTCGGTCGTGGTCAAGTGCACAACCTGCCCGCCACGGGTCAGTTGTTCGCGCCCGATATCGAAAACGCAATCGCCGAAACGCACCACGCCGCCCGATGTTCGCCGGTCGCGGGATCGCGCCAGGATGCTGCGGATGCGGAGCACCAGTTCGCGCGGCTCGAACGGCTTGGCCAGGTAGTCATCGGCGCCGCGCTCCAGCCCGGCAATGCGATCGGCCGCTTCACCCATGGCGGTCAGCATCAGGATCGGCACCTCGCTGTCGGCGCGCAGCGATTGTGTCAGTTCGAGCCCGGTTTCGCCGGGCATCATCACGTCCACGATCAGCAGGTCGAAATCAAGGCCGCCAAGGCGCGCCCGCGCGGCGGCGGCGTGTTCGGCGGTGGTGACGCGAAAGCCGTTTTCCGACAGGTAGCGCGACAGCAATTCACGCAGGCGCCGGTCGTCATCCACCACCAGGATGTGGGGAGCGTCGCTCATCAGGTCTCTCCACCCGGCTCGGTGGGGAAGCGGCGGCGGTCGTCGCTTGCCATCAGGCCGGCCAGAACCTTGCGGAAACCGCCGACGGCCTCGGCCCCGGCCTGGCGATAGGCGCGGGCCAGGCAACCGATCTGGCATTGGGTGACTTCGTGCTCGATCTCCGCGCCCTTCGGCGTCAGTGCGAGATGGCGGCGGCGGCGGTCGCGCAGGCCCGGCTTCTGGGTAATCAACCCCTGATTGGAGAGATCACCCAGCACCCGCGACAGCGACTGCTTGGTGACGCGTAGCAGGGCCAGCAATTCGGAGACCGTGATATCGGGGTGGCGGCCGATGAAATAAAGTGCCCGGTGGTGAGCCCGGCCGAGGCCGGAACGCGCCAGTACCTGGTCCGCCTCCTCGACGAACTCCCGGTAGGCGAAAAACAGCAGCTCCATGCCCTGGCGCAAGTCTTCCTCGCGCAGGAACAGGGGATTGAAACCGGGTTTCAGGTCAGCCACGTTGACATATATGATGGCAAATGATACCCAACGCAACGCCCTTTCCGGAGGGACGTAAATCTTTGAAAGACTTAGGACATGGCCATTCTGCCCTTTGATGACCGCGACGGGGTGATCTGGTACGACGGCGCGCTGGTGCAGTGGCGCGATTCGCGCCTGCACGTGCTGTCCCACGGATTGCACTATGCGTCCTGCGTGTTCGAGGGTGAGCGCGTTTACAACGGCAATATCTTCCAGCTTCGCCAGCACACCGATCGGCTGATCGCTTCGGGCAAGGTTCTGGGCTTCACCGTTCCCTACAGCGCCGATGAAATCGACGCCGCCTGCATCGAGGTGGTGAAGGCGCAAGGGCTTACCAACGCCTACGTCCGCCCGGTGGCCTGGCGCGGGTCGGAAATGATGGCGGTGTCGGCGCAGCAGACGCGCATCCATGTCGCCATCGCGGCGTGGGAATGGCCGTCGTACTTCAATCCCGAGGCGCGGCTGAAGGGCATTCGCCTCAAGACGTCGAAGTGGCGGCGCCCGGCGCCCGATACGGCGCCGACCTCGGCCAAGGCGGCGGGGCTGTACATGATCTGCACCCTCAGCAAGCACGAGGCGGAGGCGGCAGGCTACCACGACGCGATGATGCTCGATTATCGCGGCCTGATCGCGGAAGCGACGGGGGCGAATATCTTTCTGGTGCAGGATGGCAAGCTGCATACGCCGGTTCCCGATTGCTTCCTCGACGGCATCACCCGGCGCACGGTCATCGGGTTGGCGAAGAAACGCGGCTTCGAGGTGATCGAACGCCAGATCAAGCCGGAGGAATTGGCCAACACCCAGGAAGTGTTCCTGACCGGCACCGCGGCGGAAGTCACGCCGGTGGGTGAGATCGATTCCTACAGCTTCACCCCCGGCGAGATCACCAAGGTTTTGATCGAGGATTACGATGCGCTGGTGCGCGCCGCCGGCAACGCCAAGTCGTCTGAGGCCTGAAGCCCTAATTCAACGCGGATTTATTTTCGGGCGCCCGGTTCGTCCCAGCGCGCCGCCAGATCGTCGTCGCTGGCCTTGGCCGCGACCCATTGCGGGCCGTCCTCGGTTTCCTCGCACTTCCAGAACGGCGCCTTGGTCTTGAGCCAGTCGATCAGGAACGAGCACGCCTGAAGCGCATCCTCGCGGTGCGCCGCGGCGCAGGCCACCAGCACGATGTTGTCGCCGGGCGCGAGCGGCCCGAAGCGGTGAATAATCAGGCTGGCCTGCAACGGCCAGCGTTTGTTGGCCTCGGCCTCGATCTCGGCCAGCATTTTTTCGGTCATGCCGGGATAGTGTTCCAGCGTCATCGTCTGGATCGCGGCCTTCTTGCCCCCGGCATCGACGAAATCGCGGACCAGTCCGGCGAAACTCGCAAGTCCGCCGATGTCGGTGCGGCCTGCGGTCAGGGCTTTCAACTCCCGGCCGATGTCGAAATCCTCGCGTTGCACCCGGATCATGGCGCTCAGCCTCCGGTGACCGGCGGGAACAAGGCGACCTCGTCATTCGCGCTCACAGCCGTGTCGGGTCCAGCGAATTCCTGGTTGACCGCGACACGCACAAGCTTGCGCGCCTTCAGCGCGTCTTCGTGAGCGGGGGAGCGCGTCGCCAGCCAGTCGAGCAGTTGTTCCACGTTGGCCACCCCGGCGGGCGGCGTCAGGTCTTCTTCCCCGGTGCCGATGCGGGTCTTGAGCCAGGCGAAATACAGGACCTTCATGATCCGTCCCGTTTGTCGCTGTCGGGGCCGGTGATGTGGCGCAGGCCGACGCGCAGGTAATCGTAGCCGGTGATCAGCGTCAGGGTCGCTGCGATCCACAGCGACCAGGTGCCGATCTGGATGGTCGGAATATACGGCGCGCCCGCTTCGCCCCACAGCAGCATGCCGAGCGCGATCATCTGCAGTACGGTCTTCCATTTCGCCAGGCGGCTGACCGGCATGCCGACATTGATGCCCGCCAGGAATTCGCGCAGGCCCGAAACCAGGATTTCGCGGCACAGGATAACCAGCGCCGGCAGCACCAGCCACCCGGCAATCGGCCCGAAGGCCGTCATCATGAAAATGGCGGCGGCCACCATGACCTTGTCGGCGACGGGATCGAGAAAACGGCCGAGCCGCGTCACCTGGTCCCATGACCGGGCCAGGTAGCCGTCGAGGTAATCCGTCAGCCCCGCCGCGGTGAACAGTGCCGCGGTGACCCAGTTGGACAGCGGCCGGTCGAGGTAGAAGGCGCCGACAAGCGCGGGCACCACCAGGATGCGGCTCAGGGTCAGGATATTGGGTAGCGTGGTCAGCATGCCGCGTAGCTTAATCGGCGCGCCCGTTTGGCGCCAGTTAATCCCCGCCGTGAAAATGATCGTAGATGCGCCGCGCCACGGCACCGGAAATGCCCTGGACCTTTTCCAGGTCGTCGATGCCCGCTTCCTCGACCGCGCGGGCGGCGCCGAAATGGGTCAGCAGCGCCTTCTTGCGCGCGCCGCCGATGCCGGGAATCTTGTCCAGTTCCGATCGCGCGATGGCGCGTGAACGCTTGGCGCGCTGGCCGCCGATGGCGAAACGGTGGGCTTCGTCGCGCAAACGCTGAAGGTAATAAAGGACGGGGTGGCGCGGCTCGAGGCTGAAGGGCTCGCGGCCGGGCAGGAAGAAACGTTCACGCCCGGCATTGCGGTCGGGCCCCTTGGCGATGCCGGCCAGCGCCACATCGTCGATGCCAAGCTCGGCGAACACCGCTTCCGCTACCCGCAACTGGCCGAGCCCGCCGTCGATCAGTACCAGGTCGGGCCAGTCGCCGACCGCCGCGCCGCCCTTTTCGGCGCGATCCGCGAGCGCGCGGGAAAAGCGCCGGGTCAGCACTTCGCGCAGCATGGCGTAGTCGTCGCCGGGGGCGACGGGGAACTTGTCGCCGCGAATGTTGAAGCGGCGGTAGGCGGGTTTGATGAAACCGTCGGGACCGGCGACGATCATGGCGCCGAGCGCGCCGCGCCCGCCGAGATGGCTGTTGTCGTAAACCTCAATCCGCTCCGGGCGTTCGGGCAGGCCAAAGACCTCGGCCACCCCTTCCAGCAATCTTGCTTGCGATGCGTTTTCCGCAAGACGTCGCGCCAGCGCGCTCTCAGCATTGGCGCGCGCGTGGTCCACCGCGGCGCGGCGGTTGCCCCGGCGCGGCACCAGAAGCGCGACCTTCGATCCGGCGCGCAGGCTCAGTGCATCGCCGACCAGTGTTGCGTTAGGCACCCGGTCGGACAGCAGGACCGTTCTGGGCGGCATATGGCTGGCATAGAACTGGCCAAGAAAGCCTTCCAGCACATCGGCATCGTCCGTTCCCGACGGCACGGTTGGGAAATAGGCACGGTTGCCGAAGTTCTGACCGGCACGGAAGAAGAACACCTGGATGCAGCGGGCATCGCCACGGCGTGCCAGCGCGATCACGTCGGCGTCGCCGACACCGTCGAGGTTGATGTCCTGACGGCCCTGGATGCGGGTCAGGGCCTGGATGCGGTCGCGCAGCGCGGCGGCGGCCTCGAATTCCAGGGCTTCCGAAGCCGTCTGCATCTTGGCGGCAAGCCGAGCCTGGATGTCGCGGCTTTCACCGCGCAGGAAGGCGCGAACCTCGTCCACCATAGCCAGGTATTCGTCCGGCGCGATCCGCCCGACGCAAGGCGCGGTGCAGCGCTTGATCTGGTATTGCAGGCAGGGCCGGGTGCGTGCGGCGAACACGCTGTCGGAGCATGAACGCAGCGGAAAGGCGCGGGCCAAGTGGTCCAGCGTCGCGTTGACGGCGCCGGCGGAAGCGAAGGGACCGAAATACTCGTCGCCCGGATCGCGCGCACCCCGGTGCTTGGTGATCTGGGGCCAGGCATGGTTGGCGGTGATGCGGATATAGGGGAACGACTTGTCGTCGCGCAGCAAGACGTTGTAGCGCGGCTTGAGGCGCTTGATCAGGTTGCTTTCCAGCAACAGGGCCTCGGCCTCGGTATGGGTGGTGACGATCTCCAGCTTGCAGCAGGCGGCAACCACCCGCGCCATCCGCGCCCCCAGCCGGTCGGGCCGCGTATAGGCGGCGACGCGGCGCTTCAGGTTCTTGGCCTTGCCGACGTACAACACCTCGCCCTTGGCATTCTCCATACGGTAGACGCCGGGCGCGGCGGGCAGGGTTTTCAGCTCATCGCGGATCAGCGCCGCACCCACCGGCGCGGGGGCGTCGTTCGTGGCTTCCGGGGGGTTGGGGGCGGGCTTGACCATGGGGCTGATATTTGGGGGGCATCGGGGGCGCGTCAACCGCTCACGGTCACGGTTTCAGTCGGGAACCCCATCTGTCCACCGAAGCGGTGGAAAAGTTTGTGGGTAAGTCGCGCCCTTCAACGCCGTTGGGGCTACCGTTGGACTTCGCGACCTAATTGCTTAAAAAATAAGCAAAATATTGAAGTTATTGAAATTCTTGCATGAATAAATTGTCAAGCGGGAACCTGAAAGTCGCCCGGAAAAATTTCTTCTAATTCGAAAGAAAGTGATGGCGCTTCGCCCGCCTGTGCACAACTTGCGGGTCTTTGCCGCGTTTCAGGGCAGAATCGGGTCCGAAAGCCCGGTTTTAGCCACCAAGCCGGACCCTTTCGATCTCCACCCCGGCGCCGGCGGCGTCGGCGAAGACATCGAGCTTTTCGACCCGCACCCGGGCCATGACCACGCGGGGATCGGCCAGGCACATGGCAGCGATGGTTTCGGCCAGGCTTTCAACCAAGCTGACATGAGGGCCGCCGAGGATGCGGCGCACGCCATCGGCCATGTCCTCGTAGCAGACGACTTCACCGATATCGTCGCTGGTGGGCGGGCCGTCGTCGCGGACCGAAAGGTCGAGATTGACCCGAACCCGCTGGCGCGTGCCCTTTTCGTGGCTGTGAACGCCGAGCAGGCAGGAAGCCACCAGGTCGCGCACGAAAACCCGGCGCAGGCCATCGGGGCCGGGGCCGATGGCGGGGTCGGGCCGAAGCGGCGTAATCGGGGCTGGGGACCGGGAACCTTGGGACATGGAACGCTTCCTCTCGCCGGGCGGCGGCTTACTCGTTATCGGCGCCACCGGGCGTGACCGGCGACCAGTTCAGGTGCTGGCCGCCATCGACGGCTATCATTTGGCCCGTTACCGACGGTGCCGCAAGGAGAAAAACCACCGCGTCGGCGATCTCTTTCGGTGTGACCGCGCGGCCCAGCGGTGTCGCGCGCGCCTGGGCGTCGAACTGGGCCTGGGACTGGCGCGGGCTCGGCAGCACCGGCCCCGGTCCGACGGCGTTGACGCGGATATCGGGCGCCAGCGCCAGCGCCAGGGTGCGGGTCAGTGTCCACAGCCCGGATTTGGACAAGGTGTAGCTGACGAAATGCGGCGTCAGGTTTTCGACCCGCTGGTCGAGGATGTTGACGATATTGCCCGCAGCCCCCCCGGGCAGTTGCTGCGCAAGGCCCTGGGCCAGCACGAAGGGGGCGCGCAAATTGATTTCCATGTGGCGGTCCCAGCTTTCGCGGGTGGCATCCAGCGCCTCGTCGCGCTCGAAGACGGACGCATTGTTGACCAGCACGTCCAGCGGTCCCAGCGCTTCGGCGGCCCGGCCGATCAGGCCCGCGACCTCGTTCTCGTTTGCCAGGTCGGCCGCCAGCGCCACCGCCCGGCCGCCGCCGCCTGTGATTTCCGTCACCAGTGCGTCGGCATCGGCGGCCCCTTCACCGTAATGCACCGCGACCGCGTAGCCCGCCTCGGCCAGCGCCAGGGCGATGGCCCGGCCCAGGCGCTTGCCTGCACCGGTGACCAGCGCCGTGCGCGGGCGGGGGGCGGAATCGGTCATGGCAGCGGCAATCCTATTTCAGGACGTTTTCGACACCGTAGTACTGAAGCGCCGTATATCCGGCGAAGGCGACCAAAAACATCGCCGCGGCGGGGCGGTCGAGGCGTTGGCGAAAGAGCGCGGTAAACAGCAGGGCGACCGTCACCGCCAGCATGAACCAAAGGTCGAACTTCAGGATCTGCGGCGGCACGTTGATCGGCGTCACCGCCGCTACCAGTCCCATGATGGCCAGCAGGTTGTATATATTCGCGCCGACGATGTTGCCGAGCGCCACGTCCGAATGCTTGCGCAGGGCCGCGACGACGGCGGTGGCCAGTTCCGGCAGCGAGGTGCCGATGGCAACGACCGTCAAGCCGATGACTTCTTCGCCGACGCCCAGAATGCGTGCCAGCGTCACCGCGCCGGTCACCAGAATCTTGGCGCCGATGACCACCGAGGCGATGCCGCCGATGATCGCCAGAACCGACAGCCACAGCGATTTCGGCCCTTCCTGGAATTCTTCCGCCAGTTCCGCCGCGCCGTCGTGGGCGCCGCGCCGCCGTTCGGCGACATAGGCGTAGAGCGAAAACACAACCAGCGCGGCGAACATCAGCACGCCCTGCCAGCGTTCGATGGTGCCGCTCAGCGCCAGCGCCATGAACAGCAGGGCCGAGCCCATCATCACCGCCGCGTCGCGGTACAGCGCCGCGGGCTTGCAGACAAACGGCGTGATCAGCGCCGAGGTGCCGAGGATCAGGAGGATGTTGGCGATGTTGGAACCGATGACGTTGCCCACCGCAATGCCGGGCTGGCCATTGATCGAGGCCTGCAGGCTGACCACCAGTTCCGGTGCCGTCGTGCCGTAGGCAACGATGGTCATGCCGATGATCATCGGCGAGATGTTCAGTTTCCGGGCCAGCGCAACCGCGCCGCGTACTAGGTATTCGGCACCGAACAGCAACAGGACAAAGCCGCCGATAAGCTGGAAAAAGGTGATCATGTCGGGTTATCCAATCAAAACGTGCGTCGGTGGTCGCGAACAGGTGCGCGTGGCCCTCAATCGTCTATCATGGCTTGGCAGGGGTCGCAATCGGAGGCCCGCCGGGGGGCAAGATCGAAACGCGATGATTGAAACGCATTTTCTCGGTCAGGTTTTGATTTTCCTCGCCGCCGCGGTAGCGACGGCGACACTGTTCAAGCGCATCAACGTTTCGCCGGTGATCGGCTACCTGGTGGCCGGTGCGGCCATCGGTCCCTTCGGCGCGGGGCTGATCGACGCCGCCGAAGGGGTGCGCGGCCTGGCCGAGCTGGGCGTCATGTTCCTGATGTTTTCCATTGGCCTGGAATTATCCCTCCAGCGCCTTGCCGCCATGCGCGGCCAGCTTTTCGGTCTCGGCTCGGTCCAGTTCCTCAGCGCCGCCACGGTGATCGGGGTGGTGGCCTGGGCGCTCGGCCTGTCGCCGCGCGCGGCCATTGTCGTCGGCGCCGCGCTGGCGCTTTCGTCAACAGCGGTGGTGCTGCAACTGCTTGGCGAACGGGGCGAGATCGTGTCCCGCGCCGGCCGCCTGGCGCTGGCGATCTTGCTTTTTCAGGACCTGGCGGTGGTGCCGCTGATGGTGCTGGTGCCGCAACTGGGCGCGCCCGCCACCGGCATATGGATGGCATTGGCCCTGGCGCTGGCCAAGGCGGCGGGCGTGCTGGTGCTGATCATGGGGCTGGGGCGGCTGATCCTGCGGCCGGTGTTTCGCGTCATCGCCGCGCGGCGAACCCCGGAGCTTCTGGTCGGGCTTGCGCTTCTGGTGGTGCTGGGCACCGGCTACGCGACCGAAGCGGCGGGCCTGTCGCTGGCGCTCGGCGCCTTTCTTGCCGGGCTTTTGGTGGCGGAAACCGAGTTTCGTCACCAGGTCGAGGCCGATCTTGCACCCTTCCGCTCCATCCTTCTCGGCCTGTTCTTCATGACCGTGGGCATGACGGTGGATTTCTCCCTGCTGTTTACCGAGGGCGGGCGCATCGCCCTTGTGGTCGGCGGCATCCTGTTGGCGAAGGCGCTGACGATTTCGGCGTCGTGCCTGGCGTTTCGCCTGCCGGTGGGTCTCGCGCTGCGTCAGGGTCTGGTCCTGGCCCAGAGCGGCGAGTTTGCCTTCATCCTGCTGGCGCTGGCGGTCGGTGCCGGGCTTCTGGACACGGCGTCTTCCCGCGTGCTGGTGCTGGCGGTTACCCTGACCCTGTTCGTGACACCGGGACTGGTGGCGCTGGGCCGCCGGATCGAATCGCTGTTCGGGCACGATGCCGGGGGGATGGAACAACTCAGCGCCGAAGCCCATGACCTTTCCGATCACGTCCTGGTCCTTGGTTGCGGCCGGGTGGGCGGGCAGGTGGCACGCCTGCTGGCGGGCCGCGCCCAGCCCTTTATTGCGCTCGACCTCAGCCCGTCGCGGGTGCAGAAGGCCCGATCCGAGGGCTTGCCCGTATATTACGGTGACGGCTCGTCCCACCTGGTCTTGCGCGCTGCCGGGGGCGCGCGGGCGCGTCTTGCGGTAATCACCATGAACGATGCGCGGGCGACGGCGCGGGCCGTGACCGTGCTGCGCGACCGTTTCCCCGATATGCGGATTTATGCCCGTGCCGCCGATGTCGATCATTGCGACGAGCTGGCGCGGCTCGGCGCCACCGGGATCGTGCCGGAAATCGTCGAGGTGTCGCTTTTGCTCGGTGGCCAGGTGCTGCGCGGGTTGGGGCTGGCGGAAGAAGAAGTCGCGCGTATCCTCGCCGATGAACGCCACCGGGTGATGGATCATGAGGACGTGGCGCCGCAAGGTGATCGGACGTAGACTCGCGCCGTGAACGAAAGCGATTCAGGTCAGGCCCTGCGCCGGGCGATCGAGGATTTGCAGGCGGACGTGCGCCGCCAGATTCAGTCCTACCCGCCACCGATCCCGGCCTGCGATGCCCAGTTCAACCATCTGCTGGAACTGCGTCGACGGCTCCCGGCGGAGTTGGATCGGCTTGAGGCGGTCTCGGCTGCCGGTGGGCTGAACATCGCGGATTTCCTCGAAAAATCGCCTATTGGCGCGGATTTGGCGCCGTTCCTCGCGGGGACGAAATCGTAAAAGAGCTTGCAAAAATCCCCCCGGATGCGCATATGGCGGCCGTGTGGGCAGGTTTTTTTACGACGCCCCACCCCGGGCGCTAGAGTGTCTCGGGCCTATCCAGAACTGAAAGTGACTAAAAATGACGACGGGTACTGTGAAATTTTTTAATTCCACGAAGGGTTTCGGCTTCATCACTCCGGAAGATGGTTCCAAGGACGTTTTCGTCCACATCTCCGCGGTGGAGCAGTCCGGGCTCGGCAGCCTCAGCGAAGGCCAGAAGGTCTCCTTTGACGTGCAGAATGAGGCACGCGGCCCCAAGGCTGTGAACCTGCGCGCGGAGTAAATCTGAAAGCATTGCCGGCTCTACCGGACGAACGAGGCCGCCCCCATCGGGCGGCCTTTGACGTTCCGGCGCCGGGGTTTAGCGCCGTCCCTGGGCCTGGCCAGTCTTGACCCGGCCGCCGGGCCGCCTGGGGCCCTTGGCCTTGGAGCTTTTGCGTACGCGACCGACGGGGTTGCGCGGTGCCGCCATCGCGCCGGCGAGATCGGTGCCCAGTTCGTGGGCGCTCAGGCGGCGAATCTCGTCGCGCAGACGCGCCGCTTCCTCGAATTCCAGGTCCGCCGCCGCGGCGCGCATCTTGCCTTCCATTTCGGTGATGACGCCGCGCAGGTTGTGGCCGGTCAGCTCGATCGCGCCGGTGCCGGTATCCACCGTCAGGTAATCCTGTTCGTAGACCGTTTCCATCACGTCGCCGATGCTTTTGCGGATGCTTTCCGGCGAAATGCCGTTGGCGGCGTTCCAGGCACTTTGCTTTTCGCGGCGCCGCGCCGTTTCGTCGAGCGCCGCGGTAATTGCCCCGGTCATGCGGTCGGCGTAAAGGATCACGCGCCCGTCGACGTTTCGCGCGGCGCGCCCGATGGTCTGGATCAGCGATGTCTTGGAACGCAGGAAACCTTCCTTGTCCGCGTCCAGGATCGCCACCAGCGCGCATTCGGGAATATCCAGCCCCTCGCGCAGCAGGTTGATGCCGATCAAGATGTCAAAAGCGCCGAGGCGCAGGTCGCGAATGATCTCGATGCGTTCCAGCGTATCGATGTCCGAATGCAGGTAGCGCACGCGCACCCCCGCTTCGTGCAGGTATTCGGTCAGGTCCTCGGCCATTTTCTTGGTCAGGGTGGTGACCAGCACGCGATTGCCCCGGGCGGCGACGGCGCGGCATTCCGCCAGCAGATCGTCCACCTGGCTTTCGACGGGCCGGATGATGCACTCGGGATCGATCAGGCCGGTGGGGCGGATTACCTGTTCGGCGAAGACGCCATGGGTGCGTTCCAGTTCCCACGGCCCCGGCGTTGCCGATACGAACACCGAACGCGGGCGCATGGCATCCCATTCCTCGAACTTCAGCGGGCGGTTGTCCACGCAGCTCGGCAGGCGAAAGCCGAAATCGGCCAGGGTGGACTTGCGGTTGAAGTCGCCTCGGTACATGCCGCCGATCTGGGGCACGGTGACATGGCTTTCATCGACGAACAGAAGCGCGTCCTCGGGGATGTATTCGAACAGGGTCGGCGGCGGCTGGCCCGGCTTGCGCCCGGTCAGGTAGCGCGAATAGTTCTCGATCCCGGCGCAGTGGCCGGTGGCTTCCAGCATTTCCAGATCGAACGTGGTGCGTTCCTCCAGCCGTTGCGCTTCCAGCAGCTTGTTCTGGGTCTGCAACTCGGCGAGGCGTTCCTTCAGCTCGACCTTGATGTGCTTGATCGCCTGGTTGATCGTCGGGCGCGGGGTGACGTAGTGGGAATTGGCGTAAACCGTGATGCGCTCCAGCGTGCCGGTCTTTTCCCCGGTCAGGGGATCGAATTCACTGATGCCCTCGACCTCGTCGCCGAACAGGGAAATCCGCCAGGCGTTGGATTCATAATGTGCCGGGAAAATTTCCACGGTATCGCCGCGCACGCGGAAGGTGCCGCGGGTAAAGGCCGCATCGTTGCGCCGGTATTGCAGTTCGACAAAGCGGCGCAGCAGCTCGGCGCGCTCCACGGTGTCGCCCTTGTTCACCACGACCGTCATGCGCGAATAGTCCTCGACCGAACCGATGCCGTAGATACACGACACGCTGGCGACGATGATGACGTCGCGCCGTTCCAGCAGTGCGCGCGTCGCCGCATGGCGCATGCGGTCGATCTCCTCGTTGATGGAGGCGTCTTTTTCGATATAGGTGTCGGAACGCGGCACGTAGGCTTCGGGCTGGTAGTAGTCGTAGTAGGACACGAAGTATTCGACCGCGTTGTCGGGAAAGAATCCCTTCATCTCGCCATAAAGCTGCGCCGCCAGTGTCTTGTTGGGGGCCAGCACCAGCGCGGGACGCTGCAGGGCCTCGATCACCTTGGCCATGGTGAAGGTCTTGCCCGACCCGGTGACGCCGAGCAGAACCTGCTCGCGCTCGCCGCGCTTCAGGCCCTCGGTCAGTTCCGCGATGGCCGTCGGCTGGTCCCCCGCCGGGGTGAAGTCGGATTGCAGGCGAAATTCCGCCGCGCCCGAGGGGCGCTCGAGAACGGCGGGCGAGGGGGGCATGGGCGTGGCAGGGTTCATGGCCCTATATATAGGCATTCCACCCCCCGCCTTGCCAGTGGTGCGGGGTTGATAAGGTCGCCGGGCGGCCCCACCTTGAAGGGACCGTCACAAAAGGCGGGGAAGGAGTCCCCCATGATCGAGATCCATCCGGCCGACGCGCGCGGGGCCAGTAGCCGCTCCTGGCTGGAAAGCCGCCACAGCTTTTCCTTCGGCGCTTATTTCGATCCTGAACATGTTCAGTTCGGCCCCCTGCGGGTGATCAATGACGACCGCATCAAGGGTGGTGGCGGATTTCAGCCGCATAGCCATGCCGATATGGAAATCGTCACGTTCATGATTTCCGGCACCCTGGCGCATGAGGATTCCACCGGTGCGCGTGAAACCATCGGTTCCGATGAAGTCCAGCGCATGACCGCGGGCACCGGCATCACCCATTCGGAGTTCAACGCATCGCCCGAAGCCGAGGCGCACTTGCTGCAAATATGGCTATTACCGGCAACCAAGGGGCTGACACCGGGTTATGAACAAAAAACCTTTCCGCGTGCCGACAGGCGCAACAGGCTTCAGGTCCTGGTTTCGGGAAGCGGTGTGGGTGGCGCACTCAAAATTCATCAGGATGTCGAAATCCATGCGGTTGTGCTCGACGGTGGCGGGGTGGTCACCCACGCGCTGGCCCCCGATCGTCGCGCCTGGGTGCAGGTGGCGCGCGGTGAGGTGACGCTCAACGGCGAACTTCTGGCCGAGGGCGACGGCGCCGCCATCACCGGGGAAACGCTGCTGACCCTCGCTTCCGCGCCCGTCGGCGGCGAAGTCCTGTTGTTCGATCTGCCCTGAGCGCCCTGGGCCCCGTTCACGCCCATCTGACGGCAAAGTGATGTGCCCCGGCGAGCGTGATCCGTTTATAAACGGGGCGAGGAGGCGCCATGTGGCCCTGGTATGATCAGAGCGGACGTTTTTCCGCGTTCAAGCTGGCGGTGCTGGTGGCACTTTGCGTGCCCGCCGTGCTGGTGGCGGCGGATTTCGTCCTCGGCCAGCTTGGTCCGCGTCCCTACAATACGGCGCTGCGCCAGTTCGGGCTGTGGTGCATCCGCTTCCTGTTCATCGCGCTGGCGGTGACGCCGCTGGCGTCCATTGCCAACTGGCCGAAGCTGTTCGAGGTGCGCCGCATGATCGGCGTTGGGGCCGCGGCCTATATCGTGATCCATCTCGTGCTCTACATGGGTCAGGAAAAATGGCGCCTGTTGCACGTCGGCGCGGAAATCGCCGTGCGTATTTACCTAACCATCGGCTTTGTCGGGCTTATGGGACTGGTGGTGCTGGCCGTGACGTCGACCGACGGCATGATGCGGCGCCTGGGCCGGAAATGGGCGCGGCTGCACCGGACGATCTATTTCATCGCGGTGATGGCGATCGTGCATTTCTTCATCCAATCCAAGGCCAACGTGGCCGCGCCGCTGATGATGACGGGCTTTTACCTGTGGCTGATGGGCTGGCGGGGCCTCGCGCGCCGCGCCCCGCGCCGCCGTCCGGGGGCGGGGGCGCTGGTGGGCCTGGGTCTCGCGGTAGTGGTGCTGACGGCGCTTGGCGAGGCCGGTTATTACCACTTCAAGACGGGCGTGGACGTGGCCCGCGTGCTGGCGGTCAATTTCGATCCGGGGGCCGGTTTGCGGCCGGCCTGGGGGGTGGCGGCGGCGGCACTGGCCATGACGGTGATTCTGGCGCTCCGGGGCCGGGATCGGCGTCGGCTGGCGGCGGCCTGATCGCGACCGTTTCGCAGCCGCAGGAATTTTTTGTCCCGATGGCATTTTCCCGCCCGTTGACTGTTGCGCCCGCGACCGTGGTTGCGTAGCTTGCGCCGATAGATTCGCCTTTTGGGGTGCCGCCACCATGTCCGTCCAGTCGGGTTTTCTTGCCCAGCGTCTGAGTGCCATCAAACCATCGCCGACCATGGCTGTTACCGCGTTGGCGGCGGAGCTGAAGGCCGCCGGGCGCGACGTGATCGGCCTGGGCGCGGGTGAGCCCGATTTCGATACCCCCGATCACATCAAGGCCGCCGCCAACGAGGCCATCGCCCGCGGCGAGACCAAGTACACCGCCGTTGACGGCACGCCCGTGCTGAAAAAGGCGGTGGTCGCCAAGTTCAAGCGCGAAAACGGCCTCGATTACGAGCCGGCGCAAGTCAGCGTTGCCTGCGGCGGCAAGCACATCATCTACAACGCCATGATGGCGACCCTCGATCCCGGCGACGAAGTGGTTATCCCCGCGCCGTACTGGGTCAGTTACCCCGACATCGTTTTGCTGGCCGGAGCCAGGCCGGTAATCGTTTCGGCGGGCATGGACCAGAATTTCAAGATGACCCCCGCCCAGCTCGACGCCGCGATCACGCCCAGGACCAAGTGGCTGATCCTGAATTCGCCGTCGAACCCGAGCGGCGCGGCCTATTCGCGTGACGAGCTGAAGGCGCTGGCGGCGGTGCTGGTCAAGCATCCCCAGGTCTGGATCCTGGCCGACGATATTTACGAACACCTCGTCTATGACGACTTTGAATTCACCACCATCGCTCAGGTGGAGCCGAAGCTTTATGACCGCACCCTGACCATGAACGGCGTGTCGAAGGCCTACGCCATGACCGGTTGGCGGATCGGCTACGCGGCCGGACCGAAAGAGCTGATCAAGGCAATGGGCGTCATTCAGTCCCAGTCCACGTCGAACCCGTGCTCGATTAGCCAGGCAGCGGCGGTGGCGGCGCTGAACGGTCCCCAGGATTTCCTGCCCGGCTGGCACAAGGCGTTCAAGGAACGGCGCGACCGGGTTTGCGAAATGCTTAATGCAGCGCCCGGCCTGACCTGTCCGGTGCCGGAAGGGGCGTTTTACGTTTATCCCGATTGCTCCGGGCTGATCGGCAAGACGACCAAAGAGGGCAAGCGTCTCGACGACGACAGCGCGGTGGCGACGTGGCTGCTGGAAAGCGAAGGCGTGGCCGTGGTCCAGGGCGCGGCCTTCGGCCTGAGCCCGTGTTTCCGGATTTCCTACGCAACGGCGCTCTCCGTGCTGGAAGATGCCTGCGGGCGCATCCAGCGCGCCTGCGCCTCCCTGAAATAGCCCGATTCCGGCGCCTTGCGCCTTTTGTGCGGTGCAACATCGTTGCGTTCTGCTGGCACGGGGAGAATCCGGTTGCCCCCATTGGGGCCATCGGGGTTAGACTTTCTTTATATAAGGAACCGTCGGTAGCTTGACCGGACGGTCTGTTTTCCCGGAGCGCGGCACCGTCATCCGCGCGGGCTGCCCCCGGGCCGCCGTCCGCAAGCCCTGCCGGCAAAAAACGGGAGAGCTTGATGAGCATTGCAAAAACCGCGTCTCCGCGTTGCGTTGCCCTTGTAGGTCCCTATCTCAGCGGCAAGACGTCGCTTCTGGAAAGTCTTCTCGCCGCGTGCGATGCGATCCCGCGCAAGGGCGTGGTGCGCGATGGCAGTGCCGTCGGCGACCAGAGCGCCGAGGCGAAGGCGCGCGAAATGGGCGTCGAGATGAACATCGCCCATGCCCGCTTCATGGATGACGAATGGCGCTTCATAGATTGTCCGGGTTCGGTCGAATTGCATCAGGAATCTCTCGATGCGCTGGCGGTTTGCGATGCGGCGGTCGTGGTTTGCGAACCGGAGATCGAGCGCGCCGCCATCGTCGCGCCGTTGCTGCGCTACCTTGAAGATGCCGACATTCCCCATGTGCTGTTCATAAACAAGATAGACGCGACGGAGCGGCGCCTGCGCGATGTGTTGGCGACGCTGCAGCAGCATTCCGGCCTGCCGCTGGTGCTGCGCCAGGTGCCGATCCGCGACGGCGACGCGGTCACGGGGTACGTGGACCTGGTGTCGGAGCGGGCCTATCGCTACAAGGAGGGCGAGGCATCGGACCTGATCAAGTTGCCGGAAACGGTGGCCGATCGCGCCGCCGAGGCACGGGGCGAGATGCTCGAATCCGTCGCCGATTTCGACGATGACCTGCTTGAAAAGCTGATTGCCGACACCAATCCCGACAAGGAAGAGGTTTACGCCGATCTCGCCAAGGAGTTGCGCGAGAATCTCATCGTGCCGGTGGTGATGGGCGCGGCATTGCACGACAACGGCGTGCGGCGCCTGTTGAAACTGTTGCGCCACGAGGTTCCCGACGTTGCCGCGACGGCGGCGCGCAAGGGACTGGACGGCGACGGCGCGGCGGTTGCCGACGTGTTCAAGACCCTGCACCAGCCCCATGTCGGGAAACTGTCGCTGGCGCGCATCTGGCGCGGCGCGATCAAGGACGGTGCCGCGCTTGGTGGTAACCGCGTTTCGGGGATCCTGCAGTTGCAGGGCGCGGCGACGGCGAAGCTGCCCGCGGCCTCGGCGGGGGAGGTGGTCGCGCTCGGCCGCATGGAAGACGTGGCAACCGGCGCCGCGCTGACGGCCTCGGGCGAAGCGCCGGAAATGCTCGGCTGGCCCGATGCGCTCAAGCCCGTTTATGCCTTCGCCATCGGCACGGAAAAGAGCGGCGACGATGTCAAGCTGTCGGGGGCGCTGCGCAAGCTCTGCGAGGAGGACCGCGCGCTGACGGTCGCCCATGTGGTGGATACCAACCAGATGCTGCTGCGCGGGCAGGGCGAAATGCATCTTTCGATTGCCCTGGATCGGCTGGTATCGAAATACAACGTCAAGGCGACGCGCGCCCGGCCCCAGGTGCCCTACAAGGAAACCATCCGCAAGGGCGTATCGGAGCACGGTCGATTCAAGCGCCAGACCGGGGGGCACGGCCAGTTCGGCGACGTGCACATCGAGATACGCCCGTTGCCGCGCGGCAAGGGCTTCGCCTTCGAGGACAAGATTTTCGGCGGCCATGTGCCGAAGCAGTACATCCCTGCCGTGGAAGAAGGCGTGAAGGATTACATGGTGCGGGGTCCGCTCGGTTTTCCGGTGGTGGATTTGGCGGTGACGCTGACCGACGGCTCCTACCATTCGGTGGACAGTTCCGAAGCCGCCTTCAAGCAGGCCGCCCGCATCGCCATGAACGAGGCCATGCCCAAATGCAGCCCGGTGCTGCTGGAGCCGATCTTCGTGGTGAAGATTTCCGTGCCCTCCGAATTCACCAGCAAGGTCAACGCCATCGTTTCGGGACGGCGCGGGCAGTTGCTTGGCTTTGACGCCAGGCCCGGCTGGAACGGTTGGGACGAGGTGACGGCCCATATGCCCCAGGCGGAACTGGATGACCTGATTATTGATCTGCGTTCGGCCACACTCGGGGTAGGGACTTTCGAGACCACCTTCGATCACCTGACCGAACTGACCGGAAAGGATGCGGAGCGGGTGGTGCAGGCCCACGGCGGTGCTCGGGAAGCGGCCCAATAGAACGGGTCGGTCGGTTTTTTTTGGACCGGGGCGGAGGTGACGCTATAGTGCGGCCCGGCCCCGCCAGGAGGGCCGTGTCGATGATCGAGGAGAGCCTGATGTCCACTGCCCCCGCCGAGAAAACCACCCCCGGCTACACTACCTTCGCCTACAAGAAGCCGACCGAGCTGAGTGGCGACAAGATGATCCTGGAGCTGGCGAAATCCCGCCTGATCCGTGGCCGCGTCCAGGTCGTGCGCTCGGGCGGGGAGAACAATCTTCATTCCCATGACGGCATGGACGGTTTCTGGATGGTGCTGAACGGCCGGGTGCGGTTCTACGGTCCCGGCGACAAGGTGATCGCCGAACTGGGCCGGTTCGAAGGCATCCTGTTGCCGGCGGGCGAGCCGTACTGGTTCGAAAGCGCCGACGAAAGCGTGGACCTGGAGCTGCTGCAGATGGCGGCTTTCGATCCGCGCACGCCCCTGCGCCGCAACGATCTCGAGGCGCTGAAAATCGTTCCGGGCACGGTCGAGGTTGTCGATATTGCCCAGAAAGCAGCCCCGAAGAGCGGAGACAAGGCGATGCAGAAGTACATTTGCAGCGATTGCGACTACGAATACGATCCGGCGCTGGGCGATCCCAGCCAGGGCATCGCGCCGGGAACGTCCTTCGACGACCTGCCCGACACCTGGCTGTGCCCGGAATGCGGCGCGCCCAAGTCGGAATTCTATCCCGTCATCGAAGCGAACTGAGCCGGGGCGGGCGGCGCGCCCGCTCACGCCTTGATCACGAAAGCGTGGCTTGTCCCGGCCAGTGGCCGGGGTATCCTTGGGGCAACCAAGGAGACAAGCCATGCACATCATCCGCAAGCGGGGCTGGGAACTGCCCGAGAGCGCGGCCACGCCGGAGCCGGTTTTTTGCGCCCGTCGCCAACTGGTCAAGGCCCTGGCGGCGGGGCCGATCCTGGCCGCCGTGCCGGGGCTGCTGTCGGCGTGCGACGACGCTTCACAGGCCCCCAAGGGCGCGGCCAGGGCCGCCGCCTCGGGTGATCCTTCCGCCGGGCTTTATCCGGTCACGCGCAACCTGCGCTACCGGGTCGACCGGCCCGAAACGGCGGAAAAATACGCGACCGAATACAACAACTTCTATGAATTCGGGTCCTCCAAGTCGATTTCGGAAAACGCGCAGAAGCTGATCATTCGTCCGTGGACGGTGAAGATCGACGGCGAGGTCGAAAAGCCTTTCGACATTGCCATCGACGACCTGCTCAGGAAAATGCCGCTGGAGGAGCGCGTTTATCGTTTCCGCTGCGTCGAAGCCTGGGCGATGACCGTGCCGTGGTCGGGGTTTCCGCTGAAGGCGTTGGTGGATCTCGCCCGGCCACTGTCGTCGGCGAAATACCTGCGCATGGAAACCTTCAACGATTCGTCCATGGCGCCGGGCCAGAAGCAGGTCTGGTACCCGTGGCCGTATATCGAGGGCCTGAGCCTGGCCGAGGCGAACCACGAACTGGCCTTTATCGCCACCGGGCTTTACGGCAAGCCGATCCCCAGGCAGAACGGGGCGCCGCTGCGCCTTGTCGCACCATGGAAATACGGCTTCAAGAACATCAAGTCCATCGTCCGCATTTCCTTCACCAAGGATCGCCCCAAGACCTTCTGGGAATCGATGGGGCCGTCGGAATACGGTTTCTGGGCCAACGTCAATCCCGAGGTTTCCCACCCGCGCTGGAGCCAGGCCAGCGAAACCCTGATCGGCGAGAACAAGCGGGTCGACACCCAACTTTTCAACGGTTACGCCGAGTACGTGGCGGATCTCTACAAGGGCATGGAAAACGAAAACCTGTTCATGTAGCGTTTCCCGCGCTGCCTTATCGCTGCCTTTTTTCCGTGGTGATCTGCGCGCAGGAGACCCATGAGACTAATCACCCGCACCCTTGTTCTGCTTGCCGTGTTGCTGGCCGGCCCCGGAGCGATGTCGCTGACGGGCTGCGCGCGGCTGTCGGGCGACTGGGCCACCGCGTCACGGGAAAGTGCCCATCTCGCGCCGGACCCGGCACAAACCCCCGAAGCCGTCGTGCAGGTCTATGCCGCGCGCGCCTTCAAATGGCGCGGCGCCTTCGCGGTGCATAGCTGGATCGCGGTCAAGCCCGCGAATGCGGCGTCGTTCACGGTTTATGAAGTCACTGGCTGGAGCGTGCGCCATGGCGGCGATGCGATTTCCATCGAGGAAGATACCCCCGACCGCTATTGGTACGGCGCACGCCCGGAACTGCTGGCGGAGTTGCGCGGGCCCCAGGCCGCGCGCGCCATCACCGGGATTCGTGCCGCCGTCGCGGCCTATCCCTACCCGCGCAGCTACACCACCTGGCCGGGTCCCAATTCCAATACCTTCGTCGCCCATGTGCTGCGTCAGGTGCCGGAGCTGCGTGCCGACCTGCCGCCCACCGCCATCGGCAAGGATTATCTGCCGGAAAACGCCGTGCTCGCCTCAACGCCATCGGGTACCGGCGGGCAGGTATCGCTGTTCGGTCTTGCCGGGGTGGCCGTCGGCATCGAGGAAGGAATCGAGGTGAACATCCTCGGCCTCGGTTTCGGCATCGATCCCGGCGAGCTGGCGCTGCGCCTGCCGGGTCTCGGCAAGGTCGGGTTCAACACCGATGCCGCCGCGACGCATTGCAGGTAGGACTTGAGGTGCATGTCGCCCTGCACCACGTCGTCGATGATGTAGCGCATCATTTCGTCGCAGCAGCCCTTGAAGGATTCCGATCCCCTTTTCTCGAGGCAGGCCTGCTTGATCTGATCGATGGTTTCCAGAAGACCGCGGTGATACTGGCAGTGGATCGTGACTTCCGGGTAGCCCCAGGCGGCGAGGAGCTTTTCCTCCCGCCGAAAATGGTCTTCGGCAAAGGCGATCAACCGTTCGACAAACGGGATCGCCTGTTTCTCATGTCCCGCGGCCAGGGATGCCTCGATTGCGTTCATCAAGACGACGATCGTGCGGTGATCGCTGTCGATTTCGGGGACGCCGAGTTCAAAGGTTTCGAGCCATTCCACGGACACCAGGACATGCTCCCTATTAAACAGTAATTATGATGACACAATAAAGGGTTAGGCATTGCTGTCCAGAATTCCCGTAATTTTATTTTGGATTTTGAGTTGTGCCGCCAGGGATGCCCGAAGATGGCATCTAAATAGAAACAACTAGGCGGTGGCTGCCTTTCGCCTGGCGGCGGCGCCCCAAACCATTACGACGGCGGCAATCAGCAGGAGCGGCATGGCGCCGATATTCACCCACTGCCAGCCGAAGAAATGGATGAGCACACCCGAAGACAACGACCCGACGGCAACTACGGTGTAGATGGTCTGGTTCATCATCCCTTGGGTTTTGGCGCGTTCCGCCGGGGTATAGGCGGTCGTCATCAGGCTGGTGGCCCCGGTGTAGGTAAAGTTCCAGCCGAGCCCGAGCATGATCATCGCCAGCCAGAAATCAAAAACGGCAATTCCTGACAGCGCGATCGCGATCGTCGTGGATTCAAGCAAAAGTCCGATCATGATGATCCGGACTTCACCGAATCTTTTTATAAGCGTTCCGGTAAAGAATCCCGGCGCGTACATGGCGACGACATGGGAAGAAATGACGATGGCGACGGCGCCGAAGCTGTGGCCGAACTTGGAAATCATGGCAATGGGTGTCGCCGTCATCAGGAAGTTCATCACGCATTGGGCCACGGTTGCGGAAACCGCGGCCATGATGAACACCGGCTGTTTCATGATCTCGATCAGCGGGCGTTGGGGGCCGTCCCTCTGTGCCTTGGTCAGGTTCGGGATGTCGAGGAACATCAGCATGACCGCCGCCAGCAGGCCGGCGCCGATGCTGAACAGGAACGAGCCCACGAACATATGATTGGCGATAAGATTCTTGCCCAGATTGGCAAGGTTAGGTCCCGCAAAGCCCGCGAAAACGCCGCCCGCCAGCACCAGGGATATGGCCTTGGCGCGGAAGTCGTCATGGGCGGCATCGGCGACGGCGAAGCGGTAAAGCTGGGCGAAGCTGGCAAACAGCCCATACAGAAAACCGCCGAGCGCCAACAGGTAGAAATTTTCCAAAACGACAGCGGCGGCGCAGGACAGGCCGCTGAGCATGGCAATCATGGTGCCGCAGATGAACCCGGTTCTTCTGCCGACGCGGCGCGTGAACAGCGAGGCCGGCATGGCGCCGCACGCGGAACCGATCACGATCAGGGCGGTCGGCAGGGTCGCCAGCGCCAGGTGAGGGGCGATGCCGATGGCGACCGCCGGGGACGTCACCATAAAAATGCCCCGCCCGGTGCCGGCCAGCATCTGGCAGGTGCCAAGCACCAGGACGTTCTTGTGATCGGTTTGCATGGATTTTACGCTGACCTGAAAAGCCGCAGCGACCGTGAAGGGGCCGGGGCAAGAGAAGATGATGATGTTTTTATAGGTTTTAAATTGCCGGAGAGGAAACCCTTTCGGCAAAAGAAAAATGCCGGACCCGAAGGTCCGGCAAGTTTAACAGGGAGGCTTCACGTCTGGTAGACGTCGGACCCCGAAGGGCCCGGTTTCCGGATTTGCGCCCGGAAAGTCGGAACAGCGGACCGTTTGCTCTGGCATCCGGCGGCGCGCTGAAATTCGGGGGATAAGCAAGCCAGCTCGCCGCGCTGTTCACGAAGGAAACATAGGGCTTTTGCAGAGCCGTTCCAGCGCCATTAGGTCAAGGTAGGTATGCGCGAAATGCATATCTCAACCTTTTGAAATAAAACGGAAAAATCCAATCATCTGGAAAATTGCCGGTTCAGAAGGCGCTTTCGTTGATCTGGCCGAGCAGGAAATCGCGGAACACCGCGACCCGCTTGGAAGCGCGCAGCTCGGCCGGATAAACGAAAAAGGTGTCGTAGCTTGGCCCCGCCAGGTCGTGCAGGATGCGCACCAGGTTGGAAACCTGGCGCACGGTGTAATCGGGCAGCGCCGCGACGCCGATGCCCGATTGCACCGCCCGGTAGATGCCGTAGATGTTGTTCACCTTGAGCACGTTGGCCGGTGTGATGTTCTGCTTGCGCAGGCTATCCATCAGCCAGTTCACATGGGCCGTGGGCGGGCGCAGGTCCTCGCCGTAGATCACCAGGTTGTGATCCGCCAGGTCTTCCAGCGTCTGCGGCATCGGCCTTCCTGCCAGGTATTCCGGCGAGGCATAGACATGGTTGTGCATGGTCATCAGCCGGCGCTGAACCAGATCGGGCTGGGTCGGCGGGTTGAGGCGAATGGCGACATCGGCCTCGCGCATGGAGATGTCGATTTCCTCGTCGGTCAGCAAAAGCGTCAGGCGCACTTCGGGGTAAAGGTCCATGAAGGCTTTCACCCGCGGGGTCAGCCAGATCGACCCCAGGGCGACGGTGGTCGTGACCTTGAGCACGCCGCGCGGGCGCTCGCTGGAATCGGTCAGCATCGCCTGGGTATTTGCCAGTTTCTGGAAGACGTCCTTGGCGGTGCCGTGCAGCAGCTCTCCCTGTTCGGTCAGCACCAGCCCGCGGGCATGGCGACGAAACAGGGTCACGCCGAGATCCGCTTCCAGCGCGGAAATCTGGCGCGAGATTGCGGACTGCGAAAGGTTCAGCGTTTCACCGGCACGGGTGAAACTGCCGGCTTCCGCCACGGCATGAAAAATCCTGAGCTTGTCCCAGTCCATATCGGCTTCCTGCGCGCGGCGCGCGCTAAATAATCAAAGGTGCGGAGCGCGGCTACTGTGCGGCGCGGCTGGTCCCGGCATGGGCCGCGGCGGCAAGAAAGCGTTCGGTCTCGATCGCCGCCATGCAGCCGGTTCCGGCAGCGGTAACGGCCTGGCGAAAAATCTTGTCCTGCACGTCACCGGCGGCGAAAACGCCGGGGATATTGGTCGCAGTAGAATCGGGCCGCGTGACCAGGTAACCCTCCTCATCCATGTCGAGGATACCCTTGAACAGCGCCGTGTTGGGCGTATGGCCGATGGCGATAAAGACCCCGTCGAGGGCCAGTTCGCTGGTCGCACCGGTCTTGACGTTCTTGAGCCGCACCCCGGTGACGCCGAGCGGATCTTCGGTCCCCAGAACCTCGTCCACCACCGAATCCCAGACCACGCTGACCTTGGGATTGGCGAGCAGGCGGTCGATCATGATCTGTTCGGCACGCAGCGCATCGCGGCGATGGACCAGGGTCACGTGTTCGGCATGATTGGTCAGGTAGATCGCTTCTTCCACCGCCGTATTGCCGCCGCCGACCACGGCGACGCGCTTGCCGCGGAAGAAAAAACCGTCACAGGTGGCGCAGGCGGAGACACCGAAACCCTTGAACTTTTCCTCGCTCGGCAGGCCGAGCCAGCGTGCCGACGCCCCGGTGGCGACGATCACCGCATCGGCGGTGAAGGACTTGCCGGAATCGGCGGTCAGGCGGAACGGCCGCGCCGAGAAGTCGATATCGGCGATCAGGTCGCTGACCATGCGAGTGCCCACATTTTCCGCCTGCTTCTGCATCTGTTCCATCAGCCATGGCCCCTGGATGGGATCGGCGAAGCCGGGATAATTTTCGACCTCGGTGGTGATGGTCATCTGCCCGCCGGGCTGCATGCCGGCGATCAGCATCGGTTCCAGCGACGCGCGGGCGGTATAGATCGCCGCCGTCAGTCCCGCCGGTCCCGAGCCGAGAATAATGACCTTGGCGTGGGAACTGTCGGGGCGTTCAGACATGGGGAAAATCAATCCGGAAAAGGGTTGCGGGAAGGCCCCCTAACATAGAAACCAGCGGCCCCGCCCGCAAGGGGCGGGGGCGATGAAAGCACGGCCGGGGGCGCAAATTGGCGCCCCGCCCCGTTGAAATATTATTACCCTCCCCGTAAGATGGGCCCGGCGTTGGCGCCGCGCTCAAGACAGGCGCCGACAGCCCAGGGAGACCCAAAATGCAGCGTGTCAGGCTCGATCGCATCGATCGGCGCATCCTTGCCGATCTTCAGGAAGATGGCCGCATGACCAACGTGGCGCTGGCGCGCAATGCCGGCATTTCCGCGCCGCCGTGCCTGCGCCGGGTGCGGGCGCTGGAGCGGGCGGGATTCATCAAGGGCTATCACGCGGACCTGGATGCGGAGTCCCTCGGCTACCGCGAGATGTTTTTCGCCCTTGTCGGCCTCGACAGCCAGAATCAGGAAGTGCTGTCGAGCTTCGAAACCACGGTGCTGGAATGGGATGAAGTGCGCGAATGCCACATGATCCGGGGCGGCGGCGATTTCCTCATCAAGGTGGTGGCCCGCGATAAGTCGCACCGCGACGCGCTGACCATGAAGCTCACCTCCATGCCCCATGTCGCCAAGGTCCAGACGCTTGAGACCATCCGGACCTCGAAGGACAAGCCCGGGGTTCCCATGCTTGCGGACAGCACGCCATAGAAACGCTGTGGTGCGGGGAATTACTTGTAGGCGACCTTGACGATTTCGTAGCCCTTGGAGCCACCGGGCGTCGTCAGTTCCACCTGGTCACCCTTTTCCTTGCCGATCAGCGCACGCGCCAGCGGCGCCGTGACCGAAATGCGGCCCTTGGCGATGTCGGCTTCATCCTCGCCGACGATGGTGTAGGTGGATTCCTCGTCCGTGTCCTCGTCGGCTACGGTCACGGTAGCGCCAAAGCGGATGATGCTGCCCTTCATCTGGCTGACGTCGATCACTTCGGCCCGCGCAAGCTTATCGCCAAGCTCAAGCAGGCGGCCTTCGATGAAGGCCTGTTTTTCGCGCGCGGCGTGATACTCAGCATTTTCCGACAGGTCGCCATGCTCGCGCGCTTCCTCGATCGCCTTGACGACGGCCGGGCGCTCGATGGTCTTGAGCCGTTTTACTTCTTCGACCAGGGTGGTGTAGCCAGCCTGGGTCATGGGAACTTTTTCCATTATTCCGTCCGATAGCTGCATGAGCGGACATGACTTGCCACCGGCGGCGGCAGTATCAAGCCAAAACTATAGCCTAAAGATTTCAGGAAAAATAGGACTGCAAGGGCCGTACGTCGAGTTCGCCCGCCCGCACCGCGATGATGCCCCGGGCCGCGGCCTGGGCGCCTGCGACCGTTGTATAATAAGGTATTTTATTCAACAGTGCCGTGCGCCGCAGATCGAAGGAATCGCGCACCGCCTGCGCTCCCTCGGTGGTGTTGAACACCAGCTGCACGTCGCCGTTTTTCATGGCGTCGACGATATGGGGACGGCCTTCCAGCACCTTGTTGATGGTGCCGCAGGGAACGCCCTGGGCTTCGAGGTAGGAAGCGGTGCCGCTGGTGGCGATGATCTTGAAGCCGATGGCGGCCAGCTCACGCGCCGGGGCGACCATGTGCGGCTTGTCGCTTTCCTTGACCGAAATGAACACCGTGCCTTCGAGCGGCACCTTGGTGCCGCCGCCAAGCTGGCTCTTGGCGAAGGCGAGATCGAAGTTGGGCGCGATGCCCATGACCTCGCCTGTGGATTTCATTTCCGGGCCGAGGATAACGTCCACGCCCTGGAAGCGGGCGAAGGGGAACACCGCTTCCTTGACCGCGACATGGGACGCGCGTTCGGCGCCTTCGAGGAACGATTTCATCTTGAACGAGGCAAGCTTTTCGCCCGCCATCACCCGTGCCGCGATCTTGGCGATAGCCTGGCCCGTCGCCTTGGCGACGAAGGGCACCGTGCGCGAGGCGCGCGGGTTCACTTCCAGGATATAAACCGTGCCGTCCTTGACCGCGTATTGCACGTTCATCAAGCCGATGACCTTCAGTGCCTTCGCCAGTTTCACGGTCTGGTCGCGAATATCCTTGATGACGGCATCGGAAAGCGAACGCGGCGGCAGCGAACAGGCCGAATCGCCCGAATGCACGCCCGCTTCCTCGATGTGTTCCATGATGCCGGCGATGATTACGGTCTTGCCGTCGGCCAGCGCGTCCACATCCACCTCGATGGCGTCGGACAGATAGCGGTCCACCAGCACCGGGTTGTCGCCGGACGCCTTGACGGCGAATTTCATGTAGCGCGCCAGCGCATCGTCGTCGTGGATGATTTCCATCGCGCGCCCGCCCAGAACGTAGCTGGGCCGCAGCAGCACCGGGTAGCCGATGCGCCGCGCGATCGCCAGCGCGCCCTTGGGTGACGTGGCGATGCCGTTTTCGGGTTGGCGCAGCTTGAGACGATTGAGCAGCTTCTTGAAGCGGTCGCGGTCCTCGGCGATATCGATGGCGTTCTGGCTGGTGCCCAGGATCGGCACGCCGGCGGCTTCCAGCGCCTTGGCGAGCTTGAGCGGGGTCTGCCCGCCGAACTGCACGATCACGCCGAGCAGCTTGCCTTTGGCCGTTTCCTCGCGCACGATTTCCAGCACGTCCTCGGCGGTCAGCGGCTCGAAATACAGGCGGTCCGACGTGTCGTAGTCGGTGGACACGGTTTCGGGATTGCAGTTGATCATGATCGATTCGTAGCCCGCGTCGGCCATGGCGTAGGCCGCGTGCACGCAGCAGTAATCGAACTCGATTCCCTGGCCGATGCGGTTGGGACCGCCGCCGAGGATAATGACCTTTTCGCGGTCACTGATGTCGGATTCGCTTTCGGCGGCGAACAGCCCGGCGCCTTCGTAGGTCGAATACATATACGGTGTGCGCGAGGGGAATTCGGCGGCGCAGGTGTCGATGCGCTTGTAGACGGGATGCACCGCGAGTCGGGCCCGCGCGGCGGCGACCTTGGCCTCGCTCTGGCCGGTCAGCTCACCCAGGCGGGCGTCGGAGAACCCTTGCGCCTTCAGCGCCTGAAACCCGGTGGCGTCCTTGGGTAGGCCCTTCTTGCGCACTTCGTTTTCCGTATCCACCAGCGCCTTGATCTGGCGCAGGAACCACGGGTCGTAATTGCACGCGGCATGGACTTCCTCGACCGTGCAATTCTCGCGGAAGGCCTGGGCGATGGTCAGGATGCGGTCCGGCGTCGGGCTGGCCAGCGCCTTGCGGATGGCGTCCTCGGGGCTGGCGCCATCGGCACCGGGAATGTCCACTTCGTTCAGGCCTGTCAGGCCGGTTTCCATGGAGCGCAGGACCTTTTGCAGGGATTCGGCGAAGGTGCGCCCGATGGACATGGCTTCGCCCACGGATTTCATCGCCGTCGACAGCAGCGCCTCGGCGCCCGCGAATTTCTCGAAGGTGAAGCGCGGCATTTTGGTGACGACGTAATCGATGGTCGGCTCGAACGATGCGGGGGTGACACCGGTGATGTCGTTGTCGAGCTCGTCGAGCGTGTAGCCCACCGCCAGCTTGGCCGCGATCTTGGCGATGGGAAAACCCGTCGCCTTGGAAGCCAGCGCCGAAGATCGCGACACGCGCGGGTTCATCTCGATCACTACCAGGCGGCCGTCCTTCGGGTTCAGCGCGAACTGAACGTTGGAACCGCCGGTATCGACGCCGATCTCGCGCAGCACCGCGATCGAGGCGTTGCGCATGATCTGGTATTCCTTGTCGGTCAGCGTCAGCGCGGGGGCGACGGTGACCGAATCGCCGGTATGCACGCCCATCGGATCGATGTTCTCGATCGAGCAGACGATGATGCAGTTGTCCGCGCGGTCGCGAACCACCTCCATCTCGTATTCCTTCCAGCCGAGCACCGATTCCTCGACCAGCACCTCGCCGGTGGGCGAGGCGTCGATGCCGCCGAGCACGATTTCCTCGAACTCGTCGCGGTTGTACGCGATGCCGCCGCCGGTGCCGCCAAGGGTGAACGACGGGCGGATGACGGCGGGCAGGCCCACCATCTCCAGCGCCTTGCGCGCTTCGTCCATGTCATGGGCCAGCATCGCCTTGGGGCATTCCAGGCCGATCTTGGCCATGGCATCCTTGAACAGCTGGCGATCTTCCGCCTTGTCGATGGCGGCGCGGTTGGCGCCGATCATCTCGACGTTATATTTCTCCAGTACCCCGCGTGAGGCGAGCGTCAGCGCCGTGTTCAGCGCCGTCTGTCCGCCCATGGTCGGCAGCAGCGCATCGGGGCGTTCCTTGGCGATGATCTTTTCCACCATGTCGGCGGTGATCGGCTCGACATAGGTGGCGTCCGCCAGGCCCGGGTCGGTCATGATCGTGGCCGGGTTGGAATTGACCAGGATGACGCGGTAGCCTTCCTCGCGCAGCGCCTTGCAGGCTTGCGCGCCGGAGTAGTCGAACTCGCACGCCTGGCCGATGACGATGGGCCCGGCGCCGATGATCAGGATGGATTTGATGTCCGTACGTTTGGGCATCGGTTATTTCTTCTCCATCAGCGCGACGAAGCGCTCGAACAGGTAATGGCTGTCCTGGGGGCCGGGCGAGGCTTCGGGGTGATACTGCACGCTGAACACCGGCTTGCCGGCGAGGCGGATGCCTTCCACCGACTTGTCGAACAGGGAAATGTGGGTGACCTCGACGCCCTTGGGCAGCGTGTCCTCGCGCACCACGAAGCCGTGGTTCTGGCTGGTGATTTCGACCCTGCCGGTCTTCAGGTCCTTGACCGGGTGATTGGCGCCGCGATGCCCGATGGCCATCTTTTCTGTTTTCGCGCCGAGTGCTAGCGACAGCAACTGGTGGCCGAGGCAGATGCCGAACACCGGCTTGCCTGACTGCACCAGTTCGCGGATCACCGGCACCGCGTAAGCCCCCGTCGCCGCCGGGTCGCCCGGCCCGTTGGACAGGAAAATGCCGTCCGGCTGGTGGCGCAGGATGTCGGCGGCGGAAGTGTCGGCGGGTACCACGGTGACATCGCAGCCCAGTGCCGCAAGGCAGCGCAGGATATTGCGCTTGGCGCCGAAATCCATCGCCACCACCTTGAAGCGCGGTGCGCCCAGCGTGCCGTAGCCGTGGCCCAGGGTCCAGCCGGTCTCGGTCCACCCATAGGTCTGGCGGCAGGAGACCTCGGCGGCGAGGTCCATGCCCTCCAGCCCCGGCCAGTCCGCGGCCTGGGCCTGCAATGCGCGAATGTCGAGCTTGCCCTTGGGCGCGAAACCGATGGCGCCGTTGGGCGCGCCCGCGTCGCGGATGCGCGCGGTCAGCGCCCGGGTGTCGATGCCGCTGATGCCGGGCAGCCCGTGGCCTTTCAGCCAGTGTTCAAGGTGATCGAGGGCGCGCCAGTTGGCGGGGTCGGTGACATCGGCGCGCACCACCAGGCCGCGTGCCGCCGGGGTCAATGTCTCGATGTCCTCGGCATTGGTGCCGGTGTTGCCGATATGGGGAAAGGTGAAGGTGATGATCTGCCCGGCATAGGACGGATCGGTCAGGATTTCCTGGTAGCCCGTGATAGAGGTGTTGAAGCAGACCTCGCCGACGTTGGTCGTCGCCGCGCCGAAGCCGCGCCCCCAGAACACCGAACCGTCGGCCAGCACCAGGGCGGCGGTGGCGAAGTCGGGCTTGTGGGCCTGGGCGAAATCCAGGCGTTGGGCAGCGGTGATCTTGGCGCCGGCGGGTGGAACCACGGCCCCCTTGCGCGCTCTCGGGCGCGACGCGGAGGTCGTCGTCTTGGCTTTCGCCATCTGGTTCCGTCCCTTTTGGCGGGGGTGCCCATGGGTGGGCAAAACGCCGGTTAATTAATCTCTTGGGGCGGGTGGCGTCAAGCGATTCGAAACAAAAAATTTTCGATTATTTTCAGCAGGTTACAAATCAGGCGAGCGTTGCCATCGGGAACGAAATTCGTTAGTCTCCGCTCTTTCCCCCGGCACACCCCGTAATGGAGCCCCCGCATGCTGCGCCAGGAAATCAGCGAGGCGTTGAAGACGGCAATGAAGGCCAAGGACATGCGCGCGACCTCGACGTTGCGCCTGATCCTCGCTGCGCTGAAGGATCGCGACATCGCCTTTCGCGGTGACGGCGGCGGCGACGGCGGCGTTTCCGAAGAGATGATCCTTGAGATGCTGCAAAAAATGATCAAGCAGCGTCACGATTCCATCGGACAGTATGAAAAGGGCAACCGTCCCGATCTGGTCGAACAGGAAAAGGCGGAGATCGATATCATCAAGACCTTCCTGCCCAAGCAGATGGGTGAAGATGAAGTTGCCGCCGCCATCGATGCCCTGGTGGCGGAAATCGGCGCCGCCTCGATCAAGGATATGGGCCGGACCATGGCGGCCCTGAAGGAACGCTTCGCCGGGCGCATGGATTTCGCCAAGGCGTCGCAACTGGTCAAGTCCCGGCTGGCCTCCTGATCCCGGGTTTTTCCCCGCTCTAATAAGTTGTCCACAGGCCCCGGCCATTGAGCGCGGGCCGGGCGCGGGCTATGCTTGGCTCCGCCCGTTGAAGGGGCGGCTCAAGCGAAGGCATGTGGCCGTAAGATGAATTTCACGCCCCAGTTTCTTGACGAAATCCGCGCCCGCGTCGGCCTGTCCGATCGCATCGGGCGCAAGGTCAAGCTCATCCGCAAGGGCCATGAATTTTCCGGCCTGTGTCCCTTCCATGATGAAAAGACGCCGTCGTTCACGGTCAACGACGACAAGGGCTTCTATCACTGCTTCGGTTGCGGCGCACATGGCGACGTCATCGGTTTTGTCATGCGCACGGAGAACCTGTCGTTCCCCGAAGCGGTGGAGCGTCTGGCCGATGACGCGGGGCTGGAAGTGCCCAAGGCCTCGCCCGCCGAGCGCCAGCGTGCCCAGGCGGCGGTCTCGCTCTACGCGGTGACCGAGGCGGCGACGGCCTTCTTTGAAAAGGAACTGCGCGGCCCGCGCGGCCAGGCGGCCCGCGATTACCTGCGCGGGCGCGGGCTGGACGAGGCCACCATCGCGCGCTTTCGCCTGGGCTTCTCGCCCGATACGCGGGGCACGCTGAAGACCGCGCTGATGGGCGGCGGCATCAGCGAAAGCCTGCTCGTCACGGCGGGGCTTTTGATCCAACCCGAGGACAACCGGCCGAGCTATGATCGTTTCCGTGGCCGCGTCATCTTTCCCATCTTCGACCGGCGCGGGCGGCCCATCGCCTTCGGTGGGCGCATCCTGGGCGAGGGCGAGCCGAAATACCTCAATTCGCCGGAAACGCCGCTGTTCCAGAAGGGCGCTACCCTTTACGGCTGGTCCCACGCGCTGAAGGATGCGCGCGAAACCGGGCTTCTTTGCGTCACCGAAGGCTATATGGATGCCATCGCGCTGCTGGCGGCGGGCCTGCCGGCGATGGCGCCGCTCGGCACCGCGCTGACCGAAACCCAGATCCAGGCCCTGTGGCGGGTGGTGCCGGAGCCGGTGCTGTGCTTCGACGGCGACGCCGCCGGTGGACGTGCCGCCGCGCGTGCCGCGGAGCGCGCCCTGCCGCTGCTCAAGCCCGGTGTCAGCCTGCGTTTCGTCACCCTGCCCAAGGGTGAAGACCCCGATAGCCTGGTGCGCGCGCGCGGGCGCATCGGCATGGAATCGGTGCTGGCCGCGGCCCGGCCGCTCAGCACCATGATCTGGGAAATGGAAACCCGTGGCCGCCCGGTGGATACCCCCGAACGCCGCGCCCTGGTCGAAAAGGCGCTGATGGACCGCGCCCGCGCGGTCGGCGATGCCTCGGTGCAGGATTATTACGTCCGCGAATTTCGTGCGCGCTTGCGCGAAGCTTTCGCCGATTTCTCGCCGGTGGCGGGCGCACGGCGCCGGGGCGACGGCAATGACCGTTTTGTCCCCCGGGGCGGGGGCCGCGACCGGCTGCGCGCCGATCCGCTGATCGGCAGCGAGGATGGCCGGGCCGAGGCGCGCGAACGCGTGCTCGTCGCCTGTGCCTTGAACCATCCAGAACTGCTGGCCGAGGTCGCCGACGAACTGGCGATGGTGGAAATCGGCAGCCATGAATACGACAGCCTGCGCCAGGCCATTCTCGATGTCGCCGCCGGGGCCGACGGGGCGCTGGACGGCGAAGCCATGGCGGCGGCGCTGACGGAGCGCGGTTTCGGCCCCCTGGTGGCGGCATTGTCGGGGTCGCGGGCCCGGGTCACCGACTGGTTCGCCCGCCCCGGCGCGGCCCCGGCCGATGCCCTGACCGGGTTCCGGCAGGTTCTGGCCCTGCACCAGCATTTCGGCGGTCTCAAGGCGGCGCTTGAAGAAAGCGAATCGCTGCTGGCCGAGGATATGACCGAGGCCCAGTGGGAGCGCTTCCGGGCGCTCAAGGCGGAGGCGGAGACCCGCAGCCAGATCGCCGCCGAGATCGACGATTTCGGCCTGGCCTCGGGCCGCAAGCCCCGGGTTTAGGCCGGTTTTGGGGGGCGGTGGGGCCGGCGTGCCGGGCGCGGGCCAAGAAATTAAGTATTTTCAGGCTATTAACGGGTATTGAACATCGCGGCAATAGACCTTACATCATGTCCGCACCGCGTCGGCAGGCCCCTGGCCGCTGCGCGGCTAGGCGTGCTTGACCACCCCGTCCACGGGTGTGGCGGGCGGTTGGCGATGATGAACGGTAACATCCACCGGTTCACTTGACGGCGAGCAATGAGGGCCCATGGCGACCAAGACGAAAAAACAGACCAAGGCGACGGAAAACAGGGACGACAGCTCGGATGATGCGGCGCCCGAAGGCGGTCCGGTGATCGATTCTCTCGGCGCGACCATCAAGAAGATGCTCGTCAAGGGCAAGGAGCGTGGCTACGTCACCTATGACGAGCTGAACACTGCGTTGCCGCCGGAGCAGTTCTCTTCCGAGCAGATCGAAGACGTGATGGCCAATCTCAACGAAATGGGCATCAACGTCGTCGAGAACGACGACGCCGAGGATAACACCAGCAACAACGACGATTCGTCCGACGACGACAAGGACAGCGCCGACGAGCCGGAAGCCGAAAAGAAATCCGCTTCCGACGAGGAATACGGCCGCACCGATGATCCCGTGCGCATGTACCTGCGCGAGATGGGGTCCGTCGAGCTTCTGTCGCGCGAGGGCGAAATCGAGATCGCCAAGCGTATCGAGGCCGGCCGCGAGGAAATGATCGGCGGCATTTGCGAAAGCCCGCTGACGCTCGCTGCGGTGATGCGCTGGCGCGACATGCTGAAGAACGACGAAGTGCTGCTGCGCGACGTCATCGATCTCGACGCCACTTACGGCGGCGGGCCCGATGCCGATAAGTCCCAGGCGAACGGCGCCAATGGTGCCAACGGTGCCGACACCTCGGCCAAGGCGGGCGGCGACAAGGCCACCGACGCGAAGGCGGGCGAAGCCAAGGCCGCGGGCGAAAGCGACGACGATGACGATGAGGACGACGAGGCCGAGGTCAATGTCTCGCTGTCCACCATGGAATTGCGGATCAAGCCCGACGTGCTGGCGAATTTCGATGCCATCGCCTCGACCTACAAGAAGCTCAAGACCCTCCAGGACAGGCGGTTGTCGGCCGCGCGCGCGGGCCAGACCCTGCCCGCCGCTTCAGAGAAGCGCTACGAAAAGCTGACCCGCGAGCTGATCGACCTGATGGAAAAGGTCCATCTCAACAATAACCGGATCGAGCAGCTCATGGATGAGCTGTACGGCCTTAACCGCCGGCTGGTTACCCTTGAAGGCCGCCTGCTGCGCCTGGCGCTCAAGTGCCGTGTCAGCCGCGACGATTTCCTCGAGCGTTACACCGGCAGCGAGATCGATCCCAACTGGTTGCGCCGGTTGTCGCGGCTCAAGCACAAGGGCTGGAATGCCTTCGCCACCAAGCACCGCGACGAGATCAAGGAAATCCGCAAGGACATTTCCGATGTCGCCGCCCATGCCATGCTGGATATCGACGAGTTCAAGCGCGTCGTCCACCGGGTGCAGAAGGGCGAACGCGAGGCCGGCCGCGCCAAGAAGGAGATGGTCGAGGCCAACCTGCGACTGGTAATTTCCATTGCCAAGAAATACACGAACCGCGGCTTGCAGTTCCTCGACCTGATCCAGGAAGGCAACATCGGCCTGATGAAAGCGGTGGACAAGTTCGAATACCGGCGCGGCTACAAGTTCTCTACCTATGCGACGTGGTGGATTCGCCAAGCGATTACCCGTTCTATCGCCGACCAGGCGCGGACCATCCGTATCCCGGTTCACATGATTGAAACGATCAACAAGCTAGTCCGGACCTCGCGCCAGATGCTGCACGAATTCGGCCGCGAACCGACGCCGGAGGAACTAGCGGAACGCCTGGCTATGCCGCTTGAAAAGGTGCGCAAGGTTCTCAAGATCGCGAAGGAGCCCATCAGCCTCGAAACCCCAATCGGCGACGAGGAGGACAGCCATCTCGGCGATTTCATCGAGGACAAGAACGTGGTCCTGCCGGTGGAAGCCGCGATCCAGTCCAACTTGCGCGAAACCACGACGCGGGTCCTGGCCTCGTTGACCCCACGAGAGGAGCGCGTGTTGCGCATGCGCTTCGGCATCGGCATGAACACCGACCATACACTGGAGGAAGTGGGCCAGCAGTTTTCGGTCACCCGCGAACGTATTCGCCAGATCGAGGCCAAGGCCCTGCGCAAGCTCAAGCACCCGTCTCGCTCGCGCCTGTTGCGGTCCTTCCTAGACACCTGAGGCCTGGGCTTTTCCCATCAAAAAACGGCGTCCTTCTGGGCGCCGTTTTTTTCAGAGCCTAGGGTTTGGGCAGTTGTGACGGCCGTTAAAATAACCCTTACGTTTATTTATTACCTATTGCCTAGTCCCTTTAGGGGGTCCAAAAGAATAAATGCGACGTTTGCGTGGGGACCGTCCCGAACGGTGAGGGTAACTTAAGGCCCTTCCTGGTGACCGTGGTGCTCATCTGCCTCGTAGGCATCATCCACGGCGTCTGCCGTGTGAGCCAGGGTGACGCTCTGCCCCTGGTCTGGTATAGACAGGGCCGTTGGATGGGATTCGAAGCCTTGCTTGTTGATCGACCAACACAAGGGCCCGTAGTTCAGCGGTCAGAACGCACCGCTCATAACGGTGTTGTCCCAGGTTCGAATCCTGGCGGGCCCACCATTATATGCGCTGACACGGTGAAACGCTGTATCGGCCTAGGAGTCTGAGGGTATTTTGCGCCTGATTTTTTGAAGTCTGTAATGCCCGATAGTTGCGCATTGTCTGCTTGCGGCAGGGTCAAGCCCCGTATTACGGGGCCCCAGCACAGGGAGATACCGCGTGACCATCACAAAGTCCCTTGAAGAAAAATTCTTTGATGCAGAGCGTATCTGGAGATCCAGTACGCGCCCCTGATGCGCAAGCAGAAGGGCTGCGGCATAGAAAAGTTGATTTGCTCCACCAAACAGCGCGATCTCTAAAATTCCTATTCGGAATGGAACAGTGTCGCTGCCTGCTTGAAGCTTTTCCGTGAAAAAAGCTATTCATTGTGCGAGGAAATTTCGTTCAAAATCGCCGTCCGGCATTACACTTCTGTCGGTCTTGCTCACAACTGCGACCGGCAATCACAACACGCATTTTTCCCAGCGTCTATCGGCAGGGGCGGATTGGGTTTTAATTAAGGGAGTATGAATCATGAAAACTCTGGGTTTCATCGGTACCGGCGGCATGGGCAGCGGCATGGCGGCCAACCTGATCAAGGCCGGCTACAGCCTGGTTGTGACTGATCTCAATCGAGCGCAGGCCAAGGGGCTGGAGGACCAGGGCGCAAAATTCGTCGATTCGCCCAAGGTCGTGGCCGAACAGTGCGAGCTGGTCCTGTCCATGCTGCCCCATAACGGTGCGGTTAAGGCCGTTGGCGTCGGCAAGGGTGGCCTTATTGAGGCGACCAGCGGCGCAAAGGCCTGGATCGATTTCAGCTCCATCGACAAGGAAACCATTGTCGGCGTTACCAATGAACTTGGCCAGAAGGGCTGGACCGTTGCCGACGCTTCCGCCGGCGGGGTCGAGGAGGTGGCGGCGGCCGGTCAGCTGGCGCTGTGGCTTTCCGGTGACAAGGCGCTGTTCGACGACAACCAGCCCATATTCGAAGCCATGGGCAAATCCATCCTGTATGTCGGCGAGCTCGGCAATGCCAAGATGGTCAAGAACGCGATGGCGATGTTGGCCGCCGTGCAGCACATGAGCCTTGTCGAGATCGGCTCCTGGCTGAAGAAGGGCGGTCTCGACGAAGCTACCTTCCAGACCATTCTCAAGAATTCCCAGCAGGATTCGGTGGCCACCCGCCGCATCATGGAAATCGTCGTCAGCGGCAAGTACAAGCCGCGCAAGTCGTGGATGCCGAAGGACGTGGGCTTCGGCCTCGACATGGCGCGCCAGATGGAGGTGCCGATGCCCTTCGTTGGCCTCGCCCAGCAGATGTTCGCCATCGCCCAGGCCACGGGCCAGGACGGCTATGAAGCGACGGGTATCGCCTGCAACGTTTATGACGTCATCAACGGCACGAAGCCTAAATCATCCTGAAGGTGCTGTTAACCGGCCCTGGCGGCGGGCGGACACGCCCTTGCCCAATGCGGTGAGGGCGTTAAAATCGGTTCGGGCCTTCACCGGGCCGTTTTAGGGAAAATTGCTCAGAGTCGGGGAGAAACCATGACGCGTTATGCCATCAGCCAGCCTTGCAATTCGGTCGAAGCGCCGCGCCTGCTGCGCGGCCGCGGGCGCTATACCGACGATATCCAGCTGCCGCGCATGGCCCATGCGGTGTTTCTGCGCTCCCCCTACGCGCATGCGAAAATCAAGCGGATCGATGTCCGCAATGCCAAGCAGATGGCGGGCGTAGTCGAAGTCTTGATCGGCGATGACTACGTTGCCGACGGTCTCGGCAACATTCCCGGCAACGCGCCCCCCAAGCGTAAGGATGGCCAGCCCGGTTACCGTCCGCCGCGCCCGGGCATCACCCGCGACGAAGTACGCCACGTCGGCCAGATCGTCGCCATGGTCATCGCCGAATCGGTAAACCTGGCCAAGGACGCGGCTGAGGCGATCGAGATCGACTATGAAGAACTGCCGCACTTCCTCGACACCGCGACCGCCAATGCGCCGGACGCGCCGCTTGTGTGGGAAGACTGCGCGCTGAACGAAGGTTTTCACAACCAGAAGGGCAATGCCGAAGCGACTGAAGATGCGCTGAAGAAAGCGCCCCATGTGATGCGGGAAAAATTCACCGTCAGCCGCGTCGCCGCCAGCTCGATGGAGCCGCGCTCCGCCGTCGCCCAGTACGATCCGGGTGCCGATCATTTTACGGTTTGGGCCTGCCAGCAGCGGCCTTTCGTCTGGCGTACGATGATGACTAAGGGTGTATTCAAGATACCTGAAACCAACATGACCGTGATCGCCGGCGACGTCGGCGGTTCCTTCGGCATGAAGGGCGGGCTCTATCCGGAAGTGCCGCTGACTGCCTGGGCGGCGAAGCGCACAGGCCGGCCGGTCAAATGGACCTGCGAACGTTCCGAAGCGCTGATTGCCGACGATCAGGCGCGTGACGCGGTGGCTGAGTTCGAAATCGGCTACGACGACGACGGCCATTTCCTGGCGTCCCGCATCCGCGGCCAGGCCGCCGCCGGGGCCTATTTGTCGATGACCGGTTTCGGCACGCCAAACGGGATCGCCACCTCGGCTGTTGGAACCTACCGCACGCCGGTGGCGCTCGGCGAATCGGCGGCCGTGTTTACTAATACCGTGCCAATGGCGAACTATCGCGGGCCGTCGGGCACGCCGGGCGTCTACATGCTGGAACGCATGGTCGATATGATTGCGCGAGAACGCGGCCTCGATCCGACAGAGATCCGCCGGCGCAACTATATTCCTGCCGAAGCGATGCCCTACAAGCTGCCCGACGGGCAACTTTACGACTGTGGCGAGTTCGAAGTGGTCATGGACAAGTGTCTGGCGAAGGCCGATTACGCCGGAGTTGCCAAGCGCAAGGAAGAAGCCGCCGCGCGCGGCATGCTTTACGGTGTCGGCGTGTCGTCGAGCGTCGATCCCTCGGGCAGCCCGGCGCCGGAAACGGCCGAACTGCGCTTCGATCCGGGCGGGACGGTCACGGTGCTGGCGGCGTCGACCGCCGGCGGGCAGGGCCACGCCACGATCTACACCCAGATCGTTTCCGAAACCCTCGGCATCGATATCGAAAACATCAAGGTTGTGGAAGGCGATACCTCGCGCCTGTCGTGGGGGTCCGGCACGGGTGCGGCGCGCACCGCGACGCTGTGCGGCAACGTCGTGCACATGGCGGCACAGAAGACGCGTGAAAAGGCGCGCAAGATTGCCGCGCATCTGATGGAAGTGCCGGTCGAGGATGTGGAATTTGAAGACGGCACGTTTTCGGCCAAGGGCACCAACCGCACCATGTCCTTCGGCGAAGTCGCCAAGGCTGCCTTCAATCCGAAGTCCGTGCCCGAAGGCATGGAATTCGGGCTGTTCGAGACCGCGGCCTATACGACGGACCGGCCCAACATCCCCAACACCTTCCATGTCTGCGAGGTGGAGATCGATCCCGAAACCGGCACGACCGAGGTCAAGCGCTACACCGCCGTCCATGACGTCGGCGTGGAATTGAACCCGATGGGCGTGCGAGGCCAGGCCGTCGGCGGCATTGCCCAGGGCCTGGGCCAGGCGCTTCTGGAACAGATGGTCTATGACCCCGAAAGCGGCCAGGTGCTGAGCGGCTCGTTCATGGACTACGCCATGCCGCGGGCCAAGAACGTGCCCAATTTCACCATCGCCAGCCATCCGGTGCCGACCAAGCAGAACCCGCTCGGCGTCAAGGGCGGCGGCGAAGGCGGCACGGTCGGTTCGCTGGCGGCGATCATGAACGCGGTCAACGATGCGCTGGCGCCGCTGGGCATTCGCAACCTGCCGATGCCGGCAACCCCGGAACGGGTCTGGCGGGCGATCCACGACGCGCGAAAGGGGGCGGCAGCGGAGTAAATAGCTGCCGTCGGGGGCGGCGTCGCGATGCTGCATCGGATCAGTGCGCTGTGGTGTGGGGAAATCCCGCTTTATAACGCCTTCTGGGACTGGGCCGTCATCGGCGGTCTGGTGGTCAATATCGTCACGACACTCGTGTTTCTGGCCCTTGTGATGAATGACCAGCGTATTGCCGCGCTGTTCGTCGGCTACGGCTTGGCCATTCCCTACAATATTGTCGCGGGCGTCGGGGTCTGGCGCGCGGCGGACAGGTATCGCGGCGGTGACCCGCGCCTGCCACGCTTCGCCCGCGCGGTTTCACTGATCGGCCTGACGATCCTGAGCCTGACCTAGAAACGGTTGAACGGCACCTTGATATAACTGGTGCCGTTCGGTGCCGGGGGCGGTGGGCGGCCGCCATGCAGGTTGAACGGCACGGCGAGCAGAAGCATCTTGGGAAAATCCAGGGTCTTGTCGCGGGCTTCGCGCATGGCGACGAAATCGGCTTCCGATATACCGTCGTGAATGTGGATATTATCGCGCCGGGATTCGGCCACGGTAATTTCGCTGTGATGTTCCTTGCGGGTTTCGGTCAGGTAATCGTGGCAGAAGCACAGGCGGGTCCCATCGCCGAGCGCGAAGATGCGCTGGATGGATCGGTAAAGCTCGCGCCCGTTGCCGCCCGGAAAGTCCACCCGCGCGGTGCCGTAATCCGGCATGAACAGTGTGTCGCCGATAAAGGCAGCATCGCCCACGACATAGGTGATGTCGGCGGGCGTATGGCCGGGGGTATGCATGACGCGGATGGAAAGTGCGCCCACGTCGATCGTGTCGCCGTCGTGAAAGCGGCCGTCGAAGGCATCGGGCATGAAGCGGTCCGGGCCGGAGAGGTGGAGGATGGTGTTCCAGGTTTCCTGCACCTGTTCGATCCCGGCCCCGATGCCGATGCGCCCGCCCAGTTTTTCGGTGATATAGGCGCCTGCGCTCAGGCGGTCGGCATGGGCATGGGTTTCCAGCACCCAGGCAAGCTCGAGCTTCTGGTCCCGGATATGGGCAATCAGGCTGTCGGCGAAGGTAGTATTGGTGCGGGCACGGGCGGTTTCGCAGTCCAGCACCGGGTCGATGACGACGCAGGCCGTATCATCGGGCGCATTGACCACGTAGCTGTAGGAGGAGGAAGGGGCATGAAAAAACGGGGTAATCCGTGGTATCGGGCTTTGCGCCATCTTGCCTGCCTTCCGCCGGGCCCGCGCATCATTGCGTCGGTCGGCCTGAAATTCTAAGCTCGTTCCATTATGACCGTTGGCGCCGAAAAATACGAAGGTTGACGCAGACATGACCGCATTTCAGCCTTTGGCCGGGTTCGTGGGCGGATTGATGATCGGGGTTGCGGCCAGCGCCTTGGTGCTGCTGGCGGGCCGAATCGCGGGCATCAGCGGTATCCTTGCCGGCACATTTGCCGCCCGGGGCAGCGAGCTTGGCTGGCGGCTCGCCTTCATTCTCGGCCTGATCTCGGGCCCCCTGGTGGTGGTTGCCGTCACCGGGACGCCGCTTCAGGTCACCGTATCGGCCTCGGCCAGCGGTCTGATCGTGGCGGGGCTTCTTGTCGGGTTCGGAACCCGCCTGGGGAGCGGCTGCACCTCGGGCCACGGCATCTGTGGGATTGCGCGGCTGTCCCCCCGTTCCCTTGTCGCGACGGCCTTGTTCGTGGCTTTCGGCATGGCGGTGGTGTTCATCGTTCGCCACCTGATGGGGGTGCCGTCATGGCCGTGATGGTGGTTGCCTTCGGCGTCGGGCTTCTGTTCAGCGCGGGTCTGGCCGTTTCGCAGATGATCAACCCGGCGGTGGTGCTCGGGTTTCTCGATATCGCCGGGGACTGTAACCCGACCCTCGTCATGGTCATGGCCGGGGGGATTGTCGGCGCGGTGCCGGGCTTCATGCTGGCGCGTCGCCGGCAGGTCCCGGTGCTCGGCGGCACCTTTCAGGTGCCGACCCGGCGTGATCTCGACGCCCGGCTGATCGGCGGCGCGGTGATCTTCGGCATCGGTTGGGGGCTTGCGGGCATTTGTCCCGGTCCCGCCATCGCCGGGTTATCTACCGGCATGTGGCAGTTCGTGCTGTTCGTCGGCGCCATGCTGGCGGGCATGGCGATCCATGACGGGCTTGCCCGCCTCAAGGGCGCCTGATCAGCCCTGGCCGGTGAGGCCGCGAAAAAATTCCGTCGCGCCGGTGCGCAGGTTGCGCAGCGCATAGCCCCCTTCCTGGACGACCAGCGTCGGCCAGCCCGGTTCCGCCAGCATCGCCCCGATCCGCCGCATGCCGCGATCATTGATATTGAAGGTGCCGGTGGGGTCGCCGCTCATGATGTCCAACCCAAGCGAGATCACCAGGTAATCAGGCTTGAAACGGGTGAAGAGCCGCATCGCGCGGGCAAGCACGTCGGTGTATTGCGCGATGTCGGCACCGGGATAGAGCGGGAAGTTGCGGTTGAAACCCTTGCCCTTGCCCTCGCCGCGCTCGTCGGGAAAGCCGGAGAAATAGGGATAGGCCGAGCGGGGATGGCCGTGAATGGAAATGAAGTAAACGTCGTCACGGGCGTAGAAAATATCCTGGCTGCCGTTGCCGTGGTGATGGTCAATGTCGATGAACGCGACCCGGCCGTGCTTCGACAGGTAGTGGGCGGCAATGGCGGCATTGTTGAAATAGCAAAACCCGCCGAAGACGCCGCGCTCGGCATGATGGCCCGGCGGGCGGCAAAGCACGTAGGCGAGCTCCGGCCCCTTGGCGAGTTTTTCCGCGCCGGTCAGTGCCGCGTCCACGGCACCGCGTGCCGCGCGGTAGGTGTTGTGGGTCACCGGGGTGAAGGTGTCGATGCAGTAATAGCCCGCCTGCATATCCCAGGTTTTCGGCACCCGGTCGGGGCGGCGAATGGGGAACACGTTAGGATAAACCAGTTGCCCCGGCTTCATCTCGGTTTCGGCGCGGGAAATGAAGCGAAACATGTCCGAATCATGAACCGCGAGGATATGGCGTCGCCCAAAGGCTTCGGGCTTGTGTTCCTCCAGCGCGAAGGGCTGCAGGCCCCGGCGGATGAAGTTCACCCGCGCCGGCCGCTCGACGTAGCCGCGTTCCTTGAGGTGATGAATCTGGTGCGCATCCCCCGTCGAAACCAGGTGGATGGTGGTGCCCGCGCCCAACGCGCCCGGCTTGGGCCTGGGTTTGACGTAGCGCGGTTCGCGCAGCTTTACCGGGTCGTCGCGCACGGAATCGACGATTTGTTTCACCGCCGGTTCATCCGGGGCCATGTTGCCCTTGACCGCCAGCAGGCGCGGAATAAATGCGCGCAACTGGCGCCTCGACAATTTGCGCCCGGCTTCCAGGTCGTCGTACAGCAGATAGGTGTAATAGCCCTGGTTGGCCTTGTGCCAGACGCTTTCATAAAGGGTGCCGGCAACGGGGCGTGCGCCCAGGCGTTCGTAAAAGGCCATGCGCCGCTTGTTCACGCTTAGGCGCTTCTTGTCCTTCAGCGCGGCTTCATCGTCGGGGGGGACGTCCATCAGCAAACCGCGATAGCGCCGTTCCAGCAAAAAAGCTTCGGTCGCTTCGTATAGCGCGGTGCCGTAGCCCCGCGCCGCGCGGCGTGGATCGCTGACGATATAATCCAGGTAACCCAGTTTCAGTTCGGGAAACAGGAACGACAGGGTAAAGCCCAGGATACGACCCTTGGCCCCTTCGGCGACCAGAAGGACCGGTTCGAAATCCGTGTCGCCGCCGAAGCGCAGAAGCTCGGCGATTTTCTCGGCATATTGTGGATAATAGGAAAACGCATCCTGATACATGCGGACGACCTGGGCGATGACCAGGTGGTCCTGCGCGGTTGCATCGGAATCAACCTGACGAATCCGAAACATGGGCTATTCTATGCCTGCATAAGTACCGGCGATGGGGCGCGGGCCGGGGCCGAAGGTAACAGGACAGGAAACGTGTCATGACGGAAAATTCACTGGACGACAAGGTCATTGTTATTACCGGGGGCGGGCGCGGCATGGGCCGGGAAATGGCCGTGGCTTGCGCCGCCGCCGGTGCCGCCGGGGTGGTGGTAACTGCCGCCCCCGGCTCCGACGAGACCGCCGGCGCCATCGAGGCCGAAATCGGCGAGGCCGTCGCCGTGATCGAGGCGGCGGGTGGCCGGGCGCTCGGCGTTCTTGCCGATGTGGGGAACTGGGACGACTGCCGCCGGGTGGTGGCCGAGACCAAGGCCGCTTTTGGTGGACTTCATGTGCTGGTTAACAACGCGGGCAAGTCCGGGCGCTACGTCGCCACCGGGGAGGCCCGCCGGGTGCCGTTCTATGAAGCCGATCCGAAAGGGTATTGCGAAGTCAACAATACCAACATTGACGGCCCGTTCCTGATGGCGCACGCCGCAGCGGCGGATATGCTGGCGGCGGGCTGGGGGCGCATCGTCAATATTTCCAAGAGCGTGGATGCGATGCATCGGCCCTTCAACACGCCCTACGGCCCGTCCAAGGCGGCGCTGGAGGCCGCCACCATCGCCTGGGCCGAGGACCTGTTCGGCACCGGGATTACGGTCAACGCGCTCAGTCCCGGCGGGGCGGTGAATACCAAGTTCGGCGACGGTGAAATCACTGGGCGCGGCCTGCCCGCGGACGTCATGGTGCCGTGCCTGATGTGGCTGCTGTCGGCGGAGGCGGATACGGTCACCGGCTGCCGTTATGAGGCCCACCGGTGGGATGCAAGCCTTGCCCCGGCGGCGGCGGCGGAAGCCTGCCGCGAGGCGGCGATTTTTCCCGTTCCCCAGCGGGAAACCAAGCTTACCCTTGCGTGGCGGCCGTCCGGCGGCTAGGCATGGGGCAGATTCTTGACCCATAAAAACAAGCGAGAGAGAACCGACATGGCTCAAGCGCCGCACAATCCCCCCTTCCGGGCCGAACTGATCGGCAGCCTGCTTCGTCCCCAGCGCCTCAAGGATGCGCGCCGCCGTTTTGAGGCCGGTGAAATCGGCGATGACGAGCTGCACCGGGTCGAGGACGAGGAAATCCGTGCCGTCGTCAAGCTGCAGGAAGAAATGGGTTTTGCCGTCGCGACCGATGGCGAATTGCGACGGGCCACCTATTCGGACAGCTTCACCACCCACGGCATTACCGGCATACAGGAAGGCCCCGATCTTGGCGGCAATTTCGCTTATACCGATGCCAAGGGCGACCAGATTCTCCAGCGCGTGCCGCAGATCGTCGGCAAGGTCGCCTGGGCGGGCCCCACCAATGTCGATGATTTCAAGTTCCTGTCCGGCTGTGTCACCACGGCGCTGCCCAAGGTGACCCTGCCGGGGCCCGCCTATATTCATTTCCGTTCGGGCCGGGCCAATATTTCCAAGGATGTCTATCCCGACCTGGCGGATTTCTGGACTGACCTGGCGGGCGCCTATCACGATGAAATGCGGGCCCTTGCGGATGCCGGGTGTCGCTATATCCAGATCGATGAAACCTCCATTGCCAAGCTGGGTGACCCGAAAATTCGCGAAGGACTGGCGGCGCGCGGCGACAACTGGGAAGAACTGCTCGATGTTTACACGGATGCGGTGAACATGGTGGCCGATGGCGTGCCCGACGGCGTGGCGCTGGGCATGCACCTGTGCCGGGGCAACAAGGCCGGTCACTGGCAGGCCGCGGGCGGTTATGACGAGGTGGCGGAAAAGCTGTTCCGCAAGCTTCGCATCCGCTTTTACTTTCTGGAATACGACAGCCCGCGCGCGGGTTCGTTCGCGCCGCTGGCGGCCCTGCCCGACGACAAGACTCTGGTAATCGGTGCAATGACGACCAAGTCCGGCGATCTGGAAAGCGCCGAGACCCTGAAGGGCCGCATCGAAGAGGCATCGAAATTCGTCGATATGGAGCGGCTTTGCATTTCGCCCCAGTGCGGTTTTTCGTCTTCCGTCGAAGGGGTGATGTCACCGGAACAGCAACGTGCCAAGATGGCGCGCCTGATCGAGGTTTCCCGCGATTTGTGGGGTAACTGACGAAACCGGGGAGGCGTGATGAAACTCCTGGTCGCCGGCGCTGCCGGCACGGTCACAGGGTCGAAATACCTGCGACCGCCGGCTTCTGGTGGATTGCGGCCTGTTCCAGGGGCTCAAGCAGTTGCGGCTTCTGAACTGGGAACCGCTGCCTTTCGCCGCGTCGCGGCTCGACGGGGTTGTTCTCACTCACGCTCATATCGATCATTCCGGGGCCTTGCCGCTGTTGTGCAAGGGGGGATATCGCGGGGTTATTCACGCCTCTGCCCCGACCATAGACCTGTGCCACATCCTGTTGCCCGATTCAGGCTTCCTGCAGGAGCAGGAGGCGGCCTACCTGAACCGTCACAAGCTCAGCCGCCACAAACCGGCGCTGCCGCTTTATACCCGGGCCGAGGCCGAGGCGGCGCTGGCGCGTTTTCGTCCCCTTTCCTTTGCGCGCGAAACCAGGATCACCGATGGCTTCAACGTGACCCTGGGCTACGGCGGGCATATCCTTGGCGCGGCCACGGTCTTGGTGCGCTCCGGGCGCACGCGGGTGCTGTTTTCCGGCGACCTCGGCCGGTCACGCGATCCGATCATGCGCCCGCCCGAACCGCCGCCCGCGGCCGACTGGGTGGTGATGGAAAGCACCTATGGCGATCGCGACCATGATCACGCCGATGCGGAAGCGGTGCTCGCCGATATCATTTCGCGCACGGCGGCCCGTGGCGGGACGGTGGTGATCCCGGCCTTCGCCGTTGGGCGGGCGCAAAAAATCCTCTATTACCTGGAATGGCTGAAAGCGGCCTCGCGCATTCCCGACCTGCCGGTCTTTCTCGACAGTCCCATGGCGCAAAGTGCCAGCGACCTGATGTGCCGTCATCGTGACCAGCATCGTTTGGGGCGAAATCGTTGCGATGTGATCTGCGAAGGGGCGCGATATGTGCGCGGTGTCGAGGAATCCAAGGCGCTCGATACGAACCATTTCCCCAAGATCATTCTGTCGGCCAGCGGCATGGCCAGCGGCGGGCGGGTGGTGCATCACCTCAAGGTTTACCTGCGCGATCCCAAGCATGCGGTCGTTTTCACCGGGTTCCAGGCGGCGGGAACGCGCGGGGCGCATCTGACCGCGGGGGCAAAGACGGTCAAGATCTACGGCATGCAGATCCCTGTGCGGGCGGAAATTACCAATTTGACCATGTTGTCGGCCCATGCCGATCGCAAGGAACGCCTAGCCTGGCTGAAACGCATGCCGCGCCGGCCCAAGGGCGTCGTCATTACCCACGGCGAGCCGGAAGCGGCGGATGCATTGCGCGCGCAAATCGAGGACGAACTGGACTGGCCGTGCCGGGTTCCGTTCCTGGGGGAGACGATCGATCTCGATGGCACGCCGCGGCGCACCCGGCGCGGGGCGGGGCGCTGAACGGCCTTAAGTGCCGAGCCCGAACTGGCGGGCCATCAGGGCAGCTTCGGTGCGGTTGCCGACACCCAGCATCTTAAGGACGGTGGAAACGTGAATTTGCACGGTGCGCGGTGAAATGCCGAGCGCCGAGGCAATTTCCGCATTGCGTTTGCCGGTGGCAATCAGTCCCAGGACTTCACGCTGGCGGCCGGTCAGAACACTGATCGGGTCGTCGCCGCCGTGCTGATAAGGTGCGGGCGCTTCCGACAGGCCCCGCGGTTTGCTCTCCGGCATGTTGCTAAGATTGGCGGGCAGGGAAATTTCCCCCGCCAGCATTCGCTCAATAGCACGGCGGATATCGTCGGCACCGGCGCTTTTCAGGATGTAGGCCTGGGCCCCGGTTTCCACCGCGTTAAGGGCGTCGCGCCGGGACTGGGCGGTAGCGATGACGGCAATGCGCAGCTCCGGTGCCGCCTGGCGCAGGCGGCGGATGCCGTCGGCCAGGGGCATGCCAAAAATATCGGGATCGATGAGACAGAGGTCGAAGCCGCCAGCGGTCAGTTCCTTGATGGTTTCGGGCAATGTTTGGGTTTCGACGATGGTACAGTCGGGATCCATGACCGCCAGCAACTGTGCCAAACCGGCACGCGACAGCCATTGTCCGTCAGCGATGAGAGCTTTCACCTAGTTTTTCCCAGAGTAATTTTATGTGTTATGACCTCTGCTTATCTAACGTTGGGGGATAGTAATGTCCAGTATTTAAGCATAAAATTTAATGCCTAATATTTATACACTTGGTATATATACTTATAATAATAGCCAAAATTTGTTGGCCGCTAAACCCCGATTTTTCCGCGCGGCTTGGCTTGCTCCGGCCGGGCCTGTTGTTCGCCACTGCGAAATCAGCTATTCCCCCTGAACCTCGAACTCAGTGGAGCGATTACATTGGCCGCCTATCAGTACATCTACGTCATGCGCGGGTTGACCAAGGTCTATCCGGGCCACCGCGAATGCGTGAAGGACGTGACCCTGGCGTTCCTGCCGGGCGCCAAGATCGGCGTGCTCGGCGTCAACGGTGCCGGCAAATCGACCTTGCTGCGGATCATGGCGGGTCTCGACAGCGAATATTCCGGTGAGGCCTGGGCGGCGGAAGGCGCCAGTATCGGCTACCTGAAGCAGGAGCCCGACCTGGACCCGGCCAAGGATGTCATGGGCAACGTGCTGGAAGGTGTCGCCGGCGTGAAGTCGCTGATGGAGCGCTTCGATGCGGTCTCGGCGCGCTTCGGCGAGGAGCTGAGCGACGACGAAATGGAAGCGCTGCTGGCCGAGCAGGCGGAACTTCAGGAAAAAATCGACGCCGTCGAGGGTTGGGAATTGGAGCGCATGGTCGAGATCGCCCTCGATGCGCTTCGTTGCCCGCCGGGGGACGCGGATGTGACCAAGCTGTCCGGTGGCGAACGGCGCCGGGTGGCGCTTTGTCGCCTGTTGCTGTCGCGCCCCGACCTTTTGCTGCTTGATGAGCCGACCAATCACCTGGATGCGGAATCCGTCGCCTGGCTGGAACGCTTCCTTGCCGATTACGAAGGCACCGTCGTTGCCGTCACCCATGACCGCTACTTTCTCGACAATGTCGCGGGCTGGATCCTGGAACTGGATCACGGGCGCGCGATGCCTTTCGAAGGTAATTATTCGGCCTGGCTTCAGGCCAAGGAAAAACGCATCGCCCAGGAGGAGCGCGAGGCCCAGTCCCGCGCCCGCACGATCGCGCGCGAACTGGAATGGGTGCGCTCTACCCCGGAAGCGCGCCGCACCAAGTCGCGCGCGCGTATTGCCGCCTATGATCGTCTGGTGGCCGAGGCCGATAGCCGCAACGCCCAGGCCACGGCGCAGATCGTCATTCCCGCGGGGCCGCGCCTTGGCGACGTGGTGATTGAGGCCGACGGTGTTTCGAAGGGTTATGGCGACCGGCTGCTAATCGACGACCTGACCTTCAAGATGCCGCCCGGCGCCATCGTCGGCGTGATCGGTCCCAACGGTGCCGGCAAGACGACGCTGATGCGCATGATTACCGGTGCGGAAACGGCCGACAGCGGTACTTTCACCATTGGTGAAACGGTCAAGCTTGGTTACGTCGACCAGTCGCGCGATGCACTGTCGCCCGAGGCGACGGTGTGGGAGGAGATTTCCGGCGGCAATGACGAGATTGAACTGGGCAAGCGCAAGGTCCAGTCACGGGCCTATGTGGGGGCGTTCAACTTTCGCGGCGCCGACCAGCAGAAAAAGGTGGGCCAGCTTTCAGGCGGTGAACGCAACCGCGTGCACCTGGCCAAGATGCTGAAATCAGGGGCTAATCTCCTGCTGCTCGACGAGCCGACCAACGATCTCGACGTCGATACCCTGCGTGCCCTCGAAGAGGCCCTGGTGGAATTCGCCGGTTCCGCCGTGGTGGTCAGCCATGACCGCTGGTTCCTGGACCGGATCGCGACCCATATCCTCGCCTTTGAAGGCGGCAGCCACGTCGAATGGTTCCAGGGCAATTACGAGGATTACGAGGCCGATCGTCATCGCCGTCTCGGTGCCGATGCCGACCAGCCGCACCGCATCCGCTACAAACCGCTGGCCCGTTCCTAGGCATGAAAAAAGCGCCTGGCGGGCGCTTGTGATGGCGGCGAAGATGTCCTTCGCTATTCGGACGGGGTCTGTGCTTCGAACCGGTCCGTGGTCGCCTTAAGCGCGCTGATCAGGCCCGATACCTTGTTGCCGCGCTGGGTGATGACGGAAGCGAACTGCTTCTGATGCGCAAGCGGCATGCTGACGCCCTCGATCTTGAGATCGAGCGCGCGGTAAGCGCCCTTGACCATATGCACCCGCATCTCCATTCCGATGTCCGGGCCCGACGGCTGGCGGATGACGCCGATCACGTTGATCTCGTCGTTGCCGAGCGGCTGGGCACGCTGCATCAGGATTGTCTGGCCGTTGTATTTCTTGAACAGCGCGGCGTAGCTGTGAGCCACGTAAAACTGGTAGAGGTGCTTGAAGGTCTTGAATTCTTCTTCAGTGGCGCGCCGGGCGAAGGGGCCGAGAACAAAGCGGCTGATGGCGCGAACGTCGAATACGTTGGCCAGCAGCTTGCGCATGCGCTTGACGCGTTCGGAATCCGAAATCTTGGGATCGGTCAGGTCGGCAATGGCCGTTTCGCCGATTTTCTGGACGAAATCTATGGCGCTTTGCTGGGCACGGGCCGGGGGCGCCGAGGTCAGGGTCAGGACGACCGCCACGGCCAGGGCAGCCAGCATCAGACGACGCCGGAAAGTCGAAAACGCCAAGGTGGGAAAGAAGGCCATGAACATGGATGGATCAGCGCAGTTCGGCCGATTTGTCGTCCTTGCCGGTTGCCGGCACCGTCGAGATTCCGGGGGCGGGCTGCTCTGACGTGGTCATGCCATTGCTGATTTCGTTGGCGCGGCGCTGGCGGTAAAGCGAACGTATGGCGACGTAGTAGTCCAGCGACGTCCGTTCCAGCTCATCCAGGGTTTCGAGGTTGCGGGCACGGAAATCGATACCCGTGGCGAGGGACCGCGCCAGTATCCAGCCCTCGATGTTTTCACGCCGGGCCCAGAGATTGAACGGGTCCACGTAGTATTCGACCGCCAGGCCCACGGCATCGCGCGGGTTGGACGGCCCCAGGAACGGCAGCACCAGGTAAAAGCCCTCTCCGACACCCCAGCGGCCGAAGGTCTGGCCGAAGTCCTCGCTGTGGGCCTGAAGGCCGAATTCCGCGGCCGCATCCCAGACGCCCAGGATGCCCATGGTGGTATTGATGACGAAGCGGCCCGCCGTATTGCCGGCGCGGTCCATCTCGCCCTGCAAGACGTCGTTGGCGAAAACCACCGGCGAGCGCAGGTTGGAAAGGAAGCTGTTCACACCCTTTTGCACGGGAACGGGCAGGGCCTCGCGATAGACGACGGCCGCGGGGCGCAGGAACATTTTGTCCATTTGCAGGTTGAACGCAAAGATCGCCCGGTTGAGCGGCTCAATGGGGTCGTTCTCGCGCTCGAACTCGGCGCGCGCGGCGGCATCGCTGGGCGCCGTGGCGCAACCGCCGAGCCCGGCGGCCAGGGCCGCGAGGACGACGACGCCCCCGATGCGGGACCGCAAACCTTTTGACGATTTCGCAAACATCTACTGCACCATCTCGTTCAGCTAAGCGACCAAAGGACCTGCGCAATCTAGCAGCGCGGGGACGCACCCGGCAAAAGGCCTTGCGAACCCATCGCCCTTAATTCAAACACTGCGAATAATGGATGTACCGACTGAAGGATTTGTTAACGCCTAGCCCAATATCCCTGACTCCGCGCGGCAATTCAAAACTAACCAATATTGACTATCACAGGGTTTTGAAAAAAACTAGTCACATCATGCAGTTGTGGGACGGGTGGGGGCGTTCCGGATGGCACGGCAAATTGGGGCCATGGCAAAGACATAAAAATATCTTTATTTCTCTATTAATCTATTTCGTGTATGCAGTGGATGCCCCTCGGGACCCGGCCGCCGTACCGGCGTTGTCGGGGCCCGACACAGGAGACGAACACTGCAATTGGACGACTACCTTGCTGCCCTCAGGGGTGTGGCCGAACCGACCCGCCTCCGTCTGCTGGCGCTTTGCGCCGCGGCGGAGCTGACCGTGTCGGAATTGACACAGATTCTCGGCCAGAGCCAGCCTCGGGTTTCGCGCCACCTGAAGCTGATGGTGGAAGCGGGCCTGCTCGAGCGGTTTCGCGAAGGCACCTGGGCCTTCTATCGTCTTGCGGCGGGGACCGAAGTGGCGCGTGTTGCCGCTCGTCTGGTCGAGATGGCACCCGACGGCGATTCCGTGCTTGTTCGTGATAATGACCGTTTGGCTGCCATCAAGGCCGAGCGCGAGGCGGCGGCCAATGCCTATTTCCGCGAAAATGCCGCCGAGTGGGACGAGATCCGGCGCCTGCGCGTTGACGACGGCGAGATCGAGCGCGCCGTGCTGGAGGTTCTGGGGCCGGCACCCATCGAATCCATGCTCGATATTGGCACCGGCACCGGGCGCATGCTGTCGGTTTTGGGGCCGCGCGTGGGCCGGGCGCTCGGCATCGACCGTTCGCGCGAGATGCTGGCGATGGCGCGTTCGAATATCAGCCGCGATGGCCTGACCAATTGCGCGGTGCGTCTTGGCGACATGGCCGGTATCAATGCCGAAGCCGAAACCTTCGATCTGGTGACCTTGCATCTGGTGCTGCATTACGCGGACCAGCCCGGACAGGTGCTGGCCGAGGCCCGGCGCGTGCTGGCGCCGCACGGCCGACTTTTGCTGGTGGACTTTGCGCCTCATGAAATCGAGTCCCTGCGCGTCGATCACGCCCATCGGCGGCTCGGCTTTTCCGATGCCGAGATCGAGGGCTGGTGTCGTGCGGCGGGGCTTGATGTCGCCCCGTCGCGCACGCTGCCGGGCGACAAGCTGACGGTGAAGCTGTGGCTCGCGACGCGGCGTGACGGTGCGGGGGCGGGTAGCGGACGTAACAGTATGGAGCACACGAAATGACCATTCCCGGTCCCGAGACCGGTGTGCCCCGCCTGAACCGGGCGACCGCGGACGACATCGAGGTGTCGTTTGAATTCTTCCCGCCCAAGACGGAGAAGATGGAGGAGACGCTGTGGCAATCGGTGGCCCGTCTGGCGCCGCTGCGCCCGGCTTTCGTTTCCGTGACCTATGGCGCGGGCGGCACCACGCGCGAACGCACCCATGCCACGGTGGTGCGTATCCTCAATGAAACCGGCCTGGTCCCGGCGGCGCACCTGACCTGCGTTGGTGCGTCGAAGGACGAGGTGCTGGAAGTTGCCGATCACTATTGGGAAGCGGGTATCCGCCATATCGTGGCCCTGCGCGGCGATCCGCCGGAGGGGCAAGCCTACGCGCCCCATCCCCAGGGCTTTGCCTTTGCCGCCGACCTGGTGGCGGGGCTGAAGCAGCGCCACGACTTCGAGATTTCGGTTGCCGCCTATCCCGAAACCCATCCCCAGGCGCTCAGCCCGGCGGGCGATATCGATAACCTCAAGCGCAAGGTGGACGCGGGCGCCACCCGGGCGATCACCCAGTTCTTCTTCGATCCCGACAGCTATTTCCGCTTTATGGACCATGTCGGCGCGGCGGGGATCAGCGTGCCGGTGGTGCCGGGCATCCTGCCGGTGACGAACTTTGCCCAGGTGGCGAAATTCTCCGCCATGTGCGGCGCTCATGTGCCGGACTGGCTGCGCGACCTGTTCGAAGGCCTGGACGACGATCCCGAGACCCGTCGCCTGGTCGCCGCCACGGTGGCGGCGGAACAATGCCGCGCGCTGTATGCGGGCGGCGCACGGGCATTCCATTTCTACACGCTTAACCGGGCCGATCTGACCTACGCGATCTGCCATATCCTTGGCCTCCGGCCGGTGGCGGAGACGCGCCCGTGAGCACTTTTGAAATTCTCGACCGTCTGTTGACCGAGCGCGTCCTGGTGCTGGATGGCGCCATGGGCACAATGATCCAGCAGCACAAGCTGGGGGAAAGCGATTTTCGTGGGGCACGCTTTGCCGACTGGCCGCGTGATCTGAAGGGCAACAACGACCTGTTGACCCTCAGCCGGCCCGACATCATCCGTGCCATTCACGACGACTTCCTGGCCGCCGGTGCCGACATCCTGGAAACCAACACGTTCAATTCGACCTCGATTTCCCAGGCCGATTACGGTGCCGAGGCGCTGGTGCGCGAGCTGAACGAGACCGGCGCGCGCCTTGCCCGCGAGGCGGCCGATGCCTGGACCGCGAAAACCCCCGACCGGCCGCGTTTCGTCGCCGGCGTGCTGGGGCCGACCAATCGCACCGCATCCATGTCGCCCGACGTCAACGATTCGGGTTTTCGCAACATCACCTTCGATGACCTGGTGGACTCCTACTGCGAAGCCATCGCCGGGCTGGTCGCGGGCGGGGCCGATATCCTGATGGTCGAAACCTCGTTCGACACGCTGAACGCCAAGGCCGCGATCTACGCCATGTTCAGGCATTTCGACGAAACCGGGACACGCCTGCCGATCATGATCTCGGGCACCATCACGGACGCCTCGGGGCGTACCCTTTCCGGCCAGACGCCGGAGGCGTTCTGGAACGCGGTCGCCCATGCGCGGCCGATTTCCGTGGGTTTCAACTGTTCGCTGGGGGCGAGGGAGCTGCGGCCCCATGTCCAGGCCATTTCCCGCGTCGCGGGCACGCGGGTTTCGGTTCATCCCAACGCGGGCCTGCCCAATGCGTTCGGCGGCTATGACGACACGCCGGAAAACATGGCCGGGCTTCTGGGCGAGTTTGCGCGCTCGGGCTTCGTCAATATCGTCGGCGGCTGTTGCGGCACCACGCCCGATCACATCCGCGCCATTGCCGCCGCGGTTGACGGCGTCAAGCCGCGCACCGTCCCGGCGCCGGACCCGGCGTGCCGCCTGTCGGGGCTGGAGCCGCTGACCATCGGCACCGGCGCCAGCGCCGGCTTCGTCAATGTCGGCGAGCGCACCAATGTCGCGGGCTCGATCCGCTTCGCCAAGCTGATCCGCGAAGGCGATTTCGATACTTCCCTCGATGTCGCCCGTGATCAGGTCGCGAACGGCGCCCAGATCATCGACGTCAACATGGACGACGCCATGCTCGACGCCGAAGCCGCGATGGTGCGCTTACTGCGCATGGCAGCGGCGGAACCCGATATTTCCCGCGTGCCAGTGATGGTGGACAGCTCCAAGTGGACGGTGGTGTCGGCGGGCCTCAAGTGCCTGCAAGGCAAGGGCGTGGTCAATTCCATCAGCCTCAAGGAAGGCGAGGAACCGTTCCTGGCGGCGGCCCGCGAAGTGCTGCGCTTCGGCGCCGCGGTGGTCGTTATGGCTTTCGACGAAAAGGGCCAGGCCGATACGCTCAAGCGCAAGGTGGATATCTGCACCCGCGCTTACAAGCTGCTGACCGAAAGGCTGGATTTCCCGCCGGAAGACATCATCTTCGATCCCAATATCTTCGCCGTCGCGACCGGTATCGAGGAACACAATAATTACGGCGCCGATTTCATCGAGGCGGTGCGCGAAATCAAGCGGACCCTTCCTCATGCGCTGGTGTCGGGCGGCGTGTCCAACCTGTCGTTCTCTTTCCGGGGCAACGATCCCGTGCGCGAAGCCATGCACGCGGTGTTTCTCTATCACGCCGTTCAGGCGGGCATGGACATGGGCATCGTCAATGCGGGCCAGCTCGCGGTTTACGCGGAAATTCCCGAAGACGTGCGCGAGCGCGTCGAGGACGTGGTGCTCAACCGGCGCCCGGACGCGACCGAGCGTCTGCTCGAGATCGCCGATGGCCTGAAAGGCAACCGCAAGGAAAAGGTCGAGGATACCGCCTGGCGCGACGGCCCGGTGGAAGAGCGCCTGACCCATGCGCTGGTCAAGGGTATCGCCGATTTCGTCGTCGCCGACACGGAGGAGGCGCGCCAAAGGTTCGATCACCCGATCGAGGTGATTGAAGGCCCGCTGATGGACGGCATGAACGTGGTCGGCGACCTGTTCGGTTCGGGCCAGATGTTCCTGCCCCAGGTGGTGAAGTCGGCGCGGGTGATGAAACAGGCGGTGGCCCATCTGATTCCGTTTATCGAGGCGGAAAAGGCCGCCGCCGGCAGCAGCGGCGGACCCAAGGGGCGCATCGTGCTGGCCACGGTGAAAGGTGACGTGCACGACATCGGCAAGAACATCGTCGGTGTTGTGTTGCAGTGCAACAACTTCGAGGTCATCGACCTCGGCGTCATGGTGCCCTATGAAACGATCCTGAAGACGGCGAAGGAAAAGAACGCCGACATGATCGGCCTGTCGGGACTGATTACGCCGTCGCTGGAGGAAATGGCGACGATCGCCGGTGAAATGCAGCGCCAGGGATTTACCATGCCGCTGCTGATCGGCGGGGCGACCACGTCGAAAATCCATACCGCGGTCAAGATCGCGCCCAATTACGACGGGCCGGTGATCCATGTGCTCGATGCGTCGCGCGCGGTGGGCGTCGCCCAGAACCTGGTGTCGGACACGAACCGCGAGGAATTCGTGCGCAAGACGGCGGAAGACTATGCCGCCATGAAGACGCGCTTCGACGCGGGCGAGGACGAAGGCCGCCTGTTGTCCATCGACGAAGCGCGGGCCAACAGGTTCCAGGTGGACTGGAGCGCCTATGCCCCGATGACCCCGGCGTTGACCGGGATTCGGGCCTTTGCGGACTATGACCTGGCGGAACTGGCGTCGCGCATCGACTGGTCGCCGTTCTTCCAGACCTGGGAATTGCGCGGCACCTATCCCGCAATCCTGAAGGACGCCAAATTTGGCGAGGCGGCGCGCGGCCTGTGGAAGGACGCGGAAAAGATGCTGCAACGGATCATCGACGAACGCTGGCTGACGGCGCGGGGTGTCGTCGGGCTGTGGCCCGCCAACGCGGTGGGCGACGATGTCGAGCTTTACGCCGATGCCGGGCGCGGCCGGGTGATCGAGACCGTTCACTTCCTGCGCCAGCAAATGAAGAAGACCCGTGGCGCCAACATGTGTCTTGCCGATTTTGTTGCGCCGAAGGCAACGGGGGTGGCCGATTATATGGGCGCCTTTGCCGTCACCGCCGGGCACGGCTGCGCGGAGCGCGCCGCCGCCTTCGAGGCCGCCCATGACGATTACCAGTCGATCTTGCTGAAGGCGCTGGCCGACCGCTTGGCGGAAGCCTTCGCCGAACGGATGCACGAACGCATGCGCAAGAAATTCTGGGGCTACGCGGCGGACGAGGACCTGCCCAACCCGGATCTCATCGCGGAAAAATACAGGGGCATCCGCCCGGCGCCGGGATATCCCGCCTGCCCGGATCATTCGGAAAAGCCGGCACTGTTCGAACTGCTCGCTGTGCGCCAGAACACCGGCATGGACCTGACCGAGGGATTCGCCATGACGCCCGCCGCCAGTGTGTCGGGCTATTACATTGGTCACCCGGACGCGCGCTATTTCGGCATCGGCTCGATCGGCCGCGATCAGGTCGCGGACTATGCCGCGCGCAAGGGCGTGAGCGAGGCCCAGGTGGAAAAATGGCTCGCCTCCAACCTTGCCTATACGCCCAAACGCTAGCCCGGGAACTCCCTGAGTTTCAATGACTTGGCGGGATCGCCGGGGAAGCGTTTGCATCCCTTCGCGGCAACGGGCAACATCGTTGCAAGTCGCCCGGAACGGCGCGTCATAACTTCAGGGAGGAAACGATGGTTTTTTCACAGGCGAATTTTGCGCGCGCGCTGGCGCTGGGTGCGTTGGCGCTGGGGCTGAGCGCACCGGCCACGGCCGCCGGGGTCGCGGACCACTTCAAGGGCAAAAACATTTCCTGGGTTATCGGCTTTCCGCCGGGCGGCGGCTACAACGCCTATGCCCGTGCCGTGGGCGCGCACATCGGTGGCCATATTCCGGGCAAGCCCGGCATCGTGATCCGCAACATGCCGGGTGCGTCCAGCCTGCGCGCGGCCAATTACATCTACAACAGCGCACCGCGCGACGGCACCGCCATCGGCGCCTTTTCGGCGGGCGCCATTTTCGCGCCGCTGATGGGCAACACCAAGGCGAAGTTTGAGACCGCCAAGTTCACCTGGATCGGCAATGTCGAAAAATCCACCGGCACCTGCGCCGTGTGGAAGAACCCCGACATCAACAACATGAACGACGTGCTGCGCAAGCCGAGCCTGTTCGGCGCGTCCGGCGCCACCGGGGTGATGAGCGAGTTTCCCCGCGCTATGAACGCGCTGGTCGGGGCCCACGCCAAGGTGATTCACGGCTACGCCGGCGGCACCGGCGTGTTCCTGGCGATGCAGCGCGGCGAAGTGCACGGGTCTTGCGCCATGGCGCTTTCCACCTTGCAGTCTGTGCGCCGTGACGACTGGAAGTCGGGCAGCCTGATCGTGCTGGTGCAAAACGGGTTCGAGCCCGATCCGGCGCTGAAGGGCGTGCCGCATATTTACGACTTCGCCCGTTCCGAAGACGACAAGAAGGCGATGGAGATCATCTTCGGGCGTCAGACCCTGGGCCGCCCGCTGGCGGCGCCGCCGGGCCTGCCCGGCGATGTGACGACGGCGCTGCGCGCGGCCTTCGACGCTACCATGAAGGATCCCAGGTTCCGGGCCGAAGCGGAAAAGCGCGGCCTGAACATCGAACCGATGAGCGGTGATGCGGTCGAAAAGCTGATCCGGCGCTTCCATTCCTACCCGGAAAACATCGTCAAGCGGGCGCGGGAGTCGCTGGTGATCGGCAAGATCGCCAAGGTCAAGCTGAAGAAGTTCGAAGGCACCATCTCCAAGGTTTCTAAGAAGCGCATGACCCTGACGGACGGTTCGGGCAAGAAGGTGCAGGTCAAGCTGCATCGCCGCCGCACCAAGGTCAAGATCGGCGGCAAGAAGGCCAAGACGTCGGCGCTCAAGGCGGGGATGAACTGCGCCATCCAGTACTTCGCCGAAAAGGACTTGGCGCCGAAGGTGGATTGCAAGTAGCGCCCACTCATACTAGGTGGAGGTTTTCCTATGGCACTTGTTTCTAAGTTCGAGAAAATTTCACTTGAACGCAATCGTGTGCATGATGATGCGACTGCCACCTACACTGTTTTTACAGGGTCGGATGGAAAGCGCTATTTGCAGTTGGATACTTATGGCACCCAGTCGAGGAAGATGAGGGGCAAGAAAAGTCAATCAGTCCAATTGGAGCCTGAGGGTATTTCCGCCTTGAAAACAATTCTTGCTTCTGAAGTTTGAGCGACAAAAAAAGGGCGGGGAAATCCCCGCCCTTTTTTTGTCTGCCGTAAGGTCCGCTATTCGGCGGCGGGCGGCATCTGCTTGGCTTTTTCTTCCAGCTTGTCCTTGTCCTGATAGACCTCCGAGCCGGTTTCCTTGAACACCTTGGACATGTCGTCCATGCCTTTGGCGGCATAGTCGCGGACTTCCTGGGTGATCTTCATGGAGCAGAACTTCGGTCCGCACATGGAGCAGAAATGCGCGATCTTGGCGCCTTCGGCGGGCAGGGTCTGGTCGTGGTACTGCAACGCCGTTTCCGGATCCAGCGACAGGTTGAACTGGTCGCGCCAGCGAAACTCGAAGCGCGCCTTGCTGAGCGCGTCGTCGCGTTCCTGCGCCGCCGGCAGGCCCTTGGCCAGGTCCGCCGCATGGGCCGCGATCTTGTAGGTGACGACACCGACCTTGACGTCGTCGCGGTCGGGCAGGCCCAGGTGTTCCTTGGGCGTCACGTAGCAGAGCATGGCCGTGCCGTACCAGCCGATCATCGCTGCGCCGATGCCCGACGTGATGTGATCGTAGCCCGGCGCGATATCGGTGGTCAGCGGGCCAAGGGTATAGAACGGCGCCTCGTCGCAATGCTTGAGCTGCTCGTCCATGTTGGCCTTGATCTTGTGCATGGGCACATGGCCCGGACCTTCGATCATGACCTGGACATCGTGTTCCCAGGCCTTCTTGGTCAGCTCGCCCAGCGTGCGCAGCTCGGCGAACTGGGCTTCGTCGTTGGCGTCGGCGATGGAGCCCGGCCGCAACCCGTCGCCCAGCGAGAAGGCGACGTCATAGGCCTTCAGCAGCTCGCAGATTTCCTCGAAATGGGTGTAGAGGAAGCTTTCCTTGTGATGCGACAGGCACCACTTGGCCATGATCGATCCGCCGCGCGAGACGATGCCGGTCATACGCTTGGCCGTCATCGGGATATAGGGCAGGCGCACGCCCGCGTGCACGGTGAAGTAATCGACGCCCTGTTCGCACTGTTCGATCAGGGTATCGCGGTAAATCTCCCAGGTCAGTTCCTCGGCAATGCCGCCGACCTTTTCCAGCGCCTGGTAGATCGGCACGGTTCCGATGGGCACCGGCGAATTGCGGATGATCCATTCGCGGATGTTGTGAATGTTCGACCCGGTGGAGAGATCCATCACCGTGTCCGCGCCCCAGCGCGTCGCCCAGACCATCTTGTCCACTTCTTCCGCCGCCGTGGAGGTGATGGCCGAGTTGCCGATATTGGCGTTGATCTTCACCAGGAAGTTGCGGCCGATGATCATCGGCTCGGTTTCCGGGTGGTTGATGTTGTTGGGGATGATGGCGCGGCCCTTGGCGATCTCGTCGCGGACAAACTCGCCGGTCACGTATTCGGGAATATTGGCGCCGAAGGTTTCACCGCCGGACGGCGCGGTGCCCGCCGCCTCGCGACCCAGGTTTTCACGCACCGCGATGTATTCCATTTCCTCGGTGACGATGCCGGCCCGCGCATAGGCGAGCTGGGTCACCGCCTTGCCGCCCTTGGCGCGGAGCGGCTTTGCCGGTTTCGAGGGAAACTCGACGAAGGGGTCCTGCTTGGCTTCGGAAAAGCCGTTGTCTTCCGGGCGGACGGAGCGGCCGTCGTAATATTCCACGTCGCCACGACCGACGATCCACGGCTCGCGGATGCGCGCGAGGCCCTTGCGGATGTCGATGGACTGGGCCGGGTCCGAATAGGGGCCGGACGGGTCATAAACCTTGACCGCGGGGTCTTCCTTGCTGTCGAGGGCGATCTCGCGCATCGCCACGGTCAGGCCGGGGAAGCGCTTGCTCTCGACATAAATCTTGGTCGAGGCGGGAAGTGCCCCCGTGGTGACCGTGAAGTCCTGGACCTTGGTGCCGTCTGCCATGAATTCCTCCTGTTTGGGCGCCCGAAGGGGTGCCGCCGTCATTCTGGCCGGATCAAATGGCGGGGAGGGGGCCGTTGCACGGCGCCGTTCCGTTCCCTACGCCGGTACAACCCGGATCAGGTTCGAAGGGTTCCGCCGATGCCGCCGATCGCGGCCCCGGGCGGTTCTCAGCTTCATCGGTGAAGCTCCCCCAGGAACGGGGCCATGGTGGGGGACCGGGCCCGCCCCGTCAAGCGCTTGTGGCCCGCTTGGAGCCGGACGGCGCCAATGCTAGGCTCATTTCGCGGGGCAACCCGTCAAGAGCCGGGAAATACCGGCCCGACAGAAAAACAGAGGAATCAAGGAGGTTTGAATGGCGACCCGGATTGACGATATTCCGAGCGAGCTGACGGATACGTCCACGCTCAATATTTCCAACGAGGAACTGCGCGGCGCGGCCAAGAAGGAGGCCTTCTTCCGCGAGAAGGAAAAGGGCTTCACGCCTTTCGCCTTCAAACGCCCCGACGACATCCCCGAAGGCCGCCGTGCCCATGTCCGCCTGGCCAAGGGGTCGCTGGTGCGCGGCACGGTGCAGGTGCTGCCGTCGGGCGGCGATACCAACGTCCATTGCCACCCGGATGCGGACGGCTTCTGGTTCGTGCTCCAGGGCAAGGTCGAGTGGCGCAACGTGGACGGCGATATCATCGGCACCTTCGGCCCCGGCGAGGGCATCCTGGTGCCGCGCTACGCGCGCTACAGCTTCAACCAGACCGGGGACGAGGAATTGCATCTGCTCCAGGTGGTGGCCTCGGCCAATGACGGCTCCAAGCGCCGGGTCGGTATCGGGCCCCAGACCCGGATGACCGCCAAGACCCTGCATTACAACTATCCCGGTGAGCCCGACGGCCCTGCCGGGGAGCGCGACTGACCCCGAAATCGCCCGGATTCCACACCTTTTGGGGCCGAATCCGGGTGCTTGCCTCCGCCGTTGGTAAGGGCGGGGTCTGTAACCAAATTTTTACAGACCCGCCCGTAGATTAGCGGTACGGCACGCCCCTGGGGGTTGTTGGCCGGGAGGGGCAGTCCGTGAACGGCACGCAAACTGTGGATAAAGTCCGGGAGCTTTCGGGGCTGGCGCTCGCCTTTCTGGACGCGCATAACATCCCCGCCGAGCCGCGTGCCTATACCCTTGCTTACACCTATCACGCCGGTACACATCCGGAAATCACGTCCGAAATAGATGGCCTTCTGGGGGCCGGGGGCTTCAATCGTCACGCCTGCGTGCGGATTTACGAGGAAGCCTTTGGTCTCGATTCCGAGGCCCGGGCCATCCGCGATGCCAGCACGATGATCGAGCGCACGCTTGGCCATGTGCTTGAGACCCTCCGGGAGGCCGGCGACGACGCCAAGGATTTCGGCAAGGTGCTGGAGGACTTCTCCGGCAGGGTTGGTCCCGGATCCGAACAGGGTGGCAGTGACTTGCGCGGGGCGCTGGAGATGATCGTGTCCGAAACGCGCAAGATGGAGTTGCGCTCGACGGAGCTTGAGCGTCGCTTCGCCGATACCAGCGATGAAATTATCGAACTGCGCCGCAATCTCGATGAAATGCGCATGGTGGCGACGACCGATGGGTTAACCGGCATCGCCAACCGCAAGCACTTCGACACGCGCCTGTCCGAATTTACCGACGAATGTGCCGCCGCAGGTGAGCCGTTGTCGCTGCTCATGGGTGACGTTGATCACTTCAAGAAGTTCAATGACGATTTCGGCCATACGGTCGGTGATATGGTGCTGCGGCTGGTTGCGCGAACCCTTGCGGAATGCGTGCGCGGGCGCGATTTCGTGGCGCGATACGGCGGCGAGGAATTCGTCGTGCTGTTGCCCAAGACCGGTTTGAAGGGCGCTTTCGCGGTGGCCGAAAATATCCGCAGCACGATCGCCTCCAAGCGGTTGGCGCGCAAGAAAACCGGTGAAAGCCTGGGCATGGTGACCCTTTCCTTCGGGGTCGCCCAGTACAAGCCGGGCGAGCCGCTGGAAGATTTCATTACCCGCGCCGACAGCGGTCTTTACCAGGCCAAGAATCGTGGCCGTAATCGCGTTGAAAGCGCCGAGCCGATGGCGACGGAAGTGCGCCGGGTCGGCTTCGGAAGCTGAACGCGGCCGGAAAAACCAAACTTTCCTTTAAATCACGGGCTTCAGGGCTTTTAATGGCGGATCGATAACCAATCCCTGCTCATGGCCAGCCCGATTCAGCCCTTTCACACGCTTGTTGCCGCCATCGGCCGTATCCTGCGCCATCGCCAGCTGGTGCTGTTCGTCCTCGGTCTTATCGTTGGCGCCGTCGCCGCCGGCGGGGCGATAGCCTTTCGCGACCTGATCGGGTTCATCCAGACCGTGGCGCTCGGCTTCGGTTCTGAAAAAGTTTACTCCCTGGTTGCCCAGCAACCGTGGTGGCGGGTGCTGGCGGCGCCGGCGCTCGGTGGTCTGCTGGTCGGCCTGTTCATCCATCACGTCATGCCCGCCCGGCGGTCCCAGGGCGTGCCCGATGTCATGGAAGCCACGGCGCTGCGATCGGGCCGCATGGGTATCGGCGCCGGTCTTGGCGCGGCGCTGGCGTCCGCGGCCTCCATCGGTTTCGGCGCCTCGGTCGGGCGCGAAGGTCCGGTGGTCCACCTCGGCGCGTCCCTGGCAAGCTGGATCGCCCAGCGTCTGCACCTGTCGCGCCCGCTCATGCGCACCCTGATCGGCTGCGGCGTCGCCTCGGCTATCGCGGCTTCGTTCAACGCGCCGATCGCCGGGGTGTTCTTCGCGCTGGAAGTCGTCGTCGGCCACTACGCGCTGTCGTCTTTCGCGCCCATCGTTATCGCCTCGGTGACCGGCACCATCATCACCCGCATCTATTACGGTAATTTTCCGGCTTTCATTATTCCCGAACGCACCATCACCTCGTTCCTGGAGTTTCCGGCGTTTGCGCTTCTCGGCGTGGTGTCGGCGGTCATTGCCATCGCTTTCATCAAGGCCACCAATGTGGTCGAGGACGGCATGAAGCGGGTGCCGGTGCCGGGCTGGTCGAAGCCAGCTATCACCGGGCTGATACTGGGGACGGTGGCGCTGTGGTATCCCCATGTGCTCGGTGTCGGCTACGAGACCACGGACATGGCGCTGGCCGAATCCTTTACCCTGGGGATGCTGCTGACCCTGCTGGCACTCAAGCTCGCCATGACCGCGCTGTGCCTGGGATCGGGTTTTTCCGGCGGGGTGTTCTCGCCCTCGATCGTGCTGGGGGCGCTTGCGGGCGGGGCCTTTGGCATTCTCGCGACCGGGGCTTTCCCCGAGTTGTCGTCAGGATCGGGCGCCTATGTCATCGTCGGCATGGGCGCGGTGGCGGGCGCGGTGCTGGGGGCGCCGATCTCGACCATCCTTATCATCTTCGAGCTGACATCGAACTTTACCCTGACCATCGCGGTCATGATCGGGGTGGTGATCGCCTCGGTCATTACCCAGCAGATCATGGGGCAGTCTTTTTTCACGCGGCAACTGGAACGCCGCGGCATCAGCCTCAGCAGCGGGCGCGAAATCAGCCTGCTCAGGTCCCACCATGTCGCCGATATCATGCGCGCCGATTTCGAACAGGTCTCGGCGGACCTGCGCCTGCCTTCGGTGCGGGCGCGCCTGCAGGCGGATCCGCATGGCGAGCTGTTCGTTGTCGCCGCCGACGGCTCAGGCCGTCTGGTCGGCACGATTACGCTGCATGACCTTGCCGAGGTGGCGTTTGATACCAGCCGCGACAATGACCTGAGCGCGGTGGATGTGGCACGGTCCAAGCCGCCTTCGGTGCTGGTGACGGCGGACCTGGAAGAGGCCCGGCGGGTGATCGAAAACGCCGCCGAGGACCAGATCGCCGTGGTCAGCGACGCCGACAGCCTGCGCCTGGTGGGCTACTTGCGGGAACGCGATGTCATGCAGGCTTACCACGCCGCCCTGATGCAGGCGCGCGCCGAGGAGCGCGGCGAAGTCTAGAAAACTTTCCCGAATGGTGAATGGCCCCGGCCCCGTCAACCTTGCTATAAACCCCTATGTCCGATCCCTTTGACCTGTCCGACGCCGAGCCCGAAGCGGGGCCGGGCGCCCCTTCCGGCCCCTCCGGCCTGGCGGCGCCGGCGCCCCCACGCCCGGCGGGCGGCGCCATATCCGGCCAGGCGATGGCGGGGATGGCCGCACCTTATCTCGATATGCTCAACCCCGAGCAGCGCGAGGCCGCAGAGACCCTGGACGGTGCCGTCCTCGTGCTGGCGGGGGCGGGTACCGGCAAGACCCGCGTGCTGGTCAGCCGCCTTGCCCATATCCTGGCCCAGCGCCGGGCCTGGCCGTCGCAGATCCTCGCCGTCACCTTCACCAACAAGGCGGCGCGGGAAATGCTGGACCGCGTCAACGCCATCATCGGTGGCGGGGGCGAAGGACTGTGGCTCGGCACCTTTCATTCCATCTGCGCGCGCATCCTGCGCCGCCACGCGGAAATGATCGGGCTCAAGCCCACCTTCACCATTCTCGATACCGACGACCAGTTGCGCCTGCTCAAGCAGTTGCTGTCGGCGGAAAACATCGACGACAAGAAATGGCCGGCACGGTCGCTGCTGGCCATTATCCAGCGCTGGAAGGACCGTGGCCTGACGCCCGATCGCGTGACCGTGGCCGAGGCGGGGGAATTCGCGGGCGGCCGCGCACTCGATCTCTACAAGGGCTACCAGGCGCGGCTCAAGACCCTCAACGCCGTGGATTTCGGCGATCTTTTGCTGCATTGCCTGACCCTGTTTTCCACCCAGCCCGATGTGCTGGCCGATTACCAGAAGCGCTTTCGCTACATGCTGGTGGACGAATACCAGGACACCAACGTCGCCCAGTACCTGTGGCTGCGGCTGCTGGCCCAGGGCGGCGGCAATGTCTGCTGCGTCGGCGACGACGACCAGAGCATCTATGGCTGGCGCGGGGCCGAGGTCGGCAACATCTTGCGCTTCGAAAAGGATTTTCCCGGCGCCCGTGTCATCCGGCTGGAACGCAACTACCGTTCCACGCCGCAGATTCTCGCCGCCGCCTCGGCACTGATCGCGCACAACGCCGGTCGGCTCGGCAAAACGCTGTGGACCGAGGGCGAGGCCGGGGAAAAGGTGCGCGTGAGCGGTGTCTGGGATGGCGAGGCGGAGGCGCGTTCCGTCGCCGAGGAGATTGAGGCCTGCCAGCGTGCGGGCATCCGGCTCGACCAGATGGCGGTGCTGGTGCGCACCGGATCGCAGACCCGCGAGTTCGAGGAACGGTTTATTTCTTCCGCCATCCCCTACCGGGTGATCGGCGGCCCGCGCTTTTACGAGCGCGCGGAAATTCGTGATGTCATTGCTTACCTGCGGGTGATCGCGGAACCGTCCGACGATCTGGCGTTCGAGCGCATCGTCAACGTGCCCAAGCGCGGTCTCGGCGATGCCACGGTGCAGGCGCTTCATGCGGCGGGCCGTGCCGTGGGCACGGCGATGACGGTGGCGGCCTCGACACTGATCGCCACCGATGAATTGCGTCCCGCCGCGCGCAGCAGCCTGGCTGCGCTGGTTGAAAGCTTTTCGCGCTGGCGGGCGATGGCCGATGAGCTGGCGCCGTCGGAACTGGCGGCGACGGTGATTGACGAATCGGGCTACGCCGAGATGTGGCAAAAGGACAAGAGCCCCGATGCCGCCGGACGGCTCGACAACCTCAAGGAGCTGGTCGCGGCGCTGGAGGAGTTCGATACCCTCGGTTCGTTCCTCGAACATGTTTCGCTGGTGATGGATGCGGAAAACCGTGCCGGCGGCGAAATGGTCAGCGTGATGACGCTGCACGCGGCCAAGGGACTGGAATTCGAGGTGGTGTTCCTGCCCGGTTGGGAGGAAGGCCTGTTCCCGCACCAGCGCGCGCTTGACGAATCGGGCGCCGCCGGGCTGGAGGAGGAGCGCCGCCTGGCTTATGTCGGCCTGACGCGCGCCAAGCAGCGCGCCTATCTCTCCTTCGCCGCGAATCGCCGCATCTATAACCAGTGGATGAGCGCCATCCCGTCGCGCTTCATCGACGAATTGCCCCCCGCCGAGGTCGAGGTCACCGCCGCCCAGGGGCTTTACGGCAATGCCACGCCGCCGCCGCGCTCGGACGGGTCGCTCGATCACGGCACGCCGTTTCGCCGCCGTGCGGCCGCCGATATCGAAATCCCGAAGAAGATGAATGCGCGCAAGACCAACTTGTCGGCCAGCGCGGCGACGAGCAGCGACGGTGGTCTTGCCCGCGGCCAGCGCGTGTTTCACCAGAAATTCGGCTATGGCGTGATTCGCACGCTGGACGGCGACAAGCTCGAAATCCTGTTCGAGAAGGCCGGCGCCAAGAAAGTGATGGCGGGCTTCGTCAAGCCCGCTTGAGAAGGATCCCCCCGATGCCCGACAAGACCGATGCGCCCCGTTTCTGGCGGGCCTGGCTGATCGCCGAGGACGCGGCGGTCGATGCGCTGGAGGGCGCGCTGGAGGAAGCGTTGGCCCCGGGGCCGTTATCCTTGGCCCGTTTCGAGGCCAAGGGATCGCGCCCGGATGCGCCGAAGCTGTGGCGCTTGCAGGCGATCAGCGCTGACGAGCCAGACATCGCCACCCTGGCCCTGGTCCTCGCCGTCGCCGCTGGAAAGGCGGGGGTGGAACTGCCCGATTTTCATGTCGAGCCGCTGGAGGATGAAGACTGGCTGGCGATCAATCGGCGCCAGTTCCCGCCGGTGGAAGCGGGCCGCTTTTTTATCCACGGCAGCCATTTTGACGGCATCGCGCCGGAGGGCAAGGTGGTACTGCAACTCGATGCGGGGCCCGCCTTCGGGTCGGGCACCCACGAAACCACGCGCGGCTGTCTTCTCGCCATTGATGAACTGCTGGCGGCGCAGGTGTCCACACGTGTGCTCGACGTCGGGTGCGGATCGGGAATCCTGTCGCTCGCCGTTGCGGCGGCGGCGCGGGTGCCGGTGATCGCGAGCGATCTTGATCCCATTGCCGCCGACAATACGCGCGCCAATGCGGCGGCGAATAATCTCAGCGCCCAGGTGGCGGCTTACGCGGGTGAAGGGGTCTCGGTGCCGGCTATCGCGGCGGCGGCGCCGTTCGATCTGATCCTCGCCAATATCCTGGCCGAGCCGCTGATCGAACTGGCGGAAGATTTGTCCGGGCTGCTGGCGCCGGGTGGGCGGCTTGTCCTGTCGGGGCTGCTCACGCGCCAGCAGGACGATGTGATGGCGGCCTACCGGGCGGCAGGGCTGACGCGGGAGAAAAGCATCGTACTCGGTGACTGGAGTACTTTGATTCTCACCCGCGAAGCCTGAACGAACGCATTACGCTTACAGGTTACCAAACGGGTACGCGGTGATTACTTGCCGGCGGGCGCGATGATGCGCGCCTGTTCCAGGGCGAAGCGGCCAAGGGTGCCATGCTCCAGGCCGAGGGCGGCAAGGCCCGGGGCATCGAGCAGGTAAAGATCGTTGTAGATCTTCTGGGCGGTAAGGGCGCGGCGGAAGGAAGCCGGCAGGTCCACGAAGACCGCCTTGAGCAGGTTGGAGATGAAGCGGGCTTCAGCCTCGAAGGGCAGGTCGGCGATCGCGGGGCGGAGGATGCTGTGGTCGGTCATGGTCTTGGTCCTTGGTACTGAGTTAGGTCGTTTCCGAGAAGAACGTAAACGGGCGGGTCCGGACGTCATGTCCGTGCCCACCCTGTTATCCGCTCTTGTTCTTTTGAATATCGGTCGGTGGGGGTTGCTCCCCTCGCCGCCGTTGCGTGGCCGTAACATGCCGTCCGCGACCGAAAATTACCCGCGCCAATCAGGTAAATAAGCCATGCAGAAATCGCATATCTATTGCAATACTCTGTTAATAAACAGGGGATTGGTTGGGAGTTCAGGGCGAAAATAAAAGGCGGCCGGCTCGCAAGCCGACCGCCTGATACGCTTTTACGGTACGCGGTTACGGTACGCGGCAGGCTACGAGTTTGTGTTCAATACGTACATAAATAATAGCAAAACCAGGGAGTTGCGCCGAAACGGCATGAACGTCACGGGCAGTTTTCCCAAGCCGTGAGGGGACCCTAACCGGCTCCCCGCCCGGTGAGGAGCGGGGAATCGGCATGGGCTCCATGCGGTTCCCACATGGCATTAGAGAATTGATTTAATTGAATTAATTTACTTTTTGGCGTTTGTCGCGTTGTTGGCGACCCGGAACAGGCCGGCAGCGGCGGCGGCCACCACCGGGATATCGTCGCGGTGAACGCCAAGTTCAGTCAACTGGCCATCGCTCAGGTCTTCCATGCGGTTGCTGAAGGTGCTGGCCAAGGCCGCCTCATCAAGGTGCTTGGCCGTGTCTTCCAGCGCATGGGGTGGCGTACGGATGAAGAAATTCACCACATCCAGCATCAGCTGGGCTTCTTCCTGGTAGGGGATGTCCTCGGGCTTTTTGGGCATGTCGATCATTTCTGCCTCCTGCGATTCCGGGGATAGGATATCCTTTATCCACAGCAACCATATGGGTATTGGCGACGACCATTACCAGACCCGGATGCTGCGCTTTCGTCCTTGTTTCGGAGGTCCGAGCTTACTAGCTTCTGGTCACGTTTCAATCAGCATGGGGAACTGCGTTGGTGGCCTCGGCCTATATTGGCGACAATGCGCTGGAAAAGCTGTTGCGGGCGGCAGGCAAGGGCGCCCGGCTGCGCCGTGCCCGCGAGGTTCGTGCCCTGCTGAAAGGCGTTGCGGCGGCGCCTGCCGATGTCGTGGCCGATGCCTGGATGACGATGGTCGCGGACCGGCCCACACCGGCGCTGCGGCGCGCGCTTCGCGCCCTGAAAGCCCGGCTCGATGCGGCCGAGGCGGGAGCGGGCCTGGCGGTGAGTGAACGCCTGGATGGCTTGCGCGCGCGCCTTGCCGGGGCCGGGGTGGATGGCTTCATCGTGCCCCGCGCCGATGCGCACCAGGGTGAATATGTGCCCGCCTCCGAACAGCGTCTGGCGTGGCTGACCGGCTTCACCGGCTCGGCGGGCATGGCGCTGGTGCTGAAAGACGGCGCTGCGCTGTTCGTGGACGGTCGCTACACCCTTCAGGCGCGGCGCGAGGTCGATCCGGCGCGGTTTTCCATCCAGCACATTGCCCGCCGCCCGCCGGCGCGCTGGCTGGCCGCCAATGCGCCGCGTAATGCCGTGATCGGCTATGACCCCTGGTTGCTGACGCCCCGCGATGTGGCGCGGTTCGATGCCGCCTGCCGGGAAGCGGGCGCGCGCCTGAAGCCGTTGGCCCGCAATCCTATCGATGCCATCTGGCGCGACCGTCCCGCGCCGCCGCTGGCGCCGGTGGTGCCGCTGGCGCTGCGCTTTGCCGGTGAAGGTGCTTCCGCCAAGCGCGTCCGCCTTGGGGCCGCGCTTGCGGCGGACGGCGTGGATGCGGCGGTGCTGACCGCGCCCGATTCGATCGCCTGGCTGTTGAACCTGCGTGGCGGCGATGTGGAAAATTCGCCGCTGCCGCTCGGCTTCGCCCTGCTGGCGCGTGACGGCAAGGTGCAGCTGTTCATGGATGGCCGCAAGGTCACGGGCGCTGCCCGCGCGCATCTTGGTAGCGCGGTGACGCTGCGCGAGCCGAAGGCGCTGGGGCCCGCGCTCGATGCGCTCGGCAAAAAGGGGCGTTTGGTGCTGGCGGACCCGGCGACGGCCCCGGAATGGATTTTCCGCCGCCTGCGTCGGGCCGGGGCCTCGATCAAGGAAGGGGTGGACCCGTGCCAGATGCCGAAGGCGTGCAAGAACCGCGTGGAGCTTGCGGGGATTCGCGCCGCGCACCTGCGCGACGGCGCCGCGCTGTCGGGATTCCTCGCCTGGTTGGCGCGCACCGCGCCCAAGGGCAAGCTGACGGAAATGGCGGCGGCGGACGAACTGGAATCGCGCCGTGCCCAGGGGAGCAATTTTCACGGCCTGTCGTTTCCCACCATTTCCGGCGCCGGTCCCCACGGCGCCATCGTGCATTACCGCGTCACTGAAGCAACCGACCGCCGCCTCAGGCGCGGAGAAATTTATCTGCTCGATTCCGGCGCGCAATATCTCGACGGCACCACCGATGTAACCCGCACCGTGTTTATCGGCGGTGGCCGCGCGCCCACGGCGGCGATGAAGGATCATTTCACCCGCGTTCTAAAAGGGCATATCGCGCTGGGGATGGCGCGTTTTCCCGAAGGCACGTCAGGTTCGCAGCTTGATGTGTTGGCGCGGCGCGCGTTGTGGGAAGCGGGGCTGGAATACGATCACGGCACCGGCCACGGGGTCGGGCATTTCCTCAACGTGCACGAAGGGCCGCACCGTATTTCCCAGGTGCCCAACACCGTCGCGCTTCGCCCCGGCATGGTGGTGTCGAACGAACCCGGTTTTTACAAGACCGGCGCCTACGGCATTCGTATTGAGAACCTGATCGCGGTGCGCGCCGACGGCAAGGGGGCGGGCGGGCGCAAGATGCTGGCGTTCGAGACCCTGACGCTGGCGCCGATCGAGCGCGCGCTGATCGAGCGCAAGCTGCTGAGTAGCGAGGAGCGCGACTGGCTCAACGCCTATCACCGGCGCGTGGCGCGGGCGTTGGCTCCGAAGATCGACCCGGCGGCGCGGGCGTGGCTGAAAAAGGCGACGGCGCCGGTCTAGATCCCGGCCATTTCGCGCCATTCGTCTTCGGTCAGCACGGTGACACCCAGTTCGGCGGCTTTCTTCGCTTTCGACCCGGCGTTGGCGCCGATAATCAGGTAGTCGGTATTTTTTGAGACCGATCCCGCGACCTTGGCGCCGAGCTGTTCCGCCTTCGCCTTGGCTTCCTTGCGCCCCATGGTTTCCAGCGTGCCGGTAAAGACCACGGTCTTGCCCGCGACGGGGCTGCCGCTGGCGGCGGGCGCGGCGACATCGGTGATGGTCAGCTCTCGTGTCAGGTCGTCGAGCACTTCGCGGTTATGTGGCTCGGCAATGAAGCCCAGGATATCGTCGGCCATGGACGGGCCGATGCCGTCGATGGCGGTGAGATCGGCATAGGCCTCGCTGTCGCGGTCCTGGGCCGCGGTCATGGCCGCACGCCAGCCGTCAAGGCTGTGGTAGTGCCGGGCCAGCAGGCGCGAGGTGGCTTCGCCGACCTGGCGAATGCCGAGCGCATAGATAAACCGGTCGAGCGGGATGGTGCGCCGCGATTCGATGGCGGCCAGCAGGTTGTCCACCGACTTTTCGCCCCAGCCTTCGCGTTCCAGCAAAACCGCGCGCTTTTCCGCCAGGCGGAAAATATCGCCCGGCACCGCGATCAGGCCTTCGGCCCGGAAGCCCTCGACGTGCTTGCCGCCGAGGCCCTCGATGTCGAAGGCATCGCGGGAAACAAAATGCTTGAGCCGTTCCATCGCCTGGGCCGGGCAGATCAGGCCCGCGGTGCAGCGCCAGGCGGCTTCGCCTTCCTCGCGCACCGCCAGTGAATCGCAGCGCGGGCACTTGTCGGGAAAGGCATAGCGCCTGGTGCCCTTGGGGCGCTGGTCGGCGACCACCTCGACCACCTGGGGAATTACGTCGCCGGCCCGCTGGATGACCACGGTGTCGCCTTCGCGGATATCCTTGTCGCGAATGTAATCCTCGTTGTGCAGGGTGGCGCGGCTGACGACGACACCGCCGACGGTCACCGGGGTCAGGTGCGCGACCGGGGTCAGGGTGCCGGTGCGTCCGACCTGGATTTCGATTTTCTCCAGCCGGGTTTGTGCCCGTTCGGCGGCGAACTTGTGGGCAATGGCCCAACGCGGACTGCGCGATACCTGGCCAAGACGCTGCACCCAGTCCAGCCGGTTGACCTTGTAGACGACGCCGTCGATGTCATAGTCCAGCCCCGCACGCCGGGCATCGAGATCGCGGTAGAAGGCCAGCGCTTCGGCGACGCCGGAACACAGCCTGGCATCGGTCAGGGTGAAGCCCCATTTTGCCAGGTTGGCGCGGGCCGCATCCAGGGTGTCGCCGATGGGCGCCGAAACCTCGCCCCAGGCATAGACGAAGAAGCCGAGCTTGCGCGCCGCCGTCACGGCACTGTCGAGCTGGCGCAGCGATCCGGCGGCGGCATTGCGCGGGTTGGCGAAAGGCTTGGCCCCGGCCTTTTCCTGACGGGCGTTGAGGGCGCGGAACTCGGTCTTGGACATATAGACCTCGCCGCGCACTTCCAGCACGTCGGGCCAGCCCCTGCCCGCGAGACGCTCGGGAATTTCTTTCAATGTGCGCAGGTTGGCAGTGACGTTTTCGCCGGTGGTGCCATCGCCCCGTGTCGCGCCCATGACGAAGCGGCCCCCTTCGTAGCGCAGCGAGATGGACAGGCCGTCGATCTTCGGTTCCGCCATCAGGGCCGTGGATTCGCTTTCCGGCAGGTTGAGGAATCGTTTCACCCGCGCAGCGAATTCAAAAACGTCTTCATCGGAAAAGGCGTTGTCGAGCGACAGCATGGGCACGGCGTGGGAAACCTTGCCGAAGCCGCTGGCCGGGGCCGCGCCAAGGCGCCGCGACGGGCTGTCGTCGCGGGTAAGATCGGGAAAACGCGCCTCGATCTCGGCATTGCGCCGGCGCAGCGCGTCATAGGCGGCGTCCGTAATCTCGGGATCGTCGTGGGTGTAATAGCGGGTGTCGTGGCGGGCGATCTCGCGCGCCAGATGGGCCAGCTCGGCGGCAGCCTCCATCGGGTTCAGGTCCTCGACCGGGACCGGTTCCGGGGTCTTTGCCTTGCGCGCCATCAGCCGTTCCCGGCCAAAAGCTTGTCGGCGGCGGCGCGGGCTTCGTCGGTGATCGAGGCCCCGGCCAGCATGCGGGCGATTTCCTCGCGTCGGTCGTCCGGTGCCAGTTCCGAAACCGAGGTGGCGGTGTTCTTCTGCGAACCGGATTTTTCGACCCGGAGATGCTGGCCCCCGCGGGCCGCCACCTGGGGCGAATGGGTGACCACCAGTACCTGCATGTCGTGGCCGAGCCGCGCCAGCCGCTCGCCGACGGCGGCCGCCGTGGCGCCGGAAATGCCGCTGTCCACTTCATCGAAGACCAGCGTTGGCACAGCGCCGTTGCCCGCCAGCACGACGCGCAGGCTGAGCATGACGCGGGCGAGTTCGCCGCCGGAGGCAACCTTGTTCAAAGGCCCCGCCGGGGCGCCGGGATTGGCCGCGATTTCGAAGCTGACCCGTTCGGCCCCGCCGCGTCCCCAGTCGCTTTCCGCCAGCGCATCGAGGCGCGTTTTGAACACGGCCTTTTCCAGCTTCAGTGCGGCCAGTTCCTTCATGATTTTCGCGTCCAGCGCCTTGGCCGCCCGGGCCCGGCCCCTGGAAAGCTTGCCCGCGGCGTCGGTGAAGGCATCGCGGGCCTTGGCCGTAGCGGCGGCAAGCCCCTTGAGGGCGCCGTCGGAATCGTCGATGGCATTCAGCCGTGTGCGCATGGTCTCGCCATGGGCAGCAAGATCGTCGGGCGCCAAGTTGTACTTGCGCGCCAGCGCACGCAGGGCGAACAGGCGGTCCTCGACCTCGCGCAAGGGGTTGGCATCGGCGCCAAGGGCCTGCCCGGCGGCGTCTACCTCGGCGCGGGCATCGGCACATTCGGCGGCGGCCCGCGACAGGGCGCCGATAGCCGCATCGAAACGCCCGGCGGCGTCGTTTTGCACCCGTTCGAGCAAACGCAGCGCCCGGTTGACCGCGCCTTCCACGTCGGCATCGCCGGAAAGTTGCGCCGAGGCGGCTTGCAGCGCGTCGCGCAGTTTTTCACCGGCCATGAGGAAGCGGCGTTCATCGGCCAGGGTTTCTTCCTCGCCCGCTTGCGGTGCGAAGGTTTCGATCTCGGCCACCGCGTGGCGCAGGAACTCGACATCGCGCCTGGCGGCTTCCAGTTCGGTGCGGGTTTCTTCCTCTATCCGTGCCGCCTCGCGCCACGCATCCGCCGTGGCCGCGACTTTCGCCGCCTCGGCCCCGAGTCCGCCCGCGGCATCAAGCAAATCGCGGTGCGTCGCGGCATTGAGCAGCCCACGGGTTTCGTGCTGGCCGTGGATTTCCACCAGTTCCGCGCCGACATCGGCAAGCAGGCCGATGCTGACCGGCTGGTCGTTGATGAAGGCCCGCGACCGACCGTCAGCGCCCAGCACGCGACGCGCGATGAGCGGGCTTTCCGCCGTGATCTCGCGTTCGGCCAGCACGCTGAGGGCGGGATGATCGTCGGGAAGGTCGAAAACGGCGGTGACTTCGGCCCGCTCGGCACCGGCACGCACCAGCCCGGCCTGGCCACGGTCGCCGAGCGCAAGACCGAGGGCATCGAGCAGGATGGACTTGCCCGCACCGGTTTCGCCGGTCAGCACGCTGAGCGAGCCGTGAAAGGCAAGATCAAGCCGTTCGATCAGGACGACGTCGCGAATCGATAGCCGGGTCAGCATCTGTAATCAGAAAACGGAATTCCAGGCACGCGAGAAAAAGCCTGGGCGTTCGGGATCCTTGGTCCGGGCGGTGGTGCTCTTGCCGGTCAGCATCGAATACGAATCGGAATACCATTCGCTGCCGGGGAAGTTGTGGCCGAGCACCGCCGCCGTCTTTTTTGCTTCGTCCTTCAGGCCCAGCGCAAGATAGCTTTCGGTCAGCCGATGCAGCGCCTCGGGCACATGGGAGGTTGTCTGGAATTCCTTGACGACGCGATTGAAGCGATTGATCGCGGCCTGGTATTCCAGGCGCTTCTGGTACCAGCGGCCGACAGCCATTTCATGGCCTGAAAGCTGGTCGCGGGTCAGGTCGATCTTGAGCTTGGCGTCGCTGGCATAAACCGAATCGGGATAGCGCCGGATCACTTCGTTGAGTGCCTCCATCGCTACGCGCGTCGCGTTCTGGTCGCGGTAGATGTCGGAGATTTGCTCGTAGTAGCAAAGTGCGCGCATGTAATAGGCGTAAGGCACGTCACGGCTGCCGGGGTGCAACCGGATGAAGCGGTCAAGGCCGATCACGGCGTCGTCGAACTGGCGCAGGCGATAGCGGGTAAAGGCCGCCATCAGGATCGCCTTGTTGGCCCAGACGGAATAGGGATGCTGGCGTTCGACCTCTTCAAAGAAGGTAATGGCGCGGTTGGCGTCACCCTGATCGGCCAGGTCCACGCCGGTATTGTAAAGCACCTCCACCGGCTGGTCGGGCTGGACCTTGGGTGGCTGGCCGGCGCAGGCGGCGAGGCCCAGCGCGCAAAGCACGGCAATGGGCCCGGAAGTGCGGCGGCGGGCGGGAACGGTCAGGCGGCGGCGTGGCATCATTTTCGATCAAGGGTCGCTGGCGGCGCCCCGAGGGCGCTGATGAGCCCGGAGTATAGCATGGAGCGCCCGCGCCGCGACAAGGCGATGGCTTCCGCGGGGCGCGGCTATCGGGATTTCAGAGAACGGACCGGGCGACCGGCTCAGGCGCGGGCGGCAACCCGCAGCGGGGCGGTTTCGAAAACGTCTTCGTCGCCGGTGGCTTCCAGCGCCGTGGCCGGCATCGGCACGATCTCGAAGGCGCTTTCGTCGGCGAACAGCGTTTCCAGCAGGCGGTGGTTCGTCGCGTGGCCGGACCGCGAGCCGTGGAACTGGCCGAGAATAGGCATGCCCGCAAGGTACAGGTCGCCAACCGAATCGAGGATCTTGTGACGGACGAATTCGTCGGCGTAGCGCAAGCCCGAATCGTTCAGGATGCGCGCGCCGCTGACGACGACGGCATTGTCGAGCGAGCCGCCGGCCAGAAGGCCCGCCGCGCGCAGCGCCGCGACTTCGTGTTCGAAGCCGAAGGTCCGGGCGCGGGCCACTTCCTTCTTGAAGGTGCCGTCCACCATGTCCACCGAGTGCGACTGGCGGGCAACGGCGGCGGAGGAAAATTCAATGTCGAAGCTGATCGAGAAGATGTCCGAAGGCGCCAAGGTCGCGAAGCGGTTTTCTTCGCGGACTTCGATCGGCTTGAGCACGCGAATGGCCTTGCGCGGCGCATCCTGTTCGCGCACGCCGGCGCATTCGATCAGGAATGCGAAGGGCGCCGCGCTGCCGTCCATGATCGGCACTTCGGGGCCGTTGATTTCAACCAGAGCGTTGTCGATGCCGAGACCGGCAAATGCGGCCATCAGGTGTTCGATGGTGGCGATGGTCACGCCGTCTTCGTTGGCGATGGTCGAGCACAGGCGCGAATCGACAACCTTGCCCCAATGAGCAGGGATCACGGCCTGGCGTCCGGAAATATCGGTGCGCTTGAAACGGATGCCCGTGTCGGGATCGGCCGGCAGGATCGTCATGGTGACGCGGGCGCCGGAATGAAGCCCGATGCCGGAACAGCCGATGGAATTTTTCAGGGTTTTTTGCTTGAGGTACTTACTCATGAGTTCCAGCGGCTATCTTCTTCTTGGTCGATTTTCATCGACACGGGTTTTCACAAACGGGACGGACTGGGCCCAAACGAGTGACCGAGGGATGTTTACCAACACCCCCCGGCCACCTCAAATCAACATTTGTTTCAGAATGTTACGGGTGGATTCCCTCGGTATTTAACGCGATTTGCGGGCAATCCACCCGTGGTCATTCCCGGCCCCTCAGTTGGCCTGACGACGGAGGAATGCCGGAATTTCCAGCAGGTCCTCCTCGGCGTTGCGCTCGCGGCTGGGGCTCGGTTCCAGCCCGCCCAGGGCCGGCTGGGCCAGGGGCCGGGGGCCGTTCAGGGCCGGTTCGGGGCGCTCAGGCCGCCGCCGGGGCAGGGGGCCGTTGACCGGAGCGGGTTGGGGGCGCCGGGGCCGCAGGGCCACCGGTTCGGCCTTGGCTTCGGGCATGGGCGCCGGCTGGGGCGCCGGTTCCGGGGCCCGTGCCGCCGGGGCCGCAGGCTCGGCCGGGGCGGAGAACTTGGGCTCCACCGCGGGCCGCGCCGGGGCCGGCTCGCTCTGCTTGGCACGACCGGCGCCGGTGACCCGCTCGAACAGGCTCAGGCCTTTCTTGCGTGGGGCTTCGCCGCGTCCGGCGTTGACCAGCTCGGCCTCGGCCAGCGGATCGGGCTTGCGCAGGGGCGCGCGCGCCTGTTCCGGCTCTTCCGGCGCCATCATGGGACGCGGCGGCAGGAAGGGCTTGTCCGCTTCACTATGGATGTTGCCGCCCATGACCGGGGCCGTCGGGGCCGGCTGGACTTCGGCACGGGCGTCGAGGTCCAGCACGTCATCCTCCGCCGGGCCGGGCGCCGGGGCCTGCTGTGCCGTCGGCCGGGCGGGCGCGGTGGGCATGGCGGGCCGGGCCGGGGACGTGGTCATCCGCGGAATGCCGATACCGGGCGCGCCCTGGGCGGCGATCCGCGCCGCCTCGGCGCGTTCGGAGTTGTCGTGCACCAGCGAGATCATACGCGGTTTCGGCTGGGCCGAGGCTTCGGCATCGATGCCGGTGGCGATCACCGAAATGCGCATGCGGCCGTCGAGCGCCTCGTCGAAGGTCGAACCGAAGATGATGTTGGCATCGGGGTCGACCTCGGAACGGACGCGGTTGGCGGCCTCGTCGACCTCGAACAGGGTCATGTCGAGACCGCCGGTGATGTTGATGAGGACACCCTTGGCGCCTTCCATCGAAACATCGTCGAGCAGCGGGTTGGAAATGGCGGCCTCGGCGGCGGCGATGGCGCGGTTTTCGCCCTCGGCCTCGCCGGTGCCCATCATCGCCTTGCCCATTTCGCTCATTACCTGGCGCACGTCGGCGAAATCCAGGTTGATCAGGCCGGGCATGACCATCAGGTCGGTGACCCCGCGCACGCCGGAATAGAGCACGTGATCGGCCAGTTCGAACGCCTGGGCGAATGTGGTCTTTTCGTTGGCGATGCGGAACAGGTTCTGGTTGGGAATGATGATCAGGGTGTCAACGTAGTGTTGCAGCTCCTCGATCCCTTCCTCGGCCAGCCGCATGCGGTTGAGGCCTTCGAACTGGAAGGGCTTGGTCACGACGCCGACGGTCAGGATGCCCTGCTCGCGGGCGGCGCGGGCCACCACCGGCGCGGCGCCGGTGCCGGTGCCGCCACCCATGCCTGCGGTGATGAACACCATGTGCGAGTGCTGGATCTGCTCGATGATGTCCTCGATCGCTTCCTCGGCGGCGGCACGGCCGACATCGGGGCGCGACCCGGCGCCAAGACCCTGGGTGATGTTGCGACCCAGCTGGATCTTGCGTTCGACCCGCGACTGCTCCAGCGCCTGGGCGTCGGTATTGCAGGCGACGAACTCGACGCCTCCAAGGTTGTTGACGATCATGTTGTTGACGGCATTGCCGCCGGCGCCGCCGACGCCAACGACGGTGATCCGGGGCTTCAGGTCCGGTTCCGGGTGCGGCATCTTCAGGTTGATGGTCATTTGCGCCTCCTCAGCGGGTGATGACACGTTTGGCCGCGGGGGTCGCAGCCGGGGTGCTGTGGTTGAACGGAGTGTGGGCTTGGTGCTGAACGCGGTTGCTCCGGCGGGCCGGGCGGCCTCCGGTGGCAGGACGGGCCCCGAAGCGGGGCATGGGGGTGAGCGGGTTAAAAGTTTTCACGGAGCCAGTATCCGAAGCGGCCGATCAGGCCGTTCGGCTCCTCTGCGTTGTTGCGGGTACGCACCGGGACGATGGCACTGGCCTCGTCGGGGCGGCGCGTGGCGAAGGTGAGCAAGCCGGCGGTGGTGGCGAATGCCGGTCCACCGGTGGATTCTGCAAGGCCCGCGATGCGCAGCGGGCGCCCGCGCCGGACCTGCTTGTCGAGAATGTCCGCGGCCAGTTCCGGCACGCCCTGCAACTGGCTGGCGCCGCCGGTCAGCACCACGCGGCGCCCGGCGATCTTGTCGAACCCGGCCATTTCCAGCCGTCCGCGCAGAAGCTCGAAGGTTTCTTCCAGCCGCGGGCGGATGATGCTGACCAGCATCGAGCGCGGCACATGATTGGCCTGGTCGCGGTCTTCCTCGCCCATCAGGGGCACGTCGATGATTTCGCGGTCGTCGGAGCCGGAAACAATGGCATTGCCGTAAAGCGTCTTCATCCGTTCCGCATGGGCCAGCGGCGTCGACAGCCCGCGCGCGATATCCGCCGTGACATGGGCGCCGCCCACGGCCACGGCATCGGCATGAACGAGGTTGCCGTCGTAAAACACGGCTACGGAGGTCGTGCCCGCGCCCATGTCGATGACCGTGGCGCCGAGATTGATCTCGTCCTCCACCAGCGCCGACAGCCCGGCGGCATAGGGCGCGATGACGATAGCCGCGACGTCGAGGCGGCAACGCGCCAGGCAGGTGACCAGGGTGCGCACCGCACCGGTGGTCGCAGTGACGACGTGCATGGAAACGCCCAGGCGGTCGCCGTACATGCCGCGCGGATCGCGGATGCCCCGCGCGCCGTCGATGGTGTAGCCGACGGGCAGGCAATGGATTAGTTCGCGCTCGTCGCTCTGGCACGCGGCATGGCCCTGGGCCAGGACCTTGCGCATGTCATTGTCGCCGACTTCGTGCCCGGCGATGGAAACATCGTAATGCAGCATGTCCGAGCGGGGCGCGCCGCCCGACAGGTTGACCAGCACTTCGTCAATCGTTTCGCCCGCCATCTGCTCGGCCGCGTGAACGGTGGCGAGAATCGATTCTTCCGCTGCTTCGACATCGGAAATGACGCCCGCGCGCACGCCCTTGGCCGCGTGGTGGCCGATGCCGATGACGCGGGTATTGCCGTTTTCATCGGCCCGCGCGATCAGGCAAACGATCTTGCTGGTGCCGATGTCCAGGGCCGCGATCAGTTCGGCGCGGGATTTCGCCTTGGATCCTGTTCGACGCGTTTTCATGGCCTGTTCCGTTCCTGCTTCGCTTGCATCAGGTATCCTTGCCGGGCTTTGCGGCCCGCTTTGTCGTCTTGCCCGCATCGGCATCGGAATGGGGGCGCGTGCCCGCACGGGTGCGCACCACCAGCCGGTCCGGCAGGCGCAGGTCGATAGCGACGATGTCACGTTCAAGAATTCGGTCTCGCGCGATCAGTTCCGCCAGCTGGGCGACGGCGCGGGCGGCGCCGTCCTCGGGCAGTTGCGCGATGACGCCGCTTTTCAGGCGCAGGTCCCAGCGTCGGCCGGAGACCCGTACCATGGCGCTGACCACTTCAGCGACCGCCGGGCGGCGGCTGACGATTTCGATAATGGCTTCGGCGCCGGCGGCGGCGTCACTGCCCACCACCATCGGCAGGTTGCGCCAGCGGCCCAGGTGCGCCCGCGTGATGACGACGCCTTCGCGGTCGATCAGGGCGAGACGGCCATCGGCCTGCCACAGCGCCATCGGTTCCCGTTCCGACAGGCGCAGGTAGATGGTATCGGGCAAGCGCCGCTCGACCATGGCGGCGCGGACCCAGTTCAGCTTTTCCAGCCGCGTCTTCGCCGCGTGTGGATCAAAGGCAAGAATAGCGGCGCCGCGCCGCGCACCCAGGGCGCGGGCAACTTCGTCGCGCCCGGCGCGGTTGCGTCCCACGACCATGACGTTGTTGACGGAGAGGCCAAGGCGCACCGACGCTTCGGTCATTTCCTGTCCTGCCGCCGCGCCAACCCGGGCGGCCGCGCCGCTGTGCCAGGCCCAGCCGCCGGCGCCGACCAGCGCGCTGACCAGGGCGACGGGCAGGGCAATGCGCAAGGCCGCCTTCATGTTTTTCGGCAGAAGCTTGCGCCGGGTGGGGCGCCGCGCCGGCTTACGGGTCGGTTTACGCTTCAGCGCGGGCATGACGCATCCTCCAGCATCCAGGAAACAAGGGCACCGAAGTCAATGCCCGCATGGGCGGCGATTTCGGGGACCAGCGACAGCGGGGTCATGCCGGGCTGGGTGTTGACTTCAAGCAGGTAGAACTTGCCCGGCCCCTCGCCGGTGTCGTCGAAGCGCAGGTCGGTGCGGCTGACACCCCGGCATCCCAGCGCCTGGTGGGCGGCGGCGCCGATGCGCAGCGCCTCGTCATAGGCGGCCGCGTCGATCGGTGCGGGCATCAGGTGTTCGGCCTGGCCGCCGGTGTACTTGGCGGCGTAGTCGTAAAAGCGGCCCTTGGGACGAATCTCGATGGCGCCGAGCGCCCGGTCGCCCATGACCGCCACCTGGATTTCACGGCCGGGGATATAGCGTTCGATCAGAACCTCGTCGCCGAAGGCCCAGTCGCTGTCGGCGGGCGCGGGATCGCCCTCGAACACGATGCGCACGCCGACGGATGAGCCTTCGTTGATCGGCTTGATGACGTAAGGCGGCTCCATCACGTGCTGGCCGGTGGCTTCATCGCGGGTGCATACGCGGCCTTCGGCACAGGCGAGCCCTGCCTCGGTGAACAGGCGCCGCGCCGTGGGCTTGTCCATCGCCAGGGCCGAGGCGCGCACGCCGGAATGGGTGTAGGGGATGCGCATCAGTTCCAGAACGCCCTGGATGCAGCCGTCCTCGCCATAGCGCCCGTGCAGGGCATTGAAGGCGATATCGGGCTTGGCCGCGGTCAGTTCGTTGACGACGCGGGCAAGGTCGAAGCCGATATCGATTTCGGAAACCGTGTGGCCGAGCGCACGGATGGCCTTGGCGCAGGCGGCGCCGGAAACCAGCGAAACCTCGCGTTCGGCGGAAGGCCCGCCCATGAGGACGCAGACGCGGCGCGCGGTCATGGCCGTCCTCCCGCGTTTGAGGGCACGCCGATGATGCGGATTTCCCATTCCAGGGTGATGCCGCTCGCGGCCTTGACCCGGCGGCGGACGTCCTCGCCCAGGGCCTCGATATCGGCGGTGCTGGCATTGCCGCGATTGATCAGGAAGTTGCAATGCTGTTCGGACACCTGCGCATCGCCCAGGACCAGTCCCCGGCAACCGGCGTCGTCGATCAGCTCCCACGCCTTGTGGCCGGGCGGGTTCTTGAAGGTGGAGCCGCCGGTGCGCGTGCGGATCGGCTGGGTTGCGGCGCGGGTATCCTGAATCTCGATGATGCGCGCGGCAATGTCGTCGCGCGCGCCCGCATGCCCGCGCAGGCGGGCACGGGTGAAAATCACATCGGGCGCCACATCGGCATGGCGGTAGCCAAAGCCCATGTCGGCGGCGGAAAGCTCACGAATGGCGCCGTCGGGGCCGATAGCCTGTGCGGACACCAGCACGTCCTTCATTTCTCGCCCGTAGGCGCCGCCGTTCATGCGCAGCGCACCGCCGATGGTGCCGGGAATGCCGGCCAGGAATTCAAGCCCGGCAATGCTCGCTTCCGCCGCCGCGCGGGCGACGTTGGCATCAAGCGCCCCGGCGCCGACGATCATGTCGGTGCCCTCGGCCTCAAGGGTGGCAAAGGCGCGGCCAAGGCGGATAACGACGCCGGGCACGCCGCCGTCGCGGATCAGGACGTTGGAGCCGACGCCGATGACCGTCACCGGCACGTCCGCCGGGCGTGCGCGCAGGAAAGCGGCCAGGTCGTCGGCGTCTTCGGGACGGAACATCACTTCCGCCGGGCCGCCGACGCGGAACCAGGTAATGCGCGCCAGATCCGCGTTTTCTCGGTAGCGCCCGCGCACGGCAGGCAGGCGCGCCATCAGGGACGGACGTGTCATCGCCGCGGCCATCATGGGGCACCCCCGCTTGCCTTGAGGGCTTTCAATTCACCGGGCAGCGCTTGCGCCCAGGCGGAAATCGAACCGGCCCCGAGACACACCACCAGATCGCCGGTCTTCGCCAGGCCGCGCACGATCCCGGCCAGGGCGGCCGGGTCGTCCAGCGCAATGACATCGCGATGCCCGTGGGTACGCAGGCCTTCGACCAGGTGGTCGCGGTCGATGCCGGGCAGGGGCTTTTCGCCGGCCGGGTAAACCGGGGCGACGATCACCGTGTCGGCATCGTTGAAGCAGGTGCAGAAGTCCTCGAACAGGGACTTGAGGCGCGAATAGCGGTGTGGCTGCACGACCGCGATGATGCGACCCGCGGCGGCGCTGCGCGCGCCCTTCAGCACCGCGGCGATCTCTACCGGGTGATGGCCGTAATCGTCGATGACGGTGACGCCGTCCACTTCGCCGGTGCGGGTGAAGCGCCGCGCCACGCCCTTGAACCCGGCAAGCGCGGCGACAATGACATCGTCGCCGATGCCCATTTCCTGCGCCACGCTGATGGCGGCCAGCGCGTTCTGCACATTGTGAAGCCCGAGCATCGGCAGCGACAGGCCGGTGATGGTGCGCGGCTTGGCCGAAGCGCGTGACGTGATGATGGCGTCAAATGACACCGCGCCGGGCGCCGCCGACACATTGACCGCGCGCACGTCGGCCTGGGGGCTGACGCCGTAGGTGATCAGCTTGCGGTCCGAAACCCGTGGAATCATCGCCTGCACTTCCGGGTGATCGAGACAGACCGCGGCAAAGCCGTAGAACGGGATGTTCTGCACGAAAGAGGTGAAGGCGGCGCGCACCGCGTCGAACTCGCCGTAAAAATCCAGGTGCTCGGGGTCGATATTGGTAACGATGGCGATGGTGGCGGGCAGCTTGGTGAAGGTGCCGTCGGATTCGTCCGCCTCCACCACCATCCAGTCGCCCGCGCCAAGGCGCGCGTTCGAGCCATAGGCGTTCAGAATGCCGCCGTTGATGACCGTGGGATCAAGGTCCGCCTGTTCCATGATGGCGGCGACCAAAGACGTGGTGGTGGTCTTGCCGTGGGTGCCGGCGACGGCGACCGACCACTTGAGGCGCATCAGCTCGGCCAGCATTTCGGCGCGGCGCACCACCGGGATGAGACGCGCACGGGCGGCGGCGATTTCGGGATTGTCGCGCTGGATGGCGGACGATACCACCACCACCTGCGCATCGCCCAGGTTGGCAGCCTCGTGGCCGACATGGACATCAATGCCCATGCCCCGCAGGCGCTTGACGTTGGCGCTGTCAGCGACGTCCGATCCCTGCACCGCGTAGCCGAGGTTGTGCAGGATCTCGGCGATGCCGGACATGCCGATGCCGCCGATACCGACGAAGTGAATGGTCCCGATGGTGAGCGGCATGGCTTTCATGCGGCCGCCTTTCCGCCGTTGCCGGCACGAAACTGAACCGGCACCAGGTTGGCGACCAAGAGGGCGAGGTTGCCGGCGGCATCCTTGTGGCCTGAAGCCTGGGCCGCCGTCGCCATCGCGCTCAGGCGGCCGGGCTGGCCGAACAACAGCTTCAGCCGCGCGGCCAGGGATTCGGGCGTGAAATCGGGTTCCGCCAGAACCTCGGCGCCACCGCCCGCCGCCACGGCGCGGGCATTGGCGGTCTGGTGGTCGTCGGCGGCGGACGGGTAGGGCACCAGAAGGGCCGGGCGCCCGGCGCAGGTCAGTTCCGCGCAGGTGGACGCGCCGGCGCGGCAGATCACCACATGGGCAGCGCCCAGACGCTGGGCCAGATTTTCGATGAACGGTTCCACCGTGGCGGCGATGGTCCTCTCGGCATAGGCGGCGCGGACGTGATCGACATCTTCGGGGCGCGCCTGCTGGGCAACGCTGAGGCGCGCGCGCAGCTCTTCCGGCAGGCGGCCCAAAGCCTCGGGCACGACGCGGGCGAAGACGCTGGCGCCCTGGCTGCCGCCGGTGACCAGGATACGGATGTCTTCGCCCCGGCCGGGTTCGGCATAGGGCTGCTCGCGCAGCGCCTGCACCGCTTCGCGCACGGGATTGCCGGTCAGCACGACCTTGAGCTCATCTTCGGCGCGCAGGCGCGCGACCTTGGGAAAGGAGGTGGCGATGGCGGCCACGCGCGGCGCCAGCAGCCGGTTGGCGCGCCCGATCAGCGCGTTCTGTTCGTGGATCACCGTGGGCACGCCCAGGTTGGACGCCGCCAGCATCGCCGGCACCGACGGATAGCCGCCGAAGCCGACCACCACCGAAGGCTGGAGGCGCGACAGGAGCGCGCGCGACTGCAAGGCGCCGAGCGCGAGCTCGAAGACGCCCTTGACGCGGCCGAACATGGAAACGCCCGACACGCGCCCGGCATGAATGGCATGGGTATCCACATCGCCGAGTGCGCCGGACCACGTGGTGCCGCGCCGGTCGGTGAACAGCGCCAGCGTGTAGCCCGCGCGGCGCAACGCACCGGCCAGCGCTTCGGCGGGAAAGACGTGGCCGCCGGTGCCACCGGCGACAAGAACGATGGGATGACGATGGGACAGGTTTTCAGGCGACATCTAGCCCTCCCCTATCCCGATGCGCTTGCGCGTCAGCGCCAGCACGAAGCCCATGGTGAAGGCGATGCCCAGAAGCGACGAACCGCCGTAGGAAATGAATGGGAGCGTCATGCCCTTGGTCGGCATCAGGCTCAGGGTCGAGGCCATGTGGATAATCGCCTGGGTGGCGAACTGGGTCAGGAGCCCGGTCACTGCGAGCAGGACGAAAAGATTGTGCGCTTCCAGCGAGCGCGCGATCCCGCGCAGCACGATGGCGGCGAACAGCGCGACGATGAACAGGCAGGCGACGAAGCCCAGCTCCTCGCCGGCGACGGCGAAGATGAAATCGGAATGAGCGTCGGGCAGGATGCCCTTGACCGTGCCTTCGCCGGGGCCGCGGCCGAGCAGGCCGCCGTTCATGAAGGCCTCCAGTCCCGTGCTGGCCTGGAAACTGTCGCCCGATGACGGGTTGAGGAAACGGTCGATGCGGCTGGCGAAATGCGGCAGCAGGAAATAGGCGCTGGTGGCGCCGCCGATGCCGAGTACGACGAACAGCCCGATCAGGTAAAGCGGCATGCCCGCAACGAAGAACTGGGCGGCGAAAATGGCGGAGACCAGCGCCGTCTGCCCCATGTCGGGCTGGGCGACCAGTGCCATGACCGTAAGCCCGTAAAGCCCGATGGTGATGGCGAGGCCGGGAAACTTTTCCTCGCTGCGCGCGGTCGACATCAGCCAGGCCGCGATCACGGCGAAGGCGGGCTTGATCAGTTCCGACGGTTGCAGCGAAAACCCGCCGAGGTTGAGCCAGCGCCGCGCCCCCTTGATTTCCACCCCGACGGCAAGGGTCAGCGCCATCAGGATCAGGGAGACGATGAACAGCACCACGCCGATGCGGCGCACGCCCTTGGGCTCCAGCAGCGACAGGCCGATTACGGTAATGACGGCGGGCGCCAGGTACACCATGTGGCGCTTGACGAAGTAATAGGGCTCGAAGCCGATGCGGTCGGCTACGGCGGGCGAGGCGGCGAGGGTGAGCAAGATGCCGAAGCCGATCAGCGTGGCCAGTGCCGTCAGCATCCAGCGATCAACGGTCCACCACCATGTCGCGATGGTCGAGGTGTCGGTGCGGGCGAATCCGCTCATGACGCCGCCCTCCCCGCCGCCGGGACCGGCAGCGCCTGGACGAGAGCGCGGAACGCGTCGCCACGGGCTTCGAAATTGGCGAACTGGTCGAAAGACGCGCAAGCGGGCGACAGCAGCACCACGGCCTTGCCGCCGCTGGCCTGGGCATCGCGGTGGGCGGCGGCGAGCGCGGCCTCCAGCGTCGCGTCGCGAGAAAGTTCGACGCGGCCCTCCAGCGTGGCGGCAATGGCATCGGTGGCGGCGCCGATCAGGTAGGCGTGGCGAATGCGCGCCAGTGCGGGCACAAGGGCCGCAAAGCCGCCGTCCTTCGCCAGGCCACCGGCGATCCAGTAGATATTGTCGTAGCAATCAAGCGCCTTCAGCGCCGCTTCGGGATTGGTTGCCTTGGAATCGTTGACGTAAAGCACGCGGCCGATTTCCCGGATGCGTTCCTGGCGGTGGGCCAGGCCGGGGTAGCTGGCAAGCCCGGCGGCGATGGTGGTCGCGTCCAGTCCGAAGGCCAGCAGCGCCGCGCAGGCGGCGGCGGCGTTTTGCCAGTTGTGGCGGCCGGGCAGGGTGGCAATGGCGGAAATATCGGCGACTTCGTGCGGGGCTTCGCCGGTGGCGTCGATCAGGCGGCCATTGTCGACATAGACGCCCCCCGCGACCGGTGCTTCGACCGATACGGCCACGACAGTGAGTGTGCGGCGGGCGGCGACACGTTCAGTGACGGCGCGGCAATGGGGATCGTCCTGGCCGATCACCGCGGTGGCGTGCGCGCCGCGCATCAGGCCGAACAAATGTTCCTTGGCCGCGATGTAGCCATCCATGCCGCCGTGGCGGTCAAGGTGATCGGGGCTGATGTTGATCAGCACGGCGATATCGATACCGGCGGTCTCCATGCGTTCGATCTGGTAGCTCGACAATTCCAGCACGAAAGCGCCGTCCGCATCCTGGGGCGCGAGCGACAGGGCGGCGGGGCCGAGATTGCCGCCGATTGCGCATTGGCGTCCGGCGGTGTTCAGCACGTGGCCGATCAGCGCGGTCACCGTGGACTTGCCGTTGGTGCCGGTGATGCCGATGACCCGCGCGGGCCCGTTGGCTGCGAGCAGCAGCTCGACATCGCAGATGACCGGCACGCCGCTGGCGCGCGCGGTATCGGCCAGCGGGTGCGGCCTGGGGAAGGTATGGGGAATGCCGGGGGACAGCACCAGGGCGCGGGCGTCCTTGAGACCGTGGGCGCCGAGATCGGTCAGCGCCACGCCTTGCCGCACGGCGGTGTCGCGCCGCGCCGCGTCGTCGTCCCAGGCGAGCACGCGCGCCCCCGCATGGTCAAGCGCCAGCGCGGCGGCAATGCCCGATGCGCCAAGGCCCATGACGGCGTAGGTCTGTCCCGCGGTGTGGCTCAGGTCGATCACGGTCCTCTCAGCGCAGTTTCAGGGTGGACAGGCCGATCAGCGCCAGAATCATGGCGATGATCCAGAAACGGATGACGATGGTGGGCTCGGCCCAGCCTTTCTTTTCGAAATGATGATGCAGCGGCGCCATGCGGAAGACGCGGCGCCCGGTCAGCTTGAAGGAAATCACCTGGACGATTACCGAGGCGGTTTCGAGCACGAACAGGCCTCCGATGATAGCGAGCACCAGTTCGTGCTTGGTGACGACGCTGATCGCGCCGACGGCGCCGCCGACCGACAGCGAGCCGGTATCGCCCATGAACACCATGGCGGGCGGCGCGTTGAACCACAGGAATCCCAGGCTGGCGCCGACCAGAGCGCCGCAAAAGACCGAAAGCTCACCGGCGCCGGGAATAAAATGGATTTGCAGGTAATTGGAGAACACCGCGTTACCGGCAAGATAGGCAATCAGCGCGAAGCAGCCCGCCGCGATCATCACCGGCACGATGGCCAGCCCGTCGAGACCGTCGGTCAGGTTCACCGCGTTGCTGGCGCCGACCATGACGACGACGGCGAAGGCGGGGAAGAACCAGCCGAGGTTGATCAGTAGCGATTTGAAGAACGGCACGGCCAGCGCGGTGTCGAGCGGGGCGCGGGTGATCGACATGATCCACAGCGCGGCGACCAGCGCCACCAGGATTTCGAGGGTCAGCCTGATCTTGCCGGGCAGGCCCTTGTGATTGCGCCGGGTCAGTTTCAGGTAATCGTCGGCGAAACCGATAGCGCCGAAGCCGATAGTCACCAGAAGCACCGCCCAGACGTAGGCATTGGTCAGGTCCGCCCACAGCAGGGTCGCAACGGAAAGGCCGAGCAGGATGATGAAGCCGCCCATGGTAGGCGTGCCCTTCTTGGTCAGCAGGTGCGATTCGGGGCCGTCTTCGCGAATCGGCTGGCCTTCGCTCTGGCGCGACTTGAGCCAGCGAATGACCGCCGGGCCGCACAGGAAGCACACCAAAAGCGCCGTCATCACCGCCCCGCCGGTGCGAAACGTGAGGTAGCGGAACAGGTTGAAGACGCCAAGGTCGGGCGCCAACGGGGCCAGAAGGTTATAAAGCATGCCGCGCGGCCCCCTTACGTTCCATTGGCGGCGCTACGCGCCGTGCGCCGGGCCATGTCACGCAGCGCGCGAACGATGACACCAAGATTTTGAATGTTCGAGCCCTTGACCAGCACGACATCGCCGTCGCGCAGATCGCGCATCAGCAGTGTTGCCAGGTCGGCGGCGGCGGCGGCGTGGCCGCCACGCTTGGAACGCGGCAGCGCGTCATCAAGATGCAGCATGTTGTCGCCGGTCGTCAGCACCAGGTCGACGTTGGCGGCCAGCAGGTCGTCGGCCAGGTCGGCATGGGCAAGGGTGGTGCCGCGGCCAAGCTCGGCCATATCGCCAAGCACGGCGATGCGCCGTCCGTCCGCGCCGGGCGTGGCCTGCTCCAGCACCTTGAAGGCGGCACGCATGGAGGCGGGCGAAGCATTGTAGGAATCGTCGATCAACAGCACATCGCCGCCGTCCGGCAGGGCGATATGCACACGCTTGCCGCGTCCCGCGGGGGCATCCATCGCGCCGAGGGCGTTGCAGGCCCCGGCCAGGTCTGCGTCCAGCACCTTGACCGCCGCCAGGACCGCCATGGCGTTGAGCGCCGAATGGCGGCCGGGCAACGAGATCGAGAACGCGTAGCGTTCGCCCATGACATCGGCGCAGACTTGTGTCGGGTTGCCGGGGTGGTATTCCGTCAGCCGCACGTCGGCATTGTCGGCGGCACCAAAGGAAACGATGTGCTTGATGCCGCACGCGCGGGCCTCGCCGCACAGGAAATCGAAAAAGCCGTTATCACGGTTCAGCACGACCGTGCCGTCGGGGGCCAGGCCATCGAAGATTTCCGCCTTCGCCCGGGCAATGCCTTCGATGGAATCGAAGAATTCCAGATGGACCGCTTCGACCGTTGTGATGATGGCGACATCGGGGCGCACCATGCGTGCTAGCGGTGTGATTTCCCCGGCGTGGTTCATGCCGATTTCGAACACGCCGAACTTGCAGTCGCGTTCCATGCGCGCCAGCGACAGCGGCACGCCCCACAGGTTGTTGAGGTTGCCTACGGTCGCGGCGACCTTGCCTGAGGGGCGCAGCGCGGCGGCCAGCGCTTCCTTGGTCGAGGTCTTGCCGACGGAGCCGGTAACGGCGACGCAATGCGCATCGCCACGCTGACGCGCGGCGCGGGAGAGTTTTTGCAGGCCGGTATAGGTATCCTCGACCATCAGTAGCGGATGCTCGGCCGGATGGCCGCGCGGGATGCGATTGACCAGCGCGCAGGCGGCGCCGGCATCGAAGGCTTCATCGAGAAAATCATGGGCATCGAAGCGCGGGCCCCGGATGGCGATAAACAGATCGCCCGGTTGCAGCGACCGGCTGTCGATGGAAACACCGCTGGCTTGCCAGGGGCGGGTGGAATGCCCGCCGGTGGCCTGTTCGGCTTCGGTATCTGTCCATAGCGCCCGGGCGGCGGTCATGGGCGGCTCTCCCGCGCGGCGATAGCGGCCTGGGCCTCATCGGCATCGAAGAACGGCAGCACGCGTCCGGCGACAATCTGGCCGCGTTCGTGTCCCTTGCCCGCGATGACCAGCACGTCGCCCGCTTGCAGCGCTGCGATGGCGGCGGCAATGGCCTGGCGGCGGTCGGCGATTTCTTGTGCGCCGGAGCCAGTACCTTCCATCACTTCGCGGCGAATGGCGTTTGCATCTTCGTTGCGCGGGTTATCGTCGGTAACGAAAACATGATCGGCCTTGGCGGTCGCGATGGCCCCCATGACCGGGCGCTTGGAACGGTCGCGGTCGCCGCCGCAGCCGAAGACCACGCTCAGGTGCCGCGTCGTGTGGGGGCGCAGGCTGGTCAGAACGTTGTCGAGCGCATCGGGGGTATGGGCGTAATCGACAAAAACAGCGGCGCCGTTTTTCAGGGTGCCGACCAGTTCCATGCGGCCGGGCGCGCCCTTCAGTTCGCCGAGCGCGCCGACGGCATCTTCAGCGGCCGACCCAGTGGCGAGCACAAGGCCGAGCGCACAGGCGACATTGTGCAACTGGAAGGCGCCGACAAGCGGCAGGTACACATCGAAGGACCGGCCCGCGATATCGAATGAGACGAGCTGGCCGGTGCCTTGCGCGCGCGCGCGGCGAATGCGGATATCGTGGCCGTGCACGCCGTAGCTGAGGACACGCTGGCCCCGGCGCGCGGCGATGCCGGCCAGTGCGGCATATTGCGGCACGTCGGCGTTGAGCACCGCATAGCCGTCCACCGGCAACGGTTCGTTGAACAGCCGCGCCTTGGCGGCGAAGTAGTCCTCGAGACTACCGTGATAATCAAGATGATCGTGGGTCAGGTTGGTGAAGGCCGCCGCCGCCAGGCGCACGCCATCCAGGCGGTACTGGTCGAGACCGTGGCTGGACGCTTCCAGCGCCAGATGATCGACACCGGCATGGGCAAGACGGGCCAGGGTTTCGTGCAGATGGGCCGAATCGGGTGTCGTCAGTGCCCCGGCTTCGTCAATGCCCGGCGCGTGAACGCCGAGGGTGCCGAGGGAACCGGCAACAATCCCGAGATGCGCCCAGATTTGCCGGGCAAAGCTGGCAACCGAGGTCTTGCCGTTGGTGCCGGTAATGGCGCAGACGATTTCGGGCTGGACGCCGTAAAAGCGTGCGGCCATCTGGGCAAAGCGGCGACGCGGCTCGTTGTCCTCGACAACGGGCAGGTCACGCAGTTCGGCGGGCAGTTCGGCGGTCGTGCCCGTGGGGGCGAGCAGGGCACTGGCGCCGTTGCCGACGGCTTCGGGAATATAGGCGCGCCCGTCATGGGCGTGTCCGGGCAGTGCGGCAAACAGGTATCCTTTCCGGACATCACGCGAATCGGACGTCAGACCGGTAATGTCGAGAGATTTTGCTGCGCTGCCTTGTGCCAATGTCGCTCCTTCGCCGCCTATCAGATCAATAAGACGCAATTTGTTCACCCTGCCGCCCGGACCGGGTGTGGGTCCTTGCGGTTGCCTTTGCCGCGCTGCTGCCGGTGAGTCCGGGAATGTCCAGTGCGCGCGCCAATGCCCGCGAGCCTTCGTCCTGCGGCGCAACGCCGAGCAGGGGGGCGGCGCGGGCAACGAAGCGACTGACCACCGGCGCGGCGACCCAGCCGCCGGTGGCATATCCGAACGAGCGCGCATCGCCATGCGGCTCGTCCACCACCACCAGAATGGCGTAGCGCGGGTCCTGCATGGGGAAGGCCCCGGCGAAGGACGACACCAGTGCCTTGGCGCGATAGCCGCGCCCGCCGGTTTTTTCCGCGGTGCCGGTCTTGCCGCCAATCAGGTAGCCCGGTGCCGCGGCCATCTTGCCGGTGCCGTCAGTGACCACCAGGCGCAGCAGACGGCGCATGTCGCGCGACGTTTTTTCCTGAAGCACGCGGGTGCCGGTGCGCGGCTCGTCGCTGATGGGCTTGAGCAGCGTCGCCCGCGGCAGGATGCCGCCGTTGATCATAGCCGCCGTCGCCTGCACCATCTGGACCGGCGTGACGGCAATGCCGTGACCGAAGGAAATGGTCATGGTGTTGATTTCGCGCCAGGGCGACGGCACCAGTGGCGTGCCCACCTCGGGCAGTTCGATGGCGGCGGGAGACAGCATGCCGAAGCGGCGCAGGTATTCCTTCTGTCGCTCGGTGCCGACATCGAGCGCCATCTTCACAGAGCCGATGTTGGACGAATACATGAAGATCTCGGGGACGCTGAGGCGGCGCTTCTTGGCGTGGTAATCGGTGATCAGGAAACGCGCGATGCGGATCGGCTTCGAGGCGTCGTAGCTGCCCGACATCCGCGTCGCGCCGGAATCCAGCGCCATCGCCGTGTTGAACATCTTGAAGGTGGAGCCCATTTCGTAAACGCCGAGGGTCGTGCGATTGAAAGCCGCCTTTTGCGGAATCGACTGGGGCAGGTTGGGATCGAAATCCGGCAACGACACCAGGGAAAGGATCTCGCCGCTGGCGACATCCATGACGATGGCGGCGGCGCCGTCGGCGCGGAAGCGCGTCACGGCCGCTTGCAGTTCCTGACGCAGGATGTGCTGCACGCGGGCATCCACGGACAGGTGCAGGGCCTGGCCGCCGGAGCGCAGTGTGTCGTCGAAGGTTTTCTCGATTCCGGCAAGACCGGCGCCGTCGGTGCCCGCGAAGCCGAGCATATGGGCGAACAGCCGGCCCTGGGGATAGACGCGGCGTTCCTCGCGCTGGAAGTAAAGGCCGGGAATGCCCGCGGCGTTGACCGCGTATTGCTGCTCCGGCGTCAGGTGGCGCTTGATCCAGACAAAGGAACGATCCGATTCGAGCTTGCCCAGGATTTCCGCCGCCGCGATACCGGGCAGTGCGCGGGCGAGCTTCGCCGCCGCCTCGCGCGCATCGAGCACCTGGCGGGGATTGGCGTAAAGCGAAGCCGTGTTGAGCGAGGTCGCCAGCAGAACACCATTGCGGTCAACAATGTCGGCGCGGCTCGCCGCGAAACCGGACAGTGACTTCACCGTTGCCAGGCGCGGTTCGCCCGTCGGCTTGATCAGGGTGACGTCGGCGAGACGGAAGCCGATGGCGGCAAAGGCCATGGTAAACAGCGCGCCGGCGACCAGGAGCCGGGTGCGGCCGGTTTCAATCGCCTGCTTGGCGGTACCTTCGATCCGCATGTGATGGTGGCTATGGCGGCGTCCCGGCGCGGTGGTCATGGGCCGCCCTCCGTGTCCGCTTCGGGGGCGCGGGCCGGCAGGTCATCAAGACCGCCGATCTGCGCCGGGGTCAGCGGACCGAGATGCAGGAAGCGGGCATTGAGGTCTTCAAGCCGTTCGGGACGATTGAGAAAGGCCCACTCGGCGCGCAGCACGTGCAGCGCTTCCTGCTCGCGCATGATGTCGGCGTTGAGACGGCCCAGTTCCTCTTCCAGTTCCTGAACCTTGTATTTCACATGGAAGAGGCCGAAGCCCACGAGCGCGGCGAGACAAATCCAGAACAGCGTGGCCCGTCCCTTCATGCGGCCGCCTCTTGTGGTGCATCGGTTCGAATGGCGAAGCGCAACCGCGCCGAACGCGCCCGGGGATTGTTCGCGATCTCCGCCGCGCCGGGTTTGACGGCGCCACGGCGGGTCTGGTGAAAGGTGGGCGCAGCCTCGCGCACGGTCCCCCGGGAGGAAAGGGACGGCAAGTGACGCGAAGGCTGCGCCCGGGAACCGCAACGGACAGAAAAAAACGACTTAACGCTGCGGTCTTCAAGGGAATGGAAAGCAACGACGACGAGACGCCCGCCGGGACGAAGAATTTTCTCTGCCGCCGCCAGGCCGCGGGAAAGTTCACCCAGTTCGTCATTGACGTGAATGCGAAGCGCCTGGAACGTGCGCGTGGCGGGATCGATGGTTTCGCGCGCGCCTTTCTTGCGTCGGCGGACGGCGCGACGGACGATATCGGCAAGGGCGCCGGTGGTGGTGATGGCTTCCTCGGCGCGGGCGCCGACAATGGCGCGCGCGATGGCGCGTGAAAAACGTTCCTCGCCGAAATCAAAAATGATGTTGGCCAGGTCTTCTTCCGCAAGCGTGTTGACGACATCGGCGGCGCTGTCGCCGTCGGTGCCCATGCGCATATCCAGCGGACCGTCGCCCTGGAACGAAAAGCCGCGGGCGGGATCGTCGATCTGGAACGAGCTGACGCCGAGATCGAGCACAACCCCATCGACGGCGTTGATGTTGTGACGCGCCAGCAGACTGTCCATTTCGCCGAAACGTCCGGCCAGAACCTTGAGGCGACCGTCATAGGCGCTTTCGAGCGCACGCCCGCGGGCAACGGCGGCCTCGTCGCGGTCGATGGCCCATATGGTACAATCGGCGGCATCAAGCAGGGCGCGGGAGTAGCCGCCGCCACCGAAAGTGCCGTCCACGTAAACCTCGCCGTCGGCGGGGGCGAGCGCGGCCAGAACCTCGTTGAGCATGACCGGGGCGTGACCGGGGGCGGCTTTGGCGGGGCGGGGGGGAGGCGCGGTCATGGCCGGTTACTCGCTCTTGCCGCGCGGCACCAGGCGCAGCGTCGCGCCGCGTTCGGCGGCACGCTTGCGCGCTTCCTCCTGGTGGGCGGCAAAAGTATCCGGCGCCCAGACCTGGAAGGTGGCACCACGGCCGACAAAGGCGGCGGCGTCGGTAATGCCGGCGTGTTCGGCGAGCAGCGGCGGCAGCGTGATGCGGCCATCGCCATCAATGGCAAGCTGGTGCGCATCTGCGAAAATGGTGGAGGCGAGCTGATCCTGTTCCTCGGAGAACTGGTCGAGCGCGTCGAGCCCGCGCGACAGTTCTTCCATGCGGTCGATGGCGCAGCCCTCGATGGTGGCTTCGCGGTAGGAACGGAAAGCGACGATGCCGTTGAAGCTTTGTCCCCGCAACGCCGCACGGAAGCTCGCCGGGACCGAAACACGGCCCTTGCGGTCAACCTTGTTGACGAATGTGGAGATGAATAACGCCATTACTTTCCCCCGGGGATGCCTCGTCCGGCCCCGCGCCGAGCGCGGAACCGCTTGCGGACCGGGGGCCGCATGGCCTCCCGAATCCTTGCCACGCCATCCCATGCCAGAAACGCCGCCCAATGGGATAAAATGGGTTAACATGGGATTTTATGGGAGTCAACGGGAATTCATAGTAATTCATTGGTAAACAAGAGGTTAATACAGGGCCGAATCAGTCGAAAACTTGGCCGTGCCGATGTCTTGATTACCGAGGTCGGGAGCAGGGTCGGGGGACAATGGGGCGAGAACATGTTCCGCATATGTTCTTTTTCTGCGGATTCCGGGGCGATAGGGGCCATCGGGCGGGCCGCCGGCAGCCCGTCCGGGCGCAAGTATTGATCAAGCAGAACCTGGCGCGATGGACATCGTTTAAGAAATGTTAAGAAATTCAGGCCGAAAACCGGAAAATTCCGGCAAAACAGCGGGAAAATGCCGCTAACCTTCGTTAACATGCGACTTTAACCCCCGAAAACAGGGGCTTATGATCGAAAATTTGTGCCAGACGGCCTGTAAGCCGGGTTCTGTACCCCTTTCGGGGTGATGACCATTCATCTGGGACGCCCGTTACCGGACGCCTCGCGCGACCAACCCGGACCCGGCGTGAAAACCCGCCTGCCGCAAGCGGCCTGGATCCCTATTCGGTCTTGCTCCCGGTGGGGTTTGCCGTGCCGCCCCCGTTGCCGGCGGCGCGGTGCGCTCTTACCGCACCCTTTCACCCTTGCCTGGCGCCGTTGCCGGGGCCGGGCGGTTTGCTTTCTGTGGCACTTTCCCTGGGGTCGCCCCCGCCGGGCGTTACCCGGCACCGTGTTTCCATGGAGCCCGGACTTTCCTCCCCTCGCGGAGCGGTCATCCGGCCGTCTGGCACGGCGCCAATGTGGGGCCGGGGGGATGGGCGGTCAAGGATGCCGTCAGGCGCCGCCGGGCAGGTGCGCCAGCAGCCAGTCCAGCCGGGCGCCGTCGCCGACGCCGAGCGGATTGCCGAGCGCATGGGCGTGGTAGTGCCTCCGGAACGCCTCGATCGCGGCGCTGGCCGCGGCCTCCTCGCCGTTGCCGGTGGCGTAGCCGTAGCGGCCGAGCTTTTCCAGGAACTGGCGGCGGTCGGGTTTTTCCGTGGCTTTGGGCAGGCCTTCCGGCGGGTAGAGCCCGACCCCGGCGGCGGCCAGCCGTGCCCAGTCGAATTTTTCGCCGGGATCGCATTTGCGGGTCGGCGCCACGTCGGAATGGCCGAGCACCTGCGCGCCGGGGATGCGATGGCGCGCGACGATATCGCGGGCCAGGGCGCAGAGCGCCGCCATCTGGGCTTCGGGGAAGTCGTGGTAGCCGAGGTCATGGCCCTTGTTGACCAGCTCGATGCCGATGGAGCGGGAATTGATGTCGGTTTCCCCGGCCCAGAACGAGACGCCCGCGTGCCAGGCCCGCATGTCCTCGGCCACCAAGGCGTGGATGGTGCCGTCCTCATGGATCAGGTAATGGGCGCTGACCTTGGCGTCGGGATCGCACAGGCGCACCAGCGCGTCCTCGGCCTCCCACATGCCGGTGTAGTGCAGGATCAGCATGTCCACCCCCGCGCCGTGCCGGGGCCCGCAGTTGGGGGAGGGGTGGGAAATCACGTCAATGGCCATGGCGTATTTCTAGCGTGCGCTTCATCTTCCGGGCAAAGAAAAAGGCCGGGCGCAGGGCCCGGCCTTTTCCAGTAGAAGGCAGGATGTCTACAGCTTCAGGCCGTAGAGATCGATCACGTTCTGGGCCAGGACCTTCTTCTGCTTGGCTTCTTCCAGATCGCCGATCTGGCGCGCGATGAAGGCGCGCGAATTCGGCCAGGTCATGTTCGGATGCGGGTAGTCGCTCGACCACATGCAGCGGTCCGAACCCCAGACATCCAGCATGTGACCGCCGGCCTCATCATCCATGAAGGTCAGCCAGATGTGTTCGTTGAAGATCTCGCTCGGTAGGCGGTTGATCTTGAAGTCGGTGTTGGGATGGCCCGGCTTCGTGTTGCGGCGGTAGTAGTAATCCCACTGCTGCACGATGAACGGCGCCCAGCCGATTTCGCCCTCGACGATCGCGGCCTTGAGCTTGGGGTGACGTTCGAACACGCCCGACCACACCAGGTCGAAAGCGGTGGTGACGACTTCGGAGGTCTTGATGTTGACCGAACCGCGGACCTTTTCCATGCCTTCGCGCTTGAAGCGGAAGTAGTTGAAGCCGGTCAGGATGTGGAAGTGGATCGGCTGGCCCAACTCGGCGCAGGCGGCCCACAGCGGTTCATAATGTTCCGATGTCAGCGGCAGGTCCGGATGCGGCACCTGCCAGATCATGCCGCCCAGCAGCCCCATGTCGGCGCAGCGATGCAGTTCCTTGATCGCGTTGTCGATGTTGTAGGCGGACAGGCACGGTACCGCGAACAGGCGCTTGGGATCGTGGCTGCAGAAGTCGGCAATCCAGTCGTTGTAAACGCGGAAAGCGGCTTCCTGCTCGGTCTGTTCCTGTGCGAACAGGCCAAGGGTGAAGGTCGGATACAGCACTTCGGCGGCGAGGCCGTCGAGCTGCATGTCCTGGACCCGGATCAGCGGATCGACGCCGCCCTTGGGGCGGGTGTCCAGCATGATCTTCGGGCGATTGATCTTGTCGCGAATTTCCTTGGGCAGGCTGTCGAAGATATCGGGCGGCTCATCAATATGGCCATCGGCGGAGACGATGAACTTCGGCACCTTCTCTCCGGCTTTCTTCATTTCATCGGTCGCGTAGCGGGCCGACATGTCTTCAAGCGTCATCGCCATGATTGTGGCTCCCTCTTGGTCTTTATATTAGGTCTCCGGGTGCGCCCTCCCGACCGGCGCTGGGCCCGAGCCGGGGCCGGGGCCCGTTTGGCACCAGTATAGGCCATTTTGCCCCTTTGGGAACAGTCCCGGAATCCCTTGTCATTGCGACGGTTCCTGCCGCTTGATCGGCGGCCGCGGCTGTGGCTTTCTGTCCCGAAAACAGCCATCGGAGGAAAGCCATGCCCGCCCCTGAAACGACCCTGGCGATCGAGCGTTATGATCGCCATTTCCCCTTTTTCGACGGCACCGTTAGCCTGCCGCCGGGGCTGGAAGGTCTCAGGGTCCTGCAACTCGGCCAGGAAACCATGCTGCGCGACGGCGGGCATCGTCATGCGCGCATGCTCAAGGACGGCGAGTTTGATGCTGCCGAGACATCGCTGTCGTCCTATGTCGCCGCTTGTGCCAAGGGGTTGCCCTTCACCGCCATTCCCGTATTTCCCCGCCGCCTGTTCAGTCAGGGGCAGATGTTCGTCAATGTCGATTCCGGCATCGAGACCCCCGCCGACCTGGTGGGCAAAACCGTCGGCCTGCAATCATTCCAGACTACACTGGCGGTGCTCGCCAAGGGCGATATCGCGCTGGATCACGGCGTTGACCTGCGTGCGGTCAAGTGGCGCCTGCGCAATGCCGATACAGTGAAAGTCGAATACGACCCCGCGTTCGATATCCAGAAGCTGCCCGACGGCGCCGATCTCGGCACCATGCTGGCCGAAGGGGCGATTGACGCGCTGTTCTATTCGCGTACCCCGGTGCCGAAGAAGCCGGGGCTGGAAGGACGCATCCGCCGGCTTCATGCCGATCCGCGTTCTGAAGAAAAGAAATACGTCGCCAAGCACGGCTACTGGCCGATCATGCACGTGGTTGCGCTCAACAACCGTTCGGTGGAAAAGAATCCCGACCTGCCCTTGCAACTGATGGCGGCGTTCGATGACGCGATGAAGGTCGCGACCACCTACCTGAACGATCCTAACTGGTCGCGCCTGGCATGGACGAAATACATCAAGGAAGAAGAGGATGAAGCCTTCCCGCGCTCGCTCTGGACGTCGGGGGTGGCGGCCAACCGCGCCAACCTGGATTGCTTTATCGGCTACGCCCTCGACCAGGGTTCCATCAGCCGGCGCTTGGCGGTGGAGGAGCTGTTCCATCCCTCCGTGCACGGGACCTGAATATTGGCGCCTGAAAGCCAGGACCGTTTTTGCCCATGGACCGGGTTTCGAGAACCGGAGAGAGCGGTCTAGGACATGCCCCCACCCCTGAAATGGCAATTCTGGATCGATCGCGGCGGCACCTTCACCGATGTGATCGCCCGCGATGCCTCGGGCACGCTTCGGACCCGAAAACTGCTGTCGGAAAATACCGCCCATTATGACGATGCGGCCCTTGAAGGCATTCGCCGGACCCTTGGCCTCGGTGCCGGGGAAGCCATCCCGTCGGATCGAATCGATGGGGTCAAGATGGGCACCACGGTGGCGACGAACGCGCTTTTGGAACGGCGCGGCGACAAAACCGTGCTGGTTCTCACCCGTGGCCTTGGCGATGTGCTGGCCATCGGCACCCAGGCGCGGCCCGACCTGTTCGCGCTTCATGTTCAAAAGCCGTCACCGCTTTATGGCCGCGTGATAAAGGCAGAAGGGCGCGTCGGCGTCGACGGTACGATCATCGCGCCGCTGGATGAAGCCGCGCTTGCCCGCGACCTGGCGGCGGCACGCGCCGAAGGTTTTACCGCCTGCGCCATCGCCTTCATGCATGCCTGGCAATATCCCGATTTCGAAATCGCGGCCGCTGCCCTCGCGCGTGCGGCGGGTTTCGCGCAGGTTTCCGTTTCCCATGAGGTCAGCCCGCTGATGCGCCTGGTACCGCGCGGCGATACCACCGTGGCGGACGCGTATCTGACGCCGGTGCTGCGGCGTTACGTCGATCGGGTGGCGGCCGCGTTGGGTGGTGCGCGCTTGCTGTTCATGCAATCGTCGGGCGGCCTGACCGAGGCGGCGCGTTTTCAGGGCCGCGACGCGATCCTCTCGGGCCCGGCGGGCGGCATCGTCGGCGCGGTCAAGACCGCGGCGCGGGCGGGATTGCAAAAAATCATCACCTTCGACATGGGCGGCACCTCCACCGATGTCGCGCATTACGACGGCACCGCTTCCGGCGCCGGGCTCGAGCGCACGGCGGAAACCGAAGTCGCGGGCGTGCGCCTGCGCAGCCCGATGATGCGGATTCATACCGTGGCGGCGGGCGGCGGGTCGGTGCTGGCCTTCGAGGGCGGGCGCTTTCAGGTCGGCCCCGATTCGGCGGGCGCCGATCCCGGTCCGGCGTGCTACTGCAAGGGCGGCCCGGCGACCGTGACCGATGCGAACCTGGTGCTGGGCCGGTTGCTGCCCGAACATTTCCCCGCCATGTTCGGCCCCGGTGCCGATCAGCCGCTGGACGCGGCGCCTGCGCGTGCGGCGCTGGAAAAACTGGCCATCGCCGCCAGTGCCGAGACCGATCGTGCGTTCACGCCCGAATCGGCGGCGGAAGGCTTCCTGCAAATCGCCGTGGACAACATGGCGCGGGCCATCAAGAAAATTTCCATCGCACGCGGGGTGGATGTCGGCGATCACGCGCTGGTCGCTTTCGGCGGCGCCGGTGGGCAGCACGCCTGCCGGGTGGCCGATGCGCTCGGCATCCGCGAGGTTTTCGTCCATCCCCTGGGGGGTGTGCTGTCGGCGTTGGGTATCGGCCTCGCCGACCTGATCGTGTTGCGCGAACGCGCGGTGGAGGCGGAACTGGATTCCACCCTTGGCCCGCACCTAGATCGCGCCTTCGCGGCGCTGGAGGAGGACGGCCGCGCGGCGCTGCTCGATCAGGGGGTGGCAGCGGCGGATATCACCCTGGTGCGCTGCGTGCGGGCACGCTACCAGGGCACGGATACCGCGCTGCAAATCAATCACGGGACGCCTGACGACATGGTGGCCGCCTTTGCCGCCGTTCACCGGGAACGTTTCGGTTTTGTCATGGCGGCAACGCCGGTGGTGATCGAGGCCGTCATGGTCGAAGCCATCGGCGCATCGGGGGCGGCGGGTTCCCTGCACGCGCCGGAAGCGGGCGCCGGGGTGCGCGGGCAAGCATTGATGGTGGTGGGCGGCAAAACCGAAACCGTGCCGGTGCGCGGGCGCGCGACGTTGCGGGTGGGTGAGGTGCTTGCCGGCCCGGCGATCATTGTCGAAGACGGCGCCACCACGATTGTCGAGCCGGGATGGCGGGCGGAACTGGACGCCGATCAGGCATTGATGCTGCGCCGCGAAGGGGCCGCCGCAAACGATACGGCGCCCGGCGCCGGCGCCGACCCGGTACGCCTTGAGCTGTTCAACAACCTATTCCAGTCGGTGGCCGAGGAAATGGGCGTTGCGCTGGCCAATACGGCGCAATCGGTCAATATCAAGGAGCGGCTGGATTTTTCCTGCGCGCTGTTCGACGGCACCGGCGGCATGGTTGCCAACGCGCCGCACGTGCCGGTGCATCTCGGCTCCATGGGGCAGGCGGTGCGGGCCGTCATGCGCCGCCACGGCGAAAGCGGGTTACGGCCTGGCGACAGCTACATTCACAACGCGCCCTATGACGGCGGCACGCATCTGCCCGACATCACCGTCATTCGCCCGGTCTTTGCGGCCGATCTCGGCCTTGCAGATGCGACAACGGCGCCGGTCTTTTTTGTTGCCGCGCGTGGCCATCACGCGGATATCGGCGGCACCCACCCCGGTTCCATGCCGCCCGCCTCTCGCGATATCGCGGAAGAAGGCGTGGTCTTTTCCGGCGAGCCGGTGGTGCGTGCGGGCGCCTTGCTGGAAAGCGATCTTCGCGCCCGCCTTGGCGCCGGCCGCTGGCCCGCGCGCAATCCCGATCAGAACGTTGCCGACATCAAGGCGCAGATCGCCGCCTGCCAGCGCGGTGTCGGCGAACTGGCGGGGATGGTGGGCCGCTTCGGGCTGGCTACGGTCACTGCTTACATGGGCCATGTGCAGGACAATGCCGAGGAAGCCGTGCGCCGGGTTATCGACCGGCTCGACGACGGGAATTTTGCCGTGCCGACCGATGACGGCGGTTGTGTTCGGGTCGCGTTGACGGTGGATCGCGCGGCGCGCGCCGCGACGATTGATTTCACCGGCACCTCGGGCCCGTCGCCGACGAACTTCAATGCGCCCGAAGCGGTGGTGCGGGCCGCGGTGATCTACGCTTTCCGCGCCCAGGTGGCGGCGCCGGTGCCGCTCAACGACGGTTGCCTGCGCCCGATCCACATTGTCGTGCCCGAGGGCTCGCTCATCAGCCCGCGTCCGCCGGCGGCGGTGGTGGCGGGCAATGTCGAAACCTCGCAACTGATCGTCGACGGTATCCTGGCTGCCGCCGGTCGCCTTGCCGCCTGCCAGGGAACGATGAACAACGTCACCTTCGGCGACGCCGAGATGCAATATTACGAAACGATCTGCGGCGGCACCGGCGCGGGGGACGGTTTCGACGGCGCCTCGGGCGTGCACAGCCACATGACCAATTCACGCCTGACCGATCCGGAAGTGCTGGAATGGCGCTACCCGGTGCGGGTGGAACAATTCGGCCTGCGCGCCGGCTCCGGCGGCATCGGCCGCTGGCGTGGCGGCGACGGCGTGGTGCGGCGCATCCGCTTCCTGCGGCCGATGGGCGTGGCGGTGCTGTCGGGGCGCCGCCTGACCCGGCCGTTCGGGCTTGCGGGGGGCGGCGACGGGCTTGCCGGGCGCAACGCGATCGAACGCGCAGACGGAACCGTTCTTGACCTGGGCCCGACGGCGGAAGCGGCGATGAACGCGGGCGATGTCCTGGTGATCGAAACGCCGGGAGGCGGCGGTTTCGGCGCGAAAGCCTGAAGGCTTACTTGGCGCCGGGGGAGCGGTCCTCGGGGGTTTCCGACGGGTTCCGGGGCTCGCGCTTCTTGCCTTCGATGTCGCGGCGGGCTTTTTCTTCTTCCGCCCGTTCGATGCGCTTTTCGCTGCCGGAACGGCCGAACTTGGCCCGGTTTTCACGTGCCGTGCGCTTTTCGGCGGCGCGGGCCTGTTCCTTGCGGAACTGGTTGAGATTGACCACATCACCCATCGGCGGATTCCCGTGTCGGTGGAGCTACCATCATGGCGCCACATTTCGTAAGCTAGATTATGCGCCAAATTTTCCTTGCCGCAAGTCCCGCACGGTAACCGTCGGCGGTGTCGGCTGATGTTTTCGCGGCGCACGGAGATCAAACCCGGATGAAAAAGCTTGTCATCGGAATCATTGCGTTGGCCGGATTGTTGGTCGGCGCGGCGCTGATCGCGCCGAGCTTTATCAACTGGAACGATTACCGTGCGGAAATCGCAACCGAGGTCCACAAGGCCACCGGGCGCAAGCTCACTATCGACGGCAACATAGACGTGGCCCTGCTGCCGGCGCCGAAGCTGTCGGTGGCGAAGGTGCGTCTTGCCAATCTCGATGGTGCACGCGATGCGGACATGATGCGCCTCGATGCGCTCGACGTGCGGATTGCTTTCTGGCCGTTGCTTTCGGGCAAGGTGGTGGTCAGTTCGATTTCGCTCCGCCGCGCCGACATCGCGCTGGAAGCCCTGGCCGATGGCCGCGCCAACTGGCAGTTCGCGCCAGGCGGCGGCGCATCGGGTGGGGGGGCTGCCGACAGTGGTGACGACGTGGCCGGCGCCGTGCGCCTGGAGCAGGTCATCGTCAGCGGCGCGCGCCTTACTTACCGGGATTCGCGCACCGGCACGGTCGAACGGATCGAAGGCATCGATGCCCGCCTTGCCGCCGAAACCCTCAAGGGGCCCTTCGTATTGCGCGGGCGCGCCGTTGCCCGTGGCATCGCGTTGCAGGTGGAGGCCCGCGCCGGTCGCCTGGACGCGGCCAAGCCGACCCCGATCAGCGGCGAAGTTCGCCTGACCGACGCGGAAGCTTCGGCGAAATTCACCGGCACGGTGACGACCGGCGAAACACCCCGGGTGAACCTGCGCCTCGATGCGGCGGGCGAGAGCCTCGCCCGCGCGGTGGGTGCGCTTTCGGGCGGCTCGCCGGGCCCGGCCTTGCTGGAGCGCAAGTTTACGCTGTCGGGCACCATCGCGGGGGACGCGCGCGCACTTGCGGTCAACGATATCGTGCTGGGCATCAACGGCACGCGGGTAACCGGGGCGCTCAACGCTGCGCTCGGCACCTTTACCACTGTGGACGCGACCATCGGCGCCAACACCCTTGATCTGGATTCGTGGTTGGCGGCAGCGGCAAAATCGTCATCGGGCAAACAAAAGGGCACCGCACCGGGGAAGAAAGCAGCCTCCTTCACATTGCCCGATAACATTCGCCTCGCCTTCGATGCGCGTATCGGCGGCATCACCTACAGGAAGGCCGCGATCCGCGAGGTGCAGCTTCAGGCCCGCATGGATCGCGAGGTCCTGACGCTGACGCGGCTCGGTGCGATGCTGCCCGGCGGTTCCGAGGTCAGTGCCAACGGTCGTCTTGCCGCGCAAGCAGGCGCCCCCCGGTTCGACGGGCAACTCACCGCCAAGGCCGCCGACCTGCGCGCCTTGTTCGACTGGCTCGGCATTGATCACAGCGCCATCGCGCCGGACCGGCTGCGTCGTGCCAGTTTCCGCGCCGGGCTCGGCGCCGGCCCCGAACGGGTCGAGTTGCGCGACATGGACCTGCGCTTCGATTCGACGCGCATCGGTGGCGGCATTGTCATAGCCCTGCGCGATCGCATCGGCCTTGGGGCCAACATCGTGCTCGACCACATCAATCTCGATGCGTACCGCGCGAAAACTCCGGCGGTGAAGTCCCCGGCGGCGGGCAGCGGTGGCAGTGCCAAGGGCGGCGGCCTCGCGGCGCTGGCCACCTTCGATGCCAATATCCGCGCCGAGGCCGGTTCGCTGACCGTGGGCAACATGGCGCTTGGCGGCGTCAGCGTGGAAGGTTCGCTGATCGGCGGCACGCTCACGCTGAAGCAGATGCGGGTCACCGATCTCGGCGGCGGCCGGTTTGACCTGTCCGGCACCGTTGCCACCCTCGACAAGACGCCGCTACCCGATCTTCGTTTCGCATTGACGACCAAGGCGCCGGACAAGCTTCTGGCGCTGGCGGGCGTGGACTCGCCCGTCGCGCCCGCGGCGCTGACGCCGTTCGCGTTATCCGGCCGCCTCAAGAGCGAAGCCACCACCACCCGCATCGAAAGCAAGCTGGCGGCGGGGGCACTTCGGGTCGCGCTGAACGGTGTGCTTGCCGATCTCGACAGGGTGCCGCGTGTCAACCTCTCCGTCGGCGTGGATCATCCCGATTTCGTGCGTTTCGTGCGCCTGTTCGCGCCGGGCTTCGTGCCGCAAAAGCCGGTCACGGGACCGTTTTCGCTGACCGCGCGGGCGGAAAGCGCCGGCCTTGATGTCAAGCTGACATCGCTCACGGGCCGTTTCGGTGAAGCCCAGGTCAAGGGTACTGCCGCCCTGGCCCTGGCGGCGGTGCGCCCGAAGCTGGTAGCCGAACTGACCGGAAAGAACATCACCGCCGATCATTTCATTCCCGGCGGTCGCGCAAGCGGCGGTGGCGGCAAGTGGGGCGTGCCCGCGCCGGGCGCCGATCCGTGGTCGGACGCGCCGCTCGACCTTTCGGGCCTGCGTGCACTTGATGCCGATATTCGCATCGGTGCCGATACCCTGAACTGGCGGGCATGGAAGATTGCCACGCCACGCATCGAGCTTGCGCTGAATGATGGGCGGCTGGAGGTCAAGCGCGTGTCGGGCAAGACCGTGGGCGGCACTTTCCTGTTGTCCGGCGCGCTCGCCGCACCGGCAAAGAAAGGCGGCGCGGCGGAGTTTGCGGCGGATGTGGATATTTCCCGCGCCGATCTTTCCCGCGCCATGTTCAATGCGGCTGCGCTGGACATCGCCAAGGGCACGGTGAGCTACGACATGAAGCTCGCCGGGCGGGGTGCAAGCAGCCGTGCGCTGGTGGCGTCGCTGACGGGCGGCGGCAAGCTGGAAGCGGTGGATGGCGCGGTGTCCGGTTTCGATCTGCGCCGGGTCAACGATCAGCTCAAGAACCTGAGCCAGCCGACATCGTTCCTCACGCTGTTGCAGACGGCGATGGCCGGGGGCACGACGACGTTTTCAAAACTGGCGGGTACGTTCAAGGTTGAAAAGGGCGTGGTGCGTTCCGATGACATCACCCTTGCCGCCGATGGCGGCACCGGTGTGGCTACCCTTGCGGCCGACCTGCCGCGCTGGCTCATCGATTCCGTGGCCCAGTTCCGCCTTGTGGGGCATCGCGACGCGCCGCCGTTCCGCATGACGTTGCGCGGGCCGCTCGATAATCCGGCCCGGGTGTTCAACCTCAATGAATTGCAGCAATGGCTGGTCGCACGCGGCGCGGGTGCGTTGCTCAACCAGTTGCTTGGCGGCAAGAAGAAGGCGCAACCCGCCCAGACGGCGCCGGCGCAGGTACAACCGAGCCAGCCGAGCCAGCCGAGCCAGCCCAAGCCCGAGGAATTCATCCGCGGTATTTTCGATCTTCTGCAAAAAAAGAAGTAGCGCGGCCGGGTTCAGCCGTTTGCCTTCAGCGCCGCCAGCACATGCAGGCGCAACGCGCTCGACAGGTTGGGCGGCGGGTCCTCGGCGGCGCGGGCGCGGTCGATATCGGCGATCAGGGCGGCGCTGCTTTGTCCGTGCGCGGCGGCGATGCGTGTCAACTCGTCCCAGAACGCATCCTCGATGGAAATGGACGTGCGATGGCCGTTGATGCGCACGGAATGGCGCCGGAGCGTCATTTGGCGATCCGCTTGAGGAATTTCACCGCTTCGGCCACGGCCTCATTGAGATTCTGTTCCTCGGTCCGGCCCGACGCCTTGCGCGGCTTGAGCGAATGGTCGCCGTCTTTAAGAAAATGCACGTGGACCTTTTTGGGAAATCCATAACCCGGCACATCAGCCGCCGTGCCAAAGGCGTCCCGTTCGCCCTGCAGGATCAATGTCGGTGTCTTGATCGCTTTCAGCGCATCGGCGCGGTTGCCCACCGGCTTGCCCGGCGCATGAAAGGGAAAGCCCAGGCAGATCAGCCCGCGTACGCCGAGCGCATCGGCGCGTTCGCTGCAGATGCGCCCGCCCATGGACTTGCCGCCCAGCACAAGGCGTTCGGCACCGATCTCCGCCGCTACTGCGTCCACGGTGTCGCACAGCACCTGGTGGCGGTCGGGCGGGCGCTTGCGCCCATCCTTGCGCCGCGCCGCCATGTAGGGAAATTCGAACCGCGCCACGCGAAAGCCCGCCGCCGCGATGCCTTCGGCGACGAAACTCATGAAGGCATGATCCATCGGCGCGCCGGCGCCGTGGGCGAAAGCGAAGGTCAGCGGCGCTCGCGCCGGGCCGTTAAAGAGGAGAGAGGATTTCGCCATTGGACGGCTTGGCCGATGTCACCCCGGCGAAGAAGTCGTTGCCCTTGTCGTCCACGACGATGAAGACGGGGAAGTTTTCCACCTCGATCCGCCAGACCGCTTCCATGCCGAGCTCGGGATATTCCAGAACCTCGACCTTCCTGATGCAGTCCTGGGCGAGGCGCGCCGCCGGTCCGCCGGTGGAGCCGAGATAAAACCCGCCGTGGGCCTTGCAGGCGTCGGTAACCTGTTTCGAGCGGTTGCCCTTGGCCAGCATGATCATGGAACCGCCCGCCGCCTGGAACTGGTCGACGTAGGAATCCATGCGTCCTGCCGTGGTCGGTCCGAAGGAGCCCGACGCCATGCCCTTGGGCGTCTTGGCGGGGCCCGCGTAATAGACGGGATGGTTTTTCAGGTAATCGGGCATGCCCTGGCCTGCGTCCAGGCGTTCCTTGATCTTGGCATGGGCAATGTCGCGCGCCACCACCAGCGGGCCGTTGAGCGAAAGCCGCGTCTTGACCGGGTGTTTGGACAGTTCCGCCAGGATTTCTGGCATCGGTCGGGTCAGGTCAATGGTGACCACGTTGCCCGAAAGCGTGCTTTCGTCGAGATCGGGCATGAAGCGGGCGGGATCGCGCTCAAGCTGTTCGATGAACACGCCTTCGGACGTGATCTTGCCAAGCGCCTGACGGTCGGCGGAACACGACACGCCGATGCCGACAGGGCAACTGGCGCCGTGGCGCGGCAGGCGGATGACGCGCACGTCATGGCAGAAATACTTGCCGCCGAATTGCGCGCCGATGCCGGTTTTTTGCGTCAGCTTGTGAATTTCGGCTTCCAGTTCCACGTCGCGGAAGGCCTGGCCATGCTTGTTGCCCTTTGTCGGCAGGCTGTCGAGATAGCGCGTCGAGGCCAGTTTGACGGTCTTGAGTGTCAGTTCCGCCGACGTGCCGCCGATGACGATGGCAAGGTGATAGGGCGGGCAGGCAGCGGTGCCGAGCGTGCGGATTTTTTCATCGACGAATTTCAGCAACGACTTCGGGTTCAGAAGCGCCTTGGTCTCCTGGTAAAGATAGGTCTTGTTGGCCGATCCGCCGCCCTTGGCGATGAACAGGAATTCGTATTCGTCGCCCTTGGCACCGAACAGGTCGATCTGCGCCGGCAGGTTGGTGCCGGTATTGACCTCCTCGTACATGTCTAGCGGGGCCAACTGGGAATAGCGCAGGTTGTCTTCGGCGTAGGTTTTGGCGATACCTTCGGCGAGGCGCGCCTCATCCTCGCCGTCGGTCAGCACCCGGTGGCCGCGCTTGGCCATGACGATGGCGGTGCCGGTGTCCTGGCACATGGGCAGGATACCGCCGGCGGCGATATTGGCGTTCTTGAGAAGTTCGAACGCGACGAAGCGGTCGTTGTCGGAAGCCTCCGGGTCGTCGAGAATCTTGCGCACCTGCGCCAGGTGGCCGGGGCGCAAAAGATGCGAAATGTCGAAAAAGGCCTCCCGCGCCAGCTCGGTCAGCGCGCGCGGATCGACCTTGAGAAAGGTCTCGCCGTCAACGGTGACGGCCTCGACATATTTATCGGTGATCTTGCGCCACGGCACATCGTCGTGGGTAACGGGAAACATCTTGTGATACGTGAAATCCGCCATGGTCTCCGGTTCCGTTGGGAATGATCAAGGGCAAGGCCGCCGGGGCGGCCTATTTTTTTCTGAAACTGTCGAGCGAGATCACTTTTTCGCCCGGTGTCTCCGCGTCCTCCGCGGGTGCGGCCTCGGCCTCCGGCGTAGCGCTGACAGCCTGGTTCGCCGCTTCATGTGCGGCGCTGCCGAACTTCAGGCCGAACTGCGCATGGGGATCGACGAAGCCGGTCATGGCTGCGTAGGGAATGACCAGCCGTTCGCGCTTGCCGCCGAAGGCCAGCTCGATTTCAAAACCGTCGTCGCGGGTGATCAGGTTCCAGTACTGGTGCTGGATGACGATCGTCATTTCTTCGGGGTAGCTCGCCCGGAGCTGGGAGGGGATCAGCACGCCTTCGTCATGAGTGCGGAAGGATACGTAGAAGTGATGCTCGCCGGGCAGGCCGTGGGCCGCCGCTTCGGCAAGCGCCCTGGCCGCGACGCCGCGCATCGCGTCTTCCACCATAAGTTCGTAGTCGAAACCGTTGCCTGGCATGATCCCGGACCGTGGGTTGCTGGTCGCTCATTATACGAAGCCGCGGCCCTGTCGTCACCAAGGCGCGGCGGAAGGAAGGTGGGGGGGCTTCTGTTGCCCGGCGCCCCCCGAGCCGCGCTTGCTATTTAAGCAGCGAGTGCGTACTCGTTATCGTTCGCACTTAGGTTTTGACCCGATAACGGCGGTATCATGCCGAGCAAAAATCCTGTCTTTACCACGCGCGTCGATCCTGTTTCGCCCCCATGAGTCCGGCCCCGAAACGGGCCCGGAAAAACTTGGTGGAGGCGCCGGGTACCGCCCCCGGGTCCGCAACGCTTATGCCACAGAACGTTTATCGCCATAGCCGCCGAAGCGGCACAGGGAATATAGGCATTGGTGGTGGCTATTGAAAGGGGCACGGACGGCTTCCCCTCCGCCCGTTATGCCGCTAGAGTGCCCCGGCAACCCCGCCGTAACCCGCAGAAACCGCCATTTTCCCGCCCATGCCGCTGTCCCCCGACCAACTCGCCGAAATCGAGGCCGCCCGCGCCCAATCCACCCAGACCCGCCGCCCGACGGTGCCGGCGCTGGAGGAAATCCTCTATGAGCCGCTGACCGTGCTCGACCACGGTTTCGTGCGGGTCGTGGACTACATGGGCGACGATGCCGCCATCGTGCAGGCGGCGCGGGTGTCCTACGGCAAGGGGACCAAGCGCGTCAGCGAGGACGCGGGGCTGATCAATTACCTGATGCGCCACCGGCACACGACGCCGTTCGAAATGTGCGAGATCAAGTATCACGTCAAGCTGCCCATCTTCGTCGCCCGCCAGTGGATCCGCCACCGCACCGCCAACGTCAACGAGTATTCGGCGCGCTATTCGATCCTGGACAACGAGTTCTACATGCCCGCCCCCGAACAGCTAGGCGTGCAGTCGTCGGCCAACCGTCAGGGGCGCGGCGACGCGTTGACCGGCGATGAGGCCAAGCGGGTCATGGACCTGCTGCGCGCGGACTCGGAGCAGACTTACGCCCATTACGAGGAAATGCTGAACGAGGACGCCGACGGCAATCCGCGCGACCCGAACCGCCAGGGCCTCGCCCGCGAACTGGCGCGCATGAACCTGACGCTTAATTTCTATACCCAGTGGTACTGGAAAGTGGACCTGCACAACCTACTGCATTTCCTTTCGTTGCGGGCAGACCCCCACGCCCAGTACGAAATTCGCGTCTATGCCGATGCCATGCTGGAAACCCTGAAGCGCTGGGTGCCGATCACCTACGGCGCGTTCGAGCAATACCGCATGGGCGGCTTCCACCTGTCGGCCAAGGGGCTGGACGTGGTCAAGCGCCTGCTGGCGGGCGAGGCCGTGGGCCAGAAGGCGTCGGGTCTCAGCCCGCGTGAATGGCGCGAGATGATGGAAGCCCTGGGGCGGGACGGCTGAGGCGGCGATGGCGGCGCGGATCGGTTCATACGCCGAGTTCTGGCCGTTCTATCTCGCCGAACATTCGAAGCCCGCGACCCGTGCCTTTCACTACATCGGCACATCGATGATTTTCGTGGTCATCGGCATCGCCGCCCGGACCGGGACATGGTGGTCCCTGGTGTTCACCCTGGCGGCGCTTTACGCGTTTGCTTGGTTTTCCCACTTCTTCATTGAACACAACAAGCCCGCGACCTTTACCTACCCGGTGTGGTCGCTGTTGTCTGATTTGCGTATGTCGGCAATGGCGTTGACGGGCCGGCTGGTGCCCGAGTTGGAAAAATACCAGGTGCGTCCACGCGCGTGAGCGAACACATCACGCGGGCAGGGGGGGAATGATCATGGATCACAGGATTACCCGCGTACAGGCGACGGCGCTTGATGTCCCGGTCGGATTCGAATGGGCCGGTTCAAAACATATCCGTCACAATTCCGTCACCTATGTCGAAATCGAGACCGCCCAGGGCCTGACCGGTCACGGCATCAGTGCGCTGGCGCCCGCGCCGGTGGTGGCGGCCGCCATCAACCACGTGGGTGGGCCCGCCATCACGGGGCTTGATGCGCTCGACCACGAACACGCCTGGAACGTGGCCTTCTGGGCGCTGACCGCGCCGGGCCAGACGGGCATCGGCTGCAATGCGCTGTCGGCGCTGGACATCGCGCTGTGGGACCTGAAGGGCAAGATCGGCGGGCGGCCCATCTGGGTGCTGCTCGGCGGTGCCCGGCGCCGCCTTCCGGCTTACGCGACCATCGGCTTTTCCTTCTTCGACCGCGAGCAGCTGGCCGAGGCCGGGCGCCATATGGCGGCGCGGGGCTATACCTCGCTCAAGATCCAGGTTGGGCGTCCGGGCCTGGACGCGCGCGAAGACGCGGTGCCGCTCGACCAAATCCTCGACGAAGATATCGCGCGGCTGCACGTGTTGCGCGATGCGGTGGGCGAAGACGTGGAAATCGCCATCGATGCCGGTGCCCGGCTCGATCTCGAGCATGCGACCGATCTCGCCAACCGGGCGCTGGCGCTCGGCGTCGGCTTTTTTGAAGAGCCCATCATCAACAACGATATCCCGGCGATGGCGGCCTTGCGTCGGCACTCGAAAATGAAGATCGCCTGCGGCCAGAGCGAGGGCCAGGTGTTTCGCTTCCGCGACCTGATTGCCGCCCATGCCATTGATATCGTCCAGCCCAATGTCATCGTCGGCGGCGGCTTCACCGGGGCGGCGCGCGCCGCGCAACTGGCGGTGGCGGCAAACCTGCCGGTGTTCCACGGCGGCGGTGCCACCTACCATAACGCGCACCTGCAAGCGGGGCTGGCGGCGGGCACGGGGATCGAGCACCAGATGAGTTCGGCCCCGGCATCGGAGCGGATGTTCGAAGGCGTGCCGGAATTCAGCGATGGACACGTGGAGATGACCGACGCGCCGGGCCTGGGTTTCGCCTTGCGTGACGGCGCCCTCAAGGAATTCGCGGTCGGGTGAGCGCCCGGCCCGGACGCGCTTGTCGCGCCCGGCATTGGGGCATAGACTGTTGCGCCATAAACCAGTTTCCGCACGCCGCCGTTAAGGGGCATAAGCGGGACGGCGTGTAAGGGGAATGGCAAGCGCACGGGGAGGGCATGGCATGACGCCCCAGGAAAACGAAATTCTGACGCGTGTCGGTCCGGGCACGCCCGGCGGCGAGCTGTTGCGCCGCTACTGGTGGCCGGTCTGGTTTTCGGAACTGACGACGGACAAGCCGGTGCCGGTCACCTTGCTCGGCGAAGATTTCGTCCTGTTCCGCGATGGTGCCGGCAAGGTAGGGCTGGTCGGCAAATCCTGCGCCCATCGGGGCGCGTCCATGGCCCTGGGACGGGTCGAGGAAAACGGCCTGCGGTGCTGTTATCACGGCTGGCTTTACGGCGCCGACGGTCGCTGCCTTGAAATGCCGGCGGAGCCGCCGGGAAGCCGTCTGCACGAAGAGATATGCATCCCCGCCGGTGTGGCGGAGGAGCTCTCGGGGTTGATTTTCGCCTATATCGGTCCGCAACCGGCGCCGTTGCTGCCGCGCTACGACCTGCTGGTGGAGGAAAACGCCGACCGCACGGTCTGGGCGGCGGATGATTTTTGCAACTGGGCACAGCGTGCGGAGAACGGCGTTGATCCGTACCATTCGATGGCGCTGCATGCCGGGGTCTATCCCACCATCGCGTTGCGTCGCCCGGAAGCGGACTGGGTCGAAACGCCCTACGGTTTCCGGATGACGTCGCAATATCCAGGCGGCGCGCTGAACATCTTCCATTCCATCTTTCCGTCCCATACGCGGCGGACCAATGCGCGTGTCGGCACGGCGGTCAGCAACTTCCTGCATCTGCGGGTGCCGATAGACGACACCCTGACGCGCACCTATTACGTCAAGACCACCGCTTGCGCCGATGGTGCCGGGCCGCGCCTGACCACCCAGGGCCTGAAGCCGACTACGCCGAGGGTTTACGAGCGTGTGGAAGACGGCTGGTGGGGCATCGCCTCGCACGATCAGGACCGCGCCGCCCAGGAAAGCCAGGGGGTGATCGCCGATCGCACCCAGGAATTTTTGGGAACTTCCGATCGCGGCGTGGTGTTGTGGCGCAAGGCGTTCTTCGACGGCGTGGCGGCGGTTGCCAAGGGGCGCGATCCCATCGGTGTTGTCCGCGATCCGGCGGAAAATCGGGAAATCCGTTTCGACGCGGGAAAGAATTTCTCCGATACCGACAAGCCGGCGCCAAAGCGGGCGCTGGTGGATATGGAGTGACGCCATCGGCGATTTTTGCGTGTCGCACGACAACTAAAATAAAAGGGAGGTTGGGCAAGCAATGGCATATCGGGCAAAGAAAAAATTATGGGTGGCATCATTCGTGTTCGCCCTGGCGTTTACCGGCAATCCGGTCGCTTCACACGCGGCGGAGATGCCGCCATCGGCACGCGTTATCGTCAAGGACCTGAAGCTGGGCGCCGACGTTCTGGCCGGATGGGAAGCGGAGCAGACGGTGCCGAAGGCGTGGCTGGACGATGCCCGGAAAAGCGGCAAGCTCAGGATCATCGGCACCTGGAACGCGAAGGAATTTCGCGGCATGTCCAAGCCGTTCCGTGAGCGTTATCCCTTCCTCGATATCAATTACGTGCGCGGCTCATCCAATACGCGCACCCAGAAGCCGCTGATTGCCTTCAAGGAAGGCCGCTACATGGCGGATGTGCTGACCGGCATCGGCGGCGCGATTTTCCTGTTCAGGGAAGCCAACGCGCTGGAGAACCTGAAGGACCTGCCGAACTTCACCAATATTCCCGAGGGCATGGGCAGTGTTTCGGGCATCTGGGTCGGCATTCGCACGCGCTACTGGTGCATGTCCTACAACACCAACCTGGTGAAAAAATCGGACATGCCGAAACGGTGGGAGGACCTGCTTACCAGCAAGAAACTCGGCAACGGCAAGATGGCCCTGGGCCGGTTGCCGCAGCTCTGGGTGCTGCCGCTATGGGGTGGCAAGGGCGAGGCCTGGGCAAAGGATTTCGTGCCCAAGGTCTTTTCCCAGGTGCAGCCGCAACGCCGCAAGGAAGGCATGGATGCGCTGGTCAGCCTGGTGGCGGCTGGCGAATTCAATGCCGCCGTGGCGTCGGCCGATTACCGGGTGTGGAAGAAAGCCGAGCGCGGTGCGCCGGTCGCCTGGCACTGCCCGGAGCCCGTCCCGGTGGCGATTTCCGAGGCCGGGTTGCTCAGGGGTGCCCCCAATGTCGCGGCAGGCAAGCTGTTCCTCAACTGGCTGCTGAGCAAGGAAGGGCAACTGGCCCAGTATCACACTAGCCGGGAAACCCCGGTCCACAAGGCGCTTATGAACAAAAGCTTCTCCGCCTATCCGCAGGAACTCGCGGGCAAGGCCGTGGCCTTCCGTAGCCCCGAGCTTCTCGACAGCGCGGAAGAAAACATGTTCAAGCTCTGGCGCCCGCTTTGGGACGGCGGCAAGGTCATGGGCAAGGGCAGAAGCAAGGGCAAGCGTAAGCGCAAAAGCCAGTGATGCGCGCGATGCCGTGATCGGGTTTTCTGGACGTGCCGTCGCCTAGCGGCGCGCGGCGCAGAAGAAGAAGCCGAGCACCAGCATCAGCAGCGGCGCGATGAAGACCTTCAGCATGTCGGTAATCTCACCGCTGACGTCGACGTGCAGCAGGTGGCTCTTCGCGAACAGGTAGCCCATGAAGGCGAACAGGAACATCAGATAGGCGACGACGACGATCCGCGCGAGATCGAGCACGCCACGCGGCGCTTGCGCGGGCTCGCCCGGCTGGCTCTGCACGGGGGCAGGCTTGGCCGAGGCTTGCGCCGTCGCCCCCGGCGCCGGCATTTCGTCGCTGTCGGTCATCTGCGTCAGTTCTTCGGCGCGCGCCAAAAGGTTCGAACGCAGGCGCTTGAGAAAGAGCGTTTCATCGGTGCCGATCGCCGCGGTGTTGCTGTCGAGCAGGCGGCCGACGGCCTCTGCCTCGGTCAGCAGTTCGCGGGCGATGCGCCGTCGCCGGGCAACGCCGTCGCCGGGCGTCGAGGGGGGAGCCGGAGGGCTCTCGGTGAAGCTCATGGATTTGCCTGTTTCGTTCGCCCCGGATCATAAACAAGGGCGGGGGTGTTGATAAACCGCGCATTATGGTTAACGCGGTTATTCCACGATGATGCGCGGCCCGCCCTTGCTTTTATCCGTTTTTTCCAGGGCATTCCGCACGGTGCGGGCGATTTCGCGGAAGCGAGCCGCGTTCTCGCTTTCGGGGGCGGAAACGGTAATCGGCGCGCCGCTGTCGGAAGTTTCGCGGATCTCCATGTTGAGCGGGATTTCGCCGAGGAACGGCACCTTCAGCTCCTCGGCGCAGGCGCGCGCGCCGCCGTGGGCGAAGATCTGGCTTTCATGGCCGCAATTGGGGCAGATGAAGGTGGACATGTTCTCGACAATGCCCAGAACCGGCACGTTAACCTTGCGGAACATGGCGAGACCCTTGCGGGCGTCGAGCAGGGCGATGTCCTGCGGCGTCGAAACGATCACAACCCCCGCCAGCGGCACCCGTTGCGCCAGGGTCAGCTGCGCATCGCCGGTGCCCGGCGGCATATCCACCACCAGCACATCCAGCTCGCCCCAGTTGACGTCGCGCATCATCTGTTCCAGCGCTCCGATGACCATCGGGCCGCGCCAGATCATCGGCGTGTCTTCCTTGATGAGAAAGCCGATGGACATGACCTTGAGGCCGTAGTTTTCCATCGGTTCGAGGATCTTGCCGTCGCGCGACTGGGGCCGGCCGGAAATGCCCAGCATGCGCGGCATTGAAGGGCCATAGATATCGGCATCGAGCACGCCCACGCGCAAGCCCTCGGCCTTCAGTGCCAGCGCCAGGTTGGCGGCCACCGTGGACTTGCCGACGCCACCCTTGCCCGAGGCCACGGCGATAATGTGGGTGACACCGGGGGCCAGGGCGCGGGGCGCCTCGCCGCCCTGGGGGGGCTGGGCCGGCTTCGCCGGTTCGGCCGGGGGCCCGGCGTGCTCGGCGGTCAGCACCGCGGTGACCGAGGTGACGCCGGGAAGGGCCATCACGGCGGCTTCGGCGGCCTTGCGCAGGGGTTCGAGATGGGGCCCACGCTCGGCCTCGACCTCGATGGTGAAGCCGACATTGCTGCCGCGCACCACCAGGCCGGAAACGCGCCCGAGCGTGACGATATCCTTGCCGTGATCCGGATCGACGATGCCCTTCAGAGTTTCCAGCACGGTGGCTTCGCTGACGGGGGGAGGCTGCACGGCCATAAGATGGGCCCTTTCCAAAGGTTTTCTGGCGGTTCAGCCCGGCCGCGCGCGTTGCGCGGCGGCTCAAGCTGCCTTATAAGACTTGGATATAGACGACGCGGGTGCGATTTCAAAGGCAACACCAAAAAGTTGTCCACGCGCAGCGACGGTTTCCCCAATTTTTTCGGATGACCCGACGAAAGGACACTTGATCATGCCCTGGAATAATCAGAGTGGCGGCGGCAGCCCCTGGGGGTCAGGCGGCAGCAGTGGCGGCGGTGGTCGCGGGCAGGGCCCCTGGGGCGGCGGCGGACAGCAGCTCCCGGACCTTGAGGACCTCCTGCGCCGGGGCCAGGACAAGCTGCGCGGCATCATGCCGGGCGGCGTCGGTTCGTCGCGGGGCATTATCCTGATCCTGCTGCTCGGCGTCGCCGTGTGGCTGGCGTCGGGCTTTTACAAGGTTCAACCCGATGAACAGGGCGTGGTTCTGCGCTTCGGCGCCTGGGACCGCACCACCCAGCCGGGCCTGAATTACCATCTGCCGAGCCCGATCGAGAGCGTGCTCACCCCCAAGGTGACGCGGGTCAATCGTCTGGAGATCGGATTTCGTCAGTCCGGTGGCGGCAAGGCCAATGTATCCGAGGAAAGCCTGATGCTGACCGGCGATGAAAACATCGTGAAGGTGTATTTCGCCGTATTCTGGATCATCAAGGACGCCGGCAAGTACCTGTTCAACATCCGCAATCCCGAGGGGACCGTGAAGGCCGCCGCGGAAAGCGCCATGCGCGAAGTCATCGGGCGGTCCGCCAGCCAGAAGGCCGATGTCAAGACCGGCCGGGCGACAACGGCCGCCGGCGGTGCGCTGATCCAGAATATTCTGGAACAGGGTCGCCGTGAGGTGGAGCAGGAAACGCTGAAACTGTTGCAGCGTGTGCTCGACGACTACGGCTCGGGTATTCAGATCACCCAGGTGCAGATCCAGGAACTGGACCCGCCGGACCAGGTGATCGACGCCTATCGCGACGTTCAGCGTGCCCAGGCCGACAAGGAGCGCCTGCGTAACGAGGCCGAGGCCTACCGCAACGACATCCTGCCGCGTGCCCGCGGTCAGGCGTCCATGATCATTCAGGAAGGCGAAGCCTACAAGCGCCAGACCGTGGCCAAGGCCGAAGGTGATACCAGCCGCTTCAAGGCGATTTACGAACAGTTCACAAAGGCGCCGATGGTCACTCGCCAGCGTCTTTACCTGGAGACGATGGAGCAGATTCTGGCCAACAATCCGAAGGTCATTATCGACCGTGCCCAGGGGGGGGCGGGCGTTGTGCCTTATCTGCCCCTGCCTGAAATCCAGAAACGCCTGGGTGCGCCGCCGGCACAAAACGAGCCGGCGCGGCCCCAGCCCCAGGGAGGTTCCCGATGAATCGCGCCATGACCTTTATCGGCGTCGTCGTCCTTGTCATCGGCGTCGTCGCCTTCTCCTCCATGTTCACCGTGCACCAGACCGAGCAGGCGCTGGTGCTGCAATTCGGCGAACCCAAGCGCGTGGTCGATCAGCCGGGCCTGAAGTTCAAGGTCCCGTTCATGCAGAACGTCGTTTACTACGATCGCCGCGTGCTCGACCTCGACCCGGCGGCTGAAGAAATGATCGCTTCGGACAAGAAGCGCATCGTTGCCGATTCCTATGCGCGCTATCGCATCACCGACCCGCTGAAGTTTTTCCAGTCGGTCGGCAGCGAGGCGGCGCTTCGTCAGCGTCTTGGGCAGGTGATCAACGCGTCCATGCGTTCGGTTATCGGTTCTTATTCGTTGCCGGCGCTTCTGACCGAGCAGCGCGTCAAGATCATGTCGGAAATTCAGGATCGCGTGAACAAGGAGTCCAGCCAGTTCGGCATTAACGTGATCGACGTGCGCGTTCGTCGCGCCGACCTGCCCCAGGCCAACTCGGAAGCGATTTACGACCGTATGAAATCGGAACGCCAGCGCGAGGCCAAGGAGGCCCGCGCCGAGGGCGCCGAAATCGCCCAGCGCATTCGTGCCGAAGCCGATCGTGACCGCACCGTGTTGCTGGCCGAAGCGGACAAGAAGTCCCAGGAACTGCGCGGCCAGGGCGATGGCCTGGCTCAGGCGGTTTACAACTCTGCCTATGGCGGCAAGGCGACGGAATTCTATAAATTCTATCGGCGCATGCAGGCGTTCCGGACAACGTTCTCGTCGGGCGATGCCAGTCTGGTGCTTTCGCCGGATAGCGAATTCTTCCGGTACTTCAACGAGTTCCCGGGGCAGTCGACGAACCGTAAACGCTAGGGCGCGGGGCCGCCGCGGTGGGCCGGGAACTCCTGACCTTTTTCGGGCTCCTGATGGTGTTCGAAGGCGCGCTCTATGCCCTGTTTCCGAGCGCCTATATCCGGGCCGTGGCCGAGGTTTCGCGCTGGCCGGTTGCGCGGTTGCGTCTGGCGGGGCTTGTGGTGGCCATTGCCGGGGCCGGGATTTTGGCCTGGGTCGCCCACGGTACGGGGGGCGCGGGCGTTATCGGGTTCGACGGGACCCGGCGCCTGCTGGGGGCCGGGGGCTGAGTGGAGGAGTAGGTCAGCCCTTGGGGACATGCCATATTTGAACCATATTCATCGCCTATCGCTTGGGGCATCGGAGGACGCGGACCAGGGTTGGGTTCGCGCCCGGCCATCGAAGCGATAACCTGTGACAGACAAATACAAGGGCGAGGAGGGGCTTCCCGGCGCCATCCGAACTACCCGATTGGTGGCCCCGTCGCATATGGAATGGAGAACAATACATTGAACCAGGCGACTATCCCCAGCCAGACCAAAGCCAGATTGTCCCTGGCCGGACTTGCCCGTGCCGCCGCCCTGGGGGTGCTGGTAATCGCTTTCACGATCAACATAGCCGCGCCGCGCCCGGCCATTGCCCGCGCCGCGCCCGACAGTTTCGCCGACCTGGCGGAAAAGCTTTTGCCGTCGGTGGTCAATATTTCGACGACCCAGATGGTCAAGAAGCGCGACCGTGGCCCTGAAATTCCGCAGTTTCCACCGGGTTCGCCGTTCGAGGAATTTTTCAAGGACTTCTTCGATCGCAATCGCCCCGACAGTGCGCCGCGCAAGGCGAAGTCGCTGGGCTCCGGGTTCATCATCGACCCGTCGGGTTTCATCGTTACCAATAATCACGTCATCGAGGACGCGGAAGAAGTCACCGTCATCCTGCACGACGATACCAACCTCAAGGCCAAGATCATCGGCCGCGATACCAAGACCGATCTCGCGCTCTTGAAGGTCGAGCCCAAGACCCCGCTGCCAGCCGTGCCGTGGGGCGATTCCGACAAGGTGCGCGTAGGCGACTGGGTGGTCGCTATCGGCAACCCGTTCGGTCTTGGCGGCACGGTGACCGCGGGCATCATTTCGGCGCTCAAGCGCAATATCAATTCCGGTCCCTATGACAGCTACCTGCAGACCGATGCCTCGATCAACCGGGGCAACTCGGGCGGTCCCATGTTCAACCTCAAAGGCGAAGTCATCGGCGTTAACACCGCGATCTATTCACCCTCCGGCGGTTCCATCGGTATCGGCTTTGCCATTCCTGCGTCCCAGGCGCGCACGGTCATCGACCAGTTGCGCAAATACGGGCGCACCCGCCGTGGGTGGCTGGGCGTTCGCATCCAGACGGTGACCGATCAGATTGCCGAAAGCCTGGAGATGGGCGCGGCGCGGGGCGCGTTGGTGGCGGGCGTGACCGAAGGTGGCCCCGCCGAGGATGCGGGAATCAAGTCCGGCGACGTGATCGTGACCTTCAACGACCATCCGGTGGAAGAAATGCGTGATCTGCCGCGCATGGTGGCGGAAACGCCCATCGACCAGAAGGCCAAGGTCAAGGTGCTGCGTAACGGCAAGCAGATCGAGCTCAAGGTCAAGGTCGGCGAACTGCCCGAGGATGTGAAGGAACGCAAGGATTCAGGCGTCGAGGACAAGTCCTCGATGCAGCTCCTGGGCCTGACTCTGGCGCCGCTGAAGGAGCCGCTGCGTCAGACCTACAAGCTCGACAGCCGTTCCAAGGGCGTGCTGGTCACCGACGTCAAGGAAGGCAGCGCCGGCAAGAAGGCCGGGTTGCAGCCCGGCGACTTGATCATCGAGGTTGCCCCCGACACGGTGGTTTCGCCCGAACAGTTCAAGACGCGCATCGAAAAGGCGCGCGAGGCCAAGCGCAAGACCGTATTGCTGTTGACGGAACGCAAAAAGGTGCGCCAGTTCATCGTGTTGCCGGTCACCTGACGCTCAATTGGCGGGGCCGTCACCGGCCCATCGGGAAGGGGCGGCGCCATCGGTGCCGCCCTTTTCAAATGTCTGCGGGGCTGGCAATGCACCCGTCGAGGGGTTAGAACAGGCGCGCCCCCAACCCGCCCGATACAGGAGCCTGCCTTGGCCCCCAAAGCTTTGATCCGTCCCTTCGCCGCCCTGCGGCCCGCGCCTGAATTTGCCGCCGAAGTGGCGGCGCCGCCCTATGATGTCGTTTCCAGCGACGAAGCCCGCGCCCTGGCGGCGGGCCGGCCGCATTCGTTCCTGCATATTTCCAAGGCGGAAATCGATCTCGCGCCGGATACCGATCCGTTCGATCCCGCGGTCTATGCCAAGGCGGCGGAAAACCTCGCGCGGCTGGTCAGCGACGGGGTGCTGCGCCGCGATGCGAAGCCAAGCTATTACGTTTACCGTCTGAAGATGGGCGTGCGGGTGCAGACCGGCATTGTCGGCGGCGGCTCGGTCGCGGCCTATAACGAAAACCGCATCCGTCGCCATGAATTCACCCGCCCCGACAAGGAAGATGATCGCGTACGCCAGATCGAGACGACCGGCGCCCAGACCGGGCCGGTGTTTACGGTGCATCAGCCCGATGCCGTGCTGGCCGATGTGGTGGCGCGCACGACCAAGGGGACCCCGGCCTACACGGTGGAACTGGCGGGCGTGACCCATACCCTGTGGGTGGTGGATGCGGACGCCGATATCGAAAAGATTTCCGGCGCTTTCGATGCCAAGGGCGTGATCTACATCGCCGATGGCCACCATCGTTCCGCCGCCGCTTCGCGGGTGGCTGCGTCGCGGGCCGCGAAGGATCCCAAGGCCGATGGCAATCGTCCCTATGATTACTTCCTGCTGGTGTCTTTCCCCGCCGATGAGGTGGCGATCTACGACTACAACCGCGTGGTCAAGGACCTCAACGGCCTGACGCCGGAAGCCTTCCTCGCCCGCGTCGGCGAGGTGTTCGACGTCACCCCCGCCGACGGCCAGGCCAAGCCCACGCAGGCGGGGGAGTTCGGCATGTTCCTCGGCGGCAAGTGGTACCGGCTGGTGCTGCGCGACATGCCCGGCGATGAGGCTTCGCCGGTGGCGCGTCTCGACGTCAGCCTGTTGCAGGAACGCCTGCTGGGGCCGGTGCTCGGCATCGGCGATCCGCGCACCGATAAACGCATCGATTTCGTCGGCGGTATTCGCGGTCTCGAAGGTCTCGAGAAACGGGTCAACGAAGGTTGGGCCGTTGCCTTCGCGCTTTACCCGACCTCTATCGCCGACCTGATGGCGGTGGCCGACGACAACCAGGTCATGCCGCCGAAATCGACCTGGTTCGAGCCCAAGCTCGCCGACGGGCTGGCCTCGCTCGTGCTCGATTAGGAACGGGCGATGACGAACGCCGCCGGCGCGCCGGTTTTCGTCATTTGCGGGCCTACCGCCAGCGGTAAATCTTCACTGGCACTGGCATTGGCTGAACGTATCGGCGGGGCCGTCATAAACGCCGATTCGATGCAAGTGTACCGCGGGCTGGAAATCCTCACCGCGCAGCCCGGCGTATCGGCGCGGATCCGGGCGCCGCATCTTCTTTATGGCATTCTGGAACCCATTGATCCCTGCTCGGCGGGGCGCTGGCGCAACATGGCGCTCGATGCCATCAACGAAGTCAGGGGCGCCGGGCGTATCCCCGTCCTGTGCGGCGGCACCGGTCTTTACCTGAAGGCCCTGATGGAAGGGATCGCGCCGGTGCCGGAAATCCCGGCCGATCTGCGCGCCCGCCTGCGCGCCCGCCATGCGGAAATCGGCAACGCCGAATTTTATGCGGAGCTTGTGGCCCGCGATCCCGATACCCCGGTCCGCCCGAGCGATCCCAATCGCATGCTCCGCGCCATGGAGGTGCTGGAAGCCACCGGTAAGCCGCTGTCCTACTGGCAGGCCCAGCCCCCCGACGCCCCCCTCGCCGGGATGACCTTTCGCAGTGTGTTGCTGGTGCCGCCGCGGGCGGATCTCTACGCCGCGATCGAGGCGCGCTTTGATGCCATGATCGAGGCCGGGGCGGGGGCCGAAGCCCGCGCGCTCGCCGATCTGGCCCCCGATCTGCCCGCCGCCCGGGCGCTCGGTCTCAGGGAACTGATCCGGGCCGAGGCCGGGGAGCTGAGCCTTGAGGACGCAGTTATGCAGGCCAAGACCCGCAGCCGCAATTACTCCAAGCGCCAGGCCACCTGGTTCAGAAGCCAGATAATTACGAATTATGAATACAGTGAGAAATTTTCGGAAAGTCTTTGCGAAAAAATCTTATCAGAAATTCTATAATTTTGCTTGACCGGGGCAGGGTGCGCCCTTAGGTTGGCGCTCCCCAAGGGGGCCGGCCTGGTTCGGGCGTCCCGGGGAGCGGAGGGCTTGGGGGCCCTCCCTTCGTTTTGGGCCGGGCCTCGTGGCCGACGGCCGGTAAAAAAAAGGGTAGTGCGATGGCTGCTGGAAAACTCACCGGTTCCGAGGTGATTCTCAAGGTGATGGCCGAGGAAGGCGCGGACGTGATGTTCGGCTATCCCGGTGGCGCCGTCCTGCCCATTTACGATGCCCTGTTCCAGCAGAAGAAGGTGCGTCATGTCCTGGTGCGCCAGGAAGGCGGCGCCGTCCACGCGGCGGAAGGTTACGCGCGTTCCACCGGCAAGGTCGGTGTCGTGCTGGTGACGTCGGGTCCCGGTGCCACCAACGCGGTGACCGGGCTGACCGATGCGTTGATGGATTCGATTCCCATCGTCTGCCTGACCGGCCAGGTGCCGACGCACCTGATCGGCAACGATGCATTCCAGGAAGCCGATACCACCGGCATCACGCGTCCTTGTACCAAGCATAATTACCTGGTCAAGGACGTGAACGATCTCGCGCGCGTGCTGCGCGAAGCGTTCTACGTCGCCCGTTCCGGCCGTCCCGGCCCGGTGGTGGTGGACCTGCCCAAGGACGTGCTGCAAGGGCTGGTGAATTACGCGCCCCCGCCGAAGAAGGCGGAAGCGCACGAGAGCTACCAGCCACAGATGCGCGGTGAGCGCGGTGCCATCGAACGCGCGATGGAATTGCTGGCCAATGCCAAGCGGCCGATTTTTTATACCGGCGGCGGCGTGGTCAATTCCGGCCCGCGGGCGTCCAAGCTGTTGCGCGAGCTGGTTCAGAAAACCGGCTTCCCCATCACCAGCACGCTGATGGGGCTGGGTGCCTACCCGGCCAAGGACAAGCAGTTTCTCGGCATGCTGGGAATGCACGGCACTTATGAAGCCAATCTGGCCATGCACGGTTGCGACGTCATGGTTTGCGTCGGTGCGCGCTTCGACGATCGCGTGACCGGCAAGATCGCCGACTTCGCGCCCAACTCGAAGAAGATCCATATCGACATCGACCCGTCCTCCATCAACAAGAACGTCTTGGTGGATGTGCCCATCGTCGGCGATTGCGCCACCGTGCTGGCGCAGATGCTGAAATGCTGGACGGAGAAGAAATACAGGCCCGATGCCAAGGCCCTGACCAAGTGGTGGAAAGCCATCGAGGGCTGGCGCGCCCGCGATTGCCTGGCGTATGAGCCGTCCGACAAGATCATCAAGCCGCAATACGCGCTGGAGCGTTTGCAGGCCCTGACCCTGCACAAGGACGTCTATTTCACCACCGAGGTGGGACAGCACCAGATGTGGGCGGCGCAATTCCTGCGCTTCAACCAGCCCAACCACTGGCTGACGTCCGGCGGTCTCGGCACCATGGGCTACGGCCTGCCCGCCGCCATCGGCGTGCAGGTGGCGCATCCCAAGTCGCTGGTCATCGACGTGGCGGGCGAAGCCTCCATCCTGATGAACATCCAGGAGCTTTCGACCGCCGCCCAGTACCGGCTGCCGATCAAGATCTTCATCCTCAACAACCAGTACATGGGGATGGTGCGCCAGTGGCAGGAACTGCTGCACGGCGGTCGCTACTCGGAAAGCTACATGTCGAGCCTGCCCGATTTCGTCAAGCTGGCCGATGCGTTCCAGGGCGAGGGCCTGATCGCGGAAAAGCCCGGCGACGTGGATCGCGTGATCAAGGAAATGATGCGCATCGATAAGCCGGTCATCGCCGATATTCGCGTGGACCAGTCGGAAAACTGCTTCCCGATGATTCCGTCGGGCGCGGCCCATAACCAGATGTTGCTCGGCCCCGCCGACAAGGCGGTGAAACCGATTTCCGAAGAAGGCATGGTGCTGGTCTAGGCCGGCACCGGGTATAAGGACAAGACCGTGAGCGAACAACCCATCGAGCGCCATACCATCGCCGTGCTGGTGAACAACGAAGCCGGCGTGCTGGCGCGCGTCATCGGCCTGTTTTCCGGCCGGGGCTACAACATCGAAAGCCTGACCGTGGCCGAGGTCGACGCGGAAAAGTCGCTGTCGCGCATCACCGTGGTGACTTCGGGCACGATCCAGATCATCGAGCAGATCAAGGCCCAGCTGAGCCGGCTGGTGCCGGTGCACAAGGTTTCCGACCTGACCGAGGAAGGCGCCCATGTCGGGCGCGAGCTGGCCCTGGTCAAGGTGCGGGCCAGCGGCGACAAGCGGGTCGAGAGCCTGCGCATCGCCGATATCTTCCGCGCCGGGGTGGTGGATTCCACCTCGCGCTCCTTCGTGTTCGAGATCACGGGCGCCACCGAGAAGATCGACGCCTTTGTCCGCCTGATGGAACCCCTTGGACTGGTTGACATTTCGCGGACCGGCGTCGTGGCTATTGCCCGCGGGGAAAAGCCTCTCTAAAACCACCACAACTAATTTGCCCGGTGCCGCCGAGCGTGCGGCGGTCCGCAACGGGACCAGACGGGACGAAACGAAAAGGGACCGAACCATGCGCGTTTACTACGACCGCGATGCCGATGTGAACCTGATCAAGAAGAAGAAGGTCGCCATCGTCGGCTACGGCAGCCAGGGCCATGCCCATGCTCTCAACCTGAAGGACTCCGGCGTCAAGGAAGTTGCCGTCGCGCTTCGTGCCGGGTCCGCTTCCGCCGCCAAGGCGAAGAAGGAAAAGCTCAAGGTCATGACCCCGGCGGCGGCGGCCAAGTGGGCCGACATCGTCATGGTGCTGGTGCCCGACGAGCTGCAGGCCGATCTTTACCGCGACGAGCTGCTGCCCAACATGAAGAAGGGCGCGGCGCTGGCTTTCGCTCACGGTTTCAACATTCACTTCCAGCTGATCGAAGCGCGCCCCGACATGGATGTGTTCATGATCGCGCCCAAGGGTCCCGGCCACACGGTGCGCGGCGAATACCTGAAGGGTGGCGGCGTGCCGTGCCTGATCGCGGTCGAGCAGGATGCCTCGGGCAGCGCCCATGACATCGGGCTGTCCTATGCGTCGGCCATCGGCGGCGGGCGTTCCGGCATTATCGAGACCACCTTCCGCGAGGAATGCGAAACCGACCTGTTCGGTGAGCAGTCGGTGCTCTGCGGCGGTCTGACCAGCCTGATCAAGGCCGGGTTCGAGACCCTGGTGGAAGCGGGCTACGCGCCGGAGATGGCATATTTCGAGTGTCTGCACGAGGTCAAGCTGATCGTCGACCTGATCTACGAAGGCGGGATCGCCAACATGCGCTACTCGATTTCCAACACCGCCGAATACGGCGACTACATCACCGGGCCGCGCCTGATAGACGACGGCGTCAAGGCGCGGATGAAGGAAGTGCTGGACGATATCCAGTCGGGCCGTTTCGCCCGCGACTGGGTGCTGGAAAACCGCGCCGGCCAGGCCAGCTTCCGCGCCACGCGCCGGGGCGAGGCCGAGCATCAGATCGAGGAAGTCGGGGCGAAGCTCCGCGGCATGATGCCCTGGATCACCAAGAACCGCCTTGTGGATAAGTCCCGCAACTAGTCTCCGGCAAGGGTTCAACGGATCAAGGGCGGCCCCGTTTCCCGCGGGGGCGCCCTTTTTCCATGGGGGCGCGGGGCCCGGTTTTTCGCGGCTCAGCCCTCGTAATTGCGCGGGAAATAGCCATTTTTCCAAGGAAACCTTGCGAAAGGGCCGGAAAAGAGCGTAAAAATAGGCCGTTAACTAGGTTTCTTAAGGTCTTTATGGCTTGTTAACGTTCACAGCGTTAACGTCCTTAAGTCCTTTGTGTGATTGCGTTTCTCCCCCGGCGCGAGGTCGCGGCGGGGAGAATGGGTGAGAAAAGTACAGATTGATCATGATGCAGGCGGCGACCAGACAGAATTTCATCGCTCCCGGCCGGGTGCCGGCGGGGGGGCGCGGGAGTGCGTCCGGGGTCGCGTGCGGTTTCCTCTTTGCCGAACAACTGGGGCTGCGACTTAGGTGCCCCTGAGCGGCGTGCGTTGATGCGCCGCCGTTCAGGGACCCGTTTGACATGAACAATGCCGCGCGCGGCGCGGGGACCCAAGTCGCAAGGAATGACCCAATGAGCAAGAGTTCCGATCCCAACCGAATCACCATCTTCGACACGACATTGCGTGACGGCGAGCAATCGCCCGGCGCGTCCATGACGCTCAGCGAGAAACTGCGTATCGCCGAGGCGCTGGACGAAATGGGCGTCGATGTTATCGAGGCCGGTTTTCCGATCGCCTCCAACGGCGATTACGAATCCGTCGCCGAAATTGCCCGCAGCGCGAAGAACGCCACCATCTGCGGTCTCGCCCGCGCCCACACCAAGGACATCGACCGCGCGGCGGAAGCGTTGCAAGGCGCGCGGCGCAAGCGCATCCACACGTTTATTTCGACCTCGCCGCTGCATATGAAATACAAGCTGCAAATGGCGCCGGAAGACGTTTACGCGGCCGTGATCTCCTCGGTCAGCCATGCCGCGACCTACACCGACGACGTGGAGTGGAGCCCCGAGGACGGCTCGCGCACCGAGCATGATTTCCTGTGCCGATGTGTCGAGGCGGCGATCAAGGCGGGCGCGCGCACCATCAATATCCCCGATACCGTGGGTTACGCGGTGCCCGAGGAATTCGGCGCCCTGATCAGTATGCTGATGAACCGCGTGCCCAATATCGACAAGGCGGTGATTTCGGTTCATTGCCATAACGACCTGGGCCTGGCGGTCGCCAACTCCCTGGCCGCGGTCAAGGCGGGCGCGCGCCAGGTGGAATGCACCATCAACGGCCTCGGCGAGCGCGCGGGCAACGCGGCGCTGGAAGAAATCGTCATGGCGCTGCGCACCCGCAAGGACGTCTTGCCGTTCGAGACCGGCGTGGACACTACCCACATCATGAAAGTGTCGCGCCTGGTGTCGGCGATCACCGGCTTCAACGTGCAGCCCAACAAGGCCATCGTCGGCGCCAATGCCTTTGCCCATGAATCGGGCATTCATCAGCATGGCATGCTCAAGCATGCCCAGACCTACGAGATCATGCGGCCCGAAGACGTCGGGCTGAACAAGTCGAAGCTGGTCATGGGCAAGCATTCGGGCCGTCACGCCTTCCGCGAGAAGCTCTCGGAAATGGGCTTCGACCTGGGCGAAGAAGCTGTCGAGGATGCGTTCCGGCGCTTCAAGGATCTGGCCGACAAGAAGAAGGAAGTCTTTGACGAGGACATCGCCGCCCTGGTCGAGGATGAGGCGGTGCGCGCCAACGACCGCATCCGCGTCGAAAGCCTGAGCGTGGCCTGCGGCACCAAGGGCCCGCAGACGGCGGAACTGACGCTGACGGTGGACGGCACCGAGCGCACCACCACGGCAACCGGCGACGGCCCGGTGGATGCGATCTTCCGCGCCATCCGCGAGTTGTTCCCCCATGACGCCCGGTTGGCGCTCTACCAGGTTCATGCCGTGACCGGGGGCACCGATGCCCAGGCCGAGGTTACCGTGCGCCTTGAAGAACAGGGCCGTACCGTCAACGGCCAGGGTGCCGATACCGATACCTTGGTGGCGTCGGCAAGGTCTTACGTCAATGCACTCAACAAACTCCTGGTGAAAAGGGAGAAGTCGGTTTCCGCCATGTCGGCATAAGGGTTCGCGTCGAAAGTATCAGGGGATTCGGGGCCGGCCGTGCCGGCCCCCATCAAAAGGGATAGTGAGGTTCTATGTTTTCGAGACTGCTTGGGATGCTTTCGGCCGATATGGCCATCGACCTTGGCACGGCCAACACGCTTGTTTACGTGAAGGGCCGTGGCATCGTGCTCAATGAACCGTCCGTGGTGGCGATTGCCAACGTCAAGGGCCGCAAGCAGGTGCTGGCGGTCGGCGATGAAGCCAAGATGATGCTGGGCCGCACGCCCGGCAATATCGAAGCCATCCGGCCGTTGCGCGACGGGGTCATCGCCGACTTCGAAATCGCGGAGGAAATGATCAAGCACTTCATCCGCAAGGTGCATAACCGTCGCTCCTTCGCCAGCCCGCAGATCATCGTCTGTGTGCCGTCGGGATCGACTGCGGTGGAACGCCGCGCGATTCAGGAATCGGCCGAGGCCGCGGGTGCGCGCCGGGTCTTCCTGATTGAGGAACCGATGGCTGCTGCTATCGGCGCTGGCCTGCCGGTGACGGAACCTACCGGTTCCATGGTTGTCGATATTGGTGGCGGCACCACTGAGGTGGCGGTGCTTTCGCTTGGCGGTATCGTCTATGCTCGTTCTGCGCGCATCGGCGGCGACAAGTTAGACGAAGCAATCATTGCCTACATCCGCCGCAACCATAACCTTCTCGTGGGCGAAAGCTCCGCCGAGCGGATCAAGAAGGAAATCGGCTCCGCCTGTCCGCCTGCCGATGCCGATGAAGGCCGGGTGATGGAAATCAAGGGTCGCGACCTTATGAACGGCGTGCCCAAGGAGCTTATCATTTCCGAAAGGCAGATCGCCGAAAGCTTGGCTGAACCGGTGAGTGCCATTATAGAAGCGGTCAAGGTCGCGCTCGAGCAAACGCCCCCAGAATTGGCCGCCGATATCGTCGATATGGGAATTATGCTGACCGGCGGTGGGGCGCTGCTAGGTAACCTGGATTACGTTCTGCGTCATGCCACGGGTCTGCCTGTGTCCATCGCTGATGATCCGTTATCATGTGTCGCTCTGGGTACCGGCCGGGCACTGGAAGAGATGAAGACCCTTAAGGATGTTTTGAGTTCCAGCTATTAGGATAGGACTATTGGGGCGGCCCTTGGGCCGGTCTTGACGGACTTGGGGATGTAATCTTGGACTACCGGCGACCCAGCCTCATCGCACGTATCGCATTGCCCTTCCGTGGCGCGGCCCAGCGGTTCGCGCTCGGTTTCTTGGTGCTGGCATCTTTCGCCCTGGTGTTCCTAAGCAAGACCGATGTCGCGGTCATGGAACGGGCCCGTACGGCGGTGACCGACGTGGTTGCGCCTATTCTGGAAGCCCTGGTCCAACCAGTATCGGCAGTCAACCAGGGCCTCAACCATATCGGCCGACTTGCAGTCCTGCATGAAGAGAACCAGAGCCTGCGCAAGGAAGTTGCCCGCCTGCGCGACTGGCACGGTGCCGCCTTGCGCCTGGAAGCCGAAAACAAGTCCTTCCGTGAAATGTTGGCTTACCGGGGCCCCGCCCGGCGCAGCTTCGTCAGCGCTCGTGTCATTGCCGACGGGCGCGGCCCCTTCGTCAAGAGCGTGCTGGTTAACACCGGGCGCGGCGACGGCGTTGAAAAGGGCCAGACGGCGGCAACCGCGCTCGGCCTCGTCGGCCGGGTAAGCGAGTCCGGCGCGCGTTCGGCGCGCATCTTGATGATTACCGACCTTAATTCTCGTATCCCGGTGCTGATCGAGGAAAGCCGTGCCCGCGCTATCCTGGCGGGGGACAATTCCCAGCGCCCGCAACTGTTGTTCCTGCCGGACGGCGCGCGGGTCAGCGTCGGTCAGCGCGTGGTCACGTCCGGCCATGGCGGCGCCTTACCGCATGGCATCCCCGTAGGTGTCGTCAGCGCCCTGGACGACGGTGTCATTCGCATCCGGCCGTTCGTGGACTGGAAGCGGCTTGAATACGTGCAGATCATTAAATATGACGCGCCGCCGCCGCCTTCCTTACAGGGGCCCGCCCCCAAGGCAGCGCGGTGAACGGAGGCTTCTGGCAGGGGCTTGATCTCTGGGCACGCCGGTGCCTTCCGGCGGTCTTCTGCCTACTTTTCGTTTTGCTCTCGGTCCTGCCGATCCCGATCCCGGGATATTCCTCCATCGTGCCGATGCTGACGCTCGCCTCTACGTTCTTTTGGGCTGTTCACCATCCGCGCCTGTTGCCGCCGGTGGCGATCTTCGTTATCGGCCTGGTGCAGGACATCCTGTCTGGCGCACCGATGGGGGCGGGGGCAGTGGTCCTGCTGCTGATCTACGGCGTCACGGTTTTGCAGCGGCGCTTTTTCCACCACCGGTCCTTCCTCCAGGTATGGAGCGGCTTCATGCTGGTTGCCCTCGGTGCGGCGGCGTTGAGTTGGCTGCTCGCTGTGATCGTCGGCGGCGCACTTGTGCCACCCCAGGCTGCGTTGTTCCAGTATCTGCTGACCCTCTCGGTTTATCCATTGGTGACATGGGTTCTGCACGGGGTCCAGCGTCTCGTGCCGGCGGAGGCGTGAGATGATTCGCGATCAGGATCGTTTCAAGATGTTTACCCGTCGCTCCATGCTGCTGGCGGGCGGGCAACTGGCGCTATTTTCTACCCTGGTGGCGCGGATGTACTACCTGCAAGTCGTGGAGTCGGAACGCTACCGCACGCTGGCCGAGGACAACCGCATCAACCTGCGCCTGCTGGCGCCACCGCGCGGGCGCATTCTCGACCGGAATGGTCTTGAGATCGCGGCCAACCAGCGCAATTACCGGCTCATCATCATTGCCGAACGCAGTCCCGATATTCCGGGCACCCTTGACCGTATTGGAAAGATCATCACGCTTACCAATTACGACCGCCGCCGCATCCTGCGCGATGTACGCCGCCACCGCGGCTTCGTGCCGATCACCGTGCGCGAGAACCTGGAATGGGAAGAAGTGGCGCGGCTAGAAATCAACACGCCCGACCTGCCCGGCGTGATGATCGAGGTGGGCCAGACCCGTCACTATCCCCATGTCGACAGTGCCGCCCACCTGATCGGCTATGTTGGGGCGGTGTCGGCGCGTGAAAAGACGGGCGATCCCCTGCTGGAGCTGCCGTCGTTCCGTATCGGCAAGAACGGCGTCGAAAAAACTTACGAAGAGCGCCTGCGCGGACGGGCCGGCCGTTCCGAGGTAGAGATCAACGCGCTCGGGCGGGTCATTCGTGAACTGGCCCGGCGCGAGGGTCAGCCCGGCGACGAGGTGCGCCTTTCCATCGACATGAAGTTGCAGGAGCTCGCCCACAAGCGCCTTGGCGAGGAATCCGGGGCCGTTGTGGTGATGGATGTGCATAGCGGCGAGCTGCTGGCACTGGCGTCGACCCCCGGTTTCGATCCCAACGCTTTCAACAAGGGTATCAGCCGCGATTACTGGCAGGAGCTGGTGCGGAACGAACGCGCGCCCCTGACCAACAAGGCGATTGCCGGACAGTATGCGCCGGGCTCCACCTTCAAGCCGATTGTCGCCCTGGCGGCCCTGGAGGCGGGGGTCATTACGCCCGAGCACAAAACCTTCTGCAGCGGTCATATCCAGTTCGGCAATGTGCGTTTTCATTGCTGGAAAAAACATGGCCATGGCCACCTCGACCTGGTCGGGGCCATGCAGCAGTCGTGTGATATTTTCTTCTACGATATTGCCAAGCGGGTCGGTGTTGACCGCATTTCGGCGATGGCGAAGAAATTCGGCCTGGGCAAAAACCTGGGGATTGAATTGCCCGGCGAAAAGCCGGGGGTTGTGCCGACGCGGGATTGGAAACGTGCCATCCTGGGCAAGTCCTGGCAGCTCGGCGAAACGCTGATCACCGGCATCGGCCAGGGTTTCTTGCTATTGACGCCGTTGCAACTCGCGGTCATGACGGCGCGTATCGCCAACGGCGGGTTGGCGGTGACGCCGCGCCTGACCCGGGTGAATGTCCCCGCGATACAGTTCGCCGCCGATGGTGACGAGGCGCTGGACTTGGCGTCCGAACCTTTCCGCAGGATCGGCGTTTCCGAAGCCGCCCTATATGCCATTCGGCGCGGGATGTACGCGGTCTCTAACACACGGCGCGGCACCGCCTACCGCACGCGTATCCGCCAGCCGGGTATGGAGATCGCGGGCAAGACCGGCACCAGCCAGGTGCGGCGTATCACCATGGCCGAGCGTGAAAACGGCGTGCGCAAGAACAAGGACCTACCCTGGCGCGAGCGCGATCACGCGTTGTTCATTGCCTATGCGCCGGCAGATGCGCCCAAATACGCGATCTGCGTACTGGTCGAGCATGGCGGCGGCGGTTCCGCAGCGGCGGCGCCGATCGCCCATGACGTCATGCTGGAGACCCTGAAACGCGATCCGGCGGGCAGCAAGGCGCCCATGCGCGAGGCTCAACTGGTTCGCGACCCCAAGAGCAGCGGTGAGCGGGAATAATGCTTTCGGGTTTCTACAAGCAGCCGGAAATGACGCTCGGGGAAAAGCTGTCGGAGATCAACTGGGGCCTTGTCGGCATCCTGACGGTGATTGCCTGTATCGGTTTCGTCATGTTGTATTCGGCGGGCAACGGATCGCTGTCGCCATGGGCCGGTCGTCAGATGCTGCGCTTCGCCGTCGGCCTGTGTCTGCTGATTTTTCTGGCGACGATCGACCTGCGGTTCTGGCTGCGCTACGCCTACGTGATCTACTTTGTCGCCCTATTACTTTTGGTCGCAGTCGAGATCATGGGCGATATCGGCATGGGGGCCCAGCGCTGGATCAATATCGGGGTTGTCAACCTGCAACCGTCCGAGGTTATGAAAATCGCGCTGATCATCGTGCTGGCGCGTTATTTCCATACCTTGCCCGAAGAGGCGGAGGGGCGCCTGCGCTATCTTTTATGGCCTGTCGGGTTGGCACTGGCGCCGGCGGCGCTGGTCTTGCGTCAGCCCGATCTGGGCACGGCGCTCATGCTCCTGATTGTGGCGGGCATGATATTTTTCATGGCCGGGGTGAAGCTGTGGAAGTTCGGTGTGGCCCTCGGTGCGGCCGTCGGCGCGATCCCCATCGCTTGGCATTTCCTCAAAGGCTACCAGAAGAACCGCATCCTGACCTTCCTCAACCCGGAATCCGATCCGCTCGGGGCGGGCTATCATATTCTGCAATCCAAGATCGCGCTCGGCTCCGGCGGCATTTTCGGCAAGGGCTTCATGCAGGGCAGCCAGGCGCATCTCAACTTCCTGCCCGAGAAGCAGACCGATTTCATCTTCACCATGCTGGCGGAGGAGTTCGGCCTGACCGGTGGGCTGGCGCTCCTCGGCCTCTACGGTCTGGTCCTGGTCTATGGTTTTTCCATTGCCATCCGGGCGCAGAGCCAGTTCGGCCGGCTGCTGGCCATGGGGGTGACGGCGACGTTCTTTCTCTATGTCTTCATCAACATCGCTATGGTGATGGGGCTGGTGCCGGTAGTGGGCGTGCCGCTGCCGTTGATCTCTTACGGCGGCACCTCGATGCTGACGCTGCTGATCGGCTTCGGAATTCTCATCGGGGTCAACGTGCACCGAGAGATGGTGATCGGCCGCTCGTCTCTCTAGGATGCCGGTTGACCCCGTAACCCCCTGAAATCAAGGTCTTTGGCCGTTCCCCCGGGGGCGAGAAAAAATCCCCGCGCGGCCTCGACAAAGGGCGCTTGGGTTGGTATATCGATGCCTCCCCGACGGGCGGCCCAGGTGCCGCCCGCTGGTCCGATACAGGGGCGCATAGCTCAGTTGGTAGAGCAGCTGACTCTTAATCAGCGGGTCCAAGGTTCGAGTCCTTGTGCGCCCACCAAATTTTAGACTGCAAATCAGGCACTTGTGGATTTACCCCGCAGGTGCCTTTTTTGTTTTCTGGGGCTGGGTCACGAGTAGGTCACGAAGCGGAGCATGCTAACGCGCGCGTAGTGCTTCGCTCCGAGCAAGCGGATCTTGTCATCCGACGACGCTACCGGGCATCATCTTCATCGAATCGGGCGGCGACAACCTGACCGCGACATTTTCGCCGGAGCTTGCCGATCTGACTTTCTATGTCATCGACGTTTCCGCGGGCGACAAGATCCCGCGTAAGGGCGGGCCGGGAATCATGCGATCCGACCTCCTGATCATCAACAAGATCGACCTCGCGCCGCTGGTGGGCGCCGATCTCGGCGTTATGGAGCGCGATGCGCGCAAGATGCGTGGCGACAGGCCGTTCCTATTCGCCAACCTGAAAGTCCTTAGAGGTATCCCGGAGATAGTGACGTTTATTGAGCGCGAAGGCGGACTTGTGTCGTCAGGTAAACAGACGGCGGTGGAGCCACTTTCCGGGGCCTAAATTCCCTATTCGCAGCGAAGAGACGACCTGTACTTTTTCTGATCTGGATTGTTGGGGTCTATCTACGCCGCATAGAGTGTGATAGCCACCGCTATAGTTGAAGCCCAAAAACAGAGATCTATTGTTGCGGATTCGTATTCTGCGATTTACATAAAAACAAACTAGAGAAAATCTATATTAGTCACCTGGGATTTCTCTCTAGAGTAGGGACGGCTACCGTCGAATAGTAGCTGTCTGCTTACTTCAGTCAGAAGGCCTCAACGGATAGACGGCTCTTCACCCTCAACACCTTCTGACCCGCCACTACCATGCGATTTCGCGCTCATTAGGACCCTTTAGGGGGCCATGTCCAAAAAAAGGCGTCGCCATGCGAGATGAAAGAACCCCGTCCAAAATTCCTAATGAAAAACTGCGCCCTGCAGCGGCTGCGGCTCGTGCACCATCACAGGAGCAGCTCAAGCTTAAACGTCGCTTTCCGACCTCGATGGACCTGCGCAAAAGAGCGCGCAAGCGGTTGCCCAACTTCGCGTTCGAATACCTCGACGGCGGCGCTGGCGGCTCTGATAACGGCATCGCGCGCAACTGGGGGGCGTTCGACGCGATCGAGATGATCCCGCGCTATGGCAAGGTGGTAACCCCGCCTCCCACAGACTGTACTCTATTCGGCAAGACCTATTCCGCGCCGGTCGGCGTCTCACCAATCGGCGGGCCGGGCACCGTCTTCCCTGGGGCCGAGCGTTATCTAGCCGCTGCCGCGCAGGCAGCCCGCATTCCTTACACGCTGGGCGTGCTATCAGCGATCACCATTGAAGAGGCCGCAAAGATCGCACCAGAAGTACTTTGGCTGCAACTCTACCGTTTCGCAAAGAATGAGCACAAGATCGGGATGGACTTAGTTAAGCGAGCGGCGATAGCCGGCGTTAACGCGCTGGTTCTGACATGTGACACGCCGGTGCGCACCACCCGACCGCGCGAGGTGAAAAGCGGGATCATGAACCCGTTCCGTCTCACCAGCCGGCTGCGGCTGGATGCCATCACTTCGCCACCCTGGCTGTTCTCAATGTTGAAGAACGGCATTCCGAGATTCGTCAGCCTGCGCCCCTACATGGAGGGCAACCCTAGCCTTGCGGAAGCCGCCGCCTTCATGCGGCGCGAGCAGGGTGGAGCTTTCACATGGGATGAGATCGCGCGCTATCGTGACGCTTGGAAGGGGCCGCTAGTTATGAAGGGTGTGTTACATCCCGCAGATGCCGACCGCGCGGTCTCGCTCGGTATCGACGGTCTGATGATCACTAATCATGGCGGGCGGCAGATAGACGCTCTACCCGCCTCAATCGACGCCCTGCCCGCCATCGCGCAGCAGGTCGACGGTCGCGCCACTATTATCGTGGATTCGGGCGTAAGATCGGGTGTGGACGTTGCCCGCTGCCTGTCGCTTGGCGCTGATGCGGCCTTCGCGGGTAAGGCCTTCCTCTGGAGCCTCGGCGCGCTCGGCGAACGCGGACCTGCCCACATGATCGATTTATTCAAGGACGATCTGTCCTCCACCTTGGGCCAGCTTGGCTGTGCCACAATCGACGAGCTCCGCAAGGTCAAAGTCCGCCATCCCGGTGCCTATAGGCTTGCCGATTTCGCTGAAGAGATGTGAACGGGAGATGTGTCTGATGTCGACGCACTTGCGACACATTGAGATCGAAGCGCCCAGAAAGTTGACGGGATCCTGCCTTTAATTGGCAAAGGCTCGCTCCCTCACCACCGCCGCACCCGCGACCCCCACGTGATTTCGCGCTCATTAGGGCCGGGCAGGGGGCTATCTGGCTGCCACAGGAGCTGGTAGCGGTTCTGCTTCTGGAACGACCCCGGCAGCTTGGGCCCTATGGGCTGGAGCATTCGCAATAGGCCTAGGTCGTGCAGGTCTTTGATAGCCCGCGATACTGCCGCCTGGTCTAGGCCGGTGAGCTGGCTCAGCGTACTCTGGCTCGGGTAGCAGAGGCCTTCATCCGTGGCGTAGTGGCCCAGAGCCGCCAGAACGCGCCACGAACTTGTATTGCGGACGGGGGGGATAGCACGGGCGGGAAGGATCGAGAGGGCGAGGCGGTCCATAGTTTTATTGCCGCCACGAAATAATTGGGTAGGGGGGGGCTTGGTCGTGATGGCCGAGCCCCTTTTCCTTTGGGATCAATCTTTTCGACGTGATTGTCGGCGCCGCTTGCTGCACCTATTATTGCCGTTACAAAAGTCAAAACGATCATTAAAGATCAAAAATTTAGGGAAACGCCGTGTCCAGCATGAACGTGACGATCAGCCCACAGTTCCGAATTCTCGGCCTTGTCGGCGCCGGTCATATGATGAGCCACTTCTATTCCAACACCCTGCCGCCGCTGTTGCCACTGCTCAATAGCGATCTCGGCATCAGTTACACCATGCTCGGTGCGCTGCTCAGTCTGCGAGGCATCATGTCTTCGGGCATGCAGATGCCGGCCGGCATCCTGGTGGACCGCTACGGCGCCAAGACGATCCTGACCATCGGCCTGGCGATGTGCGCCATGGGCACGCTAATGACGGCGGGGGCGGTCGACTACTGGATGATTCTGCTAGGCGGCATCGTACTCGGTATCGGTAACAGCGCTTTTCACCCAGCAGATTACAGCATCCTATCCGCCAGCATGGATGAAAAATTCATGGGCCGAGCTTTCAGCCTGCATTCATTTTTCGGCAACGTGGGCAACGCGATCGCGCCAGTGGTGCTGATCACCATCACCGCCTTTTACAATTGGCGAGTGGCGCTTCTGGTATCCGGTACCGTCGGCTTTATCATCATGGCCGGGCTTTTGACCCAGTGGAAATATATTTCCGAGGACTCGGTGCCGGGACCGCGCAAGAAGAAAGCTGCAGCGACGGATGGGGCGGATGAACCGGCGGAGCAATCCACCTGGGAGCTGATGCGCTATATCTTCACCTCCCCGGCGATCCTGTTTCTGTTCCTGTATTACTGCATGAATACGCTGGCGGGCGGCGGGCTGCGCAATTTCGCCGTGGCGGGTTTGGTGGAAACCCATGCGACCGCGGCGACGGCGGCCAATGCGGCATTTACGTCATTTTTGATCGCCAATGCCGTCGGTGTCCTGGTTGGTGGTTGGCTGGCGGACTATACCCGGCGCCATGAAACGGTTGCCGCCCTGGGCCTCGCCATATCGGCGGGGGTGCTGATGTTCATCGGAGTCTATAGCCTGCCGGTGATCCTCCTGGTTCTGATCTTCGCCTTTGCCGGCATGACCAACGGCCTCATTGGCCCAGCGCGCGACATGCTGATCCGTCGCGCCAGCCCCAAGGGTTCCATGGGCAAGGTTTTCGGCTTCGTCTTTTCGGGCCAGACCATCGGCCAGGCCGTCGCTCCCCTGGCATTCGGTTTCATGATCGATAGCGGTGTGCCCGCCTGGATTTTTTATACCTCGGCGCTTTTCACCCTGCTCAGCATGGTCGTGGTCCTGATCTCGGCCCGGCATTCCCGTACCCCCGGCTAGCAGACGGGGATGCCTTTCTAGGGTGTGCCGCGGCGGCCTTGCCGGGAGGGGGAGAGGAAATATTGGGTGAGGTTGTCAAAATCTGATTGCTGAGCCCGCTGTCCAAGCCCATGTGATGTGTGTTCAAGAGTGTGTCCGCAAGCGCTGGGGGCGAAACAACTTGCTATCGGCGATAGCCTGAAAAGATCTCTCCGCCACGCCCCCAGGTACCTGCCTGGATGTAATGTGACAATCGTTGCATAAACTGTTAGCGATGAGTTGCATCGCTCTCAACGCGCACTTAATCTGTGGACATGACGCAGCACGATATCCATGACGTGGTGATTATCGGCGGCGGACATAACGGCCTCGTCTGTGCTGCCTATCTGGCGGGGGCCAGGATGCGGGTCTGCGTGGTTGAGGCCCGCGGCCGCGTCGGCGGCGCAGCGGTAACGGAAGAATTTCATCCCGGTTTCCGCAATTCGGTGTGTGCCTACACGGTTTCGCTGCTCAATCCGAAGGTCATGCATGATCTGGATCTGGCCGCCCATGGGCTCAGGGTCGTGCCACGACCTCTTCAGAATTTTCTGCCCTTGCCGGACGGTCGCTGCCTGCGGGTTGGCGCCGGGGAAACGGTGGCGTCGGTGGCGCAGTTTTCCAGACGCGATGCCGACAATCTAGAAGCCTACGGGATGACGGTAGCGCGGGTCGCCGATATCTTGCGCGATCTGGTGTTACAAACGCCCCCCAACGTGACCGAAGGGCGAGGTCTGGCCGGGTTGGGGGAAATGCTCAAGGCGGGCAAGCTGGGCTGGCGCCTAGGGCAACTGCCGATGGCGGCGCGGCGGGATCTCCTTGCGCTGTTCACGGCGTCGGCGGGGGATTACCTCGATCAGTGGTTCGCATCGGATCCGATCAAGGCAGCCTTCGGTTTCGACGGTATCGTCGGCAATTACGCCAGCCCCTACGAGGCGGGTTCGGCCTATGTCTTGCTGCATCATGCTTTCGGCGAGGCAGCCGGGGTCAAGGGCACCTGGGGCCATGCCATCGGCGGCATGGGTGCGATTTCCGAAGCCATCGCCGCGGCGGCTCGTCAGCGCGGCGCGGATATACGTACCGCATCTCCGGTGGCCGAGGTGCTGGTGGAGCATGGCCGTGCCTGCGGTGTCGTTCTGGCCTCGGGCGAGGTCTTGCGCGCCCGTGCGGTGGCGTCATCGGTCAACCCCAGGCTTCTGTTTCTCAAGCTGATGGACGCAGGCGTATTACCGGCCGATTTCCGTCGCCGGATCGAAGGCTGGCGCAACGGCTCGGGCACGTTCCGGATGAACGTGGCGCTGTCGGAATTGCCCGATTTTTCTTGCGCGCCGGGGCACGGCCCGGTCGATCATCACGGCGCCGGGATCATCATCGCGCCCAGCCTACGCTACATGGAGCAGGCCTATTTCGATGCCCGCAGCACCGGCTGGTCGCGGGCACCGGTAGTGGAAGTGCTTATTCCGTCCACCCTTGATGACACGCTGGCACCGCCGGGCGCCCATGTGGCCAGCCTGTTCTGCCAGCACGTCGCCCCCGAATTGCCGGGCGGCGAAAGCTGGGACACGCGCAAGGAGCAGGTAGCAGACCTGATGATTGAAACCGTGAACGCTTATGCCCCGAATTTCAAAAATGCGGTGATTGCCCGCCAGGTATTGTCACCGGCCGACCTAGAACGCGAGTTCGGCCTGATTGGCGGCGATATTTTTCACGGTGCGTTGGATGCCGGGCAGTTGTTCTCGGCGCGTCCGGTCTTGGGGCACGCAGATTACCGGGCGCCGGTGGCGGGGCTTTACATGTGCGGGGCGGGCACCCATCCAGGCGGTGGGGTCACCGGCGCGCCGGGCCATAATGCGGCGCGTGAAATTATTGCCGATTTCCGTCATGCCCGCGTCGGCTAGGGCCGGGGTCTAGGCGTCGGCGCCGCCTTCGACCCTTTCGGTCAGCTCTTTCTCGAAGGCAATCAGGTCTTTGGGGACATTCATTACGGTCGCACGCAGCTCGTTGATCATGACCCGGACCTTCATGTGCGCCTCGTGAAGATCGTCGGGCTGATGATCGAGCTGTTCCGCCAGCAGGTTTAAGGCCGCAACAAGTTCAGTGGTGTTTATAGTCTTGGCGTATTCCTTCAAGCCGAATATCGGTCTTCTTGTATCAAAAAAGTCCCGCCCGTCGGGGATGTCCTGCGCGGCTTATTTACCTCGCTATTTACAGGTCAATGCGTAGACTGCGGCCCATGTCCAAGCCAGAACCCGGTGCTCCCGCGCCGGACTCCGCCGGTGGCGGGTTCCCCATGACATCGCGCGATTTCGTCATCGGCGCCGCCTGGGCGGCGGCGGCGGCGGCGCTGCATTCACTGGTGCCAGTTTCGGTAAGGCTGTTGTCTGGGCATTTGCCGCCGATCGAGATCGTTTTCTTTCGCAATGCGCTGGGGCTCTTGTTTTTCCTAGGGTTCTTCGCGTGGCGCGGCCTGGGCGCTATATCCACGGCGAAATTAGGTCTGCACCTGCAACGCAACTTGTGCAACTTCGTCGGCATGTGGTTCTGGTTCGCTGCCATTGCTGCCATGCCCATCGCCAAGGCCATCGCGCTGCATTTCACCGAACCGCTGATGGCGACGGTACTGGCGATCCTGTTCCTGGGTGAGCGCCCGGCCTTGCGGCGCTGGCTGGCCATCGGGGCGGGCTTCATCGGCGTGCTGATTATCCTACGCCCGGGCGCGATCGCCTTCGAATGGTCGGCGCTGATGGTACTGGGCTCCGCCTTTCTTTACGCGGGCACGGTGATCTACACCCGTATCCTGGGGCGCACGGATTCACCGGCGACCACGACCTTCTATTACCAGTTGATGCTGGCAGGATTCGCCCTGCCTTTCGCGCTGCCGGTCTGGGTTTGGCCGGTATGGGCGGACGTGCCGGGCCTTGCCTTGCTGGCGGTGGCGGGGACGGCGGCGCCTTACTGCATCATCCGCGCCTTCAAGCACGCCGAGGCCAGCGCCATCGCACCAATCAACTTCCTGCGCTTGCCTATCACCGCGGGGCTGGCTTTCGTACTTTTCGGCGAGCCCACGGAAATTTGGACCTGGATCGGCGCCGGGCTGATTTTCTCCGCCGCCTACCTGATGGCCCGGGCCGAGCGCCGTGCCGGGCGCGGGCATTAGGCGCTGTGGGCTAAGGTCCTTGGCAGGGAGAGCGGAAGCCTCTAAAACGGGGCCTCGCCATTTCTGAAACCGGGCCCTGCCCGGGACTTACGGGAGAACACCATGACCGCTAAAGCCACCGCCACCGGTTCCAATTCCGGGGCCCAGCAGCGCGCCCAGGTTGCCGCCTGTACACGCCTTCTCAACATGCTGGGCATCTTGCACTATTCAGGCCATGTTTCGGTGCGGGTGCCGGGTAAGAACGAGCTCTATATCCAGACCCGGACGGAAAGCCGGGCCGAGGTGTCGCCCGACAGCGTGCTTCTGGTTGATTTCGACGGCAACGTGCTGGAAGGCGCGCCGGGTAAGCCGCCGTCGGAACTGGTCATTCATACCGAAGTTTACCGCAAGCGCCCCGATGTTGGCGCCGTCATCCACAACCACATGCCGTTGGCCACTGCGATTACCATGGTCAAAGGTCGCAAGCTGGAGATCATGGATTTCCACGCCGGGCGCTGGGCTGACGGTATCCCGACCATGGCCGAAGTCGGCCATATCAAGACCAAAGCTGATGGCGAGGCTCTCGCCGACAGTCTGGGCGATGCTAATGCCCTTTTGCTGCGCGCCCACGGGCTGGTCCTGACTTCGGAGAACGCGCCCGCGATCCTGGTCGATACAGTCCATTTCGAGGACAACCTGAAGGCCATGAAGGAAGCATTGGCCTTCGGCGACGACCTGGTGCCGATCACGAAGGAAGAACTGGCCCGTGTCGGTGAATATGAAGACCGCACCCACCACATTTCCAAGATGTGGAACTACTACGTCAACGAAGGCCGCAAGGCCGGGCTCGTGCCCGCGGATTGGGACGTCAAGCTCTAGGCGCGGGGATGTTCGATCCGTATCAAAGGTTGCGGCTTTTGCTGCGTGCCTGGCGTATTCGTCGTCGTGGCGATCCCGAAATAACGCGTCTTGGCGAACAGAGCTATTAGGCCTTTTTCGTTGATCTCGGGGCCTGTCACCGGCTGGATGAGTTGGCGGCGGGCCAGGTCGGGCTAAGTGGGTGCACCATCTTCAATTTTGCCATGGTGCCGGGCGACAGGGTCGCGGCCCTGACGCGAACCGGCGGGTAGGCATAGCCAAGGCGGTCGCGGTCGCTTATCCTCGCCGCATCAGGGGAGGACAGGGTAATGGAACTCATCTCCGTTAACGTGGGTCAGCCACGGCCGGTCAGCTATCGCGGCCGAGATTACGCTACGTCCATTTACAAGACGCCACTAAGCGGGCGGGTTCGCGTCCGCCATCTCAACATTGACGGCGATGCACAGGGTAACCTCAAGACCCACGGCGGGCCCGACATGGCGGTCTACGCCTTCGGGCACGAGCATTATGCCCATTGGGTGCGGGATCTCGGGCGCAACGATCTCGGTTTCGGCGCCTTTGGCGAAAACCTGACGGTGACCGGCATGATGGAAAAAGACATCGCCATCGGTGATGTTTTCGCTATCGGCGATGTGCGCTTGCAGGTGACCGAGCCACGGACGCCATGCCACAAGCTGGCGATGAAATTCGAAGATGACGACCTGCCTAGGCGCTTTGCCGCCACGGGGCATGTGGGATTCTATTTCCGGGTATTGCAGGCGGGCGATATTGGCGCGGGGGATGTGATCGCGCTTGTATCGAAGGACCCTGCCGCGCTGAGTATCGCGGAAGTGCTTGGCCTGTGGGCCGATCCGGGAGCGAAGGCAGATCGCCTCGCCCGGGCTCTTGCGGTGCCGGCGTTGTCCGCTACTTGGCGGGGGCGTTTTGCTCGCCGGTTGGCGGCTTCCACCAAGGCCCAAGGCGCCTTAGAATGGAGCCCCCAAAACCTGACCTGGCTCGAAGACCGGGACACCTGACATTAATATTGGGAGGAAGACAGCGTGAGCGATATAGAATTCCGGTTCCGTCATACTATGCTGCCGGTAGCCAGTATCGACCGTGCGACGGCTTTTTATACCGGCCTTATGGGTATGAAGGTGGTGCGTGAACGGCGTGAGCCAGAACGCGGGGGGCGCAATATAGCCTATGTCGGCTACGGTGACGAAGGCACCCACCCGGTTTTGGAGCTGATCGAGGGGACCGGTAATCACGAGGAAACCTGGTCCGGGCATATCGCCATCGCGGTGTCGGACCTGCCGGGTCTAGTCGAGAAACTGAAGACGGCCAACGTCCCGTTTGCTAAGCCGATGACCCAGCCCGAGACCGGGACCAATACCTACCTCGCCATCATTGTAGACCCGGACGGCAACCAGATCGAGTTGAACCAGCGCAAGGGCGGCATTTATAGTTAGCCCCCGCTGGTGATGTCGCCTTCGCGGTCCAAAGTGACAATCGTCGTCAAGGCCAGCATGGCCTGCGCTTTCAACTATGCCGGGTCCAGCGCGGAAGCGAAAACGGTGGTGTGCAGGTAACCAATCCGCCAAAGAAAAAGGCCCCTGGGTGACCGGGGGCCTTTTTCTTTGGCGCGGAACCTGGATTACTTGCCGAGGGCGTCGATCTTTGCCGCCAGAATGAAATCGTTTTCGTGCAGGCCCTTGATCTTGTGGGTTTGCAACGATACGTCGGCGTAGCCCCAGCCGAAGGTGATGTCGGGATGGTGGCCTTCGGCTTCGGCCAGGGCGCCGACCTTGTTGACGAATTCCAATGCCTCGGTGAAATCGCCGAAGGCAAAGGCCCGGCGAATCCAGGTCGCCTCGTCGGTCAGTTCCCATTTCGGCGTCTGGCGGCCCAGCACTTCGGCCTCCAGCTTGCTGAGCGGGGGGATGCCACCCTGACAGGGGGTGCAAACCTTGCCGGTCAATTCATCAGCCATGTTGCATTTCCTTCTCTTGATCTAGGCGAGGATGCGTTTGACCGCGGCGACGATGCGGTCGGGGCCGGGGGTAATGGCTTTTTCCAGCAGTGGCGAGAACGGCACCGGGGTTGCCACGCGGGCGACCCGTCCGACTGGGGCCTTGAGGGCATCCTGCGCCTTTTCTGATGCGAGCGCGGCGATTTCCGAGCCGACCGAGCACATTTGGATACCCTCGTCCACGGTTACCAGGCGGCCGGTCTTGCGGATCGAGGCGACAATGGTTTCCTCATCCAGGGGCACCAGCGAGCGAACATCGACGACTTCCGCCGAAATGCCGTCCTTGGCTAGAATGTCGGCGGCCTCCAGCGCCCAAAGTACCGGGCGTGACGAGGCGACGATGGTAACGTCACTGCCGTCGCGCTTTACGTCGGCACGCCCGAGAGGGATTTCATAATCCTCGTCCGGAACTTCGCCGCTTTGGCCGAGCAGCGACGCGTGATCCACCCAAACCACCGGGTTCGAGCCCTTGAGCGCGGCGCGCAACATGCCCTTGGCATCGCGCGGGCAGGTCGGCTGCATGACCATCAGTCCAGGGTTATTGGCGACCATGGCCTGCGGGCTCAGCGAATGCTGGCCGGAGCCGCCGCCGCGCAACCCGTGATACATGTGAAAGACGATCGGCACCTTGATCTGCCCTCCGGACATAGAATGTGCCGTGGCTGCTTCATGGATCAACTGGTTCCAGGCTTCCAGCGCGAAGCTGGCGGTGCCGAAATGCAGGAACATGGTCAGTCCCGACATGGCCGCCCCGATACCCATGGATGCGGTGGCGCCCTCGGCCGTGGGCGGGTCGGTGAAACGGTCGGCGAAGTTCTGCATTAGGGGCTTGGCATGGTGTTCCTGCCCGCCATGGCCGAGAATGCCACGCCCGATGATGTGAAATTTCGGATTTTCGTTGAGCGATATTGTGAGCGCGTCGACGATGGCTTCCGCATAGGTCTTGACTGTCATGATGGCGCCTCCTTACGCGAACACATGATCGGCGGCGGTGGCCGGATCGGGATAGGGGCTTTTTTCGGCGAAGGCGCGCGCATCATCCATGCGTTGCTTTACTTTCTTGTCGAGGGTCAGGATTTGGTCGCGGGTCGCGGCGTTTTCAGCTAGCAGCGTCTTGACGTAAAGCCGGATACCGTCGTGATCGCGGGTCCAGTCGGCGTGCTTGCCCTCGATGCGGTCTTCTTCCCAGGCTAGGCTGAGATCGGTCACGCCGGTGGGGAATTCGGGTTTGATCTGGTGCGAGCCGGGCCAGCGTTCAAGTTGTGCTTGCAGGAAAAACGGCCCTTTGCCCGAACGGATATGCGCTACCGCACCTTTGGCCGCATCATGCATAGCATCGGCATCGCGGCCGTCGACGACATTGGTTTCGATTTGCAGGGCATGGGGCAAGTCACGTAGCGCTTTTGCCGCCAGCATGGATGACGGCCGCTGGCCTTCCTTGGCGTTGTTTTCGCAGAGAAACAGAACCGGAAGCGACAGGATGGATGCAAGGTTGAACGATTCGAAACAAATACCTTCGTCCAGCGTGCCGTCACCGAAATGGGCAACGCCGATTGCTTTCGATCCCTGTTTCATCAGGCCGAAGCCGGCGCCGATGGCGAGGCCGACACTTCCGCCGACCATGGCGGAAGTGGACTGGAATCCAGCCATGCGGTCGCACAGGTGCCACGGCCCGCCGCGGCCGCCGTTGAGTCCGTCTTTGCGGCCCATGATCTCAGCCATGGCGCGTCCGGGATCGGCGCCGCGCGCGATCAGGTAACCGTGGTTGCGATGGGTGGTGTGAAAAAGATCCTCGGGGGTCAGTGCGGCCGCAACAGCGGCGCCAGTCGCTTCATGGCCGATATGCAGATGCTGGCGGCCGATATAGGGGTGATCCTTGGCGATGCGCAGGACTTCCTCTTCGAAGCGGCGCATCGTCAGCATCCGCTCCAGCAGTGCCAATCTTTCCGAAGGCTTTGCCAGCATGGCATTTCTCTCCCAGTTGATGAACGCAGGGAGCTTTTATAGGACAACGTAGCGCACAAAAAAAGCGACCGCGCAACGCCATGCCCGGTGAAGTCCAGAGGGGATGCGTGGGCAGTCGGTGGCTCTTTAATCTGGGGATAAAAACGCTTAGAGCAATGTGCTCTCGTATCCTCGACTGATATCAATGTAAAAATGATAAATATAATAAAAATTAAGAAGGTATTAAATAAAAATATCTTTTTTATTTTATTTATACAAAAATTTATAGAAATTCAACATTAGATTAATCTTTTTATTTTTGAATTTATATAGAATTTTAGATATCGCTCAAGGGCTTGTAATTAAAGCGATTGCGCTTGGCCGGGAAAAATACTCTGCGATCGGTTGGGGCTGGCAGGCGTGGGTGGGAACGCGTTAGACTTGGAGTAGTAATGACAGCCTCGATAAGAGAGCGCATGAGCAGGGTGAGCTGTTAGCCTTCTTTTGAGCCTGGTCCCATGAGGGAAAGGTAGGTTGGGCGGCGCCCGAGTTTGGGGGTAGGCGACTGTGAAGCTTGCAAATTTCAAGACAGTGTCCGGGCTGGATATTACCCGTTGTTGGCAGTTCTCCTTGGTGGACCGTTGCCACGGGCTCGACATTTTCGAATACGCAGGCTAGATCGATAATTAATCAGCAAAGTTATAAATAAATACGGGTAGAGGCAGCTTAGATGACAGCAATAGATGTAGTGGGTGGAATGCGCCGGTTAGTTGTTGGGCGGTTCACAAAATTCGTCTGGTGGCACTGGGCAATTTTTATCACAGTAGGTCTTGCTGTTCTCATGCCCCTAGTGTTCTTGGTCCTAGGTTCTTTCTCTACTGCTAGCTTGCCTACAGAATTTACGCTGTCTGAGCTTAGTGTCGTAAATTATGAAGATGTCTGGTTCGATCCGGATACCTATAAAGTATTTAACAATACTTTTATTTATGTCACCGGAGCAACTGCAGTAGGAATTTCACTTGCGGCATCACTGGCTTGGTTAGTCGAGCGTACAAACATTCCGGGCAAGATATGGATTTATGCCGGTGTCCCTATGACCCTTGCGATGCCCGGCATGCTGCAGGCTATGGCCTATGTTCTTCTCCTAAGCCCCCGCATTGGATTTATTAATAAGTGGATTGAGCCTCTGGGTATCGATCCAATCAATATTTATTCACTAGGAGGCATGATTTTCATTGAGGGCCTGCGCTTGGTGCCAACTGCCTTCTTGATGCTAGTACCTTTGTTGAAATCAATGGATCCTGCATTAGAAGAAGCGGCTTTTATGTCAGGAGCTAACCCTCGCTCAACTCTAAGAAAAGTTACCTTAAGAGTCATGCTGCCAGGCCTGGTTGCAGTCATTATATATCAGTTTATGACTGCTCTGGAAGTTTTCGAGGTCCCGGGTATTTTGGGTCTTCCCGCATCGATCTATGTCTTCTCGACTAAGATTTATTCAATTCTGCATTCAGTTTCAGTCATACCAGCTTATGGCCAGGCCAATGCCTTGGCCATGGTTTATGTGGTCATTGCACTAGTTGCAACCTGGCTCTATGCGAGAGTAATTTCCCGCCAAGAGCGCTTTACAATCATAACCGGTAAAGGATATCGCCCACGTGAAATCAGTCTTGGGCGGTGGCGTTGGGTTGCTTTCGCATTGGTAATACTTTTCTTAATGTTCTCCATCATCCTGCCATTCTTGGTGCTTTTATTCGTATCATTTCTCCCTTATTTGCAGGCACCCTCAATGGCAGCTTTTTCTTCCATGAGCTTTGAACACTACACAGAGTTGTGGCATACGCCACTTATTGGTCAGGTAATGCGGAATACCGGGTTGTTAATTGTACTTGCCTCGACTTTGACAGTTATCTTCTCTTTCCTAATTTCTCTTGTCGTAGTGCGCTCGCGCTTCTGGGGACGCAAGGTCCTAGATCAATTAGCTTTTATACCCCATGCCATCCCCGGTATTGTTATGGGCCTCGCATTCTTGTGGGTTTTCCTGCAGGCGGACAAAATCGGTATTCCTATCCATGGCGGAATAATCGCCATGTCGCTGGCTTTCACGGTTGGCTTTATGGCGTATGGTACCCGTTCGATGAACGCAGCGATCCTTCAGATCCATAAGGATTTGGAAGAGGCTGCGCATACTGCGGGTGCGAGGGAATGGCGGACAATGTGGAAGATTTTCCTGCCTCTGATGCTGCCCACATTTGTTGGTGTCTGGATCTGGTGCATGCTTCATGCCATCCGCACGGCGGGCAAGCCGCTGATCCTCTATGAAGGTTCCGAGAACCAGGTGCTCGCGATCCTGATTTGGAATATGTGGGATGAGGGTAACATCGAGGCTGTTGGTGCGATTGGCACACTACTTATTATAGGCTTGTTATTTTTTACCCTAGGTTTGCGCCTTTTGGGCTTTGGACGGGGAGCCAAGATCCAGAAGTCGCAGTGAGGCAGTGATTACATTGCTTTTTCTTTACCGTGTCGCTTATTCGTGGATGGCGAGTAAGACGCAGTTGTTGTCTGCCATCTGGTGTTGGGCGTAAGGAACGGTGGATATGAACATTTCCCGTGAACGAGTACCTTCCGGCCCCATAGATATTTCCTTCGGTTGAAGCCAGGGATTCTTGCCAGAAATATCTTCAACGTGAGCCTTAAAAGCTTCGAGATTCTCGACCTTTATGCCGATGTGATTCGGCCCGGCGCCCACGATGCCGAATCCATCGTAATCCATAATGTCCCATTGCATTAGGGTCAGGGTCATGCGGCCGTCGGTAACGTAGTAATTCGGATCGCCCTCCGCACGATTGGCCAGAGACAACCCCAGGGCATTGACATAGAACTCGGCCATTTTTTCTGGGTTCAGAGTACGGATACCGAAATGGGTGATGATACGGTCTTGGGACCAACCTCCCGAATTTTCGGTGGCCTTGTAGATTTCGCTGCGGTTCTCCATGCGAATCTGCGATAGGTCGAAGATATTACCGTCTGGATCATGGGTGGTCAGCCCGGCGAAAGGCCGGTTCGCCGGACGCTTGAGTACATGCACCTCGGGGTACTTGCTCTTGAATGTTTCAAGTACTGCATCGACGTCATCGACCTGGATACCAAAATGGTCGAGGCGGGCGGGGCGTCCGGGTCGTCGCGGATTGATGTTTACCCCAGTATAGCCGTCGCCAACGGTTATAGCGCCAAAATTGGTCTGCTTTGGGGGCGGCTGAAAGCCGAATACCGCCTGGTAGAACTGGGCCACCATGGCGAAGCTTTCACTCATGATAGCGACGTGGTTGATCTGGCTGGCCATGGGAGCCCTCCTGGGAGTTAGCGGTTGAGGTCCTTGAGCCGCGCCTTCGCGACGCGCTCACCGGCGACGGCACCCTGGCGCGGGAAAATCGCGTCAATGCGTGCCATGTCGTCGGCCGTGAGGGTGATGTTGGCGGCATCTATATTGTCGTCGAGATGTGGGATCTGCGACGTGCCGGGGATGGCGACGTAATCGGGGCTTCGCGCCAGGATCCACGCCAGCGCCAGTTGCCCCAGCTTGCAGCCCTTTTCCGTGGCGATGTCCTTGAGCTTCACCAATAACGCGGTGTTACGGTTGAAATTCTCATCCTGCAGACGGGGATGATTGCGGCGTGAATCGTTAGACCCCAGAGCGTCCACTTCGCGGATGGCCCCGGCAAGAAACCCCGATCCCAGCGGGTAATAGGCGACGAAGCCTATACCCAGTTCCTTGCAGGCGGGCAGGGTGTCGGCCTCGTAGTCGCGGGTCCAGAGCGAGTAATCGCTTTGCAGAGCGGCGATGGCATGGACCTTTGTTGCCCGGCGCAGGGTTTCGGGTCCCGCTTCCGATAGGCCGATATAGCGGATTTTGCCTGCTTCCTTCAGTCGCGCCAGGGCGCCCACGGTATCTTCAATCGGCACGTCGGGGTCTACACGATGAAGGTAATAAAGATCGATGACATCGGTGTTCAGGCGCTTGAGACTTGCGTCGCAGGCCTTGGGAACGTAGTCGGGATGACCGCAAATGCCACGGCTGCCGTCATCGCGGGTGACGAAGCCGAATTTCGTCGCCAGCACGACCTTGTCGCGCTTGCCCGCCAGGATTTTCCCGAACAGCGATTCATTGCGGGTAGCGTCGTAGGAATCCGACGTATCAATATGCGTCAGGCCGTGTTCGATGGCGTGATCGATCAGCGCCTGGGCCTTGGACGTGTCGCCACGGGTTTCGGTGTGGGCGTCGGAAAGCCGGCGCCCGCCAAGGCCGATGCCGGAAACCTTGAGTTTCTCCTTGCCGAGTTCGCGCGTCTGCATGGTTTTATCCTCGACTATGGCAACATGATGCGACCGCCGTTGATGGCGATGCTCTGGCCGGTAATGAAGGCGGCATCCTCCGACAGCAAAAGGCGCACCATGCCCGCGATATCGTCGGGGTGGCCGACGCGTCCCGCCGGTGTAGTCGTGCCGCGGTCGCGCAGGTCCTCCAGCGTCACGCCCACGGCCTCTAGCGGCTGGCGCGTTTCCGATGCAGCGGGGATGATGGCGTTGACGCGGATGCCGTGCTTGCCCCATTCGGCGGCCAGCGTCTTGGTCGCCGACACGATGCCCGCCTTCGACGCGGCGTAGTGAATCCCGTTGGGGGTGGCCTCGATCGCGCGCCCTGACGCCAGGTTGACGATGGCGCCGCGGCCCGCCTTGATCATCGCCGGTGCGAAGGCTTGGGAATTGAACACGGTGCCGCGCAGGTTGACATTGAGGGTACGGTCCCAGACGTCGACCGGGACTTCAAGGGCGGTGTAGCGCGGATTGATGCCCGCGTTGTTGACCACGCCGTAAACCGTGCCGTAATGATCCAGAACGGCCTTGGCGACGCTGCGAATGTTTTCCACGTCCGCCATGTCGCAATGGAAATAGCGCGCTTCGGCGCCCACGTCCCGGCACAGTGCGGCGACATTCTCGCCTTCATCATCAACCACATCGAAAATCGCCAGCTTGGCGCCCTCGCGGGCCATGCGGCGTGAGATCGCGCGCCCGAAGCCACGGGCGCAGCCGGTGACCACCACCACGTCACCGGGCTTGAAATGATCGCGCTTGATCTTGGCGCCTTCGCGTTCGATCAGTTCGTCGAGATTCTGGGTATTGATGTCAACCACGCTTAGTCTCCCTGTCGTGTCGCGCCTAAAGCCCGTAAAGGGCGCGCGCGTTGGTGTCGGTAATCTTGGTGATGATTTCAGCGGAAAGATCCTCGCGCTTGCGGATCAGGGTGAAGGCATTGATCTCCGTCGAGGGGTCATGGTGGCCGTAATCGGTACCGACGACAATATTGTCCTCGCCCGCATATTGCAGGATGTAGGGAATATCGTCGGTGACTTCGCAGGCGACATACATGCGGTTCGCCGCCAGCGGTTTATCCGGCAGGCGACGGCCGAGACGGCGGAAGCGGTAGCGCAGGTCGTGGCAGACATAGGGCACCCACTGGGCCGAAACCTCGACAAAGCCCCAGCGCAGGCCGGGGAAGCGCCTCGGAACGTCTTTTTCCAGCAGCGAGTGAAAGGCACCCACGACCGCCAGCTTGAACTTGGTGAAGGTGGTGTCGTCGAGAAAGAAATCGTGATGCACGATGGAATTGTTACCGGAATGGAAGCAGATTGGCAGGTCGAGCTTCTCTGCCGCCTCGTACATCGGGAAGAAGAACGGATCGGCGACGTTGCGGTCCCATTCTAGACCGCGCATGAAGATGCCTACGGCGCCGTGATCCTTGGCCCAGGCCAGCTCCTCGGCGATTACCTCGGGTGCGCTTGCCAACGGCGGCAGCACGACCCAGTGCAGGCGCTTAGGCGCATGTTCCCAGATGTTTGCGAGCCAGCGGTTATACGCCCGCGTCAGTGCCAGTTCAGCCGCCGCCGTGCGGACGGCGGGGCGCAGGAATACGGTCGGGTAAAGCACTTGCACGTCGATACCGAGCTCGTCCATATGGGCGAGTCGCGCCTGGACATCGCGCATTTCGCGGCTTTCCACCGAGGTATCGGTACCGATGTTGCGGTCGCGCGCATGAAGGCGGTTATCCATCAGCCAGTATTCACTTGCTCGCCGACCGTCGTCATCGGGCCGCTCGTCGCCCCATGACTGGGTCACGACCATTGGCATGTAGCGGCTTTCCACTTCCGACAAGTAGCTCCAGGTCAGTGGCGATTCGATGACGTGAGCGTCAGCGTCGATGCTGCCCATATTGCTCTCCCCTTTATTCTTGCCGTCGCGGGGCTCCCGCGTGGTTTGGGGCCATTCTACGCCCCCGGCCGGGGCCTTGGCCAGCCGCCGCAGGGGGCATTGAGACCCCTGGGAAGGGGGTCTAGACTGACGGGCGCTTATCGAAAAGGGGAGGCATCCATGGCCATCGAGATCATCAACTGTCCCGAGCTTGCCAGGGAGACCAAGAAGCGTACCGTGGTGATGAACACCCGGAAAATGCATGCCTGGGTGCATTATTATCCCAATCCGGGCGACCACGACGACATGCATTGCCACAACGAGGATCAGACCTTCTATTGCATCGAGGGCCAGTGCACCATGCACTTCCCTGATGGCGGCAAGGCGGTGCTGGATCCCGGCATGGCGGCCCTGATCAACGGTGGCTCGTTTTACATGTTGGAAAATTCGGGTGATGGCCCGATGATCATGATGGGCAACCGTTCGGGCAACCAGAACAATATCAAGCACATCAATTATGAAACACGTGAAGACCTGCGGGCCGGCGGCGAACCGCGCGAAAGCTTCAATGAGCGCTTCACCCGCGAAGAAGGCGCGCTGAAAGGCTAGGGGACGGGTTCCCGGGCTGTCAGCAGTCCCGGCGGGTGGCCACTAACCTTTTAAAAATATTGATGTTTCCCTGAAGTCATGGTGCCATTTACAGGATTGTAACGCTGAACGCGCTTTGATTAGGCGTAATGCTTGTGGATGGAGGTCACGCATGAGCCCGTCGTCGGGAAACGCGCTTTAGTTACAGCTTCTCGGCTACTGCCTCGCCACGGCCGAGATCATTTACCGCATGCCTGACCATCGCGCTCTATTGCAGAGCTATATCTGGCAGGACTATGACTTTGCCCCCAAATTCCGCGTCTTGCGGCGGTTTCTCTATTTCTAGCACAACAACCTCGATGGTCCGCTGCAAACGGTCCGGGTTGCAAGCGTCGGTCTCGTCTGTGCGGCGGAATTTCGCTACCGGGACGAGAAACTACGGCTGAACTAGCCCCGCCATTCGCCAGGTGGCGGCCCGCGCCAATCGTGGTATGAAATCGGGTCAAGTCTTGCCGCGCCGCGGCGCCTCCCATCAGGACCCGCTTTACCATGCGCGATCCCGCCACGCTTCCCCCTATCCTGCGCGTCTTCGCTTATCGCCAGTACGCGCTGTTCATGGGGGGCATGACGCCCAACCTGGTGACGTTGTGGATGCAGCGGGTGGGTATTGGCTGGCTGGCGTGGGAACTGACCAGCTCGCCGACCTGGCTCGGCGTCATCGCCGCCGCCGACCTGGCGCCGGTGATGTTTATCGCGCCCATTGCCGGGGCTTTTACCGACCGTTCCGATCCCGTCCGTCAGCAAATCTGGACCCAGTGGCTTAATGCGGGCCTGTCACTCGGCCTCATGGCCTGTGCCTTTACCGGTGTCCTTAACATCTGGATCCTATTTCTCCTGGTGCTCTGCCACGGGATCGTCCATCCCTTCGTGTCCACGTCGCGCCATGCCATCGTGCCCCGCACTGTGCCACGGGCGGAATTCGCCACCGCCATTGCCCTCGATTCGGCCCTGTTCAACGGATCGCGCTTCGTTGGGCCGGCGTTGGCCGGGTTGATGATCCCGGTCTGGGGTATTGAATCGACCTTCCTGGTCAATGCCGTGACCTGCGTTTGGTTCGTGCTTTTGCTCGGTTTCATGCGGCTTGAGGCGCCGGTGCGCTCTACGCGAGCAGGCCGGCGCATCCTTGGCGACGTGATCGAGAGCATTGCCTATGTCCGCGCCCATGTCGCCATTGGGCCGCTGTTCGTGCTGCTAGCGGTGATTTCGGTCCTGATGCGCCCGGTGCAGGACATGCTGCCGGGCTTTGCCGGTGCGGTGTTCGAATCCGGCGCCGTGGGCCTTGCATGGCTGACATCATCCATGGGTGTTGGCGCCATGGTTTCCGCTGCCTGGATCGCAAACCGTGGGCGTCTGGGCGGGTTGACCGTTATCGTGCTGCTAGGTTCCGGCGGGCTGGCGCTGGCGACACTGGGCTTTGTTGCCACTAGTCAGTTGTGGGTTGCTGTCATTTTTGGGGTGCTGTCGGGTTTCACCCTCAACACCGTTTCCACCAGCACCCAGGCGCTGACCCAGTCGGCCCTGTCCGACCATTTGCGTGGCCGGGTCATGGGCCTTTACACGGTGATTTACCGGGGCACGCCCGCCATCGGCGCGCTCGGCCTCGGTGCGTTGGCGGAATGGTTTGGGCTACGCTGGGTATTCGCGGTCGCGGCATTGGGGTGTCTTGTGGCCCTGGCTTGGGTATGGCCGCGTCGGCGGGCTATCACCCGTGCGGCGGAAGCCGAACGCCACACTGACTAGCGCCCAAAAAAACACGGGCCCCCGCGGGGGCCCGTGTCGTCAGCCGATAACGGTTCGGCTACTTGGTCTTGCAGTCGAGCTTGGTGGCTTCCTCGCCCGCGCCGGGAAAGCCGATTTCACAGACCATACCGGCCTTCAATTCGCCCCGCGTGCCGTCAACGTCGTTGATCTGGATCCCCGTGCGTGAGCCCGAGACCTTGACCTTCACCTTCTTGCCCTTGTGTGTGAAGACGACGCGGCGGCCCTTGCGCTCGATCTTGTCGAGCTTGGCGGTGACGTATTCAAGCTTGAGCCCGCGACCGGAGAACCACATCGGGTCCCAGAAGCGCATCAGCTTCTTGAGGTCGGTTTCCATCGCTTCGGGATCGCGGAAGGCGATCTTCTTCCCGAGGATTTCATCGGGAAAGGCGAGGAATTCACGCCGCCGCAGGTCCTTGTGCACGGGCGGGGCGTTATTGGCCGCGTACTGGGAGATTTGCCCTTCCTTGGACATGAACCAGTTGACGAACAGCAGCGCGCTGTTCTGGTGGCCACCCTTGAGTGCAATCATCTCCGAGATCGCCATCGGCACCGGTTCCGGGCAGTGCCAGCCGATAGGCGCGCCCTTGGGCAGAAGCTGGCTGACGCGATAGGCGGCAGACGGCAAGGAGACGTCGAACTCACCGGCGACGGCAAGGCTGATAAGCGCGTTCATGCCTTCCTTGCGAAGCTGCGGCTTGACCACGGAAAACAGCTTGCTGGCATAGTCGCGAATGCCCTTTTCTCCCTTGATATCCCACATGGCCAACAGCCACAGATTAGGACGGTTGCCCATACCGATGCGGCCGTTACGGAATTTTTCGTTGGTCAGCAGGTCGTCCCAGGTCTTGGGCAGGTTGGCCTTGTCCACGGCCTTGGTGTTGTACGACATGCACCAGTAGCGCAGGCGCTGGCCGACCCAGCCGCCGTCCTTGTGCTTCATGCCCTCGGGCACGTTCTTCCAGTTGGGAAGCTGGCGCAGGTCGAGAATGGCGCCGATTTCCTGGAAGGCCGTGAACTTGGCGCCGACGCCGGAAATCACGTCCGAGACGATGCGCCCCGCCTTGTAGGCCAGCAGCGGCTTGATGACGCGATCATGACGGGTCGCGCGCGCATACTTGAACTTGACGAAGGGATAGCGTTCCTGGAACGGCTTGATCAGGTTGGTGAACTGGTCCGCATCCCAGGTGCCGCTGACGATGAGGAGGCCTTCCTTCTTGGCGCCGTCAATCCACGCCTGCGGCATTTTCAGCTCGGCGTCGAGGCCGCTCAGCACATCGGCGGGCAGCTTGGTCTTCGCCATGATTTCCTGTGTGGCCTTGGGCAGGTCGGCGGCGAAGCCGGGGTCCGCCGCCAGGCCGGCGAGGGTCGCTGCCAGGGTTCCAGCGATGAGGGTTCTGGTGATCATGAATGCCTCCCTTCGGGTTGTTATTTTCAGTTCACTGTCCGGTTGTCAGCCGCCGCCGCCGTGGCCGAGAGGCTGCACTTCGTTGTAGGTTACGTCTTCGTCGCGGCGCCACAGCACTTCAAGGAAGTTGCCCGTGGGGTCGCGGAAATAAATCGATTCACCGAAGGGGCCATGTTCGGGGTGGGTGACGGGGCCTTCGGCGGGCACATTGGCCTGGGTGAGACGTGCGACGATTTCATCGAACCTGGCGCGGGGTATGCAAAACGCATGGCGGACCCGGTTGGCGCCGCGAATGACGTCGGGCGGCGGCACGTCCATCCAGTCCTCGGTCAGCATCACCGCGAACAGGTAATCGTCGAGCACCAGCGAGGTGTGGAAACTGCGCCCGCGCAGGGCGTCCTGGGTTTTGTAATTGACCCGGCTGTGCACGGTGGCGCCCAGAACCTTGCAATAAAAATCCTCTGCCGCCTTCAGGTCGTGCACGCAAATACCACTATGGGAAATGCTTTCTACGTCAGCCATGTCAGCCCTCCGCTTTCGCGCGTTCGCGAATTTCCGCTTCATCCACCGTCGGCAGTTCCACCAGGCCCGCGCCGTCGAATCGTGCGCCCGCCCGTGCCGGGGCATAATGGGCAGGATCGAAAGCCTTGCGCTGGAAGAAACGGTCGGTGTCCACCGCGACTTGCCCCATGTCGTCGATGGCAACCGGGTGCAGGCGCATCGGCTGGCAGCCCATGTGTCCGACGTAACATCCCTTGCGGTCGTACTTGGCGCCGTGGAACGGGCAGTAGAAGTGCCAGCTTTCGGCCTGCCACACCGTCAGGCCGTTCTTGTGGGTGCACCAGCCGGAAATGGCGAGGAAGCCGTCTTCCTCGCGCACCAGGTAGAATCGCCCTTCGCGATGGCGGGTGACGCTGCCCACGGCAAATTCCTCAATCGTGCCCATGACGACACGCCCGGCGCCGGAGCGCAGGACGTCCTCTCCTTCATCGCCGAAGGCCTGGATCTGGAACCGGTTCCCGTCGGGGTCGAAAATATCCATGTTGTTTTCGCCGACGGCGCGGAAGCTTTGGCGTGGGTCGATGCCGCTTTCGAAACCCGCCGCTTCCAGCCGGTCGCGGGCGCGCTTGAACTGGTCGATATTCAGCAGCCACGCATGGTGGATGGAGCCGCCCGACGCGGGGTAGGGCGGCACTTCGTCCACCTCCACCAGCAGCACGCGCTGGCGGGTATTCATGGCGAGAAGCGAATTCGGCCGGTTCTCCGCGACGAGGTTGCGGCCCACGACGTCGAGGCCGATGACATCGCGGTAGAAAGCCTCCGACCGGTCAAGGTCGGAAACCTCGATCACCAGGTGTGAAAAGGCACTGTTGAGCGCCATTCCGTTTCTCCCGCCTTTGGCCGGGGCGCCGTGAGGCCGCCCCGATCGTTTGTGGCGACGATGCTACTTGCAGGTCGCCTTGGTTGCCTCGACGCCACGTTCGGGCATGGTGATTTCGCACGTCATGCCCGCTTTCAGCTTGCGCCGGCTTTGTTTCTTGCCGCCGATGGTCAGGTTGCTGCGCGAGCCCGAGATCATCACCTCGCGTGGCTTGCCGTCGTGCTTGATTACGATGGTGCGCCCGCGCTGCTTGACCGCGTCGATGGCACCCTTGAACGTCACCAGCGAGACCTTGGTGTTGGCGGACGCCTTTTTCCAGATCGGGTCCCAGGCGGCGAACACCTGCTTGGTGTAATGCTCGGCCTCGGGCCCGCGGAAGGCGATCTGCTTACCCAGGATTTCGTCGGGGAAGGACAGGAATTCGCGGGTTTGCAGGTCCTTGTGCACCGGCGGGGCCTGATCGGCGGCGAATTGCGCGATCTGGCCTTCCTTCGACAGGAACCAGTTGGCGAATATTTTGGCCGCGGCCGTGTTGGGCGCGCCCTTGATGATGCCCATTTCCGACACGGCGAGGGGCACCGGCTCCGGGCAATGCCAGGAAATCGGCGCGCCCTTGTCCAGGTATTGCTTGGTGCGATAGGCGGCCGACGGCAGGGCGGCATTCATTTCGCCCGCCACCGTCAGTGATACCATGGCGTTGGTGCCTTCCTTGCGCATCTGCGGCTGCACCGTGTTAATGAATTCGCGCATGTAGCGCTTGGTCCAGTTTTCGCCCTTGGCGCCCCACAGCATCAGCAGCCACAATTGCGGCCGGTTGCCCATGCCGATCTTGCCGCCGTGCCAGGTCTTGTTGGTGATCAGGTCTTCCCAACGCTTGGGCAGGTCCGCCTTCTTCACCTTGTCGGTGTTGTAGGACATGCACCAGTAGCGCAGGCGCTGGCCGACCCAGCGGCCGTTGGGATCTTTCATCCCCGTGGGCACGTTGTTGCGGAAGTTGGGGATGTCGCTCAAATCCTCCAGGGCGCCGGCGTCGCGCATCAGGAAATAGCCGCCGCCGAAGCCGGTAACGATATCGGCCAGGTAGCGTTTCTCTTTCCACGCGATCAGGGTCTTCACGACCCGCGCGTTGTAGGACGAGCGCGAGTACTTAATGTCGATGAAAGGATAACGTTCCTTGAATGGCCCGGCCATCTTGCGAAACTGGTTGTTGTCCCAGGTCGAAAGAATCAGCAAATTCTTGCCGGCCTTGGCTTCCGCAATCCACTTCTGTGGCACGACAAGTTCCTTGTCGAGGCCGGAAAGGATGCTTTTGCCAAGCTTAAGCTCCTTCAGCATGGCCTGTGTGCTCTTGGGTAGTTCCGCGGCCAGCGCCACCTGCGTGCCGATGATGGTGGTACCCACCGCGAAAGCGGCCGTCATGAGCCATTTGTTCATCGTCGTCTCCCTTCGTTTCGGCCGCCGGGAGCACCTACGCCCCCGGCGTTGGTAGAGCGTACCGGAGCGTTTATCCCCCGGCGACGGCAAGATCGTGGGGCCGTGAACCCAGTCGTTTGCCACCCTGCGGCGTGACCACCACCGTGTCTCCCCAGGTGCAGATATGGCTTCCGCTTTCGGTCGTTGTCTGGGGCTTGAAAATAAACACCATGTTTTCCCGCATCTGGGTCTTGAGCTGTTCCGGATCGCGGGCATGGTTGGTGATGATCGGTCCGTCATCGCCGGCGCCGCGACCGTGCATGGTCAGCTTGGACTTGGCGTCCTTGGCCGGGCCCGAGGCGGGGGCAGCCTTCTTGCCCGCGACCTGGGTCGCTTCCGACAGTTCCTGGACTGTCACGCCGGGCTTGAGGATCTGGCGGATGGCCTCGAACACTTCGCGCTGGACCTTGATCAGTTCCTGGTGAACGGAATCGGCGACCTCGATAAAGACCGGCTGTACCGCCTGTGAACGATAGCCCATCCAGTTGGCTTCCAGCTCGTTGATGATCAAATCGCCGCGCTGGATGATACGGTGCGACGGCCGCGTCAGGGTGCGGACCACGTTGGGGCCGGAAATCCAGTTGCAATGAACCGGGATTTCCGAGCCGTTTTTCATCATCGCGTATTGTGCCGCCGCCCAGACTTCCCAGTCCTTGATGCCGGGCCGCGCGGTGGCGATCTTGGCCTTGATGCCTTCTTCGATGATGTCCATGGACTTTTGCAGGGCCGCGATCTCCTCGTCGCTCTTTACGTAGCGGGTCTCGACCAGAATGTCGGAGGCATCGACGATTTTCGCCTTGGGGAAGGTTTCGCGAATCTGGCGCCAGAAGCCCAGGGAAACGGTGCCCTCCGGGGTCCGGGTACCGCCGATCTCACCCAGCCCGGTGATGCCGATGACGCCGTTTTCGACGCCCAGTTCCTTCAACCGCTCGACCGCGACCTTGCCGTAATTGCGGCGCGCCTCGCGCACGTCCTTGGTCCAGTCCTGTACCGTGGGCCAGCGTGGAGCCGCCGATGTAGCGATGGCGGTGCAGTCGGCCTCAAGCGGAAAGACAACGGCGATATCGGCATCGCCACCACCGCCGACATGGCTGAGATAGCGGGAATTAGCCTGGAAATCGGTGGAATGTCCGGTGTTGTTGGGGCAGACGATGACGTCAATGCCTGCCGCCGCCATTCTTTCACGCACGGCCTTCCAACGGCGGTCACGTTCGGCGATTGAAAAGCGCGGATACTCATGAAGTTCGGTCATGGTGCCTCTTGGTTTCCTGTTTGTTTTCTTGTTTCTTGTTTCGTCAGCTATCGCGGCGTTCGCAAAGTTCGATAAAATTGCCGCCCGGATCGCGGAAGTAAACGGCGCGGCTAACTGGCCCGTCCTTCTGCGCCACCGGTCGCTCGTACTTCCATTGGGCATTGTCTAGCCGCCTGCAAGCATCGTCCAGGGCTGGAGCCGTTACCGCGAAGGCGATACGCGGGGTGCCGATGCAGGCTTCTTCCGGCGATTCCTGAAAGTGCCGGTTGGCAAGGTATATCGCAAAGGGGACCTTGCCCATACGCAGATAGATTTGCAAGTTTACCCGCGGCATTTCTTTCTTATTGGCCATGGAGCTGTAGCGCTTATCCATCCGGCGGGTGCCGGGCGCCATATTCTCTATGCCGTCAGCCCAAAGCTGGGCGCGGGCGTAATCGGCCGTCTTCCAGCCGCAGCGATGGGTCACGGCGCAACCGAGCGTGTGCTGGTAGAAGGTTTCTGCCCACCACATATTGGCGACCTGGATGGCGGCGTGGTCGAGCGCCGGATGCGCCGTGTCCCTGTCGCGCGCCACTAGCTGGATGCGATTACCCGTGGGGTCGAAGAAGTAGCAATTGTTTGCCTCTTCCTCCGGGTTATCTTCCTTGTAGTCATGGAGCTCGATACCCTGGGCGGTGAGCGCATCGAGAATGCGTTTGTGCGCCGCTGCGCCAAAACTGTAGGCCTGATGCACGCCGGTTGCCGTCAGGTCGGGGCGGTTTTTGTCTTCGTAAAGCACTACCAGTCCGCCGTCGGCGCCCTCCAGGGTGACGGAACGGCCGCACGCGGCGATGGCATCGGAGGGGCCCTGCGCGAAACCAAGGGTGTCGCGGTAAAAGCCCGCAACGGTAAGATCGTCCACCGGTACCACCAGGTGAGAAAGCCCCGTTGCGGTCAATCCGTTGCCGTTTGCCAAAACGTGTGCTCCTAGCCTACGTCCAGATCGGGCGCTTTGGCGTAGGCGACGTCTTCATCGCGACGCCACAGTAATTCGAGAAAATTGCCGCTTGGGTCCTTGAAATAGATGGACTGGCCAAACGGTCCCTGCGACGGGTGCTCGATCGGTCCCTTGAAGGCGACACCCGCATCCTCAAGACGCTTTTGCGTAGCCTCGAAATCCGCGCGGCGCACGGTGAAAGCATGTCGAAAGCCATTAGCGCCCTGCAACTTGTCATCGGGCGGCATCGGCATGAAATCCGGCGCCAGCGCGATGGCGAAAAGAAAATCGCCTAGGGTATAGCTCTGGTGTACCGAGCGCCCGCGCAAGGTGTCTTCGGTGATGAAGTTGACGGCACCGTGAACCTGAGCACCGAGAACATTGCAATAAAATTCCTCGGCCTCCTTCAGGTCGTGAACACAGATGCCGGAGTGGGAGAGGGTTTCGATTTCCGCCATTTCTGATTTGTCCTTTTGATCCTAGTGGGCCGCCGCCAGCGCCTTTGCGCCGGGCCGGGCGGGAGTGGCCTGTTCGGGGGCGAAGCCCTTGCGGTGGATCGCGGTATCGGGCTCGACGATCACTACTCCGTCATCGTTGATAGTGACGGGATGCAAACGCAATGTCGGGGCTTCGCGTGAACACGGCATCGATTCGCCCCGGCGGTCGAACATCGCGCCATGCATCGGGCAATAGAAATGCCAGTGCTCGGCCTTCCAGTTGAGCAGGCCGTTCAGGTGCGTGCACCAGCGCGAAACGGCGATGAAGCCTTCTTCCAGCCGGACGAGAAAGAACTTGCCCTTGATGAAAGCCTTCACGGTGCCGACGGGAAAGTGATCCATCGGGCCGCAGGTGATAGGCCCGGTGTTTTCGCAGACCACGGTCTTGGATTCCGGGCCGTAAGCTTGCACCTGGAACCGATGGCCATCGGGATCAAACACGTCGAAGGAGTTTTCGCCCATGGCGCGGAACTGGGCGCGGCTGTCGGTGATATCGAAACCCTGTGTGGTCAAGCGCTCTTTCGCGCGTTCCATCTCCTCGATGGTCAGCAGCCAGGCGTGGTGGATGGTGGAGGAATTGGGCCGAATCGCGACCACTTCGGGTACCTCGACCAGAAGGACGCGCTGGCGCGTATTGGTGCCGAGCAGCGATGTTGGGCCTTCATCGGTGACGAGGCCGCGGCCAAGCAGATCGAGGCCGAAGACATCGCGGTAGAACGCCTCCGAACGGTCGAGGTCGGTGACGTGGAGTACAATATGCGAAAAGCCATCAACCATGGCCATGGGGCGCTCCCTGAAATGCCCGGCTTGCTTGATTTTTGCCTTTAATCACAGGATAGACCCACCCCGTGTGGGGCGGAAAGGTCCTTTTTGCAAAAGTAACTATTCGCCCGTGGTCATCAATGGCCGGGCGTGGCCCTCAGGCGACCTCGACCAGGGGATTCTGGTCGGATTCTCTCGATTTCAAGTAATCGGCGAGGAAATCGATCAGCAGCATTACCTTGGGCTGGGGGAAACGGGTGCGGGCGAAAAAAGCCCGGATAAAGCGGTCCGAATGCAACATGCCTGGGAAGATCGGAACCAGTCGCCCGGCCGCGATGTGTTCCTCGGTGCTGTAACTCGGCAACAGCGTGATCCCCATGCCGCTGAGGCAGGCATAGGCGAGGGTGGCGCCGGAATTTGTCGAGAAATTCCCCGAAACGTGGACCGTGGTACGGCCTTCGGGAGTGACGAAGGTCCAGTCATGGCCGAGCCGCCGAGCGGTATGCACCAGGCAGTTATGATCGGCCAGCTCCTTGGGCGTGCGCGGCGCTCCGTGCTTCTTGAGGTATGACGCCGCCGCCACGACGTGATAGTTCACCGGCATCAGCACGCGGGAATCGATGCTGGCATCGCTCAACTCGGCGCTGCGTATCACTAGGTCGATGCCATGCTCGATTAGATTGAGGGGCTTGGTGCCGATAGTCAAATCGACGGAAAGCTGAGGGTATTTCTGGCTGAACTCGATCAGCCCCGTGGCAAAGGTGCGCAGTCCCGCGCCCAGGGTCGAATAGACCTTGATCTGACCCGACAGCTTGTCGGCCTGTCCCGCTGCCTCGTTGGTGGCGGAGGTAATCTCCGATAAGGCTCGCGAGCAGCGCTCATAGAATTCGGCCCCCGCTTCGGTCAGCGACAAGCGCCGGGTTGAGCGGTTGAGCAAGCGTACCCCAAGACGTTCTTCAAGCGCTGTCACGCGCTTGGAAATGACCGATGGCGACAGGCGCAGTTCTTGTGCGGCGGCGGAAAAGCTCTTTCGCTCGACCACGCGGGTGTAAATCGCAATTTCGTTGAGGTCTTCCATGATTTCCCGTTCCCGTGTGTCATGCCTTATTTTTGAGTGATTTTGGGAAAGAATAGCAAAGATTATACCTAAACTGAAAAATAATGCGGAATAAGGAAATATATTTTGATTATCAGAATTATGTGAACCACCGCTCATGTGCCGGGCGCGCGAAAGCAGCCTCCCGATCCCCTCAGACCGGCAGCCGGGGTCCCTAATTGAGGGGAGAATTCAGGCGGGGGTGAACTTGGGCAGGCTGACGCCGTCGGCGACATCGTCAAAGATGACCCGGACCCGCATGTCGCAGCGCACTTCATCGGCGGGTATGCCGGTGATCGCCGACAAGAGGCGCGGCCCTTCATCGAGCTCGATCACCGCCACGACATAGGGCATGTCTTCCGCCCAGCCCTTGTGATAGAGGCGTTGGTAGGTGACGAAGCTGAACACGCGTCCCGTGCCCTTGACCTCTTCCCAGGCATGTTCGCCGCCCAGGCAATGGGGGCAGCGGGCCGCGGGCGAGAACCAGAATTCGCCGCAGGACTTGCATTTTTGCAGCTTGAGCTGATGCGCCGCGGCGGCGTCCCAGTAAGGTTGCGATTCCGCCGAAGGACGCGGCAGGGGTTTAGGGATGGTGGTTTCGCTCATGTCTCGATCCCCAGGATCAGGGTGGAATGGCAGACGGTGTTGCCGCCGTGGCCGGAAACGATGCAGGTCTCGGCATCCTTGACCTGGCGGTCGGGGCCGTAGACGCCTTGCAACTGACGCACGCCTTCGACGATTTGCAGTACGCCCTCGGCGTGGGCTTCGGACAATTGCCCGCCCGACGTGTTGGTGGGCAGCCGGCCGTCCATGCGCAGCGCACCGGAAGCGACGAAGGGGCCGCCTTCGCCCTTCTTGCAAAAACCGTAGTCCTCGAGCTGGGTCAGCACCATGTAGGTGAAGCAGTCATAGATCTGGGCACAGTCGATGTCGTCGGGGCCGAGCCCGGCCATGGCATAAGCGCGTACAGAGGACGGCCCGGCGGCGGTGCGGATCATGTTGTCGCCGTCGAACCATCCCTTCAGGTTGTTATGGGTACCGAAGCCCTTGATCAACACGGGCTTGCGCTTCAGGTCGCGGGCGCGTTCGCGGGTGGTGACGATGATGGCGCCGGCGGCATCCGAGCGCAGCGAGCAATCGAGTAGGCCAAACGGCTCCACGATCATGCGGGCTTCGCGGTAATCGTCCAGGGTCAGCGGCTTTTTCATCATCGCCAGCGGGTTGCGCAGGGCATGTTCACGGAATGTCACCGAAATGGCGCCGAACTGGTCGCGGGTGGTGCCGAATTCATGCATATGGCGACGGGCGCCGAAGGCATGCATCGCCGGTGCCCCGTAAAGCCCGTATTCGGGGCCGAATTCCGACGCGTCCATTTCCTGCGAACGGGTGGTCGAAAGCATGCGCGCTTTTTCGCTGCGGTGTGTGCGGGACCAGGCATCACGGCCATAGCCGCACAGCACGGTGGAACACAGCCCCGCCTCGATCGACATGATCGCGAGGATCACCGAAAGGATCTGGCTGGCGCCTCCGTTGGTGGTCGTGGTGGAGAAATTGGCGTTGATGCCGAGCCGTTCACCGATCACCTGGTGGAAGGTGTAGATGTCGTCGGGCCCGCGCATCTGCAAGCCGTCGATATCTGCCGTGGTCAGCCCGGCATCGTCGAGCGCATTGACGCATGCTTGTTCGATCAGGCCGAGGGAACTAAGCTCTGGCACCTTGCCAAGAGCCGAGTTGCCGACGCCGACGATGGCATATTTGTCGCGATAGGCCTTGTTGGGTTCGATGTTCATTTTTCCACCTTCATGCCGATTGACGCGAGCACCTCGTCGGTATGCTGGCCGTGGGTGGGGGCACAGGCGGTGATTTCCACTGGCGTGTCCGACAGCTTGACCGCACCGGTCAGCAGCTTGACCGAGCCTACCTTGGGATGTGGCAGTTCCTTAACCATGTCGAGGTGCTGCACCTGCGGGTCGGCCAGGGCCTCGTCCAGCGAATAAATCGGTGCCGAGGGCACGTCCGCTGCCAGCAGGCCGTCCAGCCAGTGCTGGCGCGGCTGCGTTGCGAACACTTCTTGGAAGCCCGCGTGCAGCGTGTCGTAAGCCTTGCGCCGGTCGGCCTTGGTCTTGAAACGGAGATCGTCGATCCATTCGGAATGTCCCGCGACCTTGCACAAGCCTTCCCAGAACTTGGGCGGCGATGACAGGTGAACAACGAAGGGTTTGCCGTCGGAACCGTTGAAGGCATAAACCTGCGCCGTCTGGGTGCGTGTCTTGCGCTTGGGCACGTCGCCCTCTTCGAAATAACGCGCGGCGTTTTCGCCGAGGAAGGCCAGCGTTGACGCCAGCAGCGAGGTTTCCACACGTTGGCCCCTGCCGGTGCGCTCGCGCGCCATCAGCGCGCCCAGGACGCCGTAAGCCGCCATGATACCGGTCAGGTGATCGGACAGGGACACGCCCATCGGTTGGGGCTTTTCCAGGTCGGTCAGCACCGACAGCAGCGCCCCCATGGCCTGGCCCACGGTGTCATAGCCGGGGCGCTGGGCGTAGGGGCCGGTGCCGCCGAAGCCGGTGATCGAGCAATAGATCAGGCGCGGGTTGCGTTTCGACAGTTCTTCCCAGCCCAGGCCAAGCCGGTCCATGGCGCCGGTGCGGTAATTTTCGATGATGACATCGGCTTTTTCCGCCAGCCGCAGGGCGGCTTCGTGCCCGGCATCGGACTTGAGGTCGAGGATCACGCTTTTCTTGTTGCGGTTGACCGACCCGAAGGTGGCCGAATAATCGGCGGCGCCCCAGCCGCGAAAGGGATCGCCGGACTTGGGATCCTCGATCTTGATAATATCCGCGCCGAAATCGCCGAGCAGCATGCCGGCGTAGGGGCCGGAGACGTAGCTGGCGAATTCAAGGACGGTGACGCCATCAAGCGCATGGGTCACGGGGGGCCTCCTGTGGTGCTGGCGCCGGTCTGGCGCCGGTGCGTGTTCTTGTTCTCTCGCCCGGCGGGAACCGGGCAGCCCCAAGGTATAACCGCCACGGCGGTACGACAATAGGCGCGGGGCGCGAATCTGGCTTGTCGCGGCGGGGGGGCGGTTCTAACATTGCGAAATCTAGCGAACGATCAGGCCCATCCCGCGCCCGCCCTCAGCAGGGGTGGCCCCCCGGGCCGAAACAAGACTCGAATTGCGAGCAGAAAGGTTACCCGATGGGAGCGATTGACTCCGACGCCCATGTCGTCGAATGCGAAAAGACCTTCGAATACATTGATCCCGAATACTTCGACCTGAAGCCCCGGGTGATGGTCCAGAAGACCACCGACGTTGTCCAGAAGGACAACGAAGGCTTCGCCCAGAAGGAATTCTGGGTGATCGACGGGCGCATCCAGCCCAAGGAAGGCAATATCGGCCACAACACGATGAAGGAATCGCGTGAAATGGCCGATGTGAAGGTCCGCCTCGATCACATGGATGAGCTGAACATCGACGTTCAGGTTCTGTATCCGACCGTCTTCCTGCGGGCGTGGACCCAGGACCCGTCGGTGGAATACGCGCTGTGCAAGTCCTACAACCGCTGGCTTGCCGACATCTGGAAGTCGGCACCGGATCGCCTCAAGTGGGTGGTCATGCCGCCGTTGACCAATATCGAGAAATCCATCGAGGAAATGGAATTCGCCAAGGCCAATGGCGCCGTCGGTGTGTTCCTGCGCGGCCTGGAATGTGAACGCCGCCTGGACAACCCGTATTTCTTCCCGATCTACAAGAAGGCGGAGGAGCTGGACCTGCCCATGTGTTTCCACTCGGGCAACAACTCCTTCATGGTGCGCGACATCTATGCGTCGGAAGCGGGCTTCGGCCGTTCCAAGCTGCCCGTCGTTTCGGCCTTCCATTCGCTGCTGATGGCGGGCATCCCGGCCAAGTTCCCCAAGCTGCGCTGGGGTTTCGTCGAGGTCAGCGCCCAGTGGATTCCCTATGCGCTGAACGATCTTTCGATCCGCATGAAGCGCAAGGGCAAGCGCATGTCCAAGACCATCATGGCCGACAACAATTTCTACGTTGCCTGCCAGGTTACAGACGATCTGGGTTACGTGCTGGAATATGCGGGAGAAGACAATCTGGTGGTCGGCACCGATTACGGCCACTCGGATACCTCGACCGAGATCGAGGCGCTGCGCAAGATCAAGGACGACGGCAAGATCCCGGCCTCGGTCGCGGACAAGATTCTCGACGCCAATGCGCGGGCGCTTTACGGCCTCTAGTTCAGTGGCTTCGTGAACAAAAAGGGCGTGCCCCGCGGGTGCGCCCTTTTTTCATGCCTTCACGGCTTGGCGGCTGGGGCCAGTTCGATGGTGGCGTCCACGACCTTCGCGCCCTCGCCGTCGGGCAAGACCATGACCGGGTTGAGATCGATCGCGGCCACCCCATCGCCGGTGGCGGTGACGAAGCGGGCGAAGTCGTCGATCAGCCCGATCAGCGCGGTGCGGTCCCCGGCAGGGGCACCGCGAAAGCCCCGCAATAGTTTTCCCACGGCGGGGGCCTGATCGAGCAGCGCTTCCGCGTCGCCGGGGCCGAAGGGCGGCAGGCGCAGGGTCATGGCGTCTGCGAATAGGTCCACGTGGACGCCACCGGGGCCGAGCACGATGACCGGGCCGAGCGCCGCGTCGCGGTGCATGCCGAGGAAAACCTCGATCCCGCCCCGCACCATTTCCTGCACCAGGATGCCGTCCATGTCGCCGGGCCACGCCGTGGCTAACCGGTCAAAGCCGGCGCGCACCGCGTCCGCGTCGCGGAGGTTGAGGGCAATGCCCCCGGCCTCGGTCTTGTGCACCAGTGCCGGGGCCTGCACCTTGAGCGCCACCGGAAAGCCGATCTCTTGCGCAATGGTAACCGCGTCTTCGACGCTGGCGGCCAGGCGTTCACGGGTAACCGGCAGGCCGAAGGCGCCGAGTGCCGCCTTGCTCTCGGCCTCGGTCAGCACGTTGCGGCCGGGTTTCACACTAAGCGTCAGCGGGGCGGGCGCAGCGACGGTTTCGGGCGGCGGTCGGCGGCGAAAGGCGGCATAGTCCACCAGGGCGCGCAGCGCGGCGAGGCCGTCGCTCAGGTTGCCGCTGATCGGCACCCCGGCGCTGGGCGGCGCGTCGCGCCAGTGCATGGTCATTTCCGGCAGGACCATGATGGGCTTTGACGTGGTGGCGGCGACGGCGGCGATCTGGTCGAGCAGCTTTTGGCGCTGGGCAGAGGGGTCGCGCTGCATCACCAGCACGAAACCGATGGCATCGATGCCTTCATCGGCGACAAGCGCGTTCAGGCAGCGGGTCATGTTGTCGCCCTTGACGATGCGCGGGTTGCCGACAACGTCGAAAGGATTGGTGAAGGGCCGCGCCACCTCGAGAATGTCCTGCAACGCACGGTTGGTGGCCTCATTCAGCGGCGGGAAATTCAGCCCCGCCGCCACCCCGAGATCGGTGGTCAGCACCGTCGCGCCGCCGGAGGTGGAAAAGATCACCACCCTGTTTCCGTCAGGAGGCGGTGCCGTGCCGAGACAGGCAGCGATTTCCAGCGCCGAGTCCAGAGTATCGGCCATGATCGCGCCGCACTGGGTGGCGAGCGCGCGGAAAGCGGCATCCTGTCCGGCCAGGGACCCGGTGTGGGCCAGGGTCGCGCTCCGGCCCAGTTCGCTGCGCCCAAGCTTGAGCAGGACAACCGGCTTGCGCGCCGTGGCTACGGCCAGGGCGCGACGGAAGGCGGCGCCGTCCTTGACCCCTTCGACGATGGCGATGATTGCGTTGGTGTCGTCGTCCGCCGCCAGCCATTCAAGGTAATCGGCGGCATTGACCACGGCTTCGTTGCCGGCGGAGATCAGGTAGTTGAAACCGATATCGCGGTTGCGCCCCAGTTCGCACAGCGCGTTGATCAGGCCGCCGCTCTGGGAAATGATGGACAGGCCGCCGGGTTTCAGGCCCGCGGGCAGGTTCATGAAATTCGCCGCGAAGCCGCGTTTCAGGCTGAGGATGCCCATGCTGTTGGGGCCCGATATCGCCATGCCGCTGTCGCGGGCGAAGGCGATCAGCTTTCGATGCCGTTCCGCCCCCGCTTCAGTGCCCGCGTCGGAAAAACCTTCGCTGAAGCAAACGGCGGCGGGAATGGCGGCAGCGTCCGCGTCCGCAAGGACATCAAGCGCGGCACGTACCGGAACCGCGACGACAACCGCATCGGGCACCTGCGGCAAGGCGCCGAGCGACGGGTAGCAATCCAGCCCCTCGATCGTTTGGTAGTTGGGATTGACCGGATACAGTGGCCCGGTGAAGCCCGCCGCCAGGGCGTTGCGGATCGCACGGGCGCCGACATTACCCTTGTCGTTGGCGCCGACGATGGCGATGGCCCCGGGGGCAAGAAGGTGGGGAAGTTTGGGATGCATCCTGACGATCCGGGTTGTCGCGAACGGGCGGGGGCGGCAAGGTCTTGATGTTGCTTGATTGCCGCTGATTGCCCCTAGCATAATTCTTCGTCACAATAGAGCGAATCAAAAGTGGTTCCGCACCAGCCGCGACGCCCGGTTGGTGGGGCGGCTGCGTCGCGCAGCTGTGCCCTTGCGGGTCACCCACGTTGTCGGCGTCACACAGGAGGCAGTCTTGAAAACATCTTTCCATGGGGCCGCGCGTGTCGGGGCCCTCGCATCGGCCGCTATCGCGGCGGTCGCGATTTCGGCAGGCGGCGCTTCGGCGGCCCAGTCTGTTTCCGATTTCTACAAGCTTGGCGGCATGCGACTGATCGTCGCCGGTGGCGCGGGTGGCGGGTACGACACCTATTCGCGCATGTTTGCCCGCTATTACAGCAAGCACATGCCGGGCAAGCCCAACATCGTTGTCCAGAACATGCCGGGCGCCAGCGGTCTGACGGCGACCAACTGGCTCTACAACAAGGCGCCACGCGACGGCTCGCGCATCCTCGCGACCTACAATTCGTTGCTCGATTCCAACGTTCTGGGCGAGCCCAAGGCGCGTTTCGACGTAAAAAAGATGAACTGGCTTGGCTCCATCGCCCGTTCGCAGCTTCTGTGCGTCACCTGGCACACCAACGCGAACAAGGACATTCGCCAGCTTGTCGGCAAGCCGATGACGGTGTCATCCACCGGGCGGACCGGCAACTCGGCGACCCTGCCGCTGATTCTCAATCAGGTCATGGGCACCAAGTTCAAGGTCATCATGGGCTATTCCACCAGCGGTAGCCGCCTTGCGCTGGAGCGTGGCGAGGTGGATGGCATTTGCGGCCTGGGCCTTTCAACCATGCGGGCGTCGAACCCGGCCTGGTTCAGCGAGAAGAAGGTCAATGTCGTCGCCCAGGTCGGGCTGACCAGCCTTGATGAGCTGAAGGGCGTGCCCAACGTTCTCGACCTCGTGACCGGTGAAAATCGCGCCGTGGTCGAATACCAGGCGATCTTGCAGACCATCGGCCGCCCCTATGCCGCGCCGCCCGATGTGCCGGCGGACCGGCTGGCGGCGTTGCGTAGCGGTTTCGATGCCACCGTGGCCGATCCCGCATTCATTGCCACCATGAAGAAACTCGGCCTTGCGGTCAGCCCGTTGAATTCGGCGGAAACCGACAAGCTGATCGACCGCCTGTATGCCTATTCCCCCGATACCCTGAAGCGGGTGGCGGAAATTCTGGGCACGGCCAAGAAGGAGAAGGTCGGACGCTGCGACAAGTTCTCCAAGGACGTGAAGCAGTGCCGGAAGAAGAAAAAGAAAAAGAAGAAAAAGAGCTGATCCGGTCCCGTTTCGGACCGATTGCAAAACACCCCGGGCAGGCCCCGGGGTGTTTTTTTAGTTCACGCGGAATTTCGCAATGACGGTTTCATCCACGCTGATGCCGAGGCCGGGACCTTGCGGCAGCGGCAGGGTGCCGTCGTGGGCCACCACCGCATCGCCCAGCGGGTTGGCGCCAAGGTCGCAGAAGCGGTGCTCGCACAGGGTGTCGTCGTTCATGGCGGCGACCAGGTGCACGGTGGCGACCAAACCGGGACCGACGAAAGGTGAATGGGGAAAGACCTTTAGGCCCGCATCGCGGGCAATGTTGATGGCCTTCCAGGCATCGGAAATGCCGCCGATCTTGACCACGCTGGGTTGCACGATATCGGCGGCGCCGAGGCGCCCGACGGTGCGGAAATCGTTGGGGGTGCCCAGGTTCTCGCCAAGGGCGACCGGCACCCCGCCTTCGGCCCGCAGGCGAATCAGCGCGTCGTAATCATCGGTCGGCGAGATCGGCTCCTCCAGCCACATAAGGTCGTAAGGCGCCATCTCGCGCGCGGTTTTGATAGCGGCATCAATATCGAAGGCGCAATTAACGTCCACCATCATGGGGATATCGGGGCCGAGGGCGGCGCGGGCGGCAGCCACGGTGTCGGCGGTCTTCTGGTGCAGCTTGATATGCCGGTAGCCGCGGGCCGCGGCATTGGCGGCGACCTCGGCGGTCAGTTCCGGTGTCGGCAGGCGCAGCATGCTGGCGTAAGCGGGGATGCGCTCGCGCTTCTGGCCGCCGAGCATCTGCCACACCGGTTGCCCCTGGGCCTGGCCCTTGAGGTCCCACAGCGCGATATCGAGGGCCGACAGGGCGAAGCGGGCAGGTCCGCCACGCATCATGTTTTGCAGGCGGCGCTTCAGCTCGGTGGTCAGCGCCGCGATGTCGTCGGCCTCGCGGCCCACGGCCAGGGGCGCAATGACGTCGCGGATGGCGGGCAGGGTCACCGGGGTGGTGGCGAAGCCGAAGGCCTCGCCCCAGCCGGTCAAGCCCTGGTCGGTTTCGACCCGGACCAGCAGCGCATCCATCGTCGTGCGGGTTTCACCCATGCCGAGCGGCGGCTTGGGACCGCCGTGCTCGTAGGGCAGGCGCAGAAAGACCGGTTCGATCCGGGTGATTTTCATGGGCGCGGTCCGTTCAGCCGTAGAAGGCGTCGTCGCGGTACTTTACGTCCTGGGATATGTAGGTTTCCCCCCGACCGCGCCGCACTTTCCAGTCGTTGCCGTCCATGATGCGCATGTCCGGGTGCAGGTCTTGACCCACCGTGGCGCCGACGCGCAGCAGGACTAGCGGGTCGTCGCTGATGGTCTCGAACCAGTAGAAGCAACCCTTGGGCAGGAAAATGCCGTCATTGACGCTAAGTTCGCGTTCCTCGCCGCGCGGGCCGTGGAAGCGGGCGCGGCCTGACAGCACGATGAAGCTGTGATCCTGATAGGGATGAGCATGCAGCTTGTTTTCGCCACCCTTGGCATAGACCTTGATCTTGAGCCACAGGTGTTCGCCCACCGCCAGCGGCGTTTCGGTGTTGCCGCTGTCGAGCAGTTGCGCGCGCATGCGGAAAAACTCGGGCTTGACGGACTGATCGCCGTCCCAGGGTGCGGGATCGGACGCGGGGGTTGTCTGGCTCGACATGGTGACCTCTTTTACCGGGTTCGGTTCAGGCGCCGTCCTCGATCAGGGCAAGCGTCTGGGCAATGGGGAAGCATAGCGCGGCGGGCGCATCGGTGGCGACGCCCGTATCGGCCCGTGCCCGCACAAAGATGAGGGTGCCGCCGACCTCGACCTCGTATTCCACGATCTCGCCGAGATAGGTTTCGGCCCGGACAATGCCTTCGACCCGGTTGCCGGGGGGCAGGGTATCGGCGGCTTCGGGACGGGCGATGTAGATATTTTCGGGGCGAATGACGACGCCGGTGTGCGGGCTGGCTTCGGTCGCGGCGGGGAAGGTGCAGACCAGCGGGCCGAGCGGGGTTTCCACCCGGCCTTCGGCCCCGGCGGCGACGGTAGTCGCCAGGCGGCCGCGCAACAGGTTGGTGCGGCCGATGAACTGGGCGACGAATTCCGATGTGGGCCGGCTGTAGATTTCGCGCGGCGAGCCGAGCTGCATGATCAGTCCGTCCTTCATCACCGCGATGCGATCGGAAATGGCCAAGGCCTCGACCTGGTCGTGGGTGACGTAGATGGCGGTGACGCCGGTTTCCTTTTGCAGCCGCTTCAGTTCGGCGCGCATCTGTTCGCGCAACTGGGCATCGAGGTTGCTGAGCGGCTCATCGAGCAGCAACAAGCCCGGTTGGCGGGTCAGCGCGCGGGCGAGCGCCAGGCGCTGCTGCTGGCCGCCCGACAGTTGCGGCGCCGGCCGTTCGGCGAAGGATTCAAGGCCGACAAGGGCGAGGATTTCCATCACCCGCGAGCGCAGCGCGGCGCCGGTCACCCGTTTCTTGCCCACGGTCAGCGGGTAGGCGGCATTTTCGAACACGGTCATGTGCGGCCAGATGGCATAGGACTGGAACACCATGCCGATATCGCGGTCGTACATCGGTACGTTGATCTTGCGCGCCGCATCGTAAAGATCGGTGCCTGCAAGGCAGATGCGTCCGCCTTCGGGCTTTTCCAGCCCGGCGATGGAGCGCAGCGTCGTCGTCTTGCCGCAGCCGGACGGGCCGAGCAGGGTGAACAGCTCGCCTTCCCGGATCGTGAAGGTGGCGCCAAATACCCCGCCGCCCGGTGTGCCGTCGGCGCTTTGATATTGTTTGTAGAGGTCGGTGACGTCGAGCACGGTCCGCCTTTCCTGTTCCCTATCGAATGTTAAGCCCATAACGGCGCGCGAGCGCCGCGAAGATAATGCTGACCACGGTCATCATGCCGGTCCAGATCACACCCATGGCCGACAACTCGCCGACCACGCCGTTTTCCCACAGGTCGAAAAGCGTTACCGCCACCACCCGCGAATTCGGCCCCGCCAGCAGGATCGGGATCGAGACCGCCTTGACCGCGACCAGGAACACGAACAGCCAGCAGGTCATCATGGCGGGTGCGACCAGCGGCATGACGATGCGCATGAAGGTCGTTGACTGGCGCGCGCCGGACAGGCCCGAGGCTTCTTCCAGCTCGCGGTGAATTTGCAGGATACCGGCGTAGGAATAGCGCATGCCGTAGGGCATATAGCGCACCATCGAGGCGATGATGATGGACAACAGCGTGCCGTAGAGCAGCGGCACCTGCAGGAACAATTGCAGGAACGCGACACCCATGACGATGGCCGGGAAAATCAGCGGCGCCGAGGCCAACTGATCGAGCAATTGCCCGCCGCGCTGGCGCCGCACCGCAAGCCACGAGCACAGCGCCGTGAACGGGGCCACGATGCTGGCGCAGGCCGCGCCGAGAACCAGCGTATTGACCAGCGTGTCCTGGAAAAGGCCGCCGTGGATCACGGTCTTGTAATGGGCCAGCGACATCAGCTTCAGGGCGCCACTGTGGACGCCATCGTAATAGGGCACCATTGAAACCCATATGACGATGCCGACGGGGAAGCCGATGATGATCATGAACAGCAAGACCAGCAGGCCCGCCGTTATCCAGCGTCCGCGCCCGAGGTCCATCACCCGCGGGCGAAAGCCCTTGCCGGTGATGGTCTGGAACTTTTCCGCGTGGCGCGACAACCGGCTGTACCAGTAAAGCAGGCCGACGACGATAATCAGCAGCATCACCGAAAACGCGCCCGCCTGGCCGTAGTTGGCGGGAATTTCCAGCTGCACGGCGGAATAGATATCCGTGGTCAGCACGCTGACGCCGCCGGGGCGCCCGACCAGCGCCGGGGTCTCGAAGGATTCGAAGGCGCGGATAAAGATCAGGATCAGCAGCGCGAGAATACCCGGCATTGCCAGCTTCAGGGTGATGCGGTGGAAGGTCGTCATCACGCCCGCGCCCGACATCATCGAGGCTTCCTCGAAGGCGGCGTCGTTGGAGCGAAAGACCGAGGATAGCAGTAAAAAGGCCAGGGGTGCGAACTCGATGCCCTCGACGATGATCATCCCGGTCAGGGAATAGATATTGAACAGCGGTGTCGCCGATCCGGTCAGCCACATCAGCGACTGGTTCAGCGGCCCGGTGTTGCCGAGCAGCAGTAGGAACGAAATGGTGTAGAGCACGCTCGGAATCCCGAGCGAGATAATCGAGATAATGAAAACCAGCCCGCGGCCGGGTGTGTTGGTGCGCTCAACGATCCAGGCCTGGATGACCCCCAGCGTGATCGCAACGCCTGCCGAGCCCACGGCGTAGATCGTGGCGTTGCTCAGGTTCTTGAGAAAGCGGTCGTTGTCGAACAGCTCCAGGTAGTAGCGAAAGGTGAAGGCGCCGAAGGAGCCGTCGAAATTGGTTTCGTGCAGGCTGGATTCGATCAGGAAGATCGTCGCCGGGACGATCAGGATCGTCAGCACAAATGCCAAAACGATGGCCAGGGGCGACAGCTTGAGCGATTCGCCCAGCCGTGCCCACCTGCCCGGGGGCGCCGGCCTGATGGGAGTGGTTGCGGACACGGGATTTCCTGATTTTTTCATAAACATCTCCCCCCGCCCTCCGGGGGCGGGGGGAGGCAAGGATCAAGGACTAGCGGAAGTACTTCTTGTACATCGCCTGGGTTTTTTTGCGTTCGTCGAACATCATCTCGGGCGAGACGAACATCTCCTTGGCACCGGACAGGGCGGGCACCAGGGGCTCAAGCTCCTTGCGCGGCTTCACGTCCTTGCGCACCGGGAAGTAGCGCGCCTTACGCAGCACCTTCTGGCCTTCCGGCGACAAGTAGTAATCCACGAACAGCATGGCGCCGTAGGGATGTTTCACGCCCTTCGGGATCATCAGCGTGCCGTTGACCGAGGGCACCGGCTCCAGCGGCTGGGCCGCCACCGGGGCGCCCTTCTTCTGGCTGATGGTGGCATGGTGCATGAAGATGTTGACGGCGATCGGGTATTCGCCCTCGACCACGCGGTTGACCAGGGTACGGGCGGAACCGGAGAAGCCGATGATGCCCTGGCCCTTGAGCGCCTTGAAGTAGGCGTCGGCCTTGGCATCGCCCATGCTCTTGCGCAGAACGGTGACCAGAAGTTCGGCACCGGTTTCCGAGCCGATGCGCCAGGCGATCTTGCCCTTCCACTTGGGATCAAGCAGGTCGGCATAGGTCTTGGGCTGGGTGCCCGGCGGGATCAGTTTGGTGTTGTAGGCCATGCCGAAGTAGCTGAAGCGGCTCGGCACCCACTGGCTTTCCTTGTCGTGGAAGGCGGGATCAATGGCGGCCAGTCCGGGGGTGGTGAACTTCGCCACCGCCTTGGCCTTGACCATGCTTTCGGCCAGGCCCGAGCCTTCCAAAACGTCGGCGACGAGATTGCGCGAGCGAATTTCCGCCAGCACCTTCTGCACCACCTTGCGCGACGAGCCGCGCCAGAATTCGATCTTCACGCCGGGGTACTTCTTGTGGAAGCCTTCCGCCAGCGGGCGCAGCGCCTGGTTGATGGTCAGGCCCGAATAAAGCGTGATCTTGCCTTCCTTGCGCGCGCCTTCGAGCAGGACCTTTTCACGGTCCGCCCCCTTGTAGTTAAGAATTTCGGCTTCGCTGAGGGCGCGGGCATCGGTCGCGCCCAGCACAATCGCGCCGGCGCAAAGGGCGATGGCGCCGGTGCGCAGGAATGTCGTCTTGGTGGCTGAATTCCACATGTGTGGCCTCCTGTTGGATTATTTTTCTGTACCGGGCCAGGGCCCGGATTGGTGCCAAGCATGAGGCGCCCGGCGCCGCTTGGCAAGGGGGGTCTACTGGGCCGCGGCCAGCGCGCTTCCGGCCCGTGGCCGGACCCCGGCGCCGGGCCCGTCGGGCAGGTGGACGACGCCGTTTTCCACCTCAAGCCCCTCAAACGGGTCGTCGAGCAGCCGGTCGAACTCGCTCAACTCGCAGGCATACCAGATGCCGGGCAGGGTCGCGGCCATGTGGGTCGCCGCCGACGCGATCAGGCGCGAGCCGACATGGGCGCCGATGCGGTAGCGGATGCCGCCCGCCTCGCAGATGCGCGCCGCCGCGATCGTGTTGCGCAAGCCCCCGAGCTTGGTGATCTTGAGACTGACGGCATCCACCATGCGGCCCTTGACCAGGGTAAAGACCTGATCGAGGGAATCGGCGGCCTCGTCCGCTTCCACCGTCACCGGCACGGAATCCGTCACCAGCTTGAGCCCGGCCAGGTCGCCTGCCGCCACCGGCTGTTCCGCCAGGGCGATGCCGTGATCGGCCATGGCGGTGATGGCGCGAATGGCATCCTTCGGCGTGTAGGACTGGTTGGCATCGATGGTCAGGCCGACATCGTCGCCGACCTCTTCGCGGATCGCGGCGACGCGGGCGATGTCCAGCGCGACCTCGCCATGAACCTTGATCTTGAAATGGCGCACGCCCTTGTTCATCAGCTTGCGCGCATTGGCGGCCATGTCGGCGGGCGACTTGATCGGCAGGATGCGCAGGGATGAAAATTCGGTCCGCATGGCGCCGCCGAACAGGTCGCAAAGCTTGACGCCAAGGCGCCGCGCCAGCAGGTCGTGCAGCGCGCAGTCAATCGCGGCCTTGGCCTGGTTGTTGCCGACCACGTGGCGGTCGAGCTTGTGCAGGATAGCGGCAATCCCGGTGCTGTCACTGCCGATCAGGGTTTGGGCGAAACCTTCGATATTGGCGCGGACCGCGGCCAGCGGCGCGCCGTAATGCGGCATGGATGAAGCGTAGCCGTAGCCGCAGTCACCCGCCTCGGTCACGATCGTGATGATCCAGCCTTCGGAATTGGGATTGGCGGCGAGGGCGAATTTCCACTCGGGATCATCCTTGGGCAGGATGCAGGAATCGATGCGGACGTCGCTGATGCGCGTGGATGATGCGGACATGGTTTGCTCCCCGGGTCAGGCGACCGACCTCAGGCCTCCGTTGCCGCACCCATCGCGCGTTGGCGCATGAAGGGTTGGCGCAACTGGCCCAGGAACGTTGCCGCCATGTGTTCGTTGATGCCGATATTGACCGGCGGACGCCGTGCGGGAAAGTAAAAAGTCGCAAAAAGATGATCGAACAGCACCAGGTTTTCGCCGTAGTTGCTGTTGCCTTCACGCATGACGCGGGAATGGTGCCAGCGGTGCAACTGGGGGGTGTTGAAGATCAGGTTCAGGGGACCCGAACGCATATCCACGTTGCAGTGCGTCAGGATGCCGATAAAGGCGGTGATCGCCGCCACCCAGAGGAAGATCGGCTTGGGCGCGCCCGCCAGGTACAAAAGCGGTTGGCTGAGGGCGACCGAAGCCAGGGTATCGACGAAATGGAATCGTCCGGTGTTAACGATCCACAGCTTTTCAACGCTGTGATGAACGGCATGGAAACGCCAAAGCCGCGGCCATTCATGGGCCAGGCGGTGGGCCGCGTAAAACCCGGCCTCGGCGATCACCAGCGCCAGGATCACCTGGGCCGCCAGCGGCCAGGCGGTGGGCCACGGTCCGGCGGCGGCGGGATTGACCACATGGGCCATGCCCATGGCGACAATCGCGGCGGCGATGATCTGGACGATGCCCTTGTTCAGGACCGTGTGGGCGATATCGGCGCCGATCTGTCCATCGGGTTTCAGCCACGCGCGCTCGAACGGCATGACGCGCTCGAGGATCAGCAGGACCGCCGCCAGGGCAAAGTAAATCAGGTTGAAGTGCAGGAAAAGATGCGGACCCGCCATCGCCATGGCATTGAGGGCGATACACGTGGCCAGAAGGCCGGGCCAAAGCAGCGCGGATATTACCCTTTTCATACGTAATCCGAGGCTCCAGAGCGAAAAGCGCGCTGCAACAGTCTATCTATTCACCTGATATCCGCAAGGTGGCGTGCTATCGTGCCGGACGCCGCCGGGCCGATGCCCGGTCGTTTCATTGTCAGGGAGTTCTTTATCGTGACGCCGCGGTTGCTTGCCCTTGTTTCCATCCTGGCGGCTGTGTTCGTCGGTGCGGTGGCGCTGGCGGCGCTGACCTTGCCCGCCCGGGCGCCGGGCGACGTGGCCGCCTTCGATCGCCGGGTCCGGGCCTACCTGATGACCCATCCCGAGGTGATCATGGAAGCGGTTTCCCTGCTCGAGCGGCGCAATCAGGCGCGCCGCGCCCACGCACAGCGCGATCTTATTCGCCGCTACCGCGACCGCCTGCTGGATAGCGGCCCCTTGCCTGTGGCGGGCAACACGGCCGGGGACGTGACGGTGGTGGAATTTTTCGATTACCGCTGTCCCTATTGCCGCCAGGCCGTGCCCGAGGTGAAGCGGTTGCTGGCCGCCGATCCAGGCGTGCGCCTGGTGCGCAAGGAATTCCCCGTGCTGGGCCCCGATTCGGTGCGTGCGTCCCGTGCTGCTATCGCCGCCAGTTACCAGGGCAAGTATCTCGCCTTTCACGACGCGCTGATGACCCGTGCGGGCGCGCTGGACGAGCAGGCGCTGATGGCGGTGGCGCTGGCCGTCGGGCTGGATACGGCGCGGTTGGTCAAGGATATGGCCCGGCCCGAGGTGGATGCGGTGATTCGCGAGGCGCATGGGTTGGCCCGCGTGTTGGGAATCACCGGCACCCCGGCTTTTATCATTGGCGATGTGCTGCTGCCGGGCTTTGTCGAGGCCCCGGACCTTGCCCTCGCGGTCGCCGGGGCCCGCCGGGCGGCCAAGTCCCGCTAGGGGCCGTTAACTTCACCGAAACCAAAAACGGTCATATTTCCTTTGGCTTGGGAATATCAACGTTTGCAAGGTGAGGCAGGTCATGGAAGGGACCATGAGCGGCGACCGGATCAAAATGATCCGTGCCGCGGCCAAGGCTGCCAATATTAATGAACAGACCTTGTTGGCGACCGATTACCTGAATCACTTCAACGAGGCGATGATGTTGCTCGAGCTTGTCCCGAGCATGCCAGAATGCATTGACGACCTTGCCGACTGGCACCCCATCGGTTACGCCGAACATTTCCATAAATCGAGCTTCACCGGGCGCGATTTCGCCATCGAAGCCTATGATCATGCGCCGGAGGAATTTCGCCGTCCCTTCGATACGATGATCGACCGGTTGGGAATTTTGCTGGCGTCAACCATCAGGGGCGCGCGCGCTGATCGCGATGGGCAAGACCGATGCCGCTGCCGCGATGATCGAAACTGCGATGCCCGCCATCCGCTGTTACCAGGAAACCGCCGGCGCCATTATCAACGGCGCGGTGGTGAAACTGGACGACGATCACATCATCGAAGACGATACTGCAGAAGCCAAAACCATGGATCAGTCGGCAATCGACGCGCTGCTCAACTCCTGAGCCGGCTTTCAGCTCCGCCGGACATCGGGCATGGGCACGGGCTGGTTGGGAAAACCCTCTAGCGGCGAAAGCGCCTTGCGATCGCGGTTGAACAGCGGCTCGCTTTGCAGGTAATGGACCAGCAACCGCGCCACCGAGGCAACGGAATCGATGTTGGTCCGCTCGTATCCGTGGGATGCATCTATGCCGAACGTGACCAGTGAGGTGCGAATGTCATTGCCGGCTTCCACCGCTGTCGCGCTGTCCGAGCGATAGTAGCGGAATACATCGCGCTGGTGCCGGATGTTGTTGCTGCGGCAAATGTCGATCAGGTGCCGGGTCAGGTGGTAATCGAAGGGACCGGTCGAATCGGCCATGCGGCCGACGGCCGCCAGGTCGGGGCTGGCACCGTCGAGCCGGATTTCTCCACATAGTCCACACATGAGCTGATGTCGGGCTGCCGTCTTTCGTGCCGGGCGCGGGGGCTCGGACGTAGTGACGAGGGCTGGGTCGCTCCGCGGCAACAGCGGCGCCCAAATTCCTTTATTTGTTCAGTTGTGATGGCTGATTAATCGGGGAGAAGATTAATAAATTCATGCCTAAAAGTCAATATTTCGCGGAATTCCGCCGATAATTCCGGGGTTTTTCGACGAAATTCAGCATCATCATTGCAATTATTTACAATGAATTCCCAAAATACTCTCACGATTTTACATGGTAAATACAATGAAAACCTATAAAATATACTGGTTTTTAATTGATAATTTTTCCGGACAAGGCTGGCCTCAGGCGCCCCGCAGGCGTCCCAGGGCCTCGCGGAAGCAAGCGACGATATAGTCCTGGCAGTCCGGCGTCAGGTAGGGGTGCATGGGTAGGCTGAGGACGCTTTCGGCCAGTTCCTCGGCGCCGGAAAGGCCTTCGGGATCGCGCGGATAGCCGGTATAGGGCGCGTGCTGATGCAACGCCGTATGGTAATAGACGGCCGTGGGGACGCCGCTTTTTTCCATCTCGCTGCGCACCGCGGCGCGTTCGCCGGGCTGAAGCCGCACGGTGTACTGGGCCCATGCGGACGTGCGACCCGGCGCGATTTCAGGCACCGGCACGATGTCGCGCAGGGCATCGTTGTAACGCCGCGCGATGCGGTCCCGCGCCGTCAGCTCTTCGTCGAAGATGCTGAGCTTCTGCAACAGGATGGCGGCCTGTAGCGTATCGAGACGGCCGTTCATGCCGATGCGGACATGGGTCATGCGGTCCTCGCCCTGGCCGTGCTGGCGACGGGAACGCACTTCCGCGGCCAGGACATCCGAATCGGTGAAAATGGCGCCCCCGTCGCCGTAGCAGCCGAGCGGCTTGGAGGGGAAGAAGCTGGTCGCGGTCATGCGGGCGAGCTTGCCGACGCGCGTATCGCCATAGGCGCCGCCGAAACTTTGCGCGGCATCGGCCAGCACCCAGAGATCATGGCCGGTGGCGATATCGGTCAGGGCCGTGTAGTCGGCCGGTTGCCCGAACAGGTCGATGATGACGATGCCGCGGGGCGTGAGCCCGAGTTCCTTCGCCGATTCGATGCCCCGCACCAGGCTGGCAGGCGACATGTTGAAGCTATCGGGTTCGACATCGATAAAGACGGGGATGCAGCCCAGTCGCGCAATCACTTCAGCCGGTGACACGAAGGTGAAAGCGGGGACGAAAATCGCATCGCGGTACTTGGCGCCGAGCGCCGTCAGGCACAGCGACAGCGCGGTCGTGCCCGATGCGCAGGCAACGACGTGGCGCGCGCCGCACCAGTCGGACAGGCGCTCCTCCAGTTCCGCGATCTCGGGACCGTTTATAAACTGTCCGTGGGCGAGGACGCGTTCGATGGCCTGTTCGATTCCCGCGCCCAGTTTCTGTCGCTGGGCCTGGAGATCAATGAACGGAATATTGAGGTGCCCGGCGGCGCTGGAGGTCGGGAGCGCGGGCGCGGCGGTGGGAGCGGTTTTTTTAGCCATGAACGGGCCCTGTGATGGCAATCGGACGGCGGCACGGGTGCTAGGAATCCAGAAATTTCCAGTAATTCCGGCGTGTTCCGTGGCCTTCTCGTAGGACGGCGGGGGAATCCTGTCAAGCGTGCCGTCCGGCGCGGGGTCAGGGAACTTCCGGGTTTCCGGAACGCGCGGCGCGTTCGGCCGCCGCCAGGACGCGGATGACGGCGATGGCCTCGGGCGCGCCGGCGGGCGGCACCGGTCCACCTTCGATGGCGGCGATAAAGGCCTCGGCCTCTTCGCGGAGCGGCTCTCCCGGTTCTAGCGCGATGGCGTCGCGCGCGGGCGCGCTGCCCGGCTGTGCCAGTCCGGGACGGTAGCATGCCAGTTTTTCAGGCCAGGGTTTCGAATCCTCGAACACCATTTGTCCATCCGCGCCGGCAACGCAGAACTGGTGCAGCTTGACCGGGTGAATGTTGGAAAAGGAGATGTCGGCGCCAGGACCGCCCGGAAATTCCAGTGCCATGTGGCCGACCTGGGGTTTGCCCGGCGCCGTTTCGCATTGAAGCGAGGCAGCGACCCGGCGCGGCAACTCGCCGGTAATGGCGAGGATCATGGACAGGTCATGGGGGCCGAGATCCCAAAGCGCATGACGCGGTGCCCCCCCGGCGAGATGCAGGCGCCGCGCCGCGATATGACTTATTGTGCCGATGCCGGGGAGGTCCGTGAGCAGGCGGCGAAAGCCCGCATGAAAACGCAGAATGTGCCCGGTCATCAGTACGCGGGAGCGCTTGTCGGCGAGTTCGGCCAGGGCTTCGGCATCGGCTACCGACAGGGCCATGGGCTTTTCCACAAGGACGTGCTTGCCGGCCTCAAGGGCGCGCCGGGCCATATCGGCGTGCAAGGCATCCGGCGTGGCGATAACAACCGCCGCGATGGCATCGTCTTTCAGGATTTCATCGAAAGGGCGTGCGGGAACACCGGCGGCGGCGGCCGCGACCGCGGCATTGTCCGGCGCCGCGTCGGCCACGGCGACAAGCCGTCCGAGGGTGTTGAGGGTGCGAACGTGATTACGTCCCCAAGCGCCGCAGCTAACGACCGCGACAGAAATTTTTTCATGCGGTTCTCCGTAAAAACCAGCAACACAGCATACGACGCAGTCATAAATTTCTGGTTGTGTCCCGTGAACCCTCTTGGACCTCCGCATCAATTTCAAATTCTTCAAAGCAGAAATGACATGTAATTTGAGAATTCCCTATCTTCAACACCCTTTGTATTTTTATGGACGCATTCACGGGCGATTTTTCTAAATTCAGTGATTATTGGGACGAATATTTGAGGGTTCAAACAAATAAAATGCCCTCGTCCAGTCAGGTTTTTATTGTTACAAATGGGTATAGAACCTGACGCCTTCCTGTCTTTAGTCCGCCGCATGTAATTCTATGCACGAATACCTTTCCATCGTAAATTTCTAAAACTTTTAGTTTTTTGAATAACTCAAACTCTTTGTTTCTGAAATTCATCCTTGTCATAAGTAGTATCAATTGTCCGTCGTAATCGCCAGAAAGACACCTTCCGACATACCTTTGAAAAAATATTGGGTTTTCCCGACCACATCATTCGGGGAGATGTACCAATATTCACCGCTATGTTCGGAACATTTTTCCACCCACGCCTTGAGAGTAACTCCACCCTGCACTCCCAAGAAGCACGGCAATCGTCAGGCAGACGCGGAAAGTCTGACAAGAGAAATCCCGGAATGGGTAGAGAATGGGGTGTGGTGGAGGTCTACCCAACACCCTTTGTAATTCTTTTCGTTTGAACCGGCCCTGAAGGCCGCAAACAACCTCTCTCTCGGTAACGAACTGGAAACCCCCATAGGGGTAAATATTTGAAGATATAAAATGCTAAAAGGTGATTTTTCTGGTATGATTATTTTATGTTACAAATCAGACATTTAGCAGGATATAAGCGTCTGACATTTGATGGAAAACTTTATATCAACACCCTGCTAACGAAACTCAAAACATCGAAGAAATTTTACCCAGGTTCGAAGGTCAAACTTGAGACCATCGAGGCCACTGGAGAACACTGGAGAGATAAACCGAACAGATTTGGCTTGGCTCCAAGGCACACGTCGCCTGTTTCAGAAACAATTCCCTCTTCCCGAAATCGGAGCTTGTAGAGGGAATGGAATATGTCCTCATCGACGACTGAAACCCTGGTAAGAGGATATATCAACCCAGATGAGAGTGGATGTATCCCAGGTTCGACCATTCATATTCCAGATTGGTCGGAAACATATGAGGGCAAGGATTGCCCGAGCCAGGACCAAGCACGAAAGAAAGCGGCTTCTAAAAATTTTGGAAAGCACACCAGGCTCGGTCGAGCGTTTCTGGCAGCTATGGCGAAACGGAGATGAACCTGACAGCGAAGCTGTCGAAGCTGTTCGCCGAATAGGGGCCTGGCAACAGGCCCAGAGTTACCAGCCACGCTGGAGCAATGAGACCCTTCGTCTGGTCCAAGACGAGATATACCGAGGGACCAGACCAACTCATCTTCTACACACCATCAATACCAAATTCTGACATTCAGAATTGGTCAGATGGTTAAAACTATGCTATTCTATGTTATTGAAAAATAACAATAAATAAATGATGGCACACGAAGTGGTGTCAATTTTATAGGAGGATTTTAGATGGATTTATTTGATAGATACGCCAGTCGAAAGACGGTCAAAGGCGAGGTCATTATGGAGCTGAAGGATAAGGTTCCAGCTGAACGCTTGTCCCAGATGGAGCAGAAAACTGCTCTTGCTTGGACTGACGTTCGAGATTGCCTCAAAGCTGACCGAGAATATCGGAACAACGGTTTAGTGGCGCACTCCCTGGCAAAAATTGAGTTTTTAGGTGCCAATCCCTTAAAACCCCAGAATTCTGGAAAAACTGGTCAGAAATCAGAAAAAAGGAAGCGTAATTTTGAAGTGAACAGATACGACCACGATTTATGTGCCCTCGAAAGTCAGTGGGCGCAAGCACAGCTAAAAATTCCAGAGAAAGAGGATGTCAAGGACATCCGAAGCTGGCGGACCGACAACAGAACCGTCCCTTTCAAAAAAAGAAATAAAACACCATCAAAGAACTGCTTGGTTTGGTGAGGAGCGATACGTCAAAATGGCAGGAGTAGGAGGGTCTACTTATGCTCGGTGATAAAAAGATTTACGAGGCCGAGGACCGAACCAAAGGCAACGATATCCGAGAGGCGTTCGACAGGCAGACGAGATTTTGACCTATTGGAAAGACAATTTCAGGAAGTGCCAGAATATGAGTGTCCGAAGAGGCGTGAAGAGAATTTTCAGCGAGCTGGCCGCCAACGGAAACCAACTTCAGGCATCTCATATTGTCGCCCTAAAAGCCTATCGAGACGATGAGGTGAAAGCCAACGACATCTTGGAAGATGGAGAGAACTGGTGTGGTTAACATCCAGGTCCGAATTCGCGGCGGAAATTTAGAGCAATATCGCCAGGAGCTTCTTCGGCTCGGACGGACGCTTCGTCAGCTTGAGAGAGAAAGTCCATTTACATTCACCATCATCGGCAAAACTGGTTTAAGTGCCGCCGACATCAAAATGGTGAGGAAGCCGACTTTCCGAGATGTGTCGTCAGTCTTAAATCCAGCCCATCAAGATATTTATAGGGCAAAAAGCCTGTCGGCCAAGCTTTTCGTTCCGTGGTCGAGGCCGCAAGAGGTCCAATTCAGAGTTTGAGGGAACAAGCGGTCCAGGAATTTGCAAAGGTACAGAAGGGTCGAGTGAAAACTCGACAGCAAGCCAAACGGGAATTCGCCGTGGCGAAAGCTCTCTTCAGTCCAGGCTTCATCATTCAATAATTTTCCCGCCACGACAAATTAGCAGCCGAAGAGCTGCGATTATTAAAATGATGCGATGTCGAAGAAGAAATCATTATAACGGCCCAAAAGGCCGCCCAATCGAAGACGGCTGCGAGAGCGCGAGGGCACAACCCGCTGAAAACTGAAAAGAAAAAGCAAAAATCAGAAAACTATTCTTAATACTTGACTACAAGAAAAAGCCAAAAGCAAGGAGGCGATTCTATCTAAAAACCATGCAGTTCTTTCGACCGCGAGGACATTTGAATTGTGCCTCGTGTCGATTAAAAAATAATTTTTTCCTCTAATGAAGTGTTTTACTTTGCGAGTTGCTTTTCCGATTAACGAATTTCCTCTGAATGTTCCTTTTAATCGAACAGTCATATAACACGCTCCAGACTTCCAGCTCTTATACCAAGAGAAATTCCTGTTTTTGTACCAATCCGCAGGGTCTCCCGATCTTGCAGGCAATTCCCGCATTGCAATTCCGTCGTCCATTACACTGTAGATAGGACCAAGAAGACCAAAACTCACCGCGGCTCCAGTATTTTCGTCGAGACAAAGAGTTTTCGTCTGCTTTTCGGTTAGGCATACCTCTCTTTGGGAATTTTTATTACACGTTTCTCCTGAAGCGATATAACGAGCCTCGGAGTTCTTGCTTATCTCCGGCATCCATGAATCACCTGTAATAACTAAAATAATGAGAACCAAAAATGCTGCGACATGGGGGAAGAAACGGCGGGGCGCTTTTGTAAGCGTCGACTTGATGGCCTCGAATTTTGAGTCTTGTTCTAATTGCCTAAGATTTTTGAGATTATCAAAGAGGCACGGCAGTCCTGACAGAAATCTTCATTAAAACGCAGAAAGCCTCCTAAAAATATCGCGGTCACAGCGATAGTTAGTCTGGAATAAAGATATCCCCGAAGCTGAAATCAAACGGTAGGATGATTGTTAAAATCCACCATAAAAAGCCGGCGACTAAACCAACGGCATAGGACACGCTGATCGAAATACCAAGATCTTTCATCTTCTCAGACCACATGCTGCTGTCTTGCCGATTAAAAAAGCCGGATGTCTTTATCCACCAAGACAAGGGACAAGATTAGGAACCCTCTTTTTAACTTTGTCGAGGCAAAAAGAGTCAAAAATAGAACCTATTTCTCTATCAATCAGGCAATAAAAAAGACCGCATTGTGCGGTCTGTGTGATATCCCGTGTTTTTTGGCTCATCTCCGGAGGCATCTGACCCTCCGGGGAGCAATATGTGGGGAGAATTAAGCTACAGCGTGAAGCGTCTGCTTGTTCTGTTGCCGAACTTCCTTCCCTTTGTTTGACCGCTCCCGATAAGAAGCCAACATCTGGTCAAACTGTCCATCGACCTCGCCATCTTGGATAGCGGCTTTAGTGTCGTTGCCGAGGAAAACGGCTTCGCCGCTTTTCACAAGATCAAGAGTGCGGCGCCCTGCGTCGTGGTCATGGACATGAAAATGCCGGGCCTAGACGGCATTCACGTTTCGCGCCTGGTGCAGAATCTGGAACAGCGGCTCAAGCCCAAGGTCATCTTGATGTCCGGGTATCCCGATTACGTCTACAAGGCGCACCAGGAAGAGGCCAATGTATTTGCCGTGATTGAAAAGCCGGTGCCGTTGCGTGCCTTGTTGCGCTTCATCACCGAGGCGCTGGCCAAGGCCGCTTCGGAAGACGACCGGGCGGGCAAAAGCCCCGTTACCTAGTCGTCGTAGGCAATCAGGGCGCCGAACGGCACGTCAAGGCGATCCCGGCCCTTCAGGAATGTCAGTTCCATGATGCAGGCGGCGCCCGAAACCTCACCGCCCTGACCGCGGATCAGGTTGATGGCGGCGGCAAGGGTGCCGCCGGTGGCCAGAAGATCGTCCAGGACAACTACCCGGTCTCCGGGCGCGATGGCATCGGCCTGAACCTCTATGGTGTCGGTGCCGTATTCCAGGGCGTATTCATGGGCCACGGTCTTGCCCGGCAGCTTGCCGCGCTTGCGTACCATGACAAACCCGATACCGAGTTCAAGCGCCAGCGGCGCGGCAACCAGAAATCCCCGCGATTCAATGCCGGCAAGCTTGGTGGGGCCGAATGGCGCCACCAGTTCGCGAAGCTGGCGCACGGTTTCGGCCCAGGCGGCGGGATGGGCCAGCAGCGTGGCGATGTCGTAAAAAAGGATGCCCGGCTTGGGGAAGTCGGGAATTTGGCGGATGTGGTCGCGTATGTCCATGATCGTCCTGTTGGTCGGGGCATCGAACGGGGCGAGTCTAGCGGGTCCGGACGCGGCAGGGAAGCCGTGCGCGTGCCGGTTTATCAATATCGTCCTTTCCTGTTAGACTGTGGCTCGTCCAGTGATGCGAACCTTGCGAAGGAGCCGACAATGAGCCGCCGTCCCCACCGGAACTTTTTGATTGCCGCTGTTACGGTCGCAGGTCTGTCCACCGGATTGCTGTCCGCTTGCGATGGCGGCAACAGCTCGAGCGGCGGCCAGAAATTCGTCACTATCGGCACCGGTGGCGTCACCGGCGTCTATTACCCGACGGGTGGCGCCATCTGCCGTCTGGTCAACAAGAACCGAAAGAAGCACGGTGTTCGCTGCACGGTCGAAAGCACCGGTGGCTCGGTTTACAATCTTAACGCCATTCGCTCGGGCGAGCTGGATATGGGGATTGTTCAGTCGGACTGGCAGTTCCATGCCTATAAGGGGACATCCAAGTTCGCTGACCAGGGGCCTTATAGCGACCTGCGCGCGGTGTTTTCCGTTCATCCCGAAGCCTTCACCGTGGTGGCGCGTCGCGATGCGGGCGTCAAGACCTTCACCGACCTTAAGGGCAAGCGCGTCAATATCGGCAACCCCGGTTCGGGCCAGCGCGCGACGATGGAGGTCTTGCTCAACGCAATGGGCTGGTCGGTCAAGGATTTCGGTCTTGCCTCCGAGCTGAAGCCGGCCGAGCAGGCCCAGGCGCTCTGCGACAACAAGGTCGACGCCATCGTTTACGTGGTGGGCCATCCCAACGGCTCGATCCAGGAGGCGACCACGGCCTGCGACACGGTGGTGGTGCCGGTGACCGGGGCCGGGGTCGACAAGCTGGTGAAGGAGAACCCCTATTATGCCGTCGCTGTTATTCCCGGTGGCATGTACAAGGGCAATCCCGCCGATGTCAGCACCTTCGGCGTCAAGGCGACGCTGGTGTCCTCGGCGCGGGTGGATAACGAGACCATGTACCAGGTGGTCAAGGCAGTCTTCGATAACCTGAAGGACCTGAAGGGGCTGCATCCCGCCTTTGGGTATCTCAACGCGAAGGGCATGGTGTCGCAAGGCAACTCGGCCCCGATACATCCGGGCGCGCTTCGCTACTACCGTGAAAAGGGCCTGATGTAGTCCGGCCTGCCGCCCCGGGGGCGCGGTAACATGGCCGGCGGCGGGCCCTTGGGGGATGCCAAGCAAATTGTCGAAGGGGCCGACACCGGCGCCCGCTTGCCCGTGGGCAACCAGGCGCGGCTGTTGTTCGCGATTGCCTTTGCCTGGTCCTTGTTCCAGCTCTGGTATGCGTCACCGCTGTCCTTCGCTTTCGATTTTCTCAACCTGAATTTCACCGAAAGCCGGTCGGTGCACCTGGCCTTCGCGGTGATGCTGGCATTCCTGGCCTTTCCGGCTCGCGCCGCGAGCCCGCACCACCGCGTGCCCGTCACCGATTGGGTCATGGGAACGCTGGCGGCAATGGCCGCAGCTTATATTTGCGTCTTCCAGGGCGATCTGGCCGAGCGTTCCGGCGCGCCGATCCCGACAGATATTATCGTCGGCGTGGCGGGTTTGGTGCTGTTACTGGAAGCGGCGCGGCGATCGCTCGGGTTGCCGCTGGTGATTATTGCCTCGGTGTTTGTTCTCTACAGCTTTCTGGGGCCGTGGCTGCCCGGCGTGATTTCCCATAAGGGGGCGTCGCTGGCCAAGGTCGTGACGCACCAGTGGCTCACCAGCGAAGGGGTGTTCGGCGTCGCGCTCGGCGTGTCGGCAAGTTTCGTTTTCCTGTTCGTGCTTTTTGGCGCCCTGCTCGACCGGGCAGGGGCGGGGGCCTGGTTCATCCGCGTCTCTTATGCCGCGCTTGGCCACCTGCGGGGCGGGCCCGCCAAGGCGGCGGTCGTCGCCTCGGGACTGACGGGGGTGATCTCGGGATCGTCCATCGCCAATGTCGTGACCACGGGGACCTTTACCATCCCCCTGATGAAGCGGGTCGGGTTCCCCGCCGACAAGGCCGGGGCGGTCGAGGTGGCATCGTCGGTCAACGGCCAGATCATGCCCCCGGTGATGGGGGCGGCGGCTTTCCTGATGGTGGAATATGTCGGCATTACCTATCTCGATGTCATCAAGCATGCGTTCCTGCCGGCGGTGATCTCCTACGCGGCGCTGCTCTACATCGTGCATCTGGAAGCCGTGAAAATGGGACTGAAGGGCTTGCGCCGCCCTGTCGGCCTGAACCCGCGCCAGCGCTTGCTCGGCTACGGCCTGACCGCATCGGGGTTGATGGCCTTTGCCGGGGCGGTGCATTGGGGCCTGGCGCCATTCAAGGATTCGCTGGGCGACGGCGCGTTGTGGGTGGGCATCGTCGTGCTGGCATTGCTCTACGTGCTGTTGCTGTGGGCCGCCGCGCGCTCACCGGCGGGCGATATGGACCTGAGCACCGACCGCTTGCCGCCCCTTGGCGCCACCGTCGCGGGCGGGCTTTATCACCTGATCCCGGTGGTGGTGCTGGTCTGGTGCCTGATGATCGAGCGCCTGTCGCCGACCCTCAGCGCCTTTTGGGCGACGGTGACGATGATCCTCATCATCCTGACCCAGGGACCGATCCTGGTGCTCCTGCGGCGCGGCGCCGATGGGGCCTCGGGCGCGGCGGTGGCGACGCGGGTGGACGGTTTTGCCCCGGCCGCAGTGGACGGGCTGCGCGCCCTGGTGGACGGCATGGTGGCCGGTGCGCGCAACATGGTGGGCATCGCCATTGCCACGGCGGCGGCGGGGATCGTCGTCGGTACGGTGACGCTGACCGGCCTTGGCCTTGTCATGACCGAACTGATCGAACTGATCAGCGGCGGCAACCTGATGCTGATGCTGTTCTTTATTGCGGCTATCAGCCTGATCCTCGGCATGGGCCTGCCGACAACGGCCAATTATATCGTCGTCGCCACGCTGATGGCGCCGGTGGCGGTATCGCTGGCGGCCGAATCGGGACTGATCGTGCCGCTGATCGCGGTGCATCTCTTTGTCTTTTACTTCGGCCTGATGGCCGATGTGACGCCGCCGGTGGGGCTGGCGACATTTGCCGCGGCGGCGATTTCGCGGGCCGATCCCATCCGCACCGGGGTGCAGGCATTTCTCTACAGCGCCCGCACCGTGGCCTTGCCGTTCCTGTTCATTTTCAATCCCCAGCTTTTGCTGATCGGTATTACCGACGCCTTTCATCTGCTGCTCACCGTGGCGAGTGCGCTGCTGGCCATGCTGGTGTTTGCCGCGGGGACCATGGGCTGGTTCGTGACCCGTTGCCGCTGGCCGGAAACCGTCGGGCTTCTGCTGGCGGCTTTCATCCTGTTCCGCCCCGGTTTTTTCTGGGACGCGGCCTTTCCGCCTTATGCCGCGCGGCCCGCAGCGTCCGTAGTGGCGCTGGCGGAGCAGGTGCCGGACAATGGTTTCCTGCGCGTCGTCGCCGCCGGGGAAACGCTGCTGGGCGAGCGGGTCGAGCGGGCCCTGGCCCTGCCCATGGGCAAGCCGGCCGATGGTGCGACGCGGCTGGCGTCCGCCGGCCTGCGGTTGCGCATGGTTGGGGAAAACATGCGCGTGCTGGCGGTTACGTTCGGGAGTGCGGCGCGCAAGGCCGGTGTGCGCAGCGGCTGGACCGTGGAAAAGGTCCTGGTTCCGGTCGAGCGGCCCGCCAAGGAGTGGATGTTCGTGCCGGCCCTGTTGCTGCTTGGCCTGATCATTTGGGTACAGCGCCGCCGTCGCGCCGCGTGAAGGAGAATTGCTATGTACAAGAAAATCCTGCTGCCGGTGGATCTCGACCAGGAAAGCTCATGGAAGAAGGCGTTGCCGGTGGCGACGGAATATTGCCAGATCTTCGGTGCGCGGCTGCATCTGATAACGGTATTGCCGTCGCTCGGCGGCGGCCTGATCGGCAGTTACTTCCCGCCGGATTTCGAGGACAAGGCCCAGGCAGAAGCCCGGGCCCGGCTCGAAGCGCTGGCGGCCGGGGTGTCCGGCAACATCCATGTAACGTCTGAAGTCGCGACCGGACCGGTCTATGAGGAAATCCTCACCACCGCGCGGTCCTTCGGCGCCGACCTTATCGTCATGGCGTCGCATCGCCCGGAATTGAAGGACTATCTTCTTGGTCCCAATGCCGCGCGCGTCGTGCGTCATTCGGAAGTTTCCGTCCTGGTCGTACGCGGCCAGTAGAAGCGGCCGAGTTCCCAATCACTTCGTAAAGCACGAAGCTTCACATTGTTGTGAGACGGCCCGTTCGTCGTTGAGGCGGCATTTGTTGCCGACTATGTAAAGGGCATGAAAGAAATTCGTCTCGCCGACAATGTCGAGGAAACCATCGTGGAGGCCACGCTGGGCCGGCTTGATCGTGCGGCGCTTGACCGCATGGCGGAGGCCGCGCGTGAGGTCCTTGATATTCAGGCGCGCCTGAATATGACCGGCGACAACGTTGTGGGCGAACTGATCAAGAACGCGGGCACGTTTTTCGAGTGGGACCACTACCCCGACGGTGATGTTTATGACGCGCATACTGGCGGGCAGTATTTTTATCATGCTCACCCGGCGGATCTGCGCGTGGGCGAGCATGGCCACTTTCATACCTTTCTCAGGCCCCCGCGGGGATGCCGGATGGCATACGCCCGGCAACCGTCGCGGATTATACGGCGCCGGATGATGCCAACGATGCGCTGTCGCACATCATCGGGATCGCCATGAATGAATTCGGGGCGCCAATCTGCCTGTTCACGACCAACCGGTGGGTCACCGGCGAGACCTGGTATGCCGGTGCCGATGTCGCGCGCATGGTGGATCTGTTCGAGATCAACCACACGCAGCCGTCCTGGCCGGTCAATCGCTGGCTCAGCGCCATGCTGCGACTGTTCAGGCCGCAAATCCTGCGCCTGATCGCCGACAGGAACGCGGCCGTGGAGGCCTGGTCGCGGGCGGGCAAGGCGCCGGACGGTAACGTCCTGGAGGACAGGGTTCTGGAGGTGACTTCCTATTGCAGGATATCGATCGAGACCCAGGCCCGGTTGATCGACGCCGCGTTGGAAACGCCTACTTCAGGGTCTTGAGATAGGCGATCACGTCGTCGCGCTCCTTCTGGGAGCGCAGCCCCGCGAAAGCCATGCGTGTGCCGCGAACCATCTTGCGCGGATTCTCCAGATACTTGTGCAAATTGGCATCGGTCCAGGTCAGGCCGGCCTTCTGCATCGCAGGCGAAAACCTGTAACCGGGCGCGGTGCCCGCCTTGCGCCCGACGACCCCGTGCAGGCTGGGTCCATTCTTGACCTTGCCGGGGCGGATGTCGTGGCAAAAGCCACATTTCTTGAAGACCGTCTTGCCGGCCGCGGCGTCGCCTTCGGCATGGGCGGGGCTGGCGACAAAGGTCGCGGCAGAGAAAAGTGCAGCAATACCCAACGCTTTAAGCTTCATTTGTGACACCTCTTTGCGTAAATGATGTCGCATCATGCCGGATGGCGCGAAAACTAGGCAAGCGTTGATTGTGCGTGAACTGCGCCTTTTTAGGCTGCATGAACCCGGTCTGAAAATTGGGCAGAGCAGGCCCTTTGCATGGGGATGTATGGGGAAAAAGGATTGTTTTAATTAGTGATTAACCAGCCTCCTAAATACTCAGCCCATGATCGCAATCGGACCTTTGCGGTCGGTCGCCCGTGGGCGACGAGTTGGGGATCGAGTAATGTCGAGATTGAACCCGTCGGATGTCGCACGTCTTCTGAGCAAGCCCTCAGAGGAGACGCGTGCCCAAATGGCGGAGAAAGTTGCCGACGATTTCTACGATGGCGTTTTCGGTCCCGATGAGGTGAGACTGGCGATCGAGATTTTCGAGATCATGGTCGAGGATGCTTCCGAACGCGTCCGCCAGGCTCTCGCGGATCATCTTTGCGAATGTGCGCATCTCCCTCGTTCCCTGGCCGTGAAAATGGCCCAGGATGTCGATGCCGTCGCCATGCCGATCCTGCGCTACTCCGAGGTTTTGACCGACGAAGACCTGTTGTTCATCATACGGAACTCCGGTGAGGCCAAGCAGATGGCCATTTCCGACCGTGCCAGCCTCTCGGAGGAAGTTGCCGATAGCCTGATCGAGCGGGGCACCGAAAGGGTGGTGTCGCGGGTCGTCGCCAATCCCGGGGCCCAGGTGTCCGAGAAGTCCATGACTCGTGCGCTGGATCGGTTTTCCGGCAGTGATGCCGTCGCTTCGGCCATCACCAATCGCGGCCTGATCCCGATGGGGGTGGCGGAAAGGCTGATCACGCGGGCGACCGGAAATCTTCGGCGTTTCATGGACAGTGACGATGTTATTTCAAGCGACGAGATGACCAATCTCGTGCAGCAGGTTCGTGAACGCGCGACCCTCAGTCTCATAGATCCGCGCTTCGGCATCGGGGACGCGAAGGAACTGGTGGCGACCCTGGTCGCCCATGATCACCTGACACCTTCGGTCATTGTTCGGAGCCTGTGCCTGGGCGATATCGCCTTCTTCGAGGCGGCAATGTCCCATCTCGCGGGGCTGCCCAGTTTTAACGCCATGATCCTGGTGCATGATGAGGGGCGCCGCGGCTTGCAGGCCCTGTGGAGCAAGTCGAGCATGCCGATGAAATTGTTCCCCGTGGTCCAGGCGGCGGTGGAAGTGGCCAATGAGCTGGATTACAGCGGCGAAGTCAGGGACCGGCAGACCTACCGGTGCCGCATCATCGAACGCCTGCTGACCCAGTCCGACAGCGGCCGTTTCGACCTGGATGCGGTCGACCAGGGCGGCGTGGACTATCTTCTCAGCAAACTGGACGAATGCCGGGTGGCCTAGGCCCCGGCAGGGATTGCGGGCCCGTTGCGCGGGCCCGTTGCGCCACCTCTTTCCACGGTATATAAGGGCGGGCCTTGACGGTCGGCATTGCCCGGCCGGCGTGCCGGGGAGTAGCTCAGCCTGGTAGAGCACCACGTTCGGGACGTGGGGGCCGGAGGTTCGAATCCTCTCTCCCCGACCATCGGCACAGGCAAGAAGATCTTCGGATTCGACCCCGAAAAAAGCCCGGCGGACCCCGCCGGGCTTTTCGTTTGGCGGCCCAAGGCCGCGGAATTCCGCGATCCCTAAAATTTTAGGAAAAAGTCCAATAAATCCAAATCGATAACAATTTGAAAGTCGCCTCTAACCTACCTTAAATCTCGGTCGTTTCGACGTTTGGGAGAACGGCCATGACTTCAACTGTTTCTTACGAGATCCATGTGATGCGCTGGGGTCGCTGGGTGACCTCCGGGATTTACCAGGACAAGGGCGAGGCCCTGCGCGATGCCCGCGGTCCCATGCGCAAGCGCCATCTGGCCATTCGCGTGGTCGAAGAGGTCCTGGATCCGGAGCGCGAGCGCTTTATAAGTCGCACGGTCTATCGCGATACCAGCCGGGCCGAGGCCTGTGCTTCGCAGCAGAATGCCGATGCCGCGCCCTCCGGCGGGGCGATCACGGTGGATGCGGCGATGTCCAGCGGGGGCGAGCCGCTCAGGGCCATGGGGCTGGCGTTGATCGGGGTTTCCAGCATCCTTTTGCTGGCATCGGCAGCCTGTTCTGGTTCGGCCTGGTCTGATTGGATCGGTACTTTTTTGGGGAAGGTCGAGGGCAGGTGACATGAGGTCACCGGGGCCGTTCAAACCTTCGACCCGATCCTGAAAGAGCGGGGGGCGCCATCGGCGTCCCCCGCGTTTCGTTTTAGTATGTCCGTGCCGCGCAAAAAGCGACGACTTCCAGGAGCGCGCGCTTGATGTCGCTATCGGGGAACAGGTCGAGCGCATCGCGCGCGATCTGGGTGTAGTGCCGGGCCCGGGCCAGGGAATCCGACAGTGCGCCGCAGCCCTGCATCATTTCGATAGCGCGTGGCAAATCGTCTTCGGTCTGTTCCAGCTCTTCGATGGTGCGGCGCCAGAATTTGCGGTCTTCATCATTGCCGCGGCGGAACGCCAGCACCAGGGGCAGGGTGACCTTGCCTTCGCGGAAATCGTCGCCGGTTTCCTTCCCCATGGTTTCGGCGCCCGACGCGTAATCCATCACGTCATCGGTCAACTGGAACGCGATCCCGAGGTTGAGACCGAAGGCGTGCAGGGCATCTTCTTCCACCTTGGGCCGGCTCGCGACCACGGCGCCGAGCCGTGTCGCCGCGGCAAACAGTGTCGCGGTCTTGGAGGTGATGACATCGAGATAAGCCGCTTCCGAGGTTTCGGTGTCGTTGGCGGTGGTGAGCTGCATTACCTCGCCCTCGGCGATGACGGCGGAAGCATTGGCCAGGATCGCCAGCACATCGAGCGAACCGTCGGCGACCATCAGCTGGAATGCGCGCGAGAACAGGAAATCGCCCACCAGCACGCTCGGCTTGTTGCCCCACAGCGTGTTCGCGGTCGCCATGCCACGCCTGAGATCGGATTCGTCCACCACGTCGTCATGCAGCAGCGTCGCCGTGTGAATGAATTCGACCGCACCCGCGAGGCCGATATGGCGCGCGCCGTGATAGCCGCACAGCTTCGCCGCGCCGAGCAGCAGCATCGGCCGCAACCGCTTGCCGCCGGCCGCGATGATGTGGCCCGCCAGTTGCGGGATCATCGCCACCGGGCTTTCCATATTCTTCAGGATCGCTTCGTTGACGCGCAGCAGGTCGTCCGCCACCAGCGCGTGCAGCGCTTCAATGGAAGGTTTGGGGGCGCGGTCGCGCTTGTCATCCAGGTTGACGACGATGGCCAAGGCATTTCTCCGTGGGTCGGGGCAAGGGCGGCGCTTGACGCGGGCGCCCGCGTCGCGGAGCATAAAAGGGTGCCTGTCAGACTGCAACCCTGCCACCGGCGAGGATTTGGTGAAGGAACTGTTCAGAACCAACGATCCGGTCCTTGTTTCCTGGGCCGAGGCGCTGCTGGCGGGCGAAGGCGTCGGGGTTTTCATCATGGATAGCCACATGTCGGTGCTGGAAGGCAGCGCCAATGCGATTCCGCGCCGGGTTATGGTGGTGGACGAGGATTTCTCCCGTGCCCGCGCCCTGATCGATGCCGCCCGGGCGGAGCTGGACCTGGCCGCCGATATCCGCTGGGAGGACGCGCCGTGAGCGCGGGTGCCGAGCGCCCCCTGCCGCCCCCTGCCGAGGGCGTGACCGAGGACGGTTTCCTCGACAACCGCCTGCGCCTGCGCCAGCCCGCCAAGGGCTATCGCGCCGCTATCGATCCCGTGTTCCTGGCCGCCGCCGTGCCCGCCGGCGCGGGGGAGCGGGCGCTCGATATCGGCGCGGGCGTCGGCACCGCCGCCCTGCTGCTGGCGTGGCGGATCAAGGAATTACGCGTGACCGGGGTGGAAATCGACCCCGCCACGCTCAAGCTGGCGTCGGATAACGCCCGGCTCAACCATCTCGATGACCGGGTGGAATTCATGGTCGGCGACCTGACCCGCCCGCCGTCCCGCCTGGCGCCGGGCAGTTTCCATCATGTGCTGGCCAACCCGCCGTACCTGGAGCTGGGGGCCGCCGACGCCTCCCCGGTGGCCGGGCGGGCGGGGGCCAATATCGAAGGTGTGGCCGGGGGCTCCGGCGCGGCGCTGGCCGACTGGGTGCGCTTCGGCGTGGTCATGGCGCGGGACAAGGGCACCATCACCCTGATCCACCGGGCCGACCGGCTGGACGTCCTGCTGGCCGTATTGCGCGGGCGTGCCGGCGGCATCACCGTGTTCCCGCTGTGGCCCGACCGCTCGGACAAGCCCGCCACGCGGGTGCTGGTGCAGGCGGTTAAGGGCTCCAGGGCCCCCATGCGCCTGGCCCAGGGGCTGGTCCTGCACGACGATGACGGCCGTTATACGGTGGAGGCGGAGGCCATTTTGCGCCACGGCGCCGCCCTTGTTCCGGGCGGGCGCGGGCCGCTTCCCGTGATAGGCTGAAAAATCATCCGCGCGGCTTTGCTTGCCCTTTGCCCGCGCCCCCACTAAAAAAGCGCCATGTTGGGATTCAGCCTGCAAAAACTTCTGCTTCTGGCCATCGTCATTGCCGCCGTCTGGTACGGCTGGAAATGGCTTGAGCGCCGGGGCGGCAGTGCGTCCGCCGACAAGGCAGAGGATAAAGCCGCCCTCGACCAGGACCTCGTGGCCTGTAGCGAATGCGGTACCTATGTCGCGCCGGGCCTTTCGACGTGCCCCGACGGGCGTCTCGATTGCCCGATGATCGGGCATCGGGGGTAGGCATGGCCGCATCGCGCAATCCCGACGCTCCCAGCTTTCAGGACCTGATCCTGCGCCTGCAGGCCTATTGGGCGGCCCAGGGCTGCCTGATCCTCCAGCCCTACGACATGGAAATGGGCGCGGGTACCTTTCATCCGGCGACGACGCTGCGCGCGCTCGGCCCCCAGCCGTGGCGGGCCGCCTATGTCCAGCCGTGCCGCCGCCCCACCGATGGCCGCTACGGCGAAAACCCCAATCGCCTGCAGCACTATTACCAGTACCAGGTGGCGCTCAAGCCCTCGCCCGAGAACGTCCAGCAGCTTTACCTCGACAGCCTCGACGCACTCGGCATCACGCCGCAGCTTCACGATATCCGTTTCGTCGAGGACGATTGGGAAAGCCCGACGCTGGGCGCCTGGGGGCTGGGCTGGGAAGTCTGGTGCGACGGCATGGAGGTTACCCAGTTCACCTATTTCCAGCAGGTCGGCGGCATCGAATGCGCGCCGGTGACGGCGGAGCTGACCTACGGTCTCGAACGCCTGGCTATGTATGTGCAGGGTGTCGAAAATGTCTATGACCTCGACTTCAACGGGAACGGCGTCACCTACGGCGACGTGTTCTTGCAGAACGAACGCGAATTCTCCGCCTACAATTTCGAACACGCCGACACGCAGCTCCTGACCGAGGGTTTCCAGAAGGCCCAGGGCGAATGCAAGAAGCTGCTGGAAGCCGGACTGGCGCTGCCCGCTTACGACCAGTGCATCAAGGCCAGCCATATGTTCAATCTGCTCGATGCGCGTGGCGTCATCGCCGTGACGGAACGCGCGGCCTATATCGGCCGCGTGCGCGACCTGGCGAAGTCGTGCTGCGAAGCCTGGCTCGCGTCGAGGGCGAAGTAGCATGGCCGAACTTCTGCTCGAAATCCTGTCGGAAGAAATTCCCGCCCGCATGCAGGCCCGCGCCGCCGATGACCTGAAGCGCCTGGTCTGCGACGCGCTGAAGGTGGCGGGGCTGGAATTCTCCAATGCTCGTGCCTTCGCCACGCCGCGCCGCCTGGCGCTGGTGGTGGACGGCATCCCCGAAAGCCAGCCCGACGTCCGCGATGAACGCAAGGGTCCCGCCGTCGGTGCGCCGGACAAGGCGATCGAGGGTTTCCTCGGTTCCGTCGGCCTGACGCTGGAACAGTGCGAAAAGCGCGACATTAAGGGCAAGGAGTTCTGGTTCGCGGTGATCGAAAGGAAGGGCCGCGCCACGGCGCAGGTGCTGGCGGAATTGCTGCCGGACGCGCTGGCCAAGTTGCCCTGGCCCAAGTCCATGCGCTGGGGTGCGGGAGATTCCCGCTGGGTGCGCCCGATCCACGCGCTGGTGGCGGTCTTCGCGGGCCGGGTGGTGGATTTTGAATTCGCCGGCATGCGCGCGGGCAATGCCACGCGCGGCCATCGCTTCATGGGCGCCGACAAGATCACGGTCACAGGATTCGACGATTACCGCGTGAAGCTGCGCGAAGCCTTCGTCATGCTCGACGCGGAGGAACGGCGCGAGGTAATGCTGACCGATGCCGACCGTTTGGCCGATGCCGAAGGCGTGCGCTTGCGCAACGATCCCGGCCTCGCGGCCGAGGTTTGCGGGCTGATCGAATGGCCGGTGGCGCTTCTGGGCCGCATTGACGATGCCTTCATGGATGTGCCGGCGGAAGTGCTGACCGAATCCATGCGTGCCCATCAGAAGTATTTCGCGCTGGAAACCCGCGACAAGACGCTCGCCCCCTATTTCATCACCATCGCCAACATGATGACCGATGACGGTGGCGCGGCGGTGGTGGCGGGCAACGAGCGCGTGCTGCGCGCGCGGCTGTCGGATGCGCGTTTCTTCTGGGACCAGGATCGCAAGGCGCAGCTTGAAAGCCGGGTGGCGAAGCTGGCGGAGATCACGTTCCATGCCAAGCTCGGCACCGTGGCCGAAAAGGTCGATCGTATGGAAAGCCTGGCCGCCGAATTGTGCGAATTCATTCCGGGTGCGGACCGCAACAAGGCGACCCGTGCGGCGCACCTGGCCAAGGCCGACCTGACCAGCGGCATGGTCGGCGAGTTCCCCGAACTTCAGGGCATCATGGGCCGCTATTATGCGCTCAACGACGGCGAGGACCCGGCCGTGGCCGAGGCCATTGCCCAACATTATTCGCCCAAGGGGCCGGGGGACGACTGCCCCTCCGAAGCAACCGCCATTGCCGTGGCGCTGGCCGACAAGATCGATAGCCTGGCGGCATTCTTCGCCATCGGTGAAAAGCCCACCGGGTCGCGCGATCCGTTTGCGCTGCGCCGCGCCGCGCTCGGCGTCATTCGCATCGTGCTCGACAACGGGCTGCGCCTGCCGCTGGCGAAAATCTTTGCCGCGGCGGATGCACAAAAATCCCTGGATGTCGCCGAGATGCTGGCCTTCTTCGCCGACCGGCTGAAGGTGCAGATGCGTGAAAAGGGCGTGCGTCATGACCTGATCGAGGCGGTGTTCGCGCTCGGCGGCGAAGACGACCTGGTGCGCCTGCTGGCCCGCGTGGATGCGTTGACGGCGCTGCTCGGCACCGATGACGGCGCCAACCTGCTGACGGCCTACCGCCGCGCCGCCAACATCGTCGGCATCGAGGAAAAGAAGGACAAGGCCACCTATGACGGCGCGGTGGATGCGGCGCTGCTGGCCGAGCCCGCCGAAAAGCGCCTGAACGAGGTGCTGGATCTCGAGGAAAAGGCGCTGGAACTGACGCTCGGCGTCGAAAAATACGGCGATGCCATGGCCGCGCTGGCGCATTTGCGCGAACCGGTGGATGCCTTCTTCGATGCGGTCACGGTGAATTGCGACGACGCGGCGCTGCGCGCCAATCGCCTGCGGCTGTTGTCGCGTATCCGCGCGGCGCTCAACCGCGTCGCGGATTTCTCCAAAATCGAAGGCTAGTTGACGGTCTCACCACCGCCGGGCGCCAGCCACGGCGGGCGCATGGGCGTCAGCCGTGCCTCGCCGCAGGTCAGCGTGCCATCGGGGCCGGCGAATTTTTCCAGCGCCTCGATGCGCAGCAGCGCGAGGCCGATGCCATCGCGGCTGGAGCGCATTTCCCCCGCATCTTTGCCGTTCTGGGTAATGGCGCTGCCGGGCGCGGGTGCCGCGCCCTCGATTTCCACCGGCAACAGCGTGCGCTTCATGTTGGTGCGGTAGCGCATGCGCGCCGTCATTTCCTGGCCGACGTAGCAGCCCTTTTCCCAGGCGATACCGTTGAGGGCGTCGAAGCCATGCTCCATGGGGAAGGATTTTTCCACCACCAGGTCGCGGCTGCCGTCGGGCAGGCCGCAGGTCAGCCGGTGCAGGTCGTAATCCTCCGCTTCGCCGCGTTCGAACCCTTCATCTTCCAGGTTCTTCAGCACCTCGCGCGGCATGATGACCCGCGCACCGCCGCCGCCGTAACGCGGATCGACAAAGCAGATGCCGCCTGCGAACAGGCCGCCGCGTCCTTCGAACCCGGCGAGCGCCGGGCCATCGGCTTCGGAACCCATCAGCGCGACCACCACCCAGTCGGCGCTGTCGTCAACGATATCCACCTTGGCGCGCAGCTTGTAGCGGGCCAGCAGTGCCAATAGCTCGTCCACGCGGGCGCGTTCCACGTCCAGCACCAGCGCGCCCATCATCTCGGCGACGAAGAAATCGAACAGGTACTTGCCCTGGGGGGTCAGCAGCCCGGTCCAGATCGCCTGGTCCGGTGTCACCCGGCCGATATCGTTGGTGGTCAGGCCCTGCAGGAAGCTCCGCGCATCGTCGCCGCGCAAGCTGACGACACCGCGATCTTCCAGCACCACGTATGATTTTTGTCCTTCGGAAAGCATCAATCCACCTTTGTTGGCCGGGGATTATGCCCGGTTTGCCGCCTGTCAGGGGCGGCTTTGCCGGAAAGCCTTTGGCAAGGGCAGGGCCCGCGCCGTATAAACCGGCCATGCGCATTCTGTTCGTCACCTCCACCCGGATCGGCGACGCAGTCCTGAGCTCGGGCCTGCTGCGCCACCTCGTCGACAGCCATCCGGGTGCGGCGATAACCGTCGCCTGCGGGCCGCCCGCAGCACCCCTGTTCGAGGCGGTGCCGGGGCTTGCACGCGTCATCGTCATGGCCAAGCGGCCCCGCGCGGGGCATTGGCGCATGCTGTGGCGCCAATGCGTCGGCACGTATTGGGACAAGATCGTGGACCTGCGCGGCTCGCCCCTGACCTGGGCGCTGCCCCACGGCTGGCGCCGGGCGTGGCGATCCGACCGCTCGCCGGAGCATCGGGTGGTGCAGGTCTCGCGCATGATGGGGCTGGAGACACCGGCACCGCCGCATCTCTACCTTTCACCCGCCCACATCGCTTTCGCCCGCGACCGCGTGCCCGATGGGCCGCCGGTACTGGCGCTCGGCCCGACCGCGAACTGGCCCGGCAAGGAATGGCCGGTGGACCGTTTCGTCGAGCTGGCCCGGCGCCTGACCGGGGCGGGGGCGCCGTTGGCTGGGGCGCGGCTGATGGTTCTGGGCGCGCCCCATGAACGCCCGCGTGCCGAAGCGTTGTTCGATGCCTTTCCGGGCGCGATCGATCTTTGTTCCGGGGCCGGGCTTTTGGAATCGGCGGCCTGTCTGGCGCGGGCGCGGCTCTACATTGGTAACGATTCGGGCCTGATGCATATTGCTGCCGCCAGCGGGGTGCCGACGCTGGGCCTGTTCGGGCCCAGCCCGGATGTTCACTATGCGCCCTTCGGTCCCGATTGCGCCTTCGTGCGCACGCCGGAAAGTTTCGAGGAATTGATGCCGCCGGGCTTCGACGTCAATATCACCCACACGCTGATGAGCAGATTGAGCGTCGATGTCGTCGAAAACGCGGCGCGCGCGCTGATCGCGCGGACGGGAGGGGCTTCGTGAAAGTCGTGCAGATCATGGCCGGGGCCGATGTCGGCGGGGCGGAAACCTATTTCGTCGACATGGTGATGGCGCTGCATCGCGCGGGGCTGGACCAGACCGTGGTCATCCGGCGCAATTCGCATCGTGCCGCGCAACTGCGCGCCGCCGGGATTGATGCGCTGGAACTTTCCTTTGGCGGGCTGCTGGATATTTTCACCGGCCGCCAGTTGTCCCGCATCATTCACGATGCCGAACCCGATGTGGTGCAAAGCTGGATGAACCGGGCGACGCGCTTTGTCAGCCGCGAGCGTGCGGGCGTGCCCTTTGTCCATGTCGGCTGGTTCGGCGGCTACTACAAGGTTTCAAACTACCGAGAATGCGATCACCTTGTCGGCGTGACGCCCGATATTCGCGACCACCAGGTCAAGGGCGGCTGGCCCGCGGCGCGGGCGCACTTCATCCCGACCTTCGCCGATGCCGCGACCGCGCCTGCAGTGGATCGTGCGGCCCTGAACACGCCCGCCGACGCGCCGCTGTTCCTCGCCCTTGGCCGCCTGCATCAAAAAAAGGCCTTCGACATCCTGATCCGTGCCCAGGGCCGGGTCCCCGGCGCCTATTTGTGGATCGCGGGCGAAGGCGAATTGCGCGGCGCGCTGGAAAAGCTGATCACGGCGGAAGGCCTGAGCGACCGCGTGCGCATGCTGGGCTGGCGCGACGACCGGGCGGCGTTGTTCGCCGCCGCCGATTATTGCGTCATGCCGTCGCGCTACGAGCCGTTCGGCACCGTGATGATCGAAGCCTGGGCCCAGGATACGCCGTTGATCTGCGCCCGCGCCAAGGGGCCGGTGGGCCTGATCCGCGATGGAGAGGACGGGCTTCTGGTGCCGATAGATGATGTTGGCGCGCTGGCGGGTGCGATGAACCGGCTACTGAGCGAGCCCGATTTCGCGGGTGCGCTCGCCCGCACGGCGCGGGCCCGGTTCGACGTGGAATACACGGAAGCCGCCGTGGTGCGCCGCTATCTCGATTTTTATGGCGAAATCACTCAGGAAATCAGAGGGGCATGAGCGGCAATATGCGTTATCGTTACGCTCCATCCAGCCGATATAAACCTTTGGGATAATTCCCGCCGACAGATGACCATGAGCCGCCTCACTATCCGCCGTCCCGACGACTGGCACGTGCATTTGCGCGAAGGCGACATGCTGGCCCGTGTCCTGCCGCAGACGGCGAAGGTCTTTGCCCGCGCCATCGTCATGCCCAACCTGGCGCGTCCGGTGACCACGGTGAGGGCCGCCGCTGCGTACCGCAACGCCATCATGAAATGCGCGCACGGTGGGGGCCGGTTCACGCCGCTGATGACGCTTTACCTGACCGACCTGAGCGACCCCGATGAGGTGGAAAAGGGCTATCGCGGCGGCGTCGTCATTGCCTGCAAGCTTTATCCCGCCCACGCGACGACCAATGCCGATCACGGCGTCACCGATGTCGCCAAGATCGCGCCGGTGCTGGCGCGCATGGAAAAGCTCGGTGCGCCGTTGCTGGTGCATGGCGAAGTCACCGATGCGGATGTGGATATTTTCGACCGCGAAGCCGTGTTTATCGAGCGCGTGCTGGCCCCCATGCTGAAGGACTTTCCGGCGTTGCGCGTGGTGTTCGAACACATCACCACCAAGGAAGCGATTCAGTTCGTGGCCGAGGCCGCGCCTCATGTCGCTGCCACGATTACGCCGCACCACCTGATGATCAGCCGCAACGCGATGTTCCGGGGCGGGTTGCGGCCGCACGCCTATTGCCTGCCGGTGGCCAAGCGCGAGGCGCACCGCATCGCGCTGCGCAAGGCGGCGGTATCGGGCAATGCCAAGTTCTTTCTCGGCACCGATTCGGCGCCCCACACGGTGGCGGCCAAGGAATCGGCGTGTGGCTGCGCCGGGATTTTCAACGCCCCGGTTGCGATGGCGGCCTATGCCACCGTCTTCGAAGAAGAGGGCGCGCTGGAGAAGCTCGAGAATTTTGCCTCGCATTTCGGTGCGGCTTTTTATGGCCTGCCGGTCAACGAGGAAACCCTGGTGCTGGAACGCATCAATGAAACGGTGCCCGACCGCATGGGCGACGTGGTGCCGTTCCTCGCGGGCGAAACTCTGGAATGGCGCGTCGCGGGCCTGGGCGGGCCGAGCAAGGGACCTGTCTTATGAGCTTACCTGAAAGTATTCGTGCCTTTTACCTAGATGCGGGCGACGGCAAGCCGGTCGGCCGGTTGGGCGAGGTGCCTGCCGCGACGCTGCCCGAAGGCGATGTGATCATTCGCGTCACCCATTCCACCATCAATTACAAGGACGCCATGATGATCAAGGGCGTCGGCTACCGCATCAAGGATTTCCCCTTCGTGCCCGGCGTGGACCTTGCGGGCGAAGTGGTGGAATCGGCGAGTCCCGCCTTCAAGCCCGGCGACCAGGTCGTGCTGAACGGCTACGGCGCCGGCGAGCATTTTGCCGGTGGCTATGCCGCCTTCGCGCGCACGCGTTCGGAATGGCTGATCCCGGTGCCGGACGGCTGGACCGGCGCCGACTGCATGGGGATCGGCACCGCGGGCACGAGCGCCATGATCGGTATTCTGGAGTTGGAAAAGAATGGTGTTAAGCCCGGCGGCGGGCCGGTGCTGGTTACCGGCGCTTCGGGGGGTGTCGGTTCCATGTCGGTGGCGATGCTGGGGGCGATGGGCTACCACGTCATCGCCTCCACCGGGCGCATGGATGAAGCGCCCTACCTGCGCGCGCTGGGCGCGGCGGAGGTTATCCCCCGCGCCGAGCTGGACAAGGAGCCGGAACGCCCGTTGTTGCCCAAGCGTTTCGCCGGTTGCGTGGATGCGGTGGGTGGCAAGACGCTATCCACGGTCATCGCTTCGATGGATGAACGCGGTGTGATCGCGTCCTGCGGGCTTGCCGGGGGCAATACCTTCACCGCGTCGCTGATCCCGTTCTTCCTGCGCGGGGTGCGGCTGATCGGCGTCGAGGGCGGGCACGGCCCGATTGAAGAGCGCCGCGCCGTCTGGGCGCGCATCCCCAAGGTGCTGAGCCGGGACAAGCTGGCGGCCATGACCGAAACCCATCCCATCAATGATCTGCCCTGGCTGGCCGACGAGGTGCTGGCGGGCCGAGTGCGCGGGCGCGTGATTGTTGACGTCAATGCGTGAGGGCTGTTCTAGTCTTGCAGGCAGGCGGGGCCACGATACCGGCCGATGGGGGCTTTTGGTGCGCATGATCGCGGGCATGATCTTAATTCTGGCGATGGGGTTGGTGCCGGGCGCCGCCGCTGCCGCCGACGTGCCGGTGCCGAACGGCTACAGCGATACGATGAAGTGGTATTCCCGCGCCGCCGAGGCGGGGGATGCCCAGGCGCAATAACTGCTTGGTGAAATCCTGGCCCAGGGCCTGCGCGGCAAGGCTGACCGCGTCAAAGCCGCCGACTGGTTCGAAAAGGCGGCACGGCAGGGCCACGGTCTGGCGGCCTATTCACTGGGGCTGGCCTATGAATCGGGTCGGGGGCGGGTGCGCGACCCGGCCAAGGCGGCGGAATGGTACGCCGTTGCGGCCAAGAAGGACGTGGTTGAGGCGTTCCACAACCTTGCCCGCCTTCACGAAACCGGCATGGGAGTTCCCCGCAACGTCGGGCAAGCGGCGCTGTTTTACACGCGCGCGGCCGAGGCGGGCCTCGCGCCGTCGCAATACAATCTGGCGCTTCTCTACCAGCGCGGGGAGGGCGTGCCGAAAGACCCGGCGCGGGCCTGGGCCTGGTCCAAGCGGGCCGAGGCCGGTGGCTACGCCGAGGCCTCGGCGCCGTTGGCGCGTCTGGAAAAGACGCTTGGCGCCGACGGGGTGGCGCGGGCGCGGACCATCCTCAGGGAACTGACGGCGAAAAAGCCTTAAGCGTCAGATATTCAGCTCATCGCTTCGATCGCGGTCGAAGCGCGCGCCCGCAAGCCCGCCTTCCGCCGGAAACAAACGATCCAGCGTCGCCATGTCGGCATCATTCAGGGTCACATCGGCGGCGGCTGCGTTTTCTTCCAGGTGGCGGATCGAGTTGGTGCCGGGAATAGGCACGATGTTTTCGCCCCGTGCCAGCAGCCACGCGAGCGCCAGTTGCCCGGTGGTGCAGCCCTTGTCACGGGCGAGCGTTTCCATTTCCGCCAGGACTTGAAGATTGCGCGCCAGGTTTTCCGGCGCGAAGCGTGGTACGGCCTTGCGGCTGTCGGTGGGTGTCTGGCGTACGGCGCCGCCCAGGAACCCGCGTCCCATCGGGTAATAGGCGACGAAGCCGATGCCCAGCGCGGCGACGGTGGGGAGCGTGTCGGCTTCATATTCGCGCGTCATCAGCGAATATTCGCTTTGCACGGCGGTGATCGCTGTTACGGCGGCTGCGCGGCGCACGGTTTCGGGCCCGGCCTCGCACAGGCCGATGTGACGAATCTTGCCTTCTTCCTTGAGCCGCAGCATCCCGCCGATGCTTTCCTCGATGGCGATGGCGGGGTCCACCCTGTGCAGGTAATAGAGGTCGAGGTAATCGGTGCCGAGCCGCCGGAGCGACCCTTCCAGCGACCGGCGCGCGTATTCGGGGCTGCCGTCAACGGTGCGTCCGCTCTCCTTGGCCCATGACCAGCCGCGCAGGTTGCCGAACTTGGAACACAGCACCACGTCGGCACGGCGCCCTTTCAGGGCCTGGCCCAGAACTTCTTCATTGTTGCCGTCGCCATGATCGGCGGTATCGATCAGGGTGATGCCGAGATCGATGGCGCGGGCCACCACGGCGCAGGCGTTCTCCATCCCGCCCGGCGGCGTCCGCCCGGTAAAGGTCGGCGCACCGTAGCCGATGGCAGATACGCTTAGGGCCTCGGGGCCGAGACGGCGTGTTTTCATGTCATCCTCCCTGTCGACGCCAATCTAGCAGAACCCGCCTGCGTCGCCAGTTGGGCGCCGGGGGAAGGAAAAACCGTGAAAAGCCTGGTCATTCCATGCTAGGGAAGGCGACATTTCCAGCCTGACCCTTGATTTCCCACGGAAAATAGCAACATCGTGGAAAGGTTCCTAGGCGTATGATGGGTTCGCGGGCCGCTTCCGGCCCGGCAGGATTTTGGCGTAATGAGCGATACCAGCAAGACACCGCTACTCGATACCGTGAAGCTGCCCTCCAATCTCCGGCAGCTTGACGAAAAGGACCTCGCCCAGGTCGCGGCCGAGTTGCGTGCCGAAACCATAGAGGCGGTTTCCATCACCGGCGGCCATCTTGGCGCCGGGCTGGGGGTGGTCGAACTGGCGGTGGCGCTGCACTACGTTTTCAACACCCCCGATGACCGCCTGATCTGGGATGTCGGCCACCAGAGCTACCCCCACAAGATCCTCACCGGGCGGCGCGACCGTATCCGCACCCTGCGTCAGGCCGGTGGCCTGTCGGGCTTCACCCGGCGAGCCGAAAGTGTCTTTGATCCCTTCGGCGCGGCCCATTCCTCGACCTCGATTTCATCGGGGCTGGGCATGGCGGTGGCGCGGGACCTGAAGGAAGCCGACAACAACGTCATTGCCGTCATCGGTGATGGTGCCATGAGCGCGGGCATGGCCTACGAAGCCATGAATAACGCCGGGTCCACCGATGCGCGGCTGATTGTTATCCTCAACGACAACGATATGTCCATCGCACCGCCGGTCGGCGCCATGAGCGCCTACCTGTCGCGGCTGATTTCATCGCGTGCTTACCGTTCGGTGCGTCACTTCGCCAAGATGATGACGGAAAAGTTCCCGCGCCCGCTGAAAAAAGCGGCGCAGCGTGCGGAGGAATACGCACGCGGCATGGTGACCGGCGGCACGTTGTTCGAGGAACTGGGCTTCTTCTACGTCGGTCCTATTGACGGTCATAACCTCGATCACCTCTTGCCGGTGCTGAAGAATGTTCGCGATTCGCGCATTCCCGGCCCGGTGCTGGTGCATGTCGTGACCCAGAAAGGCCACGGTTTTGCCCCCGCCGAACAGGCAGAGGACAAGTACCACGGCGTCGGCCGGTTCGATGTCGTGACCGGCGAGCTGGTCAAGGCGGGCAGCAACGCGCCGAGTTACACAAAGGTATTTGCCAACGCCCTGATTGATGAAGCGTCGCGCGACGATCGCATCGTTGCTATCACCGCGGCGATGCCGTCGGGCACCGGGCTCGATCTTTTGGCCGAGCGTTTCCCCGACCGCTCGTTCGACGTGGGCATTGCCGAACAGCATGCGGTCACCTTTGCCGCCGGGCTGGCGACAGAAGGCTTCAAGCCGTTCTGCGCCATCTATTCGACCTTCCTGCAGCGCGGCTATGACCAGGTCGTTCACGATGTGGCGATACAGGGCCTGCCAGTGCGCTTCGCGCTCGACCGCGCCGGGCTGGTGGGCGCTGATGGGGCGACCCATGCGGGGGCTTTCGACGTGGCCTATCTCGGCTGTTTGCCGGGTTTCGTGCTGATGGCCGCCGCCGACGAGGCCGAGCTGGTGCATATGGTCGCGACCCAGGCAGCCATTGACGACCGTCCTTCGGCCCTGCGGTATCCGCGTGGTGAAGGCGTCGGCGTCGAGCTGCCTGCCCACGGCACGCCGCTGCCCATCGGCAAGGGCCGGATCCTGCGCGAGGGCGGCAAGATCGCGTTGTTGTCCTACGGGGCGCGTCTTGGCGAATGTCTCAAGGCGGCGGACGACCTGGCCGCGCGCGGGTTGAGCACGACCGTGGCGGATGCGCGTTTCGCCAAGCCGCTGGACACCGAACTGGTCGAACGCCTGGCGCGGGAACACGAAGTCCTGATCACCATCGAGGAAGGTTCCGTCGGCGGGTTCTCCTCCTTCGTCCTCCATCATCTCGCCCTGTCGGGCTTGCTTGATGGCGGCCTCAAGGTCCGGCCCATGGTGCTGCCCGATCGCTTCATAGATCACGCCGCGCCCGCCGCCCAGTATGCCGAGGCCGGTCTGGATGCGGCGCATATCGTCGAAGCGGCCCTAGGTGCGCTGGGTGCTGCCGGCCAGGCCTCTTCCACGCGTGCCTGAACCGGCACCGTCGCCATCGAATGGCCGGGCCGAGGTACAGGCCCGTGAAGCCGTTCATGCCATCGTTGCCGATGCCCATTCGTCTTTCTACTGGGCGCTTCGCTTTATGCCGCATGACCGGCGCGAGGCGATCTTCGCCGTTTATGCATTTTGCCGCAGCGTCGACGATATTGCCGATGGTCCCGGCACCGTCGATGAAAAGCTGGCGCTTCTGGCGGAATGGCGCGCCGAAGTGCAGCGCCTTTACGCGGGAGCGCCGACGCGCCCCATCACCCATGCCCTGCTTGCGCCGGTTGCGCGCTTTGGCCTGCACCGCGATGACTTTCTCGCGCTGGTCGACGGCGTGACGATGGATGCATCGGGGCGCATGTGCGCGCCCAGTCTTCTAGAACTCGAGCTTTATTGTCGCCGTGCGGCGGGTGCTATCGGCATGCTGTCGACCACGATTTTCGGCCTGCGCCGGCCTGAGGGGCGCTCGCTCGCCCTGTCCCTTGGCCAGGCGCTGCAATACGTCAATTTCCTGCGTGATCTGGCGGAGGACGCGGCCCAGGGCCGCATTTACGTCCATCGCGAGCTGCTGGAGGCCAAGGGCATCACCACCCGCGATCCGGCGGCCTTCCTGCGGGATCCGCATTTGCCGGAGGTGGCGGCCGAAATGGCGACGATGGCGCGCGCCCGCTTCCGGGCCGCGCGCCGGGTGCTGAAGGCGGTGCCACGGCACCTCGGCCGGCCCGCACGGATCATGATGGCGACTTACGAGACGGTGCTGGAGCGCCTGTTGGCACGGGGTTTCGATCCCGATGCGCTCAACTGTCCGGTGCGTCTGGGGCCGGTGGAACGGCTTTGGATCGCGTTGCGCGCGGCATTTTAGGAATATATGTACGTCTGTACGCGTACAATACTATACAGGTAGGGGGGCATTCATGCGGATCACGACCGGAGATTTCGACACCCATTGCCGTGTCGTCGGGCCCGAGGGGGCGCCGTGGATCACCTTCATCAACTCCATCGCCAGCGATCTCGGCATGTGGCGGGCGCAGGCGGAGGCGCTGTCGGGGCGTTACCGCGTGTTGTGCTACGACGTGCGCGGCCACGGCGGCAGCGATGCGCCGCCGCCGCCCTACAGCTTCGATCAACTGGTGGGGGACCTGACGGCGCTGTGGGACGGTCTTGGCATCTCGCGCGGCCACGTGGTCGGCCTCTCGCTCGGTGGCATGATCGCGGTCGGCGCCACGCTTGCGATGCGCGAGCGGGTCGCGAGCCTGACCATTGCCAATTCGATGATGGAAAGAAGCGATGCCTTCGTCAAAAGCTGGAACGACCGCATCGCGCTGGCCCGCGAACAGGGCATCGAAGCCGTGGTCGAGCCCACCCTGGCCCGCTGGCTGACGCCGGATTTCGTGGCGCGTGAACCGGCCCGCGCCGAGGCCGTCCGCGACATGATCAGGGGAACGTCGCTGAACGGTTTCATCGGCGCGGCTGAAGCGCTCAAGACCCTGGATTACCGCAGGCAGTTGCCGCGCATCGCGGTGCCGACGCAGTTCATTGCCGGGGCCGAGGACATTGCCTGTCCCGTCGCCGGCGTGCGCGCCGATGCGGCGCTGGTGCCCGGCGCCGAGGTGGTGGAGATCGCGGGCGCGGCGCATATTTCAAATATCGAGCAGCCCGAGGCTTTCAGCCGCATCATCGGGGCGTTCATCGCCGCCCACGATTGAAAACCGGATCAGAACGCGTAAAGCGAAAGATACAGCATCAGCCCGCAGCTCACCGTGAACACGGTGGCGAAGACCGCGACATCGATCAGCATTTGCGTCGGCAGACGTTCAAGCAGGCCGGGACTGATGTCGGCACCGGGTGGCGGACGCAGGCGCGCACGCGCGCCCGCGGGTTCGGATGCGGTCTTCGGTGCCGGCTTCGGGGCGGCGGGATCCTCACGATCGAGCATCGTTCGCGCCCGTGCGAGATTGGCTCGGCCGAGGCTTGGCGGGATAGCTGTTTTCGCCGCATCGTCCGGCTGGGGCCCGGCGGGCGGTGGGTTTTTCTGATCCTTGCCCCACCACGGATTATGTCCGCGCCGCACGATACCGGCGCTGAGCGCGGCGGCAGGCGCGGGACCATCGGCGGCGGGCAGGGCTTCGCAAGGGGGGATGGCGGTGTCGGGCATGGGGCGTGCTCCGGTTCGGGTCAAGGCTCCCCGCCGTCGGCGCGGGTCGGTGCCCGCGTGGCGAGGCAGACGCAATTATTCGACAACATTTCCGGGCTGACCTGGTCGAGATAGCGATCAAGCGCTTCGCTGAGGACAGCCTGAAGACTTTGCTGCAAATGGGCCGCCGTCAGCTTGAGGCGCAGGTGACGGCGCTCGTCCAGTCGCAGGGTCAGGCGTGCCGGTGCGCCGGTATCGCGCGCCGATGCGGGCCGGGAGCGGGATGCGGACCGGGGGGTGGACTGGGGTGCGTGTGCGCCCCGCGCCGCCGGGGCCGCGCCGCCTTTGCGGGCCAGCAGATGCGACGTCAGTTTGGCGGGCGCGTTCATGACAGGGCCCCGCTGACCAGAAGATCATCGGCCAAACGGTGATCGGCGGCGGGCTGGGTGAAGGCTTTGTCGTTCTCAAAGATGGCAAGACCCAACACATAGGTCCGCAGCACCAGCAGGTGCATCGGGTCTTTAACAATGGCTCATTTGAAGAGGGTGGAAGGTTCTATGGCGGCTGGTGGCAAAGCCTACCGAAGGAGCATCGTCAGAACATCCTGATCAATGGCAAGCCAACTGTAGAGGTGGACTTCTCTGGCACCCACATTGTGATGCTCTATGGGCTGCGGGGTGTCTGGTATAGGGAGGACCCGTATGCCTTGGATGAAGACCTTGGTCTGCCAGAAAATGTTCAAAGAGAAGTCTGTAAGACAGCCCTTCTAGTTGTCATCAATGCCAAATCTGAGAAGCAGGCTATCAGGGCATTGACTAATGATCTGACATTGCCTGAAAGCATCGACAGGCCATCGCGTCTCGTCAAAAAGGTCTTAGAGGCTTTGCAGAAAAAGCATGAGCCGATAGCTGCATCACTGTGTTCTGGAGTGGGGACCAAGCTCCAGTTTCTTGATAGTCAGATCACAGAACAAATCATTGATTGGTTCATGCACCATGATGTTCCAATCCTCACAGTTCATGATAGCTACATCGTCCCCGAAGGCTGGCAACAGGACCTTAGAGATCTGATGCGTGAGGAGTGGGCTAAGCAGCTTGGTTTATGGAAGGATCCATCCTCAGCCACGTTTGAAGAACTGGGCTTTGGATTTCCCCATCTCAAACAAACTGGGAGTGAGGAGTAGACCTAAGGTGTAGGGACCTTGGAAACAACCGCAAAAATGTGTTATATAGAAAAGCGAAATATTTTTGATATGTCGCGGGCTCAAACTAGAAAATAAAAAAAAAGGAAAAACTATGAAGCGAATAGTTGGATTTCTAGACGCCTCGGAAACTTGGTTATTCAATGTTTTCCGTAGGATTGTGGTTGCTTTTGCACTGATTGCTTTATTAGTAGCGGCTGTACAAGCCTTCTCAGGTGCAATCAATATTATTGATGGTCCAGACACGAGAGCGTCAGACAGCATTAAAAAGCCAGATTGGAGTGATTATACTGAGGCACAAAAAAAGAAGAAGGCTGCTCAGGCGAATAGCGAATCAAAACAAAATGAGAAGCCTGAAGAAACCAAGGTCAAGCCGATTGACCAACGTGTTACCAAAGTAGCCGAGCTTTACAATTCCGTCCTGAAACAAAAAATAGATGCTGATAGATTAGACCGGTGGGTTGGCAAGATTCGGCGAGATGAATTTCTAGATGGCTTGGTAGACTGGTCTTCAGACGTTGCAAAAAGCTACGAAAAGCGTAAGTCCGAAAACGCTAATGGTGCTCTTGACCGCGAAATCAGAGGGACACTAGTAGCCTATAAGTCCCTGTTTAACCAGCGGGTAGCGGCCAAGTCTAAAGAGGCTATGAAGGCTAGAGCGGAAGCATTGAAGAATAATGTCAATGGCGGCAAGCAATTGCTTCAAGCCGTTTGGGCCCTCGGAGTTGTTATCGCCATTATACTGTTCTTGCTGTTCTTTAAGGTCGAGTTGAATCTCCGTAAAATGGTTCCTCCTCAGTCCTAAGGGGAGTTCCGAAGAAAGAGAAAAGGCCCAGAGGATTTGCCTTTTCCTCTGGGCCTTTTTGTATCTGTAAATAGTCTCTGTTAGTTATTTTGGCGAGGTTCTTTATCGCTGAACCTAATAAAGCCGCCTTTGAAGTACTTAGCGTTCGATGCCCTCATTCTGGACTAGTCTAGGATAACTTTCTTTCCCCTCATTTGAACTGAGTTGAGGGTAGAAGTTTTCTTCAATTGCTCCCTAGAAATTCTGACACGTGCCGTTTTCTACCGAAACGGTATCGGCATATGCCTTTCCCGGCCTTTGATTAATCCACCCATACATTTTAGACAAAGTGAATCGATTAGTTTTTTTATTAAAATTTAGATGATAATAACGACCGTTGCAGGATATTTCCTCGGGCGAAACAGCTGACCATATACGCTCACATTGCCAACTTGTCTTCCCGTCCAAACCAACAACAGACTCATAATTTTCCGAAAACTTAATCGTATATCTTAGTTTTTTGAATTTGACCGTTTTCCATCCCCCTTTTAAAAATTTCATGCCTGTAGATAATTGAGTTGTGCAATACATGACAGTCTCAGCTGCCTGAGCAGCAGGACCAAGCAGCATTCCAACGACAGCCAATGTTGCCGCAAACTTGTTTCTCTTTATGCTCATCAAAGAAACCTCATAGATGAAACTTGTCTCTTTCGGTTGAGGCTAAAGTCTCATTTTCACAAGACCGATTAACCTAGAACTTCTGACACGTGCCGTTTCGTACCATGACAGTGTCAGCGTAATTTTCTCCCGGAAGCTGGCTAATCCATCCGAAGAGATGAGTGTATGAGAACCGATAAGTCTTTGTGTTGAAGGTCAAATAGCCTGCTGCCCTGCCCGACGGTTTGCAAAAGATTAACTCTTTAAAAAGGCCGTTAAAAATACTATTACAATTAAAAGAATATGACCCGCTAAAACCCACTACTGATTTGAAATTATTTGAGAACTTAATCGTATATCTTTTTTTTGTGAACGGGCCAGTTTTCCAAACCCCATTTTTAAGAATCATTCCCGTGGCAAGTTCTGTCGTGCAATACATGACAGTCTCAGCTGCCTGAGCAGCAGGACCGAGCAGCATTCCAACGACAGCCAATGCTGCAGCGAATTTCTTTCTCTTATTCATTTATTTCGCCTCACGTCGAAAAGATCCCTGCGAAAAAATCATTAAAGCTTTAAACAGTTGCCAGTGACTACATCGGATTGGTCCGTGTATATGCCTAAGCGTTTATTCATCTTAGTCAGTCTAGCCTTCAATCGAGAACCCCATCGCTGGAATTGTACTACACCGCCTTAAAACTGGGGAAGAAGGATTAGGTCCACGGCAGGCAAGCCATAGACTTCAGGGTCTGCAGAGGGGCGATGGATACTCATCCATCCGAGACGATGGAGTGGAGGCGATTGGACACTAAGAAGCTGGCTCTTCCCCCTCTAAAACAATAGCATCAGGGTCAAGATCGATAGGACGATCGGCTATCTATCTCCTGCCATTCTTCCCTTTCGTAATCGATCTGACTGATCCACTTCTCTGTATTCTTGGCTTGCAAAGGCCCTTGACCATGAAAAAAATCCTATTCTTTTTTTTGATTTTCTTATCAATCTCAAATGCGTGGGCTGATAATCAGCAATCGCAAAAGCTTTCGCAAAAATTACCGCCTAATTTCGGCAGAGTTGCTTTTGGAGATTCGGGTACGATCACTTATTTCGTAAAACGTCCGAAACAATCTCCAAAAGCTATTATTTTCTCAATGCAAGGGAGCAATGGCTGTTTATATGGCAAAAGTGGCAGGGTCCGCTCAGAAGAAATTCTGATTTCCAATAAAAGACTGCCAAATAAACATCCAAGTATAATTATTAAATGGGTTCGAGCATTATCGGAAAGTGGATTTTTAGTTGTTGTTCCAAATTGTCCCGATGTTAGACACAAAAGCACTAGTGAAGAATATGCAGTTGCAATTAGGAGAATAATTCACTCAGTCCATGAGTCATATAAATTACCTGTCTTTTTTGCTGGAGAGAGCAGAGGAACAATTAGGATAGTTAATGTGGCATCCCGTTTCGGGTCAGAAATTCGTGGCATAGTACTATTGTCTACTCTAACTAGGTATACGCGTGAGGCGACGGTATTCGATCTACCATATAAAAAGATATCATCATCAGTTCTGATGATTATTCACAAAAGGGATGGATGTGTGGGATCGGAGAGTTTGTCTCTTCTAAAATCCTTTAGCAAAGATTTAGTCCTTGTGAAGGATAAAGTAATTAAAGTTGTTGAGGGTGGGCAAGAGTCCTTTGAGGAGAATAGGGCAGCTCTTTGCGGGTCCGAATCTCACCACGGCATGATGGGAATACATGAAGAAGTCATAAGTCTAGTTACTAGGTGGGTACAGGAAAGACTGAATTGAGGGAAGCGTAGGATGGGATTAATTCTCTTCCTATTTATCTCTTAAAAATTTAACTCTTGAATATTTTTTTAAATCATGTTTTTTTTAATCGTCCACAAACCTCGGAAGAGAAAAAATATGGCCCGTCGTGCATCCATCCAATCCCTCAACAAAAAAATCGCCGCGTTAGAGCTTCAAAAGAAGAAGCTATTAGCTGTCGAAAAGCCGGGGATCGCTGAAGTCCGCAAGCTTGTCGTGAAATTTAAGCTTTCCGCTGCTGACCTAAAGACAGTCTTCAGCAAAAAGACGAAAAACCAAGCAAAGGGATCGAAAAAGTCGGGTCGCAAAAGCTCGTTGGCTGGAAAAAAGATCGCTGCAAAATATCGCGACGCCTCGGGTAATTCTTGGACCGGGCGGGGGCGTGCTCCCAAGTGGCTTCAGGAAGCCGAAAAAGCGGGGCGTAAACGAGATGATTTCCTTATCTCTCGTTAGATCGAACCATTAGTTTGAAAAAACCCCCACTAGAAAGGTCTGGTGGGGGTTTGAGTTTGAACAGGTAAAACGTGTCCTGGCGTACATGATATTTGGTTTGCGGTCTTATTTGGTATTCGGATCACCCAAGCTTTCTTGCTAGATCCTCCGCCCTGAGATGAGTGTAGCGACTGAGCATTTTTGTATCTTTATGGCCGGTTATAGTGGCCACCTCCATAACGTTCAGGCCTTTCTTAAATAAGCGGCTTGTGGCTTCATGGCTCAGGTCGTGGAACCTTAGATCTTCGATATCGAGGTTCCGGCAGATCCTTTTCCAAAGGCTTTTCAGAGCTTCAAAGTGCATCGGAAAGACCCGGCCTGAGATATCTCGGGGAAGTTCCGCCAGTGTCTCTTTTGCAAGCGTGGACAAGGGAACATCTCTGGCATTGCCATTTTTTGTATCTGGCAGATGGACATAAGACTGAGCGAGATAAACGTTCTCCCATCTGAGTGAGAGTATTTCACCGCGTCTCATTCCAGTCTCAATGGCGACTATGACCAGCGGCTTTGCCCAAGGGCTTCTCGACTGGGCTAATGCATCGAGCAGCCTTTTTTCCTGGTCTTTCTCTAGGCGTCGTGTTCGAGGCTTTGAGGCTGGTGGCTTTCTGATTTGAGAGACGGGGTTGCAGGGAAGTTGATAGTCCCACTCCCGCATGGCGATAGTGAAGATATGAGAGAGAAGGTTTAGGTCCCTCAGACAGGTAGCTGGTTGCACCTCTTTCAGCCTCGCATCTCGATACTCAGCGATAGCGGCTGGGGTGATTTTGGATAAAGGCAATTGCGTTAGAGATGACTTGCTTAAGGCTGCGAGACGAAAACGGTCTTTTTCGCCCGATTTTTTGGTAACAGATACGACGCTTAGATACCGCTCTATGAGTTGACCGAGGGTTGTATCGTTGAGCCCGACAAAGCCACGTTCCAGTTCTATCTCTATCTGTCTTACCCACTTCAGGGCGTCTGCCTTGTGGGTAAAGTTTCTACACTGAGCTTTGAAGCCTTTACGTCTGACCCTGACGTGATATCTGCCGTTGATCTTCGTGAGACTCGCCATAGCAAATTCACTCCTCGTGGAGCAGGAGTGGAGTAAAGGCGGAGTATTCGGTAGCGGCTTTTGGGGGGCTATCTCCTAAGTCTCTGAAATACTTAGGAAAAACTGGTGCCGCACGAAAGATTCGAACTTTCGACCTCTCCCTTACCAAGGGAGTGCTCTACCCCTGAGCTAGTGCGGCCCGGTTTGGAGGGGCGGAACATGCCATATGGGCGCCCCCCGTGCAACACGGTTAACCCGCGCCGGGCCCCGGTTATAGGGGCCAAGACGTAAAGGCCCGGTAAAGGCGCGCCACCCTCTTGCCGCGTGGCCACGGCGGGGGGTAGTCTCTGCGCCCATGAACGCCGCCAACCCGCCCAAAACCCCGCAATCCGCCGCCGAAGCCGCCGCCGCCCGCCGCGCCCGCCAGGCCGAGGCCCTGCGTGCCAACCTGCGCCGCCGCAAGGCCGGCACCGGGACCGAGAGCGCGCCCGCCAAGGCGGCAAAGGACGGTCCGGCGCCGTCTTGAGCCTTTGCCCCGCATAAGGTAACTAAGGGGTCGGGGCGATTTCCGCCCGCCTTTTCCCGACACGACGAGGCCCATGGACAAGATCAGGATTCGCGGCGGCAAGCGCCTCAAGGGTGTGATTCCCATCTCCGGCGCCAAGAATGCCGCCCTGCCGCTGATGGCGGCGAGCCTGCTGACCGGCGAGACCCTGCGGCTCGGCAACCTGCCGCACCTTGCCGATATCTCGACCATGGCGCGGCTTTTGGCCGAGCACGGCGTCGAGATTTCCATGGATGGCGATGCCGAGGGCGGCGGCCACTTCGGCCGTGTGCTGGCGCTCACCGCGCGACGGATCACGTCAACCACCGCGCCCTACGACCTGGTGCGGCGCATGCGCGCCTCGGTCCTCGTGCTGGGCCCGCTGGTGGCGCGCGAGGGTATTGCGCGGGTGTCGCTGCCGGGCGGCTGTGCCATCGGCAACCGGCCGGTGGATTTGCACCTGAAGGGGTTGGAGGCGCTCGGCGCCGTCGTGGATGTGCAGTCGGGCTATATCGAGGCGCGCGCGCCCAAGGGCGGCCTGCGTGGCGGCCACGTGGTGTTTCCCTTCGTTTCCGTCGGCGCGACCGAGAACCTGATGATGGCGGCGGTGCTGGCCAAGGGCGAAACCGTTTTGTCCAATGCCGCGCGCGAGCCCGAGGTGACGGACCTGGCGCGTTGCCTGATCGCCATGGGGGTGGAGATCGACGGGCTGGGCAGCGATACGCTGACCATCCAGGGCAACGGTCCCCTGTCTGCAGCCATGCATAACGTCATCCCCGATCGGATCGAGACCGGCACCTATGCCATGTCGGCGGTGGTCACCGGCGGCGATGTGGAGCTGACCGGCGTGGACATGACGCACAGCGAAGCCCTGTTCGAGAAACTGCGCGAGGCGGGCGTGCAGATCACCGAGACCAAGCGCGGCATCCGTGTGGCGCGTGGTCGCGGCCGCATCAAGGGCATCGACGTGATGACCGAGCCCTATCCCGGTTTCCCCACCGATCTTCAGGCGCAGTTCATGGCGATGATGTCGGTGGCGGGTGGTGCCTCCATGGTGACCGAGACGATTTTTGAAAACCGCTTTATGCATGTGCCGGAGCTCGGCCGCATGGGTGCCAATATCAACGTTCACGGGGCGTCGGCCATGGTGCGCGGCGTGCCGTCGCTGACCGGTGCCGAGGTCATGGCGACGGACCTGCGCGCCTCGGTCAGCCTGGTGCTGGCGGGGCTGGCGGCCAAGGGCGAAACCGTGATCAATCGCGTGTATCATCTCGACCGTGGCTATGAGCGCCTTGAGGAAAAGCTGGCCGCCTGCGGCGCCGATATCGAACGTATCAAGGGCTGATCCGCCCGGCTTGGGGAGATTTGCGTGTCCGAACCGCTGAAACTTCGCGCCCTGGACGATGAAGACCTGGCCGTTCTGGCGGCCTGTCTGCAGGACGCGCTGGTGCCGGCCCAGGACATGCGCTACCTCGCGGATGAAAACCGCTTCGTCCTGGTGGTCAACCGCTTCTGCTGGGAGCGCCTGCCCGGCGCACGGCTGGAGACCACGGCGGCGGGGCCGGAAGCGGGGCCGTTCGAGCGGGTCCATTGCGGCCTGACCATCGAGCATGTCCGCAAGGTCCAGACCCGCGGCTTTGCCGATACGGGCGCCGGGGACAGCGAAAAACTCTACGAGGTGCTGACCATCCTGACCGAGCCCGGGGCCGGGGGCGGGGCGGTTCTGACCCTGGTCTTCGCCGGGGAAGCCGCCGTCCGCCTTGAGGTGGAGCGGATCGAGGTCATCGCCGGCGACGTCGGCGAGCCCTGGCCCACCCTGTGGCGCCCCGACCACGCGCTGGACGCCGGAACCCCCTAAAGGCCCGCCGGGCTGGCATCGCGCCGGGATACGCGCTAAAACCCCCGCTTCTAAGCTGGAGGGACATAGCGTTGCGCGAGAATGAACCGCTCGTCATGGCATTGCCGAAGGGCCGCATCCTTGAGGAAGCGCGCCCCTTGCTGGCTCATGCCGGAATCGAGCCGGAGCCCGAATTCGACGATCCGAAGTCGCGCAAGCTCAAGTTCAAGACCTCGAACCCGGGTCTGGACCTGATCTCGGTGCGCTCTTTCGATGTCGCGACCATTGTCGCCTTCGGCGGCGCGCACCTGGGGATCGCCGGGTCCGACGTGCTGATGGAATTCGCCTATTCGGAAATCTACGCGCCGCTGGATCTCGGCATCGGGCGTTGCCGCATGGCGGTGGCGGAACCGAAGGCGATGTCGGAATCCGACGATCCGCGCCGCTGGTCCCATGTGCGCGTGGCGACCAAGTATCCGGAAATCACCCGCGCCCATTTTGCCGCGCGCGGCGTGCAGGCCGAATGCATCAAGCTCAACGGCTCGATGGAGATCGCGCCGTCGCTCGGCCTGTGCCAGCGCATCGTCGATCTGGTTTCCACCGGCTCCACGCTGAGGGCCAACGGCCTGGTCGAAATCGAACAGGTCGCCGAGGTCTCGTCGCGCCTAGTGGTCAACCGCGCCGCGCTCAAGACCCGGCCCGAGGAAGTGGGCGACTGGATCACGCGCTTCGATGCCGCCGTGAACGGTGTCACCAATGGTGGCTAGGCTTTCCAATACCGATTCCGGTTTCGGGGCTGCCTTCGATCAACTGGTGAATGCGCGCCGCGAACAGGATTCCGCGTTCGAGGCGGATGTCGCCGCGATCATCAAGGAGGTGCGCGCGCGTGGCGACGCGGCGCTGGTGGATTACACGCGTCGCTTCGACCGGGTGGACGTGACGGCCGCCGCCGGGCTTGTCATCGGTGCCGATGAAATGGCCGCAGCCGAGGCGGCTTGCGCGGCGGAAACCCTGGCGGCGCTGGACCAGGCGGCGGCGCGGATCGAGGCCTATCACCGTCGCCAGTTGCCCCCGGACGAGGATTTCACCGATGCCGACGGCGTGCGCCTGGGCTGGCGTTGGCGCCCGATCGGGGCGGTTGGCGTCTATGTGCCCGGCGGGCGCGCGGCTTATCCGTCGTCGGTCCTGATGAACATTATTCCGGCCCGCATCGCGGGTGTCGGGCGTATCGTCATGACCGTGCCGACGCCCGGCGGCGCGGTGGATCCGCTGGTGCTCGCCGCTGCCAAACGTGCCGGAGTGACCGAGGCTTACCGTGTCGGTGGCGCCCAGGCGGTCGCGGCGCTGGCTTACGGCACCGAAACGATCAAGCCGGTGGACAAGATCACCGGCCCCGGCAACGCCTGGGTGGCGACGGCCAAGCGTCAGGTGTTCGGGGCCGTCGGTATCGACATGGTGGCGGGGCCGTCGGAAATTCTGGTAGTGGCTGACGGGGCTAACGATCCCGACTGGATCGCTGTCGATCTTCTGTCCCAGGCCGAGCACGATGCCAGCGCGCAATCGATCCTGATTACCAATGATGCGGGGTTTGCCGACCGGGTGGCGCAAGCGGTGGAGGGCCGTCTCAAGACCCTGCTGCGGGCGGAAATCGCGGGCGCGAGCTGGCGCGATTTCGGGGCCATCATCACCGTGGCCGACCTGATGCGCGATGCGCCCGCGCTGGTGGATGCGCTGGCGCCGGAACACCTTGAACTGGCCATCGAGGACCCCGAGCCCCTGGCGGCGGCGGTCAACAATGCCGGGGCCATCTTCATGGGCCGCTTCACGCCGGAGGCCGTGGGCGACTATGTCGCGGGGCCCAATCACGTCTTGCCGACCAACCGTTCGGCCCGTTTTGCCTCGGGCCTGGGGGTGGATGATTTCCTCAAGCGCACGTCGCTGATCGGCTGCGATGCCGATGCGCTCGGCCGGATCGGCCCGGCGGCGGTGCGCCTGGCCGGGGCCGAGGGGCTGGATGCCCACGGGTTGTCGGTAGGAATCCGCCTCAATCTGCCGTCCGGCGGTGGCGAATAGCCCGCCTTGGGGCTTGACGGGTCGGACGGCAATGCCCATTGTCCCCAGCAGTTTGGTCCGATCAGGGAGATAAAATGTCGGAAAAGGAAGATGCCATTGAATTTCCGGGCGAAGTTTCGGAACTTCTGCCCAACGCCATGTTCCGCGTGAAGCTGGAAAATGGTCATGAAGTCCTCGCCTATGCATCGGGCAAGATGCGCAAGCACCGCATTCGTGTGCTGGTCGGCGACAAGGTCAATGTGGAGATGACTCCCTATGACCTGACCAAGGGTCGCATCACTTTCCGTTTCAAATAGGGTCTTGGGCGGACCGTCATGCCGGGGCCGCTCAGGTTCATCCTTGCTTCCGCCTCGCCGCGTCGGCGCGATCTGCTGGCGCAAATCGGGCGTATGCCCGATGCCGTTATTGAACCCGACATAGACGAAACGCCTCGACCGCGTGAAATCCCGGCGGATTACGCCCGGCGCCTGGCGCGTGAGAAATGCACCGCCGTTGCCGCTCGCGGCGAAGCGGCGGACGCGCTGGTGCTTGCCGCCGATACCGTGGTGGCGCTTGGCCGCCGTATCCTGCCCAAGGCCGAAGACGAATCCACCGCCCGCGATTGCCTGGCGCGTCTTTCCGGGCGCCGTCACCGGGTGATCGGCGCGATCTGCGTGCGCACCCCCGATGGGGCGGAACACACCCGCGTGAGTACCACAACGGTGGCCTTCCGCCGCCTGTCGGTGGCGGAGATCGATGATTACATCAAGGGGGGCGAATGGCACGGCAAGGCCGGTGGCTACGCCATCCAGGGCCGGGCCGCGGTGTTCGCGCGCTGGATCAACGGCTCTTATGCCAATGTTGTCGGGCTTGATGTCTGTACGGTGGAACTGCTTTTGACCGGTCTTGGATTGGCGGCCCGTATTCATGATTGACGAAATTATCATCGCCAGCGACAGCGGGGGCTTGCGTGCCGCATTGCGGACCGATGGCCGGCTGATGGAAGTGCTTTTGGAAGAAGACGAAGGCGATGCCGCCGTCGGCGACATATATGTCGGCCGCGTTACCGCCGTCATGCGCGGCATGGAAGCGTGTTTCGTCGATATCGGCGCCGAGAAGGCGGGGTTTCTCTCCCTCGCGCCGCGTGGCGACGATGCGCCCGCCGCGCTCGACGACGTGCCGACCGAAGGCGCGCGCGTGCTGGTTCAGGTGACCAAGGCGGCGCAGATGGGCAAGGGGGCGGGGCTGACCCGCAACGTTTCCCTGGCCGGGCGCTTCCTTGTGCTGACGCCTTACCAGGAACGCATCGCCATTTCGCGCCGGATCGAGGACGAGGCCCTGCGGGTGCGGCTGACAGATATTCTGGACTCCATCGACAGGCCGGACGGCGGCGGTTTCATCGTGCGCACCGCCGCTGCCGATGCCGGGCCCGAACCTCTTGCCGCCGATGCCCGCGCGCTTTGCGCGCGCTGGCAGGAAATCAGGGAGGCCATCGGCAATGTCGATGTGCCGAGTTGCCTGCACGGCGAGAACCGGGGACTGGTGCCGGTGTTGCGCGACCGGGCCCATGCCGGGCTGCGGCGCGTTATCGTCGATACCCCGCGCCTGGCCGAAGTGGCGGAGGCCTTCTTTGCTGCTTATCTGCCGGAATGTGACGTGCGTATTGAGGTCTGGGACGGCCCCGATCCGGTGTTCGAGGCTTACGGCGTCGAAGATGACATAGCCACCATCTGGGAGACCGACGTATGGCTGCCTTGCGGTGGTTCGCTGATCATCGAACAGACTCATGCCATGGTGACAATAGACGTCAACACGGCGCGCAATACCGGGCGCTCCAGCCACGCCGCCACGGTGCTTCAGACCAACCTGGAGGCGGCGGACGAAATCGCCCGCCAATTGCGTCTGCGCAACCTCGGCGGGCTTTGCGTCATCGATTTCATCCATATGGACAGCGATGAAGACGAGGACGAGGTGCTTGATGCGCTGCTTGATGCGCTGGAGGAGGATCCGGCCTTTATTCGGGCGACCGAGTTTTCGGAACTGGGGCTGGTGGAACTGGCGCGCCGCCGGGGCGCGGGCTCGCTGGCGGAGCGCCTGGCGGGCAGGGAAGACGCCGACGATGCCTAGCGCTCGGCGCAGGCCTGAATGATTTTCTTCAGTCCCGGCACCGGGTCGGGAATGGGCACCGTGGTCAGGCGCGCTTCGGTCTGGCGCTCGCCGCTTCGGCTCAGGGAAATAACCACGTGCACCTGCATGGTGCCGTCGATGATCATCCGGGTGGTCGGGTCATCGTTGCGGGCGAGAATGGAAACCTGGGGCTGAAGGATCATCGGATCGCGGGTGCCGTTGGCGGACGTATCGGTCCGCAGCTTTCCGGCGAGGCAGTCTGCCACGGTCGCTGGCGTGCCGCCGACTTGCAGGCTCGGGATCTCGCGTGGCGGGGGGGCCAGCGCGAGCCACAGGCTCGTCAGTGCAAGCGCCGATGCCAGTAGTCCAAGCACGATGCATGGCCACAGCTTCGACCGGAAGGCGGCGAGTTTGGTTTCCATGCAAGGATCAATAAATTGGACGCGATTTTGGGTCAAATCCTATCAGGTTGATTTTAAAAGGTATTATTGAACAATACCGAATGTATTTGCCTCAAAATTTAGCTATCGGCCGTTGCCGCGGCCTGTGCGGGTCTTGGTCGTCCGCCGGGAGGGCGTTAGACTGGGCCATGGCTGGAAACACCCCGAATCCTGCGCGTCCGCCACGGTCGTGCCCGATCTGTGAAAAGCCCGCGACCGGTGCCCATCTGCCGTTCTGTTCGCGGCGCTGTGCCGATCTCGACCTCGGGTTATGGCTCAAGGGTGCCTACCGCATTCCGGCGGTGGAGCCGCCCGACGGGTTCAGCGATGAAGATGCCGAGGCGCTGGCCCGCGGGGCCGGTGAGGGACGCGATTAGCGGCTTTTCGGCCTTTCAACCCGGGCGACAGCGTCTTTACAGGGGCGCCGAATGCCCCTATAACCGCCCGGCGCCCCCAAGAGGGGGCATTTTTGCCCCGGCGCCCAGGTAGCTCAGTTGGTAGAGCAGGGGATTGAAAATCCCCGTGTCGGCAGTTCGATTCTGTCCCTGGGCACCACTTTCCCAAATTTGGCTTGGAAATCCCTATCCTTCGCCCGTCCGGCAAGCGCCTCGCGCATTGTGCCAGGCGGGGGGCTGACCTAGGCTGTACGGGTCAGAAATCGTGGAGTCTTCCCATGCCGAGCCCGCCGTTCCGTCCGGCCCCGCCCAAGCCTTCGCCCTGGGTGCGCGACATGATTGCCCGCCTGATAGAGCCCGTGGGCGCGGGCGGGCTGCGCGTGCTCGACCTCGCCGCCGGGGGCGGGCGCCATGCCCGTCACCTGGTCGACCTGGAGCTGCCGGTGCTGGCGGTGGACCGCGATCTTTCGGGGCTTGATTACCTCGATGGGCGCGAGGGTTTCGCCATGCTGGCCTGGGATCTCGAGGATGGCTCCGACTGGCCCTTCGCCGATGAGCGTTTCATCGCCGTCATCGTCGCCAATTACCTGCATCGCCCGACCCTGGCCCGCACCCTGAGGCTGATCGCGCCGGGGGGATGCCTGATCTACGAGACTTTCGGCACCGGCAACGAGAAATTCGGCAAGCCGTCCAATCCGGATTTTCTCGCGCGTCCGCACGAAATCGCTGAAGCGGCGCGTACCGCCGGCCTTGAAGTCGTCGTCGATGAACACCTGGAAGTGGCGGAGCCGCGCCCGGCGGTGCTGCATCGCTGCGCCGCCGTTCGCCCCGCGTAGGCGGACCGCTACTTGCCGTTGAGGAACGGCACCGCCAGCTTGTGAAACATATCCGCCGCGTCCCACGGCACGAGATGCTTGCAGCCCTCGGCCATGTGCATGTTCAGTTCCGGATGCATTTCCTTCAGCATCTGGAAGCGGTCGGCGGCGCGTGCGCGGTCCTCGCGACCATAGATCATCAACAGCGGTTGCTTCAGTTCCGTCAGGCGCTTCCATAGCGGGTTGGCGCCGCCGCCCTTGGGCACGGCCTTGGCCGCCTGGGTCATTTCCTGGCGGGCGCAGAACGCCTTGAAGTTGTCGCCGACGGAGCGCGAATGACGCAGCGCCAGTTCTTCATCGGTAATCAGTTCGTGATGGAACAGATTGGCTTCGAGCAGCTTGCGCGTATCGGCGACGTCCGGTTCGGACTTGGCCATGCGGCTTTCAAGGCGAGCCTGGGCCTTGCCCTCCAGCTTGCCCGCGCCGCCTTCCAGCGGCGGCAGCAGGCTGCCGGTGCCGAGAATGACCACATGGCTGACCCGTTCGGGCATTTCCAGCGCCAGGGCGATGCACATGTTGCCCGACTGCGAATGGCCGACGAGCGCCACGCGGTCAAGGCCGAGCGCGTCCATGACGGCGACGATGATCCTTTTCTTGAAGGCCTGGGAGCCTTCTTCCGAATAATCCGACAGGCCGAAACCGGGAAAGTCGAAAGAGATGGGGCGCAGGCCACCGGCGGCAAGCGGGCCCAGGTTGCGGCGAAACACATCGGCCGACGAGCCGAGAGAGGCGCCATGCAGCAAAAGGACGGGCAGGCCGTTTCCTTCTTCGATATAGCGAATGCGAAAATCCCCGGCCTGAACGAACTTGTCTTCGGGGCGGGTATCGGTTGCGGCGTCCATTATCTTCTCCCGGTCTTGTGCGGCCGGTATCAGGGACCGGCCCGTTATTGCGGGCGGAGTTTATCACGCTCGCCCCTTTCCGCGAAAGGCGGCTTGGACCCTTGTGATTCCCGGGTTGCGCCCCCATTATTCCTGAAAACCAATGCGTTGTGCTGATCGGGAGAGCATGGCCGAAATCGTCACGCGCTTTGCGCCATCGCCTACAGGTTTGCTGCACTTGGGTCATGCCCACGCGGCGCTGTTTGCCATGCGTGCGGCGCGCACGGCGGGCGGGCGCTTCCTGCTGCGGATCGAGGATATCGACGGGCCGCGCTGCCGAGCCGAGTTCGAGGACGCGATTTATGAGGACCTCGACTGGCTCGGCGTGGCCTGGGATGGGCCGGTGCTGCGTCAATCGGACCGCCGGGCTGCCTACGACGCGGTGCTGGCTCGGCTGGCGGGACAGGGGCTGACCTACGCGTGTTATTGCACCCGTGCCGACATTGCGCGTGAAATCGCCGCCGCCGGTGCCGCACCCCACGGCCCCGATGGGCCGCTTTATCCCGGCACCTGCCGGGACCTGACGGCCCCATTGCCGGGGCGGGAAGCGGCGATCCGAATTGATTGCGCCGCCGCGGGGCGCGCCGTGGGGCCGCTCTCTTTCAGCGATGCCGGGGCGGGGGTGGTGGCGGTATTGGCCTGCCTGTTCGGCGATGCGGTGATCGCGCGGCGCGACATCGGTACCAGCTATCACCTCGCCTGCGTGGTGGACGACGCGGCCCAGGGTATCACCCTGGTGACGCGGGGCGCGGACCTGTTACCCGCGACCCATCTTCAGCGGGTCTTGCAGGCGGCTTTGGGGCTGGCGGAGCCGGCTTACCATCACCACCGGCTAATCACCGACGAAGAAGGACGCCGCCTCGCCAAACGGGATGCGGCGCGCAGCCTGAAAAGCTTGCGCGCCGCTAATGTCAGCCCGGCCGAGGCCCGCGCCCTGGCGGGGTTCCCCGACTAGGAACCGTTTTACGCCTTGGTCTTTCGCCGCCCCCGGCCCTGAAAGTCGGGCTTGGAAAAATCACCGATGCCGTGGAAGTCGATGATCTCGATCGCATTGCCGAAGGGATCATGGACATAGGCGTGGCGCCCGGTGAAGGTGCGGTGTCCCTCTTCCTCGTAAACCAGGATCGGGTAGCCCGTGGCTTCGACCGACTTCAGCGCCTCGTCGAAATCCGCGCCGTCGACGATGAAAGCGTGGTGGAATTCATACTCGCCGGGCGGGTTGGGGCTGACGTGGTTCTTGCAATTGGTCAGCACGAAATACTGGTCGCCCGCCTGCATGAACACCGTGGTGTCGTTCTGGCGCAGGTAAGTGCAACCGAGCACGTTTTCGTAGAACTCGCGGCCCTTTTCCAGGTCGCCGACGCCGATCGCGAAATGCAGGATACCCGTCGGCTTCAGCTTCGCGGCCATGATCAGAGCATCTCCTCGAGCAGCACGCCGTAGCCGGGAACCGGTTCGTTGATGTGCAGCCGTTTCTGGATTTCCCAGCACCGCGCCGGGACCGGGTGAACCACCGGGATGCCCAGGTCCTGCTCCAGCACGTCGATCACCGGCAGCACGCGCCAGCCGGAGCCCAGCAGGTACACCGCGTCGGCCTTGGGGTGCTTCATCGCGATCTTCTTGACGTGGGCATAGACCTGTTCCGATGACAGGTGGCCGACCTGGTCGAAGGGTACGTCGATGCCGTCCATGGCCAGCACGTCAAAGCCGGCCTGCTTGAAGTAATTGCCGAACAGGCTGTTGATCTTGCCGGTGAAGTAGGTGGCGCCGACGATTTTCTTCGCCTTCAGGGCGCGCAGGGCCGCGACGTGATTGGAGCCCGAGGTGAAGATCGGCGTCTTGTACTTCTTTTCCCACTTCTTCAGCAATTCAGTCTCGCCCTTGTAGCCCAGAAGCATGAAGGGCGGCGCGCCTTCGGCGTGAACCAGGTCGACGCCGTCTTCGACCAGTTCCTCGATCAGGGGGATGAAGGGATCCACCGCGCGCTTGAATTCATCGGTGGTGCCTTGGCGGATGTTCAGGAACAGGGGAATGACGCCGATGCCTTCGGGCAGCATGCGAATCAGTTCCTCCAGCGATCCCGGACGGTGGGTCGGCTTGATACAGCCGACAACGCCTCGCCAACTCGTGTACTTACCCATCTCCCTGTTCCTTTCTTATGGTGTTTATGTGTTTCGTGTTCGGGGTAATCAGTTCAGGCCGTAAAGGCGCGCGGCATTGGGGCCGAGGATCTTGTCCGCCGCGCCCGCGGGAATCTTGCCGTCGTCGCGCAGGATGCGCAGCGCTTCGATCTCCGCCGACGTATCCGTGTGGCCGTAGTCGGTGCCCACCACCAGGTGGTTTTCATCGGCGTAGCGGCCAATGATGTAGTCGAGATCGTCCTGCACCTGCACCGCGACCCAGATATTGTAATCCTTGAGCACGTTGTCGGTGAGCCGGATACCCTTTTGGCGTTTGCGGATCATGGCATCGTTGATGGCATAGCCGAGCCATTGGGCCGAGGCTTCGATGAAGCCCCAGCGCAGACCGGGGAATCGCTTGGGCAGGTCGGTCATGACCAGTGCGTGAAAGGCCCCGACCATGGACAGCTTGTGAATGGGGAAGCTGGTGGGGAAGAAGAAATCATGGACCTGGAACGAACCGTTGCCGGCATGAAAGGTGATGGCAAGATCCAGTTCCTGCGCTACTTCGTAAAGCGGCCAGAAGTAGGGGTCGGTGATTTCCATTTCGCATTCGAGCGGCCGCATGAAGATCGACCTGGCGCCGTTTTCCTTGCACCAGACCAGCTCGTCGCGGATGACTTCGATGGAGGACCGGAACGGCACCATCGCCGCCCAGGCCATGCGCTCTGGCGCCTTCTTCCAGATGTCGCCGAGCCAGCGGTTGTAGGCGCGGAAGAGCGCGTATTCGACCTCGATATTGTCCGTGCAGGGGCGCAGGAACAGGGTCGGGAACAGGACCTGGACGTCGATCTCCAGCTCATCCATGTGCTGGACGCGGCCCGCGATGTCGCGCATTTCGCGCCATTCGGCCCGTGAAATCTCGGACTCCACGTTGCGGTCCTTGGCGTAGACGTTGTTGTCCACGATCCAGAATTCGGACCGGCGCTTGCCCTCGTTGGAAACCTGCTCGGCGCCGGCGATCTGGTTAACCACCAGCGGCGTGAAGGCGCGATCTTTTTCTTCAATATATTCAAATGTATAGGGGGTTTCGATCACATGGGCATCGGCGTCGATCGCCCGATAATTCCTGGCCAATTTCGTATCTCCTAAAGGGCGCCGAGAGGGCGACAGCTATAACTGTGGGCAGTTTATCAAAAGCCTGTCGGACCTACAATTGACCCGACAAGGCGCCGGGTTGGCCGGTTAATAGTTAATGCTTTGATTTGCAAATGTTGCAGTCAACGGCTGTTTGATTTTAAGTATTGGCATGGTCGAGTGCTTTGCTAGGGATTAATTTCGGATGAGCGATGACCTCTCGACAAAACGGCTGCTGGTGATCGATGACGATCCCGCGATTTCCCAGATCGTGGGCGCGGTTGCCGAAGGCTTGGGATTCGAGGTTCGAACCACCGAGCGCGCCGATGAGTTCGCCGAAATCTACGAGGAGTTCCAGCCCGGCGTGGTGATCCTGGACCTGGTCATGCCGGAAGTGGACGGCATAGAGCTGGCCCAGTGGCTGGCCCATGTCCAAAGCCAGGCGCGGGTCATCTATTTGACCGGGCATAATCCGCGCTTCACCGATGCCGCAAGGGCGCTTGCCGATTCAGGTGATCTTGCCAGCGTGACAACGCTGACCAAGCCGGTCAGCATCTCCGTCCTGCGTCAGGCCCTGGCCTGAGCCGGGCACCCCGGCGCCGCTTCAGCCGATAGCTTTTTTCAGGAAATCGAGGGTTCGCTTCCACGAATCCTTTTCAGCCGCCTCGCGATACTGTTCGGGGCGGACAAAATTCTGGAATGCGTGACCGGCGCCATCGTAGCGATGGAACTCGTGGGTGATGCCGAGACGGGTCAGCTCCGCGTCGATCTTGTTGACGTCGTCGGGTGAGGGATTCTTGTCGTCATTGCCGAAGAATCCGATGACCGGTCCCTTGATGCCCGACAAAAGTTCGAACGGCGGCTTGGCGCCCTTGCCCCAGACCTTGAACATGTTGCCGCTGTAGTAAGCTACCGTGGCGCTGAAGGCGGGGTTGACGGCCGCGCCCAGGAAGGCCACGCGGCCACCCATGCAATGGCCGAGGATGGCGAAGGTGCCGTTGCTTTCCGGCTTGGCCTTGACGTGTTCAACGGTGGCCGCGATGTCGTCGGCCAGTTCGTTGTCGTCGAGGATCGTCATCGGGTTTTCAATGTCCGCGGGCGCGCGGTGGAAAATATCGGGCACCGCCGCGATAAAGCCCGCAGCGGCCAGCCGGTCGGCACGATCGCGGGTGAAGTCGTCGAGCGCGTTCCGGTGCCACATGATGCAGACGGTGGGGTGTGGTCCCTTGCCCTCGGGCATGGCGATGTAGATGTCCATCGACTTGCCGTCCACGGTTGTTTTTTCCAGGGTTCCCATGATGTGCTCTCCCGTTGTTGCGGCGCCGACAGACGCGTTGCGGCGGAGTTTACTTTCCAGAATTGCGGGCGTCAAAAAACCCGCACCGATGGGGTGCGGGTTTTTGTGAATTCGGGACGCCGGCTCAGGCGCGTTCGCTGCTGGCCGCGTCGTGGTGTGGCTGGGCGATGCCGAAATCTATGGCGATCAGGGCGGCCTGGGTGCGATTGCTGGTGCCCAGCGCCTTGAGGATGGCGCCGACATGGACCTTGACGGTGCCTTCGGAGATCCCGAGGGCCTGGGCGATATCCTTGTTCGAGCGACCTTCGCCGACCAGCGCCAACACATCGGTCTGACGGTGGGTCAGTTCCTTGAGACGTGCGCGAATGGTCTCGCTCTGGCCGTCATCGGCGCGGCGGACCGCGGCGGCGGTGCCGATCTGTGTCACCCCTTCCATCAGGTTGGCCGGGAAGTAGGAGCCGCCTTCCAGCACCTGCTTCAGCGCCCCCAGCATGACCGCGGCCGACGCCGACTTGGGCAAAAAGCCATTGGCCCCGGCTGCGGCGGAATCATTGACATGCTTCTGCGTTTCCAGGGCCGAAACCACAACCACCGGGGCATTTCCCGCCTCGCGCTTGACGGCGGCGACGCCGAGACTTTCGCCCATCAAGGGCATCTTGAGATCGGCCAGGATCAGATCGAACGGGCCGTGTGCCGCGATGGCATTCATCGTTTCGGGAAAACTGCCCGCTTCCCTAACCTCAATGACGTCATCCAGCTGTTCGACGAGCAGCGCCAAGCCGTTGCGATAGAGCTGATGATCATCGCAAATGAGAATTTTAAGCATAACTGTATTTCCACCGGTTAACAGGCGACGGCCTGAAATTCAAATTTCGGAACGCCCAACCATGCGGAGATCATATCCGAATGGCATAGGTATTCCAAAGTCCTTTATCAGACCGAGGGAGGGACAGGCGGGACGGCCCGCGCAGGGGCCATGACGTCCTGCGATTTGTCCATAGTAAACATGTGTGTATTAACGGCCCGTTAATGTCGGCCAGGCGCCGCCAGCCGTCATCAGACCCCGGAAACGAGCCGACACAGGGGCTTTTTCATGTTTTTGGCGCATGGCCCGGCGGTATAATCCGCCCGCACGGTGGAGACCGTCGACATCTTGGAAAGTGGAAGTTCGGTAATGGCGCGTGATCCGGCCCTTGTCGCCAAGCTCCACGATGCCTTCATGGACCGCTACGACACCTATTTTGCCGACCAGATCTATGACGATGCGCTGGAAGTGGGCGACAAGCGCAACATGGTCACCGTGGCCCTGGAAGGCGTTTTCAACACGCCGGATCTTTACGCGCCACCCAATGTCTTTCCGATGCTGGAGTTTCTCCTGTCCAAGAAGCTGATCCTGGCGGCGCTTGGCAGTGTGGTGTCTTTGCCCGGCGCGGCGCAGCAGCACCTTCACCGCGATTATGACAATATCTACGAGCCGGGATTCAGCTATCCGGGGCCGGAAACGGTGATTGCCAAGGGGCCGCCCTATGCCATCACCCTCGGCATTCCCTTGGTGCCGATCACCAGGAAGACGGGCAACACGCGCTTTTGGCCGGGCACGCATCTCAGCAGCGTCAGCAAGAAGGATCCGAACCTTGGACCGGGTGTGGATTTCGAAGCGGCGTTGGGATCATGCTACCTGTTCGATTACAGGATTCTGCATTGCGGGTTTGCTAATACCTCGGACACAGTGCGTCGGCTGCTCTACAACATTTACACGCGGCCGTGGTTCCGCGACCCGCTGAATTATTCCAAGCAGGAGCCGGTGCGCGTGACCGAGGCGGCGTTCAAAAAAATTCCGGAAGAATATCGCGGGCTTTTTGCCTGGGCGATCACAGACCAGCCCGCTTGACTTCAGGCCAGCGCATCCAGCATGAAATTGGGCAGCGCGAAGGCGGCGCGGTGAACCCACGGGTTATAATACTTCGTCTTGATGCCTGAGGCGCGATAGCGTCGTTCCAGTTCGTCCACCGGACGGGTCCGGTTTTCAACATCATCAGAAGCCCAGGCCAGCGCCATGTCGCCAGCGCAATAGGTCGGCACCGCGACCCGCAGGAAGGATGCATCCTTGAAAGCCGCGCCCAGTTTCTTGTGGGTGGTGACGAATTCCTCGCGCTGGAAGAAGGGCACGCCGGCCTGGCGCACCAGGATTCCACGTGGCCCGAGAACCCGGCGGCAATTGCGATAGAACGGGTCTTCGAACAACTGGATGGCGGGGCCGACAGGGTCGGTGCTGTCCACCACCATGACGTCGAACTGCTCGTCCGTCTCGGCGACGAACTTGACGCCGTCGGTGAAGATCAGACGCGCGCGTGGGTCATCGAAGGCGCCGTCGGACAGGCGCGGCATATGTTTGCGGCAAAGCTCGGTGACCGAAGGATCGATTTCAACCTGGGTAACCTGTTCGATGCCGGGGTGCTTCAGTGCCTCGCGCAGCGCGCCGCCGTCGCCACCGCCGATGATCAGGACGCGCTTGACCGCGCCATGGGCTAGCACCGCGGGATGAATAATCATCTCGTGGTAATAGAACTCGTCGCGTTCGGTGGTTTGCACGGCGCCATCCAGCACCAGCACGCGTCCCAGTTTCTCGGTCTCATAGATCGCGAGTTCCTGGAATTCCGTCTTGCTGTGGTAAAGCGTTCCGGCGATCTCGAAACCCTGCCCGTAAGGACCGTGCAGGGTTTCGACGAACCAGTTGTCCTTCACTCGCTCAGGCCCCGCTTCTGTTCCCCGAGCTGGATGGTCTGCGGCTCGAAGTAACGGCGAAGCACGGGCACGGACTTCAGGGGCTGGGCGGCACCGCACATGAAAATGTCGATTGCCGCGTAGCCGCGCTCCGGCCAGGTGTGAATCGAGATATGGCTTTCCGCCAGGACCGCGACACCGGAGATGCCGCCGTTTTCCTGGAACTCATGCAGATGGATGTGCAGAAGCGTCGCACCGGAAACGCGGATGCATTCCAGAAGGGCTTCTTCGATCAGCGGCTGATTGTCGAGATTGGACGCGCCCCACATGTCGATCAACAGGTGGTGGCCGGCATAACGCACGCCATCGCGTTCAATGAAGTAGTCGGGGGCGTGGGCGGGTTTGGTGTCTATGGCTGCCGCGGGCGCGCCGTTAGCGGTCACCGCGGCGGTGCGAACCAGATCCAGCCCTACAACTTCGGCCCGGTTACGGGCGGCGTGCGATTTAGCCAATTCATCAATCCCCCAATATGGCAAGGGTAATAGGGAAAACAGAGGGCGTTGTTTCTCGCAAAACCGGTTCCGATGCAACAAAAAAAATCGGCCGGGCCCGCCAAAGTTCGCGGGGTTTCCGCCGGTTTTTCGCAAGCTGGCCGTGGGGGCCGGTTTCAGCCCTTCGGGCCGTCCCCGGCGGCCAGCCAGCGGTTGGCAAGACGCCGCGCCGTCGGCCCCAAATGGGCCCCGAGCGCGACCCCCATGACATTGGCCAGCGCATCCCAGGCGTTGGCGGTCCGGATGGGGACGTAGTCTTGGGCCAGTTCGAGGCCGAAGCCCATGGGCAGCATCAGCGCGGCGGCCGTAAAGACGGCGCGGTCGCGACCGAATACGGCGAAGGGCAGGGCGGCGAGGCCGCCATAGGCCAATGCATGGAGCAGCTTGTCGGCATGCAGGGCACCTGGCGGGCCGAAGCGCGGAGACAAGGACAACGCCACCACGCAGAGTACCGCCGTCAGCCACAGCCACCCCCCTGCGCGCCGGTAGGAGGGTGAAATAATCAGCGGGACCAATGTGTTGCCGGAGGTGTAGAGCGGCATTCTGTTTGCCCGTTCTTAAGCCTGAAAGGCGCCTAATACGCCTGATGCCGGGCCGCCGCAAGGGCAGGTCCGCCGGTCGCGAAAGCCAGTTCCATGATAAGCCGTTTGCGCGCGCTTTGCCTTTTGGCGGTTTCGGTAGCCCTGCTGCCGGGCTGCGCCGCGCCGGTCGCGATGCAGGCGGCGTCGTTCGCCGCCGACGGGGTGGCTTTCATGGCGACGGGCAAGGGGACGATGGACCTCGCGCTTTCCACTGTCGCGGGCGACGACTGCCGCCTGGCCAATATCGTGCGTGAGCGGCCGATTTGCGCGCCCAACGAAGCTGCCATCATCGCCGCTGCCGAGGCCGCCGCCGAGGTCTCGCCCGCAGCCATGGGCCTGGCGGCGTTGCCGGGCGACGCGATGGGAGCGTCCGTCTCCGCGCTTAATTCGGGCATGAGTGTGCGATTCGTCGAATCGCCGGGCATGAACATGGTCGAAATCACCGGCGCGCCGGTGGCAAGCGCGTTATCCGGCCGCATGGATGGCGCGGGTAATTTGCAGGTTTATCTCACTGGTGGCGCGGGCGTTCCGCCGCGCGCGTTGTTCACCGTGCCCGGATACAGCCGCAACCCCGGCGCCTTTACCGGGGCGCTGATCGGCAGCCGCTTCCTGACGCCGGACAGCTTCATCCGCTGAGCTTCTAGAATTTTTCCGTCCAAGGCCTGAGCGCGAATTCAAACGTCCAGGCGCTGCGGTGCTGGCGATGGGCATGCAGGTAGGTCCTGGCGATTTCCGCCGGGACCAGCAGGCCGTCAACGCCCCGTGCCTCGGCCCGCGGGTCGTCGGGCTTGAGGATGCCGCCGTCGATGACAAAGTGGGCGACATGAATATTTTTCGGCTGTAGCTCGCGCGCCATACTTTCCGCCAGGCCGCGCAGGGCGAACTTGCCCATGGCGAAGGGGGCCAACTGGGCAAACCCCTTGATCGAGGCCGAGGCCCCGGTAAACAGAATACTGCCGGATCCGCGTGCCGCCATGCCCCTTGCCGCGCCCTGGCCGACAAGGAAGGCGCGGAAGGCGGTCACATCGAGCGCATCATGCACCGCCGCCGGGTCCAGTTCCGCGATGGGGCCGCGCACCCGCGCGCTTGGGTTGAACACCACCACGTCGGGAAAGCCCATGTCCCCGGCAACGGCGTCAAACAGGCGGGCGACATCGCAGGCGTATGTGCGGGCGCCTGTCTGCTGCGCCAGGTCGGCGAGCTTGGCGGTATTGCGCGCGGCCAGGGCGGCGCTGAGACCGGCGCCGGCTCCGACGATCAGCGCGGTTTCGGCCATTACAGAACCTTGCCCGGATTCATCAGGCCATCAGGGTCGAGCGCCGCCTTGATCCGGCGCATCAGGTCGAGCTTGATGTCCGAGCCGTAGAGCGCAAGCTCGCCCCGCTTGAGGCGGCCGATGCCGTGCTCCGCCGAGAAACTGCCGTTCATGTCCCTGATCAGGTCATGGACCAGCCGGTTGATCTCTTCCCAGTGCTGGTGGAAGTCGGCCTTGGTCATGCCGACGGGCTGGGTCACGTTGAAATGGATGTTGCCGTCGCCGACATGGCCGAAGGGAAAGACCCGGATGCCCGGCATGTGTTTTTCCAGCATGGCGCTGGCCTCGGTGATGAACCTGGCCACCTGGGAAACGGGGACGGAAACGTCGTGCTTGATCGAGCCGCCCTCGCGGGTCTGGGATTCGGGCAGAACCTCGCGCAGCTTCCACAATTCCTGGACCTGGGCCTCGCTGGCGGCAAGGACGGCATCGCTGATGACGCCCGCTTCGAAGCGGCCTTCCAGGAAGGTTTCCAGCGACTGGCGTAGCGCGTTGGCGGCATCGCCCGCGCCTTCGCCCGCGCTCCACTGCATCAGCACGTACCACGGCGTCACGGTTTCCACCGGTGCGCGGGTATCGGGAAAATGCTTGAGGACAAGCTCAAGGCCGAGGCGCGGCACCAGCTCGAACGCGGTGACGCAATCACCCGATGCAGCGCGGGCATCGGCGAGAAGCTCCATCACGTCGCCCAGTTCCGGCACCGCCATGAAAACGGTTTCCGAAGCGGCCGGTTCGGGAAACAGCTTGAGGACTGCTGCCGTGATCACCCCCAGGGTGCCTTCCGCGCCAATGAAAAGCTGCTTGAGGTCGTAGCCGGTATTGTCCTTACGCAGCGCGTTCAGGCCATTCCATATGCGCCCGTCGGGCAACACAACCTCCAGCCCCAGCACCAGGTCGCGGGTGTTGCCGTATTTGAGGACGCCGACGCCACCCGCATTGGTCGAAATATTGCCGCCGATCATGCAACTGCCCTCGGCGCCGAGGCTGAGCGGGAACAGGCGCTTGGCGCCGCGCGCGGCTTCTTGCAGATTCGCCAGCACGCAGCCCGCTTCCACCGTCATGGTCGAATTGATGGCATCGAGGTTGCGGATCGCGTTCATGCGCCCGAGGCTGAGCACCACGGCGGTGCCGCTGTCGTCGGGCACGGAGCCGCCGACAAGCCCCGTGTTGCCGCCCTGGGGGACGATCGCCACCTTGTGCGCGGCGCAAAGCGCGACGACACGGGAAACTTCTTCCGTGGTCTTGGGCCGCACGACGCAGATGCCGCTGCCGGTGAAAAGCTCGCGGTGATCGAGGTAATAGGGCGCGACGTCTCCGGCCTCGGTCAGCACGGCGCCTTCGCCGACGATGGCGCGAAGATTTTCAATCAACTTGGCGGAATCTGGGACGGACTTCGACATGGCTTGATTTAATCCCTTGAAGCTGTGGTGGGCAAGGGCTCCGCCGCGCGGGCGAGCCGGTCATTGATGGCGATGCCGAGCCCGGTCATGGGCACCGGCGCACAGGCAATGGCATCGGCGCCCGCGGCATCAAGGCGGTGCAGCATGGCGAACAGGTTGGCGGCGGCTTCATTGACGTCGCCTTCGGGACTGAGGTTGAGCACTGTAACGGCCCCGTCCGCGCCCGCGGGCAATGCGGGGCCGAAGGCGAGCAGGGCCTCGCCCGCATGGACCTCTTTTGCATCCTTGTGCAGGCGCGTGTGCGGGGCGTAGTGACGGGCGATTCGTCCGGGTGAACGGCGCGCCGCTTCCCCCGGTTCGTCGGCGGGCACATCGAGGGGACCGATCACTGCCTCCACCGCTTCGCGGGTGACGCCGCCGGGGCGCAGCAGCATGGGCGTGTCCGTGCTCAGGTCGATCACGGTGGATTCGATCCCGAGCGGGCACGGCCCGCCATCGAGGATAAGCACCGGAACATCACACAGCGACGCCGCCACATGGGCCGCTGTGGTCGGGCTGATATGGCCGGAGCGATTGGCGCTGGGCGCGGCGACGGGGCATCCGGCTTCCGTCAGCAAGGCGCGCGCGGTGGCATGGGCGGGCACGCGCACGGCCACGCTGTCGAGACCGGCGCTGACCAGCCGCGACAGGCGGCAGTCGTCGCGCCGGGGCAGAACCAGGGTCAGCGGGCCGGGCCAGAAGTGGCGGGCAAGGTTGCGGGCGCTGTCGTTGATCGCGACCTCGCGGGCGGCGGCCTCGATATCGGTGAAATGCACGATCAGCGGGTTGAAGCTCGGGCGGCCCTTGGCGGCGAAGATCGCGGCGACGGCATCGTCGTTAGTGGCATCGGCGCCGAGGCCGTACACTGTTTCCGTGGGAAAGGCGACCAGCCCGCCCGCGCGCAGGGCGCTCGCGGCGTGGGCGATGTTTTCGCCATCGGCGGGATACAGGGTGGGGCCGCTCACGGCACGCGTCCCCAGGCGATAAAGCCGCCGTTGAGGTAACGCGGCTTGCCGTAACTGAGCGTACCACCGTCCACCGACAGCACGTCGCCCCCGGCGGCGCGCAGCAGCGCATGGCCGGCCGCCGTATCCCATTCCGACGTCGGGCCGAAGCGGGCATAGACGTCGGCGCTGCCATCGGCAAGAAAGCCGAACTTGAGCGCACTGCCCATGACGCTGTGTCCGGCGACGGCCTTGTCGGCCAGGAAGGCATTGACCTTGCGCGACGAGCCGTGGGACCGGCTGCCGATGACGGTCAGGCCGACCGCCGGTACCGCCCGGGTGGTGATGGGGGTCGCGGGGCCGCCGGTTTCGGCGCGGAGCGCCCGGCCCGGTCCCGTCGAGAAAAAGGTGACTTCCAGCGCCGGGCCGTGAACAACGCCGAGCACCGGCACACCGGCACGGATCAGGCCGATGTTGACGGAGAATTCGCCCGAGCGGGCGATGAATTCGCGTGTCCCGTCGAGCGGGTCCACGGCCCAGAAGGTCAGCCCGTCGCGCTCGGGCAGCGTGCCGGCAGCCGCTTCTTCTTCGGAAATGACCGGAATATCCGGTGTCAGGGCCCTGAGGCGCGGCAGGATTGCCGCTTCGGCCGCGTGATCGGCGTCGGTGACGGGGGTCGCATCGGCCTTTTCGGCGACGTCGAAGCCACGGCGATAGATGTCCATGATGACCTCGCCCGCATCCTCGGCGATGGCACGGATGGACTCGGCCAGGGCGGACAGGCGGTCGTCGGCGACAGAACTGCCGGCGGGGCGGGGGTTGGTCATCGAATTCTCACTTGGCTGATCGCTTCACTATCGCGCCTTTCCCCGGGGATTGCATCCCCGTGCATCCGCCCGCATTGATGCGGGCGAGCGGGCGGACTATAACCGGGCAGGCGCGAAAAGGCACCGCGCCCCCTTTCTCGCCACCCCGGAGTTTTCCCGACCGATGCCGAAACTGGCCGACTTCAGCGCGATTACGCAGACTTTCGGCCAGCGCAATTTCCGCATCTACATGTACGGCGCCTCCGGGTCCCTGATCGGCACCTGGGTGCAACGCATCGCCCAGGGCTGGCTGGCGTGGGAACTGACCCATTCCTTCGTCTGGCTTGGCGTTATCGCGGCTTCGGAGCTGTTCCCCTCTGTTATCCTCGCGCCGTTGGCGGGCGCCATCACCGACCGCATGGACCGCAAGAAGATCGCGATTATCGCCCAGTGTTTTGCCTGCCTCCAGGCAACGGTGCTTTGCCTGCTGGTTTACTTCAACATGGTCAATATCTGGGTGCTGTTTGCACTCTCGACCTTTGTCGGTATCGTCTTCGCCTTTTCCATGTCGGTGCGCCTCGCGCTCTTTCCCAGTTTGGTGGAGCGCCCGTTCATCGCCTCGGCGATTGCCATCAACGCGGCATTTTTCAGTTTCGCGCGTTTTCTCGGACCTGCGGTGGGCGGTTTCCTGATCGCCCAATGGGGCATGGCCTTCGCCTTCGGCTTCAACGCGCTGACCTTTTTTGGATTCATCGTCGCGCTGTCGCGCATAGAGGTTCTGCATTCGGAAACCTCCGGCCGGGGCAAGACGGGATTGCTTGCCGATGTGAAGGAGGGCCTGGACTACGCGCTGCGCCATCCCGGCATTGGCCCTGCGCTTTTGATCCTGGTGGCTGTTGCGCTCGGCGTGAAGGCTGTGCCGGAAATGTTGCCCGGCTACGTCGATAAGGTCCTGGGTGCCGGGGTGCAGGTGTTCGCGCACCTGACGGCGGCGGCGGGCATCGGCGCGGCGGTGACGGCGGTGTGGATCGCCGGGCGCGGACGCCTCGCCGGGCTGACGCGGCTCTCGTTGATCTCGCTATTGGTCTCGGCCCTGGCGGTGCTGGCTTTTGCGACATGGGAGAACGTTTACGTCGGCTGGTCGTCGATGTTCATCATCGGCGGCGCCATCACGGTGATCGGCACGGCGGTGCAAAGCCTGATGCAGAACTGCGTCGCGGGCCAAATGCGCGGCCGCGTCATGAGCCTCTATGGCGTGCTGTTCCGCGGCGGCCCGGCGTTGGGTGCGCTGGTGATGGGTGCGCTGGCCGAGGTTATCGGCCTGCCCATCACGTTCTACGCCTCGGGCGGCTTGACCGTGCTTGCCTTCATCTGGCTATGGCGCGCCCTGCCGAAGATGGAAGCGGTGCTGGAGGCGGAGCCCGATCCCGACCGCCCCGGCGGCTGGTGACGGCCCGGCGCTAGCTCAGGCCGTAAAGCCGTGCCGCGTTGTCGCCGAGAATGCGATCCGCCAGGTCTTTGCTGACCTCACCCTTTTCGCGCAACATCCGCAGGGCCTCGATCTGGGCCGATGTATCGTGGTGGCCGTAATCGGTGCCGATCACCAGGGTATCGCCGCTAGTGTACTTCAGGATGTATTCGAAATCGTCGGTGACCTGGCAGGCGACATAAATATTGTTGTCGCGCAGCATATCCTCGGTGAAGCGCTTGCCGCGCCGCTGGAAGCGAATCTTCAGGTCGTTCAGCAGGTAGGGAATCCACTGGGCGCTGATTTCGACGAAACCCCAGCGCAGCTTGGGGAACTTCGCCGGGGTGCCCTTCATCAGCAGGTCATGGACCGCACCGACACAGGGCAGCTTGAACTTGTTGAAGCCCGCTTCGTCGCCGAAGAAATCGTGGGTCTGGAAGGCGCCGTTGCCGGAATGGATGCCCATCATCAGGTCCAGTTCCTCGGAAATGCCGTACAGCGTATCGAAGTAGGGATCGGACAGGCGCCGTTCGCATTCCTGGCCGCGCAGGAACACGCCGCAGGCGCCGTTTTCCTTGGCCCATGTCAGCTCGTCGCGCAGCACGCTTTCCGGTGAATACAGCGGCGGCATGACCACCCAGCGCAGACGGTCGGGCGCCTTCTTCCAGATCTCCGCCAGCCATTCATTGTAGGAATGGAAAATCGCATGTTCGGCGGCGGGGTTCTGGGTGATGGGCCGCAGGAACAGCGTCGGGTAAAGCACCTGGACGTCGATTTCCAGCTCGTCCATGTGCTTGAGGCGGGCGGAGACATCGCGCATCTCGCGCGATTCGACCGAAGTGTTGTCGATGCCGAGATTGGCTTCCTTGGCCTGGATGCGTCCGTCCACGACCCAGAATTCCTTTTGCACGTTGCCCTGTGCGCCGAGTCTTTCGTTGCCGGAACCGAAATTCACCACCATCGGCAGGTGCGCCGTGTCCTCATCCTTCATGAAGGACCAGGTATAGGGCTGCTCGATCACATGAGCGTCGGCATCAATGGTTTTCAAGCGCATGGTGTCCTCTTTCGGGTTGTGGGCTTCGGCCTGCGGGCCGTGCCGATGTTTTTGGGGTGACCCCAACATTAGGCCCGCCCGACGAGGCTCGCAAGCGCCTGCCCGCCTTGTGAGGGATCGGGCCAGCGATTAGACTGCCGACAGACATTCACGCTGCAAGGGAGATTAAGAAGCAATGGCAACAGGACGCGTCGGCATGGTCGGTCCAGGGCGCATGGGCTACGCGATGCTCAAGCACCTGATCAAGAAGGGCTACGAGGTCACCGTTACCGACATCAACCCGGAGATGGTGAAGCGCGCCGAGGCGGCGGGCGCGAAAAGCGTCAAGGACGCGGCGGCGCTCGGCAAGGCCACGGACTTCATCATCATCGCTGTCGGTTTCGATGACGAGGCGCTGGCGACATCGCTCGGCGAAGGCGGGTTGCTCTCGACCATGGGCAAGGGCGGGGTGATCGCTGTCTGTTCGACGGTGGCGCCGGAGACCGTGCAGCACATCGAGCAGGAAGCGACGAAAAAGGGTGTGGACGTTCTCGATGCGCCGATCTGTCGCGGCGGCTGGGCCGCCGACGAGGGCTCATTGCTGGCGCTGTTCGGTGCCAAGGATGCGGTGGTTGAGCGCGCACGGCCGATCTTCTCGACCTTTTCGTCCGACATCGTTCATGTCGGCGATGTCGGTCACGGCCAGGTCGCCAAGACCATGAACAACATGCTGCTGTGGGTGAACGGCATCGCGCTGATGGAGGCGGGGCGGCTGGCTGAAAGCACGGGCATCAAGCTGCCCAAGCTGCGCGAGGCGCTGTTGATGTCATCGGGTAATTCCGCCGCGCTCGAGGACTGGGACATGATTACCTTTACCTGGGCGCTCAAAGACATGCAGATCGTTTCCAAGATGGCGGATGGCAAGAACATCACCATGCCCATCGCCGGGGCGATCAAGGAAATGGTCAAGGACGGCAAGACCCTGAAGCAATCGGGGCGCGCGCCGGACTGGACGGGGAATGGAAAGAAATGCTGAAACGTAGGAAATCATGATGAAGCCGATAACCGTATTTGCCCTCGCGTCGCTGTCCCTGGCGGTCATGCTGCCGGGGTTTGCCCAGCCCGTCGCGGCCTAGGGCCGCCCTTAAACCTGCGGCCTCGACCGTGCTATGGAGCGCGCCAACCCGAAGGCCCTGTCCCGCCTGATCGCCGATACGGATGCGAAATTGACCTTGGCGGCGGGGGCCTCGGCCGAGGAAGTCGCGAAAATGGAGACGGTTCAGACCGTGCTCAGGGAAGCCTCGGTTGATGTTGCCAGTGCCGATATTCGTGCGCTGAAAACCTATCAGACGATGGTGGACCTTATGGACAGGCGTGATCGCCAGATCAGCGCTCGCCGCGACGACGATATCGCGCGCCGCAATCATATTGATTTTGCCGCCTGATAGCGGAGATCACGATTATCCCCTTGAGAGAAGCCCGGGCAACCGGGCTTTTCTTTTGACCGCGCCATGGTCCCGCCTCGGGGCCGGGAGATGCGGTAATGAGGCCGAAGGAATGGAATGGTGGGCGCTGCTGGGATTGAACCAGCGACCCCTGCCGTGTGAAGGCAGTGCTCTCCCGCTGAGCTAAGCGCCCGTACCCCGGTATGTGCGTCGGGAAGGCTTGGTATAGGTGGGGCCCGCCCGGCCTGTCAAGGCGGCCCTGCGCCGGGGTGGGTTGGGCCGCCATGCTTTGGCCTTAAAGGCGAGCTATCAAATCGGCTATGATTGCAGCTATGTGGACACGCCATCCCTTGGGGCGGCGCCGTGGCGCCCTTGCCGGCCTTGTCGTCGCGGGTTTCGCGGCGCTTGCGGCCTTGCCTGCGGTTGCGCGCGCGGAAGGCACTGCCCAGGCGGCGCTGCCGCTGGTCCCCGTGCCCCCGGCTCCCGATGGCCGCGTGCTGCGGCTGGGCTACAGCGCCTATCTCGGCGGGCTCAACATCTTCGCCTTTACCAGCGACTTCACCCTCGACAAGGAAACCTACGCGATCAGGAGTCGGGGCGAGCCCCGTGGCGTCCTCGGCCTGTTCTGGCGCTGGCGGGTACGCCTGGCGGCGGCGGGCAATACCTCCGCCGAAGGGGTGCGGGCGCAAATTTATAATGTCGATACCTATCGGCCGCGCCGTGATCGCTCCATGCAGCTGTCCTTCGATGAAAACGGCAATTACGCCATTCGCCGCACACCGGTGGATACACCGGCGCGGGCCGCAAAGCGCGAATTGCCTGACCGTCTGCCCGCCGGCGCGATCGATCCGCTGTCGGTCGCCTTCGTGATCGGGCGCAGCGTCGGCGAGAACAAGGGCTGCAACGCGAAGTTCCAGGTATTTGACGGCAATCGCCGTTATGACCTGACTTTTACCGACATGGGCTCGAAGGTGCTGGAGCGCACGGCCTTCTCGGCTTTCGCGGGCATGGCCCACGGTTGCCGCTTCGACATGAAGCGGATTTCGGGTTTTCGCAAGCCGCGCACCTATCTGCGTTACTGGGACGAGGACGGACTGGATCCGCCGGTGATCTGGGTGGCCAGGGTCGTGCCGCACCTGCCGCCGGTGCCGGTGCGGATGTACGGGGATCTGAACATGGGCGGCTTGCATGTTTACCTGGTTTCCGCGGTTCTGGACGGCAGGGAATTGCTGCCGGGTGGTACTGACGCGGTTCGGGGCGAGCAAGAAATAGCGGGCCGTTTTTCCGAACCGGCTATACTGGACGGGCGATGAACCTGAACCTGCCGACCAAACCACAACAGACCGGCGGCGAAATTGCCTTCTTCCTGCGTCGTTGGCTGGCCAACCCGCGCCGCGTCGGCGCCATCATGCCGAGCGCCCCGGCGCTGACCCGGCGCATGGCGCGTGAAGTGCGCTTGCACAATGACGACGACGTCGTGGTCGAGCTGGGTCCCGGCACCGGCGCGGTCACCCGCGCGTTGATTCAGGTCGGAGTGCCCGAGGGCCGGTTGGTCCTGGTTGAACGCGATCCCAAGATGTGTGCCTTCCTGCGCCGCCGATTCCCGTTGGCGCGATTAATCCAGGGCGATGCCGGTCGCCTGGAGGAAGTTTTGCCCGCGCGCTGGCATGGGCGGGTGAGCACGGTCGTGTCCAGCCTGCCGCTGGTCAGCCTGCCGCGTGGATTGCGCGACGATATCGTCAACGGCGCCTTCCGCGTGATGTCAGATCGCGGCCGCTTCGTGCAATACACTTACGGCCTGTTTTCACCCTTGCCGCGCAAGCATCTTAATCTCGTTGGGCGCAAGGTCGCCTTTGCCGGGGTCAACCTGCCACCGGCCAGCGTCTGGCGCTACCGGCGCCCGCATGACGGGGATCGCGCTAGAGCGCCCTGATGGCCGCGGGTAAATGCTCAAAGCTGCTAATGACCGCGTCCGCGCCCAGATCCGCCACCGGTTCCTTGCAATAGCCGTAGCTGACGGCGATGAAGCGCGTTCCCGCGCCCCTGGCGGCACGGGCATCGTTACCGCTGTCGCCGACCATGACGGCCGATCCCGGTGTGGCGCCAAGGGCATCGAGCAGGCCGCGAATATGACCCGGATCGGGTTTCTTGACCGCGTAGCTGTCGCCGCCCGCCAGCGCGTCGATCAGGTGATCGAGGCCGAGCTGGCCCATAAGGCGATGCGCCGGGCCTTCGGGCTTGTTGGTGCAGACCGCCAGACGGTATCCCGTGTCATGCAACGCCTTCATGGTTTCGGCGACGCCGGGATAGAGCGGCGAGGCGGGTACATGGTCGTAAGCGCGGCGCACCGCTGCCAGTACCTCTTCGAAGCCGTGTTCATCGGGCACGTCGCCGGTGGCGGCCAGCGCCTTGCGGGTCAGCACCGCGACACCGTCGCCGATCATGGCGTGCACTTCCTCGGCATGGACCGTGCGTCGGCCCATCGGCACCAGCGCCACGTTCAGCGCATGGGCAAGCTCCGGCGCGCTGTCGACGAGGGTGCCGTCGAGGTCGAGCACGATGGTGGAAATGCTGGGCGGCATTGTAATTTTCCGCAACAATTGTTGACTTGGAGGCTCAGGCCCCCTGTGGCATGGTGTCGCCCGCTGATTAAAAGGCTTATATCCTTGAGATTGAAGAACAAAATACACCTATCCCGCAAAGCCTTGGCGAGCCGGGGCCGATGAAGCGCAAGCCCGACATCGTGATCCTTGCCGCCGGCGCCGGTACGCGCATGCGTTCAAGCCGTCCCAAGGTGCTGCATACGGTCGCCGGTCAGGCGATGATTGGCCATGTTCTGGGCGCCGCGCGGGGTCTCAAGGGCCGGATCATGGTGGTGACGGCCCCCGGTCATGAAGACGTGCGTGCCGCCGTCGCCCCCGCCGCCGTCTGCGTGCAAAGGCGCGCGCGCGGCACCGGCGATGCGGTGCGTATCGGGCTCAAGGCACTTGGTGCCTCCACGGCGCCGGTGATTGTTGCTTATGGCGACATGCCTTGCGTGACCACGGCGCTGCTGCGCCGAACACTGTCGGGCTTGCCGAAAAAGGGCGAGGGGCTGGCGGTGCTCGGCTTCCATCACGAAGGCGACAATGCCTATGGGCGGCTGGTGTGTGATGAGCGCGGCGCGCTGGAACGTATTGTCGAGGCGCGGGACGCCTCCCCGGCGGAGCGACGCATCACGCTTTGCAATTCCGGCCTGATGGCGGCGACCAGCGGCAAGCTGCTGGCGCGGCTGTTGTCGAAGTTGACCACCGATAACGCCAAGGGCGAGTTCTACCTGACTGACGCCGTGGCTATTGCCCGTGCCCAGGGTCTCGCCTGCGCGGCGGTGGCGGGCCCGGCGGAGGACGTGATCGGCGTCAACTCGCGCGCCGATCAGGCCGTTGCCGAAGCGATCATGCAGACCCGCCTGCGGGCCGCCGCCATGGCGGCAGGGGCCACGCTGGTGGACCCGACGACGGTGTATTTTTCCTTCGACACAAGGATCGGCCGCGACGTGGTGATCGGCCCCAATGTCTGGTTCGGTCCCGGCGTCACGGTGGCCGACAACGTGGAAATTCGCCCCAACTGCCATATCGAGGGTGCGCGCATCGGCAAGGACTGCATTATCGGCCCCTTCGCCCGCCTGCGGCCCGGTGCGGAAATCGGTGCGGGCGCGCATATCGGCAACTTCGTCGAGGTCAAGGCGGCGCGCATCGCCAGGGGTGTTAAGATCAACCACCTGTCCTATGTCGGTGACGCGGTGGTCGGCGCCGATACCAATATCGGTGCCGGCACCATCACCTGCAATTACGACGGCTTCGACAAGCACGTGACGCGCATTGGCGCCGGCGTGTTTATCGGCTCCGATGTTGCGCTGGTGGCGCCGGTCAGTGTTGGTGACGGCGCCGTGGTGGGGGCGGGATCGGTGATCAGCGACAACGTGCCCAAGGGCGCGCTCGCGGTGGCGCGGGGACGGCAAAGCAATATCAAGGGCGCGGGCACCCGTTACCTGGCGCGCAAGCAGGCGGCTGCGGCGGCGAAAAAGAAAAAGCGCCCGGCGCGCAAGCGCAAGGGATAAGCACGCGGTGTGCGGCATCATCGGCATTATCGGCGCGCGTCCCGCCACCCCGATCCTGATCGACGGGCTGCGGCGTCTCGCTTACCGGGGCTATGATTCGGCGGGCATCGCCACGCTGGTCGCGGGAAAGATCGAGCGCCGCCGGGCCGAGGGCAAGATCAACAACCTGGAAAGCGCGGTCGCGGCGTCGCCCCTGGCGGGGACGGTCGGCATCGGCCACACGCGCTGGGCCACCCACGGCATTCCTAACGAGGCCAATGCGCATCCCCATTCCAACGGCCGCGTCGCCGTGGTGCACAACGGCATTATCGAAAACTTCCGGGCCCTGCGCGAGGAACTGGAGGCCGGTGGCGACGCCTTCGAGAGCGACACCGACACGGAAGTCATCGTTCACCTGGTGAGCCGCCATCTTGACCGTGGCGCCGCGCCCGCCGATGCGGCCCGCGCCGCCATCAATGAACTGGAAGGCGCCTTTGCGCTGGCCATCCTGTTCGCGGGTCACGACGGGCTGATGGTCGGTGCGCGGCGCGGCAGCCCGCTGGCGATCGGCTTTGGCGAGGGTGAGGTGATGCTCGGCTCGGACGCCATCGCGCTCGGGCCGCTGGCGACACGCATCGCTTACCTGGAAGATGGCGACACGGTGGAGTTGAGCGCCGGTGGCGCCGCTATCCGCGATGCTTCCGGCGAACCGGTGGAACGCCCCAAGCGCGAGACCAAGGCGCTCGGTGATGCGGTGGGCAAGGGCAACTTCGCCCATTACATGCTGAAGGAAATTTACGAACAGCCCACCGTTATCGGGGACACGCTGGCGGGTTTCTTCAATCCCCACGAACGCACCGTGACGCTGCCGGAACTGCCGGTGAATTTTGCCGAAGCGGCGCGACTGCAATTGCTCGCCTGTGGCACCAGCTACCATGCTGCCCTGGTGGCGCGCTACTGGTTCGAACGCATTGCGCGGTTGCCGTGCGACATCGATATCGGTTCGGAATTTCGCTACCGCGACCCGCTGCTGGCGAAGGGGGGTATTGCGCTCGGTGTTTCGCAATCGGGCGAGACGGCGGATACGCTGGCGGCCTTGCGTCTTGCCCGTTCCCTCGGCCAGAAGGTGCTGAGCGTCGTCAACGTGGCCGAAAGCACCATGGCGCGGGAAGCCGATGGCGTGTTGCTTACCCATGCCGGGCCCGAGGTTGGCGTCGCCTCGACCAAGGCGTTCACGACGCAGCTTACGGTGCTGGCCTGTGCTGCCATTGCCGCGGCGCGGGCGCGTGGCGCCATTGATGGAGATGCAGAGGCCCGGCTGACCGGCGCGCTCGCCGAAGTGCCGGCCCGTGCGGCCGAAGTGCTCAATCACGATGAACACTTGCGTAGCCTGGCCGCCGAGGTGGCGAAGGCGCGCCATGTGCTTTACCTTGGGCGCGGCACCGGCTTCCCGGTGGCGCTGGAGGGTGCGCTCAAGCTGAAGGAAGTCACCTATGTTCCCGCCGAAGGTTTCGCCGCCGGGGAAATGAAGCACGGGCCCATTGCGCTGATCGACAAGGATATCCCGATCATCGTGGTCGCGCCGTCGGATGAACTGTTCGACAAGACGGCCAGCAACATGGAAGAAGTGATCGCCCGAGGGGGCCGCGTGATCTTCCTTTCCGATGCAGCGGGGATCAAACGGCTCGGCAAGATCGCGGCAGCGACGGTGGAACTGCCCACGGTGGACCCCTTCGTCGCCCCCATTCTCTACACCATACCGGTGCAATTGCTGGCTTATCACGCCGCCGTCGAGCGAGGCACCGATGTTGATCAGCCGCGCAACCTAGCCAAGTCCGTGACGGTGGAGTAGTCGAGAGTGGACCTTCTTTCATATAAAAAATATGAAAACTTCAATCGATATTCTAAATAAAGGTCAGAAATTTCTAATTTGTGAGAGCGCCTCAAGCTCGGAATGGTGATTTTTTTCGAAATTCCTAGGGCGCCAAATGTTTGATGGTAGAGAGAAAAAGGCTCTTAATTATGATTAAAATTTTTAGAGTTTTTTTAGTAATTTTTGTCTTTCTTTTGTTTGCAAAGCCAGTTTCTGCGGGTGGGGATGTTAGGGCAGGATCAGAACTTTTTGTAAAACAATGTTCAAGGTGTCATGAATCTCGAGCTGGAAAGCATAGTGATAAGGGGAGAAGCCTCAATGGTATTGTTGGGCGCAAGGCAGGAAGATTCTTATTTTATTCTTCTCCGGCCATGATGAAAGCGCGCATAATTTGGTCAGAAGATAGCCTTGATAGGTACCTTGAGGATCCGAAGAAATTTATCCCTGGTAGCTGGATGTCTGCCTCCGGTCTTGATAGGTATCAATGGCAGCCCACTAAGCAAGAAAGACAAGATATTATCGCATTTCTTATATCTATTTCTTCTTCCGCTGACAAAGCTCAAGACGTTGACTGAAGATCGCTTCAGTTGTTGTTCGCATATCCAATTTGGCAAATGTTGCACTCATTCCTGCGCGTGGGGCGGCCTTATCATGGCTCGTAACGAAACCATGGTTCGTAACGAAACCATAATCCTTGGTTAACATGATTCGACGCGCGGGCTATATTGGTGGCAATCCGGTAGGGCCGATGCGCCCCTTTTTGCGCTTTAAACGAGGATCCGATGAAGCTCAAGGACAAAAAGCTGTTCCGCCAGCAATGCTACGTCGACGGCAAGTGGATCGATGCCGCTGGCAAGGCCACCATCACCGTCACCAACCCGGCTGACGGAAAACCTCTTGGTGTGGTGCCAAAATTGGGTGGGGCCGAGACCCGTAAGGCGATTGAGGCGGCTAACCGTGCTTGGCCGGCGTGGCGGGCGAAGACTGGCAAGGAGCGTGCCGCTATCCTTCGCCGCTTCTATGAACTAATGGTGGAGAATGCCGACGATCTGGCCGCGATCATGACCCTGGAGCAGGGCAAGCCGCTGGCTGAGGCCAAGGGCGAGGTCGTCTACGCAGCTTCATTTATGGAGTGGTTTGGTGAAGAAGCCAAACGAGTCTATGGCGATACCATCCCTGAAAATGTTGGCGGTCGGCGCATCGTCGTCACCAAAGAGCCGATCGGTGTCGTCGCTTGTATCACGCCGTGGAACTTCCCCTCCGCCATGATTACGCGGAAGGCCGGTCCGGCACTGGCCGCCGGCTGCACCGTGGTCTGCCGTCCGGCGTCGCAGACGCCGTTCTCGGCGACGGCGCTGGCGGAGATTGCCGAACGCGCGGGCGTTCCCGCCGGTGTGTTCAACGTCGTCACCGGTTCCGCCGGCGAGCAGGGCGCCGAACTGACCGGAAACCCCATCGTGCGCAAGCTGTCGTTCACGGGTTCGACCGAAATTGGCAAGCTCCTCATGGAGCAATGTGCCGGAACGGTAAAGAAGATGTCGCTTGAGCTCGGCGGCAACGCGCCGTTCATCGTGTTCGATGACGCAGATCTGGATGCGGCGGTGCAGGGTGCGCTGGCGTCCAAGTACCGCAACACTGGGCAGACCTGCGTTTGCGCCAACCGGCTTTTGGTGCAGGAAGGTGTGTATGACGCCTTTACCAGGAAGCTGGTTGCTGCGGTCAAGAAGTTGAAGGTCGGCAACGGCATGGAAGCGGGCGTTACCCAGGGCCCGCTGATCGACACGAAGGCCGTTGAGAAGATCGAGGAGCATATCGCCGATGCCGTCGCCAAGGGTGGCAAGATCGTCACCGGCGGCAAGCGTCACAAGCTCGGCGGTTCGTTCTTCGAGCCGACGGTGGTCACTGGCGCGACATCGAAAATGCTGGTGGCCCGTGAAGAAACTTTTGGGCCGCTGGCGCCGGTATTCCGCTTCAAGACCGAAAAGGATGCCATCAAGATGGCAAACGATACCGAGTTCGGTCTTGCCGCCTACTTCTACGCCCGCGATGTAGGGCGCGTCTGGCGGGTCGCGGAAGCACTGGAATACGGCATCGTCGGCATCAACGAAGGCATTATCTCGACCGAGGTAGCGCCGTTCGGCGGTGTTAAGGAATCCGGTGTCGGGCGCGAGGGGTCGCACTACGGCATCGATGAGTTCCTCGAGGTCAAATATATGTGCATGGGCGGTCTTGGCGCGTAAGCGCGGCTAAGGGATCGCCGATGGCCTTCGATTTTGATCTTTTTACCATCGGTGCGGGCTCAGGTGGGGTGCGTGCGGCGCGCCTCGCCGGCAAGCTCGGCAAGCGTTCGGCTCTGGCTGAGGAATGGACTGTGGGCGGCACCTGTGTGCATCGCGGTTGTATCCCCAAGAAATTCTATGTCTATGCCGCCCATTACGCGGAAGACTTCGAAGATGCCCGGGCCTTCGGCTGGGATGTGGCGGTCAAGGGTTTCGATTGGCCCCGCCTTGTCGCTGCAAAGAAGAAAGAGCTTTCCCGCCTGGAAGGTCTTTACGGCAAGGGGCTGGCCGATGCCAATGTCACGCTGAAGCATGGCCGTGCCACCCTTGAGGATAATCACACCATCCGCATCAATGATGAATTGGTGACGGCGGAAAATATCCTGATTGCCACCGGCGGGCGGCCTTTCGTGCCGCAAATACCGGGGGCCGAGCACCTGATTACCTCGGACGAGATTTTCGACCTGCCGGAAATGCCCCGGCGATTCGTGGTGGCCGGTGCCGGGTATATCGCGCTGGAGTTTGCCTGCATCTTGCGTGGGCTGGGGGCCGAGGTCACGGTGGTCTACCGCGGTCAGGGCGTATTGCGCGGCTTCGATGACGATGTGCGCACCGCCGTGCAGGAGGAAATGGAAGCCAAGGGTATCGGTTTCGTCTTCAATACCGTGTTCGAGCGAATCGATAAGAAAGCCGACGGCCTGTACATCCGCCTGTCCAATGGCGACACGCTGACCGCCGACCAGGCGCTGATGGCGGCGGGCCGCGAAGCCCATACCAAGGGATTGGGTCTGGAAAAGGCCGGGGTGGCACTGGATGAAAATGGTGCCGTGCTGGTTGATTCCTTTTCGCGCACGAGCCAGAGCAATATCTTTGCCGTCGGCGATGTGACCGATCGCGTCAACCTGACGCCGGTGGCGATCCATGAATCCATGTGCCTAATCGAAACCCTGTTCAAGGACAATCCGACGAAGCCCGATTACGGCGATATCGCGACGGCGGTGTTCACCCAGCCGCCGGTGGGCACGGTCGGGCTGACCGAAGTCCAGGCGCGGGAGAAATGCGGCGCGGCAGACATCTACAGGGCGCGCTTTCGACCGCTGAAGCACACCGTGTCCGGACGTGCCGAACGGGTGCTGGTCAAGCTGGTGGTCGAGCCCGCATCGGACCGCGTTGTCGGTGCCCATATGGTGGGGCTGGATACGCCGGAAATCGTTCAGGCGCTCGCCATTGCCGTCAAGGCGGGCGTGACCAAGGCCCAGTTCGATGCCACTATGGCGGTGCATCCGACAACGGCGGAAGAACTGGTCCTGATGTACGAAAAAGTGAACTGAAGGCGCGGGAGGACAAAAACATGGCCCACAATACATTCAAGCCCGGCCCGCGTGACCGCACCCCGGCGGAGCTGGGCAACCCCATCCAAGATCCCGCCGCGTGGCGCCGGGAAGATTTCGACGATGGGCTTCATTTTGTCTACCAGTTGTCCGCCGCCGAAGTCGGTGAAATTCAGGATGCCGTGGCGGCCATCCGTGACAGTGGCATGGCGCTGAAGGACATCACCCGCGATTCATTTACCCTGCCCCAATTCGGCAAGACGATGAAGGAAGTCGTCATGGACGAGGTGATGGAAGGCCGCGGCTTCATTTTCCTGCGCGGCCTGCCGGTGGTCGACGACGATGTTCTGCCCAATGCCATCGCCCAGTGGGGGCTGGCCACCTATGTCGGGCGGGCCTTGCCGCAGAATGCCAAGGGGCACCTGCTCGAACACGTCAAGAACGCCGGCGGCGACATCAATTCGCCAACCGGGCGCGGCTATAACTCGCCCAATGCGTTGGGCTTTCATTCGGACAGCGCCGATGCATTTTCGCTGATGTGTTTGCGTGGCGGCAAGGCCGGTGGCGAACATCGCATCGTCAGCTCCATCACTGTCTATAACGAGATGCTGAAGCGCCGCCCCGATTACGCCAAGGAACTGGAATTCCATTTCTACCGCACCCGGCGTGGTGAAATTCCGCCCGGCGTCACGCCCCATCATCGCCAGCCCGTGTTCAGCGTCACCGACGGCTATTTTTCCGCCCGCGGCGCATCGAGCACCATCAAGCGGGCCCAGAACATGCCCGGCGTGCCCAAGCTGACCGCGGCGCAGGGCGAGGCCATCGCCTATTACCAGGAACTGGCGGGGGAATTGTCGCTCTTCATCGACTGGCAGCCGGGGGACATTTCCTTCGTGCTCAACCACGTGTCCCTGCATGCCCGCACCGCCTACGAGGATTGGCCCGAGGCGTCGCGCAAGCGCCACCTGCTGCGCCTGTGGCTGGATCTGGGCGGCGCGCGGCCGGTCCATCCGAAAATCGCCGAGGACATGTCGGGCATTAAACTGCCGCCGGGCACCGAGCTGAAGACTCCGCTGGATATGACCCTTGTCGGGGCGGCATAGCCAACATATTGAGTTTTAGGGCCTTAATTCTCCCCCGACGGGGGGCGCCCGCCCCCTGCCGCTGTGGATAAGTTGGCCCGTTTGGCTGGAAATCTTGGCGGAAGGGGCGTATATACCGCCCTTCGGGCCGGTAAGGCCCCGAACTGAAACGATTTTGATGAACCCGGGATTTGATATGGCGGCCAAGTGGACCCCTTCGAGCTGGCGCTCCAAGCCGATTCTCCAGCAGCCCGACTGGCCCGATAAGGCCAAGCTCGAGGAGACGGAGGAAAGGCTTTCGCGATTCCCGCCGCTGGTGTTCGCCGGCGAGGCGCGGCGCCTGAAAGAGCATCTCGCCCGCGTGGCGGACGGCAAGGCCTTCCTGCTGCAAGGGGGCGATTGCGCCGAAAGCTTCGCCGAGTTCCATCCCGACAATATCCGCGACACCTTCCGCGTGCTGTTGCAGATGGCGGTGGTGCTGACCTATGGCGCGGCGTGTCCGGTGGTCAAGGTCGGGCGCATGGCGGGGCAGTTCGCCAAGCCGCGTTCCGACGACTTCGAGAGCCGCGACGGCGTGAGCCTGCCGAGCTACCGCGGCGACATGGTCAACGGCATGGACTTCACGCCCGCGGCCCGCACGCCGGATCCCGAACGCATGATCCAGGCTTTCAGCCAGGCGGCGGCGACACTCAACCTGCTGCGGGCCTTCGCCCAGGGCGGCTTCGCCGATCTGCACCGGGTGCATCGCTGGAACCTGGGTTTCGTCGAGAAAAGCCCCGAAGGCCAGCGTTACCAGGAACTGGCGGACCGGTTGGCCGATACGCTTGGCTTCATGGCGGCTTGCGGCCTGACCAGCGAGACCACGCCGCAGATCCGCGAGACCGATTTCTTCACCTCCCACGAGGCCCTGCTGCTCGGTTACGAGCAGGCGCTGACCCGCGTCGATTCGCTAACCGGCGAGTGGTATGACTGCTCGGCTCATATGCTGTGGGTGGGCGATCGCACCCGCCAGGCGGACAATGCCCAGATCGAATTCCTGCGCGGCGTGAAAAACCCGCTGGGCATGAAGTGTGGGCCGTCGCTCAAGCCCGATGACCTGTTGCGCGCCATTGACCTGCTCAACCCCGATAACGAGCCGGGCCGCCTGACCCTCATCGTGCGCCTGGGTGCCGATGATGTCGGCAACAAGCTGCCGCCGCTTATTCGCGCCGTGGAGCGCGAGGGCCGTGTTGTCGTGTGGTCGTGCGATCCGATGCACGCCAACATCGTCAAGTCGTCCAACGGCTACAAGACCCGCCACGTGGATCGTATCCTTGCCGAAGTGCGGGGCTTCTTCGAGGTGCATCAGGCCGAAGGCACCTATGCCGGCGGCGTGCATCTGGAGATGACCGGCCAGGATGTGACAGAATGTGTCGGTGGCGCCCAGGCCATCACCGAAACGGGCCTGGCCGATCGTTACCATACCCATTGCGATCCCCGGCTGAATGCCAGCCAGGCGCTCGAACTTGCCTTTGTTCTTGCCGATATGCTGAAAAAAGAACGTCAGCAGAACGGCGATTCGCGAATTAAGGCGGCCTCCTGACACGGACGTTTTCCGGTGCCATGGGCTGCGGGGAACGTCTCCGCCGCCGATTGCGGCGTACCCGAAAGACATGAAACGCAGAAGGTAAAGAGCTTGACCGACCCACTCACCATAGCCTTGGCCCAGATCAACCCCACGGTGGGGAACCTGGCCGGCAACCGGCGCCTGATCGAGGCGGCCTGGCAGGATGCGGCGCGCCAAGGCTGCGACCTGATGGTTGCGAGCGAGCTGGTGGTGTCGGGCTATCCGCCGGAAGACCTGGTGCTGAAGCCGAGTTTCCTCGATGCCGTCGAGCAGACCGTGACCGCGCTCGCCCTGGCAACGGCGAAGGGACCGGCGCTTCTGATCGGCGCGCCCTGGCGGGTGGACGGAAAGGCCTATAACGCCGCGCTGTTGCTTGACGGTGGCGCCGTTACCGGCGTGAGCCTCAAGCACGCCTTGCCCAATTACGGGGTGTTCGATGAAGCCCGCGTTTTTGCTGCCGGGCCGCTTCCCCGGCCGCTGGACTTTCGCGGCCACCGCCTTGGCGTCCTGGTATGCGAGGACATGTGGCAGGTTGGTCCCGCGCGGGCGCTGGCCGACGGCGGGGCCGAGTTGCTGGTGGTCCTCAACGGCTCACCGTTCGAGACCGATAAATCCGGCGAACGCCTGCGTCTTGCCCGCTCAAGGGTGGCGGAAACGGGCCTCGCCCTCATCTATGTTAATCAGGTCGGTGGTCAGGACGAACTGGTTTTCGATGGCGCCAGCTTCGTGCTTGGTGCCGATGGTCGCGAATGCCTGCGCCTTGCGGAGTTCGCTCCGGACTTTGCCACCCTCGACCTGGCGACGGCGGCAGGCAAGCTGGTGCCGGAGCAAGCCACCTGCGTGCCCTCCTTCGAGGGACCGGCGGCGATCTATCAGGCCCTGATGCTGGGGTTGCGCGACTACGTCAACAAGAACGGCTTCCCCGGCGTGTTGATCGGCCTGTCGGGTGGGATCGATTCGGCGATTTCGGCGATCATCGCCGCCGATGCCCTGGGGCCGGATCGGGTGCATTGCGTCATGATGCCGTCGCCCTATACCTCACGGGAAAGTCTCGATGATGCCGCCGCGCTGGCGCGTAATATGGGTATCCGCCTCGATACCATTTCCATAGAGCCGGCGATGGCCGCCTTCGACGGAATGCTGAAGGAATCGTTTGCGGGGCGAGAGCCCGATACGACCGAGGAAAATATCCAGGCCCGTGCCCGCGGCATCACGCTGATGGCATTGTCCAACAAGTTCGGGCACATGGTGCTGTCCACCGGCAACAAGTCGGAAATGTCGGTCGGTTATTCGACGCTTTATGGCGATCTGTGCGGCGGATATTCGGTGCTGAAGGATGTCTACAAGACGAGCGTTTATGAATTATCGCGCTGGCGCAATGAGCACGTCGCGGTGGATGGACTGGGTCCGGCGGGGGCCGTCATCCCGGAAAACATCATCACCCGCGCGCCGAGCGCGGAACTGCGTCCCGATCAGACCGATCAGGACAGCCTGCCGCCTTACGAAGTGCTTGACGATATCCTGGCGGGACTGATTGAGGGCGAAATGGCGATCGATGATATCGTCGCCCGAGGGCATGACCGCGAAACGGTGATGCGGGTCTGGCGTTTGCTGAATATCGCCGAATACAAGCGCCGCCAGGCGCCGCCGGGGGTCAAGATCACCCGTCGTTCCTTCGGGCGCGACCGTCGTTACCCGATCACTAACGCATTTTCCGGCCTGGTTCCGGAACAAGGGTGAGGTGGACCCGGTGTTGATGATCTGCTACCCCATGAGCCGGACCTTTGAAGGATCAGTTGCGTGAGTCTGAAGCTGCATAACACGCTGACCCGGACGCGGGAGGCCTTTGTGCCCCTCGATCCCGGGCATGTGCGCATGTATGTCTGCGGGCCGACGGTCTACGACCGGGCGCATATCGGGAATGCACGCCCGGTGGTGGTCTTCGACGTGCTGTACCGGCTTTTGAAAGATACCTACCCGCGGGTTACCTATGTTCGCAACATCACTGATGTCGACGACAAGATCATTGCCGCCGCGCGCGAGCGCAATATCGGTATCGATGAGCTGACCGAGCAGACAACCAGGGCGTTCCATGAAGACATGGCGGCCCTGGGGGCATTGCCCCCGGATGTGGAGCCGCGCGCCACGCGCCATATCGGCCAGATGATCGCGATGATCGAAAAGCTGGTGGCCGCGGGCAATGCCTACGAGGCGGAAGGGCATGTGCTGTTCCGGGTATCCTCAATGCCCGCATACGGCGGGCTGTCCAATCGCTCGATGCGCGAGATGATCGCCGGCGCCCGGGTCGAGGTCGCGCCCTACAAGGAAAATCCGGCCGATTTCGTGCTGTGGAAGCCATCCACCGACGACCAGCCGGGTTGGGATAGCCCCTGGGGGCGCGGACGGCCGGGCTGGCATATCGAATGCTCGGCCATGAGCGAGACCCACCTGGGCGAGACCTTCGACATTCACGGTGGCGGGCTGGACCTGATCTTTCCGCATCATGAAAACGAGATCGCGCAATCCACTTGTGCCCACGCGGGCGCGCCGTTCGTGCGCTATTGGCTGCATAACGGCTACCTGACGGTGAACGGCGAGAAGATGTCGAAGTCGCTTGGCAATTTTTTCACGGTCAGCGACCTGCTGGCCAAGGCGCCGGGCGAAGCGATCCGCTTCTACATGCTGGGCACCCACTACCGCCAGCCGCTGGACTGGACCCTTGACGGCCTGGCCGAGGCCAAGCGCGGGCTCGACCGGCTGTATGGTGCGCTGCGTGCCGTCGCCGATATCGCTCCCGAGGAGGGATCGGTGCCCGATGGCGTGCGCGCGGCGCTTGAAGACGATCTCAACGCCCCGCTGGCCATCGCCCAGTTGCACGAGGTGGCGACAGCGCTGAACAAGGCCGGGACCGATGAAGCGCGCGGGCCGCTGAAGGCGGCGCTGCGTGCCGGTGGCGCGCTTCTGGGGCTGCTTGGCGCCGATCCCGAAGCATGGTTCAAGTGGTCGCCGGACAGCGACGGCTGCGGTTTCGATGATGCCGCGATCGAGGCGCGGATCAAGGCCCGGGCCGACGCCCGGAAGTGCAAGGATTTTGCGGAAGCGGACCGTATCCGCGACGAGCTGGCCGGGGCGGGAATCATGCTCGAGGACAAGGCCGACGGCACCATCTGGAGGCGCGCTGGATAACATGGCTGATAACAAGCGTGTCTATTTATACGATTCGACGTTGCGTGACGGCGCCCAGACCCAGGGCGTGGATTTCAACGTCAACGACAAGATCGCCATTGCCCAGGCGCTGGACGAGCTGGGCATTGATTATGTCGAGGGTGGCTGGCCCGGCGCCAACCCCACTGACGATGCCTTCTTTGCCGATCTGCCGAAGTTGCGTCACGCGCGTATGAGCGCCTTCGGCATGACCCGGCGCGCCGGCCGTTCGGCGGAGAACGATCCCGGCCTGAGCGCGTTGTTCGGCACCAAGGCCGGGGTCATCTGCATGGTCGGCAAGACCTGGGATTTCCAGGTCAAGGTCGCGCTCGGCATTGATCCGGATGAAAACGTGTCCATGATCGCTGACAGCATCAAGTTGGCCGCGGCGAGCAAGGAAGAAGCGATGTTCGACGCCGAGCATTTCTTCGACGGCTTCAAGTCGGACCCGGATTACGCGCTGAAATGCGTAACGGCGGCCCATGACGCGGGGGCGCGCTGGATCGTGCTGTGCGACACCAATGGCGGCACCTTGCCCGATGAGGTCGAGCGCATCGTGACCGAGGTGGCCAAGCGTATCCCGGGCGATCATCTGGGCATTCATTGCCACAACGACACGGAAAACGCCGTTGCCAATTCTCTGGCGGCGGTGCGCGCGGGCGCGCGCCAGGTCCAGGGCACCGTCAACGGCCTGGGTGAACGCTGCGGCAATGCCAACCTGATTTCCTTATTGCCGAGCCTGATGCTGAAGATGGGTTATGAGACCGGCGTCAGCATGGACGCGCTTTCGCGCCTGACCCATACGTCGCGGCTTCTGGATGAAAGACTCAACCGGGCGCCCAATCGCCATGCGGCCTATGTCGGCAAGGCGGCCTTTGCGCATAAGGGCGGCCTGCACGTTTCGGCGGTGGAAAAGGATCCGCGCTGCTACGAGCACGTGCCGCCGGAATCGGTCGGCAATACCCGGCATATCGTGGTTTCGGATCAGGCCGGGCGCTCCAACGTGATCTCCCGCCTGCGCGATATCGGTATAGATATCCCGGCGGATGATCCGCGCATCAACCGGCTGGTCGAGGACGTCAAGGCCCGCGAGTACGAGGGCTATGCCTATGACGGGGCGGAGGCCAGTTTCGAGCTTCTGGCGCGTCATGCGCTGGAAAGCGTGCCGGAATATTTCAGGCTTTCTTCCTTCCGGGTCATGGATGAACGTCGCTGGAATGCGCGCGGCCACCTGGTGACGCTGTCCGAGGCGACCCTCAAGGTCGAGGTCAAGGGTAAGAACGCGATGACCGTGGCCGAAGGTAACGGTCCGGTGAATGCACTCGATAATGCCCTGCGCAAGGCCCTGCTGCCGGCATATGCGGAACTTCAAGACATGCGCCTGGTGGATTACAAGGTGCGCATCCTGACGCCGGGCGACGGCACCGAGGCGGTGACTCGCGTCGTTATCGAAAGCGTTGACGGGCAAGGGCGGCGCTGGTCCACGGTCGGCGTTTCGACCAACGTGATCGATGCCTCCTACAACGCGTTGCACGACGCAATTACCTTCAAGCTTTTCTCGGCCCATGCCAAAGCCTAGGACGGCCGCCGCGCCGCGCCCGCCCAGATCACGCAAGGCGGGAAAGGCCGGGGTGGCGTTGCTGGCGTCGGGGGCCGAGGATCAGCCGGCTATCGTCCTTGATCATCCGCAACTGGGCGAAAACATCGGTTTTGCCGCCCGCGCCATGCTCAATTGCGGGCTGGTCAACCTGCGTCTGGTCGCGCCGCGGGAAGATTGGCCCAATGCCAACGCGGTATCGGCGGCGGCGGGCGCGACGGCGGTACTGGATGCCGCCCGGATCTTCGATGACCTGCCGGTAGCAACCGCCGATGTCACGCGGCTTTATGCCACCACGGCGCGCCCGCGCGACATGCGCAAGCCGGTGCTGAGCGGGAGGGCGGCCGCGGAGGACATGGTGCGGGCCATGAAAGGTGGCGCGAAGGTTGGCATCCTGTTCGGGCGCGAGCGCACGGGGCTGGAAAACGACGACATTTCCCGCGCCGACGCGATTATCGAAGTGCCGCTTAATCCTGAATTCTCATCGCTCAACCTGGCCCAGGCGGTGCTGCTGGTCGGCTACGAATGGCGTATGGCGATGATGGCAGGCGAAGTGGATGGCGAGAAAATTGGCGGTGCCCCTGCTGTCGGCGCCAGCCACAAGGAATTGGATGCGCTGTTCGCCCACCTGGAGGGCGAACTGAACGCCGTGAACCACTTCTTTCCACCGGAAAAGGCGCCGCGCATGGTCCGCAACCTGCGAAGCCTGTTGCTGCGGGCTAATCTCTCGGGCCAGGAGGTGCGCAGCCTGCGGGGCATCGTCAAGGCCCTAGCGGAGGGGCGTGGCGGAAAAAAGTAAAATAAAACAAATACCTATGATGAAGCCGTCACGATCCCGGCGGTTTGATTGACAATCCCGGCGCGCCCTGTATATTTCGGCGCTTTCCCGGCCCGGGCCATAAGGCCCCGCTCCGAAAAGGGGCAGGCGGGACAATAATAACACCAGACAACTAGGGTAAAGAGACATGAGCAAACGACAATCGTCGAAGTACAAGATTGACCGCCGTCTTGGCGTGAATCTTTGGGGTCGCCCAAAAAGCTCCTTCAACAAGCGTGAAACCGTCCCCGGCCAGCATGGTCAGCGGCGCTTCAAGGTTTCCAACTTCGGCCAGCAGTTGATGGCGAAGCAGAAGCTGAAGGGTTATTACGGCAACATCGGCGAACGCCAGTTCCACCGCTATTACGTTGAAGCCGTGCGCCGCCGTGGCGACACCGGCGAGCAGCTGATCGGCCTGCTGGAGAGCCGCCTTGATGCGGTCGTCTACCGCATGAAATTCGTGCCCACGGTCTTCGCCGCGCGCCAGTTCGTCAACCATGGCCATGTGCTGGTCAACGGCAAGCGCGTCAACATCCCGTCCTACCTGGTCAAGGAAGGCGATGAGGTCGAGGTGCGCCAGAAGTCGCGCGAACTGCCGCTGGTGCTGGAAGCCGTCAACTCGTCGGAGCGTGAAGTCCCCGAATATCTCGAGGTTGATTTCAAGGCCCTGAAGGGGCGGTTCGTTCGCGTGCCGCAACTGGCCGAGGTGCCTTACCCGGCGCAGATGGAACCGAACCTCGTCGTGGAATTCTATTCCCGCTAAATCCCGCCCGCACGGGCACGGTATCGAAAGGGCCGGTCATCTGACCGGCCCTTTTCCTTTCGGGTTCAGGCCTGATTTTGAGCGATTTCCCTTAACTATATGTAAGGACATAGGTGCAACTATAAAACGTGGCGTGCTGGGGTTGCCGCAATACCGGTGGCACTTAGGTTCTCATAGGTGACAACTATGGATATCGATCATACGGGCGCCCAGAATGCCGTGCGGCAGACGCTTCTCGATCAGATGCAGATCACTGATTACGAGATCAGCCAGCGCAAGAAGCTGTTCAGTATCGACAACGATACAGAGTCGAGACTCTTTAGTCTTTATCCATCGGTGAAACGCGATCTCGAATCCATCATCGTGGAATTTTACGAACAGCAGACCACGATAGATGAAATTGCCCTTTTGATCGGCGATTCGGACACATTGGCAAAGCTCCAGGCCGGAACGCGCGGCTACGTGATGGAGCTCTTCTCCGGATGTTACGACATCAGCTATGTAAACAGCCGTTTGCGCATCGGCCTCGTGCACAAGCGTATCAGCGTTTCACCAAAGCTGTATCTTGCGGCCGTGCGGGTTTTGCGCCGAACGCTCGGCGATTTTATTCGCAGGGAGTATGCCGAGAGAGGTACGGACATTCAGGCGGGAGTCACCGCGCTAAGCAAAATTCTGGCTTTCGATGTTTCCTATATCATGGATACCTACATTCGAAGCCTGATGCTGGAAGTCGAAAGCCGACAGCAGAAACTGGCAAACTACGCAAGCAGTCTCGAAGAAAAAATCCGCGAGCGCACCCGTGAGCTGGAGGCTGTGTTGCGTACAGACGGCCTGACCCAGTTACACAACCAGCGCGCTTTTCAGGACCATCTGCGGATTGCGTTGGCTAATGCATCGAGGGCCAAAGAGGTGCTGTGCCTGGCCTATATGGATATCGACAACTTCAAGGACGTGAACGACAAAAAGGGCCACCAGGAGGGCGACCATGTCCTCGCGCGCCTCGGCGATGCGATTCGTGGCTCAATTCGGGAGATGGACATCGGTTGCCGCTATGGCGGCGATGAATTCTGCCTGATCCTGCCGCGGGCAACGGTCGAACAGGCGACCGTCGTGTGCAAGCGGCTACAGGAACGTTTTGCCGGTGCCGTTGCCGCGAGTTTCCCTCAGGTTGTTCTCAGTATCGGCATTGCCCAGGTTGGCCCCGATCATTACCCGGATGGCAGCGATTTGGTCAAAACTGCCGATGAATTGATGTATGAAGCCAAGCGCGGCGGCCCAGGTCAAATCAGCGCATTGAGAATGGCAGACGCATCTGCTGCATTGCAGGAGGCGGCCAAGGTCGGGCCACGGCTTGTATCGGCGGGCGTGGAAAAATAGAGCCCGCCAGAGCCGTTCCTAGCCGTTGGTCCAGTGCACGGCCTCGGCGCCGGGATCGTAGGCCCGAAGATTAATCGCCGGATTGCGATTGACCAGTGGTCGCGCATACATGGGGTGACCCATTGACCGCACTTCATGATCGAGCGTGTAGACCACTTTCCCCGTTTTCGGATCCTTGATGTCCTTGAACCGGTACTGGTGCTGGTTCGATTCCTGGTAGATCAGGTCCAGTGCCTGAAGCTTGCGGTAGGGGCCGGAGAAGTCGGCGATATAAATCTGCACGTGGTTGTCGTCGTAGGGAACGTAGGGCTTGCGCGTTTCCCGGAAATATAGGAATTGCTTTTCCCCGGCGGGCACGCGGGCGCAAGGCGCGTTCTTGTGTTCCACCACCTCGGCCGGGGCACCGAAAACCTCGCTGTAGAAGCGGGCAACGCCTTCCGCGGCCCCCTTGGGAATATCCAGCTCGACATAGGCCATGCCTAGTTTCATCCGGCCAAAGCGCGCCGGATCGGGCGCATGGCAGTGGATACGATTGCCCCAGGGGCAGGTGACTTCCACGGCGTCGTTGGTCGCCTTGAATTTGAACTTGGTACCCTTCAGTTCCTTTTTGGCCCCGTCGAGCCGCTCAATCAGCGCGTCGCGGTCCGGCAGGACCAGGCCGGTGAGACCCTGAACGATCTGGGGCGCGCGGGTCGGCAGATGAAACTGGCTCATGCCGACGTTGACCCACATGTTGTTGGTGCCGGTCATAAGATAGGGATCACGGGTCAACCCCAGGCCGGTGACATAGAAAGTCGTGGCGAGACCCTGATCGGCGACCTGTACGTTGACATGACCGAGATTGACGATATTGCCGAGATCCTCGACCTTGCGATTGTAACGTTTCTCCGCCATCTCTGCCTCCTTTAGGCCGTGTGGCAACTTATTCGGTCGCCGGCGCCTCGGTCACGGGGATGCCCTTTGTGGCGAATAGGTCGTGCAGCTCGCCCGTCTGGTACATTTCGCGGATGATGTCGCAGCCGCCGACGAATTCACCCTTGACGTAGAGCTGGGGGATGGTCGGCCAGTTGGAGAATGCCTTGACGCCTTCGCGGATGTCGTCGTCGGACAGGACATCGATACCCTTGAACTTGACGCCCATGATGGACAGAACCTGTACGACCGTGGCGGAAAAACCGCACTGCGGAAAAACGGGCGTGCCTTTCATGAACAGCACGACATCGTTGTCGGTGATCTCGTTTTGAATTCTCTGTTGTGCGGGCATCGCGTTCATGAGGTCTCCTTTCAGGGCCCTTGGGCCCATTGATTACGGTGTGCTGGTGGTCAGGGCCAGCGCGTGCAATTCGCCTCCCATGCGGCCCTTGAGCGCGTCGTAGACCAGCTGGTGCTGGCGGACGCGGGGCAGGCCTGCAAAGGCGCTGGAAGTGACGTGGGCAGCGTAATGATCGCCGTCGCCGGCCAGGTCTTCGATCCGGACCTGGGCGTCGGGCAGGGCATCCTTGATCAGGCGTTCAATATCGCCGGCGTCCATTGCCACTTCGGTTCTCCTCTGGGGTGGGGCCCATGTTAATCCGGATCAGGCCGCGCCGTCGCCCATATAGCTCGGCAGCCAGGTTTCGCAGGCGGTCCTGAGCCGGGCGACAGATATGGTCCCGGCCCCCGTCAGTGTCAATTCCCCGCCGCCGGTACGCCCCAGGAGGGTGGCCGCCACACCCGCAGTTTTTGCTTTGGAAACAAGGGCCTGGCCATCCTTAACCGCAATCGCGTAGCGGCCCTGATCCTCGCCGAAGGCCAGCGCGTGCAGGGCGGGCGCGCCCTCCGGGGCGGTCAGGCTGGCCCCGATGCCGGACGCCATGGCCATTTCCGCGACCGTGACCAGAAGCCCGCCTTCGGACACATCGTGGCAGCAAGTAACGTTGCCGGCGGCGATTTCGGCGCGGACGAAGTCGCCGTTCCGCCGTTCGGCCTCGAGGTCCACCGGCGGCGGCGCACCGTCGCGGCGGTCCAGCAGGTGGCGCATATAGGCCGAACAGCCGAGATGGCCGCGGCTCTCGCCAATGACGACGATATCGAGATCGGCGGCAGGAAAAGCCAGCCCCGCGCGCTTCTCGAGGTTGTCGATCACGCCGACGGCGCCGATCGCGGGGGTCGGCAGGATGCCCTTGCCGTTGGTCTCGTTGTAAAAAGAAACGTTGCCCGAAACCACGGGGAAATCGAGGGCCAGACAGGCATCGCGGATGCCTTCGATGCAATCGGCGAACTGGCCCATGATTTCGGGGCGTTCGGGATTGCCGAAATTCATGTTGTCGGTGATCGCCAGAGGCTTGGCGCCGACGGCGGTCAGGTTGCGCCATGCTTCGGCCACAGCCTGCGCGCCGCCGGTGCGCGGATGGGCGTAGCAGTAACGCGGATTGCAGTCCGTCGTCATGGCGAGCCCGCGCCGGCTGGCATGAACGCGGACAATGGCCGCATCGCCGCCGGGCCGGGCGACCGTGTCGGCCATGACCATGTGATCGTATTGTTCCCATATCCAGCGCCTGGAACTGAGGTCCGGTGAGCCGACAAGACTTTCCAGCGCCGCCATGATATCGGCGGGTGCGGGCACGTCGGCGGCGGCAACTTCGGCGGGCAGCGGCGTGGCGCGGGTGGGGCGGTCGTAAACCGGCGCGGCATCGGCCAGCGGGTCGATGGGCAGATCGGCGACGATGCCGCCATCCTTGCGCAGCACCATGCGGCCCGTATCGGTCAACTGGCCGATGATGGCGAAATCCAGTTCCCATTTTTCGAAAATGCGTCGGGCCACGTCCTCGCGCCCCGGCTTGAGCACCATGAGCATGCGTTCCTGGCTTTCGGACAGCATGATTTCGTATGCCGTCATGGAGGCTTCGCGCACCGGCACCTGGTCCAGGTCGATTTCGACGCCGACGCCGCCCTTGCCCGCCATTTCGAAAGAGGACGAGGTCAGACCGGCGGCACCCATGTCCTGGATGCCGATAATGACGTCCTCGCGCATCAGCTCGAGGCAGGCTTCGATCAAAAGCTTTTCGGTGAACGGGTCGCCGACCTGAACTGTCGGCCGCTTGGCTTCCGCGGTGTCGTCGAATTCGGCCGATGCCATGGTGGCGCCGTGGATGCCGTCGCGCCCGGTCTTGGAGCCGACATAGACCACCGGGTTGCCGATGCCGCTGGCGGTGGCATAGAATATCCGGTCCGCCGGTGCGATGCCCACGGTCATGGCGTTGACCAGGATATTGCCATTGTAGCTCGGGTCGAACTCGCAACTGCCGCCCACCGTGGGCACGCCCACGCAATTGCCGTAGCCGCCGATGCCCGCGACCACGCCGGATACCAGGTGGCGGGTCTTGGGATGGTCGGGGGCGCCGAATCGCAGCGCGTTCAGGTTGGCGACGGGGCGCGCGCCCATGGTGAAGACATCGCGCAGGATGCCGCCGACGCCGGTCGCCGCGCCTTGGTAGGGCTCGATAAACGACGGGTGGTTATGGCTTTCCATCTTGAACACCGCGGCCAGCCCGTCGCCGATGTCGATGACGCCCGCGTTCTCGCCGGGCCCGCAAATGACCCAGGGCGCTTCGGTGGGCAGGCGGCGCAGCCATTTGCGCGACGATTTGTAGGAGCAGTGCTCCGACCACATCACCGAAAAAATACCCAGTTCCGTCAGGTTGGGCGTGCGCCCGAGGATTTCCAGCACGCGGGCGTATTCGTCGGTGCTCAACCCGTGGGCGGCAATGACTTCTTCGGTGATGGGGGCTTCGGGGCGCGGGCTCATGATGCCAAAGCTCCCGTCAATCCTTCGAACATGGCCCGGCCGTCGGTGCCCGACAGCATCTTGTCAATGAGGCGCTCGGGGTGGGGCATCATGCCCAGCACATTTCCTTGCGCGTTGTAGATGCCGGCGATGTTGTTGCGCGACCCGTTGGGATTGGCTTCCGGCGCGACCTTGCCGTCCTGCCCGGCGTAGCGAAAGGCAACCTGGCCCTCGCCCTCGATCCGCGCCAGGGTTTCGTCGTCGGCGTAGAAATTGCCGTCGGCATGGGCGATGGGGATGCGAATGCACTGGCCGGTCTTGTAGAGGCCGGTAAAGGGCGCGCGCGAGGCCTCGACCCGGAGGTAAACATCGCGGCAGATGAAGCGCAGCGAGGCATTGCGCATCAGCGCACCGGGCAGCAGACCGGTTTCGGTCAGGATCTGAAAACCGTTGCAGACGCCGAGGACGTGAACGCCCTGGGCAGCGCGGCGCTTGACTTCGGCCATGGCCGGGGAGTGTGCTGCCATGGCGCCGGCGCGCAGGTAATCGCCGTAGGAAAAGCCGCCGGGTACGGTAATCAGGTCGACGGCGGGAAAATCGCTATCGCGATGCCAGACCATGATCGGGGCCGTGCCCGTGATTTCGGCCAGGGCGACCTGCATGTCGCGGTCGCAGTTGGACCCGGGAAAGACGATGACAGCGGATTTCATGGTGCGGTCGCAGCGTACCTAGCTGTCGAGTTCAATCGCATAATCCTCGATTACGGTGTTGGCGAGCAGCTTTTCACACATCTCGCTCACCTGCTGGTGAGCCTTCGCCGGATCGGTTTCGGCGATATCGAGCTCAAGGAACTTGCCCTGGCGCACCTCATCCACGCCGCTGAAGCCCAGCGACTTCAGGGCAGTACCTATAGCCTTGCCCTGGGGATCGAGAACGCCCTGCTTGAGGGTAACGTGAACGCGCGCGCGCATCGGTTATTGAACGACCTTTGTGCCCTGGATATCGCTGGGGCCGCTTTCGGGGAGAATCCCGAGGCGCCGCGCGACTTCCTGATAAGCTTCTTCGACCTTGCCGAGATCGCGGCGGAAACGGTCCTTGTCCATCTTCTCGTTGGTCTTGATGTCCCAAAGACGGCAGGAATCCGGGCTGATTTCGTCGGCCAGGACCACGCGCACCTCCTCACCGTTGTACCAGCGGCCGAACTCGATCTTGAAGTCCACCAGGCGGATGCCGATGCCGAGGAACATACCGGAAAGAAAATCGTTGATGCGGAGAGTCATGTTGACGATGTCGTCCAGCTCCTGATGCGTGGCCCAGCCAAAGCAGGAAATGTGTTCCTCCGACACCATGGGATCGCCCAGTTCGTCGTTCTTGAGGCAGTATTCGACGATGGAACGGGGCAGGGCGGTCCCTTCCTCGATCCCCAGACGCTTGGAGAGCGTGCCGGCGGCGATGTTGCGTACGATCACTTCCAGCGGAATGATCTCAACCTCGCGCACCAGTTGTTCGCGCATGTTGAGCCGCTTGATGAAGTGGGTGGGTATGCCGATCTCGCCGAGGCGAACCATCAGCAACTCGGAAATCCGGTTGTTGAGCACCCCCTTGCCGGTGATGGTGCCCTTCTTCTGGTTGTTGAAGGCGGTGGCGTCGTCCTTGAAATACTGGACGATGGTTCCGGGCTCCGGTCCCTGGAACAGTACCTTGGCCTTGCCTTCGTATATCTGCTTGCGGCGGTTCATGTCGCGCCTTGCTGGCTGGAACCGGCGCACGGGCGCCGGGCGGTGAATGAAGGGTGATGTATAGCATATACGGCGCCCGAGTCCACGGGCGGGACGGGACGGAAACCCCCACGTTTCGTGAAAAAATGGGGGCCTAGAAGGCGACCGCCTCGTAGGGCGCCGTGCCGGGGCGACCGGCGCAAAAAAGCCATGTGGGGTGGGCCGCCACCCCTGCCGCGGGCAGGGCCAGCAGCGAGCCGCAAACCGTGCCGTAGCCCCCGGTATCGGCGATCGCCATGGCGCCGCGCGGGCCCGCATCCGGGGCCGTTTCCGTGGCCGCCATCAGGGCTTCCCAGGCGGCCCAGTCACCGGTGGCGGGATCGGGCGCGGGCGTGGCCCGCAGTACCGGCAGATAGCGGCGAATCCGGGCGTGGCTGGTATCGTTCAGGTCCATGGCGGTGATCATGGAATGCCCGGCGGGGATTTCCTTGATCACCGGGGTGCCTTCGCCGATGGAGCGCAGCCAGAAAGCATCGCGGTTGTCGGCGATGACGAGATTGAAGGGCCGGTAGGCGCTACTGTCGAGTTGCTTGAGCGCGCGTGCGGCAATGGCGGCATCGGCGTGGTCGATGGCCTCAAGGACGATTTCCCCGCGTGAGCGCTTGCCGTCCAGCGGGCCGAGGCTGCCCTCGCGGTTCATCACCGCGGCCATCACGCCGTTATCGTTGACGCCAAGCCAGGTGCCCTCGGCAATTTCATCGAATCCGCCGACCACATCGGGCCGATCCGCCCAGTGGCGCCCGGGGGGGCGCCAGGGCCGGGACGTCATTTCGTCGCGGTTGGCGCCGATAATCAGCGGCCAATCGTGGTTTTCACGGCGCAGGATCGCGACGGTGCACATGAAGTTTCGATACCATCTCCGGGTCTCAATCGCTATAACAATGGCACAGGAACGTACTGGGCGGGATACCGTTTTCCAGTGAATTGGGAGCAGATTTATGACCGGTTTTGACGATCGCGAGAAAGGCTTCGAAGCCAAGTACCGGGTTGATCAGGAGAGCCAATTCAAGATCATCGCCCGGCGCAACAAGCTGTTGGGCGAATGGGCGGCGGGCCAGATGGGCCTTGCCGGCGATGGTGCCGCGGCTTACGCGAAGGAAGTCGTGGCGTCGGATTTTGAAAAGCCCGGCGATGACGATGTCGTCGAGAAGGTCCTGGCGGATCTCAACAACAAGGGCATCAAGCTGTCGGCGGGTGATCTTCGCAAAAAGATGGACGAGCTTCTCGCCGTCGCCAGGGACCAGATCGTCGGCACCAAATAGCGTCTCCGGCGCGGCTATCTGGCGCGGCCGAAGACCCTGGCAAAGATCGTGTTCACATGCTTGGTGTGGTAGCCGAGGTCGAAAAGGGCCTTGATCTCGGCGGCCTTCATCTGCGCCATCACCTTCTTGTCGGCCAGCAGGTTGGTCTGGAAGTCGCCGCCATCGCGCCAGGCCTTCATGGCATTGCGCTGCACTGCCTTGTAGGCGTCTTCGCGGCTCATCCCCTTCTGGGTCAGGGCCAGCAACACGCGTTGTGAATGGACGATGCCGCCCAGCGCATCGAGATTTTTCTGCATGTTCTCGGGATAGACGACCAGCTTGTCCATCATGCCGGTCAGCCGCGCCAGCGCGAAATCCAGCGTGACGGTGGCATCGGGGCCGATCATGCGCTCGACCGAGGAATGGGAAATATCGCGTTCATGCCACAGGGCTACATTCTCGAGCGCGGGCACGACGGCGGAGCGGACCAGGCGGGCAAGCCCCGTCAGGTTTTCCGACAGGATCGGGTTGCGCTTGTGGGGCATCGCCGACGATCCTTTTTGCCCCGGCGAGAAATACTCCTCCGCCTCTCGCACCTCGGTGCGCTGTAGGTGGCGGATTTCCGTGGCAAGACGTTCAACCGACGATGCGATCACGCCCAGGGTAGCGAAGAAGGCGGCGTGGCGGTCGCGCGGGATGACCTGGGTGGAGACAGGCTCCACTTCCAGCCCCATCTTTTTGGCAACGTAGGTTTCGACACGCGGGTCAATATTGGCGAAGGTCCCGACCGCGCCGGAAATGGCGCAGGTGGCGATCTCCTTGCGTGCGGCCACCAGCCGCACCCGGTTGCGGGCGAATTCGGCGTAATGACCCGCGAGCTTGAGACCGAAGGTCGTAGGTTCGGCGTGGATGCCGTGGCTGCGCCCTATGCAGGGCGTCATCTTGTGTTCCCTGGCGCGGCGTTGCAGGACCTTGAGCAGGGCATCCAAATCGTCGAGCAGAATATCGCTGGCCTGGGCCAATTGTACGGCGAGACAGGTATCCAGCACGTCCGATGAGGTCATGCCCTGGTGGACGAAGCGCGCTTCTGGACCGACGTTTTCCGCCAGGTTGGTCAGGAAGGCGATGACGTCATGCTTGGTTTCGCGTTCGATTTCATCAATACGCTCAACGTCGAAGGCGCCGGCATCGCGCACGGCCTTGGCGGCGGAGCGGGGAATGACACCGAGTTTCGCCTGGGCATCACAGGCATGGCTTTCGATATCGAGCCAGATGCGGAACTTGTTCTCGGGTTCCCAGATGGCGGTCATCTTGGGACGGGAATAGCGGGGGATCATGGGGGCGGACCGTCTCGTTTATGCGGGGATAGAGGCGGCGCAGTTTACAGCAATCGCGATGATTTGGAACCGTCCCGGACAGGCGGGCAGGGTCTAAAGGAGCCCCATGTTCTTCAGGCTCGAATGGCCGGTACGGCCTATGATCACATGGTCATGAACCGTGATTCCAAGACGCCCCGCGGATTCCTTGATTTCCCGCGTCATTTCGATGTCGCCCGCAGAAGGGGTCGGGTCGCCGGAGGGATGATTGTGGACCATGATAATGGCCGACGCCCCGAGATCGAGGGCCCGCTTCACCACTTCACGGGGATAGACCGGCGTGTGATCAATGGTCCCCGTTGCCTGTAGTTCGTCGGCGATCAGGGCATTCTTCCGATCGAGAAAAATGATCCGAAACTGCTCGCGCTTCTCCCGCGACATGGCGGCGTGGCAATAATCCAGGAGTTGCTGCCACGATGCGATGGCGGGACGGTTCAGGAGGCGGGCCTGCATCATGCGCAGGCTGGATGCCTGGACCACCTTGAGCGCGGAAACCGTTGCGTCCTTCGCGCCGGGAACCTTGCGAATTTCGTCCGGTTCCGCGCCAAGCTACTCGGCGAAACCACCGAAGCGCTTGAGCAGGTCTTTTGCTAACGGCTTCACGTCGCCGCGCGGGTGCGCCATGAAAAGCAGCATTTCCACCAGCTCGTAATCCGAAAAGCCCTGTCCCATGTCCGTGAGGAAGCGCCCGCGCAGTCTTTCACGGTGGCCGGTGTAATGGGGCTTGTCCGCGGGCATGGTGTGGTGGCTCAGTCTTCGGCGTATGGGGGGCAGGTATAGCCTTTGGGCGAGAGAGTGAAAATCTCGCACCCGTCGGCGGTGACGCCGATAGTGTGTTCGAACTGGGCGGAGAGGGAGCGATCCTTGGTGACCGCAGTCCACCCGTCTGCGAGAACCTTCACCTCGTGCCGCCCGGCATTGATCATCGGTTCGATGGTGAAAATCATGCCTTCGGCAAGTACCTCGCCCTGTCCGGCCTCGCCGAAATGAAGCACATTCGGCGGCTCGTGAAATATCTGGCTGATGCCGTGACCGCAGAAATCGCGGACCACGCTGAAGCGGTTGGCTTCCGCATGGGTCTGGATGGCATGACCGATATCACCAAAGGTGGCACCCGGCCTGACCTGGTCAATTCCACGCATCAGGCATTCATAGGTCACTTCGACCAGACGCCTGGCCTTGATCTTGGGCTTGCCGACATAAAACATGCGCGACGAATCGCCGTGCCAGCCGTCGACGATGGGGGTGACATCGATGTTGACGATATCACCGTCAGCCAGTTTCTTGGCGTCTTCGGGGATGCCATGGCAGACGACGTGGTTGACCGATGTGCAGACCGAGCGCGGGTAGCCGCGATAGCCGAGCGGCGCGGAAACGCCGCCACGTTCGGAGACAAAATCGTGGCACAGGCGGTCCACCTCTCCGGTGGAAATGCCGGGGCGCACGTAGGATGTGATGTAGTCCAGCAATTCCGCCGCCATGCGCCCGGCCTTGCGCATTCCCGCGAAGGCCGCGGCGTCGTGCAGACGAATCTGAGTCCGCCCCCGGCCCCGGTTGGGCGGGCTCTCGTTGTCTGAGCGGCGGACTTCCATATCGTTCATCGGGTGACCTTATCCACTGCGGCCTATCGGGGGTGAGCCAAAATCTCTAGATAGCGATCCGAAGGGGGGTTTCCAAGCGGATACTCGTCGTCCTTACGGAGCAATCATAGCACAATACGCCGACACCAGCATTGCGGGCCTCGCTGAGCGCAGCGGCATAGGCCGGATCAATGTCCCCGGCTACGGTAAGGGCATCACAATCGCGGCGCTGGACGACATACAGCATGCTGGCCGGGGTGCCAGTACGGGCAAGATTGGCCAGTTCAATGAGGTGCTTGGTGCCGCGCGCGGTCACCGAATCGGGAAAGGCGGCGAACTTTCCCCGTTTGAGGGTGACGTTCTTGACCTCCAGGTAATGCGGTGGGCCCCGTCTCCCGGAGAGTACGAAGTCAACTCGGGAATTGGTGCCATAGGCGACTTCGCGCCGGATCTCGGTATAGTCTGCCAGTTCCTTGATGGTGCCATTGGCCAGCGCTTCTTCGACAATGCGATTGGACAGGCCGGCGTTAATGCCCACCAGACGGCGCCCGACGCGCACCAGTTCCCAGCTATAGGCAAGTTTGCGTTTGGGATTATCGGATTTGGACAGCCACACCTCTATGCCAGGTTCGGCAAGGCCGGTCATGGCGCCTGGATTCGCAACATGGGCGGTGAGGCATTCACCGGAATCCAGTTCGACATCCGCAAGAAACCGCTTATAGCGCTTGATCAGGCGCCCGCGAACGAGGGGGTAGGAAAAATTCATGGCGCGCAGCCTAGCGGGTGGCGCCTAGGTGTGCAATCAGGAGGCTTTGGTCCGTCCTTTTGTGTTCCATGGCAAAATGAATGGCGCGGGCATGGCCGTTGCCGGTCTCGTTGCCGTGATCACGAAGGGATGATGGGTGCGATGTAGCTCGCGCTGGCACTGGTGTGCATTGTCGGGATCGCGCTTTGGGGAGCCCCCCGGTTCGGAAGGGTTCGCGCGGAGCGTGACTGGGGCAAGTATGAAGCGCTTCGCACCCGTCAGGCTCGCTAGATTGATGAAGTTGTTGCTGGCCTTGACGATGGCGATCTTGACGGGCGCTTGCACGGAGATGGTGACCAATGAGTGCCTTTGGCGGCAAAGATCACGGTTGATCCCGATGATCGCCTGAGCACGGAAACCAAGCGCCAGATCGTTGCCCACAACCTGAAAGTTCAGAAATTCTGCCGCCGGGGCCAGGCTCCGGCGGCTTTTTTGGTTCCCAGGCCATGGGGATCCATTGCATTGGCCGGGTAAAGTTTTCATATTGTTCCCGACCACGGGCGGGCGTGGTGGAACGGTAGACACGGGGGACTTAAAATCCCCTGGCTTCGGCCTTGCAGGTTCGATTCCTGCCGCCCGCACCATAATTTCTCCCGGTTCCAAGTGACCGTTGGGGACTGAATTTGAGGGCGTTTGTGACGCCACATATGAAGGGGGCCTTTTATGAATTCGTCTTCTTCCGACCAAATCGTGATGGCGGATGTCAAGTGCGCGGGGGATATGCCCGCCTTCGTAGCCAGGCCAAAGGGTGACGGCAAGCATCCCTGCATCGTCTTGATGCATGAACGCTATGGCCTGGTCCAGCATACCAAGGACCTGGCGGCCCGTTTTGCTGGCGACGGATATGTCTGTATTGCTCCCGATGTCTTTTTCAGGCATCCGGACCAGGATGCGCTGCATCGCGGGGATGCGCGGTGCGACATCAGCGACGATGACGCTGTTCGGGACCTTTCCGCCGCCATAGATGCACTGTCGGATGTGCCGGGTGCCGATTCGTCGCGTGTCGCCGTAAAGGGGGTGTGCCAGACAGGCAGGCATCCGCTGGCTCTCGCCGCAGCCCGTCCCATCGCGGCGGCGCTGATTTGGTATGGCGCGGCGTCGAAACGGGAATGGGATGTCACCGACCTCCAGCCCCGGCCGCTGACCGAGGTCATCGCGGATATTGATTGCCCAGTATTCGGGTCCTTCGGTGAGGCAGATCATATTATTTCACTGGATGATATCAGGCGTTTTCGGAACTGCCTTGAAGACAACAAGAAGTCCTACGAAATTCATGTCTTCAAGGATGCTCCCCACGGGTGGCTGAACGACACCATGCCCGGCCGTTATCGTCGCGAGCAAGCCGAGGCGGGCTGGGCCGCGCAGCTCGATTTCTTGGCCCGGGTATTTGCGCCGGACTATGACAAGAAGATAATTTCCTGGCGCTATTCATGCGATCAGCGTCCGGATTACGACTTCTCCAAGAACGTTCGGCTGGAGTAGGGCCGGGGCTGTCGACAATGTGCGGGCGGTATGCCATCACCTCGCCGCCGGAAGCGATTGCCCGCCTGTTTTCACTGGGCGGGCCGCTTCTGAACTTGCAGCCACGGTTCAATGCCTCGCCCGGTCAAGACTTGCCAGTAATTCGCCGGGAAGCCAGGGGTGGGCGTGAATTGACTCTTGCGCGCTGGGGCCTGATCCCTTCCTGGTCAAAAGGTCCTGACAGCCGGTTCTCTATGATCAATGCCCGCGCCGATACGGTGGCGTCAAAGCCGGCGTATCGGGGGCCTTTCAGGCATAGGCGTTGCCTAGTTCCGGCGGATGGTTATTTCGAGTGGCGGGCAATGGGGCGTGAAAAACAGCCCTATTATATTTCGGGCAAGCAAGGACTCATTGCTTTCGCCGGTTTATGGGATTGCTGGATCAGCCCGGTAGGCGATGAATTGATTTCGTTCACCGTTATCGTCACCGACGCGGCTCCTTCCGTATCCCACATTCATCCCCGTATGCCCGTGATTCTACCGCCGGAGCGGTTTGCCTCCTGGTTAGGGGAGACGGAGACCTCTGCCCCGGTGAGGGAACTTGAGGAGCTAATTGCCGGACCCAAGGGTGAGGCGGATATGCAGTTCCGGCCGGTATCCAGGGAGGTGAACTCTCCGGCAAACGATGCTCCCGACGTGCTTCTGGCGGTGGAGTCGTCTATCCCCGGCCAAGACCAGGGATCCCTCTTTTAAAGCGCGTCCCGATCACGATTATTTGTAGAGTTATGAATTGGGGTATTGGCCCGTTGTGGCTGTGTCTTACCTTGAGAACAGGCGCGCTCGGTCGAATGCGTCTATCCCGATTGCCAAGGAGATGAAAATGCACCCGAATGGCTTTGCGATACCTCGATTTTTGCCGCTTTTACTGATCGCTGCCAAGTTTATGGGCGGGGACTCCGCATCGGCCGCCGATGGGGCTCGGATTATCAACCTGACACAAACCGGTTGTCAGTTCGTTGAATCCGAGGGTGGGATTGATCATAAATACCAAACAGGCAAGGCGGCGGATTATTCACTGATCGCCAAAAGCTGAGGAGACCCGTTTCTCATGCTTCGGTATATAGGTTATCCCGGATAACACGGGTGAGGAATTTTTCGCAGGCCGCAAGCTGGGCGATCTCGACATATTCGTCTGCCTTGTGCGCCTGCTCTATGTTGCCTGGTCCGCAAATAATGGTGTCTACACCGCTCGCCTGGTAAAGGCCACCTTCGGTAGCAAAGCTCACGAATTTGGGGCTGTTGTCTTTTGTGGCATTCATCAGGTGGCGGGGCCATTGGCCTCTGGGATCGTTCATAAGTCCGGGAATGTCGGACTGAATTTTTATCTCTATGCCGCTTCCGGACTTGATGGCGTGCATTTCAGGCAGCAGTACTTGATCGATCAGCCGGTTGAGCTCCGATAAAAGGTCGTGTGGATCGTGGCCCGGAAGATTGCGAATCTCAAATTCAAACCGGCAATCCCGGGGCACGATATTTCGTGCGGTGCCACCCATGAGCAGGCCTGTATGAACGGTTGTATATGGGGGGTCAAACCGAGTATCGAAGGGGCCATTACTGCGAATGCGCGATTGCATGTTTCGAAGGTAGGTAACCAGTTCGGCGGCAATCTCAACGGCATTGATGCCATGATGATTGAAGGCGGAATGTCCCTCGGCTCCATGTACGGCGCAATCCACTGACAGCTTGCCCTTGTGTCCTGCGACTAGTTTCATGCTCGTCGGCTCGCCAATAATGCATTTGGCCGGCCGGTTCGTCATTTCCGCTAGGATGGGGGCGATATCGCGGGCGCCGAAGCAGCCGATTTCTTCATCGCAGGTAAAGGCAAGATAAAGGGGGCAGCGGAGCTTCTGGGGATTCAGGGTGGGCAAAATGCCCAGGACGACGGCGATAAATCCCTTCATGTCGCAGGTGCCCCGCCCGTAGATCTTGTCGCCACGGGTTTCTGCCTGGAAGGGATCCGAATTCCACGCCTGTCCGGTGGTTGGAACAACATCCATATGGCCCGCGAACATAAGGCCATCGGCCTCGTCGGGTCCAAGGCGAGCGATCAGGTTTATCTTGTCGCCGGTTGGATTCTGCTCCACCTGAATCTTGAAACCCAGATGCGTAAGGACTTCGCCTAAGTAGTCGGTTAGCTCACTGTTCGCCTGGCTGCTGACCGTATTAATTCCGACCAGCTGACGCAGATGTTCAAGGGTGAGGTCGAGAGGGTGTTCAGGCAAGCAGGTTGGCCCCCGCGATGGCGTTAAGGAAGAAACTGCTCTCGGACGATCCGTTCTTCAAGATTGTGTTCCGGATCGAACAGAAGGCTGATGCTGGTTGATTCATCCTCCCTAACCGTGACCTCTCGGACGTCGCGGACTTCCGTGTAATCGGCGACAGCGCTGACCGGACGTTTGTCTGCTTCCAGTATTTCGAAGGATACATTTCCCGAGGAGGGCAGGAGTGCGCCACGCCAGCGACGCGGCCGGAAAGCACTGATGGGTGTTAAGGCCAGCAGCTTGGAGCCAAGGGGGATGATAGAACCATGTGCCGACAGGTTGTAGGCGGTGCTTCCGGCGGGGGTGGAAACCAGAATCCCATCGCAGATCAGCTCTTCCATCCGGGTTACGCCATCAATCTTGATGCGAATCTTGGCCGCCTGTCTGGATTCGCGCAGTAATGAAACTTCATTTATGGCAAGGGCAACGTGCTGTTGCCCATCCAGCGTGACTGCAGACATCTGAAGAGGGTGCAGAGTCACGGACTCGGCATTGCACAATCGCTCCAAAAGTCCGTCTTCATCGTAGTTGTTCATCAGAAATCCAACGGAACCACGATGCATGCCATAGACAGGCATATTAAGATCTATATGGCGATGAAGAGTTTCCAGCATAAAGCCATCGCCACCGAGGGGAACGATCACATCCGCTTCTTCTGGCGCGCAATTACCGTATCGCTCTGCGAGACTTTTTGCGGCTTCTTGAGCGGGGAGTGCGTCAGAGGCAACGATACAAATCTTGCTGAAAGGCATTGTGAAACTTCCGACCATCTGGCGTAAGAAGAGCGGCGATTATAGACATGCTCCGGACCAAGAACACCCTCACAAATGCCTATTTACGCGGATCACATAGCCTCTTTGCGTCGCAATAGGTGTCAGGTACTGGGAGGGATAACTGTCACGCATTTATTTGAATTCATTAAATAGCTTTCCAGCAATTCACAGAATTCGGGCTTCTGTCCAAGTTCGTCCATGGCCCCGATCATGGGGCACCAGTTCACGAGTTCGTGCTGACCTGCATCTTCAAGGACGGATGTCGGGAGCTCCCGCCATTTTTTATAGTCACCGGACCTCAATTCCGCATATCGCTGACGGTCAGACGGCATATCGGGATAAAAATAATGGTTCTTTTCTGTCAAAAATGCGTGGGAAAAGCTGGCCGTTGCGACCATCGCGATACGCCAGGGTGAGGGCGCGAGGATGCGTGCCAGTGCCCGTCCGATTTCAAAGCATCGTCTGGGCGACGGTGCCGGCGGGTCAGGCAAGCGGTCAGTAGGGGCGGGCTGCGATTTATCGACCAGTCCCCCCTTGGCCTTGATCAATGCCGAGCCATAGGCATTGATCGCAAAAGGGATGATGGGGTAGGGCCAACCATGTCGCTGGTGATCCAGAAACATGAGTGTGTTGGTGAAGGCGTGGCCAAGATAGTCCTGATGAGGGAGCTTATAGCTGTACGCTGGTTCAAAATTCTGCGCCAGCATTTCGTTCAAAATGAAACGTGCGATATCGCCGGCGCCGGGTGTCGAGATGACCATGTCAAAGGGATCATTCCAGATGTTGGGCGTATCGCCACCCAGTCCTCTGGCGCGAAGGTAGGGTTTTGACTGGAATTTGTCGCCGACAAATACACAGTAGGAAGGGACAAGGTCCTCACGAAAGCATTCGTATTGGTCGTCGCCGAAGATAATAACTGCGTCGGGCTGGAAGGCATCCAGGGCACTACGTACTTTTTCCAGTCCGGCAAAGTATTGTTCCCGGTGCCGCCCTGCAAAACCGGCGCCTTCATCGTTCGCCCATTCGTCACGCATGGGCGCGGGCCACTTCGATGGATGGTCAAGTTCCGGTGGCAGCGAGCCGTCTTCAAGGCGGGCCTTGATGCGGCTCGACATCTCCTCGTCGGAGAACATGAAGCCACCAAAGTGACTGAGCCCAAGGCCCAGAATTTCAGCCATGGTTGATGCCCCTGATGCCGATCATCCGCCCGTGACGCTCATGTGGCGCGCGAGCGCGGGGCGCTTGTTGCGACGGTCAATGATGAAATCATGCCCCTTCGGCTTGCGAGAGATGGCCTCTCGGATGGCCTCTTGAAGGTCGGCCTCACTTCCACCATTACGCAGTGGCGTTCGCAAATCGGCTGCGTCCTCCTGGCCCAGGCACATATAGAGAGTCCCGGTGCAGGTCAGGCGGACACGATTGCAGCTTTCGCAGAAGTTATGGGTCAGTGGCGTGATAAAGCCGAGATAACGTCCCGTTTCGCCGATACGCACATATCGGGCGGGGCCACCGGTGCGATACTCGCTATCGTCCAGGGTCCAGTTGTTTTCTAGCCTGGAGCGCACAAGCGAAAGCGGTAGATACTGGTCCGTCCGATCTCCGGTAATGTCGCCAAGGGGCATCGTTTCGATAAGGGTCATGTCGCAATCATGCGCACCGCACCATTCGACCATGTGATCAATTTCATCTTCGTTGACCCCTTTCAGGGCGACAACATTGATCTTGATTATCATCCCTGCATTGCGAGCGGCCTCGATGCCCTCAAGGACTTTGGCAAGGCTGCCCCAGCGGGTAATAGCCCGAAACTTTTCGGGGTCCAGCGTGTCCAGAGAAACATTAATGCGTCGTATTCCAACGCGCTTGAGATCGTTGGCAAAGCGCGATAACTGGGAGCCATTGGTCGTCAGGGTCAGTTCTTCCAGTGCGCCGCTTTTCAGGTGCCGGCCAAGATCCTCGAACAGTTGCATGATGTTCTTGCGGACTAGAGGCTCGCCACCAGTGATGCGAAGCTTTCGCACTCCCTGTGCCACGAATGCGCTGCAAAGGCGGTCGAGCTCTTCAAGGCTTAGAACCTCCGCCTTGGGCAGAAACGTCATATCCTCCGCCATGCAATAGAGGCAGCGGAAATCACAGCGGTCGGTCACCGATACGCGCAGGTAGGAAATATGACGGCCGAACGGATCAATCATGAAAATACTCAGCGTGAACCCGGTTGAACAAATGTATTTATAATATAGGGCCTTGGCAGCGGTGGACCAAGCCCGCGGGAAGTGTATTTTCCTTTATGTTTTCCAGTCACTTGTCCGCGACCGGCAACGTCAGGGTGAAGTGGGAGCCTTCCCCGGGCTAGGGCGGGTGACGGGCAATCTGGATGGCCCCGTGGAATGTAGTTAATAAACGGTGAACATTCTGCGAATGTAGCGAGATTTCGTCAAGTTGCTCAATCAGATATCATGCAAAGGGAGAGGCGAATATTAACCTTGGCCGGCGCTTTGCCGGGCGGTCGCACCTGGAGGGGCACGGAGTGATTGCGGGGCTGATACTCGCGGGCGGCCAGTCGCGGCGGTTTGGCGGCAATAAGTCTCGGGCCAGGCTTGTTGGTCGGGAGCTTTGCGACTGGGTTGCCCAGCGCGCCGGTCCCCTCGTTGACAGCCTTTACCTCAATTCCCCAGAATCACCGAATAGTGGCATGTGCGCGACCTTACCATTGGTTCCCGATGCCCCCGGAGACCGTTTGGGGCCGCTGGCGGGCGTGTATGCCGGTTTGCGCTGGCTGGAAACGCATCCATCGGGTATGCGATGGCTGGTTACCTTCCCCGTCGACAGTCCTTTTTTTCCCGACGATCTTGTCTCACGTCTGTGGGGATCGGTTGGCGCAAAGGAACTCCCGGCATTCGCGTCGAGTGGTGGAAGACTGCATCCAGCTTTTGCCCTTTGGCCGATCAGTATCCTTTCCCAACTCGATGTATTTCTGTATGCCGCTGGGGGGCGCAAGATGATGACCTTCCTTAAGGAAGCGGGTGCAGTTGCGGTTTCCTTCGAAGATCAACCGTTCGATTCGTTTTTTAACATCAACAGTCAAGCCGACCTGGCACATGCGGAGGCTATCGCCAGCCAATATTTTGATTTAGACGCCTGACGCGCATTCAGGTGGCGTCCTTTCCTTCCGCAGAGGTTATAACAATCGAAATGTAGAAGCATTGATGAGTTGCTTGCCCACATTTTCAAAATTGACGGTAAGGCGCATACCGTCCACAGAATGAACTTGTCCCAAACCCCAGTCCGCCTGATTGGGGTGTAAAATGAAACTGCCGGGCACCGATGCGCCCAGCAGCTTGGCGGGGGCTCTGTCGGCACTGTCGATGCCCTGCTGTCGTTTCAGGAAGTCGGCGATGCGCTCGATTCCAACGGCAAGGCCCGCCAGCGAGCGGAAGACATTCTCGATCAGCTCGACGAACTGCGTCACGGCTTGCTCATGGGCACTATCAGTCGTCGCCAGCTCGAGAGCCTGCCCCGCAGTTGCGCGCGTGGCGCGACAGTGTTGGCGATCCTTAGTTGGCTGAAGTTCTCGACCAGATTGAGCTGCGCGCCGAGATTAAACTCGCCAAGTATGCCACCATGGATTGATCCCCCGGCCGCCACCCAATTCTGCCTATTTTATTGAAAATAAACATATATTTTGCGTTTTGCTCAGGGTTGCCTTCGTCAGGGGGCGCCCATATACTTGCGCGCTTTTTTAACCCGCCCAATAGCATGGGGACAGGACATGGCCGTGAAGCTTCCGCGTAATTACAGTCCGACGGAAAAAGAGCCGTTCATGAACCAACGGCAGAAGGAATATTTCCGTCGCAAGTTGCTGGCTTGGCGAGACGAACTGGTGAACGAAACTACCGAGACACTGGCCCACCTTCAGGAGGGTAGTCTGAGCGAGCCCGATATCGCTGACCGGGCCTCGTTGGAAACCGACCGTTCCCTCGAATTGCGGACCCGCGACCGGGCGCGCAAGCTGGTTTCCAAAATCGACGAGGCGCTGAAGCGGATCGAGGACGGGACTTACGGTTATTGTGAGGAAACCGATGAGCCGATCGGCATCAAGCGGCTGGAGGCGCGGCCCATCGCGACACTGTGCATTGAGGCCCAGGAACGGCATGAGCGTCTGGAGCGTACGCGCCGGGATGACTGACGTCGTCGCTCTTGGCGGCTAAAGAAAAAAGGCCGGCGCTTGCGCCGGCCTTTTTCGTCTTCCGGGTTGATCCCGGTGGCTTAGAACGGAAAGGCTTAAGTCTTATATTTATTCGGGTTTGGGGTCTGGTGGCAGGATATCGTCCACACCCTTCAGGCCAGTCGCGGCGGCACGGTTTTCTTCCTGGATGCGCTCGAAGATTTCACGCCGCAGGACCGTGACCTCCGGCGGAAAGGTAAAGCCAAGCTTGATGGATTTGCCTCGCACCTCGACGACGGTAACTTCTACATTGTCGTTGATAATGACGGACTCACCAAGTTTGCGTGTGAGATAGAGCATTTTTCGTCCTTACCTGGATCGTTCTGGGGCCAAAAACCGCAGTTTGTACCCCCTCGGTCATAATGAATTTATGTCAAATGCCGAGGAATTTAGGGAACGTTGATAGCACAGGTGGGATAATCGCGCATCAGGATTAGGCCAAGAAGGCTTTTCCTTTCCCCACCCGGCCAGGACGGCGAAGCGGAGCCACGCTAAAGCGATGGATCTCGGTAAGCTGCCTCTATTTCCGACGATGTCCTAGCGGCTCGCGTGGCTGGGCAAGCGCCAGGAAGTGCTGGCGCAAAACGTCGCCAATGAAGATGAGCCGGGCTATCGTATGCGCGAGCTCAAGGAACAGAATTTCCGCGGAATGGTGGATGGCGCGCGTAGCGCCGTGACCATGGCCGCGACCAACGCCCATCACATCGGGGCGAAAGGCGGGCCGGGCGGCGGGTTCAAGACCGTAGTCCGGCGAGATGCGATGAAGGGCGCAGGCGGGATGCTGAGCATCCGTACGTCGAACCTGATGCTGGAGCGTCCCGTGCGCCGGGGGGTGGGGGCGATACGGTGCTGCCGGGCGATTACGTCAAGGTCGAGCTGACCGACGCTGGTACCGGCATTGCAGCGGAAAATTTCGAAAGCATCTTCAAGCCGCTCTTCTCCACCAAGGAAGTGGGCGCGGGGACTGGTTTCGACCTATCCACGGTTTAGGGGATCGTCAGCGAGACCGGTGGTTTCATCATGGTCGATTCGACCCTGGGCAAGGGAACGCCTTCACCATCTTGCTGCCCCGCTGTGAAGAAGAGGTGGGCGAAAGCACCGGTGCCGCCGATATGGGGGCGCTTGTCGTTCGTGCCCTGGACCTTTCCAACGTCGGTAATATCTTGCTGGTTGAGGATGTGGACCCAGTTCGTCTCTTCGCCGCCCGTGCGCTGCACAACAAGGGCTATGGCGTGATCGAGGTGAAGAACGGCGACATCGCGCTGGAAGCGCTGCGCGATGCCCAGAACCCGATCGATCTCATCATCTCCGACGTGGTCATGGCGCAGCGTGACGGACCGACCCTGATCCGGGAGGTGAGCGGCACCCATCCCGACATGAAAGTCATCTTCATTTCCGGCTGCGCTAAGGACGATTTCCTCTAAACCCTGGTGCGGGAGCGGGGAATCAACTTTCTCGATGAGCCGTCCTCTCTCGATCAGCTCGTCGGCAAGGTCAAAGACGTGCTCGCTTCGTAGCGCTCTCACGGTCGCTGTATTGCCCCGGAATTAAAGCATCCGTGAAAAAGAACAAAAAAAGAACTTGCAGAAAAGAACAAAACAGGTACTTTTCCGTAACTAAGGGATTTCAGGGGCGCCGGTTGCAACTGACACCCCCCTATGAAATAAGGAAGGATACCCGCTCATGGCGACGGCGTTGCATCTCGTGGACAAGGATAATATGGACAAGCAGAAGGCACTGGACGCGGCGCTCAGCCAGATTGAGCGCTCCTTCGGCAAGGGCTCGATCATGAAGCTCGGCCAGGGCAAGAGCATCGAAGGGATCGAGGCGGTCTCCACCGGTTCGCTGGGTCTCGATATCGCGCTCGGCATCGGTGGTCTGCCCCGTGGCCGCGTGATCGAGATCTACGGCCCTGAATCCTCGGGCAAGACGACCCTGGCGCTTCACACTGTCGCCGAGGCCCAGAAAAACGGCGGCGCCTGCGCCTTCATCGACGCCGAGCACGCCCTTGACCCCATCTATGCCCGCAAGCTCGGCGTGGATGTCGAAAACCTCCTCATTTCTCAGCCCGATGCCGGCGAACAGGCGCTGGAGATCGCCGATACCCTGGTTCGTTCCGGCGCCATCGACGTTCTGGTGGTCGACTCGGTCGCGGCCCTGGTGCCGCGGGCCGAGCTCGAGGGGGAAATGGGCGATACCCATGTCGGTCTTCAGGCTCGCCTGATGAGCCAGGCGCTGCGTAAGCTGACATCTTCCATCTCGCGCTCGCGCTGCATGGTTATTTTCATCAACCAGATTCGCATGAAGATAGGCGTCATGTTCGGCAACCCCGAAACCACCAGCGGCGGCAACGCACTCAAGTTTTACGCTTCTGTACGCCTCGATATCCGCCGTATCGGCGCGATCAAGGACCGCGATGAAATCGTCGGCAACCAGACCCGCGTCAAGGTAGTCAAGAACAAGGTGGCTCCGCCGTTTAAGACGATCGAGTTCGACATTATGTACGGTGCCGGCATTTCCAAGCTCGGCGAGCTGATCGATCTTGGCGTCAAGGCCGGTATCGTCGAGAAGTCGGGGACCTGGTTCTCCTATGGTGATGCCCGCATCGGCCAGGGCCGGGAAAATTCCAAGAATTTCCTAAAGGAAAATCCGGAAATCGCCGATGCCATCGAAAAGGCCATTCGCGCCAATGCTGGTCTGGTATCGGAAGCCCTGCTGGTCGATCCTGCGGAAGAGAAAGACGGCTCCGACGATGAAGCCGAAGACCTTAGCGAATCCGCCTGAACTTCATGCTGTCGCCCCGTGCGGGGAGACGCGCAAAGCCCCCGACCCCTTGCGGCGGGGGCTTTCGCGTCGGCCCGGCTATGATCGCAGGGGGCCCGGCATGGACAGCACGGACGGCGCGCTGTAAAAGCATGGGCCTTGGCCGCACCTTGGGGGCGGTAAATAGATTGGCGGCGGCAGACTAAGCCGCCACGTGAAGGGGTGAGCTAGAGGTATGACGGCGACCGGCGACATCAGGGCGGCGTTCTTGGAGTATTTCCGCCGCAATAGCCACGAGGTCGTGGCCTCGAGCCCGCTCGTGCCCCATAACGACCCGTCCCTACTGTTCACCAATGCCGGTATGGTGCAGTTCAAGAATGTTTTCACCGGGGCCGAGCGGCGAGATTACAGCCGCGCCGCGACGTCGCAGAAGTGCGTGCGGGCGGGCGGCAAGCACAACGATCTTGAAAATGTCGGCTACACTGCGCGGCATCACACGTTTTTCGAAATGCTGGGTAATTTTTCCTTCGGCGATTATTTTAAGGAAGAAGCCATCAGCCTGGCCTGGAACCTGCTGACGGGCGAATTAGGCCTGGATTCGGACCGGCTGATCGTCACGGTTTACCATGACGATGACGAAGCTTTCGATTTCTGGAAAAAGATTGCCGGTCTCTCTGATCAGCGCATCATCCGCATCGCCACCTCGGATAACTTCTGGTCCATGGGAGAAACTGGTCCCTGTGGTCCGTGTTCGGAAATTTTCTATGACCACGGGGCGGAAGTGCCCGGAGGGCCACCTGGTTCCGACGATGAGGATGGTGATCGTTTCATTGAAATCTGGAACCTGGTGTTCATGCAGTATGAACAGGTCGACGCGGCAACCCGGCGCGACCTGCCCAAGCCCTCTATTGATACCGGTATGGGACTGGAGCGTATCGCCGCCGTGTTGCAGGGCAAGCACGACAACTACGATATCGACCTGTTCCGCCGCCTGATCGAGGCCTCGGCCGAGGCGACCGGTGCCGCCGCCAATGGCGCCCATGCCGTTTCCCATCGCGTTATCGCCGATCATTTGCGCTCGGTCTCGTTCCTCATCGCCGACGGGGTGATGCCGTCGAACGAGGGGCGCGGCTACGTGCTGCGCCGGATCCTGCGCCGTGCCGTGCGACATGTACATATGATGGGCTGTAATGAGCCGGTGCTCTATCGGCTGGTGCCCGCGCTGGTCGGCGAAATGGGGGCTGCTTTCCCGGAGCTCGACCGTGCCCAGGCCCTGATCACTGAGACCCTTCGCATGGAAGAAACGCGCTTTCGCGCGACGCTCGCCCGGGGGTTGCGCCTGTTGGCTGATGAAACGTCGAAATTGGCTTCCGGCGCGCCGTTGCCCGGCGACGTCGCGTTCCGGCTTTATGACACCTTCGGCTTTCCGCTCGACCTCACCCAGGACGCGCTGCGTGGCGAATTCCGCGCTGTTGACAGTGCCGGCTTCGATGCCGCCATGGCGCGTCAGCGTGCCGATGCCCGCAAGGCCTGGGCCGGGTCTGGCGACGCGGCCACCGAAACTGTCTGGTTCGAGGTACGCGAGCAAATGGGCGCGACCGAGTTCCTGGGGTACGAAACCGAAGCGGCGGAAGGTCGTATCGGCGCCATCGTCGTGGACGGCAAATCCGTCGAAAGCCTTGCTGCAGGCCAGGAAGGGGCGGTGATGACCAACCAGACACCGTTCTACGGCGAATCCGGCGGCCAAATGGGCGATCGCGGCCAGTTGCTCAGCAAGGACGGCGCCGAATTCAGCGTCACCGACACGGCCAAGCGCGTCGGCGATGTGCATGTGCACATGGGTAAGCTGGCCCGGGGAACGCTCAAGGTTGGCGATGTGGTGGACATGCACGTCGACCACGCGCGGCGGTCCAATCTGCGGGCCAATCATTCGGCGACCCATTTGCTGCACGCGGCGCTGCGCCGCCGTCTTGGCGATCATGTCACCCAGAAGGGGTCGCTGGTGGCGCCGGATCGGCTGCGCTTCGATATTTCCCACCCCAAGGCGCTGGCGGCGGACGAAATGCGTGCGGTCGAGGCCGACGTCAACGCCGAGGTTCGCGCCAATACCGAGGTCACCACCCGCCTGATGAGACCCGATGAAGCGGTCTCCGCCGGGGCTATGGCGCTGTTCGGCGAGAAATACGGCGATGAGGTCCGTGTCGTCGCCATGGGTGATAACCGGGCGCTGGGGGGTAAGCTTCCTTATTCGGTCGAATTGTGCGGGGGCACCCATGTGCGGCGCACCGGCGACATCGGCGCGTTCCGCATCGTTTCCGAAACCGCGCTGGCGGCGGGCGTGCGCCGGATCGAGGCATTGACCGGTCCCGGCGCGGAGGCTTATGCGAGCGAACAGGCCGAGCGCCTGAACGAGGTTGCCCGCGTGCTCAAGGCCGCGCCCGGCGAAGTCGCCGATCGCGTCAGCCAGTTGCTGGATGAGCGCAAGGCGCTGGAACGCGAAGTGGCCGATCTGCGCCGCAAGGTCGCGCTCGGCGGCGGTGGGGGCGAAGCGGGCGGCGCGGCTGGCGATGCGCGCGAGGTGGCTGGCGTGAACCTGGTCACCCGGCGGCTCGACGGCGTGCCGGCCAAGGATCTGAAATCCATGGTGGATGAATTCAAGAAGCAGGGCCCCGGCGTCTATGCCGTGATCAGCGCCGACGACGGCAAGGCGTCCATTGTCGTCGGCGTGACGGCGGACCTGACGGATCGCTTCAGTGCGGTCGATCTGGTGCGGGCGGGTTCCCAGGCGCTTGGCGGCAAGGGCGGCGGCGGGCGGCCCGACATGGCCCAGGCCGGTGGCCCCGATGCGGATAAGGCAGATGCGGCCTTCGATGCCATTGCCGCAGTAATGGCCGGCTAGGTTTTCGCCATCCCCGGATAAAGAAAAGGCCCGTGCGCGAACACGGGCCTTTGTGCTTTCGGCTAGGCCGAAACTACTTCATCGACGCCTTCATGTTGGTGTCGATCTTGTCGAGGAATTCCTGGGTGTTGAGCCAGGTCTGGTCGGGGCCGATCAGCAGCGCCAGGTCCTTGGTCATGAAGCCCGCTTCCACGGTTTCGATGCAGACCTTCTCCAGGTTCCTGGCGAAGTCCACCACGTCCGGCGTGTTGTCGAAGGTGCCGCGATAAATCAGGCCACGGGTCCAGGCAAAGATCGACGCGATCGGGTTGGTCGAGGTCGCGTTGCCTTTCTGGTGCTCGCGGTAATGGCGAGTCACGGTGCCGTGGGCCGCCTCCGCTTCGACGGTCTTGCCGTCGGGGGTCATCAGCACCGAGGTCATCAGGCCGAGCGAGCCATAGCCCTGGGCCACGGTATCGGACTGCACGTCGCCGTCGTAGTTCTTGCACGCCCAGACGTAGCCGCCGGACCACTTCATGGCGCAGGCAACCATGTCGTCGATCAGGCGGTGTTCGTAGGTGATCTTCTTCTTGTCGAAGGCGGCCTTGAATTCCTTGTCGAAGACTTCCTGGAACAGGTCCTTGAAGCGGCCGTCATAGACCTTGAGGATGGTGTTCTTGGTCGAAAGGTAAACCGGCCAGCCGCGGTCGAGACCGTAGTTGAAGCACGCCCGGGCGAAACCGCGAATGGATTCGTCGAGGTTGTACATGCTGAGCGCCATGCCCGATTCGGGGAAGTTGAAGACTTCCCGTTCGATCACGGTACCGTCCTCGCCCTCGAATTTCAGGGTCAGCTTGCCCTTGCCCGGCACCAGGAAGTCGGTGGCGCGGTACTGGTCGCCATAGGCATGGCGGCCGATGACGATGGGCTGGGTCCAGCCCGGCACCAGGCGCGGTACGTTCTGGCAGACGATCGGTTCGCGGAAGATGGTGCCGCCGATGATGTTGCGGATGGTGCCGTTGGGCGAACGGTACATTTCCTTCAGGTTGAATTCCTTGACCCGGCCCTCATCGGGGGTGATCGTCGCGCACTTGACGCCGACGCCGTAATTCTTGATGGCGTTGGCGGCGTCCACCGTGACCTGGTCGCGGGTTTCGTCGCGGTATTCCATGCCGAGGTCGTAGTACTTCAGGTCGACATCGAGGTAAGGCAGGATCAGCTTGTCCTTGATGAAGGCCCAGATGATGCGCGTCATCTCGTCGCCATCGAGCTCGACGATCGGGTTTTTGACCTTGATTTTGGCCATGAGGTTCTCTCCCTGGGGGCAGGTTGACTGAAACGAACGGGTCCGGAAACGGTCCGCCGCTGCACACCGCGGGGGCCGGAAAACTCGGCGCGCACCATATCAGACCTGCCGGTGAGCGCAAGGCGCCCCGGCTTTGGCCGGGCCGCGAAGGGGGGCTAAGTCCGCTCCGGGCGGTCCGGCACAATGGTGGCGGGCAGGCGCGCGATGGCGGGCAGGACGTCGCCGACATCGCCGACGACGGTAAACATTTCGCGCAGCGCGGGCCCGGTGAAGCCCTCGGCGATGGTGTGCTCGATCAGGGCGATCAGGGGCTGCCAGTAGCCACCGGGATCGACGATGACGATGGGCTTGCCGTGCAAGCCCAATTGTCGCCAGGTGATGATTTCCAGGGTCTCGTCCAGGGTGCCGACGCCGCCGGGTAGCGCCACGAAGGCATCGGCGCGCTCGAACATGCGCCTTTTGCGACCATGCATGGAATCTACCACAATCAGCTCATCCAGCCCCGCATGGGCGACTTCCGCCCGTTTCAGGTCGGTGGGAATCACGCCGACGACGCGCCCGCCGCTTTCCATGGCCGCATCCGCCAGCGTCCCCATAAGGCCGATATCGCCGCCGCCATAGACCAGTTCCAGGCAGGCCTCGCCGATCAGGCGACCGAAGCGCGCCGCATCGGCGCGGTGGCGCGGGTCCGTTCCGAAGGACGAGCCGCAGTAAACGCAAACGGAGCCGATATCGGGCATTAGGAATACCTTTCGGGGGAACACGAAATCGTGATGATGGCGGGGTGGCCTTGGTCTTGCCGTATTATTGTGCTTTTCAGGGTCTCGCGGCAAACTCGCTTTGTCGCAAGGGGGCTCGCGTCGCGGGTCGCAGATAAAACAGATTTGGAGGCTCGTATTATGCGTTGGTTGATACTTCCCTCTGTACTGGTGCTCGGTTTGGCGTTCACGCCCTTGGCCCAGGCCCAGGATATGGGGGGCACGGTGAAAGAGCGCCTGGCCATCATGAAAAACATCAGCGGCACGCTCAAGGCTCTCGGCAAGTCGGCCAAGGCCGGCAAGGTCGGGGGCAAGGATGGGGCCCGTGCGGCCAAGGCCCTGGCGGGCGCCAAGAAATTTACCGGCCTGTTCCCCGCGGGAAGCGCTTCGGACAAGGTCAAGACCCGTGCCAAGCCGGAAATCTGGGCGCAGTGGGCCAAGTTTCAGGCCGCGGATGGCAAGCTTGTTGCCGCGCTTGAAGGCGTCCAGAAAGCCGCCGCTTCTGGTGATGCCAAGTCGCTCGATGCCGCGGTCAAGACCGCGCGGGCGACTTGCGGTGGTTGTCACAAGCCGTTCCGTGGTCCCAAGCCGTAACGATGACATCGGGCTAGGGATTTGACGTTGTTCGCACGCCTGATCCTTTCGGCCGCGCTCGCGGTCGTTGTCTCCTGGGTTTTCCTGCCGCGTTCGGCCATCGCAGATGGTGCGGTGTTGTTCGCGGCGGGGGGCTGCGCCAATTGCCACACGGACAGCAAGGCCAAGGGCCCGCCGCTCGGTGGTGGCGCGGGGATCAAGACGCCTTTCGGCACGTTCTATCCGCCTAATATTTCTTCCCATCCCGAATTCGGCATCGGCAAGTGGTCGGATGCGGACTTCATTCACGCCATGCGGAGCGGCACCGCGCCGGGTGGGGTCCACCTTTATCCAGCGTTTCCCTATGTCTCCTACACGAACCTGACCGATGCCGACCTGCTGGCGCTCAAGCAACACATTCTATCGTTGCCGCCGGTTGCCGTGAAAAGTCGGGCCCATGATCTGGGCTTCCCGTTCAATATCCGTTTCGGCATGGTGCTGTGGAAGTGGCTGTTCCTGGACCAGGGACCGATGCGCCCCGATCCCGCCCAATCGGCGGAATGGAACCGGGGCCGTTATCTGGCCGACGGGCTGGTGCATTGCGCCGAATGTCATACGCCGCGCAATGTTCTGGGGGCGCTCGACCGGGATCGCTGGATGGCCGGCAACGCCAAGGGCGAGGGGCCCGAGGGCGAGGCGATGCCTAACATTACCTCCCATATGACCGATGGCATCGGCAAATGGAGTGTCGAGGAAATCGCGGAATCCCTAGCTAGCGGCACGTTGCCCGACGGTGATTCCTTCGGTTCGCTGATGGCCGATGTGGTCGAAAAAGGGACGGCCCAGCTAAGCGACGCCGATCGCAAGGCGATTGCCGTCTATATCAAGTCCCTGAAGCCCTTGGCCGGGCGCGGACGGCGCTGAAGCGGGCCGCCGATTGCGTCCAGCGGTCGGAAAGTCTAGGCTGGTCCCAACCCGGTCAGCCGGGACGGGCAATGAAAAAGGGACCAGCACCGGTGAACCGGGCTCTCATTATTGCGATTTTCGGGGCGGTCGTTCTGGCGGTGGCGCTGATGGTCAATTACTACCTTGGCAGTCGCGAACGGCAAGAGCCGGTCGCGGTATCGCCCAGCGGGCCTGCAGTTTCGGTTCCGGGTGCTGACGGCGCCGGGATCCCGGCGCCGGCGATCCAGCCGCGCAAGGATGGCGAGCCCGGCTTCGATATCGTCCGCGTCAATCCGGAAGGCAATGCGGTGATCGCCGGTCGTGCGGCGCCCGGTGCCGAGGTGACCGCGCTTGATGGCGAGACGGTTGTCGGCAAGGTCATTGCCGACGCGCGCGGCGAATGGGTGCTGGTTCCCAACAAGCCGCTGGCGCCGGGTTCGCGCAGGCTCAGCCTTTCCGCGCGTCTTCCCAATGGGTCCACGGTCAATTCCGGTGCCGATGTCGTGCTCGTCGTGCCTGAGCGGGGCAAGGACGTGGCCGGCGGCAGTGCGACGGACGGTGCATCGGGCGCACTTGCCATTCGTATTCCCCGGGCGAAGGACGGCAGCGGAGGTACGCCGACGGTCCTGCAAAGGCCGAGCGGGCGAGGGCTCGCCAGTGGTGAACTTGGGATAGACGTGATCGATTACGATGGCGAGGGCCGCGTTCAGGTCAGCGGTGCCGCGCGTCCCGGCGCCAGCTTGCGGCTTTACGTGGACAACAAGGCGGTGGGTGAAACGACTGCCGACGGCAAGGGCCAATGGCATTTCCGCCTAGCGGACCCGCTGGCGCCGGGCGATTACGCGCTGCGGATTGATGAACTGGGTTCCGGCGGCAGGGTGGCGCGTCGTATCGAGGTGCCCTTCAATCGCGCGCCTGCGATGGGCGATCTGGGCGAACGCCAGATTGTCGTCGTCCGTCCCGGCAACAGCCTGTGGCGCATTGCGCGTCGCACCTATGGTGCGGGCACACGCTACACGCTGATCTTCGAGGCCAATCGTCGCCAGATCGGCGATCCGAACCTGATATACCCCGGCCAGGTCTTTACCTTGCCGCGTCAGGCCCCAACGAACTGAAGCGGTTTATTGCGGGCGTACAGGCAGGGCGCAGATGAGCTCGGGTATCAACTCGCCCATGGTCTCGAAATAGGGACGTGTGCGGATCATCAGCGCCACCACTTCCGATATAACAGTGAGCGCCGTCAGCGGCGCCTTGATGCGGCTTTCGCCGCCGATGACGATGGACTGTTCGTTGTCCACTTTGACGGCCCCGTCGCTGGCACGGGTGATTTCGCCTAGGTTGGAGAGAAGTGCGGCGCGCCGCTCGCGGTCCTCGATGGAGTAGGAGATCACGCCGACCGTTGCCTGAACCGACAGGCGATAGGCATCACCCATGGGTTCGATGCGGCCGATGGCCGGAATTTCGCCGAAGGAAAAACGGAACCGCATGCCGTCATTGCCATTGGCGCGCTCAAATCCCAGCGCGGGGTCGACGCAGATGGCGAAATTTGGGGCCATGCCGGGTGGCGGGGCTGTTTCGGTGACAGTCATGCTCATGGTGTAATTTAGGGCGCCGGTTGTTGAAAAAGTGTAAATTCCCCCGGCCATTTTCCGCCCCGGGGTCGCCATGGCCGGGCCGGCGAATTCCCGGCTTTGCTTCGCATCGAAGGCGGGATCGGCTAGACTTTAACCCCCGCGCCGAGGCGCGCAGCAGCGGATAGCGTTTCCCATGAGTCTTCGTGTTCACCGCCAAGGCCTGCCACCCATTGCCATCTTCGTGGCGGTGACGACGCTTGCTTCCTGGGCATGGCCGCCTCTCGTCGTGCCCGGCGTGATTCTGAGTCTCTGGTGCATCTGGTTTTTTCGCGATCCCGACCGCGAAACCCCGGCGGGAGACGGGTTGATAATTGCCCCCGCTGACGGGCGCGTGCTGCCCATCGTCAAGGCCCCGCCGCCGGAAGAACTGGAAATGGGCGCCGCGCCGCTGACGCGGATCAGCATTTTCATGAATGTTTTCAATGTTCACGTGAATCGCATTCCCGCCGACGGCAAGATTACGGCCGTGCATTACCGACCGGGAAAGTTCTTCAACGCGTCCTTCGACAAGGCGTCCATCCATAACGAGCGCCTGTCGGCGCGCATGACGACGACGGCCGGCCATGACATCGCTTTCGTGCAGATTGCGGGGCTGGTGGCCCGTCGCATCCGGTCTTCCCTGGCGGCCGGGGATGGCGTTACCGCAGGGGCCCGTTACGGCATTATCCGTTTTGGCAGCCGCGTCGATGTTTACCTTCCCGAAGGACTGACGCCGATGGTGCGCGAAGGCGAAATCACCGTTGCGGGCGAAACCGTGTTGGCCACCGCATCGATGGGAAAAGGGGAATAACCATGCACAAGCCGCGTCCCCGATTGAGCGCGTTGCCCTTCAACCGGCTGATCCCCAACATCCTGACGGTGACCGCGCTATGTGCGGGACTGACAGCGATTCTTTACGGGGTTCAGGGCAAATGGCAGTGGGCGGTTGCGGCGGTTGCGGTTGCGGCCTTGCTGGATGCGCTCGATGGTCGCGTTGCGCGTTTGCTTGGTGGCTCCACCCGGTTCGGCGCCGAACTGGATTCCTTGTCCGACTTCATCAGTTTCGGCGTCGCCCCGGCTATTTTGGTTTTCCAGTGGACCTTGCACGACTTGCGCGGGGCGGGATGGGTCGTTGCCCTGGTCTTCGCGGTCTGTGCGGCGTTGCGCCTGGCGCGTTTCAATACCCGTCTCGATGCCACGGATCAGCCTGTTTGGGCCGCAAACTTCTTCACCGGGGTTCCGGCGCCCGCCGGGGGTGGCCTAGCCTTGTTGCCGATGATCCTGAGTTTCGAATTCGGCGAGAGTCTTTTTCGCCTACCGGTTCTGAACGCGGTGATGGTGGTGCTGGTTGCCTACCTAATGATCAGTCGATTCCCTACGTATTCCTTCAAGCGGATACGGGTGCCGCAGCGTTTTGTCGTGTTGCTTTTGCTGGTCTTCGGCCTGCTGGCGGCGTTGGTGGCGACGGCGCCATGGCTGACGCTTTCGGTTATTCTGATCGTCTATCTGGGTATTCTGCCGTTGTCGTTACGTGCTCACCGCCGTCTCTCGGCCAGTGACGCAGGCGCGGGAGATGCGCTCTCGGTGATTGATAGCGACCTTGAGGGCGAGGACGATGACGCCTTGGCCGAGGATGATCCCACGCCCGGCCATTCGCGCCGTTCGACGGACTGACGGGGCCTACAGCCCGCGCACGTTTTCTGGATAAAGCTCGTCCACAGTCACCGGACGGTAGGTCACGCCCTGGGCGTTACAAGCGCGTACGAAGGCTTCCAGCGTCGGGCGGTTGGCCTCGACCCCGTAGGGCCAGAAATCATCGCCGAACATGTCACGCGCCTTTTCCGCCCAGTTGAACGTCCATGGAATGGGGTAGCGGCAGATGTTGCCGTCCAGCGCACGGGTCAGGCTGCGGTTCTTGGCGGCGCTCAGGGCCTTGAAAAGTGCAGGGCCAATCCACGGATTGGCGTCGTAGGTCGTGCGCGGAATGGCGACGGTATGCATCATCGGAAAAACGTGATGACGATCCCAGTAGGCTTCCTCCACCGGCTGGAATTTTTCGATCAGTCGGCGGATGCGTGGATCGCGTGCTTCGAAAAGATCCGGCGGATGGGCGCAGATCACCGCATCCAGGGTGCCGTCAAGCAGCATCTCCATGAGCGAGCGTTCATAATCCTCGCGGTAGGAAAGCCCTGGGGGCAGGTTGGGCTTCACCTGGCTTTCCCGCCCGGGCTGGTTGATCCCGGCGCGGACCCAGTTGATGGACCCGAGATCGAGCCCGATATCATCGGTCAGCCAGGCGCGCACCCAGACGATTGCGGTCTGCACCCATTCTGGAATTCCCACGTTCTTGCCTGCCAGTTCCGCCGCGTCGCGCATCGGGCTGTCGGCGCGGACGTAAACGGCATGCTGCCGGAAAAAGCGCGACGGGAAAACCGGGATGCCGGTGATGTTGGGATCATCTTGGGAAATCAGTGAAACAAATCGCGCCATCGACATTTCGGCGACGTCCCAGCAGCGTTCATCGGTAAAGCGCGCAAATATTTCCTCTACCGGCAGATCGGTGTGTTCCAGTTCGATGCCTTCGGGCTTGACCTTCCCCGTGATCAGATCGCGTACGTGGTCATAGTCACTGATGGCGATCCGCAGTTTGAGGTCGGCCATAATTTTCTCCTTTGGTTGCGCTTTAGCCCTGGCTCGTCATGTGTACAGTACGCTGGGGGAAGGTATTGGCGACCCCGCCATTTGGGCAAGACTGTTTCCATATGGTAGATCCGAAAAAGGACGAGGCCTGGTTTGACCATTCCCAGCCGAGGTGTGCGCGGCCTCCCGCCACCATTCATCGCTACTATTCAAAATACCTTACAAAAAAATTGCCGTCGGTTGCGGCGTTCATTCATGGCTTCTCCATCAAGTACGAAGACATCAATAGTCTTGTGCTCCAGATGATGAAATCAGGGGGGAAAGGCTCGGCGGCGGCTTTTGATTGGGTCCGGAGAAACAGAAATTCCCTGACGAAGCTTTATCCGGGGAAATGATCCGGACATCGGTTCGGCGCGTGGGCGCCGGTTCGGGCCGTTTTTCGGGGAGAAAATGGCTGGGGGACTAGGATTCGAACCTAGATAGCAGGAGTCAGAGTCCTGAGTCTTACCATTAGACGATCCCCCACCAAGGGTGGGCTACGGAGAGGGCATAGGGCCGGGCCCCGCGAGCGGCGCCTTTTAACATATCCGGATGGGGCGAAACAAGGCGCAACAAAATGACCGGCCTGGGCCAGGAAGCCTTTTTAACCCCTTCGCCCGGAGCCCCGCATTCGTTACCATTTAGCCCATGAAGAACGGCAAGGCAAAACTGCGGCGGGGGCCGGGCGTCCGAATCGGCGGCCAGATGCGCGCCCGCCGGGAGCGGGGCGACGGACGGGCGGTCTATGCCGCGCTCGATCTCGGCACCAATAATTGCCGTCTGCTGGTGGCCATGCCCGATAACCAGGGATTTCGCGTGGTTGACGCCTTTTCGCGCATCGTGCGCCTGGGCGAAGGGCTTGAGCGCGATGGGTGCCTGGCGGAAGCCGCGATCGAGCGCACCATCGGGGCCTTGCGCATCTGTGCCGCTAAAATTGCGAAGAAGCCCATTGCGGGACTGCGCAATGTCGCGACGGAGGCCTGTCGGCGCGCCGCCAACGGCAACGATTTCCTGGCGCGCGTGCGGGCGGAAACCGGCCTGGCCTTCGATATCATCAGCCCGCGCGAGGAGGCGCAACTTGCGCTGACCGGCTGCGCGCCGCTTTTGGTGGCGGATCGGCCCTTCGGTCTGGTCTTTGATATCGGTGGCGGCTCCACGGAAATCATGTGGGTCGCTCAGGGCGATGGCGGGGTCCAGTTGATCGACAGCCTCTCCATCCCGCTTGGCGTGGTGTCGCTGGCCGAGCGGCATGGCGGCGATCGTGTCAGCGCCGAAGCCTATGGTGTGATGATTGACTGCATTACCGCCGAGATCGCGGACTTTGAAACGCGCAACCGTATCAACGAACGTATCGGACGGGGTGAGGTCCAGATGCTTGGCACCTCGGGCACGGTGACGACGCTGGCGGGTATTCACCTGAAACTGCCATCCTATGACCGCAACAGCGTGGATGGCTGCTTCCTGGAATTCGATCAGATCAATGCGGTGACGCGCTACCTTTTGTCGCTGGATTACGCGGGGCGGGCAACGGAGCCCTGCATCGGACACGCGCGCGCGGACCTGGTGCTCGCGGGTTGCGCTATTCTCGATGCGATCTGCAAGGTGTGGCCGGTTGGGCGGCTGCGTGTCGCCGACCGCGGCGTGCGCGAAGGCATCCTGTTCAATCTCATGCGCCAGGACGACGGCGTCATGGGCGCGGTTTAGCCGTGGCGCGTTCCCCCGGTAGCCAATCGAACAGGGGTGCTGGCTCGCGTCGGCTCAGGACGGCCAAGGGGCGGGGCACCTCCTCGGCGCAATGGCTGCAACGTCAGCTCAAGGATCCTTACGTTCTTCGTGCCCAGCGCGAGGGCCTGCGCTCGCGCGCGGCCTTCAAGCTGATCGAGCTGGATGACCGTTTCCATGTGCTGAAGCCCGGCGGGCGGGTCGTGGACCTGGGGGCAGCGCCGGGTGGTTGGTCCATGGTTGCGGCCAACCGGGTGGGCGTGGGCCGGCCCAATGGCGGCAAGGTCGTCGCCATCGACCTGCAGGAGATCGAGCCCATCGCGGGGGTGGCAATCCTGCACCTTGATTTCATGGCCGACGAAGCCCCGGCGCGCCTGACAGAGGCGTTGGGCGGTGCCGCCGATGTCGTGCTGTCGGATATGGCCGCCCCCGCCACGGGGCACACCCAGACCGATCACCTGCGGATCATGGCCTTGCTGGAAGCCGCGGTGGATTTTGCCCGCTCAGTGCTGGCGCCCGGGGGGACCTTCATCGGCAAGGTGTTGCGCGGTGGTACCGAGCGCGAGCTTCTGCTGCGGCTCAAGCGCGACTTCGCCGAGGTGCGCCACGTCAAGCCGCCCGCCAGCCGCAAGGACTCGGCCGAGATCTATGTCGTCGCCCTCGGCTTCCGGGGGGATGGGGCCGCGGCCTGATCCGGGTGCCTGAACCCCCTGGAAATGCACCGCTTTTTTCAAGGGGTGGGGAAAATCCGAAAGCGGCCGGAACCGGGGTGCAATCCGCTTGGCAAGGGCACTTTGATCTGTATGATAGCGCGCCAACCGCTAATTTGAGGTCGGCATGAATATCCGGGAAGCCCTGACGTTTGACGACGTGCTGCTAGAGCCTGCGGCGTCGAAGGTTCTGCCTACCCAGGTTGACACCCGTACCCGCCTGACCAAGACGATCGAGCTTGGAATTCCGCTGCTGTCCTCGGCCATGGATACCGTGACCGAAAGCCAGATGGCGATTGCCATGGCCCAGGCCGGTGGTCTCGGCGTGGTGCACAAGAACCTCGACATTGCCGCCCAGGCCAACGAAGTCCGTGCCGTGAAAAAGTTCGAATCCGGCATGGTGGTCAACCCGGTCACCATCGGTCCAGACGCGACCCTTGCGGACGCGTTGTCGTTGATGGCGGATTATCATATTTCAGGCATTCCCGTGGTTGAAGGGGCCGCCGGTCAACCGGGCAAGCTGGTCGGTATCCTGACCAACCGCGATGTGCGTTTTGCCACCAACACCCGGCAGCGGGTGGCCGAACTGATGACGCGGGACAACCTGATCACCGTGCGCGAAGGCGTGGATATGGAGGAGGCCAAGCGGCTTCTGCATCACCATCGCATCGAAAAGCTCGTGGTCGTGGATGCCGGTTTCCGCTGCATCGGGCTGATCACGGTGAAGGATATCGAAAAGGCGCATTTGCATCCCAACGCCTGCAAGGATGCCAAGGGCCGCTTGCGCGTTGCCGCCGCCACGGGTGTCGGCGACAGTGGACTGGCCCGTGCCGAGGCGCTTTTGGCGGCCGAGGTCGACGTGGTCGTCGTTGATACGGCGCACGGTCATTCGGCGGGGGTGATCGATGCCGTTGGCGCGATCAAGCGGCTCAGCAATCAGGCTCAGGTCGTGGCCGGCAATATCGCCACCAAAGAGGCTGCCAAGGCCTTGATCGATGCGGGTGCCGATGCGGTCAAGGTCGGCATCGGGCCGGGGTCCATCTGCACGACGCGCATCGTCGCCGGTGTCGGTGTGCCGCAGTTCACCGCGATCCTCGATGTTGCCTCGGAATGCCGCAAGCAGGGTGTGCCGGTGATCGCCGACGGCGGCATCAAGTATTCGGGCGATCTGGCCAAGGCCATTGCCGCGGGCGCTGACTGCGCCATGGTCGGCTCGCTGCTGGCCGGGACCGATGAAAGTCCGGGCGAGGTCTACCTGTTCCAGGGCCGGTCTTACAAAGCCTATCGCGGCATGGGCTCGGTCGGCGCCATGGCCCGCGGTTCGGCGGATCGCTATTTCCAGGAAGAGGTCAAGGATGCCCTCAAGCTGGTGCCCGAAGGGGTCGAGGGCCGGGTTCCCTACAAGGGTCCCGCCGGTGCCGTTATTCACCAGTTGATCGGCGGCCTGTCGGCGGCCATGGGCTACACCGGCAATGCGACGCTTGGCGAGATGCAGTCGGGCTGCTCCTTCGTCAAGATCACCGGCGCGGGTCTGCGCGAAAGTCATGTCCACGATATCGACATCACGCGCGAATCACCCAATTACCGGGGCGAGGGCTAGGGCGGCACATGGCTGAGGTCCAAGAAGCCGTTCTGATTCTCGATTTCGGGTCCCAGGTCACGCAGTTGATCGCGCGGCGCGTCCGCGAGGCCGGCGTTTATTGCGAAATCGCGCCTTTCAACAAGGGCGAAGAAGCCCTGGAGCGGTTGCAGCCCAAGGCGGTCATCCTTTCCGGCGGTCCGGCCTCGGTTATGGGTGGCGCCGCGCCCAGCGCGCCCCAGGCGGTGTTTTCGCTGGGCGTGCCGGTGCTTGGTATCTGCTACGGCGAACAGACCATGGTGGCGCAGCTCGGCGGTCGCGTGGAAAACGCCAGCCATCGTGAATTCGGTCGTGCCTTCATCGAGGTGACGGGTGCTTCGCCCCTGTTCGAAGGTGTCTGGGAGGTCGGCGGGCGCGAGCAGGTGTGGATGAGCCACGGCGATCGCGTCATCGAACTGCCCGAGGGTTTTCATGCCATCGCGCGGACCGAGGATGCGCCCTATGCCGCCATCGCCAACGAGAACAAGCGCTTCTACGCGGTCCAGTTCCATCCCGAGGTTGTGCATACTCCGGACGGTGCCAGGCTAATCGTGAATTTTCTGTCCCGCATAGCGGGGCTGTCGGGAAAATGGACCATGAGCGCCTTCCGCGAGCGCGCCATCACCGCGATCCGGCAGCAGGTCGGCGATAAGCGGGTGATCTGCGGTGTGTCGGGTGGCGTCGATTCATCGGTTGCGGCGGTGCTGATACACCAAGCTATCGGCGACCAGCTCAATTGCGTGTTCGTCGATACGGGCATGTTGCGTGCCGGTGAGGCGGAAGAGGTCGTTAGCATATTCCGCGGGAATTACAATATTCCGCTAGTCCACAACAATGCGACCGAGCTGTTCCTCGATAAGCTCGCCGGTGTGACCGACCCCGAACGCAAGCGCAAGATCATCGGCTCTACCTTCATTGACGTGTTCGAGGTCGAAGCTAATAAAATTGGTGGCGCCGCCTTCCTAGCTCAGGGAACCCTGTATCCCGATGTTATCGAGTCGGTTTCGGTCTTGGGTGGGCCGTCATCAACCATCAAGTCGCATCACAATGTCGGCGGGTTGCCCGAACGGATGAATATGGGTCTAGTTGAACCTTTGCGCGATCTGTTTAAGGATGAGGTTCGCGAGCTCGGGCGCGAATTGGGCCTGCCAGAATCGATGGTCGGCCGCCACCCATTCCCGGGTCCGGGGCTGGCAATTCGTGTTCCCGGCGAGGTCACCTTGGAAAAGCTCAATATCCTTCGCGCCGCCGACGTTGTCTACCTCGATGAAATTCGCCGCGCTGGTCTCTATGACGCCATTTGGCAAGCATTTGCTGTCCTGTTGCCTGTGCGTACCGTCGGCGTCATGGGGGATGAACGTTCCTACGACTATGCCTTGGCCCTGCGTGCGGTGACGTCTACTGACGGCATGACGGCTGATTACTATCCGTTCGAGCACCAATTTCTAGCGCGTGTGGCAAACCGCATCGTCAACGAAGTGCGCGGGGTCAACCGTGTCGTTTACGATGTCACGTCGAAGCCACCCGGCACAATCGAGTGGGAGTAGTTATATAAGTTTAAGTAATTAATTTTATACTTTTATTACTCAAACATTAATTTAACATAGTAAACTTGTGAAATTTATGAGGCCCAAGTTATGGCTGTTGATTTAGACGCCACCTTAATTCTAACCGACACCGTGCATGAGTCTGTACTGACATTAGTACGTAACAAGCCATACTTTTTATTGCTTTTACCATTTTGGTTATTCCTAGGTATCGCGCATTTAAAGCAGAAATTAGTATAACACTGAGTTTGCTGCTTCATTATTTTTTAGAGAAACGGTATATCTTCAACTTCACAGGCAATAATTTAGTATACGACAGTAAGTTATTTGTTTTTTTATAGTGCAATGGGCGTCATGAACACGTTAATTTTCTGGGGTACCGAGTACGCTTTTAACCTTGTTTATGATGCTGACTTTGTGAGACACTTCGGTGGCATCATAGGTCTCTCTATCGGTTTTAATATAAAATATAAATTAGATAGAAAATACCTTTTTGTGAACAGTTCTAACGAGGCTGTTTCATGACTAACTCAACCAAAATTTTTGGATGGGGAAGATATCCTCAGCAAGATGCATACTTGCATACACCGACATCGTGCACATCGTTGGAATTAATTGCGAAGCATCAACATAGTGTTTTAGCACGTGGAATGGGACGCAGTTATGGAGACAGCGCTAACGCATCAAATGTTTTGCAGACAACTTACATAAATCACTTTATTGAGTTTGACAAAGCGACAGGCAAGCTTACAGCTGAAGCGGGCATTACTCTTCGAGAGATATTGGAAGTTATTGTTCCTAGTGGGTGGTTTTTACCTGTAACGCCTGGAACTAGCTACGTGACTTTAGGTGGGGCGATTGCGAGTGATGTGCATGGAAAAAATCATCATGTTGCTGGAACGTTTGGGCCGCACGTTAATTCATTAAACATTCTGTTAGGTACTGGGGAAATAGTAACAGCGTCCCCACAACATCATGCAGATTTGTTTCATGCAACATGCGGTGGTATGGGACTTACTGGAATAATCATGAGTGCAACTATTCAGCTGCTTCCCATCAGATCTTCTTTGATTTCGCAGAAAACAATTAAGGCAGACTGTATAGAAGCCGCATGTGAAGTCTTTGAGAGTAATAATGATGCCACTTACAGTGTGGCATGGATAGATTGTTTCAGCAAAAGAAAAAGCCTTGGGCGCAGTGTAATAATGCTTGGTGAACATTCTGAACAAGGTGGGTTAGAGATAGATATTAGGCAGAAAGTTTCTGTTCCTTTTTGTATGCCATCTGTTTTACTTAATTCTCTAACAATGAAAGCATTTAATACCGCTCATTGGCACAAATCAAAGCACTACGTAATTGAAAGTGTTGGGCTTATGCCCTACTTTTATCCTTTAGATGCGGTAGGAGAGTGGAATAAGTTGTACGGTAAAAACGGGTTTATTCAATTTCAGTGTGTTGTGCCTAAGCTCGATGGCGTCGCAAATATGCGTAGGCTCTTAACCGAAATCTCTAGTAGCGGCGAAGGTTCGTTTCTAGCAGTACTTAAGCAGTTTGGAATTGCCAATGACAATCTTCTTTCTTTTCCAACCGAAGGTTACACATTAGCGCTAGACTTTAAGGCTTCTGAAACAGCAATAAAAACGGCTAAAAAACTTGAAGATATGGTAGTTGAAATGGGTGGGCGGCTGTATCTAGCAAAAGATGCAGTAATGCAAGAAAGCACTTTTAAAGCCACATATCCGAATTGGGAAAAGTTTGAGGAGGTACGAGATCAATATGGAGCGATTGGTAAGTTTAGCTCCACGCAGTCAAAACGCTTAGGATTGGCATGAAAAGAATTTTGATTATAGGGGCAACATCGGCAATTGCGGAGCACTGTGCACGGATTTGGGCTGCTAATGGCGATGTAATGCATTTGGTTGGCAGAAATGAGCGACACGTTCAAACAATTGCTGCTGATTTGAAAGTGCGAGGGGCGTCTGACGTAACGACTGATTGCAATGATCTAAATGAGACGGTTAAGCATGAACGGTTACTTGATGTAGCTTATGATGCATTAGGTGGCGTAGATATCGTGTTGATAGCACATGGCACACTTTCAAATCAAAAAAACTGTGAGTTAAGTGTTAACGAAACTCTAGCTGAGATTCAAACAAATGCACTTTCTACGATTAGCTTATTAAGCCTAATTGCAAACCGTTTTGAGGCAAAGCAACGCGGGACTATTTGTGTTATATCGTCAGTAGCTGGCGATAGAGGGCGGGCTAGTAATTATGTTTACGGATCAGCTAAGGCGATGGTAACAACTTTCACGTCTGGCTTAAGACAGCGACTATATAAGTCCAATGTTTCAGTTGTAACTATTAAGCCAGGTTTTGTCGATACGCCTATGACTAGTGAATTCAAAAAAGGGCTTTTGTGGGCTAAACCAAGCGCTGTAGCGGTTAAAATTGTGAAGGCAATCGATAACAAGAAAGCTGACGTATACGTGCCTATTTTTTGGCTGTATTTAATGGCTATCATCAGACTTATTCCATCATTTCTATTCAAAAAATTGGATTTCTGAAAATGATCAAAAAAATATTTACGTTTACTCACCCCTTATTTATTAACTGGATTTTTCTAGGTATATTTTCTCTTTGGTATGGCCTAGAAATCTATAGGCGGTGGTAATGGTTTGAAAACTGGCGACGTGCCAATGCACTGAAGGAAGTACAGGTTCTTTGCAAATAGCTTCGCTTTACTGCTGGGATGCTAAAAAGAGTGTCGGCGAAGGGGGCGCGGTGAGAAATGAATTTTGATTAAAATTATTGTAAAATAAAGTTTGGTTGAGAATTTTTGTTCTGGGAAGCTTAGTAAGGCTATGTTTAAATTGTTTCAAAGTTCTGATGGAGGGCAACACACTTATTCAGGCGAAGGACGTGTGGCGGTTATTGTTGGATATTACAATGGTGCTTCCTTCATTGGCGAACAGCTTCAATCCATAATTGACCAAACACACACTGATTTTCATATTTTTATCTTCGATGACAGTTCAGAGCGAGCTTTTTCCCTTGACGCTCTTTGTTTGGATCAAGAATCGCTTTCTAAAATTAGTGTCTACCAAAGATCTTGCAACTTTGGTTTTGTAAAAAACTTTCTGGATGCACTGGCCGGTATACCGGATGACTTTCAGTATATTGCCTTTAGTGACCAAGATGATATTTGGTATGAAAATAAGTTAGAAAAAGGTATTGCTGTTCTAGAGAAAATTACCCATGACGAGCCAGCTCTTTATTGCGCGCGAACGGAAATCACTGATGCCGAATGTGTTTGCACATTGGGGTATTCTCCGCTTTTTGATAAAAAACCATCCTTTTCCAATGCACTGGTGCAAAGCATTGCCGGCGGCAACACCATGGTGTTTAACAAGGCAGCAAAAGAATTGATTCTTGCGACCGTAAAAAATACAACGGTAGTTTCCCATGACTGGTGGTGCTACCAGGTGGTTACAGGGGCTGGTGGCTATGTCATCTATGATCCTGATCCTTGCCTTAAGTACCGTCAGCACGGCCAAAATCTTTTTGGAACAAATTCCAGTTGGGGTGCTCGTTTTAAGCGTCTCCGATGGTTTCTGGGGGGACGTTTTAAGGAATGGATCGATATCAACTTAGCGGCATTATCAGCGCACAAGTATTTACTGAGCACTAACAATCAAAATAAACTCGATGTTTTTATTGAAGCGCGGCAGTCGTCGCTAATAAAGCGTCTAGTACTTTTTAGGCGGGTTGGAATTTATCGCCAGACGTTCCTCGGGAATTTATCTTTATTTATTGGCTGTGTTTTGAATAAGGTTTAGGAATGGCAATATTTGTAACTGGTGGCGCAGGATTTATAGGATCGAATTTTGTAATCGATTGGCTTGCTCAGTATGATGAGCTTGTCATCAATATCGACAAGCTTACCTACGCCGGCAATCTGACTAATCTTAGCTCACTTAAAAGCAATAAATGCCATGTCTTCGTGAAGGGAGATATTTGTGACTTCGAGCTTTTGAAAAATTTGTTCTTTCTCTACAAGCCGAGAGCGATAGTCAATTTTGCCGCTGAATCTCATGTTGATCGCTCTATCCATGGGCCAGAAGACTTCATTCAAACCAATATCATCGGCACATTCCGTTTGTTGGAATGCGCAAAAGAATATTGGCAATTACTTTCGCCTGATGAACAGAGGTCATTCCGCTTCTTACATGTCTCAACGGACGAAGTGTACGGATCATTGCCAGTAGAAGCACCAGCATTTTCTGAAACACACCGTTACATGCCCAACAGTCCATACAGTGCGAGTAAGGCGTCTTCAGATCATCTCGTCCGCGCCTATCATCATACCTACGGACTGCCAGTCCTCACCACCAATTGTTCGAACAATTACGGACCTTATCAATTTCCTGAAAAACTTATACCGCTTATCATTCACAACGCACTCGCTCACGAGCCTCTGCCAATTTATGGCGACGGTATGCAGATCCGTGATTGGTTGTATGTCAGTGATCATTGCAGCGCCATTCGCGCAGTACTTGATCGTGGGGGCTGCGGCGAGGTTTACAATATTGGTGGATTGAACGAAAAAGCCAACATCGAGATTGTTCATACCCTTTGCGACATTCTTGATGAGCTACGTCCAGTGGGAGCAGATTGCGATATACACAGTCACCGCGACCTCATCACCTACGTCAAAGACCGTCCAGGCCATGATCGTCGCTATGCCATTGATGCGACCAAAATCGAAAAGGAACTGAACTGGCGACCCGTCGAATCCTTCGAAACAGGCATTCGTAAAACCGTTGAGTGGTATCTGGATAACGCGGACTGGGTTGAGAAAGTCATCAGCGGCGAATACCGTCAGTGGGTCCAAAGGCATTACGCATGAAGATAATGTTGCTGGGAGCTAACGGCCAGTTAGGAAAAGAATTAGAGCGTCAGTTGTCCGCGGTTAGTAGTATTACTGCTTTTTCCCGTGCCTCGCTCGACATCACAAACCATACAGCTGTCTGTGATGCCGTCCGATGTGTTCGTCCAAATATTATTATCAACGCCGCTGCGTATACAGCGGTCGATAAAGCCGAGACCGATTCAAATTTTGTATATGCAGTCAATGCTGATGCCGTTGCTAACCTTGCTCAAATTGCACGAGAACGGAGGCTTTGGCTATTTCATTATTCCACGGACTACGTTTTCGATGGCTCTAAGCAATCGCCATACCTCGAGACCGATACGCCAAACCCAATCAATGTCTATGGTGCATCCAAGTTAGCTGGCGAGAGAGCCATCACTGCATCAGAGTGTCAGCACCTTATTTTCCGAACGACATGGGTCATTGGCAAAGATGGCCATAACTTCGCAAAGACCATCTTACATTTAGCTAGAGAGCGTGATGCTCTAAAGGTGATCGATGATCAAATGGGTGTTCCAACATCGCCCGCACTCATCACACGAGTGACGATTGATGCGTTACGCGCCATAATAGATAACAATCCTTGGCCGCAAGGGATTTATCACCTTGCGCCAAAAGGCAAAACGAGCTGGCATGAGATCGCACGGACTTTAATCGATTATGTGGAACAACAGCATATTCTCCTGCGCACTCATGCGGCTGAAATTGAAGCAATTACGACAGCCGAGTACCCAACTACTGCAAAACGTCCGCTAAACTCACAGCTGAATACAAACAAGCTACGCTCCCAACTCTCATTTGATTTACCCCACTGGAAAGACGATTTTCTTGCCGTAGCCAGCGACTTAGTCAAAGGATTTGAGACCGTATGAAACGTAAAGGCATCATCCTCGCCGGTGGATCTGGGACACGGCTTTATCCAGCTACTAAGGTGGTCTCGAAGCAGCTGCTGCCTGTGTTTGACACCCCGATGATTTACTATCCTCTTTCAACATTAATGCTTTCTAATGTGCGTCAAGTACTTATCATCAGCACACCGCGAGACACACCACATTTTAAAGAGTTGCTAGGTGATGGAAGCCAGTTGGGGTTAGAAATTGATTATGCCGTCCAACCATCGCCCGATGGATTGGCACAAGCGCTAATCATTGCCGAGGCGTTCCTTGATGGCTCTTCCTCAGTATTAATTCTAGGCGATAACATCTTTTACGGGGATTCACTCCACGAAAAGCTTGCCGCAGCTGAACAACGGCAGTTCGGAGCAACGGTGTTTGGCTACCATGTGCATGATCCCGAGCGGTATGGTGTTGCTGAGTTCAACAAAGATGGTAGGGTGCTTAGCCTGGAAGAAAAGCCCAAAGCACCGAAGTCAAACTATGCCGTTACTGGAATCTATTTTTATGACGAGCATGCGCCGAGCTATGCTAAGAAAATAAAACCATCACATCGTGGTGAATTAGAGATTACCGACCTTAATAGGTGCTATTTAGATAAGGAGCAGCTGTCCGTTGAAATCCTAGGCCGCGGCTATGCATGGCTGGATACTGGTACGCATGATAGCCTCATTGAGGCACACCACTTCGTGCAGACTATCGAGCACCGGCAAGGTATTAAGATTGCGTGTCCAGAAGAAATTGCTTTTCGTAAAGGCTGGATTTGTGAAGCCGAACTTAAAGCTCTTGCACAACCCATGCTCAAGAGCAGTTACGGCCAATACCTTATGCAAATTCTCAGGAATTTAAAAAATGAAGGTGTCTGACACACAGATCCCAGACGTAAAAATTATTGAGCCTACGGTCTTTGAAGACGAACGCGGATTCTTTTTCGAGAGCTTTAATCACAAAAAGTTTCAAGAGGCTGTCAGGCGCAGCGTGAAATTCGTGCAAGACAACCACTCAAATTCCAGCAAAGGTGTGTTGCGTGGCTTGCACTACCAACTTCCGCCGCAAGCACAAGGCAAACTCGTCCGAGTTGTGCAAGGCAAAGTGTTCGATGTTGCAGTAGATATCCGTAAATCTTCACCCACATATGGACAGTGGGTTGGAGAAACGCTATCCGCAGAGAACAAAAAGCAGCTATGGATACCAGAAGGCTTTGCGCATGGTTTTTTAACGCTAAGCGAAACAGCTGAGTTTCTCTACAAAACTACTGACTATTACGCAAAGCAATACGAGCGCTCCATTGTTTGGAACGATGACAGCTTAGGTATCCTCTGGCCTGATGGGTTAGAAGTGTCTGTTTCGAATAAAGATGCATTAGCAATAAATTTTCAAAATGCAGAGGTCTTTTCATGAATATTTTAGATAAGATTAAAAATAAAATTCTGTATCCATTATGCTATTCAATCATCTCAATACAATCATTGATTGCACGTGTTAAAGCACTAGGTAAAAGCCCTATTGTGCATTTTGAACATCCGTATGCCGGACAAAAGATCCTCCTTTTGGCATTGTATGAAAAGGGGCGGTTACGTGCAGACATCGAAAACCTCCTTGTCGCCGCAAAGTCTTTGGGTATGTATGTCTTGGCAGTCAACACATTGAAAGCGAATCAGCCTGATAGCCTAAAGGACAAAATTGATTGCTATATTGAGCGCGCAAATTTCGGACGAGATTTTGGTAGCTACAAAACCGGGTTTTTGCATTTATACAAGAAAGGCTGGGAGCAAAATTGCAAACGCCTACTCATGCTCAACGATAGTTTGTTTTATAGCAAAACAAATATAAAATCCTTTTTAGATCACATGATCACAACCAAAATCGAGGTTCTAGGCGCAACAGAAAATCACGAAATCGAGCATCATATTGGATCGTTTTGCATTTCCATTGATCAATCCATCCTGCAACAAACACCTTTTCAGAGATATTGGGCATGTTATGTAAATACTGATGTTCGACCAAAGGTGATCAAACGTGGGGAAATGAAGTTATCAAGAATCTTGCGTCGCTGTGTGAGTTCCTCAGATCACTTTGCGGCACACTTCGATCTTTCTTGGTTAATTAATTATCTCGAAAAAAATAAAGATATTCTTTATTCAGCGAACGAATTTTATCGCATATCTGACGCAGTTGATTGGAAGCGACCGTCTTTGAGAAATACTTCTAAACGTTTGATAAATAAGTATTTACAGGTTGAATCAGGGTTAGCAATCATCGATGCAAAAAACGAAGCAAATACCGAACAAAAGATATCTTATTTTCTAAATGGACAACGGATATCTTATTTTGTGGATGATGTATACAAGCTAATCAAAGCAATTGAAACATCGGTAAACGGATCAAATCTCGAAAGCTTGAAAGAACGCGTTCTTGAGGAGTTGAGAAATGACCTTTTGGATTGTTTTAGCTATGGTTCGCAAATCCATCAAAACAATATTCTCCTACACCACCTCGGCATGCCTTTAATTAAACTTGACGGGTTGTATCGAGGGATGTTTTCAGTGGCGGACACGCTAAAACTCGCCAACCAACTTAATGGTCAGGAAAAATATGAATTCCTGAGGCTAATATCTTCAAAAGCCTTTGGCGGAAATACCCTATTTGGCTGGAAGCGCGCTGCATTTTATAGGGGATTGATCTAACAAATATTTTAAAAAAATACGTAATATTTCAAATTGCTTGCGTTTAAAATACATTTTTTGAAATCAAAAAATTTGCGCTTGCGCTTACCAATTTATAAAATGGTTACCAGGTAAAGGAAAAATTAAATAGGAATCTACAATCGGTTCACGGAAGCGTCGGAGAAATATGGATAATATTATAGTATAGATAGAAAAACGTTTCCCGCTAAAAAGGGCTAGGGACTTTTATACCATTCAAGTCTAGTGCATGGTGGTAGTAGCCAAAGCGATATGACGATGACCTGATGGTCATAAGTCACCTATTATTTTTTGAGGGTTGCGCCTATCATTTGCTTGTCACTGAATCTTGCATTTTAGGTAAATACATTATGGTGATTTAATCAATTCTCTAACAGGTGAGCCGAAAAAAATTAAAAATTTTAGCATTTTGTGTGCTAAATAATTTCTGTTATGCTTAATACTGAAGATATTATTTTTTATGCAAAAAATTTCTGGAATTAAATCCAGTGTTAAGGGCCGCTGGTATTGATGCTTATGAGCATTATTTTTTGGGATCACCTAAGTGAGGCTATTAAAATGACAGAATTCTACAAAATTGATTATGTCTTCTGTTTAGGCAAGAGTTTTGTGTCTTGAATCGAATTATCGCAGTCGATCTAGATGGGACCTTGATCTCTTCGGATACCTTAGTCGAGAGTTTTTTTCTTTTCTTAAGAAAAAGCCCATTTCGAATTTTTTTGTCTCTGTTATGGCTCATTAAGGGCAAGGCCTATCTTAAAAACCGACTGGCGGAAATCACTATTCCTGATCAGGAGTCTCTTCCTTACAATAAGGAGCTTCTGCTTTGGTTGAGTCAGCAGCGTGAGGCTGGTGCTAAAATAATCTTAGCGACCGCTGCCAATCGTAAAATTGCCACCGCGATAGCGGATCATCTAGCTATTTTTGATGAGGTTATTGCTTCACAAGACGTAAATCTTTCAGGCAGCCAAAAACAAAATGTACTAGTTAAAAAATTCGGGGAAGGTAATTTTGAATACGTGGGTAACTCAAAGGATGATCTCCCAGTATGGAAATCATCCGCTGTTATTCACTTGGTCAATCCTGAATTTGGCGTTTTGAAAGCAGCTAAAAAATTGGGTGTTCAGGGTATAACAATCCATAGCCGGCAAACGTATTTTTTGAATGTTTTGAAAGCTTTAAGACTTCATCAATGGGTCAAGAATGCACTGATCTTCGTGCCCTTGCTTGCATCGCACCTTATTTTCGAGGCGCCACTTGTTTTGCAAGGACTTCTCGCATTCCTAGCATTTGGATTATGTGCCTCCAGTGTTTATCTTCTGAATGATCTTGTTGATTTACCGGAGGACCGTCGCCACTCGACCAAATGTAAACGTCCCCTAGCTGCTGGTTCATTGCCTCTTCATCATTGCCTGGTTTTAATTCCCTTATTGCTTGGATGCGCATTTTCTTTGTCTCTATTTTTACTGCCCTATCAATTTAGCGTAGTTCTATTTGGTTACTACATTCTCACCCTGGCGTACTCATTATGGCTTAAGCGCATGGTGATGCTTGATACTGTCTCGCTTTCCATACTTTACACCTCACGTGTTATTGCTGGTGCGGCTGCAATGTCGCTGGCTGTAACTTTTTGGATTTTGGCTTTCTGCACTTTTATATTTTTAAGTCTGGCGTTCGTTAAGCGATATTCTGAACTTTTTGAGGCTCGGCTAAATGGCAATAATGAAATAGCAGCTGGGCGTGGCTACTATGCGGCTGACTATGAGTTATTAGCTTCATTAGGAGGGGCAGCGGGTTACATTTCCGTGCTTGTATTGGCGCTCTACATTAATGATCCAAACTCTGCTGTGGTTTATCACACACCAGAGTGGCTTTGGTTCTCATTGCCCTTACTACTTTTTTGGTTAAGCCGGGTCTGGTTGTTGGCGCATCGTGGCGAAATGCATGATGATCCGATTGTTTTCGCGTTGCGGGATGGGGTAAGTCGTTGGGTCGGTGTTATTTTTCTGGCCATTTTTGTTTTAGCAACGATATGAATAATTTTCAGGTATCCTGGAGACGCTATCCTCAATTACCTACAGAAATTCAGTGCGGTTCGTTGGTCGGATGATGTGGTTTAGAGGATGTCAGAGATGCCAAATTTGAGTAATGAAACTACTCTTGCTTTTGGTATAGGACGTAGCTTTGGCGATTCGTGTATGGCGGCGTCTAACTCTCTTTAGTTAATGCGCGGCTTGAATCATATCTTGGCTACCGACAGGGAGCTTGGGGTCTTTAAGGCCCACGCCGGCTTGACACTTGATGAGCTAATAACGGCTATTTTTCCGCGAGATTGGTTTTTGCCAGTCCCCTCGAGCACGCGTTTCGTGACATTAGGTGGCACGGTCGCAAATGACGTTCCCGGAAAAAAATCATCACAGAAGGGGTACTTTGGGTGCCATGTGCGAGAATTGGCGCGGTATCGCAGTGATGAAGAATAAGTTATATGCTTACCCTTCGAGCGCTAAGACCTCTTCGCTGCGATAATCGGTGGGTTAGGGTTAACCGGCAAAATTTTGGTAGTTGATTTACAATAGCGCAGAATAGAAAGCAAACAAATTTAACAGCACAGCATTAAGTTTAGCAACATGAACGAGTTTTTCGAGCTCTCGGATGAATTTGATGCCGCGCATGAATATAGCGTTGCTTAGATTGACTGCTTGGCAAAAAGCAAAAATACTGGACGCGAATATTACATACGTGGCAATAATAATTATTCGCCATCTGCCTAATTTCTTATTTAGAAAAATGGACATATAAACGATGCTTGCTAACAGCAAGAGAAATTACATTATCCTATTCTTAGCGCTGGCGGCGGTGGTCTTTTGGGGGCTGGCGATAACTGGTGCATTCAAGTCATATTCTCCCGTGCCGTATATGGATATGTGGGATGGCTATCTTGAATTTTATTTGAAAGCCAGCACAGGCGAAATAGGAGCATGGTGGAAAAATCATAACGAACATCGAATTCTTTTGTCACGTCTTTTGTTCTGGATTGATCTTTCATGGCTCAATGGAACAATCTGGTTTCTTTTGTTAATGAATTATTTATTAGTAGCGCTTTCCTGCTTTATATTTTTTCTTTTTCTCAGAGAAGGATTGCCAAAATATTATTTTATTTTAAGCCTCTTTATCATGACGTGGCTGATTTCGTGGTCTCAATATGAAAACCTTATCTGGGGTTTTCAGAGTCAATTTTTTCTGGCCCAATTACTGCCTTTAATAGCTTTTTTTCTATTACATAGGTCTTGCAGCGGAGACAACGTTCATAAAGGCCCTTTTTTTGGGGCCTGTGTTTTTGGTATTTTGTCGCTTGGAAGCATGGCGAATGGTCTAATCACGCTGCCATTAATGTTTCTGTATGTGATCATTTGTCGCTTCGGTTGGAGGTGGGTTGCGGTTCTTGCAGTTTTGTCCGGTTTGGGGCTTTTGGCATATTTTTACGATTACACTCCACCGGCTCAGCATGATTCTATCGGTAGCTCTTTAAGAGAGAATCCTGCGGGTCTGATCCTTTATATGATGGCTTATATTGGTAGCCCGTTCTTTCATATTGCCCGTGGGATGGGAGGTATTTCTATTGCGCAATTCGCTGGTGGAATAATGGTTTTCTTATCAGCTTATTTTACGTGGACTACTTTGCGCAGAGTCCAGAAATCGACATTAGAACTGGCCTTATTGTTTTTTATTTTATACATAGGCTGCACTGCGTTTGGAACCGCCAGCGGTAGGCTGATTTTTGGTATTGATCACGCTTTAAGTTCGCGATATCTGACGCCGTCACTAATGGCATGGGCGGCACTATTTGTGCTTGTTTCAGTGAAGTTTGCAGCATCATTTGAAAAATTAAAGTGGCAATTATGGTTACCTTTTCCCATACTAGTCCTTGCAATGCTACCCATGCAGATCAAGGCGTTGAAATCTAGTCACCAAAGTGGTTTTGAACGCGATATTGCTGGCTTAGCGGTAGCAATGGGTGTTCATGATAAGTCGCAAATTAGAAAAGTTTTTCCCTCTGCTGAAAGGGCGATATCGATTGGTAAGATCGCGTCGGAAAGAGGATTGTCTTATTTTTCCAGAGTAGAATTAAAGAACATCAATTTGGGAAAGCCGGTTGATGGTTTTTCAGGGGATCATAATGTTTGTCAAGGACACATTGATTACATTGAGGTTATTGAGGGGGACAGTAACTACTCCCGACTAACTGGTTGGATATTTGATCAGTCCCTAAGGGGTTCGATTGGAAATGTTTTCTTGATTAATAAAAAAGGACTCGCTGTTGGCTTCGGCCTGATGGGGCAGCCCAGGCCTGATTTGGCTAAAGCGGTTGATAAAAAAGCCAAATTTTCGGGTTTTAAGGGGTACTTTTTGAATGATGCGCAGGGATCTAACGTAACGGTATTTAGCCCAGTTAATAAATGCGTATTTTCTGCTAAACTTCCATTTAATTTAATTAGGTTGCTAAATTTTAGAAATGTTGACTCGATAACTGTTGACACAAATCAAATTCTTTCAAGTAATCAATGGGTCGGGACTGATTACTACAAATCTAAAATTTCAAGGATAAAAATTTTAGGATCCTTTATTCAGTCTGATGCAGATAAAGGAAGTGTTTCGTTGCGACTTAAACGAGGAGATAGAATCCTATATCGATCCGGTCCAACCCGAGGGAATCAATATTTGCAATTCAATGTCCCGAATGAAAGGGTTGTGCTTCCTGTTTCCCTGGATTGGAAAATTATTGATTTTTCGAGCAGAGCTCTACCTAACACTTTTAATGTGACTATTTATGATAATGGAGATGGCTGGGGTGAATGGTCTGCTGTTGGTGTGTTATCAAAAGAGATAAAAAAATGAAAATATTACTCCCCGGCGGTGCTGGCCTCGTCGGACAAAACCTGGTCGCTCGACTCAGACAAAAAGGCTACTCAAACATTGTTGTCTTGGATAAACATCATGCCAATATCGAAGTGCTCAAGCATGTTCAGCCTGAAATTACTGTTGAATATGCTGACCTGGCCGAGCCTGGTGACTGGCAGCGTCACTTTGTAGGTGCTGATGTCGTTGTGATCCTACAGGCGCAGATTGGCGGCAACGACTATCAGGAGTTTGTACGTAACAATATCGATTCAACCCGACTGATTATCAAGTCAATCAAGTCCAACAATGTGCCTTATCTAGTGCACATCAGTTCTTCAGTATTGGAATCTGAGGCTAACGACTTCTACACAAATACTAAACGTGAGCAAGAGGATATGGTTTTGGCTAGTGGAGTCCCAAACGTAGTGTTGAGACCGACTTTAATGTTTGGTTGGTTTGATCGTAAGCACTTGGGTTGGTTGTCTCGTTTTATGAAGAAGGTGCCGGTATTTCCCATCCCCGGAGATGGTCGTTACATGCGCCAGCCTCTGTATGCTGGCGATTTTTGCGACATTATCATTAGTTGTATCGAAAGTCGGAAGCAGAATGGTGTGTACAACATTTCTGGTCATGAGCAGATTGATTACATCGATATGATCCGCGAAATCAAGCGGGTAACCCGGGCCAAGACGTTGATCATGTGTATCCCTTACTCGCTTTTTTATGCCTTGTTGTGGGTCTGGGGAGTTTTTGACAAGAACCCGCCTTTTACTACCCAGCAACTGGCGGCGCTTGTGGGCAAGGATGAGTTCGAGGTGATTGATTGGCCTGGTATTTTCGGGGTGTCTTACACGCTGTTTTCCAAAGCTATCGATGAAACCTTCAATCATCCTGTGTACTGCAAAGTGGTTCTTAAGTTTTGAGCATGGGTGAGCGCATTGCTGTGCTTGGTTCTGGCCCAATGGGTCTGGCCGTGGCATATCAGCTCGCGCGCGACGGCCACAATCCGGTCGTGTTTGAGGCTGACGACCGTGTCGGGGGCATGACGGCGACATTTGATTTTTCCGGCCTGGAGATTGAGCGCTACTACCACTTTCATTGCATCTCTGACCACGCATTTTTGCAGTCGCTCGATGAATTGGGCATTGCCGACAAGATGCGCTGGGTGGAAACGAAGATGGGTTACTGGTATCAGGGTCAGGTGCAGCCATGGGGTAACCCCGCCGCGCTCCTCAAGTTCCGTGGTTTGAGCTTTTTGGCCAAATTCCGTTACGGCTTTCATGCCTTTTTATCGACCAAGCGCGATGATTGGCGCCCTCTTGATAAGTTGGCAGCCAGTGGCTGGATCAAACGCTGGGTGGGGGCTGAAGCATGGGAGGTTCTTTGGCGGCGACTGTTCGACTACAAGTTCTATGAATATTCATCAGAACTGTCTGCGGCGTGGATATGGAGTCGTATCCGCCGCATCGGGAACTCTCGCTACAGCCTATTCCGCGAGAAACTGGGCTACCTTGAGGGTGGTTCCAGCACCTTGCTAAATGCACTTGAGAAATCCATTGAAGCTCTGGGTGGAGAGATCCGTTTGAGATCCGCCATCGAGAGGGTTGCCATCAAAAATGGCAAAGTCCTTGGGGTTCAGGTCGCGGGTCAGCTCGAATCATTCGATAAAGTAATCAGTACGATTCCGCTTCCTTATGTGCCCAAGCTCATGCCGGAATTGCCGGCGGACGTTTTAGCCAAGTTCAAAGCGATAAAAAATATTGCTGTGGTCTGCGTCATTGCTAAGCTAAAAAAGCCTGTTACAGAAAACTTCTGGTTGAACACCAATGATCCAGAGATGGACATACCTGGTTTGGTGGAGTATACGAACCTGCGACCCCTCAGTCAGTATGTCGTGTATGTACCATTTTATATGCCGGGCGAGCATCCCTTATTTGCCGAACCTGATGACGCGTTTCAACAAAAAGTGCGACGCTATCTAAAGAAGATTAACCCATTGTTAACCGATGACGACTTTGTGGATATGCGCGCCAGCCGTTATCGCTATGCTCAGCCTATCTGTGATCCGGGGTACCTGGATAAGCTTCCTCCTGTTGCATTGCCAGTGCAGGGGCTATGGGTGGCTGACACGTCTTACTACTATCCGGAAGATCGTGGCATTTCGGAAAGTATTGGCTTTGGTCGGAAAATGGCGAGAATGGCTGCGAAGCAAGACACGGATTCTGGCCGACAATGATCACGCCGGATTTTATTCGTTTTTTTGTGGCTGGGGGCATTGCGGCCGGTGCTAACTTTGGCTCGCGCTTTTTTTTTAGTGTTTTCTTTTCTTACAGTGTAGCTGTCATATTTGCTTATATTGTGGGCATGCTGGTCGCATTTCTTCTAATGCGAGAGTATGTGTTCAATTCAAGCAAAGGACCACTTCAGTCTCAGTTGACAAAGTTTGCAATGGTAAACCTTTTTGCAATCGTCCAGACGCTGGTTATCAGTTTTCTGTTGGCTCGATGGGCGCTGCCATCAATTGGCGTCGAAAAACAAGCCGAAGCATTTGGCCATCTGGTGGGTGTGCTTGTGCCGATCATCACAAGTTATATGGGCCATAAGAACTTTACCTTCAAATGATGACGATAAAAAATATAGACTTGGCTAAAATGCTTGCCTGGTATGACCTCCTCGGTCGCTATCGTCGCTCTGTGATCGGTCCATTTTGGCTCACGATTAGCATGGGTGTCATGATTGCCTGCATTGGGCTAGTCTTCGGCGGCATTTTTAAATCATCAATGAATGAGTACCTTCCTTTTTTAGCGGCTGGCATTATTCACTGGACCTTTATCACAGGCGCTATCAACGAGGGCTGCATAGGTTTTATTAGTTCTGAGGGAATGATTAAACAGCTACCTATTCCCTTTTTTGTTCATGTGTTGCGGGTGGTGTGGCGTAATATATTGATGCTTACGCATCACATCCTTATCTTGCCGCTGGTATTTCTGTTAATGGGCAAGGGCGTTTCGCTGGCGGCGTTACTCGCTATTCCTGGCTTTTTTTTGGTAGTGCTTTGTTTAAGCTGGATGGCGTTTTTCTTGGCTATTGTATGCACGCGCTATCGCGATTTACCGCAAATTGTGGCGAGTGTATTGCAGGTAGGATTTTATTTCACGCCCATCATCTGGATGCCGACAATGCTACCTAAGCGGTTAGGGACGGCAATTTTGGATTGGAACCCCTTCTACCATATGCTGGAGCTGATGCGCACGCCCTTGCTCGGTGATGCGCCGGCTCTAGCTAGTTGGTTGGTTGTGGGAGCCATCACAATTCTGGGTTGGGGGCTAACGCTGTTATTATTTACGCGTGTAAAACAGCGGATTGCGTACTGGTTATAAACTCATGGCATTTATTAAATTCATACAGACTGGAGTGGAGATTCCGGTTTTTAGTGCAGATAGCCGTTCGTTGAAAAGCAGGTTGATGCATATTGCTACTGGCGGCAAATTAAGTTCGGATGTCAGCGGACACATCGTTGTGCGCGCTTTGCATGGGCTTAATTTTAGTTTTGGTGATGGCGATCGTGTCGGTTTAATTGGCCATAACGGCGCAGGGAAGAGCACGCTGTTGCGGGTGTTAAGCGGTGTGTATGCACCAACGCAGGGGCAGGTCTTGCGTCAAGGCAGCGCGTCTTCTCTTATAGATTTATCGCTTGGCATTGATCACGAAGCTACTGGCCGTGAAAACATTTATTTGCGTGGGGCTTTGCTAGGCTTGAGCAAGAAAGAGATCATTGCTCGCCTTGATGAAATTATTGCATTTTCCGAATTAGGTGAGTTTATCGATATGCCCGTGCGCACTTATTCCAGTGGCATGCACCTGCGCTTGGCATTTTCAGTCTCTACTGTGATTAGACCAGAAATTTTGCTGATGGACGAGTGGCTGTCTGTTGGCGATGAAGGCTTCAAGCACAAAGCCGAGGCGCGCTTAGTTGAGCTTGTCGAGTCCACCAAAATTTTGGTCATTGCTAGTCATTCACGTGATTTGATCGTGAAAACTTGCAATCGTGTCCTGTGGCTTGAGTGCGGCATGATCAAAATGGATGGAGCGCCTGATGAGGTTTGTGCCGAGTATTTTGTGTAAAAATATAAAAAAATTTAAATTTTATTACTGGTTTTATCCCACATATCAAATCGTATAACGAAATCAAAGCTGAAATGGAAGTAATCCGGCGGCAGATGACTGATTTTAAGAAGAGTAAATTTGCTAACGAACTGAAACAAGTAAGGCGTCTTTGAAATCAGTTTGGTATTACTCTTAACGTTCTAGAAGGTGCGTTGGCTAAGGGTAGAGGTAAGAAATGAAGGAAGATTTTCAATTACAGATCCCGAGATATGAAAACCCTTTTACTGATAACACATCACTTGACGATATAGAAAGAGAGGTAAGTGAAAAACTTGCGCTAGAAGGCTTTTGTGTTATCGATTTCCCACAGGACGATATTGAAAGTATTTCAAACAGACTTGTCTGTAAGCTAATCAAATATTTTAAAGAAAAAAGTGCTGATGGAAAGATTCATCCTGGACAGCGCATACAGGATGCAATCGATATTGAAGAAGTAAATTTAATTGCTGGCAACAAGAGAGTTATAGAAATACTATCTAATGTATACGGTAAGAGAGCGTTCCCATTTCAGACTTTAAATTTTCCTGCAGGAACTGAGCAATCTTCGCACTCTGATCATGTTCATTTTGATTCAATACCAAAAAGATATATGGCCGGAGTTTGGTTAGCTCTTGAGGATATTACTGAAGAAAATGGCCCATTGTTTTACTATCCCGGTTCTCATCTTTGGCCTGCCTTGTACAATACGGAAGTTGGTTTTCATCAAACCGCAAAAACTGCACCTCATTACAATCGATTTCCTATAGCATGGGATCAATACGCGAAAAAACTAGGGGTAAAGAAGCAGTATTTCTTTGCAAAGAAGGGTCAGTGTCTTATTTGGTCTTCCAATTTAGTACACGGAGGATCCTTTCAAAAAGATCCAACGCTCACGAGGATGTCTCAAGTAACGCATTATTACTTTGATGATTGTGCATATTATACTCCAGTTCTGAGCAATCCGGAGCATGGACATTACCACTGGCGTGAAATATACGATTTATTTTCCAAGGTGCGAAAACCAAACGTAATCAATGGGCACGAAGTAGGAAAGAAAAGAGTTGAAAATATCTTAGCTTACTTCAAGCGTGAAATATACGATTTATTTTCCAAAGTGCGAAAACCAAACGTAATCAATGGGCACGAAGTGGGAAAGAAAAGAGTTGAAAATATCTCAGCTCACTTCAAGTTCGATCCAGGTTTATATCTGGAGCTCAATCCAGATATAAAAGCTGCTGGAGTAAACCCTTATCAGCATTACTTAGAATTTGGCATTAAAGAGGGAAGACGTATTCGATAGTTTAATTGAGTGAGTGCTCCGACAATCAGAAGCAATCAAGCTGCAACTTCAGTAAGTTGCAGCAAGAACGCTTTGACGAAGCCAATCTACGTCGCCAATTGACTGCCGCAGAAACTAAATGTTTTAACAAGTTAAAATCAATAGCTGACAAGCGTAAGCGTTGAGATAACGTGCAAAACCGTCAGCTGAAAACTTGGTTAAGCGAAGAAGAGTACGAACAGCTTGATGCCCAATGGTAAAGAATAGTTTGAACTAGGTAGTAAGCTGCAAGACATACCAAGCGCCGTTCACGCTGCTCGAGGGAAGAAGCTAATATTTCATAAAATAAGGTAAATCAGGAGAAAAGACCTATGGCAGATCAGGTTCAGGCATCACATATCCTACTTATGTACGAAGGCTCGGAACGTTCATCCTCGACCCGCAGCAAGGAAGAGGCTTTGGCCGTGATCGAGGCTCTGTCCGAGCGTATCCAGGGTGGTGAGGATTTCTGCGCTATAGCGGCCGAGATGTCCGATTGCCCCTCGGGCCAACGGGGCGGCGATCTCGGCAGTTTCGGACGCGGCCAGATGGTGCGCGAATTTGAAGACGCCGCGTTCGGCATGGAGGTTGGTGAAACTTCGGGTGTGATTGAGACTGATTTCGGATATCACCTGATTCAGCGGACCGGGTAATACGGGGCACTTAGGACGAGACGACTTTGAGGGGGCGGCTGAAGTAGGCTAGTGCTTGGGCCAGGGTGTCGGCCTGCGTTACCTTCGTCGCGCCTTTCAGGATGGCATATCTGCGGTTGCGCTTACTGGCCGAGGCCAGCTTGACTACCTGGAAGAGCGGCTGAGCATGGGCGTTGGTGAAGATCGAGAACTGCGCCTTGGTCGGGTCGAGATCAATGGCGTAGGCTTTCCACTCGCCGGAAATCACCCGCCGTGAATAGACTGACAGCAGCAGGTATAGCTCCTGGCGCGAAAAACAGGTGGGCTTCTTCCGTTTGCGGTAATCGTTGAGGCGATAAACAGTGGCGGGGGTCTGCTCTGTCATCTTGCCGTTTCGGGTCCGCGCCGCCTGAACTGTTGATGGGCCTCCGATTTTGGGCCATTTCGTCCTGGCTTTCCACTTTCCCGTTAGGGAGAAAAGGGCCGAAAAGGGCGCTCGGGGCGCTTTTGGTGATGTTTGCCTCCGCCCGCAGGGGCGGCTATTGTAGCGGCCCCGAAACCCGGGGGATTTTTGTAGGTAGCCCAGACCGATGAGCAGTGATCAATTTCTCGATGAACTCGAAGAGGACCTGAAGCGCGAGCGCCAGCAGGAGCTCTGGAACAAGTATGGCCGTTGGGTGATCGCCGCGGTGATGGTGTTCATTGTCGGCGTGGCGGCTTCCGTGGGCTGGCGCCATTACACGGCCAATCGCACGGCAAATGCGGCGCTGGCCTATGCCGCCGCCGTGGCGATGCCGGCGGGCAAGAGCGCAGATTCGCTTAAGGCGCTGAAGATGCTGGCCGAGGATGGACCGAGCGGCTTTGCAGAACTGGCGCGCCTGCAGGAGGCGGCGCAATTGTCGCGGCAGGGCAATGACCCGGCCGCGGCCGCTGTCTATGACGCGATGTCCAGGGATAGCGACGTGGCCGTGCCTTTCCGCAACGTGGCGACCCTGCTTTACGTTCTGTCGACCCTCGATAAGGGGGATGCGACGGCGCTTGAGGCGCGGCTTGCCCCGTTGGCGACGGCGACGGGGCCTTGGCGTTATTCGGCGCAGGAATTGACGGCGCTGCTCGCCCGCAAGCGTGGCGATGAAGCGAAGGCGCGCGAGATTTTCAAGCGCTTGGCCGATGATACCTCGACGCCGCCGGGCGTGCGGGCCCGAGCGGCGGAGTTTCTCGTCGTTTCCGGTAAATAGGTTCCCCCATGACCGCGCCCGCGCGACGCCTTCTTGCCCTAGTGCCGGTGCTGGCGATGTCCCTGGTCATCGCCGGATGCACCTTCGTCAAGCGCAAGGATCCGCGCCTTGAAGGGGAACGCCTGCCGGTCCTGGTTTACGACACCGGCATCAAGGCCGATCCCGAACTGGCCAAGATCCCGGTCACGGTGGCGCCGCCGCGCGTCAATAATTCCTGGACCCAGGGCAGCGGCAATGCCGCCCACGCAATTTACCATCCGGCCCTAGCCGCCAGTCCCCGCCGCGTATTCAACGCCAGCGGGGGGGAGGGCGCCGATGACGAGGTGCGCCTTCTGGCCCAGCCCGTCGTCGATGCCGAAGGCCGCGTGTTCGTTCTCGATGTCGAGGCGCGGATCACCGCAATCGACGGGCGGACAGGCGGGCGCCTGTGGGCGCGCGATCTGATGGTTAATGAAGACGGCAGCGGCACCATGGGCGGCGGCCTGGCGGTGGCCGATGGCCGGGTCTATGTCACGACCGGTTTTGCCCAGCTCATCAGCCTCGATGCCGCCACCGGCAAGGTTTTTTGGCGCCAGCGCGTGTCGGCGCCTTTCCGTTCCGGTCCCACCGTGGGGGACGGCAAGGTTTTCGCCGTTTCTGCCGACAATCATACCCATGCGCTTGATGCCAAAAGCGGCGCGGTGCTCTGGACCCATCGCGGTGCATCGGAATCCGCTTCCCTGCTGGGCGGCGCCACGCCTGCCTACGATTCGGGGGTTCTTGCCGTTGCCTATTCGACCGGCGAATTGATCGGCCTGCGTGCCACCAACGGCGCGGAACTTTGGAACGATTACCTGGCGCGCGGGGTGGGCACCAGCAATGTCGGGCAGATCGCGGATATTCGTGCTTCGCCGGTTATTGACCGTGGCCGGGTTATCGCCATCAGCAATTCCGGCCGCATGATCGCGGTTAACCTGAACAGCGGGCTGCGGATTTGGGAACAACCCTTCGGCGGTATTCAGACCCCGTGGGCGGCGGGTGACTTCATTTATCTGTTGACCACCGACAGCGCTTTGCTGTGCATCAGCCGCCGCGACGGCCGCGTGCGGTGGGTGCGCGCCGTGCCGCGCTTCAAGAAGCCCAAGAAACAGGAAGGCCTGATTACATGGACCGGGCCGGTGTTGGCGGGGGACCGTCTGATCGTGATCGGTTCCAACCGCGATATTCTGGCGGTGTCGCCGTTTACGGGCGATTTGCTTGGCCGCGAAAGATTGCCCGATCCCGTGTCCGTGCCCCCGGCGGTAGCGCGCAACACGCTGTATGTCTTTACCGACGACGCTGACCTGATCGCCTGGCGATAGCGCCATGATCGCGACCGTGGCCATTCTCGGGCGTCCCAATGTGGGCAAGTCCACGTTGTTCAACCGGCTGGTGGGCAAGCGGCTGGCCATCGTGCAGCCGGAGCCCGGCGTCACCCGCGACTGGAAGGAAGGCGATGCCACGCTCGCGGGTGTGCGTTTCCGCTTGCTTGACACGCCGGGGCTGGAAGATGCGCGCGCCGGCACCCTTGAAGCGTCCATGCGCATCCAGGCCGAACAGGCCCTGGCCCAGGCCGATGTCGTCTTGCTGATGTTCGATGCGCGCGAGGGCGTCACGCCGCTGGATTCGCACTTCGCCCGGTTCCTGCGGACCAGCGGCAAACCGGTCATCGTCGTCGCCAACAAGTGCGAGGCGCGGACCGGCGCCGATGGCGCCATGGAGGGATATTCCCTGGGGCTCGGCGAGCCGGTTCCGCTGTCGGCGGAACACGGCACCGGTATGAACGTGCTCTACGAGGCGCTCGCCCCTTATATCGAAACCCCCGATGCGCTCCCCGAGAACGAACGGCGAGACGAAGAAGATGCCGACGCGGAGATCGAGGACGATGAACGTCCCGAAGGGCCGCTGCGCCTCGCCATCGTCGGGCGTCCCAATGTCGGCAAGTCCACCCTGGTCAACACGCTGATCGGCCAGGCCCGCGTGCTGACCGGCGATCAGCCGGGCCTGACCCGCGATGCCATCCCGGTGGACTGGCATTATCGCGGCCGCGACATTCGCCTGGTTGATACGGCGGGCTTGCGCCGCCGCGCCCAGGTGGTCGAGGAAGTGGAGCAGATGTCGGTCGAATCGACCGAGCGTGCCATCCGTCTGGCTGAAGTGGTGGTGCTGGTGCTGGATGCGACAGTGATGCTTGAGCGTCAGGACCTGGCCATCGCACGCCGCGTGGTGGAGGAAGGCCGGGCCCTGATTATCGCCGCCAACAAGTGGGACCTGATTGAGGATCCGCAGGGGGCGCTGTCGTTGCTGAAGGACCGGCTGACCCGTTCCTTGCCCCAGATCAAGGGCATTCGCACGGTAACGTTGTCAGCAATGACCGGGGAAAATACCGACAGGTTGATGCGCGCCGTCTTTGCTGCCTATGAAACCTGGAACAAGAGGGTTCCGACCGGGGCTCTGAACCGCTGGCTGGCGGAACTGATCCAGCACCATCCGCCGCCCACGGTGCGCGGCCGGCCATTGCGTCTGCGTTACATCACGCAAATGAAGTCGCGTCCGCCGACTTTTGTCATTTTCGCCAGTCTGCCTGGCGAAGTGCCCGCCAGCTACCTGCGGTACCTGGAAAACGGCCTGCGCGACGATTTCGGTTTTACCGGAACGCCGATCCGCATCGCGTTGCGCGGCGGCGATAACCCTTACGCCCCCAAGGACTGAGAAATCTAGGACCCGAAGCTGTCGCGGGCGTTGATGCGCGCGCCGTTCAGCGTGCAGCTGGCCTCCGCCAGCGGGATGAAGGCTTCCGCCACCTGTGCGGCGGTGGGCAGGGTCTTGGGGTCTTCGCCGGGAAAGGCTTCGGCGCGCATCGCAGTGCGGGTGCCGCCGGGATTGATGAGATTGGCGCGCATCGTGGTGCTGGCGATTTCCTCGGCCCAGGTACGGACCATGACTTCCAGCCCGCCCTTGCTCACGGCGTAGGGGCCCCAGTAGGCATGGCGTCCGTCGGCGGCGCCGGAGGTCACGAAAATGGCGCGCCCCGCCGGGGACAGGCGCAATAGTGGCTCGGTCGAGCGAATCAGCCGGTAGCACGCGGTCAGGTTGGTCGCCATGACCCGGTCCCAGTCTTCGGGTTCGATATGGGACACGGGGGTCAGGGGGCCGAGGATGCCGGCATTGGCGACCAGCACATCAAGGCGCTTGAAACGCGCGAATATGGCGGCGCCGAGCTGGTCGATGGCACTGAATTCGGTGAGGTCGAGGGGCACCAGCGTCGGCGGCGGGTGACCGGCGGCGCGGATACGGTCATCCACTTCTTCCAATCCGCCCTGGGTTCGCGCCGTCAGGATCAGTTGCGCGCCTTCACGGGCAAAGGCTTCGGCCACGGCAGCGCCGATCCCGCGCGAGGCACCGGTGATCAGCGCGATCCGGCCTTGCAGCCGTCCGCTACCGCCGGGAGCATCGCTCATCGCTTGCCGCCGGAAATTTCCGTCAGGAATGAAAGCTGGGCGGCGCCGTCGCCGCCGTCGTGATCGGTCAGGCTGATCGGGTATTCACCCGAGAAGCAGGCATCGCAATACTGCGGGTTCTGGTCGTCGCGGGCCGATTCGCCCATGGCGCGGTAAAGCCCGTCCATGGAAACGAACGCCAGGGTATCAACACCGATGACCTTGCGCATTTCTTCCATAGACATCTTCGCCGCCATCAATTCGGACTTTTCTGGCGTATCCACACCATAGAAGCACGGGTTGGTTGTCGGCGGCGAGGCGATGCGCATATGCACTTCGCGGGCGCCGGCATTGCGCATCATTTCAACGATCTTCACCGACGTGGTGCCGCGCACGATGCTGTCGTCCACCAGGATCACGCGCTTGCCCTCGACATGGGCGCGGTTGGCGTTGTGCTTCAGCTTAACGCCGAGATGGCGAATTTGGTCCGTCGGCTCGATGAAGGTGCGCCCGACGTAGTGATTGCGAATAATGCCAAGCTCGAAGGGAATATTCGCTTCCGCGGCGTAGCCAATTGCGGCGGGAACGCCCGAATCGGGCACCGGAATAACGACATCGGCGGGAACGCCGCTTTCACGTGCCAGTTCCGCGCCGATATTCTTGCGCGTGTCGTAAACGCTGCGGTTTTCCATCACGCTGTCGGGGCGGGCGAAATAAATATATTCGAAGATGCAGCCGCGTGCCCGACGCGGGGGGAAGGGCTTGAGGCTCTCGATGCCGTTGGTGGAAATGACCACCATTTCGCCCGGTTCCAGGTCGCGCACGAAGCGCGCCCCGATGATGTCGAGGGCGCAGCTCTCCGACGCCAGGATCCAGGCATTGTCCAGTATGCCCAGTACCATCGGCCGTACCCCCAGCGGATCGCGCACGCCGATCATCAAGTCGCGGGACAGGGCGGCCAGGGAATAAGCGCCTTCGACCTGCTTCAGGGCGTCGATCACGCGGTCCACCACGGTGGCGTAGGTGGAGGTGGCGATCAGGTGAACGATCACCTCGGTATCGGTGGTGGACTGGAACAGGCTGCCGCGGCGCACCAGGTCGCGGCGCAACTGCACGGCATTGGTCAGGTTGCCGTTGTGGCTGACGGCGAAGCCGCCGAAGTCGAAATCGGCGAACAGCGGCTGGATGTTGCGCTCGACCGTATCGCCGGCGGTGGAATAGCGGTTGTGGCCGATGGCGCTTTCGCCGGGCAGGCGTTCGATGGCTTGCTTGGAAGAGAAATTGTCGGCGACATGGCCGAGGCCCCGGAGCGAATGGAAGTGGCGCCCGTCGAAGGTGACCATGCCCGCGGCTTCCTGGCCTCGGTGCTGAAGCGCATGCAGGCCGAGCGCGGTTAGGGCGGCGGCGTCGGCATGGCCGAACACGCCGAAGACCCCGCATTCCTCGTGGAAGGCGTCGTCGAAAGGGTGGGGCATGGGCAGTCTGGCGGGCACGGCATCTCCGTTCGGGGGAAGTTTATTGCTCATTGACTGCCTTCGATCAAGCGTTGCATGTCGCGGCGCTCAACGGCGCGGTATCCCTCGCGTGCGGCGCCGGTGGGGGCGGTGGCAGGGCGCCTTTTTTCGGGGTCGACGATGCGCGGCAGCTGGCGGCGCAGGTCCTGGGGCACCAGGGCGACCACCATCTTGGCGCCGAAGGCGACGATGGGCAGGGTGCGGGCATTGCGGAACCAGTTGGGCTGGTCGGAGGTGCCGATGGCCCAGCTGGCGCCGATGTAAAGGACAACCAGGATCAAAAGCCCGCGCAGCAGGCCGAAAACGAAGCCCAGCGAGCGGTCCAGCGCGCCGACGGCGGAACCCTGCACCAGCTTGGCGACGAAATGCGAGGCAAAGGAGAAGATAAACAGCGAGCCCAGGAACAGGGCGGCGCCGGTGGTAATGTCGGCGGCGATGGGCCAGGAAATGAACCCGCGGGCAATACCGCGCAGCGGCACGAAGGCAAACAGCGTGACCAGGACGGCCCCGGCCCAGCTTGCGATGGACAGGACTTCCTTCACCAGCCCACGCGCCAGGGCGAACAGCCCCGACAGCACGATGATGCCGATGACGATGATATCTGTAATGTTCTCGCCCGCCATCTAGCCCTCCGTTTCTTCCGTGCGCCGCGCCCGCCGTGCCGTGCCGGGACCCTTGCGCAGTTTATCGAGATCGAACAACGGCAACAGGTCGGCGAGCCGGCACAATTCGATCAGTTTCAGGCCCGCGGGCGCCCGGGGCTTGCGGCCCCCTACCTCGGGCGGAACGATGGCCGCCTCGAAGCCCAGCTTGGCCGCTTCCTTCAGCCGGCCCTCGCGCCCGCCGACCGGTCGCAATTCCCCGGACAGGCCGATCTCGCCGAAAAACAGGGTGCCCGAGGGGGCGGCCTGATCGGCGAGGGAGGAGACCAGCGCCGCCGCGACAGCCAGATCGGCGGCCGGCTCGGAAACCCGAAGGCCGCCCGCGACGCTTAGATAGACATCGTGGCCCGACAGCGCAAGGCCGCAGCGCGCGTCCAGCACGGCGATAATCATGGCCAGCCTGGCGGCATCCCAACCGACCACGGCGCGCCGGGGCGCGGCCAGGGTGGAAGGCGCGACCAGGGCCTGGATTTCGACCAGCATCGGACGCGTGCCCTCGATCCCGGCGAACACGGCGGCACCGGGTACCGGGCCGCCGGTGGCATCGTCATCGGCGCCACCGCGCCCGAGGAACATGGCCGAAGGGTTGGCGACCTCGCCCAGTCCCTTGTCGGACATTTCGAACACGCCGATCTCGTCGGTGGCGCCGAAGCGGTTTTTGACCGCGCGCAGGATGCGGAACTGGTGGCCGCGCTCGCCCTCGAAGTAAAGAACCGTATCGACCATGTGCTCGAGCACGCGGGGACCGGCGATCTGGCCTTCCTTGGTGACGTGGCCGACCATGATGACGGCGATCTTGCGGCGCTTGGCCAGCCCGATCAGCACCTGGGCGGCGGCGCGGACCTGGGACACGGTGCCCGGCGCGGCATCGAGGCCGTCCACATGCATGGTCTGGATCGAATCGATGACGATCAGGGCCGGCATTTCGCCGGTGCCGAAGGAATCCACCGTGGCGACGATATCGGCAATGGAGGTGGCCGCCGCCAGCCTGACGTCGCTGCCGTCGAGGCCGGTTCGCGCCGCGCGCATGCGCAACTGGTCGGTGGCTTCTTCGCCGGAAATGTAGAGCGTGCGTTCGCCCTTCTGCGCCAGCGCGGCACAGGCCTGCAACAGGATGGTGGACTTGCCGATGCCGGGATCACCCGCGACCAGTATCGCCGAGGCCGGGACCAACCCGCCGCCAAGCACCCGGTCGAGCTCGTTGATGCCCGTCAGGCGCCGTTCCGGGGCTGCGGCAGGGCCGTCGCCGGCGCCGCCCCTGAGGCCTTCCAGGGCCAGCGCATGGCCCTTGGTGCGGGTGCGTACGCCCGCGGCCAGCGGCGCGGCGGGGCTTTCCTCGGAGATCGAATTCCAGGCGCCGCAGGCGTCGCAACGTCCGGTCCATTTGCGGTGCTCGGCGCCGCAAGCCTGGCAGATGAAGCGGGGCTGGACGCGGGCCACGCTCAGGCCATCCGCGTGGCCGGTGCGCTCATCTGGACACCTGCATCTTGATCGGCCCCTCGGCGCGGCCGTGGATGAACTGGTCGACGTAAGGATTGCCCGAACGGTCGATCGAATCGACCGGGCCGGACCAGATGATCTTGCCTTCGTGCAGCATGGCGATGCGATGCGCGATCTTGCGGGCGCTGGCCAGGTCGTGGGTGATCGAAAGTGCCGTCGCGCCCAGGTCATGAACGCATTTGACGATCAGGTCGTTGATTACATCGCCCATGATCGGGTCGAGGCCAGTGGTCGGCTCGTCGAAGAAGATGATCTCGGGCTCGGTCGCAATGGCGCGCGCCAGCGCCACACGCTTTTGCATGCCGCCCGAAAGCTCGGCCGGGAACAGGTTGGCCACTTCCGGGGCCAGTCCCACTTGCGACAGCTTGGAAAGGGCGATTTCGCGGGCCTCTTTGGCTTCCATGCCGCGTGACTGCATCAGGCCGAAGGCGACGTTCTGCCAGACCGAAAGGCTGTCGAACAGCGCCCCACCCTGAAACAGCATGCCGAACTTGCGCATCACGTCGTCGCGTTCGCTGCCGCCGAGGGTGGTTACTTCCTGACCGTCGATCCTGATGCTGCCCGCATCGGGCCGGATGAGGCCGAGAATGCATTTCAGCAACACCGATTTGCCGGTGCCCGAACCGCCGATCACGACCACGGATTCGCCGCGCGCGACATCGAGGTCGAGCCCCTTCAGCACCACCTTGGGGCCGAACGACTTGTCCAGGTTGCGTACGGAAATTTTCAGGTGTGCCGGTGTCGTCATCATTGCGAGAAGAACAACTCCGTGATCAGGTAATTGGAAACGAGGATCAGCACCAGGGCCGAAACCACGGCGTTGATCGTCGCCGTGCCCACGCCTTGCGCGCCACCGCGCGAATTGTAGCCGTGGTAACAGCCCATCAGTGAAATGACGAAGCCGAAGCACGCCGCCTTGACCAGCCCGGAGACCACGTCTTTTGTTTCCAGGAACTCGAAGGTCTGGGTCAGGTAATTGGACGGGTTGAAGCCCAGCTTGTTGACGCCGATCAGGTAGCCGCCGAACACACCGATGATGTCGGCGACAAGAACGAGGATCGGCATCATCGTCAGGCCCGCGAACAGGCGCGGCGCGACCAGGTACTTGAACGGGTTGGTGGACAGCGTGGTCAGGGCGTCGATCTGTTCGGTCACCTTCATGGTGCCGATTTCCGCCGCCATCGAGGCGCCGATCCGTCCGGCGACCATCAGGCCGGCCAGCACGGGGCCCAGTTCACGCGTCATGGAGAGCACAACCACCGTTGCCACCGCGCCTTCGGCGGAAAAGCGCGAAAAGCCGGAGTAGCTTTGCAGGGCCAGCACCATGCCGGTAAAGATCGCGGTCATGCCCACCACCGGCAGCGAGTAATAGCCGATGTCCATCATCTGGCGCACGATCAGGCGGCCGTAATAGGGCGGGGTCAGGCCGTGCAGGATGGCGCGCCCGGTGAAGATACTGATCGAGCCGACCGAGCCGAGGAAGGCGAGAAAAACGCGGCCCACCGGCGACAGCAGGCGGACCAACAGGGAGTCTTCGGGTTTGATGGCGGTGCTCACCGGTGCCCTCCGACATAGGCGCGGGCGAAACGCGCGCCGAGTGCTGTCAGGATTTCGTAGCCGATGGTGCCGGCTTCACGGGCGAGGTCCTCGACCCCGTGATGGGGGCCGATCAGGTCCACCAGCGTACCGGGCGCGGTGTCGCGTTCGGGAACGTCGGTGACGTCAAGGGTCAACAGATCCATGGATACGCGCCCTACCACCGGCACTGAAATATCGCCCACATGGGCATGGGCGGCTCCCGACAGTGCGCGCAGGTAGCCGTCGGCATAACCAACCGCGACGGTGGCGATACGACGGCCCGCCACGGCTTGGTGCGTCGCACCATAGCCAACGGTCCGGGGGGTGTCAATTCTGCGGCATTGCAGAATTTTCCCTTGAAGTCTAACCACTTGCGCGACGGGGGCGGGACGAATTCCGGCCGGCGAAATGCCGAAAAGTGCGGCGCCGGGCCGGGCCAGATCGAAGTGGAAATCGGGGCCAAGGAAAATGCCGCCGGAATTGGCGAGACTGGCCCTGAGCGGCCCGAGCGGCGCCAGGGTCTTGCGGGCCGCTTCAAACAGGCTCAGCTGATCGGCATTGAGCGGGTGATCGGGCGTGTCGGCGCAGGCGAGGTGGCTCATCACCATACCGAGGTCGATCCCTGCCAGTGCCGAGGGATCGGCGGCCAGGGCGACCAGGTCCTTGTGATCGAAGCCGAGGCGGGTCATCCCGGTATCGGCGTGCAGGACGGCGGGCAGCGCCCGGCCGGCCTCGGCGGCGGCGGCGCGCCAGTCGGCCAGTTGGCCGGGGTGATTCAGCACGGGCACCAGGCCCGCGTCCCGAAGGCTGGGGGCGGAGGCGGCGTCGGCGCCGTTAAAGACGTAAATCGTGGCTTCGGGCAGGGCGTTCCTGAGGGCCATGCCCTCCGCCGCCAGGGCGACGAAGAAATGGCGGCACCCGGCATTCCACAGGGTATCGGCCACCGGCGCGAGGCCGAGGCCGTAGGCATCCGCCTTGACCACGGCGCCGCAGACGGCGCCGGGCGCCAGGCGATCTTGCAGCAGCGCCCAGTTGGCGCCGATGGCGCCGAGATCAATGGTCAGCAGCCCTCCGGCGCCGTCCATGGCCGGCGGTTCAGAAGGGCGCATTATGGTCGGGCAGGTGATCGTCGGCGACGAAATCGGAGAAGCGCGTCAGCTCGCCGGTAAACACCAGCTTGACCGTGCCGGTGGGGCCGTGACGTTGTTTGCCGATGATGGCTTCGGCCAGGTTGTGGACCTCGTCCATTTTCATCTGCCATTTTTCGTGTTCTTCGGTGCCGAGATCGGGCTCGGTCCGCGCCAGGTAATATTCCTGGCGGTAGATGAACATCACTACGTCGGCATCCTGTTCGATGGACCCTGATTCGCGCAGGTCCGCGAGCTGCGGGCGCTTGTCCTCGCGCTGTTCGACGGCACGCGACAACTGCGAAAGCGCCAGCACCGGCACATCGAGTTCCTTGGCCAGCGCCTTCAGCCCACGGGTGATTTCGGAAATTTCCTGCACCCGGTTGTCGCTCGCCCGCGTGCTGGTGGAGCGCAATAGCTGAAGATAGTCGACCACGATCATGGACAGGCCATGCTGGCGCTTGAGACGGCGCGCGCGGGTGCGCAATTGCGCCACCGACAGGGCGGGCGTGTCGTCGATGAAGAACGGCAGGCGGACCAGTTCCTGGTTCGCCTCGACCACGCGCTGGAATTCCTCGTTGGACAGGTCACCCTTGCGGATGCGGTCGGAGCTGACGCCGGAGGCTTCGGCCAGAATGCGTGTCGCCAACTGCTCGGCCGACATTTCCAGCGAGAAGAACCCGACCACCGCGCCGTCGGAAACTTTTTTCTGGCCGTTGGCGTCGATGTCGAAGCGGCACAGGCGCGCCGCGTTATAGGCCATGTTGGTCGCGAGCGCCGTCTTACCCATGGACGGGCGCCCGGCAAGGATAATCAGGTCCGATGCCTGCAAGCCGCCCAGCAGCTTGTCCAGATCGGTGAAGCCGATGCTGGTGCCGGTAAGTTGACCTTCGCGTTTGTAGGCGGCTTCCGCCATGTCTATCGCGGCGGCGAGAACGTCGTTAAAGGTGCGGAAGCCGCCCTCATATTCGCCAGTGGTGGCAAGGTCGAACAGGTGCTGTTCGGCGGTTTCGATCTGGCGCGCGGCGTCGCTGTCGAGGTCGGGACTTTCCGCCTCGGCGCGCATGGTTTCAGCCAGTTCGATCAGCTTGCGCCGCAGGTGCAGGTCGAAAATCGTGCGCCCGTAATCGCCGGCGTTGATGATGGTGACCGCGGCGGCGGCCAGGCGGGCCAGGTACTTGGCGCCGCCGACATCGGCCAGTGCCTCGTCGCCTTCGAACAGGTTCTTCAGGGTCACCGGGTTGGCGACCTGGTGGCGTTCGATCAGTTTCGCCGCCGCCTCGAAAATGCGGCCGTTCACGGGATCGAAGAAATGCTCGGCCCGCAGGAAGTCGGAAACCCGCGAATAGGCCTCATTGTTGATCAGGATGGCGCCGAGGAGCGCCTGTTCCGCCTCGAAATTGTGGGGCAGCTCGCGGACCGGCGGCGTTTCTTCGCCGCCGTGAAGGCGCGTGATATTGGGTGTGACGGTGCTATCGGACATGCGCGCAACTTAAGGCAACTGCGTTCGAGGTTCTAAGACAAAAGTTTTTTACCCGCCGATTTTATGCTTACATCATGTGGGTATCTAAGATTGATTAAATAAATCAATGTATTGTCATATTTTTTCCGCTGGATAAGTTCCGGGGGAACAGTGCAGTCAATGTCATTGAACGCGGACTTTTTTTTGGGTCAGTCTGCCAAAGGAAAACCTCGGCAGTTGCGAGCTGCCGAGGTTCATTCTCAGAGAACTACCTAAGCCCCCTTTTGGAAGGGGGCCAGGGCGCGGGTTTTGGAGGCCCGCGCCTTTTTGGTTTGTTCATAATGAAAGCCCCATTTGTGCACCGCAAGTCAGATAAGCGCTGCGTGCACAGGAATCTTTTCCTGCCCTGTGAATTACGGGGAGAAATCAGGCGGCGCTTTCCGCTCCCTGCTCCGGGCGGCGTGATTGTTCCCAGGCGCCGATATAGTCGCGGGTCAGCGGCACCGCCTTCAGGTCACGTGACAGTTGCAGTTGAAACACGATCTGACCTTCGTTGCGGAAGGCCAGTTCGGCGCCGATCAGGTAGAATTCCCACATGCACACGAAGCGGTCATCGTAAAGCGCCGCCACTTCCTCCCGGTGCGCCTGGAACCTTTCATGCCAGGCCTTGAGCGTTTCCGCGTAATGCAGGCGCAGGATCTCGATATCGGTAATAAACAGGTCGTTCTTTTCCACGGGGGGTATCACTTCCGACAGGGCCGGACAGTAGCCGCCGGGGAAGATGTATTTCCGCAGCCACGCATTGGTCGTGCCGGGGCCGTCGGATCGCCCGATGGAATGGATCAGCGCGATGCCGTCGTCGGTCAGCAGGTCGCGGATTTTGTCGAAGAATTCACCGTAATGCGGCACGCCGACATGCTCGAACATCCCGACCGAGACAATGCGGTCGAAGCGGCCCTGAATATGCCGATAATCGCAGAGTTCGATGGAAATCCTGTCCGACAATCCCGCCCGCGCGGTGCGTTCGCGGGCCAGCCGGAACTGTTCCTCGGACAGGGTGACGCCGGTAACCTGTGCACCGGTTTCCGCCGCCAGATGAAGCGCGAGCCCGCCCCAGCCGCAGCCGATGTCGATCACGCGCAGCCCCGGCCGGTGCAGGCACGGCTTGGCCGCGATGTGGCGTTTCTTCGCCGCCTGGGCGCTTTCGAGGTCTTGTCCCGGATGGGTAAGTGAGCGCAGGAATATTGCCGATCCTGGTCCAGGAACAATTCGTAAAGACGTCCCGACAGGTCGTAGTGATGGGCGACGTTGCGCCTGGAGCGCAGCGCCGTGTTGACCTGGGTGAGCCCCCGCCCGAGCTTGAGCGCGCCATTGAGCATGGCGTAATAGGGCAGGCCGTGAAGGTGATGGAGGTTCAGGGTGCAGACGTCGAGGAAATCATAGAGGCTGCCCTCCTCGATGGTCAGGGTGCCGTCCATGTAGGCTTCGCCCACCGCCATGGCGGGAGCGAGAACGATCCGCCGGGACAACCCCGGCTTGTGCAGGCGAATGGTGGCGTGGGGCCCCGGCTCCGTGCCGGGGCAATCATAACGTCGGCCGCGGTGGTCGATCACGCTGACCGACCCCTTGCGAATGAAGGCCTTGAACAAACGCGCTAGAAACATGGCAACCTCCCGATGTTGCCCCGGACCGCGCGCTGGCCATTTCAGGTTGGCCGGTTATTTTTCTTCTGGCGCTCCGTCGGCTTGCTGTTGTGCTTCCTCTTCGGCTTCTGCTTCGGCCGCCGCCTGGGCGATGGCCGCGCGATTTTCTTCATCCGCCAAGCGCTCGGCTTCGCGCGAATCCTCGATCACCGACTTGCCCTGCGCCTGCAGTTCGGCTTCTTCTTCCGAACGCGCCACGTTGGCGGTGACCTGAACGACCACTTCGGGATGCAGGGCGACGTTGACCGTGTGCATGCCGATGTTCTTGATCGGGCTCTGGAGGCGGACCTGCTCGCGGGTGACGTTGGCGCCCTGGGCGATCAGTGCGTCGGCGATGTCGCGGGGACGGACCGAACCGTAAAGCTGGCCCGAATCGCTGGCCTGGCGCACCAGGACGACCACGGCGTCGGCGACGCCGGAAGCCTGACCTTCCGCTTCCTGGCGGCGGGCGGCGTTGGCGGCCTCAAGTTCGGCGCGGCGCGATTCGAAGGTTTCGCGGTTTTCCTTGGTCGCGCGCATGGCCTTGTTGCGCGGCAGGAGGTAGTTGCGCGCGAAGCCCGGCTTGACCTTGACCAGGTCACCCATCTCGCCAAGCTTGGCGACCCGCTCCATAAGAATGACTTCCATTACTCGTTCCTTTCGTTCCCTTGGTCCGGGGCCCCGTAACGGCGCCGCAGTCCGATCCAGTATTCCACCATGCCCAGTCCCGCGATGGCGATCAGGGGCCAGCGGAACAACAGCAACAGCAGGTAAAGCGCGACCAAGATTGCGGTCCTGCCGTTCCAACCACGCGAGATCGCGTGAATTACCGCGAGCCCGGTCAAAAAGTACGGAACGCACAGGATCAGCGCGACATTGGTCGCCACGAACCCGAACCATCCCGATCCTAACAGCGCCGCCACCGTCGCCGCAACCATGGCAGGTAGCAGCAAAAAGGGCGGCGTCGTCATTGCCAGGTCCGGCGACGGCCTGATCTCGAGGCCACGCCGCACCAGTAACTTCTGTGCCAGCGCCGCGTTTACCGCGACGATGACGATCCACCAGGCCGTCACCAGGAACGGAAAAACCCTGGCAAGGCTGGTGAACATATGGTCCACCGCCGGCCCATTCCGTCCGGAATCCGCCAACATCTGGCGAAAACCGTCGATATAGGCCGAAATTCCGGCCTCGAGCCCATCGGGCCCGGTGCCCGCGACCGTCGCCAAAACGACGAAGGCGGCGGCACAGTAAAGCGTCAGCCACACCAGGATATGTCCCGGCGGGTACCAGTGCGTCGCGCCCCCCGCGTCCTGTCGGCTGAGCAGGGCAAAACGCACCACGATCAGCGCCGGCACAACGTCGGCGGCGGCAAACAGCCCGGCCCGGGCGAAACCCGCGCCCGCGGCCACCAAGGCCAGCGCCGCGGCCGAGGCCAGCAGCGCCGAGGCAAGACCAAGGCCCAATCCCGTGGCCATCAGCGGCAGCGGCGCCACCATGGCCAGCACCAGGGCTCCGAACAGGCTCCATCCGGTCGACAGATAGAGGACCGCAGCGCAAAGGCCGGCAGCGAGGGCGATCAGCGTTTGCCTGGGCATCGTCTTCACCCCGTTGTTTCGGCGCCGGTAAATCCGGCGCCGAGGCGGGGGCTACTGCACCGAGTAGGGCAGTAGCGCCAGGTGACGGGACCGCTTGATCGCCTGCGCCAGTTCACGCTGTTTCTTCGCGGAAACGGCGGTGATCCGGCTGGGCACGATCTTGCCGCGCTCCGACACGAAACGCTGCAACAGGCGGATGTCCTTGTAATCGATCTTCGGCGCACCTTCGGACGAGAAGGGGCAAGTCTTGCGGCGGCGGAAAAAAGGCCGGCGAGGCCCACCGGGAGCTTTCATTGCTCATCTCCTTCGGCGCTGGTGGATGCGTCATCGCTGTCACCCGATTCCGGGCGCGGACGGCGCGGACGATCATCGTCCCGCCGGGGGCCGCGGCCACCACGGGTGCCCCGTTCCTCGCGCGAGCGCAGGATGGCCGACGGGCCTTCCTCCAGCTCTTCGACACGGACGGTCATGTAGCGCAGAACGTCTTCGTTCAGGCGCATATTGCGCTCCATCTCGTTGATGGCGGCAGCGGGCGCGTCGATGTTGAGCAGGGTGTAGTGGCCCTTGCGGTTCTTCTTGATCCGGTAGGCCAGATTGCGAAGACCCCAGTATTCCTTCTTGGAAACGGTCCCGCCCTGGTTGGCGATGATCTCGGCAAAGCCGTCGGTCAGGGCTTCAGCCTGGGTCGACGAAATATCCTGGCGTGCGATAAACACGCTTTCATAAAGCGGCATTGACAAACACTCCTTATGGCTGTTCCCGGTCCGGCGCCGGGGACCTGGGTCCGACGGCAATCCGGTCCTAAGCCGGCCCCCATGGACCGGCAAGGAATGTCAAGGCGGCGCAATATACACGAAACCCTTCCCCGTGCAAGGCTTTGCGGGCCTATTTCACGCCGAAACGGGGCCCCGGCGCAGGGCCCTTGAACCGGCCTCGGGGTGCGGCTATCACTGGCCCCACGTCAATCTTGCAAGGGGGCAGCCAAGGTGCAGCAGGCATTCGTTTTTCCGGGCCAGGGTTCGCAGGCGGTAGGCATGGGCAAGGCGCTGGCGGAGGCTTCCGCGGCCGCCCGCGAGGTTTTCGGCGAGGTGGACGAGGCCCTGAGCCAGAACCTGACCCGCCTGATGTTCGAGGGGCCGGGCGAGGACCTGACCCTGACCGAAAATGCCCAGCCCGCCCTGATGGCAGTCTCGCTGGCGGTCATGGCGGTTTTGAGCCGCGATTGCCATCTCGACCTGAGCGCCTCGGCACGGTTCGTTGCCGGTCACTCCCTTGGCGAATATTCGGCCCTGGCGGCGGCGGGGGCCTTTTCCCTGGCCGATGCGGCCCGGCTGCTCCGGACCCGTGGCCAGGCCATGCAGGCGGCGACCCCGGTGGGGGTGGGGGGCATGGCGGCGATCCTCGGTCTTGATTACGACGCGGTGGCGGCGATCGCGGCGGAAGCGGCCGGCGACGATGTTTGTGCCGCCGCCAACGACAACGCGCCCGGACAGGTCGTGGTTTCCGGCCACATGGCGGCGGTCGAACGTGCGACCGCGCTGGCGACGGAAAAGGGCGCGCGACGCGCCGTCCTGTTGCCGGTCTCGGCGCCGTTTCATTGCGCCCTGATGGCGCCGGCGGCCGACGTCATGGCCAAGGCTCTGGCGGCGGCGTCCGTACAGGCGCCGGTTGTCCCGGTGGTGGCCAACGTGAAGGCGGAGGCGGTGGTTGATCCCGCTGAAATACGCGAGCTTCTGGTGGCCCAGGTCACCGGCACCGTGCGCTGGCGCGAAAGCGTGATGTGGATGAAGGCGCAAGGCGTCGAGCGGCTGGTCGAAATTGGCGCCGGCAAGGTGCTGTCGGGCCTGGCCAAGCGGATCGATCCCGATCTTCAGGGTGTGGCATTGAACACGCCCGACGATATTGACGCGTTTCTCAAGTAGCGAAAGGAAGCTCGATGTTCTCTCTCGAAGGCAAACGCGCCCTGGTCACGGGTGCCAGCGGCGGTATTGGCGGCGCCATCGCGCGGGCCCTACATGGCGCCGGGGCTTCCGTCGCGCTGTCCGGCACGCGGCGTGACGCGCTTGAGGCTCTGGCAGCGGATCTCGGCGAACGCGCCCATGTGGTCGTTGCCGATCTCTCCAGCGCCGACGGCGCGGCGGCGCTGGCCAAGGATGCCGATGCCGCGATGGGCGGGGTGGATATCCTGGTCAACAACGCCGGGCTGACCCGTGATCAGTTGTTGATGCGGATGAAGGACGAAGATTGGCAACAGGTTCTCAATGTCAACCTGACGGCGGCCTTTCGCCTGACGCGGGCCTGCCTGCGGGGCATGATGAAAGGCCGCTTCGGGCGCGTGATCTCGATTACCTCGGTGGTTGGCGCCACCGGCAATCCCGGCCAGGCCAATTACGCGGCATCGAAGGCGGGGCTGGTGGGGTTCACCAAATCCGTTGCCCTGGAAGTGGCAAGCCGCGGTATTACCGCCAATTGCGTGGCGCCGGGGTTCATCGTGACGCCGATGACCGACGCCTTGACCGACGATCAGCGTAGCCAGTCGCTGGCGATGATCCCGGCGGGACGTTTCGGCGAACCGGCGGAGATCGCCGCCGCGACGCTTTTCCTGGCCAGTGACGAAGCCGCCTATGTCACCGGCCAGACCCTGCACGTCAACGGCGGAATGGCCATGATCTAGGGCCGGGAATCGCGGCAATTTTATTGAGTTTGCAGGGGCTTGCGTCCCACCCGGCCGACGCTGGCCAAGCCCGGAAAAGTGTGTTACCAACGGGCACTTTCGCGTCCCGCGAAGGGGGGCAGCGGCTGCTGTCGGACCGGTTTTGTCGCACGATGTTTTTGTTGAACGATTGGTTGAACGGTAAGACTATTCCGGCTTGTAGTAGCCCGCACAGGACCATTTATCCGAGGAAAGAGAAAAAATGAGCGATGTTGCTGAACGCGTGACCAAGATCGTTGTCGAGCACCTTGGCGTTGATGAAGGTAAGGTCACCGAGAACGCGAGCTTCATTGACGACCTTGGCGCGGACAGCCTTGATACCGTCGAGCTTGTCATGGCCTTCGAGGAAGAATTCGGTTGTGAAATCCCCGATGACGCAGCGGAAAAGATTCTGACGGTCAAGGACGCGATTTCCTACATCGAGGCCAATACCTGATAAGCGGCGTTTGCCTCGCCCCAGGTTCCATCCACGACATCTGAGATTCCATGAGACGTGTAGTCGTAACAGGTCTCGGTTTGGTTACCCCGCTAGGGAGCGGCGTCGACCATACTTGGGCGCGCCTTATCAACGGTGATTCCGGGCTGAGTGCCATCGAGTCCTTCGATGTTTCCGATCTGCCGTGCAAGGTGGCGGGACAGATCGCCCGTGGTGACGGCTCCGACGGCACGTTCAATCCCGATGACTGGCTGGTTCCCAAGGAACAGCGCAAGATCGATACCTTCATCCTTTACGCGTTGGGGGCGGCGATCCAGGCGGTGGAGGATTCGGGCTGGAAGCCGACCGATCCGGAAGCCCAGGAACGCACCGGTGTCATGATCGGTTCGGGCATCGGCGGTCTGCCGGCGATTGCAGATGCGGCTGTCCACCTGATGGAACGTGGCGCGCGGCGCATCAGCCCGTTCTTCATTCCTTCGGCGCTGATCAACCTGGCGTCGGGCCATGTTTCGATCCGCTACGGCTTTCGCGGCCCCAACCATGCCGTGGTGACCGCCTGCGCCACAGGCGCGCATGCTATCGGCGATGCGGCGCGGCTGATTCAGTTCGAAGATGCCGATGTCATGGTCGCCGGCGGCACCGAAGCGGCGGTCTGCCGCCTTGGCCTGGCCGGGTTCGCGGCGGCGCGCGCCCTGTCCACCGGGTTCAACGATACGCCCACGCGGGCATCGCGTCCCTGGGACAAGGATCGTGACGGCTTCGTCATGGGCGAAGGTGCGGGTTGCGTGGTGCTCGAGGAATACGAGCACGCCAAAAAGCGCGGGGCGAAGATTTATGCTGAGGTGACGGGCTATGGCCTGTCCGGCGATGCCTATCACGTGACCGCGCCGGCGTCGGACGGCAACGGCGGCTTCCGCGCCATGACCATTGCGCTCAAGCGGGCGGGTATCGCCAAGGAAGATGTTGATTACATCAATGCCCACGGGACTTCGACGCCGCTCGGCGATGAAATCGAACTTGGTGCCGTGAAGCGCCTGTTCGGCGATCACGCCTACAAGCTTTCAATGTCGTCCACCAAGTCCGCCATCGGGCATCTTCTGGGGGCCGCAGGCGCGGTGGAAGCGATTTTCTCGGTGCTGGCTATCCGTGACGGCATCTTGCCGCCGACCCTGAACCTGGAAAGCCCGTCGGAAGGTTGCGACATCGACCTTGTGCCGCTCAAGGCCAGGGAGCGCAAGATCAAGCATGCGCTTTCCAATTCCTTCGGATTTGGCGGCACTAACGCGTCTCTTGTTTTCGCCGCAGTAGACTGATCCCGATGAAGCCGTTCGGCACTTGGCTCGCGCTTGGCGCCGCGGGGGCGGTGGCGGCAGTCATCATTGCAGCGGGTATCCTTTTCCATCGTTTCGACGCGCCGGGTCCCTTGGCAGGGCCCGCAATCGTCGTCGTGCCGCAGGGCACGGGGGTGGCCGCGGTTGCCGGGCTGCTTGCCCGTCACGGCGTGATCCGGAGCGCCCTGGTGTTCGAGGCCGGGGTGCGCATCAGCGGCAACGGGGCGCGCTTGCGGGCGGGAGAATACGAATTTCCCGGCTACGTCAGCGCCCGCGGCATCATGGATATGCTGACCTCGGGGCGAATTCTGGTTCGCCGCCTCACCATCCCCGAGGGGCTGACCACGGCCCAGGTGTATTGGATGGTCAGTGTCGCCTACGGCCTTGATGGCGATCTGGGGCCGATGCCCGACGAAGGCACACTTTTGCCCGACACCTATCACTATAGCTATGGCGACGGGCGGGCGGCGATTCTTATGCGCATGTCGCAAGCCATGACTGAAACCGTTGCCCGGCTGTGGCGGGATCGGGCGCCGGGGCTGTTGCTGCAATCGCCTCGCGAAGCGGTCATCCTGGCGTCTATCGTTGAACGCGAAACCGGCCGGGCCGATGAACGCGCGCGGGTCGCCGGCGTTTTCTTCAATCGCCTGGCGCGCAACATGCCGCTCCAGTCCGACCCCACGGTCGCTTACGGGACAGCGCTTGATGCGGGGGAGGAAAACCGGGTCCTTTCGCGCCTGCTGAGCCGCGATGATCTCAAGCGGCCGGGTCCGTTCAACACCTATCTCAACCGGGGCTTGCCGCCGGGGCCGATTGCTAATCCGGGGACGGCGGCGATTCATGCCGTGTTTCACCCGGAAAAAACCGATGCGCTCTATTTCGTCGCCGATGGCACCGGTGGCCATGCTTTTGCCGTAACACTGGATGAACACAATCGCAACGTGCGCCGCTGGCGTCGTTTGCGCAGCGCTCCCGGCACGCCTGTCGCCGACGCGCCCTAGGACGGGGACGTGGGCTTTCCCGGCATCCGCGAAAACAGCGGGTTCGTCAGTCCCACCGGCAATAGGCTCATCAGCCAGACCATTGCCCATAGCCGCCACGGAAAACTGATGCGCGCGCGGTCGCGGGCAAGGCCACGGCGAATAATGCGGGCCGCCTTTTCCACGGGTATCAGGAAGGGCATCGGGTAGGGATTGATGTCGGTCATCGGGCTCTTGACGAAACCGGGACAAATTACCGAAACGCGGATGCCGTCGCGGGCAACGGACCCGCGCAGGCCTTCGCCGAGCGAGCGGACACAAGCCTTGGAGGCCGCGTAAGCGGGCGCGCCAGGCAGGCCGCGAAACCCGGCGAGGGACGACATCAGGGCGATCTGGCCGCCGCCCGCTTCGCGCATATGTTCGATCGCCGGATACACGGTATTGACGACGCCGCCGATGTTGACGGCGAAAATGCGCTCGACCTGGGCCTGTGATTCGCTGCTGGGGGCGGCCGTGTTGTCCGTGGCGTTTCCGGTGCCGCCTGAAATGCCGGCATTGGCAATGACCAGGTCGATCGGTCCCCGTGCAAAGGCGTGCGCGATCCAGCGCGCCATTTCGCCCTTATCGGTGACGTCATTGATGGCGGTTTCGACATCGGCGCCGTGGTCGCGGCAGTCGCGGGTGATGGCTTCAAGCCGGCCTGCGTTGCGTCCACCCAGGATAAGCCGTATTCCCGGCGCCGCGTACGCGTGGGCCAGCGCCGCGCCAATGCCGGACGACGCGCCGGTAATCAGGATGCTCTGGGGCCGGGCAATATTCATGACGACAACTTAAGCAAAGATACGGCGCGGGGATAGGCCACTTGTTCCCGGCGCGGCCTACAGGATATAGTGGCCGCGCAAATAAGCCCCACAATATCGGTGGGCGAACTTGATGGCCCAGGAGACGCCGTGACACTCGCCAGCATGACCGGCTTTGCCCGCGAAGACGGGGAGTTCGACGCCTTCGCCTGGCGTTGGGAAGCCCGCAGTGTCAATGGTCGGGGCCTCGATGTGCGCGTGCGCTTGCCGCAGGGCATGGAAAGTTTCGAAGCCACCGTGCGTGATCGCATCGCCAAGCGGTTCAAGCGTGGCAGTTTCAACGTTTCGCTCAACCTGACGCGCACGCCGGGGCTGACCAGCTTTCGATTAAACGAGGCCTTGCTCGACCGGGTGGTCGAGATTGCCGAGGACCTGCGCAAGCGCACCGGCGCGCCGCCGCCTTCGGCGGAGGGGCTGCTGCGGGTTCGTGGTGTGCTCGAGGCCGAGGAAAGCAGCGAGGACGATGAAAAGCGCGCCGAGCGCGAGGCGGCGATGGCAGCGAGCTTTGACCGCGCCCTGACACAGATCGGCGCGGCCCGCAGCGAGGAGGGCGCGCGCTTAGAAACCGTGCTTTCGTCCATGATCGACGACATCGCGGCCCTCGCGGCCGAGGCGCGCGCGCAGGCCGCCGCCCAGCCCGACGCCATCCGCGCGCGGGTCAGCGGCCAGTTGCAGGAATTGCTGGCCGGTGCGCCGCCGTTGCCCGAAGATCGCCTGGCCCAGGAAATCGCGGTGATGGTGGGCAAGGCCGATGTGCGTGAAGAGATCGACCGGCTCGATGCTCATGTAGGGCAGGCGCGGGACCTGGTGGCCAGCAAGGAAGCCGTGGGCCGTCGCCTCGATTTTCTGTCCCAGGAACTGAACCGGGAGGCCAATACCCTGTGTTCCAAGGCGCAGGATCTTGCCCTGACTCGGACCGGGCTCGCCCTCAAGGCGGCCATCGAACAGTTCCGCGAACAGATTCAAAACATCGAATAGGGGGCGGGTACGCATGGCAAGGGGTGGTGAGGTCATCGCGGATGCCGGCTTGCGCCGTCGCGGTCTCATGCTGATCCTGTCGTCGCCGTCCGGCGCGGGCAAGACCACGCTTTCGCGTCGGCTGCTGGACCTGGACGGCAATCTGGAAATGTCGATTTCGGCAACCACCCGGCGCAAGCGGCCGGGTGAGGTCGAAGGCGTGGATTATCATTTCGTCGATCCGACGGAATTCAACCTGATGATCAACCGCCGGGAATTTCTCGAACACGCCAAGGTCTTCGGCAATTATTACGGTACCCCGCGTCAGCCCGTAGAAGAAGCCTTGGCGGCGGGCCGCGACGTGCTGTTCGACATCGACTGGCAGGGCACCCAGCAGGTGACGGAGAACGCGCCTTCCGACGTGGTGACGGTTTTTATCCTGCCGCCCTCGACCCAGGAGTTGGAGCGTCGTCTCAACACCCGCGCACAGGACCCGGCCGAGGTCGTCGCCGGCCGGATGGCCAAGGCCGCCGATGAAATGAGCCACTACATCGAATACGACTACATCATCGTCAACCGCGACATTGACCAGAGCGTCGCCGATGTGTCGGCGATCCTTGCCGCCGAGAGGTTGAAGCGCAAACGCTTGCAAGGCATTGGCGATTTCGTCAAGTCGCTGCGCGAGGGGCGCTAGCGCCTTTCGCGTGCCGCCCAGGCCCGCGCCAGGGCGGCAAAATCCGCCACCGAAAGCTCCTCCGCCCGCGCCGTGGGCTTGATGCCGCAGGCGACCAGCATGTCTTCGGTCCGCTCTCCCATCAGTGATTTCAGCCCGGCGCGCAGCATCTTGCGGCGTTGGCCGAAGGCGGCGCGGGTGACGGTTTCCATCGCTTCCCATTCAGCGGGCGCGCGCGGCGCGGGCAATGGCGTCAGGTGGGCCACGGTCGAGGACACCTTGGGCGGCGGCGTGAAGGCCCGCGGGCCGATGTCGAAATAGGCTTCGGCATCGCACAGCCACTGGCACATCACCGACAGGCGGCCATAGGCCTTGGTGCGCGGCGCGGCTGCCAGCCGCTGGACGACCTCTTTTTGCAACAGCACGGTGATACCCGCGTAGCGATCCGGCGCGGCGGCGATCTGGCATAGCCATTTGACGATCAGGACGCTGCCGACGTTATAGGGCAGGTTGCTGATGATATGGACCGGGCGTGACGGTGTGCCGTGGGCATCGACCAGCGCAGCTTCGTCGATGGAAAGCGCGTCCTCGCCGACAACGATGAAGCGTCCCGCAGCGGCCTCCGCCAGCGGCGCCAGCGCATCGAGACAGCGCGGGTCCTTTTCGATGGCGATCAGGCACCCTGGTGCGGCGGCGAGGATGGCGCGCGACAATCCGCCGGGGCCGGGGCCGACCTCGATCACCGTGGTCCCGGCGATGTCTCCGGCGGCACGCACAATGCGCGCGGTCAGGTTGAGATCGAGCAGGAAATGCTGCCCGAGACCCTTGCGGGCGCCGAGATCATGGGCGGCGATGACGTCGCGAAGCGGCGCCAGCGCGCCGACGCGCTCGGCCAGGCCGTCGTCTTCCCGGCTCAAGCGGCCCTGCTTCGGTTGGCGGCGATGTCGCGGGCCAGTATCAGCGCCGCGATCAGGCTGCTTTCATGGGCGATGCCCTTGCCCGCGATCTCGAAGGCGGTGCCGTGGTCGGGTGACGTGCGGACCAGCGGCAGGCCCAGGGTCACGTCGACCCCGTTGTCGAAATCGACTGTCTTGAGCGGGATCAGGGCCTGGTCGTGATACATGCAGATGACTGCGTCATAGGTGGTCCGGGCCCGTGCATGAAACAGGCTGTCGGCCGGCGCGGGGCCGAAGGCGGCAATGCCGCGCTGCTTGAGGGCGGCCACCGCGGGGGCAATGATGCGCGATTCCTCGGCGCCCATCATGCCGTCCTCGCCCGCGTGGGGGTTGAGCGCGGCGATGGCGAGGCGCGGTTCGGCGATGGCAAAGTCCCGGGCCAGTGCCTTGGCGGTAATGGTGGCGGCCGTCACGATGGCCTCGGTGTTGAGCGCGGCAATGGCATCGCGCAGCGCCATGTGAACCGTCACCGGCACGACGCGCAGGCCGGGGCAGGCCAGCATCATGATCGGCTGGACGCCGCCGCAAAGCTCGCCCAGGAATTCGGTATGGCCTGTGTGGGCGAAGCCGCTGTCGGCCAGCCCCTTTTTGTGAATGGGATTGGTGACCACGGCGGCGGCTTCACCGTCCAGGGTGCAGTGGGCGGCGCGCTTGATGGCGTTGATGACGGCGGGCGCGTTGGCCGCATCGGGTTTGCCCGCGACGGCTGCCGTGGCCAGGGTTTCGGGCAGGACCGGCAGGGCGCGGGCGAACATATCGGCGGTTTCGGCGGGGCTGTTGATGACCGCGATGGGGACATCGAGGCCCTGCTCACGCGCACATTCCGCCAGCCAGGCGGGATCGCCGATACAGAAAAACGACCCCGCTGCCGCCGGTTTGGCACGCCACGCCTTGAGCGTGATTTCGCCGCCGATGCCGGAGGGCTCGCCCATGGTCAGCGCTAGGGGAAGGTCCGTGGCCATGTCCGGGCCTCCGGGGTTAGGCCCGGATATCGAGAAACGCCGCGTCGCGCAAATCCCGAAGGTAGCGCCGGGCGCGAACCTCGACACGCTGAAGGGTCAGTCGGCGGCGGACTTCTTCCGGGCTTGGCAGCGAAATCTTCGGCGTTCTCCGGTCACAGACCATCAGCAGGCGGAGGCTCGTGTCATTGACCAGGGGCGGAGAAACGGCGCCGACATCAAGAGTGGCCACCAGTTGACGGAGGTCGGCCGGCAACTCGGTCAGCTTGAGGCGGCCGAGGTCGCCGGAAGGCCCGGCCCCCAGTTCGCGCGAAACGGCGCTGAAATCCGAACACCCGCTCACGGTATCGCGAATGGTCCTGGCCAGCGTTTCTTGCGACTGACGCCCCTGGATATCGTCGGGCGAGGGCAGGGGCAGCACTACCTGGCGCAGGTTGACGGTTGTGTCACTAGCGCTTTTGGACGGCGGCTCGCGCCGGTTGCGAAGCGCGACGATATAAAACCCCGATGAAGCGCGCACCGGTTCGCTGACCGTGTTGGGACGCATGCCCGCCAGCACCTTTTCGACTTCCGGCTCCAGTTCGCCGGGCTGGACCCAGCCCAGGTCGCCGCCGCGTTCGGCGGAGGCGGATTGGGAAAACTGCCGCGCCAGCAGCGGGAAACTCGCCCCGCGCTTGAGCTCGCTGTAAATGCGTTGTGCATTGCGTAGGGCATTGGCTTCGTCATTGGGGGAATCGACGGCAATAAAGATTTCCGCCGCCAGCAGGCGGGGCTTGTCGGCGTTGGCTTTTATGCGCTCCAGCGCCTTCTCGATTTCTTCGTCGCTGATGTTGATCGAGCGCAGGAGCTGGCGCCGGACGACATCACTCCATGCCAATGAAGATTCCACCTGCTTCAAAAGCGTTTGCTTGTCGATTTTTCGCTCAGCCAGGAAGTTATCCAATCCGCCGGGGGGAAGCTTGTTCTGCTGCTCGAGAAGTGCGAGGGCGCGCTTGATTTCCTTCGGGTTGACCTTGACGCCGAGGCGTCGGGCCTCCTGTTTCTGAAGCGCCTCGTCAACCAGGGAATTCAGGACCCGGGGGGCGAACTCGCGGCGCACCGTCTCCGTATCGGGGAGGGATGAGGAGCGAATAATCAGGTTGAGCCTCTGGTGAACGTCGTAGGCGGTTATGGCTTCGTCGTTGACGACGGCGCGAATGTCCATGACCGATTGCGCCGCGGCCATGAGCGGCGCCACCATTGCCATCAGGCCGGCGGCGACAATCAGGGCCAGGCGGCGGCGTGGCGGAGCAGCAACGGTCGGGTGAGGCGAATACATGCCTTAAAGCCTTTTCATGACGGGCCCACGGGGCCGCCGATATATCGGCGGTCACAATACAGGGCGGGATAGGGCCGGTTCAACCCGAGGCCGAAAATTCCCCAAGGTGCTTGAAAATCAACTGGAACAGGAGGGTGTCCGTGGGCCGGAGGTCACGATCCTTGGTGAAGTTGCGGGTGCCGACGATGCGGAAGGTAAAACATTCGTCGGTATAAGTGAGCCCCAGGTTTTCGCTCGTGGTGCCGCCATTATCGGCCAGGTTCTCGTTGATCGATCCATAGGCGCTCCAGCGCTGCGTGAGCCGGGCGTTGAAGCCCAGGGCAAGCTCCTCGCGGTCCGGGAATTCAGCCGTTGGCGAGCTTTCGTCGAGGAACAGGTAATTGGCCCGGACCTTGAATCTTTTGGGGCCCAGTCGGACCGAGGCCTCGCTGCGTCTCGCCGCAGTCCCATCTGGATCGAAGCGAAAACGGTACTGCAAATCTACCCAGTTCGAAGGGGCGAAGCGCAAACGTCCGACGACATCGGAGGCCTTGTCCTTGAGGCCACTGGAAGCGCCGAAATCCGATTCCGACCTCAAGCGCTGGCTCTGGCCGAGAAATGTTTCGATGACCCCGCCCCGGTCGCCGTAAAAGTTCCAGTTGAACCCGTAAACCACACGCTGACCGCCTTCGACCCGGTCCGCGCCGGCGAAACGGTTGGCGGCGAAAAGGTTGGTGCTGTCGAGTTCGGGGGCAGAGCTGTCCTCGTTGGCGATCTTGTCGGGATTGCCGCCGTTGGGGGCAAGGATGACGGCCGCCATGGGTTCGAAAATCTGCGTCGCGTTGTTTTCATGACGGGCAAAGGGGTAGCGCCATTGCGCCTTGATTTGCGGGAAGACGCGTCCGGTCATCCCGCTCTCCACGGCGCCGGAGCCGGTGGTGACGTCGTTGACGGAATAAAGATCGGTCCGGAGTGTCGCGGAAAGTTCGTAGATCTCGCCGGTCCAGGCGGTGTAGGGCAGGTGGTAGCCGGTGTTGAGGGCGAGCCGGCGGCTGTCGGCGCCGAGATCGCGGGTAATGACCAGCGCGCTGGCGTCGGCGGTGATAAAGGCGCCATTGGCGGTGGGTTGGGAAACAAAGCGGTATTCGGCAAAGGGTAGCACCAGCGGGCTGGCGGCAGGATCGTCAGTCTCTCTCAGGCCCTGAAAGGAATAACCCGATGCGCTTGCGTAATTTTGGCCGAAGAACCCCTCGGTGGAAAATTTACTCACGAGGGTCTGATTTCCGGGCTCGGAAAGCGATAACGGCGCAGGTAGGTGTCGTCGCTGGCATGATTCAACTCGAACTTTGAGCGCCAGATATGGTCGTGTTCGATCTCCCCCTTTACGAAGATATGCCCGCGCGTTTTCGAGCCGCCGATCTTGTTGCCGTTGGTATCGCGTCTTTCGGGCTGGGTAAAACTGCCGTTGACGTCGAGCGCGGCGTTGGCGAAGCGTTGGCGGTAGGTTGCCTCCAGGAGCGCGGCATCATCGGTCATCAGGCGAGGGGCCAGGGTTAGGTCGCTTTTGTCGTCGATGGCCCAGAAATAGGGGGTCTCGAGGACCAGGCCGAATTCCGAATTCGACGAATACGTCGGCGCCAGGAAACCCGAGCGGCGCTCGACCGTGGGATCGGGATGCGACAGCCACGGCGTGTAGAACACAGGTATCCCGTAGAATTCAAGAAACGCGTCGCGGTGTTCAATTTCCTTGGCTTCGCTATAGTGGGTGGTGCGTGACGTGCGCAAACGCCACAACGGTGCGCGCCGGGGATTTTCCTTGCACAGGTTGCAAGGTGAAAATAGGGCTTTGTTGAGTGTCGTGATTTGTCCGCCGGTTCGCGTTGCCCGTGCCGCTGTCAGGCGCGAATTATCGATCAGGAGCATACGGAACCGTTCCGCGACGCCTTCCCTCATGCCGTCGGAAAATTCCGAGCGGTCGGAAAACATCACCTCTCCCGTCGGCAGCAGCGTGACGACATTGCCGATGGCGGTGACGGTATTTTTCTTTTCGTTGTAAACGACACTGTCCGCACGGAGCACATGGTTGTCATGGGCGATTTCGACGTGACCCTTGGCGGTGACAATGCCGGTCTTGTCGTCAAAGACAGCTTCATCGGCGTGCAGGACGACATAAGGCTTTTTATCCGAGATTTTCGCGCCGTCCTGCGCGGTGGCTGGAAAATGCACGGTCATTGCCACTACGCAGAGCGCCACCGCCGCGAGGCGGTACGCGATGCCGTGATTGTCTGTTGCGTGGCGGCTTGATGGCTTCACGGCTTATCCATCCTCGATGTGCAGAAGGACGGAAACACCCACCAGGGAGGTGACCGCAACCGGTGTCAGCGCCGCGAGGAACGGCGGAATCACCGAAGATAGTCCCAAGGCGAGAACGATATCCGAGAAGAAGAAGACGAAGAAGCTGAAAAAAATGCCGCTTGCAATTAGCAAGGAGACGCCGCCCCGCCGTGCCATGCGTAACGAAAATGAGGCGGCGATCAGCACCATTGCCGCCAGCATGATGGGCAGAGCCAGCAGCGAATACCAGTGCACGCGATGGCGCGTGGCGGCAAAACCGGCCTGTTCCAGCAGGTCTATAAATCCCGGCAGGCGCCAGAAGGACAGGGTTTCCGGCGGTGAAAAGCTGTCCTGAATCTTGTCGGGTGTCCAATCGGTGGGCAGCACATAGCTGGCCTGTTCACGCGATATCGTGTTGGGCGCGGTGATCAGGACATCGGTCAGATTCCAGTTGCCCTTGTCCAGCCGGGCATTGTCCGCATCCAGCCGCCGTATGAAGCGGTTCTTGGAATCGAACAGGAATACCGTGACACGCTGCAAGACGATGTCTTTTTGGGACATGCGCTCTGCATGAATAACCGATTGACCTTGGGGGTCGGCCTGGCGCAGCCAAAGACCCGTGGTTGAAACCGACAAACGATCGCCGCTGTTTTTAAGGAGCGCTGTTTCAAGCTGCTCGAACCGAAGAAGGAAGGTGGCACTTAGCGGGTTGAGCACCATGTTCGCGCAAACGCCAATCAGCATCGCGGTGATGACGGCGGGTAGCAGGAATTGCCACACGGATACGCCCGAAGCGCGCGCGACGACCAGCTCGCTGGTTCGTGTCAGGCGCCAGAATGCGTGCATGCCGCCAAACAGCGTCGCATAGGGCACGATCTTCTCGATCATGTGCGGCAGTTTCATCAACGCGAGCTCAAGCACGAGATTGAACGTCACGTCCACCCGTCCCGCTCCGCGCCGTAAAAGCTCGACCACGTCGATCAGGAATATGATGGCGCCGATGGCCAGCAGGATTATGGCAAACCCGGCCAGGAAGCGGCGCGCGATATAGAAGGACAGTGTCGCGGATATGCGGGCCTGGGTTGCCATCGCCGCTTCCTAGACCCTTGCCGAAAGTTCGTTGACGCCACTCAGCGCCCGGCGGCGCTGGCGCAAGATAAGCCACAGGCAGACGGCAATGGTTGCCAGGGGTAGGAGATACATAAGGGGCACGAAGGCGCCGCTGCCGCCCGCGAGACTATGCAGGCTGATACTGAGAGATTGCAGCAACAGCATGGCCATGGCGGCAAGGGTGATGCGCCGGCCCTGGCCACGGCGGGAAAATTGCCCGGTCAGTAGGGTGGCCAGCGCGATCAGGGCAAAAGCCGGTGCCAGCCAGGGCGAAACCAGGCGCTGGTGTCCCTCCGCCCGCAGCTTGAGGCGGAATCGGCGGTCGCTGGCGGCATTAGGCCCCTGGGCACGGTCCAGGAACAGCTCGTTAAGGAACCGTTCGCGCGGCTCGCGCCAGCGCAGGCCGGCATTTTCGGCGCGCGTGGCGAGATCCAGGGTGTAGCGGTCGAAATAGAGGATCGACAGGCTTTTGCGTTCCTTGGTCACGAGCTGGCGGTTGCCGTTGACCATGATGACACGGGGGCCTTCGGGGGTCGGCACAAGGGCGCCGCGCTCGGCCATCATGGTGACCGGCTCCTTGTTGTCGCGCCGGTCATGGATGAAGATTCCCTTGAGTTCGCCATTGTCGGCGCGTTCGCGCACGAAGACGGTAACGCCGTTGCCGATATCGTTGAATGTGCCCTCGCGCAGAAGGACCTGGGTAAAGCTGTTGCGGATGGCCGATTGGAGGTCCTTGAAGTGCCGGTAGGCGGCGGGCATGTAGTAGATGTTGAGAGCGTAGCAAACCAGCATCACCAGCACCGAGAGTGTCAGCGCCGGGGCTGCCAGACGCATGGGACTGAGGCCGGCGGAGCGCCAGATCACCATTTCGCTGTCCGTGATCATCCGTGAATAGGAAAAGGCCACCGTGCCGAAAAGCACGATCGGCAGAAAGATCGACGTGAACATGGGCACGACCAGTCCGGCCAGCTCGAACAGGGTGCTTGTGGGCAGGCCGCGGCTGAGTACCAGTTCGACGAAGCGCAGGGACTGGGACATCCAGACGATGCCTGCGATAACGAACATGGACAACAACAGCGGCCAGACCTGTTGACGCAACATATAGCGGAAGGTCCGATTCATCGGCGCATTATATCCAGCGCGGTGAAGACCGCCATCCCCTTGGCGGGGCACCGGTTTGGGCCCGGAGCGCCATTGGCAGAGGTGCCGTCACGGCGTTACACTACCCGAAAGCTGGTCGCTGCCCGCCTCGGCATGAATCCGGGCGGGGCGAGCGGTCAGTTCCAGTGTTCCTCGCCAGGAGAGCTTCCATGAAAATCGCGTTTTCCGACACCTCAATGCCCCAGACGGCAGCCAAGGGCACGGCGCTCGTCATCCTCGCCGCTCAGGTCGATGGCGGCAAGGACAAGAAGGACGGCGAGGGACATGCGCGTCTCGGCGCCGAGGGGCTGGCCCTGGACAAGGCGTCCGATGGGGCGCTCGGCCGGGCGATTGAGGCCGCGCGTTTCAAGGGGGCCACGGGCACGGCCCTGTCGGTGCTGGCGCCGGCGGGACTGGGTGTGGCCCGCGTGGTAATTGCTGGCGTCGGTGCGGCCGCAAAGCTTGATGCGCTAGCGGCTCAGGCGGCGGGTGGTGCCGCTTACGGCGAGCTGGCGCGTGGCGGCGATGAAGCGGCCCTGATCGCGGTTGAGCCGCCCCGCGGCGCGCGCAAGCTGAAGCCGGCAGACCTGGCGGCCAACCTCGCCTTCGGTGCACGCCTCGCGAGTTACCGATTCGACAAGTACCGGACCAAGGAAAAGCCGGAAAAGAAGCCCCGGATCGCGACCCTGACCCTGCATGTCAGGGGCGCGGCGACGGCACGGCGGGCTTTTGCCCGCTTCGATGCGGTGGCCGATGGGGTGTTCTTCACCCGCGACCTGGTGTCCGAGCCGGGCAATGTGATCTATCCCGAAACCCTGGCGCGCGAGGCCCAGAAGCTGAGCAAGCTCGGCATCAAGGTCGAGGTGCTGGATGAAAAGAAAATGCGCGAGCTTGGCTTCGGCGCGCTTCTCGGTGTTGCCCAGGGCAGTATTCGTCCACCCCGTCTCGTCGTCATGCGTTGGCAGGGCGGCCCCAAGACCGGCGCCAAGGCCCAGCCGCTGGCCTTTATCGGCAAGGGTGTAACGTTTGATTCCGGCGGCATTTCGATCAAGCCCTCCAAGGGCATGGAAGACATGAAGTGGGACATGGGCGGTGCCGGCGTGGTCATCGGCCTGATGAAGGCGCTGGCGGGTCGTAAGGCACGGGTCAATGCCATCGGCGTCGTCGGCCTGGTCGAGAATATGCCTTCGGGCAGCGCCCAGCGGCCCGGAGATATCGTCAAGTCCTATTCCGGCCAGACGATCGAGGTGCTGAACACCGATGCCGAGGGACGTCTCGTGCTGGCCGATGCGCTGTGGTATTGCCAGGAGAAGTACAAGCCCCGTTTCATGGTGGACCTGGCGACGCTGACGGGCGCGATCATCATTTCGCTTGGCGCGCATTATGCCGGAATGTTTTCCAACAACGACAAGCTCGCGACCCAGCTCAAGGCCGCCGGTTCGGCGGTCGGCGAAAAGCTCTGGCGCCTGCCGCTGGCCGAGCCTTACGACCGGGCCATGGACTCGAAGGTTGCCGACGTCCAGAATATTTCTTCGGGCGGCGGCGCGGGCTCGATTACCGCGGCGCAGTTTCTCCAGCGTTTTGTCAACGACGTGCCCTGGGCGCACCTGGATATCGCCGGGGTCACCTGGTCGAACAAGGACGCGCCGACGGTGCCCGCCGGGGGCACCGGCTTTGGCGTTCGCCTGCTGGATCGTTTCGTCGCCGACCATTACGAATGAGATAAAGGCGTGACCGAGGTCTCGTTCTATCACCTGGAAAAATCCAGCCTGGAATCGGCCCTGCCGCGCCTTCTGGAGAAGGCGCTGGCGGCGGGGTTTCGCTCCGTCTTGCGCTGCGGCTCGGCCGAGCGGGTGGAGGCGCTGAACGCGCACCTGTGGGTCTTCGATCAGGGCAGCTTCCTGCCCCACGGATCGGCCAAGGACGGCAACGGCCCGGATCAGCCGGTGTGGCTGACGGCGGGCGACGACAACCCGGCGGGGGCGACGGTCCTGATCCTGGCCGATGGTGCGGAATCTGCGGATATCGGGGGTTTTGAGCGGTGCCTTGAGGTCTTTGACGGGCGCGATGAGGCGGCGCTGGCCCGCGCGCGGGCGCACTGGCAGGCCTACAAGGCGGCGGGTCACGGCTTGACCTACCTGCGCCAGAACGGCGCCGGAGCGTGGGAAAAACAGGATATCTGAACCTTGCGGCGCGGCGCTCCCTTGCGATGACGCATTGATCCGTCTATAAGGCGCGCGCAGACGCAAAGGAGTTTTTTATGGCCACTGAACGGACCTTCTCGATCATCAAGCCCGACGCCACCCGGCGTAACCTGACCGGCGCCATCAATGCCCGGTTCGAAGAAGCGGGACTGCGCATTGTCGCGCAGAAGCGCCTTCAGCTCACCCGGACGCAGGCGGAGGCCTTTTACGCCGTGCACAAGGAGCGGCCTTTCTTCAACGATCTTTGCACCTTCATGACCTCGGGGCCCGTCGTGGTTCAGGTCCTGGAAGGTGAAAATGCCGTTGCCCGCAATCGCGAACTGATGGGAGCGACCGACCCGGCCAAGGCTGATGCCGGTACGATCCGCAAGGATTTCGCCGAATCCATCGAAGCCAATTCGGTGCACGGTTCCGATGCGCCGGAAACAGCGGCGCAGGAGATTGCCTTCTTCTTTGCCGGACTTGAAATCGTCGGCTGAGAACGCTTCACGCGCATGAAAAAACGGGGCCCGATGTGGCCCCGTTTTTTTGTCGTTCAGCCCGGCTTCAAACCAGGAAGATGCGCATCAAGAGCAGGAGCGCGGCCACCGCGATGCTTCCGTAAAGCATCATCTTGGTGAAAAGATTCCACATCTCCTCGTGGGACTTGAGATCGTCGCTGTCGCTCATGTGTTTCTCCTTGGGCCTTCGGCGAATTTCGTAAGCGTTTATATAGCCTTGGTGACGCTGAAAATAAAGGCTTCAGTCGCCGTCACCGGGCGCCAGCAGCCGGCCGTCGGGGTTGTTGGGGACATCGGCGATGATGCAGCGATCCCCATCGATGCGAACCTGTCCTCCGGCGATCAGCCGAAGCGCCAGCGGGTAGATCCGGTGTTCCACCGTCAGGATGCGCGCCGACAGCGATGCCGTATCGTCGCCGTCCAGTACCGGGACCGCACCCTGGACGACGATGGGCCCGGCGTCCATTTCCGGCACCACGAAATGCACCGTCGCGCCCGCCAGGCGGACACCGGCCCGGAGCGCCTGGCCCTGGGCATCGAGGCCGCGAAAGGATGGCAGCAGTGACGGGTGGATATTGACCATGCGCCCGCGCCAGCCTTCAACGAACGCGCCGGTGAGAATGCGCATGAAGCCGGCCAGACAGACCAGCTCGCACCCCGCGTCGCGCAGTGCAGTGTCGAGGGCCGCATCGAAGGCTTCACGCCCAGTGAAGTCGGCGTGGCTGATGACCCGTGTCGGAATACCGGCCTTGCGCGCGCGTTCCAGTCCCCCGGCATCGGGATTGTTGCTGATGACGAGTGTGATTTCGGCGGGGTGGGCGGGATCGCGGGTGGCGTCGATCAGAGTTTGCAGATTGGTCCCCGAACCCGAAATCAGGACGCCGGTTTTTATACGCGCCATGCCGTTTCCATTCCCGCAATGTCGGTATCTCGATCATCATCGGCGGCGGCGACGATCTTGCCGATGGTATGCACCGTTTCGCCCGCTGCCGTCAGGGTCGCGGAGATACGTTCTGCATCGGCGGCGGCAACCACGGCGATCATCCCGATGCCGCAGTTGAAGGTGCGCGCCAGTTCCATAGGTGCGATCCGGCCGCTTTCGGCAAGCCAGCGGAAGACCGGCGGCAGGGGCCAGCAGGCGGCATCCAGTTCGGCCTTGAGCCCGCCCGGCAATACGCGGGGAATATTTTCGATCAGCCCGCCGCCGGTGATGTGTGCCAGCGCCTTGACGCCGCCGCCGGGCACCGCCGTCAGAACGGCGCGCACGTAGATGCGGGTCGGCGCCAGCAAGGCCGCGCCGAGGGTGGTGGAGGGATCGAACGGCGCCGCATCTGTCCAGGCTAGGCCGCTGTCGGCGACAATGCGGCGCACCAGCGAGTAGCCGTTGGAATGGACGCCGGACGCGGCCAGTCCCAGCACCACGTCGCCCTCGGCGAGGCCGGTCCCGTCGAGAAGGGCATCGCGCTCTGCCGCGCCGACGGCAAAGCCGGCGAGGTCGTAATCGCCGTCATGGTACATGCCGGGCATTTCCGCGGTTTCGCCGCCGACCAGGGCGCAACCCGCCAGTTCGCAGCCCTTGGCGATACCGGCGACTACATCGGCGGCGGTGGCGACATCCAGTTTGCCGGTGGCGAAGTAGTCGAGGAAGAACAGCGGTTCCGCACCCTGCACGACGAGATCGTTGACGCACATGGCGACAAGATCGATGCCGACGCTGCCGTGCTGGCCCGTGTCTATGGCGAGGCGCAGCTTGGTGCCGACGCCATCGGTGGTGGAAACGAGGACGGGGTCGCGAAAGCCCGCCGCCTTGAGGTCGAACAGGGCGCCGAAACCGCCAAGCCCGGCGGTCGTGCCCGCCCGCGCGGTGGCCTTGGCCAGCGGCGCGATCCGTTTAACCAGCGCGTTACCGGCGTCTATATCAACGCCCGCGTCCCTGTAGGTGGCGCGCTTAATGGCTTCCTCCTCGCCTCATCCGTGATAGATTGCGCCCGGCGCGAACAGCCGCGTCCAGGCTCCTGCGGCCGTGAATAACCGCGCTAATTCGGCCGTCAACATAATGTATCTGCGACGGTTTGTAATGACTCAATCGTTCATTTCGGGCTTTGGCCTCTCCGTTCGGCGCTTGTCGCCCCCCTGCCGGTTCGTGGCCGGTGTGCTGGTGGCGTTTCTGGCCGTGGCGATCGGGACGGGCGGCCGCGCCCATGCCGCGGACCCCGAAGTTTTCGCCGTGCGGGGTGTCGCCGTCGACGCCACCGCCGCCACCGCCGCCAAGGCGCGGGATCAGGCCCTGGCGGAGGGGCATCAAGCGGCTTTCCGGCGGCTGGTGGCGCGGCTGGTCCTGGCGGCCGACCAGCCGCGCGTGTCGGCGCTGGCACCGGATGTCATCAACGACCTGGTGCGCGATTTCGAAGTTGCCGATGAAAAGACCTCGGCGGTGCGCTATCTCGCCTCGCTGACCGTGCGTTTTCGCCCCGATGCGGTGCGTACCTTCCTGCGCGGCCAGGGCGTGGGCTTCGCCGAAACCCGGTCGAAGCCGCTGCTCGTTCTGCCGGTTTACGAGCTTTCAGGGGCCCTTTCGCTGTGGGACGATCCCAACCCGTGGCGCGAGGCATGGTCGCGCCTGCCCGCTTCGGACGGGCTGGTGCCGCTGGTCCGTGCCCGTGGCGATTTGCAGGATATCGCCGCCATCGGGGCGGAACAGGCGGTGCGCGGCGACGATGCCCGGCTCAAGGCCATAGCCGGGCGCCACGGCGCATCTGACGTCCTGATCGCCCGCGCCGGGATGCGTTATCCTGATGGCCCGCCGGTCAGCGGTGGCAGCGGTCCGTGGTTGCAGGTCTCGCTCAGTCGCTTCGGTAATGCCCTTTTGGAACAGACCCGGGTCGAGGCTTTCTACCCGGAAGCGGGGGAGGACCAGAACGCGCTTCTGGCCCGGGCCGCCGTTGCCATCGCCGGCCAGATCGAGGAAAACTGGAAGCGCAACAATCGCCTGCGTTTCGACACCGGCGATGAACTGACCGTGGAGGTGCCCATCATGTCGCTGGCGCAGTGGCTCGAGATCAAGACCAAGGTCGAGGCGGTACCTTTCATCCGCCGCGCCGACCTGATTTATCTTTCGCGCAAGCTGGCGCGGTTGCGGCTGAATTTCATCGGCGATGCGGAGCAGTTGCGTCTTGCCCTGAGCCAGAGCGACCTGGCGCTGGAAGCGGGGCCGACGTCGCTGATCTTGCGCCCGGGGCGCGTTGGCGCTGGCGACAACGCAAAGGCGATGCCGTGAATGTTCCCAACCTGATTACGCTGGCACGGCTATTGTCGGTGCCCATCCTGGTCTGGTCCATCGTCGATGGGCGGATGATGTTTGCCTTCCTTCTGTTCATCGCGGCCGGCGCATCGGACGCGCTTGACGGTTTTATCGCCAAGCGCTTCGGCGCGGAGACGGAGCTCGGCCGCTTTCTCGATCCCCTGGCGGACAAGGCGCTGCTGGTGGGTATCTACCTGGCGCTGTGGTCGCAACAGCACCTGCCGAACTGGCTGGTGCTGCTGGTTGTGTGGCGCGACCTCTTGATCGTGGGAGGCGCGCTTCTCTACCAGCTTTTGACCCATAACCTGAAGATGGAGCCCTTGCTGATCAGCAAGTTCAATACCCTGATGCAGATCCTGTTGGCCGCCTTCATCCTTGGCATGAACGCGCTGGGCATGGAAAATGCCCTGGTGCTGAATGCCCTGATATGGGCCGTGGCGCTGACCACGGTGCTGTCGGGGGCGACCTATGTGATCGGATGGGTGCGGAAGGCGGCAACGATGGAGGGTAATCCATGACCCCGGCGCGTCAGGCCCTGATTTGGGGCGGCGGTCTCGTCGCCGTCGGCTTTGCCCTGAAAATACTGGCGCCGATCCTGCTGCCCTTCGTGGTCGGTTTCGCCGTCGCTTATTTTCTCGATCCCGTCGTGCAGTGGCTCGACAAGCATGGTGTCGGCAGAACCCTGGCGACGGTGGCGGTGCTGGTGGTGTTTTCCGCCGTCGTTATCCTGGTGCTGGCGCTGGTCTTGCCGCTGGTGCAGGGACAGGTGGTCAGTTTCGCGCAGAAGGCGCCGGATTTGTTCCGCTTGTTGCAAGCGAGGGTGATGGATTTCGTTGCCACGGTGTCGGCACAGCTTAGCGCGGCGGATGTCGAGCGCCTGAAGGCGGCGGCCGGCGGGGTTGCGGGTGACGTGCTCAAGTTCGCGGGCGCGCTTGCCGCGCGGGCGTGGTCAGGCGGACTTGCTTTTCTCAACCTGTTGTCGCTGATTTTCATTTCACCGGTCGTGGCTTTCTACATCCTGCGCGACTGGGACAAGATCGTCACAAAGGTGCGGGGCTGGCTGCCGCGCGATCATGCCACCACCATCGAAGGGCTGGTGCGCGAAGCGGATGCGATGATTGCCGGTTTCGTGCGCGGCATGGCGATGGTTTGCCTGATACTCGCGGCGTTTTACGGCACCGCGCTGACCCTGATCGGGCTTGAGTTCGGTCTTGTGGTCGGCCTTGTGGCGGGATTGATTTCCTTCATTCCTTTTGTCGGCGCGGCGGTCGGCTTCGTCGTTTCGGTGGGGCTCGCGATGGTGCAGTTTCCCGAATGGATGCCGATTGCCCTGACCGCGGGCGTATTCGTCGCGGGACAGGTGATTGAGGGGAATTTTCTCACGCCCAAGCTGGTGGGCGAGCGTATCCAGCTTCATGCGGTGTGGGTCATCTTCGCGCTTCTGGCGGGCGGCCTGCTGTTCGGGTTTGTCGGTGTCCTGCTTTCCGTGCCGATGGCCGCCGTGATCGGGGTGCTGGTGCGCTTTTTCATCGGGCGTTATCTCGCCAGTCCCCTTTACCGTGGCGACGGCGGGGGCCGCGCCTCGTGAGCGACCGGCCCCGCGGCCAGTTCCCGCTGCCTTTCGATCATCGTCCGAGCCTGGACGGCGAGGATTTCCTTGTCGGCCCCTGCAATGCCGAGGCCGTGGCCTGGATCGACCGCTGGCCCGGCTGGCCGGGCCCGGTGCTTGCGCTGGCCGGGGCCCCGGCCTCGGGCAAGACCCACCTGGCTTCCGTGTTCGCCGAGCAAACCGGCGGGCGGTTCATCACGGCGGACGATGTTGCTGCGCGGCCCCCGGCGGAGCTTGCGGGGGATGGCGTGCCGCTGATCCTCGATGATGCCGAGGCGATTGCCGGGGTCGCGGTGGCGGAGCAGGGATTGTTTCACCTGTTCAACCACCTGGCGGGACGCCCGGGCATGCTGCTTCTGGTGGCGGTGAACGCCCCGGCGCGCTGGGGGGTGCGGCTTGCCGATCTCGGCTCGCGTCTCAACGCGGTTCCGGTCACGACCATCGGCGCGCCCGACGATGCGCTGATGGCGGCCTTGCTGGTGAAGCTTTTCGCCGATCGCCAGCTTCAGGTCGGTGCCGATGTGGTGAGCTACCTGGCGGCGCGCATGGAACGCAGTTTCGCCGCCGCGCGGACGCTTGTGGCCGCGCTCGACGAGCGCGCCCTTGCCGAACGACGGGCCATTACCGTGGCCCTGGCGCGGACGGTGCTGGATGCTTTGGCATCCTCTCAGGACTGATCAAGCTCCTTCGCCCAGATGACATCGCTAACCCGCGCCGGGACCGCTGCCAGGCCGGTCCAGGTCCCGGTCTCTATCTCGGCACGCACCAGCGTGCCCGAGGGAAACCCGGTGGCAAGCCGCGCCTGCGCCGCCGCCGTGCCGCCGCGGGCGAGCCACAGGGCCAGTTCATGCAGTCCCGGATTGTGGCCGATGACCAGGATCGCATCGGCATCGCCGCCGTGGCGCGCGACCTCGGCAAGAACGCCTTCCGGCGTCGCCAGGTAGAGCGCGGGTAGGAATTGCATGGCGGGGACATCACATCCCGCTCGGGCCAGTTCGGCGGCGAATGCCGCGAAGGTTTGGCGCGTGCGTTGCGCCGTGGAAACCAGCGCGAGCGCGGGTTGCCAGCCGCGGCGGGCGCATTCCGCCCCCATATGCACCGCCGTCGCCGTGCCGCGCGGGGTCAGGGGGCGGTCGGCGTCCTGTTGGCCTTCGCTCGCCCAACTGGATTTTCCATGACGCAAAATATATAAGTGTTTCATTGCCATAGGGTTTTGCCCTGCACGGTCGCCGGTGATCCCGGTGACCTTAGGCAATCTGCGGCGGCAACGCGACCCCTGTGGAGGAAAGCCACGATGGACCAGGTTCAGGATCAGACACAGCCGGTATCGGAGAAGATGGGGCTTGCGCGCTTCATCAACCGCGAGCTGTCCTGGCTGGCCTTCAACCGCCGCGTCGTGGAAGAAGCGATGAACGCCGCCCATCCGGTCCTGGAACGGGTGCGCTTCCTGTCCATTTCCGCTTCCAACCACAATGAATTTTACATGGTCCGGGTGGCCGGGCTGGTGACACAGCTCAAGGAGGGCTACACGGAGCTTTCCGACGACGGCATGACGGTGCGCGAGCAACTGGCCGCGATCAGCAAGGAATCGTCGGCGCTGCTGGCGGACCAGCAGGCCTGCTGGCGGGCGCTGCGCGAGGAACTGGGCGATAGCGGTATTGCCGTGCTGCGGCGCGAGGACCTGAGCCAAGCGGAAGAAAGCTGGCTCGAGCGCTATTTCCTCGACCAGATTTTTCCCATCATCACGCCCATCGCCATAGATCCGGCGCACCCGTTCCCGTTCATTCCCAATCTCGGCGTGTCCATGGTGCTGCAACTCAGGGACAAGGAAACGGGCGAATCCATGCGTGCCCTGGTGCCGTTGCCGATGCAGGTGCCGCGTTTTGTCCGCTTGCCGGGATCGGGCATTCGCTTCATTGCACTGGAAAACATCGTCACGCTGATGCTGCACGAATTGTTTCCTGGTTCCCATGTCGATGCGCGCGGCCTGTTTCGCGTTATTCGCGATACCGAAGTGGAAATGCAGGAAGAGGCCGAGGACCTGGTGCGTGTGGTGTCGTCGGCACTGAAGAAACGCCGGCGCGGTTCCGCCATCCGTGTGACCTTTTCCAACCGCATGCCGCAACAGTTGCGCGCCTTCGTCGTTGACCAGTTGCGGGTGGACGAGGCCGACGTATTCGATGTTGATGGACTACTCGGTCTAGCCGATATCCAGCAGATCATCGTTGAAGAGCGGCCCGATCTGCAATTTCCGCCCTTCAAACCGCGTTTCCCGGAACGCATCCTGTCTTTCGGCGGCGATGCCTTTGCCGCCATCCGCGAAAAAGACATCATCGTCCATCACCCGTACGAATCCTTCGACGTCGTGCTGCGCTTCCTGCGCCAGGCGGCGCGCGATCCGTCTGTGGTGGCGATCAAGCAGACGCTGTACCGGACCAGCAAGGACAGTCCGGTGGTCAAGGCGCTGATCGCGGCGGCGGAGGCGGGGAAGTCCGTGACCGCCATGGTGGAGTTGAAGGCCCGTTTCGATGAAGAGGCGAATATCCGCTGGTCGCAGGACCTGGAACGCGCCGGTGCCCAGGTTGTGTTCGGCTTCGTCAACATCAAGACCCATGCCAAGGTTTCGCTGGTGACGCGGCGCGAGAACACGGGCCTGCGTTCCTATGTTCACTTCGGCACAGGAAATTATCATCCCGACACGGCGCGCATGTACACCGACCTGTCGCTGTTCACAGTCGATCCGGCGCTGTGCCGCGATGCTGCACGCCTGTTCAACCTGATGACCGGTTATGCCCGGCCCGACAAGTTTGAGAAGCTGGCCGCGTCGCCGCTGACGCTGCGCGATACGCTCGACCGGTTGATCGATGATGAAATCGCCCATGCCAGGGCCGGGCGGCCTGCGGCCATCTGGGCCAAGATGAACCAGATCGTTGACCCGGAAATCATCGACCGGCTTTATGCGGCTTCTCAGGCCGGTGTGCAGATCGACCTGGTGGTGCGCGGTATTTGCTGCCTGCGGCCGGGGGTGCCCGGCATGTCGGAAAATATCCGCGTTCGGTCCATCGTTGGGCGTTTTCTCGAACATTCGCGCATCGCCTGTTTCGGTGCCGGCCATGGCCTGCCTTCGGCGGAAGCGAAGGTCTTCCTGTCGTCGGCGGACTGGATGCCGCGCAATCTCAACTGGCGCATCGAGACCCTGGTGCCCATCGAAAACACGACCGTTCACGCCCAGGTGATGAACGAGGTGATGGGAACCAATTTCCGCGACAACATGCAGACCTGGACCCTGCATCCGGACGGCAGTTATGAGCGCATCCATCCGGGACCCGGCGAGGCGCCGTTCAGTGCGCACGAGTATTTCATGACCCAACCGTCGCTTTCAGGCCAGTCCACGCGGGAAGAAACCTCGCGCGTGGGAATCCTGAAACGCTTTTTGTGGAAGGCATAGAGCGCGTGGCGCGAGCCAATTCCCCCGACGTCATCATGCCCCGAACCGGCCTTGCGCCCCTGACGGCGGTAATCGATATCGGGTCCAACTCGGTCCGCATGGTGGTGTTCACGGGCAGCGGCCGCTGTCCCTTGCCTGTATTCAACGAACGGACGTTATGCGGTCTCGGCCAGTCGCTCGGGAAAACCGGCAAGCTTGATCCGAAAGGGGTGGAAACGGCGCTTCGCCACCTGTCGCGTTTCGCGGCGCTGACCCGCGCCATGGGCATTACCGATATCGAGGCGCTGGCGACCGAGGCCGTGCGATCGGCGACCGATGGCTCCGAATTCGTGGATGAGGCTTCGGCGATCCTGGGCACGCCGATCACCATTTTGGGGGGCGACCGCGAGGCCGATACCTCGGCTTATGGCGTCATCGCCGGTATTCCAGGCGCCGATGGCATGATGGGCGACCTTGGCGGCGGCAGCCTTGAAATCGTCGCGCTCGATCAGGGGCGGCCCGGTTCCCATGCGACCTTGCCCATCGGCTCGCTGCGCTTGCAGGAAGCGGCGGGACTGGACGTGGATGCGGCGTGTTCGATCGTTGATAAAGCGATGGCCAAGGTGGATTGGCTCGGCAAGGTCAAGGGACGCAGGTTCTATCCCGTGGGCGGCGCGTGGCGTGCCTTCGCTGCCGTGCATATGGGCCAGCAGAATTACCCGCTGCATGTGATCCACCAATACGCCATGCCGTGTGGCGCGGCGTTGGACCTGTTGCGACTGGTCACGCGCATGAGCCCGAAGTCGCTGGCCAAGATTCCCCGTGTGCCCAAGGCGCGGCTGCGCACCTTGCCGCTGGCCGCTATCGTGCTGACGCGCCTGTTGACCATCACCCGGCCGAAGGAAGTTGTGTTTTCGGCCTTTGGCCTGCGCGAAGGCTGGCTTTATGCGCGCCTGGGCGAGGAAGAGCGCCAGCTCGATCCCCTGCTGGTGGGCGCGGCGGAAGTCGCGGCCAGGGAATCGCGTTTTGCCCTGCCCGGCGAGGAACTGGAAAACTGGATCGCGCCGCTGTTCGCCGATATGGGCGCGCCGATGGCGCGATTGCTGCGCGCCGCCGTGCTGCTGTGCGACCTGGCGTGGCGCGATCACCCCGATTACCGGGCACGCAACAGCTTCTCGCGTGTGCTGCATATGCCGCTGGCCAATATCGATCATGCCGAGCGGGTGCTGCTGGCGCTGATGGTCAGCGCCAGCTACGGCGCCGGGCGGGCGATCGTCGAGCGCAACCTGGCCCATTCCCTGGTCACCGATGCCGATATGGAGCGCGCGGTGACCGTGGGCCGCGCCTTGCGGTTGGCACGGACGCTTTGCGCAGGGACCGTTGATATCCTGCGCACGGTCAGGCTGGAACGCACGGAAAAGGAGCTTGTGCTGCGGGTGCCCAAGGGCATGGGCTACCTGATGAGCGACGAGGTCACGCGCCGTTTCGAGGTCGTGGCCCGGCGGCTGTCGCTCAAGCCCCGGACCGGCGAGTAGGGTGCAGCCTCAGTCGGCGGCCTGCCGGGCCGAACCGTCAAGGCGCATCAGCTTGATGGCGCCACCGTCGGCGGCGAGCGCGATGCGCCCGTGCTTGAGGCCGATAGCGTCATTGCCGAAGACCTCGCGCCGCCAGCCTTTCAGCGCCGGCACATCGGCGTCGTCATCAGCGGCAATGGCCTCGAGATCGGCCGAGGAAGCAATCAGCTTCTGGGCAACGTCTTCCTGGTCGCATTTCATCTTGAGCAGAACCTTGAACAGGTCCACCAGCGGTCCCATGCCGCGTGGCAGTTGTTCGCGCTCGGGCATGACGGGGCAGTCCGCATCGGGAAGGGCGCGGCCGCGGGCGACGGCGGCCAGCACCTCGGTGACGACCTGATTGGGCAGGCCGGAGCGGCCGACCGAACGGGTGCGCGACAGTTCCGCTTCGTCCTGCGGCGCGCGGGCGGCGATATCAAGCAGCATATCGTCGCGCATGACGCGGGACCGCGGCACATCGCGCTTCTGGGCGGTTTGCTCGCGCCACGCCGCCAGTTCCTTCAGCACCGCGAGGAAACGCGGCTTGCCGCCGCGGACCTTGATGCGTCGCCACGCATCCTCGGGCTCGACCACATAGGTGGCGGGCGTCGTCATGGTGGTGATTTCTTCTTCCAGCCAGTGCGCCCGGCCGGTGCGTTCCAGGCGTTGGGCCAGTTTTTCGTAAGCGATACGCAGATGGGTCACATCGGAAAGCGCATATTGCATCTGCTTTTCCGAAAGCGGCCGGTGCGACCAGTCGGTGAAGCGCATGGACTTGTCGATGCGGGCCTTGGCCAGCTTGGTGACCAGGGTTTCGTAGCCGACCGATTCGCCGAAGCCGCAGACCATGGCGGCGATCTGGGTATCGAACACCGGGGTGGGGATCAGGCCACTCAGGTGGTGGAAGATCTCGATGTCCTGGCGTGCCGCGTGAAAGACCTTCAGCGTCGGGCTTTCGTTGAGAAAGGCGAACAGCGGCGCCAGGTCGAGGCCATCGGCCAGCGCATCGACAATCGCCGCCTCATCCGGCCCGCCCAGCTGCACAAGGCAGAGCTTGGGCCAGTAGGTGCGTTCGCGCATGAACTCGGTGTCGACGGTGACGAAGGCGGCGCCTTCGAGAGAGGTACAAAACCGGGACAGGGCCTCGGTATCGGTAATCGTGATCATGGCCGTGTTCTACACGAAAAAATCCCCGGTCACGAACCGAAAGCGCGTCGGGGGCGGAAATCGGGCCGCGAAAGGGCATTTGGGGTCATTGGGCCGGTCTTGCCTTGACAAGCAGGGCCTAAGCATGGCTTTTCCCTTGTCGCACAAGGGGATTTCAGCCCCCCGAACCCGTTGGAAGAGCAGCCAGAGAGCGCCATGCATCCTTACCGGTCTCACACCTGCGGCGCCTTGCGCGCCGAAAGCATCGGCCAGACCGTGCGTCTGGCCGGTTGGGTCCACCGTAAGCGCGATCACGGCAGCCTGCTGTTCGTTGACCTGCGCGACCATTACGGCCTGACCCAGTGCGTGGTGGATACCTCGGCGCCGGCCTTCGCCGCGCTCGACGCGACCCGGCTGGAATACGTCATTTCGGTCACCGGCAAGGTCGTGGCGCGCTCGGAAGAGACGATCAACGCCAAGCTGCCCACCGGCCATGTCGAGGTGGTGGTCGAGGCGGTTGAGGTGCTGGCCACCGCCGACGCCCTGCCGTTGCAGGTCAATTCGGATACCGATTACGGCGAGGAAACGCGCCTGCGCTACCGCTTTCTCGACCTGCGCCGCGAAAAGATGCAGCGCAACCTGGTGCTGCGCGCCGAGGTGATTTCCTCGATCCGCCGGCGCATGACAGAGGCGGGTTTCCGGGAGTTTCAGACCCCGATCCTGACCGCCAGCTCGCCCGAGGGCGCGCGCGATTACCTGGTGCCTTCGCGCACCCATCCGGGGCGCTTCTACGCGCTGCCCCAGGCGCCGCAGCAGTTCAAGCAGCTTCTGATGATCGCCGGGTTCGACAAGTATTTCCAGATCGCACCGTGCTTCCGCGACGAAGACGCCCGCGCCGACCGTTCCCCCGGCGAGTTCTACCAGCTCGATGTCGAGATGTCGTTCTGCACCCAGGACGACGTCTTTGCGGCGCTGGAACCGGTCCTGGCCGGGGTGTTCGAGGAATTCGGCGGCGGTCGGTCCGTTACCAAGACGCCGTTCCCGCGCATCACCTTCGATGACGCGATGCTCAAATACGGCTCCGACAAGCCCGATTTGCGCAATCCCATCATCATCGCCGACACCAGCGAGGTGTTCCGCGGCTCCGATTTCTCGCTGTTTGCCAAGCTGCTCGACAAGGGCGCCGTGGTGCGTGCCATTCCGGCGCCGGGCGCAGCCGCGCAGCCGCGCAGTTTCTTCGACAAGCTCAACGACTGGGCCCGTTCCGACATGGGGGCCGGGGGGCTCGGCTACGTCGTCTTCGACAATGGCGAGGCCAAGGGGCCGATCGCCCGTCACCTGACGCCGGAGCGTCTCCAGCTCCTGCGCGACCAGGCGGCGGTGGGCGACGGCGACGCGGTGTTCTTTGCCGCCGGTACCCCGGCGCAGGCCGCGGCCCTGGCGGGCGCGGCGCGCACCCGGCTCGGCGAGGAACTGGGCCTGATCGCCCAGGGCCGGTTCGATTTCTGCTGGATCGTCGATTTCCCGATGTTCGAAAAGGATGAGGACAGCGGCCAGATCATCTTCAGCCACAACCCGTTCTCGATGCCCCAGGGCGGGCTGGAGGCGCTGGAGACCCAGGATCCGCTGACCATCAAGGCGTGGCAGTACGACATCGTCTGCAACGGTGTGGAGCTGTCGTCCGGCGCCATCCGGAACCACAAGCCGGAAATCATGGAAAAGGCTTTCGCCATCGCCGGCTACGGCAAGGACGTGCTGGAACAGCGGTTCGGCGGGATGTTGTCGGCGCTGCGCTACGGGGCGCCGCCCCATGGTGGCTCCGCCCCGGGTATCGACCGCATGGTCATGTTGCTGGCCGATGAGCCCAATATCCGCGAGGTCATCCTGTTCCCGATGAACCAGACGGCCCAGGACCTGATGATGGGGGCACCGGCGGAAGTGGACCCGGTGCGCCTGCGCGAATTGCACCTGCGCCTCGCGTTGCCGCCGGTGAAAGCGGCCAAGGACGGCGGGTCCGAATCCGGCGCCTAGCCCCATATATCGTATTTTCGGCGCCTGTTTTTGTGGTGGTTTCCGGGCCGAAATCCGGGATCGCCTGATCGCGTCCAAAATTTAATCAAGTTGCAATATAAAAAGTATTGATTTACATGGGGTTGCAAAGCACTATTAATCGGTAAATTTAATTTTAGCCGTTCGGAGGCCTCCCCATGCGGCGATATCCCATAAAGGCCCTTACCGCCCTTATCCTGGCCGGCTCCCTTGCTGGATGTGCTTCACCGGCCGTATTCGTGGCCACCCAGGCCGCCAGCGGCGTCAGCTATCTCACCACCGGCAAAGGCACGACGGATCACGTGATTTCCGCCGCGCTGGAAGAAGATTGTGCGTTGCACCGAGCCATCCGCGGCAATGCCGTTTGCCAGCCCCGCGCCGAAGATCGGCAGATTCAGACGGCCAGCCTCGGCGAATGGCCCCCGGTCGCGGATTTTCCGGACGGCGATCAAGGCGCCGACCCGGCGCCGGTACACCTGGCCATGGCGGCAACGGCGGCGCCCGAGCCGCAAGCGGCCGGAACCCGTTACTACCTGGTGGTCGGCAGTTTTACCTCCCATGCCAATGCCCAGCGTGCCGCCCAGCGCGGTATCAACGGTTTGCAGCCGGCGCGGGTCATAGCCGCCCAGTTGCCCCGCCACACGGTCTACCGGGTGGTTGTCGGCCCCTTCGACAGCGCGCGCACGGATCAGACCCGTCGTCAGCTCGCGGCGGCCGGCGGCGCGACGCCGTGGCGGTTGCCGGTCTGTAATGGGCCGGGGATAAAGGGCTGCATCGCCGCCGACTGAATCGGCGGCGGGCAGAGGCCTGCAAAAATCGAGATGACGCGAGCGGCGCCGGCAATCCCGGCGCCGTTCGTTATTCCGCGGCGGTGCGGTTAAGTGAAAGCGAAGCCTTCTTGCGCTTGTTCACATACATGGCGATGTCGGCGCGGGCGATGAGATTGGTTTCTTCATCGTTGGGGCCGAAGGGCTCGACTCCGAAGCTGGCATTTACCGGAATGCTGGTGCCGTGATAGGTGACGACCGTGCGATTGACGGCCCTGTTGAGCATTTGGGCGCGCTTGAGGCCGTCGCGCCAGCTTGTCTGAACCATCAGGACCGAGAATTCATCGCCGCCGAGGCGGGCGACGAGATCGGATTCGCGCACTTCCTTTTCCAGAACCTTGGCGAGCTGGCGCAGCACGTAGTCTCCGACGTGATGACCGAAACTGTCGTTGACGACCTTGAAGTTATCAAGGTCGCAAAACACCAGTACGCCCTGATCGCCGTAACGCTGGGCGGAGGCGAGGGGGCGGCGCAGATGCTCGTTGAAGCCGCGCCGGTTCCTGAGGCCGGTCAGCTCATCGGTCAGGGTCAGGTTTTCGAGATACTGGATCCGCGCCGACTGTTCGGCGAGGAAGGATTCGACTTCTTCCGCGGCGTCCAGCGTCTGATCGAGCAGGGCGGGGCGCATTTGCGACTTTTCGTGATCCGTGTTGCCGATGCTGCCGAGAAGCCGGCCCGCGGCATCGCCGATCTCACTGATCAGGCGCAAATCCGCTGGCGCGCGGCTGCGTCGGCGGGCGGCGGTCCCGGAGGTTTTCTTGTCGGCCATGATCCTTCGTCGTTCTGCTGGCATACGCACCGATCACGCCGGCGCCGCGGGCGGAATCCCGGCCGGTTCAGCCGGTGCCTCTCATGCCCTGATAAGCAAACCCCGTGCCAGAGTAATTATTATTGTATTTGAATGGGTTACGATGACCCCGCTGGGTAATTCCTGCCCCTGGCGCGCCGGATCGGGGGCCGCGCCCGGCAGCATCTGCCGCTCTACCTCGGGGTCCCAAAGAATGTCATACTGGCCACCGCATTGCGTTGCCATTCAGGAGGATCCCCTTGCGGCGTTTGATGTTTTCGAGTGTTGTCGGTTTGGCGCTGCTGACGGGTTTGCCCGGTGCGGCGCCGGCCCAGCAGGGCGTCCGCGCCAAGGTGGATATTGTCCCGCACCGGGCGATCTACGTGCTGAGCCTGGGGCGAACGCGGCAAGGCGCCAATGTCAGCGCGGCGCGCGGTGCGCTGGTCATGGAATGGGCCAAATCCTGCGATGGCTGGACGGTCAAGCAGCGGCTTCAACTCGACCTCACCAATAACGAAGGGGGCACGGTTTCCAGCGATTCCAATTTTTCCAGCTTTGAATCCCTCAACGGCCTGTCCTACCGCTTCACCTCCCGCGATACCCGCGGCGGGCGCGTGGTGGAGGACCTTCAGGGCAAGGCCGCGCTGGATCGGCGCGGGGTCAAGGGTACGGCTGATTTTTCCCGGCCCGAGGGGCGGCGGTTCGACCTGCCCAGGGGAACCCTGTTTCCCACCGCCCACATGGTCGAGCTGATTACCGCGGCGCGTCGCGGCGAGAAAATCGTCTATCGGACCCTGTTCGATGGCGCGACGCTGGACGGCCCGCTTGCGGTCAATGCCGTGATCGGCAAGGCCGCCCCAAAGGCCAGCGGTGCCCATGCGCGTGAACCGCTGACCAATCGCGCGTCCTGGCGTGTTCGCCTGGCTTTTTTCCCGCTCAACGCCTCCAAGGCGGAGCCCGATTACGAATTGGGCCTGACTCTTTTCGATAATGGCGTCGCCGACGCCTACGAGATTGATTACGAATCCTTCTCCGTTAACGCCCGTCTTGAGCGGATCGAGGCCCTGGAACGCCCCCGCTGCTAGCGGGCCGGGCAGCTTCTGGCGGGTATACCCTTCCCCGAAATATGGTTAATATCGGTTCCGGCGGCACTTTTCCTCTGGAATCAGGTGCTTGGCTCACGAAGTCTTAACTATAGGGGCAGAAACTCACTAGGTTGCCGCACCGCCTGCGCTGCGCGGTCGCTGCTGCCTTTTTGAACAGGGTGAGTATCAGCAGATGTCGAAAAAAGTCCTGATCGTTGAAGACAACGAGCTGAACATGAAGCTTTTTCCATGACCTGCTTGAGGCGCATGGATTTTCGACCGTGCAGACCCGCAATGGCATGGAGGCCGTGGGCATGGCCCGCGAGCACAGCCCCGATCTCATCTTGCTGGACATCCAGTTGCCGGAAATCTCCGGCCTGGAGGTGACAAAGCAGCTCAAACAGGATGACGACCTCAAGGATATCCCGATTATCGCGGTAACGGCTTTCGCGATGCCGGGCGACGAAGAAAAAATTCGCGAAGGGGGATGCGAGGCCTATATTGCCAAGCCCATCTCCGTGAGCACATTCATGGACACCATTCAGAAAGTTCTCAAGTAGCGAGATGACAGCCCGCGTTCTCGTTGTCGATGACCTACCGGCAAATGTTAAGGTCCTCGAGGCAAAATTAACCGGCGAATACTTCACGGTCATTACCGCGATGAACGGTGCCGACGCGCTCGAGCTTGCGGCCAGGGAATCGCCCGACATCATCCTTCTCGACGTGATGATGCCCGGCATGGATGGATTCGAGGTTTGCCGCCGTCTCAAGGGCGATGCCGCGACCCACCATATCCCCGTTGTCATGGTCACCGCGCTCAGCGATGTCAGCGACCGCGTGACCGGCCTCGAGGCCGGCGCCGACGATTTCCTGACCAAGCCGGTCAACGACATTACCCTTTTTGCGCGTATCCGCTCGCTGGCGCGCATGAAGCGCGCCATGGATGAATGGCGTCTGCGCGAACAGACCTGCGACAGTTTCGGCGTCATGTCGGCGATGTCCCATGTGGATTCGGATGAAATGCCGACAGGGCGCATCCTGATCGTGGAACCGGACGAGTTTTCCGGCGAGCGGTTGGCCACATCCCTTGAATCCCAGGGCCACCAGGTCAAAGCCGTCTCCACCCATGAAGATGCCATCGCCATCGCGGAGGCCGAGGAATTCGATCTTGTCGTCACCAGCCTCTATCTCAATGACGGCGATGGCCTGCGCCTGACATCCCGGCTTCGCGCGGTGGAACGGACGCGGACCCTGCCGGTGCTGCTGATCATCGAGTCAGAGGAAATCGGGGGCCTGGCCAAGGGGTTTGAGCTTGGCATCAACGACTACCTGATTCGGCCCGTCGATGCCAACGAGCTGAAGGCACGCACGCGGACGCAATTGCGCCAGAAACGTTACCGCGAAAACCTGCATGAAACCTATCAGCGCAGCCTGTCCATGGCGTTGACCGACGACCTGACGGGGCTGCATAACCAGCGTTATCTGAACGCCCATTTGCAGACCACGCTGGCCAACGCCGAGCTTACACGCAAGCCCGTCAGCCTGATGATGCTCGACATCGATTTCTTCAAGCGGGTTAATGACAGTCACGGTCATGCCGTGGGCAATGCCGTGCTCAAGGAACTGGCCCGCCGTATGGTGCGTAACCTGCGAGAATTCGATATGGCCGCGCGCGTGGGCGGCGAGGAATTCATTATCGTTATGCCCGAGTGCGAGCCCGAGATCGCGGCCAAGGTCGCCGAGCGCCTGCGCAGGGTTGTGGTCGATACACCTTTTGATGTCGGTAGCGAGGCTGGACCCTTGAACGTGACGGTATCCATCGGGGTGACCTGGACCAGCGGTGATGTGCAGCCGGGAGATGTCCTGATCGGAGAGGCCGACCGGGCGCTTTACGAGGCCAAGCGCGGTGGCCGGAGCCGGGTAGTTACGCCGGGACTGGAACGACGCCTCAAGACCGCGGGCGTCGCGGGCGCCGAATAGGAGGCGCCGGCGGACAGGCAAACAAAAAGCCGGCAATGCCGGCTTTTTTTGCGTCCGAGGGTGGCGGCGCTACTTGATCTTCGTTTCTTTGAAGGTCGTGTGCTTGCGCGCAACCGGATCGTATTTGCGCATCTCCAGCTTTTCCGTCTGGGTGCGCGGGTTCTTCTTGGCAACGTAGAAGTAGCCGGTACCCTCGGTCGATTCGAGCTTGATAACGATGGTATTTGCCTTGGCCATGGAACTCTCTCCGATTGCGAAGGCGCGAACATAGCCATCACCGCGCGCTTGTCAAGCCCGGGCGATGAATTTCCCGGAATTTCAGGGGGGTGGCCCCGGATTTGCGGCTCTAGTGGCCGGCCCCGGCGGCCTCCTTGTTGCGGGCGATCCATGGCCGGGAAGCGCCGATGGCCCGGGCGTAAAGCGATGCGTCGGCCAGCACCCCGCGGGCGACCTCAATGTCGCTCGCCGGCGCTTCGGACCGCCGGGGGCAGCGTTCGCGCAGGCCCTTCGCGCTTTCCGCGTCATAGCCGAGATGGCTGCGCCATGCGGTCAGCACGATAGAAGTCTCGATGCTTCCGTGCAGGCTTGGTATCCGGTCCGTCGCGGCCGACGGGCGCGCGCTGGTGCAGAAATTGGGCATCACCCCGAGATTCTGCAGGGCATAGCCGGTCGGCGCGTGGAAGCGTGACCAGGTCAGGATCAGCTCGCCGTCGTTGGGCAGACGGGTGATGCTCTGTACCGTGCCCTTGCCGTAGGAGTTGGAGCCGACCACCACCGCCCGGCCAAGATCCTGCAACGCAGCGGCGACAATTTCCGACGCCGAGGCCGATTGGCCGTTGATCAGCACCGCCACGGGCAGCCCCCGGGTAAGATCCCGGCCGCCGGCATTGAACAGCTGGAAACTGTCGGGGTGGCGGCCGCGAGTGGAAACGACACGACCGTGATCGAGAAAGCTGTCGGCGACGGCGACGGCCTGGTCGAGAAGCCCGCCGGGATTGCCGCGCAGATCGAGCACCACGCCGGTAAGCTTTGGTCCGTTACCCGCGTTGATCCGCTTGAGTGCGCGTCCGAGGTTGCGCGCCGTGCGCTGGTTGAAGCCGGTAATGGCGATCACGGCCAGCGTACCTTCGCGCCGCACATGCACCGTCGGCGAAACGATCAGTGCCCGGCGCAGACGCACCGTGAACGGTTGCGACAGGCTCTTGCGGGTCAGGGTCAGCGTGACATGGGTATCGACATCGCCGCGCAGGCGCCAGATCACGTCGCGGCGGCTCAGGCCGTCTACCGGTTCGTTCCCGATGGCGACAATTACGTCGCCGGGCTGGATCGCGGTCGCCTGGGCGGGGCTGTCGGGTACGACGGAAATAATTTGCGGCAGTTCGTGGTCGAAGTTCAACTGCACGCCGATGCCACCGAAGCCTTCACGTTGGGCGCGGTAGTCCCGCGCCGAACGCAGTCCGGCATAACGGCTGTGATGATCGAGCCTGGAAACCGCGCCGCCGAGGATAGCCTTGTAGATTTCTTCGGCGCTGGCTGCGCGGATCGCCACGGATTGCTCGCGGCTGAGGTCGATCACGCGGGTGGTCAGTTGCGCCCATGCTTCGACATCGTCGTTGCGCGGGAATGGAAAGCGGCCGAGTTCGTTGCCCGCCAGCGCGACCCGCACCATGCCGTCGGTGCGTGCGGCACTGTAGCCGGCATTCAGCGACGTCAGCCCGGCAATGCCGTCGAAGGCGACATCGCCCATGTTCAGGGGCTCAAGATACTTGTCGAAAATATCGGTGTAGGCTTTGATGAAAACGCGTTCCGCCGCGCCCGCCGTGTAAGCGCGGTCGGCGGCCGGCGGTTGCGCGGCGCAACCGCCCAGCCACAGCAACGCGGCCAGGACCGGGGCCAGTGTTTTCTTCGGCCCCGCCACGCTCAGTCTTCCCGGCGGACGTTCAACGCCCATTGCAGACCGATCAGTGCGCCCTTGACCCGGGGCAGGATCAGCAACGAAAGCACCAGCGTCAGCGGCGCCCATAGGGTCATGTGGACCCAATCCGGTGGGGAATAGCTGCGTTCCACCAGCAGCATCAGCGGCACGATGATGTGACCGACGATGAAGATAGTGAAATACGCAGGCGCGTCATCGGCACGGTGCGGCGTCAGTGGCGTATCGCAATGCGGGCAGTGATGCGCCATCTTGATGTAGCTGGCAAACAGCCGGCCGGTGCCGCATGACGGGCAATAGCCCCTGAGGCCACGCAGCAGGGCGGGCAGCCAGGGCGTGGGGAGGGGCGGGTGTCTTTGTTCGAAAGCCATGGTCTCTTGCATTTGCGGCCCCGCAGAATCGCCGGGGACCGGATTCTAAAATTGAAAGCGTTACCAAACCTATATCACGAATGCGGCCAGTTTAGGGCCGCGCCCTCGGCTTGCGGCGCTTGCGGCCCTTCTTGGCCGCGGCACCCTTGGATTTGGGCTTGAATTTCGTCTTTGGCTTGGGCCCGTGGCGGGGCGGCGGGCGCTTGGCGCGCTTGAGCGGCCAGTGCCGCGTGATCGCCAGCGTCAGCGAGCCGGTAATGGCATCGGCATCGCGAATTTCGACCTCGACATCGTCGCCCAGGGTATAGCTCCGGCCCGAGCGCGCGCCGTCGAGGCAATGGCGCCGCTCGTCGTGATGGAAGCGTTCATCGCCGAGCAGCCCCATCGGCACCAGTCCGTCGGCGCCGAGCCCCTGCAGGCGCACGAACAGGCCGAAGCGGGTGACGCCGGTGATCCGTCCCTTCATCCGCGTGCCGGTGCGCTCGGACAGGTAAAGCGCCATGTAGCGGTCCATCGCCTCGCGCTCGGCCGATACCGCGCGGCGTTCCGCCGCCGACAGGTTTTCGCCCAGCGATTCCATTTCCGCCGCCGCTTCGCGTCCGATGCCGCCCGGCCCCAGGTCGTAGGCGCCGATCAAGGCGCGATGCACCAGCAGGTCCGCATAGCGGCGGATGGGCGACGTGAAATGCGCGTAGCGCCGGAGCGCGAGGCCGAAATGACCGGCGTTCTTGGTGCCGTAAAAGGCCTGGGACTGGGAACGCAGGATGGCTTCGTGAATGACTTCGGCGCTGGCATCTTTCGATGCGCGGGTAAGCAGCGGCGCGAAAGCGGCGGCGCGGGTCACCTGGCCGCGCGGCAGGTTCAGCCCGAATGTGTCGAGGACGTCTCGCAATGCCTCCAGCTTGGCGGCGTCCGGGGTCGGATGCACGCGGTACATGCAGGGCGCGCGCTTCGCTTCCAGCGCTTCGGCCGCGGCGACGTTGGCGGCGATCATGAAGTCCTCGATCAGCCGGTGCGATGTTAGCCGCGTGCGCAGGCCGATATGCGCGACCTTGCCGTCCTCGATGGTGACCTTGTGTTCGGGCAGTTCCAGTTCCAGCGTGCCGCGCCGCAGTCGGGCCTTGGCCAGCGCGTCATAGGCGGCATAGAGATTTTTGATGCAGTCAAAGGAAAGGCCGTCGGGCAGCAAGGATGCATCGTTCGATTCAAAAGCGGCCTGCGTGATCCGGTAAGTCAGCCGCGCGGCGGAACGGATCAGGGCGCGGGCGAAGCGATGATCGATCAGCTCGCCTCCGGCATCTATGCGCATGTGGCAGGCGAGAACGGCGCGGTCCTCATGGGGGCGCAGCGAACACAGGTCGTTCGACAGGGCTTCGGGCAGCATCGGCACGACGCGGTCGGGCAAGTACACCGAGTTGCCGCGCTTCGCGGCGGCGCGATCAAGCGCCCCGCCATGGGCGACATAGTTGGCGACATCGGCAATGGCGACGGTCAGGCGAAAGCCGCCCCGGTTATCGGCGGCGGTATCGGGTTCGGCGAACACCGCGTCGTCGAAATCGCGGGCGTCTTCGTCGTCGATGGTAACCAGCGGCACGGTGCGCAGGTCTTCGCGCCCGGACAACTCCGGCGGACGGGCGGCATTGGCCTCGCTCAGCGCGGCGGCGGGAAAGTCGATGGGAATGTCGTTGGAATGCAGCGCAATCAGGCCGATGGCGCCGGGATCCTTCAGGCCTCCCAGCCGCTCGGTCACTTCCGCCATGCGCAGCGTGCCGGATCGTTCGGCCAGCACCCGTGCGCGCACCAGGTCGCCCGGTTCGGCGCCGTGGGCGTGCCGCGCCTCGACGCCGTAGCTGTACTTGGCGCGGCGGTCGGTGGGCTGGATCACGGTGCGGTTTCGTTCGCGGGTGAAGACGCCGATGATTTCGGTCGGCGCGCGACCAAGGCGACGCAGCACCTTGGCGTCGTAGCCGCCATCGGCATCCGCCGTAAGCTGGGCAAGGATGCGTTCGCCGGTGGCCAGCGCGTCCACCGCGCCCCGCGCCGGGGCGACGTAAATGCGCGGCACCGGCTTGTCGGTGGGCCAGCGCACGGGACGGGCCAGCAATTCGCCGTCGGGGTCGGGGCCGGTGATTTCAAGAACGGTGACCGAGGGCATGGTTTCGCGGGACGAAAACTTGCGCCTTGCATCTGCCTGGATCAGGCCTTCCTGTGTCGCTTCGCGCAAGGCGATGCGCAGTGCCGTGCGGTCCTTGCCCTTGACCTTGAAGGCGCGGGCCAGTTCCGACACGGAAACCGGGCCGGGGTGATCGCGCAGGTAGGCAAGGATATCGTCACGCCCGGGCGGCTTGCCGTCGCCGTCGCCCGTGTCGTTGTCGTCAGTGTCGCGGGTCAAGGGAGATCAGACGTCCTGGGGCGTGTCCGCGGCCGGCTTCGGCGCGGCTGTCTTCTTGGCGGGGCTTTTCTTTTTGGCAGCCTTCTTTTTCTTTGCCGCCTTTTTCTTCTTGGCCGGGGCTTTTTTCTTCGGCGCCTTCTTGGCGGTGCCCGCCTTGGCCGCCCGCGCCGCCAGCAGGGCCACGGCCTCGTCAAGGGTCACGGTTTCCGGGTCCTTGTCGTTGGGGACCGTGGCGTTGATCTTGCCGTGCTTGACGTAAGGTCCGTAGCGGCCCGAATGCAGGGTCACCGGCTTGCCGTCTTCGGGATGATCGCCGATGGGCTTGCCCGCCGAGGGGCCGCCGCGCGTCTTGGCATTGGCGAGAAGGTCCACCGCGCGGTTGAGGCCGATGGCCAGCACGTCTTCATCCGCCGGGATGGAGGCGTATTTCTTTTCATGCTGGACGTAGGGGCCGAAGCGGCCGATGCCGGCCAGCACGGCCTTGCCGTCCTCGGGGTGGGGGCCGATCTCGCGCGGCAGGGAAAGCAGGCCAAGCGCGATGTCGAGGGTCACATCGGTCGGCGACATGCCCTTGGGCACGGCGACGCGCTTGGGCTTTTCGCCCTTGGGCACGGCCTCGCCAAGCTGGATGTACGGTCCGTACGGTCCCTTGCGCACGGTGACGGCACCGGCACCCTTGGGGTCCTGGCCCAGTTCGATGGGGCCCATGGCCAGTGCGGTTTCCGCCTCGTCGTCGCCGTTGCCCGCGACCGCCAGCTTCTTGGTGAAGCGACATTCGGGGTAGTTGGAGCAGCCGATGAAGGCGCCGAACTTGCCGAGCTTGAGGCCAAGGCGGCCATTGTCGCAGCCCGGGCACTTGCGCGGGTCCTGGCCGTCGGCCTGGGGCGGGAAAAAGTGGGTGCCGAGGTCTTCGTCCAGCGCGTCGATGACGTTGGTGATGGTCAGGTCCTTGGTGTCATTGACGGCGGCGGCGAAGTCTCGCCAGAAGTCGCCAAGGAACCCGCGCCAGTTGGCGCGTCCGGCGGCGATCTCGTCGAGCAGTTCTTCCAGCTTGGCGGTGAATTCATATTCGACGTAATGCTGGAAATAGGTAGTCAGGAAGGCGGTGACGACGCGCCCCCGGTCTTCGGGAATGAAGCGCTTGGAATCGAGCTGCACATAATTGCGTTCCTGCAGCACGGAAATGATCGAGGCATAGGTAGACGGACGGCCGATGCCCAGTTCTTCCAGCTTCTTGACCAGCGACGCTTCCGTGTAGCGCGGCGGCGGCTGGGTGAAATGCTGTTCGGGCTTGATCTCGCCGAGGTCCACCCGGTCGCCTTCCTTCACCGGCGGCAGCACGCGGCCTTCCTCGCTGTCGTCGTCGCCGAGGTCATCCTTGCCTTCCTGGTAAAGCTTGAGAAAGCCAGGGAAGGTGATGACCGAACCGGTGGCGCGCAACTGCGTGCCCGCGCTGTCGGCGACATCGACGCCCACCTGTTCCAGGCGCGCGCTTGCCATCTGGCTGGCGACGGCACGTTTCCAGATCAGCTCGTACAGGCGAAACTGTTCGCTATCCAGCCGCTCGCGGATCTGGTCCGGGCGGCGGCGCATGTCGGTCGGGCGAATGGCTTCGTGCGCTTCCTGGGCGTTGCGTGCCGAGGAACGGTGAACCCGCGGCTTTTCCGGCACGTAGTCCTTGCCGTAATCGGATTCGATCAGGTTGCGTGCCGTGGAAACGGCTTCATTGGCGAGGTTGACCGAATCGGTACGCATATAGGTAATCAGGCCCACCGTTTCGCCGCCGATATCGACACCTTCATACAGGCGCTGGGCGATCTGCATGGTGCGCCGGGTGGTGAAGCCGAGCTTGCGCGACGCTTCCTGTTGCAGGGTCGAGGTGATGAAGGGCGGCGGCGGGTTGCGCCGCGAATCCTTGCGCTCGACCTTGGCGACGGCAAAGGCGCCACGCCCGGCCTCGATGGCGGCGACGGCACCTTTCGCCACCGTTTCATCGGGCAGGTCGTATTTGCCGAGCCGTTCACCCTTTAGATAGGTGAGCCGGGCGCTGAAGCCGCCCGCGTCGCCGGCGGCGAAACCGGCGTCGACTGTCCAGTATTCGCGGGCGGTGAAAAGCTCGATCTCGGCCTCGCGCTCGCAGATCAGGCGCAGCGCCACCGATTGCACGCGCCCGGCGGAACGTGAACCGGGCAGCTTGCGCCATAGCACCGGCGACAGGGTGAAGCCGACCAGGTAGTCGAGGGCGCGGCGCGCCAGGTAGGCCTCGATCAGCGGCTGGTCCAGCTCGCGCGGGTGGGCCATGGCGTCGAGCACGGCGGTCTTGGTGATCTCGTTGAAAACGACGCGCTTGACCGATTTCCCGTCGAGCGCGCCGCGATCGCGCAGCAGTTCCAGCACGTGCCACGAAATGGCCTCGCCCTCGCGGTCGGGGTCGGTGGCCAGCACCAGGTTGTCGGCGGTCTTGAGCGCCGTGGCGATGGCGGCCATGCGGGTGTCGGCCTTGGGCTGGACGGCCCAGCTCATGGCGAAGTCTTCATCGGGGCGGACGGAACCGTCCTTGGGCGGCAGATCGCGGACATGGCCGTAGGAGGCCAGCACCGTGTAATCCGGGCCGAGGTATCGGTTGATCGTCTTGGCTTTGGCCGGCGATTCGACGACGACGACGTTCTGCATCCGCCTTCCCTGGTTGCGAAAATTGGCCGTTTTTGGCGCGATGCGCCGAAAATGGACCCCCAAATAGTAAGCCGCCGGAGTGGTCAACAAGCCGTTAGCGAGGGGCCACAGGGGCCGTTAGATGGGCGAATCCTTACTCAAAAGCAAGGGAAACTTGGCCCCCGGCATGGCGCGAGAGCCGCCCGGCCAGCTCTAGCTCCAGCAGAATCAGGGCCACGAGGGGGGGCGCAAACCCGCTCTGGCGAAGGATTTCATCCACCGCGACCGGGGTTGGCCCGAGCAGGGTTAAAATTTTTTCCCGGGCCGCGTCCAGATCGGGCGGATCGGCACCGAGGCCTGCGGGCGGGGCCTCAAACAGCGATCCCTGGGGCTCGGTCACGGCGGTGGTGCCCAGACTGCCCAGCGCCTCGATCACGTCGTCGGCGCCCTGCACCAGGGTGGCGCCGTCGCGGATCAGCCCGTTGGTGCCCCGTGCGCGTGGGTCCAGCGGGTTGCCCGGCACCGCCAGCACCTCGCGCCCCTGTTCGCCCGCGAGGCGAGCCGTGATCAGCGAGCCCGAGCGCAGCGTCGCCTCGACCACCACCACGGCGATGGAAAGGCCGGAAACGATGCGGTTGCGATAGGGAAAGTGCCGCGCCGTCGGCTGCTGGCCGAGGGGCTGTTCGGAAATCAGCGCGCCCGCTTCGCGGATGTCTTCGTAAAGGGCGGCGTTCTCGCGCGGGTAAATCATGTCCACGCCCCCCGCCATTGCCGCCACCGTGCCCGCCGCCAGCGCGCCCCGGTGCGCCGCCGCATCGACGCCGCGCGCCAGGCCCGAGGCCACCACCAGCCCGCCGGCACCGAGATCCGCCGCCAGCTTTTCGGCGAAACGGCAACCGTTGGCCGAGGCATTGCGCGCCCCCACGATGGCGACCGTGCGCTGGGCCAGCAGGTGCGGGTGGCCCAGCATCGACAGCATCGGCGGTGCATCCACCAGCGCGGCCAGGGGGGCGGGGTAATCGGCCTCGCCAAGCGCGATCATGCGCCCGCCGATTTTTTCCAGCGCCGCCATTTCCTGTTCCGCCGGGCCGCGCGGGCACACCTTTATGCGCCGCCGCCCGCCGCCGCGCCGCGCCAGTTCGGGCAGCGCGTCGAGCGCCGCGTCGGCAGTGCCGAAACGCGCCAGAAGCTGGCGAAAGGTGACCGGCCCGACATTCTCCGAGCGGATCAGGCGCAACCGGTCGAGCCGCTCCGCCGCGCTGAGGGGATGGGGCGCATTCATGGGCGAAGGCTCGCCCGGAAGCCCGGTCATGTAAAAAACAGAAAGGGAACATACGCCCTTGATCAGAGGCGCTCAGCGCTTGCCGATGCGCGGTTCCGTGCCAGCCAGCAGGCGGCGGATATTTTCCCGGTGCGCCCAGATCACGGCGGCGGCGATTCCCGCCATCACCAGCGCTGCGTTGGGGCCGATCAGTCCCCATGCGTAAAGTGGGCAGGCGGCCATGGCGATGATGGCTGAGAGCGACGATATGCGCGCGAGCGCCGCCATCGCGGCCCAGGTGATCAGCCCCGCGAGCCCCGCCTGCCAGTCGAGAGCCAGAAGCACACCGAAGGTGGTGGCGACACCCTTGCCGCCGCGAAAGCCGAGCCACGGCGGGAACATGTGTCCCGCCACCGCGCCCGCGCCCGCCGCCAGCGCGGCGTTGAGGCCGAGGAAATGCAGGCCGAGCAGAACCACAACCGCGCCCTTGGCGCCGTCGAGCAGCAGCGTCGCCAGCGCGATGCCCTTGCGCCCGGTGCGCAGCACGTTGGTGGCGCCGATGTTGCCCGAACCGGTGGCGCGAATATCGCCGCCGCCCGACATCTGCGTCAGGATCAGGCCGTAGGGCACCGAGCCGGAAAGAAACCCGATCAGCGCGGCGGCCGCCAGCGGCCAGTATGGGGTGAGGGCTTCCATCGTGATCAATCCTCGCGCGCGAACACGGTGCGGCCGTCAATCACCGTGCGCAGGCAGCAGCCCTGCACCGGGCGGCCGTCGAACAGCGTGTTGCGCGACTTCGACAACAGGTGATCTTCGCGGATGCGCCATGGGCGCTCCGTATCGATGACGGTGAAATCGGCGGCCGCGCCCTTGGCCAGCGTGCCCGCGTCAAGGCCGAGGCGCGCCGCCGGGGCGCAAGTCACGGCGCGGAGCGCCGCCATCAGCGACAGCGCCTTGTTGTGATAGAGCTCCAGCACCAGCGGCAACAGTGTCTCCAGCCCGGTTGCGCCGGCGATGGACTGGGCATAGGGCAGGCGCTTGGAATCGGGGTCTTGCGGAATGTGATCCGACGCGACGATGTCGATGGTGCCGTCGGCCAGCCCTTCGACCACGGCGCGGCGATCGTCCTCGGTTCGCAGCGGCGGCGACAGCTTGGCGAATGTGCGGTATTCGCCGATGGCGGTCTCGTTCAGGCCGAAGTAATGCGGCGCCGTGTCGCAGGTGACGTCGAGGCCGCGTCCCTTGGCCTTGCGGATGGCGTCAATCGCAGCGGCGGTGCTGACATGGGCGGCGTGGTAACGCCCGCCGGTCAGCGCCACCAAGTGCAGGTCGCGTTCGATCATCATCACCTCGGCGCAGGGGGGAATGCCCTGCAGGCCGAGGCGGGTGGCGATCTCGCCCTCGTTCATCTGGCCGCCACGGGCGAGGTTGGGTTCTTCCGGGTGCTGGATGATCAGCGCGCCCCAGGTGGTGGCGTAGGCCAGCGCGCGCCGCATCAGCACCGGGTCGGCTATGGCGGCGGTGCCGTCGGTAAAGGCGATGGCGCCGGCTTCGCGCAAGAGGCCCATCTCGGTCAGCTTCTCGCCCCTGGCGCCGACAGTCAGCGCCGCAAAGGGGTGCAGCTTGACCAGCCCGGCATCATGGCCGCGCGCGATCATGAATTCGACCAGCGACACGTCGTCGATGACGGGGTTTGTATTGGGCAGGGTGCAGATCGTGGTGATGCCGCCCGAAACCGCCGCCGCCGCCGCGCTCGCCACCGATTCCTTGTAGGTTTCGCCCGGCTCATGGACCAGAACGCGGCTGTCCACCAGCCCCGGTGCCAGCACATGGCCGCCGCAATCCACCACCGCCATGCCGTCGGGCGCGCCGCCCGCCAGCACGCCCGCGCCGATATCGGCGATGCGGCCGTCTTCCACCACCAGCGCTCCGATCTCGTCGCGGTTGCAGGACGGGTCCATCAGCCGCGCATTTATATAGGCGGTGCGCGTGGTCATGATCGCGGCTCCGCGTTGGGCAGTGGCAGCGGCAGGTTGTTGGTCACCGCTTCAAGGCAGGCCATGCGCACGGCGACGCCCATTTCCACCTGTTCGGTGATGACGCTGCGTTCGACATCATCGGCGACGGCAGTGTCGATCTCGACGCCACGATTGATCGGGCCGGGATGCATGATCAGCGCATCGGGTCGGGCGTTTGCCAGCTTGTCGTAATCGAGGCCGTAGAAATGAAAGTTCTCGCGCAAGGACGGCACATAGGTGCCGTGCATGCGTTCCAGTTGCAGGCGCAGCATCATCACGATGTCGCAGTCCTTCAGGCCTTCGGCCATGTCGTGAAAAACCTCGACGCCCATGCGGTCAATCGCCGTGGGTACCAGCGTCGGCGGGCCGACGACGCGCACCCGCGCCCCCATGGTGGTCAGCAGGTGAATGTTCGAACGCGCCACGCGGGAATGGGCGATGTCGCCGCAGATGGCGACCGTCAGGCCTCCGATATGCCCGCGACGGCGGCGAATGGTCAGCGCGTCCAGCAGCGCCTGGGTCGGGTGTTCGTGGCTGCCGTCGCCACCGTTGATCACCGCGCAGGCGACCTTCTGCGACAGCAGATCTACCGCGCCCGAATGGGGATGGCGCACCACCAGCACATCGGGATGCATGGCGTTTAGCGTCAGCGCGGTATCGATCAGGCTTTCGCCCTTGTGCACGGAACTGGTCGCCACCGACATGTTGATGGTGTCGGCGCCGAGCCGCTTGCCCGCCAGCTCGAACGAGGTGCGGGTGCGCGTCGAATCCTCGAAGAACAGGTTGATCATGGTGCGCCCGCGCAGCAAATCCGCCTTGCGCCGCGAACGTGACAGCGCGACGAAACCGTCGGCGCGGTCGAGCAGGTAGGTGATCTGGTCCGCCGTCAGCCCCTCGATGCCGAGGATATGGCGGTGGGGAAATCTGGCCGGATCAGCCGCGGGCGCGGCGGCGGGCGCGGGGGTCTTGGCGGCACCGTGGAAGAAATCGTCCGGCGTCAGGGTGATGCCCTGGGCGCGGGCCGCTTCGATCAGCTTGCGGTGATGGCGCGTCGGCACGCGCCCGTCGGTGCCGCCCTTGTCCTTGGGATAGGTCCAGCGATGCACGTTGGAGGGGTGGATTCCGACCATCGCGGCGACCGCTTCGGGGCCGCCGCACTTGGCGATGACATGGGCTGCGGGATCGAGCATGGCCGGACAATGCCAAAGGCCCCGCCCGCCCGCAAGGTATATTTGCGTTTTTTGCAATAATTTACATAACGCCCTGAGATACCTTCATTTATTAAAAAAATGGCCGGCCCTGAAAGGCCGGCCAGTCGGGCCCCCACGGAAAAATGAGATTTAGTTGGCAGCAGCCTGTTTGCCCGGGATCAGGGTCTTGACGGTGGCGATGACGGTGCGCGCTCCGTCGATGCCGAAGTCGTCATCGTTGATGAGCGCGGTCGAGCCGTCGCCGAGGCGCGCCAGCCCTTCGATCTTTGCAGGCAGCCCCTTGTGATCGTCGGTGTTGAACCTGAGAGCCTTGCGGACCGGGATGGTCCCGATCGCCTTTGCTTCCAGTGAAGGCACAGTCTCCACGTCGTCGTAGGCACCGTTCAGGATGTTGGTGGCACCGTTGAGATCGACTTCATAAAGCTTGGTGGTCTTGGCGATACGCTCAAGCACGATGATCCGGTCATGGCCAACGGCCATCATTTCGCTCACCTTGACAGCGTTCTGCTTGCGCTTCTTCGACTTGCTGTCCTTGATGAAGCTGTTGGGCTTGTCGAGCACATAGAGGAATTCGCCCACGACCGCCTCACGCGCCCGGTCGAACTTGAACAGCCGCACATTGGTCGATTTGGCGTAGATTTTGGCGTCAGGATTGTCGAGCGGGCTCTGCATGGAGAAGTAAAGAAATTTTTCATCCGGGCTGACGGCCATGGATTCGATGCCACGGTTGGTGTGGCGTCGCGCAAGGATTGCGGGCAGTTTGCCCTCTACCTTGTATCCGGCCTTGGCGAAATCACGTTCGGTATTCGCCGGGACCAGACGCTTGATGACGCGTCCATCGGCGGCGATATGCACGATGGAGGGGGCATTTTCCTCGCCGACCCAATAGGTGCCGTCGTTCAGCCGTATCATGCCTTCCATATCGAGCGCACCGGGATCCTGCGCCAGCTTGCGGCCACGCGCGTCGAACGGTGTTTCGGTCTTGGCATGCTTCAGCGGGTTGGTGAGGCCGGTCAGCGGCTTGCCGCTGGCATCCTTTACCGTCAGCACATCGAGAATCCGAAACGTGGAATTAGGCAATAATTCGACGGTATAGATCGAGGGTGTGTATTCAGGCATGGGATATATGCGTGCCTTTTTCATGCCGCCGCAAAGACGCTTCATTGAAAGGGCCGTCAGCTTGACGCCGTCCTTGCAGGTGAAGTTAGGGCCACGATCCGAAACCGTCTGGAATATGTTGCCGGGTAATGACGGATGGCGGAAGGCGCCGGAGCCGATCCCGACGCTCAGTTCCATATCGCGGCCACCTTCAAAGGTGACGGTGCCGAGTTTCAGAATGGGATCGGCGCTGGTGTAAATGCGGATTTTATCGTCGGCATTCGCCTCTGCGGCGATGCAAGTCAAAGCTACGGCGACAGCGGCCAGATATCTGGTTCCGGTCATCTAAATCTCTCCCTCTTGGTCGGAATTCACGCCGGCGGCGCGATACCGTCCGAAGGTGCTGCTTGTTCATGACAAGGGGAGGAACGTTTCAATGACAGATTGGTTACAGGTGTCTCTGACGCGAATTATCGCGCGTGTGCCGACAGCCGGTCGAGGCGCAGGCGGTGGCGGGCGTCGGTAAGCCGGTGGGCGCCCCCCAGCACGGCGCCGAGCACACCGAAGGTGGTGCCGCCCGCGATCAGGAACATGATCAGGAGCTGGTACTTGACCGCTTCCATGGGGTCGACCCCGGCAAGGATCTGGCCGGTCATCATGCCGGGTATGAAGACCAGCCCGATGGCGGACATGGAATTGACGGTGGGAACGAGGCCGGTGCGCAGCGCTTCGCGCACCGTTCCGCGCAGGGCCTCGTGCCGGTCGTGGCCGAGGGCCAGGCGGGCTTCGATGGCGGCGCGGGTGTCGGCGGCATTTGTGAGCAGCCGATCAAGGCTGAGCGCCACTCCGGTCATGGTGTTGCCGAGGATCATGCCGAGCAGCGGCAAGGCGATGCGCGCATCGAACCACGGATCGGGACGGATCTGGGTGGTCAGCGCGAACACGGTGACGATGCCCCCGGCGAACAGCATGGCGGTGGTGCCGATGCCGTAGGACCACCACCCGGCCAGCCGCCGCTTCTGCCGCGCTATCACCTCGCGCCCGGCGAACAGCACCATGACCAGCGCGGTCAGCGCTGTCAGCCACGGTGACATCTGCGTGAACAGGATGCGCAGCACCAGCCCCATGAGGATCAGCTGCACCACCATGCGGGTCGCGGCGATCAGCATGCGCCGAGCGAGATTCAGGCGCAGCGCGATGGACAGGGCCGCGTTGATCACCAGCAGGCTGGCGGCGAGGGCAAGATCGAAAATGCCGAGCGAGATGAAGTTCATGACGCGCGCTCCCGCACCTTGCCATTTTCGATGAACAGGTGGCGGCGGCCCATGCGGGTGGCCTGTTCACGGTTATGGGTGACCAGCAGGATCGCGGCGCCTTGCGCCTGTCGGGCCTTGAGAAGGTCCTCGACGCGGGCCGTGGCCTCGGGATCGAGCCCGGAGGTGGGTTCATCGAGAAGCAGGACACGCGGTGCCAGCACCAGCATCCGCGCCAATGCCAGGCGCTGGCGTTCGCCGGTGGAAAGATGCGCCAGCGCACCATCCAGTATTTCCGGGGGGAGGTTAAGCGCCGGAAGCAGTGCCATTGCCGCTGCCCGGTCGGGAAAATGCGCCGCCGGTGTTTCGTCCCACCAGCCCGGCTCCGCCGCCATGTAGCAGACCCGGCGCCGCCACTGGGGCGCGGGGTGGGTTTCGCGGTCCATGCCGTCCAGGGCGAGCGTGCCCTGGTTGGGGTCGAGATCGGCGACGGCGCGCAGCAAGATGGTCTTTCCGGCTCCCGACGGGCCGGACAGGCTGACACATTCGCCGTCATCGAGATCGAGATCGAACGGTTCAAGGCCGGGCCGGGTGAGCTGGTGGATGGTCAGCAATCGTCGGCCCCTCCGCCCGCGCGATTGACCGCGATGGCATCAAGACAGCCCTGAAGGATGACGGCGGCCGCCATCTTGTCGATCACGTCCTTGCGCCGCTTGCGCCGCACGCCGCCTTCGATCAGCAGGCTTTCGGCGGCGTAGGTCGACAGCCGTTCGTCCCAGAAGGCCAGCGGCAGGTCGATGACCTTGAGCAGGTTGGCCGCGAACTGGCGCGTGGCCTGGCAGCGCTTGCCCTCGGTGCCGTCCATGTTGACGGGCAGGCCGAGGACCAGCGCGCCGATTCCTTCCTTGGCGACGATCTCCGCCAGGCGAGAGAGATCGGCGGCGAGCCTGGTGCGCTTCACGGTTTCGTAAGGGCTTGCGATTATCCTGCCGACATCGGACAGCGCGAGACCGATGGTTCGGGTCCCGAGATCGAGCCCGAGCACACGCATCCCCGGCGCGAGGTCGTTCAGCAGGTCAGTGGGCTTGCGGATGCTCATGGCGGGTGTTAAAAGCGCTGAAATCGTTGAATAACCTTTGATTTCCGGGGAAAATGAACGCGCCTCCCCGGCTGGGAACACTTAATCAGATGTCGCTTGATAACGCCACCGTCGCCCGTATCGCCTCTCTCGCCCGGATCAAGGTCCCGAACGATGAGCTGGGCGGCCTTGCCGACGAGCTGAACCAGATCATGGGCTGGATCGAGCAGCTTTCCGAAGTGCCCACCGACGATGTGGAGCCGATGAGCCAGGCCGCCCAACTCAAGCTGCGTTGGCGTGAAGACGTGGTGACCGAGGGCGATCGCCGCGACGACGTGCTGGCCAACGCCCCCGATGCCCGTGACGGCTATTTCACCGTGCCGAAGGTGGTCGAATGACGGGCGACCGGGCGCTGACGGCGCTCACGCTCGCGGCGGCGCGGGACGGTCTGAAGGCGCGCGAATTTTCCGCCGTCGAACTGGCTGAAGCCCATATCGCCCGGATGACCGAGGCCCGCGGCCTCAACGCCTTTATCACCGAAACCCCGGACCGGGCCCTGGCTGCGGCCAAGGCGTCGGATGGCCGTCTCGCCGATGGCTCGGCGCGGGCGCTCGAAGGCGTGCCGCTGGCGATCAAGGACCTGTTCTGCACCGATGGCGTCATGACGACGGCGGCGTCGAAAATTCTCGACGGTTTCACGCCGCCCTACGAATCCACCGTGTCGCAGAAACTTTGGGACGCGGGCGCGGTGATGCTGGGCAAGACCAATCTCGACGAATTCGCCATGGGCTCATCGAACACCACTAGCCATTTCGGCGCGGTGGAAAACCCGTGGCGCCGCGCCGGCGACAACCGGCCGCTGGTGCCGGGCGGTTCCAGTGGTGGCTCGGCGGCGGCGGTGGCGGCGGGCCTCTGCCTGGGCGCGACCGCGACCGATACCGGCGGCTCGATCCGCCAGCCCGCGTCGTTCTGCGGTGTGGTCGGGCTGAAGCCGACGTACGGGCGGTGTTCGCGCTGGGGCGTCGTGGCCTTTGCCTCATCGCTGGACCAGGCCGGGCCGATTGCCCGCACTGTCCGCGACAGCGCCATCATGATGACCCATATGGCCGGGTTCGATGCGAAGGATTCGACCTCGGTGGATCACTCGGTGCCGGATTTCGAAGCGGCCTGCGCGCGTTCGCTCAAGGGCCTGCGCGTCGGGATTCCGGCGGAATACCGGATGGACGGCATGGACCCCGCGATCGAGGCGCTGTGGCAACGTGGCATCGACATGCTGAAGGACGCGGGCATGGAGCCGGTGGATATTTCTCTGCCGCATACGAAGTTCGCGCTGCCAGTCTATTACATCCTGGCACCGGCGGAGGCTTCATCCAACCTCGCGCGCTATGACGGCGTGCGCTACGGCCTGCGAGTCGAAGGCGGCGATGACCTGACGGATATGTACGAAGCGACCCGGGCGGAAGGCTTCGGCGCCGAAGTGCGCCGGCGCATCATGATCGGCACTTATGTTTTGTCGGCCGGGTATTACGATGCCTATTACCTGAAGGCGCAGAAGGTCCGCACCCTGATCGCGCGCGATTTTGAACACGCCTTTGAAAAGGTGGACGTGATCCTGACCCCGACCGCGCCGGGCGCGGCTTTCGCCATCGGTGAAAAGCAGGACGATCCCATCGCCATGTATCTGAACGACGTCTTTACCGTGCCCGCTTCGCTGGCGGGGCTGCCGGGGATTTCGGTGCCCGCCGGTCTTGATGGCGACGGGCTGCCGCTCGGCCTGCAACTGATCGGCAAGAATTTCGACGAGGAAACCGTCATCGCCACGGCGCAATCCATCGAGGACCGCGCCGGGTTTGAACTGACGACCCTTGATGCCTGCGGCGGGGGTGCGTGATGGGCGACATCATCCAGGGTGCAACGGGCGATTGGGAAGTGGTGATCGGGCTGGAAGTCCATGCCCAGGTTTCGTCCAATGCCAAGCTGTTTTCCGGCGCGCCCACGGCTTTCGGCGCCGCGCCCAATACGCAGGTGTCGCTGGTGGACGCGGCGATGCCCGGCATGCTGCCGGTGATCAACGGCTTCTGCGTTGAACAGGCGGTGCGCACCGGCCTCGGCCTCAAGGCCGAGATCAACCTGCGTTCGGTTTTCGACCGCAAGAATTACTTCTATCCCGATCTGCCCCAGGGCTATCAGATTTCCCAGTTCACCCAGCCCGTCGTCGGCAAGGGCGAGGTTGTGGTCGAAGTGGACGGCGCCGAAAAGCGTATCGGCATCACGCGGCTGCATCTTGAACAGGACGCGGGCAAGTCGGTGCATGACCTGGACGCGAACGCGACCTACGTTGACCTGAACCGGTCCGGCGTGGCCCTGATGGAAATCGTGTCCGAACCCGATATCCGTTCCGGCGCGGAAGCCGCCGCCTACCTGACCAAGCTGCGCGCCATCCTCCGTTACTTGGGCACCTGCGATGGCAACATGGAGCAGGGATCGCTACGCGCCGATGTGAACGTGTCGGTGCGTCGCCCCGGCGATGAATTCGGCACGCGCTGCGAAATCAAGAACGTCAACTCCATCCGTTTCGTGCAGCAGGCCATCGCTTTCGAGGCCCAGCGCCAGGTGGACCTGATCGAGGCAGGGGAAAAGGTCATCCAGCAAACCCGCCTGTTCGATGCCAACAAGGGCGAGACACGCTCCATGCGCTCCAAGGAAGAAGCGCATGATTACCGCTATTTTCCCGATCCCGACCTGCTGCCGCTGGAACTGGATGCTGCCTGGGTGGAAAATATCAAGGCTGGCCTGCCGGAATTGCCCGACGAAAAACGCGCGCGTTTCGTCAGCGCGTTCGGTCTGACGCCGGACATCGCGGGACAATTGACGGTCGAGCGCGAGCGGGCGGAATATTTTGAGCAGGCGGCCGAAGGCCGTGATCCCAAGGTAGTGGCCAACTGGGTGACCGGGGAGCTGCTGCGCTTCCTCAACGACAAGGAACTGGAAATCGCCGACAGCCCTGTCGCGCCGGCGGCGCTTGGGGAACTGGTGGACCTGATTGCCGACGGCACGGTTTCCAACCGCCTGGCCAAGGATGTGTTCGAGGAAATGGCCGCTTCGGGCAAAAGTGCTTCGGCGGTGGTCGAGGACAAGGGCCTCAAGCAGATCACCGACACCGGCGCGCTGGAGGCCGAGGTCGACAAGGTCATCGCATCGGGCCCCAAGCAGGTCGAGCAGTTCAAGGCGGGCAACGAGAAAATCCTCGGCTGGTTCGTCGGCCAGATCATGAAGGCCACCCAGGGCAAGGCCAACCCGGCGGTGGTCAACGAGCTCCTGCGCAAGAAGCTCTCAAGCTAGGTTCCCTTTCTCAAAACTCCGTGAGGATAGCTAGGCGCGGGCCCCCGCGCTTGCTAGAGTGCGCCCAGTGTTAACGCACAACCAGTCGTGCGGCCTTGGGGAGGGCTTATGATCGACGTTCATTCCTGGACCACGGGCAATGCCCGCAAGGTCTACATCATGCTCGAGGAATGCGGCCTCGATTACCGCGTGTTTCCCGTCGATATCAACAAGGGCGAGCAATTCGCGCCGGCCTTCCTGAAGATTTCGCCGAACAACAAGATCCCGGCCATGATCGATCATGACGGGCCGGGGGGCGGCGATTATTCGCTGTTCGAATCCGGCGCGATCCTGATGTACCTGGCGGACAAGACCGGCAAGTTCCTGCCCGGTGACGCGCGCGCGCGGATGCAAACGCTGCAGTGGCTGATGTTCCAGGTGGGCGGCCTCGGCCCCATGTTCGGCCAGGCGGGCCACTACATAACGAAAAACGACGATGCCGCGCTGCATTGGGCGCGCGAACACTTCTTGGGCGAGGCGCGCAGGATTATGGCTGTGCTGGATGCCCGCCTGGCAGTGAGTGAGTACGTTGCCGGTCCCGACTACACCATCGCCGACATAATGATTTTTCCGTGGTGCGAACAGCCCGACAAGCGCGGGCTGGAACATGCCGATTATCCGAATTTCAAGCGTTGGTTCGACCGGGTGGCCGAACGCGACGCGGTCAGGAAAGCCGAAGCCCTGTGCGAAGATATTCGCGCCGGAAAGGTCTAGGGAGGTATCGATGATTGATTTCTACTGCTGGCAGAGCGGCAACAACCGCAAGATTTACATGATGCTGGAGGAAACCGGCCTTCCCTACACCGAGCACGTGGTCAACCTGCGCCTGAAGGAACAGCTTAAGCCGGAATACCTGGCCATCAATCCCAATAACAAGGTGCCTGCGATCATCGACAGCGAAGGGCCCGACGGTAACCCGCTGAAGTTGTTCGAATCCGGCGCCATCCTGATCTACCTTGCCGAAAAGACCGGCCAGTTTCGGCCCAAGGACAAGCGCGCCTGGTTCGACGTGATGCAGTGGCTGATGTGGCAGATGGGCGGGCCCGGCGTGATGTTCACCGAAGCGGCCATTTTCCGCGAACACAAGGACCAGGCGGGCAACGCGTATTCGATTGAGCGCTATGGCAAGGAAGCGAACCGCCTGCTCGGTGTCGCCGACAAGCGTTTGGGCGAAAGCGAATACATTGCGGGGCCTGATTATTCCATCGCCGACATGGCACTATGGCCGCATTGCGATAACGTTGGGCGATTTGGCGGTACCCTCGATCCCTATCCCAACATCAAGCGCTGGCACGGCATTGTGGCAGCACGCCCGGCAACCATACGCTCCGGCGAAAAGGTCGATTACATTCGCAAGACAGCGCCGCAGGGATAGGGGGCGGGGATGATCGATCTTTATTCATGGACCACGCCCAATGGGCGCAAGGTCCACATTATGCTGGAAGAATGCGGGCTGGAATATGAAGCGCACCCGATTGATTTTCGCAAGGGCGACCAATTCACGGAATCATTCCTGAAAATTTCGCCCAACAACAAGATCCCCGCGATCATCGACCGTGACGGGCCGGGGGCCGGTGATTGTTCGCTGTTCGAATCCGGTGCGATCCTGATGTACCTGGCCGACAAGGCGGGCAAGTTCCTGCCCACCGACGGCGTCGGCCGCGTCACCACCTTGCAATGGCTGATGTGGCAGATGGGCGGCCTTGGGCCGATGTTCGGTCAGGCGGGCCATTTCGTTTTTTACGCGAAGGAGAAGCACCCGTTTTCCCTGGAGCGTTTCCGTGGTGCGGCCCATCGTCTTTGTCGTGTACTCGATCAGCAATTGGCGCGGAATGAATACGTTGCGGGGGCGGACTACACTATCGCGGACATGGCGATCTGGCCGTGGTGCATGAACCCGGAAAAGCGCGGCATCAACTACGACGAATATCCGAACCTGCAACGCTGGTATGACTCGATCGCGGCGCGTGATGGCGTCAAGCGCGGTCTGAAGGTGCTGGAAGATGTGCCTCGCGCGGAGATGGACGACAAGGCCTGGGACTACATGTTCGGCAAGGCCCAGTTTCAGCGGCACTAGGACCGGCGCCGGTGATCACACTTTTCAGCAAGGCGACATCGAACGGCCGCAAGGCCTCGATCATGCTGGAGGAAACGGGCTTTCGCTACCAGGTCCATCCCATCGACCTGGATGCCAAGGAACAAAAGCAGCCGTGGTTCCTGAAGCTCAATCCGCAGGGCCGGATTCCCGTTATCCATGACGACGATGGCCTCGGCGGCCAGCCGGTGACGGTATTCGAATCCGGCGCCATCCTGATCTACCTCGCGGAAAAGTCTGGCCGCTTTCTGCCGACGGAGCCGCGTGCTAGGGCCGAGGTGATGAAGTGGCTGATGTTTACCTCAACCCACCTGACGTTCACCGCGATGCAGGTGCACTGGCAGGTGCGCCTCCGCGAAAAGGGCAAGATCCATGCGCTGCTCGATGTCTGGCAGGAGGAGAACGAGCGCGTCTACGGGGTCTATGACCTTGGGCTGGCCGACGGGCGTCGATTCCTCGCCGGGGATGAGTATTCCATTGCCGATATCGCCGCCTATCCGTGGATTTACCGCTGGCGCATGCAGGAGGTTTCGCTGCCTGGCATGGTGCGTCTGCATGAATGGTTCGAGCGGGTCGGCGCCCGTGCGGCGGTCAAGTGCGGCCTCGACGTGCCGCCGCGCAGCGACAACTTGTAAGGGGGTAGGGTATGTTGACGCTTTATTCCCGTGCCACGCCGAACGGTCGCAAGATCGCTATCGCGCTTGAGGAATCGGGGCTGGCCTATCGGGTGCACCCTGTGGACCTGTCGAAGAAAGAACAAAAAACGCCGGAGTTCCTGAGCCTCAACCCCAACGGCCGCATCCCCGTGCTGGTGGATGACGCGGCGGGCAAGGGTGGGCCGACGGCGGTGTTCGAATCCGGCGCCATCCTGATTTACATTGCAGAAAAATCGGGCCGCTTGCTGCCCGCCGATCCGCTGGCCCGAATCGCGGCGCTGCAATGGCTGTTCTTCGCGTCCGGGCAGGTTACCCATACCGCCATGCAGGTACATTGGCTGGTACGCCTGCGCGAGCAGGGGAAGCCGACACCACACCTAAATGATTACCAGGCGGAACTGCGCCGTTTGTACGGCGTGCTGGATGGGGCCTTAATTGGCAGGAAATGGCTGGCGGGCGCGGATTATTCCATCGCCGATATCGCCGCCTGGACATGGATTGAACGCCATGCCCAACACGGAATGGTGCTGGAGAGCTTTCCGGCCCTGGCCGACTGGTTCGCCCATGTCGCAGCGCGAGCCGCCACCAAGAAGGGCTACGACATTCCCCCGCGCGGGGATTGACCGGGCCGGGAAAACCTTAGATGGCGCGGGCGCGGGGGCGGCGGGCCGCTTCGGCGAGGGCGCACATCGGCACCACTTCACCGGTCGGCGCGATGCCTGCCTGGGCACATAGTTCATTGCTTGCCTGCTGCAGGATTTTGACCTCGCGCGCGTCATCGCAGTCGAGGACCTGGATGCAGCTCAGCTTGATTTCGATCGGGTCAAGAAGCGCTTCGACGACTTTTTTCGACAGTTCCATGGCTGGGTCTCCCTCATGATGCCCGTGTCCTGTGAATCGATCTTCAGCCCCGAACCGTAAACATTGTGTAAAATTTGAAATAAAAATTAGGCCTAAAGTTATAGCCTAAAAATGTCGGATTTCTGGGGTATTTTGTGATTTTCGCCGGAAAGAAAAATCAAAAGTCCGACCTTCAGCGAAAATTAAATCGCGTGATCTAGTTTCGCTCCATCGGGTAAAAAAGGGGAACGGTCATGGCCCAGGTCGGCATGAACGAGAAATCAAAGACGCAAATCGCCGCCGCCGCGGTCACCGCGGACCGTTTTGGCGCGCCGGGTTTCGACCGGCGTTTGTCGGATAAAATCCTGGCCGCCTTCAACCATGCCTATGCCTCCGGTGCCATCAAGGCCGCCAACCGCCTGAAGGCGGTGCTGGCCGATGTGGAAACCGTGGAGCGCGCGGCCCATGAACGCCGCCAGTCCAGTGCCGTGGCCCGTGCCGATCTCTGGGTCGGCTTTGTCGAGGCCCGCAATGCCTACAACACCCTTGCCGACGCAAAGGATATCAAGCCGGCCACCCTGGAGGCGTCGCTTGAAAAGATGAAGGACGCCTACCGGCTCTGGTCTTCTTCCTGCTGACGTTCCGCTCAACGCCTTTCAACTTATAATCTCCTCCCTCCCGCTTGGCGCGGGGGATGCAAGCCCGCCGGAGCCCCGCTATGATGGTGCCCAGAGGGCCCTCGTCGGGCGCCGGCAGCATCAGGGGGGAGCATCATGGGTGAGTTCGCAATCGGCCAGCCGGTCGCCCGGTTCGAGGATCAGCGTTTGCTGACCGGCGGCGGGCGTTATGTCGATGATCAGGTCATGGCGGGCCAGGTCTTCGGCGTGGTGGTTCGCTCTCCCCATGCCCATGCCCGCATCCGTTCCATTTATACCGCTGCCGCCGCCGCGCACCCGGGCGTGCTCGCGGTTCTTACCGGCGCCGACTGGGCGGCTTCCGGCTACGGCGATCTGCCGGTTTCGGGGGCGGCGTGGAAGCGTTCGGACGGTTCGCCCATGTACCGCCCGCCTTATCCCGCCCTCAATCATGAAGAGGTGCGCTGGGTCGGCGATCCGGTCGCTTTCGTCATTGCCGAAACCCGCGAACAGGCCGCCGATGCGGCCGATCTGGTGACGGTGGACTACGAGCCCTTGCCCGCGGTCATCGATACCGCCGATGCCCTTGATCCTGATGCGCCCCAAGTGTGGCCCGATGCGCCGAATAATATCTGTTTCCATCACGGTTTTGGCGATGCGGACAAGACCGAGGCGGCCTTCGCCAAGGCCGACCACGTGGTCACCCATCGCTTCCGCATTTCACGGGTCAATGCCGTGGCGATGGAGCCGCGTGCCGTGCTGGCCCATTATGATCCGACCCAGGAGCGCTACACCGTTTATTCCACCATGCAGCGTTCCCACCAGTTTCGTGCCGAGCTGGCGCGTACCCTTAACGTCACCGAAGCGCAGTTGCGGGTCGTCGCCGGCGATGTCGGCGGATCGTTCGGCATGAAGTCGGCCGTCTATAACGAGGTGCCGATGGCGTGCCTGGCCTCGCGCATCGTGGGCCGCCCGGTGAAGTGGACGGCGACGCGTTCCGAATCCTTCCTTGCCGATGCCAATGGCCGCGACAACGTCAGCGAGGTTTCCCTGGCGCTCGCCAAGGACGGCACGTTCCTCGCCATGAAGGTCAGGAACACGGTCGCCATCGGCGCCTATCTGCAAACCGGCGGCGATACGTCGTCCACCGGCAATCTCGGCACGCTGGCCGGCGTTTACCGCACGCCTACCATTCATGTCGACGTGACCACGGTTTTCACCCACACCAACCCGATGCGTCCCTATCGTGGCAATGGTCGCCCGGAAGCGGCCTACCTGATCGAGCGCATCATCGATATCGCCGCGCTGGAGCTGGGTTTCGACAAGGTTGAACTGCGGCGCAGGAACATCATTCCGCCCGATGCCATGCCGTTCAAGACGGGGCTGACCTTTACCTATGACTGTGGCGAGTTCGAAAAGAACATGGACCGTGCGTTAGCGCTGGGCGACTGGGCCGGGTTCGAGGCGCGTCGGGCCGAGGCGGCCAAGCGCGGCAAGTTGCGTGGCATCGGTTTTTCCAACTCCATCGAGCGCGCCGCCGCGCCGGGCTACGAAATGGGCGAGATTCGTTTCGACCGCTCCGGCGGCTGCACCATCATTTCCGGCGCCATCAACCAGGGCCAGGGCCACGAAACGGTGTTCAAGCAGCTTGTCTGCGACCGGCTTGGCCTTGATCCGCGTGACGTGCGCTACGTTTCGGGCGATACCGACAAGGTCGCGCTCGGCGAGGGCACGGGGGGATCGCGTTCGGCGACCATTGGCGGCTCTGCCCTGCATGTCGCCAGCGGCAAGATTATCGCCAAGGGCACGGCGATTGCCGCCCACGCGCTGGAGGTCGCGCCCGAGGACGTCAGTTTCGAAGACGGCGTGTTTTCCAGCACCAAGTCCAACCGCTCGCTCGGCATCAAGGACGTCGCCAAGCTGGCGATCAATCCCAAGGCCCTGCCCGACGGCATGGAACCGGGTCTGATCGAAGCCTGCTTCTATCGCAATCCCATCACCAACTATCCCAACGGCACCCATGTCTGCGAGCTGGAGATCGACCCCGAAACCGGCCGCGTCGAGATGATCGCCTATAACGTGGTGGACGATGTCGGTGTGGTGCTTAATCCCATGCTGCTGCACGGTCAGATCCAGGGCGGTGTCGCCCAGGGCGTGGGCCAGATGCTGATGGAAGTGGTGCATTTAGATGAAAGCGGGCAGAACCTGACCGGTAGTTTCATGGATTACGCCATGCCCCACGCGGCGGATTTCGCGCCCCTGCACGTGGAAAGCAGCCCGGTGCCGACCAAGACCAACCCGCTTGGCGTCAAGGGCGCGGGCGAGGCGGGCAATGTCGGCGCCCTGCCGGCGGTGGGCAACGCGCTGGTGGACGCGCTGGCGCATCTTGGCGTGCGCGACGTGCCGATGCCGGCAAGCCCGCAAAACCTGTGGAAGCTGATTGCCAACGCTCGCGCCGGCGGACAGTGACGCCATGCACCGTATCGTCTTTCTCGACCGGGCGACGATCCCCGACGACGTTGTCCTGCGCCGCCCGGCTTTCGAGCACGCGTGGCAGGAATACGCGCGCACCCGCCCCGATGAAGTGGTTGGTCGCCTGAAAGGTGCCGATATAGCCATCGTCAACAAGGTGCCGCTGACGTCGCCGATGATCGAGGCCCTGCCGGACTTGCGCCTGATCGCGGTGGCGGCGACGGGGGTGGACCGGATCGACATCGATGCCGCCAATGCGCGGCGAATCACGGTTTGTAATGTCCGCGACTACGCCGCGACAACGGTGCTCGAACACACCTTTGCGCTGATCCTGGCGTTGCGCCGCTCGCTCGCGGGTTATCGCCGTTCGGTGGCGGAAGGCGCATGGCAAAAGGCGGATCAGTTCTGTTTCTTCGATCATCCGATCCGTGACCTGGCCGGGGCGACGCTCGCGGTTGTCGGCGCGGGGTCCATCGGCGGCGCGGTGATGCGGCTTGGCGCGGCCTTCGGCATGCGGGTGATCCGTGCCGGGAGGAAGGGGCAGGGCGGTTCCGGGGATGGCGATTGCACGCCTTTTGCCGAAGCCCTGGCCACGGCGGACGTGATCTCGCTGCACTGTCCGTTGACGGAATCGACGCGCAACCTGATCGGTGCGCCGGAATTCGCGCTGATGGCGCGAAAGCCCCTGCTGATCAATACCGCGCGTGGCGGCCTGGTGGACGAAGCGGCGCTGGTGACGGCGCTGCAATCGGGCCGGATTTCAGGCGCCGGTTTCGACGTCGCCAGCACCGAGCCACCGGCCCCCGATCATCCGTTCATGGCGATCCTGGACCGGCCGGACTTCATCCTGACCCCGCATGTCGCCTGGGCCAGCCACGAGGCCATTACCGCACTTGCGGATCAGCTGATCGGAAATATAGAGGCGTTCGTTGCCCGCGCCCCACGCAACATCGTCGGGCGCTAGGTGGCTTGCCAGTCCGCGGTGCGGACGAAGTGCTGGGCGGCGAAGCGGTAGATTTCGTTTACCAGGTTGCTGGCCGCGTCGTTGCGCCCGCCGGGGAATTCGTTCCATTGCTCCAGCAGGTTTTCCCAGAGCATGTAGGTCTGGCGAAAGGCATCGCGTTCGCCCCGGATGAAATTCACCTGGGCATCGAAGTGCCGCATGATGTTGACGATGTCGGTCATGTAGGTGTCGAATTCGGCGAATTTCTCGAACAGCTCCTTGATCGGGGCCTCGATCAGGGAATTGCAGCGAGCAATCGCTTCGGTGATGGCCTTTTCTCCCTGGTAGACGGAGTAAAGACCCTTGATCTTGGCCTGCATGCGGCGCAGTTCCATAAATTTGTCGCGCAGGGCCTCGACGTAGGAAAGTTCCTGCCCAAGCTTGTCCATCAATTCGATAATGTGATCGCGCTTGTCGTCACCCAGTTCCAGTTCCTTGGCGATCTCGACGTAGGAATTCTCAAGAAGGGATTTTGTTTCCGCGCTTTCCGCACGCTCCAGGATTTCCGACTGTTTCAGTTTGGAAATATCCTCGTCCGTCTTCCAGGCGACCACCAGCATGGCGATACGCGCGCGGGCCAGCTTCAGGAACTTTTCCTCGACCATCCACGGCGCCTTGCCGGTCAGAACCTCAGACGGGATCGAATCACCGGGATAGATCTGGCGGACGTAGCGCAGCGCCTGTGCCGCCCATTGCATCAGCTGTTCGTCGTTCGATTCCGGATCGATTTCGAATTCCTGCCGGATCTGGTGTACCGGCAATGCCGCCTGAACCTCGCCGATGGGCACCACCAGCGCGATCTGGCTGCCGTCGGAGGTCTTGCGGAAAACGCAGCCATCGACGGTGAACAGACGGTGCTTGAAATCGAAATGAACGGTTTCTGGAAGTTCCACTTCCGACATGATGCGGGCCTCGGCGCCGGGGTCAACGGGACGCATGAACCGCCAGACTAGGCGGCCTTGGTTACCAAAGTATTGATCCGGGGCGGCGGCGTTGACAGTCCCTAGGGCGGCATATAGAAGGAAACCCCCGGTGGCCAGCCTGCCGGGCACGGAGCGGTGGCCGAGTGGCTGAAGGCGCTGGTTTGCTAAATCAGTATACGGGGTAACCCGTATCGAGGGTTCGAATCCCTCCCGCTCCGCCAGTTTTTCGAATTCCCGGTAAAAAAGCGCCTAGAATTGCCCCAACCGCCCTTTCGGCGGGGCGCAGCCTTGCCTTTTGGGGCGTGGGTCGCGGATTATTCGATGTCCCCCGTCCGGGACCGCCGACAGGCACAGAACGAGAATTCGGAGGCAAGCAGTTGGCCGATCCCGCCGACGAACCCATTCCCCTGCGTGTTCAGTGGGCGGTTTATGTGTCCGGCTACCTTGCCACGGGCATGCAGAACATGACCGGGCTGATCATCCCGCTGTGGGTGGTGCTGACGCTCAACCCTTCCGCCTTCACGATCGGCCTGATCCTCGGTGCGCGGCCCTTGCTGCCCGCGATCCTCGCCATTCACGGCGGCGCCATGATGGACCGCCTTGGCGCCAAGCGGGTGATGATGGTTTTCGCCCTGGTGGGGATCGTCGTGCCCCTGATCTACCCGCTGGCGCCATGGGTCTGGATTGTCATCATCCTGCAAATGCTCGGCGGGCTGGCCACGACGATGTCGTGGATCGGGGCCCAGACCCTGATCGGCCAGATCATGAAGGGCGATGCCACCCATTCGGGCCGTCTGGGCTCCGCCGCCCTGTTCGGCAACCTGACCGTGCCGCCCATCGTCGGGGCTGCGTGGGACCTGCTCGGCCCCTGGGGGGCCTTCCTGACCATGTCGCTCTGGGCCGCCGGCCTTTATGTTGCCGCCTTCATCCTGCCGGCGCCGTCGGGGGAGCTTGAGCGGGCGGATGACCGTATTCATATCCGCGACTTCATCCCCCGGCTGTCCGGGTATATCGAGGCCTTCGCGCTTTTGTCGGTGCCGGCGATTGCGCTGGTGGTGATGGTTTCGGTCTTGCGCAACAACACCTACGCCATCCGCGGGTCATTTTACGTGGTGCACCTGGACAGCGTAAGCCTGAGCGGCACCGAAATCGGGCTGCTGATGTCGGCGGCGGGCATGGTTGGCGTTGGGGCCGCGCTGCTGGTTGCGCCACTGTCGAGAATCATCAGCCCCGTCGTCTTGCTGTTTCTGACCGTGGCGGGCGCCATTGTCTTTATTTCCATCACGCCGTTGCTGGATATGTTCTGGCAGTTGGCGATCATTGCCGGATTGTGGGGTGGCTCCGTCGGCATGAGCATGCCCCTGATGATTTCCATCATGTCGAAGGCCGCCGATAGTCGCTCCCAGGGCAAAAGCGTCGGTATTCGCATCACCGCCAACCGCGCCAGCGCGGCCATTTTGCCGGTCATCATGGGGGCCATTGCCGAGGTCTTCGGCATCGGCAACAGCTTCCTGATCATCGGTGTGACGATGCTCGCCAGCCTGGCCGGCGTCGCGTTTTATTGCCAGCGCGTTCTGGGCAGGGCAAAGTAGAAGCCAATTTCCGGGCCCCGAATGTCCGGTACATCATACGGTTTAGGGAAGAGACATGACGAATGACATGAAGATTGCCGAGGTGCCGGACGAGGCGCTTGAGAATTTCGTCATCGACGATGCCTATGTGTCCTGGCAGCGGCGCGAGGGCGTGCGGGTCATCGAGGATTTTGCCTTCGGCGATCTTAACGAGATCAAGCTTGATCCCTGGCCGCGGAAGGGCGGGGCCGGGGCCATTATCAACGTTCCCAACGAATACCTGCCCAACGATGCCCACCTGGTCGAAATCGCTTCCGGCGGGCAGTCGGAACCGGAACGGCACATGTACGAGGAAAACGTCTATGTGCTGTCCGGCCACGGGGCGACGCGGATCTGGCTCGATGGGCATGAGCCCGACATGTTCGAATGGCAGGAAGGCAGCTTCTTTTCCATTCCGCTGAATGCCTGGTATCAGCATTTCAATACGAGTTCTGCGCCCGCACGCTACGTTTCGGTGACCGATGCGCCGCCGACGATGCGTCGCATACGTGATGACGATTTTATCTTCAACAACCCCTTCCAGTTCACCAGCCGCTATCAAAGCGGCACCGATCAGTTCAACGGCGGCAAGCTTTTCAACCGGAGGGTTTGGGAAACCAGTTTCGTGCCCAACGCGCAGGATATGCCGTTGTATGGCTGGAAGGAGCGCGGGGCGGGGGGCATCAACGTCATGCTGGAAATGGCGAACAATGCCCAGAAGGCGCATATTTCCGAGTTTCCCGTGGGTACCTATAAAAAGGGGCACCGCCATGGACCGGGCGCGCATCTGGTGATCCTGAGTGGTGTCGGCTTCTCGCTTTTGTGGACCAAGGACGACCTTTCGGACCTGCGCAAGTGCGACTGGAAAAAGGGCGGCATGGTCATCGTGCCCAGCGACCAGTGCTTCCATCAACACTTCAATGTCGGCGCCACCCGCGCGCGGTACCTGGCCCTGCGTCCCGGCACCGCCGGGTTCATGCCGCCCAACGCCTCCGCGCGCAAGATCGAACTGAGCATCAAGGACGGTGGCGGGCAGGTCGAATACACCGACGAGGACCGCAAGATTCATGAAATATTCGAGGCCGAGCTTGCCAAGCACGGCGCAACGTGCCGGATGAAGGCTTTCGTGCCGTGGTGCCAGGGTGAGTACGGCCCCACCAATGAACGCGATACCTAGATCGGCAGACAGAGGCGCGCATGGCGATTAAATCAGGACAAATAATTCCCGCGCTGGACCTGCCGCTGGTCGGCGGCGGGCGCTTCGTACACGGCAACCCCCGGCCCGGGTCCTTCACGGTTCTGGTTTTTTACAGGGGGCTGCACTGCCAGCGTTGTCCGGGGCAGTTGCGATCGTACCAGGACCTGCTCCCGTCTTTCCGGGAGGCCGGCGCGGAGGTTATCGCCATCACGAGTGACGACAAGGACCGGGCAACAAAATCCGCCGCCGACTGGGGGATCGACCGGTTGCCGATGGCTTACGGATTCTCGTTGGAGGCCGCTCAGGTCTGGGGTATCCACATCACTTCGGGCAATAAGCCCGAGGATCCGGAGTTGTTCACCGAGCCCGCGACCTTCGTGGTCAAAAAGGACGGCAAACTGGATATCGGTGTGGTCAATTCGGGGCCCCGGCTTCGTCCTGAGGCGGCGGATGTGCTGGCCCATATTCAGGACCGGTTGGCCGACGCGGGCAAGACGTCCCCGGCCTGAATTCGCCCCAGCCGCCCCTGCATGATTGAGATCACACCCGTCATTCACCTCGATGAAAAGGAGATCGAGGAACATTTCATCCGCGCCCCCGGCCCCGGTGGGCAAAAGGTGAACAAGACCGAAAGTGCCGTCCAGTTGCGCTTCGATGCGCGCCATTCCCCCGCGCTGAGCAATGCGGTCTTCTTGCGCCTGAAGACCCTGGCGGGACGGCGCATGACCCATGAGGGCGTCATCGTTCTGACCGCCAACCGCTTTCGCTCCCAGGAGCAAAATCGCGGCGATGCCCTGGAGCGGCTGATCGCCCTGATCCGTGATGCGGCGGTGGCACCGAAACATCGGCGGCAGACCCGCCCGTCGCGGGCAGCGAAGCGCCGGCGCCTCGACGCGAAGCGCCACCAGGGCAGGCTGAAGCAGCAACGGGGAAAGGTTGGTCCCCATTCCGGGACGGATTCGTGATTTGTTGCCTAAAAAGCCGCTGAAATCATGGTTTGAGCGGCTTTTATCGTTTCAGGGGAACCGCCGATATGGGATATAAGCTTGCACCGCTGTAGGGGAACCCCATCCGCTACCGTTTTACCGGTCCAAACTAGGAGGACGTAAAAAAGTGAGTAAACCGATCAAGGAAAAAATGACGAAGTCCCAGCTGGTTGCCGAACTGGCTGAATACGTTCCTGAAAGCACCAGCGCGCGCAAGATTGCCGCTGCCGTCCTCGAGGGATTGAACGACATCATGTGCCGTTCGGTTGCCCCGCGTGGCGCCGGCGAGTTCATGCTGCCCGGCATGCTCAAGGTCGTGACCAAGAAGCGCCCAGCCGTGAAGCCCGGCACCCTGGTTCGCAATCCCGCCACCGGTGAAATGATGAAGAGCGCCGGTCGCCCTGCCTCCATGCAGGTTCGCGCCCGCGTGCTTTCCAAGCTGAAGCAGGCTGCGCAGAAGTAACGACTGCGATTGTCTTACGCCCTTGTGGGCGTCGGCGAAGGGGGGGGCCTCGGCTCCCCCTTCGTGCGTTCGGACGCCTTTGGGCTGTGTAAGGTTCGGCGTGCGGGGCGTTAAGGCTTTTCACGCCACCTTTAGCCGGTGTAACTTTTTGGCCGGGATGGAAAAAATGCGACCGGGCAACGAACGGAACCGGGCGGAAAAGGAAGGTCATGAATTTACAGCTCAGCATCGGGATGGGGAACAATCCGCGCACGCGCGCGATATTCGAAGGCAAGGTCCGCCCCGACGGCATCGACCTGATCTGCACGCCGATCCACGCGTCGGAGCTGTTCTGGCGCCAGTTCCGCTTCGGCGATTTCGACGTCTCGGAAATGTCCATGTCGGGCCTGCTGATGGCGGCGGCCAGTGGCGACGACCGCTGGGTCGGTCTGCCCATCTTCACCACGCGGCGGATGTTCAATGTCGGGGTGCTGGTGCGCAAGGACAGCGGGATCGAAAAAGCCGCCGACCTCAAGGGCAAGAAGATGGGGGTGCCCGAATACCAGCAAACGGCAGCGCTGTGGACGCGCGGATACTTGCAGCACGAATACGATGTGCATCCGCGTGACATGGAATTCTGGATGGAACGCAACGACGATCACAGCCAGGGCGCGGCGGTGGGATTCAAGCCGCCAGCCGACGTGCGGCTGAACTACATCCCCAACGACACCAACATGGGCGAGATGCTGCTCGACGGCAAGCTGCACGGCGCACTGCGTTACCTGGCGGGAACCGACAACCTGGTGGACCGGTCAACGGTGGATCTTTACAAGCATCCCGATTTCAGGACCCTGTTTCCCGATCCCCATGCGGAGGGGGTGAAGTTCTACAACAAGACCGGCATCTACCCGATCAACCACTGCATGGTTATCAAGCGCGAGATTGCCGAGCGCCATCCGTGGACCGTGCTCAACATCTTCAAGGCTTTCGTGAAGGCCAACGACTTGGCCGAAAAGGCGCGCATGGAAGCAATCGGATATCACTATGAAACCGGGCTTATATCGGCCGATGCGCGCAAGGCGCTGGCGACACCCCTGATCCGTCACGGCATCGCGGCCAACCGCAAGGTTCTGGAGACCACGGCCCAGTGGTCGTTCGAACAGGGCCTGACGCCGCGCCAGATGAAGCTTGAGGAACTGTTTGCGCCCTCGACGATGGAGCAGTAGGCGGGCCTATTCCCAGGTGGCGAAGGCCATGCCGCAGCCGGTGCCCGCTTCCGAACGGTAAGCGGGCACGTAATCCACCAGGTTCATCTGCAGTTCCGTTTCGGACAGGATTCCGGCGACCGTGATCCAGTTCTTGGTTTCCGACGTGCCGGCGCGGAACAGCGCATCGGGTTCGTCGAAGATGGTCTTGGTATCGCGGTTCCTGATCGCGGTCAGGATGCGCATGTCGAAATCCTCGTCCACGACGAAGTGGCTGATGCCGCCCGAGGCGCAGACCGCCACCCGCTTGTCGGCGTTGGGGCCGTTCCAGACCGCTATGGCGCGCCCGATCGAGCGGCCGAACTCGTAGCAGCGCTTGGGCGTCGGCTGGTTGGGCGGGAAATAGGTGTTGAGCAGGATCGGCACGATGGGCACCCGCTTGTCCCTAAGGATGCGGCGCTGGACGAAGGCAAAGGCATGGCCAATGCCGATGGTGCCGCGCGGTCCCTTGGGCTGGGTTGTGGAAACGGAAACGTCGAATTCGTCGCTGATCGCCTGGCGGATGATGCCATGGGCCAAATCGGCGGGCACCGGATAGACGTGGTCTTCCGTCGGGAAGTAGCCTTTCATCGCCAGCGCGATGCCCGGCGACTTTGTTTTCATTTTTTCCTGATCGAGCGCGGCATTGATCACCTGCTCCCCGGCGTAGATGCTGAAAGACGGCTGGTTGTCTTCCAGGAACCATTCGTGCTGGTCATCGCCGACGACAACGATGATGTCGGGATCAATATCGGCAATTTTGCTTGCCAGCACATCGAGGGCGGCATGGTTGCGCTTGTCGCGCTCGCAGCGCATTTCCAGCGACATTTCCTTGTGAAAATCCCTTTCGCCGTCGCGCAGCGCTACGAGTTCGGGAAAGGTATATTCACGGCCACGGAACGGGTGGGCCGGATTCTTGCGGTCATCCTCGGCCCGCAAGTCCCATCGTTCCGGGGGGGTGAACAGAAGCGGCCCATGCGACGTGCCGAACCCGCAGACGATTTTCGCCATTCTTTGTTTTCTCCCTTATTCCGCTCTTATCCTAGGCGGCGGCGCAGGCTGCTTTCAATTGGTTTGTCGCTTCAGGCGCGTTCGCGCGTTTCGTGGAAGGTCACATCGGGCCATTCACGGGCGGTGTAATTCAGTTCCCATGTGTCTTTCGCGAGAAACACCGGGGCACCGTCGCGGTCTTCCGCCATGACGGCCTGGTGGCGGTCGATGAACCGCTTGAGCGCGGCCCCATCCTTGGCCGTGACCCAGCGCGCCGCCTGGTAGGGGGCGGGCTCGAAGGCGACCTTGATCTTGTATTCCTCGGCCATGCGGGCAATCAGAACGTCGAGCTGAAGCTGGCCGACGACGCCGACGATCCATTGCGCGCCCAGGTTCGGGCGGAAGACCTGGGTCACGCCTTCTTCCGCCAGGTCTTCCAGCGCGCGCCGCATCTGCTTGGCCCGCATGGGATCGCCCAGGCGCACCCGGCGCAGGATTTCGGGCGCGAAGTTGGGAATGCCGGTGAAGCGCAGGTCTTCGCCCTCCGTCAGGGTATCGCCGACGCGCAGGGTGCCGTGATTGGGAATGCCGATAATGTCGCCGGGCAGGGCGGTTTCGGTCAGCTCACGTTCGCGGGCGAAAAAGAACATCGGGTTGTGGACGGTGATGCTCTTGCCGGTGCCCGACTGGCGCAGCTTCATGCCGCGCCGGAAGCGGCCCGAGCATAGACGGAAAAAGGCAACGCGGTCGCGGTGGTTGGGGTCCATGTTGGCCTGCACCTTGAACACGAATCCGGCCACCGCGTCGTCGTCGGGGGCGACCGGGTGCGGCTCCGCCGGTTGCACGCGCGGCGGCGGCGCCCAGGTGGCGATGGCATCAAGCAACTCGGTGACGCCATAATGCTTGAGCGCGCTGCCGAAATAGACCGGCGTCAGGTGGCCCTCGCGATAGGAATTCAGGTCGAAGGCCGGGTAGGCGGCGGTGGCCAGTTCCGCGCCTTCGCGAAAACCGGCCAGGGTTTCCGCGTCCACCCTGGCGGCGAGCTGCTCGTCATCGGGGCCGTCGAGGGCGATCCGTTCATTGCAGTCGCCGCCGCGCCCCTGGGCCGAGGTGGAAAAGCGGTGACTGGCGAAGTCATATAGGCCGTGCAGCATTACGCCCATGCCCACGGGCCAGTTCATCGGGCAGGCGTCGAGGGCAAGCGTGCTTTCGATCTCGTCGAGCAGTTCGAACGGGTCGCGGGCTTCGCGGTCCACCTTGTTGATCAGGGTAATGATGGGAATGTCGCGCAGCCTGCAAACCTCGAACAGCTTGCGGGTCTGACTTTCAATGCCCTTGGCTGCGTCGATAACCATGATGGCGGAATCCACCGCCGTCAGGGTGCGGTAGGTATCTTCGCTGAAGTCTTCATGGCCCGGCGTGTCGAGCAGGTTGAAGGTCAGGCCCGCGTGTTCGAAGGTCATCACCGAACTGGAAATGGAAATGCCGCGTGATCGCTCTATTTCCATCCAGTCCGAGCGTGTGCGGCGGCGTTCGCCGCGGGCCTTGACCTCGCCCGCCAGGTGGATGGCGCCGGCGGTCTGGAGCAGGCGCTCGGTCAGCGTCGTCTTGCCCGCATCGGGGTGCGAAATGATCGCGAAGGTGCGGCGCGAGGCGAAACCGGCGGGGGCATCGCTGCGCGCCTTGGGGGGCGAAGGTTCGGACATGGATTCCTTAAGCGTGTGCGGTATCAGGCTTTGGCATTGGCAAAGGCAACAGGGGTGATGGGGTGGGGCTAGTCGAGCCCGTACAGCCTGCGCGCATTGTCGTCCAGGATCTTGTTGGCGACCTGCTCGGGCAAAACGCCGTCGTCGCGCATCTTGCGCATGGCATCGATTTCCGTCGCCTGGTCGTGGTGGCCGTAGTCGGTGCCGATGACAAGGTTGTCCTCGCCGACCTTGCTGACGATGTAGGGCAGGTCGTCGCTTATCTGGCAGGCGACGTACATGTTGTTGCGCTTGAGAAGATCCTTCGATGTCCAGTCGGGATTGTTCTTGTTCTTCCAGTAGCTCAGTTCGGTGTAGTTGATGGCGTAGGGAACCCATGAGGCGCTGAATTCGACGAAACCCCAGCGCATACCGGGGAAACGCTCGGGAATATCGCGCATGATCAGGGCATGAAAAGCGCCGACGCCGGGGGAGCGGTTGGACATGAACCGGGTCGAGGAATTCTTGAACATGTTCATGTAGGTAACGCTGTGAATACCCGAATGGATGCAGGCCGCAAGATCAAGCTCCTGGGCGATTTCCCACAGCGGATAGAAATACGGATCATCCAGTTCCCGGTCGTTCTCCATGCCGACCAGGAAAACGCCGCAGGCGCCGTTGTCCTTGGCGAAACGCAACTCGTCGGCGACCTTGTCCATCCGGCGCAGCGGCGGGATGGCAACCCAGCGCAGCCGGTTGTTGCTATGTTTCCAGATCTCGGCGAGCCAGCGATTGTAACTGCGGGTGAGCGCCGTTTCGCAATCGGGATCCTCGGTCTTGCTGCTGAGGAAGAACGTCGGGTAAAGCACCTGGGTGTCGATGCCAAGCTGGTCCATGTGCGCGAGGCGTGCGGTGACATCGCTCAATTCACGCTGGGCGGGGGTGGTTTCGCCGTAGTCCTGGTTGCGGGTCGGTGACCAGACCTGGCCGTCCACCAGCCAGTAATCCTTGCTTCGTGCCTTGCCGCCCTGGGTGTCGATTGTGTCCTCGGGCGCGGAATTGAGCAAGATGGGCCGGTATTTCTCCTCCCCCTTCTGGAGAAAGCGGAAGGTGTTCAGGTTCTCGATGACGTGGGCATCGGCGTCGACAATTTTCGGGCTCATGGCAATCATCCTGCTAAAGGCTTTTGGTTGGCCGGTTGTGACCAGAATAGGCCGATCCGGCCCTGCTTCCAAGCGGCCAGCACGATCAGGGATAGCGGCTTTCGTCTATATGGTCGCCCATGCGGGAGGCGACGCCGTTGGCGCGCATATCCTTGAGCCACATTTCGTGGATTCGGGGGTCCTGGTCGGCGTATTCGATCTGGCGCCCGCCCTCCTTGATGCTGATATCGGTTCGCGTTACCAGCGAATTGGCGCGCCGTTCCTCGATGATGGGGTAGCGCTTGGTGCCGAACAGGAAGGCGAGGTATCGCGCCGGCGTATCCGAGGTATTGAATTGTTGGTGGAACATGTTGGCGGGCGGGGCGAAGACCCAGCCGAATTCCCAGGGGATACGCATGAAGTCCCCATCGCCTTCGAACCAAAGCAGGGAGTAACCGACGCCGGTCATCACCAGCACATGGGCGCCAGCTTCATGGCGGTGGGCTTTCTTGTAGGTGCCCACCGGCATTTCCGAGATGTGGGCGCCGATGGAGCCTTCGGTCAGCAGGAATTGCATGTTGGATGATCCGGCGCCGCGATTTTCCCAGGGCATGACCTCGAAACCGGCCAGGTCGGCGACGAAATTCGTTTCCCAAAGGTTGCGGCCGGGGCGGATGGAGGTCAGCTCGCCTTCACCGCTATAGAATCCAGCGGGGCCTTCGCGTTCGGAAAAAGAGGCGTGGTTGTCGAAAATGAAGGCCTCGTTGCGAAAGAAATTCATCAGCATCCCAAGATCGTTGGTCGACGACAGCCGCGCGGGTTCGCGTCCCGATCCGTTGAATATCTGGTAGCGGGCATTGAGCGGCGGCGCGAACAGCGAACGTGGTCCCCATTCGAACGTGTGCCTGGTGCCGTCGGCGGCCTCTACCACGGTGCTGCCGTGGCCCGACAGGACGAAAAAAACCTCGTCGTAAATATGCCGCTGGGGCGCGGTTTTGCCTGCCGGCGGAATGTCCACCAGGTGGATGGTCATCCAGTCGCCCCGGCCCTTGAGATTTACGAAGGCCCCGCCGCAGCCATCGCCGAGCCGCGGCCACGGCGCGGTTTCCAGTGTCGGCAAATGCACCGCGAAGTCCTCATGGATCGGCAGCCCTTCCTTGCGCGCCCAGTCGCCATAGGTATCGAGCATGTAGCGCGGCGCCGTTGCGGCCCTGGCTTCCGATGGCATTTTGGCGCGTTGCGGCAGGTCTGGCATGGTGAATATCTCCGGCGGCGTGGGAAACGCGGTTTCTTCGTTGCGCCATTGTCCCTATCCTGTGTCGCCCACGCAACGAATGGATTTCCATGTCTTTTGAAGAACTCGATTATCGCGCGACCCCGATCGGCGAGTTGAGCCTGCGCCGCCGCCGCGAACTGAAGCTCGGTGTCGATGTCATCGAGATCAAGCTCGGTGATGAATTCCTGATGTCGAGCCTGTTCACCGCGTCGGAAATAGAATTGGCGAAGCTTGCCCTTGCACGTTTGGAAGGGGACGGTCTGGACGTGGTGGTCGGCGGCCTGGGACTTGGCTATACGGCGGAGGCCGTGCTGCGGCACGATACGGTGGGCTCGCTCGTGGTCGTTGAAATGCTCGACGCTGTCGTTGACTGGCACAAACAGGGCATTTTGCCCCTCGGCCCGGTGCTGACGGGGGACCCGCGTTGCCGCTTCGTGCGCGGGGATTTCTTCGCGCTGGCGGATTCGCCCTCCGGTTTTGATCCGGCGGCGCCCGGACGCCGGTTTGACGCCATCCTGGTGGATATAGATCATTCCCCGGAAGAATTGCTGGATGCGCGTAGCGCCGGGTTTTACCAGCCGGCGGGCCTGGCGCGCCTGGCGCGGCATCTGCGGCCCGGCGGCATCTTCGGCCTGTGGTCGAACGCACCGCCCGACGACGCCTTCACCGCACGGCTGGCCGGCGTGTTCGCCGTGGCCGAGGGCGTCCCCGTCACATTCCACAATCCCCTGCAGGACAAGCCTTTTACCCAGGCAGTCTACCTGGCGCGCAAGGCGGGCGTGGATTAGGTGGCTTGCAAATCGCAGCCAACGCCCGGAATATAAGAAAAAAACGAATTCGTACTTTCAGGGAGGGTGTTTTGGCGTCTGACGTCGATATGAAAAAATCAAAGAAGCTCTTTTATGATGAGGTGCGTCGCCTCGCCAACGCGCAGTTCGCGTCCGAACAATATGTCGGAATGCTGGCGCTGCCGCTCAATCAGGCGCGTGCGCAGAAATACGCCTTGCAGAAATCCTTCTGGCAGCTCAATCGCCGCGACTGCTGGGCGACGGCCCAGGCGCTGTCGCCGATGGACGTCAAGGCGCTGATTTGGGAGCACGAGCTGGATGAGCTCGCGGGCAACGATGAACGCGGGGTTGAAAACCATTTCGACCTGCAAATTCGTCAGGCTGAAACCGTGGGCCTGACCCGCGCCGACTTCGAGCGCGAGGTGATGGCGGACGAAACCCGCACCTGTGCCTTTGCCTGGCTGCACCTGTCGCGGACCGGGCCGTGGCTCAAGTCCTTTGCCGCCAGCGCCGCGCTGGAAGTATCCAATTCGTCGGACTGGCTGGACGAGGGCGGCATTTCCTACCGCTGGGGCAAGAAGCAGGAGCGCGAGCTGGGGATTCCCTTCGACAAGCAGGTCAACGCCAAGGAACACGCCGAGGTGGATGTGGAGCATAGCGGTATCCTGCAAAAGGTGGTCGAGCGCCATTGCGATACACAGGCCAAGCTCGACCTGGTGATGGAGGGGCTGGTCGAAAGCTGGTCCATCGACCGGGCCTGGAAGGGCGCGCTTCGCGACATGATGGCAAAAATCCCGGGCCCCTGAACGGCACTCGAAGGGAAAGACTGCAATGGCTGAAGCCAAAAAAACCTATCAGCCTTCGGCCTCGACGGTGCGGGCGCGTTTCATTCTGGAGATGGCGGCGGGCATGGGCGCCAGCGAAGAACAGCCGTTCCGCGAGCCGGAAGTTTTTTTCAAGGCCCAGCGCGGCGCGGGCGGCCCGTTCCTGCTGAGTGCGTCGAGCACGCTGGATGGCCTGACGCGGGTGGTGGCGGGTGATCTGGATCTTGCCTTTCTCAACCCGTCGGCGGCGCTTGCGGTGGCCTACCGCGGCACCGGCAGTGCCTTCACCGCGCCACAGCCGGTACGCGCCGTGACCGTCCTGCCGTCACGCGACCAGTGCCTGTTTGCCGTGCGGGCGGAAACCGGCTTTACCCATATCGAGGATATCGCCCGGGCCAGGTATCCGCTCAAGCTGTCGTTGCGTGGCCTCGACCAGCATTGGCTTCATTTCATGCTCGACGATATTTTCGCGGCCGCCGGGTTCAGTCTCGCCCATCTCAAGTCCTGGGGCGGCGAAGTGCGCAAGGAGGGGCACATTCCCCATCCCGGCACACCCCGCTTCGAATCCCTGATGCGTGGCGAGGTGGATGCCATCTTTGACGAAGGCGTGCACAGTTGGGCCGATTCCATGGTGCCCGCCGGAATGACCGTGCTGCATCTGGGCGAGGACACGGTGGCGAAACTGGAAGCCATGGGCTACCGCCGCGACTACCTGCGCAAGAAAACCTATCCGACCCTGCCCGAAGACATTCTGACACTGGATTTCAGCGGCTGGCCGGTGTTCGTGCGTGAGGATGCCGACGACGACCTGGTGCGTCATGTTTGCGCCGGGCTGGAAGCGCGGCGTGATGAAATCCCCTGGGAGGGGGGCGGTCCCTTGCCGCTTGAGCGCATGTGCCGGGACGTTGCCGAGGCGCCGCTGGGCATTCCCCTGCACCCGGCGGCGGAACGGTTCTGGAGCGCGCGCGGCTATCTCTGAGGACGCTATAGGAAGCTCTTGAATTTTCCCGGCGGCACCTTATTTCCTCGCGTCCCGGCGTGCTTGCCCGCCGCCGACCGGGGGCATGTGGCGGGCGTCTGAGAGGACCGGATTCCTTGAGCGATACCGATACGCCCACACCTGCCAGGTTTGGCACCATCTTGGGGATGGCGCCCGGCGGCGTGGCGGTTTATTCGTCGGACTATTCATCGGTGGACAAAACCGAGATGCCGACGCGCCAGGCCTTTCGCAGCTACGTCGACGGCATCTACATGGGCCAGAAATGGCAATGCGTGGAGCTGGCGCGGCGCTGGATGTATCTCAATCACGGCTATGTCTTTGAAGACATCGCCATGGCCTACGACATCTTTCGGCTACGCTTCGTGCGCGTGGTCCGTAACGGCAACGAGCTTCCGTTGAAGTCGTTCCGCAACGGTGCCGCCCGGCCTCCGGAGCCGGGCGCCCTGATGATCTGGAACGAAGGCGGCGAGTTCGAAACGACGGGCCATGTCGCCGTGGTGACCGAGGTGCTGCCGGACCGGGTGCGCTGCATCGAGCAAAACGTATCCCACCGCATCTGGCCCGAGGGACAGACCTATTCCCGTGAACTGCCAATGCGGCGCGATCCGTTCGGTGGTTGTTGGGTCAGTTGCACCTTCGATGACACCCTTATTCTCGGTTGGGTGATGCAGACCGCCGACGATACCCATGCCGAAATTATTCTCGATCCCGAACCGCAGCTCTATAACCTCCAGGCTCGTTCCGTAAACGATTCCGCAAAAGGGGATACACCATGGCTCGATGCCGGTGACTCGGCCCAGGCGGCTTTCATTGAAAGCATGGGAGGCTGCCGCCTCGCCAGTGAATCGGCCGATCCGCACAGGTATTTTTGCATCAGCGAAACCGCGCACCGCGAAATTCGCCGGGCGACCAACGAATTGCACCGCATGTTCCTGCACGCCACGAATGCGGTGTTGGAAAACGATTCGCTGCTGAGCCGTTTCAATATTCCCCAGGCGCTGTGGCCGCGCATCCACCAGTCGTGGAACAATCGCCGCAACGAGATGATTACGGGGCGTTTCGACTTCTCGCTCTCGGAGCGGGGGCTAAAGGTTTACGAATACAACGCCGATTCGGCTTCTTGCCATATGGAAACGGGCCTGGTGCAGGGGCGATGGGCAGAACACTTCGGTTGCGATATTGGCCGTTCGCCGGGCGAGCGGCTGCATGAGTTCCTGGTAGATGCGTGGCGTGGGTGCGGTGCCGACGGAATCGTCCACATCATGAAGGACCGCGACCGCGAGGAAAATTATCACGCGCTTTACATGAAAAGCGCCATGGATGCGGCGGGTATTCCCAACAAGGTCATTACCGGCACGTCGAGCCTGCGTTGGGACGATGAAGGCTGGATCTGCGATGCCGACGGCGTGCGGATCACGCGGGTCTGGAAAACCTGGGCTTGGGAAACGGCGCTCGACCAGATCCGCGAAGACCTTGCCGAGGATGATGCCAACCTGCGGGCGCACCGCGACATTGACCGTTCCGTAACGCGGCCGCGCCTGGTTGACGTGTTGCTGCGCGAAGAGGTGATGGTGTTCGAACCGCTGTGGACCCTGATCCCCAGCAACAAGGCAATCCTGCCGGTGCTGTGCGACATGTATCCCAACAGCCGCTACCTGCTTAACTCGCACTATGACCTGACCGAGGGGTTGCGGGCGTCGGGCTACGTCGCCAAGCCGATCGTCGGGCGTTGCGGGCAGAACATCAGTATTTTCAACCGGCGCGAGGACCTGATCGGCGAAACCGCTGGGAACTTCGACAGCCGCGACCAGATTTACCAGGAACTGTTCCGCCTGCCCAAGCTTGATGGGGTCAATGTGCAGCTTTGCACGTTTTCCGTAGCGGGCGCCTATGGTGGCGCCTGCGTTCGCGTGGATCCAACGCTGATCGTGACCCAGGACAGCGATGTCCTGCCGCTTCGCGTCGTGGCGGACGAGGATTTCATCGCCGGCGGCGATTGACCGGGATTTCCCTGGGGTGCGATACTTTCCCGCAAGGGCGAGGGGGGAAGCCTATGGGCACGTTAACCCAGGAAATTTGCGTTACGCCGCTTTCCGATGCGCTGGGCGCCGAGATTTCCGGCGTTGACCTGAGCGCGGAACTTTCACCGGAAACCGTGGCGGAAATTCGCCGCGCCTGGCAGAAACACATCATGCTTGTGTTTCGCGGGCAGGAACTGTCGCTTGAGGCGCAGTTGCGGTTCGCCGGTTACTTCGGCCGCCTTGGGGAACGGCGTCGGGCCAAGACCGCATTGAAAAAGGATGCGGAAGGGCTGCTCCAGACCAATCCGCATACCTTGCTGGTCAGTAATATCAAGGTGGAGGGCAAGCCCATCGGCGCCTTCGGCGAAGGCGAGATGTGGTTTCACATCGATTCGGGCTATGCCGAGCGGCCCTATCGCTACACGTTTCTTTACGGGCTGGAAATTCCGTCCCGCGGTGGCGATACGCGATTCGCCAACATGTACAGGGTTTACGAGGCGCTTCCCGACGACATCAAGCAGACCATCGCCGGGCGGACGGCGCTTCATGTCCATGAATACAAGCGGTCCGAACGGGTTCGCGTGCCCGACGGTACGCCCGATGCGCCGCACTGGCACCAGCCGGTAGCGCATACCCACCCCGAGACCGGGCGCAAGTCGCTATTCGTGGATCAGTTGATGACGGCGCGCATTGATGGGCTGGACAGCGACGAGAGCGAGCGCATTCTCCAGGCCATGTTCGAGCTTACCGACAGGCCGGAGTTCATTTACGCGCACAAGTGGCAGCTCAAGGATTTCGTTATGTGGGACAACCGCTGCGTCGTGCATGCGCGGACAGATTTCCCGCGCGATGAAAATCGCCTGTTGCGCCGCTGCACGGTGGAAGGCGATCCGCTGGTCGAATAATCCCGCTCAGGCGACCTCGAAGGGTACCTGGGTCGGGCCCTCTCCCTGGTAGTAGGTGCGTTCGGTGCCGGGCCGGTAGCGGCCCTGTAGCGTATGCCCGACGAGACGTTCCGAGCGCACGATAATAGCGACGGAGCGTTGCGCGCCGCCGTTTTCCGCATGAATGGCAAACGGCGGCACGACATCCACCGTGCCGCGACCGCCGTGGGTCACGCTTTCCAGTTCGATTTCGGCGTGGTCGGGGCGGCTGGCGTCGTCGGTGCGGCGATAGCGGGTCAATTCTTCTTCGCCATCAAGAATGCCGTAAGCGGTCCATGCGTGGGCATGGTCGTGGACGCCGCGCTTGCGATCCAGGGTTCGTACCACGGCGTTGATCACGAATCCATGGTCCGGGTCTTTGTATAGCAACAGGTTCTTGTGCCCCTCGGTCGAAGGCCAGTTGCGGGAATGCGCCAGCAGGGTGTCGTCGCGAAGGGCGCGTTCCAGTATGACGCGGGTGGCGGCCATGGCAGCTGCGGTATTGGGGGCGGTGGCGAAGGCGTCCCTCAACTGATCTATGAAGCGCTGGAATGCGGGCAGTCGTGTCTTGGTCATGGCGTCCTCGCGGTTCACGGGCCTGACGGCAAGCCTAGGGCAGTGGGGGGCGGGACGCATCCGGATTCTGTTCCTGTCTAAGCGGCGTGGAATAGCGTAGACTGTCGTGACAGGCGGCAGCGGATTCACGCCCGCCGGAGTTTTACAGGATTTCATGCTGAAGTTTCTCGCCAGTGGCGGTATCGCCCGCACCTTTCGCCATCGGCATTACCGGAATTTCATAGGTGCCGACGGCATCTCCCTTGTCGGCAACTGGGTACAGCGGGTCGGCATCGGCTGGCTGACTTGGGAATTGACCCATTCCGGCCTGTGGCTCGGCATCATCGCGATTGTCGAGATGTTTCCCTCCATCGTTTTCGCGCCGCTCGGCGGCGCCATCGCGGACCGCTATGACCGCCGGCTGATCGCGCTGTGGGCGGAATTGCTGATGCTGGCTCAGGCGATAGCGTTGGCGGTGCTGACCTGGTTCGGTTGGGTGGATATCTGGTGGCTCGTGTTCCTGACCTTTCTCAGGGGCAGTTTCAACGCGGGTTCCCATCCCGCCCGCCAGGCGCTGGTGCCGAGCCTGGTGCCTTCGGAGGACCTGTCGAGCGCCATCGCGTGCAATTCCATGGTCTTTAACGTGGCGCGCTTTATCGGTCCCGCCGTGGCGGGGGTGATCATCGCACGGTTCGGCATTGCCAGCGCTTTCGCCACCAACGCGGCATCCTTCGTGGTGTTCATCATCGTGCTGTCGCGCCTGCAATTGCCCTTTGCCGAACAGTTCACCCGCAAGCCCCAGTCCCTGTTCGCCCAAATGACCGAGGGACTGCGCTACATAGCGGGCCATCCCGGCATCGGTCCCATGCTGGTGTTGCTGACCCTGATTTCGATCCTGGTACGCCCGCTGGCCGATCTGCTGCCGGGCTATGCCGGTGCCGTGTTCCAGTCGGGGGCGACCGGATTGGCCTGGATGACGTCGGCCATGGGGTTGGGATCCATGGCCGGGGCCTTCGGCATTGCCCAACGCGGCCGCGTGACGGGCCTGACCTCGATCGCCATCGCCAACGCCTGTGTCATGTCCCTGGCGACGCTGGCTTTCGCCTTCGCGCCGACGTTTTGGGCGGCGCTGATCCTGCTCGCCGCGGCCAGTTACGGCATCACGGTGACCAGCGTTGGGGGGCAGGCGTTGATCCAGAACGCGGTGACCGGGGTCCTGCGCGGGCGCGTCATCAGCATCTACGGGATGATTTTCCGCGCCGCGCCGGCGACCGGGGCGCTCATCATCGGCGCCTCGTCGGAGGTGCTCGGCTGGCATTACCCGATGGCGGCAGGCTGCCTGATGTGCCTGGTGGCGTGGTTGTGGGCGCGTTCGCGCCGCCACCAGATGATCAAGGCGCTGGAAGTTTAATATAGGAATTTCAATGTATTAACGGCCATTTCCCCGTTTTTGCAGGGGGGCACTTGATACATATCAGAAATCCCTTTCAAATAACAAAATCAGTCTTGCCGTATCTCACCCTAATAGAAGCGGGGGGATGCTGTTAAAACACTGAAGACAAAAAAAATTCCGCCCCACGAAGAGGCGGAAGCACAGGGAGACCGAAGCCAATGGCGTCGCCAACCGCCGATCGTGATGCGCGTGAACTTGTCGCGAAATCCTGCCGTATGGTTGGAAGCCTGGGGCTGACCAAGGCCGCAACGGGGCATGTCAGCCAGCGTTCACCGGATGGCAAACACGTTCTGATTCGGGCGCGGGGCCGCGATGAAACCGGCGTGCGCTACACCAGCGCCGACGAGGTCATCGCCGTGGACATGGACGGGCGCAAGGTGGACGGGCCCGATGGCCTGGCCGCGCCCAGTGAAGTTTACCTGCACATGATCCTTTATCGCACCCGGCCCGAGGTGCAGAGCGTGGTGCACATCCACCCCGCGACGGTGGTGCTGTTCACCATTTGCAACAAGCCGTTGCTGCCGCTTTACGGTGGGTACGATCCGGGCAGCCTTGATCTTTTGAGCCAGGGCATTCCGACCTATGGCCGCTCGATCACCATCAACAATTTCGAACTGGCCGAGGAATTCGGCGCGGTCATGGGCCAAAAAAACGTCTGCCTGATGCGCGGTCACGGCATTACCACGGCCGGCGCCAGTGTGGAGGAGGCGACCGTCACCGCGATTCGCCTGAACGAACTGGCGGAAATGAATTACCGCGCGCACCTGCTTGGCGATCCCGAGCCCATTTCCGATGAGGACATTGCCGAATTCAAGCGCCGCCGGTCCAAAAACAGCGCCAACGGCAGCAGCAAGAGCGATCACATGAATTCGACCTGGCGTTATTACGTCAATCTTTCCGGTGCCTGACATGGATGACAAGGCTTTGAAACCGGTCATGAATACACCGCTCCGCGTTGGGATCGCAGGCCTTGGCGTGGCGTCGGGGCAGGTGCTTCCCGCCTTTACCGAAGGGGCGCCCTTCGCGCTGACGGCCGGTGCCGACGTGCGCGCCGAAGCCCGCACGGCTTTCACGGAGCGAACCGGCAAGCCCGCTTTTGCCAGCCTGGCGACCCTGTGCCGCCGCGATGACGTGGATGCAATCTGGGTCTCCACGCCCAATACGCTGCATATGAAACACAGCGTGATGGCGGCGCGCGCGGGCAAGCACGTGATCTGTGAAAAGCCGATGGCCGTGTCTCTGCGCCAGTGCGACAAGATGATCGAGGCTTGTGCCGACGCGGGCGTGCATTTCCTGCAGGGGCATTCGAAAATCTATCAAGCGCCCATGCGCGCCATCCGCGATGTCGTCAAGTCGGGGCGGCTCGGCCGTGTCGTGCAGATCCACGCGGCGAATTTCAACGACTGGCTTCAGCGCCCGCGCCTGGCGCCGGAACTGGACACCAGCAAGGGCGGCGGCATCGTCTATCGCCAGGGGCCGCATATCGTCGACATCGTGCGCTTCATCGGCGGCGGCATGGTGCAGAGCGTGCGCGGCATTTCCGGCCGGGCCGACCGACATTTCGACACCGAGGGGCATTTTTCCGCGCTGCTGGAATTCGATAACGGCGCAGCGGCGACGATCACCTTCAACGGCTACGGCTATTTCGACGTGACCGAGCTGACCTGGGGTATTGGCGAATCGGGCATCACCCAGACCGCGGCGCGGTCTTTTCCGCGGGCCGACAAGCCGCGCCTGACCGGGCCAAGCGATCCTGAGGGCAAGGTCAGCGGCGCGACGGCGCGCGGCGTCAAGACGGACCGCGACAAGGCGGAGCAGCGCCAGCCCTTTTTCGGGCTGACGGTGGTGTTTTGCGAACACGGCGTTATTCGCCAGTCGCAGGACGGGCTGTTCATCTACACTGAACAGGGGCGCGAGGAAGTCGTCTTGCCGACCGGCCACGGGCGGGCCGAGGAACTGAAGGAGCTGGCTAATGCCATCGCCGCCGGGCGGCCGGCTTTTCCCGATGGGCGTTGGGGCAAGGCAACGCTGGAAGTTTGCCTGGCCATCATGGCGTCGTCGCGCGACGGTCGCTTGCGCAAGATGAAGCACCAGGTGCCGGCACCATAATTAATAAAAGTTCAGGGAGAAAAACGTTGGATCACATTAAATTCCCCTACAGGGCCCACAGTCATCTCGTGCTGATGCACGTTATTCAGGAATGCGGCGCCTGGGCGCATCACGATCTGGACGTGGATTACCAGCGGGTCATCAGCCGCGAAGATGCGCATGCTATGGTGCCGACCGGCGAAGTGGAATTCGTCTCCGGCAACCATGTTTCGACCTACGCGGCACGCGCGCGCGGCGATACCTGGACCTACGTCGGCCAAACCATGAGCAACAACTATGTCGGTCTTGTCTGCCGTCCCGACGACGGCATCGAGACCTTGCAGGATTTGCGCAACCGCAAGGTCGGCTCGCGCGGCAATCATCCGTGGCTCAACACCTGGCTGTATCTGAAGCAGGCGGGGATCGACGCCGACAAGGACGAGGTCGAGATCATTCGTCGCGCCCAGCAGGATGTGACCGAACCGGGCAAGCCCAACCGCAAGACGCTCATCGACATGGTCGCGGACAAGGACGTGGATGCCACCATCCTGAGCCAGCCCAATGCCGAACTGGCCAAGCGGAAGGGGCTGAAGGTCATCGATCTCGATCCCCAGCACATGATTTTTTACATGACCATGTCGACCAGCAAGAAAATGGTGGACGAACACCCCGACGTGGTCGAGCGCGTGCTCAAGGCCACCATCGAAGGCGTTGCCTATTTCAAGCAGAACCGCGAAGAGGTCATTCGCATCCTGATGGAACGCTACGACAACGACGGCGTGCTGGATCGCGAAATTGCGGAGCGGCTTTACGACGATGTTGCGCCGAAACTGGACCCGCGCCTGTTTCCGTCCATGCGGGCCATCGGCAACGTTTATCAGGAAGCGCTTAAGCAGGACGAAAAGAACGGCGATGCGGCCAACATCCATCCACTGGCGCTGTGGGACTTCCACTTCCTGCGCCAGATCGAGGATTCGGGCTTTATTCGGGAACTCTACAAGGACAACCCGCAGATGTTGCTTGGTCACGGAGGCTGAGAACAGGCGGGGCGTTTAAGAGGAGGAGAGCAATGCTGTCGCGTGATGAAAATGAAACTCTCACCCGGGTTGGTCCGGGAACTCCCGGCGGTGAACTGCTGCGCCGCTACTGGCATCCGGTCGCCTGTGCGGGTGAGCTGACCGACGAAAAGCCGATTATGCAGGTGCGCCTGCTGGCCGAGGCGCTGGTTCTATACCGCACGCCCAAGGGAGAATACGGACTGGTTGCGGAACAGTGTCCGCACCGCTTTGCGTCGCTGGCCTATGGCCGGGTGGATGACGAGGGAATTCGCTGCCCTTACCACGGCTGGAAATTCGACGGTTCCGGGCAATGCATCGAGGCTCCGGCTGAACCGAAGGAAAGCCACTTCTGCGACAGCGTACAGACCACCGCTTACCCGGTGCGCAAGCTGGGGGGCATGCTGTTTGCCTACCTGGGGCCTGCGCCGGCGCCGGCGCTGCCGCATTGGGACGTTTTGGCATGGGAACACGGTGTGCGCACCGTCGAGCGCCATTCAGTGGTCGAATGCAACTGGCTGCAATGCATGGAGAACTCGGTCGACCCGTCGCACCTGTACTGGCTGCACGGGGTCACGGCACATCTGGCCAGCCTGATGGACGGCTACGACGAAACCCACGATTTCATTCCCTTCGACCACGGCATCATGAAGCGGCGCACGACACCCTTCAAGGAAGGCCCGAAGGTCGACCAGCACCCGTTGCTGTTCCCCAATGTTCTGCGCCATGTCGCGCACAGCCGCGACAAGACCGGGGGCCATCGCCACAACCTGCAATACCGGGTGCCGGTGGATGATACCCATACCCAGGTTTTCATGATCAATTTCATGGCCGTGCCCGGCGAACACTCCCCGGCGGACGGCGATGCACCATCGAGCTTTGTGCCCATGCGCGGCGAAGACGGCGATTACCGCATGGATATGGTTTTGGCGCAGGACGTGATGGCCTGGGAAACCCAGGGCAAGGTCATGGATCGTGCGCGTGAACGGTTGGGCGCCGCCGACAAGGGGCTGGTGTTGTTCCGCCGCCTGCTGAAGGAGCAGATCGACAAGGTGGCAAAGGGCGAAACACCGCTTGGCGTTTTCCCCGGCGGCAACGAGGGCATCATCGAACTTGAAGTCATCAACGAGCGCATCGGCCTGAACGAGCCGGAAACGCAAGGCGCGGCCTGAGGGCACGGGAGAGGAAAAGAGTATGGCAGATACGCTGGACCCCAAGGACAAGGACTGGAAGCCCGATCCCGTCGACACCTATCTCGATTGGGTCAACGGTCAGGGGATTCCGATCATCACGGGTTTCTTCATCGAGGATATCAATGCCGTTGAACTGGCGCCCTGGGACGTCAAGGGCGTGCCCTCGGCCTTTGTCCGGCTTGACGGCACGGGCGGCACCAATGACGCCTATATCTGTGAACTGCCGCCCGGCGGCAAGACCACGCCGCAGCGCCATATGTTCGAGGAAATGGTTTATGTCACCAAGGGGCATGGGGCGACCACGGTATGGCAGCGCGATGGCCGAAAGCATACGTTTGAATGGGGGCCGGGTAGCCTGTTCGCCATTCCGCTCAATGCCGATTATCAGCACTTCAATTCAAGTGGCAGCGAGGCCGCGCGTTATTACGCGGTCAACAATTGCTGCTTCGTGATGAACCTGTTCCACAGCGTTGATTACGTCTTCAACAGCGAGCACGTTTTCCGCGAACGGTTCGATCCCGAACAGGAGGATTATTTCGGTTCGGCCGAGCTTTATGGCCGTTTCTTCATGACGACCAATTTCGTGCCCGATACCCGCACCATCGAGCTGGCCGATTACGGCGAGCGCGGCAAGGGCAGCACGAACATGAAGTTCGACCTGGCCGGCAATACCATGGGTGCGCATATTTCCGAGTTTCCGGTCGGCACCTACAAGAAATGTCACAAGCACGGGCCGGGTGCCCATGTGGTGATCCTGGCGGGGCAGGGCTATTCGATCCTGTGGCCCGCGGGCGAGGAGCCGCAGACTGTTCACTGGAAGCCGGGCAGCGTCGTGGTGCCGCCGGACCAGTGGTTCCACCAGCATTTCAATTCCGGCTCCATGCCGGCGCGTTATCTGGCCCTGCGATGGAATAACTGGCGCTATCGCTTCATGAAACCGGCCAGCCGCAAGAACGAAACCTTCACCAGCATCAAGAAGGGCGGCAGCCAGATCGAGTTCGAGGACGAGGATCCGAAGATCCACGCTGATTTCGTCAAGGCGGTCGAAGGTGCGGGGGCCGAATGCAAGATGTGTGATTACTACCCCCAGTGTCCCAAGAAAGCCGCTGCCAACAAGGTCGCCACGGCCGCCGGCTGATGGGACTGATGTTTACAAGAAAGCCAGGTGCCCTTTCGGCGCCTCATGACAGGAGAGACGACATGCAGAACCGAGTGGAAGGGCGCCCCCGGCGCCGCGGCCCCGCTGTCGGGCCACTGACGACGCTTCTGATTGTGGCGGCGGCGGGTATCGCCGCGCCGGGATCGACGGCAAGTGCTGCGGATAATTTTTATGTGGGCAAAACCTTCACGGTGATGATCGCGTCGCGGCCCGGCGGTGGCACCGATACGACCGGCCGACTGGTGGCCCGCTATTGGGCCAATCATATTCCCGGCAAGCCCGATGTCTTGATCCGCAACAAGCCGCTGCAACTGATCGGCGCCAACGACCTGCACAACAAGGTTCGTCCCGATGGCCTGACCGTCGGCGTTTTCGCCGGCGGCGGTTCGCTCGGTCCGGTGCTGCGGAAATCGAAGGCGGTGCGCTACGACCTGCGCCAGTGGGAATACGTCGGGACCGTCGAGCGTGGCGCCTCGGTGCAGATCATCCGCAAATCCGCGCTCAAGCGGCTCAGGGATCCCAAGTTGCCGCCGATCGCCCATGGTTCGGTGTCCACGGACCGCACCCAGGACGCGGTCGCGGCCTTCGGGGCCCTGCATTTAGGCTGGAATCTGAAGTTCGTGCTCGGTTATCCGAATTCCAATGCGATCTACCTGGCGTATGGCCGGGGCGAGATCGATATGTTCGGCTCCGGCACCGACAAGATTCTCGATCGTTTCATCAAGCAGGAAGGCGCCATGGCCCTGGTCTCGGAAAAGGCGCGTGACGACTATCCCGGCGTGCCGGTATTCGAGGAACTGCTCAAGAAGGCGGGCCTGACCGACAAGCAATGGGCGGCCTATGGCCAGTGGACCGGTTCTGGCGTGGTGGACAAGTACTTCGCCCTGCCGCCGAAAACACCGATTGCGCGGCGCGATATCCTGCGGGCGTCATTCATGGCGACCGCGAAGGACCCCGAGTTCAAGAAGCAGGCCAACAACATCCTGGGTGACGGCTATGTGCCGATCACGGGCGAGCAAACGCGCAAGCTGATTGTCGGCGCGATCGAGGCCGACCCGGAAGCGGTCAGTATCGTCAAGGCGATGCGGGCCAAGCTGGGCTTGCCGCAGACCAAGGCGGAAAAGGCCCCCGACCTGGTGAAGGTCAAGTTCGACGACGTTCAGCGTGGCGGGCGCGTCTATATCTTCAAGCACAAGGGCAAGAAGATGAAGGTGCGTGCCAGCGGCAGCCGGACGGAAATCACCGTCGGCGGTCAGCTCAAGGGGCGTTCCGCGGTCAAGACGGGCATGAGTTGCGAAATTGCCTGGAAAAAGCGTGGCGACCGGCTGGAAGCGAGCCGGGTGGTGTGTCCCTGATCCTGAAGTGACGCGGTTGCAGACAATGAAAGAAGACGTTTCATGATTGAGAGCGTATTTCAGGCCCTGGTGACGCTGGCGGCGCCGGTGCCGTTCGGGTTTCTTGTTCTGGGCGTTCTTCTCGGTGTCTGGGGCGGGGCCTTGCCCGGGGTGGGCGGTCCCGCCCAGCTCGCGGTCCTGTTGCCGTTTGCGATGCTGATGGAACCGGTCAATGCCATCGCGTTCCTGATCGGGGTCACGACGGTGGGCAACACCGGCAACACCTTCACTTCCGTCCTGGTGGCGGTGCCGGGGGGATCGGGATCGCAGGCGACTGTGCTTGATGGTTATCCCATGGCGCGCAACGGCGAGGCCCGCCGTGCCCTTTCCGCAGCGTTCATGGTGTCCATGATGGGGGGAATCTTCGGGGCCTTCGTGCTGTTCGCTTCGCTGCCGGTGATGAAGATCATCGTCAAGAGTTTCGGATCACCCGAACTGTTTATGTTCACCATCTGGGGCCTGAGCATGATCGGGGTGCTGAGCGCCGGCGCGCCGCTCAAGGGCCTGACGGCGGGGATCCTGGGCGTGCTGCTGTCCACCGTGGGCCAGGACGTCAAATCCGGCGTCATGCGCTTCGACTTCGATCAGCCCTACTTGTGGGAAGGGATCAGCGTCGTGCTGATCTCGCTGTCGATTTTCGCGATTCCGGAAATGATCGCGCTTGCCGCGCGCAAGGGCAAGGTGGCGGACGTCAACGAGTTGGGCGAAACCGGCCTGATGCAGGGTGTCCGCGATGCCCTGAAGCACTGGTGGCTGGTGTTACGCTGTTCCGTCATCGGTTGCTGGGTCGGCATCCTGCCGGGGCTGGGCAGCGACGTGGCGGACTGGTTCGCCTATGCCCATGCGCGCCAGACGGAAAAAAACACCGAAAGCTTCGGCAAGGGCGACGTGCGCGGCGTGATCGCACCGGAAAGCTCGAATAACGCCAAGGAAGGAGGCGCGTTGCTGACGACTCTGGCCTTCGGTATTCCGGGTTCGACCTCGATGGCGCTTTTGATCATCGCTTTTGTCGGTGTCGGCATGAACCCAGGTCCGGATATGCTGACCTCGGAGATCCATTACATCTACATGATCATCTGGGCGCTGGTGCTGTCGCAGATACTGGCTTCGGTCATATGCTGGATCATGGTCAAGCCGGCGGCCAAGGTCTGTTTTTTCCCGTTCTATGTCCTGGTGCCGATCATCGTTGCGCTGACGGTTCTTAGCGCATTCTCGGCACATTTCTCCATGTCGGACATCATCGCCCTGCTGGTGCTGTCGGCTTTCGGATACCTGATGAAGATAACGGGGTGGCCGCGGGCGCCGGTGGTTCTCGGCTTTGTCCTTGGTCAGAAGGTTGAGTTGTATCTGTGGCTGTCGGTTGCGCGCTATGACATGAACTGGGTCACGCGTCCGGGCGTGCTGATGATCGGGATCGTCGTGCTGGCGACGCTGATCTGGCCATTCTGGAACGCGGTGAAGCAAAGGCGCCTGGCAGCGCAGGGGGCGGTGTGATGGGGTATCGTTTCCGAATCACGGACCTGTTTACGATCTTTATCATTGGTGTTCTCGTAACCGCGGTCGCCGTCGCGTCGCAGTGGACCTTGCGGGCCTCGATCATCGTTCTGGTTCTGGGCAGCATTGGCACCGTTCTGGCAACGCTCCAACTTCTGGTTGATGTTTTCGGGCGCCCGCTCGCCGAGGGCGCGGCGGCAACGCCGAAGTACGAACTGCCCACTTTCGACGCCGGTGATGCCCGGCAGACCTTCTGGCGTGTCGTCGAGATCTGGGCCTGGCTTCTGGGCCTTTTGGCGGCGATCCCGCTGATCGGCCTGCCGGTGGCCTTGCCGCTGCTGGTGCTGGTCTATATCCGCTTTTATGGCGGCAGCTGGACCGTCGCAATCACGCTGTCGGCGCTGATCCTTGTCTTTATTTACGGGGTTTATCAGCAGATCATGCACGTTTACTGGCCGGATTCGTATTTGGGGGATTGGCTATTTCCCGATTAATGGCAAACCCAGCGTCAAAACAGTCATCACAACAGGAACACAGGGGGAATTATGATTATTGATATCCACGCCCATTTTACGGCTCCGGACAAGCTGTTCGCCTATAAGGCGAACCTGCTGGCCTCCCGTGCGCGCCAGCGCGGTAAGCTCAAGCTTTCTGATGATTTGATCGTCGAGGCGCTGAACAAGGAAGTGCACGGTGGCGCTTCGCATCTGCAGCAGCTTGACGAGGTCGGCACGGATATTCAGATCATTTCGCCGCGGCCTTACCAGATGATGCATTCGGAAAAGCCCGAAAGCATCGTTCGTGCCTTCTGCGAAGCCTGTAACGACCTGACCGCGCGCCAGGTTGAATTGTTCCCGAACCGTTTTGTCGGCATGGCGTCTTTGCCCCAGAACATGGGGGTCTCGCCCGCCAACTCGATCGAGGAGCTGGAACGGTGCGTCAAGGAACTTGGCTTTGTCGGCTGTTTGCTCAACTCCGATCCCAGCGAAAACCTCGAGCCGCCTCCGGGCCTGGGGGACGAGTACTGGTACCCGCTTTATGAAAAGCTGGTCGAGCTGGACGTTCCGGCGATGGTGCATGGGGCTGGTTGCCGCGCGCACCGGCACAACTACACGCTCAACTTCATCATTGAAGAAAGCGTCTCCATCATCAATATCCTCAGCTCCAAGGTGTTCGAGGATTTCCCCAAGCTCAAGCTGATCATCTGTCACGGCGGCGGTGCGATCCCTTACCAGATCGGCCGGTTCCGTGCGGCCCGTATCAAGGGCGGCCGGGCCAAGGAGACGTTCGAGGAAAGCTTCCGCAAGCTGTATTTCGATACCGCGCTTTATACGAAGGACGCGCTCGAAATGCTGTTCCACTGGGCGACCCCGGACCGTTGCATGTTCGGCACCGAACGTCCCGGCGCGGGCACCGCGAAGGATCCCGCCACCGGCGAGTGGATGGACGATACCCGTCCGTTGATCGAATCGATCGCCGCGTTGAGTGAATCCGATAAGAAGAAAATCTTCGAAGACAATGCTCGCAAGGTCTTCAACCTTAAAATCTGAACTTTGCCGGGGACGCGGAGCGATTCGCGCCCCCGGAAAGTGATTAAGCGTAATCAGGAGGCGTAATGGACAGTCAGGCTAAACCGGGCGCGCAACGCGGCGCGGCCGGTACGTCACAATCGGGGGATGTCGCGATCCGCCTTGTCGGCCTGTCCAAGACTTATCCGGGCGGGACCACAAAGGCCGTTGACGGCTTGTCGCTGGAGATTCGCGACGGGGAAATTTTCACCCTGCTGGGGCCGTCCGGTTGCGGCAAGTCCACCACGCTTCGCATGGTGGCCGGTCTCGAAGACCCGGACGAGGGCGATATCTACCTGCATGGCGTGCCGACGGTGCAGAGCGCGAGCGGGCTGTTCCTGCCGCCGGAAAAGCGCAACATCGGCATGGTGTTCCAGTCCTATGCCATCTGGCCGCACATGACGGTGGAGGAAAATGTCGGCTTTCCCCTCAGGGCCCGCCGTTTTCCGCGCTCCGAAATCGCCCCCCGGGTGGCCGAGGTCCTCGACCTCGTCGGCATGGCAGGCATGGAAAAGCGCCCCGGCCCCTTGCTGTCGGGCGGCCAGCAGCAGCGCGTGGCGCTGGCCCGCGCCCTGGTGACGGAGCCGCGGCTTCTGCTTCTCGATGAGCCGTTCAGTAACCTCGACGCCAAGCTGCGCGAGCAAATGCGGCTCGAGCTCAAGCAATTGCAAAAACGCCTCAACATCGCCGTTCTGTTCGTGACCCACGACCAGGTCGAAGCGCTGAGCCTTTCCAGCCGCATCGCGCTGATGAACCAGGGTGTCGTTCAGCAGCAGGGCGGCCCGCGGGAACTTTACGACTCGCCCGCCAATGAATTCGTCCGCGACTTCGTCGGCAAGACCCTCTTGCTGGAGGGTAAGGTCCAGGCGGCGAATCCGGGCGGCCAGTTGGCGGTGACCATAGATGGAGCCCCCGACTGCACCGTTTTTGCCCGCACGCCCGACCCGGAGGGGCTAACGTCGGGCAGCCCCGTCTTTATCGGCGTACGGCCCGAGGATATAGAGATCGTCGCCGCCACCGGTGATGCCGTACCCGCGGGTGCTCTGCCCGGGGTCGTCGAGGCATCCCTGTTCCTGGGAGAAAGTTTTGAATACGTGGTCGCTGCCGATCGCCAGCGCCCGTTGTTCGTCTATGGCAACCGTCACGACGCCATGCCCGAGGGTGGGCGTGTCTGGCTCAGGTTGCGTCCGGACGGCTATAGCGCCTGGTCATCCGATCAGGTGCACAATCTGGAAGTTTCGTGATCACGTCACCGCGTCAACGGTAACTAAATCAGGAGAAGTAAAATGATCCGCAAGCTGCTTACCGCCGGGACACTCGCCGCGGTCCTGCTCGCGCCCGCATTGGCAACCGCGGCCGACACGCCGGAAATGCAAAAACTGATCGCTGCCGCGAAAAAGGAAGGCAAGGTCGAGGTTATCCTCGGCGGGCAGATGCCCCGCCGTCTGCCGCCGGCCTTGCGCGTCTTTGAAAAGAAATACGGCGTCAAGGTCAATTACCAGACCGGCAGCAGCCGCCGTCATTCGGCGCGCATTCTCGCGGAAAGGAAAGCAGGTCGCTTTACCGCCGATGTGTGGATCGGCGGCGCCAATACCGGGCTCTCCATCCTGTTGCCCAACAAGATGATCGCGCCGATGGACAAGCTTCTGATCGACCCGGAAGTGACCGATCAGAAGAAGTGGTACCAGGGCAAGCACCACTACACAGACCCGGAAGGCCGTTATATCTTCACCTGGGGGGCCTCGCCTTCCTACATCATCATGTACAACACCAAGCTGGTGAAGCCGGAAGAGATCACGTCGTATTTCGATCTGCTCGATCCGAAGTGGAAGGGTAAGATCGTGTCCCGCGATCCGTCCAAGCGCGGTTCAGCGGCGTCCAGCCTGCCGATGATGCTCTACCCCAAGATCGGTCCGAAATGGTTTGAACGGTTCGCCACGGAAACCGACGTAACGATCGTTTCCGATTCGCGCCAAGGCGCGGAGTGGGTGGCGCTCGGGCGTTATGCCATCGGCCTGTTCGGCCTCAACACCCCGGCGGTGGACCTGGTCAAGCAGGGCTTCCCGGTCTCGGCCTATCTGCCGACCAGGCTGAAGGAAGGGGAGATCCTTTCGGCATCCGCCGCCAACATGATGGCGGTGGCGAACCCCGCCAATGCCGCCGCACAGCAGTTGTTCCTGAACTGGGCGCTGGGCAAGGATGGCCAGTCCGAGTTCATCAAGGCCGGCCTGACGTCGGATTCGCTGCGTCTCGACGTGGACAGCAAGCTGGTGGAAGACCAGTACCGTATCCGCCGCAACCGCGATTACTACGTCGCCTTTTCCAACAAGGAATACATCACGCAACAGCGCAAGCTTCTGAAGAAGATGCGCCGAATCATGAAGAAGCTGCCGAAGAAAAAGAGATAAGCAGCACACATTGTGAGGGAAGGCCGCGCATGGGGCGAGGCCTTCCCCGCTGCGTAACAGGATGAAATCGTGGCCAGTATCGACGTAGCACAGAAAACAGCAACCGGCCGGCGCTCCTCGGGCACCGGTACTTTCGTCATGGCGTTGCTGATTCTGTTTTTCGGTTTTTACATCATCTATCCCGTGCTTCTGATCTTCATTCAGAGCTTCAATACCTCCATCCTGGTGGACAAGTACAACTTCAGCCTGTCGAACTGGCGCGAGGCTTTTGCCGAGCCAGACGTTCTCGACAGCCTGCTCAACACCATCAAGGTTTTCCTCGGCTATACGCTGATCAGTTTCCCCGTGGCGGTGATTATTTCGTGGGTTCTGGCGCGCACCAAGATACCGTTCAGCCGCGGCCTGGAATTCATGTTCTGGATTTCCTTCATGCTGCCGGCCCTGACCACGACCATCGGCTGGTCGCTGCTGCTGGACCCGTATTTCGGGTTTATCAACGTCTGGCTGAAATCGCTGTTCTCGCTCGATAAGCCAGCATTCAACATATACAGCTACGAGGGGATCATTTTTGCCCATCTGATGGGCAACGCCATATCCCAGAAAGTCATGCTGTTGACCCCTGCGTTCCGCAACATGAACGTCACCCTCGAAGAAGCCGGGCGGATGTCGGGCGCGGGTCGCCTGCGCACCATGCTGCGCATCACCCTGCCGGTGATGGTGCCGGCAATGGTCGTCGTGTTCATGCTCAACATGGTGCGCATGTTCAACACGTTCGAGATTGAGCAGATTTTGGGTACGCCGGTCCGTTTCTTTGTTTATTCGACCCAGCTTTACGACTATGTGCGCGAGGCCGATCCGCCGGAATACGGCCATGCCACGGCGTTGGCGAGTATCACCCTGATCATCATTTTCATGATCATTCCCCTGCAACGCTGGCTCTTGTCGCGCAAGATCTACACCACGGTTTCCGGCGACTTCAAGCCGGGCTTGGTGCATATGGGCGCGTTGCAGCCGGTGGCTTTCGCCGCGATCTGCGTGCTGGTTGCGCTTTTGACTGTGGTGCCGATCCTGACCCTGCTGGGCGGCAGCTTCATGACGCGCGCCGGGTTTTTCCAGGCAAATCCGACCTACACCCTGGATCACTGGAAGATGGTATTGAACGATCCTATATTCTTCCGGGCGCTCGGCACGACGTTCACCTTGTCGATGTGCACCGCCATTGTTTCGCCGGTCCTGTTTTCCATGGTGGCTTATGTCCTCGTGCGGCGAAACTGGCGTGGCAAGGCGGTCCTTGATTCGATCTTCTGGGCCAGCGCCGGGGTGCCGGGAATCCTTTCCGGCCTTGGTCTGTTGTGGGTGATTCTGGAAACGCCCGGGCTCAACTGGCTGTACGGCACCATCTGGATATTGATCGTCGTCGTGATCCTGCAGGGCAAGCTCACCAGCATCCAGATGTTCAAGAGCATCTTCCTGCAGATGGGCCAGGAACTGGAAGAGGCCGCCCGTGTTTCCGGCGCCGGCTGGTTCTACATGTACTTCCGGGTCTGGTTGCCGCTGATCGCGCCGACACTGGTGCTGATGGGGGTGCTGAACTTCGTCATTGCTGCCGGGTCCACCGGGTCGGTGATTCTGCTGGCAAGCCGGGAAACGGTGACGCTGTCGCTGCTGGCGCTGGAATATGTGACCACGACGACCGGCGGCGCGCGGGAAGTGGCAGGCATTATCAGCCTATTCATCGTTGCCATGACCGCGGGGCTTGCCCTGGTGGCACGCTGGTTCGGGTTCCAGGTCGGCGTCAAGGACCGTTGAGAGAGGGAGAGATCGCATCATGAGCACGACCGAGGCACAGGCTGACCTGCCGCGCATGCGGCGGGAGGACGCCTACAGCAAATGGCAGGCCGGTGAAGGTATTCCCATTTACGACACCTTTTTTGTCGGGGACATGAAGGAACTGGAGCTGAAGCCGTGGACGCGAATCGGCGCCGATGCGGCTTTCGTCAACCTCGAAGGGGCGGGCCACGCCAACAATTGCGTGGTGGTGGAAATTCCCGTTGGGGGTTCCTGCAAACCGCAAAGACACCTGTACGAGGAACTGGTTTACGTTCTGCAAGGCAGCGGCGCCACCAAGATCTGGAACGACGCAGGCGATTCCCACACCTTCGAATGGCAGGCGGGCAGCCTGTTCGCCATTCCGCTGAATGCCAGTTTCCAGCATTTCAATACCTCGGGCGATGTACCGACGCGCTACGTATCTGTGATTTCCGCGCCGATCGTGATGAACCTGTTTCACAATTCCGATTTTGTTTTCAACACGCCCTATGATTTCAAGGATCGCTATAACGGCGAACACAGCTTTGATGGCGACGGCAAGCTGTGGAGCAACAGCCGGGGCGTCTTCAAGATTTGGGAAACCAACTTCGTTCCCAATGCCGATACCCATGAACTGTTTTTCCGCGGCAACCGCGGCGCCGGTGGCTCTTATCTCTGTTTCGAGCTCGCCCACGGCACCATGGTTGCCCATATTTCCGAGTTTCCCGTCGGCACCTACAAGAAGGCGCATCGCCACGGCCCCGGTGCCAATGTCATCATTCTCGGCGGCCAGGGGTTTACCCTGCTGTGGGAACACGGCAAATGGGACGAACGGGTCAAGGTGGACTGGAAGCCGGGTGCCATCGTGGTGCCGCCGTCCAACTGGTTCCACCAGCATTTCAATTCCGGCAACATTCCGGCGCGTTACCTGGCGCTGCGGTGGGGCTCGAACCGTTACCAGTTCACCGGTCACGGCGCCAACGAGCGCGAGGGCAGTACCGACACCAGCGTCAAGGACGGCGGCAACCAGATCGAGTATCAGGACGAGGATCCCGAGATTCATGGTATTTTCGAAGAGGAGCTCGCGCGCTCCGGCGCGACCTGCCGCATGAAGGACATGGTGTCGTGCTGTACCGGCATTTCCCACAAGGAAGGCGAATGAGACCGTAACCCAAGAGGGAAGAAGGAAAGAGCATGGCAGAGCTTGTTCTTGGTGTCGGCAGTTCTCACGGGCCGAGCATCCAGTCCCCGCCGGAACGTTGGGCGCGCCTCGCCGATGGCGATACCCGCGATCCGCGGTTTGATTACCAGGAGCTTTTGCAGGCGGCGCCCGCGGGGCTGGAGCGCGAAATCACCAGCGAGGTCCAGCATGCCCGTCATGGCGCGGCGCACAAGGCACTGGCCAAACTGACCGATATCGTCGCCAACGCCAGGCTCGATGCGATTGTCGTCATCAGCAACCAGCATCGTATCCGGCCAACCGATAACCATCCTGTCTTCGGTGTCTTTCGCGGGGCGACGCTGCCGGTCATGCGTCGTGCCGATGAACCGTTCGATCCCGATTCGCGTTTTGTCGACGAATCCAAGCGGCCGCGGGCAAAGACCATGGTCGAAAAGCCCGCGCATCAGGCATTGGCCAACTATTTGATCGAGAGCCTGATCGAAAAGGGCTTCGATATTGCCTGCACCGATCAGGTTCCCGATGGGGCGGCCATAGATGATGCGTTCGCCTTCCCTTATGAATGGCTGATGGCAGGAGCGGACACGCCGCTGATCCCGTTCCACCTGAGCCGTGACCTGCCCAACCAGGCAACACCGAAACGCTGTTACGAGTTGGGCACGGCGCTGGGGGCGGTGCTCCGCGATTGGGACGTCGATGCCCGAGTGGGGCTGGTCTCGTCGGGTGGATTATCCCACCAGATCGTGGATGAAGAGCTTGACCGTCGCGTGGTGGAAGCCCTGACGACGGGGGATGCGGATACGCTGTGCGGGTTGGAAAAGGACCGCTTGAACCGGGGGCCGGGCACCCCGGAAATTTTGAACTGGATCGCTGTCGCCGCCGCCATGGCACCGAAAAAAATGACCCTGGTCGATTACCTGCCGGCCTATCGCTCGGTTGCCGGAACAGGGCACGGACTCACGTTTGGTTATTGGCAATAAAAGCACTGGGAGGGCGTCATGGAAACGCAGGAACAGTTTGAAGCGCATATGGCCCAGGTCATTTGGGACAATCGTTGGAAGGAAGAAAGCGCGTATGAAATCTTCGTGAAGGATCATATGTGCCGGGAAGGCGCGAAAATTTATGCCAAGGAGCATTGCGTCTTCGCCGATCATTTCCCCCGCTGGTTCGGCGCTGTCGCCGCCAGTTGTCCCCACGCGGATGCGCGCCGCTACATGATCGAAAATATGTACGTCGAGGAAGTCAACGACCCGACGATTTCCCAGGGCCACTATGAAAGCCTGGTGAATTTCGGCGTGGCCTTGGGTTTCGATCGTGATTTTCTTTACAACTACAAGGGCGCGGTATACACGCGCCTTGCGCTTGCCTACTGGGACCGCGCAACCCGGGCATGGCCGTGGATCGAGGGCTTTGCCGCCGTCGCCGGGCTTGAGGCGGCGCGCGGGCCTGCCGTGTTGCGCCTCGGCGGCACGCGGCCCAACAGCCGCGCCACCTTTCGGTCGCTGAAGCTCGACGAAAAGGACGTGGCCCATTGGGCGGCGGCGGAAACGGCGGACTACGGCGATGACGGCCACGGGGACATGACCCTCAAGATCCTGTCGAAGTATGCCCGAACCGATGCGCAGCAGGCCCGTGTGCTGGAGGTTCTGGCGGAAACCATGCAGGTCCGCTGGTTTCACTTCGATTGTATCGGCCGCGATTCGCTGAGGGCGGCGGGGGTTGCGCTTAAGGATGTGGGCTTGGCTGCCTAGGTGCTTCGCTAATGCGGGGGTGCGCGGTTTGTGGTATAAAACCGCCAATAAAAAAAGTGATGCTTGGTTAAGCCGAAGTATCTCGAACAGGAGGATAACGTGGCCCTGAATTCAAACCGCAAGGCGAAAATTCGCCACATAGCGATCAAGACGCCCAATCCGCAGCGTCTTGCCGAGTACTATACCAAGGTCTACGGCATGGATGTCGTGCTCAAGCGCGAGACGGGATCCGTTTACCTGTCCGACGGGGATCTGTGCCTGGCGCTTCTGCCGACCCGCGGCGAAGTCGCGCCATGTATCGAACATTTCGGTTTCCATATTCAGGATCCGAAGGAAATCGCCCAGGCGCTTGAGGATATGGGGATGGATGCGCCCAAGGTGCGGGCCAATGATCCGCCCTTCGCCGAGACGCGGGTTTGTGATCCGGACGGCAACATGATCGACCTGTCGGAGCATGGGTTTGAAATGGTCGAGCATCAGGCCGACCGTAAGAAAAAAGTCGCAGCGAAATAAGCGATTCGAACAGCCGGGGCACGGCCCCAGGGGGAGGATGACGTGATCAAGGGTCTACGCGTGGCCGCGCTTGCGGCGTTGGCGTTTGCCTGTGCCGTTGGCACGGCAATGGCCGAGGATTACTACAAGGGCAAGAACATCACGCTGTACGCGGGATATCCGCCAGGCGGCGGCGTCGACAGCGAAATGCGGCTGGTGGCGCAATACTATGGCCGTCACGTCGCGGGCAAGCCCACTATCATCGCCAAGAATATGCCCGGTGCCGGCGGCATGATGTTGGGCAATTACATCTATGCCCGGGCCAAGGCCGATGGTTCGGAACTGGGCATGCCTGGCCGCTCGGGCTTCCTGCTGGCTAATTCGATCGGGCACAAGGGCGCGAAATACGATCTGAAGAAATTCACTTACATCGGTTCCGCCGTGGCGACCAATTCGATCCTGTGGTTGCGCCGCGAGGTCGGCATCAAGGACCTCGACGGCCTGCAAAAGGCCAAGAAGCAGATCGTTCTTGGTGGCCTGAACACGCGATCCCAAAACGTCGTGGTGCCGAAGGTGCTGGCCAAGTACCAGGGATTTCCCTTCCGGATCGTTCACGGCTATCCCGGTTTCCACGCTGTGCTGATTGCCATGGAACGCGGCGAGGTAGATGGGCTCTATTCCCATGAAGGCTCGATCCAGGCCAATCGTCCCGACCTGATCAGCTCGGGCAAGGTTGTCCCGATTTTCCAGACCTTCCCGATGGAGCCGAACCTGCCGCTCATGGACAGCCTGGTCAAAAACAAGAAGGAAAAGGCGCTTCTGACCCTGCTGAATGCGCCGAGCCGCATCGGCCTGCCGATGCTGGCGCCGCCGGGATTGCCCGCCGATATCGCAGCGGTGCTGCGCAAGGGGCACCAGGGGATGATCCATGATCCCGAGTTCCGGGCGACGGCGGCCAAGCGCGGGCTGACGGTAGGCAAGGGGAACACCGGGCCGGACCTTCAGGCCTTCGTGGCGGAAAACCTGACTGCCGTCGATGCCGACGTGGTCAAGGAATACAAGGCCTATACGAAGCGCAAGAAAAAGAAAAAGAAGAAGAAAAAGAAGAAGGAATAGCTTCCTTCTTTGTCGGGGATGGGCCGCCGCGGCAGACGCCGCGGCGGTTTTCCTTACCGGACCTGAAGAACGACCTTACCGCGCACACTGCGATGCTTGCGCATTTCCTGGGCCTTGGCCGCTTCGGCGAGGGGCAGCAGCACGATCTCGGGTGGCTTCAGGGCTCCCGCGGCCCAAAGCTCGGCAATGCGGGCAAGGTGGGCCCGGTCGCGAGAGACGTCCGGGCGGAGAACCTTGATCCCGTCCGGTGGCGAGAAGCCCTCCGGCCCGCGGGAAATCCATGCCAGTCGCCCGCCTTTCTTCAGGGCCTGGCAACAGCGCGGCTGGTCGGCGCCGCCGACGGTATCGAAGACCACATCGCACTTGGGTGCGGCCTTGACGAAATCCTCGGTCTCGTAATCGATCACCTGATCGGCGCCGAGACTTTTGACATAAGCGACGTTGGCACCCCGCGCGGTGGCGATGACCGTCGCACCCGCGTGCTTCGCCAACTGCACGCCCATGGCGCCGACACCGCCGGCGCCGCCGTGGATGAGCACCTTTTCTCCGGGCTTGATTTTGGCCGTGTCTTCCAGCGACACCATGGCCGTCAGGGCGCCCAGCGCCATGGCCGCGGCCTCGGCATGGGACAGGCCATCTGGCTTGGGCGCGACGATGGCGGCCTTGACCGCGATGGCCTCCGCGTAGGCGCCTTCCTGGCCCTGGTCGGTGACACCGAACACCGCTTGTCCGGGGGAGAGGTCGTCAACGCCATTGCCCAGCGCGCGCACGATGCCCGAAAAGTCGCGCCCTGGAATATGGGGCAGCTTGAACCACGGCGCGTTCTTGTAGAACCCCTCGCGCACCTTCCAGTCGGCGGGATTGACCGCCGCAGCATAGATATCGACCACGACTTCGCCGGGACCGGGGGTGGGATCGACGACATCGTCCAGGCTCAGCACCTCTGGCCCGCCGAGACGCAATATCTGTATGGCTTTCATTCGGTTTCCTCCCTGAAATCCTCCGCAAGAATAGCTGATTTTCCCGGCGCGCGATGGTCTCTTTCGCGAAAAGCGGCTATCCTGTTCGGCATAAAAGGGGAGGATAAAATTTGGCTGAAAACTACGCCCAGTCCGTGCGCCGCAAGCGCCGTCAATTCCGCCGCATCCTGAAACGCGACGCCCTGACCGTGATGGTCGGCGGCTTCAGCCCGGTCTATGCGCGCTGCGCCGAGGAGGCGGGGTTTGATTGCTTTTTCGTTGCCGGATCGCAGATGTCGGCCTACTTGCTGGGGGTGCCCGATGTCGGCGTCATCGGCCTGCGCGACGTGGCCGACCATGTGCGCCACATCAACGCCACCACCGATATTCCCATTTTTGTCGATACCGATACGGGATTTGGCAATGTCGTCAACGTTGATTTCACCGTGCGCGAAATCATTCGTACCGGTGTTGCCGGCATGCAGATCGAGGATCAGGAATCGCCGAAGAAATCCGGAACCCAGGCGGGAAGGCGCTGTGTGCCGGTGGATGAAGCCGTGGGCAAGTACCGCGCTGCCGTGGCGGCGCGTGACGAAATGGACCCGGACTTCGTCATCTGCGCGCGCTGCGATCTTTTGGGGGCCGAGGGCAGCTCGTTCGACGAAGCGGTGGAACGCTGTATCCGTTACGCGGTGGACGGCGGCGTGGATTTCGTCTGGCTCAATTCCGTCCAGACCCGTGAAGAAATCGCCGAGGCGGCGCGTCGCATCCCGGTGCCCTTGCTGATCATCTGGGGTGGCCCCGATCCGTCGCCAACGTGGGAGGAATACCGCGATCTCGGCACACGCATCGTGCTCTATCCGACGATCTGCGCCAATGTCGGCCTGAACGCGACATGGCAGGCATTACACGACCTGCATGAACGCGGCGCGCCGGTGCTGGCCGAGATATCGGCCCGCGCCCGTGAACACAAGCATGGCGGTACCCAGGTCCGAAAACTGTTCCATCACGAGCGCGTGCAGGAGATTGAATCGCGTTTTTTGACCGCTGACCAGCAGCGCGATTACGAGGAAACCTGGGGACACGCCGGGATCATGGTCAGGGACGGCAAGACCCTCGATCCCGAGGAGGAAATTCGTCAACGGGCCGCGAACAAGCGCAAGCCGCGCAAGAGCCGGGCAAAGGGGAAGAAAAAATGACAGGAACGATTAAGCCGCCGTTTCGTGCCGATCACGTCGGCAGCCTGATCCGGCCCGAGCCGCTTTTGGCCGCGCGCGAGGCATTCGCCGACGGCAAGCTAGGCGCCGATGCCCTTCATGCGCTGGAAGACGATTGCATCCGCGATGCGGTGCGTCTGCAGGAAGAGGCGGGGTTGCAGGGGATCACCGATGGTGAGTTCCGCCGCCGCGTCTGGTACGCGGACTTTCTCTGCGGCTTCGACAACGTACGTGAAGCCGGCATGATGCTGGAGGTTGCGGTGGCCGGGGCGGACGGCGCGGTCAATGCCAGCAAGCTCAACGGCATGGAAATCACGGGCAAGGTTCGTCGCTCCCATCCGATCCAGGTGCCGAGCTATGAATTTTTGAAGTCCGTCACCACGCGCATGGCGAAGGTGTGCATGCCGTCGCCCTCGATGATGCATTTCCGCGGCGGCCGCAAGGCCATCGATGCGGCGGCCTATCCCGACCTTGACGGCTTCTGGGCCGATCTGACGGTCGCCTACCGCACGGAAATAGACGATCTGGTGGCGCGCGGTTGCCGCTACCTGCAACTTGACGACACCAATCTTGCCTATCTTTGTGATCCCGACTTCCGGGCGGCGGTGGCGCGCCTGGGCGAGGACCCCGATGCCTTGCCCGCGACGTATTGCAAGGTCATCAACGATGCCATTCGCGGCCTGCCCGACGATGTATCGGTTTGCATCCATCTTTGTCGCGGTAACGCGCGCCGGGGCGGGGTCGCAGCGGGCGGCGTGGCGCGCGGCGGCTACGAACCGGTGGCAGAAGCGCTGTTCGGCACCTTGGCGGTGGATGGCTATTTCCTGGAATACGACGACGCCCGGTCGGGTGATTTCTCGCCACTCCGTCACTTGCCCAAGGGCAAGAAGGTGGTGCTGGGGCTGGTGACGACCAAGCGGCCGGAACTGGAAAGTCCGGATGATCTCAAGCGGCGCATTGATGAAGCCGCCAGGGTGGTGCCGCTGGAGCAGCTTTGCCTCAGCCCGCAATGTGGCTTTTCGTCGGGAGTCGGTCGCAAGGCGCTGGATATAGACGACGAACGGCGCAAGCTTGATCTCGTCGTTGCCACCGCCCTGGATGTGTGGGGCGCGCTCTAGGCACGAAAAAAGGGGCCGCGAGGCCCCTTTTCCCGATTCACTGATATTCAGATGGCCGGGCCGGTGGAGCGCGGCTGCTGGATGACGCCGGTGAGCTTGGACTTGTCCAGCTTCATGATGGCATCTTCGTCGAAGATATCGCCCATCAGCGATTCGACGCCGTTTTCCTTGATCGCTTCCAGCCACTTGCGATGCAGACGGGGATCCTGGTCGAGGTATTCGATCTGGCGCCCGCCGTCCTGAATGGAGGTGGAGCCGCCGCCCTGGGCCGAAACCTTGCGCAACGAGATGAACGGGTAGCGCCGGCTGCCAAGTGAGCAGGCGAGATAGCGCGCCGGTTCACCGCAGGTGTTGAAGTGCTGGTGGAACATCCAGAACGGCGGCGTGTACATGACGCCGTGCCGCCACGGGATTTCCTTGAACTCGGAATCGCCTTCATACCAGAGCAGCGAATAACCTTCGCCGCTGACGGCATGGACATGGGTGCCGGCGGCGTGGCGGTGCGCCTTTTTGTAGCGGCCGGTGGGAATCTCCGAACAATGCGCGTGCATGGTGCCGTCGGCAAACACGAAGGAAATGTTGAGCGACGCCTTGCCGCGTGCGTTCATTTCATAAAGCTTGAAGGCGGTCAGGTCGTTGACGAAGTTGGTTTCCCAGATATTGATCGGGGCGACGTTGCTGCCGCGCGCGATGGGCACCAGGTCGCCTTCGCCGTCGAAGTGCTTGCTGTCGCCGAGCCGTTCGGGAAACGTGCAGGGATTGTTAAAGACGAAGTCCTCGTTGTGATAGAGGTTGAGCGTCAGCGGCGCATCGTTGGTGCATGACAGGCGCGCGGGCTCGGCGCCGGAGCCGTTGAAAATCTGGTATTCGCAATTCAGCGGGACGGCGAACACCGACTTGGGGCCCCATTCGAAGGTGCGCTTCGACCCGTCGGGCGAAAACACGGTGGTCGAGCCGTGGCCCGAGAGGACGAAGAAGAACGATTCATAGAGGTGCTTGACCGGCTTGGTCTTGGCGCCCTTGGGGACTTCCAGCACATAGTTGGCCATGAAATCGCCGCGCCCATGGGTATGGGCGAAGCAGCCCCGCGCTTCATACATGGCCCAGTCATCGGTCTTCAGGGCCAGCAGATCGTGGCCGAAATCGAGGTGGATGGGGATGCCCTGGCTCTCGGCCCAGTTCATGTAGGGGTCGACGAGGAACTTGTCCTTAACCTCTTCTGCGGCAACGGGGGTAGGGGCATCGGACATGGCGTAAATTTCCCTCTTTTCGGCTGGTTGTTTGCTGGACCGGGCGCGGGCGCGCCGGTGCTTGATTGGGCCGTTAAGATAACAAGCCGGGGCCAGGATATTAAGCCCCAAATTGAGCACAAATGTCTGCCGAGGGCCGCCCGCTCAGGCGTTGCGGGTAAAGTCGGCAACCAGGAAGAAGGGCTTTTTCAGGAGCTCGCAGGTTTCCGGCGGGACGCCGGCATCCTCCATCGCGCGATACATGCACGACAGCCACTGGTCGCGTTCCACCTCACCGATCTTGTAGGGCGCATGGGCGGAATGCAGGCACTTCTGGTCCTCGCGCTGGTAATAAAGCGGCGGCCCGCCGAGCCAGGCGGACAGAAAATCGAACAGCTTTTCGCGTATGGGCCCCAGGTCGTCGCCGTGCATGGCCCGGATGGTGGCCACGGCGGGGTCCTCGTCCATGATCTCGTAAAAGCGGTCAACGATGCGATGCAGCCCTTCGGCCCCGCCGATCATTTCGTAGGGGGAGGGGGCCGGGGCTTCCATCTCGTCGATTTGGCCGGGCTCTGACATGCTCAAGTCCTTATATTTAATGTGGTTTTTGCATTGTGTCGCCTGTTGTCGCCGCTGTCAAACAGCTATCACCTAAGGGCGTGAAAAATACCGCAAAACCGGTTATCCTGCGGCCAACCAACCAGATGGAGGGAAACCATGGATGATGTGACCGACGTCGATGCCAAGCGGGAAGCCGCCGCGACACGCCAGAAATTTCACCCGGACAGCTACAAGGGTACTTCGCCGATCTCGGTCAACAAGCTCGGCCACTTCGTCTACGAAGTTACCGATATTGAGAAATCGGTGAAGTTCTGGACCGAAGTGATGGGGTTCATCGAGACCGACCGCAATGAGAAGGGCATGGTCTTTTTCCGTTGCGCGGGCGACCATCACGCCATCGGCCTCAAGCCGGGCGGCAAGAAAACCCGCCGCGATCTGGGCGCGGGGCTTCAGATGGAACACCTCGCCATGGAAGTGGACAACATGGATGAGTTGTTCAAGGCGCGTGACTTCCTTCGCGCCAACGATATTCCCATCACCTTCGAAGGCCGCAAGGGTGCGGGCTGCAATGTCTCGATCAATTTCCTCGATCCCGACGGTTTCGAGTTCGAGATTTATTGCCAGATGGACCAGGTGGGCGGAGATGGTCGGCTGCGGCCGCCTGAGCAGTTCCGCCGCGCCGGCTCCCTCGAAGAGGCACGGGACAACCCGGTGCCCGAAAAGTGGTAAGCCGTTAAACGGCGTAAAAAAAAGGCCCCTTCGGGGGCCTTTTTCTTTGATCGCACGGGGCTGGCTGCATCAACCCATCTGGGCTAGCATGACCGCAAAACAGCGCCGGCAGCGGCGATCCATCAGGGGAGACATTGATGTCGGAAGCACTCAGCGCCGAAGGCGCGCGTATCTATCATTCGGACAATATTCGCCATCTTTCGCGCATGGATCTGGGTGGTGCCGGTCAGGTCACGATCCGGGGGAATTACGCCTATCTCGGCTACATGTACGGGCCGGAAGGCACCTCGATCCTCGACATTTCGGACCCGCGCAAGCCGGAAGTGCTGTCCACCATCAATGTCAATGCGCCGGGGTCCCATTCGCACAAGGTGCGGGTGGTGCAGAACGACATCATGATCGTCAACAGCGAGCTGCGCGGTCATGTCGATGGCCCTTATGAAGATGGCGGCTTTCGCATTTACGACATCAAGGACCGGCGCAATCCCAAGCTGCTCCACTTCGAAAAGACTTTCGGCAAGGGCGTGCATCGTTTCGATGCCGACGACGATTACGCCTACATCTCGACAGAGATGGAAGGATTCGTCGGCAACATTCTCGTCATTTACGATATCAAAAATCCGGCTAGGCCCGTGGAGGTCTCGCGTTGGTGGATGCCGGGCCAGAATGTGGCCGCCGGCGAAACGCCCAACCGCAAGAAGGCCGCCCACCGGTTGCATCATGCCCTGCGGTCGGGCGACAAGATGTACGCCGGCTGCTGGATGTCGGGCTTTGCCATTATCGACATCAGCGATATCCGTAATCCCAAGACACTGTGCCTGCATGAGGTTCACCCGCCTGCGCTGGAGCCGAGCCATACGCTGCTCAAGGTGCCGTTCCCCATCAACGGCCGCGAGATTGCGCTCGGTACCGACGAGGAGCGCTCCAGCCGGGGCAATGATGTGGGTCAGCCCCATGCGCCGCTCTATGTTTTCGATGTCACCGATCCCACCGACATGAAAAAGCTCGCCGAGTATCACGTCAGCGAGGAAGGGATGCCTTATGCCGGTGACGATGTGCGCTTCGGGGCACACCAGTTCCGAGAGGAAATGGACGATACCCTGACTTACGTCACCTGGTTCGCGGCGGGGCTGCGGATCCTCGACATCAAGAACCCGGCGGAGCCGGAGGAAGTGGGCTATTTCATTCCCGAGCCGGGCCGTGGGAAGAACGCGCCCCAGACCAATGACGTGGAAATGGATGATCGCGGCCTGATCTTCATCACCGACAAGGCGCGTGGTTTCGACGTCATAGAATTCGACCGCTGATCCAGCTTTTGAGGAGAGCCGCCATGGCCGAAGCTGCCGTGATTGACCGCCAGCACAATTCCATGAAAGGCCAGGTGAGCGAGGCCGAATGGGAAACCCGCGTCGCGCTCGCCGCCGGGTGCCGCATTTGCCATCACTTCGGCTGGAATAACTCCATTCGCAATCACTTCACCGCCCGCGTGCCGGACGAGCCCGACAAGTTCCTGATGAACCCGCGAGGCCTGATGTGGAGCGAGATCACGGCGTCGGACTTCCTTAAGGTCGATTTCGAGGGCAACTGCTACACCGAATCGCCCTATATTCCGGGCCCGGCCGGGCTCAGCTTCCACGGCGCCGTGCTTAAGGCCAATCCCGACCGCAACTGCTCTATTCATCTGCATGAGCAGGATACGGTCGTGGTCTCGGCCCTCAAGCGGGGCCTGATGTTCACCAGCCAGGATGCGCTGATCCTATACGGTCAGGTCGGCTCCCACGAATTCGAAGGCCTGGCCGAGGAAGCCGACGAAGGCCCGCGTATTGCCGCCGAGCTCGGCGACCGGGTCGCGATGATCATGAAGAACCACGGTATCCTGGTTGCCACCCGCAATATTGCCGAGGGCTTTTACTACACCCAACGGCTGGTGGAGGCATGCCAGAACCAGGTCAAGCTGATGGCTACGGGCGGCGAAATCCAGGAAGTGTCGGCCGAGGTCGGCGAGCATACCCTGGCCCAGTTCAAGAAGCGTTATGCCGGGGGCAAGCTCGTGCTTGGCAAAGACGACTGGAACGCCTACGTCCGGATGATCGACCGCATTGATCCCACCTACAAGCTGTAAGCGGTTCCCGGCCGTGCTAGAGGCGGTGGCCCGGTGTGCGGCCGAACAGGGCCTGGCCTGAAAATTCGAAATTCGCCGCGTGGGCCTGGCCTTGCTGGGTGAGCGTGTGAATGTCGCGGAAGCGCCGTTCGAACGGGTTCTTTTCAAAAATCGCGTTGGTGCCCGCCGCGTGGTAGGCGAAGTCGAGAGCTTCTTTCGCCTGCTGCATGCTCCAGGTAATGGATATGCGCAGCCGTGCCCGCAGGTCGAGCGAGTAATCGCCCCCGGCAACGGCGGCGGCGTAGAATGCCTTGATCATGTTGCACAGGTAGGCGCGCCCCGATTCACGCTTGGCCACGGCTTGCGCCGTCTGCGACTGGATCACCGCGTTTTCGGCAAGCTTGATGGACATGCCGCTTGCGGATTTTTCCTGTGCCAGTTTCATGAATTCTTCCAGCACCGTGCGCGCAAGACCTTGCGCCACGCCGGAAAAACCCATGCCGTACATGGTCAGCAACGGGATGTTGTAGAGCGGGCCCTTTTCGCGCCGGTCGGGCGCCGAATCCCGCCATGTCGTGTAGGCATCGGGCACGAACAGGTCCTTGACCGCGTAGTCGTCACTGCCGGTGCCGCGCAGACCGATCACGTCCCAGACATTGATCGCTTCCGCGTCCGCCGCCTTGAACAGCATGGTGCGCATGACCGGGCGGCCGTTCTTGTCCTTGATCGGCGTGCCGTCGGCGTCGCAGACTTCGCTGTGGCCGCCATACCAGGTGCAGTTGGGACTGCCACTGGCGAAACGCCAGCGCCCCGTAACGCGGTAGCCGCCGTCAACCTTGATCGCCTTTGCGCCGTTGGGCGGTCCCCAGGCGAGCACGCCGTCGGCGGTGTCGAAAATCTCGGCGGCGATGTCGTGATCGAGAAAGGCAGCTGCCAGCGAACATCCGAGACCCTGGCCCAGGCACCACGCGGTCGAGCCGTCGGCGGCGGAGATTTCTTCCAGCACCTGCATATAGGCAAGCGGCGAGGCCTCGGCACCGCCCAGCGAGCGCGGCATCAAGAGCCGGAACAGGCCCGCGTCATGCAAGGCCTTCATGACATCGGCGGGAACCTTGCGTTCAGCTTCGGTGCGATCGCCGGCCGCCGCGATCATGGGGGCGACGGCGCGTGCGCGTGCCGCCCATTCGGCGGCTTCCGCCTGGATATCGTCGCCGCATTGGGGGAAATCGTGGCTCATGCTCTATCGTCCCTTTTTATCTTTCCCAGCAACGCTGTGGCTTGGGGAATTTGTTTTGTTCGGTCCATTTAACAACGCTCCGCACCCCCTGCCAAGCGCCGCTTGGCGATCCGAGTGTGGGGACTCGCGCTCGGCGCGCGGTGGGGTTAGAATGGATCATGTTTCACCAATTAAAATCAAGAATCGTTCTCATTGGGAGCCCGCCATGAAAATTACCCGTCTTTTGACAGCCGCCGCGGCGATTGCCATCGTTCCTCTCGTTGCCGGTGCTGCCGATCTGCCTAAATCAACGGCCAAGATGCTGAAGGCACTTAAGATGGACGCCAGTATCCTGTCCGGCCTCGACAAGGAACTGGCGGTGCCCCAGGCCTGGGTGGATGCCGCCAAGAAGGAAGGCGAGGTTCGCATCTACACCACCACCCGCAACAAGCGGTGGAAGAAGATCGGCGACATCCTCAAGGAGCGCTATCCCTATATCAAGTTCAACCATTCCTCGGTTCGTGGCGCGACCCGGCGCTGGGTGCGTCCCCTCGCGGCCTACAAGGAAGGCCGCGTGATCGTCGATGTCATCATGGACCTGTCGGGCAACGTTTTTCAGTATCGTGAAGCGGGGGCCCTGATCCCGCTCAACGACCTGCCGGGCTATGGCAACTTCCCCGAATTCGCGCGCCTGCCCGATCACCTGACCGTGGCGGTACGTTCGCGCTACTGGTGCATGGGCTACAACACCAAGCTGGTGAAGAAGGCTGACTTGCCCAAGACCTGGGACGACGTGGTTGCCAACAAGCGTTTCGCCAACAAGCGGCTGGCGCTGGCCAACCGGGCGAACCTCTGGCTGCTCAACGTATGGGACCAGCGCGGCGATGCCTGGGGCAAGGACTACACGACCAAGCTGTTCGGTCTTGATCCGCAGCTTCGCAAGGAGGGCATGTCGGCGATCCTGAATCTGGTTGGCCTGGGTGAGGCCGATGCGGTGATCCCGGCGGCGATGAACCGGGTTGGTCCGCTGGCCAAGGAAGGCGTGCCCGTCGGGCATCACTGCCCGGAGCCGGTGCCCTATACCGTTTCCGACATGGCAGTGATGAATAAGTCGCCCAACACCCATGCGGCCAAGATTTTCGTCAACTGGTTCATTTCGAAGGAAGGCCAGATCGCGCAGTTCTGGGCCAATTCCTCGACCCCGGCGCACAAGGAGTTCTACACCAACAAGCAGTTCATCTTTTATCCCGAACAGGTCGCGGGCAAGAAGATGGCCGTGTTGGGCCCCGATGCGCCGAAGACCGACAAGACCCTGACGACCTTCTGGAACGAACAGTGGACCAAAAAGGGCGGCAAGAAGTAGCGATTGCCGCCACGCGTCCTTTTGATCCTGTTGCGCTGAATCCGGGGTAGGTCATGGCCTTTGTCGTTGCTGTCGATATCGGCGGCACCTTTACCGATCTTGTGGCGTACGATCATGCGAGCCACAGGGTGCTTTACACCAAGAGTCCCACCACCTACGGCAACTTTGTCGACGGGATCGTGCAGTGCTTTGAAAAAGCCGGGATAGAACCGGCGGAAGCGAGCTTCCTCAATCACGGCACGACGCTGGTGATCAATTCCCTGATCGAGCGCAAGGGCGCAAAGACCGCGCTGGTCACCAGTGCCGGATTCCGTGATGTTCTGGAAATCGCGCGCGGCAACCGTCCCGATCCGTTCGACCTTTACTACAATCGTGACGAGCCGTTGGTGCCGCGCGAACTGCGCCGCGAGGTTGCGGAACGCATCGGTGCCGACGGCGAGGTTGTGACGCCGCTGGAGACGGCGGCGCTGGAGGGGCTGGCCCGCGAGCTTGCCGACGACGGAGTCGAAGCGGTGGCGGTGTTCTTCATGAACTCCTATGCCAACCCGGCCCATGAAGAGGCGGCGGCCGCGGTGCTGCGTCGTTTGATGCCGGACGCCTACGTTACCTGTTCCACCGAGCTGACCCGCGAATGGTATGAATATGAGCGCACCTCCACGGCTTGCGCCAATGCCTATGTGGGCCCGCAGGTCAGCACTTATGTGCGCCAGCTCGAGGGTGACCTGGCGGCGCGGAATTTCGACGGTTCGCTTTTCATGATGGGATCCAACGGCGGGCTTCTGTCCGTGTCGCGCACCTGTGCCCAGCCCATTGCCCTGGTTGAATCCGGGCCGATCGGCGGTTGCATCGGCGCCGGGGCTTACGCCGGTGCGCTTGGCTTCAACAACGTCGTTGCCTTCGACATGGGCGGCACCACGGCAAAATGTGCGTTGGTGGAAGACGGCCGTTTCAGTGTCGATTCGGTCTATTACGTCGGCGGCTACGTCAAGGGATTCCCGATCAAGTCGCCGGTGATCGACATCGTGGAAGTGGGCTCGGGCGGGGGGTCCATTGCCTGGCTCGACGATCAGAACCGCTTGCACGTGGGGCCGCAAAGCGCGGGCTCTACCCCCGGTCCCGTCTGTTACGGGCGCGGCGGCACCGAGCCGACCGTGACCGATGCCAACCTCGTGCTTGGCCGCCTTGATCCCGAAGGCTTCCTTGGCGGTGAGCTGACCCTCGACGTGGAGGGGGCGCGCCGCGCCATCGCGGAAAAAGTGGCGAAGCCGCTCGGCTATTCCGGTGAGGACGGCATCATTCGCATCGCCGACGGTATCCTTTCGATTGCCACTGTGGTGATGGCGGGGGCGATCCGGCGCGTCAGTGTCGAACACGGCCTTGATCCACGCGACTTCGTGCTGTTCAGCTACGGCGGCGGCGGGCCGCTGCATTCCAGCGCGCTGGCCCATGAACTGAACGTGCCGACCATCGTCATTCCGCCGGAGCCGGGAAATTTTTCGGCCATCGGTATGTTGCTGGCCGATGCGCGGATCGATCTGTCCACAACCTTTACCGCGGTGCTCGATGATTCTTCCATCAAGGACCTGGCGGCGGCATTCGGTGCCATGGAGGTTGAGGCCCGCGCCGCGCTCAAGCGCGATTTCGGTACCGATGAGGTGGATTTCGAATACCACGCCGAAATGCGCTACCAGGGCCAGCGTCATAATATCAAGGTGGCCCTGCCCAGCGCACGCGATGCCAATGCGATCCGCGAAGCGTTCGAAAATGATTACAAGCGCCGATACGGCCATGCCGATGCCAAGGCGGCGGTCGAGGTCCAGGCGCTGCACCTGTCAGCGGTAGCCCGCCTGCGCCGCCCCGATATCGCGCGCTTGCCGCGTCGGGCACGCGATCCCGCCAATCCCGCCAGTCGCCCGGTTTATTTCGAGAACGCCGGCGGCATGGTCGATACCCGAATCTACGACCGCGAGGCGCTGCCGGCCGGCTTCAAGGCCGATGGCCCGGCGGTGATCGAGGAATACGGCTCGACCACCGTGGTCTGGCCCGGCGACAGTTTCGAAATCGGCGCCATGCGTGAAATCCGCATCCACTGCAAGGGGGCCTGAGGCGATGGACACCGACAGCCGCAAGCCCGAAGTCGAGGTCGATCCGATCACCCTGGAAGTGATCCGCTACGGCATCATTTCCATCACCGACCAGATCGACGCCAATATCACGCGCACTGCGTTCAGCCCCTATATATACGAATACAAGGATTTCGCCGTTGGGCTGGTGGATGCCGACGGTCAGATGGTGGCTCAGTCCACCGGGGGCATGCCGCCGTTTGTCGCCGATTCGGTCGGCACTGCCGTACGCGACGGACTCAAGATTTATGGCCGCGACCGTCTGCACCAGGGCGATGTGATTGTTTGCAACCATGCCGCCGTGCAGGGCCAGCACCTCAACAACACGGTGATGTACACGCCGATCTATGCCGGACCGGGCGAGGGCGAGCTGATCGGCTTTTTCGCCATCAACGTGCACTGGATCGATATCGGCGGCTCGGCGCCCAAATCTACCGACATCTTCATGGAAGGCTTGCAGCTTCGCACGGTCAAGATCTGGTCGAAGGGCGAGCCCATCGAAGAAGTCATGCGCATCATTGAGAACAATACGCGCCTGCCGGTGGAGCTGCTCGGCGATATCTCGGCCCAGCTTGCCGGCTGCCTGCTTGGCCGCGACCAGACGGCAGAGCTTGCCATGCGTTACGGCCTGCCGGTGTTCCGCACGGCACTGACCCGCATTCTCGACCAGGCGGAAGCGGCATCGCGTGCCGCCATCGCGGCCATGCCCGATGGCGAATTCGTGACCGAAACCTGGCTCGACAATGACGGCGATAACGACACGCCGATCCCGGTCAAGGTCCGCATCGTCGTCAAGGGCGACGAGCTCACGGTGGACTACACCGACCTTGCCGAACAGGCGCCGGGCTGTATCAATTCGGGCTATTTCGGCGGCGGCGTGACGACGGCGCGGGTGGCGTTCAAGTATCTGGTGATGCCGCGCGAACCGGCCAACGAGGGCATTTTCCGCCCGCTCAAGCTGATCTTGCCGGAAGGCAAGATTCTCAGTGCCGATCCCACGGCGCCGATGGGCAATTACTCGATGCCGTTTCCCACCGTGATCGATGCCGTCATCAAGGCGCTGGAACATGCCATGCCCGAACGGGTCACTGGCGGGCATTTCGGCACCCATTCGGGTTTCCGGCTCTATGGCCGGGGACCGAACGGGCGCTTCTTCAACGGCCACGACAGCGGTCATGGCGGCTGGGGCGCCTCGGCGCAGGGCGACGGCGCCGGGCCGTTCCGCACCATGGCCCATGGCGATACGCGCCTGATCCCGATCGAGTTGCAGGAATCGCTGCTGCCGTTCCGGGTCGAATCCTTCACCCTGCGCGCGGACTCGGCCGGGGCGGGGAAATTCCGCGGCGGGCTCGGTTTCCGCAAGCGCTACCAGATCCTGTCGCCATGCCTGTTGCAGACCAATCTGGATCGCACGAAGAATCCTCCCTGGGGCGTGTGCGGCGGGATGCCGGCGCTGCCCGGTTGCGTCACCGTGCATAAGCCCGACGGCACCAGCGAATCGATGTGCAAGGCCAAGGGCTACCCGCTGGAAGCGGGCACCATCGCCGTGCTGGAAACCGGCGGTGGCGGCGGTTATGGCCCGGTAGGAGAACGCGATCTGGCGGCGATCCAGCGCGACCTGGATCGCGGCTATATCACCCGCGAAGGGGCGGAACGCCATTACGGCGTGAAGGTTTCCGCCGATGGCTTGGTCTCGCGTCCTTAGGGAGCGCCGAGGCAGTCGGCAAGGCTTGCACCCAGTCTTTCCATCAGCATGAAATAGGCATCCGCGCCGGGCGCGATGTCGGCGCCGACGGGATCGAGAACGGCGATGCGTGCCTTCGTTCCCTCAATGATGATGGCGGCAGTGCGCGGCGTGAATTGGGGCTCGATGAAGATGCAGCGCGCTCCGGTGGCCCGGATATGGGCGCGAAGCGCGCTCAGGCGTCGCGCGCCGGGGGGGCGGTCGGGGGCGATGGTGACGGCCCCGGCGGGTCGGAGCCCGAAGCGTTTCTCGAAATATTGGTAGGCGTCGTGAAACACGATGTAGGGCTGCTCCCGCAGCGAGGAAAGGGCGGTGGCAAGGCGGCGTTCCAACTGTTCAATCCGGGCGATCTGGTTGGCCGCATTGGCGCGGTAGCGCGCGGCGCGTGACGGGTCCACCGCCGCCAGGGTGTCGGCGATGGTCCGGGTCATAACGGCGGCATTGCGCGGATCGAGCCAGACATGGGCGTCGAGGCCGCCCTCTTTTTCGTGGCCGTGGTCGTGGCCATCGTTATCGTCCCAGGCGCCGCCGTGGCGCAGGGGGTGGCGCGTTAGCCCGTGGCTATCGATCAACGCCACCCGGCGGGCCCGGTGGGCCAGCGACCCAAGGGGGCGGCTCAGGAAGGTTTCCAGTATCGGGCCGATCCAGAACACGACATCGGCATCCTGAAGGTGGCGCGCCTCCGACGGCCTGAGCGCGTAGGCATGGGGCGAGCCCCCGCCCCGGATCAGCAGTCCCGGTGTGGCGATTCCGGCCATGACCCCGGCGACCAGGCTATGGACCGGCTGGATGGTGGTTTCCACCCTTGGCGCTGCCGCCCGGACGGCGGGAGATAGTGCAAGAAGCAGGACAATGGCAAGGCTGAAGCGGAGAACGGCGTGAAGTTGCACGGAGAAAAACCTGGGCTGTAAGTTTCGTTATATTATAACGTTATTTTTCTGCATGGAAAGACCCAGCGGAGCGTTGAGGCAAGCGCTCGTTTGCTTTAGTCTGGCGCCACTTTACCACCCATCGAGGACTTGCCCTGATGACCGTTTCCGAAGTGCCCTCGCGCGACAGCGCACTTGAGACCCTGCTGACCCGCTCGTCCAACAACATGTTGACGGAACCGGTGCCCAACGCCAGTGAGCTCGAAATCATTATCGAGGCGGCGACCCATGCGCCGGATCATGGCCGTTTGCGCCCGTGGCGGTTCCTCACCATCCAGGGGGATGCGCGCCAGGAATTCGTCAAGGTGCTGCAGGCCGCGACCAAGGCCCGCAACCCGGAAGCCACGGAAAAAGACCTGACCATGCTGGCCAACAAGTTCCTGATGCAGCCGATGATCATCGCGGTCGGGACCAAGATGACCCTTGGCAAGATCATGGAGATCGAGCAGGTGCTGTCCGCCGGCGCCGCCGCCATGAACATCCTCAACGCCATTCATGCGCTGGGCTACGCGGGCAAGTGGGTCACCGGGGCCAATTGCTATGACCCGATGGTCAACAAGGCGCTTGGCTTCAACGAGCCGGACCGTCTTGTCGGCCTGATCTATGTCGGCACCGAAAAGATGAAGCTACCGGTGATGGAACGGCCCAAGCCGTCGGACCTGCTGAGCGAGTGGACCGGCCCTGTCGGCTGATCGCCGCGCATGATTTTCTGAAAGGGGCGTGCCCGTGGGTGCGCCCTTTTTCGTTCCAGCTCAGGGATCGTCGAAACTGTAGGGCAGGCCGCGCATCCGTTCGCCGATATCACAGCCCTTGGGATAGTTCGACAGGCTGTACTGGGCCTTGCGCACCGGGGACGCCACGGTCAGCCCGGCGATTTCCAGCACAAGCTTTTTCTTCATGGCGCGGGCAAAGTCCTTGAAGTCGTGAGCGACCACGACGAAGGCGCCGCGACCACCGATAACACAGCCTTCGAAATACTTGTCGAGATCGGGCAGGTAGTAGCGGCTACGGTCGGCATCGCGCAGGTTCATGATCGGCAGGCCGTTGATGGTGATGCCGCGTGCCACCACCTCGTCGCGCACGATATCCACCCGGCGTTCATAGTTGTTGGGACCGTCGCCGGAAATATCAATGGTGCGCCGGGTGCCGTCGAAGGCGTTTTCCGCGATCATGCGCGCGCCGAGTTCCAGCGCGCTGGAGATCGAGGTATGCCGCCCGGAACTGGACGGTCGTGAAAGAATGGCCTTGGCAAAAGCGGCGGCGCTGGCCTGGTCATGGATCACGGTCCAGTCCACCACCACCTCGTTGTATGGCGTTGATGCATAGTCAACGTAGGCGACCGCGATGCGCCCACGCAGGCCGGAACGGATGGCCTGGACCACATCATGGGCAAGAAAGGCCGCCGCCACCCCTTCGCGCTGCAGGCGCGCTTCTTCTTCGTCTATGGAGTACGACGCGTCGTTGGCGATCACCAGTTCCAGGTCGACCTTTTCCAATCCTGCCGCCTGCAATGGTGTCGCGGCCAGCACGAGGGCAAGCATGGCGTTGCGCAGGACAGGACACATCGGCTGATCCTTTCGTCCCTGGAGAGATGCCGACCAGCTTACGGCGTTTTCAGGGGTGCAGACAACGCTTCGCCGTGGGGAAGGATTGCCACGCCGGTGCGAAAGCATCCTTTCCCAGAAAACGGTTCTTTCCGGCGGTTTGAGGCCTTATTCTTGGAGGCAAGAGAGAAAGAAAAAGGCTTGCCGGTAAAGGCCGCCGAGGGGGGTGCCTGAATGAGCCGTATCAACGCGACGGCCTATTCCCATGTGGTGATCGAGGTTTCGGATCCGGACCGGGCGGCGGCCTTTTACCGCGATGTCCTGGGCGCGGGCGGGCCCGTGCCCTGGCCGGAGGCCGATTGCACGGCACTGGCCCTGGGGGGCGATCAATGCCTGGTGCTGGCGGCTTCGGCGCGCCCGCGCAGCTTTGCCGATACCGGCGCGCATGTCGCTTTCCGGGCGGCGCCCGCGTTGGTCACCGCGATCGAGGAACGTGTCGCCAAGGCGGAGCTTGACATCGCGCGCTACCTGGAAGACCGCCCGCAAGAGGTAACCCACAACCGCTACTTCGCCGATCCCGACGGCAACCGTATCCAGATCGTCAGTGGCAGCGACGGGGAAACGGCAGCGGTGATCGATCATGTCGGGGTCATTGTTTCCGATATCGAATGGGCGGACGACTTCTGGGTCGAGGCTCTGGGACAAAAAGCGGTCCATCGTGTGGGTTGGGCGACCCAGGATTTCCTGCGGGCACGCGATTGGGGCGAGGGCAAGGAAGACATGGCGCCGGGCACGCGGCGTTGGGATCAACGCTACCGCGACATTCCGGGGGGCAAGCCGGGGCAGGGACGCAAGGTGGCGCGCCCGTGCCCGCAGCTGTTCATTAATTTGGGAGGCGAAGCGGTGCTGGCGATCTTCCTTGCGTCGAAGCATTTTCAGGAGCCGCCGCCGGAAACAATCCGCGGGCGCCCGCGCATCGGCCTCAGGGTCGATGATTCCGCGCTGGATGAGCTGGCGCGCGACCTTGCGGCCGCCGGGGCGCGGGTTGAAGGTCCGGTCGCGCAAGATGGGGGGCCGCTCGGGCGCTCCGTGTTCATGCGCGACCGATGCAGCATTTTCACCGAATTCAGTTCCAAAGCCGAGGCATAGGGAGACAGAACATGGCGGACGCCGGCAAGCCCAACGGAGCACCGTGGAACAGCGAAGAACCGTTTCCCTATCCACGGTTTTCACTGGCCGAGCGCGACCGGCGATGGGCGGCGGTGCGCGCCCTGATGGCGGCCCAGGGGGTCGACGTGATCGTCTGTCCGCAGAACACCGGGCATTCAATGGATTACCAGGCCGATACGCGCTACCTGACCCATTGCGGCGGCGGCGGCGATGCGGATATCGCCGCGGTTTTTCCCCTGGAAGGCGATCTGACGGCGATTGCCACGTCGGCCGATCCACGCTGGACGCCCCGCGTGCAAAACTGGACCGCCGATGTGCGCGAAGCGCGGCGCAATTACGGCAAGGTCATCGTCGAACGCATCCGCGAACTGGGTTTGACCCGCCCGCGCATCGGCATTACCGGGTTGGGCGAGATCGGCGGCACCCGTTCCTTCGAAGGGCTGATCATTCACGGCACCTTCAAGCAAATCCGCGAGGCCTTTCCCGATTCCGAGATCATGGATGCCACCGCCCTGATGGCGGAGGTGCGCGACGTCAAAAGCGACGAGGAAGTGGCCTGCCTCACCCACGCGGTGGAGATCATCGAAAAGGCCTACGTCGCCGAAACCGAAGCGGCGCTCGCCGGGGCCAACGACTGGGAGGTCTGGGCCGCGACCCAATACGCACTTTTGCGCAACGGGTCAGAGGCGCCGATCCACTGCAACTGGATTTCCGGCGCCAATGCCGTTCGCACCCTGACGCGCCCGACCTTCCGCATTCTGGAAAAGGGCGACCTGATCATCAACGAGCTGGAAGCCTGCTGGATCGGCTATCAGGCCCAGGGGGTGCAGCCGGTGTTCGTCGAACAGGCGAGCGAAACCCACAAGGAACTGATCAAGGTCCAGCGTGAAATCTTCAACGCGGTGGCCGAGGTGATCCGTCCCGGCACGACGCTGGCCGAAATCGATGCCGCCGCCGATGCCGCCGTCGCTCGGGCCGCCCCGGCCAAGGGGCCCGCCGCCGGGGCACGTTCGCGCCTGACCATGCACGGCAAGGGGGCGGGGGACGACGGGCCGATCATCACCGGGGCCTCGCGCGAAAAGCGCCATATGAATTACGAGCTGAAGCGCAACATGACCTTCATCTTCAAGCCCGCGGCGGTGACGGCGGACGGCAATTCGCTGTGCACCTGGGGGGACACTGTGGTGATCACCGACAAGGGCGCCCGGCGGCTCGGCACCCGGCCCCACGATCTCTGCGTTTCCGGGGGCTGAGCGCGGGCTTGCATGAAGGGGCTTCGGGGTGGGAAAATGCCGCCAAAGGAGCTTTATCCATGACCACCCTGACCGATGTGAAAGTCACCCCCCTGTCGGATGTTTGCGGCGCCGAGATTTCCGGCGTGGACTTGTCGCACCCCCTTGATGGCGCGACGGTAGAGGCCATTCTCGAAGCCTGGCGCAAGCATCTGGTGCTGGTCATTCGCGGTCAGGACGTGACGCTGGAGCAGCAGCTTCGCTTCGCCGGTTATTTTGGTGAACTGGGTGAGCGCAAGCAGGCGCCGGAACCGTTGCGTGACCGCACCGAGGGTGTGCTTCAGACCGACAAGCACACGCTGCTGGTCAGCAACATGAAGGTGGACGGTAAGCCGGTCGGTGCGTTCGGCGATGGCGACATGTGGTATCACATCGATTCGGGCTACGCCGAGCGGCCTTACAAGTACACTTTCCTCTACGGTCTGGAGTTGCCGTCCAAGGGTGGCGATACGCTGTTCGCCAATACCTACCTGGCCTATGAAGAATTGCCCCGGGACCTCAAGGACAGGATCGAAGGCCGTATGGCCTTGCATATCCATGAATACAAGCGGTCCGAGGAAGTGGACATCTCCGGCGACATCAGCGGATCGCCGCACTGGTTTCATCCCGTGGTCATTCGTCACCCGGAAACAGGCCGCAAGGCGCTGTTCGTTGACCGCCTGATGACGCGGCGGATCGAGGGGCTGGAACCCGAGGAGAGCGAGCGGGTGCTCAACCAGCTTTTCGATCACGCGGAAAATCCGAAGTACGTTTATGCGCATGCCTGGAAGCTGAAGGATCTGGTGATGTGGGATAACCGCTGCCTGATCCATGGCCGCACCTGGTTCCCGCAGGACGAAAACCGCTTGCTGCGCCGCTGCACCGTCGAGGGCGGGCCGCTTACCGCCTGATCGTCGGGTTTTCCCGTCATGCTCAGCTATCAGCACGGCTATCACGCCGGCAACTTCGCCGATGTTCACAAGCATGCGTCCTTGTGTCTTTTGCTGCGCCACCTTTTGCTCAAGCCAACGCCGTTTTGCGTGCTCGACAGTCACGGCGGTGCCGGACGTTATGATCTTACCGGCGCGCAAGCGGCCAAGACCGGCGAATGGCAATTTGGCATTGGGCATCTGTGGGGTAAGGCGCCGCGTTCCGCGGGCCTGTCGCTGTATCTCGAACAGGTTCGCGCCTTGAACCCGGCCGGGGCGCTCCGGCCATTGGTCTATCCCGGCTCGCCGTTGCTGTCGCTGGCCATGGGGCGGCCTTGCGACCGGGTGGTGTTGATGGAATTGCATCCCGCGGAACATGCCGCCCTGCGCCGAGCGCTGAAGGGGCACGCCAATGCGGAACTGCACCGTCGCGACGGGTTCGAAGGGGTGCGCGCGCTGGTGCCGCCCGCGGAACGGCGCGGCCTTGTACTGATGGATCCCGCTTACGAGATGAAGGACGATTACGCCAGGGTGCCCGATTGCGCCGCCCGCATCCTCGCGCGCTGGCGCGATGCCATCATCGTCGCATGGTTTCCGATCTTGCCCGAAGCCCGCCACGAGGCCCTGATCACCGCCTTTGAAAAACTTGCCGTAACCGGGCGGGAAATCCTGCTCGACTGCCTGTTCACGCCCCGGCGCAAGCGCGGCATGGCGGGCAGCGGGTTGGTGGTGGTCAATCCGCCCTGGCATTTCGCCGATAATCTGGCCGAGGCGGGGGGCGAGGCGGCGGCATTGCTGTTCGGCGCCGCAGGCCGCCACGAGGCACGCATGCTGGCGACAGCCAAGACGGTGAAGGCATGAACCCACGCGTCCGTTCTCTCCTCGGCCTGGCTTTCTTTCTCGGACTTTGCCTTGCCGTGTCGGCCGTGGGGGGCATGGTGACCGCGACCAGCGTCGGCACCTGGTACCAGGGGCTGGTCCGGCCGCCGCTCAACCCGCCTGACTGGATCTTCGCGCCGGTATGGTCGGCGCTCTACGTGTTGATGGCGCTGGCGGCATGGCGGGTGTGGAAAATCGCGGGCGTGGCCGGGGCGCGCCGGGAACTGGGGATGTTCGCCATCCAGCTTGGGCTTAACCTCGGCTGGTCGGTCGTGTTCTTTGGACTGCGCCTGCCCGGTTGGGCATTTGGTGAAATGATCGTTCTTTTCGCGGCGATCGTGGCGACTCTGATCCTGTTTTGGCAACGCGACCGGTTGGCGGGGGCGTTGATCGTGCCCTATGTCGCATGGGTCGGATTCGCGCTTTATCTCAACGGCGCGATCTGGTGGCTGAACTAGCCGCCGGAGGGTGCTTCGAGCCTATACAAGCGCGTCCGATGCCATTACCTTCGCATCCACGGCTATTCAGACTTCAGGGGGAATTCCATCATGGCGGTTATTTCTAGGCTTGAGCCGACGCTCGGGCCGGATCACACGGGGCTTGTCCTGTTCGACACATTGAACGGTTATTTTCATCCGACGGACCCGCGCAAGAAGGCATTCCTGAAGGAACACAACATCCTGGCCAATATGAAGCGCCTGGTCGCCGGTGCGCGCAAGGCGGGGCTGACCACGTTCTATCCCATGGGACAGCATGCGGCGGACGGGTCCGATACCGTGGCGCGGCTGACGGATACGGACATGGATCTCAACCCCAAGGGCGGGCGCAAGGGGGCGATCAAGCCGCGTTTCCACAAGGGTTCGAAGACCACTCAGATTGCTGCCGAGGTGAAGCCCGGCAAGAACGACGTTTTGATTCCCAAGCAGCGCTGGAATTCGTTCTTCGGCACCGAGCTGGATTTCCACCTGCGTATGCGCGGCCTTGATACCATCGTGCTCGCGGGCGGCTCCACCGATGTGGGCATCGCGGCGACGGCCTATGCGGCGCGTGACCTGGATCTCGGCCTCGTCATCGTGCGCGATTGCTGTTACTCGATGCGCGGCAACAACAACGACTTTTTCATGGACCGCGTGTTTCCGCGCATGGGGCGTGTGATGTCGGTGGATGAAGTGGTCAAGCTTATGGCCGACGGCGCCAAAAAGGCACGGGCCCGCCGTTAGGCGCCGGCCCCGGGAAGGTTCAAGACATGCTTGGTATATTTTTCGGCGTGCTCGCCGCTGCCAGTTTCGGCTTCAATAATGCCAGTGCGCGGCGCGGCGTTCTTTCCGGTTCGGCCATCCAGGGGCTGGTCATTTCCATGCCTATCGGCACGGTGATGTTCGCGTTGCTGGCCTGGGTCTTCGGTCAGTGGGGCGATATCGGCAAGATTTCGCCGATCGAAATCGGGTTTCTCGCCGCCGCTGGTTTCATGCATTTCGTCTGGGGACGGTATTGCAATATTCGCTCCCTGGCCGCCGTCGGCTCAAACCTGGCGGGGCCGGTGCAGCAGTTCCAGCTTCTGCTGTCGCTGACCCTTGCCATCACGCTGCTTGGCGAGACGCTGAGCCCGTTCAAGATTCTCGGCATTATCCTGGTCGTTTCGGCGCCGGCTTATATCTTGCGCGCCCGCGCCCGGGCCAAGGCTCGTGAAAAAGCGGGCACGGCCCCTGCCGCGCCGGCGCCGGACCCGGCCAAGCCCGTTTTCGTGCCCCGCATGGCGGAGGGCTATATTTTTGCGCTCTTGTCGGCGGTGGGTTTCGGCACCAGTCCCATTCTGGTCAAGGCGGGGTTGGGGACCCATGGGCTCAGTCTGGTCGGCGGCTTCATGTCCTGCGTGGCGGCGACCATCGTGGTAGCGCTGGTGCTGCTGGTGCCGTCGCAATGGGCCGAAACTCGGGCCATTAATCGCGAATCGGCCAAGTGGTTCGGCTTTTCCGGAATCGGCGTTTCGCTTTCGCACCTGTTTCGTTACCTGGCCCTGGGGCTTGCCCCGGTCACCATCGTGCAGCCGTTGCAGAGCATGTCGCTCCTGTTTCGCATGATCTTCGGCTTCTTTATCAACCGCGATCATGAAGCCTTCGACCGCTACGTCATTACCGGGATCTTGCTGTCCTTCGGTGGGGCGTTGGCGCTATCGCTTTCGGACGATGCGGTGCTGCGCTATCTCACCTTGCCGGACTGGCTGGCGGCAATCACGGCGTGGCGCTGGCCCTGAGACCGGGTGGCGCGCAGAAAGCCTCGAATTCTAAAGGTTTAAAAGGGTCGTCGGCCGCGGGCTGGCGGGGTCATTCCCAAAATAACCCTTGAAGTTTTGCCATGAGAGCCGAGAATTCCAGCCGTGACGAATTCGCGGCCGGTTTTGGGAAGACATGCCTTCGTGGCTTGAGCGATCTCGTAATCGGGTTTGTGACGTGTCATTCCGGGCGCGTACGCGTCCGGACCTAAATGGATTGCGAGAAACAAATATGGCTACAGGCACCGTGAAGTTTTTCAATCAGACCCGAGGCTTCGGCTTTATCACCCCCGATGACGGCTCGAAGGATGTGTTCGTGCATATTTCCGCTGTTGAACGGTCCGGGCTTACAACCCTGACCGAGGGGCAAAAAGTCAGCTTCGAGGTTCAGCCCGATGCACGGGGTCCCAAGGCCGTCGATTTGCAATTGGCTTAGACGTCTGGGACGCGTATCGTTTTTTGTGGAAGGGCCGCTGGTATGCGGCCCTTTCTCTTTGCGGGGATTGCATTGCGGCGGGCCGGGGCGCGGTAGGCATGCCAGGTGGCGTGACCGACCAGCGGGAAGATGACGATGAAGCCGACGAACAGCGTCGCCAGGCCGATCGCTGTCAGCACCCCGATCAGCCAGGCCCACAGCATCATCGGCCAGAAGTTCCGCCGTACGGCGGTTACCGATGTCGCAATGGCGGTAATGGCATCGGTATCGCGGTCAACAAGGCGGGGAATGGAAATGGCGCTGATAGAGAAGGCGAGGAAACTCAGCCCCGCGCCGATCAGGCTTCCGATGGCAAGAAAGACAATGCCGTCGAAAGTGAGCAGCAGGACGCGCAGCAGCTCCGTGAACGGCTGGTGGTATTCGCCGAAGAACAGCGCGAACAGCAGGGTCGCGAGGCGAATCCAGACCAGCGCGAAAAAGGCGAGGGCAAGACCCATGAAAGCGATCTGCGTGGGCGATTTCGTGCGCACCAGGGCAATGGCGGAAAGGTGTGTCGGTTCACCGGCGGCAATGCGCCGCGACAGTTCGTACAGACCGACGGCCAGCAGCGGACCGCAGAAGACCACCGCCGCCGCCACCGGGATCGCCAGCGCCAGCAGGTCGTACGCCAGCAGCGGCGCCGTCACCCCCCAGCAGGCGAGGGAAAAGACCAGCCCGTAGCCGAGGCTGAGAACGGGGTGGCGGGTCAGGTCGCGCCAGCCCAGGGTGAGTCAGCGCCACGGATCCTCGCTGGCGATGGTTCGGATCGTGGGCAGTTTGAAGCCGTTGCTGGTGACATCCGTCATGAAAACCTCCCGGCTCGCTTGGGCGAGCTCTCGCCGCGGGCGCGCGGCCTCCCTGGGGACATGTTGCCACGTCCGGCCCCTAAAGACAGAAAAAAATTGTGGTTATGGGGCCGCCGGCCCTCAGCCGCCGATGGCGGCGGGGTCCAGTCCCTCGAAACTCTCGGCCTGCACGTCGCAGGGCGGCGGCGGGCCTTCGTGGGGCGGATTATCGGGACGCACCATCCACACGGTGGCGAAGCCCGCCGCATGGGCGGCGGCGATTTCCGCCGCGCTGTCGCTCAGAAAGACGATATCGGCGGGTGCGGCCCCGATGCGCGGCGCGATGCGGCGGTAAGAATCGGGATCGTTCTTGAGGCCAATGGTGGTATCGAAATAGCCGCTGAACAGGTCGGTGAGATCGCCATGATCGGAAAATCCGAACAACAACCGCTGCGCGGCGATGGAACCTGAGGAATAGACGTAAAGCGCGTGACCCGCAGCAAACCAGCGGGCGAGGCCTTCGGCAGCATCATCATAGACATGGCCGCGCAGCACGCCTTCGCGGTAGCCCGCTTCCCAGATCAGGCCTTGCAGGGTTTTAAGCGTGGTGACCTTGAGATCGGCCTCCATCCAGGCGAGGAAGACCGTGGCGGCATCGTCCGGCGAAAGGCTTTCCATGCCCGCATCGCGGGCGGCATCGCGGATCAGGGTCGCGACCTGCGGTTCCGTCGCATGTTCGGCAAGAAATGCCGGGATGCGTTCACGCGCGTAAGGAAACAGCACGTCCTTGACGAAGGCGATAGACCCGGTGGTGCCTTCGATGTCGGTCAGAATGATGCTCACGCCGAAAACCTATTCGTAAAGGGGGACGCGGGAGGCGATATCGTCGCCGGTGAAACTGGCAACCCAGCCTTCGGGATTGGTGAACAGGCGGATGGCGCAAAATTCGGGGTCGGGCCCCATGTCGAACCAGTGCCGCTGGTTGGCGGGCACGCTGATCAGATCACCCGCCGTGCAGATGACGCGGTAGATGTCGCCGGAGCCACGCAGGTAGAAAGCCCCGGCGCCTTCGAGGAAAAACCGGACCTCGTCCTCGGCATGGGTGTGCTCGGACAGGAACTTGGCCCGCATCGGCGCCGTGTCGGGGGTCCCCTTCTTCAGGCGCACGACATCGGCGGCCTGGTAGCCGCCTTCGCGCTTGAGCCGGGCCACTTCCTCACCATAGGCGGCGAGGATGGCGTCCTGTCCCGCTTCGGCGTCGAGGCTCTGCGCCAGGGGCCAGCGTTCAAAGCGCACGTCGAGGGCCTTGAGGGCGAGGACGATTTCATCGCCATCCCTGGTTTCAAGGTGGGGCCGGGGAAGGTCGGTTTCCCGGTAAACGGTCAGCGTCGTCATCGGTGCAGCCTCATGCGTTCGAGTTCACAGTCGAGGATGAATTCCATCGCCTCTATGTGGCGTCTGGCCTCCGGCATGTCCACCCCCCAGGTGTATAGCCCGTGACCGGCCAGCAGGTAGCCGATGACGTCGGTGGTCTTGTCCAGGCGCGCCTCGACCAGGGCCGAAAGTCGCGCCATGTCCTGATCGTTGGCGAAAACCGGGACCTTTGCGGTGGCGGTGTGGCTGGTGAACCCGCGGAAAGCTTTCAGCAGCTCGTAGTTGGTCAGCAGCACGGTATCGATATCGCCCATCATCATCGAGACCAGCGTGGCATTGCGTGAGTGGGTGTGCAAAACGACGCCGATGTCGGGGGCGCGTCGGTACAGGCTGGTATGGAGCGGCGTTTCGGCGCTGGCCTTACCCTTGCCGACGACGGCATCGGCCTCGAGATCGAACAGCAGCACGTCGTCTTCCCCCAGGGCGCCCTTGTCCACGCCCGATGCGGTAATGGCGATATAGCGATCATCGACGCGGGCCGAAAAATTGCCGCTGGTAGCGGGCACCTGGCCGCGCCGGGCGAGATCGGCGCCCGCGGCCATGATGGAGCGCACGGCGGCGGAGGCATCGGGCAAGCGGGTCATGAGCAAGTGTCCTGGGTTTTGAAATACGTGTTCAGACGGTCGACGGCGGCATCGAGAATGTCATCTTTCTTGCAAAAGCAGAAGCGCAACAGGTTGCGCGGCGGATCGGTCTCGAAAAAGGCGCTGAGCGGGATGGCGGCGACGCCGGCTTCGCGGGTCATGCGGGTGGCAAAGGCGACGTCGTCTTCGCCCGCGCGGGCGAGCGGTGAGATATCGGCAATCAGGAAATAGGTGCCGGCGCAGCTATTGACCTTGAGGCCAAGCCCGGTCAGCGCCGCGGCCAACTTGTCGCGCTTGGCACCCATGCGCCGGGCAAGGTCGTGAAAGTAGGAATCTTCCAGTTCCAGTCCCTCGGCGACGCCGTATTGCAGGGCAGGGGGCGTGGTGAAGGTGATGAACTGGTGGCAGCGTGCCAGCGGCCCCATCAGTGCGGGCGGGGCGCTGATGTAGCCCACCTTCCAGCCGGTCAGGGAAAAGGTCTTGCCCGCAGAGCCTATTCGCACCGTGCGCTCGCGCATGCCGGGCAGGGTCATCATCGGGCGGAAACGATGATTGTCGAAGACCAGGTGCTCATAGACCTCATCGGCGATCGCCACGGCGTCGAACGCCCGGCACAGGCGCGCAATCTCGGTCAGTTCGTCATCGCTGTAGAGCTTGCCGGTCGGATTCATCGGGTTGTTGACGATGACAGCCCGCGTCTTGGGCCCGAAGGCGGCTGCCAGCGCCGCCCGGTCCAGTGACCAGTCCGTGCCGGTAAGGCGCACCGGCCGGATCACGCCCCCGGCGCGGCGCACGATGGGGGCGTAGGAATCGTACATGGGCTCGAAGGTCACGACCTCGTCGCCGGGCTGCACCAGCGTGAGAATGGCGACGGCCAGCGCCTCGGTCGCGCCGGATGTGACCATGACCTCCGTGGCCGGGTCGAGATCAAGGCCGTAAAACCGCGCCGCGTGCGCCGCCACCGCCTGGCGCAGTTCCGGCACGCCCATCATCGGCGGGTACTGGTTGGAGCGCCCCGAAAGCGCATCGCGCGCCGCGGCAATGACGCTTTCCGGCTCGCCGTGATCGGGGAAGCCCTGGCCCAGGTTGATGGCGCCGGTATCGCGGGCCAGGCTGGAAAACACCTCGAAAACGGTGGTGGCCCCGGCGGCGAAAACCGGATGAATGGGGGACGGGTTCTGGGTCATGGCTAGCGATGGGCTCCTTGCTGTCGCGGGGGCAGTCTAGGGGCATTCGCCGAGGCTTGGAAGTGTTCGCGCCCGGTCTTCGTGCTAGGCTGGGCCATGTTCGAACTGCATCCACGACTTGCCGCCGATACCGCGCCGCTGGGCGCGCTTGCGCTGTCGCGGGTGCTGCTGATGAACGATGCGCGCTTTCGGTGGCTGATCCTGGTGCCTGCCCGCGCCGGTTTGCGCGAAATCCATGATCTCGACGCTGCCGGGCGCGCGGCGCTGATCGAGGAAGTGGCGCTGGTCTCCCACGCCCTGTCCACCCTGTACCGGCCTGACAAGATCAATGTCGGGGCGCTCGGCAACATGGTGGAACAGTTGCACGTCCACGTGGTCGCACGGCGTGCCGACGATGCCGCCTGGCCTGGTCCGGTTTGGGGCGCGGGCACGCCTGTCGCCTATGACGATGCGATTCTGGCGCAGACCACCGCCGAAATGCAATCCGTCCTTCCCGCCCTGCATCAGGCGAAGTAGGGGATTCCCAGGATTTCGAATAGCCAGGGCTGCGGCCAGAACACCAGCAGAAGCTGGTCGAAGACGCCGATGACGAACAATTCCGACAAGGCGGCGAGTATGAGCGCCGCGCGCCAGCTGCCGCCGTGCAGCTTAATGTAGAGCAGAGGGAACAGCGCTAACGTGATGTGAAAGCCGATGATGTTTACACTTGCCGCCAATCCCAGCAGCCACAGCCAGATCTGGATCGTGCGCGCGGCCTCTAATCGTGCCTTGGCAGAATCCCCCGGCGGGGCGGTCTCAAGCGAGCGTAGCGCGCGCAAATGCAGGATAATTTGTGCGATACCCAGAACTACGCCGGTTCCGGCGACGAAATAGATCACCATTGAGGCGCGCAACACCCATTCGGAAGCATGGACAAGCGCCAGCACAAGGGTGGCGACGACAAGGGTAATAAATCCGATATCGCCAAGGCGAAGCGCACGGGTTTGCGGCGGTGGGGCTTCGCCGTTCATGGTCTTGCCCTGGCGGTAGCGTCGGATGATGGGCATGATCAGGGTCAAAATGACCAGCAGCAGGATGGCGAGCACGCCAGGGTGGGTGATCCATTCCCAGCCAAAGCGCGCATTGGATAGCCACAGGTAGCGTTCGAACTGGCTGCCAAGTACGACTGCTACTAAAAGCGGTGGACGCGGCCAGTCCAGCAGTTTCATGAAATAGCCGATGGCGGAAAATACTAGGAAGGTAATGATGTCGTACCAGATCAGGTGTGAGGCATATGCCGAGGATATGCACAAGACAAGTGTCGTCGGGACGATCAGGTAAAACGGCATCAGGCTCAGCTTGGCGAAGGGGCCGGCGGCGGCAAGCGCCAGAAAAGCCGCGATGATATTAGCGATCACCAGAACCCAGATCATTGCCATGGTGAAGGGCAGTTGCTCGGTCAGCATGGCGCTGCCGGGTGTAATGCCCACTGAGATAAAGACGATCAGCATCAGCGCCAGGGAGGTGGAGCCGGGAATGCCGAAGGCGATGGTCGGGATCAGGGCGCCGCCTTCCTTGGCATTATTCGAGCTTTCCGGCGCGATCACGCCGCGCACGTCGCCTTTGCCGAAATTACCATTCTTTTCCGTCTGTACCGCGTGGGCATAGGCGAACCAGTCAGCTACCGATGAGCCAAGGCCAGGTAGAATCCCTACCCAGACGCCGATCACCGAACAGCGAATCACGAGCCACCAGTGCTTGAATACATCCCGGATGCCCTGCATGGTGCCTTGGCCTAGCTCCTTGGTGTCCGAAATCGAGGATCTGCGGACCGAGAGAGCGATCATTTCTGGCACCGCAAATAGGCCAAGCCCTACCAGCACCAAAGAAACCCCTCCCACCAAATAATCACCGCCGAAGGAAAAGCGCTCGATTCCAGTCTTGTCATCCATGCCGATGGATGAAATCAGCACACCCACAAGTGCCGCCAGCAGACCCTTGAGCGGCGCACTGCCGCTAAGCACACCCACAGCCGAAAGGCCCCAAAGAACCAGCACCATGAATTCTGGTGAGCCGAAGGATAAAACTATGGGCTTAAGTATTGGCAGAGATGCTAGCAGGACCACCGCGCCAATGATGCCGCCGATAGGCGAAGCAGTGAAAGCGGCGCCGAAGGCGCGCTTGGCCTCGCCCTTTTGGGCCATGGGAAAGCCATCGACGATCGTGGCTTGGGAGCCGGCGCTGCCAGGAACTGAGATCAGTACCGAGGGAAATGTATTGGCCGTATTAGACACCGCGCCGATACCTAGCATCAGCGCGATAGCGGGGTAGGGGTCGAGGGTAACTGCGTAGGGCAGGATGATGGTGATTAGCAGAAGTACGCCGATCCCCGGCAGGGCGGCAAAAATCGACGAACCAAGGATCCCCATTAGCATCAGGGCCATGGGCCAGGGTTTGGTGATTTCGGTAAAAGCGAGTGCTAGAGCCTCGAGCATCAACAGGCCATTATGTTTGAGTTGGCAAGAAGGCCATGTAGGTATCGACGGGCACCGTATGCACCCGACGACGCCTACATGTGGAACGGCTACGCACTAACGTGCTGAGAGTCCGTATTTTTTCTTGAGCTTGATCGAGAACTGCACGGCTGCTTCAGGGACACCGGAAACCTCTTTAATCATTTCCTCAACGCGTTTGCCGGATATGAAAGTTAGATCTTTGCTAAATTCTTTCCTAAAGACTTTGACGAGTTCGGGATCTTTATAGGCGGCGACGTACGCCGCACGCCATTGTTTAACTAATTTTTCTGGCGTTGCAGGCGGCAGGCCCATCCATTTATCTATAAGAGAGGGATTCACTAGTGAAGTATAAGCTTGCCACTGTGTCTTTGTTAGTTTCACTTTCTTAATAATATCCGGAAAAACCGGAACTTTAGGATATGAGTTTCTAGGTGCGTAGCCGGTATCAGTTGGCTGCCCCACTTGCACAACTAAGTCAACCAAACCATCTTTTACGAGTTCATTAATGATGTAGACATTATTCGTCGCGAATGCATCAACTTCACCTTGGCGCAGCGCCTTAGTCATAGACCCTGAACCTTTATATCCAGGAATCCATTTCGCGTTCCATCCGAGAAATTCGGCTCCCCACATCGGCATCGCCTGCCAACTCCGGCTTCCGGAAATTGCAGCAATGATTGCAGGTTTCTTTGATTTATCTGTTAGCCTTGGCACCGCTTCTTTGCGCATGAAAAGAATAGAGCCGCCACGATTAATAGCTCCAATAGCGCGAAATTTTGTGGGATCATAACGGACAGATTTACGCTTTAGAGTTGTCGGCTGTAGGGTTGAACCATCACTTTGCATGATTGTGAGGCCATCAGGTTTTGCTTTTGCTAGCAGATTTGCCCCTCTAATTTTCCCGCCACCGGAACCAGTGTTTTTAACAACGATCTTCGGTTTTCCAGGAAGGTTTATACTCATGAAGTGGGCCATAAGTCGGCCAACCCGATCGGTGCCTCCCCCTGGGTTTGAAGCGACGATTAACTGCAGCTTTTTGCCAGAGAAATCGGCCGCCTGGGCCGCGGGTCCGATTGCCAGCGCCGCGCCCGCCGTGACGGCAAGCGCACCTAGGGCATAGATTTTTTGCATGATTGTCTCCCTGTCGGTTTCGCGATTTTTATGCGAGCCGAAACGGCCCGAAGCAACTTGGGAAAACTATAAGGGGGATGGTCCCGAGGGGCAAGAAAGGCCCGGAAAACCGTTTATTTCCTAGCGGTAGCGCTTCTGGATAGCCTCCAGCGCGCCGGCGCCGGGGCACAGATTTTCGTAGGGGAAGGTAGTCAGGGGCTCGGCCACGGTGTTGTGTGTCGCGTGCATGTCCTTGCGGGTTTCATCGATATAAAGAAGCCCGGTGACGATCTCGCCCTTTTCCTGGTGGCGCATGACGTAATCGAAGGCGCGCGCGCGGTCGGTAGGGTCGTAGTCGGGATCGGCTTTCTTCAAATAAATCACGCTGCCGTCATGCATGGTAATGGGCGTGACGGTGCCTTCGGGGTAATCGGCGGTGATTTCCTCGCGGTCCATGATCAGGTCTGCCGCGGTGTGACGGTGCGCGTAGGCGTACTTGTAGCTCATGGCCGAATCTTCGTGATCGTTGAAGGTGACGCAGGGCGACAGCACGTCGATCAGGGCAAAGCCCTTGTGCCTGAGCCCGGCCTTGATCAGCGGCACGAGGTGGTTCTTGTCGCCCGAAAACGAGCGCGCGATGAAGCTGGCACCGAGTGCCAGGCCCATCTTCACCGGGTCGATCGGCGGATTGGGGTTGACGTCGCCCTTCTTGGTCTTGGCGCCGAACGCGGCGGAGGCGGAGAACTGCCCCTTGGTCAGGCCATAAACGCCGTTGTTTTCGATCACGTAGAGCATGTCCACGTTGCGGCGAATGGCATGGGCGAACTGGCCGAGACCGATGGAGAGCGAATCGCCGTCACCGGAAATGCCGACATAATGCAGCTTGCGGTTGGCAGCGATGGCGCCGGTGGTGATGGACGGCATGCGACCGTGCACGGTGTTGTTGCCGTGGGATTGGCCGAGGAAGTAGGCGGTCGTCTTGGATGAGCAGCCGATGCCGGAAATTTTCACCGCGGCATTGGGCGGAATGGAGGATTCGAAGAACGCGCGGGTCATCGCTGCCGTGATCGAATCGTGGCCGCACCCGGCGCAAAGGGTGGACATCGCGCCTTCGTAGGAGGCTTCGGTCAGCCCCAGGGTGTTTTCGGAACGGCCCTTGTAGGCGATGTTGGGCTTGCGGATATAGCTCATGCCGCGGCTTCCTTGGCGACGGCCTCTTCGATGGCGGATACGATCTGGTGATAGTCCATCGGCATGCCGTTGTAATGAAGGATGGAAGTGATCTTGGCTTTTTCAACCGGGGTTTCGTTGACCAGCATCCCGCGCAACTGGGCGTCGCGGTTCTGCTCGACAACGAAAATACGCTCGTGGCCGGCGAGAAATTCCTCGACCTCGGCCGTGAAGGGGAAGGCCTTGACCCGCATGTAGTCGATGGAGATTCCCTTGTCATTGAGGTGCTGAAGCGCTTCGCGACAGGGGCCATCGCAGCTGCCCACGGTCAGGATGCCCCAGTCCGCACCCTGACGGGCACGCACTTCAACGGGCTTGGGAACCTTGGTCGTGGCGGTGGCCCATTTGACCAACAGGCGGTCCATGACATCCTGGTATTCGTCGGACAGTTCCGTGCGTCCGCCCCACTTGTTGTGTCCGGCGCCACGATTGAAATAGACCCCCTTGGGGTGGGACCCGGGCAGGGTGCGGTAGGGAATGCCGTCGCCGTCCACGTCGAGGTAGCGGTGGAACTTGGTAATCTTTTCCAGATCTTCGTCGCTCAGCACCTTGCCGCGGTCGGGGCGGTAAGAGTCGTCCCACTCCAGATCGGGGATCATCCAGTCATTCATGCCGATATCGAGATCCGATACGACGAAGACCGGCGTCTGGAACCGTTCGGCGAGATCGAAGGCATTTACCGCCATTTCGAAACATTCGCGCGGATCGGCGGGGTAGAGGCAGATGTGCTTGGTGTCGCCGTGGGACGCATAGGCGCAGATCTGCAAATCCCCCTGCTGGGTGCGGGTGGGCATGCCGGTGGACGGGCCGACACGCTGAATATCGAACAGCACCATCGGGATCTCGGCGTAATAGCCGAGTCCGAGCAATTCCCCCATCAGGGCGATGCCGGGACCCGAGGTGGTGGTAAAGGCCCGCGCCCCGGTCCAGCCCGCGCCGAGCACGACACCGGCGGAGGAAAGCTCATCCTCGGCCTGGACAATGCAATAGTGCTTTTCGCCGGTTTCCTTGTCGGTGCGCAGCCTGGCGCAGAAGGAGGTGTAGGCATCCATCAGCGATGTCGACGGTGTGATCGGGTACCACGCCCCCACGGTCGCGCCGGCATAGACGCAGCCCAGCCCGGCGGCGGTGTTGCCGTCGATCATGATGTGGCCGGAAGTCTTGTCCATCGCCTCGACCGAGAGCGGCAGCGGGCAGGGGAAGTGTTCCCTTGCGTAATTGAAGCCGAGCTCGATCGCCTCCATATTCGCGGGGACCAGCTTGGGCTTGCCCGCGAACATTTCTTCGATCAGGGCGCGAATGACATCCATGTCTATGTTGGTGAGCGCCGCTACGGCGCCGACATAGGCCATGTTCTTCATCAGGATACGGACCCGCGCATTGGCGAAGGCGGTATTCATCATTTCCGCCAGTGGAATGCCGAGCACGGTGATATCGGTGCGCGAAAGCGCCTGCTGGCGTGGCCAGGTAGAATCGTAGATTAGGTAGCCACCCGGCGCGACTTCCTTGATGTCCTGGGCGTAGGTTTCGGCATTCATGGCGAGCATGATATCAACCTCGCCAGAGCGCGCGGCGTAGCCGTCACGGGTAATCCGGATTTCGTACCAGGTGGGCATGCCCTGAATGTTGGACGGGAAGTAGTTCTTGCCGACCACGGGGATGCCCATCCGGAAATAGGCTTTCATCAGGAGGCTGTTCGCGCTCGCCGATCCGGTGCCGTTGACGTTGGCGACCTTGACGACGAAATCGTTCAACCGGCTTTGCGCTGCCGACACGGCTGGTCTCCTCCCAGTTCGTTCCAGGCGTAAGGAATTTCAATCGCCGACTTCTGCATGTCCCATGCGGCTGTCGGGCAACGCTCGGCGCAAAGCCCGCAATGAAGGCAGACGTTCTCGTCCTTCACCATCAGGCGCCCGGTGTGCATCAGGGGCGCCGATGCATAGAGCGGCTGGTCCGGGTTTTCCGCGGGCGCGGTCAAATGCGCGCGAATCTCGGTTTCCGAACCATCGGGGGCGATGGTCAGGCAATCCACCGGGCAGATATCGATGCAGGCGTCACATTCGGTGCAAAGCTGCGCCGTGAACACGGTCTGGATATCGCAATTAAGGCAGCGTTCCACCTCGGTCGCGGCCTCTTCGGCGGTGAAGCCCAGTTCGACCTCGACATCCAGTTTCTCGAACCGCCGGGTCAGTTCGACGTGCTGCATCTTGCGCCGGGCCGAGGGGTCGAAATCGTTGGAATAGCTCCATTCATGGATGCCCATCTTGGTGGACTGGAGGTTGACCCCGCGCGGCAGGCGCGCATCCAGGGCTTCGCCCTGGCAATGGCGATGGATGGAAATCGCCGCCTGGTGGCCGTGTTCGACGGCCCAGATGATATTCAGCGGCCCGAAAGCGGCGTCGCCGCCGAAGAATACCCCGGGACGGGTGGACTGGAAGGTGGTCTTGTCCACCACCGGCACGTCCCACTTGTCGAATTCGATGCCGGTGTCGCGCTCGATCCACGGAAAGGCATTGTCCTGTCCGATGGCCAGCACGACGTCGTCGGCGGGAAAGAAAATTTCCTCAACCACCTTCTGATCGGTGATCTCGCCCTTGGCATCGAAGGTGTATTCGATTTTTTCGAACATCATGCCCGTGAGCTTGCCGTCCTCGACGACAAAGGACTTGGGCGAATGGTTGATGACGATTTCGACGTTTTCTTCTTCCGCGTCCTCCAGCTCCCAGTCGGAGGCCTTGAAGAAGGCGCGGGGCTTGCGGGCCATGACCTTGACGTCATTGGCGCCCAGCCGCAGCGAGGTGCGGCAGCAATCCATGGCGGTGTTGCCGACGCCGATGATCAGGACCTTTTTGCCGATGGCCTCTATATGACCGAAGGCGACGGATTCCAGCCACTGGATGCCGATGTGAATATTGGCGGCGGCTTCATCGCGACCGGGCAGCTTGAGGTCTTTGCCCTTTGGCGCGCCGGAGCCGACAAAAACCGCATCGTAACCGTCGTCGAGCAGGCCTTGCATGCTTTTAACCGGCGTGCCGAGACGCAGGTCCACGCCCATGTCAATGATGGCGTTGACTTCTTCGTCGAGCACGCGCGCGGGCAGACGGAAAGACGGAATGTTGGAGCGCATCAACCCGCCGGGCTTGTCCAGGGCTTCGAAAATCGTGCAGTTGTAGCCGAGCGGCGCGAGATCGTTGGCAACCGTCAGCGCGGATGGTCCGGCCCCCACCAGGGCGACGCGCTTGCCGTTCTTTTGCGGCGGCGCCTTGGGCAGGTGGTCGGCGATATCGCCGCGATGGTCCGCGGCGACGCGCTTCAGGCGGCAGATGGCGACGGGCTTTTCGTCTTCGTTCAGGCGGCCGCGCCGGCAGGCCGGTTCGCAGGGCCGGTCGCAGACACGCCCCAGGATGCCGGGAAAGACATTGGATTCGCGATTCACCATATAGGCATCGGCGAACCGGCCCTGGGCGATCAGGCGAATATATTCTGGGACTGCGGTATGCGCCGGGCAGGCCCACTGGCAATCCACGACCCGGTGAAAGTAGTCGGGATCGGACGTATCCGTTGGCTTCATAATGCTGGTATCACGCTTTTCTAAAGGACGTCCCTGATTTTGCGGGCATCATGTTACATGAAAGCGGGAAAATCTAGCGTCAAAAGTCCCCCCTGGTTGTGGGGTAATTCTCCTTTTAGACCAAGATGTTCCGGGCCGATCCCGGGCTTTCCCCGATGCCCGCCGGTCCAGACCCCTCCGTGCCCGTCCGGGGGTCTGCGAATCGGATTGTGAGCCCCGGAAAACGGTGCTTCAATCGCCCCAACAACAAGCGCCCGAGGCAGGTCATGAAGCCGCCCGGGGATCATGGGGGGAGGATAGGTACCATGCGCATTTCGCATCATTTCAGGTTGCTCGCAGGGGCGGCCGTCGCGGCAGCGGGCCTGTCGGTGGCGGGCTCGGCTTCGGCGGAAACCGTTGCCCAATTTTACAAGGGCAAGCAGATGACCCTGATCGCCTCGGGGTCCGTGGGCGGCGGTTATGACCTTTATGCCCGCCATCTCAGCCGCCATATCGTCAACCAGTTGCCGGGCAAGCCCCGCATGCTGGTGCGCAACATGGTCGGCGCCGCGGGGGTGATCGCGGCCAACTACCTCTACAATGTGGCGGCCCAGGATGGATCGGTCATGGGCCAGTTGCAGCGCAATGTCGCCTTCATGCCGCTTCTGGGTGCGCCGCCCAAGAAGAAAAAGAAGGGTAAGAAGCGCAAGCCCACGCCGCTCAAGTTCGATGGTCGCAAATTCCACTGGATCGGCTCGCCGCAGCAGGAACTGGGCATCATGCTGGTGGCCGCCAAGACCGGGGTGAAGACCCTTGATGACCTGAAGAAAAAGGAGCTGACGACGTCGTCCACGGGGCGCGGGGCCGCGACCTCGATTTACCCGCGCATCATGAACGAGGTGTTCGGCACCCGTTTTCGCGTCATCGAAGGCTACAAGGGCTCCCAGACATCGCTTCTGGCGCTGGAGAAGGGCGAGGTTGATGCCCATGTTTCGGGTGGCTCGTCGCCCAATTTCCGCAATCGGTTCGAACCCTGGATCAACGACGGCAAGGTCGTGATGGTCTTGCAGATGGGGCTGGAAAAGGATTCCGCCTATCCCAACGCGCCGCTGGTCATGGACCTGCCGATGAAGGAAGAGGACAAGCAATTGTTCGAACTGGCCTTCGCCGAGCAGATCATGGGACGGCCTTTCCTGGCGCCGCCCCGTGTGCCTGCCGATCGCGTCAAGGCGCTGCGCGATGCGTTTGACGCGACCATGAAGGACAAGGCCTACCTGGCGGAGGCGGCCCAGCAGAAGCTTGTCATCAACCCGGTGCGTGGCGAGCGGATCAACAAGCTGCTCGATAGCGTCTATTCGCGCCCACCGGCGCTGATCGACCGGATGCGCAAGATCGCGCGCTAAGAACAAGGGGGCTTCGGCCCCCTTGTTTTTTAGGGGATGGTCTCCAGCAGGTCGGCGAGCTGGCCCTTCCAAACGCGGTCTATGGCCCAGCTCTGGCGCAGACCATCGAGAATCAGTTCCAGCTCCGCACGGCTATGCAGGTGGCGAGCCGCAACGTCGGTCATCAGGTTTCCGTGTTCGGCATCGGCGACCATGTGTTCGGCGTTCATGGCCTGTTTCTTCATCGGGATGCCCAGGTCCTTCGACATTTTTTCGCCCATGCGGCGCGACATCGAACCGTCCTTCAGCACGGCCTCCGAGTTGGACAGTTCCAGCGCGGATGAGGCCGCCACGGCGGTCAGCCAATGGCTGTGCTTGGCCAGGTGCAGCCACGCGGCCATGCAGGTCAGGGCGCCGTCGCAGGGCGGTGTGTTGATCAGGTCGTCGGGGGTGAGGTCGAGGGACGCCGCCTCGCGAATGGAAAGCGTGTAGTGATCGGGCACGCTGCCGTCGGGCTTACCCGCCAGTTCCTCGCGCTCGTGATCCCAGATGATCCGCTTGACGTCCAGTGGTGCCACGCCCTGGGCCAGCGCCCAGCAATCGCGGCGGTTGTTGGTCCAGTGCGTGCGCTGGATCACATAGGCCTGGGCGCGGGCCTTGCTTAGCGGCAAGGCCAACAGGCGACGGTAGGCACGGCTGTCGAACTGGGCATTGGCGAGGGTCACGATCTCGCGCTTCAGTTCATCCATCAATGCCGGGTCGGCGGTTACGGTGGTCATCGGCTGCTCCTTAATCCCATTTCGATGGTCCGCCGGGGCGGGCGAGGTCCCCGGGAACCCTTGCCGCTGGCTGCGCGCCGACCTGGCCGGCTGGATCCTCACGGTAAAGGCCGATGGCGCGCAGAAGGGGAATGTCATGAGCCGAAAACAGCACAAGCTCGTTTTTGGCACTGGCATTTTCGATATGGTGCTGGGACCAGTTGGGCACGCAAAAACTGTCGCGCGGGCCGAAGGAAATTTCGGTGCCGCCGATCACCGCGCGGCCTTCGCCGCGCACGACGTGATAAATGGCTGAAGATGTACGCCGGTGGGGCTTCAGCTTCTGGCCCGGCTTGATCCAGCTTGCCCAGCAGGTCAGCGTCGGCAGTGTTGGCCCGCCGGTGACGGGGTTGACGTATTCCAGCGCGATCCCGTCGTAAGGGCTGCCGTCGCCCTCGGCCATCTGGCGCAGGCGGGCTTCCATGTCCACCCAGGGGTAGCGGACGGGCACGCGCGCCACCGGCGCCTGTTCCCAGGTCGGACGAAAGCGGCCGTGGCGGTCGGCGACGGCATCGCCGTCATTGCGCAAGGGCTGGCGTTCCTCGCCGTAAGGTTCGTAGAAGGCCTGGTTGAGCATGATCATCAACGGCACGTCGAGAACGTCGAGCCAGGCGCAGCGTTCGTCGGACTCGTTGTGATGGTCGTGCCAGGTCCAGCCCGGTGTGAGGACAAGGTCGTTTTCCTCCATCATGCAGGCTTCGCCGTCGACAACGGAATAAAGCCGCTTGCCGCCCATGATGGTGAAGCGCAACGCTGCGATAGAATGACGATGGGTCCATGCAGTTTCGCCGGGCATGATCATCTGTACACCCATGGCGAGGGTATGGGTGCTGCCGCGCGGCAAGTCCGGGTTCACGAACATCAGGCTTCGGCGCGCGGTCAGGCTTTCTTGCATCACCTCGCAGGCTTCATCAAGCAAGGACGAAACCTCGTTCCAACGCCATACCTTGGCCACCCCGGCGGGCTTGGGGCCGTCCAGCACCTGTTGCAGGTAACGGTCGGATTGCCATTGCCCGTACATGCTGGCCGCTTTGAGTTTTTCGTCGAAGGCCTTGAGCGCGTCTTCGCTCATTTGCGGGGACTCCGTCAGTGATGGATCGTTTTTTGTATTCTATTCGGTATTATTGCGCCGATCAGCCCCGTTGCAGGCTCTTAAGAAACGGCAGTTTTTGTGCCCACTTGGCGCGGACTTCAGCGGCATATTTCGGATCGACCGCATTGACCTTAGGAAAGTCGTCCTTCCAGTGCCAGGGGCGTACGGCGTAAATGATGACGCGTGGCGTGGTCAGGTCGTCGGCAGCGCGTTTTTCCGGCGGCAGGTAGGGATCGATATAGCCGGTCCAGCAGCCGTCGATGATGTCGGTCTGGGTAGCCGGGTCCCAGCGCGTGGCCAGCGCCCACATCACTTCGGCGGGGTTCTGAATATCGATGTCGTCATCCACGACGATGACGATACGCGTCATGTAGCCGCCGGGTCCGCAGCCTGCCGCTACCAGACCTGCCATTTTCGCGTGCCCGGCGTGCTGCTGCCTGATCGCAATGATGTTCATGAAGCTGACGCCGCCGCCCTGCATTTTCCACACCCCGCGCACCTCCGGTACGCCTGCTGCTTCCAGCGCGTTCCAGATTGCGGCCATGCCGGCCAGGGATGGCTGGCGGCCGGGCAGGGTGGGCTTAGCCGGCGGCTGGCCGATCATGATCGGGTTGTTGCGATGATAGGTGGCGCCGACCTTCAGCACGGTCTCGCGCCGGACCGAGGAGGCGTAATAACCGGGCCATTCACCGAAGGGGCCTTCCTCCGCGCTAGCCTCGTTGACCGGCGGCATGAAGCCTTCAAACGCCACCTCTGCATCTGCGGGGATGGGCAGCTCTGTCAACCGGCCGCGCACGGTCTTGATGGGGCGGCCGATGCGCGCCCCGGCCATGTCGTATTCGCTGACGCTGTGGCGGGAGGCCGTGCCCGCGACATTCGCCAGCACCGGGGCCTGGCCGACGCAGATGACCATGGGGCAGGGCTCGCCCCGTTCCCAGTATTTCTTGCGGATCAGGTCACCGTGCTTGCCGGGCTCGATGAAGACCGCGAGGGTGTTCTTGTCCACAACCATATTGCGGTAGGTGCCGATATTAACCCAGCCGCTATCGGGATCGCGGTTGATGACCAGGCATTCGGTACCGATATAGCGCCCGCCGTCGCCAGCCTTCCATTGCGACGCGGGGAACTTGAGCATGTCGACGTCATCGCCAAGCGCAACATTGTCGAAGATGGGGCCGGTATCGACCTCTTCCGGTGGGATCGGGTCCGACGCCCAGCGCGCCGTGCTTTTAAGCTTCCGTACGGCCTCGAGATCCAGATCGCCCACCAGCGTGCGCGCGAAGCGCGGGTTGGTCAGGACCGAAAATCCCGGATCAAATCCCTTCAGGTTCTTGAACAGCAGGACCGGCGGATAGAGCTTTTCCAGGCTCAACTCGTACAGCGCGCCCATTTCTAGAACGGGATCGGCCCCGTCCACAATCTCAAGCTCACCGCGTTCCTCGACAATACGCAAATAATCGCGCAGGTCGGCCAAGGCTGCGTTGCGGGTTTCGGGATCGGCATTGCGCCCGTCGCCACTCATTCTGATACCTTCCCCGCTGCGGGACGAGTAGCGCGGCGGAAGGCCCTATGGACCCGGCCGCGCCCCCGCAAACTTTGTTACTTGCAGTAGACGGCCTTGGCCGTGCTGCCCGACTTACCGTAGGTGATCTTGCAGGACATACCGGCCTTGAGTTTGCGGCGGCTGGAATCCTTGCCGCCAATCTTGACCTTGGTCTTGCCCCCCGAAAGGCGCACCGTCTGGTTCTTACCGCCGGCTTTGAATTCAAGCACGCGGTGCTTCTTCTTGACGGCGTCGATCATGGTGCTGACGGTCTGCATCTTCGTCACCAGCACGCGCAGCCCCTGGGACTTCTTGATGCTGTCGATATAGGCCAGGGCCTCGTCGGTGGTGGCGGCAAGCTGCTGAACCAGGCGGTCCTGATCGGCGGCGGGAAGGCCGGCGATATCCTCGCTGATCGTTGCCCGTCCGCGCTTCAGGAACTCGGGATCCTTGATCGCGGTAAGAAACGCCTTTTCGTAGGCGTTGACCAGATGATCGGGGGTGCCCGGCGGCAAGGCGAGCCACTTGTCAGTGGTGTTTATGCTTTCCCAGTATCCGAAGGCCTGCTTTTCGAGGTCTGTCTTGAGCTTCGGTTTGACTTCATTGGGGAAGATAGGAATGTTTTCAAACCCCACGCGGGACACGATCTTGCCGCGTTCGGGGATGCCGGACTGGGCAAGAATGACATGGGTCCCCTTGCCTTGAAGTTCCTTGATAAGGAAGCTATTGGCGGTGGAGGTGATGTCGATTTCGCCACGTTGTAGCGCTAGTATCAGTTCCGACGTGCCGCCATAGCCGACGACCCACTTGATATTCCAGCCGAGATATTTGCCGCCCCACATAGACATGACGATGCCCGAACGGGTGCCGTCAATAGCGCCGACGACGACGGGCGCCTTGCTCTTGTCCAAAAGCCGTGCCTGGGCTTCCTTTTTAAGCATTAAAACGGTCGAGCCGCGAACAATGCCGCCGATCATACGGAACTTGCGCGGGTCATACTGCGATGCCTTGGCCCGCCAACGTACCGGGTCTGTTTGGGTCGAGGCCCCGGTGGTGATGGTCAGCCCGTCAGACTTCACCTTGTTTGCGAAATAGTTGAGCGCGGTGATTCCGCCCGCACCGGGCATGTTCTTGACAATCAGGGTAGGCCGACCGGGCAGGTTGCGCATCAGGAATTCGCCCACCAGGCGTCCCACCGCGTCGGTGCCACCACCCGGCGCATTGCCGATGATCATGGTGACATTTTTGTTCTTGAAGCTGACCTCCGCTGTTGCCGGCACGGTAACTATCGCCATCGTACTAACCGCAAGTGCGGCAACTGCGGATACGCGCAATACACTCCTGTTCATCGTCATGGTGTGGCCTCCCGTAGCCGATGGTTTATCGGTGCGGTGGAAGCTTCCACCGCACCGTAACTGGTCGAGTCCTATTATTTTGCGGACTGGTTGCCGTAGAGTTCGCGGATAAAGCCGCTGTCGTCGATCTGACGGACGTGGTGAAGGTCCCACAGTTCCATCGGATTGACCTTGCGGGCATCCTTGTTCTGACGGATGCCCTCCTGATACACATTGGAAATCGCCTGCATACTAGGATAAAGCTTGGGCTCCAGCAGTCGCGCTATATCGTGATATAGAAAATCGGCCTCGTCATCGGTCAGCTCGCCTTCGTCGGTGTAAAGCTTCTGGATAATCTTGGTCGATTCCACCGGGTGCGTCTTGTAATAGTGAATCCCAGTCATCAGGCCTTTCAGGAAGCGCTCAACGATATCAGGGTGCTTGGCGATGAAGGTCGATGATGACGAAATGGTCGTGAACCAGATCATCGGCAGGGGGTCGATATCGATGACCCGAAGCCCAGCTTTTTTCGCGTGCAGACACCCCGGCGCAGTGACGAACGCAGCGTCGCAGATACCGTCGCGGACCCAATGCCACAGCGGCATGCGTTCCGGGTCTTCGCCGTTGAAGTCCGGGTCCATGCTGCCCGCAGCGAGGGGGACTTGGCTGAGGAATTCCAGGTCGTCGCGATCAACGTCTAGATTATGCTGCTTGCAGTATATCCAGTCGTTCAGCCCCGGATGCATGCCTCTGGTGCCGACCTTTTTCTCGAACAGATCTGGGACGCCAAAGATTTCCGAATCGAGCTTCGTGACAAGCCTGCAATTTGTGTAGTTCAGCGTCTGGCCCAGATACACCCAGGTATCGCCCTGGGCGCGCTGGGCATAGGTGGAAACGTGGTTGCCGCCGACAAATTCGACTTCTTCGGACGGCACTTCAAGATGCGCGTCCTTGGAACTGATCTTGTAGTTGTAGTTGACGTCGAGATCGAATTTTTCCCAGGAGCCGGATTCTGCGACCACGTGCAGGAAGGGCAGGTGGCTCGCAGCGCGATAGGGGAAATGGACATGGTCTGCCAATGTTGGATTCTCCCGGTTTGTTCGACCCTCTGGCGGGGCCTGATGTTAAAAATAAAAACTCATTTCATATTTCAACATGAGACACAGAACGGTGCAATGTCTATCACTAGCCCCTACAACCATCTGGAAATATTAGGTTTTGGGGGATTTACGCCTCGGGAAACGGGAATATATCGCGGTACTTGTCCATGACCTTGCGTAGGGTGTCGCGATCGGCCCGGTTGACCATGGGAAAGCTCTTGCGCCAGCCGTAGGGACGGACGGCGTAGAAGATGGCGCGGGAATTGGTGTGTTCCTTCGCTGCGCGCTTTTCCGGCGGCATGCGCGGATCCAGTGGCGTGGACCAGGTGCCGTCGATGATCTGGATGTCGCGGGCCGGGTCCACGCGGGTTTCCATCGCCCACAGCACTTCCTGGATATTGGACGGGTCGATATCTTCGTCGACGATCACGACATAGCGCCCGTTGCGTGCCGTCGCCGATGCCGCGATGACGCCGGCGCCGGTTTGGCGCGCATGGCCGTCATAGCTCTGCTTGATGGCGACCACTACCAAGTAGGGGTGATAGACGAACACGCCCGCGATACCGGGGATGCCCACCGCTTCAAGCTGGTCCCACAGCAGCCCAGCATCGAACCGGATCGCCTTGTTGGGGGCCCCCGGCCATTGCGGCGCCATGTTCACGAGGATCGGATCGTTGCGGTAATAGATTGCCTTGACCCGAATCACCGGTTGCAGCTCGCCGGTGCCCTTGGTGCCGCCGGAATAATAGCCCGGCCATTCGCCGAAGGGGCCCTCTTCAGCGGCTTCCTCGCCGGGTGGGGGGACCTCGCCCTCGATGGCAATTTCGGCATGTGCCGGGATCGGCAGGCCGGTCAGCGGGCCTTCGATCACGTCGACTCCATGGCCGAGCAGACCGCCTGCGTAGTCCAGTTCCGACTGGCCCCAGGGCAGCTTGTTCGACGACACCATGAACAGCAGCGGGTCGCCGCCGAAGGTGGCGACTACCGGGCACGCTTCGCCCTTGTCCCAGTAGCGCTGGCAAATGGCCCGGCCCTGTTGGCCAGGGCTCATCCACAGGCCAAGCCGGTTAGGCCCATGGGCCTGGATGCGATAGGTGCCCATGTTGATGTAGCCGGTTTCCGGGTCGCGGTTGATCAGCGAATCGGCGGTGCCGATGTAGCGTCCACCGTCCTTTTCATGGGCCAGCGGCACCGGGAAGCGGAGCACGTCCACTTCGTTACCAAGCATGCGATTCTGCATCACCGGCCCATCGGCCACGGTGACCGGCGCGATGGGCTTGGCTGCGCGCATGTGGCGCGAGGCGAGGCGGATCAATTCCATCTTGCCGAGGTCCGTGGGCAGGCCGAGGAGCGCGGCGATACGCCGCCGTGATGCCAGGGGCAGTGCCATCACACGAAAGCCCTTGGGGTAGCCCTTGATCTCGTCGAACAGCAGCATCGGCGGGTCGGCCATGTGTTCGCACACGGCCTCGGCCAGGGTATTGATCTCGAGATTCCAGTCCGCGTCGTTAATGCGGCGAACTTCTCCAAGCGCATCGCTCTGCACGAGGAAGGTTCTCAGTCCATCGTAAGTCATGGAGCCCCCGTCAGTTGGCGGACTTCTTTTTCTTATTTTTCTTTTTCTTTTTCTTGCGCTTGAGCTCTTTCTTGATCAGGCCCTTGGGCTCAATGGTCTGCTTGGTTTCCTCGATGATATCCTTGGGTGTGTCGATCATAGCGGCGACCAGCCTGGCGATGGTCTCGCCGGTTTCCGGCGCTATCTGCAGCTTGAGGCGCGCCGCATCGGAGCGCAGCTTCCGATCGTTCATGGTGGCATCGAAACTGCGCCGCAGGGTGTTGATCCGAGCCGCGGGCAGCCCCGGTGGCGCCACCACCGGGCGACCGATGGCGATATCGGTGGAAACCAGTTCGACGATCTTGCGCGATTTTTGATCCTTGACCAGATCGGTCAGCAGGGGGCCCGGAATGGACGGGTCCTTTTTCAGTCCAAGTTGGGCCAGCACGTTGATCTTGCCGTCGCGCACCCAGTCGGGGCGGGTTGAAAGCCACGATGTCCAGGGCGGGCTGCCGACACCCTCGACCTCGCCGCGCTCCATCGCCATGGTCACCCCGCGTGAGCCGCGATAGCCGGAAATGATTTTGAATCGGGTGCCCAGCAGCCGGTTGGTCATGGCCGGGTAAAAAGCCATGGAGCCGGACGAACTGACGGCGCCGAGGATGACCTCGCGCTTGCCCGCGTCTGCCATGGTCTTGATTCCGCTCGATGCCATGATGATCATCGTAGCATTGGCTGACTCGATAGAGCCAAGCCAGGCTAGTTCCTTCGACTTGAACCGCACCCCGGAGCGTTCCAGCACTTCGTAGGTGGGCATGGACTTGTTGAACAGCGAAATCACCGAGCCGTCGCGCGGCGCCACCTTGTAGATATAGTTGCCCGACTTGATACCCGATGCGCCGGGCATATTCTGGACGATCATGTTTGGCTTGCCCGGCAGGTTACCGCCGTAGTGACGCGCCAGCAGGCGTGCGTAGGTGTCATAGCCGCCGCCGGTGCCGAAGCCGACAACCAGTGTGACGGTCTTGCCGCGGAAAAAACTGTCCTGTGCCGTCGCGGGCACGGCAGTGCCCGCCGCAAGAGCGGCGGCAAGGGCCCAGCGGGCCATGAATACCGGTTTCATCTGCTTCTCCTCCCATAATCTCCGATCTTTGCCGGATAATTCAGTCTTCTTCAGGTGCGCGGCGCTCCTTCAAAGCGCGATCGCCGGTGCGGATGTATTCGCCCTTTACCGCCCATTCGGCCTCCTCGCGGTCGCGTTCCGACCAGTCGCCCAACTCGTAGCCGAACCAAGGGTTACGCGGGGTCAGGTGGGGAAGCTGCAATTCCTCCCAGATCTTGCGCGCATTTTCCATGTACTCCTTGCGCGGCAAGGACACCGGCGGGTAATCGAATTTGCGCATGGCATTGATCAGCACGGCGGAGCCGAAATTGCGTTGCACGGTGCTGTCGGAAATATCTTCCCCCGGCGGCAGTCCCGACGGGTCCAGCCCGACGGAACGATTGGGCAGGGTGACCATGTCCGCGTGGGGCTGGGTGCGGTACGACAGCGCCCAGACCAGGGCGTCGGTGTCATACGGATCGATGTCTTCATCCACGGCGATGATGTACTTGCCGACCATGGCATTGCGTCCGGCCACGGCATAGAGCGCCTGCCACGCGGCGGAAGGATTGCAGCGGCGCATCCGCACGACAACCCAGCTGTCGACGGCGATTTCATGGCAGGTGACATCGATCACGTCGGGCAGGTTGCAGTTGTTGCGCAGGAAATGCAGGTAGTTGGCATCCTGGGCGATCTTCTTGAGCATGCTCGATTCACTCGGCGGCATCTGGCTGAGGATGGCAGCGAAGACCGGGTTCTTGCGGTGCGTAATGGCGGTGACTTCCATCACCGCGTTGTATAGCCGCCCGCCCATGTAGCCCGTGTATTCGCCGAACGGCGCTTCCGGCTCCAGGTACTTGGTCGAAATACGGCCCTCGATCACCAGTTCGGCGTGGGCCGGCACCGTCAGGTCGATGGTTTTGCACCTGACCACTTCCAGCGCTTCGCCGATCAGGCCGCCGGCGACGGCGTATTCCTCGACACCGTACGGAATGCGCGAACCGGATGCGTAAGTGACGGCGGCGGGGCCGCCGATCACCAGCGCGGCCTCCAGGTCCTTGCCTTGCTTGCGCGCCATGTCCCAGTGCTTGAAGCCGTGGTTGCGCGGGCTGATGAACATGCCGAAGCGGTCTGCGGCCTTCACCTGGCCACGGTAATTGCCGACGTTGATCCAGCCGGTTTCCGGGTCGCGGGTGATCCAGTTGGATGCGGTGGTGTAGGGGCCGACATCGAAACCCGGCGTCGAGATGGGGATGGGAAATTCCTCGATGCCGCCGTGGGCCAGCAGGTCCTTGCCCATGTGCACTTCTTCGTGCACCGGGGCGTCGGTCACTTCCACGGGCTTCAGCGGCCGCGCCTGGGCTTCGGCCCAGCGCTTGCGGATGTCGCCGACCTCGTTGCAGCCCATGCCGAGGGCATAGACCTTGCGCGACGCGGCATAGATGCCGACGGCGACGCCGCCTTCGAAGTTACGCCCGCGTGCGTCGGTGACGTTTTCGAACAGGAAGCCGCGCCGCTGATCTTCATTCAGTCCGCGGAACTGCCAGCGTACCAGTGGCATCAGTTCCGTGTCCTTGTTGATGGGGCGCGTAATGCGGGTGAGAAGGCCTTCCGCTTCGAGGCGGTCGAGGTGGGCTCTCAAGTCTTGCAGGCGCGCTTGCGACGCGTCTTTCTGGTCGTCCAATGTCTTCTCCCTGGGAAGCGTGCCCGCATCGCAGGTGGGCGGGTGGCTTCGTTACGTCAAAAATGCGCGGCGCGGATTGAATTCCGGCTCGCGAGGGGTGGGGCCCGCCTAGCGGGCGAGGCGCGGATACCACGCGCGGGCATTCTCGCTGAAGATCTTGCGCCGCACGTCGTCGGTGATGAACCCGGTGTCGAACAGCCAGTTGGCCGGGTCGAAGGTCGCGTGCGGCCAGTCACTGGAATAGAACAGCATATCGTCGGCTCGGCACATGTCCCACAGCGCCTGGGCGTGCTTGGGATCCTTGGGCAGCAACATCGGCTGGGTGGAAAAGCGGAAGTGCTCCCAGATGTAATCGCTGGGCATCTGGCGCAGGAAGGTTTCGCCACTTTCGATCTTGCGTTCGCACATCGAAATATCGTGCGGGTGGTTCAGGTAGTAGTCATCCATCCGCAGGGTCATTTCAGGTATCCACCAGAACCCGCCTTCCTTCACGGTGCAGCGCAGGTCGGGATATTTGTCGAATACGCCCTGGATGATCATGCTGGAAACATAGGCGAGGCAGATCGCCATGGTCGAAACGCCGAGAAGCTCCGTCCAGGTGCGCGCGCCCTGGTGCAGCGGCGTATAGGCCTGCCAGAACGTGCCCGCGTGCAGGGTAACGATCAGGTCGTGTTCGAGCGCGGCCTCGAAAATCGGGTCGTGCTCGATGGTGCCGATCTGTTCGTAGTTGCCGCCGAATTCGGTGTAGGCGCTGACGAAGGACGGATGATGGCCGACGCGCCGAATTTCCTTCGCCGCGTCTTCGGGGATGCGCTGGTTGATCATCAGTTCGGCGCGAATGTTCGGGCTGGCCGGGAACACGTGCTCGATCAGGTAATCGTTGTAGGCCGAGGCTAGAACGGAAACCCAGGACTTGTGGTACATGCTCTGGGGCCGCAGGAAGCCGGGCACCAGGATGACTTCGTCGGCGCCGGTTTCCGTCATGGATTTGAGAACGTCGTCGCCGGTCTTGGCGCGGCCGAAGACTTCCTGGCCGGTGCCTTGCTTGTTGGTCGCATAAGACGGGTTGTAGTCCGAGCCTACCAGCGGGAAGGTCTTGAGCTTGGTGCGGTAGGGTTCGGGCATAAGCGCCCGCAGGTCGTCCCAGTCGGGCAGCAGGTGCGTGTCCGTGTCTATGATATGTAAACCCTGGGTGCGGGGATCGACGGGATCGGGCTTGACGATTTCCGCCCGTTCGCGGTCGTCGCGGGTCTTTATATTCGCCATGATCTGGTCTCCTGCTTCTCGCGCCTGGGTCGCGCAATCATGCGCTCAACACCACTTCTCCGTCCACCACCCTGACCGGGTAGGTTCTCATCTTCTGGCGTGGGTCGGTCTCCAGTTCACCGGAATCGAGGCGCCATCCCCAGAAATGGATGGGGCATCGGACCGTCCGGGTTCCGGGTTCGAATTCGCCGTCGCACATCATGCCACCCTTGTGCGGGCAGGTGTTGTGAATGGCGTAAAAGTCTTCGCCGTTGCGAAAGATCGCGATGAGCTGGTTACCGGCCTTGACCGCGACCGATCCATTGTCGGGAATCTGGTCGACGCTGCCGACGACATAGTCCTTCATGATTCCGGTGCCCCGAAAAATTACCGTCGCGTGGATCGGCGCAAATTCACAAAAACGAAACGCATTTCGATTTTTAGACTTGCATGAATGGGCGCTGAAGTCTATCCCTGAATCCGGCCCCCAGGGCCGCCGAGACGGCAAAAAACAGCTTCATAAGCCGCCGGAACAAGACAGGGAGAGCGACCGTCACCATGACGGTTTTTGCAGCGATTGTGGGCCACCGCAAGGTGGCCGCGCCATGAGCGGCGGCGTCAACGATGAACGCACGGCGGCGATTGCTGATCTGCGCGCGTTCCTCGAGATATCGCAAGCGCGCGGCGAGGTCGAGGTCGTGCGTGGCGCCGATCCTGACAAGGAAATGGGCGCGCTCTACGAGCTGAGCCTCGAGCACCTGTTCCCGCCGGTGCTGCTGTTCGAGGACATGAAGAATTCCGACATCGATTGCCGGGTCATCATGAACGTGCGCACGTCGAAACTGATGGTGGGCAATCTCGATCTCGATGCGGTGCGTGATTACCGCGCACGCTCGAAGGAGCGTCGGGCCGATCCGATCCCGCCGCGCACTGTGGACAGCGGCCCGGTGATGGATAATGTGCTCACCGGCGACGCGGCCGATATTACCCGGTTTCCCCAGCCAATCTGGCACGCAGAAGACGGCGGTGCCTATCTGGGCACGGAATGCGTCGTCATCATGCGCGATCCCGACAGCGACTGGATCAATGTCGGCACCTACCGGACCCAGGTGCACGACGGTAAGACGCTGACGACCTTTACCGAACCGGGCAAGCATGGCGATGTCATTCGCCGCAAGTACTGGGCCCGTGGCGAGGCCTGCCCGGTGGTGGTTTGCTTCGGCCAGCCGCCGGTGCTGGGCAGCGTGGCGCGGGTCGGCTACGGCCAGGGCGTGTCGGAGCTGGATATCGCGGGTGGCCAGATCGGGCGGCCCATAGACATCATCAAGGGGCCGAAAACGGGCCTGCCGATTCCCGCCGATGCCGAGATTGCGGTAGAGGGATTCATGGTGTCGCTGGAAACCGAGACCCGGCCCGAAGGTCCCTTCGGCGAATGGCCAGGCTACTACGCGTCCGGCCGCCGCGAGGAGCCGGTGACGCGCATCGAAGCGATCTATCACCGCGACAAGCCGATCATTATCGGCCAGCCCCCGGTGCGCCCCACCATGCCCGGCCGCCAGACTCATATCGCCGGTTCGGCAGCGCTGTGGGATGCGCTGGAAGGCGCGGGCGTGCCCGGCATTACCGGCGTATGGAAGCTCTCGGCCGGGGGAACACGCTTCGTTAATGTCGTGGCGATCCGCCAGATGCACGCGGGCCATGCCAAGATGGCGGGGCTTGTCGCCACCGGGGCGGCGCCTGCGGCCTTTCTGGGGCGCATGACCATTATCGTCGATGAGGACATCGATATCACCAACATGGCCGAAGTCATGTGGGCGCTGGCCACGCGCTGGGACCCCAGGACCCAGGCCGACATTATTGACGGTTGCTGGTCGGGTTATCTCGATCCCACGATCCCGCCGGAAAAGCGCCGGGCGGGCAACCTGACCAATTCGCGAATCATCATCTATGCCGTGCGGCCCTGGCACTGGAAGGACGACTTCCCCAAGGTCAATGCGGTCGAACGTAAATTCGCCGACGATATTCGTGCAAAGTGGCGCGATAAATTGCCGTTCCTGGACGGCGGGAACCAGCAATAGACTGGAACAAAATCAAGAAAGCGCCGTCAGGCGCATATAGGGGAGAGGGAAACGCAATGGCCATGATCAAGATGCCGGAAAAGGAAATCCGGCCTTACCTGGAGGGGCTCCAGAAAAAGGTCGAAGCTCATTGGGATGCAACGGTGGAGCAGACCAGGTTCATGCAGGAACTGGTGGCCGGCAAATTGCCGATGGAAACCATCAAGGTTTTCTATAGTAACTGGGGCGCCTTCGTGCCGGTGATCAATTCGCTCTATACCGTGCAGTTCTACAAGCACCTGGCCTTTTTCGTTTCCAACGTGGACCTGATGGAAACCTATACCCACAAGGTGCTGGACGAATTCGGCCACCCGGAACCGCCGGGCCACATCAAGATTCTGATTTCTTCCGGCGAAGCCCTGGGCCTGACCGCGAACCAGATCCTAACCCAGCCGATGATGCCGGAGGCGCGGTCGCTCACCGATTTCCATCGCACCTTGGTGAACGACGGTCCGATGCATGAATACTGGGCGTCGGTGTTGTGGGAAGGGGCATTCGGCCTGTCGTGCCACAAGTGGTTCAAGGCCCTGACGACCCATTACGGGCTTTCGGCTGAACAGGCCGATTATTTTCATAAGCATCACGAGGCGGATACGATGGACCACCTCGGGCGTGAGGCACATTCGTCGGTTACCAAGCACGTGCTGACGCGAATCATGAGCGAGGGCATTGTCGAGCGTCCGGGCTACCCGTTCGAGTACTGCGCGATGACGCCGGTTGATCTTTATTGCCAGATGCTCGACGCGGTTTACGCGAAGACACGCTGAGGATCACGGATAGAAAACGGGCGAGATAGAGGGGAAATCATGGCGCGCTCCTACCGCAACCTGGCGGAATATGTTTCGGCACTCGAAGCCGCGGACAAGCTGTTGCGCGTCACGGTGCCCATCAACAAGGACACGGAATTGCATCCACTGGTGCGTTTGCAGTTCCGTGGCTTGTCCGAAGAAAAGCGCAAGGCATTCCTGTTCGAAAACGTCACCGATTCGCGCGGCAATAAATACGACATTCCCGTGCTGGTGGCGGCGATGGCGGGCTCGTCGCAAATCTACGCGCTGGGGATGGGCTGCGATGTGGATGAAATTCCTGGCCGTTGGGAGCACGCCATCCGTAACCCCATCGCGCCGGTGGTGGTGGACAGCGGCCCATGCCAGGAAGTGGTGATCGAGGGCGCGCAACTGGAACGTGAAGGTCTGGGCCTTTTGCCGGTGCCGGTGTCGACGCCGGGATTCGATAACGCGCCCTATACCTCGGCCTCGCACTGGGTGACGATGGACCCGGAAACGGGGCTTCATAACCTCGGCAATTATCGCGGCATGGTGAAGGCGCCCAACCGCATCGGCACGTTACCGGCAATGCTCGGCGTCGGCATGCGCAATCATATTGATCAGTGGCGCGCGGCGGGGCACGACAAGCTGCCTGCGGCCATCGTCCTGGGGGCGCCGCCCCATGTCAGCTATACCGCGGTGACGCGCATCCCCAACGATATGTGCGAATACGATGTTGCCGGGGCGATAGCGGGCAAGCCGCTGGAACTGGTCAAGTGCCGCAGTCATGACCTGATGGTTCCGGCGGAAGCCGAGATCGTGATCGAGGGTTGGGTCCCGTCGAGCGAGGTCGAGATGGAAGGCCCCTTCGGTGAATTCCCCGGCTATATGGCCCAGCGCGACTACAGCTTCTTCATGATCGCCAGGTAGCACACTA
>JAYPPT010000002.1:0-465303 GCA_038131655.1 Alphaproteobacteria bacterium
CGGTGGACCGTCTCGAATTTGAGGCGGCCAACCGTAAGGCCGTGGATGAGGGGCTCAAGCCCGCCGAGGCCGCGCCGGTGCTGCAAGGCATCACCAAGGCCTCGCTCGCGACCAGCTCGTTCATCTCGGCCGCCTCGTTCCAGGAAACCACCCGCGTGCTTACCGAAGCGGCGGTTTCCGGCAAGGTCGATGGGTTGGTCGGGCTCAAGGAAAACGTCATCGTTGGGCGCCTCATCCCGGCGGGTACCGGTGCGATGATGAACCAGTTCAAGCACATCGCCTCGGAGCGCGACAAGGCGCTGGCGGCGATCGATGCCGAAAACCAGGCCAAGCTGGCGGCGGAAACCGACAGCGGGACCCCGGAGGCCGAAAGCGCCTGATCCGGGGCGGATTTCAGGGACTGATTTGTGGATTGCGTGCGCGTTCCGTGACTTTCACGGGGCGCGCACGTCGTTTCGGGGGCGGTGCCGCTTGAGCCGCCGGCCCCTGAAAATCGGTACCTGGTAATAATATTTCGTGTTTGTGCCGGAATCATCGACTTGGCATTCGCATTTGTATAGCCAAAGCGACATTTCCGGGAAAGTTTTACTATTTCGAGCTGGCGCCGTGGCCCCGGCGGGGCTGTAAAAAATCCCGGTTTTTTGCCGATAATCGGGGTTGACGGAAAATTACCGCGTCACTAGTATGCGCGCTCCTTTGGGGGCCGGTGGTAGGTGTCCATCCTAGACGCGGTCCCAGAGTTTTTGGCTCTAAACATAGGCTTTGCGCCGGTTGCGCGGGCCGCTTATGGACAGGTGGCGAGCGGATCGCGGCAGCTGCGCATGCGCTCGCTCGTTTTGGGTATGGGAATTTCCGCGCCTCACGTGGCGCATTAGAAAGAACTTTGGAAGGTTTGGCCGATGCCGACGATTAACCAGCTGGTTCGCAAGCCGCGCGAAAAGCAGGTTGCCCGCAACAAGGCGCCCGCGATGGAATCCTGCCCGCAGAAGCGTGGCGTGTGCACGCGCGTTTATGTGGTTACGCCGAAGAAGCCGAACTCGGCGCAACGCAAGGTCGCGCGCGTTCGGTTGACCAACGGTCACGAAGTCATCAGTTACATTCCCGGCATGAAGCACAACCTCCAGGAACATTCGGTGGTGATGATCCGTGGCGGTCGTGTGGAAGGACTTGCCGGGCGTTCGTTATCACATCATCCGTGGCACGCTCGACACCCAGGGTGTCGTCGAACGTCGCCAGCGCCGTTCTAAATACGGCGCCAAGCGTCCGAAGTAAAGGAGAGCGCGAGATGTCCCGCCGCCACGCCGCTGAAAAACGCGAAATCCTGCCCGATCCCAAGTTCGGCGATCTCGTCATTTCCAAGTTCATGAACTGCCTGATGTATGACGGCAAGAAGTCCGCCGCCGAGCAGATCGTCTATGGCGCCTTTGATGCCATCGCCGGCAAGACCAAGGCGATCCGGTCAAGGTGTTCCACAGCGCTCGACAACGTGAAGCCCGCCATTGAAGCCGCGCTCGTGTCGGTGGCGCCACCTACCAGGTGCCGGTCGAAGTGCGGAACGATCGCCGCCCGCGCGCTGGCCATTCGCTGATCATCAATGCCGTTCGCGCGCGCAACGAAAACACCATGATCGAACGCCTTTCTTCGGAGTTGATGACGGCCAATAACCGCGGCAACGCTGTCAAGAAGCGTGAAGACACTCACCGCATGGCGGAGGTTAACAAGGCCTTTCTCCCACTACCGCTGGTAAGAAGGCACAGGTATTAAGATGGCCCGTTCGCACCCGCTCGAAATGTACTGGCAACATCGGCATCATGGCGCACATTGATGCCGGCAAGACGACGACGACCGAGCGCATTCTGTAATACACCGGTCGCCCTTATAAGATCGGCGAAGTCCATGAAGGCACCGCCACCATGGACTGGATGGAGCAGGAGCAGGAACGCGGCATCGCCCACCACCGGCCGCGACCACGACCTACTGGCGCGACCACCGGGTCAACATCATCGATACCCCGGGCCACGTGGACTTCACCATTGAGGTTGAGCGTCGCGGCTGCGCGTGCTCGACGGTGCCGTCGCGGTGTTCGATTCGGTCGCTGGCGTCGAGCCGCAGTCCGAAACCGTGTGGCGCCAGGCCGACAAGTATCACGTGCCGCGCATCTGCTTCGTCAACAAGATGGATCGTATCGGCGCAGATTTCCGCGCGCTGCGTGCCCATGATCGAACCCGCCTCGGCGCCCGCCCGCTGGTGCTGCAGTTGCCGATCGGTTCCGAATCCGATCGCCGGCGTGGTCGAATTCGATCCGCATGAAGGCGATTGCTCTGAAAGACGAGAACCTGGTGCCGAGTTCGAATACAAGGATATCCTGATAACCTGAAGGCCGAGGCCGAGGGAATTCCATTCCAAGATGATCGAGGCGGCGGTCGAGTTCGATGCCGCGCTTGAGGCCTACCTCGAAGGCAATGAGCCGAGCGAGGATACCCTCAAGGCCTGTATCCACAAGGCGCCATTGCCCAGAAGGGTAGCTTTCGAAATCGGTTCTTTGGTTCGGCCTTCAAGAACAAGGGCGTTCAGCCGCTTTCCTCGATGCGATTGTCGATTACCTGCCGTCATCGACGGAAGTGCCTGACATTCGCGGCGTCAAGCCCGGCACCGACGAGCCGATGGTGCGCAAGTCTTCCGATCGAGCGTTCGGCGTGCTGGCCTCAAGATCATGACCGACCCGTCTGTCGGCTCCTGACCTTTGCCCGCGTGCTCCACTGGGCGTGCTGGAAACCCGGCAGAGCGTTCTCACACGGTCAAGGATAAGCGCGAGCGTATCGGTCGCATGCCTGATGTATGCCACCCGCGCGAAGACATCAAGGAAGCCCGCGCCGGCGATATCGTCGCCCTGGCCGGTCTCAAGGAAGTGACCACCGGCGATACCCTGTGCGACGCGACTAAGCCGGTCGTGCTGGAGCGCATGGAATTCCCCGATCCGGTTATCGAGGTTGCGGTCGAGCCCAAGACCAAGGGCGACCAGGAAAGATGGCATGGCGCTGGCGCGTCTCGCGCAGGAGGACCCGTCCTTCCGCGTGTCCACTGACCACGAAAAAGCGGGCAGACCATCATCAAGGGTATGGGCGAGCTGCATCTCGACATCATCGTCGATCGCATGAAGCGCGAGTTCAAGGTCGAGGCCACTGTCGGCGCGCCGCAGGTGGCCTACCGCGAAACCATTACCAAGCCCCCACACCATCGACTACACCCACAAGAAGCAGACCGGCGGTTCGGGCCAGTTCGCGCGGGTCAAGATCGAGTTCGAGCCGGCCAAGGGCGAAGGCCGGTTCGAAAGCAAGATCGTCGGCGGCAACGTGCCGAAGGAATACATCCCCTGGCGCTGAAAAGGGCCTGACCAGCGCCAAGGAAAACGGCGTTCTGGTTGGCTTCCCTGCATCGACTTCCGCGCCAAGCCTGTGGATGGTGCCTATCATGACGTCGACTCTTCGGTGCTGGCGTTTGAAATCGCATCGCGAGCAGCTTTCCGCGAAGGCGTCGCCAAGGCCGGCCCGGTCTTGCTGGAACCGGTGATGAAGGTTGAAGTCGTGACTCCTGGATGAATACATGGGCGACATCATCGGCGACCTGAATTCTCGTCGTGGTCAGGTCAACGAGATGGATCAGCGCGGTAATGCTCATGCGTGATTACGGCCCAGGTGCCCTCGCCAACATGTTTTGTTATGTGAACAGCCTTGCGCCCATGAGCCAGGACGCCTCCAGTACACCATGCATTTCTGCGCATGAGCAAGTTCCAGGTTGCCGACGAAGTCCGCGCGAAGTTGGCCTAATTGGATTGACGGAGAAATAGGATGGCCAAGGAAAAGTTTCAGCGGGATAAGCCGCATTGCAACATCGGGACGATTGGTCATGCTGACCATGGCAAGACGACGCTGACTGCGGCGATCACAAAGACACTGGCGGAGACTGCGGCGCTGGGACGTTCACGGCGTATGACCAGATCGACAAGGCCTTCGAGGAGCGCGAGCGCGGGATCACGATTTCGACGGCGCACGTTGAGTACACGACGGAGAACCGTCACTACGCGCAATGCGTTGACTGCCCTGGCCATGCCGACTACGTGAAGAACATGATCACGGGCGCGGCGCAGATGGACGGCGCGATCCTGGTTGTTTCGGCTGCCGACGGCCCGATGCCTCAGACGCGCGAGAGCACATTCTCCTGGCGCGCCAGGTTGGCGTTCCGGCGATTGTTGTTTTCATGAACAAGGTCGACCAGGTTGACGATCCGGAGCTTCTGGAGCTTGTTGAGTTTGGAGATTCGCGAGAGCTTCTGTCCTCTTACGATTTCCCGGGCGACGACATTCCGATCGTCAAGGGCCTGGCGCTGAAGGCGCTTGAGGACGATTCGTCGGAGATCGGCAAGCCTGCGATCCTGAGCTGATGAAGCAGGTTGATGCCTACATCCCGCAGCCGGAGCGTCCGGAGCGAAGGGGCCGTTCGTGATGCCGATCGAGGACGTTTTCTCGATTTCGGGCCGTGGCACGTTGTGACGGGTCAGCTGAGCGCGGCATCGTGAAGGTCGGCGACGATCTTGAGATCGTCGACCGCGACGGCGAAGACGGTTTGGCACGGGCGTCGAACAACCCGCAAGCTCCTGGATCAGGGCGAGGCGGGCGACAACGTCGGCGTTCTGCTGCGCGGCACGAAGCGCGAGGACGTTGAGCGCGGCCAGGTTCTGGCGGCTCCGGGTTCGATCACGCCGCACACGAAGTTCGAGGCGGAAGCCCAGCATTCTGACCAAGGAAGAGGGTGGCCGTCACATCGCCGTTCTTCACGAACTACCGTCCGCAGTTTTACTTCCGCACGACGGATGTGACGGGTCAGGTTCAGCTTCCGGACGGCACGGAGATGGTGATGCCAGGCGACAACGTGACCATGAAGGTCGAGTTGATCAACCCGATCGCCATGGACGAGGGTCTGCGCTTCGCTATCCGCGAAGGCGGCAGGACCGTCGGCGCCGGCGTCGTCTCCAAAATCGTCGAATAGGGAGAGCGTAAGCTCAAAAGGTACGGGACAGGACTATGGAAAGCCAAAATATCCGCATTCGGCTGAAAGCCTTCGATCATCGACTGTTGGATCAGTCCACCAGCGAGATCGTGTCGACAGCCAAACGGACCGGGGCGCGCGTTCGCGGACCGATTCCGTTGCCGACCCGTATCGAACGCTTCACGGTGCTGCGCTCGCCTCACGTCGACAAGAAGTCGCGTGAGCAGTTCGAGATTCGTACCCACAAGCGCTTGCTCGATATCGTTGACCCGACACCCCAGACGGTGGACGCGCTGATGAAGCTCGACCTCGCCGCGGGCGTCGACGTTGAAATTCGCCTCTAGGCCCCTAGCGGAAAACGGAAGAACGCCATGCGTACCGGATTGATCGCAAAGAAGATGGGCATGACCCGCGTGTTTGCCGAGGACGGCCGTCACCTGCCGGTGACCGTGCTCAAGGTGGACCATTGTCAGGTCGTTGCCCAGAAAACCAAGGAGCGTGATGGCTACACCGCGCTTCAGCTTGGCGTCGGCAAGGCCAAGGTCAAGAACGTGTCCAAGCCCATGCGTGGCCATTACGCGAAGGCCCAGGTCGAGCCGAAGGCGCGCCTGATCGAGTTCCGCGTTGCCGACGATGCGTTGGTGCCGATCGGTGCCCAGATCATGCCGAGCCACTTCATTGCCGGTCAGCGTGTCGATGTTGTCGGCACTTCCATCGGCAAGGGTTTCGCCGGTGCTATGAAACGCTGGAACTTCCGCGGTCTTGAAGCCAGCCACGGCGTGTCGATTTCCCATCGTTCCCATGGCTCCACCGGTAACCGCCAGGATCCGGGCAAGGTGTTTAAGGGCAAGAAGATGGCGGGTCACCTCGGTGCCGAGCGCGTGACCCAGCAGAACCTCGAGGTTGTTTCCACCGATGACGAAGCCGGGATCATCCTGGTCAAGGGCGCGGTGCCGGGTTCGGAAGGTGGTTTTGTGCTGATTTCCGATGCGGTCAAGATCGACCGGCCGAAGGATGCGCCGTATCCGGCCGGCGTCGCCGGAAGTGCCGAGCCGGCCGCGCCGGAAGCCGAATCTGAGCCCCAGGCCGAAGCGGCGCCGGAAGCCCCGGCGGCCGACGGCGACGCGGAAAAGAAGGACTGAGCCCGATGAAGGTCGATATTCTCAACCTCGACGCCAAGAACGTCGGTTCGATCGAGCTCGATGACTTCGTGTTCGGGGCCGATGTGCGCGAGGACATCATGCATCGTTGCGTTGCCTGGCAGCGCAACAAGGCGCGCGCGGGCACCCATGCGACCAAGACCGTTTCCCAGGTCAGCGGCACGACGGCGAAGCCGTACAACCAGAAGGGCACCGGTCGCGCCCGTCAGGGCACCCTGCGCGCGACCCAGTTCCGCGGTGGTGGCATTTCCCACGGTCCGGTTCCCCACAGCCACGCCACCGCGCTGCCGAAGAAGGTGCGTCGCCTGGCCCTGCGTTCGGCGCTTTCCGCCAAGCAGGCGGCGGGTCAGCTGATCGTGCTCGAGGAAGCCAAGCTGAGCGATCCCAAGACCAAGGCGCTGCTTGCCGGCTTCAAGAAGCTCGGCCTGACTTCGGCGCTGATCGTCGATGGCGCCCAGGTGGATGAGAATTTCGCTCTCGCGGCACGCAACATCGTCGGCATCGACGTGCTGCCCAGCGTTGGCGCGAACGTGTATGACATCCTGCGCCGGCAGGTTCTGGTCCTGACCAAGGACGCGGTAAATGCGTTGGAGGCGCGCCTGAAATGACCAAGCGGCTGAGCATCAACAACGTGCGCGTCGGCGAGGGCAAGAAGTTCGATCTTCTGCTTTCCCCGGTGATCACGGAAAAGTCGACCCGCGGTTCGGAACACAACCAGATCACCTTCCGGGTGCCCCTGGATGCGACCAAGCCCGCGATCCGCCTGGCGGTGGAAAAGCTCTTCAAGGTCAAGGTCACGGGCGTCAATACCGTGCGCCAGAAGGGCAAAGTAAAGCGCTTTCGCGGTGAAATCGGCAGGCGCTCGGACTTCAAGAAGGCCATTGTCACCCTGGCCGAAGGCCAGACCATTGACGTGACGTCGGGCCTGTAGGAAGCGAACGAGACTGGATCATGGCACTCAAGACCTTTAATCCCACGACCCCCTCCCAGCGCCAGTTGGTGCTGGTGAACCGTGCGCACCTGCATAAGGGCAAGCCCGTCAAGGAGCTGACCGAAGGCAAGACGCGTTCGGGCGGGCGCAACAACAACGGCCGCATCACCGCGTATCATCGCGGCGGTGGTCACAAGCGCCGCTATCGTGTTATCGATTTCAAGCGCACCAAGCATGACGTTGAAGCGACCGTTGAGCGGCTGGAATACGATCCCAACCGCACGGCGTTTATCGCGTTGCTCGAGTATGCCGACGGCGAACGCGCCTATATCCTGGCGCCGCAGCGCCTTGGCCCGGGCGACAAGGTGATTTCCGGCGAACGCGTGGACATCCAGCCCGGCAACGCGATGCCGCTGAAGTCCATCCCGGTCGGCACCATCGTTCACAACGTCGAGCTGAAGCCCGGTCGTGGCGGCCAGATCGCGCGCTCGGCGGGCACCTACGTCCAGCTGATCGGCAAGGATTCGGGCTTCGCCCAGGTTCGCCTCGGCTCCGGCGAGGTTCGCATGGTCCAGGAAACCTGCATGGCGACGATCGGCGCCGTGTCCAACCCGGACCAGCAGAATATCAATTTCGGCAAGGCCGGCCGCGTGCGCTGGCTTGGCCGCCGGCCGGTGGTTCGTGGTGTCGTCATGAACCCGGTCGATCATCCGCATGGCGGCGGCGAAGGCCGCACGTCGGGCGGGCGTCATCCTGTGACGCCGTGGGGCCGTCCCACCAAGGGGGCCAAGACCCGCGGCAAGAAGGCGTCCGACACCTTTATTATCCGTTCGCGCCACCGCGCGAAGAAGAAGTAGGGATCAGGCTATGGCTCGTTCGGTTTGGAAAGGCCCGTTTGTCGACGGTTATTTGCTCAAGAAGGCAGATGCCGCGCGTACTTCCGGTTCCAAGCAGGTGATCAAGATCTGGTCGCGTCGTTCCACCATTCTGCCGCAGTTCGTCGGTTTGACGTTCGGCGTGCACAACGGTCAGAAATTCATCCCCGTGCTGGTGACCGAGAACATGATCGGCCACAAGTTCGGCGAGTTTTCACCGACCCGCGTGTTCCACGGCCATGCCGCGGACAAGAAAGCCGCTCGGTAGGGTCAGGAGAGGAAGTCATGGGTCAAAAAGCCAATCCGCGCCGCGAGGCCGAAAACGAAGCTGCCGCCATCGGCAAGATGATCCGGGTGAGCCCGCGCAAGCTCGGCCTGGTGGCTGGGCAGATTCGCGGCCTCGACGTGAGCAAGGCCCTGGCGGAACTGACGTTCTCCGCCAAGCATGCGTCGCGTGACGTAAAGAAGGTTTTGCAGGCGGCGATTGCCAATGCCGAAAACAATCACCAGCTCGACGTCGACCGGCTCTATGTGGCCGAGGCTCATGTGGGCAAGGCGCTGGTCATGGGCCGGTTCCGTGCTCGCGCGCGTGGCCGGGTCGGGCGTATTGAAAAGCCGTTCTCGCACATCAAGCTGATCGTGCGTGAACGTGACGAGGAGAATTCCTGATGGGTCACAAGGTTAACCCGGTCGGGTTTCGGCTCGGCATCAATCGCACCTGGGATTCGCGCTGGTACGCCGACGGGCAGTATGCCGATCTCTTGCTCGAGGATATCAAGATCCGCGAGCACCTGACCAAGCGGCTGGCCCAGGCGGGCGTGTCGCGGGTGGTCATCGAGCGACCGGCGAAGAAGGCGCGTATTACCATTCATACCGCGCGCCCCGGCGTCGTCATCGGCAAGAAGGGCGCGGATATCGAGAAGCTGCGTTCCGACGTTGCCAAGATGACCGAAGGCGATGTGCATCTGAATATAGTTGAAATTCGCAAGCCCGAGATCGAGGCTCAGCTGGTGGCGGAAAATATCGCCCAGCAGCTTGAGCGCCGCATTGCCTTCCGCCGCGCCATGAAGCGGGCCGTTCAGGCGGCCATGCGCCTGGGGGCCGAGGGCATTCGTATCAATTGCGCGGGCCGTCTCGGCGGTGCCGAAATCGCGCGTACCGAATGGTACCGCGAAGGCCGCGTGCCGTTGCATACCCTGCGTGCCGATGTGGACTATGGCCAGGCGACGGCCATGACCACTTACGGTGCCTGCGGTGTGAAGGTTTGGGTCTTCAAGGGCGAAATCCTCGCCCATGATCCGATGGCCCAGGATAAGCGTTTGGCCGACCAGCAGGTCGGTGGGCGTAACACCCCCGGCGGCCCCTCCGCGCCGGGGGCCTGAGAAAAGGCGTAAGCGTCATGCTGCAACCCAAAAGAACCAAGTTTCGCAAGGCCCACAAGGGCCGCATCCACGGCAATGCCAAGGGCGGCACCCAGCTGTCGTTTGGCGCCTTCGGCCTCAAGGCCCTGGAGCCGGAGCGCGTGACCGCGCGTCAGATCGAAGCGGCTCGCCGCGCGCTGACCCGTCACATGAAACGTGCCGGCCGCGTGTGGGTGCTGATTTTCCCGGACGTTCCGGTCAGCCAGAAGCCGGCTGAAGTGCGTCAGGGCAAGGGTAAGGGCGCGCCCGAGTACTGGGCCTGCCGGGTCCATCCGGGCCGCATTATGTTCGAGATCGACGGCGTTGACCGGACGCTGGCGCGTGAGGCTTTCGCGCTGGCCGCGGCCAAGCTGCCGATCAAGACCAAGTTCGTGGCGCGTATCGGGGAAGGAGCCTGACATGAAGGCGGCTGACTTGCGGACCAAGACTCCGGACGAGCTCAAGACCGAGCTGCTGGCGCTGAAGAAGGAGGCGTTCAATCTGCGCTTCCAGCAGGGCTCCGGCCAGCTCGAGAATACGGCCCAGGTTTCGAAGGTGCGCCGCGATATCGCGCGTATCCAAACCATTTTGAATGACAAGGCGGCACGCGGCGCTTGAGCCGTAGCCGAAACTGAGGACGGAAGATGCCAAGGCGCGTTTTGCAGGGGACAGTGGTCTCCGACAAGGGTGACAAGACGGTTATCGTACGGGTAGACCGGCAATATATGCATCCGCTGGTCAAGAAGGTCGTGCGTAAATCGAAGAAGGTTGCCGCGCACGATCCCGAAAATGCCCACAAGACTGGGGATAGTGTGCGTATCCGCGAATGCAGCCCGATTTCAAAGCGTAAGCGTTGGGAAGTGATTGCCGGGGAAGCCTGAGGCGTCCCGCCTGGTAGAGCCCGATTTGTAGAGGAAGTGACCGATGATCCAGATGCAATCCAACCTGGAGGTTGCCGATAACTCCGGCGCGCGGCGCGTTCAGTGCATCAAAGTGCTGGGCGGTTCGAAGCGCAAGACCGCGGGTATCGGGGATATCATCGTCGTGTCCGTAAAGGATGCGATCCCGCGTGGCCGCGTCAAGAAGGGCGACGTCCAGAAGGCGGTTATCGTGCGGACGGCGAAGGAAATTCGCCGCACCGACGGCAGCGCCATCCGGTTCGACCGCAATGCGGCCGTGCTGATCGATAACAACGGCGAGCCCATCGGCACCCGTATTTTTGGCCCGGTTACCCGCGAGCTGCGGGCCAAGGGCTACATGAAGATCATTTCGCTGGCGCCGGAAGTTCTCTAGCGCGGCATCGAGGAACGGTTTGATGAACAAGATCAGAAAAGGCGACACGGTCATCGTGTTGGCAGGCAAGGACAAGGGAAAGCAGGGGACGGTCATCAAGTCCATCCCGATTGAAGGCCGTGTTCTGGTCCAGGGTGTCAACATGGTGAAGCGCCATTCCCGCGGCGGTGCGGGCCAGGCGCCGGGCATCATCGAAAAGGAAGCCCCGATCCATCATTCCAACGTTGCATTGCTGGACCCGAAGGACGGTAAGGCGACCCGCGTTACCTTCAAGGTTCTTGAAGGCGGCAAGAAAGTCCGCGTGGCCAAGCGTTCCGGCGAAGTCATCGACGCCTGAGCCCCGGGATTTGTGAGGAAATAAAATGGCCGAAGTCAGCGAAAAATATACACCGAAGCTCAAGGCTCACTACGATTCCGTGGTGCGTGCGCAGCTGCAGGAAAAGTTCGGTTATTCGAACCCGTTCGAGATGCCGCGGATCACCAAGATCGTGATCAATATGGGCGTGGGCGAGGCGATTGCCGATTCGAAGAAGATTACCAACGCGGTCAACGACCTGACTGTGATCGCGGGCCAGAAGCCGATCGTGTCGCGTTCGCGCAAGGCCATCGCCAACTTCAAGTTGCGTGAGAATCAGGCCATCGGCTGCAAGGTTACGCTGCGTCGTGAGCGCATGTGGGAATTCTTCGACCGCCTGGTCAACATCGCGCTCCCCCGCGTGCGCGATTTCCGTGGCGTGCCGACCAAAAGCTTTGACGGCAAGGGTAATTACTCCCTCGGCCTCAAGGAACAGATCGTGTTCCCTGAAATTGATTACGACCAGATTGATACAGTGCGCGGCATGGATATCACCATCGTGACCACCGCGCGTACCGACGAGGAGGCGCGTGCCCTTCTTGACGGTTTCTCTTTCCCATTCGCCAACTGACGGTTGGATCAGAGTACGGAGGCTCCGAATACATGGCGAAGACAAGTTCCATAGAAAAGAACAAGCGGCGCGAAAAGATGGTTCGCCGCTTTGCTGCTCGCCGCGCCAAGCTGAAGGCGCAGGCCAAGGACACGACCCTGCCGCCGGAGGAGCGCTTTGCCGCGCGCCTGAAGCTGGCTGAGCTGCCGCGCAATGGTGCCAAGGTGCGCATCCAGCGGCGCTGCCAGTTGACCGGTCGCCCGCGTGCGGTTTACCGCAAGTTCAAGCTGAGCCGTCTAGCGCTGCGTGAGCTCGCTTCCCAGGGGCAAATTCCCGGCATGGTCAAGTCGAGCTGGTAGTAGGAGATCTGGAATATGTCCATGAGCGACCCCCTTGGGGATATGCTGACCCGGATCCGGAACGCCCAGGCGAGGAAACTCACCAGCGTGACGAGTCCCGCGTCCAATTTGCGTGCCAACGTTCTCGATGTTCTGGTCAAGGAAGGCTACATCCGTAGCTACGAACGCCAGGAAGTCAGTGCGGGGATTTCCGAGCTCCGGATCGAGCTCAAGTACCACGAAGGCGAGCCTGTGATTCGCACGATCAAGCGCGTGTCCAAGCCCGGCCGGCGGGTGTATTCGAAGATCAAGGACCTTACCCGTCCGTTCAATGGTCTTGGTATCGCCGTCCTGTCCACGCCGCGTGGGGTGATGTCCGACATCGACGCCCGTGAGGCGAATGTTGGCGGCGAAGTGTTGTGCCAGCTGTTCTAGTCGGCCCGGCAAGAAAGGTTTAAGGAGCGCATTATGTCGCGTATTGGCAAAAACCCGGTTCCCGTTCCCAGCGGCGTTACCGTCAATGTTTCGGGCCAGCAGGTTACGGCCAAGGGCAAGCTCGGCGAGCTGTCGGTTGTCCTGGTGGACGAGGTGTTGGCCGAGCTCGAGAACGACAAGGTCGTGGTCAAGCCGCGGGACAAGTCCCAGCGCGCCAGTGCCATGTGGGGCATGAGCCGTTCGCTCGTCTCCAACCTGGTCGTTGGCGTCTCGGAAGGCTTTACCCGCAAGCTGGAGATCGAAGGCGTCGGTTACCGTGCCGCGGTTCAGGGCAAGGACCTGGTGCTGCAACTCGGTTTCTCCCACGAAGTGCGCTACCCCATTCCCGCCGGTATCACGGTGGCTTGCGAGCGACCGACGGCGATCGCCATTTCCGGTGCCGATGCCCGCGTCGTGGGCCAGATGGCCGCAGAAATCCGTGCCTATCGGCCGCCCGAGCCTTACAAGGGTAAGGGTGTGCGGTACGAGGGCGAGTATGTCCGCCGCAAGGAAGGCAAGAAGAAGTAGGAACCGAACGATGTTGAGCAGTCGCGAACTTTTCAAGCGCCGCACGCGGCGCACCCGCACTTCCCTGATGGCAAAGACCAAGCGGCCGCGCCTGTCGGTGTTTCGCTCGTCCAAGCATATCTATGCCCAGGTGATCGATGACGGTCAGGGCGTGACCCTTGCCGCCGCTTCGACCCTGGACAAGGACCTGAAGGGCAAGATCAAGACCGGGGCCGACCGCGATGCGGCGGTCGAGGTGGGCAAGCTGGTGGCCCAGCGTGCCAAGGCGAACGGTGTTGAAGCCGTGGTTTTCGACCGTGGTGGTTATCTTTTTCATGGCCGCGTGAAGGCTCTTGCCGATGCCGCACGCGAAGCCGGATTGAAATTCTAGAAAGGCCCAGGGATGGCACGTAGACCGAGACAGCGAGACGAAGGCCAGGATTCGGATCTGGTCGATAAACTGGTCAGCATCAACCGCGTGGCCAAGGTTGTGAAGGGCGGGCGCCGGTTCGGCTTCGCCGCATTGGTCGTCGTCGGCGACACCAAGGGCCGCGTCGGCTACGGTGCCGGCAAGGCGCGCGAAGTGCCGGAAGCCATTCGCAAGGCGACGGAGCAGGCCAAGCGCAAGATGATCCGCGTGCCCATCCGCGACGGCCGCACGCTGCACCACGATGTCGAGGGACGTTTTGGCGCCGGTCGCGTGGTTCTGCGCGCCGCCCCGGCGGGTACCGGCATCATCGCCGGTGGCCCCATGCGCGCCGTTTTCGAGACCGTCGGCATCCACGACATCGTCACCAAGTCGGTGGGAACGTCGAACCCGTACAACATGATCAAGGCGACCTTCGCGGCGCTAACCAACCTGTCGTCGCCGCGTTCGGTGGCGGCGCGCCGCTCCAAGAAGGTGAGCGAGCTGTTCGGTCGCACTGCTAAGGCCGATGCCGAGCCTCAGGCGCAGGAGGGCTAACATGGCGGCGAAGACCATTCGTGTAACCCAGACCGGCAGCCCGATCCGCCGTCCCAAGGAACAGCGGGCAACGTTGATCGGCCTGGGCCTGAACAAGATGCATCGCACCCGCGAGCTGGAAGATACGCCCGCGGTGCGCGGCATGATCGCCAAGGTCCGTCACCTCGTCCGCGTGGACGAAGCAGGCTGACGCGGCTCCGTTAGGCAAAGGATAAGTACATGAATCTCAATCAGATTTCAGATCGCCCCGGCGCCCGTGCGCCGCGCAAGCGCATCGGTCGCGGTATCGGCTCGGGCACCGGCAAGACCGGCGGCCGTGGCGTCAAGGGTCAGAAGTCGCGCAAGGGCGTCGCCATCAAGGTTTTTGAAGGCGGCCAGATGCCGATTCATCGGCGCCTGCCGAAGCGCGGGTTCCACAACCCCTCGGCCAAGCGTTATGCCGAGGTTGGTCTCGATGATCTGCAGACCGCCGTGGATGCGGGCAAGCTCGACGCCGGCTCCGTGATCACCGCCAATGCGCTGAAGGCTGCCGGTATCATCACCCATGCGCGTGACGGTGTGCGGATTCTCGGCAACGGTGAGCTCAAGACGAAGCTGAACCTGGACGTCAGCGGTGCGACCCGTTCCGCTGCCGCGGCCATTGAAGCGGCTGGCGGCACCATCAAGGTCGCCCATGTCGCGGGTTCGCGTGAAAAGCGTCCGCCCAAGGGCAGCCGTGGCCGCAAGATGCTGCGTCCGGGTGCCAAGGCAGCGTCCGCGCCTGCGGCTGAGGACGCCGGCGAAAGCGCGTAAACCGATACCGCCGGGGCGGACCCCTGGCGCTGTCACCCTAGAGGATCAGGAGAGGGCTTATGGCCTCTGCCGCCGAACAACTGGCATCGCATATCAATTTCGCCGCCTTTTCCAAGGCGACGGAACTCAAGAAGCGAATCTGGTTCACGCTCGGCGTACTTGTCGTTTACCGGCTCGGCACCTACATCCCGCTTCCGGGCATCGACCCCCAGATCCTCGCCGACATTTTCCGCCAGCAGGCTTCCGGCATCCTCGGCATGTTCAACATGTTCGCCGGTGGCGCGCTGGAACGCATGACGATCTTCGCGCTGTCGATCATGCCCTATATTTCCGCCGCCATTATCATGCAGCTGATGACCAGCGTGTCGCCGAAGCTGGAACAGCTCAAGAAGGAAGGCGAACAGGGCCAGAAGAAGATCAACCAGTACACCCGTTACGGCACGGTGATCCTGGCGGCGCTTCAGGCCTACGGGATTTCCGTCGGCATGGAGGGCATGTCGTCTTCGACCGGCGCCGTGGTGCCCGATCCCGGCGCCTTCTTCCGCGCGACCACGGTGATTACCCTGGTGGGTGTCACAATGTTCCTGATGTGGCTGGGTGAACAGATCACGGCGCGCGGCGTCGGCAACGGTATTTCGTTGATTATTTTTGCCGGTATCGTCGCGGAACTGCCGGGTGCCCTAGCCGCCACCCTGGAACTCAGCCGTACCGGCGCGCTGTCGGCGCTGGTCATTGTCCTGATCCTGGTGATGGCGGTCGCGATCATTACCTTCATCGTCTTTATCGAACGCGCCCAGCGGCGCATCCTGGTGCAGTATCCCAAGCGCCAGGTGGGCAACCGCATGTACGGCGGAGAAAGCTCGCACCTGCCGCTGAAGATCAACACGCCGGGCGTGATTCCGCCGATCTTTGCGTCGTCGCTGCTTCTGATGCCGACGACCGTGGCCGGATTTTCATCGGGGCAGGGGCCGGAATGGCTGAACTACATCACCTCGCTGCTTGGCCACGGCCAGCCGCTCTATATGCTGATGTACGGCACGCTGATCATATTCTTCGCCTTTTTCTACACCGCGGTGGTTTTCAACCCGGTGGATACGGCCGACAACCTGAAGAAGTACGGCGGATTCGTGCCCGGCATCCGCCCCGGCAAGAACACGGCGGATTATCTGGATTACGTGCTGACCCGCCTGACCGTTATCGGCTCGCTCTACCTGACCGGTATTTCGCTGCTGCCTGAATTCCTGATTTCGCGCCTGTCGGTGCCGTTCTACTTCGGCGGCACCAGCCTTCTGATCGTCGTGACCGTGACCATGGACACGGTTTCCCAGGTCCAGTCGCATCTTCTGGCGCACCAGTACGAGGGGTTGATCAAGAAGTCCCGTCTCAAGGGGCGGCGCTGATGAATCTCATTCTTCTCGGTCCCCCCGGCGCGGGCAAGGGTACCCAGGCCAGCCGGCTGGAGGCCGATTACGGGCTTCGCCAGCTCTCCACCGGCGACATGCTGCGCGCGGCAGTCGCCTCGGGCAGTGCGCTTGGCCAGCAGGTCAAGGGCATCATGGAGCGCGGCGAACTGGTGCCGGACGATGTGATCGTGGCCATGATCGCGGAACGCATCAACCAGCCCGATTGCGCCGACGGTTTTATCCTCGACGGCTTTCCCCGGACCGTCCCCCAGGCCGAGGCGCTGGACCGGATGCTGGACGAGCGCGGCCTGAAGCTGGACCACGTGATCGAGCTGCAGGTCGACGACAAGGCGCTGGTGGACCGGATTTCCGGGCGTTTCACCTGCAAGGGCTGCGGTGCCGGCTACCACGACACCAACAAGCCCCCTGTGAATAAAGGGGTATGCGATAGCTGCGGGGGCACCGAATTCAGCCGCCGTGACGACGACAACGCCCAAACCGTGGCCAAGCGGCTGAAGGCCTATCACGAGCAGACGGCGCCGCTTTTGCCGTACTATAAGGGGCGGGGAAATCTACAGTCGGTGGATGGAATGGCGGCAATCGAGGCGGTTGCCGGTGCCATCGACCGGATCATTGGAAAGGGCGGAAAATAAGGGGTTTGATCGGTTGACTTGGGACCGGTTTTTCCTATAATCGCTCGCCTTTTGAAGGGCCCCGGGCGATTCCGTTATAAACTGACTTTTTAGGAGCGAAAAACGTGGCGCGCATTGCTGGCGTTAATATTCCGACCGAAAAACGGGTCGAGGTGGGGCTGACCTACATTCACGGGATCGGCCCTGCGCTGGCCCGCGACATCTGCGAGAAGGCGGCGATTCCGCGTGAACGCCGCGTGCAGCAGCTTACCGATGACGAAGTCATTCGCATCCGTGAGCTGATCGACAGCGACTACACCGTGGAAGGCGACCTGCGCCGCAACACGGCGATGAACATCAAGCGGCTCATGGACCTCGGCACCTATCGTGGCCTGCGTCACCGCAAGGGCCTGCCCGTGCATGGGCAGCGTACGCATACCAACGCGCGTACCCGCAAGGGCAAGGCGCGTCCGATTGCCGGCAAGAAAAAAGCCGTTTAAACGAAACCCAGGCGTTATTTGGTTAGGAACTGACTATGGCGACATCTCCCGCTGCTGGCGCGCGCACCCGCCGTCGTGATCGCAAGAACATTGCGTCCGGCGTAGCTCACGTCAATGCGAGCTTCAACAACACCATGATCACCATCACGGATGCGCAGGGGAATACGATTTCCTGGTCGTCGGCTGGTTCCCAGGGGTTCAAGGGCTCGCGCAAGTCCACGCCTTATGCCGCGCAGATGGCGGCGGAAGATGCCGGGCGCAAGGCGATGGAACATGGCATGAAGACCCTCGAGGTCGAGGTCAAGGGGCCGGGTTCGGGGCGCGAATCTGCGCTGCGTGCGTTGCAGACGGTGGGCTTCACCATCCTGTCCATTCGCGACGTTACGCCGATCCCGCATAACGGTTGCCGCCCGCCCAAGCGTCGCCGCGTGTAACGCGGTTTCCGTATCAAGGTCTAAAATCCGGCGGTACGCCGCTAAGAACGAGGTCACATCCGTGATTCAGAAGAACTGGACGGAACTGATTAAGCCGAACAAGCTGAACGTTGAACCGGGCAAGAAGCCGAACTGCTTCGCAACCGTGGTCGCGGAACCGCTTGAACGCGGTTTCGGTATCACGCTGGGCAATGCCCTGCGTCGCGTGCTGCTGTCGTCGCTTCAGGGCGCTGCGGTTACCTCCGTTCATATTGACGGTATCCTGCATGAATTCTCCTCGATTCCCGGTGTGCGCGAAGACGTCACCGATATCGTGCTGAACATCAAGGAACTGGCGATCCACACGGTGACCGAAGGCCCGCACCGGCTGGTGCTCAAGGCGACGGGCCCGGGCGAAGTGACCGCCGGCCAGATCCAATGCCCCGGCGGGGTCGAAATTCTCAACCCCGAACTGGTGCTTTGCACCATGGACAAGGGCGCCGAAGTCTCCATGGAACTGACCGTGGACCTGGGCAAGGGTTACGTTCCCGCGGTGCAGAACCGGCCCGAGGATGCGCCCATCGGCCTGATCCCCGTGGATGCGCTGTATTCGCCGGTGCGCAAGGTTGCCTACCGCGTCGAAAACACCCGCGTCGGGCAGGTGACCGACTATGACAAGCTGAGCCTCGATGTTGAAACCGATGGCACCGTCAGCCCTGAAGATGCCGTGGCCCTGGCCGCGCGTATCCTTCAGGACCAGCTGCAGCTGTTCATCAACTTCGATGAACCGACTGCCGTGGTCGCCGAAGAGCGTGCGGACGAGCCGGCCTTCAACAAGAACCTGCTGCGCCGGGTCGAGGAGCTCGAGCTCAGCGTGCGTTCGGCCAATTGCCTGAAGAACGACAACATCATCTACATCGGCGACCTGGTTCAGAAGACCGAGGCCGAAATGCTGCGGACGCCGAACTTCGGCCGCAAGTCGCTGAATGAGATCAAGGAAGTGCTGGCCCAGATGAATCTCCATCTTGGTATGGAAATTCTGGACTGGCCGCCCGAAAACATCGAAGAGCTCGCCAAGCGGCTCGAAGAGCCGTACTGAGCCGGAGCCTGAAGGCCCCGTAACTGGAGAAGTCCCATGCGTCATCGTTTGAGCGGTCGCAAACTCAATCGTACTTCGTCCCATCGCAAAGCCATGTTCAGCAACATGGCGGCGGCGCTGGTGAAGCACGAGCAGATCCGCACTACCCTGCCCAAGGCGAAGGAGCTTCGCCCCGTGGTGGATAAACTCATTACCCTCGGCAAGCGGGGCAACCTGCATGCCCGTCGTCAGGCGATCACCGCGCTGGGGGGCGATGCCGCCCTGGCCGCGAAGCTATTCGACACCCTGGCGCCGCGCTATGCGGAGCGGCAGGGCGGTTACACCCGTGTGATCCGCGGCGGCTTCCGTTATGGCGATGCCGCGCCGATGGCGATCATCGAGCTGGTGGACCGCGACCCAGAAGCCAAGGGCAAGGATTCGGGCCCGGTTCAGAACGCCGACGCCGAAGAGGCCACGGTCGACGCCTAGCGCCCGCCGCCCGGTAAACCGTAGCGAAGGCAGCCCATGGGCTGCCTTTCGTTTTTTCGGGGTGATAGACTGAAGCCCATGCAGCCGATCAAACGCCATATCCTGCCCTTGGTGGCCGTGGCCCTGATACTGGGGGGTGCCGCCGCGACCGCCCTTGCCCAGGCGCCCGCACCCGTGGACCGCGTGGTTCCCACCAGCCGCGCCGAGACCCAGCTTTCCTTCGCGCCGGTCGTGCGCAAGGTGGCTCCCGCCGTCGTCAACATCTATACCCGCAAGGTTGAAGTCACGCGCAAGCGCAGTCCGCTTATGGACGATCCCTTGTGGCGGCGCTTCTTTCCCGATGACTTTGCCGCCGGCGGCCCGGTGCGCAAGCGCGTGCGAACGTCGCTCGGCTCCGGTGTCATCGTTGATGCGGGCGGCACCATTATCACCAATGTTCATGTTGTGCGCGGGGCGGAGGAAATTCGCGTCGTGCTGTCCGACAGGCGGGAATTCGATGCGCGGGTGGTGCTGACCGATCCGCGCACCGACCTTGCCGTCCTTTCCATAGATACGGGCGGCGAACAGCTTCCGTTTCTTCGCTTCTTCGATTCCGACAAGCTCGAAGTCGGCGACCTGGTGCTGGCCATCGGCAATCCCTTCGGCGTCGGGCAGACCGTGACAAGCGGCATCGTTTCGGGGCTGGCGCGAACCACCGTGGGGGTCACCGATTTCCGTTTCTTCATTCAGACCGATGCGGCGATCAACCCCGGCAATTCCGGGGGCGCGCTGGTGACCATGGATGGCCGCCTGGCGGGAATCAACACGGCCATTTATTCGCGCTCGGGCGGTTCGGTGGGGATCGGTTTTGCCGTCCCCTCGGCCATGGTGCGGACCGTGGTCGCGGCGGTCGCCGCCGGCGGCCGGGTCGTGCGCCCGTGGATCGGTGCCACCGGCCGGGGGGTCAGCGCCGCCATTGCCGGGTCCATCGGTATGGCGCGCCCGCGCGGCGTTATTGTCGGCAGGGTGCATCCGGCCAGCCCCGCGGCAGCGGCGGGCATCCGCATCGGCGATATTATCGTGGCCGTTAATGGCCACCAGGTGGATGACCCACAGGCGCTCCGCTTTCGTTTCGCCACCCTGCCGGTGGGCGGAACGGCGAAGATTTCAGTGATTCGCGGTGGGCGCGAGATTTCCGTTGATGTCGCGCTCAAGCCCGCCCCACAGATCCCGCTTGCAGAGACCACGCGCATGAAGCGCAACCTGCCGCTGGCGGGCACCACCATCGCCAACCTGTCGCCGGCCCTGGCCGATGCCATTGGCCTCGATACCGGGCTTGAAGGCGTCATCGTGCTTCAGGTTGCCCCCGGCAGTGCCGCCCAGAGACTGCGAATGCAGAAGGGCGATATCCTGCGGGCGGTCAACACCCATACCGTCACGTCCGTGGCGGCGCTCAAGGAGTATCTGAAAACGGCGGGGCCGCAGTCGCGTTGGCGCATCAGTTTCGACCGCAAGGGCCGCACCCTGACGGTGGTGGTAGGCGGGGGCGGGCCGTGACCCTGTTCGAGGCCGATGCCCCGCGTCCGCTGGCCGACCGTCTGCGCCCGCGTGCGTTGGCCGAGGTTCTGGGTCAGGATCACCTGCTCGGGGCGGACGCCCCCATCGGGCGCATGGCGGCGGCGGGACGGCTTGCCTCGATGGTGCTGTGGGGCCCGCCCGGCTGCGGCAAGACCACCATTGCGCGTCTGCTGGCAGAGGCGACGGATCTGCATTTCGAGCCGCTTGCAGCGGTCTTTTCCGGGGTGGCCGATCTCAAGCGTATTTTTGCCGAAGCGCGAAAGCGTCGCGGGATGGGGCAGGGAACGCTCCTGTTCGTTGATGAAATCCATCGTTTCAACCGCGCCCAGCAAGACGGCTTCCTGCCGTACGTCGAAGACGGCACCGTGGTGCTGATCGGCGCCACGACGGAAAACCCTTCGTTCGAGATCAACGGTGCGCTGCTGTCGCGCTGCCAGGTCTTCGTCCTCAACCGCCTCGGCGCGGAGGCACTAGAGAATCTTCTGGCGCGGGCGGAAAAGGCCGAAGGCCGGGCCTTGCCGGTGACCGCACCGGCGCGCGATGCGCTGAAGGCGATGGCGGATGGCGACGGCCGGTATCTTTTGAACCTGTGCGAGGAGCTGTTCGCGCTGAAGGTGGCGGAACCCCTCGACGGTGCGGCCCTGGCCGGGGCCCTGCAAAAGCGTGCACCGCTTTACGACAAGGCGCAGGACGGTCATTACAACCTGATTTCGGCCCTGCACAAGTCGTTGCGCGGCTCGGACCCGGATGCGGCGCTTTACTGGCTGGCGCGGATGCTGGCGGCGGGCGAGGCGCCGCTCTATATCGTGCGCCGCCTGGTGCGTTTCGCTTCCGAAGACATCGGCCTTGCCGATCCCCAGGCCCTGACCCAGGCCCTGGCGGCTAAGGATGCCTATGATTTCCTGGGCTCTCCCGAGGGCGAACTGGCGATCGTGCAGGCGGTGATCTATCTCGCCACCGCGCCCAAGTCGAATGCCGCCTACCGGGCCGAAGGTGCGGCCAGGCGCGCGGCCCGCGACACCGGGTCGCTGATGCCGCCCATGCATATCCTGAATGCGCCGACCCGCCTGATGGGGGGGCTTGGCTATGGCGCGGGATATGTTTATGACCACGGCACGGCGGAAGGATTTTCCGGCCAGAATTATTTTCCCGATGACATGGGCCGCCAGGAATTTTATGTCCCGAGTGAGCGCGGCTTCGAGCGCGAAGTTGCAAAGCGCCTGGCCTATTGGAGCAAGCTGCGCCAAAGTCGCGGCGTGAATGAGGACGACAACACATGAAACTGATCGCCTGGATTGCGGCGGGAGGTGCCGTCGGTGCCGTGGCGCGTTATGCGGTGGTGGTCGCGGCGGGGCACCTTTGGGGCGCGGCGTTCCCCTGGGGCACATTGACGGTCAATGTTCTCGGCTCGTTCATCCTGGGGGCGCTGGTTGAAGTCATGGCCCTTGTGTGGTCGCCGACCGAGGGCATGCGTGCCTTCCTGGTCATCGGCATGCTGGGGGCGTTCACGACGTTTTCGACTTTTTCGCTCGATGTCGTCAGTCTTTACCAGCGTGGCGCGATGATGGCGGCGGCGGGTTATGTGTTGGCTTCGATCGTACTTTCGGTGGCGGCGCTTTTTGCGGGCCTTGCTGTCGCCCGCGCGGTGCTGAGCTGAATGGCAACGTTTGAAACTATGTCCGTCAGCGATACAGAGGCGGGCCTCAGGCTCGACCGCTGGTTTCGCGAACGCTTCCCCGGCGTCACCTTCGGCCAGTTGCAGAAGTGGCTGCGTACCGGCCAGGTGCGCGTAGACGGCAAGCGCGCCAAGACCGGCGCGCGGCTGGAAGCGGGCCAGCAGGTGCGGGTGCCGCCGCTCGGCCATGCCGCGCCGCAAAAGGCCGAAAAAGCGCCGCCCCGGCCACCCCGGCCGGTCACATCGGATGATGCCAAGCTATTGAAGGAACGCGTTATTTTTCGCAACCAGACGCTCATTGCCCTGGACAAGCCCGCGGGCCTCGCGGTGCAGGGCGGCACCAAGCTCGACCGTCATCTCGATGCGATGCTCGATGCGTTGCGTTTCGACGGCAAGGAACGTCCGCGGCTGGTGCATCGTCTTGACCGCGACACCTCGGGTGTCTTGCTGCTGGCGCGCACGCGCATCGCCGCGCAGGACCTGACGCGAGCCTTTCGGGCGCGGGAAACGCGAAAAATCTATCTCGCCATCACCGTCGGCTGCCCGCGTCCGCATCAGGGCAAGATCGACCTGGCACTGGCCAAGGCGGGCGGGCGCGGCCAGGAAAAGATGGTGGCCGATCCGGAATCAGGCGCGCGCGCCGTGACTCTGTTTTCCGTGCTCGATAACGCAGGCCAGAAAGCGGCGCTGGTGGCCCTGATGCCGGTAACCGGGCGCACACACCAGTTGCGCGCCCATATGGCGGCTATCGGCACGCCGATACTGGGTGACGGCAAGTATGGCGGGCGCGAAGCCTATATCGGGGCAGAGATCGGCATTGAAAACCGTCTGCACCTGCACGCGGCCCGGCTGGAAATTCCGGATGCCAGGGGCAAGATGCAGCGGTTCGAGGCGCCGGTGCCGCCGCATTTCAAGGCGGCGCTGTCCGCCTTCGGTTTCGAATTGCCGCGTGAAATCGATCCCTTCCCGCGCGACGGCGCCTAGCGGCCCGCCGCCCATTCCGGCAACCGTCCCAGCTCCACACCGAAAAGAACAGGCAGCGCCGCATAGGCAATAGCCGTAATCAGCATGATGCCGGCGATGTTGAGCAAGAACCCGGCACGCGCCATCTGCGGTATCGTCAGGTGCCCTGATCCGAAAACAATGGCGTTGGGTGGTGTCGCCACCGGCAGCATGAAGGCGCAACTGGCCGCCAGTGCGGCGGGAACGGCAAGAAGCAGGGGGTTTTCGCCGATTGTCAGCGCCAGCGTCGCGACCACCGGCAGGAAGGTCGCCGTGGTGGCGGTGTTCGATGTCAGTTCCGTCAGGAAGATGAGGATCGTGACCACCGCCAGCACCACCAGTACCGGCGCCAGCCCACCGACGACGGTCAGCCGGGCCCCGATCCAGGCGGCGAGGGCCGAGCTCGAGATCGCGCCTGCCAGGCCCAGGCCGCCGCCAAACAGCAGCAATATCCCCCAGGGCACCCGGCGGGCATGTTCCCAGTCCATCAGGAAGATGCCGCGGCGGATATCCACCGGCAGGCAGAATGCCGCCAGCGCCGCGGTCATGGCGATGACCGTATCGTCGAGGGCGGGGAGGCCCAACGCGCCCTTTATCCACGGCCGCGTGATCCATAGCGCGGCAGTGCAGACGAAAAGAACCGCGGTCAGTTTCTGGGCGCGGGTCATCGGCCCCTGCGCCCCCGCATGGCCGGCGATGGCTTCCTCGGCGCCAACCAGCCGGGCGGGCCCGAGGCGGAAAATGACGTGGGTCAGCGGCCGCCACACCACGGCCAGCATGATCAGCGCGAGCGGCAGCCCCATCATCAGCCATTCGGCAAAGCCGATCCGAACGCCGAAGCGGTCCAGCATGAAGGCGGCAAGAAAGGCATTGGGTGGCGTGCCCACCAGTGTCGCGATGCCGCCGATGGATGCGCCATAGGCAATGGAAAGCAGAAGAGCGGGCGCGAACCCGCCAAGCGGTCCGGTGGCGTGTTCATCACGGCCCAGCGTGGCGACGGATAGCGCGATGGGAATCATCATCAGCGTTGTCGCGGTATTCGATACCCACATGCTGAGAAAAGCGGTGGCCCCCATGAAAGCGGCGATCAGGGTATTCATGCGGCTGCCGGCCCGGCGCAGCACGGCGAGGGCGATGCGCGTGTGCAATTGCCAGCGTTCCATCGTCAGGGCGATGATGAAACCGCCGAGGAAAAGGAAGATCAGGGGGTTGGCATAGGGCGCCGCGGTCTTGGCCATGGTGCCGACGCCGAGCAGGGGAAAGGCGGCCAGCGGAATTAACGCCGTAGCGGCGACGGGCAGGGCCTCGGTGATCCACAGCACCGCCATCAAGCTCGCGACTGCGGCCACTCGCCAGGCCATGGGTGTCATGCCCTCGGGCGGGGCGCTGACGATCATGCCGATGAACAGGGCGATCCCGGCGGCGAGGCCGAGACCGCGCCAGTGAAACCCCGTCGGGGCCGTTTCCGTGCTATCTTCCATGGCGTTCCCCTTTCGCTTTGCAGCATCACCCAGCTTGCCCGTCCTGATAACCGCGCCGTCGAATTCAACGTTTCATGAGCCCTGCCAAAACCGCCCTTCGTCTTGCCGTGTTCGACCTCGACGGGACCCTTGTCGACAGTGTCCATATGATCGAGGCGGCGATGCGCCAGGCCTTTGCCACGCTTGATCTGCCCGCGCCGCAGCTGGCGGCGGTTCGGCGCATCATCGGCTTGCCGCTCGAAATTGCCATTGCGCGGCTTGCGCCGTCGCTTGATCCCGCGGCTGTCGATCATGTGGCGGAATCCTATAAAGGCACCTTTGCCGCCCTGCGTGCGGCGGGGGAAGGGGGCGAGGCCCTGTTTCCCGATGTCGCCCACACCTTGGCGGCCCTTGATGCCGCGGGATGGCTGCTGGCCATTGCCACCAGCAAGTCCATGCGCGGGTTGACGGCGACGCTCGCCAACTTCGGCCTGGCACATCATTTTGTCACCCTGCGGACAGCCGATCACGGCCCCGCCAAGCCCGCGCCCGACATGCTTTTGTCGGCGCTGAACGAGACCGGGGTGGATGCCGGCGATGCGGTCATGATCGGCGATACTACCTATGACATGGAAATGGCGCGCGCGGCCCGCGTGGCCGCCATCGGCGTTGGCTGGGGTTATCATGCGGCGGACGAGTTGCGTGCCGCGGGCGCGGCGGCGATAGCGCCGTCCATGTCGGCGTTGCCCGCGCTGACGGAAGAGGTGCTGATGGGCCAGGTGACGTCATGACGCAAGCGCCGCGCAAGATTTCCTTTTCCGTCACGCCGGCGGAAGGCGGCGGGTTTGTCGTGCTGGGATCAGGCCGACCTTTGCGCACGCCCCGCGGCCATGATCTGGTGATGCCGACACAGGGGCTGGCGGAAGCCATTCGCGAGGAGGTGACGGCCGAGCCCGGCGTGCTGGCGGGGCGCGGCCTTAACGATCCGGCGATGGCCCCCAATTTCCGCATTGCCGCCGGTGCCATTGACGTGATTGCCGCCGATGGGGCCGCCCGGGTTCAGTTGGAAACGGCGCTTGTCGGCTACGGCGCCACCGACCTGGTGTGCTATCGCAGCCCCCGGCCCGATGCCCTGGTGGCGCGTGAGGCCCAGGCCTGGGACCCCTTGTGCGCCTGGTTCGCGGATCGCTTCGGCGTCCGCCTGGCGCAGACCACCGGCTTCGACGCGGTGCCCAGCGATACGCGGCTGGACGAGATTTTGGCGGCAACTTTGCGTGCGTTCGATCCGTTCCGCCTGGCCGCCGTTTCCCTGGCGGTGCATGCGGCGGGGTCGATCGTCATCGGCCTTGCCTTGGCTGAGGGGCGCCTTGAGCCGGAGGCGGCCTTTGCCGCTGCCACCGTCGGCGAGGTATTCCAGGAAGAAACCTGGGGCATGGACAAGGAAGCGCTGGCGGCCCGGACGGTCAAGCGGCTTGACCTGGAACAGGCGGCGCGCTTTCTTGCACTGCTGGCTTGAGACTGGAGGACAAAACATGACCACCCCCGACGAACCGGAAATGATGGCGACCCATGTGCGCGTGCGTGGCGTGGTGCAGGGTGTGATGTTCCGAAAATGGGTGGTGAACGAAGCGACCCGGCGGGGCTTGCGGGGTTGGGTGCGCAATCGCGGCGACGGTTCGCTGGAGGCGGTGTTCTCGGGCGAAATGTCGGCGGTTCGCGCCATGGTGAAAGCCTGTCACCAGGGACCGCCCAAGGCCCAGGTATCCCAGGTCGTGCAATTCCCCGGTGAATTCAGGCCCACCGATGACGACTTCAGCGCCGAATTCAAGATTCTGCCGTCGCTCTAGACGTCCGCGAGACGGCGGCCGAAGACGGCTTCGAAGTTTTGATGCAGGGCCCGGTCGACATCGGCGAGGCTCGCGTTAATGCCCAGTGCCGCCAGCGAGGTTACGCCATGCTCGTTGATGCCGCAGGGCACGATCCCGGCAAAATGTGAAAGGTCCGGTGCCACGTTGATGGCGATGCCGTGATAGCTGATCCAGTGGCGCACGCGCACGCCGATGGCGGCGATTTTTTCCTCGGCACCATCGGGGCGGACCACCCAGATTCCGACGCGCCCGGCGCGGCGCTCGCCCTTGACGCCGAAATGGGCGAGGGTGGCGATGATCCAGCTTTCCAGGTCGCAGACGAAGCCGCGAACATCGGCGCCCCGCGCCTTGAGATCGAGCATGACGTAAGCGATCCGCTGGCCCGGCCCATGCCAGGTGTAGCGCCCGCCGCGGCCGCTGCGATAGACCGGCAGGCCCCCGGCATCCAGTAGTTCCGCTTCATCGGCCGACGTGCCCGCGGTGTAGAGGGGAGGGTGCTCCAGCGCCCAGACCCGTTCCCGGGCGGTTCCCTCGCGGATGGCGGCGACCCGGGCCTCCATCGCCGCGACAGCCGCCTCATAGGGCACCAGACCGTCTGCCTGGACCCATTCCACCGGCTCCGGCGGTCTGGCGGCGGCATCAAGTGCCGGGTGGTGGGTGGTTTCGACCATGGACTTGCGGAGCCCCGCGCGATTTGCTATTCCCCATGCGGCCCGGGGCGTTTCAGCGTTCCGGGCGAGTAGTATATTCCATCAATTTCTTGCGGTCGTGGCGGAATTGGTAGACGCGCAGCGTTGAGGTCGCTGTGGGGAAACCCCGTGGAAGTTCGAGTCTTCTCGACCGCACCATTGATGGAATATTCAGCGCCCGAATTTTGACCCCTCAATCGGGAGAACGGGTATGTCGGATACCGATCCGCGGCCCGAATCTGGGGACGCCGAAGCCCAGGATCTCTACGGCGTCACCGCCGGACAGGTGGCAACCCTGCGCGATGCGCTGGATCGCCATGACCGTGGCCGTGCGCGCCATCGCCATGAAGGACCTGAGCCGGGATAACGCGTTGCGGGTTATCGGCAAGGAACTGCTGGTGGCGGCACTCAACGGTATCGCGCTGGCGCTCTGCGTGGGTGTCATTGCCGGTGTCTGGTTCGATTCCTATGGTCTTGGCTTCATCATCGCCGCCGCGCTGATCATCACCATGCTGGCGGCGGGTGCCGCCGGGGTCGTGATCCCGCTGGTACTTAACCGCCTGGGGGCTGACCCGGCTGTCGCATCCGGGGTTTTCCTGATTACCGTGACCGATGTGGTCGGGCTTGTCGCCTTCCTCGGATTCGGCGCGCTGTTTCTGGTATGATCCCGCCATGCCCAGTGTCCTGATCACCGGGGCGAGCCGGGGTCTCGGCCTTGAATTTGCCCGCCAGTATGCCGCCGACGGCTGGCGGGTTCATGCCTGCTGCCGCGATCCTCGTGGCGCGGTCGCCGAGATTGCCGGTGACGTCTCCCTTCACGCCCTTGATGTGACCGATGGCGGCGCTGTCAAGGCGCTGGCCCGCGCGCTCGACGGCGAGTCTTTGGATCTTCTGGTCAATAACGCGGGCATCATGGGCCGTGGCCAACAGCTCGGCGGTATTGAAGCGCCAGGCTGGGAAAAGGTGCTGTGGGTCAATTCGGTGGCACCCATCATGGTGAGCGAGGCCCTGTTGCCCAATCTTCGCAGGGCGGGGGCGGGGCGGATCGCGATGCTGACATCGCGCATGGGCTCGATCGCCGACAACACATCCGGCGGCATGTATGCCTACCGTTCCTCAAAGGCGGCGCTGAACGCGGCGGCGCGTTCGCTTGCGCTCGATCTTGCGGGCGACGGGATCATCGTCTTGCTGCTGCATCCTGGATGGGTGCGTACCGACATGGGCGGTCCAGGCGGACAGATCGAGGCGCCGGAATCGGTGTCGGGCCTGAGGCGGGTGATCGCGGGCGCAAAAATTGCCGATTCCGGGGCCTTTTACGCTTATGATGGCCGCCAAATTCCGTGGTAGCGCCCTCCGGGGCAAGCAGGGGAGTACATATGCCCAAGAAAACCCTCGCGTCGGGCACCGTTGCCGACGCTTACCTTCAGCTTCTTGCCGATCGTGGCGTGGATTACCTGTTCGGCAATGCGGGTACTGATTTCGCACCGCTGATTGAATCCTACTCGAAGCTGCGTGCCGGCGGCATCAAGGTGCCGGAGCCCATCACCTGCCCCCATGAAAATGTCGCCATGGCCATGGCCCAGGGTTTCTATGCCCGGACCGGGCGGCCCCAGGCGGTGATGGTGCATGTCAACGTCGGCACGGCCAACGCGATGTGCATGTTGATCAATGCCTACCGCGGCAACGTGCCGATCCTGTTTTCCGCCGGGCGCACGCCGTTCTCCGAAACCGCTACCATGACCGGGGCGCGGACCGGCGAGATTCACTGGCCCCAGGAAATGTTCGACCAGCGCGCCATGGTGCGCGAGGTGGTGAAATGGGATTACGAACTGCCCAACGCGGAGGTTCTGGAAACCGCCGTCGATCGCGCACTTAATTCCGCCATGAGCTACCCGCGCGGGCCGGTTTACCTTACGCTCCCGCGCGAAGTGCTGGCGGCGGATGCGCCTGATTTCACCTTCGATTCGCCGACGCGTCATCAGCACGCCTCGCCGCCGCAGCCCGATGCCAATGCCATTGACCAGGCCGCGGCCCTGATCGCCAAGGCGGAAAATCCGCTGATCATCACGTCGAGCGCCGGTTTCGACTTCGAGGATGTGGATGCCCTTGGCCGCCTGGCCGACCGCTTCGCCATCCCGGTTACACAACGCAAGCCGCGCTATATGTGCCTCGGCACGGATCACCCGATGAATGCGGGCTACAATCCCGATCCCATGCTCGACGATGCCGACGTGATTATCGTCGCCGATTGCGATGTGCCGTGGATTCCGGCCAAGAAAAAGCCCGGCGAGGACTGCAAGGTCATCCACCTGGGCGCGGACCCGCTGTTCGCCAATTACCCGATCCGTGGCTTCCCCGCCGATGTCGCCATTACCGGCGTGCTCAAGTCCTCGCTCATTGCCCTGGACCAGGCCCTGGCGGGCGAGGAGAAGGGCGCGAAATCGCGCATCGATGCGCGGCGCAAGCGCGTTGCCGCCCTGCGCGAGGAGCAGGCCGAACGCAAGAAGGCGGTGATCGAAAAGGCGCGCACCGACAGTCCGATCCATCCCGCCTGGGTGTCCCATTGCATCGACCAGGTGAAGGACGACGATGCCATCATCATCAAGGAAAGCCAGTTGATGCATCACCATATGCATTTCAACCAGCCGGGCACGTTTTACTCGCTCGGCTACGGTGGGGGCCTGGGCTGGAGCCTCGGCACCGCCCTCGGCATGAAGATGGCGGACCGCAATCGCCAGGTGTTCTGCACCACCGGTGACGGCGCCTATATGTTCGGCAATCCCGTGCCCGCCCATTACGTCGCCAACGCAGAAAAGCTGCCGGTTCTGTTCATGGTGTTCAACAACTCGATGTGGAACGCCGTGCGCCGCAACACGCGCGAGGTTTATCCCGACGGTTTCTCGGCCAAATCCAACTGGGAGCCGTTGACCTATTTCGAGCAGGGAACGGCCTATGAAAAGGTCGTCGAAGTGGCCGGCGGTTACGGCGAACGGGTCGAAGACCCGGACAAGCTGCCCGGCGCCATTGACCGTGCGATGAACGAAATCGCCAAGGGCCGCCAGGCGTTGCTCAATATCGTGTCGCGCAACGGCTGATACGGGCTTCCGGCATGGCCCTGCACCTGCTCAAGCTTGCCGTCGGCATTTCGTCGGTGGCGGAGCTTGGGCGCGTGCAGAAGGCGCGCCGGGCCGAGCGGCGCCGGACAGGCGCCCCGGCGGGGACCTTCCATTTCACCCGCAATTTTCCGCGCCGCGCCGACGAGGTGCTCGACGGCGGCTCGCTTTACTGGATCATCCGGGGCGAGATCGTGGCCCGCCAGCGCATCATGGCCATCGGCGAACGCACGGTGCCGGGCAGGCAGCGCAAGCGCTGCGCCATCAAGCTGGCGGCGGAGATCAGCCGCACCGTGCCGGTGGCGCACCGGGCGATCCAGGGCTGGCGCTACCTGAACGCGGCGGATGCCCCGCCGGACCTCAACTCCGATGCGGGCAAGGCAGCGGCGCGGGGACGGCCCAAGGGCGCGGAGCTCCTGCCCGCCGCCATGGCGCGGGAACTGCGCGACCTGGGGCTGCTTTAATCAAAGTCAGGCCCCTTTGCCGAAAGCGCCGAAAAGACCGTCCACGACATATTGCACGGCGAGCGCGCCAAGGATTACCCCCAGCACACGGGTAATGACGTTTGTCCCGGTGATCCCGATCAGCTTGGCCAGACGCGCCGATGTTACCAGCGCAATCCACAACAGCACCATGACCACGGCCAGAATTGCAAGCACCAGGGCCTGACGGAGGATATCGCCCCCGGCCTGTTGCATCAGCAGGACCACGGTGGTCATCGCGCCCGGCCCGGCAATCAGCGGAATGGCGAGCGGAAAAACGGAAATATCGTGACGACGGATGGCTTCCTGGGTTTCGTCGGGGGTTGTGCGCCGCAGCGGGGTTTCATGGGCGAACAGCATGTCCACCGCCACCAGGAACAGCAACAGTCCGCCCGCAATTCGAAAGCTGTTTATGGTCACGCCCAGCATGCGCAGCACCCATTCACCGACGAAGGCGAAACCGACAAGGATGATCATGGCGATAAGTGATCCCCGGATCGCAAGGCGACGCTTGTAGGGTTCGTTTTCGCCTTCGCTCAGCGCGGCGAACATGGGTACTATGCCTGGTGGGTCCAGAACCACGAACAGGGTCACGAAAGCCGAAAGCGCAAGTTCCATCATGGTGCGGGAGTCCTGAATTTGAGCGCGGTAAAGCGGCGCAGCCGCAGCGTTCCCGCCAGTGCGATCAACAGCCCGGACATCGCCAGGACGTAATAGGCGGCCTGGATCACGGCGCCGTAGACCAGACCCGCGAAAAGGGTCGCCATCACCGTGCCGGGCACGCCGCCGACATTGGCGTAAGCCTCGCGCATGCGCGCGATTTCATCGAACAGGCGCAGGAACAGGCCGGGATCCCCGGCCAGCGCGAACAGGGTCGGCGCCATTTCGAGGGCGATCTGGGCGGTGAACATGATGACGATGAACAGCGCCACGGAAACCGCCCGCGTGATCTTCAGTAAAAGTCCCCCGACCAGAAATAAAAACATGGTGGCGATGTACCAGCCTTCCGGCAGGGTCTGTGCAGCGTTGCCGAGCCACGGCGCAAAGCGCGCACCGATGGGCAGGCCCGCAGCGACGAAGTAATAGACCGCGGCCCCGGCATTCAGCAGCGCGATGAAATAGGCGATATTGCCGCCAAGCCGGATGCGGAAGCGGAGTTTCTCCACCGGGTCGTGAAAGCGCATGACGAATCGCTTGGCGATGGCCAGCGCCAGCGACAGCACCGCCAGCACGGGTATTGCCGCGAGGATGATCATCCAGCCGATGACGAAATAGAGCATTTCGACCATCGGCGCGTCCTTACCCTACGGTGAGCCGTTCGGTGACGTATTCGCCGATGGCCAGCGATGACGTCAGCCCCGGACTTTCGATGCCGTACAGGCTGATCATGCCGGGCACGCCATGAACGTCGGCGCCCTGGATCACGAAATCATTGTCCGAGGCGCGGCCATTGTTGAGCTTGGGGCGAATGCCCGCGTAGCCGGGATCGAGATCGCCGTCCTTGAGGCCGGGCCAGAAGGTGCGCGCGGACTTGTAAAAGAAATCCGCCCGACCGGGGTCGACGGTGTAGTCGATACTATCCACCGCTTCGGTATCCGGCCCGAAACGCAACTGGCCCCCCATGTCGAGACTGACATGGGCCACGGAATGGCCGACCACGGGCAGCGGATAAATCAGGTGCGAAAACGGCGAGCGCCCGCGCAGGACGAAATAGCACCCCCGGGTCAGCACCTGGCCGGGCACGCTTTCGGGCCGTACACCCTCAATCGCGCGGGCGACCTTTTGCGCCCCCAGACCGGCGGCATTGACCACCAGACCGGCGCGGAGGGTGGTGCCTTCGCGCCCGCCGACATCGATCTCGATCCCGTCATCGGTGACACGGCCGCCTTCCACCGGGGCGTTGAGCGCCAGTGTTGCGCCGTGCGCTTCCGCATCGCCCAGCATCGCCTGCATGAGTTCATGCTGGTCGACGATGCCCGACGACGGCGAATAGAGCGCATGGGCGAATTTCAGCTCCGGTTCCTTTTCGCGCACTTCCGCCGGGTCCATCAGGTACATATCGAAAAGACCGTTGGCCTCCGCCTTTTTCAGAAGTTCGTGCAGCAGCCCGAGCTGGTCGTCCTCCGTCGCCACCACCAGCTTGCCGCAGTTGCGGTGCCCGACGCCGTATTCGGCGCAGAACTGGTACATCAAGGCCTTGCCGCGCAGTGCCAGGCGCGATTTAAGGCTGCCCGGCACATAGCCCATGCCCGCATGGATGCAGCCGGTATTGCGCGATGATGTGTGCTGGCCGGGGGCGGCTTCGGCCTCGATAATGACGATTTCGCGCCCGCTGCGTGCCAGCGCCCGCGCGCAGGCCAGGCCCACGACGCCAGCGCCGATAACGATGCAATCCGTTCGTTCAACCATGTCTTGGCCGCCCTCCGCGCCGGGAAGTGTAGGTGGGCCTTGCGCAGACGGTCAAGGCAGGGGCCGGGAAGGGCGCTTTCAGGTGCCGGAACCGGGGCCCAGGACCGAGCGCGCGCGCAAGGCGACATACAGCATCATGGCCAGCAGGATCAGCCCGGTGACATAGAAACTGGCGTGGATGCCCAGGACTTCAGCCACCGCGCCCATGATCACCGGGGTGATCAGGATGGCCAGCCGGTTGGCGGTGGTGCGCAAGCCTACGCCCTTGCCCTGGGCCTTGCCCGCGGACTGGGCCATGATCGAGATCAGGAGCGGCTGGCTCAGCCCCATAAAGCCGCCGCGCAATGCGGAGAGCACCAGCAGCAGGACGAAGGTGGTGACCACCGGCGTGATGGCGATACAGGTGATGGCCAGGGACACGGCGATTACCAGCACCCAATAGGACGTAAACCGCTTGGCGAACCATCCCGCCGTCAGCGAACCGATGCCGCCCAGCACCGAGCCCGCCGCGATCAGGACGCCGATCAGGGTGCCGGTCATGCCGATGGATTCGAGGTAAACAACATAGAAGGAGCCAAGCATGCCGTTGCTAGCGTGGCGCAGCACGGTCACGTAAACGACGAAGGCGATGGCCGGGATTGCCATCAGCCGGAAGGCGGAAACGTAATCGGACGGGCGCGGCAGCACATCCATCAGGCGAAGCTGCGATAGCGGCTCGGTACCGGCACCCAGTTCGCCCTCCCTGGGCTTGGGCAGCGCCAGCGACGCGAGCAACAGGCCGATTCCCCAGAAGCCGAGAAAGCCGAAACCGCCCCACGCCCCGCCGAGGTCCCAGGCCAGCCCCGTTGCCGGTGGCCCGGCCAGAATGGCAAAGCGGTTGAAGAAGGTGACGCGCCCGGCGTAGCGCGGCTCCCCCTTCATGATGGCGCCGATCTGCGCCTGGGTGCCGATCCATCCCATGGCAGAGGCCACCCCCGTCAACGCTTGCAGCACAATGACGGCGCCGAAACTGGGAAACATCGGGAAAAGAAACGGTGCCACGGCGCCCATGCAGGCGAACCACAGCATTACCCGGCGGATGCCGATACGGTCCATCAGCGCGCCGCCGTGAATGGACAACAGCACCGGCAGGGACTGGCGCGCGGCCAGCGCGATGCCGACCATCACCGGCGAGGGGTCGATCGTGAGCACCCACAGCGGCACGATGACATTGGCCAGCATGACCGAGCCATTGGAGAAGAACCCCGTGGCATAAACCGGGAGCTGGCGCGAAAAGGGGATCGGCGCGCCGTCGTCGGGCGCGGTCCCGGAAGTGTTGTCATGGGCCATTCGGCGTTTCCTCTTTGGGCAGTCTGGCCGCGCCGATAGGGCGGGTCAAGGGTGACCGGTGGTGGGCAGGCTGTTGGCGATGTTGCGGCCCCAGACGGCGACCGCGAGCAGCATGAGCAGCAGCGCCCCGCCGGTGATGTAGAAACTGGCGCCAAGGCCCGCCGCTTCGACGACCGCGCCCATGACCACGGGCATGAAGCTCGCGGCCAGGCGGTTCGCCGTGGTGCGCAGACCCACGGCCTTGCCCTGGTCGCCGGGGCTGACGACGCGGGACATGTTGCTGATCATCAGCGGCTGGCTCAGCCCGTAGCAGCCGCCGTTGATCCCCGCGGCCAGGGCCAGCAGGGCGAAACTACCGAGCGCCGGCGTAATCGCGATGGCGGCGATGGACCCTGCGATGACAGCGATCATCAGCCACATGGGCCTGAACAGGCGGGTCAGCCGACCGGTCATCAGTGACAATCCGCCGCCGAACAGGGAATAGATCGCGAGCAGCAGACCGATCATCGTGCCGGTGTAGCCCTGGCCTTCCAGGTAAACCGTGTAGAACGAGGCCTGCATGCCGAACCCGGCGATGCGCACCACGGAGACCAGCATGACCAGCATGACCAGCGGAATGGTCAGCAGGCGAAGGGTGGCGACGTAACCTTCCAGCCGCGGCACCAGGTCGCGCAGCCGGGGCTGGGGGCGCGCGGCGTTGGCGGTTTCATGGGCGGGCAGCGCCAGGCAGCAGAGCAAAAGGCACAGGCCCCAGAACGACAGGCTGGCGAAAGCGCCCCAGGGGCCGCCCAGATCCCACGCCGCGCCGGCGATGGGCGGGCCGATCAGCGAACCGATGCGCAAGGTGGCGCTCATCCGGCCGGTATGTACGGCACTGCCCTTCATGGCCTGGCCGATGATCGCCTGGGCGCCCATCCAGCCGATGGCGCTGCAATAGCCTGCCGCCATCTGCAACACGATCACTACCCACGCCGATGACGTCAGGGGATAGAGCAACGGCAGAACGACGCCGATAGAGCCGAACGATACCATCATGCGGCGCACGTCGAGCCGATCCATCATCGCGCCGCCGTGTATGGAATAGATCAGCACCAGGAAGTGCCGCGCCCCGAGAATGATGCCGATCATCAGTGGCCCCACGTCCAGTGTCAGCACCCACAGCGGCAGCACCACCATGATCATGTAGCCGAGCGAATTGGAAAAGGTCGCCGCGCCGTAAACCGCGAACTCCAGGCGCCGGCCGATACGGGGGCTTTCGGTGCCGCTCATGGTGCGCTTCTTCCGGCGGCAAAAGCGGGGGTGCGGGCGACATGACGCATGACCGGCAACAGGGCCAGCAACAGGAACCCGCCGAAGACGTAAAAGCCGTTATGCAGGCCCACGACCTCGACCACGCCGCCCATGATCACCGGCACGGTGGATGATGTCATGCGGTTGGCGGTGGTGCGCAGGCCCACGGCCTTGCCCTGGTTGCCTGGTCCCGCGGCGCGCGCCAGCATGGAAATCATTACCGGCTGGCTCAGCCCCATGACCCAGCCGCGCACCGATGCGACCAGGGCCAGCGCAATGAACGAGGCGCCAAGCAACGGCGTAATGGCGACCAGCGCGATGCCCGCTGCCACCAGCGTTATCAGAAGCCAATGCGCGGCGAAGCGCCGCGACATGGCGGTTGTCGACAGGGCGCCCGCAAATCCGAACAGCGATGCCGCCGCCACCAGCACGCCGATGGTGGTGCCGGTGAAGCCGACATCCTTTAGGTACACGACATAGAAAGAGAAATGGATGGCATTGCCGGAGATGCGCAGGACCGTGAGCATGATCACCAGCGTGATGGCCGGCACCGCCAGCATCCCGAATGCGGCGGCATAATCCGACAAGCGCGGCACGATATCTTGCAGCCGCGTTTTTGCGGGCGCGGGGGTTTCATCGGCCGGGGCCGCGCTTGCGGGACGGGGCAGGGCGAGGATGGCGACAAACTGGGCGATGCCCCACAGCGCCAGGAAGGCAAAACCGCCCCAGGGCCCGCCCAGGTCCCAGCTCAGCCCCGCGAGCGGCGGCCCGCTGACCTGGGTGATGCGGAGCGAGAAGCTCATGCGCCCGGCGTAGGTGGGTGAACCGCGCATGATCTCACCGACCTGGGCCTGGGCCCCCATCCAGCTGAACGCCGACGACAGGCCGCCGATCAGTTGCAGCATCAGCGCGGCGCCAAGCCACGGCATGGCGGGATACATCAGCGGTGTCAGCGCGCCGATCAGGCCCACCGCCACCAGCACCCGGCGCGTGCCGAGCCGGTCCATCAGCGCGCCGCCGGGAATGGCCAGCAGTGCCGCGAGAAAATGCCGCGCGCCGATCATCATGCCGACCATCAGCGGCGAAGCGCCGAGCGACACGGCCCATAGCGGCAAGATGACCGAATAAACATTTTCCGACGCATTGCCGAAGCCGCCGGTCGCGTAGATCGCGGCCTGGATCCGTAGTGGTACGCGGGGAGGCGGAGTGTCCCACCCCGATGAAGATTGCGTCGGCGTCACGCGGCTTCGCCCCGCGTGCGCAATTGCATCCACAGCCCGGTACCGATCAGGATCGCGAGCAGGGCGCCACCGGTAATATAGAAGGTCGCGTTCAGGCCCCAAATTTCGGCGATGCCCCCCATGGCGACCGGCAGGATCACGCCCGCAACCCGGTTGCCGGTGGCGCGCAGTCCGATGGCGGTTGCCTGGGTTTCGCGGTTCACGGCGGAAGACAGGATCGTGTACATCACCGGCTGGCTGGCGCCCTGGGCGAAGCCGCGCACCGCGATGGCGAGGGCCAGCACCAACAGCACCGCGCCGAACAGCGGTGTTGCATAAACCAGGAAGATGGAAATCATCACCATTCCCAGAAACATCCAGTGCGGGCGCATGAAGCGCAGGAAGAAGGCCGCCGACAGCGTACCCGCTGCCGCCATTAACTGCGACAGGGTGATGAAGGCCCCGATCACGGTAGCCTGCAGGCCGATTTCCTTCAGATAGAGAATGTAGAACGATTGCTGCATCAGCGCGGATGAGATACGCACCGACGATACGATAACGACGAAGGCGACGACGGGAATGACCAGAAGCCCGATGGCGCCGATATAGTCATGCAGGCTCGGCAGGATGTCGCGCAGCCGAAAGGCCGGGCGCTCACCCATGGTTTCCTTGTCCTCGCCGATGGCAGCGGGCGGGATGCCGGCAACCGCCAGCCAGAACGCCGCCCCCATGACGCCGGTGGCGACGAAGACTGCCCAGAACGGCAGGTAATCCCACATCAGCCCGGCAACGATGGGCGCGATCATGACGCCGACGCGGGCAAAGAACGAAAACCGGCCCAGCACTTTCGGGTCGTCCTTGCCGACATGGACCGCCAGCGCCTGGGCGCCGATCCAGCCGAACGAGAGGACCATGCCAAGCATCATTTGCAACAGCAGGAGGGCCGGAAACCATCCGGCAACCGGAAACAGCGGCGGCATCACGGTGCAGGCGGCGCCCAGCGTCAGCATCACCAGCCGCGTGCCGAAGCGGTCCATCAGCACCCCGCCGTGGATCGAGAGGATCCCGGGCAGAAAGGCCTTGGCGCTGACCAGCACCCCGATTTCCAGCGGCCCAAGCCTCAGCATCAGGGCATAGAGCGGGATGACGAAGCCGATCAGCTCCGTCTGGCTGTCGTTCAGCATCCCGGTCGCATAGGTGAAAATCTCTGCCCGCTTATTGGCGGGCTGCGCGGGGGGCGCGGGGGGCATGGGCTTCCTCGATGTTGTGCTTACCCGGCGGGCGCCGGGGTTCCCCTGTTGACCGGGGAGGCTCCGACTTTAATGCGCCGGCGCGGGCGATGCAAAGCGGGCGGTGGCCCGTCCCCCGCGGGCTAGGGGGCGCGGGAGAAGGCGGGGTTGCGTGCCGTCCACAGGGCCAGTCCGGCGACGATGGCCAACAGCCCCGCACCGACGATCAGGAAGCTGGTTTCGACGCCGAAGACCTCGGCGACGAATCCCATGACGATGGGCAGCAACAGCGCGCCGAGCCGGTTGCCGGTGGTGCGCAGGGCCACGCCGCGGGCCTGAGCATCGGCGGGCAGGGCCTTGGCGATCACCGAAAATGCGGCCGGGTGCAGAAGGCCGTGGCCGATACCGCGAATGACCTGGGCGGCGGCCAGCAGAGCGAAGATGCCGCCGAACAACGGTGTTACGGACATCACGGCGATGGTCACGGCGGTCAGGCCGATCAGCAGCCAATGCACCGCGATGTGCCGCATGGCCTTGGCCGCGAGCAGCGAGCCAAACGCGCTGGTGACCTCGGCGCAGGAGATCAGCACGCCGATCAGGGTGGCGGTCAGGCCGATTTCCTTCAGGTAGGTAATGTAGAACGACGACTGGATGGTGGATGGCGTGTGGCGCAGAAGCGCCACGGCGATCCCGAGGGTCACCGCCGGAATCGCCAGCAGCGAAATGCAGGCGGCGTAGTCGGTGAGCCTCGGCACCATGTCGCGCCATGAAAACGCCAGCCGGGGCGTCGTCGCGGCGCGGGCGAACTCGCGGGCTTCGTCGCGGCTGCCGTGCTCGGCCCAGGCAGGCACGGCGACGGTGGCCGCGAACATGGCGATGCCGGTCATCGTGCAGGCGGCGAATCCGCCCCAGACGCCAAGCGTATCCCAAGTGAAGCCGATGACGATGGGCCCGCCGATGGACCCGATCCGCGACACGAAGGCAAAAAGGCCAAGGTAATGCGCTTCACCCTTGCCGAGCCGCGCAATCAGCGTTTGCGAGCCGACCCAGGCCAGGTTGGAGAACAACCCCGTCAGCATTTGCAGAACCACCAGCATGGGGAACCAAGGCGCCAGCGGGTAGATTGGAATCAGCAGCGCGGTAATAGCGCTGAAAACCAGCATCATGCGCCGGGTGCCGAGCCGGTCCATCATCACGCCGCCGTGGATGGACAACAGGCAGGGCAGGATCGAGCGCGCCCCGATCATGATGCCGATTTGCGCCGGGGTGGCGCCGAGCATCAGTGCCCAAAGCGGCACCACGACCAGCATGAAGTCGGCATAGATATTGGTGGCGAGGCCGGTCGCGAGCACGGGCAGCAGCGCGCGGCGCGGGACCTTCGGTTGCGGCGTATCGGTCATGGCGATGCCGGGGGTATGAGGCGCTTCGCCACCAGCCACAGGATGACGCACAGGCCCACCAGTATCGTGCCGAGGATCAGGAAGCTCGATCCCACGCCCCAGGTATCGGCGACGATGCCCATGATCGGGGGAATGGTCAGCGCGGAGACGCGATTGGTGGTGACGCGCAGCGCGATGGCTGAGCCTTGCCGCTGGGGCGGCACGGCCAGGGTCTGGATGGAAAAGGTCACGGGCTGGTGAATGCCTTGCGCGATGCCGCGTCCGAGCTGAGCCGCGATCAGCAACGCGATGATGCCGCCAAGCAGGGGCGTGATCGCCATCAGCGCGATGGCGATGGCGGTCACCGCGATCAATGTCGTCATCGGCGCGAAACGCCGGGTCACGCGGCCGGCCACCAGGGCGCCGAGGCCGCTCGCCCCTTCGATGGCGGAAAACAGCAGTCCGATGACGGTGCCGGTCAGCCCGATATCTTTCAGGTAGACGACGTAAATAGAGCCCTGCATGGCCGATGTGGTATTGCGCAGGAAACATGTCGAGATGGTGATGGCGATAGCCGGGATCGCCAGCAGTGCGAGCGTGTCGCGGTAATCGGCGAAGCGCGGGACCAGGTCGCGCAGGCGGGGCCGCACCGGTTCCTTGGCGCGGGCCTCGGGCGCGGTGGGAATGCCCAGGATCAGTGCCAGCAGGATCGCCCCCCAAACGGACACGGCGATGAAGCAGACGCGGGGGCTGGTCAGGTCCCACAAAAGGCCGAAGATCAGCGGCGCGATAAAGGTGCCGATGCGCGAGGCAAAGGTGAAATGGCCGAGGTAGGTGGTCTCGCCTTTCGATAACTGGGCGATCATGGTTTGCGCGCCGACCCATTGCAGGGTCATGGCGAGGCCAAGCACAAGCTGAAGGGCCAGCAACGGCACGAAAGAGGGCAGGAACGAATAGAGCGGCACCAGCGCCATGATCAGCAAGATGAATACCGTCATCACGCCGCGCGCGCCGAAACGGTCCATCAGCACGCCGCCGTGGATGGTGAACAGCCCCGGCAAAAGTGAGCGGGCGCCCACCAGGATGCCGACCTCCGTTGCGTTGGCGCCGATCATCACCGCCCATAGCGGCACGATGAAAACATAGGCGTCGAACATGCCGAGACCGAGCAGCCCCGCGCCATGCACCCGGAGCATGGTGCGCTTGTCGGGTGCGGCGGCGGAGGTGCTCATCCGGCGGCCCGTCTCAGGACTTGAAGCCGGGAATGCGGTGAACGAAGACCGCGACGATCAGGCAGAGCGAAATCAGCGTGCCGCCGATCCAGAAGAAACTGGCCTGGACACCGACCAGTTCCGCGACGACGCCCATGATCGCGGGCACGATCATCGAAGCGAAGCGGTTCGACGTCGTGCGCAGGCCGATGGAGGTGCCTTGTTCGGTGCGGCTGACGGCCCGTGAAAGGATGCCGAACATGACCGGCTGGCTCAGCCCCTGGGCGTACCCACGGACAAAGGTGGCGACGGCCAGCAGGGCGAAGATGCCGCCCAGGATCGGGGTGATGGATACGAAGGCCAGGCTCATGACGACAAAGCCGATAAAAACCCAGTGCGGCTTGATGAAGCGTTCCCAGAATGGCGCCATCAGGGCGCCGATCAGTCCGGCGCCTTCGGAAATGGTCACCAGCACCCCGATCAGGGTGCCGAGCATGCCGATCTCGCCAAGATAGGAGATATAGAAGGAGGTCTGTACGGCGGATGACGAAATGCGCAGCGCGCTCATGACCACGACAAAGGCCACGGTGGGAATGGCGATCAGCGAAAAGGCGCGGATGTAATCGGACAGTTTCGGTGTCAGTTCGCGCAAGACATCGCGGGCACCTGGCCGCGGTATGTCATCGGCGTCGGTCGGCGCCAGCCACAGTGCCAGCACGACCAGCCACGACGACAGGGTGACGAAACCGAAAGCGGCCCACGGTCCGCCGATGTCCCAGACCGCGCCCACCGCCACCGGGGCGGCGAGGGTGCCGATTTTTCCGGCGACCGAAAAGCGCGAGATGATCGTCGTCTTGCCCGCCGACAGGTTGCAGATCAGCGTCTGCGCGCCGACCCAGCCCATGTTGGCGGTGAGCCCGGTAATCAGCTGCAAGGTGATGATGGCCCAGTAAAAGGGCAGTATCGGGTAAAGCGGCATGGCCAGCGCGGTGGTGACGACGTAAGCCATGGTCACCCGGCGCGGGCCGAGCCGATCCATCAGGGCCCCGCCGTGGATGGACAGCAGGAACGGCATAAGCGCGCTGGCGGCGACGGCGATGCCGAATTCCCCCGGACCCATGCTCAGGTGCACGGCCCAGAGCGCGAACACCACCTTGGTCATCATGGCGACCGAATTGGCGGTCAGCCCGACGCCCAGCGCCGCGTATATGGCGCGGCCCGAGGCCGGGGCCTCGGGCGGTTGGGGTGATGGCGGTGCTGATGCGCCGTTGGCTTCGGCCAAGGCGTTTCTCCCTGATTTTATTTTCGGGCGCGGCAGGAGCCGTCAAATTAGTCCACGGTCCGGGGCGTGAAAAGGGGCATTTCAGCGCATTTACGCGGGTCTATCTCGTGGCGGCTCATTTTCGTATGATTGCGCCGAGGTGGATCATGGTTGGAAGCCGAGACGTCAAATCGCGTGCCGATGCGGCCCCGGTTCGGGGCAAGGCGTCCGATGTGGACAAGTTCCTGCGCCAGGTCGCGGCGGTGCCGCCGCGCGCCCCCGGCACGCGGGGCCGGCTGCTGTTTGCCATGGACGCGACCGCCAGCCGGGAGCCGAGTTGGGACCGGGCCTGCCAGATTCAGGGTGAGATGTTTTCAGCCACCGATGCCCTGGGTGGGCTGGAGGTCCAGCTGGTATTCTACCGTGGCTTCGGGGAATGCAAGGTGAGCCCGTGGGTGGCCGATTCGGGTGCCCTTGTGCGGCGCATGACGGCGGTGCGTTGCCTCGGCGGACATACCCAGATCGGCCGGGTTCTCTCCCATGCGATCAAGGAAACCCGCAAGAAGCGCGTCAATGCCGTGGTTTTTGTCGGCGACGCAATGGAAGAGCCGGTGGACGACCTGGCCCAGGCGGCGGGGGAACTGGGGATTCTCGGGGTACCGGTATTCATCTTTCATGAAGGCCATGATCCCGTTGCGGCGCAAGGGTTTCGCCAGATCGCGAAATTGTCGAAAGGCGCCTATTGCAGCTTCGACGCGGCTTCTGCCGATCAGCTGCGCGAACTTCTGTCGGCGGTGGCGGTCTATGCCGCCGGTGGGCGCGCCGCCCTTGAACATTATTCGAACCGGCAGGGCGGCGTGGTCAAGCTGTTGACCGGATCAATGAAGCAAGCGAGATGATGTTGCCGTATTTCGTTCTTGGCGTGACGGTTCTGGCTTCCCTTTTGCTGCTGGCAAGGTGGCTGACGCGCGCCGATCCGCGTTTGCTGGCCTGGCTGGTGCGCGTTTTGGGGCTTGTCGCGGCCCTGGCGGTGGGCGGGTTCATCGTCATGACCGGGCGCTTCCAGTTGGTGCTCTACGCGTTACCTTTCGCATTGCCGTTTTATTTCCAGTGGCGCTCGAACCGTATTCGCAACCGCAACGCGCAGGGACCAGCGTCGGGCGCGCGTTCGCGGGTGGATACGGGTTGGCTCGACATAGAACTCGATCACGACAGTGGCGAAATGCAGGGCACGGTGCAGCGCGGGACTTTCGCGGGGCGCGGGCTTGACGGCATGTCGCTTGATGAGTTGCTGCGGTTGCTTGACGAGTTGGGGGCGGATCCCGATTCGGTGCGGGTCCTCGAATCCTATCTCGACCGGATGCACGGTCCATCCTGGCGTGGTGACGATGGTGAGGGGGAGGCGCAATCCGGCGGCGCGCACCGGCGCCCCCGTAACGATGGCGCCATGACCGAGGAGGAGGCGCTGGAGGTCCTGGGGCTTGAACCCGGCGCGAGCCCGAAGGAGATCAAGGAAGCCCACCGGCGCCTGATGGGCAAGCTGCACCCCGACCGTGGCGGGTCCACCTATCTGGCCGCCAAGCTTAACCAGGCCAAGGACTTCCTGCTCAAGCAGCGCTAGGGCCGGGGCCGGGCGCGGCCTTGCTCCCGCCCGGTGCCTGTGGCACAAAGGCCGCGCCGTCCACGATGGGGCGGGACGGGGTGATCTTGATGGCTGGATCGTTACACAAGGCGGTATTTCCCGTGGCGGGACTGGGTACGCGGTTTTTGCCCGCGACCAAGGCCGTGCCCAAGGAAATGCTGCCCATCGTCGACCGGCCCCTGATCGACTACACCGTCAGCGAGGCCCGTGCCGCGGGCATCGACACCTTTATTTTTATCACCGGTGAGCGCAATGAGGCGCTGTTGCGGGCGCATTTCGAAATGCTGCCTTCGCTGGAGCGCGAACTGGCCGCCAAGGACCCCAAGCTGGTTACCCGTCTGAAAGATAGCGAGCCGCCGCCGGGTTCTGTGCATTTCGTGCCCCAGGGGGCGCCCCTGGGTCTTGGTCACGCCGTCGGCCGTGCCCGTGAGCTGGTAGGCGATGAACCTTTTGCCGTGATCCTGCCCGATGACCTGATGCAGGCCAAGGTGCCGGCGCTGGCCCAGATGGCGGCGGTGCATAATGAGTCCGGCGGCAACGTGATCGCGGTCGAAGAAGTGCCGCGTGAAAATGTCAGCCGCTACGGCGTGCTCAAGATCGGCGCCGATGACGGCCGCCGGGTCGAGGTCGAGGGGCTGGTGGAAAAGCCGAAGCCCGAGGAAGCGCCGAGCAACCTGACCGTTATCGGCCGGTATATACTGCTGCCGGAGGTGTTCGAGCATATCGAGACGGGCAAGCGGGGCGCCGGTGGCGAGATTCAGTTGACCGACGCGATGGCACAGATGATCGGTCACGCACCGTTCCACGGCTTGCGTTGCGAAGCGCGCCGGTTCGATTGCGGCACGCGGGCCGGCTTTATCGAGGCCCAGATCGCTTTCGGTCTGGAACAGGACGATCTGCGCGATCGCCTGCTGGCCATGATGCGCCGCGCCGCGGCCGATTGATTTGATGTAGGGGAAAAACAGATGCGTATTGCCATGATCGGCAGTGGATATGTCGGGCTTGTTTCCGGCGCGTGTTTCGCGGAGTTCGGGTTTGACGTCACTTGCGTCGACAAGGATGCCGAAAAGATCGCGCGCCTGAATGCCGGTGAAATCCCGATTTTCGAGCCGGGGCTGGATGCGCTGGTGAAGGAGAACCGCGACCACGGGCGGCTCGTGTTCTCGACCGACTTGCCCGGTGCGGTCAAGACCGCGGATGTGGTGTTCATCGCCGTCGGCACGCCGAGTCGGCGCGGCGATGGTTATGCCGATCTCAGCTACGTCTATGCCGCCGCCGAGGAAATCGCCGCCGTGCTCGACGGCTATACGGTGGTCGTCACCAAGTCGACGGTGCCGGTGGGTACCGGGCGCGAGGTCGAGCGCATTATTCGTGCAGCGCGGCCCGATGCCGACTTTGCCGTCGCCTCCAATCCGGAGTTCCTGCGCGAAGGCTCGGCCATCGGCGACTTCATGCGCCCCGACCGCGTCGTCATCGGGACCGAGGATGAACGCGCGCGCGAGGTTCTGGGCCGTCTGTATCGGCCCCTGTTCCTGCTGGAAACGCCGATCCTGTTTACCCGGCGCGAAACGGCGGAACTGATCAAGTACGCGACCAATGCGTTCCTCGCCACCAAGATTACCTACATCAACCAGATGGCGGACCTGTGCGAAGCCGTGGGGGCGGATGTTTCCGATGTCGCCCGCGGCATGGGGCTGGACGGGCGTATCGGCTCCAAGTTCCTGCATCCGGGACCGGGCTACGGCGGCTCATGCTTCCCCAAGGACACATTGGCACTGGCCAAGACGGCGCGTGACGCCGGGGCGCCGGTGACCATTGTCGAAAACGTCATCGCCGCCAATGATTCACGCAAGCACGCGATGGCGCAAAAGGTGATCGCGGCACTGGATAGCAGCCCCAAGGGCAAGACCGTGGCGGTGCTGGGCGTGACCTTCAAGCCCAATACCGACGACATGCGTGAAAGTCCCGCCCTTGATATCCTGCCGGCCCTGCTGTCGGCGGGGGCGCGGGTGCGCGCCTATGATCCCGAAGGCATGGAAGAAGCGGCAAAGCTTTTGCCCGGTGTTGATTTTACCGAAGATATGGACAGTGCCATGAAAGGGGCTGACTGCCTGGTGGTGCTGACCGAATGGAACGAGTTCCGCGCGCTGGACCCGGCCAAGATCAAGGCTACGCTGAAAGCCCCCGTGGTGGTGGACCTGCGCAACGTGTTAGCGCCCGCCGAAATGACGGCCGCCGGAATCCGCTATACCAGCATCGGCCGTTCCTCCGGCCCGCAAGACAAGTAAGGACCTGTATATGACCGGGCATCGCTTCGACCCCACGATCCTGCGTGAATATGACGTTCGCGGCACCGTCGGCAAGGACCTGACGACGGCGGACGCCAATGCGCTCGGGCGCGCCTTCGGCACCTGGCTTGGCGCCCGGGGCGGGGCCAGCGTCCATGTCGGGCGCGATGGCCGCGACTCGTCGCCGTCGCTGGAAAGCGCGCTGGTGGATGGACTGGTGTCGGCGGGCATGAAGGTGTCGCGGGTGGGCCTCGGCCCGACGCCCATGCTTTATTTCGCCACCGTCGCGGGCAAGTCGGATGCGGGCATCATGGTTACCGGCTCGCACAATCCGCCGCATTATAACGGTTTCAAGTTCATGGCCTTCGGCAAGGCCTTCTTCGGCGCCGACATCGCGGCGCTGGGCGACATCGCCGCCAGCGGGAAATTCGCCTCCGGTCAGGGCTCCGCCGGTGAAGAAGATGTGTTCGATGCCTATATCGCGCGCCTGGCCGCCGATTACGACAGCACCCGCGACCTGGCCATCGGCTGGGACGCGGGCAACGGTGCCGCGGGCCCCGCCATGAAGGCGCTGACGGAGAAGTTGCCGGGACGCCATGTCTTGCTGTTCGATGATGTGGACGCGACTTTTCCCAATCATCATCCCGATCCGACATTGCCGGAAAACCTGCAAGACCTGATGGCGGCTGTGGCGCGGGAAAAGCTCGATTTCGGTATCGCGTTCGATGGCGATGGCGATCGTATCGGCGTGGTTGACGGCAAGGGCCGCATCCTCTGGGGGGATCAGATGATGGCGCTGTTGGCGCGCGACGTGGTCGCGGCGCAGCCTGGCGCCACCATCATCGCCGACGTCAAGGCGAGCCAGGTCCTGTTCGACGAAATCGCACGAATCGGCGGAACCCCGCTGATGTGGAAGACCGGTCACTCGCTGATCAAGTCCAAGATGGCGGAGACCGACGCGCCGCTTGCCGGGGAAATGAGCGGGCACATCTTTTTCGCCGACCGCTACTACGGTTATGACGACGCGCTTTACGCGGCGGTGCGCCTGATTTCATACATCGGCCGTTCCGGCAAGAGCCTGGCGGACCTCCGCGATGAATTGCCGAGCGTCATCAACACGCCGGAATTGCGCTTTCCCTGCGATGAAAGCCGCAAGGTCCCGGTGGTGGCGGAGGTCAAGGCGCGGCTAGCGGCGACCGGCGCCAAGGTCGATGACTGCGACGGGGTACGCGTGCTGACCGACGACGGCTGGTGGCTGTTGCGGGCATCGAACACCCAGGACGTTCTGGTCGCACGTTGCGAATCCCAGACTCCCGAGGGGCTCGAACGCCTCAAGCAGGCCCTTGTCGCACAGCTCGATGCCAGCGGGATCGCGCCGCCCCAGTTCTGATCCTGTATGGATGATAGCCCGCTACGGCGTCGCGGCTAGCGTGCCTTGGCGGCGGGCTTTTCCGCGCCTGCCGGGACGACGGTGATGCACGGCAGGCTCTTGGCCTTGAGCAGTTCGCAGGCGCGTTCCGCGCCATCTGCATTCAATCCGCCCAACCGGGCCCGGTACACGGTCTGGCCGTTTTCGCGGCTCGGCACGATGTTGATGCGGGCATGGGCAAGCAGGCTCGGCAGACGCCGCATGGCGCGGGTGGCGGAAAGATGCGCAGGCGCGAGGCGTGAAAACGCCCCGACCTGAATTTCCCAGTTCGTCACCTGCTTTTCCGGCACCGAGGGAATCTCCGGCGTGAAGGCAGAGCCTTCGCCGGTATTGAGGGGCCAGTGCCGCCGGGCGGCGAGGCGGGGTCAGGCGGGCCAGGCGAGATCCGGCCGCGGGCGCCACGGGCGCGTTCGACCTTCTTGCTGGCGGCGACGGGCCGGACATTGCGCCGGATGGCGAGGTTGCGGTCGTAGTCATAGGCGATATAGCGCCCCTGGTCGCCTTTTCGAAGCCGCGCTCCAAAAGCCCCATCATGTGCAGATCGCGCGCCCTGGGCGAACGCGTGCCCATGACGACGCCGATCAGGCGCTTGCCCGAGCGGGTCGCGGAGGCGGCGAGGTTGAAGCCCGAGGCGCGAATGTAGCCGGTCTTGACCCCGTCGGCGCCTTCGTAGCGGTCGAGCAGACGGTTGTGATTGTCGTGCTTGCGGCCCTCCCATGTGAAGGAGCGGGCGGAGAAAAGCTTGTAGAAATCCGGGTGCTGCTTTTGCAGCGCGCGCACCATCAGCGCGTAATCACGCGCCGTCACAAGCTGGCGCCGGTTGGGCAGGCCGGAGGCATTGCGAAAAGACGAATTTTCCATGCCGATGGCCTGGGCTTTGCGGTTCATCAGGGCGGAGAACTTCCGTTCCGTGCCGCCCAGGTGTTCGCTCACTGCCGTGGCAATGTCGTTGGCCGACTTGACGATCATGGCCATGATGGCGTCGCGCACGCTTATGGTGCCGCCGGCCGGTATGCCAAGCCGCGAGGCGGGCTGACGCGCGGCCCGATGGGAAATCTTGATCTTGCTGTCCATCGACAGCTTGCCCGCCTTCAGTGCATCGAAGACCAGGAACAGCGACATGACCTTGGTCAGTGACGCCGGATAATGGCGGGCATCGGCGTTGGCCTGGTAAAGGACGGCACCGGTATCGGCATCCATGACGATGGCGGCATATTTGGCGAAGGCCGGACGGCTGGCGACGGGCAGGGCGAGGAAGGCGAAAAGGCCCACGGCGACCAGGGCGCGCAAAAGCTTCATTCGGCACCTTTCGGGGCCAGGACCCCGGTGTCGGCCTGCGCTGCCTGCTGCATTATGTTCCTTGCCTGCGCCACATGGTTCCCCGGCGAGCTACGGCGGCTGCGAGCCAATTTCCGTTAACCATTGTAAATAGTACAAGAATCGCTGTCCACAGCTTACCAGAGTGTTTGTTAATATTTTTCAAACCATAATAGTGGGGCGTGAGGCGGGGCCGGTGGCGTGTTCATTGCCGGTTCAGCCGCGGGTTCGGATACTGTGGACCCTGTTTCCACGCCAAGGGTGAGAAGATGAATACACCAGCACCGTTATCACGAAAGCGCCCTTTGATCGCCGTCCTTGCCGCCTGCCTGGCGGCGACGGCTCTGGCCGCCTGTGCTTACAAGGAGGGGCTCGGCGACAACCCGATCACCCGTTCGTTCAGCTGGTTTTCCTAAGTTAACGGCGACGATATCCGTTCGTACTGCAAGGGCGGGGGACCGGACCGCTACCGCATCATTTACAATGGCACGGCCGAGGAACAGGTGCGGACCTATGATGTTACCGTGGACCAGCCGGCCGGCGGCGCCAGCCTGGTGAGCCAGTACCGTGGCGAGCTGGATGTTTCGGTTGCCTTTCCGCTTAATGATCCGCTCAAGCCGTGGCGGGCGCAGAAGGCCAGCCGGGTGATCAGCCGGGGCGAATTGCGGGACTTGCGCGACGCGCTGCGTGCCAGCGGGTTCGACACGCCGATGCAGGGCGGGACACGAGTTTATTCGTGGAGTTTCTACTGGATCGCCATGGCTTGCGAGGGCGGGCGCTTCACCTATAACGGCTGGGCCTACGGTACCGATCGTTTCAAGAGCGTGACCCTGGCCGGTCCTTTGCTGGCCATGGATCCGCACAAGGTGCCGTTCACCAGGGCCGGGGAAACGGAAGAGCCGAAGCGCGACGAGCGCGGTAACCGTGAAGGCTACCAACTCTATCTCACCCCCAGCGGGAGCCAGGGCCACGTGACGGTGTTTTAAGGGAATCGGTGTAGACCCACACCATATACTGCGTTTGATGGAGATGGAAGTACCATTAGTGCCCCTGATGACGTGACAAGGGGCCGAAATTGGCCTTAGAATACGAAATGGTACATTGGTTTTGATGCGTAGCTCAGTTGGTCCCATGAACCTAAGAGACGAGCGCATATGGATGACGGCATCCCTTTTCTCCTCAGCCGTCCGTTCGGCGGCAAGCGCCGGGGACGAGGATGCGGATTCGCCGGGTGGCGGCACCGGTACCGGGGTGGTCACGGCCACCAAGCCCAAGACCAAAAAGCCGTCAATGTACAAAGTGCTTCTGCTAAACGACGATTACACGCCGATGGAATTCGTCGTTCACGTTCTGGAGCGGTTCTTCAACAAATCGCAGGAAGAAGCGACGAAGATCATGCTTCATGTCCACCAGCGGGGGGTGGGCATTTGCGGGATATACCCTTACGAGGTCGCCGAATCGAAGGTGACCCAGGTGGTGGATTTCGCCCGCAAGCACCAGCATCCGTTGCAATGTACTCTTGAGAAGGATTAGCCATGCTCTCGCGCAACCTTGAACAGACCCTGCACCGTGCTCTTGCCTTTGCCAATGAGCGGCGACACGAATTCGCGACCCTCGAACATCTCCTGCTGGCGCTGGTCGAGGATCAGGACGCGGTTGCGGTGATGCGGGCCTGCGGGATCGACCTGGACAACCTGCGCGACGATCTGACGACTTACCTGAACAACGAACTTGAAAGCCTGGTGCTCGATCGGCCGGAAGACGCGAAGCCCACCGCCGGGTTCCAGCGCGTATTGCAGCGCGCCGCGATCCATGTGCAGTCGTCGGGCCGCGAGGAAGTCACCGGCGCCAATGTGCTGGTCGCCCTGTTCTCCGAGCGGGAAAGCCATGCGGTCTACTTCCTGCAAGAGCAGGAAATGACGCGCCTCGATGCGGTCAATTACATATCCCACGGCATCGCCAAGGTGGGCCGTTCGGAAGAGCGCCGGGTGCGCGGCGCCGACGAGGAAAACACCGGTTCCAGCCGCCGGTCGTCCGAGCGCAACTCCGGCGGGTCGAGCAAGGAAAAGAAGAATGGCGAAGCGCTGGAGAGCTTCTGCGTCGATCTCAACAAGAAGGCGCGTGAAGGCAAGATCGATCCGCTGATCGGCCGCGAGGCCGAGGTCGAGCGCACCATCCAGATCCTGTGCCGCCGGACCAAGAACAACCCGCTCTACGTCGGCGATCCCGGCGTCGGTAAGACAGCCATCGCCGAAGGTCTGGCGCGGCGAATCGTCAATGGCGAGGTGCCTGACGTTCTCAAGAACGCGACCATATATTCCCTCGACATGGGTTCGCTGCTCGCGGGCACGCGCTATCGCGGCGATTTCGAGGAACGCATCAAGGCCGTGCTGACGGAACTGGAAAAGCATGACGGCGGCATATTGTTCATCGATGAAATCCATACCGTCATCGGTGCGGGCGCCACGTCCGGCGGGTCCATGGATGCGTCGAACCTTTTGAAGCCGGCCTTGCAGTCTGGCGCGCTCAAATGCATCGGTTCGACCACCTACAAGGAGTTCCGCAATTACTTCGAAAAGGACCGTGCCCTGGTGCGCCGGTTCCAGAAGATCGACGTGAACGAGCCGTCGGTGCCCGATTCGGTGAAAATCCTGATGGGGTTGAAGCCCTATTACGAAAAGCATCACCGGGTTCGCTACACGGCGGATGCGATCAAGGCGGCGGTGGAATTGGCGGCGCGTTACATCAACGACCGCAAGCTTCCCGACAAGGCCATCGACGTGATCGACGAGGTCGGCGCGGCGCAGATGCTGGTGCCGGAATCCCGGCGCAAGAAAGTCATCACGGTCAAGGACGTGGAAGCCGTGGTCGCCAAGATTGCCCGCATCCCGCCGAAATCCGTTTCCAAGGATGATCGCGAAGGCTTGCAGCACCTCGATCGCGATCTCAAGTCCGTGGTCTTCGGCCAGGATGGTGCGATCGCCGCCCTGGCATCGTCCATCAAGCTGGCGCGGGCGGGACTGCGCGAGCCGGAAAAGCCCATCGGCAGCTATCTTTTCTCCGGCCCCACCGGTGTTGGCAAGACCGAGGTGGCCCGCCAGCTCGCCAGCATCATGGGGGTGGAACTGATCCGCTTTGACATGTCGGAATACATGGAACGCCACACGGTTTCGCGCCTGCTGGGCGCGCCGCCGGGCTACGTGGGCTTCGACCAGGGCGGCCTGCTGACCGATGCCATTGACCAGCATCCCCACGCGGTGCTTTTGCTCGATGAAATCGAAAAGGCGCACCCCGACCTGTTCAATGTCCTGTTGCAGGTGATGGATCACGGCAAGCTGACAGATCACAACGGCAAGAAGGTGGATTTCCGCAACGTGGTGCTGATCATGACCACTAACGCGGGTGCCGCCGACATGGCCAAGCCGGCCATCGGGTTTGAACGCTCCGAACGGACCGGCGACGACGAGGAAGCGATCAAGCGGATGTTCACGCCGGAGTTCCGCAACCGGTTGGATGCGGTCATCCCGTTCTCCGGCCTGTCGCCGGAAATCGTCGTCCGCGTTGTCGACAAGTTCGTGATCGAGCTGGAAGCCCAGCTGGGCGACCGCGCGGTCGAGATCGAGCTGAGCGACAAGGCGCGGACCTGGCTGGCCCGCAAGGGCTACGACCAGGCCTTCGGGGCCCGGCCGCTGGCCCGCGTCATCCAGGAAAACATCAAGCGCCCGCTGGCTGATGAGCTACTGTTCGGCAAGCTGGCCAAGGGTGGGCTGGTTCGCATAGACGTCAAGGACGACGCGCTGACCTTCGATATCCGCTCGCGCCCGCCCAAGCGCAAGGAAGTAAAGCGCATCACCAAGAAGCCGCCCAAGGTGCCGGCTCTTGTAGAGTAAGCTTTCCGCGATCCGGGAATGCAGGGGGCCGGTGGCGACACCGGCCCTTTTCCCGTTTAGAAGCCTTCTTCGTCGTCTTCGTTGCGGGGCGCGTTGGCGGGGTTGCCCTCCTGGCGGAAGGGGCCGTGGGCGGTCAGGATTTCGCGTTCACGCCCGACCTCGGCGCGATCCATTTCTAGGAAGCGGGCGACGGCATCGCGGAAGCCCTTGTTCTCGATCCAGTGCGCCGAATAGGTGGCGACGGGCAGGTAGCCGCGCGACAGCTTGTGATGACCCCCGGCGCCGGCCTCGACCCGCTTGAGGCCGCGTTCTATGGCGAATTCCATCGCCTGGTAGTAACAGCACTCGAAGTGCAGGAAGGGGTGATCTTCCGAGCAGCCCCAGTTGCGCCCGAAGATGGCATCGCCGGAAAACAGATTGAGCGCCGCCGCCACGGCGCGGCCGTCACGAAAGGCCATAACCAGCAGGATGCGGTCCTTCAGGCGGGCGCCGATTTCATGGAAAAATTCCCGCGTGAGATACGGGCTGCCCCATTTGCGCGCCGCGGTATCGAGATAGAAATCGTAAAACGCATCCCAGTGTTCGGGCTGAAGGTCATCGCCGCTCAAGCGCCGGATGGTGACGTGCTCGGTGGCGCGCTCGCGTTCCTTGCGCAGGTTCTTGCGCTTGCGCGAAGACAGGGCCGCCAGAAAGTCGTTGAAATCGGCGTAGCCTTCATTGTGCCAGTGAAACTGGCGGCCCTCGCGCAGCAGGAAGCCGGATTCGCCCGCCAGTTCCCATTCCTCGCGGGTGAGGAAGTTGAGATGCAGCGAGGAAACTTCCATGCGTCTTGCCGCCTCGACCAGGCCCGCCAGCAGCGTGGGCTGCACGGCACCGGCCCCCAGCAGTCGCGGTCCCGGCACCGGCGAGAACGGCACCCCGGCCAGAAGTTTGGGATAGTATTTGCCGCCGGCGCGTTCATAAGCGTCGGCCCAGGCCCAGTCGAAGACGTATTCGCCGTAGGAATGCCCCTTGACGTAAAGCGGCACCGCGCCGACCAGCTTGTCCGTGCCGTCGGTCAGGGTGAGGTGACGGGGCAGCCAGCCGGTCTTGGCGCCAACGCAGTTCGAGACCTCGAGCGTATTGAGGAAATCATAAGAGGGGAAGGGGTTGCACGCCGGGTCCGCGACGGCAAGCAGCGCATCCCAGTCGGCCGCGGCGACCTCGCCGATGCCTGAAATCACGTTGATCTTGTGGCTGTCCGATCCATCCGGCATGACCGGATGGTAGCACCGGGCGGGGGATCAGGCGAATTCGATAATGGCGTCGATTTCCACCGCGACGCCGAGCGGCAGGGTGTTGACCCCGACGGCGGCCCGCGCATGGCGACCCGCATCACCGAACACCTCCACCATCAGGTCGGAGGCGCCGTTGACCACCTTGGGCTGGTCGGTGAAACGGTCGGCGCTGGCGACGAAGCCGCCGAGCCGCACGATGCGCGTAACCCGGTCGAGATCGCCGAGCGCGGCCTCGGCCTGGGCCAGGATATTGATGGCGCAGAGCCGTGCGGCACGCTGGCCGTCTTCAAGCGAAACGTTATCGCCAAGCCGCCCGGCGACCGCGATTTTGCCGGCTTCCATCGGCAACTGGCCCGACACGAACACCTGGTTGCCGGAGATCACCCACGGCACGTAATTCGCTGCCGGCGCGGCCGCTTGCGGCAGGTCGATGCCGAGGCTCTTGAGCTTGCTGTCGATGGATCCGGTCATGATGCTTTCTTTCCCAGCGGTCGGTCTCCCCGAAAAGGAGGGGTGTCCAAGGACACCCCTCTAGTTTTCAGGGAGAACCTACACCACTAGGTACGTACTGACTAGCTACAGCCGCTGGTGCTACCACAGGTGTTACACTTGAGGCAGGTCCCGTTTCGCACCAGGGTGAAATTGCCGCATTCACCGCAGGCATCGCCTTCGTAGCCTTTCAGACGCGCTTCGCGAATCTGATCCAGCTTCGTTGAGACGCTCGCCGTTACAGCGGCACTGACAGTGACGGAATTGGCGGGGCCGTCACCGGTCAGGGGTTGGGAGGCCGTGATGGCTTCGGCGATGGCTTCCATCGATTCTCCGACGGAAGTTTCCATGTCCTCGGCCATTTCCGCGACCGCCGCGACATTGCGTGCCGCCGCGCCGCCCCCTTGCAGTACGTAGAGATTGGAGCGCACGTATCCGGTGCTGGCCAGCCTCTTCGTGACTTCGAGCTGGGCATCCGCTGCCGTTGCCGGCAGATCGCCCTCCTTGTCGCCCTTGCCAACCGCATCGGGCATCATGTCCGCCGGTTCCACATGGGCAAGATCGTTACGTCCGAGATACGACACCGCCAGCTCACGGAAGATGTAGTCGAGAATGGACGTCGCCATCTTGATGGCGTCGTTACCCTCGACGATGCCGGAAGGATCGAACCGGGTGAAGGTAAAGGCTTCGACGAATTCTTCCATTGGCACGCCGTATTGCAGCCCGATGGAAACCGCGATGGCGAAGTTGTTCATCAGCGACCGGAAGGCGGCGCCTTCCTTGTGCATGTCGATGAAGATTTCGCCGATGCGGCCGTCTTCGTATTCGCCGGTGCGGAGATATACCTTGTGACCGCCGACGATGGCCTTCTGGGTGTACCCCTTGCGCCGCGCCGGCAGGGTCTTGCGGCCGGACACGAACTTTTCGACGATGCGTTCGGCGATGACCTGGGCCTTTTCGCCCTGGGCCATGGAAGCGATTTCGGCGGCGACGTCCTCGGCGCTTTCGCCCTCGTCATCGTCGGACAGCAGCTGGGAATTCAGCGGCTGGCTGAGCTTGGAGCCGTCGCGGTAAAGCGCATTGGCCTTGAGCGCAAGCCGCCACGACATCATGTAGGCTTCCTTGCACTCATCAACCGTGGCCTGGTTGGGCATGTTGATGGTCTTGGAAATGGCGCCGGAGATGAACGGCTGCGCCGCGGCCAGCATGTTGATGTGGCTTTGCCACGACAGGTAGCGCTTGCCGATCTTGCCGCAAGGATTGGCGCAGTCGAACACCGGCAGGTGCTCTTCTTTCAGATGCGGTGCCCCTTCCAGGGTCATGGCACCGGCGCAATAGGTGTTGGCCTCCTCGATCTCGCGCTTGCTGAAGCCGAGGGAGGTCAGCAGGTCAAAGCCCGGATCGTTCATCTGCGCGTCGGTAACATTCAGCGTATCGCGCAGGAAGTCGGCGCCCAGCGTGAAGCGGTTGAAGACGAAGCGTATATCGAAGGCGCTGGCAACGGCTTCCTCCACCTTTTGCAGGATGTCTTCGGTGAAGCCGCGTTCGGCCAGGCTCTGGTGGTTGACGTGGGGGGCATCCAGCAGGGTGCCGTGGCCCACCGCGTAGCGGGCGATGTCTTCAATCTGCGCTTCGCTGTAGCCGAGGGTACGCAGCCCCACGGGAACCGTGCGGTTGATGATCTTGAAGTAACCGCCGCCCGCCAGCTTCTTGAACTTGACCAGGGCGAAATCGGGTTCGATGCCGGTGGTATCGCAGTCCATCACCAGCCCGATGGTGCCGGTCGGCGCGATCACCGAGGCCTGGGCATTGCGATAGCCGAACTGTTCACCCAGTTCCAGCGCCCGGTCCCATGCCTTGGCGGCGGCAACGGCGAGGTTGACGTCGGGGCAGGCCTCGATATCGAGGGGCACGGGGTTGATGGACAGGCCCTCGTAACCGTCGGTTTCGCCGTAGGCGGCGCGGCGATGGTTGCGGATGACGCGCAGCATCGCATCGCGGTTGCGGCTGTAATCGGGGAAGGGGCCCAGCTCTTCCGCCATTTCGGCGGAGGTCGCGTAGGACACGCCGGTCAGGATCGCGGTCAGCGCCCCGGCCATGGCCCGGCCCTCGCACGAATCGTAGCCCATGCCGCCGGCCATCAGCAGCCCGCCGATATTGGCGTAGCCGAGGCCGAGGGTGCGGTACTCGTAAGACAGTTGCGCGATTTCGCGAGATGGAAACTGGGCCATCAGTACGGAAATTTCCAGCGCGACCGTCCACAGCCGCACGGCGTATTCATAGGACTTGATGTCGAAGGTGCCTTCGGAATCGCGGAAGGCCAGCAGGTTGATCGACGCCAGGTTGCACGCCGTGTCGTCGAGGAACATGTACTCTGAACACGGGTTCGAGGCATTGATGCGCCCCGCTTCCGGGCAGGTGTGCCATTCGTTGATAGTGGTGTCGAACTGCACGCCGGGATCGGCCGATGCCCAGGCGGCGAAACCGATCTGGTCCCACAATTCGCGCGCGCCGATGACCTTGTGGACCTTGCCGTCGACGCGGCGGGTCAGCTCCCAGTCGCTGTCGGCCAGCACGGCTTCGAGGAAGTCGTTGGTGATGCGGACAGAGTTGTTGGAATTCTGGCCCGAGACCGTCAGGTAGGCGTCCGAATCCCAATCCGTGTCGTAGGTCTTGAAGTCGATCGCCTCAAAGCCCTGGCGGGCGAATTCGATGACCCGCTGGACGTAGTTTTCCGGCAGCATCGCCTTGCGCGCGCCGATGATGGCCTTCTTCAGCGCCTTGTTCTTGCGCGGGTTGAAGGCATCTTCCGGCGATTCGAAGGTCTGGACGGATTCAGCGTCGCCGCGGCCGTGGCAGGCCTGCATGACGGCGTTCAGGTGCACGTTGGCGAGCTTGGACCCGGCGACCAGCGCCGCGACCTTCTGTTCCTCGATCACCTTCCAGTTGACGTATTGCTCGATGTCGGGATGGTCGACGTCGATGGTGACCATCTTGGCCGCGCGTCGCGTGGTGCCGCCCGACTTGATGGCGCTGGCCGCACGGTCGCCGATCTTCAGGAAGCTCATCAGCCCCGAAGACTTGCCGCCGCCCGAAAGCGATTCGTTCTCGCCGCGAATCCTGGAGAAGTTCGAGCCGGTGCCTGAGCCGTATTTGAACAGCCGTGCTTCACGCACCCAAAGGTCCATGATGCCGCCTTCGTTGACCAGGTCGTCGGCGACGGACTGGATGAAGCAGGCATGGGGCTGCGGATGTTCGTAGGAGGATTTCGACGTGACCAGTTCGCCGGTGCGGTAATCGACGTAGAAATGACCCTGGCTCGGCCCGTCGATGCCGTAAGCCCAGTGCAGGCCGGTGTTGAACCATTGCGGCGAGTTGGGGGCGGCCATCTGGCGTGCCAGCATGTGGCGCATTTCGTCGTAATAGGCGCGGGCATCGGCCTCGGTATCGAAGTAGCCGCCTTTCCAGCCCCAGTAGGTCCAGGTGCCGGCGAGCCGGCGGAACACCTGCTTGGCGCTGGTTTCGCCGCCCATGCGTTCGTCTTCGGGCAGCTCGGCGAGGGCCTCCTCATCGGCCTCATGACGCCACAGCCAGGCCGGGACATCCGTTTCCTCGACCGGCTTCAGGCGGGCGGGGACACCGGCCTTGCGAAAATACTTCTGCGCGATGACATCGGTGGCGACCTGAGAAAATGCCTTGGGCACATCGAAGCCGCGCAGGGAAAAGACGATCGAACCGTCCGGGTTCTTGATCTCGCTGACCGCTTCGCGGAACGGAATATCCTGATAAGCGGATTGGCCTTCGCTGGTGAAATGACGCGCAATGCGCATTGACTGCCCCCTAAATTATGCGAAACCGGCGCCCTGTGGTGCTTTCTGGCCCGCTTTTCCTTGCCCAAGCCCGTTCGCGTCCCCCAATTTCCAGTCTAGATTTAGGCGCCAACAGGAATGTTAACTCTAGATGTGGTATTGGAATTCCGTCAACAATAAATTGACGGTTTGGTGATATCACCCACAATATGTGGTGCCGGCTCCGAGGGCGGTGAAATCGCCGCGGTGTCGGCAAAATCGCAAAGCAACTTGTCGCATCGGGCGGGCGGTGCCATATTCCGCCACGCATTGAACCGCGGGAGAGTGCCAAAGTGACCATCGGTACCCGGCTTTTGACATGGCTGCGAGGCCAGTTCGTCGGCGAGGACGAATACGGCAACCGCTACTATCGCGATCCCCGCCACAAGGATCCCAAGAACAATGGCCGCGAACGCCGCTGGGTGATCTATGCCGGCGACGCGGAAGGTTCCAAGGTGCCGCCGGTGTGGCACGCGTGGCTGCATCACAGCGTTGACGCGGTGCCCGACGCGGCGGCGCTGGCGCGCAAACCCTGGCAGAAACCGCATATGCCCAACATGACTGGCACCGATCTGGCTTACCGGCCGGCGGGGTCGCTCCTGCGCGGCGGTCACCGGGCCCGGGCGACGGGCGATTATGAACCCTGGACCCCCAGTTGATTAGCGGCGTCCCGGAGATTTGCCCATGAAAAACAATATGATCGAAACCGTTTTGGGCGGGGTTGTGCTGCTGGTGGCGGGCGTGTTCGTCGTTTTTGCCTATACCAATGCTTCGCTCAGGACCTCGACCGGTTATGAATTGACAGCCCGTTTTGACCGGGTCGGTGATCTCAAGCAGGGCGACGACGTCAAGCTCGCGGGGATCAAGATCGGTTCGGTCACCGGCCAGGCGCTGGACCCCAAGACCTACCAGGCGGTCATCACCCTGACCATCGAGCCCCATGTCAAGCTGCCCACCGATACGGCGGCGGAAATCGCGTCCACGGGATTGCTCGGCGGCAGCGTCGTCTCGCTTAACCCGGGCGGTGCCGAATCCACCATCAAGCCGGGCGGGCAGATCACCATCACCCAGGGTGCCGTCAACCTGGTGGACCTGATCGGCAAGGCGATTTTTTCAGCCAAGGGCGCAGTTGAAGCCAAGCCCGCCGCCGCCGCCGACCCGCTGATGGCCCCCATGCCGGGAGCCGGCAAATAACATTCTGAACGGGCCGTGCTGTCGGTCGTGTCAGGGATGGGGTCACTTAAAGGGAGCCCGTTCGCCGTGTCGCCGAGGTCATTGTCCACTGTCTTCCTGTGTTGCGCCCTGGTCCTGTCCGGGGGCGCCGCCGCTGCTGATCTTGAAGGCGGCGGGGCGCTCATGCAGGGACTGGACAAGGTGACGGCCCGCATATCGCCGATCCATGCCCCCGTGGGCCAGGTGGTGCGTTTCGGAACACTGGAGATCATGGTGCGGCGCTGCCTCAAGCGCCCGCCGGAAGAGCCGCCGGAAAGCGCGGCGCTGGTGGACATCCGCGAGGTTCGGCCGGGGGAAGCACCGGTTGTGCTGTTCCAGGGCTGGATGTTCGCGTCGTCACCGGCGCTCAACGCGCTGGAGCATCCGGTTTACGACGTTTGGATCAAGGATTGCCTGAACGTCAAATCGGCGGTGGACAGCGCCCCCCGGTAGAAGGACGCCTTGATCTCGAGCGCCGCGGCGAGGCGGGCATGATAATCGTCGCGCGAAATTTCGATGGCGCCGAACTGCATCAGATGCTCGGTGATGAACTGGGTATCGAGCAGCGTATAGCCGCCACGGCGCAGCCGGGCCACGAGATGGCACAGCGCCACCTTCGAAGCATCGCGCATGGTTGAGAACATGCTTTCGCCAAAGAACGCGCCGCCGAGGGAAACCCCGTAAAGCCCGCCGACCAGCTCGCCCCGGCACCGGCATTCGACCGAATGGGCGTGTCCCAATTGATGCAGCGCGCCGGCAAGACGTCGAATTTCATCGTTGATCCAGGTGCTTGGGCGAACGGTCCGCGCCGCTGCGCAGGCGCTGACGGTGGCGTTGAAGGCGGTATCACAGGTCACGTCGAAGCGGTCCTGGCGCAAGGTGCGCTGGAGGCGGCGTGAAACGTGGAAACCATCGAGCGGCAGGATGCCGCGCATTTCCGGGTCGAGCCAGAACAGGGTCGGGTCGTCGGCGGATTCCGCCATCGGAAAAATGCCCGCGGCATAGATACGCAGCAGCAGTTCCGGGGTCGGTGGGGACAGGGCGTTTCCGGTATTCATCCGGCGCCGGCCTTTATTTCAGCCCGACGAATCTTTCGAGCCAGTGGATATCGTAATCGCCGTTGACGAATTCCTGCGATTCGGTGAGCCGCACATGCAGCGGAATGGTCGTATCCACGCCTTCGATCACATATTCATGGAGCGCGCGGCGCAGCCGCATCAGTGCTTCGTTGCGGGTCTTGCCGTGAACGATCAGCTTGGAAATCAGGCTGTCGTAATGGGGCGGGACCGTGTAGCCGGCATAGATGGCCGAATCGACCCGCACCCCGAGCCCCCCCGGCGGATGATAGGTGCCGATCTGGCCCGGCGCGGGCATGAAGGTTTCCGAATTTTCGGCATTGATGCGGCACTCGATCGCATGACCGGAGAAGGAAACGTCGTCCTGGGAAATGGACAGCGGCAAGCCGGTGGCAATGCGAATCTGTTCGCGCACGATGTCGACGCCGGTGATCATCTCGGTCACGGGGTGCTCGACCTGCACGCGGGTGTTCATTTCAATGAAATAGAACTCGCCGTCCTCGTAGAGGAATTCCAGCGTGCCGGCGCCGAGGTAGCCGAGCTTGGCCAGCGCCTTGGTCACGGTTGCGCCGATAGCCGCGCGCTCGGCGGCATTGAGGGCCGGTGACGGAGCTTCTTCCAGCAGTTTCTGGTGGCGGCGCTGCAGCGAACAATCCCGGTCGCCCAGGTGAATGACGTTGCCGTGGCTGTCGGCCAGGATCTGAATTTCGATGTGGCGCGGCCGGCCCAGGTACTTCTCGATATAGACTTCGTCGTTGCCGAAATTGGACTTGGCTTCCGAGCGCGCGGTCGAGAAAGCCTCGCCGATGGTTTCGGCGCTGTCGGCCACCTTCATGCCGCGTCCGCCGCCGCCGCTGGTGGCCTTGATCAGCACCGGGTAGCCGATGGCTTCCGCCGCCGCCCGCGCATGGGCTTCGTCGGGGACGCCGCCGTCGGAGCCGGGCACCACGGGCACGCCCAGGGATTTCATCGTGTCCTTGGCGGTGATCTTGTCGCCCATCATGCGCATATGATCGGCCGCCGGACCGATGAAGACGATGCCGTGGTCCTCGACCATCTGGGCGAAGTCGGCATTTTCCGACAACAGGCCATAGCCGGGATGGATGGCATCGGCATTGGTGATGGTCGCCGCCGAGATCAGCGCCGCGGCATTGAGATAGCTGCGCGCCGCCGGGGCTTCGCCGATGCAAACGCTTTCGTCCGCCAGGCGCACGTGCATGGCGTCGGCATCGACCGTGGAATGCACCGCGACCGTGGCGATGCCCATTTCCTTGCAGGCGCGGTGAATCCGGAGCGCGATTTCGCCGCGGTTGGCAATCAGAACCTTGTCAAACATGGGGCGTTGTCCCGCCGCTACTCGATGATCAGGAGGACTTCGCCGAATTCAACCGGCGCGGCGTTGGTGGCAAGCATCTGGACCACCTTGCCGGATTTGGGCGCGCGGATCGGGTTCATTGTTTTCATCGCCTCGATCAGCAGCACGGTCTGGCCTTCCTTGACCGTATCGCCTTCCTTGACGAAGGGATTGGCGCCCGGTTCCGGGGCGACGTAAACCGTGCCCACCATCGGGGAAGTGACGGCGCCCGGATGCGCCTTGGCCGCTTCGCCGGCTGCGGGCGCGGCGGCGGGGGCCGGCGATGCGGCACCTGCGGGTGCCGCTGCCGGAGTGGGCGCCGGGGCCATCATGGCCGGTCCGGCCGCGACCGTCTGCGCGCGAGACAGCCGGATGCGATGGCGGCCTTCGCCGATCTCGATTTCAGTCAGGCCATGCTGGTCCAGTGCCTTGGCCAGTTGTTCGATCAGTTTTTCGTCTAGGTCGCGTTTGCCGATCACTTGGAATTCCCTGCGCTGGTCATGTGGTGTATGGCGTCGAGAGCCAGAATATACCCTTTTGCGCCGAATCCGGCGATCATGCCGTCGGCGGCGCGCGATACATAGGATTCGGCGCGGAACGCCTCGCGCTTGAAGATGTTGGACAAATGCACCTCGATCACCGGGACGTCAACCATGCGGAGCGCGTCGAGGATGGCGATGGAGGTGTGGGTATAGGCCCCGGCATTGACGATCAGGCCATCGGCCTCGCCACGGGCTTCCTGGATCCAGTTCACCATGTCGGATTCGCTGTTGGTCTGGCGAAAATCGATGCTCATGCCATTTTTTTGGGCATGGGCGCGGCACGCGGCCTCAATGTCGGAGAGGGTGTCGCGGCCATAGACCTCAACTTCGCGGGTTCCCAGCATATTGAGGTTAGGGCCATTTAAAATCAATACGTTACAGCTCATTCCTTCACCCCGACACGTGGACTTCGGCCCCTTCGGGCTGCTGTGCCGCCGCGGTTATAGCACGCAACTATCGTCCGGCGAAGGTCCGGAAAACCGCGCTCTCGTTCCCCCCTTTACCATGAATTAACTCAAATTCGTCACAAATCATGTGCAAGTACGGTTAATCCAGTTTGGAAGGAACGTCCCGTTGTCGGAATCGGAAGATCCCAGGGAAAGGCGATTGGTTCTTCGCCTGCTTGAACATTGGCGCGATCTCAGTGGAGATCGCGACATGCCCGCCGTTGCGGATATCAGCGGCGCGCAAATGTCCGACATGTGGGATTACTGCTTTCTTCTCGATCTTCGCGACGGCTCGCCCCGTTTCCTGCATTTCGGTGCCTGGCACGCGGAGTTCTACGGCAAGGACATGGCCGGGGCCTCGCTTGCGGATTTGACCAAGGATACGCTGGCGGAAAGATCCGCCCGTTATCTTGACGAGGTGCTGGCCCGCCGTGTTCCCATTACCTATGGTGCCGAAGCGGTCGAACCCGGCGGCCGCAAGATCCTGTACCGTTCGATCCTGATGCCCCTGTCCGAGGACGGTGACAAGATCACCGGTATTCTCGGCGGCTCGAACTGCAAGCTCGTCGTCGACCCGGCGGTTGGTTGGGGGCTGATCATCATGGCAACGCTCAAGCTCTTTGAAATTCATACCTTCCGTAACGGATCGTGGAAAATCGATTCGGTTTTCGATGACCGCGACCTAGCCTTGATGGAAGCCGACCGGATCGACCGGTCCAACCGGTATTCCGCCGTGCGTGTCATCGAGGAAACCTTTGACGAAGAAACGGAAAAGGGCGGCTCGCGCACCATCTTCCGTTCGACCAAGGCCGAGCGCATCAATGCGGCCAACAAGGCACGTCAGAGCCAGGGCATCAAGGTCGCGGCGCCACCACCGCCGGCCAAGCCGCCGAAGCGCAAGAAATCCATCACCAGCCAGCTGATCATCGGCTGTATCGTGATGTCGGTCATTGCGATTGGCGGCATCTTCCTGATCGATGTTCTCAACAGTCTCACCGGCGGGCGCTAAACGTCGTATTCCGCCTCTTTCAGGCCCCCGCGAACCCTTGCACCCCGGGGTGCCACGCTCCATAATTGCGCCCCTGCATTGCGGCCAACCTGGCTTCGGGCCGCGTCTAAGGAGAGCGCATGTCGGGCGAAATCACGATCAATGGCGAAACGCGCCCCCTGGTGGGTGCCGAGACGGTTTCCGCCGTACTTGAGGGCATGGGGCTCGACGGGCGCAAGGTCGCGGTCGAACTGAATCTTGAGATCGTGCCGAAGTCGGCTTACGGCGAGACCCGCGTGGCGCCGGGTGACAAGCTGGAAATCGTTCATTTTATCGGCGGCGGTGCCGACGATCTGGGCATGGCCGATCCCGATCCCCTCGAAATCGCTGGCGTCAGCTACCGCTCGCGCCTGCTGGTGGGAACCGGCAAGTACAAGGACTTCGAGGAAACCGCGCGGGCGATCGAGGCGTCCGGCGCGGAGATCGTTACCGTCGCCGTGCGGCGCGTCAACGTTACCGATCCGGGCCAGCCCATGCTGGTCGATTACGTCGATCCCAAACGCTACACCTACCTGCCCAATACAGCGGGTTGCTATACCGCCGACGAGGCGGTGCGCACGCTGCGCCTGGCGCGGGAGGCCGGTGGATGGGATCTGGTCAAGCTCGAGGTGCTGGGCGACCAGAAAACGCTTTATCCCGACATGCCGGAAACGCTGCGCGCGGCCGAGATCCTGGTCAAGGAAGGCTTCAAGGTTATGGTCTACTGTGCCGACGACCCGATCCAGGCCAAGCGCCTGGAGGAACTGGGCTGCGTCGCCATCATGCCGCTGGCGGCGCCCATCGGCTCGGGCCTCGGAATCCAGAACCCGGTCACCATCCGCATCATCAAGGAAAATGCCTCGGTGCCGGTCCTGGTGGACGCGGGCGTGGGCACCGCTTCCGACGCGGCAGTGGCGATGGAACTGGGCTGTGACGGGGTCTTGATGAATACCGCCATCGCCGAGGCGGGCCAGCCGGTCGTCATGGCGCGGGCCATGAAGCTGGCGATCGAGGCGGGCCGGATGGCTTACCTGGCGGGCCGGATGCCAAAAAAACGCTATGCGGATCCGTCATCTCCGCTTGCGGGACTGATCTAGAGGTCTTATATACGGCCCCCTCGCGGGATGACCGGCCCCGCGGCCCGCCCCCGGAGGGGCACCGCAGATGACAGACAAGATCAAGCGCTTCCTGGCTGAGCAGTGTCCCGAGACGCCTTGCCTCGTGATCGACGTGGACAAGATCGTCGACAATTACCGTACCCTGAAGCGCCATTTGCCGGCGGCCGACATCTATTACGCGATGAAGGCGAACCCGGCCGTGGAGGTTCTGCGTCCGCTGGTGCAAGAGGGCGCCAACTTCGATGCCGCGTCGATCTACGAGATCGAGCACGTGATGAAGTGCGGGGCCAAGGCCGCCAATATTTCTTTCGGCAATACCATCAAGAAGGAAGAGCACATCGCTGCGGCTTACGCGCGCGGGGTGAGAATGTTTGCCTTCGACAGCGCGGCGGAACTGGAAAAACTTTCCCGTGCCGCGCCCGGCGCGCGCGTCTTTTGCCGTATCCTGATGACCAATCCCGGCGCGCTGTGGCCGACCTCGCGCAAGTTCGGCTGCGATGTGGAAATGGCCCGCGATCTTCTGATCCAGGCCCGCGATCTTGGTCTCGATCCTTACGGCGTGTCCTTCCATGTCGGTTCCCAGCAGGTTGACCTGGGCCAGTGGGATATCGCGGTGGCGCGCACGCGCCTTTTGTTCACCGCGCTTGAGGATGCGGGCATTCGTCTCGGCATGGTCAATGTCGGCGGCGGTATGCCGGTGCGCTATCGTACCGATGTGCCGAGCCCCAAGCAGATTGCCGACGCGATCATGGAGGCCATGCACAAGCATTTCGGCAACCGCCTGCCGCGCCTGGTTGTCGAACCGGGCCGGGGCATGGCCGGCGATGCGGGTATCATCCTAGCGACGGTGGTGCTGATTTCCACCAAGTCGTATCTGGATGAAAAGCGTTGGGTCTATCTCGATGTCGGCAAGTTCGGCGGTCTTCCCGAAACCATGGGTGAATGCATCCGCTATCAGATCGAAACCGACCGCGATGGCGGCCCCACGGGCCCCGTGGTGCTGGCGGGGCCGACCTGCGACGAGGTTGACGTGATCTACGATCAGGCCGGTTACGAATTGCCGCTCGATCTGCAGGTTGGCGACAAGGTTCGCATTCTCGCCACCGGGGCTTATACTTCGACCTATTCGTCGGTGGCTTTCAACGGCTTCCCGCCGCTGCGCGAAATCTGCATCTGACCGGGAAGCCCGGAGCAACCGCTCGATGGAGCTTTACGACTACTTCCGGTCCTCTGCCAGTTATCGCGTTCGCATCGGTCTCAACCTCAAGGGCCTCTCGCCGGAACGTCATTTCGTTCATCTGACGCGCGACGGCGGCGAGCAGTTTTCCGAGGGGTTTTCCAGACTCAACCCGCAGCATCTGGTGCCGGTGCTGGTCGATAACGGCAATGCCATCAGCCAGTCCCTGGCTATTCTTGAATATCTCGACGAAACCCATCCCGAACCGCCGTTCCTGCCGGCCGCCGCCGCCGCCCGGGCGCGGGTCCGGGCCATGGCGCTGGCCATCGCCTGTGACATTCATCCTCTCGATAACTTGCGGGTCCTGTTTTATCTCAGGGATGCCCTGGGTCAGGACGAAGAGGCGCGCAACACCTGGTATCGTCACTGGGTGGCGAAAGGGCTTGAGGCGCTGGAAGCCGCGCTCGCGGGCGACAGGGCGACGGGCAGATTCTGTCACGGCGATACGCCGGGCCTTGCCGATATCTGCCTGGTACCGCAGATCTTCAATGCCAAGCGCTTCGACTGCCCGCTCGGGGGCTACCCCACGGTGATGCGGATTTTCGATGCCTGCATGGCGCTTCCCGCTTTCGATGCGGCCCAACCCGCCAATCAGCCCGACGCCGAATAACTCCCGGCGACGTCAGTCGGGCAGCTTGGCGGCCCGCTTGATATCCTGCAACCGCAGCCAGGCCGACGAGGCCTTGTCCAGCCGCTTTTCCGCCCGCGTGGCGTGGCTGAGCGCATCCTTCTTGCGCCCGCGCCGGAGCGCGGCCTCGGCCTGGGAGAGCGCAGCAAGGCCAAGCTGGCCGTCGCGCCCATAGGCCAGCGCCAACTGGTCCCAGCCGAAGGCGTAGTCGGGATCAGCCTGGGTGACGAGCAGGAGGTTGCGGATCGCTTCCTTGGTCAGGGCCGGATCGTTGAGTTCAAGTTGCGACCGGGCCAGCCCAAGGCGCAGCAACGGCTCTTCGGGGGCCAGGCGCGTTGCTTCAGCGTTGGGGCCGACGGAATCGAGAATGCGCCCGTTTTCAAACAGCATCTGGCCCTTCAATTCGTGAAAAAACGGGTTCTTCGGTTCCGATGCGATCAGGTCATCGATCAGCGGCAGCGCCTTGTCGAGCGCGGCAATACGATATTGCGCGATGGCCCGGGCATAGCGGCCCGAAATGCTGTTGTCCCCGGCGTAGGTGCGGAGCACGGTCGTCGGATGCTCGATAAAGGCATAGAGCTTGGCGATCATGCGCCGGTGACGTTCCTCCAGCGCGGCCGCGGGCAGGGCGGCCTTGTAAGGTGAAGCCTTGAGGTGATCCTCCATCAGGCGCAAGCGGTCACGGGTCAGCGGATGGGTGCGTACGTAAGGGTCCTGATTTGTGCTGCTCAGGAATTCCTGGTTTTCCATGGTGCGCAGGAAATTATACAGCCCGGCCGCCGATTGCCCGGTGCGGTCCAGCAGCGTCAGCGCGGCCTGATCGGCGGCGCTTTCCTGTCCCCGGCTATAGGCGAGGATATTGCCGAGCAGCAGCCCTTGCCCGCCCTGGACGATGGCGGCCCCGGCATCGCCGCGTCCGGTGGCGACGGCGGTCAGCACGCCGAGGATGGTGGTCAGCGTGGACAGCCTGTTGGCAGTGTTGATCTGGCTGGAAAAGCGCGCGATATGCCCGCCGGCCAGGTGCCCGGTTTCATGGGCGATGACGCCGATAACCTCGCTCGCCGACCGGGTCTTGAGCAAGAACCCGGTATTGAAGAACATGTTCAGACCGCCCGCGACGAAGGCGTTAAGGGTACGATTGTTGATGATGTAGATATGAACATCGCGGGGATTCAGCCCAGCCGTCTCAAACAGTGGCGTTGCATAGGTGCGGATGGTATTTTCCACCTCCGCATCGCGGATCAGGGAGGCCGCACGGGCGTCATGCCCGGAGCTGCTCCAGAGCACCAGGGCAAATGCCAGAAAGAATGCTGCGCGCGTTCGTATGAGGCTTTTCATGACATCAATCGTCGGACGTTCCGCTAAACCTAGGCGCGGGCAGGGGTCCCGTCAAATCGCGCGCCGCCGCGTTGCGGCGATGACGATGCTGGCCATGCTTCTGGCTACCGGCGGTTGTAGCTCGATTGAGCGCACATTCGGCGGCACATTCGGCGCCGCCAAGGGATACGTCGAAGGCTTCAATGGCGCCGTTGCCGGCGACGAGCCACGCGCTGCCCTGGCCGCGCGTGAAGTCCTTACCGGGGGCGGTAATGCCACCGATGCCATGGTGGCGGCATACTTTACCCTGGCGGTGACGCTGCCGTCCTCGGCCTCGCTGGGTTCGGGCGGTGCTTGCCTGTTGTGGGACAGGAACCGCAAGGTTGTTGATGCCCTTGATTTTACCCATTTCTCATCCGGTTCGCGTGCAGCCATCCCGGTGCCGATGAGCCCGCGCGGCATGCTGGCGCTTCATGCCAAGTATGGCCTTCGCCCCTGGAACCAGGTGCTTGGTCCCGCCGAAACCCTGGCCCGTATCGGCCATCCCGTCAGCCGGGCCCTGGCCCGTGCCCTGGCGGCGGCACCCGCGGTGCGGACCGATGCAGGACTGGCTGCGATCTTCGCCGACAAATCGGGCAATCCCGTGGCCGAGGGCAGCAATCTGCGCCAAATCGCCCTGGCCGCGACCCTGAGCCGGATCCGCCGCAACCCGACCCGCTATCTTCAGGGGTCGTTTCCCCGGCGACTGGCGGCGGATTACCGGCGCGCGGGCGTTCCGATGACCGTGGACGACCTGAAGGCCGGCGTGCCGCGTTTCGTCAAGCCGGTGCAAATTACGCGCGGCAACCAGCAGGCATTCTTCCCGCCGATGCCGGGCGGGCTGGTCACGGCACAGCTATGGGCGATGATCTACCGCGAGCGCGGCTGGGACCGCTCCGACAACGCCACGCGGGCGGAAATGCTGGTTGCGGCATCCAGGCGCGCCTACGCCGATGCGGGCCGCTGGTTCCATGCCCCCGGACCCGTCACCGGGGATCCCCAGGCTCTTGTCGGCGACGCCCGTATCGAGACCCTGTGGAAGTCTTATCGAGCTGGCCGCATCAGTCCTGTGAATGTTGCCGGCGGCGCCCCCGTGGGTGAGCCGGTGGATCAGGGATCGACCACGATCGTCACCGCCGATGCCTACGGTCAGTCCGTAGCCTGCGGCTTCACCATGAACGGTCTCATGGGCGCGGGCCGGGTGGCGCCGGAAACCGGCATCGTCATCGCGGCGCCGCCCGATCCCGCCGGACGCGGCTACCCCATGCTGGCGATGATGGGAGTTCGCCTGGAAAGCCACGACCAGCTTGAATACATGGGGGCCGGTAGCGGCAGCGGTGCGGTCCCGGTGACCCTGGCGGCGGGGGCAGCACGGGTGATCTTGCAAGGCGGCACCGCCGAATCCATTCTGGCCGCACCCCGGTTTTACCATCCGGCCCAACCGAACCGGGTGGTGATTGAAAACGCGGGCCTCGCCGACGTGGGCGCGCGCTTGCGCAAGCTCGGTCACGCGGTCGTGGGCGCGCCGTCGCTCGGACGCATGAACCTGCTGGTTTGCCCCGCCGGGTTCAATGGGCCGGGCAGCCAGTGTGACGTGCGGACCGACAGGCGCGGCTTCGGCCTAGCGCAACAGAACTGATCGGCGGGAGCGTGGCGCTCAAGGTTTCCAATCGCGGGCGGATCGCGCCGTTCATCGTCATGGAAGTGATGGCGCGGGCCAATGCGCGGGCGGCGGCCGGTCACGATGTCATCCATCTTGAGGTGGGCCAGCCCTCCACCGGGGCGCCGGCGGGGGTGTTGGCTGCGGCCCAGGCGCACCTGGATACCGACCGTCTTGGATATACCGATGCCTTCGGCGTGCTCGCGTTGCGCCGCCGCATCGCCGATCACTACCGGGATCGTTACGGCCTGGCCCTTGATCCGGCGCGCATTGCCGTGACCACCGGTTCGTCGGGCGCGTTCATATTGGCCTTTCTCGCGGCTTTCGATGCGGGCGACCGGGTGGCTTTCGCCGCGCCCGGTTATCCGGGGTATCGCAATATCCTGACGGCCCTGGATATCGAGCCTGTGGTGCTGGCCGCCGCGCGCGAAGACGGCTTCCAGCCCACGGTAGCCTTGCTGGAGGCGCTGGAGACACCCCCCGATGGTCTTATCATTGCTTCACCCGCCAATCCCACGGGTTCGATGCTGGACGCGGCGGCGCTAACGGAACTGGCCGCATGGTGTCGCGCCCACGGCGTGCGCATGATTTCCGACGAGATTTATCATGGCATCACTTTCGGCAAGGCGGCGACGAGCCTGGCCTCGATCGAACCCGATGCCGTCGTCATCAACAGTTTTTCCAAGTATTATTCGATGACGGGTTGGCGGCTCGGCTGGATGGTGGTGCCCGAAGACTTGTGCCGGGCTTGCGAATGTCTCGCCCAGAATCTCTTTATCTCGCCGCCGACGCTGTCGCAATTCGCTGGCACCCATGTTTTTTCCTGCACCGAGGAACTGGAACGCAACGTGCGCCGCTACGGCGAAAACCGTGACATCTTGCTTGAAGGATTGCCGCGGGCCGGTTTCGGTCCTTTCGCTCCCGCCGATGGCGCCTTTTACATCTATGCCGGAATCGGCGCGCTGGGCGACGACAGCGTCGAACTGGCGCGGGAAATTCTCGATGTGGCCGGCGTCGCCGTGACACCGGGTACGGATTTCGATGAAACCGGAGGCACCGGATTTATGCGCTTTTCCTACGCGGGATCGAACTCGGAAATGCGCGATGCGGTGACGCGGCTGGAGCGCTGGTCGCGCGAACGTAACCGGGACTAGTCGGTTCCGGTCAAGTGCCGAAGCGGTTCCACCAGCCCTTGCGCTGGGGCGCTTTGGGCTTTTCAGAATCTGCTTGCGAAGCCCCGGCGGTTTCGGGCTCGGCGCGAGCCTCGTCAACGGAGACGACCTCGACCTCTGGCTCGGTGGGGGCGGGGGCGTCGGTGAGTTCTTCGGTAGCGACGACCGTGACGTCTTCTTCTTCTTCTTTTCGGCTTTCGGTTTCTTCTGTCCGGGGCTCATCGGCGACGGCATCGCTGTCGGTGCCTTCGTCCTGGGCGGGCGCCGCTGTCGCGGCTTCACCCTCGTTGTTGGCGGCTTCGCCTTCGTCCTCGCGCTTGCGGCCACGGCGGCGGCCGCCGCGACGCCCACGGCGGCGGCGCTTGGGCTTCTCTTCTTCCTCGTCGCCAGCGGCGCTTTCCCCGTCACCGGCGGGGGCGGCGTCTTCGGCTTCGGTTTCGGACTTGGTTGCGGGGGCGGCTTCGGCGGCGCTGTCCTCGCCTTCGCCTTCGTCGTCACGCTTGCGGCCACGGCGGCGGCGGCGACGACGGCGACGGGGGCCTTGTTCATCATTGCCCTCGCCTTCGGTGCGGCTTTCGTCCGCGGAACCTTCGGACTCATCGGCGGCTTCGTCGGCCGTTTCGTCCTCATCGGGCTCATCGATCACGGGGGCCGGGGCCCCTGCCGGCGCCGCGGTCAACGGACGGCCCTCGACGCGCTCGATTTCATGGGCGGGCGGGATCAGCCTGTCGTCACCGGTGATAAGCACGCGGAACCCGTAGCGGGCTTCGATCTCGTTCAGCCGGTCGCGTTTCTGGTTAAGGATGTATAGCGCCACATCCACGGAAACCTTGACGCGCAATTCCGTCGAGCGGCGGCGAATGCCTTCGTCCTCGATCACGCGCAGCACATGCAGCGCCGCTGATTCGGTGGAGCGGATTAGCCCCGTGCCCTCGCAGTGCGGGCAGGGTTGGGTAGAGGCTTCCGCCAGGCTCGGACGCAGCCGCTGGCGTGACAGTTCAAGCAGGCCGAAGGCGCTGATGCGGCCGATCTGGATGCGTGCGCGGTCATTGCGCATCGCTTCCTTCATGCGGCGTTCGACCGTGTGCTGGTTGCGGTTTTCCGACATGTCGATGAAGTCGATCACGATCAGTCCGGCGAGATCGCGGAGCTTGAGCTGGCGTGCAATTTCTTCCGCCGCTTCGAGGTTGGTCTTGTAGGCCGTTTCCTCGATGTTGCGTTCGCGCGTGGCGCGGCCGAGTTGACGTCGATCGACACCAGGGCTTCAGTCGGGTTGATGACGATGTAGCCGCCGGACTTCAACTGCACGGTGGCCGAGTGCATCGCGTCAAGCTGGGTTTCAACCTGATAGCGATGGAACAGCGGAATTTCAGGGTCCCTGTAGGGCTGAACCTTCTTCGCATGGCTAGGCATCAGCATGCGCATGAATTCCTTGGCCGTGCGGTAGCCTTCATCGCCCTCGACCAGCACTTCGTCGATGTCCTTGGTGTAAAGGTCGCGGATCGAACGCTTGATCAGGTTGGCTTCTTCGTACACCAGTGTCGGCGCAATCGAACTGAGGGTCAGTTCACGCGCCGTGTCCCATGCGCGCATGAGGAATTCAAAGTCGCGTTTCAGTTCGGCCTTCGATCGTTCCACCGCCGCCGTGCGCAGGATGATGGCCATCCCGTCGGGAATTTCCAGGTCCGAGAGCAGGGACTTGAGCCGCTTGCGGTCGCCCGCGCTGGTGATCTTGCGCGAAATGCCGCCGCCCTTGGCCGTGTTCGGCATCAGGACGCAGTAGCGTCCTGCCAGCGAGAGGTAGGTGGTCAGTGCCGCGCCCTTGTTGCCGCGTTCTTCCTTGACGACCTGGATCAGCAGGATCTGGCGCCGCTTGATGACTTCCTGGATCTTGTAGCGCTGGCGCTTGTGGCGCACCCGACGGCGTTCGGCGTGCTGGTCGGTTTCATCCTCGCCGCCCACTTCCTCGACCGGGTGGGGGGCGGCTTCAATGATCTCACCTTCCGGCGCCGGGGCATCGTCGTGGGCTTCCTGGGAATCTGCGGTGCTTTCCGCCGTCACGTCGCCATCGGCGGCGTCGGTTTCGCCATCGCCTTTGGGGGCATCGCCGTCGCCATCGCCATCGTCAGCGGCCGCTTCGGCTTCGGGCTCGGGCGGTGTCTGCTCCGTCACCTCGATGTCGTCGTCGACCTCGGCATCTTCCTCTGCCGCTTCCGCGGCCAGGGCCTCCTCGTGCTCGCGTATCAGCGCGGCGCGGTCGGCAACCGGGATCTGGTAGTAGTCGGGATGAATTTCGCTGAAGGCGAGAAAGCCGTGGCGGTTGCCGCCGAACTCCACGAACGCCGCCTGAAGCGACGGTTCCACCCGCGTCACCTTGGCGAGGTAGATGTTGCCCTTGAGCTGCTTTTTCGTGGAAGTTTCAAAATCAAATTCTTCAAGACGCTTGCCGTTAAGGGCAACCACCCGCGTTTCTTCGGGATGGGTGGCGTCAATCAACATGCGCTTCGTCATGTCTATGTCTCCGCGACGATGCCGCCAGGCCCATATGCGGGCGGCGCATCGCCGTTATGTTGTGCGAAGCCGTTGGCCTGAATCTCGACCCGCGCACAAGGCGGGGAGGGGGTCCGGCCCATCTTCCGACCGGCGCTTGCGCGCCGTCCGGCGGATCGGCTTCAATCTATTAATACCAACCTCCATTCCGTCTGAGCGCACCGTGGTTGTCCCTTGTCGGCACAAGAAGAAATCGCCGGGGGGACAAACGCTGCGCCGCTGGGTTCCGGGGCAAGGGCCCGAAATCAGCCGACCGGAGGCATGAACGTCGATTAACATAGGCGCCCTCTAGGTCTTCCACAATCATATTGTTCGCGCCTATCCCCTTGTGGCGGTGGGGATTTTGCTTTGCCGGGCGGGCTGCGGTGGTGCTGGAAACCTTGCCCAGCCTGGTATATCTTGCGGTTTGCGCTGGATTTTGCCCCAAGATCATGTGGTCCCTGACGTGAGATTTTTTCGCCAAATCAGCCGTGTACTCCGCCTTTGCGCCGCCGTGGCGCTGTTTGCGGGGCTTTCGCCCCTGGCCGCGGGGGCGTCTTCAACGGTCAGCAATATCCGGATCGGTGTCCATCCCGACAAGCTGCGGGTCGTGCTAAAGACCGATGCCAAGTTGCCGGTGTCCGCCTTCGAGCTGGCCGATCCCTATCGTATCGTGGTGGATCTTCCCGACGTCACCTGGCGCATCGATCCCGCCGACGGCGAGCGCGCGACCGGGTTCATCAGCGGCTACCGCTTCGGCCTGTTCGTCCCCGGCAAGTCGCGCCTGGTGTTCGATCTCAAGCAGCCTGCCCTGGTCGACAAGGCCTTTCATATCCCGCCGACCGGGGGCCGTCCGTGGCGCCTCGTCATCGATATCAAGGCGGTTGCCGGTACCGTCTTCGCGGCGCGCGCGGCCAAGCCCCCGCCTGCGCCCGAGCAATCTTCCGGTGCGCGCGCGGCGGTCTTCGTGCCGCCGCCCCGGCCCAAGCCCGAAGGCGCCCAGCGCAAGCGCGTGGTGGTGCTGGATCCCGGCCATGGCGGCATTGATCCGGGTGCCCTGTCGCGTGGGCGGGGGGTGCGGGAAAAGGACATCACCCTGGCCATGGCCCGCCAGCTTCGCGACGAACTGGTCCGGCGCGGGCGTTATCACGTCGTGCTGACCCGCGATCACGATATCTTCATTCGACTGCGTGAACGGATCAGCATGGCCCGCGCGGCGGGAGCCGATGTGTTCATCAGCCTGCATGCCGATTCCATCCGCAACCGCAAGGTGCGCGGCGCTTCTGTCTATACGCTGTCGGAACGCGCCTCGGACCGCGAGGCCGCCGACCTGGCGGCCAAGGAAAACAAGTCCGACGTTATCGCGGGCGTGGACCTGACCGGCGAATCGGCCGAGGTGACCAATATCCTGATTGATCTTGCCCAGCGTGAAACAATGAACCATTCGGCGGAATTCGCCCGTATCCTGGTGCATGAAATGAGCCGCAATACCAAGTTCCTGCGAAAATCCCACCGCTTCGCCGGATTTGCCGTGCTCAAGGCGCCCGATGTGCCGTCGGTGCTGGTGGAGATGGGCTATCTGTCCAATAGCCGCGATGTCAGCCAGCTTACCAGCCGGACCTACCGTGCCGGCCTTGCCGCGGCCATTGCCGACGGCGTGGATGGCTATTTCGCGAGCCTTCGCGATGGCCGTTAGCGCCATACCGTCGCCACTTTCCGCCGTTAAGGGAAAGGCAGTGAATCCGGCACAACATCAGTCTAGATTTGGGACATCGGGCGTTCCGCCACGGCCCGTGCGGGCGGTGCGCAGAACTCGGCCGGGCAACGACAGGGCAATATGCGTTTTCTGACCATCACCTTTGGCGGTCTCCTGATTGCGGCGATTTTTGCGGCGGTGGGGGTGCTTGGCCTGTTTTTCTATTTCGGCAGGGGACTGCCGGACTACAACCAGCTCGCGGTTTACGAGCCGCCGGTGATGACCCGCGTGCACGCGGGCGACGGCAGCCTGATTACCGAATACGCGACCCAGAAGCGCGTTTTCGTGCCTATCGGCGCGATGCCCAAGCTGGTGATCAAGGCTTTCCTCGCGGCCGAAGACAAGAATTTCTATTCCCATCCCGGCGTTGATTTTCTGGGTGTGGCGCGCGCCGCGGTTACCAATCTTCTGCAATTCGCCACGGGCCGCCGTCCGGTGGGGGCCAGCACGATCACGCAGCAGGTGGCGAAAAATTTCCTGCTGACCAACGAGGTTTCGATCGAACGCAAGATCAAGGAAGCGATCCTGGCGTTCCGTATCGAGCGCGCCTTCACCAAGGACCGTATTCTCGAGCTTTACATGAACGAGATTTATCTCGGTTTCGGTTCTTACGGCGTTGCGGCGGCGGCGCTCAACTATTTCAACAAGCCGCTCGATGAACTGAGCATCGCCGAGGCAGCGTATCTGGCGGCACTGCCCAAGGCGCCGAGCAACTATCATCCAATCCGCAATCACGGCGCGGCCAAGGGGCGGCGCAACTGGGTGGTGGAGCGGATGCTCGAGGAAGGGTTTATTTCCGCGTCCCAGGCGGCGGCGGCGAAAGCCGTGCCGCTGGTCGTGCGTGAGCGCGAGGCGACGCTGCTGACCCGCGCCGAGTATTTCGCCGAGGAAGTGCGCCGCGAACTGTTCGAGCGATATGGCGAGAGCCAGCTTTATCGCGGTGGGCTTTCGGTGCGTACGACGCTGGAGCCGCGCCTTCAGGCCCTTGCCGACCGCGTGTTGCGCGACGGCCTTGTCGCCTATGATCGCCGTCACGGCTGGCGCGGGCCGCTGGCCCGCCTGGAAGGCGAGGCGGGGACCCCGGCGCCGGGCACGGACTGGGCACGCAAGCTGGCCGCCCGGCAAATCAAGATACCCGATAACTGGCGCCGCGCCGTGGTGCTGCTGTCCGGACCGGCGGAGGCCGTCATCGGATTTACCGATGCGAGCCGTGGCCGCATTCCGCTGGCCGATCTTGCCTGGGCCCGGACTGCCCTGAAAAAGGGCCGGCGCGGCCCCGCGGTGAAATCGGCGGCCCAGGTGCTGATGCCGGGGGATGTCATCGCCGTGGAGCCGGTCGCGGGTGATGTCTACAGCCTGCGCCAGGTGCCGGAAATAGAAGGCGGCATCGTCGCGCTCGATCCCCACACCGGGCGGGTGCTGGCGATGTCGGGCGGCTTCGCCTTTGCCGAATCACAGTTCAACCGCGCCACCCAGGCCGAACGCCAGCCCGGTTCGGCCTTCAAGCCTTTCGTTTACCTGGCGGCGCTGGATTCGGGGTTCACGCCCGCGTCGCGCATTCTCGATGCCCCCTTCGTCATCGATCAGGGGGCGGGCCTTGGCTTGTGGAAACCGCAGAACTATGCAGCGCGGTTCTACGGACCTTCGACCATGCGCCTTGGAATCGAGAAATCGCGCAATCTGATGACCGTGCGTCTGGCGCAAACCATCGGCATGGAAAAGGTCGTGGCCTACGCCAGGAAATTCGGCATCAACGACAAGATGAAGCCGAACCTGGCGATGGCCCTGGGGGCGGGGGAAACCACCTTGCTGCGCCTGACCGCCGCTTACGGCATGCTGGTCAACGGCGGCAAGCGTATTGAGCCGACGTTCATCGACCGCATCCAGGATCGCCACGGGCGGACCATCTTCCGTCATGACGAGCGCGATTGCCCGGCGTGCAAGACTCCGGGCCTCACGCCCACGGAATTGCCGGGAATGCCGGAAATTCCCGATAATCGCGATCAGGTCGCCGATCCCGGTTCCGCCTTTCAGGTGGTCTCCATGCTGCAAGGCGTGGTCCAGCGCGGCACCGGGCGGCGTATCGCCGCCGTGGGCAAACCGCTCGCGGGCAAGACCGGGACGACCAATGACAGTTTCGATACCTGGTTCGTCGGTTTTTCGCCCGACCTTGCGGTGGGTGTGTTCATGGGCTTCGACAAGCCCCGGACGCTCGGCCGCGGGGAAACCGGCTCGTCGGTTGCGGCGCCGGTGTTCAAGGCTTTCATGGAAACTGCACTCAAGGATCAGCCCGCGATTCCCTTCCGTATTCCGCCGGGCATCCGCATGGTGCGGGCCAACCCGGTGACCGGGCTGCCCGCGCGTCCCGGCGAACGGCGCACCATTCTCGAAGCCTTCAAGCCCGGCACCGAGCCCACCGGCGACGAAGGCGTGATCGACGGTTCGGGACCCCTGTCCATGGATGGAAAAGGGGCGCCGGGAACGCGTGGTCTGTATTGATCCGCAATCCGGTGCTTGTCGGCGCCGCCGTCTTCGTGATTTGATGCGCGCCCAAATTCCCCGCTTCGGAAGAGAGTTACAATGCGTGCCGAAATAGCAACCGTCGCCGATGAAATCAGGCAGTCCCTCGCGCTGCTGAAGGTATCTTTGACTACGATAACGCGGTCAAGGAACTCGAGATCCCTGAACTTCAAGGCGGAAGATCCCCCTTTGGTCCGACCAGGCTGAAGCCCAGCGCGTCATGCGCGCGCGCACGCAACGGCTGGAGCAGGGCTCGGCCGTTTTGATGAGCTGGAGCGCGGGTTCAACGACAGTCTCGAACTGCTTGAGATGGCGGAAGCCGAAAAATGATGCCACCGTCACGGCGGACGCGGAAAAAAACCCTGTTTGATATTCGCGACCGCGCCGGAAAAGCTGGAAATCGAAAGCCTGCTGTCGGCGAGGCCGATCCAACAATTGTTTCCTCGAAGTTCATGCCGGTGCGGGCGGCACGGAATCAGGACTGGGCGGAAATGCTGTTGCGTATGTACACGCGCTGGGCCGAAGCGCACGACTACAAGGTGTCCTGGGTGGAAGAAAGCCCCGGCGAGGAGGCCGGGATCAAATCCGCGACGGTAAAGGTCACCGGCGATAATGCCTACGGCTGGCTCAAGTCCGAAAGCGGCGTGCATCGCCTGGTGCGCATTTCGCCTTACGATTCGGCGGCGCGGCGCCATACCAGCTTCGCCAGTGTCTGGGTTTACCCGGAAGTGGACGATTCGATCGAGATCGAGATCAACGACAAGGATTTGCGCATAGATACCTACCGGGCGTCGGGCGCCGGTGGTCAGCACGTCAACAAGACCGATTCGGCGATCCGCATCACCCATTTGCCGACGAATATCGTCGTGCAGTGCCAGACCGACCGTTCCCAGCACCGCAACCGCGCGGCGGCTTTCGCCATGTTGCGCGCAAGACTGTACGAGCGTGAGTTGCAGATGCGCGAAGAAGCGGCCGAGGCAACCCGAGGGGCAAAATCCGATATCGGCTGGGGCAGTCAGATTCGGTCCACCGTGTTGCAGCCCTACCAGATGGTCAAGGACCTGCGCACCGGGGTGGAAAAAGGCAATGCCCAGGGCGTGCTTGACGGCGATCTCGATGATTTCATGGCGGCGTCGCTGGCGCAGCGCGTCAGCGGCGAGACCAAGACGGTCGAGGATATCGACTAGCCATTTTTGCCCGGCGCACGCAGGTCGCGATACCAGTCCGGCGTCAGCCCAGCCTGGGCGCGGGCGGTTTCGTTGAACGGGGCTTTCAGCGCGCCCCTGAACCGCTGGCCGGCCAGTTGGCGCCAGGCTGCGCGCGGTGTCATGCCGCGCTCGCGGGCGACGCGTTCGAACCATTTGTGGCCGATGGCGACATGGCCGATTTCATCACGATACACAACGCCGAGCAGGTCCGCCGTTGCGTCATCGCCGAAGCGGCGCATACGTGCGATCATCGTCGGCGTGACGTCGAGCCCGCGCGCTTCCAGCACCAGTGGCACGATGGCAAGCCGTGCCAGGATGTCGTCGGTGGTGGCGGCGGCTGCTTCCCACAGGCCGTCATGGGCGGACAGGTCGCCGTATGCCGCGCCGCATTCCAGCAGGCGGGCGTGGATCATCTCGAAGTGCCGCGCTTCTTCTGCCGCGACGCGGAGCCAGTCGGTAATGAATTCCGGCGCGATACGGTCATGGGCGAACCGGGCGACGATGTCGGCGGCAAGATCGATGGCATTCAGTTCGATATGGGCGAGCGCGTGCAGCAGCGCGATGCGTGTCTGGGCCGATTTGCCGGCGCGGCGCTTGGGCATGTCGCGGGGTGCGCGTAGCTCCGGCCGTGCCGGGCGGGATGGCCGCTCCGGGGCGCCGGGCTCGCCGATGTCGATGATCGCGCCCGAGATCCAGTCCTCTGCCAGCACCCGTGCGGTGCTGGCCTTGGCCAGCGGGTCGGCGGTCTCCAGGACGGCACGCGCCCGCCGGATCAGGGTCGGCGCGCTCATGTCCGATCCCGGGCGCAGGCTTCTTGGGCTGTCATGGCGGGTTCTGTATCATGCCGGTGTAGCAACAGGTGGGGGAGGCCGATATGCACAAGCAGTTGAAACCCGCGGGTCTGCGGAGCAATCCCAATTACAGCCAGGGGATCGTGGTGGCGCCGGGCCAGCGGCTCCTCGCCGTCGCCGGACAGACAGGCCAGCGCGCCGACGGTTCCGTGCCCGACGGCATCGCGGCCCAGGCCGAGCTGGCCTGGGGCAATGTCATGACGGTTCTGCGCGAAGCGGGAATGGGACCCGAACATATCGTGCATTACACCTCCTACCTGGTGGCGGGCACGGACACGGTGCCCTATGACGAGGCGCGCCTGCGTCATCTCGGGGCGGCGCGTCCGGCCTCGACCAAGATCTACGTTGCCGGACTTGCCCGGCCCGCGCTCCTGTGCGAGGTGCAGGCCTTCGCCGCCGCGCCCTGAAAGAGACTAGATTTCCTTCGCCGCCTTGAGCACTTCGTCGGCGTGGCCGTCGACGGAGACCTTGCGCCAGGCCTTGGCGATCTTGCCCTTTTCGTCGATCAGGAAGGTGGAGCGTTCCACGCCCATCGTCTTCTTGCCGTACATGTTCTTTTCCTTCCACACCTCATAGGCCTTGATCGCCTTGAGGTCGGGATCGGCAGCGAGGGTGAAGTTAAGTTCGTACTTGGCCTTGAACTTGTCGTGGCTTTCAGCGGAATCCTTGGAGATGCCGATGATCTCGACGCCTTCCTTCTTGAACTTGGGATGGCTGTCGCGGAAATCGCAGCTTTCCCGGGTACAGCCCGGCGTGTCGTCCTTGGGGTAGAAATAAAGCACCACCTTCTTGCCCTTCAGTGCCGACAGCTTGACCTTGCCGCCGCCATCGGTCGCCAGGTTGAAATCGGGGGCCTTGTCGCCTTCGTTGAGTGCCATGGTGTGTCTCCTTCTTTCTCTCTGTGTGTCGGCGCCGGTGGCTTATGCCGCCGGTGCCTGTTCAGGATCGCCGATCAATTCGATGAAAATGGCGCGAACATCGCGCGCGGTTCTTTCCATCACTGACTTCAGCGACTCGAAATCGTCCACGCCCGCCGCCTTCGCCAGTGCCTGCTTGAGACCGGCGGGAGCCGCATCCTCGTTAAAGGCGCCGTCATAGGTGAAGCGCAGCATGCCCTGGATTGTACGCCAAAGACGGGCGGCATGGAGCAGGGAATTCGCCGCGCTTGCCGTCAGCAGCCCGGCTTCCAGCAGCCGGGCGAGCGCCCCGCAGGTGTTGGGATCGAGAACGTTCGGGTTTTCATGGGCGTGGCGCAATTGCAGGTACTGGGCGATGAATTCCACGTCGATCAGGCCACCGTCGGTATATTTCACATCCCAGATGGGGCTTGCCTTGTGCGCCCGCGCCATGCGTCCACGCATGTCGCGCACATCGGTGCGCAGCTTGTCCACATCGCGGGCGCGCGTCAGCACGGCGCGGATGGCGGCTGTGGCGCGCTCGCGCAGATGCCCGGGTCCGGCGATGACGCGTGCGCGGGTCAGGGCCATGTGCTCCCATGTCCAGGCGGAGGCTGCCTGGTACTGTTCGAACGCGGAAAGCGAGGTGGCGATGGGGCCGGCATTACCCGACGGGCGCAGGCGCATGTCCACCTCGTACAGCTTGCCTTCGGCGGTGGGGGCGGAAATGGCACTGATCAACTGTTGCGACAGGCGGGCGAAATACTGGCTCGGCGCCAGTGGCCGCTTGCCGTCCGAAGGGCCATCGGCTTTTTCGCCGCTGCCCTCGGCAGGGTCGTCATACATGAACAGGAGGTCGAGATCCGAGTTTTCCGTGATCTCGCGGCCACCCAGCTTGCCCAGGGCGACCACGCACATCGCCCGGCCTTCGTCCGCGCCGCGCCCGCCGCCGACGCGGCCATGCTTGCTTTCGATATCGGTGCGCGCAACATCGAACAGCGCCGCAACGACGACTTCCGCCAACTCGCTCAGCGCCAGAACCGCCGCGTCGCAATCCAGCCTGCCGTTAAGCACCTGCATGCCGATCTTGAACTTCTGGTCATTGGCATAGCGGCGGGACCGGTCCAGGGTTTCTTCGAAATATTCCGCCCGCGCCAGTTCCGCCGCCAGTTCCCGAGCGAGGGTTTCGCGGGTTTCCAGCGCGCCGTTGAAGTCGCCCGCCAGCACGCCGTCGAGCAGCGATGGATTGGCGGCCAGGTGCAGCGCCAGCTTGGGCGCCGAGCCCATGATCTCGGCCATCATCGTTAGCAATCCCGGGTTGGCGTGAAACAGCGAGAAAAGCTGGACGCCGGCGGGCAGCCCCGCGAGGAACTGGTCGAAATTGCGAAACGCCGCGTCGGGGTTGGCGGTCTTGGATAGCGCATCGAGCAGCGTCGGCACCAACTCGGTCAGCAATTCCCGCGCCCGTGCGCTACGGGTCGCGCGCCAGCGTCCCCGGTGCCAGGTGCGCACCCTTTCGGAAATCATCGAAGGATCGGAAAAGCCCATGCCTGAAAGTGTCTTCAGGGTTTCGGGATCGTCTTCGCCGCCGGTGAAAACCAGGTTGCCGGTGGTGGCCAGGCTCGGGGCTTCCTCGAACAGGTGTGCGTAATATTGTTCGACCCGTGTCAGGTGGCGGGTCAGTTCGGCGGCGAAGGCGTCGCGTCCGTCGAAGCCGAGAAAAATGGCGAAGCGGTTCAGGGTTTCGTCGTCTTCGGGCAGGCTGTGGGTCTGTCGATCATCTACCATTTGCAGTCGATGTTCGACCCGGCGCAGGAATTCGTAACTTTCGCGCAGTTCCGCCGCGGCCTTTTCAGTGATGCGGCCCTCCCGCGCCAGTGCGTCGAGCGTGTCACAGGTCGCCTGGGTGCGTAATCCCGGCACGCGCCCGCCCCAGATCAGTTGCTGGGTCTGGCCGAAGAATTCGATCTCGCGGATGCCGCCACGCCCAAGCTTGACGTTGTGCCCATTGACGGCGATCTGGCCGCCGCCGCGATGTGCGTTGATCTGGCGCTTGATCGAATGAATGTCCTCGATGGCGGCGAAGTCCAGGTTCTTGCGCCATAGGAAGGGCAGCAGGATATGCAGGAAATCCGCGCCCGCCTCATGGTCACCGGCGATGACGCGGGTCTTGATCATCGCGGCGCGTTCCCAGTTTTGGCCCGCGCTTTCGTAGTAGGCCTCGGCAGCGCGCATGGAAACCGCGACGGGGGTCGAGCCGGGATCGGGACGCAGCCGCAGGTCGGTGCGGAAGACGTAGCCGTCGCGGGTGCGGCTTTCGAGCAGCTTGACGAATCCCTGCACGACGCGAATGTAGAACTGGGGCGGCGACTGGCGCCCGATGTAGTTGAGCCGTTCGGCGTCGTAAAACGCGATCAGGTCTATATCGCTGGAATAATTCAGCTCATGAGCGCCGAGCTTGCCGAGACCGAGAATGAACAGGCCCGCGGTTCGCGACGGCGCCGCGTCGTCGGCAAGTTCGATTTCGTTATCGCGCGCGCCGCGCCACATCATCGTGTCCAGCGCCGTTGTCGCCGCACGGTCGGCAAAACGCGACAACGCGCCGGTGACCTTGAAAACGTCCCAGGCGCCGGCGATGTCGGCGATGGCGGTGGCGAGCGCGACATCGCGCTTGGCCAGGCGCAGGGCGGTCATGGTATCGGCCTCGGATCGCTCGCGCTCGGAACCGGCGGCGGCAACCGCCTGGTCGAGCACCGCCTCGGGGCCATCGTGGACCAGCCGTCGCAGGGTATCCGGGGCGGCCAGCGCCGCCTGGGTCAAAAACGGGCTGTTGCCGAAAATCGCGTTCAGAAGGGCATGACCGGCGGAATCGGCGGCAAAATCGCGGGCAAAGGCGCCGATCGCCGTATCGTCGCCGCGCGCGGCGATCTCGGCCCAGCGGGTAAAGCCGGTTTCGGCGGCGCCGGCGTCGGAAGCGGCCGGCAACCTTTTGGGATCCGGTAAAAATGTCACCAGTCGGCTTCCTTGTGCTCTGGATTTGCCGCACACTGAGGCGTATGTGAACGGCGGTTAAGCTCCGGAATGGATACTAGCTTTGGTAAGGCGTAGCGCAAAGATGCTCTTAAAATTCTGCGGTGTCATGGTGGCGGGGCTCGCCGTGCTCATGATCCTTGCCGTGGCGCGCCTGAGTTTCGGCCCGGTTGCCCTCGATTTCCTGACGCCCTATGTCGAGCGCGGCTTATCGGCGGAGGACGGCAGCTACAAGGTGACCGTTCAAAAAACGGTGCTAACCTGGGGCGGCTGGGAACGCACCATAGATATTCAGCTTTCGGGGCTGAGGGTGGTGGATGCAGCCGGGGCGGAGCAGGCGGCGGTACCCAGTCTTGCCGTCGGGTTCTCCCTGCGGGCCCTGGCGTTCGGCCGCGTGGCGCCGGCGCGACTTGAACTGTTTCATCCCAGACTGACCGTGGTACGGCGGGCCGATGGTGGTTTCGCCTTTGGCGATGGTGTGCCGGGGGCGGCGACGGATGGTGAAACCGCGCGTCTTGGGGGCGACTTGACGGGTACCGTGATCGCCCATCTGGTGGGACCGCCGAGCCATGACGGACCGCTCGGATACCTGCGGCGGGTGAGCCTGTTCGATGCGGATCTTGTCTTCGACGACAAGCGCACGGGTGTCGTGCTGCGCGCACCGGGTAGCCAGCTTGTGCTGTCGCGTGACAGTGGCGGGCTCGGCATCAGTGCACGCGTCAATATTGATGGTGGCCAGCATCAGGCAAAGCTTGAATTGGCTGGTGGTTACAACGCGGCGGAAAAAGCCCTCGATATAGAGACCCGTCTGGCCGGTCTGGTACCTGCGGAATTCGCCGGTATCGCGCCGGTGCTGGCACCGCTCGGCCAGGCGAAGCTGCCCCTGTCGGGAAAGGTGCTGGCCCGTATCAATCTCGATGGCGCTATCGGCGCCATCGCCGTGGACATGGAGGCGGGGTCGGGGACGCTCGATGCACCGGCCTATTTCGATGCGCCGGTAACGGTGCGGGCCGCCGGGCTTAAGGGGCAGTTGGCTGCCGGCGGAAACAGCTTCGTGCTGGAGGCTTTCACGGCGGATTTCAACGGTCCCCGCATCGCGCTCTCGGGCAAGGGAGGGCGCGCCGATGGCCGGGTCAATATGACCTTCGAGGCAGGCGCGCGGAACGTTTCCAGCGCCGATCTGCGGCGCCTGTGGCCCAAGGGCGTTGCCGATAACGGACGGACATGGGTACTGGAGAACATAGAGGACGGCGGCGTCAGCGAATTGAATCTCACCGCCGCAATTTCGGGCCGCGCCGATGCGTCGGGCGTCATTTCGGGGCTGAAGCTGGACAAGCTGGATGGCGGTTTCGACATAGACGGGGTCACCTTGCATTACCTGCGTCCGCTACCGCCGCTCACCGGTCTTCGCGGCCGCGCGACGCTGGCGCCGGGCGCGCTGAACTTCACCGTGTCGCAGGGACGCATGGGCCGATTGCGGGTCGGTGACGGGAAAGTAAAAATCTACGATCTGGATACCGATATTGAACGGTTGGACCTGGAAGCGGTCGCGGGCGGTCCGATTGCCGATGTGGTGAAGGTGCTCAATCACCCACGCCTGAACCTGGTGAAGGCCCTGGGGATCAGCCCAGCGGCGATCAAGGGCGACGGCGCGACGCGGCTGGTGATGAAATTTCCGCTGCGCAAGGATCTTAAGTTCGACCATATCGAAATCGCCGCCGCATCCAACCTGACCGGTGTGGCGCTGCCCGCCGTTGCGATGGGCAACGACCTGACCGATGGCGATCTGGTTCTGCATCTCGACAAGCGTGGCATGGATATTGCCGGCAAGGTCAAGCTGGGGGGCGTGCCCGCCGATCTGAAGTGGACGGAGAATTTTTATTCCGGCGCCCTGTTCCGTTCGCGCTACCACATCAAGGGGACGGCGGATGACGCGGCGCGGAACCGTTTCGGTCTCGACTTCCTGGGCCCCCACGTCAACGGGCCTGTGCTGGCCGATCTCATCATCACTCGCTACGACGCCAAGCGGATGACGCTTACCGGCGCGTTCAACGTCAAGGACGCGGGGCTAATTTTTGGCGAACTGGGGTGGCGCAAGCTGCCCGGCGTTGCCGGTTTTGCGCGGGTCAACCTTACAATTGAAAATGATCGCGCCAAGGCGATTGAGCGGCTGACACTGCGTGCCGGTGATCTTTCCGCGTCGGGATCGATTGCGTTGCGTCCCGATGGCAAGTCCATTTCCGCATTTGATTTCAGCGAACTGAAATACGGCGAAAGCGATTACCACGTGCGTGGTCGTTTTCGTGACGACGGCGGAATGGTGATCGATGTTGCCGGAACGCGGGCGGATATCCGCTCGTTCCTCAAGCAGCGCGGCGACGGCAAGCCTAAGGTGCCGCTGGACGTTACCGTTGATCTGGGTGCTGTGCGGGCCGCGCCGGGCGCGGTGATCAGCAACGTCAAGGGCCGGCTGGTGCGCGACACCGTGGACTGGAATGCCATGGACATTGCCGGCACGGTCGGCAAGGGTACGCCGCTGACCCTGCGGATCGCGCCTGACAAAGGCCAGTTGCGCCTGGCGGTTGTCAGCGCCGATGCCGGGGCAACGCTCAAGGCCTTTGATATCAGCGACAAGGTTGTGGGCGGCACCCTCAATATCGGCGGTCAGTATGATCTGTCCAAGGCGAGCCGTCCGCTTACCGGACATTTTGCCATGCGCGACTTTCACATGGTGAAGGCGCCGTTCCTAGCCAAGCTGTTGTCGGTGGCTTCGTTGACGGGTCTGCTGGATACGCTGACCGGGCAGGGCATTTCCCTCAAGCGGGCCGATGTGCCTTTCGTCAAGGACCGCGACAGGATCACGCTCAAGGAATCGCGTGCGCACGGCGCCGCGATCGGGTTTACGGCCCAGGGTTCGATCGACCTGGAAAAGGACACACTGGACCTGAAGGGCACGCTGGTGCCGGCCTATACGCTGAATTCGGTGTTCGGCAGCATCCCGCTGATCGGGCGCATTCTGGTGCCGGAAAAGGGCTCGGGCCTGTTCGCCGCGACCTATACCATGCGCGGGCCGATCGAGGCCCCGGCGGTTTCGGTGAACCCGCTGGCGACGTTGGCGCCGGGTTTCCTGCGCGGCCTGTTCGATATTTTCGATGAGCCGGCCAAGGATGCGGTCCCGTCCACGGCGCCCAAGGCGTCGCCGCCGCCCGTGGTTTCGAGCCCGGCGGGGCCTGTCGGGCCAGTGACGCCGGCACCGGTGCCCACGGCGCCGGCGCCCGCATCGCGGAGATAGCGCCCTAGGTTCTGGAGACCAGGCGGGCGATTTTCTTTTTGCCCACCGTCAGCCGCTGTTCGCCCGCCTGGGGCATGACAGTCAGGTTCATGTCCGTGATCTTTTCACCGTCGATGGACACCGCGCCTTGCTGCACCAAGCGGCGGGCTTCGCTGTTCGATTTGGCGAAACCGGCGGACGTGATCGCGGCGATGACTGACAGTCCCGCAGCATCGCTGATTTCTATGGTCGGCAGATCGCCGCCCAGCGTGCCTTCCTCGAAGGTCTTGCGCGCCGTTTCATTGGCGGCTTCGGCGGCGGCCCGGCCGTGGACCATGGCGGTCGCGTGATCGGCGAGGATTTTCTTGGCCTCGTTGATCTCCGCCCCTTGCAGTTGTTCCAGCCGGGCGATCTCGTCCAGGGGCAGTTCGGTGAACAGGCGCAGGAAGCGGCCCACGTCGGCATCTTCCGTGTTGCGCCAGAACTGCCAGTAGGCGTAGGCGGGCAACCGGGCTTCCGACAACCACACCGCGCCGCGCGCGGTCTTGCCCATTTTTTCGCCCGAGGCCGTGGTGATCAGCGGGCTGGTGAGGCCGAACACCTCGCGCTCGGCGGCGCGGCGCGTCAGTTCGACGCCGTTGACGATATTGCCCCACTGGTCCGATCCGCCCATTTGCAGCACGCAATCGTGCCGCCGCGCCAGTTCCAGGAAGTCATAGGCTTGCAGGATCATGTAGTTGAATTCGAGAAAGCTGAGGGGCTGTTCGCGTTCAAGGCGCAGCTTGACCGATCTGAATCCGAGCATCCGGTTGACGGAAAAATGCCGCCCGTAATCGCGCAGGAATGAAATGTAGTTCAGCCGGTCGAGCCATTCGGCGTTGTCCAGTATGACCGCATCGTTGGTGCCGTCGCCGAAGCTGACAAAGCGGTCGAAGATACGCTGGATGCCGGCTTTGTTTTCTCCGATGACCGCTTCGGACAGAAGCTGGCGGCTTTCGTCCTTGCCCGACGGATCGCCCACTGGTGGTGCCGCCGCCCATCAGGACGATGGGCTTGTGGCCGGATTTCTGCAAATGACGCAGCAGCATGATCGGCACCAGGGAGCCGACGTGAAGGCTGGATGCCGTGCAGTCGAAGCCGATGTAAGCCGTGGTGACGCCCTTCATCAGGCGCGCATCGAGCGCGTCCATGTCCGTGCACTGGTGCACGAATCCGCGTTCGATCAGGGTATTGAGGAATTCGCTCTTGACCGTAGCCATGGCCTGAAGTCTGTTGCACAAGGGTGAATGCTTGGTTGCGGCGTCATGTAGCATGATCGGAGAGGCGGCACAAATTGAACGGTGAAGGGCCCTATAATATTGATCGCGGCCCGGCGGCTGGCGTGCCGGTCTGGGCCGTGGGCCTGATGAGCGGAACCTCCTCGACGGTGTCGACGTGGCCCTGGTTCGCACCGACGGCGAGACCCTGACCGAGGTGGGACCGGCCCTGATGCTGGCCTATGACGATGTCTTTCGCAAACGTCTGCATGCGCTGATCCGGGGCCGGGCCGACGACGCCGAGCGCGCCGATATCGAGCGCGATCTGACCGCGCGCCACTGGAAGGCGGTGGGCGCCCTGGTGCGGCGCTGGTACGACGGTGATCCCCGCGATGTCCGGGTGATCGGTTTCACGGCCAGACCCTGTGGCACCGCCCGGAAAGCCACGAGACCTGCCAGATCGGGGACGGCGCCCTGCTGGCCCAATTGTCGGCGGCGCCGGTCATCAATGATTTTCGCAGCGCCGACATGGCGGCGGGCGGCGAAGGCCCCCGTTGGCGCCGCTTTACCACCTGGCCCGCGTCGCGGCCTGCGGTATCGCGGCGCCGGTGGCGGTCCTGAACATCGGCGGCGTCGCCAACGTCACCTGGATCGGACCCGATGACTTGGCCCTGGAAGATCGTCTGCTGGCCTTCGACACCGGTCCCGGCGGCGCGCTGATCGACGATTGGGCGCTGATGCATACGGGCCGAGCCTGCGACGTGGACGGACGGCTGGCGGTGGCGGGACGGTGGACGCGGCGGCGGTGGCGCAAATGATGGCGCATCCCTTTTGATCGGGCGCCGCCCAAGTCCCTCGACCGGCTGGCGTTCGAGACTCCGCTCGGCGGGCTTGGGGTCGAGAACGGGACGGCCACCCTGACCGCCTTTACCGTGCGTTCCATCGCGCGCGCGGCGGATTTCTTCCCGCAGCCGGTGACGCGCTGGCTGGTCACCGGCGGTGGTCGCCATAACCCGGTGCTGATGGCGGGGCTGGCGGCGGCGCTGGGCGTGCCGGTGGAGCCGGTGGAAGATGTGGGCTGGAACGGCGATGCGATCGAGGCGGAGGCGTTTGCCTATCTCGCGGTGCGGTCGCTTCGGGGCTTGCCGCTGAGCCTCCCCAAAACGACTGGCGCCCGCCGTGCGATGACGGGCGGGCGCCTGTACATGCCGGAAGGGTCCGTCGCCTAGCTAGCTTCGCGCACCGCGTCGAGGGCCTTGCGCGCCTCATCGACATAGGTGCCGACGGCCTGGCTCATTTCCTCGAGCTTGTCCTGGAAGAAGTGGTTGGCACCGGGAATATTGGTGTGCTGCACCACGATGTCGCGCTGGGCCGACAGCTTGGTCGCCAGCGCCTTGACCGAATCGGCGGGCACCAGGTCATCGGCGTCGCCGTGGACGATCAGTCCCGACGCCGGGCAGGGCGCGAGGAAGGTGAAGTCGTAGAGGTTGGCCGGCGGGGCGACGGAAATGAAGCCCTCGATCTCGGGGCGGCGCATCAGCAGTTGCATGCCGATCCAGGCGCCGAAGGAAAAGCCCGCGATCCAGCAGCCGGCGGCATCCGGGTTCTGGGTCTGGATCCAGTCCAGCGCCGCGGCCGCGTCGGCCAGTTCGCCCTGGCCCTGGTCGAAACGTCCCTGGGAGCGTCCGACACCGCGAAAATTGAAGCGTAGCGCCGAAAAGCCTCGCTGAACGAAGGTATTGTACAGGTTGTACACGACCTTGTTGTTCATCGTGCCGCCGCCCTGGGGATGGGGATGCAGCAGCAGCACCATCGGTGCATTTTCGGTTTTACTCTGAAAGTAACGGCCTTCAAGACGCCCATCGGGCCCATTAAAGATGATTTCCGGCATTCCTCACCTTGAATTCCCGCGGAATCCCGCGATTTAAACGCTCGCCCATGGAAAAATTGCGGGTATAAAGGCCAGCCAGCCTTCCGGATTTTCCCAATACCTGATATAATTTGTGGGTTTTATCAAGTCCGTTACCGCGCGTTGCGGAGGGCAGGGCGGCGCAACATAGCACAAAGGGCACCATGTTTTTCAAGAGCCTGATAGAAGACATTGATGCTGTCCTCGTCCGGGACCCGGCTGCAAAAAGCCGATTCGATGTCATTTTCAGCTACCCCGGCTTCCATGCCCTGATGTTTTACCGCCTGTCCCACCGCCTGTGGGGTTGGGGGGCGCGCTTTTTCGCCCGCTGGGTTTCGCACCTGGCGCGGTGGCTGACGGGGATCGAGATTCACCCCGGTGCCCAAATCGGCCAGCGCTTTTTCATCGACCACGGCATGGGAGTCGTGATCGGTGAGACAGCAGAGATAGGCAACGACGTGACCATTTACCAGGGGGTGACCCTTGGCGGCACTTCCTTGCACGACGGCAAGCGCCACCCCACCTTGGGCAACGGTGTCGTTGTCGGTTCTGGGGCCCAGGTCCTGGGACCGCTGACCGTGGGTAAGGGCGCGCGGATCGGCGCCAACGCGGTGGTGCTGCGCGATGTGCCGGAAGGCGTCACCATGGTTGGCATTCCCGCCCGCCCGGTGCAGCCCAAGCCCAAGGTCGTCGATACCGACAAGGCGGTGCCGCTGGAATTTTGCGCCTATGGAACCCAGAACGGCGACATGCCCGATCCGGTTGCCCGCGCCCTTGATCAGCTATGCGAGCATGTCACGAACAGCCAGAAGCGGATTGAGGAACTGGAGCGGCGGCTGGCGGAACGTGACCCGGAAGAAAACGCGCCGCGCTTGGCCAAAAACTAAGACCTGACAGTCCGGCAGCTTGCGGCATGGGTCGCACCCGGGCGCATCCGAGCGGAGACGGATCATGAAACTGACAACCAAGGGCCGCTACGCGGTGATGGCGATGGCGGATCTGGCCCGCAATGGCGGCGAAAAGCCGTTGTCGCTGGCCGATATTGCCGAGCGCCAGGAAATTTCCCTGTCCTACCTGGAACAGCTTTTCGCCAAGCTGCGTAAGGGCGGGCTGGTGCGTTCGGTGCGCGGGCCGGGCGGCGGCTACCTGTTGTCGCGCCCTGCCAGCGCAGTGCGGGTTTCCGACATCATTTTTGCCGTGGATGAGCCCATCCGCGCCACGCGCTGCACTCCCGGTTCGCCGATCAGTTGCCAGGGCGCCAAGGGCCGATGCCTGACCCATGACCTCTGGGAGGAACTGTCCAATCACATTCACCTATTCCTGAGTGCGGTAACACTCGACGATGTGAGCAGTCAGAAGGTGCTGGGCATGTCCGGCGTCGTGTATCGCAACAGCGCCGTCCAATAGACAAAGCCCAGGTCTTGATCCGAACCGCCGCGAGAGAGCCCATCCCGTGAGTTGCCGTCATTACATGGATTACAACGCGACCGCGCCGCACCGCGCCGAAGTGCGTGCCGCAATTAGCGATGCGCTGGCAATGACCGGCAATCCGTCGTCAGTTCATGCCGAGGGCCGTGCCGCCCGCGCCGCCGTTGAGACGGCCCGGCGCGATGTTGCGGCGCTGGTCGGGGCCCAACCGACGCAAGTGGTGTTCACCGGTTCGGGATCGGAGGCGAACAATCTTGCTCTTTCCGGCCTCCGACCGGCGCGGGTCATGGTGTCGGCGGTAGAGCACGCCTCGGTCCTGCGTCCGGCGGCGGAACGCTCGGGCGCCTTCGTGCTGCTGGCGGTGGACGGTGATGGGGTGGTGAACCTGGGTGGCCTGGAACGCGCCCTCGACGAATCTTCCGCTACCGGGCCGACGCTGGTTTCGGTAATGCTCGCCAATAACGAGACCGGCGTCATCCAGCCGACGGCCGATGTGGTGCGTCTGGCCAGGGATGCAGGCGCCTTGGTGCATATCGATGCGGTGCAGGGTGTGGGCCGTATCGCCATTGATTTTGCCGCGCTCGGTTGCGATTTGATGAGCCTGTCGGCGCACAAGCTCGGTGGTCCCAAGGGCGTAGGTGCGCTAGTGGTGCGCAACGGACTAGCGCTGGCGCCGCTGGTGGCCGGTGGCGGGCAGGAGCGCAGCCTGCGCGCGGGCACGGAAAATGTCGCCGGTATTGTCGGTTTTGCCGCTGCGGCGCGCGTGGCGCGGGCCGAGGTCGCGGCGGGAACGGAGCTTGCCCGCCAGCGGGCGATGCGTGACCGTATCGAGGCGGCGGTCCTGGCCAGCCGCAATGACGCGATCATTCTGGGCACGGCCGCCGAACGGCTGGTCAATACCAGTTGCATTGCGTTGCCTGGCGCGCGGTCCGATGTTCAGGTCATGGCCTTCGACCTGGCCGGGATCGCGCTCAGTGCGGGTTCGGCCTGCTCGTCGGGTAAGGTGGAACCGTCCCACGTTCTCGAAGCGATGGGACTGGCGCCGGAAATCGCGGGCAGTGTCGTGCGCGTCAGTGTCGGCTACGGCACAACCGATGCCGATGCCGATGCCTTCATAGATGCGTGGCAGAGGATTTGCGGTGCTGGGGGCACGCGCCGCACAGCGTAGTTTTTTTCAATTGTGTGTTCCAAGAGCAAGAAAGGTGGTTCGGCGCGATGCCCAAAATGACATTCATCAATAAGGATGGTTCCAAGAAGGAAGTGGAAGCGCCGATCGGCCAGTCGGTGCTGGAAATTGCCCATGCCAACGGCATAGACATCGAAGGCGCGTGCGAGGGATCGCTGGCCTGTTCCACCTGCCATGTCATCGTCGCGCCGGAGGATTACGAGCGCCTGTCGGAAGCGACCGAGGACGAAGAAGACATGCTCGATCTCGCCTTCGGGTTGACGGCGACCTCGCGGCTCGGCTGCCAGATCATCATGAGCGAGGAGCTCGAGGGCCTGACCGTGAACCTGCCCCAGGAAACCCACAACATGCAGGGCTAGCCGGGAATGAGCGTCGTGCTGGACCAAGCCGATGTGCTGCCCGTTCTTGCTCCCCTGGTGGCGGGCAAGGCGCCTGCGGACACGCGTGTGGTCGTCGCTATGTCGGGCGGCGTCGATTCGTCGGCGACGGCGGCGTGGCTGCACGCGCTCGGCTACGATGTGATCGGCATCACGCTTCAGCTTTACGATCATGGTCAGGCGGTGGGGCGCAAGGGTGCTTGCTGCGCCGGGCAGGATATCCACGATGCCCGTGACGTTGCCGCTGGGCTTGGTATTCCGCATTACGTGCTCGACTACGAAAGCCGTTTCCGCGATCAGGTGATGGACGATTTCGCTGATGCCTACCTGCGCGGGGAAACACCGATCCCCTGCGTGCGCTGTAACCAGACGGTGAAGTTCCGCGACCTGCTGGCGACGGCCCGCGAACTGGGCGCGGATGTCTTGGCCACCGGCCATTATGCGCGCCGCGAGGAAGGTGCCGCCGGCCCCGAACTGCGCCGCGCCGCCGATGACGGGCGCGACCAGAGCTATTTCCTGTTCACCACCACCCGCGACCAGCTCGATCTGCTGCGCTTCCCCCTGGGCGGGCTGCCGGACAAGGCCGCGACCCGGGCGCTGGCCCAGCGCTTCGGCCTGCGCGTCGCCGACAAGCCCGACAGCCAGGACATCTGCTTCGTGCCCGATGGCGATTACGCGCGGGTGATCGAAAAGCTGCGCCCCGGCGCGGCGGAGCCGGGCGATATCGTGGATATGGAGGGCAATGTCCTGGGCCGCCACAAGGGCATCATTCATTACACCATCGGCCAGCGCCGGGGGCTCGGCATCGGCGGGCGCACGGGCGGGGAGGACGATGCGCTTTATGTCATCCGCCTCGATGCCGATAGGCGCCGCGTCATCGTCGGCCCGCGTGCGGCGCTCGGCGTCGGCGCGATCACCCTGCGCGAGGTGAACTGGCTCGGCGATGCGCCCCTCGGCGCCCGGCCGGTGCCGGTCATGGTCAAGGTGCGCTCGACCCATCGCCCGGTGGCGGTGACCCTCGCGGCCACCGAAGATGGCGGCGCCCGGCTGGTGTTCGATCAGCCCGAGCCCGGCGTTTCGCCGGGCCAGGCGGCGGTTTTCTACGATGGTGACCGGGTACTTGGCGGCGGCTGGATCGCGGCCACGGGCGGTTAACTTGACAGGGTGGGGCAGCCCGGCCTATACGCCTGTTTCCCGATTTAAGGCGGAGTAGCTCAGCTGGTTAGAGCAGTGGAATCATAATCCATGTGTCGGGGTTCAAATCCCTCCTCCGCTACCAAATCAAGCCCCGCAGCCCCCGGTTGCGGGGCTTTATGGTCAGGGGACACGAAGCCCATTTTTTGAAAATTATTTTTAAAAATAAAGGGCTAATCTAATGAATAATAAATTCCGCTATTCGTCTAGAATCTATTAACTTTCGAGCTATCCTGCCATTTACAAGCAGGGAGAAAAGCAAGATTTCTATGTCTGGTGTTTCCCCTTGCATTCTGGCCTGATGTCAGGTGCTAGAGCGCGACCTGCTGCTGGCGGTCCTTCGTGAAGTAATCGCGATTATTCAATTGGCCCTTGCCGGCGATGACGATCTCGTCGCCCGGCTTCTTCACCTGGTAAAGCAGGGCGGGCGCTTCGCTTTCATTGTGCAGCTGATAATACTGCCCACCGGGAATCAGCACGCACATACCTTCTTCAAGGTGATGAACCTCCGGCTCCGCATCCTCGCTTTTCTTGGTTCGAACTGTCAGCTTACCTTTCAGGCATAAGAACGATTGTGACGTTCCCTTGTGGTAATGGAACTCGTTACGTCCGCCCGGTGAGTAAAGGTTAAGTGCGATCAGAAGATCCTCCTCCTTCGACAGCAGCTTGCGCTGGCGCGGGCGGTCTGGGTTCTGCATATCGATCGAATCGAAAATCCTGGTAACCTGAGCCATGTCTGTTCCTCCATCGTTGGCGGCCTTTGCGGACTGTTGGTTGGAAGTGTAGCCGAATATACTCCCCTGAAAGGGCAAAAAGAAGGGGAGGGCTAGGCCCTCCCCATGATTGGTGCCATGGCTTGGGTTATTTGCAGTTGACTTCCTTTGCCTCGGCGCCGACGCGCAAGTAGACAAAAGTACAGGTCATGCCTGGCTTGATATTCTTACGCTTGTTTTTTTTGCCGCCAATGGTGACCTTGGTGCGCGAACCGGAAACCTTGGCTGATACTTCCTTGCCCTCGTGCATCAGTGAGATCTTGCGACCACCTCTTTCGGTCTTGGTGACCTTGCCGGTGTGGTTGAGTATAGTGACTTTGGTCGTGACTTTGTTGGCATCGATGATCAGCTGCTTGACCTTAGGAGAAACATTCAGGGCCTCCTGGAATGCCTTGTCGACTTCCTCGCCGTAGCCCGCTTCGATGTCCCGGCCCTGGGCCTTGGCAGCCTTGCGTGCTTCCGGGTTTCCCAGTGCATACTTGTAGGCGGCACGGAGCGCCTCAAGACGGTCCGCCTTGATGCCCGGAGGTGCACCGGTCACCCGCCAGAATTCACCGGCGAGGGTGGTCAGCTTGGCCAGTTGCAGGCCGTCTGGATCCTTTATCAGTTCATAGGCCGTGGGCACGTTCGGCAGGTCCGGATCCCGCTTGGTTGAATAGGTGGTGAGAATGCGGCCGCGGCCCTGCTTGTGGAAGTCGATATTGCTTTCGATCGACCCCATCATTACGTCGATTTCGCCGCGCATCATGGCAAGATGCGCGTCCGGTCCATCATAGCCCGGAATCATGCGGAACTTCAGGTTCATCGCGGCTTCCGACATCTTGGCGAAGACCCAGCGTCCCGAGCCCGGTCCACCGGTTGCCATTTTCAACGCCTTGCCCGCCGCGCGCATCTCGTCGATGCTTTTGTAAGGCAGCTTGCCGTTAACCATGATCAGCTGTGGCGAGCTCGAGGCCTTACCAAGGAAGTTCATTTTAGCGAGATCGTACTTGACGCCCTTCTTTTTCAGGATCTGGTTGAAGAACATCGCCGTGTTGAACGTGCCCATGGTTAGGCCGTCGGGCTTCGAATTGTAAATGAAGTTAGTGCCGATGATGTGGCCGGCGCCAGGCATATTGCGGACCACGAAGGTTGAGCCCTTCAGGTATTGGGACATGTACTTGGCAACCAGTCGGCCATAGAAGTCGAAACCGCCGCCGGCGCCGGTCGCGACGATATAGGTCGCGGTCTTTCCCTTGAAATAGGCGACGTCTTCCTTGGCTTTGGCGCTGTTCACTCCACCGAATCCGACCGCCGCGGCGAGTGTCACCGCGATGGCGATGGATGTCTTGCTGGGGTACATACTGATGCCTCCTTTGACAGATGATTTGGGGATAGCGCCGGACCGGTCTTTGGACCGATTGTGGGCAGCAATTGACAGCCCGCGTCCTACTCGCCAAATTCTTTCGACGGTAACACGGGAGCAAACGGTGAGGCAAACCGTCCGTATCCCGCGGGAATTCTGTGAACAACCCGGCAAAAATAAAACAGGGGAAAAAAATGAAAAAACGCCTTCAGGTAGAACGACGCACGCAGCGGTGGCAGGAACAGCGCTGGATTCTCGATGCGGTGATCGCCACCGTAGGTCCCGAATGGGACCAGGGCCGCATGTCCAAGGGCGCGCGAGCCGGATCAGAAGGTGCGGCGGCTTTCCGCACTGCATCATCGCGGATGAAGAGATTCAACGATATCGGTCCCGAATTTACCCGTCAGGGCCGGAAGGCGGAAGCTCGCGCAAAACAGTACGAGAAAGAAAAGCGCATGGTATCAGCGCGCGAGCAATATTTTATCGCCTCGCTTCTTTATGCATCGGCCCAGTGGCCTTATTTCGATTTCGACGACACCGTGGCAGAACTGGAAGAACGGATGAATGCGACGTTCGCCAAGTACTGTAAATACGCACCGCAGCCGACACGCCGCGTCGAGATACCATTTGGTAAGGGCAAGACCCTTCCTGCGTATCTGCATTTGCCACGCAAGCCGGTAAGGGGTGAGCGCTTTCCGGTGACCCTGGTGACCGGCGGCATGGACGGCTCCAAGGAAAGCATGGTGTCAATGTACGGCGATCCGGCGTTGCAGCGCGGCTTCGCGGTATTGGCGCTGGACGGGCCGGGGCAGGGCGAATGCCCTGGCCGGGGTATCTACCTGACCCCGACCAACTTCGGCGATGCTGGTGCAGCTTGTGTTGATTGGCTGTGCGACCAGCCGGAGATAGATCCGGACGGCGTCGTTATCCGCGGCTCCTCCTTCGGCACCTACTTCGGGACCCAGGCTGCAGCGGGGCTCGGCAACCGTATCAAGGGTGTCTGTGCCACTGGCATTTGCCAGGAACCGGGTGCGCATACCATCTTCAACATGGCGTCGCCCACCTTCAAGGTGCGCTTCATGTTCATGTGCGGCTTCGAGGACGAAGCCAAGTTCGACAAGTTCGTCCAAGGCTTCGACCTACGCAAGGTCGCAGCCAAGGTCAAATGTCCGTACATGATCGTGGCCGGTGAGGACGATCAGCTTTCCCCGGTGGAGCACACCTACAAGCTATTCGAGAAGATCAAGGCGCCGCGTCGCCTGGTGGTTTACGAAAGTGCGAACCATTCAATCAAGGGGGGACCAGCGGCTGCCAATGGCGAGAACCGGGAAACCATGATGATGGATTGGATGCTCGACCGGGTGACGGGCAAATCGATGAAATCCGAGCTCTGGTATATCGATTCTGCCGGGAAGGCCAACATTACCAGGTATTAGGTAGTTGAAACCGGGGGCGAGCCTCCTGTTGGCGAAGCCGATTGCAGAGGTGGGGCCGGGTGATCGTGATCAGCAATGCAGGACGGGCGGTTTCGGCCAATGCCTTTGAGCCGCGCACCAAGGTTACCGTCGGCGGCAAACCGGCTAAGCGTTCGGCCCTCAAGCAGGGCGTGACCTGTACTTTCCACTATCCGAGCCCCGGCGCTGAGGCTGAGCAGATCATTTCCAAATAGCCCGGTATCTATTAATTTTAGCGACTTAGGCGGGCCCGAAAGGCCCGCCCATCTTTCTGTCGGTCTCTGTCGCCTTGCGGCAGGAAGAGCTAGCGGTTAGTTTTTTGCCTTAGCCAGGGGTCCTAGCGCGCGAGATCAAGCAATAAAATGCGCGCAGTTGACGGGCGCTTGCCTCGATAAACAGGGAGCCAAGCATGCACAGCATAAACACCAAGAGAATAGTATTGGGCCTCGCGGCCGGCATGGCCATGTCGTTGGCGGGGACCGCGGGGGCCACCGACAAAGGCAAGGCCTATTTCAACGGCAAGACGGTGGAATGGATCGTCGCCACGGCGCCCGGCGGCGGCCACGATTTCTGGGGGCGGCTGGTGGCGGGCTCGATGCAGAAGCATCTTCCCGGCTCGACCTTCGTGGTAAAGAACCGGCCCGGTGCCGGCCATGTTATCGGCGCCAACCTGATCTACAACGCCAAGCCCAACGGGCTGACCCTGGGCAATTTCACCACGGGATTGCTCTATTCGTCGCTGCTCAAGACCAAGGGTATCCGCTTCGACTTGGCCAAGATGTCGTGGCTCGGCAAGGTAACGTCCGAACGCCGCGTCCTGTCCGTGGGACAGAAATCCGAATTCAAGTCCTTTCAGGACATGATCGATTCCAAGCGGATCATTAAGTTCTCGGCCACCGGGGTGGGCTCCAACACCCATACGGAAGCCTTCCTGCTGGGCACGGCCTTCAAGATCCCGTTCAGGATCATCACCGGCTACACCAGTTCTTCGGCGGCGCTGGCCATCCTGCGGGGTGAGATAGACGCCATGACCGGGGGCGAGGATTCGGCCGCGTCCTATGAGAAGGCCGGGCATATCCGCAACGTCATGATGATCGGCGCGGGCAAGCCCGGCGTTGTCGATGCCGCCGATTACGCCAAGACGCCGCTGGCCAAGTCCGTGGTCAGGCTGATGGGGGCCATGGGCACGTTGTCGCGCATCATGGCCGGCCCCCCGGCCATCCCGGCGGACCGCCTGGCGGCGCTGCGCACGGCGTTCCGCGAATCGCTCGAAAGCCCGTCGCTGCAGGCGGCGGCAAAAAAGGCGGGCCGCGGGATCGAGCCGGCCTATGGCGATGATGTCGGCCGCCTTGTCGCGGAACTGATGGACCAGCCGCCGGAGGTGGTGGCGATGCTCAATGAGCTGTCCAAGGTCCGGGTTGCAATGGTCAAGCACGAGGGCAAGGTCACCCAGACCAAGCGGGGCGGGAGGCAGGTATTCATCAGCCACAAGGGCAAGGAGGTCTGGGCCAAGATCTCCGGTTCGCGCACCAAGGTGACGGTCAATGGCAAGCCCGCCAAGCGCAAGGCGATCAAGGTGGGCATGACCTGCGCGTTTTCCTACCCGCGCGCCAATGCCGAGGCCAAGAAGGTTGACTGTAGAAAATAAAATAAAATCATAACAGTTGGTTACATTCAACTTCTAAAGTTAATTCTTTGGATGAGCCGGGCCGGGTTTCCGGGGTTGAACCGACCCGGCCCAGCGGCTAGCCTTGGGCTCAATACAGGGAAAGACCTCGAATAATATAATATGCAACTGCGGTTTAAACGCATGTGTCAGGGGTCTTTCGGCACAAGAACTGGGAGACGAAAATGAAACATCCTTCACAGAACTGGGCCGGCTACGCGATCGCGGCGGCGGCAGGACTGGCGCTTGCCGCGCCGGCGGTGGCGGCCGAAAAGGGCGCGGCTTATTTCAAGGGCAAGACGGTCGAATGGATCGTTACCACGGCGCCGGGCGGTGGCCACGATTTCTGGGGCCGGTTGCTGTCCAACACCATGGAAAAGAAGCTGCCGGGCTCGACCTTCGTGGTCAAGAACCGGCCGGGTGCCGGGCATATCATCGGCGTCAACCTGATCTACAGTTCCACCCCCAACGGGCTGACGATGGGTAATTTCACCACCGGTCTGGCCTATTCCCAGGTGTTGAAGAAGAAGGGCATCCGCTTCGATCTGGCCAAGATGTCGTGGCTCGGCAAGCTGGCGTCGGAGCCGCGCACCATGTCGGTGGCGAAGAATTCGCCCTTCAAGAATTTCGAAGACATTCTCAAGTCCAAGCGGGTGCTGAAGTTCTCGGCTTCCGGCGTGGGGTCCGGCTCCTATACGGACAGTTTCATGGTCGGCCAGGCTTTCGGCCTGCCGTACCGGATCATTACCGGCTATTCCGGCTCCCAGTCGGCGCTGGCGATGCTGCGCGGCGAAGTGGACATTCTCATGGGTAGCGAGGATTCGGCGCTGGCCTACCAGCGTGCCGGTCAGCTGCGCATCGTCATGCAGGTCGGTGGCGGCGTGAAAGGCGTGCAGGACGGCCGGGATTACGCCAACAACCCGCAGGCCAAGGCGGTGATGCGGCTGCTGTCGCAGATGGGGGCGCTGTCGCGCATTGCCGCCGGTCCGCCGAATATCCCCGCTGATCGCCTTGCGGCGCTGCGGGCCGCGTTCAAGGCTTCGACCGAGGATGCGGAATTCCGCGCCGCGGCCAAGCGCGCGGGGCGTTCGATCGAGCCCGCCTTCGGCGAGGACGTTCAGAAAATGATCGTCGCACTGATGGATCAGCCGCCGGAAATCGTGGACCTGCTCAAGAAGCTGTCCACGGTCAAGGTGGACATGATCCAGCACGTCGGTCCGGTGACCCAGATCAAGCGGGGTGGGCGCCAGGTGTACATCTCCAACAAGGGCAAAGAGGTGTTCGCCAAGATTTCCGGTTCGCGCACCCGAGTGACCGTTGACAACAAGAAGGCCAAGAGAAAGGCCATCAAAAAAGGGATGACCTGCACCTTCACCTATCCTCGGGCGAATGCCGAGGCGAAGAAGGTGGATTGCAAGAGCTAGGTAGCTTGCGCGCTACCGCTTGGCGGGTTCCGCTTCGGCGGGCCCGCCTTTTTCTTTGCCAGGAGCCCGGAATCCGCCGGGCGGCGGGATCGCGGTTGATCGGGCACGGGGGCTCGGCTAGCATCCGGAGGCTAACTCGCGCCCTCGCAACCAAAAAAAACAAGCGCGGAAACTATGGGGAGATTTCATGGCCAAGATTCGCCATTTTGCTATCGTTTCCACGGACCCGGGCAAGCTCGCGGATTTTTACGAGCGGGTCTTCGAGATGGAGGTCCTGCACCGCGCCGATAACGGCAGCGTGTTCATGACCGACGGTTATCTCAACCTCGCCATCTTGCTCAACAAGGCCGAGGGCAAGCCCAGTGGCCTGAATCATTTCGGCTTTCATGTCGAGGATTCGGCGGAAATCGCGCGCCGGCTTGAAAGCGAAGGCCTGCCGGGACCGGCGAAGCGCCCCGCCGATCGCCATTACGCGCAGTTCCGGGCCTTTGACCCGGACGGCAACAATTTCGATCTTTCAGAAAACGGGTACGAAACCGTACGGCCCGATCGCATGTCGTCGGTCAAGGCAAAAACGCCGGCCTGACGCATCCCACTTATTCCACGAACAGGGAGAGAGATATGAGCATCATTCAAAAACTGGCTTTCGCTGGTGTCGCGGCAGGAGCGTTCGCTATTGCCGCGCAGGCACCGGTGCAGGCTGCGGATTTTTATAAGGGCAAGACCATCAAGGTTGTCATCGGCTATAGCGCTGGCGGTGGTTACGATATCTACGCCCGCGCCGTTGCGCGTTATCTCGGTCGCTATGTGCCGGGCAATCCAAACGTCATTTCCCAGAATATGACCGGCGCGGGCAGTGTGCGCGCCGCCAATTATCTTTACGTTCAGGCGCCGAAGGACGGCACCCAGTTCGGTACGTTCTCTCGCGGGTTGCCCCTCCTGGCACTGACCGGTGCGGACAAGAACGTGCGTTTCGATCCGACCAAGTTCAAATGGATTGGCAGTACGTCGAGCTATGCCGATGACGCCTATGTGTTTACCGTGCGGCGCGACAAGGGCATCACGTCGGTGCGTGAGTTGATGGGCAAGAATGCCAAGCTGGTTACCTTCGGTTCGACCAACTACGGTTCCACCGGGTTCGATGTTCCGCTGGTGCTGAAGGATACGTTGGGCCTCAACATCAAGCTGGTTCATGGTTATCCCGGCGGTAGTGCCATCAACCTGGCGATCGAGCGCAAGGAAATGGATGGCCGTACCCAGGGCCTGTCGTCACTGAGTTCAATGGGCGGCGACTGGAAAAAGGACCGTATTGGGCTGGTGCAGTTCGCCCGCGGAAATGTCCGTCACCCGGACCTGGCTGACGTGCCAACGGCGCGTGAACTTGCGACCCGCGAAGACGACCGCAGGCTGATCGACATGCTGGAAACGGCGTTCTTCATGGCGCGTCCGTTTGCCGCCCCTCCGGGGGTTCCCGTGGACCGCATCAAGGTCCTGCGTACCGCTTTCATGGCGGCCCAGAAAGATCCGAAGTACGTCAAGGACATGGGTAAGCTGGGCATGGACATAAGCCCTAAAAGCGGCGAAGAGGTTGAACAGATCGTCGCCCGAATTATGAGCACGCCCAAGCCCTTGCTCGCGCGCTACAAGTCGATCATTGAAAATCCTAAGGCGGAGCCACGCAAGGTCAACTGGATCCTGTCCGAAGGCACGATCAGCAAGGTCGGCAAGAAGGGCCGCATCCAGATCAAGGTCGCGGGCAAGTCCAAGGCCTTCAAGACCCGGATGCGCAAGGGCTATACCAAGATCACGGTCAACGGCAAGAAGGCCAAGATCAAGTCGGTCAAGGAAGGTATGACCTGTAAGATCTGGCACGAAGGGCCTAAGTCCACTGCCGGCAAGGCTGAATGCACCAAATAGATTCGGTTCAGGGGCGAAGAGGCGGGACCGTGTTCCCGCCTTTTTGTGCCCAAGGTGCGGTAAATATGCAACATTTTGTTGTATTGATCCCACATCCACAAGTCGTTAGCATCCGCCCAAGAAATCAAGAAAGGCCGCTGAACCTCACCCAAGAGGGCGGCGTTGATATTTGAAAGGCAGGGAAATATGTCAACCCATCTCCATTTGGGGCGAGTTTCGCTCGCCCTCGTGTTCGGGCTCGGGGTTGCCGCTCATGGCGCGGCGCAGGTCGGGGCCGCTGAATTGTACGAAGGCAAGACCGTCAAGGTGATGATCGGTTACGGGGCCGGCGGCGGCTACGATACTTATGGTCGCTTCGTCGCACGCAATATCGGCAGGCATTTGCCGGGCAAGCCCAGCACCATCACCCAGAACATGCCCGGCGCCGGTTCGATCGCCGTGGTCAACTATATCTACAAGCAGGGTGCCAAGAATGGCACCGAGTTCGCCATTTTCGCCCGCTCCGCGCCGATTCTCGCGCTGGCCGGAAAAAGCAAGCAGGCCCGGTTCGATCCGCTGAAGCTCACCTGGGTCGGCAGCTCGTCGAGCTACAAGGGCGAGGCCTACATGATGATGGTGCGCAAGGACACGGGCATCACTTCCATCAACGACTTGCGCAAGGCCAAGAAGGAGCTTCGTTTCGCCGCAACCTCGTTTGGCTCCGACGGCACCGACGTGCCGATCGTGCTGCGCGAAGTCCTTGGCCTCAACATCGTGCCGCTGCGCGGTTATCCGGGCGGCAATTCGCTTTATCTCGCGGTCGAGCGCGGTGAAGCGCAGGGCCGCATGACGGGCTTTGCCTCAATGAAGACGGCGCAGCCGGGATGGCTCAAGCCGGACGCCCCGGTGCGGCCGATCCTTCAGTTCGCCACCCAGACCCGCCTGCCGGAATTTCCCGACGTGCCGACCGCACGCGAGATTGCGACCAAGGCGGATGACCTGGCCCTGATCGAGATGCTGGAAGCGCCGTTCTACATGGCCCGGCCTTTTGCCGCGCCGCCGGACCTGCCCGCGGAGATCACCAAGGCCCTGCGTACGGGCTTCATGAAGGCGCACCAGGATCCGGTCGCATTGAAGGAAGCGAAGAAGCTGCGTCTCGACCTGTCCCCCGCTGACGGTGCCGAAGTGCATAAGGTCATCGAGCGCCTGGCGGCGATGCCGAAGTCGCTTTACGACCGCTATAACGACATCCTGAAGGACCCGAAGTCGCCGATCCGCCAGGTCAAGTGGCAGATCGTGGAGGGTGAGCTTTCCAAGATTGCGAAGAAGGGCCGGGTCGAACTGGTCTCCGGCGGCAAGACCCACAAGGTCCGGGTCACCGGCGGCTACACCGAGCTTACGATCAAGGGCAAGGCCGCGAAGGACAAGGCCCTGAAGACCGGCATGACCTGCAAGGTCTGGTACGAAGGCAACGGCTCCGCCGCCGGCAAGATGGAATGCAAATAACCTTCTGATCGGCGATCGCCGAAACGACTGCTGGGGCGCGAATCTTCGGATTCGCGCTCTTTTTTGGCCGAAAAGCCACTTTATAAAATATATGTTTTTGATAACCCATTGAAATTAAATAATCTTAAGTTCTTAAGACGCTCCATGCGTTGCCCCGGCCCAAGAAAGCTTGTTAGCATCTTCTTATTCATGGCGGAGGCGACAAGGCGCTGAAGAAACCCGGCCCCGCCGCACAGAAGAACTGGGAGACTGAAATGAGTAAATTCCATCATCTGGCCCGCATTCCTGCCTTTGCGGGTGTCGCGGCCCTTGTCGGGGCTGCTGCCCTGGCGCTTCCCTCAAATCCGGCATCGGCGGAAATGTTTTCCGGCAAGACCGTTCGCGTGCTTATCGGCTACGCCGCCGGTGGCGGCTACGACCGTTACGGTCGCCAGGTCGCGCGCCATATCGGCAAGTACCTGCCGGGCAAGCCCAATGTCGTCGCCGTGAATATGCCGGGCGCGGGCAGTTACAAGGTGGTCAACTACATCTACAACACTGCGCCGAAGGACGGCACGGAGTTCGCGATTTTTGCCCGCTCCGTGCCCATTCTTGCGTTTTCGGGCAAGTTCGACAAAACCCGCTTTGATCCGCTGAAGCTGACCTGGATCGGCACGTCGTCCAGCTACAAGGGCGAAGCCTATCTTGTGGTGGTGCGCAAGGACACCGGCGTGAAAAATATCGAGGATCTTCGCAAGATCAAGAAGACGGTAATGTTCTCGGCCACGGCTTTCGGTTCCGACGGTACCGACGTGCCGATCGTGCTGCGTGAAGTGCTTGGCCTCAATGTTCAGGCGTTGCGCGGTTACCCTGGCGGCAACTCGCTTTACCTTGCGGTGGACCGTGGCGAGACCCAGGGACGCATGGTCGGCTACGCCTCGGTCAAGACGGCGCATCCCGAATGGCTGAAGCCGGACAGCCCGATCAATGTCGTGCTGCAATTCGCCACGCGCGAGCGTCTGCCCGCCTTCCCCAATGCGCCGACGGCTTACGAGCTTGCCCGCAACGACGCGGACCGTGCGTTGATCGACATGCTGGAAGCGCCGTTCTACATGGCGCGCCCGTTCGCGGGCCCGCCTGGCATGCCGGCGGCGAATACCTCGGCGGTGCGCGCGGCCTTCATGGCGGCGCATGAGGACCCGGTGTACAAGAAGGAAGCGAAGAAGTTGCGCTTGCTCACCAGTCCCCAGGACGGTGCCACCGTGCAGAACCTGGTGGCCAAGCTCGGCAAGATGTCGCCGGACCTTTATGCGCGTTACACGCGAATCCTGAAGAACCCGGATTCCCCGGTCCGCGTCATCAAGTGGGTCAAGTTTTCCGGCAAGATCTCGAAAACCGGCAAGAAGGGCCGCTTCGTGGTCAAGACCGCCGAGGGCAAGAGCCACAAGCTGCGTGCCCGCGGCAGCTACACCAAGATCAAGATCAACGGCAAGAAAGCCAAGTCAAAGGCGCTCAAGAAGGGCATGGAGTGCAATGTCTGGTGGGAAGGTCCGAAGACCACGCCCGGCCGGGTAGAGTGCACGAAGTAACGTTCTGCGCTTGAAGTCATTGAGGGCGCGGGTTTTGGCCCGCGCCCTTTTTTTGCCTAGAGCCCGAACTTGTCGCGCACCTTGGCGCGCATGTCGTCGGAGAACACGTTGACGGCCGGGAATTCGTCGCGCCAGCGGTAGGGGCGGCAGGCATCGATCAGGACCCGGTCCATGGTGTAGCCGTGGGGCGAGCGGTCATCGGGGGCGATGGCCGGATCGGCGGGCGATGTCCAGACGCTCTTGACGATATCCACGCCTTCACGCGGATTGCAGCGGGTGGCGACGGCCCAGATGACATCGTTGATGTTCGACGCCTCGACATCGTCGTCGACGACGATGACGAACTTGCCGCCGTAGGCCCCGGCGCGGGCCGAAGTCGCGGCCAGCGCGGTCTGCTTGGCGTGCCCGGCATAGGACTGGCGGATGGAGACCACGGTGAAGGGACCGGATTGCCCGCCGTAGATATGACCCCAGACGCCGGTGATGCCGGGAATGCCGGCGGCCTCAAGCTGGTCCCACAGTTGCGCCGCGCCCAGCGGCACGGAAATGTAATTGTTGGGCGGCTTCAGCGGCGGCACGCCGAGGATGATCGGCTCATCCCGCCAATAGGCCGCCTTGACGTGCATCAGCGGCACTTCGCCGGTGGTGGTGTCGGCGAAATAGCCGGGCCATTCGCCGAAGGGGCCTTCCTTGGGCAGCACCTCGTCGCTCGGCGGCGGCACCTCGCCCTCGATCACGATCTCGGCGCTGGCGGGAATAGGCAGGCCATAAAGCGGGCTGGCGACGGTTTCCACCGGCGCGCCCTGCAGCCAGCCGGCGATTTCATATTCCTTCTCGCCGGGCGCGACGGGCAGTTGCGCGGCCAGGAAGATCGAGGTCGCGTGGCCGAAGCTGATGGCCACGGGGCAGGCTTCGCCCCGCGCGTGGTAGGCGTCCATCGCCAGGCGCCCGTGCTTGCCCTTGTTCATCTTGACGCTGATGCGGTCCTTGCCCTGCACCATGCAGCGGTAGGTGCCGATATTGACCTGGCCGCTGTCGGGGTCGCGGGTGATGACCGCCGATCCGGTGCCGAGATAGCGTCCGCCGTCGTGTTCGTGCCAGATGGGGGCGGGAAAGATGCCGAGATCAAGCGCCGCACCCTCGGCGCGGTTCTCGAACACCGGGCCGTCCTTGACCATCACCGGGGCGATGGGTTTCTTCTCGCGGATACGCTGGCGCCAGGCGTTGAGCAGGCCAACCCCGGAAAGCGTGTCCGGCAGTCCCAGGCTGGCGGCGGCGCGGGCGTGGGTGCGAAAGACGTTGGAAAAGACCCGGAAGCCCTTGGGGTAATCCTTGATCTCGTCGAACAGGAGGGCAGGGCCTTCTTCCTCGCCCAGGATTTCGGTCACGGCGCCGATTTCAAGTTTCCAGTCGGCGCCCTTGATTTCCCGCAGGTCGCCGCTCTCGCGCAGTTCCGCGATAAAGGCGCGCAGGTCGCTTTGCCGGTTGCTTCGGTTGTTCGCGCTCATTGCATCCCCCCTGCACCGGCGCGTTCCCGCCTCAGCTCGAGGCGGGAAACACCAGCGATTTGATGACCACGGGTACCGCACCGGACGAAGGAATAAGTTCGCCGATGTCGATGTAGTCGAATTCCTTGAGCTCGATCCCATCAATGGACACGACAGCATCGTCGAGCTGAATTTCCTCGGTCATGTGCAGCCCGAGAAGGCCGCCGATATCGCTGTCGTTGACCATGATCAACGGATGGCCCTTTTCGCAATGCTTCTTCAGTCCGGCGACGACGCCGGTGCAGAAATCGTGCAGCCGCTTGAAGGTTGCCGAGCCGCCCCACTTGAACGAAACCGCCACCGGCTGCTCCGCGTCCGTCAGGTCTAGGCGTGTCAGCGATGCCTCGATTTCCTGGGCGACCTTGGCCGGGTCGATTTCCTCGGCCGTGAGGTCGATATCGGGCGCGATCACCGGCACGTTGCGAATAGGCACGGCGCTGGTCGGGTTGATGAAGATCGTGTTGCCCGACACCTGCACGGTGTATTGCGATGCGCCGATGACGGTCGCGCGAATGGTGGCCTTGGGTTCGTGAATCTTGATGCCGAGCGCATCCACCGCCTTGCGGATGGCCTTGGCTACGAAGGGGCCGAGGTCGCCAAAAGCTGTCGTCGCCTTGTCGTAGATGAATTCCGAAACCCCGCCGGAAAACGTGATCGCATCCACCTTGCCACGGTAGGTAAGCGGCGGCAGGCGCAGAAGCTTGATGGCTTCGGGCGTCATGTCTTTCAGGGTCACGACCTCCATCAGACGCGCGATCATGCGATCGACAAATGCCTGAAGTTGGGTGTCCGTCGGCTTGACGCCGAATCCGATTTCAATGCCCGCTTCCTTGGCATAGGTATGGGCGGCGTCTTCGATGCGGTTGATCTTGCCGTCGTCGTCCATGGCCAGAAGCCGGGCGCCGACGTCAATGGCGGTGACTTCGTGAACCTTGCCGCCTTCACAGATAGCGACCTTGGAGGTGCCGCCGCCGATATCGATGTTCATCACCACGCCATCGAGCGACGCAGACAACGCCACCGCGCCGGAACCATGGGCCGCCATGGTGGTTTCCAGCCCGTCACCGGCCGAAACCGCGACGAACTTTCCGGCATCGGCCGCGAACAGGTCGGCAATGGCGCGGGCATTGCTGCGGCGCACGGCAACGCCGGTGAGGATCAGGGCGCCGGTGTCGATATCCGACCGCTTGAGGCCGCTTTTCGTATAGCAGCCGTCAATGAATGATCCCAGCGCGTCCGAATCGATCACCTCGCCGTCCACATAGGGGGTGAGCAGGATGTCGGATTCGGCCAGAATTTCGCGCTCTACGATCTTGTAGCGCGAGCCGATGCATTCCATGTGCAGGCGCGAGAAAACCAGGTGCGACGTGGACGAACCGATGTCCACGCCGACGCTGGTCAGGTCGAATTCACCTTCGTCAACGATGTGCCGCTCGGCGCTGGTGAACGCCGCGCGAATCTCTCTCTGTGCCATACGCTACTCGGCGGCTTTGTTCGGCGCGACGTAGAGCTCCGGCTCCATGCGGGACTTGCCGCCGTCTTCCGCGAGGGTCGATTCGAATTCCTTGCGGAGATACGGGTCTTCCATGTCGTAGGGAATGGCCGTGCCGCCGTCGCGGATATCGATGGCGCCGTAGTCGTTCATCTGGCTGCCGGGCGCACCGGAGCGGGAGTTCTTGCCCGGATGGACGGGGCCGAACCACGCGGTCAGGCGCAGCGGGCCGGACGACACGCCGAAGTGCTGGTGATACCACTCGCCGCCCATGGGCGCGGCGGTGACCATGCCCACCGGCTCGTAATCCTGGCGCATAACCTCGGCGGCCTTGCCGTCCTTCCATGGCGTCGGGCCAAGGCGGTCGGGCCAAGTGTAAGTGTAGCCCTTGCCCTTGAGGCAGATCAGCACCGCCGCCGAACCGTGGGCGTGGGCCTTCGAATAGCGGCCGGTTTCATGCTGGGCGATCCACAGGTAGAAATTCTGGCGCGCCATGTGCGGCTCGATCCGGCGATAGCCCGGCGAGCGACGGTTATCCAGCGGCAGTTCGCAGTTGATGACATCGGGCAGGATGTTGGTCTGCTTCATCGCCAGGCCGCGAATGGGATCGGCGAAGATGTCGTCGTTGGGCTTGTAGTAGTCCTCGGCGTTCGGATCGAAGCGGTCGCGGAAGGCGTAGGGGCAGTTGAAGATGAAATCCGCGTTGCGGTAGGTGTTGAACGCTTCCGGCGCGAGCGAGCCGCCGAGCAGCTTTGCCGGCTGCGACGACGCGTTGATCAGGCGGTACTTGGCGTTCAGCGGAATGGCGAACATCGAACCGGCCTGCCATTCGAACACGTGCTTTTTCGTTTCGTCGCCGTCTTCCCAGACCTCGGTGGTGCCGCGGCCTTCGATCACCAGGAACTGCTGTTCGTAGATGTGCTTGACCGCGTTGGTCGCCCCGGCACCGGGAACTTCCAGCACGAACGATCCCCACAGGCCTTCGGTGCCCCAAAGCTGGATGAAAGTGCCGCGCCCGCCGTAGAACTTCCAGTCGCCGAGCGGCAGATCCTGGCAGCGCTGCACGCCGAGGCCGCGGAAGCACGGGATGCACTGGGCTTCCATCCAGTCGTCATAAGGCAGATTGGGCCGTTCGAAGGTGCCGAAGCCGGACTTCTTCTTGTTGTCCGTCGGTTCGGTCCAGTGGATGTGTTCATCGGGCATGTCGTGCGGCATTGCAATCTCCTAGGGAGCCCCGTTTCGGGGTGGATGGACTGAGTCGTGAAAAGGCGGGGCGGCGCCGCATTGGGGCGCCGCCGGTGGCGCGATTTTAGCCCCCGGATGGCCCGCCCGCAACCGCGCCCCTGCGGGTGCGGTTTGCGTTGCCGCCGCCATGGGCCATAATCGGCCAAAATCGGCAGGGGGCACCGGTGAGCTTCGAATTACCCGAGGAATTGCGCATTCTCAAAGCCAGTGTCCGGCGTTTCGTGGACGAGGAAATGATTCCCCTCGAAGGCAAGACGCTGGAGGCGGGCCGTCTGCGTCCCGGTTACCTGGAACATTTCTGCGACAAGGCCAAGGCGCTGGGCCTGTGGCTGATCGACGTGCCGGAGGAATTCGGCGGTCAGGGCCTCGGCCTTCTTGCCCGCGCGGTGGTATGGGAAGAACTGGGCCGCACGGTGGCCCTGCCGACGCGGGGCGTCAGCATCCTTGGCCCTGATGTGCGCCCGATCCTCTATGCCCTTGATGCGGAAATGCGTGAACGCTATCTGTTTCCCGTCATTCGCGGCGAAAAAACCTGCTGCTTTGTCCAGACGGAGCCCGATTCCGGCTCCGACCCCGGTTCGATGCGGACCACCGCGGTGCGCGATGGCGACGATTACGTCATCAACGGCGTCAAGCGATTCATCACCGGCGCCGATCACGCCGATTTCGCCCAGGTCATGGCGGCAACGGAGCGGGAGAAGGGGTCGCGCGGCGGGATTTCGTGTTTCCTGGTGGACATGGATACGCCCGGCATCCGGCTTTCGGCCCAGTACCACACCATGACCGAGGAAGGCCCGTGGGAAATCGTTTTCGACGACGTGCGCGTGCCCGCGCGCAATCTCGTCGGCGAGGAGGGCAAGGGCTTTGCCTTGGGACAGAAGTGGCTCAGCGTCGGACGCATCAAGCAGGGCGCGCGGGCGCTCGGCGTCACGGAACGCTGTCTTGAACTCGGCACGGCTTACGCCAAGCAGCGCGTGACCTTTGGCCGGCCCCTGGCGGATCGCCAGGGCATCCAGTGGATGCTGGCGGAAACGGCGGTCAAGCTGACGGCGGCGCGGCTGATGATTTACCGCGCGGCGGCGCGCGCGGACGCCGGGGTCGAGGACCGGGTTGAGCCCTATATGGCCAAGCTGTTCGGGACCGAAATGGCTTACCGCGCGGCGGACGAATGCCTGCAAATCCACGGCGGCATCGGCCTGACCAAGGATCTGCCGGTGGAACGCCTGTTCCGCGACCAGCGCAGCCACCTCATTACCGAAGGCACCCCGGAAATGATGCGGATGGTGATCGCCCGTCAGGTCCTGCGGGCTTCGTCCTAGAAGCGGTAGCCGAACCCGACCGAAAACACCTAGGGATTGAGATCGACGCCCGGCGCGTTGATGCCACCGTTGTTCACGGTGATATCGGTATCGACGTAAATCTTCTTGATGTCGAAGTTGAGCGACCAGCGGTCGTCCAGGGCGACATCAAGACCTGCCTGAAAAGCGTAGCCGAGCGAATCCTTGTATTTCACGGCTGTCAGTCCGGGGCCCTTGTCCACGTCATAGAACATGACATAGCTGAGTCCGGCGCCGATATAGGGGCTGAACTTGGCCTTGGGCGTGAAGTGGTATTGCAGCGTCAGCACGGGCGGCAACAGCGAAACCTCGCCCAGGTCCACGTCGCCGGAGGTGCTGTTCAAAACCGAAGCGCGATGGCGCGTGGTCGCCAGGATCAGTTCGGCGGCGATGTTGTCGGTTAAGAAGTAGGTGAAGTCCACCTCGGGCACGGTGTCCTGGTTGACCTTGGCGGCGCCGCCGATTTCGCGCGTCGTGCCGTTTGTTTCAGGCGCCAGGCTCGCCATGCGCAGGCGTACCAGGAAATCACCGGCCTCCTTGGCAAGGACAGCGCCGGGTGCGGCGAACAGGGTTGCGGAAACGACGGCGGCGCCCAGCAGGGCGGTAATTTGGCGTGGCATGAATATCCCTCCGGTAAATGGCCCGCAGAGAATATCATAAGAACTCTAACTATTCGATATAAAAGTAATTATATTGATAATAGTTCGCGGGCCTTTATGCCGGTTTTGAGCCCCGACAGGGGCCGGAAAACCCGGTGCCTGTCTCCGGGATGTCACGCAACCGTGTTAGGGGAGGCAGGCTGAATATCCTCACGAATCAGGGTGTGTGCTTCATGCAAAATGAGAAGGAAGTGAAATCTCAGGAAATCCCCATTCTGCTAGCTTCCCTGCAGGATGTTCGCAATACGATACGTGGTTACGATACCAAGGCACAGATTATCAGTATCGGTTTCATCTTTTCACTGGGATTGATCACGACGGTCGGTTCGCTGGCTCCCAAGGCCCCGCAATTTACCCTGGCCCTGGTCATCCTTTCGTGGGTGCTCGGGGTCGTGCCGATCATTATGTTCGGTTATGTGCTCTATCCATCCCGCAGCATGGCGCCGAAGCTCGGGACGCATATCGATAACCTTCAACGTAGCTATTACCTGCTGGAAGAACGCTATCCCATTCTTGATGACTTCATCGCTGCATTGAACAGAAGCGATTGGAAGATTGAACTAGCCTACGAAATCCAGAAAAATTCCCTGTTGCGCGACATGAAGCGTCGCCGTTTCGTGTGGGCGCTGAGGATAGCCGGGGTTTCCTACAGCCTGATGTTCTTGATTCAACTCCTGCGCTCGGAAACCCTGATTTCCTGAGGGGATTCAGGATCCGGTGCCGGACAGAACCACCAGCGCATCCAGCGCCAGCGCGCCCCGGCCTTCGGGCAGGGCGACCAGGGGATTGATATCCACCGCCTCGATAATGTCGCCGGAATGGGCGGCCAGCGCGCCGAGCGCGACGATGGCGTCGATCACGGCTTCGCGGTCGAGCGCAGGTGCCCCGCGCCAGCCCGCCAGCAATTTTCCGGCGCGGGTGGCGTCGATCATCGCGGCGGCTTCCGCCCGGTTCAGCCCGGCGCGGCCGAAGGCCACGTCCTTGTATAGCTCCAGCATGACGCCACCCATGCCGAACATGACCACCGGGCCCATTTCCGCATCGCGGGAAATGCCGAGCGCCAGTTCCGCCCCGCCGGTCACCTGCTCGGCGACCAGGAATCCTTCCAGCTTTGTGCCCGGCGCGTAGGCTTCGACATTACCGGCAATGGTCGCGCAGGCGGCTTTTACAGCTGCCGCGTCGGCGAGGTTCAGCATCACCGCGCCCGCTTCGGTCTTGTGGGCCAGCGTCGGGGCCACGCCCTTGATGACGACGGGATAGCCCATCGCGTCCGCGGCCCCGGCGGCGGACTGCGGATCGTTGGCGAGGGTTTCGCGTGCCGCCCGGAGACCCCAGGGCGGCAGCAGCGCCTTGGATTGCGCTTCGCTCAGGGTGCGCGGGCCATCGCCGCGGGCCTCGGCCAGTTCGCGCAAGCGCGCCAGTGCCTCGGCACCGGCCTTGGGACCGGGGCCTGCTTCGGCGCGGGTGCGCCGGGCGATCTGGTCGTTGAACCGCTGGACGACGCGAAAGGCGCGGTCGGGCTCACTGAGGTAGGGCAGATGCGCGAGGCCGGCCCGCAGGCTTTTCGCGTGGGCGCTGGGGCTGACATTGACCGGCGTGAACAGCGCGAGCGGCGGGCGGTTCTCGCGCTCCTTGGTCCATTTCGCGACCCCGCGCAGGTTGGATTCTTTTCGTTCAATACCGGGGACTTGCGGGATTTCCTCGCCAAGAAGAATCAACCCGACTTCCGGGTCATCGGCGAGCGCGTCGAGACAGGCGAGATAGTTTTCGGTACGGATCGTCTGCTTGGTATCCACCGGGTTTCCGCGCGGCGCATCGGCGGCAAGCTGTTCGGAAATGCGGGCCTGGGTGGTTTCGGAAAACCGGGCCAGCGGCACACCGGCGCGGGCCGCGGATTCGGAAACCAGGCTTTTCAGCGCGCCGGAATTGCTGACCACCGCGACGGCGGGGCCGCGTGGTGGCGCGGCGCGCACTGCGTATTCCAGCGCCTCGACCGCGTCTTCCAGGCAATCGAACCGGGTCACCCCGGCGGCGCCGGCAACCGCATCGAAAGCTTCGACCGCACCCGCCAGCGATCCCGTATGGGCGAGCGCTGCCGCCCGGCCCGCGTCCGAACCGCCGATCTTGACCGCGAGCACGGCCTTGCCCGCGGCCTGCGCCGTGCGGCAGGCGTCGAGGAAGTCGTCCACCCGCGCCACCTGTTCGAGGTAGAGCAGGATGGCGCGAACCTGGGGTTCACCGGCCATGAAGCGAATGTAGTCGCCGGCGGCGAGACCCACCTGGTTACCGCAGGAAATCAGGTAGGAGGGCATCATAGCGCGTTCGGCGAGAATGCGGTTCAGCGCCACGCAAAGACCGCCCGACTGGGCGATGACGGCGACGGGGCCGGGTTCGATCCCGCCCAACCCGTCGTCGGGCAGGGTGACGGCGCGCGACGGCGCCGCGACGTTGCCGAGGCAATTGGGGCCGCACAGCGCGATCCCGGTTTCCTCGACAACCTTGGCCAGTTCGCGGGCGCGTTCGCGCCCCTTGGGATCATTGCCTTCGCCGAAGCCGCCGGCGAAAACAAGCGCCGAGCGCGCACCCGCCGCCGCCGCTTTGCGCAACAGGCCGGGGACAAGATCCGCGGGCAGGAACGACAGAATGTGATCGGGTGCTTCGGGCAGGGCGGCGACATTGGGGAAGCAGGGCACGTCCCAGATCGTCTCGCGCTTGGGATTGACGGGATAGACCCCACCGGGGAAACCGAAACGGCGAAGGTTCTCGTAAACGCGTCCGGACCAGTGGCGGGGGCGGTCGGAAGCGCCGACCAGGACGATATTGCGGGGGCGTAGAAGCGCGCCGGCGTCGTGATGCACGACAGGCGGGGTACGGGTAGTCACGGTAATCCTCGGGTCAGGGCTGCATGAACAGGCAGCTCGCGTTGCCGCCGCTGGTGCGGGCGATGTGGGGTCGGTCCTCGAACAGGCCGGGCAGAACCTTGCGGATGCGCCGGGAATTGGCGTGGTCGGGGAAACGGGCGAGGTAGGCTTCGGTCCAGGCCATGTGATGCCAGCGTCCACGCGGCTCGGTAAAGCGCAGGTCCTGTTCGCGCCAGTCGAGTCCGGGACCCGGTGCGCGGTTCACCTTGGCATAAGGGTGAACGATGACCGGCCGCTCAATGCCGTCGAGCAGGAAACGGATGGCGCGGTGCAACGACCGTCCCTCGATTTCCATGCCGTAGAGGTCGTGCCCCTGGCGTGCCGCGGTTTCGGCGATGGTGGTCAGCATGCCGACGGCATAATTCTGATACCAAAGCGCCCGCGAACCGCGCTGGGTTTCGAGCGGCAGGGAGCCATCGGCGCGCATCTGGCGCAGGGCCACGCGGAAACGCTGGATCCCCTTGCGGTAGCGCGTGTCATCACCGCTGGCCGTGCCCCACATGATGTTCACGGCATCGCGCAAGTAGCGATGATTGTTGCAATTGCTGGTGTCCTGGTTGGCGGGGCAGTTGAGGATGCGCTTCGCGCGATTGCGCCCGCCGGTGTTGGTGTCGGCCAGGTTCACCATTTTTTCGACCCAGCCATTCACCTTGGCGCGCTGGTCGGGGGGCACGCGGGCATCGTCGCGAATCGCCACCCAGTTGGGGATCAGGGCGGCAAGCGAACGCTTGAGGCCGAAGGTCACGGATGTGTTGGAGCCGGCGACATCATCGATCAATTGTGTCATCGCCCCGGCATCGGCCCAACGCGTAAGCAGGCTCATGAAGGTATCGAGCGCGGGGCGGGAGTTGGTGCCGAAGGCATTTGCACTGTGGACGACCACGGCCCAGTCGAACGGCGCCACGCGACGATCATTGCCGCCGTAACCTAGGCGCCCTTCAAGCGTGGAGACAGGTTGAATGTTGGCGGCCGGCGCGGGCATTTCCACGCGGCAAAGCCGTTTCGTCTTGTGTCCGAAATGGGCAAGCGTCGCCAGACGTTCCGCCCGGTCGATCAGGACGGTGCCCGGATGCGTGACACGGTAGGAAGATAAATCGAATCCCGGGGCAGCCCGCTGGGCCGCGACCGGCGATATGCCGACAGCGAGAACTGTCATCACGGCGGCCAGGCTCTTGCGGCCCATGTCGCGTTCCCTCCCTTTGGCGCCGGGGAACCCACCTCCCAACGGCGCTGCAATTGCCTTGCTTCGGCAGGCCTTCTATTGTGCCCAGAAAACGCGGCCACCGCCAGTGTAGAGGGGGCCAGGGAGGGGCCATGACGCTGATTATTAATAATGCCGATGTCGAGGCGGTTCTGACCATGGAAGACACCATGGCGGTCCTGGAGCAGGCTTACGGCGATTTGCGGGCCTCCGAGGCGGTCTGCCGACCCCGCATAGATATCCAGATTCCCACCGAAACCGCGGGAAAGACCTACCAGTGGGGGACCATGGAGGGGGGCTCGACCCGAGGCTATTTCGCCATCCGGATGAAATCCGACGTGCTCACCCAGGAGACCCGTAACGGCATCCCGACGGAAGAAAAATACTGCATGCGGCCCGGCCGCTGGTGCGGGCTGATCCTGCTGACCTCTGTGGAAAACGCCGAGCCCCTGGCCCTGTTCAACGACGGCATCTTGCAGCATATGCGGGTCGGCGCCGACGGCGGCATCGGCGTCAAGTACGCGGCGCGTCAGGATGCCGAGGTGCTGGGCATGCTCGGCTCGGGCGGTATGTCGCGCAGCCACATGGATGCCTTCATGGCGGTGCGCGATATCAAGAAGCTCCAGGTCTTTTCGCCGACACGCGCCAACCGTGAAGCCTTCGCCGAGGAAATGCGCGCCAAGTGGGAGATCGAGGTCAAGGTCTGCGATGCGCCCGAACAGGTTTACCGTGGCGCCGATATTCTTGCCGCGCTGACCGACGCGACCGTGCCGGTGACCGATGGGGCCTGCCTGGAGCCGGGCAGTCATATCGTCGTGGTCGGCGGTTCCGGCGCCCCGGATGCGGCCTCCATCGAAAAGATCGACGTCAGCCTGCGTTTCGGCAACGCGCCGCAACCCTGGGGCCTGCCGGAGTTCGGCCGGGCGCGCTCGCGCCTGACCTACGTAGCGATGACCGAGGCGGAGGCGCGCAAGGCGATGTCGCCCGACGCGCTCAGGGGTGGACGGCGCGCGGTGGCCGAGGATCGGCTGGTGTGGCTCGGCGATGTCATGGCGGGCAAGGCACGCGTGCGTGAAAGCGACAACCAGATCACCTACTCGGAACGTGGCAACCTGCAAGGCGTGCAGTTCTTCGCCGTGGCCGGAAAGGCGTACGAGATGGCCAAGGCCGCCGGGCGCGGTCATGAGATTCCGACCGACTGGTTCTTGCAAGACATCCGCGACTGATCCGTTTTCCCGCAGGAGAAAAGCATGACGCTGTTCATTAATAACGAAGTGGTCGCCGAAGTCCTGACGATGAAGGACACGATCGACGCGCTGGAGGAATCCTACCGCCAGCTTGCGCTTAGTCAGTCGGTCTGCCGCCCCCGCGTGGATATTCAGATCCCGACATCGGATGCGGGCAAGATTTACCAGTGGGGCACCATGGAAGGTGGTTCCCAGGCGGGCTATTTCGCCATTCGCATGAAGTCCGATGTGATCTACGAGCAGGAATACAATGGCGTGCGTACCCAGGAAAAATACTGCACCCGTCCGGGCATGTTCTGCGGCCTGATACTGCTGACCAACGTGAATTCCGGCGAGCCGCTGGCTTTTATCAACGATGGGGTGTTGCAGCACATGCGGGTCGGCGCTGACGGCGGCATCGGCGTCAAGTACATGAGCCGCGAGGATTCCCACGTCGTCGGCATGCTCGGCTCGGGCGGCATGGCGCGCACGCATATGGAAGCATTCACTTACGTGCGCGATATCCGCAAGCTCCAGGTCTTTTCGCCGACGCCCGCCAACCGCGAACGTTTCGCCGAGGAAATGCGACAGAAATACGGGATCGAGGTGGTTGTTTGCGACAACGCGCGTGATGTCTATCGCGGCGCCGATATCGTCGCCAGCCTGACCGATTCGGCGGTGCCCGTGCTCAACGGCGACTGGGTCGAGGAGGGCTGTCACGTCGTCAACGTCGGCGGCGGCCATCCCGATCCCAAGACGCTCGACAAGGTCGATGTTTACTTGCGTTTCGGTTCCGCCCCGGCGCCGTGGGGGCGTCCGGAAATGCAGCTCGACGATGAATACATCACCTATGCGGCCGAGCCCGATGGTCATGAAAACTTCAAGAAGCTGAAGCGCGCGGGCAGTCGCGGGCACGGCGCCTGGCTGCCCGATCGCATGATCACGCTGAAGGATATTTTCGAGGGCAGCAACCGGGGCCGGACCTCCTCGCGGGAAATCAGCTATTCGGAACGCGGCAACCTGCAGGGCTTGCAGTTCTGGGCGGTGGCGGCGGTCGCCTATGAGAAGGCGAAGGCACGGGGGCTCGGGAATTCAATCCCGACCGAATGGCTGTTGCAGGATATCCGCGACTGAAGTAGCGCCTTCAGGGCAACGAGATTGCGCGCTTGGGCCAGGCCACGGTTGCGACCAGGATCGCGACGCAGGCAGCCAGCATATAGAACACCCAGCTCGGGTTGCCCGCATCGAGGACCCACCCGAAAACCACCGGGGCTACCGCCCCGCCGATGGCGGCGCCGGTGGCGACCATGCCGATGGCCTTGCCGAAGGAGGCCTGGGGAATGATCGCCCGCATCAGCATGTCGCGGGCGGGGCGCAGTACCCCTTGCAGGGCACCGGCCAGGCTCATCAGCGTGATGATCCAGAAGATGGTCATGTTGACGGCGCCGACGACGATGAACAGCAGGCCCGATCCCAACAGCACCAGCACTGCGACGGCGACATGACGCGGTGTCTTGTCGACGATGAAGCCGCCGGCGAAGACGCCGATGGCGCTGGCGACGAGGTAGCCCGTCAGCGCCCCGGATGCCACCGTGAGCGGCGTTGCGCGCAGTTCCGCCAATGCCGCGACGGTGAAGGAATGGACGCCGTGTGTCGTGAGGGAATTGAAGACGAAGAAGATGAAAAACATGAACAGCGAGCCGGAAGCGAGCAGGCGCAATTCCTGAAGGAACCCGATTTCGGTCGTGCGCTTGGGCTGGATCGTGTCATCGCGGACGATGCGCCACTGGCTGGTAATCAGCAGCGTCACCAGTAGCCCCATCCCCGCGGCAACCAGCACCGCGATGCGCCAGTCCCATATCACCGCGGTGGTGACGATAAGCGGCGGGGCGATCACGCGCCCGGTATGGGCGGCGGACATGTTGATGCCGAAGGCGCGCCCGACCCATGATGGATGAATGGAGGCGTTGAGGATTGTGTAATTGCACGGTCGCATGGTCGCCAGCCCGATGCCGAAGACCACCATCAGCGGCAGCGACCAGTAGAAATTGGGGATGAAGGCGAGCAGGCCGAAGCTGACCGACAGCATGAACAGGCCGACGATCAGCACCTTCTTGCCGCCGAGCCTGTCCACCAGGAACCCGACCGGCACCTGCAGTACCCCGGTGGTGATGGCGCGCACCGTCAGGATCAGCCCCAGCAGCGTGTAGGACACGTTGAAGTCTGTTTTCAGGAACGGGATCAGTGCCGGCAGGCACAAAACATAGAAATTGCTGAGCGCATGGCCGCCAGACACCAGGGCCAGAATGCGAATGCTCAGGCGTCGGCTTTCGCGTTCTTCTTCCATGTCGGCGGGGGTGGGTTGGCTCATGGTCCGTTTTCGTCAGGGGTGAGGGGCAAGTTCATTTCTAGCAGGTGCAGGGGAACTTGACCAAGGGCAAGGGGCTTCAGGCACCTTCGCGATTGGGCGTGACTTTTTCCTTTGGCGCCAGCACCGTCGCTGCCACCGAAACAAGGCCGAGACCAATGACGTAAAACACCCATTGGGGGGCGCCGTGGTCGAGGATGTAACCGAAGATCAGCGGCGCGGTGGAGCCGCCGATCGCGGCGCCGGTGGTGACCATGCCGACGGCCTTGCCGAAGCCGTCCTTGGGCATGACCGCGCGCAACAGCATGTCGCGGGCGGGCCGCAGCATGCCCTGGAAAATGCCGGTCACCGTCATCACCGCCATCAGGGCCACGAGGGGAAGCGAAACCGCGCCGAGCATGGCGATCAGCCCCGCCGCGGCGATCAGTGCGATTGACGCGACGAGCTGATGGCGCGTCGTCTTGTCGACGATGAACCCGCCGAGCAAAACGCCGCACGCGCTGGCGATAAGGTAGCCCGTAAGCGCGCTCGACGCGACGCCGAGCGGGGTGCCGTGCAGTTCCGTCAGGGCGGCAACGGAAAAGGAATTGATGCCGTTATTGGCCAGCGAATTGAGCGTGTAGAACAGGAAGAACAGCAAGGCCGTGCGCGAGGCCAGCATGCGCACTTCGGCGATAATGCCGGGGCTGTCCTTGCGCCGGCTCTTGCCCGCCGCATCGTCGCGCACGCTGCGCCACTGGCTGATGATACCGAGCGAAATCACGATGCCGATACCCGCCGTCACCAGCACTGCCGAACGCCAGTCCAGCAGGGCCGAAAGCGCAATGATGCAGGGCGGCGCGATGGCGCGACCGGTGTGCCCGGCGAACATGTTGATGCCGAAAGCGCGACCGATCCAGGTCGGCGGGATCGAGGCATTGATGATCGTGTAATTCGACGGACGCACGGTAGCGAGGCCGAGCCCGAAGATCGCCATCAACGGCATGCACCAGTAAACATTGGGCGCGAAAGCCAGGCCGCCGAAACCGGTGGACATGAGAATCAGTCCGGCGATCAGGACTTTCTTGCCGCCGAAACGGTCCGCCATGAAGCCGACCGGCATTTGCAGCGACCCGGAAACGATGGTGCGCAGTGACAGCATGGCGCCCAGCAGCGTGTAGGACGCCTGGAAATCGGCCCTGAAAAACGGCAGAAGCGGCGGCAGGCAGAGGACGTAGAAATTGCTGAGCGCGTGGCCGACGCTGATCAGGCCGAGTATGCGCATGCTTTGCGCGTATTGCGTCGCATCGCTGCCCGCTTGCGATTCACTCATGGCGTTTCCCGGAACGCGGCCTATGGCTGGCCGCTTGTCTTTACGTGCTGTTGTAGCACCGCGCGGCGGCCGCCGTCACGGGGGCGGCTAGCGCCGGGGCGGGGCGGGACTTTCGGCACGGGCGGGGGAAACGGTGAAATCCACCGCCGCGCCGCCAAGGGCGGTACTGTCGATCTGGATGGTGGCGGCGCGATCGCCGCGGACAAAGGTCAGAATGCTGATCCGCGCCCGGACATAAGTGATTTCACGCCAGCCGAAACCCGGCATTTCCCGCCCGAAAAAGGCAAAGGCCTGCTGCGGCCCGAGGGAGGTCGTGTAGACCAGGCGTCCGATCCAGGTGTCATGGGGGCCGAGGATCAGGCTGCGCTCCATGTTCATGGTGGCGCCGGCGGGAATCGGGATATCGGTGAACTGAGCGAGGCTGGGCGGCGCCCCCGTTTCCTTGCCGGTGGCGCTGGCCTGAAGGTCCGCGGTCTGGGCGCAAGCGCCCAGAAAACCGGCTGCAATAACGCAAACCATTGTTTTTAAATACTTTTGAATCATGCCGTTTGACGCTCCATGGTCTTTACTCTTGCCGTGCCAAATCCTATATTAGCACCAGCGCCGGTGTCTTCACGGACCATCGGCAATCGTAGACATAGGCACCTGTTTTTTTCCGCGTCCGCGGTGATTTCGCGGCGTTGAAAATCGTCCACGTTCCGGCCTGAAAAAAAGTTTGTGTTAGCCGGAAAATGGGGTTTGACAGGGGGTAAGGGGACGCGTATAACCGCGCCTCCGTTGCACCCCCCGACCTCGTTGGGACGGGGGTTTTCTACGGCTCGCTTTTTTGATTTCGCTCTTTGACATCGTCAAAACAGGAAGGGATACGCAGGCGGCGGCGCGCCAATAAATGTGCTCGCAAGCGTGTTCTCATTAAAAGAACGCATGCGTTTGCCTGAACGGTCTCAAACTCAACTTGAGAGTTTGATCCTGGCTCAGAACGAACGCTTGGCGGCAGGCTTAACACATGCAAGTCGAACGAAGGCCCTAACGCTAGGTGTCCTTAGTGGCGGACGGGTGAGTAACGCGTGGGAATTTGCCTTTCGGTACGGAATAACTAAGGGAAACTTTGGCTAATACCGTATACGCCCTACGGGGGAAAGATTTATCGCCGATTGAGAAGCCCGCGTCGGATTAGCTTGTTGGTGAGTAATGGCTCACCAAGGCGACGATCCGTAGCTGGTCTGAGAGGATGACCAGCCACACTGGGACTGAGACGTGGCCCGACTCCTACGGGAGGCAGCAGTGGGGAATATTGGACAATGGGGAAACCCTGATCCAGCCATGCCGCGTGAGTGATGAAGGCCTTAGGGTTGTAAAGCTCTTTCAGCAGGGAAGATGATGACGGTACCCGCAGAAGAAGCCCCGGCTAACTCCGTGCCAGCAGCCGCGGTAATACGGAGGGGGCTAGCGTTGTTCCGGAATTACTGGGCGTAAAGCGCGTGGGCGGTCGGCATAGTTAGGTGTGAAGCCCGGGCTCAACCCGGGAACTGCACTTGATACTGGTCGGCTAGAGTTCGGAAGAGGAGAGTGGAATTCCCAGTGTAGAGGTGAAATTCGTAGATATTGGGAAGAACACCAGTGGCGAAGGCGGCTCTCTGGTCCGATACTGACGCTGAGGCGCGAAAGCGTGGGGAGCAAACAGGATTAGATACCCTGGTAGTCCACGCCGTAAACGATGAGTGCCAGACGTTGGGAAGCTTGCTTTTCAGTGTCGCAGTTAACGCTTTAAGCACTCCGCCTGGGGAGTACGGCCGCAAGGTTAAAACTCAAAGGAATTGACGGGGGCCCGCACAAGCGGTGGAGCATGTGGTTTAATTCGATGCAACGCGAAGAACCTTACCAGCTCTTGACATGCTAGGTTTCGGGTTTGAGAGATCAGACCTTTCAGTTCGGCTGGGCCTAGTACCAGGTGCTGCATGGCTGTCGTCAGCTCGTGTCGTGAGATGTTGGGTTAAGTCCCGCCAACGGCGCAACCCTCGTCCTTGGTTGCCAGCAGTTCGGCTGGGCACTCTAAGGGAAACTGCCGGTGACAAGCCGGAGGAAGGTGGGGATGACGTCAAGTCCTCATGGCCCTTATGAGCTGGGCTACACACGTGCTACAATGGCAGTGACAATGGGACGCGAAGGGTGACCCGGAGCCAATCTCTAAAAGCTGCCTCAATTCGGATTGTACTCTGCAACTCGAGTGCATGAAGTTGGAATCGCTAGTAATCGTGGATCAGCATGCCACGGTGAATACGTTCCCGGCCTTGTACACACCGCCCGTCACACCATGGGAGTTGGCTTTTGCCGAAGACGGTGCGCTAACCGCAAGGAAGCAGCCGGCCACGGTAGGGTCAGCGACTGGGGTGAAGTCGTAACAAGGTAGCCGTAGGGGAACCTGCGGCTGGATCACCTCCTTTCTACAGGATTCGGATCGGAAACGGACCCGATCGCAAATACGGCACGTCGCCGTCTTCGTATCCCTTCCCATTAGCGAGGCTCTGCACCCGCCCGAACATCCGCCGCGGCGCAGGATCGGCGGGCCAGTAGCCCAGTTGGTTAGAGCGCGCTTGATAAGCGTGAGGTCGGAGTTCAAGTCCTCCCTGGCCCACCATATCCCGCGTGCTCGGGCTTTTCGGCCGCTCGGCTGCCGGTGTCACCTGATTTGGGGGTGTAGCTCAGCTGGGAGAGCGCCGGCTGGTTGCAAGCCGGAGGTCATCGGTTCGAACCCGTTCACCTCCACCAATTTCGGCCTCGCTATTAGGGAACCAGAATTTTCCCGTTTCGATGCTTCGGTATCGGGATTGGAACTTGGCTCTTTGTCATTGTGAAAACGTTTGACCCGCGATCTGCGGATGCCTTGAGGGGTTAGTCGCTCCTCCTGGCGAAGTTCCGCAGATTGCAAGTAGTTCTTCGATTGCGGCCGTCGCGTCGGGCTTGTCCCTACGCAAGACGGAATTCGCAAATCAAGCGCAATAAGGGCATCTGGTGGATGCCTTGGCGTGTAGAGGCGATGAAGGACGTAGCACGCTGCGATGATAAGCCACGGGGAGGCGCGAGCACCCTTTGATCCGTGGATTTCGAATGGGGAACCCAGCCCATCATGGGCTATTGCTGAGTGAATACATGGCTCAGTGAAGCGAACCCGGTGAACTGGAAACATCTAGTAGCCGGAGGAAAGGACATCAACAGAGACTCCGCTAGTAGTGGCGAGCGAACGCGGACTAGGCCAGTGGTCATTGCTTAAGAACTGGAACCGTCTGGAATGGCGGGCCGTAGTGGGTGACAGCCCGTACAGGTAGAAGAGCATTGATCCTCGAGTAGGGCGGGACACGTGAAATCCTGTCTGAACATGGGGACCTCCAAGCCTAAGTACTCCTACGACCGATAGTGAACCAGTACCGTGAGGGGAAAGGTGAAAAGCACCCCGATGAGGGGAGTGAAACAGTTCCTGAAACCGGATGCCTACAAGCAGTGGAGCCCCCTTGCGGGGTGACCGCGTACCTTTTGTATAATGGGTCAGCGACTTAATTTTACGAGCAAGCTTAAGCCGATAGGTGTAGGCGCACGAAAGCGAGTCCTGAATAGGGCGTTTAGTTCGTAGGATTAGACCCGAAACCGGGTGATCTAGCCATGAGCAGGTTGAAGGTGCGGTTACACGTACTGGAGGACCGAACCCACTCTGTTGAAAAAGAAGGGGATGACTTGTGGCTAGGGGTGAAAGGCCAATCAAACTCCGGATATAGCTGGTTCTCCGCCGAAATCTATTTAGGTAGAGCGTCGCGTGATTACCGCCGGGGGTAGAGCACTGGATGAAGCTGGGGAGCGATCCTTGCAAACCTAACCAAACTCCGAATACCGGCGAGTACAGCGCGGCAGACAGACGGCGGGTGCTAAGGTCCGTCGTCAAAGGGGAAACAGCCCTGACCGCCAGCTAAGGTCCCCAAGTCATGGCTAAGTGGAAAAGGATGTAGGAAGTCCAGGACAACCAGGAGAGGTTGGCTTAGAAGCAGCCATCCTTTAAAGAAAGCGTAATAGCTCACTGGTCTAAATAAGACTTCACGCGCCGAAAATGTATCGGGGCTAAAGCCATGCACCGAAGCTGCGGACTCCAGTTTGCTGGAGTGGTAGCGGAGCGTTCCGTAAGCCTGTGAAGGGAAACTGCGAGGTTTCCTGGAGGTATCGGAAGTGAGAATGCTGACATGGTAGCGACAAAGATGTGAGAAACACTCTCGCCGTAAGTCAAGGTTCCTGCGCAAGGCTAATCCGCGCAGGGTGAGCCAGCCCCTAAGGCGAGGCAGAAATGCGTAGCTGATGGGAACCGGGTTAATATTCCTGGGCCTGCTGGAAGTGACGGAATCTCGTAAGTTGTATCCCTTATTGGATTGGGGTGCCGCGAAGGGTTCCAGGGAAATAACTCCAGCATATAGACCGTACCCTAAACCGACACAGGTGGACTGGTAGAGCATACCAAGGCGCTTGAGAGAACGATGTTGAAGGAACTAGGCAAATTGCTCCGTAACTTCGGAAGAAGGAGACCTTTTCCAGGCAACCGGAGGTGGCACAGACTAGGGGTAGCGACTGTTTTACTAAAAACACAGGGCTCTGCGAAGTCGCAAGACGACGTATAGGGCCTGACGCCTGCCCGGGCCGGAAGGTTAAGGAGAGAGGTGCAAAACTTTGAACCGGAAGCCCCGGTAAACGGCGGCCGTAACTATAACGCGGTCCTAAGGTAGCGAAATTCCTTGTCGGGTAAGTTCCGACCTGCACGAATGGCGTAAACGACTTCCCCACTGTCTCAACATCGACTCAGCGAAATTGAACTCCCCGTGAAGATGCAGGGTTCCCGCGGTCAGACGGAAAGACCCCGTGCACCTTGCTGACAACTTTGCAGTGGTATCAGAAAGTGATTGTGTAGGATGGGCGGGAGGTCTTTGAAGCGGCGACGCCAGTTGTCGTGGAGCCATCCTTGAAATACCGCCCTATTGTTTTTTGATATCTAACCGCGGTCCGTGAAAACCGGATCCAGGACCCTGCATGGTGGGTAGTTTGACTGGGGCGGTCGCCTCCCAAAGAGTAACGGAGGCGCGCGATGGTAGGCTCAAGCTGGTCGAAATCAACTGACGAGTGCAATGGCATGCTGCCTGACTGTGAGACCGACAGGTCGAGCAGAGACGAAAAGTCGGTCATAGTGATCCGGTGGTCCCGAGTGGAAGGGCCATCGCTCAACGGATAAAAAGGTACGCCGGGGATAACAGGCTGATGACGCCCAAGAGTTCATATCGACGGCGTCGTTTGGCACCTCGATGTCGGCTCATCACATCCTGGGGCTGGAGCAGGTCCCAAGGGTTCGGCTGTTCGCCGATTAAAGTGGTACGTGAGCTGGGTTTAGAACGTCGTGAGACAGTTCGGTCCCTATCTGCCGTGGGTGTTGGAGAATTGAGAGGAGCTGCCCCTAGTACGAGAGGACCGGGGTGGACGTACCTCTGGTGTACCGGTTGTGGCGCCAGCCGCATCGCCGGGCAGCTATGTACGGAAGGGATAACCGCTGAAAGCATCTAAGCGGAAGCCCCCTCAAAACCAGTTCTCCCTTGAGAGGCGTGAAAGACCATCACGTTGATAGGCCGGGTGTGAAAGTGTGGCAACACATGAAGCTAACCGGTACTAATCCCTCGAGCGGCTTGATTTGCGCTCGTCTTGCGTAGCAGTAAGTCGCTGCGACGGTCCCCAATCCAAAAATTACTTGCAAGTGAGCGGGCAACGCATTTTGACTGTCTGGTGGCTTTGCGGGGCCAACGCGATCCCATTCCGAACTCGGCCGTGAAAACCCTCAGCGCCGATGGTACTGTGTCCTAAGGCCCGGGAGAGTAGGCCGCTGCCAGACCTTAAATGCATTGTCCTGAATCTTTACGGTCAAGCGTCCCACAATGATCGATACGAAGACGGGGCGGCGATGGCCGCTTTTCGTTTCGGAAAGAACGAAAAATTGACGCGGGGTGGAGCAGCCCGGTAGCTCGTCAGGCTCATAACCTGAAGGGTCGCAAGTTCAAATCCTGCCTGGCAAGAATTAAGCCGCTAACAATAGGTTGGCGGCTTTTTATTCTCAGGGCGCGCTATCGATGAATAGCATTAGAAATTTTAAGGAATCACTCGCCATTTATTTTTGCTTTGAGCAGCTTATATTTTTCTAATGCTCGGTTTCTCGCCATCGAATGATCAACGATTGGTACTGGGTAGTCTCTGCCCAGCAAAATCCCGGCGTCAGCTAGTTCAATCGGTTTAGCTGTCCAGGGCGCGTGAAGCAATTGGTCCGGTAACTTGGATATTTCCGGGACCCACCTCCTGACATAGCGGCCATACGGATCGAACTTCGATCCTTGAATAGTGGGATTGAAAACACGGAAGTAGGGAGCCGCATCCGCGCCACACCCCGCAACCCATTGCCAGCTTGCTGCATTATTCGCGAGATCGGCATCAACAAGAGTATCCCAGAACCACTTCTCGCCGGTTTGCCAATTGATGAGTAAATCCTTGATCAGAAACGAGGCAACAATCATACGGACGCGGTTATGCATCCATCCTGTAGCCCACAATTCACGCATACCCGCATCGACGATTGGAAAACCTGTTGTTCCGCGCTGCCAATACGAAAGAGCCTCAGGATCGTTTGACCAGGGGAAATCGGCAAATTCGGTGCGGAGCGGCTTCTGGGATAGCTCTGGAAAATGATAAAGCAGGTGATAAGAAAACTCTCTCCAAGCAATTTCAGAAAGATAAGTCTCGGCTCCGCGTGGCATTTCACTGCCCTTTTGTGCGAGCGAGCTAGCTATCACTGCATGCCATATCTGCCGTGGCCCAATTTCGCCAAAATGCAGATGTGGTGAGAGACGTGAGGTGCCGGGAACCCCTGGCGTGTTTCGTCTTTCGTGGTATTCGAAAACTGCAGCGTTGATGAATTCGTGCAAACGCGATTGTGCTTCGTCCTCGCCCGGTATCCATGCTTCCTTGAAGCCGCCAGCCCAGTCCGGTTTTGATGGCAGCAGCCCCCAAGAGTTCAGACGATCACTCTTGGCGAAATCGTTCGGTGAGGGTATCCGCTGGGGCGGAGGCTTTTGCTGATCAGGTTCTCCGCTTGCGCGTAATGCTTTCCAGAAAGGAGTAAAGACTTTGTATGGCTCGCCTTTTTGAGTGGTAACTGTCCATGGTTCTCGGATCAGGCTAGCGTTAAAACTACGTACCTCTACGCCTTTGCTTTTCAATACCTTTTTTATCAGTTCGTCTCGCCTGGTTGCCCATGGTTCATAACGTCGGTTCCAATAAACGCTTTTCGCTTTCGTCTCAGATAGAAGTTCGTTAATGATCGCTTCTGCGGAGCCACTTCTCAAGATAAGCCGGTTGCCGAGTGCTTCAATTTTAGAAGAGAGAGCAGATAGAGAGCCGTGGAGCCACCAGCGAGAGGCTCCGCCCGGGGCCCATTCGCCAGCGTCAACATCATCAAAAATATAAAATGGTATGATCGGATTCCCGCTTGCAATCGCAGCATCAAGGGCTGGATTATCAGCAAGGCGGAGGTCACGGCGGAACCAAAGAAGAGTTGTCATTTTCTAAACCACCTCATTCCTCTTGGTTCTCGAATTATGATAATTGCTTATTCGGCAGAGACTTAAGGAAATTCATAGATTCACTTAAGTAACCAGCTTTTTTTTCGGAAGACCATTTCCCGAGTGTTCGATAAGGGATTGCCATCCTGGGATTTTTTTCGAGAAAAGATTGATTTTTAATCAAGAACGCCCAATACAGATAATTAAAAGGGCATGCATTTGGCCCGGTCTTCTTTTTTATATCGTAGACGCATCCTTTACAGAAATCTGACATCCTATTTATGTAAGACCCAGATGAGGCATAAGGTTTGGAGGCCATCTTGCCGCCGTCGGCAAATACAGCCATGCCAAGCGTATTGGGCATCTCGACCCACTCGAAAGCATCGGCGTAGACAGCTAGATACCAGCGTTCAATTTCCCTTGGAGATATGCCTGCAAGCAATGCGAAATTTCCTGTTATCATCAGCCGCTGAATGTGGTGAGAGTACGCGGTCTCGCGGGTGCTTTTGATTGCTTCTCTTAGGCATCGCATATCAGTCTCGCCGGTCCAGTAAAAATCTGGCAGGGGCCGTTTTGCGCCTAATTCATTGGACCCGGCATAATTTGGCATCAACGTCCAATAGACCCCGCGAACATATTCTCGCCAGCCCAATATCTGACGAATAAAACCTTCGGCGGCATTGATGGGTACCCGACCTGAGCGCCAGGCATTCTCTACCGCAGAGCAAACTTCATGTGGTGACAGGAGACCAAGATTAAGGGATGGCGCAAGCAGAGAATGGTAAAGAAAGACTTCACCCGTCATCATAGAGTCTTGGTAATCGCCAAACCAAGGTAGGGTGTGGACTATGAAATCCTGCAATGCCTCCAATGCTTGGGAGCGGGTCACCGGCCAACTGAATGTATCGAGTGTGCCAAAGTGGTTGTCAAAGCGGTCTGCGACGAGGGAGATTACCTCACAAGTTATAGAATCTGGTGTGAAGCGAAGCCGTTCTGGAAGGGAGACCTCGGCCGGCAAAGTCTTGCGATTATCTAAATCAAAATTCCATGCCCCGCCCTCCGGGCGATCACCGTCCATCAGAATGTTATGTTCTCGTCGCATTTCGCGGTAGAAATGCTCCATTCGCCAGCTGCGCCGGCGATTGGCCCAGGCAGCAAATCTCCGACGGCTGGCGAAAAAGCGGCGATCTTCACGGATTTCAACTGGTATGCCTGTGAGGGCATCCCAGCTTTTTGCCATCTCACGGACGCGCCATTCGGAAGCTTCGGTCAGGACAATGCGGCTCGGACGATGCCGCGCCACGGCGCGTTGGATCTCGTTTGTGAAACTGCCTGTATTTTTGGGATCGTCAAGGTGTACGTAGTTGACATTGACACCACGCTCCCGAAGCATCTTAGCGAAATGACGCATCGCTGCCAGGACCAGTACTATTTTCTGCTTGTGATGCCTGACGTAGGTATTTTCTTCCATTACCTCCATCATAAGTACAACATCACGGCGTGGATCTAGGTCATCCAGGGCAGACAGGTCCTGTGATAGTTGGTCGCCGAATATAATTCTGAGAACATTCATTGTGAGGAGAGCCCACGTTTGGGCTTAGGGTGGGCCCGAGTGCTTCGGCAGCGCTCTGAGCAGTATTTGACGTTCATCCACTCTCGCGCCCATTTTTTCCGCCAGATGAAGGGCCGTTCACATACTACGCAGAGCTTAGTTGGCAGATCAGTCTTGCGTCGTATTCTAGAGATTATCACCAAGGCACTCGCTGACCACGCCAGTCGAAAAACCCACCGTTGGCATCCGCTGATAGTTGATCGATTACGGTGAGTATATGTTGGGCGGCCATGGCTGGGGAATGAACATTCAACGCAGTTGTCGTGAACGGAGCCGATAGTGCCGTGGCAACCGTACCGGGATGTAAGGCGGCGCAAAGTGCATCTGGAGATCGACGTGCCAATTCAACTGCTGCCGTCCGAACTAATTGGTTGAGGGCCGCTTTGGAAGAACGGTAGGAGTACCATCCACCTAGTTGATTGTCTTCGATGCTTCCGACCCTGGCGGAGAGTGTTGCAAAGACGGCTTTGCCCGACCGTGGTAACCGCGGCAATATATGTTTCATGATTAGCGCTGGACCGATTGCATTTAGCGCAAATGCACGAGCAAGATTGATCGGCTCAAGCTGCCGCCAGCTTTTCTCGGGTACTTGACGCTCATCATGGAGAAATCCCGTTGCATCGATCACCAGACGAAGCTCGCCTAGTTCGGCGGCCAACACTCCCGCATTTGCGAGACTGTGTTCGTCGAGAAGGTCGATCGCTGGTGAAGTGCTGCGACTGAATGAGATTACATGCTCAAACTGTTGCGCAGCCTTGATGGCATCTGCCAATGCCCCACCAATGCCGCCGCTTGCACCAAAAATGACAGCCACGCCGGGCTGGGGAAACGACCGAAGGGCAACCCTGGCAGATGGTATAGCTTGGGTTTCAAATTGTCTCATCACAGGCGCTTGGGACCGATAATAAGGGCATGAAATCGGAGAATGGTCCCTAAAAATTTCGAGATGAATGGCCGAACCGGCAGAAAAAGCCTGTAGCCACACTCTAGCAACTTTGTAGCCCCCGGAAGGGAGGCAGCACGCGCTACCCAGCGCCACCCAGGCAAACGAGCCCATACCTCTATGAATGCTGCTGCACCGGAAAGAATGGCCCCCTCCCTTGTTCGAACATGGAACCGCTTCATTGCACTTTCCTGGGAAATGCCTTCCGGAGTGGTGACGCTGGTTTCAGCAATGTTTACAAAACATAGAGATCGATCATGATCCTTGCGCTGATAGTAACTGATCTCTGCCCGACACAGATAACATGAGCCGTCGAAATACACGGTCGTTTTCTGAAGGGCTGACTCCACGGGGATATCCGAGAGATAACTCATCTGATAATCACAGCCGATTTGAAGTTGTTCTTTACTCGGGTATAGAGAACCCTGCACACCACCAATCATGGCGTTAATCAAGGTATCAGGCATATCAGGGGGCGTGGATTGGGAATGTTTATACTGACAGTTCTACCCCCATCTCGATCGAACTAAAGAAGAGCGTTTTTTGATAGGGAAAATTATAGCGTTAAGTGTCACCATGGTTGGAACCTGTTGAGAATATATCTGGCTTTACTGTGGCGGCCGTCCAGGTAACAACTGTGATTGTGGCAGCTGCTATTAGAACGGTATGGCCAATTACGGTAATGGCTAAGAAAGTATAACTCCCCACAGCCAAAGAGAACGCGACAGCCCACATCAGACCTAGGATTTGCAGGATATAATGGCGAATGGCGACGTCAGGGATGTGACGAAGGGGGCTTACCTCATGATTGAAAACAAAGTCCCAACAAAAAATAGTTAGATTTCGAACGGATTTGAGCATTTTATACTCCTGTGATTTGCGTATACCCAGCGTACGTAACGGTTAGTCTTTTGGATCACTTCATGGGATTGGTCACGAGCACGAGCTCTGCACAGACCGTAGCGACTCGCAGATATTTTGCGGTTATCTCGGGGGCAGTGTTGCAATACCTGGACCAGATAGTACGCGGAACTAGTTTGCACTGGCCATATAAAGACAACTCAGGCTTCGCTAAAAGTCTGAATCATCGGTTGTAAGAAAACCCCGCTGGCAAATCATTTTCCACAAATTTCGAAGGTTGTGCGCAGCTTTTCCGAGGGCCTCTACCGAGATAGATGAAAATGATTTTATTGGGCTAGGATTGCTCGAGTACTACCGTTGAAGCCGACAGTGATTTTTCCATTAAAGTCGAATAACGGGCGTTTGATCAGGGTCGGGTAGGTAACTAGAAAGTTTGCGGCGTTTGCTGATGTCAGCATCTCGCGTTCCCTGGCCGGTAGTTCTCGCCATGTGGTGGAGCGGCGGTTCACCAAAGTATCGAGGCCGAGTTTGCGGACCCAGGTCGTGATCATCGTAAGGGCAACCCCGTCATCGCGAAGGTCGACAAAGCGGTAGGCGATATTTCCAGTATCGAGCCATTTGCGTGCCTTTCGGCAGGTATCACAATTCTTCAACCCGTAGACTGTCAGCATTCTGGCCATCTCCGATCTGCAGATAATTTAGCTTTTGATTCGGAATGTAGGTATATTAACTAAATAAAATCAATGTATTATAAATTCATTCGAATACGTTTTTGGTGTTTCCGCCATTACTAAGCTTTGGATGTGCTAAGAAGTTGGTATTCGTGGCGAGGAGACCATGCTTACCGTATTCCAAATTTTTGTGAATTTTTACCGCAAGGTTCCGCTATGACGGCGCGTCGCCTCGCGCGGGTTGAATTGTTCCCCGTCCGTATTCCCTATCCCCGGCCGATGCAATGGGCGTCGATGGCCGAGGACGCGGCGCAATTCATGATGCTGCGCCTGATCACCGATGACGGTATCAGCGGCATCGCCGAGGGTACGGTCAAGACGACATGGACCGGCACCACCCTGCGCTCGCTGGCGGTGGTCTTCGAGGAATTGTTCGAAGGGCCGCTAACCGGTCTCGATATCGACGATGAAAAGGCTTTGCACAAGGTCTGGTTGCCGCGTGGTCATGACCTGGCCAAGGCGATGATCGATGTAGCGCTTTGGGATATCCGTGCCCAGGTCGCGGGTAAGCCCCTGTGGCAGATGTGGAACGGCACTCGCAATGTGGCGGTTTCATGGGTAGTGACGCGGCAAAAGCCCGAAATGATGGCAGCCGAGGCGGCGGACGTGGTGACGCGCTACGGCATTGGCACCCTCAAGGTCAAGGGCGGGCAGGGGAGCGCCACCGATATGGCGGCGATGAGAGCGATCCGTTCTGCTGTCGGCGACGGGGTAAGCATCTATGTCGATCCCAACAAGGCCTACAGCGTAGAGGAAACGCCGGATTATTGCCGCCGTCTTGCCGATTTCGGTGTCGTCATGGTCGAAGACCCCTGCGCCTATGAACCCAACGACGCCTTTTCAAAGCTGCAGGCGGAATGCGTACTGCCCCTGCTGGTGGACAACCCCTGCCGCAATTTTGCCGCCGCCCAGTTGTTTGTCGAACGCGGCGCGAAGGCAATCAATCTCAAGCTGCAAAAGGCGCGCGGCTACAGCGAGAACTGGCGCATTATCCGTCACGCCGCCGAGCATGGGGTGGATTGCAACATCGGCTTGTTCGGGGAGAGCTCGCTCGGCTCGCTCGCGGCCTTGCAAATATCTTCGGCCCTGCCCGATGGCGCCTTTAACCTGCCCTCGGAAGTGACCCATTTTCTTCACCTGCCCGACGAATACGTGATCGAACCGCTGCGCGTAAAGGACGGCTGCATCCGCCTGCCCGATGCGGTGGGGATGGGCGAACTGGTCGATTGGGAGAAACTCGCTCGCCTGACACCCTGAAGCCCGGCGTTGCCGGGCCTCCCCACAGCCCGTTAAGATGGCGCCAGAACAAGAAAATATCATCGGGGGGAAATGCGTTGGCAGCGGGCACGGTTGATCCGGACAAGAGCGTGGAAAAAGTGGCGGCCCTGTTGGCGCCGCGCAACGTGGTTATCGTCGGGGCCACGGACAAGCCGGGCAACTGGACGCCCCGGGTGCATCGCAACCTGCGCCGTTATGGCTTTCCCGGCCCGGTTTTCCCGCTCAATCCCGGCCGCGACGAGGTCTGGGGCGAAACCTGTTACCGTGACTTCGCCTCCCTGCCCGAGCCGCCGGATCACCTGATCGTCCTGGTGCCGGCGAAACTGGTGCCCGGTGTCCTGCGCGACGCGGCCAGGGCCGGTGCACGCAGCGCGACGGTGATGACGTCGGGCTTCGATGAAGCCGGTGATGAGACCGGGCGCAAGATGGGGGCGGCCCTGCGCGCCGCAATAGATGAAACCGGCATGGCGGTTTCCGGGCCCAACTGCTTCGGCAACATGGTGGCGGCGGAATCCTTCGTCACCATGCCCGATGACCGGCCCCAGGAAATCGCGGTAGGTCCGGTGTCCATTGTCGGCCAGTCCGGCGGCATCGCCACCGCCATCAAGCGCACCCTGGAAGAACGCGGCATCAAGGTCGGTGCCCTGGTGACCAGTGGAAACGAAGTTGGCCTGAACAGCGCCGACTATATCCATTATTTCGTCCGCGACCCGGAAACGAAGGTGATCGTCTGTTACCTCGAATCGATTCGCGACCGCGACAATTTCCTGTCCGCCTGCCGCGCGGCCCGCGCCGCGGGCAAGCCGGTGGTGGTGATGAAACTCGGCACCTCCAGCGCCGGCCGTGCCGCCGCGCTCGCCCATACCGGGGCGCTGGCCGGGTCGGCGGCGGCCTTCGATGCCGTCGCCGGTGCCGCCGGGGCGATCCGGGCGGGCAATCTCGACGAAGTGATCGAAGTGGTGGAATACGTCATGCACGCGCCCCTGCCCAAGGGCACGGGCATCGGCGCAATCACCCTTTCGGGGGGCTTGCGCGGCATGATGCTGGATGCGGCGGAACGCAACGGTGTGCGCTTTGCCGAGATTCAGCCCGAAACCCAGGCAAAGCTTGAAGCCTTCATGGGCGCGGGCAGTGCCGTGGGTAATCCCCTCGATGGCGGCTACACGGTTTTGTCGAGCCAGGAAAACTACCTCAAGACCATAGACATCATGCTGTCGGATCCGGGCATCGATCTTCTGCTGATGCAGGAGGAACTGCCGCGCGAGGCGGGCTCGGCGCGCAAGGAAAGCAACCTGCGCGAAGCCGAGAGACTGGCGGCGCGCACCGGCAAGCCGATTTGCTATGTCTCCATGATTTCCTACGGTCTGACCAATTACGCCCGCGACATGCACGCGGAACTGGTGCACCTGCCGTTCTTGCAGGAAGTGGACAAGGCCATGCGTGCGGTGCGCGTGATCGGCAACCATGTCACCCATGCGGGTGCGGACACCGTGACGGATACCCCCCCGGCGGCGGCGAACGATGTCGCGGCGCGCTTGCGGGCGGCTTCGGCCAAGGCTTCGCAACCCTTTACCTTGAGCGAGCCGGAATCGAAGGCGCTGCTCGCCGCCTATGGGGTTCCGCTGGCGCGCGAAGTGGTGGCGGCCGATGCCGATGCGGCGGCGAATGCGGCGCGCGAAATCGGCTACCCGGTCGTGCTCAAGGCAGTTTCCGCCGACCTGCCGCACAAGACCGAAGCGGGGGCGGTTCTCGTCAACCTTGCCGACGAAGATGCCCTGCGGAAAGGATTTGCGACCATCCTCGCCAACGTGGAAAAGGCGAAGCCCGGCCTCAAGCTCGACGGTATCCTGGTCGCCGAAATGGTCGGCGGTGGGGTCGAGCTCGCGCTCGGTATCGCCAATGATCCCGAGGTCGGGCCGGTGGTGATGTTCGGTGGCGGGGGTGTCGCGTTGGAACTTTATGGCGATGTCGCGTTTGCCGATCCCGCGCTTGATGACGCCGGCGCGGCGCGGCTGGTGGACCGCACGAAGGCGGCGCGATTGCTCGCGGGATGGCGCGGGCAGCCGGCGGCGGACCGTGCGGCGGTGGAACGCGCGATCGTTGCGATGGGACGGATTGCCCGCGACCTCGGCGATGTCATCGAAGCGGTGGACGTCAATCCCTTCGTCGCCCGGTCTGACGGCGCCGTGGCGCTGGATGCGCTGGTGGTGGTGCGGGGCGGGGCCGCGGGCTAGGCGTCTTCGGCCTCGGCCATGACCACGGTCATGGGGCCGGTGGGGCCGGAAATCTGTGATGGCGTTCCGCCGAAGACGGCCGCGAAGAAGCCCACGGCGATAGCGCCGTAAAGTCCGGCGATGGGACTGATGCCCGAAGCGACACCAAAAGCCAACGCCAGCGGTAACGCGACGACGGCGGCGGTCAGGCCGCCAAAAATATCACCTTTAAGGTTGGCGACCGACCAGCCGTGAATAAGTGGTGGCATTGCGTCCATCCCCTTGAATGAGAATAACTCGCGGAAACCTAAGCAGAAATGATGGTGCAAGTCTTATACGCCCCCGGTCCGTCGCTTCCAAGGATGGCATCGGCCTTTGACCGGGCGGGGCGGAGAGGCTATGAAGCCGCACGCTTTATCCATTCCCGAAACCGGTGCGCCGTCATGAAAACCATTCGTCTGAAGCCTGCCAAGGAGCGCGCGCTTGAACGCCGCCATCCGTGGGTGTTTTCCGGCGCTATCGCCAAGGGCGGTGGCGACATGGGCGAGACGGTGCGGGTCGAGGCGGACGACGGCCGCTTCCTCGCCTGGGCGGCATTTTCACCGGCATCGTCCATCAAGCTGCGCGTGTGGTCCTTCAACGAGGCCGAGCGCATTGACGCCGACTTCATCCGTGCCCGCATCAACGCAGCCGTTGCCCTTCGCGCCCGTCTGGATATTCCTTCCAATGCCATGCGCCTGATCCATGCGGAAGCCGATGGTCTGCCCGGCCTGATCGTGGATCGCTATGGCGATACCCTGGTGGCGCAGTTTTTGTCCGCCGGGGCGGAACGCTGGCGGCGCGAGATCATCGACGCCCTGATGGCCATTGATGGTGTGACCCGTCTGTTCGAGCGTTCCGATTCCACCAATCGTAAGCTGGAAGGGTTGGAAGGCAGCACCGGCTGGATCAGCGGTGACGGCGACAGCGTGGTGGAAATCACCGAACACGGCTGGCGCTTCGCGGTGGACGTGGCCGAAGGGCACAAGACCGGCCATTACCTCGACCAGCGCGACAATCGCGCCGCCTTCGCGCGGCTGGTTTCCGGCTTTGGCTGCGCACGGGTACTGAACTGTCACGCCTATACCGGCGGCTTCGCCATCGCGGCCTTGTCCGGCGGCGCGGCGGAGGTGATCTCGGTCGATTCGTCGCGTCCGGCACTCAGTCAGGCGGAAGCCCATGTGGCATTGAACGGCTTCGATCCGGCACGGGCGCGTTTCGTCGCGGCGGATGCCAATGCTTTTCTGCGTGAGCAGGCAGCCGCAGGAACGTTGTTCGATGCTATCGTGCTGGACCCGCCGAAATTCGCCGCCACCGTCAAGCACGCCGACCGGGCGGCCCGCGCCTACAAAGACCTGAACCGCGTCGCCTTCAGGGCGCTGGCGCCGGGCGGGATGCTGATGACCTATTCGTGCTCCGGCGCGATCGGGGCGGACCTGTTCCAGAAAATCGTGGCTTCCGCCGCGCTCGAGGCAGAGGTGGATGCCTATGTCCTGCACCGGTTGGAGGCGGCGCCCGATCATCCCATGACCCTCGCTTTCCCCGAGGGCGAATACCTGAAAGGGCTGGTGGCTCTGCGCCGTTAGGCGGTGGGGCTTGCGGCATTGCCGGGCTCTGCTACCTTTCGTCAGGGGGAAATTGATGAAAAGCGTGACGGATTTTGACGAAGTGCCGGAAGGCGGGCGTGCCGAAAGCGCTTTTGCCATTTTGATGGCGGGATTCGTGGTGGTGCTGGTGCTGACCAACATCATCGGGGTGAAGCTGTTTCTGGCCTTTCCCGAAACCTTGCCTCACGGCCTGTTTGGCCAGGCGATCACCCTGACCACCGGGTTGATCACCTATCCCATCACCTTCCTGCTGACCGATATCGTCTGCGAGGTTTACGGGCGCAAGCGGGCCAACCTGATGGTGGCGGCGGGATTCTTCTTCAGCCTGCTATCGCTGTTGCTGATCCAGATCGCCCTGGCGTTACCGGGCGCGCCCGCGTGGTCGGCCACCAATCCGCATTTCCCCAGTGTCGAGGCCATGCAGCGCGCCTTTGAGTCGGTCTTTACCCTGCCGGGCGTTCTGATCTTCGGTTCGATGACGGCTTATCTGGCCGCGCAACTGCTTGATGTCAGGCTGTTCCATTACTGGAAGGCCGTAACCCATGGGCGGCACCTGTGGTTGCGCAATAATGCTTCCACCATGACCAGTCAAATGGTGGACACGGTCATCGTCAATTCGATCTTTCTCGGGTTTGGCCTCGGCCTCGCGTGGGGCCTGGTCGGCCAGATCATCATCGCCAGCTATCTTTTCAAGCTGATCGTTGCGGCGCTGGACACACCCTTCGTTTACTTGGGGGTGGGTTTCCTGCGGCGTTATCTGGGCATGGCCCCGGTGACGGCCTAGCCCCCGTATTTGCGCATCGCCGTGTCGAAGGCTTCGGCGAACGCGTCTTCCAGCTTCTGGTTGAGCCCGCGGCAGCCAGCCACCACCATGCCGCCCCATTCGATGTAATCGCGCAAGAGATCGTCGCTGATGCTGTCCGGGCGATGGGCGATTCGTTCCCGGATATTGGAGGTTTTGTCGGCGATCTTCAGAAGCTTCGCCCTGGGTGAAAGCGATGGCGCGTGCTCCACCTGGCGCTGGCGCCGCTCATTTTCATTGAGGTGGGGAGGGTCCGTCACCTCGCGGACAAGATCGGCGATGTCGGGGCCGAACAGGGTGCGCAGTTCCTCGTCGGTGGTTTCCGTATCTTCCAACGTATCGTGCAGCACGCCCGCGGCGACGAGGACGAGATCACCCCCATCGGTGGCGTAAGCCAGCAGGTTCGCGACCTCGGTTAGGTGGTTGAGATACGGCTCCTCCGTCGCGGCGTTGCGCCGCTGGCCGCCATGGCGGTGGGCGGCGAAGGCGAAAGCGCGGGTAATCAGGGTCACGGCGTCGGCTGGGGTATTCATGGCGGCGGATTTTAGGGCAGGAACGCGTGGGCGCAAGGGCGCTCTTGGCCCAATTGCGCATCCCGGCGGCAGGGACTACACTTTCGTCAACCATTGGATAGAGCGGCCTTAAGTCGCCATCATAGGGAGGGAAGAAATGACACCGGAAGAAAATGAATCCCTGACACGGGTTGGGCCGGGCACGCCCGGCGGCGAGATGTTGCGCCGCTACTGGTGGCCGGTTTACCTGTCGTCTGAACTGAAGGACAAGCCCGCGGAGCTGCGCCACCTGGGCGAAGACTTCGTGGTGTTTCGCGACAAGTCCGGCCAGGCCGGGATCGTCGCGCGGGCCTGTCCGCATCGGGGGGCTTCGCTGGCACTGGGCCGGGTGGAGGACGACGGAATTCGTTGTTGCTACCACGGCTGGAAGTTCGCCCCTGACGGGCACTGCCTTGAAATGCCGGCTGAACCGCCGGGATCGCCCCTGGTCAACGAAGTGCGTGTCCGGGCGGGAAAGGTGCAGGAAGTGGCGGGGCTTGTCTTCGCCTATATCGGGCCCGATCCGGCACCGGAACTACCGAAGTGGGACTTGCTGTTCCGCGATGATTGCCACCGCGAGGTCTGGGCCAAGAAGGATTACTGCAACTGGGTCCAGCGCGCCGAGAACGGCGCCGATCCGTTTCATTCCATGTCGCTGCACGCGCCGGTCTATCCGTCCATCGCGCTGAAGCGGCCGGACGTGGAGTGGGAGCGCAAGTGGTACGGCATGCGCCAGTGTTCGCAGTATCCGGGCAAGCTGCAGAACGTCAGTCACCAGCTGTTCCCGTCGTCTACGCGCCGCCACGGCGCGCGGGTCGGCACGGTGCCGAGCGAATACCTGCATATCCGGGTGCCGGTGGACGATGTCACTACCCAGACGTTCTACATCAAGGCCAATATCGCGCCGGAAGGCCCTTACAAGCTGAGCTGTCGCGGTTTTCTCGACGTCAAGCCGGGTGTTTATGAAACCGTGGAAGACGGTTGGTGGGGCCTGCATTCCAATGAACAGGACCGCGCCGCACAGGAAAGCCAGGGACCGATTTACGACCGTTCCGCCAACGAACACCTGGGCACGTCGGATCGCGGTGTCGCGATGTGGCGCAAGATGGCTTTCGAATCGATCGAGGCGGTGAAACAGGGCAAGGACCCGGTGGGAATCGTCCGCGATCCGGCGAAGAACGAGCTGGTGATCTTCGATGCGGCCAAGAACTTCTCCGACCAGGAGCGCAAGCTCGGCGAGGAACTGGCGATCTAGACCGCAAGGAGCCCTTCATGGCGATTGAAATTTGCGATGTTGTCGGGCTGGCCTATGAGCGCAAGAAGCGCAAGGTCATCATGGACACCAGCAAGATGCACGCCTGGATGCACTACTATCCCAATCCGGGCGATCACGACGACCTGCACTGCCATCCCGGCGACCAGACCTTTCTGGTGCTGGAAGGACAGTGCACCATGAGGTTCCCCGACGGCGGCTCCGGGGTGCTCAATCCAGGCGGTGTCGCGCTGATCGAGGGCGGGTCGTTCTACAAGCTGGAAAATACAGGGACTGGCCCGCTGGTGCTGATGGGCACGCGCACCGGTCCGCACAGCGCCAACAAGCATATCAATTTTGAGACCGGCAAGGACATGCGGGGCATTCGTCCGTCGCGCAGCGACAGCTACGGTGCCCACGTCGCCCCCAGGGGCGAAGACCTGTAAAAGGAGATATTTATGGCCATTGAAATTTGTGATGTTGTCGGGCTGGCCCATGAGCGCAAGAAGCGCAAGATCATCATGGACACCCGCAAGATGCACGCCTGGATGCACTACTATCCCAATCCGGGCGATCACGACGACCTGCATTGCCATCCCGGCGACCAGACCTTCATGTGCCTTGAGGGCCAGTGCACCATGCATTTCCCCGATGGCGGCAGCGCGACACTGAAGCCGGGAATGGCGGCATTGATCGAGGGCGGTTCTTTCTATCGGCTGGAAAACACCGGTACCGGCCCCATGGTGATGATGGGCACGCGCACCGGTCCCAATTCGGCCAACAAGCACATCAACTACGAATCCGGCGAAGACTACCTGACCCTTCGCGGCGAACGCGATGAACGGGTCAACGGCTTCATCATGCCGGCGGAAAAGGCCAAAAGCGGAGCCTAGTCGCGGAAGGACGGGTCCTGGGAATCGAGCATTTCCAGAAGCGCGCCCCATTCGTCATCGGGTTCTGAAGTATCGCGCGGCCGGTTGGATTGCGCCGCGGCGTGGCGCACTACGTCGTCGGTGGGCAGGTTCAGTTCCGTGCCCGATGTCATGCACGCGATCTGCACCCGGCAGGCGGTTTCCAGCGTGTACATCCAGCGGAACGACGTCCATATCTGCGGGCCGCAGACCAAAAGGCCGTGATTGCGCAGGATCATCCAGTTGCGCGGCCCCAGGTCGGCGACAAGCCGGTCGCGTTCCTCAAGGTCCGTCGCGAAGCCTTCGTAGTCGTGATAGGCCATGTCGGGAATGAATTTCATCGACTTCTGGTTGACCGGCAGCAACCCGCATTTCATTGCCGACACCGCCATCCCGGCAGTGGTGTGGGTATGAATGGTGCAATCCACGTCCGGTCGGGCGCCCAGCACGGCGGAGTGAATGACAAATCCGGCGCGGATCACGGTGCGCGGCGTATCGTCGAGGATTTCGCCTTCCATGTTGATCTTGATCAGGTCCGAGGCGCGCATCTGGCTGAACAACCGTCCCGCCGGGTTGAGCAGAAACTGGTCCGTAGTGCCGGGAACCCGTGCCGAAATATGGGTCGAGGTCTTGTCGTCCATATCGAAGTGCGCGATCAGCCGGTAGCACGCGGCCAGGTTGACCCGGGTTTCGTATTCGGCGTCGGTCCTGTTCGACCCGCACTGCGGCGTACGCTTGATGGTGACGGTCGTCATGTTTTCCCCTTTTACTTATTTTCGGCTTTTGGGAACTTTAGGCCCGCTACCTTGGCCGGGCAACGGCCTTCATGGAGCAGCCGCCTTGTCCGCCGTGGGATTCCGGTTTAGGACTTTACACGGGAAATCGCCGCCCCGCGCGGCACCAGAGAATAAAAGGGGAGTGCCATGACCACATTGATTACCGGTGCCGGCCTGATCGGCACGGCCTTTGCCCAGAAGGCCCTGGCCCGTGGGGAGGACGTCGCGTTCTTCGATCCCGAGCCGCGCGCCGATTTCATTCGGCTCAAGCTTGGCGATAAGGCGAAGGTGCCGCTGATCCGGGGCGATGTCCGCAGCCTGGCAGATCTGATTGCCGCGATCCAGAGCACCAAGGCGACCACGGTGCTGCATACGGCGGGTATCATCGGCGGCAAGGTTGACGACATCCTGTATTCGGCGCTTCAGATCAACGTGCAGGGCACCATCAACGTGGCTGAGGCGGTACGTCTGACAGGAGTCAAACGGCTGGTCCATCTTTCAACCTTCGGCGTTTACGACATGCGCCGCGACGTGCCCAAGGTCATCAGCGAAAGTTTCTATCGCGGCCATGGCCGTGCCTATGGCAATTCGAAGGTGGCGAAGGAACTGCTGCTGGAAGCCTACCAGGCCAAGTACGGCTTCGAACTGGTGGGCGTGCGCCCGGCCAACGTGTTTGGTAACGGGCACTTCTGGTCCGGCTCCGGGGGCGGGGGCAAGATTCACGAGATGGTGGTTGCCGGTGTCGAAGGGCGGCCCGCGCAGATTCCCGCCAACCAGATCATGGTCAATGAATACATTTATTCCAAGGATATCGGCGGCATCGTGGATGCGGCGGCAACGGCGCCGGTGCCCAGGCAGCTCTGGTTCAACGCCGGATCGGGGACGCTGACGTCGTTCGATGAGCTGGTTACGCTGATGAAGAAGTTCTTCCCAAATTTCAGCTACGAAGTCCTGCCGGGCAAGGCGGGCAGCGACCGCGATTCGCAGCTCGATATTTCGGCGGCAAAAGAACAGCTTGGCTGGGTACCGGAATACGGTCTTGAAGATGCCCTGGCCGATTACATAGAGGAAGTAAAAACCCGGGGCGCGGCCTGAGCCCGCCCAGAACAGCAGAACCCGGCGCAGGAAAGTGGGCCCGGATTTGAAATAGCGCCGGGCATCGTCACTCAGCGGGAAATCCACGAAATTGGCCGAGGGAAAGACCCTAGCGCCGGGAAACAGGCTGTCCTTGCGATGCACCGCGCTGGCCGCGCCGCGGACCAGGTCCACGATGGCCGGGTGCGGGTCGTTGCGCGCCACCAGCGCCACGGTCGGTTCCACCAGGTCGAGTGGGCGAGACGGGATATCTGCATCGAGGGCCAGCAGCCATTTGGGCAGGGACAGCTTGTTCAGGTAAGGGTAATGGCGCGTATGGGCCTCGGCTCGGGCAAGATCATGACTCGAGGCGGCGGCCGCGCCGGATTATGCTCAGCCGGACGGGTAATTCCAGCGCGGGAGACGGGCATGATTGACCTTTACACCTGGACCACCGGTAATGGCCGCAAGATCGTAATCATGCTGGAAGAAGTGGGGCTGGACTATGAGGTTCACCCTGTCAACATCTATAAGGGTGAGCAGTTCGCCGCGGATTTCCTGAAAATTTCACCCAACAATAAGGTTCCCGCCATTATCGATCGTGACGGACCGGGCGGTAAGGCGCTTTCGGTTTTTGAATCGGCGGCGTGTCTGATGTACCTCGCCGAAAAGACGGGCAAGCTGATGCCCTCAGACATAGTGGAACGATATGACGTGATCCAGTGGCTGGTACTGACCGTGGCAGGACTGGGACCGGCCATCGGGCAGGCCCATTACTTCCACGGTCCGGGCAAGGACGCCAACGCTGCGGCGGCGGCAAGATTCACCAGGGAAACGGCGCGCATGTTCAACGTGCTCGACCGGCGGCTGTGCGAAAGCCCGTGGATCGGTGGGGCCGAGTATTCCATCGCCGATATATCCGCCGTCGGGCGTGTCGCGGGCTACAAGAACGCGGGTGTGGACATCAACGAGACACCGGCACTGGCCGCCTGGCTGGAGCGCGTGGACGCGCGTCCGGCATCAAGGCGCGCGGCCAAGGTCATCGCCGATCTGCGCGCCACCCATGCCACGCCGGTTGACGACGCGGCACGGGACATCATGTACGGCGATACCCAGTTCGCCCGGCGCTAAGGGCTCTCCGGCTAGAGCCTGCCCTCGGCCTTCAGCTTGATGACATTGTCGCGCTGGCGCAGGAATTTTTCGTCCAGCCCTTCATCCACCAGCGCGCACATCTTGTCGGCATCGAAAGCGCCCAGGCTCATGTCATAGTCGGTGCCCGGCCGGTACTGGATCCAGTGCTTGAAGTGGGTGCATTCCTCGGGCGTGTCGAAATTGTCGATATAGGTTTCGATCTCGTTGCCGTCGGGATCGTTGTAGTAGAACGACGTGGACTGACCGTGATTGATGGTGTGGGAGAAATAGGGCAGGCCCCAGGCCTTGACCTGGCGGTAGAGCTTCACCAGGTCGGCCAGTGAATCATACTGGAACGCCATATGGGCGATGCCGGCGCGGCCTTTCGCGTGCTTGCCTCCCTTTCGCTCAAGAATGGCGAAGCGATGGTCTCGCGCGTCGAAGCTGATGAAGGCGGCACGGCCACCGGCACCTGTCGCGGTACGCTTGTCGCGATAGTTGACGGGGTGGCAGTTGAAGAAGTTGGTGTAAGTCGACCATCTTCTCAAGTTCTCGTCAGTGCCCAGCGGAAACATGGACCAGCGCATTGGGCAGGGGCCCGAACTTTCGCTAATGCGTTCGCCTTCCTTGGGCAGGTAGTTCTCCTTGAAGTTCTCCGGCAGATCTTGTCGTCGGTGCGGATATCGCCCTTGTCGCCTTCAGCCATGATTTTCTCCTGTCATTTTCCTGATTCGTGATTGTTGGTTTTCGACCAGTCCCAACTGGGGACGAGGGTCCTCGGCAATCGTGTTGCGCAGGATGCCGATGCCTTCGATCTCCGATTCCAGCACGTCGCCGGGGACAAGGAACTTGTCGGGCTGGCCACCGCCGCCCTGGGCCACGCCTTCGGGAGAGCCGGTGGTGATGACGTCGCCGGGCAGAAGCTCGATCTGGGAAACATAGGCAATGATATCGGGCAGTTTCCAGATCATATCGCTGGTATTGGCATCCTGACGCATGTTGCCGTTGACTCGCGTGCGCAGGTTCAGGTCGTTGGGGTCCTTGATCTCATCCGCCGTCACCACGCAGGGGCCCAGCGGGTGGCGTCGAAATGTAGCCCGGCAGACGGTTGCCTTCCGCCCGTTCCATGCGGCCGACATCGCGTGCGGTGACATCGTTGGCGACGGTGTAGCCGGCGATGACCTCCATGGCGCGTTCACGCGGCACGTTCTTGCAGCGCACGCCGATAACCGCCGCCATCTCGGTTTCGTAATCAAGCCGCCGGGTGGCGCCGGGCCGGATGATGTCATCATTGGGGCCGATGATGGCGTTACGCGCCCTTGAGCCAGGTCGGGGGCAGCATATGGGACGTTCGGTCGTGCTCATTTCCGGCGCAATGGGCGCCGTAGTTGCGACCGGCGGCAATGACCTTGCAGGGGCCCACCGGCGCGAACGGGTGGGCCTGCGCTGAAGGGCAGGAACAGAGGTTCGTCGTCGAGGCCGCGGGCGTCGGCCTGGTCGCGGTGCAGGCGTTCCAGCCAATGCGCTGCCTTGCGTGCCTCGGCCATGGCGACGGGACCGCCGGCCAGCAGGGCCGCGACGTCGGTCCCTATGCGTGCCGCCGCGACGGCTTCGCCTTGAAGGTCTCCGGCATCATTGAGCAGGCGGGCATAGCCGGCGCGCAGGTTGGCGATGATCCCGTCGTCCAGCACCACGCCCAGGCGACGATGGCGACGGGATTCCCCGGCCGCGATATAACTGATTAATTTCATTGTATTTATTTCTCCCCACCGAGCGGTTCAGGCTGCCCTTGTTGTCTCTCTCGCAAGAGTATCCCGCCTGTATCCGGAGCAAAAGCAGATTACGGCCCTTCGGTTGACCGATTGAGGCATTTCCGTCACTCTTGGCGCAAGTCCGTGAGAGCCGCCAAAAACAAGGGCAAAGACCCCATCACGGCAGTTTTGGTAATTCGTGGCGCCTGCCGCCCTGCGCGAGACCGAGGAAGACTTCGATGAACAAATTTACAGCTCTTTGCACCGCTGCCGTTGCCAGCGTGGCGATGGCATCGCTGGCAGGCGCCATGATCACCAGAGCACGCAGAAAATGCTCAAGGCGCTCAAGCTCGACCCGTCCATCGGCCGGCGTGGATGATAGTTGAAGGTGCCCCAAGCCTGGCTCGACGCGGCGAATAACGGGAAAAACAGGTCCTGATTTATTCGACCCACCGGCCGAAGGACTGGAAGAAGATTCATGACGTTTTTTGCCGAACGCTATCCCGGCATCGAGGTCAAGCGGGTCGGAAGTCCGCACCTCTTCGCGGCCTTTATATCCGCCCGCTGACGGCTTTCAGGAAGGCCGCTACCTGACCGATATCACCATGGGGCTTTCGGGGAACGTGTACCTGTTCCGTCGTGCCGGGGCCTTTGCCGCCCTGTCGGACCTTCCGGCCTACAAGCATGTGCCTGACGCGGCGAAGCAGCATGACCACATCGCCCTATCGCGCGCTACTGGTGCATGTCCTACAACACCAAGAAGGTAAAGCAGAGCGAGCTTCCCAAGACCTGGGACGACTTGGTGAATTCCCAGCGCTTCGGCAAGAAGCTGATGATCGGCAACCGCCCAACAACTGGCTGCTCAACCCTACCAGGAAGCCAAGGGCGACAAATGGGGCGCGGATTTTCGCGCAAGCTCCTGGTCAGCCTATGAAGCCGCAGCTTCGCAAGGAAGGCATGAGCGCATTGCTCAATCTCGTCATTCTGGGCAGGAGACATGGCCGTGCCTTCGGCGATGAACGGACCGGTCCGCGAGTTCTGAAGGGGGCGCCGATCGGTTTCCATTGCCCGGGCCGTGCCCTTCGTGTCAGAACTCGGTGTGTTCAAGGGCGCCGCATATCAGCGGCGAAGATTTGGGTCAACTGGCTGCTGTCAAGGAAGGTCAAGGTCGCGGTATGCGGAGCGTTCGACGCCCATCCACGAAGGCATGCAGCGGGAAGGAATTCCTGTACTTCCCCGAAGCCGTGGTGGGTCGCAAGAAAGGCCGTTCTCGGGGCCGACGCGGCGCAGACCTCCGGTACGCCTGGCTAAACTGGGATCGCTGTGGATCCGGGCAGTGGCTACGTGCCACCAAGGCCCAGGCGGTTGATCAAGATTGATGCCGTTAATCGCGGTGGCGGGTGATCGAATTCAAGGTCGCCGGCAAGGCTGATAAAGCGAAAATTTCCCGGTTCTCGGACAAAAATCAAAATTGGCGGCAAGGCCAGCAGCGCAAGAACCTGAAGGCCGGAATGATTTGCAAAGTGCTTTATCCCGCCGAGTGAGTGGCAGAAAGCCAAATCCGTTGATTGAAGTAACTAGTCTTAACGTGCGTGGGCCTGCCCGGGATCTTTAAGGCAGGCTTGCGCATGGTTGGGATGTATAGGAATGCCTGTGGGCATCGTGAAGGGGATCGACAGAGGAAATGGCGGTTGATGCACTGGGTGTAAGGACGTCAGGATCCTGGCTACGCAGGCTTCGCACATCCAATCCCTTCCACTGGGCGCTCTTAGTGCTGATGGCCCTGCTGGTGGGGTTGCCCGCCGTCTTCCTGATCACCGGGCAGTCTTTCCCAGTCCCAGATTCCCACGGATATTGCCCCTCCCCGTCCCAGCTCAATTTTGAGAATTACGGCGACGTCTGGTGGGACCCCTCCACCTATGCGCTGTTCTATAACACCTTCATTTACGTGTTCGGCGCCACCGCCGCAGGGATCACCCTGGCCGCGACCACGGCGTGGCTGGTGGAGCACGTACCGATATCCCCGGCAAGATCTGGATTTACGCCGGCGTGCTTATGACACTCGCCATGCCGGGTATGTTGCAGGCGATAGCGTGGGTGTTGCTGCTGAGCCCGCGCGTCCGGATTCATCAACACGTTTCTGGCTGAAACCCTGGGCATCGGCCCGGTCAACATTTACTCCATCGGCGGCATGATTTTTGTCGGGCTTGCGCCTTGTTCCCACCGCATTCCCTGATGCTGGTGCCGCTGTTGCGATCCATGGATCCATCCCTGGAGAAGCCGCCTCCATGTCGGTGCCGGTCCCGGCAACACATTGCGCAGGTGACGCTGCGCCTGATGCTGCCGGGCCTTGTCGCGATCGTGATCTATCAGTTCATCACGGCGCTGAAGTTTCGAAGTGCCGGGCATTCTGGGCATGCCCGCCGATATTTTCGTTTTCTCGACCAAGATTTACCAGATCACCACTCGGCGACGGTGCGCCCGGAATACGGCAAGGCTAATGCGCTGGCGATGATTTATCTGGTCGTGGCGGTGGTTGCGACCATCGCTTATTCCAGATCATCGCGCATCAGGAACGCTATACGATCGTCACCGGCGGAGCATCGGCCGCGGACCGTCGCTCGGCCTGTGGCGCTGGGGGCGCGTTCCTGCTGGTGTTCCTGTTCCTGATGTTCTCCATCATCATGCCGTTGTTCGTCTTTATCTATGTCTCCTTGCTGCCCTTCGTTCAGGCGCCAGGCTACGGGAGGTCCTGGGCAACCTGACGTTCGAGCATTACCTCAACCTCGGTGATGACCCGTTCCTGATCAAGTCGATCTGGAACACGATCATCCCTGATCGTCCTGACCTCGACAAGCACCGTCGTGCTGGCCTTCCTGGTCTCGCTGGTGGTGGTGCGTTCCAAGTTCATTGGACGAAAGTTCCTCGACCAGCTGGCGTTCATGCCCCATGCCATTCGGGGGATTGTCCTAGGTTTGGCGTTCCTGTGGGTTTATTTGCAAGGTGCCAATTTCGGCTTCGACATTTTCGGCTCCATCTGGTCCATCTGCATCGCATTCATCGTCAGCTATATTGCTTACGGGACGCGGGCGATGAACACGCCGACCATCTTACCAGATTCACAAGGACCTAGAAGAGCGGCGCATGTGTCGGTGCACCACACTGGCGCACCATGTGGCAGGTGTTTTACGTTGATGCTGCCGACCTTTGTCGGCGTCTGGGTCTGGGTGATGCTTCATGTGGTCCGTTCCGCATCGCTGCCGCTGATCCTTTATGAAGGCCCCGAAAACAGGTGCTGGCGGTGATCATCTGGAACATGTGGGACGAAGGCGAAATGCAGGCCGTGGGCGCCATCGGCGTAATCGCCCGATCCTGCTGCTCTTGCTGATTACGGTATTCGTCCGCAGTTTCGGTTTCGGTTCGAACCGTCATATCAGAGTAGCGGGACGTGACCACGCGCCGGGGCAAGCCAGGGATGGCGCCTCCGGCGAAACCCGCCGCCGCACTGTGATCTGAGGGCGGGGGGACGGGATTTTCACAATTTCAACGTGCTTTATCGCGACGACCCGGGGCGTGAGGTCGTCGCTTTCGGCGCGACGCAGATTCCAGGCATTTCCGGGCGGCGCTACCCGCCTGAACTGGCCAGGCCGCTGTACCCGCGTCAGGTATTCCCATCGTGGATGAGGCCGATCTTCCAGCGCTCTGGCCCGGTTGGGGAGGAACATGACCTCGTCGTCACCCACGGCAATGGCCCTGAGTCGGCCTGCTGGCCTGCACGGGCGTATGGCCGGTAGAGAGGACTGGCCCTTCGATGTTCTGGAGCGCCGAAGATCCGAAGGCATGATCGGCTACCTGATCGAGCGTGAGCTGGCGCCGCGCCTGCCGCACAAGCGCGTGGTGAGCTTGCTCACCCTGGTTAAGGTGACCCGGACGATCCTGCTTTTTGATGACCCGATCAAACCGATCCGGGCCGGTTTATGATGACGGGCAGCGGCGGTCGTCAGGCGCGAGCGAGGATGGATTCTGAAGCCGGAGGCGCGGGCCTGGCGCCGGGTCGTCGCCTCGCCTGCGCGCCGGCGGATTCTGGAAATCGGGACCATGCGCCACCTGGTGGCGGAGGGGTTCATCGCCATCTGCGCCGGCGGTGGCGGCATTCCCGGTGCAGGTCGCGCCGGACGGGGCGATACGCGGCACCGAAGCGGTTATCGACGGGACCGCAGTTCTGCGCTCACGGCGGCGGAAATCCGGTGCTGATGCCCGCTTTGCTGCTGAGGAGCGACGTGGATGGCATTTACGAGAGGTTCAGCATCCCCGGTGCCCGCGCGGACCGCTTAGCGGCGAGCTGAGGTCGAGGGCCTCGGCTTTGGATTCGGGCTCCATGGGGCCAAAGCCGACGCGGCGGTGGATTTTGTCGGGCGACGGGCGGTCTTGCAGTGATCGGTGCCCTGGACGATGCGACGGCCATGCTGGCCGGCGCTGCCGGCTTTACCGGATCATTCCTGAATGGCTTGTTATTCATGAAATACAGTGTTTTTGAGGGGTTAGAAACAGGGCGTGGTATTGCCAAAGTCCTTGCCACCCGGCAAAATGCAGTGGTTCGGAAAAATCGCTCAAAAAAAGATAAAAGTTCACTCAACGGGAAACATTATGATCGACATCAGGAATCTGCACGTCCACTACCAGAGTTCGGAGGGTAGCGTTCATGCGGTGCGCGGTATCAATATCAAGGTCGAGGAGGGCCAGTTTTATACGATGCTCGGCCCATCCGGCTGCGGCAAGACCACGACCCTGCGTTGCCTCGCCGGGTTGGAGCGTCCTCGGGCGGTGAATATTCATCAATGGCGAACCGGTGTTCTCCAGCAAGGCGCAATGTCATGGTACCGACCTACAAGCGCGACATCGGCGTAGTGTTTCCGGTCCTATGCCATCTGGCCGCATATGGACGTATTCCAGGGCAATTTGCCTTCCCGCTGCGCGAGATGAAAGACCGTTTTCCAAGAAGGAAATTCGCGACAAGGTCATGGCCGCGCTCGATCTGGTGCAGTTGAGCGGGTATGAAGACCGCCCGGCGCCGTTCCTGTCCGGTGGTCAGCAGCAGCGCCTTGCGCTGGCCCGATATACTGGTGCGTGAGCCGCAGGTGCTTCTGCTCGATGAGCCGCTGTCGAACCTCGATGCCAAGCTGCGCGAGGAAACCCACGGAAATCCGTGACCTGGTGAAGCGTCTCGGCATTACCACGGTTTACGTCACCCATGACCAGCTTGAAGCCTTGACCATGTCCGATGTGATCGCGGTCATGGACCAGGGCAAGGTCGTTCAGGAAGGTGGGCCGGTGGAAATCTACCGCGAACCCAAGGTCCGTTTCGTCGCCGACTTCATCGGCCTGACCAATTTCGTCGAGGGCAAGGTGACGGCTGTGGCGAACGGCTCCAGCTTCGGCGAAGTGCAGACGGCTTCGGGCAAGATCAAGTGCACGCTACCCCACGATGCGCAGATCGGCTCCTCCGTCATCATCGTCGTGCGGCCCGAGGACGTGAACCTGATCCCGGGAGGCTCCGCCAGCGACCAGAACGTGATCGAGGGCCGGGTCACCGCCGCCATGTTCATGGGTGATTCGACCGAGTTCCGCATTTCCCTGCCCGATGCTTCGCTGCGGCTCAAGCTGCATCCGTCCACGGCTGTGGAAGAGGGACAGACCATCCTTGTCGAACTGCCCGCCGAACGTTGCCGCGCCCTGATGGGATAGGCTTCGGTATCTGATTAAAAAAAAGGGCGGCCCCGCGGGACCGCCCTTTTTCTTGTGGGAACGAAGGATCAGCCGGCGGCCTTGGCCACCGCGCGCTTGGCGATCACGGTCACCAGGTGCGCCCGGTATTCCGCGCTGCAATGAATGTCGGACATCATGTCGTCGGCGGGCAAGGCGATCCCTGCCACCGCATCCGGCGCAAAATTGGCTGAAAGCGCCTTTTCCATTTCCGGCACGCGGAAGACATGGTCCTTGGCGCCTGTGATGGCGACGCGGACGTCCTTGCCGGTGCGCGAGACAAAGGCGCCGACCATGGCAAAGCCGGATGCCGGCTGCGGGAACTTTTCATAGCCCGCGGCATCGGGGACCGGGAAATGCACGGCCTTGATGATTTCACCGGGCTCCAGCGCGGTTTCGAACAGGCCGACGAAGAAATCATCGCCCGCGATCTTGCGCTTGTTGGTTTCGACCGTCGCGCCGAGCCCAAGCACCGCCGAGGGATAGCAGGCCGAGGGATCGGAATGGGCGATGGAGCCGCCAATGGTGCCACGGTTGCGGACACTAGGATCGCCGATGCCGCCCGCCAGCGCCGCCAGCGCCGGGATGGCTTTCTGGACCTCGGCCGAGGTCTGCACTTCGACGTGGCGGGTCATGGCGCCGATGGTGACCGTCTTGCCCGAAACGCTGATGCCCTTGAGGCCGTCAACGCCGCCAAGGTCCACCAGGTCCGACGGCGCCGAGAGGCGCAGCTTCATCGAGGGCAGCAGGCTCATGCCGCCGGCCAGCAACTTGCCGTCCCCGGCCTCGCCGGTCTTTTTCGCGGCATCATCCAGCGAGGTCGCACGATGGTAATTGAATGCGTACATATTTCTGGTCCTCCCTGAAACCCGTTAGCGCCGGTTCATGGCACGAATGCCGTCATGGATGGCTTCGACAATGTGTTCGTAGCCCGTGCAGCGGCAGATGTTGCCTTCCAGCTCATGGCGAATGGTCTTTTCATCGGCATCGGGCTTGCGCCGTGCAATGTCGCAGCCAACCATGACCATGCCCGGTGTGCAGAAGCCGCATTGCAGGCCGTGGTGCTCCCAGAAGGCCTTCTGCATCGGGTGCAGCTCGCCGTCGGCGGAAGCCAGGCCTTCGATGGTCGTGACATCGGCGCCTTCGCACTGCACCGCAAGGATGGTGCAGGACTTGATGGCCTCGCCATTGAGATGGATGTTGCAGCAGCCGCACTGCGAGGTATCGCAGCCGACGTGGGTGCCGGTCAGGCCGATATGCTCGCGCAAATACTGGACCAGCAAGGTGCGCGGCTCGACCTCAGCCGAAACCTTCTTGCCGTTGACGGTCATTGTAACTTTGGTGCTCAAAGCTCCCCTCCTTTTTAAACCGCGCGCCGCTGGCGGCGGGCACTCCGTGTTTCGGTGTAGTATGCCTTCAGTGATTGACAATCCAAAGGGCAATCAGGCCGGCGATGGCGAGAGCCCAGAAGGTAATGGCCTGGCAACCCGCAGGAGCAGGCCCCGAGGCGGGGGCCGCCGCTGGGGCGGGTGCCCCGGCCGGCGCCGGCGCCGCATCGTCCTTGCCGCCGCCCAGGTGGTTCGACAGGTTGGTGAAGAACTGGTCGGCGAGCTTTTTCGCCGTGGAATCGATCAGCCGCTGTCCGACCTGGGCCAGCTTGCCGCCGACCGAGGCATGAACCTGATAGGCGATGATGGTGCCGGTCCCGTCGTCGCGCAGGGAAACCTTGGCCTCGCCCTTGCCGAAACCGGCAACGCCGCCCGAACCGGTCCCCGACAGCGTGTAGCCGTTGGGGGGATCGAGATCGGCGAGGGTGACCTCGCCGCTGAACTTGGCCTTCACCGGCCCGATCGCCAGGGCGACCTTGGCGCTGAACTCGGTATCGGACTTCTTCTCGACGCTTTCGCAGCCGGGAATCGCCACCTTCAGGATTTCAGGATCGTTGAGCGCCGCCCACACTGTTTCTCGCGAGGCTGGTACGCGCTTCTCACCGGTCATATCCATATTCAGGCGGCTCCTTTTGTCTTTGCATTTTGAATAGCCTGCCACACCCGGTTGGGCGTGAGCGGCATGTCGATGTGTTCAACTCCGAGCGGCTTCAGCGCATCGAGAACCGCATGTACCAGTGCCGTCGGCGCGCCGCAGCAGCCGGCTTCACCGGCGCCCTTGACGCCGAGCTCGTTGTTGGTCGAAGGCGTCGGGCAGAACACGGCCTTCATGTGGGGGAAGTGCTTGGCCCGCGGCATGCCGTAATCCATGAAGGTGCCGGTCAGCAGCTGGCCGCTCTCCTCGTCATAGACCAGGTTTTCCGTGAGTGCCTGGCCGATGCCCTGGGCGACGCCGCCGTGGACCTGGCCGTGAACGATCAGCGGATTGAGAACGGTGCCGCAATCGTCGGCGGCGGCGAAGCCGACGATTTCCAGATTACCGGTCTCTGCATCCACCTCGACTTCGCAGATGTGACAGCCGTTGGGATAGTTCATGTCGTCGCGGCCGTTGTCGCGCTTGTAGAGGTAGGTTTCATCGAAACCGGGATCCACGCCCTCGGGTAGCCTGGCCGGGTCATGGGCGGCCTTGGCCACGTCGCCGATGGAAACGGAACCGGCCTTGGCCTTGAACTCGCCGCCTTCGAAGACAACGTCCGTGGGCGGCGCCTGCAACAGGTGCCCGGCGATTTTCTTGCCCTTTTCGATCAGCTTGTCGGCGGCGCGGATGATGGCGACGCCCCCCATCTGCGACGAGCGCGAGCCGAAGGTCCCCGCGGCGCCATCCGGCGTGGTGTCGGTATCGCCCTGGATCAGGTTGATGGAGTCGAACGGTACGCCCAGCTTTTCCGACAGGATCTGCGAATAGACCGTGGCATGGCCCTGGCCGTGGGAGAAGGTACCGCAAATGATGGAGATATTGCCGTCGGCCTCGAAGCGGACACGCATGACTTCCTCGGGCCGTCCGCCCGCGCCTTCGATGAAGGAGGTCAGGCCGATGCCGCGCAGCAGGCCGCGCTTGGCCGATTCCTTGCGGCGGGCCTCGAAGTTATCCCAATCGATAAGCTTGCAGGCTTCTTCCTGGCACTTGTTGAAGTCGCCGATATCGATGGTCAGCCCCATCTGGGTCTTGTAGGGGAAGGTGCTGATGTAATTGCGTCGGCGCAGTTCACGCGAATCGATGCCCATTTCCTTCGCCGCCTTTTCCATCAGGCGGTCGATCAGGTAATTGGCTTCGGGACGCCCGGCGCCGCGATAGGTGTCGGTGGGAACCGTATTGGTCATCACCGCCTTGCAGGAGAAATACAGCACGGGAATATCGTAAACCCCGCCGACGATGCGCCCACCGCCGTCGATGGGCAGGCGCGCGCCGTTTTCCGTCACCCAGGCGCCGATATTGGCGTACATCTGAATCTTGTAGCCGAGGATCTTGCCGTTGGCATCGAACGCCAGTTCGGCGGTGTCGATCTGGTCGCGGCCATGCAGGTCCGAAACCATGGTTTCGGAACGGTCGCCCAGCCACTTGACCGGGCGGCCCAGTTTCTTCGCGGCATAGGCGATGGCGACGATTTCCGGGTAAATCTTCGAGCGCGTGCCGAAGCCGCCGCCGGTGTTGTCGGAAACGTGGCGCACCTTGGTGCCGTCGCCATCGAACAACAGGTCGGAAATGGCGCCCTGCACCCGGCGCCCGCCCTGGAAGGGGGCGTAGATGGTCATGCGCCCGGACTTCGTGTCCATGTCGGCGAGGCAGCACTTGGGCTCCATCGGTACCGGGATGACGCGATTGTTGACCAGCTCGATCGAAACGATGCGCGCCGCCTTGGCCGCGGCCGCGTCATAGGCGTCGGAGGTGGCGTTTTCCCAGTGCAGGCAGATGTTGTCGGGCTTTTCGTCGTGGATCGCGGGGGCGCCCGGAGCGACGGCCTGCAATGGGCTTACCAGCGCGGGCAGCTCCTCGTAGTCGATCTCGACCTGTTCGGCCGCGTCGCGGGCCTGGAACGCTGTTTCGGCGATGACGATGGCGACCGGCTCGCCGCCGTAACGGACCTTGTCGGTTGGCAGCGCCAGCCGCTCGGTGCGGAACATCACTTCACCGGCGAGATTTTTCAACTGGGCATCGGTGACCACGCGGCCGACCCCGTCGGCATCCATGTCCTTGCCTGTAAAGACGGCGATAACACCGGGGGCTTTCAGCGCCGCGCTCGCGTCGATGCCCTTGATCCGGGCATGGGCGTAGCTGGCGCGCACGAAGGCCAGGTGGGTCTGACCGGCGACGTTGATATCGTCGGTATACTTGCCGCCGCCTTGCAGAAGCCGTTGGTCTTCCTTGCGCCGGACAGGCTGTCCGATGCCGAATTTCTCGCCGAAACTATCCATCAGGTCACTCCAGAAGCCACTTTTACCTGCTTTCCATATCGCCAAGTTCACCCCGGAGGCCTGACTGGGTCAACCAAGCACCTTCAGACCTGGATTTCCGATACGGGGCGACCGGCGAGGCTAGGGCCGCAGAACGAATTAGCCTTGATTCCCGGCGGATTGTAACGGCTTCACCCCTATTAAGGGAGAGGAAAATTGTCGGATTTCCACCAAGGGCGATGGCCCATAGTTTACTATGGCTTTTCACCTATAAGCGCCGAAAGTTTGCCGCATTGTCGATTGCTGTGATCGGGCGCCGGGGCGATTGGAATCTGCCCGGAAGAGGGAGTATAAATTCCCTAGGATTCTAATAAACAAGAGCCTTGGAGAGCCCGCCATGACGGTGATCGACGCCGACGCCCATGTCATCGAAAACGATCAGACTTGGGGTTATTTACCCGAGGACATGCGGCGCTACGCACCGGCGATCCTGGATCAGCAGAGCGGTGCTTTCGGCCAGACCAACCGGGGCAATGTTTCGCGTCAATGGGTGATGTGCGAAACCCACATCCAGCCGTGGGACCGCAACGTCAATCTCGACCAGACGGACGAGGAATCGCGCAATCTCACCAATGTGTCCAAGCGACTGGCCCATATGGACGAGTTGAACATCGATGCGCAAATTCTTTACCCGACCATCTTTCTTTCGCCCTGCGCGCGTGAAGCGGTGGGCGAGTTCGCGCTCTATCACGCCTACAACTGCTGGCTGGCCGACATCTGGAAGGCCGCGCCGACACGCTTGCCCTGGGCGGCGATGGCGCCGCTCAACTCGATGCACCGCCTGCGCGAGGAGCTTGAGTTCTGCAAGGCCAATGGCGCGGTTTCAGTATTCGTGCGGCCGTTCGAATGCGAACGCATGGTTTTCGATTCCTATTTCTGGCCGCTTTACGAAATCGCCCAGGAGCTGGGCCTCGCCATCACTTTCCATGCGGGCAACGGTTCCTACCAGAACCACAAGTTCCTGGAGCCGCATAACTTCGCCAAGTTCAAGCTGGCAATGATCGCGAGTTTTCACGGCCTTCTCGAATTCGAAGTGCCCAAGCGGTTCCCCGAATTGAACTGGGGCTTTATCGAGGCGTCCGCCAGTTGGGTGCCCTATGCCCTGAAGGATGCGACGACGCGCCTTGCGCGCAAGGGGCGGCGGATGTCGGCGAATCCGCTCGCGGACAACAACATCTTCGTCACCGTGGAGGTGACAGACGATATTCCCTACATCATCGACCGCGCCGGAGACGACAATCTGGTCGTCGGCACCGATTACGGCCACACCGATACATCGGCGGAGATCGAAGCGCTGCGTATCCTGCGTGAAGGTGGTGAAGTGCCGGCCGCCAGCGTGGACAAGATCCTCGGCCCCAACGCGGCCCGGCTATACAACATGGCCTGAAGACACGCATCCGGATGCAAGAAGGGCGGTCCCGCGGGACCGCCCTTTTTCACGTGCGGGGAGCGGTTCAGTCCTTGTCGGAATCGTGCAGCTCGATCACGTTGCGGTCCGGATCGTGGAAATACAGGCTGCGCCCGGTGAAGGTGGCATCGCCGTGGCGTTCCTCGTCGAGGATGATTTTGACGCCCTTGCTGGTCAGGTAATCCTTGGCGCGGTCGTATTCATCGGGGTCCACGTAAAAAGCGGTGTGGATGTCGTTCTCGTCGTCGGGATTGGGATCGACCTTGTTCTTGGAGTAGGTCAGGACGAAATAGTCATCCTGGTTTTTGCAAAAGACCATGTGCTTGTTTTCACGCACGAAGTCGAAGCCGATGGTGTTGATATAGAAATCCTTGGACCGTTTCAGATCGGTCACCGGGATGGTGAAATGGGTCAGGCCCTTCATTTTTATCATGGCTGCCTCCGTGCTGGTTTTGACGCATTATACCGGCGTCCGTGACGCCAGCCAATACGTCGCGGGGGAAGGGGACTTGATGGCGGATCGCCTGAAATCGGGTTTGTGGGTGCGTGCCCAGCTCAGGATCTGCGACCGGGCGGGACGGCCCGCCGCCGTGTTGCGTCACGGGGACGATGACGTCGGGGTGATCGTGCTCAAGTTGCGCGGGGCCGGCGACCGGGTGCGCCTTTATGCCCAGACCACGGCGCCCGACGGCGGCCTGGCCTGGCACCGGCCCCTGGGCCCCGACCCGGTGAGCGAGGCGGAGGCCGATGCCTATATCAAGCGCTCCCTCGATTTCGATCCCGACCTGTGGGCGTTGGAAATTCTCGATCGTGACGGTGGCTTCGCCCTCGATGGCAGGGTGCTGGACTGATCACATCTGCTTGAAAGGCACCTTTGCGCGTTGACGGCCTTGGGGGCTTCGATAGTCTTGGATTGCAGTTCCCCGACCTCGAAGGATAACCTGATGGACGACAACGCGATTGCCACCCGGCGCGACGACGTGCGCGATTATTACGGCCAGGTGCTTGAGAGCAAGACCGATCTCAAGACCAGCGCCTGCTGTCCGGTAGACTCCATGCCCATCTGGGCACGCCCGCTAGTGAACAACATCGAGGCGGAAATTCTCGACCGGTTCTATGGTTGCGGCTCACCGCTGCCGCTGGCGGCGGAGGGGCGGACGGTGCTGGACCTCGGCTGCGGCACCGGGCGGCGCGGGCGGGGCGGCGGAAGGGGCCTGCTGCTAGGGTGCGAAGGGGGTTTTCGGCCATCGGCGCTGTCTGCTAGACTGGTCCAAAACCAGAACAAGCCAATCTTTCCAAGGAGGAAATCATGTCGGTTGCTGAAAACCTGCCCAACCAGTTGCCTGAGGAAGTTCACCAGGAAGCGGAATCCCGCATCGTCAAGTTCTCCTACAAGAAGCCCGAGGGCTATGACCGTGCCAAGGTTTCGGTTCGCCTTTGCGATTCCGGCCTGCTGCGCGGCCATATCCAGGTCATCAAGGCCGAAGGCGGCGAGAACAACCTGCACTACCATTCGAAGGTGGACGGTATGTTCACGGTCATTTCCGGTCGCATCAAGTTCTATGGTCCGGGTGATGAGGTGATCGGCGAATTCGGCCCGCTCGAAGGTGTGCTGATTCCGAAGAACGCGCGCTACTGGTTCGAAAACACCAGCGGTAAGGAAGCGGAAATCATGCTGGTCCAGGGCTTCCATGAATTCGGCTCCCTCGGTTCCGGGCGCACGGATTCGGCCCCGCGCAGGCTGGTTGACGCCGGCGAGGGCGATGCCACCAACAATCCGAAGTACACCGCCGTCGTTAAGTAAGGAGCGGTCATGGACGTTCGGGCTGCGGTAGCCACCGCGGTGGGACACCCGCTTGCGCTGGAGACGGTGCAGCTCGAAGGTCCCCGCGCCGGTGAGGCGCTGGTCGAAATCAAGGCGACCGGGGTCTGCCATACGGACGGGTTCACCTGTCCGGGGCGGATCCCGAAGGCCTGTTCCCGGCCATCCTCGGCCATGAAGGTGCGGGCGTCGTGGTCGAGGTCGGCCCCGGCGTCACCACCCTGAGGCCCGGCGATCACGTCATTCCGCTTTATGTGCCCGAATGCGGCAAGTGCAAGTTCTGCCTGTCGGGAAGACCAACCTGTGCCAGGCGATCCGCGAAACCCAGGGCGCGGGGGTGATGCCCGACGGCACCAGCCGCTTTTCCTGAACGGCACGCCGCTGCATCATTACATGGGCACGTCCACCTTTGCCCAAAACACCGTGGTGCCGGAAATTTCGCTGGCAAAAATCCGCGAAGATGCCCCTTCGACAAGGTTTGCTACATCGGCTGCGGTGTCACCACCGGCATCGGTGCTGTCATCAACACCGCCAAGGTGGAAAAGGGCGCAAGCGTTGCCGTGTTCGGCCTCGGCGGTATCGGGCTGAACGTCATTCAGTTGCCATCCGCCGGATCAAACTAACATATCCGCCCGCGCCTTCACCACGGGAGAATAGGCGGGGCGTCGCTATGGACGCTTCCTTGCGGGCGGCGCGCTTGCGGTCGTTGGCATCAAGCAGGCGCTTGCGCAGGCGGAAGGTCTTGGGCGTCACCTCGACCAGTTCGTCGTCGGCGATATACGCAATGGCTTCTTCCAGCGACATCTTGATCGGCGTGGTCAGGGTCACCGCTTCGTCTTTCGAAGTGGTGCGGATATTGGTCAACTGCTTGGTCTTGATCGGGTTGACCTCGATATCGTTGGGCCGCGAATGTTCGCCAATGATCATGCCGGGATAACAGGCCTCGCCCGCACCCAGGAACATCTTGCCGCGCTCTTCCAGGTTCCACAGCGCGTAAGGCACGGTGTTGCCCGATGCCATGGAAATCAGCACGCCGGCATTACGGCCCTTGATATGGCCCTTGAACGGCGCGTAGCTGTGGAACACCCGGTTCATGATACCGGTGCCGCGCGTGTCGGTCATGAATTCCGAGTGGTAGCCGATCAGCGCGCGGGTCGGCACCAGGAAGGTGATGCGCTGCTTGTCGCCGCCGGTGGGCCGCATGTCGGTCATTTCGCCGCGCCGCTGGCCCAGCTTTTCCACCACGGCGCCGGAAAATTCCTCGTCCACGTCGATGACCACTTCCTCGATCGGCTCCAGCGTGGTGCCGGTGTCGGGGTCGGTCTTGAACAGCACGCGCGGGCGCGAAACCGCCAGCTCGAAGCCTTCGCGGCGCATGGTCTCGATCAGCACGGAGATTTGCAATTCGCCGCGGCCCGCTACCTCGAACTCACCGGCCATGCCGGATTCGCGGATGCGGATGGCGACGTTGCCCTCGGCCTCGCGGGCAAGACGGGCGGCGATCAGGCGGCTGGTGACCTTCGTGCCTTCACGGCCGGCGAGCGGCGAATCGTTGACCGAAAAGGTCATCGCCAGGGTCGGCGGGTCCACCGGCTGGGCTTCCAGCGGCTCGGTCACCTTGGGATCGCAGATGGTATCGGCGACCGAGGCTTCCGACAGTCCGGCAACGGCGATGATGTCGCCCGCCTCGGCATGATCCACCGGCACGCGTTCCAGCCCGCGGAAGGCCAGCAGCTGCATGATGCGGCCATCGTCGGTGCGTTCACCGTCACGGCTCATGCCCTTGACCGCGGCATTCACCCGCGCGGTGCCGCCGTAAATGCGTCCGGTCAGGATACGGCCTAGGTAATTGTCGTATTCCAGCGTCGTCGCCAGCATGCGGAACGGCGCATCGGGCGCCGCTTCGGGGGCATGGACGTGGCGGACGATCAGGTCGAACAGCGGGGACATGTCCTCGCGCGGGCCTTCGGGCGTCTCGGCGGCCCAGCCCATCTTGGCCGAGGCGAACAGGGTGGGGAAGTCCAGCTGGTCTTCCTTGGCGCCGAGCGCGCCCATCAGGTCGAACATTTCGTCCTGCACTTCAAACGGGCGCGCATCGGGACGGTCGGTCTTGTTGACCACCACGATCGGGCGCAGGCCCAGTGCCAGGGCCTTGCCGAGCACGAACTTGGTTTGCGGCATCGGCCCTTCGGCCGCGTCCACCAGCACCAGTACGCCGTCCACCATGTCGAGGATGCGTTCCACCTCGCCGCCGAAGTCGGCGTGGCCCGGCGTGTCGACGATATTGATCCGCGTGCCCTTCCATTCGACGGAGGCGCATTTGGCCAGAATGGTGATGCCGCGCTCGCGCTCGATATCACCCGAATCCATGGCGCGCTCGGCGACCTGCTGGCCCTCGCGGAAGGCGCCCGACTGCTTAAGCAGGCAGTCCACGAGCGTGGTCTTGCCATGATCGACGTGGGCGATGATGGCGATATTGCGTAAGGCGGCGGCGGCGCTGGTTGTCATGGTTTCGGATCCGGGGGCTGAAATGAGGCGCAAACATAGTGATTCCCCTGGTTTCCGCAAGGGTTACCTTGGCCGAAATGCCTAAATATCCCGCTATTTCCCGGGTTTTGGCTGCCGAAGTGGCTGAAGTTGGCTGTTGCCTTGGGGCCGGGCGGGTGCCAAGTCATCACTTGACCGTTTCACAGCTTGTCGGGGATTGCCCGTAAATGGACCCGTCCCGCGTCCTGATCATTCATAACCCGGTTTCGGGCCGGGCCGGCTCGCGCCTGCTGGCGCGGGTGCTGGCGCGCCTAGACCGAGCGGGGGTGGCTTGCGAGGTTCGGGCCACCACCCGGCGCGGCGATGCCGAGGCGATGGCGCGCGCCGCCCAGGGCAAGGGCTATGCCGTGATCGTCGCCGCCGGGGGCGACGGCACCATCGGCGAGGTCGCCAACGGCCTCGGCCCGGGCGCGCCGCCACTGGCGCTTATCCCGCTGGGCACGGCCAACGTGCTGGCCGGGGAAATCGGGCTTTCCCGCCGCGCCGCCCGGATCGCGGCGACGATCACCGGGGGCCGGGCGCGACAGGTCTTCATGGGCCGGGCCAACGGACGGCGGTTCCTGGTCATGGCCGGGGCGGGGCTGGATGCGGAGGTGGTGCGATCGGTATCGCCAAAGCTAAAAAAATATCTCGGAAAAGTTTCTTATGTAATTGAAACTCTGAAAAAAATGTTCCTTTACGGCTATCCCGTCCTGAGCGTTGTCGGCGACGGGATCGAAGAGGGCGCGATCACCGTGGTGGCCTGCAAGGGGCGGCGCTATGGCGGTCCCCACGTCTTCGCGCCGGGCGCCGACCTGGCGCGTCCCGACTTCGAACTGGTGCTGTTTCGGCGCGGCGGGCCTCTGCGCGTCATGCTGTATGGCCTGGCGCTGGTCGTAGGCCTGCTGCGCTTCATGCCGGGGGTCGAGCGGCGCATCGTCGGCAGTATGGAAATATCCGGTCCGCCCGGTGCGCCGGTGCAGGGTGACGGCGATATCATCGCTTGCCTGCCGGTTCGCCTCGACATTGACCCCGAACCCCTGACGGTCCTATACCCGCCCGACGAGTGATGAGGAGATTATTAGCGTGACAGACCGGGTAGATGCCGTTGTCGTCGGTGCGGGCGTGGTGGGGCTGGCCGTGGCCCGTGCCCTGGCCCTGGCCGGGCGCGAGGTTGTGGTACTGGAGGCCGAGGGCGCGATAGGCACCGGCACCTCGTCGCGCAATTCCGAGGTCATCCACGCGGGCATCTATTACCCCGAGGGCAGCCTCAAGGCGCGGATGTGCGTCGAGGGGCGCAACCGGCTTTACCCCTATTGCGTCGAGCGCGGCATCGGCCACCGCCGCTGCGGCAAGCTGATTGTCGCCACCGATGACAGCCAGATCGAGGGCCTGCGCGGGCTGGAGGCCAAGGCGCGGGCCAACGGCGTCGACGACATCGAGTGGCTGGACGAGGCCCAGGCGATGGCGATGGAACCGGCGCTGCGCTGCGTGGCGGCGCTCCATTCACCCTCCACCGGCATCATCGACAGCCACGGGCTGATGCTGGCCTACCAGGGCGACGCGGAGGCGGCGGGCGCCATGATCGCCTTTCGCACACCGCTCACCGGCGGTGCGGTCACCGACCGGGGCATCCATATGGAAACCGGCGGTGATGAGCCGATGGACCTGATTGCATCCGAACTTGTGAACTGCGCCGGGCTGTTCGCCCAGCCGGTCGCGGCGAGCCTTCGCGGTCTCGATCCCGCCACCGTGCCGCCGCGCTATTTCGCCAAGGGCAACTACTTCTCCCTGTCGGGCCGTGCGCCGTTCACGCGGCTGATCTACCCGGCGCCGGAACAGGCGGGCCTTGGCGTCCACCTGACGCTCGACCTCGCGGGGCAGGCCAAGTTCGGCCCCGATGTCGAATGGGTGGACGAGATCAATTACGACGTGGATCCCGCCCGCTGCCGGGGCTTCTATGCCGCGGTGCGGACCTATTGGCCGGGACTGGCCGATGACGCGCTGGTGCCCGCCTATTCCGGCATCCGGCCCAAGTTGCAGGCGCCGGGCGAAGCGGCGGTGGATTTCGTCATCCAGGGACCGGCCGATCACGGCGTGCCAGGACTGGTCAATCTCTACGGCATCGAGAGCCCGGGGCTGACGTCCTCGCTCGCCCTGGCCGATGCGGTGATGGAGAAACTGGCATCGTGACCCATGCTCCCGTCTCGCGGGATCGGCGGCTGTCCGTCGCGCCGATGATGGACTGGACCGATCGTCACGAACGCTTCTTCCTGCGCACCATCACGCGCCATACCCGTCTTTATACCGAAATGATCACCACCGGGGCCATCCTGCATGGCGATCGGGACCGCCTGCTCGCCTACCGTGAGGAAGAACACCCGCTGGCCCTGCAGGTCGGCGGCTCAGACCCGGCCGCGCTTGCTCAAAGCGCCCAGATCGCCCGCGACATGGGCTATGACGAGATCAACCTCAATGTTGGCTGCCCGTCGGACCGGGTGCAGGAAGGCCGCTTCGGCGCCTGCCTGATGGCGGAGCCCGCGCTGGTGGCCGAATGTGTCGCCGCCATGACGGGCGCGGGCCTGCCGGTGACGGTGAAATGCCGCATCGGCATCGACGGGCGCGAAAGCTATGACGACCTCGCGGCCTTTATTGCCGTGGTGCGTACCGGCGGGGTCGGTGCCTTCACGGTGCACGCGCGCATCGCCGTGCTGGAAGGGTTCAGTCCCAAGCAGAACCGCGATATTCCGCCGCTGCGTCCCGATGATGTTTACCGCCTCAAGCGCGAGAACCCGGAACTGGAAATCGCCATCAACGGCGGTGTGCACACGCTGGACGAGGCGCTGGCGCATCTGGCTCATGTCGATGGGGTGATGATCGGGCGTGCCGCCTACCATGATCCGTGGATGCTGGCGGGTGCCGATGCCCGTGTTTTCGGTGCCGAGCCGACGGGGATCACCCGCCGCGCGGTGATCGAGGCCATGTGCGGCTATATCGAGGCCCATGTGGCGGCGGGCGGGCGGGCCGCCGATGTGACGCGGCATATGCTCGGCCTGTTCCAGAATGTGCCCGGCGCGCGGGCCTGGCGGCGCCATATCGCTGAAAATGCCCATCTGGCGGGGGCGGGACCGGAGGTGCTGCGCGCCGCGGCGGCGCATATCGCCGATGAGGTGCTGGACGCGCCAGCGAATGGGGCTTCCTAGAACAGCCCCAGTTCGACCCCGGCGACGTAAAACAGCCGGATCGCCAGCATCGTCAGGATGATCTTGAACACCGTGCGGAAGAACTTTTCCGGCACCTTGTTGAGCACATGACTACCGACCCAGGTTGCGAAGATGCCCGATGCGATCAGCGCGACGATGAGCGGCGCATAACGATGCAGCGCGATGCCCACGGTCAGGAAGGCCGCGAACTTGGTCGTGTGCATGATGATCATCAGGGCGCCGAAAGTGGCGACATAGTTGCGCCGGTCGGCCACCGCGTGATGCAGAAAGGGGGCCACCAGGTTGCCGGTGGCGCTGACGAACACGCCGATGAAGGTTGCTGCGAAACCGATGATGCTGAAGCGCCCGCGATCGCCGCCCATCTTTGCCAGTTTTGGCAGCCACAGCGCCAGCAGCAGGAAGCAGGCGATGATCCCCTGCAGGATGCCGGTGGACAGTGAAACGAAAATCTGTGCCGCCGCCGCCGAGCCGATGATTGAGCCTATCAGGAACGGCAGCAGCAGGTGGCGCAGAACGAATTTCCACATGATCACCACGCGCCCGAGATTGGACACCAGCTGCACGATGGTGTGCAGCGGCACGACGATGATGGGCGGGAAGAAGGTTGCCAGCACGGCCAGCAGCATCAGTCCCCCGGCGGCGCCGGTAACCATGCCGCAGAAATGCGTGATAAAGGACGCGACCGTCAGGCCGACGAACAGCCAGAAACTGGTGTCCGGTACGCCGAGAAATTCCGCTTCCACTGATGTTTCCCCCCGTATGTGCGCCTAAGGGTTTAGTCGCTTGTGCGGGGGCAAGCAAGGGGCGAGCGCGGTCAAACGCTGAAACTTTCGCCGCAGCCGCAACGCGCGGTTTCGTTCGGGTTCCTGAAGACGAAGCCGGACTTGAGGGGCTTTTCCTCGTAATCGATCTCGGTGCCGAAAATGTAAAGCGACGCCATCGCGTCGATGACCACGGTGACGCCCTTTTCCTCGATAACGGTGTCGGCGGGCTTGATCTCGCGGGCGAAGTCCATCTTGTAGGTCTTGCCCGAGCAACCGCCTTCACTGACGCCGATCCACAGGCCCTTGGCCGGTTCCTCGGCATTGGCGAGGATGCGCTCGATCTGGCGCGCGGCCGCATCGGTCAGGGTGACGGGGTTGGGTCGTGTCTTGATATCGCTCATGATGCGTTGTCCGGTTAGATGAATCCGAGTTCCAGACGGGCGGCTTCGCTCATCCGTTCGGGGGTCCAGGGCGGGTCCCAGATTAGGTTAACCTCGACGTGGCGCACGCCGGGGACGCCGGCGACCTTGGTTTCGACCTCGCCCGGCATGGAGCCGGCGACCGGGCAATTGGGGGTCGTCAGGGTCATGGTCACGATGACATCGCCGTCGGCATTGGCCTCGACGTCGTAAACCAGGCCAAGTTCGTAAATGTTGACCGGGATTTCGGGGTCGAAAATCGTGCTCAGCATCTCGATCACCTGATCGTGAAGCGCGACGTTGCCGCCGGTGCTGATTTGTTCGCCGGTATCGTCCATGACCTACTCCGTGACTACCGTTTCGTCTTTGTTATCGAGCGCGGACTTCAGCGTATGCCATGCCAGGGTCGCGCATTTGACCCGCATGGGATAATCGCGTACGCCCGCAAGAACGCGCAGCTTGTCCAGCCCGCTGTCATCGTCCTCCGCTGCCGTTTCGGCATCGAAGGCGCGCTCGCCCATGACTACCGCATGGAAGGTGTCAAAAATCTTTTCCGCTTCCGCGACCGTGCGGTCCTTCAGCATTTCCGTCATCAGCGACGCCGACGCGACGGAAATGGCGCAGCCGCGACCTTCGAAGCTCACATCCTTGATGCGGCCGTCCTCGACCTCGGCCCAGATCGTCAACCGGTCGCCGCAGAGTGGGTTATGGCCTTCCGCGTGGCGGTTGGACGGTTCGTGGTGGCCGAAGTTTCGCGGGTTCCGCGAATGGTCCAGAATCACTTCCTGATAAAGTTCCCGCAGTTCCGACATCAGCCGAACATCTCCCTGACCTTGCCGAGCGCCTCGGCGAGCTGATCAATATCCTCACGCGTGTTGTAAACGCCAAGCGAGGCGCGCACCGTCGCCGGCACGTCGAAATGATCCATCACCGGTTGGGCGCAATGATGCCCGGTGCGTACCGCCACGCCCTCGGAGTCCAGGATCGTGCCGATATCGTGGGGGTGGGCGTAATCGAGGACGAAACTGAGGACCGCCACCTTGTTTTCGGAGGTGCCGATCATGCGCAGGCCCGGCAACTGGATCAGCCGTTCTGTGCCATAGGCCAAAAGATCGCGCTCATGGGCCTCCAGCGCCTCGCGGTCGAGCGCGGTGAACCAGTCGATACCCGCGCCCATGCCGATGATGCTGGCGATGTTGGGGGTGCCCGCCTCGAACTTGTGGGGCGGGGCGGCAAAGGTCGTCTTCTCGAAAGTAACGGACAAGATCATGTCGCCGCCGCCCTTCCACGGCGGCATGGCGTCGAGCAGTTCGGCCTTGGCGTAAAGCACGCCGGTCCCGGTCGGGCCATAGAGCTTGTGGCCGGAAAAGGCATAGAAATCGATGTCCAGCGCTTGCACATCCAGCGTGCCGTGGGGAATGCCCTGGGCACCGTCCACCAGCACCCGTGCGTCCGCATCATGGGCAAGGCGAATGATCTTTTCAATCGGGTTGACGGTGCCGAGCGCGTTGGACACCTGCGTCACAGCGACCAGTTTCGTGCGCTCGGTCAGCATCCCGGCGAAGGCATCCATGTCCAGCGTACCGGTGTCGTCCATCGGCGCAACGCGCAGGGTGATGCCCTTTTCATCGCGCAGCAATTGCCACGGCACGATATTGGAATGATGCTCCATCTCGGTGATCAGGATTTCGTCGCCGGGCTGAAGCAGGCCCCGGCCGAATGTCTGGGCCACCATGTTGATGCTGTCGGTGGTGCCGGAGGTAAAGATGATCTCGCTATCATCGGCGGCATTGATCAGGCCGCGCACCTTGCCCCGCACGCCTTCGAAGGCATGGGAGGTTTCGTCGCTCAACTGGTAAACGCCGCGATGCACGTTGGCGTATTGCTGGCGGTAGGTGTGGGTCAGGCTGTCGATGACGGCCTGCGGCTTTTGCGCCGATGCGGCGGTGTCGAGATAAGCCAGGCGCTTGCCGCGCATGGGCTCATGCAGGATGGGGAAATCGTCGCGTATGCGCGCGATATCGAAGGGGCGGGCGGCGGTGGCGTTCATGTGACCTCCTGGCCGAGCCAGCGTGCCGCGTGGGCGCGCAAGACGGTGGCGAGGGCGTCATCGTCCACCCGCGCAATGACATCTTCCACATAGCCCGTCAGCAAAAGGCGCCGCGCCGCGTCGCCATCAAGGCCACGGGCCCGCAGATAGAAAATTTCATCGGGGTCGAGATCGCCGATGGTGGCGCCATGACTGCATTTCACATCGTCGGCCAGGATTTCAAGCTCGGGCTTGCTGTCGGCGACGGCACGGTCGGACAATAGAAGATTGGTGTTTTTCTGGTTGGCGTTGGTGCCGAAAGCCTGGGGCGCGACATGAACCAGGCCCTGGAACACACCGTGGCCGTGATCTTCCATGACGCCCTTGAACAATTCGTCGGTGGTGCAGCCGGGGTGGTCGTGGCGGACGCGGGTGGTGTGATCCATGTGCTGGTGGCCGCGTGCCAGGTAGGCACCGTAAAGCCGCGCCCGGCCACCGGTGGCGGTAAAGCGGACATCGCTTTCCTGACGGGACAAGGCGCCGCCGGTGGAAATAGCGAAAGACGCATAATCGGCATCGGCACCGAGACGGACGCTGGCATGGCCATGATGCAGGGCGCCTTCGTCCTCGGCGGCGATGCGCCCGTGCCAGAGCGCCGCCCCTTCGGCCAGGGTGATATCGGCAACGCTATTGGAAAACGCAGGCGCGGTGGGGCCAAGGCTGGCATGGACCTCGATCACGGTTGCGCTTGCGCGGGTACCGAGGCGGATCAGGTTGCGCGTATGCACCGCCATCCCGTCGCCACCCGACAGGTCGATGATCACGATCGGGCGGTCCAGCACCGTATCGGCGGCCAGATCAATGGCCGCTCCGTCCGACATGAAGGCTGCATTCAGCGCCACCAGCGCATGGGCAGCACCCTCATCGCCCTGGCTGAGGGCATCGGGATCAACCTCGTCCAGGGCCCGGGCCAGAGGCCCGACCTTGACACCGGTCCCGGTCAGAGGGCTTGAAAGGGTTTCGGCAAAGCAGCCGTTGACGAAAACCAGGCGAACGGCGTTCGCCACCGGCGCCAGCGCATCGAGACGCGCAACGTCAACCTCAGGTGCGCCGCCCGCCGCGGCGGGAGAAAACACCGCTTTGCCGAGCGCATCGAGGCCGGTGAATTTCCAGTCTTCAAGGCGGCGGGTGGGTATGCCCGTCTGCTTGAAGCGGTCGAGCGCATCGGCGCGCAATTGCGCCAACCCGGTGCCGGGCAGCGACACGGCCAGCCGGTCGAAGGCCGCGACATGGGCCGAGATGGTTTCCGAAGAGGGTTGGGAACGGGTATTCATGCCGCGCTCTTGTCTCCGGTGATCCCGGCGTAGCCTTCGCGTTCCAGTTCCAGCGCCAGTTCCTTGCCGCCGGAACGCACCACGCGGCCGTTCGCGAGCACGTGAATGCGGTCGGGTACGATGTAATCAAGCAGGCGCTGGTAGTGGGTGATGACCAGCATGGCGCGATCGGGGCCGCGTTGGGCGTTGACGCCTTCGGCGACAATACGCAGCGCGTCGATGTCGAGGCCCGAATCGGTCTCATCCAGGATCGCCAGATTTGGTTCCATCATTGCCATGTGGAAAATCTCGTTGCGCTTTTTTTCGCCGCCGGAGAAACCGACATTGACCGGCCGGTTGAGGAATTTCTCGTCCATCTTCAGCTCTTTCAAAAGCGCCCGCGAGCGCTTGAGAAAGTCCATGGCATCGAGCTCCGGCTGCTTGCGCGCCCGACGCCCGGCGTTGACGGCGGCCTTGAGAAACACCGAATTGGCGACGCCGGGAATTTCCACCGGATACTGGAAGGCGAGAAAAATTCCGGCGCGGGCACGTTCATCGGCCTCCATCGCCAGAAGGTCGCGGCCCTGGTAAAGAATTTCGCCTTGCGTCACCTCGTAGCCGTCGCGCCCGGCCAGCACATAGGACAGCGTGGACTTGCCAGAGCCATTTGGCCCCATGATGGCATGCACCTCGCCCGCGGGCAGGACCAGGTCAACGCCCTTGAGGATTTCCTTGCCCTGCACGGTGGCGTGAAGGTTCCTGATTTCGAGAATGTTTGCCATTTGTCTTTCCTAACCGACGCTGCCTTCGAGGCTGACGCCCAGAAGCTTCTGGGCCTCCACCGCGAATTCCATCGGCAGCTTTTGCATGACTTCCTTGCAGAACCCGTTGACGATCAGCGATACCGCATCTTCGGTGCCGAGCCCGCGGGCACGGCAGTAGAACAGCTGGTCATCGGATATTTTCGATGCGGTCGCCTCGTGCTCAACCCGCGCCGTGCGGTTGCGCACCTCTATGTAGGGTGTGGTGTGGCCGCCGCAGGCATCGCCGATCAGCAGCGAATCGCACTGGGTGTAATTGCGTGCATCGGCCGCCTTGGGCGACACACGCACCAGACCGCGATAGGTGTTCTGGGACTGGCCTGCGGAAATGCCCTTTGAAATGATGGTCGAGCGCGTATTGGGCGCGAGATGGAACATCTTGGTGCCGGTATCGGCCTGCTGGTGGTTGTTGGTCACCGCGACGGAATAAAACTCGCCGACTGATCCTTCCGCTTCCAGCAGGACCGAAGGATACTTCCACGTAATGGCCGAGCCGGTTTCCACCTGGGTCCAGGAAATCTTGGCATTGCGGCCCCGGCAGGCGCCGCGCTTGGTGACGAAATTATAGATGCCGCCCTTGCCGTCCTTGTCGCCGGGGTACCAGTTCTGCACCGTCGAATACTTGATCTCAGCGTCTTCCAGCGCCACCAGCTCGACCACGGCGGCATGAAGCTGGTTTTCGTCGCGCATGGGCGCGGTGCAGCCTTCGAGATAGCTGACGTAGGCCCCCTTGTCGGCGATGATCAGCGTGCGCTCGAACTGGCCGGTCTGGGCGGCGTTGATGCGGAAATAGGTGCTTAGCTCCATCGGGCAGCGCACGCCTTCGGGGATATAGACGAAGGAGCCGTCGGAAAACACCGCCGAGTTGAGGCAGGCATAGAAGTTGTCCGCCGCCGGAACGACGGAGCCGAGATACTTGCGCACCAGGTCGGGGTGTTCGCGCACCGCTTCGGACATGGAACAGAAGATAATCCCGAGCTCGCCAAGCTTGGCCTTGTAGGTGGTAGCGACGGAGATCGAATCAAACACCGCGTCGACGGCGACACCGGCCAGCACTTCGCGCTCACGCAACGGGATGCCGAGCTTGTCGTAGGTCGCAAGCAATTCGGGATCGACTTCGTCCAGGCTCTTTGGGGCATCCGCCTTCGACTTGGGGGCGGAATAGTAATAGAGGTCCTGGTAATCGATGGGCGGGAACTTGACCCGCGCCCATTTCGGCTCATGGCCCGCCATTCCCAGCCACTTTTCATAGGCGGCGAGGCGCCATTCCAGCATCCAGTCGGGCTCGTTTTTCTTGGCCGAGATAAAGCGGATGATATCGGGGCTCAGGCCTTTCGGCGCGCGGTCCTCATCCATGTCGGTAATGAAGCCGAACTTGTACTCGCCCTCGGTCGCGGCGCGGATAGTGGCGTCGTCGTTTTTCTTGCGCTCTTCGGCGATGGAATCGGGCGGGTTCATGCGCTTTGTTTCGTGGACAGGTTCATGGGGGTGGCGGGGGCAGCGTAGGCGGGCGGCACCATCAGGTCGGCGAGGGTGACCCCCTTCAGCGCGCCGAGGATGGCATCGTTGATCTTGTGCCAGCCGGCGCGGGTGGGGCACAGGGTTTCGACATTGCAGCTGCCCGCGGTGTCGACGCATTGGGTCAGCGCGATGGGGCCGTCGATGGCGGCGATGATGGCGGCAACGGTAATGCGTTCCGGGGCGGCGGCCAGGCGGTAGCCGCCCTTGGCACCGCGCACGCTGGCCAGCACGCCGTCGCGGGTCAGGGTCGCCAGGATCTTGCTGACGGTGGGCATCGGCAGGCCGGTGCGTTCGGCGAGGTCGAGCGCGTTATGGACGGCCTTGGGATCGGTGCCCATGCCGGTCAGTAAAAGCACGGCGTAATCGGCGAGGCGCGATAGCTTGATCATGGCGACGGGGCCTGAAACCTGTTGGAAACCGTGGGGAAATAAACACTACCGTATCGGTCATGTTTAAAATGGCCAATGGCTGCCCGAATGTCAACCCGGCTTGTCAGGTTTCCGGCTGTTTATCGTGTCGGAACAGGGGGCTAGGCCCCTTCAGCGGCTCAGGTGGCGGGACAGGAAGGCCAGGGTTTTGGCCCGGGCGGCGCGCATTGCCTCGGGTTGATGGCGGGGGCCCCGGCCGGGGTTGTCGAAGCCGTGGCGCGCCCCTTCGTAGATATGAAACGGCACCTTGGGATGGCGGGCGCGAAACCGCGCGATCTTCGTGGCATCCAGCGCGGTGTCGAGACTGCCGACATGGCATTCGATGGGGCAGGTGGCGTCTTCGTCGATCATGCGATTGATCTCGCCGCCGTAAAAGGACACGGCGCAGTCGAACCGCGAACGGCAGGCCGCCATCCAGGCGAGCGAGCCGCCGAAGCAAAAACCGACCATGCCGACCTTGCCCGCCCGCGCCACCCAGTCGCGTGCCGCTTCAAGGTCGGTGATCGCCTTCTCCCAGTCGTAATTTCGGTAAAGGGCCTTGGCGCGGACGTTGTCCTCGTCGGTATAGGCGAAGGTCAGGCCGGGCTCGAGCCGATCATAAAGCGCGGGCGCGATGGTCAGGTAGCCGTGTTCGGCATACCACGCGCAGACATCGCGGATGTAGCTGTTGATCCCGTACATCTCCTGCCCGATGACGAGGCCCGCGCGCGGCGTAATCGACGGCGCCACGACCCAGGCGGAAAGGGTGTGGCCATCCGAAGCCGTGAGCGTGATTTCCTTACCGGCCAAGGGAGCGTCCATGCGCCCGGCCTAGAGGTGGTTGACGCCGCCTTCGCAGGCGATGGTCTGGCCGGTGACGAAATCGCTGCCCGACGACAGCAGGAAAATGATGGTGCCGACAAGGTCTTCGGGCATTTGCAGCCGCGGTATCGCCGCCGAGCCCGACATTTTCTTTTCCCGCGCCTGCCAGTGACTTTCGGGCATGGTGGCGCCGATGGTCTCGCTCTTGGTCAGGCCGGGACACACCGCGTTGACCGTGATGCCTTCGGGGCCGAGGTCGTGGGCGATGGAGCGGGTGAAGCCGACGACACCGGCTTTCGATGTCGTGTAATGCAGCCGACCGGTGGTTCCGGTGAGCCAGGTGGACGAGGAAATGTTCACGATCTTGCCGTAGCCCTGGGCCTTCATTTGTTCATGGACAGCCTTGCAGCAGTTGAAGATGCCCTTCAGGTTGACGGCCATCAACCGGTCCCATTCGTCCTCGGGGATTGTGGTCCAGTCCTTGCGCTTGGGAATCTTTGCATACAGCGCCGCGTTGTTGACCAGCCCGTCGACGCGGCCGAATCGGTCCACCGTGGTTTTGACCAGCGCGTTGCAGGCCTCCATTCGTGAGACATCTGTCTCGGCAAAAAGCGCATGGCCGCCGGTTTCGTTGCTCGCAGATTCGATCTCCGCCGCCAGCGCCTTACCCGCATCGGCTTCGATATCGGCGATAACGACATTGGCGCCGACAGCGCCGAGCGCCTGGGAGTAGACCTTGCCGATGCCGACCGCGCCGCCGGTGACGATGATGGTGCGGCCTGAAATGTCGAACAGGCCACGGGCCGAGAAGTCTGTGCTCACGGTGTCCCCCTGGGGTTTTATCTTTGAATCTTGCCTTCAGTCCTAACCCTGAAAGCGGTGCGCGACAAGGGGTGTGCGCATGCCGATTGACAAGACCGGGGCCCGGTTCCAAGCTTTCGTCCAAGGCCTGCCATCAGGGCCACGATTGAAGCACGCTTGCATAACAAGTGGATCACAGGGAGACGTAGCATGAAGACGTTTAACGTATTGAAGGCCGTGTCATGGGGCCTGGCCTTGGCCGCGCTGGCCTTACCTGCAACGGCAGCCGATTTTTACAAGAACAAGACGGTGACGATCACCGTCGGCTCCAGCGCCGGCGGCGGTTATGACGGCTATGCCCGTTTTCTGGCGCAGCATTGGGGGAAGTTTATTCCCGGCAATCCCAATTTCATTGTTAAGAACATGCCGGGTGCGGGAAGCCTGAAGGCGACCAATCATCTTTACAATGTCGCGCCCCGCGACGGCACCCAGATCGGTGCGATTCAGAATGGTGTCGTGTTTGAGCCCCTCTTCAAGGTGATGGGCAAGGGACGCGAAGCCAAGTTCGACGCGCAAAAGCTGAACTGGATCGGTGCCGTGACCAAGGAAGTGTCGGTCATGGTGGTGTGGCACAAGACCCCGTTCAAATCCATCGCCGACGTTCGCAAGGCGACGGTGCGGACCGGGGCATCCGGGCCAACGACAAGTTACGGTGTTTACCCGCGCCTGATGAACGCGACGATGGGCACCAACATCCGGGTGGTGATGGGCTACAACGGCACGTCCGGCATCACGCTGGCGCTGGAGCGCGGCGAAATCGATGCCATGACCGGATGGGATTATTCGTCGGTCGCGAGCCGCAAGGGCCAGTGGCTGAAGGACAAGAAAATCCGCATCCTTGTCCAGTTCGGCAATAAGCGTCATCCGCAGATGCCCGACGTGCCCCTGGCCAGCGAGCTGACCACCAACAAGCTTAACCGCGACGTCCTTGAGCTGATCGCGGCGCGCCAGGAAATCGGCCGTCCTTACGTGGCGCCACCCGACGTGCCCGCGGAAGCTATCGCCGCCCTGCGTTCATCGTTCAACAAGATGACGGCGGATGCGGCGTTCCTTGCCGACGCGAAAAAGCGCCGTATCGAGGTGCAGCCGTCCACGGCAGCGGAGGCCGCGGCGGTCATCAAGGCCGCTTATGCCGCGTCCCCCGATGTGGTCGCCAAGGCGCGCGCCATCTTGCTGGTGAAGAAGTCGAAAAAGAAAAAGAAGAAGTAAGCGCGGCGTCGCGAAAAAAAAGCCGCCGGTCGCAATGGCCGGCGGCTTTTTTGCGGGCTGAACGGTTCAGCCGAGGGTGGGGTCGAGGATCACCTTGCCCGGCACCGCGCCGGCTTCGATCAGGCGGTGGGCTTCCTGGATCTGGCTTAGCGGGAAGACCTTTTCGATATTGACCTTGATCTTGCCTTCGCCCGCGGCCTTCAGGGCATCGCACACGTTTTCCATGGTCGAACCGGCCCCCCCCATGATGGTAACCTTCGAGTCATAGAGCTTGAAGCAATCCAGCGGCACCACCGGCCCGCCGTGGGCGCCGGCGGTCACCAGCCGACCGCCGTGGGCGATGGTGGCGAAAGCCTTGGGGAAGGTCTTGGGGTTGGCGATGTTGTCGTAGACCAGGTCTACGCCGTAACCGTCGGTGATGCGCATGATCTCTTCGGTCAGGTCCTGTTCGGCGTAGTTGATGACGTGGTCGGCGCCGAGATCCTTGCCGATCTGGGCGCGTTGGGCCGAGCCCGCCGCGCCGATAACATGCGCGCCCGCCATCTTGGCGATTTGCACGCCGATGGTGCCGAGCCCGCCGGAGCAGCCCATCACCAGTACCCAGTCACCGGCCTTGGCCTTGCCCATGGTGAACATCAGGTGGAAGGCGGTGGGGCAGTGACGCACCACCACCGAAGCCTGGTGGTAGTCGAGGTTATCGGGCACCGGCACGCAGACGCTGGCATGGGCCTTGACCAGTTCGGCATCGCCGCCCCAGCGGTTGACGCCGAGCATGCCCTTTTCACCGGGGCCGGCGCGGGACAGCACCGACACGCGCGACCCGATGGCAGGCATTTCCAGTCCTTCGACCGGTTCGCCCTGGGCGACGACCTCGCCCGACGGATCGACCCCCAGCACCAGCGGCAGCACGGGTTTGCGCTGCATCTGGGTGCCGGCGCGCACGCCGCAGTTCAGCACCCGGTTGACCGTGGTGGCGTGGACCTTGACGATGACCTGACCCGGCCCCGGCACGGGGTCCGGCACGTCTTCGTAGTGAAGGACCTCGGGCGGTCCGTACTCGCGAAAAATTGCTGCTTTCATCGTTCCGGGTCTGGCCTCACTTGGGCTTGACGAAGCTGGTCTTGAGCGTGCCCAGTTCGCCGATGGTGGTGACGATCTTGTCGCCGGCCTTGAGATAGATGCCGCGGCCCTTGCCGACACCGGCGGGCGTGCCCGTGGTGATGACGTCGCCGGGCGCCAGCGTCAGGTGTTGGCTGAGATAGGCAATCTGTTCTTCGATCTTGTACCACATATCGCCGGACAGCCCGTCCTGCATCTGCTCGCCGTTGAGCCAGAGCTGGATGCGCTGGTTATAGATGTCCTTGACGTATTCCTTGGGCGTGATCCACGGCCCCATCGGGGTCGAGCCGTCCCAGTTCTTGCGGCGGAAGCGGTCGCGGCGGAAGGCGTGATCCTGGGGCGTCTTGGCCTGGGCCGCGGTGGGGCCGCGCACCGACATGTCGTTGAGAATAGTGAAGCCCGCGACGTACTTGAAGGCGTCCTTCTTCTTCACCCAGAACGCCGGCTTGCCGATGACGACGGCAACCTCGGATTCCCAGTCGATAGCGGTGGACGTGCGGGGCAGGTGAATCTTCGCGCCTTCGCCGACGACCACCTGGCGCGGTGTCTTGAGGAAGAACACCGGCGCATTGATCTTCTTGTCAGGCATTGGTGCCTTGTTGCCCATTTCGGCGCGATGGGCGACGTAGTTGGACGCGATGCAGAAGATATTGCCCGGATACATCAGCGGCGGCAGCAAGGTGGTGCGCGAACGCGGCTTGCACGCGGCCTTGTGCTTGCCCGCGGCGACTTCGGCGGCGAGCTTGCGCAGCCAGCGGTTGGAGGTCGCCCATTTTTCCAGCAGCGTCAGCGTCGAGGTCGTGTCCACCGGCGCTTTCCTGATCTTGGTCAGGTTGACCACCTGATTGTCGACCAGAATGCCGGGTGTCGGCTTGCCCTTGTCACCCTTGAATGTCAGTAGATTGTATTGCGTCGCCATTATTCCCCCCGTAACAGGTTTGTTGTGTTCAAGAAGCGGATGATTTGCCTTACTCCCAGGGACCGAGGTAAGGCTCTCCCATGTAGGAATCTTCAAGTGCGGGCAAGGTTTCTGGCCATTGCCCCGGCGTTACCTTGCGTCGCGCCGCCGCCGGGCGCGGCTGTCCGTCCCAGCCGATCTGCTCCATGTAGCTGTAAAGCTGAACCTGGTGGCCGTCGGGATCGCGCACGGTGAACTGGTAATCAATGCCGGGGAACAACTCGCCCGGCAATTCGGTAATGGTGCAGCCTGCCTCGCGCAGGAAGTCGCGGGCCTCGCGCAGCTGGCGGTAATTCGCCACCTGCATGCCGATGGCGAAATTGGTGCTGTGATCCGAAAGGCCAAGCTCGGCGCGCAGGGCCAGCGGATAAAGCGCCACCGCGTGGTGTTCGGTATTGGCGCGCAGGAATTCGCAGACATGGCCCTTGTATGTGACAGTTTCAGTCGGGGTGAAGCCGAGCGTCTCCGCATAGAAACGCTTGGCATCCGCCACGTCCTTCATGAACAGGCGCACAGGGCCCATGCGCACGACCTTGAATGGGCGCGCCAGCAGGATGCCGTCCACGTCATAGGTGGCCTCGGGCCGGGCGCGCTGGCGATGGCCGGAAGCGAGGTCCATGCCGCGGGCCAGCGCATCCTCGACCTCCTGGTATTCGCTGATCTGCGGCAGTTCGGGCGCTTCATGGAAGATGCGGTCGTGCATGGCATGGGGCTTCGAATAGCCGTCCCAGCCGATCTGCTCGATGCCGTAATACAGTTCGTTCACGTTGCCGTCGGGATCGGCAAGGTAGGTGTGCCAGTTCGATCCCGGCATATCGCGGCCCGAGCGCACCAGCGGCACCTGCCTGGACCCGAACCACTTAATGGCATCGGAAATTTGCGCCAGGCTGCCGCACTGCCAGGTGATCTGGTTGGTGGTGATGCCTTCGGGCCAGCGGTCCTTGCCGTCGCGCACCTCGCGCGCATGGCGGTTGAACAGCACCAGCGCGTGATGATCCGAGCCATAGCGGGTGAAGACCCCGATGGGCGGTCCCTTCACCTGGGCCAGTTGTTCCGGAGTGATGCGCTTGGAAAAATCCAGGCGGTCGGTCTCTACAAAGCCGAGCAGATCGCAATAGAACCGCAGCCCTTCTTCGATCTTGTAGAGATTGAATCCGAAATGACCGAGCCGGGTAATGTGAAAAGGCCGATCCAGCGCGATGCCGCCGACGGCATATTTGCCGTCCGCCGTGGGGCTGGCGTAAAGGTCCTCGGGGGCATGGCTCACGGTCGGTCGCTCGCGGCTTGTGGTTCAGGATGCGTGCCCGCCGTGGGATGGTGGAACACCGCCTGATAATGCGCCAAACTGGCCCCCTGTCAACCGGGCGGGGGCGCGATCAGCCCCCGCCACGTAAAGGGGAGATCGGCTTCATGGCACAGGCAAAATCGGACGGCGGCGGGGCGCGCAAGGTACGGCCGCAATATTACGTTTGCTGGATGGAAAACGTTTCACCGGCACCGGCGACGGAGAAACCGGTGGATGAGATTCGTTCCGAACATTTTGCCTACCTCGGGGACCTGGAGGCGCGGGGGATTCTTCTTGCCGCGGGGCCGTTCATGGATGGTGACGGGACGCGCCACGGCGCCGGCATGATGATCCTGCGCGCGGGTTCGATCGAGGAGGCGGACAGCATCGCCGCGCGGGAGCCCTATCGCAAATATGGCCTGCGTACCCACAAGCCGATGCCGTGGCAATGGGCGGAAGGCTCCGTCAGCCAGACCTTCCGCATGAAGGCCGGGGAATTCGAGGTTAAATAGCGGCGCGTGAGGATTTCCCTGTAGGGCAACAGATCCGGCAAGGGGCGGGTCAGGGTTTGTCGTAGCCCATGTTGAGCGCCCGGCTGTCGGCGGTCTCCTTGTTGGGGATCAGGCCGTGGCCCAGGGTCAGCCTGTTCATCATTGAGAAGCGCGCGCAGACGCAGATGGCCTGATGCAGGGACTGCTCGTCCCATCCGGCGGCGAAAACCGCATCCGCGTCGGCCTGGGAAATGCGCGCGGGCGTCAGGGTCAGTTTCTTGACGAAGCGCAGGATGGGTTTCATTTCGTCCCGCACGGAGGCGCCCTCCATGTCATCGGCCAGTTCCTCGAACAACTGATGTTCCGCGCCCAGTTTCTCCGCCGCGCGGGAATGGCCGACAAAGCAGTATTCCGAGTTATTCAACTGGCTGACATAGGCGGCGATGGTCTCCTTGTCGGTGGGGGTGAGCTTGCCTTCGCCGCGCATAAAGGAGCGGGAAAACAGGGTCAGTCCCTCATGGGCTTTGGGATTGAAGACCTCCCAAAGCTTCTTGACCCCGGCATCGGGCGGCAGGGACTTGAAAAAAGGCATATTAGAGCTCCATTTTTGAGTAATTGTGCCAGATTATATACGAATCGTGGCGGAAAGGTTGCCCCGGGAGGCCAAATTGGGGACAATCGGCTCGAGCTGGTTGCCCTGCGGCGCGTGCGGGGTGATCCAACGAAAATCATGCACAGGGAGTACAGCATGACCCTCCGAAATCTCCTGGGCGCAGGTGTGGCCTGCGCTTTGACACTGGGCCTCGGCACCGCTGCGTCGGCCGAGGATGCCATGTCCTTTTACAAGGGCAAGAACGTCGATGCCATCGTCGGCTACAACCCGGGGGGCGGCTACGATGCTTACCTTCGGTTGCTGAGCCGTCATATCGGCCGTCACATTCCCGGCAAGCCGACGGTCGTGGCGAAGAATATGCCCGGCGCGGGCAGCCTGAAGGCGGCGAACTATCTCTACAATGTCGCGAAAAAAGACGGCTCGATCTTCGGCATGTTCGCCGGTGGTGTCGCGGTGGACGCGCTGATTGGCGGCCGCAAGACCAAGTTCGATCCGCGCAAGTTCAACTGGCTGGGTTCGATCACGGAATCGTCGAGCGCCTGCTGGGCGTGGCACACGTCAGGCTTCAAGACGCTGGAAGATGTTATGAAGAAGGAAATCGTTGTCGGCGCGACTTCCGGTGGTTCCTCCACCTTCGCCTGGCCGACCACGATGAACGCGTTCATCGGCACCAAGTTCAAGGTTATTCCCGGTTATCCCGGCACCAAGGGCATCACCCTTGCCATCGAGCGGGGCGAATTGCAGGGCCTGTGTGGTTACTTCATTTCGTCGATCCGTACCGCCAAGCCGGACTGGCTGCGTGACAAGAAGGTCTACATGCTGGTGCAGGAAGCCAACCAGCGGCACCCGGATTATTCCAACGTCCCGACGGTGTTTGAATACGCCAAGGACGAAAAGACCAAGCAGGCCTTCAAGCTGGTTTTCGGCTGGCAGGTCATGGGCCGTCCGTTCACCTTGCCGCCGGGCGTTCCGGCTGATCGCGTGAAGGCCATGCAGGCGGCTTTTGCCAGCACGATGGTGGATCCGAAGTTCCTGGCCGATGCCAAGAGAAGCCGCCTTCTGGTTGCCCCGCGCACGCCGAAGCAGGTGCTCGATTACCTGAACGATGCGTGGTCCACACCGAAGGAAGTCGTCCATTCGGTCTACCTGGCGCTGGGGCGCGACAAGGCGAAAAAGAAGAAAAAGAAGAAGTAGTCTCGAAATTCCGGCCTCGACCGGAATTAGAAAGGGCGGTCCCGCGGGGCCGCCCTTTTTTTCAGGCCGGTACCGGCTGCTCGCCCTGGGTCGCGAAGCGGCGCAACAGCCGACGTTCGCCCGGATCGAAATCGGTACGGGCATGCACCGTTGACCGATTGTCCCAGACCAGAACGTCACCGACGCGCCACTTGTGGGCGTAGCGGAAGCGGTCTTCCTCCATGTGGTCGAACAGGCGTTCGAGCAGGGCATCGGAACGGGCCGCTTCCAGCCCTTCGATGGCGAAGGTCATCAGGCGGCTGATGAACAGGGACTTGCGTCCGGTTTCCGGGATAACGCGCACGGCGGTGTGAGCGTAGCTCTTGTGTGGCGTATTGTTGCTGCGTAGCGTCGTGCCGTGCAGGAAGCCCTGCAATGCGTTCCGGCCCTTGAGCAGGGCCTTGGTTTCATCGTCAAGAGCATCGTAGGCGGCGGTGGTCGAGGCGAACATGGTATCGCCGCCCCGGCCGGGCACTTCGATGCCGTAAAGGATCGTCGCCCGCGACGGGGTTTCCACATAGGACATGTCGGAATGGAACTGCATTTCGCCGTCGGGCAGGGACCCGATGGGCTTGCCGTTCTCGCGGATATTGGAGACCAGCATCGTGTATCCGTCATAGGCGTCTTGAGACTCGCGCTGGGATTCGGCGCGCATTTCCCTGGGCCGGGGACGGGTAATCAGATCGCCGAAAATACGGGCAAAGCGCACCTGCTGGTGTTCGTCGATGTCCTGTCCACGGAGGACGATAATGCCAAAATCGAGCCAGGCCTGAACAAGGGCGGCGGCGGTTTCGGGGTTGATTTCCTCGCGCAGGTCCACGCCGGAAATCTCGGCGCCGATCAGGGGGGTAAGCGGGGTGACGGTCAGCATGGGATTTCTTTCTATACCGGGCGCTCGCCGGAAATGGTGAGGCGCTTCATCAGGCGGGTTTCATCGGGCGGGAAGTCCCGCCGCGCGTGCGCGCGAGACAGCGGTTATCCCATAACAGTACATCGCCCTTTCGCCAAATATGCTCGTACATGATCGCCGGGTTTTCGATATGGGCGTAAAGAATTTCCAGAATTTCATGGCTTTCGCTTTCCCCGACACCGACGATTTCCTGGGTCATCAGGCGGTTCACATAAAGTGCCCGGCGGCCGGTCACGGGATGGGTGCGAACGACGGGATGGATGAAATGCGCCACATCATCCCAGTTGGTCTTGCGCGCGGCATTATCGCGTTCGCGCGCTGGCTGTCGTAGGTGAAGGCGTGCAGCGCCTTAAGTCCCTCGATACACGACTTGACGTCCGCAGGAAGCGATTCATAGGCGCTGTACATGTTGACGAAGGCTGTTTCGCCACCGTGTTCGGTGGGGATCAGGCAATACAGCATGGTCGCCGCCAACGGCTTCTCGATATAGATCCCGTCGGAATGGAACTCGATATCGCCCTCGGCAAGAGAGCCGATGAACTTGCCGTCCTCGCGGATATTGGTGATCAGCATCAGGTAGGGATTGCGGTTCTCGCTCCTTCAACCTTGTCGGCGAAGCGCGACCACGGCGCCAGAGATCCGAAACGGGCCCCGAAAGCGACTTGCTGATCATCGGTAATATCCTGGCCGCGCAGGCAAATAAGGCCGTAGTCCGCCCACGCTTCTTGAATGTGCGCGAAATCCGCATCGTCAATGCCCGCGGCTATATCGGCACCGGCGATTTCGGCACCGAGAGCCGGGGACAGCGGTGTCACGGTTAGGGCCAAGTTCACCTCCCTGTACAGGGGGCCGATGTTACGACAGGCGGCAAATGTTCGAAAGCCCGCGTCGGACGCGGGCTTCCATGCGGGCCGGGGCCGGGTTTAGTCGTTGCCGGATCGGCCCCGGTTCAGAAAGGCGGGCATATGATCGCCGAAGGCGAGGACCTTTCACCGCCGTCGGAGCCGCGCGGTTCTTCTTCTTCTCGGTATTGGCATTGCGTCCACGACCCCGCGCCGCGCGCTGCGCGCGACGGTGCCTTGGGCCGCGCTTCCGCCGCTGTTTCAGGGGCGGCGGGCGGTGCCGCCTCGTTAGGCAGGCTCGGTGGGCACCTCGGGGTCGACAGTGACCGGTGTTTCGTCAGCAGTTTCGGGCTTTTTGCGGCCCCGGCCACGGCGTGGCGCGGCGCCGTCCCGGTTGCGTCCCCGCGACCGTCCGCTCCTGCGACGGGCGGGCGTCCTCACCGGCTTCACCAGCCGTCGGCGTCGCAACGCCTTCGACCGAGATTTCCTCGATTTTCTTGCCGAGCATGCGTTCGATCGCGGCGATGAACTTGGCGTCGTCGCGGGTGGCCAGCATGATGGCACGGCCACGGGCGCCGGCGCGCCCGGTGCGGCCGATGCGGTGGATGTAATCTTCCGCATGGAAGGGCACATCGTAATTGAAGACGTGGCTCAGCCCCTGGATATCGATGCCGCGTCCCGCAACATCGGTGGCAACCAGGTAGGTGATCTTTCCCGCCTTGAAATCCTCGAGGGTTTCCGTGCGGGCGGCCTGGGCCATGTCGCCATGCAGCGGGGACGCGGAAAAGCCGTGCCGCTTGAGCGATTTCGCGACAACGTCCACGTCGCGCTTGCGGTTGCAGAACACCAGCGCGTTCTTCGCATTCTCGGAGGCCATCATGGCCCGCAGAGCGGCGCGTTTTTCGAAATCCTTGCCGGAACAGTTCAGGATAAAGGCATCCACCGTTTCCGCCGGCGACGACGTGCGCGAAACGGTGATTTCCTTCGGGTTCATCAGGAAGGTATCCGACAGGCGCTTGACCTCGGGCGGGAAGGTTGCCGAGAAGAACAGGGTCTGGCGGATGCGCGGCAGCATGCCGACGATGCGTTCCACATCCGGTATGAATCCCATGTCGAGCATGCGGTCGGCTTCGTCGATAACCAGGATCTTCACATCGTTGAGCAGGATGCGGCCGCGTTCGAAATGGTCGATCAGGCGCCCCGGCGTGGCGATCAGAACGTCAACGCCACGGTCGAGCTTTTCCACCTGGGGGCCGAAGGATTCGCCGCCGATCAGAAGCGCCATGTTGAGCTTGCTGTACTTGCCGTAGATCTGGAAATTTTCCGCGATCTGCGCGGCCAACTCGCGGGTCGGTGTCAGGATCAGCGAGCGCGGCATGCGGGCCCGGGCGCGGCCCTGGGACAGGATGTCGATCATCGGCAAGGTGAAAGAGGCGGTCTTGCCGGTGCCCGTCTGCGCACAGCCGAGAATATCCCGTCCCATGAGGACGTAGGGAATGGCCTGGGCCTGGATCGGGGTGGGCTTTTCGTAGCCGGCGTCTCCAACGGCCTTCAGCACATCATCGGACAAGCCGAGATCGGCAAAGGTCGTGGAATCAATATCGTTTTCGGACAAGGGGCTGTTTCAGTCTTTCTGGAAATGGGATGGCCCCCCTTTGGGGCGGCGCCACCATAGTCAATCGGGGCCCAAGTTGGAAGCTGAAACGCGCCATAAAGCCCCTGCGGGGCCTTGGAATGCTGCAAATTAGGGACTTTTAGGGCCCAATCCTCAGGGGATGGGGCTATCGTCGCCCTCTTCCCGCAGTTCAAGGTCCGGATTGGGGGCAAACAGGTCCCGGGTCGCGGCGCCGACCATGCGGTTGAACATGGCATCGCCGGGCCGGGCGGCCGGACTTTCGGCCCGGACATAGGACTGGGTCTGCTCGCCCCAGCACCATGCCCCTTGCAGGATCGTCCTGCCTGTCACGGGGCGCGGCGCGAGCTCGGGCGCCGATTGGCAAAGATCGCGATCTTCTTCGACGTTGAAGGCCATGATGACGTAAAGATTCTTTTCCGCGCTGGGGCCGGGCGTGAGCGTGAAGTTGGACGGGCGTCCCGTGTGCTCGCCGTACATGGCGTGACCGACGGCCCGACCCAGGTCGGCCTTATCAAGCCCGAAGGAGGCTTCTCCCATCACCCGCAACTCGGTGTCGCGGCCCGTATGGTAAAGCGTGAAATTCATCGGGTTGTAGGTATCGTAATAGTCCGTGTTGTTGATCACGGCCTGTCCGGTGCAGGCACCGGCGAGGATCGCGACGGAGACGGCAGTAGCGAAGGAAAGGATGCGGCCCATGGGGCACCTGTCCGAATGCTGAGGGCTGTGTAACCCTACGCCAAAGGCCGTGAAATGTTCTGTCGAGTTATCGCGATCACGCGAAATTGAGGACGGGGCCAGCGGCTCAGATATCGAGTTCCGCGGCCTCGCGGGCGTGTTCCTGAATGAATTTCAGGCGCAGCTCGGGCTTGCGGCCCATCAGGCTTTCAACCCTGTTCTGGGTTTCCTTCTGAGCGCCTTCCGGAATGACCACGCGCAGCAGGATGCGGTTGGCCGGGTCCATGGTGGTTTCCTTGAGCTGGGCCGGGGGCATTTCACCCAGCCCCTTGAAGCGGGAAATCTCGATCTTGCCGCGTCCCTTGAAGGCACTTTTCATCAAGGCATCCTTATGGGCGTCGTCGCGGGCGTATTCGGTGTGTCCACCCTGGGTCAGCCGGTAGAGCGGCGGCACCGCGAGGTAAAGCCGTCCGGCGGCAATCAGTTCCGCCATCTCGCGGTAAAAGAAGGTGATCAGCAGCGAGGCGATATGGGCGCCGTCCACGTCGGCGTCGGTCATGATGATGACGCGCTCGTAGCGCAGCTTGAAATATCGAAACGTGTCCCGGCGCTGCAGCCCAATGCCTGAACCAGGTCGGAAATTTCCCTGGTTGGCGCAGTATCTTTCCGGTCGTCGCGGTGGCGATGTTTAGAATCTTACGCGCAGCGGCAGGATCGCCTGGGTGCGGCGGTCGCGTGCCTGCTTGGCGGAGCCGCCGGCCGAATCGCCTTCGACAAGGAAAATCTCGGTACCGTCGGCTGTGCTGTTGGAACAATCCGAAAGCTTGCCCGGTAGACGCAGCTTGCGCGTCGCCGTCTTGCGCAATTGTTCGCGGTCGCGCCGCCGCGCCACGCGCTCCTCGGCATGCAGGATGATCGCCTCCAAAGCCGGTTCGCGGTGGCTGGGTCGGCGGCCAGCCAATGGTCGAAGTGGATCCTTGATGGCCGTGTCCACCAGCCGGGTGACTCCCGGCACTGGCCAGTTTTTCCTGGTCTGGCCCTGGAATTGCGGATCGCGGATGAAGATCGACAGCGCGCCCAGCGCGCCTTCCATCACGTCGTCGGCGGTAATCTGCGCCGCCTTGCGGTTGCCGGTCAGATCGCCGTAGGCCTTGAGCGCGCGGGTGAGCCCGGTGCGCAGGCCCGACTCAGGGTGCTGCCCTGGGGCGTCGGCACCGTGTTGCAGAACGACGATACCGCGCCTCGCCGTCCGCCGGCCAGGTCAGCGCCCATTCCATGCGGCCTTCGTTGCCGCCCTGACCAAGCTTGCCTTCCCGGCGAAGGGGGTGGGGTGTAACTGCGTCGCTCACCCAGCGCCTCGGCGGCGAAATCGGCAAGGCCGCCCGGAAAATGCAGTACGGCCGTTTCCGGCGTCTTGTCCTTTGACCAAGCAGGCTCTTGTCGCAGGACCAGGCGATTTCGACGCCGCGATGCAGATGTGCCTTGGCGCGGGCCATCTGCAGAGCCGCGCCGGGCTGAACGTCGCGTCCTTGCCGAAAATATCCGCGTCGGGGTGAAAGCGAATGGTGGTGCCGCGCCGGCTGGAGGCGCTGCCCGCGGGCTTGATCTTGCCCTTGGGCTTGCCCCGCGAATAGGACTGGGTCCAGAGTTTCTTGTCGCGGCGACCTCGACCTCCAGTTCGTCGGCCAGCGTTGACCACCGACAGGCCGACGCCATGCAGGCCGCCTGAGGTTTCGTAGACCTTGGCTGAGAATTTCCCGCCCGAATGCAGGGTGGTCAGAATGACTTCCAGCGCCGAACGGTTCTTGAACTTGGGGTGGATCCACTGGGATGCCGCGGCCGTTGTCGCGCACGGTCAGCCAGTTGTCGGGTGCCAATGAAATCTCGATCTTGCTGGTTTCGCCGGCAACGGCCTCGTCCATCGCATTGTCGAGAATTTCCGCCGCCAGGTGGTGCATGGCGGTCTCATCGGCGCCGCTGATATAGATGCCGGGCCGCCGGCGAACTGGCTCCAGCCCCTCAAGGACCTCGATGTCCTTGGCGGAATAACTGGACTTGCCTCTTGGCGGTACCTTGCGTCTGGCGGAAGCGGAAAACAGATCGGCTATGACTACCCTTTCGTGCCCTAGATATAGGGCCGGCGGGGGCGTGGCAAGCATGATGATGGGGCGAGGCGCGGCAGAAACCGCAAGATATGGTGGCTTTGGGGCCTGAAGGAACCGGCCGCCCCCGGTTTCGGAAGCGGCCGGCGCCACGGGTATCGCCGAGCAGGGCTCAGGCGGAGTAGTACATCGAGAACTCGATAGGGTGCGGCGCGGTTTCGAAGGCCACGACCTCGCCCCACTTCAGATCACAGTAGGCCTTGATCTGGTCTTCGGTGAAGACGTCGCCCTTCATCAGGAAGTCCTTGTCGGCCCAAAGCGAATCGAGCGTTTCGCGCAACGAGCCGCAAACCGTCGGCACGTTGACCAGTTCTTCCGGCGGCAGGTCGTAGAGATCCTTGTCCATGGCTTCCCGCCTGATCGATCTTGTTTTCGATACCGTCGAGGCCGGCTTATCAGCATCGCCGAGAAGGCGAGATACGGATTGGCGGTCGGGTCGGGGAACGAACCTCGACGCGCTTGCCGTTGGAGCTGGCGGCGTAGGGATGCGGCACGAGGCCGAACGGTTGCGTGCCGAGTCAGGCGAGGAGGACCGAGCTCGAAGCCCGGCACCAGGCCAGCTGTTGGTGGTCGGGTTGGTGAAGGCGTTGATCGCCTTGGCATGCTTGATGATGCCGCCGATGTAATGCAGGCAGGTTCCGACAGGTCGGCATAACGGAACCCGCGAAGGTGTTCTTGTTGCCTTTCCAGATGGACTGGTGGCAGTGCATGCCTGAACCGTTGTCGCCGTAGATCGGCTTCTGCATGAAAGTCGCCGTCTTGCCGTAAGAGTGCGCGACCATATGGACGCAGTACTTGTAGATCTGCATCTCGTCGGCCACGGAGCAGCGTGCTGAAACGCGAGCCAAGCTCCATCTGGCTGGGGCGACCTCGTGATGGTGCTTTTCCATGTTGAGGCTCATCTCCGCCATGACCGTATCATTTCAGCGCAGATCGGTCTGGAATCGACCGGTGAACGGGGAAGTAACCGCCCTTGATGCCCGGACGATGACCGATGTTGCCTTTCTTCGAACTTGTCGCCGGAAGCCCAGGGCCTTCCTCGCTGTCGATCTTGTAGAAGGTGTGATCCATCGAGCTCTTGAAGCGGACGCTGTCGAAGACGAAGAATTCGGCTTCCGGGCCGAAGAAGGCCTTGTCGCCGATGCCGGTGGACGCCAGGTAGGCTTCCGCCAGCTTGGCGGTAGAGCGCGGGTCGCGGGCATAAGGCTGGCCGGTGGAAGGCTCAAGCACGTCACAGAACAGGATCATCCGTGGCTGCGCCGTAAACGGGTCCATGACCGCAGTGGCGGGATCGGGCATCAGCGTCATGTCCGATCTGTTGATCGCCTTCCAGCCGGCGATGGACGAACCGTCGAACATGATCCTTCCAGCAAAGATGTCTTCGTTGATGGTGCCAACGGTCTGCGCCGTGCTGCCATTTGCCCCGGGATCGGTGAACCGAAGTCGACGTACTTGACGTCGTTTTCCTTGATCATCTGAAGGACTTTTTTACCTCGTCGGACATTGTCGCAACTTCCCTTTGTCTGTCTCGTACTGGGTTAATCGGAAGAGCCCTGTAATGTCCGCCGCGCGGTTGACCGGACGGGCTCGGCTAGTTAGATGGCTTCGGACCGGTCTCGCCGGTTCGGATGATAACTTCTCGACGGAGGAGACGAAAATCTTGTTGTCGCCGATGCGTCCTGTCGCGTTGCATTGGTGATGGCTTCTATCGCACGTTCCACCAAAGAATCATCCATCACAATTTCAATTTTGACCTTGGGCAGGAAATCGACCACGTATTAGTCTGCGGTAGAGTTCGGTGTGCCCTTTTCTGGCGGCCGAAGCCCTTAGCTTCGGTCACCGTCATACCCTGGAGGCTGATTTCTGTGAAGGGCCTCTTTGACCTCGTCGAGCTTGAAGGGCTTGATAATGGCTTCGATCTTTTCATAGGCGTGGTATTTCCATAATTAAGCGACGGCACCAGTTCGCTGGCGAGGGGCGGTAAGCCTTTTCCTTTTGCTTAGCACGGCCTGTGCCAATTCATTTTAGATCATAACTACAGTTACTTAGCGGACAAACGCCCCGTTGAGGTCGGAATCTCCAGAATATTTGCATATAAATAAGGCGATGTGACCAATTTTTGTACAGTTTGGGGCGATGGGCGTTCTTGATGGCACCCAGCTATTCACTACTAAGTTCGCCTTCTTATGGCGGGTGTAGCTCAGCTGGTTAGAGCGCCAGATTGTGGATCTGAGGTCGTGGTTCGGAAACCCACTCGCCCCAGCTTTTCTGGCCTGGTCCAATGGACCAGGCCCTTTTTCGGGTCCCAGCGCGGTGCTTATTTTGGCCGAAAGGAAACCCCAACCCATCAGACCGGCAGGGATCATGGAACGCTGACGCCTATCACGGCCTGGCCTCGACCTGTTCCAAAAAAAGCGAGCCCTGGCCTTGTTTGAAAAAGGGCCGCAGCCCGAGAGCCGGCCTCGCCAACCTGCAAACATTCGAACAGCACAGCCCGGAATACCTCAAGCTCAACCCCATCGGTGTGGTGCCGACGCTGGCTGACGACGGGCATCCGGTGATCGAATCCTCCGTCATCATCGCCTACATAGACGACATCGCGCCGAGCTCCCCGCTGACGCCGGCAGCACCGCTTGCCCGCGCCGATATGCGGCTGTGGCTCGGCGGTCCGACGAGCGGGCCTACAAGGCCGTTTACGTGCCGACCTGGGATCGCCTGTCGCGCCCCGTCGCGCAAAAACTTTCCGACGAGGAACTAGACCTGCGCCTGGTCGCGGTGCCGACCGCGGAAGGCGCGCGCGTTGGCACGCCACCGCGCGGGAAGGCTTCACCCAGGCAGAATTCGATGCCGCCTACGGTGAAATGAATGCCACCTTCGATCGGATGGAGGCGGCCCTGGCCGACGGGCGTTCGTGGCTGGTGGGGATTATTCGCTCGCCGATATTGCCATCGTTCCGTTTGTCGAACGTATTGACGACCTGCGTCCGGACCTGCTGACCCCAGGCGCGGCCCGTGTGTCGGCGTGGTTTGTGCGCTATCAAAAACGCCCGGCTTACGACAAGGCGTTCTTTTTCGACGGCAAGGACGCGCGCATTTCCGCGATCCGCAAAATGCTGGGGATCGACTGAGACGAATCCTAGAACGTCTTGCCCGACTTGACGTAGTGTTCGGCGATTTCGCGGCCTGTTGCCTTCCACACTTTTCGTGGCGGTTGATATAGGCAAGCGCGCGATCCACCGCCTTGATGCGGTAGGCCGGCCCGGCGACGAAGGGATGCAGGCCGATGGGCAGGATCATGCCGGTATCGGCGCCGTCTTCGTAAAGCGTATCGAAGGCATCCTTGATCATCTGCTCGAACTCGGCAGGAGAATAATGCATGCGGTTAATAGCGCCGTTGTCGTGCGGGTGTTCGCCGTAGGGCATGGACACGATCTTCTTCTCTGCTGATGTTCATCATGTAAGGCTGGTCGTCATTGATCCAGTCGGCGCAATAGAGAAGTCCTTCATCCACCGTATTCAGGGTGTTCCAGGTTTCATGCATTCCCGGTCCCATCCAGCCGACGGGCCGGGTGCCGGTGGCCTTCTCGATGCGGTCAAGCGAGGTACGGATCACGTCGCGTTCCGTTGCGGGATCAATCTGTGCATGGGGCGTGAATTGATCCACCGTATTATGAATTCCCATCCGCGTCGCGGGCTGCGGCGATGATTTCGGGATGTGCGTCGCAAATCTCGGCATTGGTATTGGCGGTGACCGGGAAGCCGTGTTTCTTGAACAGCTTCAGTAGGCGCCAGAAGCCGACCCGGCTGCTATAGTCGCGCTTGCCCCAGCCGACGACATCGGGGGTGTGTCCGGTGCCGCGCGGATCGGCTGGTCGAGGGGAAAATACTCAACATTGAGAATGATCCACACCGCCACGCGGGCGCCACCGGGCCATTCGATCCTGGGCCGATTAGGCAGTGGTACGTAGTCGAACGGGCCGTATTTACTGGGTTCCATGTTTCCCGAATTTTCACCACGCGTTGCACGGCGCAGTTTTGTTTTCCGAACTTTGGCGCCCTCGATGGGGCTGTCAATCTTCCCGGTGACGGGTCCTATGGCGGTGCTATAATTCCCAAAACAGATAATCTGGGATTTCGCCATGTTGATTGACGCCGATACCCATCTACGCGAAGACTACTGCCTCGACAAGGTTTATGCTCCTCAAGGGCGAGTTTGCTGAACTTGCGCCGAAGAAGATTGCCGATGGCGACTATTCGCAGATCTGCTACCAGCACAATCTCAGCCCGTGGCGGCGGGCGCGGAGAAAAGCCACTCCCACAAGGAACTTTACAACCCCGAACGCTGGGAAGGCCGGTCGCCCGCATGCAGGCCGATCGGTGGACATGGAAAGCGCGTCGCCGCCTCTGCCGAGGCCGGCATCCAAAACAGGTGCTGTTCGGCACCAACATGGACCCAGCGGTGCTCAATCGCGGCAAGCTCGGAGGCGTTGGCGGGCGCTTATAACGACTGGGTCGCGGGGCTCGTGAAGGGGCGCGAGGACGCTTTGCCGGTGGCGATCCTGCCGCTCGGCTATCCCGAGGCTGCGCCGCCGAACTGCGCCGTTGCGTCACGGAATACGGTTTTAAGGCGGGGCTGCTGGCGCTCTATTCGCTGGACCACACTCGACGAGGAGGTTTTTACCCGCTGTACGAGGAGGCCGAGCGTCTTGACGTGCCCTTGTTCGTGCATCCGCAATCACGCGGCGAGATGACCAACCGCTTCAAGAATTTCACATCATCGCACGCGCTGGCGCGTCCCACCAACTGCACTGCGGCGCTGGCGGGGCTGGTGATCGGCGGCATATTGGAACGGTTTCCTGAGCTACGGGTCGCGTTCTTCGAATGCAATACCGAATGGCTGCTCTACTGGATGCACCGGCTGGATGGAACTTACGATTACCTGACCGATCTTTACGCGCCGTATCTGAAGATGACGCCGTCCGATTACATCCGGCGCAACTGCTGGCTGACCTGCGAGGGACACGAGGATCTTCCGGTGCCCTTGACGAGATTGGCGAGGACAAGCTGATGATGGCATCGGACTACCCGCACTGGGATGCAGGTTTCCCCTTCATGGTTGGTGAGTTCAAGGACCGCAATGATCTTACGGGCCGTCAGAAAGACCTGACTGACGTGCGAAAACGTCCGCGAATTGATGCACATCTGATTACGGCAACGCGAGGGCGCGAAAGCGCTGTTCGGCGGAGGGCAGGTTCTTGCATTCTGTCTGTCCATGGCGCGTGCCGTCGTCGCTGAGTGCGACGTGCTGCCCGGTCGGGGTAGTGAACAGGGCTACTCCGGGAAGCCTGCTGAACCACCCCGCGAGTGCCTTGGTTTGGTCATGCCGCCGCGCCAGGCATAGAGACGGAACGGCCTGCCGCCGCCGGGCGGACCCGCGATGATGCGGTAGCCATCGGGCGCTGAATCCATCGCGCGAATAAGATCGCCAGATCAAGTTCCGTCACCCGGCCAATTTTACCCCGCGTCCCGGTAATAACGGCGGCTGCTGGCAAGCCTGACCACCAAAGCTTACCGCGGGTGACCGGGTTGCGAAAGCCGATCAGCAGCGTGCCTTGCGGCGTCGCGGCCAGGCCTTCGATGTTCAGCCCGCCCGCTTCCTTCGGTGCGATCCTGGCCGCGTCTTCCAGCCTGTAGGGGCGAGCACCGGGGCGCGTACGCATGTCGTCGAGCAGGCCTTCATAGGCACGCCCGACAGGGGTGAGCGTGGGCACGGGGCCACCGTTGCGCATGTCGGTGGCGAACAGGCGATGGCGGCTGGCGCGGTGCTTCGTCTTTCCATTGGCACCGTGCGACGTGATCCAGTAGATGCGTTTGCCGATGGTGGCGGCGGCTTCGATATCCATTTCCGGGTGCTTGCGCTCGGGCCGGGCAAAATCATTCAGTGGAATACGGGCCACCGCCTCGGCCTTGCCCAGGCGGTAGACGCGCAGGTCGTTGTCTTCGTCGTTGCCGACGACGAAATGACTTTCGTCCAGTGCCACGGCGGCTGACGCATCGCAGACACCGCGATATTCGATGATATCCGCCGCCTCTGCCGTGGCGGCAAGGGTGGCGGTGAGCAGCAGGGCAGAGGCGAGGGGTCGGATCTTCATCGCCAAGTTGTAGCATGGTGGAAGTTGGCGCTCAGTGAAAATCGCGAGAGACCACGGGCATCGCGCTTGCGGCCTCATCCAGCCCGTCGAGGCGCGGCGTCAGGTCGAACACCCTTTCGGCAATGACATGGGTGACCCGGTAGGGGGCTTCGCCTTCGCGCTCGATCCGCCCGGAGACGCCGAGTAGCCGGGCGGCCATCACCGTGGGCCGCTGACGTTCGAACAGTTTCGGCCAGACCACGATATTGGCGATGCCGTCTTCATCTTCCAGCATCATGAAAACGATGCCGCTGGCGGTGCCGGGACGCTGGCGCACCAGCACCAGCCCGGCCAGGCGGATGCGCGTGCCGGCGGGGGCGTCGTCAAGTTCGCGGCAGGGCACGAATCCGTCCTCGCGCAGTTGCGGGCGCAGCAGGCGCAACGGGTGGTCGCGCAGCGACAGGCGCAGGCTGCGGTAATCCTCGGCCACAGCTTCGCCGGGGCCTTGCGTAGGCAGCGCCGGGGTGTCGTCGGCGGCTTCAAGGCGGGGGCCGCCATTGCCGGCAGCGGCGAACAGCGGCAAGGGCGGCGCCGCTTCCAGCCCGGCCACCACCCACAGCGCCGGGCGGCGGGGCAGCGCGATACCGGCAAAGGCATCGGCCCGCGCCAGCCGGGCCAGCGCGCCCTTGCCGAGCCCGCTACGGGTAGCGAGGTCGGCGGCATCAAAAAACGGCCCGTCGCGGTCGCGGGCGGCGACAATGCGCGCGCCGTCGGCGGCGCCAAGGCCGCGCACCTGGCCGAAGCCGAGGCGCAATGCCTTGTGCAGCCCCACGGCCGATTCTTCGAGGGTGCAATCCCAGTGGCTGGCATTGATGTCCACGGCGCGCACCTCGACGCCGTGGTCGCGGGCATCGCGCACGATCTGGGCGGGGGCGTAGAAGCCCATAGGCTGGCTGTTGAGCAGCGCTGCGGCAAAGACATCGGGGTAGTGGCACTTGATCCAGGCCGAGGCATAGACCAGCAACGCGAAGCTGGCGGCGTGGCTTTCGGGAAAGCCGTAGGTGCCGAAGCCCTCGATCTGGTGGAAGCAGCGCTCGGCGAAATCGCGCTCGTAACCGCGCGCCAGCATGCCGTCGATCATCTTGTCATGCAGTTCGGAAACATGGGCGGTGTTCTTGAAGGTAGCCATCGCGCGGCGCAGGCGGTCCGCGTCGGCGGCGCTGAACCCGGCGGCGACGATAGCGATCCGCATGGCCTGTTCCTGAAACAGCGGCACGCCCAGGGGCTTGCCCAGGATGTCGCGCAGCGCCTCGGAGGGAAGTGCACCGGCTCCTTGCCCGACCGGCGGCGCAGGTAAGGATGGACCATGTCGCCCTGATCGGGCCGGGCGCACTATGGAAACTTCGATCACCAGATCGTAGAAGCAGCGCGGGCGCAGGCGCGGCAGCATCGACATCTGGGCCCGGCTTTCGACCTGGAAGACGCCGATGGAATCGGCCCGGCACAGCATTTCGTAAACGGCGTCGTCTTCCGCCGGCAAGGTGGCGAGATCGAGGCGGCGGCCGTGATGGTCGGCCAGCAGCCCGAAGGCGCGGCGCAGGCAACTGAGCATACCGAGCGCCAGCACGTCTATCTTGAGGATGTTGAGGGCGTCGAGGTCGTCCTTGTCCCATTCGATCACTGTGCGCTCCGCCATCGCCGCATTCTCGATCGGCACCAGCTCGTCAAGGCGCCCGCGGGTGATGACGAAGCCGCCGACGTGCTGGGACAGGTGCCGGGGGAAGCCGATCAGTTCACGCGCAAGGCACAGCATCCGGGCGATTTCCGGCGTCGCGGCATCCATGCCGCTTTCCGCCGCCTGGGTCGGGTCGAGCCCGCGCGAGGAGCGGCCCCATACGGTGCGCGTCAGCGCCGCCGTCTTGTCCTGGGCAATGCCCAGTACCTTGGCCACTTCGCGCAGCGCCGAGCGGCTGCGGTAGCGGATCACCGTGGCGGCCAGACCGGCGCGCTCGCGCCCGTAACGGGCGTAAATGTACTGATCACTTCCTCGCGGCGCTCGTGCTCGAAATCGACGTCGATGTCGGGCGGCTCGTCGCGGGCGGCGGAGACGAAGCGTTCGAACAGGACGTCCGAGCGCGCCGGGTCCACGGCGGTGATGCCGAGGCAGTAGCACACGGCCGAATTGGCCGCCGAGCCGCGTCCCTGGCACAGGATGGCGCGGCGGCGGGCGAAGCCGACGATATCGTGGACGGTCAGGAAATAGGGCGCGTAGCCCAGTTGGCGGATGATGCGCAGTTCATGGCCGATCTGGGCGCGCACCTGGGCGGGCACGCCGTCGGGATACCGGGCCTGTGCGCCCGCGAGCGCCAGGCGGGCCAGTTGGCTGTCCGGGGTGCGGCCCGTGGGCACGGGTTCATCAGGGTAGTCGTAGGCGAGCTGGTCGAGGGAAAAGCCGAGCCGTTCGGCAATCGCTGCCCCGGCACCCAGTGCTTCGGGATAGGCGGCGAACAGCCGCATCATTTCCCGTGGCGCCTTGAGGTGTCGCTCGCCGTTGGCGGCAAGGCGTAGCCCGGCCTCGGCGAGGGTGCATTTCTCGCGGACGCAGCCCAGCACATCGAGCAGCGGGCGCCGCTCGGGGCTGTGCATGAGAACGTCGCCGACGGCGGCGAAGGGGCGGCCCGCGCGGGCGGCCAGTTGCGCGGCGCGGGACAGGCGGACGGCATCGCAACCGTCCAGGCGGGGGCTTGTTGCAATATGAAAAGAAACATTAAATATATCGCTCAATAAATTGATATTATTTATAAAAATATCATCTGAAATTACGCCTTCCGGAGCTAGGGCCAGGCCGGCGAAGCCACCTTCCAGTCCCCGCAGATCGGCCGGGGCCAGGCGGCATTGGCCCTTGTCGGCGCGGCGCTTGCCCAGTGTCAGCACCCGGCAGAGCCGCCCCCAGGCGGCGCGGTCGGCGGGATAGGCCAGGACTTCGAAGCCGTCCCCGGTCACTAGCCGACAGCCCGGCACCAGCCGAATCCCGGCGGCCCTGGCGGCGACATGGGCGCGCACGATCCCGGCCAGCGAGTTGCGGTCGGCCAGGCCGATGGCGCCGTAGCCCAGTTCGGCGGCGCGGGTGACCAGCTCATGGGGATGGGAAGCGCCGCGCAGGAAGCTGAAATTGCTGGTGACGGCCAGTTCGACGTAAGGCGCGGGGGCTGTCATGTGAAGACCCCGTGCAGGTACCAGCGCGCGCCGGGGCCGGGTTGCGGTGGCCCGGCCCGGAACAGCCAGAAACGCGCCCCCTCGCGGTCCTCAATACGCCAGTAATCGCGCACCGCGTCGGCAAGGCCGGCGGGCGCGCCCCCGATCTGCCAGCCGGGCAGCCGCCACCATTCCAGCGCGATGCGTTCCGGGCCTTTCGCCCGGGCGGTTAGATGGCGTCGCCCCTGCCACTGGAACCATTCGGGCGGGCCATCGGGGGACGGGTTCGGGGTCGTCACGGGCAGCGGACGGGCAAGCAGGCGCAGCGGCCGGTGCCGGGCCAGCGGCGTCATCGCCAGGGGGCGGCAGAAGGGGGGCGTAGCGTCGGCCTGGTCGAGGGCGGGGGTGAAGCCCTGGGCGCGTTCGGGCAGGTGATGGGCGCGCGGCGTCAGGCGTCCGACGCGTTCGGGGCCGAGCCGCCCGGCCAGCCGTTCGACCAGCGGGGCTAGGGTGATGTCCGCATCGCTGCCGTCCTCCGCCGGGTGCGACAGCGCCAGGTGCGGCTGATGTCGGCGCAGCGGTTCCGTGCGCAGGGCCTCAAGGGTGAAGCCGTCGGCGCCGGGACCGAGGTCGAGGCCGTGGTGATCGAGGGCGAGGCGCAAAAGCGCGGTCATCGCCAGCGCATCGGCGAGTGGCCGGGCGGTGCCGATCACCTGGCGCACGCGGCGGCCGTCGCTGCGGAAGGCGGCCAGGGCAATACGGCGCGCGCCCAGCCCGTCGCGGGCCAGCATCGGCGCCAGTGCCGACGCCAGCCGTGCCGCTATGCGGGCGACGGCAGTGCCATCGCCGTCGTGGACCGGTGCGGCGGGTTCGAAGCGGGTGATATGGGCGGTACGGGGGCGCAGCGGGCTGATCGGTTCGAACGTCCGGCCGAGCGCGGCATCGAGGCGATCGAGCACCAGCGGCGGAAAGCGCCGGGCCAAACCGGCACGGCCGCGCGCGTCATCGTTCAGGGGATAGAGATCGCCGATGCGCCGCAGGCCGAGCGCCGAAAGCCGGTCCACCGAATCGGGATCGAGCCGCAGGGCGGCAACCGGCAAGGCGGCAAGGGCGGCGCGTTCGCCGCCGGGCGGGCAGACGGTGGTGTTGCCGTCCGCCGTTGCCAGTGCCAGTGCCCAGGCGGCACCGGGCGTGCCCGCCAGCCCGGCGCGGGCCGTGATGCCGCCCCGTGCCAGCCGGGTAACGATATGGCGGCACATGGCATCTTCGCCGCCAAGCAGGTGGTCGCAGCCGGTGCTTTCGATCCAGATGCCAGGACCGTGATCCCGAAACGGTACCGTCCACGGCGAAAAGCGCCGGCACCAGACCGCCAGTCGGGTGAGGCGCCGGGCGTCAACGGGCGCCTCAGGCGGCGCCGCGAGCCATAAGGCGATCACCCGTCGCTTCAGCGTCGGTGATCTCGAGGGGGCAATCATGGGGACGATCCACGGGCAGGGGGCGGGCCCCTTCGGGCCCGCGCCAGATGACGCGCCAGCGCCGCGGGAAGGATCCACCGGCGCGCAGCAGGGCGATTTCCCAGACACCACCCGGTGCGCTGGCGACGCGCCAGCGGGTGGCGACAGGGCCGGCGGCTTCGGCGCCTTCGGGACGCACCAGCAGGAGAGGCACACCGCTGTCACGGGCGGCAAGGGCAAGACGACGTGCGGCAACTGGGGTGAGGGTGCGTGCTTCGGCCAGCACCGCGCCCAGCGTGGGTGTCGCCAGGCCTTCTTCCGCCGCCCACAGTGCTTCGCGGGCGAAGGCGGCCTGGGCGAACAGGAGGCGGCGCGGGGCGAGGCCGAAATCGTCGAGTGCGGGAGCATAAGGCGTGGGGGCTTCGCTGGAACTGCACCATAGCCAGGGCCGGGTGGGGGCGAAGCATGATATGGCCCAGAGCGCAAAGCCCAGCGCCGCCGCCGAACGGTCGCCGGCGATCACTTCATGGACGCCGCCACGGGCCAGGCCACCGCCGGGTAGGTGCCGGTCGATATCGTTGAGGCCGAGGGGTACCCGCCGCGCGGGGACGGCATCGTCGTCGTCGCGGCCGGTTTCGATCCGCGCGATGCGGGCGTGCAGGGCATCGAGGCGCTGGCGGGTACGCTGGCCCTGGGGATGATCGGGGCGGGAGTGATTGGGCTGCGGGGTCATGGCCGTCTCCGGACAATTGTTCATGTTTTGTTCTATATGAGGGTAACCGCGAAGTCAATCCCCGTTGTACCGTCCAGTGACAGGCTAAAGCTTTGGCGCAAAACGGTTTGCTTTGCCATAATGGCGGCCAACGAAACAAACCGTACAGGGAGAAGAGAATGGCCAGCGTCATCGACGTTCATGCCCATTACAACGACGAGCAGGCACGCCAGATGATGAAGGCGGCGGCTGAAAAGGGTCAGGTCGGCGAGCACGCCAAGGTCCAGGGCGGCATTGGCATTACCGGCGAGCGTTCGGCCAACGAGTTGGTGCTGTCGGAACCGGAATGGCGTCTCAAGGATATGCAGAAGATGGGCGTGGATTTCGCCGTTCTCAGCCCGGCGCCGCCCAAGGGGTTCTACGAGGCGGACGGCGATCTTTCCACCACCGTCGCCAGGCATATCAACGACCGCGCCGCCGCCATCGTCAAGGAACGCCCCGATACATTCGCTTCCATGGGCGTGGCGCAGTTGCAGCACGTCGATCTGGCGGTGCGCGAAATGGAACGCGCGGTGGGCGATCTCGGCCTCAAGGGCATCCGTTTTCCGACCGAAATCAACGGCATGGAACTGTCCGACCCGGCGCTGGAGCCGTTCTGGGACGCGGCCGAGAGCTTAGGGACCATGATTTACGTGCATCCCCAGGGTTTTACTCATCCCCAGCGCATGAAGGCCTATTACATGACCAACGTGGTGGCCAACCCGCTGGAAACGACGCTAGCGACTGCACACCTGATCCATTCCGGTGTGGTCAAGCGGCATCCGAAGCTGAGCTTCTACATGGCGCATGGCGGCGGTTTCTTCCCGTTCTACGTCGGGCGCTTCGACCATGCCTACACGACGCGCGAGGAATGCCGCGTCGCCATCGATCAGCCGCCGTCGGCTTACGTGCCGAATCTCTATTACGACACGGTGGTGTTCGACCCGCGTCACCTGCGCTTCCTGATTGATCTCGTTGGCGCTGATCACGTCATGCTGGGCACCGATAGCCCCTATGATATGGGCGAGATGGATCCGGTGGGTATGCTCGACCGGGTGCCAGGCCTCACCGCTGAGGAGCGAGAGGCTATCCTGCGCGGCACCGCCAACAAGCTGTTCAAGATGACCTGAGCCCGGCGCGATCGCGGCCAAGAAAAAACCCCCGGGGGCGACCCCGGGGGTTTTCGCTATCGGGAACCGCTTGCTCAGTCGCAGGCGATCTCGCGGGCGCTACGGCCCTTATAAGTCAAGGTGCAAGACATTCCGTCTTTAAGAGCGCTAGCCTTAGCCTTCTTGCCTCCTACGGTGATGGAAGCTTTCTTACTAAGCTTTGCACGCCCCTTAACTGATTTACCATCGCCATCTTTCCCCTTGAAGCGAAACTTCTTGCCATCCTTGGATACCTTCCGCAGTTTTACCTTGGCAGTAATCACTGGAATCTTTGCCATCTGCACAGGGCCGGTCGGCTTTGAAGCTTCTCTGAGAGCAGAAACAATCTCAGCTGGGGTGCTGTACATTTCTTTTAGGAGGCTCTCCATCTCAACACCATAGATGGGATCAATGCTCATGCGCGCTTTCTTGGCCTGGGCTAGAAGCTTGGGGTCCTGACTAGCTTTTATAAACGCAGAACGAATGGCTGCCACTCGCTCTTTGGAAACCTTAGGTCCCATAACGTAGGGATAACCGAATTCATTTACTGCAAACTTGAGGAAAAGTACTTTGCGAGTCTTTTCATCTTTCGCGAAATCGGTAGCAAGAGGTACATCCTTAAGTTCAGGTGCACTGCTCTTTTTGGCGCCCATTTGATAAAGAAGAATCAGTTTCCCTTCTTTAACGCGGCTGTAGTCTCCTGATTTGATAGACGACCAAGAATTGGTTGCTCGGCCCATGACTTCGCCGCGCTGCATCGCCAAATTTATTTCGGAACCACCTGGATACCCTGCGATCATCCTAAATTTCATGCCCAATAGACTTTTCATCACATAACCTGTGATTACAGAGTCAGTCGTTGCACCGGTACCCCCAGCAATGAATTCTTTATTGTACAAATCTTTATAAGTCTTTACCCCAGATTTATGCCACGCGACCGCTATTGAAGTTTCCCGGTTTAGTGAGCCAATCCAGTTCATTTTTAGAGGGTCAAGTTTAGCTTTTGAGTCTTTGCCGGCAACCAGGGGTTCTACTGGGACCCCACGCTGCGGCGCGCCGATTATGGAGCCATCTTGGGGGGCAACATTGTATAAATAATTAGCCATGACGAGCGAGCCGCCGCCGGTCATATTTTTGGCAACGATCTTTGGTTTTCCGGGGATATACTTATTTATGTAGCGCGCTGTAAGACGAGCGTAGCGGTCATATCCACCGCCGGTCGAAAGACCGATCAGCATGGTCATGCGTTTGTTTTTATAGAAATCAGATATTGAATCTGCTTGCGCTTGAGCAATGCCCGTTCCAGTGATCAGGCCCGCCGTTATCAGAGCGCCAAGGATACGAATGTTAAACATAATCTGCCTCCACAGGTTGGATATTCATCTGATTTGCCCGAAGCATAGCAGTCCGGCCCTCTCCGGGAAATCGGAAAGGGCCGGAAATTAAGCCGGCATGGGCCCCGGAAAGAGGGCTTTAGCCTACTTCTTGGGCTTGCGCTTGCCCTTGGCTGCGGCGGCGCCATCGGCACGACCACCATCCTGGGAACGGCGCCCGACGGCGTCGTCCTTTTCGATCCAGGCGTCGATCAGGTAACGCCCGCCGGCGGCCACGATCTTCTTGCCGCGTGCCAGGGCTGCCTTGAACTCCTTGACCGTCTTGACCGGGCCTTCGACCTCGAAGCCCTGGCCCTTGGCCATCAGGCAGACATCCGGCGCCGGATCGTCGATGCGCAGGCCGATCCAGCGGTTTTCCGGGGCGCGGCCACGCTGCACGGCGACGTGATGCTGATGCGCCTCGTCGTTGAAGTAGGAGCGGTTGTTCATGACCACCGCCAGCAGCGGGATACGCATACGCGAAGCGGTCCACAGCGCGTTGATACCCATGGAGGTGTCGCCGTCGCCCATCATGGTGACGGGGATGCGCCCGGCATCGCGGTAGGCGAGGGCGGAGCCGACCGACTGGCCGGGACCGGCGCCGACGCCGCCGCCGGAATCGTTACCCGCATACTTGATCGGATCGCGCCAGCGAGCCGCCGTGCCGGGGAAGCCGGTGGAGATGTGGCACAGGCCGATCTTCGGGTCCGATACAACGAAGTCCGACATGATCAGGTGGAAGTCCTTGGCTTCCATCGTGCCCGCTGCGGCCGGCTTGGCCTTGGCGGCCGCGCTCTTGGTCCAGTGGCTGATTTTCTTGACCGCGGGCTTCAGCTTGGGCTTGCCCGTGGGCTTGCCCTTGACGCCGAGCTCGTCGAGCATCTGCTGCACGAAGGTGTCGGGATCGGCCAGCGCGTTGATGTCGGCTGCCGACAGCGACTGGTAGTCCATGTTCCAGCCGTTGTGCAGGTACTGCTGCAGCGATACGTTGATGACCGTCGCATTGGTCGGCGTCTGGGTCTGCGGGTTGCCGGTGCACAGGCGCAGGAAACCACCGAGGTCGAGCCAGCCCAGGTTGAGGATCAGGTCGGCCTTGTTCATCAGGTCCTTGTTGGCCTGTTCGGGGCGCACGCAGGGCTGGGCGACGTGGGACGGATGTTCGGTCGGGAACATCGAACCGGCACGCAGGTTGGACAACACGGCGCAGCCCAGCGCTTCGGCGAGCTTGACGCGATTGTCCCAGGCTTCCTGGCCGCGGTCGCAACGGCCGAGCAGCATGACCGGCAGCTTCGCCTTCTTGATCGCGGCAATGGCCTTGCGCACGGTGGCGCGGTCGGCCGCCGGCGGCGGGGCCGGCTGGTAGCGCGACACATCGGGCACCTTGACGCCGTCGGGCAGGGCTTCTTCCTGCAAGCCGGCATCCAGGCAGACGTAAACCGGGCCGCAGGGCTTGGAGCGCATGATCTGGTTGGCACGCAGCACCGATTCGATCGCGGCCTGGGCCGATTGCGGCTCGTCATCCCACTTGACGTAATTGCGGATCAGTGCGCCGTGATCCTTGGTCGAATGGATCCAGTCGATCCAGGGACGGCGGATATTGGCGTCGATCGGGCCGTTGGCGCCGAACATCAGGATCGGCGCGCGGCCTTCCCAGGCACAGAAGATCGCCATCGAGGCGTGCATCAGGCCGACGTTGGTGTGAATGGAAACGGCCATCGGCTCACCGCTGACGCGGGCATAGCCGTCGGCGATAGCGACGGAATGTTCCTCGTGCAGGCAGATCAGCATTTGCGGGTTGGCGTTGCCGAGGTAGTTCACGATCGAATCGTGAAAGCCGCGATAGCTGGCGCCGGGCACCAGGGCCATGTACTTGAAATTGAGCTTGCGTGTCACCTCGGCGACGGCGTCGGATACCCAACCCATGCGGGGGTTGCCGAGCTTGACCGGGCGGTCGAGGCTGGTGGTCGCCTTCGACAGGTTGCCGGATTTGGATGCGGGACTTTTCTTCGTGGCTTTCGCCATGGTGGGTTCCTCCACTGTATATCTGCCGCGTCGTTAGCCGACGCCGGGATGGGGATCATATCAGCCGGGGTGCGTGCGGCAAGGGCCACGGTGCACCGGCGCGGGGGGACTTACTAAATACGAATAACGTCGAGAGTGGCGCTGTCTCCGAGGTCGATATCCACGGTGGCGGTGCCGAGGCCGTCTTTGGAAACGGCGAGGCTATAGCCGCCGCTGCCGGGGTCCAGCCGGTCGAAGCGAAAGTCGCCGAAAGCATCGGTTTCAGTCTCGGCGACCACGGTTTCGCCCTTGCGCAGCGTCACCCGCGCATTGGCGACGCAATCATCGGTGCCGCTTTTATCGCTGGCCACGGTGCCCGCGATCATCGCCTTGGTGAAGCGGTGCAGGTTCTTATAGAGGACTCGGGGCCGGGTCCCGGCCGCCGGGTCAAGCTCCTCCAGCCCTTCCTGGGCGCGCAGGCTCGCCATTTTGGCATCGGTCGCCTTGACGGCGCGAATGGCGCCGGTGGGGCAGGCCGTCGCACAGCGCGGTTCGGCCCAGCCGTCGTCGAGCAGGTGGGCATCGAAGGGCCACGCCTGGGGCAGTTGCTTGTCCTCGTTCCAGAAGACGGCGCCGTAAGGGCAGGCCTCGACGATCTGCTTCTGGCCCTTGGCCTTGACCGGATCGATGACGACGATGCCGTCGGCGCGCTTGGTAATCGCATCATTGGTCGCGGCCTTCATGCACGGCGCGTCGTCGCAGTGCTGGCACATCACCGGCAGGTAGGCCAGGTCCACCTGCGGCGGCTGGCCGCGTTCCTTGCGCTTGATGTCGATCCAGCGGTGCCCGTGGCGGGGCATTTCCGCCGCGACGCCGGGCCATTCGTTGCCGACGTATTCATCCTGGCAGGCGAGCGCGCAGAGATTGCAGTTGGTGCATTCGGCCACGTCGATAATCAGGTTCCATTTGCTCATGATCTGTCTCCGCCTTTACTCGGCCGCGGCCGGCTGGTTGCCGGCGGCACGCGCCGCCCATTCGGTGCCTTCGGCCAGGTGATCGGGCTTGCCGTCCCACGGCACGACTTCCACCAGGGCCGCCGATGACGCCATCGAATGGGCCTGCTTGACCTGCGATCGCTTGGGGCTGAGCAGGTTGAGGCAGCCGCCGATATCGACGCTTTTTCCCGGCTCGCCCAGTGGCTGGTAATTGGCCGAGGATTCGTAGCCGTGCGCGATGCCGGCGGGCAGGCGGTTGGTAATCACCGCCGCGCAGATTACGGCGCCGCGTTCGTTGTAAACCTTGACCAGGTCGCCGGTCTTGACGTTGCGCGATGCCGCGTCTTTCTCATTCAGCCGGATGATCCAGTAGTAGTGTCCGTTGACCAGGATGCGGTGGTCGGGGATGTCGTTGAGGAAGCTGTCCTTGCCGTCCCCCTGGGTATGGAAGCTGTAGCGCGGGTGCGGCGTCAGCAACTGCAACGGGTAGCTCTTGATGCGCGGATCGTGGATGCCCTCGAACGCCGAGTTGTACTTGACGATGGGCGGACGTTCCGGGTCCTCGGCGTCGAAGCGCTTGAGGCTTTCGCATTCGAACTCCAGCAGTCCCGACTGGGTCTGCAACCCCTTGAGGTAATCGCCGTTGTAATCCGACGGCAGGGGATGGGGTTCGGGCACGTCTTTCTTGCGCCCTTCGGCGAACCAGCGGAACGATGTCGGGGCGCGCAGCTCCTTCTTTTCCGAGGGCACGACGTAATAGCCCTTGCGGATGAATTCCTTCCACGAGATCGCCTTCGACAGGTCGGAGCCGTCGAACTGGCGCTTGACCCAGTCCAGCTCGCTCATGCCTTCCGAGAAGTAGGCGCTGAGCCCGAGGCGCTTGCAGATGTCATTGAAGATTTCGTAATCCGAACGCGATTCACCGAGCGGCTTTATGCACTGGTGCTGGAAGACGATCACCCGATGATTGAGCTGCTGCTGGCCGTGGTGGGCATAACCGCCGAGACCGGCCCATTCGGAAATGTCCGGACGCTCGAAGTTGGTGCAGGCGGGCAGGATGACGTCGGCGAACTGGGCTTCGCCCTCCATCCAGATCGACTGGTTGACGACGAATTCCAGGTTGGACGAACGGTAGGCGGCGACCCAGCGGTTCGAATCCGGCATGGTTGCCAGCGCCGAGCCGCCGTACTTGTACAGCATCCGCACCTTGGCATGGCCGGGCATGGGATAGACGATCTTGCGGAACTGGTGCTCGATCGACTTGCCGTCCCACATGTAACCTTCCGCCTTGCCCTCGATAATGGCTTCGGGGAATTGCATGCGCGGGATTTTCTGGCCCGGCGTGTTGATGGTGGGCAGTTGCGGCATCCGCTGGAACAGTTGCACCGCCATCGCGGTGTGTTCCATGTCGCCCGACATGCCGCCCTCGGCGTAGCCGGGGAAGTAGAAGTTGAAATCAACCGGCGTGCCCCATTGCAGGTTGCCGAAGTTGATGCCGGGCTTGCCCAGGCCCTGCATCGCCATCAGGCAGACGCAGACCCGTGCCCACTGGATACCGGTGGCATTGCGGCACGCGCCGCCATGCCCGGTGCCCCAGCCGCCGGCGCCGAGATAGGTGCGCTTTGTGCCCCATTCGCGGGCCAGCGCACGGATGTCCTTGGCCGGAACGCCGGTTTCCTTTTCGGCCCATTCCGGGGTCTTCGGAATCCCGTCCTCGTCGCCCATCAGGTAGGCCTTCCACACATCGAAACCCTTGGTGCGGGTGGCGACGAAATCCTTGTCGTAGAGGTTTTCGGTGATCCAGACGTAGGCCAGCGCCATGCCCATCGCAGGCGAGGTCGTCGGCTTGGGTGCGATCCACTTGCCGCCAAGGAACTGGGCGGTGTCGTTGTAGTAGGGATCGATGTGCACGATCTTGATGCCCGAGCGCTTCAGCCATTGGCGCCGCACGGTGCCCTCGAAGGCGCCGTAGGCACCCGAAGTCGCTTCCGGGTTGGCGGACCAGAACACGATCATCTCGCAGTTCTGCAGGCAGTCCTCGACGGTGCCATAGCTTTCGCACTGGCCGACGCGCAAGGAGTAGCCCCAGTGGTGGGACGCGCCCCAGTACCAGCCTTCCCAGCTGTCGGGGTTGTGATGCACCTCGGTGTGGCCGATGGCATTCATGAAGCGGAAATTGGCCGACAGGTAATAGCCGATGTTGCCCCAGGTATGGTGCGAACCATGGCTGGAGGCGATGGCGCCGGGACCGTACTGGCGCTTCATGCGCTTGATCTCATTGGCGACGATATCGAGCGCTTCGTCCCATGAAATCCGTTCATACCCGGAAACGCCGCGGTTCTGGGGATTGCGTTCGCCGTTGGGATCGAAGTCGACGCGCTTCATCGGGTACAGGCAGCGCGCCGGCGAATAGATGATGGACTTGAAGTTCTGGCCGTGGGGCGCCAGCGTCGTCTTGCGCGGCGGGGTGAAGGTCTGGCCGCGGGCCTCGATGGTCCAGGGCGCGGAATCGTGCTGATCGAAGGTGATCGGGGTCAGGCGCAGGATTTTGTCGTCCTTGACGTCAACAAAGACGGGCCCGCCGTTGGTCATGGAAGTGTAGCGCATGGTGCCGTCGGCGCGCTTGATGCCGTATTTCCAGCCCAGGGTCTGAGTGAGCAAAATGGTGCGGGTGAACCAGCTTGTCAGCTCGTCCGGCCCGTCCATGGTCAGCTTGAAGTCCTTGATGGCGTCGATCTGTTCTTGCTGGTTGATCGGCGGCATCAGGAGATGCGCTGCGATCTTCGCCGTCTTGAAGCTGAGCACCACTTCCGCGTCCGCCTTGATCCCGGCGCCCGAGACAACGCGCCCGTCGCCGAAGCGGAACCAGCGGCCCTCGCTGTTGTCCGCGGTCTTCATCTGCGCGGTGAAGGACTTCTCCCCGAGCCGCTTACGGAAGGCGGGCCAGCGCCAGGCGCTGATCTTGAACAGGATGGAAAGTCCCCAAAGGATCAGGGAAAAGCGGGACAGTCTCATGGTGCACTCCCATTGGCGGGGCGCGGGCCTGTGCACGCGCCCCAACCGGTATTGTTTGTTATTCAGCGACGATCTTGTTGACCAGCGTGCCGATCTTGCTGATTTCGATTTCGACCGTGTCGCCCGCCTTCATGAACACGGGCGGATTGCGCTTGAAGCCGACGCCACCCGGCGTGCCGGTGGAGATCACGTCGCCCGGCCGCAATTCGGTGAAGGTGGTGATGTATTCGATGGTGGTCGGGATATCGAAGATCATCAGGTCCGTGGTGGTGTTCTGCATGACGTTGCCGTTCAGGCGGGTGGTCAGCTCAAGCTGGGTCGGATCGCCCAGTTCGTCGGCCGTCACCATCCAAGGGCCGAAGCCGCCGGTCGCGGGAAAGTTCTTGCCCGGTGCCCATTGCGGCGTGTGGTTTTGGAAGTCGCGCACCGAGCCGTCGTTGTAGATGGAATAGCCCGCGATGATGGACAACGCATCCTTCGCCTTCACATGGCGCCCGCCCTTGCCGATGATGACGGCCAGTTCGCCTTCGTAGTCCAGCATGCTGGAGGCCTTGGGCAGAACCAGCGGCTGGTTGTGGCCGGTCTGGGTGTCGGCGAAGCGGATGAACAGGGCAGGGTTGTCGGTCGGCGCGCGGCCGGTTTCCTCGCGGTGGGTCTTGTAGTTCAGGCCGACGCAGATGATCTTGTCGGCATTGGGCACCACCGGGTTGTAGCTGACGGCATCCAGGGCGTGGTCGGGCTTCTGGCCCTCGGCCGCCTTGGCGGCGGCGGCCATGCCGTTGCCGGCGATCAGCGCCTTGATGTCGGCGAATTGGGCGCCGATGCGCGAGCCGAGATCGATAATGCCGCCGTCCACGACGACGCCGTAGCTGTCCTTGCCTGAGATATTGTAGCTCGCCAGTTTCATGACTTGGGTCCTGCCTCTCTGTTGGGAATATTGTCGGGTTGGGATCGGGCTCAGCTGCGCATCCAGGCGCCGCCCCACTTGTTGAGCGTGTATTCCTCATGCGGCCACTGGCGCGCGGGCATATCGCGCTCCATCAGCTCGATCTCGGAAGAAAGTTCGACCATGTTGCCGTCGGGATCGGGCAGCATGAAAAACAGGTTGTTGCCGGGGCCATGACGGCCCGGTCCCCAGCCGACCTTGATCCGCATGGTCGCCAGGTGATCGGCCCAGTCGCGGATGTCGTTCCAGCACTTGGTTTCCATGGAGAAGTGATCGAAGCGCGGATCCTTGGTACGGAAGGCGGCGACGGCATGGTGCTCCTCGTCGGAGCGTGCGAAGGCCGCCGTCAGCGCCCCCTTGTCATCCATCACTTCATCCGACAGCACGAAGCCGAGCTTCAACCAGAAGGCAATGACCTGTTCCAGGTTGGGCGTGCCCTTGACCGCGTGCTGAAGACGGCCGGGAAGGCGATCGCCGCCGGTGGCGCCATCAGTCGGGGCCCCGAAGGTCAGCACGTGGCCGTCGGGATCGCGGACCGAGAAACCGCTGGCGCGCTCGAACAGCGGGCTGGCGCCGGGGGCGGTCTCGATGCCCTGGTCCTCGACGTAGGCTTTGAGGGCCTTGAGCCGGGCCTCGTCGTCGATGGCGAAGGCGGAAAAGGCGAGGCCGTTGCGCGCGCCCCGGCCGATGAGAAAGCGCCGCTCCGCGCCCTTGAGGTCCCAAACGCCGTCGGTCACCTCGGAAATTTCAAGCTCGAGAACACGCTGGTAGAAATCCAGCAGAACCGGCGGCTGGTCCGAAGTGATCTTGATGTGGTGCAGCCGCGCCGGCCACAGGGGGGAGGGGGTCGCCATTGCCAGTCCGTCCTTTTTCCGCCCAAACAGAGCCCAAAGTTTCTCCCGAGCCACAGCCCCGTACAAGGGGTGATGGCCGCCGCGCGCCGCGCCGCGCTTTTCCGGCGGCGGGCGATTTCGGCATGCCGGTTCCTTACCTCTTATATGGGGACGTGGTGGAAGGCGACCGGTCTGTAAAAAATCCCATAATATGGGATTGAGGGCAATCCCTTTCGGCCTGATAATCGGTCCCGCTTTCCCCCGCTGAAGGACGTATTTGCCGTGTCCAGCCTGGAGCGCATGCTTGGCCTGCTTGACGCCTTTTCAGAGGCGGCGCCGGTATGGACGGTGGATGCCCTGGGCGAGGCCCACGGCCTTAGTCGCTCGACGGCGTACCGTTACGTCAAGGACCTGTGCAAGGCCGGGTTGCTGGCGCCGGTGGGTGGGGGCGGCTACAGCCTCGGCCCCCGGATCATCGAGCTTGACCGCCAGATCCGCAACGCCGACCCGCTACTGATGGCGGCGCGTGACACGTTGAGCGATCTCCTGCCGCGGGTGGGCGAGGGCATACTCTTTATATGTGGTCTCAGGGGGGACGCGGTGCTGTCGGTTTTCCTCATGGAAAACCCCAATACCCTGGACATCAGCTATTCCCGGGGACGCCCGATGCCGCTGTTCCGGGGCTCGGCCTCGGTGGTCATTCTTGCGCATCTGCCGGAGGGCCGCTTGCGCCGCCTGTACCGGGAACACGCCCAGGCCATCGCCGAGGCCGGGTTGGGCCGCGACTGGATCAGCTTTCGCAACGCGCTGCGGGCAATTCGCGCGCGGCCTTACCTCACCGGCCGGGCGCAGCTTGATCCTGGTGTCTTCGCTATTTCAACGCCGGTGTTCGATGCCGACGGCAATATTCTCGCGAGCCTGACCCTGGCCATGCCTGAAAGTCGTGCCGACCATGAAGAGATTGCCCCCCTTGCCGCGCTGGTGGGTGAGGGCGCGGCACGCATCACCGCAGCCGTCGCGTCGCGTGCGCCGTTGTTGCCCATCGCGGCCGGACACTCACCGCGCTAACGATTCCATTTCGTCACGCTCTTCGTTGTGACGACGCGCCTCGACCGGTCGCGAGAGTCCGTGCCGCGCTTCTCCGGGTAGGGGGACAAGGGCGTCGTTTTGGCGCTCCGGTCGCCTCGCCGAGCGTTTTTTTGTCCCGACGGCCAAAAAAATCGATCTTTTTTGAATTTTTTTTGGGGGGATGTTTGCCCCATTTGAGAGCGTGCGCCGCCGGCTGGTGATCGGGTTCCGATTGCAGTCGAGTGCAGCGTCGCAGGCTTCTTTCGCTGTCATTTCTGCGCGATGCAGGGATGGCGTATAGCTGTTGCAGGGGGGCGTGCGGTCCACCCGCATGTTTCGCGCGGGCCGGTCATGTGCGGACAACGTCGTTGCGGTGCCGCGATGGGCCTGTGATTCAAAAACAAAAGCATTTCTGCGGCTTTGCGCGTCTTCGTTCCGTATGTGCAAAGCGCGTCGAACGCCTTTGACAATACGCTCACCGACCTTGTTGCGAGGCATCGAGATGGATGCAAGCCGCGTTTTTGCGATGCGTGTTTCGTCTTCGTTGGCGGTTGCATGCGATTCGATTCGTTCATGCGACAAGTCGCGGTGAAGAATTCAGTTCGGCGCGCGAAATTGAATCGAAGAGCGATCCGATTTGATGTTTGCTTTGGGGAAAAGTGAATCAGCATTGCAAGTGTTTTCTTGCATAAGCTGTCGTTAATAGTTAATTATCTTTTTCGAGCCGATTATTAGGCCCGGTTCGAGTATCCGTATCAAGTGTGTACCGAGTTTTCGTAACGCGTATTTTTTCTAACCCGTGTTTGTGTTCAATGCGTACATCGCCGCATCTGCGGCATTCCTCGATGGAGGCAGATAGCATGAAGAAGCCTACGAAGTCGAAAGCCAAGAAGCCCGCCAAGCGCAAAGCCGCGAAGCGGAAGAAGGCCCCCGCGAAGAAGCGGAAGGCCGCGAAGAAGAAGGCCCCCGCCAAGAAGCGGAAGGCTGCGAAGAAGAAGGCCCCCGCGAAGCGGAAGGCCGCAAAGAAGAAGGCCCCCGCTAAGAAGCGGAAGGCTGCGAAGAAGAAAGCTCCTGCGAAGAAGAAAGCTCCTGCGAAGAAGCGCAAGGCTGCGAAGCGTAAGAAGGCCCCTGCCAAGAGCAAGGCTGCCGCTCGTCGTTCGCCCGCCAAGCGCAAGGCTCCGGCCCGTCGCAAGCGGGCTCGCCGTTAAGCGCGCAAGTACCCAGCCGTGGCGAAGGCGCCTTCTCGCAAGACCCCTGCTGCCGGCGGCCGGCGTAAAGTCGGTTCCGCGGGTGCGGGAGCTTCGAGCAAGAGCCCGAAGCGGCTGAAAAGAGTAACGGACCGGGCGTCGACACCTTCTGTGTCGGCGCCCGTTTCGCCTTTGAACCGACCCAGTTTCGGTATCTCCCTGGCCCGTGAGCAGTGCTACATCTGCTGGATGACGGCGCCGAAAAATCCCCCCAAGCCGCCCAAGCCGCCCGATGTCATGCGGCGTATTCATCACCGCTATCTCGTCGATCTGGAACGGCGCGGCATTCTTTTCGCCGCCGGTCCTTTCGTGGATGAGAAGGGGGTGCGCTCCGGCATGGGCATGATCATCATTCGGGCCCGCACAACGGCGGAAGCCACCCGCATCGCCAATCGCGAGCCCTATACCAAGGCGGGGCTGCGCGTCATGACCGTCACGCCCTGGCAGCGCAACGAAGGCTCGATGCGCCTCTCGGTCAATTTCGCCGACGGCGAATTGAAAATAGACGGGCGTAACTACGCCCTGACGCCCAAAGACAAATAACCTGGATTGGGGGGGCGACAAGCTGAGCGAGATGGACCTGATGACGTCGCGCCGCAATGTTGCCTTTGCCTGCAAGCTGTCGTTGAAGGCGGGGACCCGCCTGTTCAACGCGGCGGGCGGGCGTGCCCTGTATGAAGGTAACGGCATTGAGCGCCAGTACCGCAACCTGCTCGGCGCCGCCTCGCATCACGGCGTGGTATGGGACGTGGCCGCCACGGGATACGGCAAAATGCTGCTGGAACAATACGGTGCATGAGCCTCCCGGGCGGTAGCTGGCGGGCCGCGAGAATTGGTGTAGAGTACCGACCAACGCAACAAAGCTTTCAAAAATGAGCGATTTTACAGGAGGAACAAATGGTTAGCGCTTCAGACCTTTCCGGCATGATGGCCATGATGCCGGCATTCGCCACCGACGACGGGGCCAGCATGGATGCCACCGATACGGTGGACCTGGGCCGCCTCGAAGCCGGCCTTAACCGCATGATCGGCGACGGCGCCGGGGTGGTTTCGACCTGCGGCTCCTTCGGCGAGTTTCATACCCTGCTGCCCGAGGAGTTTGAAAAGCTGAACGGGGCGGCGGTGGAAATCGCCAATAAGCGGGTGCCGCTGTTCGTCGGCTGCACGGCCCTGAATTCGCGCGAGGCGCTGCGCAAGATTGCTTACGCGGACAAGATCGGCGCTTACGGCGTGCTGGTGGGCGTGCCGTTCTATTTCCCTTCCACGGTGGAAAACGCGATTCGTTTCTACAAGGAAGTTTCCGAACGGTTCCCCAAACTCGGGTTCATGATCTATCACAACCCGGCACTTCACAACGTGACGATCCCGGTTCCGGCTTTCGCCGAGCTGACCAAGCTGCCGAACCTGATCGGCATGAAGGACAGCCACCGCGACACCATGCAGTTCATCAAGCTGCAGGAGCTGGTCAAGGGCAAGATTTCGGTGTTCTGCAACTGGACGCAGTTCCATCCCTACTATGAGCTTGGCGCCGCCGGTTTCTGGTCCATTGACGCATGGATGGGGCCGCAGCCGATGCTGGCCTACCATGAAGCCGTGGTGAAGGGCGATCTCGCCCGGGTGAAGGAAATCATGTACGCCGTCTCGCCGGTGCTGGCCAATCCCAAGGTCAACCTGTCGTGGCGCGAAACCGCCTCCAAGGTCGGCATCCGTTACGCTGGCTATTGCGATCCCGGTCCGCTGCGTCCGCCCTTCATCGAAATTCCCGAAGAGGTGGACAAGGCCCAGAAGGCGCGGGCCGAAAAGTGGAACAAGCTGTGTGAAACCTATCGCCCGTCGCAGGCCCGTTCAGCGGCGGAGTAGGGCGCCGGGAAGTATCCGGGGACAGATTTTGGCCATTGACCTGACCGGCATGCAGGTGATCGACACCGCGCTCGACGATGGTGTGCCGTGCCTGCTGGGTACCGCCGACAAGCTGGGTCAGCCGCAGATCAGTCCCAAGGGCTCGATCATGGTGTTCGATGCGACCCGTCTCGCTTTCTGGGAGCGGGCGGGCCGCACCGCCATCGCCAATATCGGCGCCAACGGCCGGGTGGTCGTTTACTATCGCAATCCCGCGATCAAGACGGTGTGGCGTTTCTACGGGACCGCCCGCGTCGAGGCGGCGGGCGCGTTGCGTGAGGCGGTCTGGGCCCGGACCATTCCGCTGGAACAGGAAAAAGATCCCGACCGGAAGGGCGTAGCCGTTCTGATCGAAGTGGAACTGGTCAACGATCTTTCCGGTAAGATTATTCAGCAGGCGTAATTGGAAAAGTCGCGATGATGACGGGCAGCAGCAAATTCGACGTCGGCGGCATCCTGATGGATCAGCCGTTCAAGATCAGGCGCCTGGGTCACTTCGGCATGAATACCCAGGATCAGGGCGCGATGATCCGTTTCTATACCGATCTCATCGGTTTCAAGATTATCGACAGCCGCGATCCGTTCAAGGGCAAGGGCAACCCGCCGGAATTCCAGGAATTCGGCGACTGCACCGCGTATTTCACCCGCTATGCCTCGGACCATCACGCGCTGGTCTTTTACAATCACCGTCACCGCATGGAGCTCGACCCGGAGCGCAAGCGCTTCTGGCCCGGCAATACCATCAACCAGCTGACATGGCAGGTGGGCAGCCTGCGCGAGGTCGTGGAGGGTCATAAGTGGCTGGTGTCCCTTGGCGCGCCGGTGGTGCGTACCGAGCGCGATATGCCCGGTTCGAACTGGCATACCTACGTCAAGGACCCGGACGGGCACATCAACGAGATTTACTACGGTATCGAGCAGATCGGATGGACCGGACATTCCAAACCGCCGCCCATGTACGCGCGCGATTTCCACGACCTGCCGCCGTTGCCCCAGATCAACGAATTCCAGGAAGTCGAGGACGCCATCAAGCAAGGCGTTGATCCGATGTCCGGTCACGGAACCGACGAAAGCCACCTGGCGTTCGATTACGACGTGCAGGGAATCAAGATGCCGCGCCCGTTCCGGGTGGTGAAGATGGGGCCGGTCGGCCTGTTCGTGAAGGATATCGAGGCCTCGCTTGAATTTTACCGTGACCGTCTCGGCTTTATCCTGACCGAGACCACCACGGTCTCCGGCGAGCAGGTACATTTCCTGCGTAACAATACCGAACACCATTCGCTGTCGCTGGCGCCCCTGGCGCTGCGCCGGAAGATCGGGATGTCGGATCACACCTCGACGATGAGCTTCGGGTTGCAGCTTGCCAACTACCAGCAGCTCCGCGATGCCGTGGCGTTCTTCCGCGACAAGGGGTATCGCATCGGCGATGTCTCCGCCGCCCTGTCGCCCGGCATGGGCCGCAATGTTTTCCTGTTCGATCCCGACGGTCAGGCCTTGCAGCTTTACTACACGATGGAGCAGGTGGGCTGGAACGGGCAGGCGCGCCCGGCACCGGAACGCGCCCCGGTGGGTGGCGACTGGCCGGAAACGGTCACCGCCGACAGCGACAGCTATCGCGGCGAGCCGTTCCTCGGCCCCTGGAACTGAGGTTCTAGCTTCGCCGCCGTCCGCCCAGGTTGGCACCCGCATCGCAGACCAGCACCTGTCCCGTCACCAGGTCGGCGCCGGTGATGAACCCCATGATCACGCGGGCCACGTCCTCGGGCGTGGCCGCCATCCGCAGGGCCGAGCGTTCCCGCCATTCCGCGACATGGGCGTCGTAATCCTTGTCACCCAGGTTGGGCAGGTGCCAGCGGCCCTGGACGAAGCCCGGACACACGGCGTTGACGCGGACTTCCGGCGCCAGCACGCGGGCCAGTGCCACGGTCAGGGTATTGAGCGCGCCCTTCGACGCGGCGTAGGCGATGGACGAGCCGGAGCCGAAAATGCCCGCGGTGGACGATACATTGACGATGGCGGCCGTGCCCGCGGCGCGTAGCGCCGGTGCCGCGGCGCGGGCCATCTGGAAGGGACCGATGGTATTGACGGCGTAGATGCGCTGGAAGTCGTCCGCCGACAGGCCGTCGAGATCCGGCGCGGGTACGAACTTCGTGGTCCCGGCGGAATTGACCAGCACGTCGAGGCGCCCGAACGCCGCCACCGCTGCATCCACCAGGGCGCGGCAATCGGCATCATTGGAAACATCGGCGCGCACGGTAATCGCCTCGGCCCCGAACGCGCGGCACGATTGCGCCGTTTCCTCGGCCTCGGCCTCGCTCTTGGTGTAGTTGATCGCCACCCGGCAGCCGTGGGCTGCCAGCATCCGCGCCGTCGCTGCGCCGATGCCGGTGGCCGAGCCGGTGACGATGGCGGCTGCGTTTTCAATGTTCATGCGTGCTCTCCCCCTTGCCTCGGACATTGTAGCCGTGCGCGGCGCGCCGTACCATGTCGGCAAATATCTTTGGGAGAGGACAATATGAAAACCGGCGCCTATGGGCCGTTTCCCTATTCACCGATCATCGATCGGCCGCCGTTGCGCTGGCCCAACGGGGCGCGCGTCGCGGTGTGGATCGCGGTCAACCTGGAATTCTTTCCCTACAACGAGAAGGTGCCCCAGACATCGGGCCATGTTCCCGATGTTCCGGGCTGGTCGCGCACGGATTACGGCAACCGCGTCGGCGTGTTCCGGGTGATGGATGTCATGGCGCGCCTCGGGGCCGTGGGCACGGCGGCGCTGAATGCGGAAATTTGCGATCATCATCCGCGTATCGTCGAACGCGCGAAGGAACTGGGCTGGGGAGTCATCGGCCATTGCCAGTCCAATTCGCGGCCCCTCAACGAAGTGCCCGCCGACAGCGAGCGCGCCGTGATCCGGGCCACCCTGGACACGATCGAGGGATGCTGGGGGACGCGTCCGACGGGCTGGCTCGGCGCCTCGATGGCGGAATCGGCCAACACCCTCGATCATCTTGCCGCCGAGGGCGTGCGCTATACCGCCGACTGGCTCAACGACGACCAGCCGTTCCTGCTCGACGTGCCGCTGCCCGGGGGCGGGCGCATGGGGGCGCTGCCGTTCGGCCAGGAAACCCATGACAAGGGCAATTTTCAGCGCCGGGCGGCGACGCCTTTGAGCTACGCCGACATGCTCAAGCGTACCTTCGACGTGCTGTACCGCGAGGGCGCGACGCAGGCGCGGGTGATGCCCATCGCGCTGCACCCGTTCGTCATCGGTGTGCCTTACCGGATCGGTGCGCTGGAAGACGCGCTGGCCCATATCAGCGGTCATGATGACGTGTGGATCGCCACCGCCGATGACATCATGGATGCCTACATGGCGCAGCAGGTCTAGAAGCGGTCCGGCCCGAAACCGGTGAGGTCGATGTCGGGATCGCGCCCCGACACCAGAGCTGCCATCACCCGGCCCGACCCGCAGCCCATGGTCCATCCCAGGGTGCCGTGGCCGGAGTTGATGTAGAGATTTTCCAGCTTCGTGGCGCCGATCACCGGCACCCCGTCCGGGGTGAGGGGGCGCAGCCCCGCCCAGAATTCTGCCTGGGACGGTTCCATGATACCGGGGAACAGTTCCAGCCCGGCATCAAGCACGGCGCGGGCACGTGGTTCGCTGATCAGGGTGCTGTAGCCGTCGAATTCCGCCGTACCCGCGATGCGCAGAGAGTCGCCGATACGGCTGACAACGATTTTATGATCGTCATCGGTGATGGAGGTGCGCGGCGCAAGATGAGGCACGTTGAGCGGCACCGTGGCGGAATAGCCCTTGGCGGGATAGATCGGCATCTTGATGCCGATGTCGCGCAGCAGCGGCGTTGAGTAGCTGCCCATCGCGCAAACGTAGGCATTGCCCGTCACCATGCCGCGTTGGGTACGGATTCCGGTGACACGGCCACCCATCTGGGCGATGCGTACGATCTTGGTGTCCATGCGGAAATCGACCCCGACATCGGCGGCGTATTGCGCCAGTCCCTGGGTAAAGGCGTGGGCATCGCCGGACAGGTCACCGGGGCTGTAAATGGCCCCGGCAAGCTGGTCCCGAACCGGCGCCAGCGCCGGTTCGATCTCGGCGCAGGCCGGCGCATTGAGGCTTTGCGTGTCCAGCCCCAGGGCACGGAAGTGCTCGGCCACCTGGGCGGCGCGTTCGAGGTCTCGCGCCGAGCGGTAGATATGAAGGATGCCGCGGTCCTCGGCCGAGAACGCGATCCCTGTTTCTGCACGCAGTTCGCGCAAGGTGTCGCGGCTGTAGAGCGCAAGGCGCAGCGCCTTGTCGCCGTTGGCGCGCGTCCGCCCGGGCGTGCAGTTGCCGAGGAAGCGCAGGAAAAATCCCCACATGGCCGGATCGAGGCGGGGGCGGAACCACAGCGGCGCATCGCCGCGCAGCAGCCAGCCCGGCAGCTTCGTCAGCGTGGCCGGGTTCGACCACGGTTGCGCGTGGGATGCGGAAATCTGGCCGCCGTTGGCGAAGCTGGTTTCCAGGCCCGGTTCCGGCTGGCGGTCGATCACCACCACGTCGTGTCCCGCGCGGGCGAGATAATAAGCGGTGCTGACGCCGATGATTCCCGCGCCGAGCACGATGACTTTCACAGAAGGGCTTCCTTGGACGGTGGGGTTGGACGCGGCAGAAGGTAACGCGGTGCCGCGCTGCGCTCAAGCGCCATTGCGCGGAGATTGACAGCCTGTACGTATAAAACGTACAAAGTGTTCATGGTTACGAACACCCCCCCTGATTCGGCGGCCGGGGCGATCATTGCCCTGTTTGGCGGCGTGCGCCCGATGGCGCGTGCGCTTGGGGCCGCTACGGGGAAAACGGTTTCGGCATCCACGGTGCAGGGATGGGGCGAGCGCGGCCGTATCCCCGCCCAGCGCCAGGCCGATGTGCTGGCTGCCGCCCGGGCGCGGGGGCTAACGCTTTCAGCCGCGGATTTTTTCGCGCCTGCGGGGACGGAGGCGCCGTCATCGGCGGGGGAGCCGGGGGGCTGCGAATTGCTCGACGTGGCGCAAATGGGGGCGGCGGATCGCGCTACCATCGCCGCCGGGGTCAGTGGCGAGCGCCTGATGGAAGCCGCCGGCGCCGGCACCGCCCGGATCATCATGGAGCGTTTTGCCCGCACCACGGTCGTGGTGCTGTGCGGGCCCGGAAACAACGGCGGCGACGGTTTCGTGATCGCTCGTCACCTTTCCCGTGCCGGCTGGCCGGTGCGCGTCGCGTTGCTAGGGGAAATGGCGAAGCTGACCGGCGATGCCGCCCTTCACGCGCGCCGCTGGCAGGGACGGGGCAAGGCCCGGCGGGCGGTGGCGGCGCTGGCGCCGGAGGTGATCATTGGCGCCGGGCTGGTGGTGGATGCCCTGTTCGGCGCCGGGCTGGCGCGGCCCCTGGAAGGCGCGGCACGGGACGTGGCCGATGCCCTGGCCAAAAGTGACGTGCCGGTGGTGGCGGTGGACCTGCCGAGCGGGGTCGGTGGCGACAGCGGCGCGATTGTCGGCGGTCCGGCGGCCCGGGCCATCCGCGCCGCGCTGACGGTCACGTTCTTTCGCAAGAAGCCGGGTCATATACTGTTTCCAGGCAAGAACTTATGCGGTGATATTCATGTGATTTCTATCGGAATTGAAGCTGATGTCCTGCGCGAAATCCGGCCCGATACCTTTGAAAACGGCCCGGCATTGTGGTCCGGTTCCTTCCCTTGGCCCGATGCCACGGCGCATAAATACAGCCGGGGCCAGGCGGTCATCTGCGGCGGGGCTTCGATGCCGGGCGCGGGCCGTCTCGCGGCGCGGGCGGCCATGCGTATCGGGGCGGGACTGGTCACCGTCGCGGCGCCACCGGAAGCCCTGGATTTATACCGCACCGATCTTGCGGCGCTGCTGACCACGGCGGTAACGGGGCGCGAGGACCTTGGCCATTTTCTTGCCGACCCCCGGCGCCGGGCGGTGCTGGCGGGTCCGGGCCTGGGCGTAGGCCGCGAAACACGGGAAATGGCGCGTGCGGCACTGGCGCGGGGGATCGGGGTTTGCCTCGATGCCGATGCGCTGACCAGCTTTTCCGATTGGCCGCCGGGCCTGTTCGGGGCCATTGCCGAAAATGCGGCGGCGGGTGGGATGGCGGTGCTGACCCCTCATGAAGGCGAGTTTTCCCGGCTGTTCGGCGGGATAGCGGAGGGCGGGCGCCTGTGCGCGGCGCGGGAAGCGGCCCGCAAGTCGGGTGCGGTGGTGGTCCTCAAGGGCGCCGATACGGTGATCGCGGCGCCTGACGGGCGGGCCGCCATCAACGCGAATGCGCCGCCGTGGCTGGCCACGGCCGGTTCCGGCGACGTGCTGGCCGGATTGATCACAGGTCTTCTTGCCCAGCGGGTTGCCGCCTTCGAGGCGGCGGCGATGGCAGTGTGGATTCATGGGCAGGCCGCAAAAAATTTTGGCCCCGGCCTCATCGCCGATGATCTTCCGGGCTGCATGCCCGCGGTGCTGCGCGAATTGGGGGAACAATGAAAGGCGCGGAAATCCGCCAAAATCAGGCGGTCTGAGCTTCGCTCCTGCCTTCATAAATAGATAGAAGTCTTTGAAAATTAGTCCGTTTTTGAATATTCCCCTTAACTCCTTATTAAATCGCCCGGATGTATTTTTGGAACGTTCCAAAGGAAATGGGGACGTTCGTGTCATGTGGACAAAGTTTTTTAAACGAGATCCGGACCTTGATGTGATCCGCGCAGGTAGCGTGTACCGCCGCGTTCGCCGTGACAACACGGTCGAAACGGCCACGGTACTGGGTATCCGCGACGACTCTCTGGGCATTCCGCATGTGCGCTATCGCGTGAGCATTGGCCGCGCCGATAACCACATCTTTGAGGAAGGTCCTCGGGTATTGTCGTTGTCGGGCTTCGCCCAGCACTACCAGCAGCGCCTCGCATCCTGACGCCCACGCGCCTGCCACGGGGAATCCCCGTGGCCGCCCGCCCTTAGCCGGCAGATTTTTTGCGCCTCCGGTCGAGGGGTGCGCTTACCCCGACGATTTCCTCCTTTTTTGGCGATTTTTCAGCACATTGCGGTGCCGCGCCCTTCGGCCCGCAACCTGTCTCGCAACATTGCCCGGCCTCTGCTATAGAGACGCCGGGACGCTGCGGGCGTGGCGGAACTGGTAGACGCGCTGGTTTTAGGTACCAGTGACGAAAGTCGTGGGGGTTCGAGTCCCTTCGCCCGCACCAAGATTCCGGCTTTTCGTCCCCGATCGTCCGCGCAAGCAGACTGGTAAGGCGCGCGGAATTCTGATAACACCAGCCGGAATTTCGAACCCGGCCGATGATCCGCGCCGTGGCGGTGCCGCGCTCCGTGGATCCATTGGCGCGGACCCACCTAATATAGACGATGAAGAGAGCGAGAACCGGATGCAGGTCGAGGAAACCAAGAACGAAGGGCTGACGCGCCAGTTTACCGTCACCGTGCCGGCCAAGGAGATCGACGAAAAGGTCGATGCCCGCCTCGGCGAGATGGCCCAGACGGTTAAGATGCCGGGCTTCCGCCCTGGCAAGGTGCCGGTCTCCCTGGTCAAGAAGCAGTACGGTCGTTCGGTTATCGGCGAGGTGCTGGAGCGCACGATCTCCGAAACCTCGGCCAAGACGCTCAGCGACAACAAGCTGCGTCCCGCGATGCAGCCCAAGGTCGAAATCACGGCTTTCGACGAAGGCAAGGATCTGGTCTACACCATGACCGTCGAGATCATGCCCGAGATCAAGCAGCCCGATTTCGCGGCGCTTGAGGTCGAGCGCCTGACGGTCACCGTCACCGACGACATGGTGGACGAGGCGCTCAAGCGCATCGCCGAGGAACAGAAGAACTACGAAAAGACCGATGAAGCCCGCGCCTCGACCGAGGCCGACGCCGTGGTCGTGGATTTCACCGGCAAGGTGGACGGCACCGAGTTTCCCGGTGGCGCGGCGAAGGATTTCCTTCTGGAACTGTCTTCCAAGAATTTCATTCCCGGCTTCGTCGAGCAGGTGGTCGGTTCCAAGGTCGGCGACAAGAAGACCATCCAGGTCAAATTCCCCGATGAATACGGCTCTGCCGAACTGGCCGGCAAGGATGCCGAGTTCGATATCGAGGTGAAGGAACTGCGCGCCCCGGCGGCGCTGGTGGTGGACGACGAGATGGCCAAGAAGATGGGCCTCGAATCCCTGGACGCCATGAAGGCGGCGATCAAGGAGCGGCTCAGCAACGAATACGGCCAGATCGCCCGCATGCGCCTGAAGCGCAATTTGCTCGATTCCCTGGCTGAAAAGGCCGATTTCGAGCTGCCCGCGGGCATGGTCGCCGGTGAGTTCGCCCAGATCTGGCGCTCCATTTCCGGCGAGGCGCCGGAAGGTGAAGAAGGCCACGATCATGACCATGACCACGATCATGCCGGCCACGATCACGATCACGATCATCATCACGACGACGAGGGCCCGGACCTGATTGCCCAGCAGCGCTTCAAGCAGTTCCAGGAGGAATCGGGCAAGAGCGTCGAGGAGATCAAGGAGGAATACCAGGGCATCGCCGAACGGCGCGTGCGCCTGGGCCTGCTTTTGGCGGAAATCGGCACCGTGAACAATATCAAGGTCGCCGATGACGAACTGAACCGGGCCGTGGTCAACGAGGCCCGCCGTTTCCCCGGCCAGGAACGCCAGGTCATCGAGTATTATCAGCAGAACCAGCAGGCGCTGGAACAGCTGCGCGGACCGTTGTTCGAGGACAAGGTCATCGATTACATTCTCGAACTGGCCAAGGTTACCGACAAGCCGGTCAGTGCCGACGAACTGATGGCGGACCCCGACGGTGACGATGCCGATGCCGGCGCCGAGGGTGGCGACAAGGCGAAGAAGAAGCCGGCCAAGAAGAAAAAGGCCGCGACCAAGAAGTCCTGAGCGGGCGAATTTCCGCACCAACAAGAGGAAACAGATGAGCGACCCGATCGAGACCCAGATGCAGAGCCTGATTCCCATGGTGGTCGAGCAGACCAACCGGGGCGAGCGGTCCTATGACATATATTCGCGCCTGTTGAAGGAGCGGATCATTTTTCTGGTCGGCCCGATCAACGATGCGGTTTCGTCGGTGGTTGCCGCGCAGTTGCTGTTCCTGGAAGCGGAGAACCCGACCAAGGATATCTCGATTTACGTCAACTCTCCCGGTGGGGTCGTGACCTCCGGGCTCGCCATCTACGACACCATGCAATACATCCGCCCGGAAGTTTCCACCGTGTGTATCGGCCAGGCAGCCAGCATGGGATCGTTGTTGCTGGCGGCGGGGGCCAAGGGCAAGCGTTATTGCCTGCCCAATTCGCGCATCATGATCCACCAGCCGTCGGGCGGCGCCCAGGGTCAGGCCACGGACATCGAAATCCAGGCGCGGGAAATTCTCGCGTTGCGTGCCCGCCTGAACGAGATCTACGCCAAGCACACCGGCACGGCGCTCGATGTCATTGCCGCCGCCGTGGAGCGCGACAAGTTCATGACCCCGGAAGAGGCCAAGTCCTTTGGCCTGATCGACGAGGTGGTGAGCGAACGCCCGTCCCCCGGCGACAGCGATGACGACAAGGGCGGCAAAAAGGGCGCCTGAGGCGGCCCTTCGCCGGTTTTTGGGCCCGGTTTAACCTAATGTTGAGGCCTCTGCGCTAGGCTAACCGCTGCCTTATGGTCATTCCGAAGGTGCCCTTGCGAAGGGTGTCGGCAGGGCCTATATGGTGTGAGCTGTGCCGCTGTTTCCTGCATCTTGCGTTTGCCCTGTGGATAATTTGGGTTTTTTCGTTGTTTTAGGCCTTTCGGCATGGCAAACAGATTAACGTCCCGATTCTGTTCAGGACTCGGGGCACTTTTTGTTCACCCCGGCATCGGGGTGGGAAGAACGTGACGGAGCACCCATGACCAAGTCCGCCAGCGGCGATTCCAGGAACACCTCATACCTCCTTCTGCGGCAAGAGCCAGCACGAGGTCCGCAAGCTGGATTGCCGGCCTGACCGTGTTCATCTGCGATGAATGCGTCGAGTTGGGCATGGACATCATCCGCGAAGAGCACAAGACGACCCTGGTCCGTTCCCGGCGATGGCGTGCCTCGCCGAAGGACATCTGCGCCGTGCTGACGATTACGTGATCGGTCAGATGAAGCCAAGCGCGTTCTCTTTCGGTGGCGGTGCATAATCACTACAAGCGCCCGCCCATGGTTCGAAGTCCAACGACGTCGAACTGGCGAAATCCAATATTCTGCGCTGGTCGGCCCCACGGGCTGCGGCAAGACGCTGCTGGCCCAGACGCTGGCGCGCATCCTCGACGTGCCTTTCACCATGGCCGACGCCACCACGCTGACCGAGGCGGGCTACGTCGGCGAGGACGTGGAAAACATCATTCTGAAGCTGTTGCAGTCGGCGGATTACACGTCGAACGCGCCCAGCGCGGCATCGTCTATATCGACGAGGTGGACAAGATCAGTCGCAAGTCCGACAACCCGTCCATTACCCGCGACGTTTCGGGTGAGGGTGCAGCAGGCGCTTTTGAAGATCATGGAAGGAACCGTTGCGTCGGTGCCGGCCCCAGGGTGGGCGTACACCCGCAGCAGGAATTCCTGGTAGTGACACCACCAACATCCTGTTTATCGTTGGCGGCGCTTTCGCGGGGCTGGAAAATCATCTCGGCCCGTGGCAAGACCACGTCCATCGGCTTCGGTGCCGAGGTCAGCGGCCTGAGGATCGCCAGACCGGCGAGGTCCTGCGCGATGTCGAGCCGGAAGACCTGCTGAAGTTCGGGCTTATTCCTGAATTCGTCGGCCGTCTGCCGGGTGGTCGCCACTCTTACCGATCTCGATCAGGAGGCCCTGGTGCAGATCCTGACCGAACCGGAAGAACGCGCTGGTAAAGCAGTACCAGCGGCTCTACGAAATGGACAATGTCGAGCCCGGAGTTTTCCGACGATCGCCCTGCGGGCCATCGCCAAGAAGGCATTGCGCGCAAGACCGGTGCGCGCGGTTTGCGTTCGATCATGGAAGCCATTGCCGGAATCGATGTTCGACCTGCCGTCCTCGAGGGCGTGGAGGAAATCGTCATCAACGGAGAGGTCGTGGAAGGCCGTTCCAAGCCCTCTATATCTATGCTGACCGGCGCGAGACCTTGGATCGAGTGCCCGAGCGACGTTTCGTTTCGAACCCCTTGATTTGCCATTGGGCGCGCCACATAGTGTTGTGGCGCGCCTTTCCATTTCTGGCGCCGGGCCGGCGGATTTAACCAAACGCAAGGTCGGTCTGGTAGGGTGTCGGCCATGTCTCCGGTGTTCACGCCGAAACCCAGTGATTAGGTATTTGTTGCAAGCAGCCGGAAGGTTTTTTGAGAATGGAATCGAGCAAAGGCGTCCTTTACCCCGTCCCACGCTCCGCGATATCGTGGTTTTCCCCACATGATCGTGCGCTTTTGTCGGCCGCGAGAAATCCGTGCGCCCTTGAAGACGTGATGAAGGACGACAAGCAGATCCTGCTTGTGGCCCAGAAGGATGCGGCGCTGGATGACCCCAAGCCCGAAGACATCCATTCGGTCGGCACCATCGGGACCGTGCTGCAGTTGCTCAAATTGCCCGACGGGACCGCCAAGGTTCTGGTCGAGGGCAGCACGCGTGCGCGCATCACCGGGTTCGGGTGGAAATGAAGAGTTCTTTCAGGCCTGGGCCGAGCCGGTGGTTGATGGCGAAGGCGATGCCAAGGAGCTGGAGGCCCTGGGCCGCTCCGTGGTCAATCAGTTCGAACAGTATGTGAAGCTCAACAAGAAGATCCCGCCGAAGTGATCGTTTCGCTCAACCAGATCGAGGAGCCGGGCAGGCTCGCCGACACGGTGACCAGCCACCTCGCGCTCAAGATCGCGGAGAAGCAGGAAATCCGGAGCTTGAGACCGTTGCCCAGCGACTGGAGCGGGTGCTCGCCTACATGGAATCGGAAATCGGCGTGCTTCAGGTCGAAAAACGCATCCGTGGCCGCGTCAAGCGCCAGATGGAAAAGACCCAGCGCGAGTACTACCTCAACGAGCAGCTCAAGGCGATCCAGAAGGAACTGGGCGAGGGCGAGGACGGCAAGGACGAGGTTTCCGAGCTGGAAGAGAAGATCAAGAAGACGCGCCTGTCCAAGGATGCCCGCGACAAGGCCATGGCGGAGCTGAAGAAGCTCCGCTCCATGGGCCCGATGTCGGCCGAGGCGACGGTGGTGCGCAACTACCTCGATTGGCTGCTGGGCATTCCCTGGCAGAAGCGTTCACGTATCAAGCGCGACATCAACGATGCCGAAAAGGTGCTGAACGCCGATCACTTCGGCCTGGAAAAGGTCAAGGAACGGATTTTGGAATACCTCGCCGTTCAGCAGCGGGTGAAGAAGCTGAAGGGGCCCATCCTGTGCTTCGTCGGCCCGCCGGGTGTCGGCAAGACCTCGCTGGGCAAGTCCATCGCGCGGGCGACGGGGCGCAATTTCGTGCGCATGTCGCTGGGCGGTGTGCGCGACGAGGCGGAAATTCGCGGCCATCGGCGCACCTATATCGGCTCCATGCCGGGCAAGGTGATCCAGGGCATGCGCAAGGCGAAATCGTCGAACCCGCTGTTCTTGCTCGACGAAATCGACAAGCTTGGAGCCGATTTCCGGGGCGATCCGTCGTCGGCGCTACTGGAAGTGCTGGACCCGGAGCAGAACGGTTCGTTCAACGACCATTATCTGGAAGTGGATTACGACCTCTCGGACGTGATGTTCATCACCACGGCCAACACGCTGCGCATGCCGCAGCCGCTGATGGACCGCATGGAGATCATCCGCATCCCCGGCTATACCGAGGACGAGAAAGCCGAGATCGCGCGCCGCCACCTGATTCCGAAGCTGCTTGTGGCCCACGGCCTGAAGGCCAGGGAATGGTCGATTTCGGCCGATGCCATGCTCGACCTGATTCGTTACTACACCCGCGAAGCGGGCGTGCGTAACCTTGAACGGGAACTTGCCAACCTTCAGCGCAAGGCCGTGAAGGAGATCGTTTCCGGCAAGGCCAAAACGGTGAAAGTGACCCGGCGTAACCTCAAGACCTACGCTGGTGTGGCCCGCTACCGCTATGGCGAGGCCGAGGCGGAGGACCGCGTCGGCGTGGTCACGGGGCTGGCCTGGACCGAGGTCGGGGGCGAATTGCTGTCCATCGAGTCGGTCATGCTGCCCGGCAAGGGCCGCATGAAGATCACCGGGAAGCTTGGCGATGTCATGCAGGAATCGGTGCAGGCGGCGCATTCCTACGTTCGTTCGCGTGCGGCCGCCTTCGGCATCAAGCCCACCTTGTTCGAGACCAAGGACATCCACGTTCATGTGCCCGAGGGGGCAACCCCGAAGGATGGCCCGTCGGCTGGCGTCGGCATGGTCACTTCGATCGTTTCGGTGCTGACAGGCAATCCCGTGCGCAAGGATGTGGCGATGACCGGCGAGGTGACACTGCGCGGCATGGTTCTGCCGATTGGTGGCCTGAAGGAAAAGTTGCTGGCGGCGTTGCGGGGCGGGATCAAGACCGTGCTGATACCCAAGGACAACGAGAAGGATCTCGCCGACATTCCCGATAATGTCAAAAAAGGTCTCACGATCATTCCCGTGAGCATCCTCGACGAGGTGCTGTCCAATGCCCTGGCGCAACCGCTTGTTCCGATCGAATGGATCGAACCGGCGGAAGTGGCCGAAGTTCCCAAGGGCGAGGGCAAGGACAATATCGGCGGTGTGACCACGCACTAAGCTTCGTCATTACACAAGTAACACCCTGTAACGCCATGAAAGGGCCGGTGAAAATTCCGGCCCTTTCTTTTTGCATGTCACGATCGTGGACCTTTTGCGGCGCCCCAGAGTTGTTCAAATTTCTGTTGAAAACCGTTGATCTTCGATTGACGCCAATGCCACGGTTTGCCTAGACTTTAGCGTTGCATAGGTGAGATTCCATTTATGCCCTGGCCAAATTTTTAATAAGAGGGGGTTGCAAGTGAACAAAAATGATCTCGTGGCTGCGGTTGCGTCTGGGACTGGTCTTTCGAAGGCCGATGCTGCCAAGGCTGTCGACAGCACGTTCGACTCGATTACGAGCGCCCTGAAGTCCGGCGATGATGTTCGTCTGGTTGGTTTCGGTACCTTTAACGTGGTTCAGCGCAAGGCCTCCGTGGGGCGTAACCCCCGGACTGGTGAATCCATCAACATCCCCGCGTCGAAGCAGCCCAAGTTCAAGGCTGGCAAGGGCCTGAAGGACTCCGTCAACTAACGGACAAATCCGGTTTTCCGGGGGTCGGTCGCGCCAGCGTCCGGCCCCCTTTGCTTTTTGGTTCACGACGACCGCCCCATTGCGTATCGTTGCCCCAATGGGTCCCTGGTCCGGGCGGTTAGCTCAGCTGGTAGAGCATCTCGTTTACACCGAGAGGGTCGGCGGTTCGAACCCGTCACCGCCCACCACCCGGCCAGTGCCCCGCAAGGAGGCCGCCCGACAGAGGCGCGCCCTGACAGGAGGCAACGCCGTGAAAATATCCATCAAGGCCTATGGGCGTCTTTGCGCCTTTTTCACCCTGGCCGCCGTCGTGGCGGCGGGGATCGTGATGCCGGCACAGGCGCTCGATCTCCGGGGCAAGCGTGTCAGCGTTATCATCGGCGCCACCCCCGGTGGCGGCACCGACGGCACGACCCGGCTGGTCGGCAAGTTCATGGAAAAATACCTGCCCGGCCATCCGCGCATGATTTATCGCAACATGCCCGCGGGCAACGGTGTGCAGGCGACCAATTACTTCTCCAATGAAGCCCGGCCCGACGGCACCTACTGGATGGGCGGCGGCAATGCCTACATCGATGCCCACGCACTTCGGCAGAAGACCGTCACCTATGATCCGCGCAAGTTTCATTTCATCGGCGGCGTTGCGCGCGGCGGTTCCATTGTCAGCTTGCGCAAGGCGCGTCTGGCGAACCTGACCGACCGCAAACTGCCGCCCATCGTGATCGGTACCGGCGACGGCACCGGCACATGGGAGGAAATGCTGTGCTGGGGCGCCGATGTCCTGGGCTGGAATATTCGCTTCGTGGTCGGCTATCCCGGCACGCCGTCGCTGTTGCTGGCGGCGCGGCGTGGAGAGATCGATTCCTTCGGCACGTCGAACCTGGGCATGCTTGCGAGCCTGCGCAATTCGCATAACTTCAAGGAAATCGTCCAGATCGGCGAAACCCGTGACGGCAAGGTGCGCCCGCGCGGCTCGGCCCCGGACGTGCCGACCATGGCGGCGCTGCTGGAGGGAAAGCTGTCCGGTACCGCGCTGCAAGCCTTCCGCTACTGGTCCGATTCCAACCAGATCGACAAATGGTACGCGGTGCCGCCGGGGGCGGGGGCGGATGTGGTCGCGGCCTATCGGGACGCTTATGAAAAAACCGTGCGCGACCCCGATTTTATCAAGTTCGGCAAGGCGCAGTTCAGTCCCGATTTTCACCACCAGACGGCTGGCGAAATTACCCGCCTGGTGAATGAGACCAGTTATCCAAGCGCGGTCATCATCGACTACACCCACAAGATCAGGGTGCGCTACGGCCTGCCGGGCCAGGCCTTGTCGGCGGAAGAACTGGCGCGACTGGCGGCCAAGCTGGTGGGATCCAAGAGCGCGAAGGGGCCGATCCTGAAGGTTGAGCGCGGCGGCCGGATCCTGCACTTCAAGGCCGGGGTGGAAACCCATACCGCACGGGTCAGCGGCAGCCGGACAAAGGTTTTGATCGGCGGCAAGAAAGCCAAAAGGGCTGCGATCAAGGCGGGAATGAACTGCGATATCGCCTATGCGGGTAACGGTGCCGAGGCCAGCAAGGTGGCCTGCCGCTAGGGCCGTTAACCGGGGGTTAACCCTACGGGGGCTTTGATCGGGTGTCATTCCGTTCCCGGGGAGGCTGTCGGCGGCCTGCGGGGATTACCCGTATCGGAGTTCGCCATGAAGATTAAAGTCCTTGCCCCGTTGTTTGCCCTCGCAGCCCTGGCCGCCTGCGCGCCGCAGACAATCATCGCCAATAATCGTCAGGCGGTGATCGAATCGTGGACCGCGTCCGACGCGGTGGCGATGGCAGAGAAGGAATGCGGCGCGCGCGGGCGTTGGCCGACGTTGCAGCGCCAAAGCGGTTCCGAATACTGGTTTGTCTGCAATGAAACCGAAGAAGCCATCGCCGCGCGCCGGAAGGCGGCCGAGGAAGCGGCGCTGAAACGGGCGTAAGAAATGAAGAAGGCCATGGCCCCCGTGAGCCCGCCGCCGGCCGTTGCCGCGCCCGCAGCCGTGGCGCCGGTCCAGGAATCCAGGCCTGCCGTGGCCCCCAAGCCTGCCGCGCAGAAAGGTTATTGGGTGCAGGTCGGCGCTTTCAAGAATCGTCAGGTCGGAGAGCGCTTTCTGGCCGCGATCCGCAGGGCCCATGCCCGCACCGTCAAGGGACACGATCTAATCTTGCGTGAAGCAAAGCTTTCCGGCCGCGGGACCCTCCATTTGGCCCGGTTGGGGCCCTATCCGCGCTCTGGCGCAGCGCGGCGTGCCTGCAACGCCATCAAGGCGGGTGGGGCCGCCTGTTTCGTGATTCGCCAGCGCTAGGATGATCCGGCGTCGGGGTCGCGTTTCGCCTCCCCGGCACCCTTCGGAGTTCCCTTGTTGACAGGCTCCGTAGGGACGGTTACACCACCGGCACCGCAGCGGAAATGGGGGCGTAGCTCAGTTGGTTAGAGCGCCGGCCTGTCGCCCGGAGGCCGCGAGTTCGAGTCTCGTCGCTCCCGCCACTTCCGCAGTCACCGGATGCAGGCATTCGGTTCCCCGACGGGGGAAGAATGAGGGAATCTGTGCTTTTCTTGATCCCACGAAATTATTAGTCTAGCCCCGCGCATGGCTGCGCAATGTGGCCTCGCGCGTGTCCCTCAACCAGTGGAGCGAACGAAAGAACGGCAATGCAGGACCTGCTTATGCAATACCTGCCGATCCTTATTTTTCTCGGGATCGCTGTTGGGCTCGCCGCCATCATCGTTCTTGCCTCTTATATAGTTGCGCGCCAGCGGCCCGATTCGGAAAAGCTTTCGGCCTATGAATGCGGCTTCGATCCCTTCGACGATGCCCGTGGCCGTTTCGACGTGCGCTTTTATCTTGTGGCCATCCTGTTCATCATCTTCGACCTGGAGGTCGCGTTCCTGTTCCCCTGGGCCGTGGCACTGGGCGATATCGGCCTGTTCGGCTTCTGGTCCATGGTGGTATTCCTGGCCGTGCTGACCGTCGGCTTCGTCTACGAGTGGAAAAAGGGGGCCCTGGAGTGGGAATGATCATTCGGTCCGATGATTTGCGGGGGCGGGCATGAGCGAACTTCTGCCACCGGGCCCGGCCCAGGATCGCGTCGTCGCCGGCGTGGCCCATGAGTTGCAGGACAAGGGCTTTGTCGTCGCCAGCCTTGATTCGCTGGTCAACTGGGCGCGTACCGGCTCGCTCTGGCCGATGACCTTCGGCCTCGCGTGCTGCGCCGTGGAAATGATGCAGACCACTGACCTCGCGCTACGATCTCGATCGTTTCGGCATCGTCTTCCGGCCGAGCCCGCGCCAGTCCGACGTGATGATCGTTGCCGGCACCCTGACCAACAAGATGGCACCGGCGCTCGCCGCGTTTACGACCAGATGGCGGGCCGCGTTGGGTGATCTCCATGGGCTCATGCGCCAACGGCGGCGGCTATTACCATTATTCCTATTCCGTCGTGCGCAGCTGCGGCCGCATCGTGCCGGTGGATGTCTATGTGCCGGGAATTGTCCGCCCACGGCAGAAGCGTTGCTGTACGGCATCATGCAGCTGCAAGAAGAAATCCGCCGCACCGGCACCTGTTCCGCTAGCCCCGCGAGTATCGAAAAGAAAATGGACGAACAGCGCGAACAACTGGAAGCCTTGGCCGAACTGGGGTCCCGTATCGAGGATATCCTGGGGACGACCTGATTTCCCAGGCCGTGTCCGCAGTGGAGAACTGGAAATTACCGTCAAGCGCGATGCCGTCGCGCGGGCGATGACCCAGTTGCGGGATGATTCGGGCTGCTTCCAGCCAGCTGATCGATCTTTGCGGCGTCGACTATCCCGAGCGTGCCGAACGTTTCGATGTCGTCTATCACCTGCTGAGCCTGCGCCAGAACCACCGCTTGCGCGTGCAGGTGACGACCGATGCGGATCATCCGGTGCCTTCCGTCGCGGGCGTGTTTTCCCGCCGCCGGATGGTTTCGAGCGCGAAGCGTGGGACCTTTACGGATCATGTTCTCCGGTCATCCGGATCTGCGCCGCATCCTCACCGATTACGGGTTCAGGGGCCATCCCATGCGCAGGACTTTCCGCTCTCAGGGTATGTCGAGGTGCGCTACGACGATGAGCGCAAGGCCATCGTCTATGAGAGCCGAGTGAAACTGGCCCAGGAATTTCGCTCCTTCGACTTTCTCAGCCCCTGGGAAGGGGCCGAGGAGCGGCGCGCCAGGCGCTGCTGCCCGGTGACAGGCCGATGAAGGCACCGACGGCACGGCCGGGAGCAGAATCCTGATGGCCGAAAGTCGCATCGAAAACTACTCGCTCAACCGGGCCGCAACCTCCCGCGGCGCACGGCGTTTTGCGCCTGGTGCTGGAGATGGACGGCGAGGTGATCGAACGTGCCGATCCGCATATCGGCCTATTGCATCGCGGCACCGAAAAAGCTGATCCGAGTACAGACTTACCTGCAGGCGGTGCCGTATTTCGACCGGCTGGATTACGTCGCGCCGATGTCGCAGGAACATGCCTATGCGCTGGCGGTGGAAAGCTGCTGGGCATTACCGCGCCGCCGCGGGCGCAGTATATCCGCGTGCTGTTCGCGGAAATTTCGCGCATCCTCAACCATATCCTCAACATCACCACCATGGCGCTGGATGTTGGCGCCATAAACGCCGTTGCTGTGGGGGGGTTTGAGAACATAGCTGATGGAGATTCTACGAGCGTGCTTCCGGTGCGCGGCTGCATTCGGCCTATTACCGTCCCGGCGAAATTGCATCTCGATCTGCCGGCCGGGCTGGCAGAAGATATCTGGCCTTCTGCGACGGCTTCGAAGCGCATCTCGATGTCAGCCTGCTGACGGAGAACCGCATCTTCAAGCAGCACCGTTGATATCGGCGTGGTCTCGGCCAAGGATGCCATCGACTGGGGCTTTACACGGGCCCGATGTTGCGCAGCTCCGTGGCGTGGGATTGCGCAGGCGCAGCCACTACTTGAGCCGCCTGTGCACAAGATAAAAGTCAACATTACCATCCAACAGACAAGTTACTACACTAGTACCTGGAAAAGCCTGACCACCATCATTCCTGGAGCCAGCTACCAGCTGCTTTTAATAGATTATCCGTCCTGCTCTCCATCCTACCAGCAGGTAAAACCATCATTCGATGGAAGCGCTGATCCATCACTTCAAGCTTTATACCGAGGCTATCACGTTCCCGCCGGTGAGCTTACGCCGCCGTCGAGGCGCCCAAAGGAGCGAATTCGGCGCCTACATCGTGGCGGACGGCACCAACAAGCCCTACCGCTGCAGATCCGCGCGCCGGGATTTGCGCATCTGCAGGAACTGGAATTCTGTCGAAGGGCCACGTGCTGGCCGACGTCGTGGCGATCGTAAGGTCGCTGGATATCGTTTTCAGGGAGATCGACCGGTGAGCGAACAACCGCGCGAATTTTCCTTCACGCCGGAAATGCGGGCCAAGGCCGATGCCATCATCGCCAAGTACCCGGAAGGCCGTCAACGCAGCGCCGTAGTGCTGTCGACCTGGCCCAGCGCCAGGCCGGTGGCTGGTTGCCGCGCGCCGCGGTCATGCATGTGGCCGAGGTTCTGGACATGGCCGAGGATTCGGGTGTGGGAGGGTAACGACCTTCTACACGATGTTCAATCTCAAGCCGGTCAGGCGCATCACCTGCATCGATGTTTGCACGACGACGCCGTGCTGGCTGCGCAGCTCGGCCGATATCGTCGCGGCGCTGGAAGATGAAATCGGCGTCCAAGCTCTGCGGCACCACCTCGGACGACAGCTTCACCCTGCGCGAGGTCGAGTGCCTGGGCGCTTGCGTGCACGCGCCGTGCTGCAGATCGGCGACGATTATTACGAAGACCTGACCCCGGATGCGGCGCGCGAAATCGTCGCCGACATCAAGGCGGGCAAGACGCCCAAGCCCGGATCGCGGATCGGACGGCCCGGCGCGGCCCCGGCTACGATCCCCGGGTACTGACGGAAAAGAAGGCCTGAGCATGCTTGCCGACAAGGATCGCATCTACACCAACCTCTATGGCCTGGACGACTGGGGCCTCGACGGCGCGCGCCGGCGCTGGCGACTGGGACGGCACCAAGGCGATCATGGACAAGGGCGCGGAGTGGATCATCAACGAGATGAGGAATCGGGCCTGCGCGGTCGCGGCGGCGCCGGGTTCCCCGCTGGCGTGAAGTGGTCCGCTTCATGCCGAGGGAATCAGAACAGGCGGCCCAATTACGCGTAACCGACGAGGGCAGGCCCGGCACCTGCAAGGACCGCGAGATCATGCGGTTCGATCCGCTGTAAGCTGGTGGAAGGGCGCTGCTGGCGTCCTTCGCCATAAGCGCGCACGCTTGCTACATCCTATATTCGCGGCGAGTTTTATCGCGAGGCCGAGCATCTGCACAAGCCGCTATCGACCAGGCTTATGACGCCAGGCTGATCGGCAAGAACGCCTGCGGTTCAGGTTTCGATTTCGATTATTACCTGCATCGCGGCGCCGCTACATCTGCGGCGAGAAACAGCTGATCGAAAGCCTGGAAGGCAAGAAGGGCCAGCCGCGCCTAAAGCCGCCGTTCCCGGCGGGCGCCGGTCTTTATGGCTGCCCCACCACGGTCAACAATGTCGAAACCATCGCCGATGCGCCGACCATCCTGCGCCGGGGCGCATCGTGGTTCACCAGCTTCGGGCGGCCCAACAATACGGGCACCAAGCTGTTCTGCATTTCCGGCCATGTAAACAGGCCTGCACGGTCGAAGAATCCATGTCGATCCCGCTGCGCGAGATCATCGAGAAACATGCAGGCGGCGTGCGCGAGCAGCTGGGACAACCTGCTGGCGGTCATTCCCGGCGGTTCGTCGGTGCCGGTGCTGCCCAAGTCTATTTGCGACAGCGTGCTGATGGATTTCGATTCCCTGAAGGAAGTGAAATCGGGTCTCGGCACCGCGGCGATCATCGTCATGGATAAATCCACCGACATCGTCAAGGCGATTGCCCGGCTGTCAAAATTCTACAAGCATGAAAGCTGCGGCCAATGCACGCCGTGCCGCGAGGGCACGGGCTGGATGTGGCGTGTCATGGAACGCCTGGTGACGGGCGATGCGCGGGTGGAGGAAATCGACCTGCTATTGGAAGTCACCACCGAGGTTGAAGGCCACACCATCTGCGCGCTGGGCGATGCGGCGGCGTGGCCGATTCAGGGCTTGATCCGCCATTTCCGTGGCGAGATCGAGGATCGTATCAAGCGGCGCGCCGGCTCCGGTAGCGGCGTCGCGGCGTAAGGGACGGGTAGAGCAAGATGCCGACGGTCAAGGTAGACGGCGTAGAGTTAGAGGTCGCCCCCGGCACCACGGTGCTGCAGGCGTGCGAGCAGGCGGGCAAGGAAATCCCGCGCTTCTGCTATCACGAGCGGCTGTCCATCGCCGGTAATTGCCGCATGTGTCTTGTCGAGATTTCGCCGGGTCCGCCCAAGCCGGCCGCAAGCTGCGCCATGCCTTGCGCCGACAAGATGGAAATCAAGACCGACAGCCCGATGGTCAAGAAGGCGCGTCGCGGTGTGATGGAGATGCTGCTCATCAACCATCCGCTCGATTGCCCGATCTGCGATCAGGGTGGTGAGTGCGATCTTCAGGACCAGGCATTGTTCTACGGCTTCGACCGTTCGCGCTTTGCCGAGAACAAGCGCGCGGTCAAGGATAAGGACTTCGGCCCGCTGATCGAAACCAACATGACGCGCTGCATCCACTGCACCCGCTGCGTGCGCTTCGCGACCGAGGTGGCGGGGGTGGAAGAGCTCGGCGCCACCGGGCGTGGTGAAAGCATGGAAATCGGCACTTATGTCGGTAACGCGATCACGTCGGAAATGTCGGGCAACATGATCGACCTGTGCCCGGTTGGCGCGCTGACGTCCAAGCCCTTTGCCTTCACGGCGCGGTCGTGGGAATTGCGCCGGACCGAATCTATCGACGTGCTCGATGCCGTGGGTAGTGCCATCGGCGTTGACGCGCGTGGCGCCGAGGTCATGCGCATCCAGCCGCGCCTGAACGAGGACGTGAACGAAGAATGGCTCGCTGACAAGTCGCGCTTCGCCTATGACGGCTTGAAGCGCCAGCGGCTCGACCGGCCTTACGTGCGCGATAACGGCAAGCTGCGTGAGGCGAGCTGGGAAGAAGCCTTCGACCGCATCAAGAACACGATCTCTGGGCTCGACGGCGCGGCCATCGGCGCCATCGCGGGCGACATGGCCGATGTCGAGGCCATGTGCGCGCTGAAAGACCTGATGGGCGCGCTTGGCTCGCCCAATATGGATTGCCGTCAGGACGGCGCGAAGCTGGAGGCCGGCGCCCGTGCGTCATACGTCTTCAACAGTTCCATCGCCGGTATCGAAGATGCCGATGCGATTCTTCTGGTCGGCACCAACCCGCGCACCGAAGCGCCGGTCCTGAATGCGCGCATCCGCAAGCGCTGGCTGGCCGGTGGCTGCAAGATCGGCGTTATCGGTCCCGACGTGGACCTGACGTATCGCACCACCCATGTCGGCACCGGGCCCGAGGCCTTGGCCGATCTCGGTGCGTTCGGCGAAGTGCTGCAGGCGGCGGAACGCCCGATGATTATTCTTGGCTCCGGCGCGGTGGCGCGGGCCGATGGCGCGGCCATCCTGGCGGCGACGCGCGCGCTCGCGCAAAAGGTCGGCGCCGTGGGCGAAGGCTGGAACGGCTTCAATTTTTTGCAGCGTGCGGCGAGCCGCGTCGGCGGGCTGGATATCGGCTTCACGCCGGGGGCGGGTGGCCGTGATACGGCGGCGATTATCGCCGGTGCGCGGGACGGCGCGATCAAGGCGGTGTGGCTGCTGGGTGCCGATGAAATCGACATGAACGGGCTCGGCAATGCTTTCGTCATTTACCAAGGGCATCACGGTGACGCGGGTGCGCACCGCGCGGACGTGATTTTGCCGGGCGCCGCCTATACCGAAAAGAATGCCACCTACGTCAACACCGAAGGCCGCGTGCAGCGGACCAAGGCGGCGCATTTCCCCCTTGGCGAGGCCAAGGAAGACTGGGCCATCGTCCGCGCCTTCTCGGCTGTTTGCGGCAAGGCTTTGCCCTACGACAGTCTCGATGCCGTGCGCGCGCGCATGGGGGCGATCAATCCGGTCTTCAACTCCGTGGACGCGCTGGCGGAAACGCCGTGGTCCGAGTTCGGCACGCCGGGCGACATCTCCGCCCAGCCCTTTGCCGAGGTGGTGGAAAATTACTACATGACCGATCCCATCAGCCGCGCCTCGGTGACCATGGCGCGCTGCACGGATGCACTCTTGCCCGGCAAGAAGAAGGCGACGGGCACCCATGGCTGAGCTCTGGACGACATACTTGCTGCCCGGCGCGCTGATCGTCGGCTATATCGTCGCCATCCTGGTGCCGCTGCTGTTGGCGGTTGCCTACCTGACATTGGCCGAGCGCAAGGTCATCGCCGCGATGCAGTTGCGCAAGGGGCCGAATGTGGTTGGTCCGCTCGGGCTGTTGCAGCCGCTGGCCGACGGTCTCAAGCTTCTGCTCAAGGAAACGGTGATTCCGGCCGGCGCCAACAAGGTCGTCTTCGTGCTCGCGCCGATGGTGACCTTTATTTTGGCGATCGTCGCCTGGGCGGTCATTCCCTTCGACACCGGCATGGTGCTGGCCGATATCAACGTCGGCGTGTTGTACCTGTTCGCGATCTCGTCGCTTGGCGTTTACGGCATCATCATGGCGGGCTGGGCGTCGAATTCGAAATACGCCTTCCTTGGCGCCCTGCGTTCCGCGGCCCAGATGGTGTCCTATGAAATTTCCATCGGATTTGTAATCATCACGGTTCTGCTTTGCGTGGGCTCGCTCAACCTGAGTAGGATCGTCGAGGCCCAGCGCGATGTCTGGTTCGCCCTGCCGCTGTTGCCGATGTTAGTGGTGTTCTTCATTTCAGCGCTGGCGGAAACCAACCGTGCGCCTTTCGATCTGCCGGAAGCGGAAGCGGAACTGGTGTCCGGCTACAACGTCGAATATTCGGCGATGACCTTTGCGCTGTTCTTCCTCGGTGAATACGCCAACATGATCCTGATGAGCGCCATGACCGCGACCCTGTTCCTGGGTGGCTGGCTGCCGCCGGTGGATATGGCGCCGTTCACCTGGGTGCCGGGGCCGATCTGGCTGATTATCAAGATCTGCTTCGTGCTGTTCTTGTTCCTGTGGGTGCGCGCGACGTTCCCGCGTTACCGTTATGACCAGCTCATGCGTCTCGGCTGGAAGGTTTTCCTGCCGCTGTCGCTGTTGTGGGTGATCGTTACCGCCGGCGTTCTGGTCGGTTTCGGCTGGTTGCCGAAGTGAGCGCGGGGGAGAGCAAGCCATGTCGATGATCACACAAAGCGCCAAGGGTCTGATCCTGAAGGAACTGGTTTCCGGGATGTGGCTGACGCTGAAGTATTTCTTCAAGCGCAAGGTGACGCTGAATTACCCGTTCGAGAAGGGTATGCTTTCGACGCGCTTCCGTGGCGAGCACGCGCTTCGCCGCTATCCTACAGGGGAAGAACGCTGCATTGCGTGCAAGCTGTGCGAGGCGATCTGCCCGGCCCAGGCCATCACCATCGAGGCGGAACCCCGTGCCGACGGTTCGCGCCGCACCACGCGCTACGATATCGACATGACGAAATGCATCTATTGCGGCTTCTGCGAGGAAGCCTGCCCGGTGGATGCCATCGTCGAGGGGCCGAATTTCGAATTCGCCACCGAAACACGTGAAGAGCTGATGTACGACAAGAACAAGCTGCTGGCCAACGGCGACCGCTGGGAAAGCGAAATCGCGGCGCGGCTCCGGGCGGAGGCGCCGTACCGATGATCCTCGCCACGCTCGCCTTTTACCTGTTTGCCGCCATTACCATCGCGTCCGGCGTGATGGTCATCGCCGCGCGCAATCCGGTCCATTCTGTGCTGTTCCTGATCCTCGCGTTTTTCAACGCGGCTGGACTGTTCGTGCTGATGGGGGCGGAGTTCCTAGCCTTCATCCTGGTCATCGTATACGTCGGCGCGGTGGCGGTGCTATTCCTGTTCGTCGTCATGATGCTGGATATCAATTTTGTCGCCTTGCGCCAGGGTTTTCTGCAATACCTGCCGGTCGGCGCGCTGGTCGGCATCATCTTGCTGGTCGAGCTGGCGTTCATCTTCGGCGCCTGGCACGTCGCCCCCGATGCTGGCGGGCTGCTGGCCGCCAAGGCGCCGGCGCTGACCCAGGCCACCAATACCGAGGCATTGGGGCGCCTGATCTACACCCAGTATGTCTATCTGTTCCAGGCGGCGGGGCTGGTGCTGCTGGTGGCGATGATCGGCGCCATCGTGCTGACCCTGCGCGCGCGCCCCGGCGTGCGGCGCCAGAAGATCGCGACCCAGATCGGGCGTTCGCGCGAGGCCTCGGTCGAGGTCAAGGATGTGCCCGTGGGAAAGGGGGTCTGATATGGCGGCTATCGGTCTTGCCCATTACCTGACCGTCGCGGCGGTGCTGTTCACGCTGGGCATCTTCGGCATCTTCCTCAACCGGAAGAACGTTATCATCATCCTGATGTCGATCGAGCTGATGCTGCTGGCGGTGAACATCAACCTTGTCGCCTTCGCGACCCATCTCGGCGACCTTGTGGGCCAGATCTTCGCCATGTTCGTCCTTACCGTGGCGGCGGCGGAGGCCGCTATCGGCCTGGCGATTCTCGTCGTCTATTTCCGCAACCGCGGTTCCATCGCGGTTGAGGATATCAACCGGCTCAAGGGTTAGGCATGTATTCGGCGATCGTCTTTCTTCCGCTTCTCGGTGCGCTCATCGCCGGCCTGTTCGGCCGGCTGATCGGCGACCGCGCCGCCCAATGGGTGACCACGGGCGCGCTTTTGCTTGCCGCCCTGCTGTCGTGCATCGCCTTCGGGCGACTGGTCGCGGGCCACGTGGTCGGCGACATCGAAGTCATGCGCTGGATCGCCTCGGGCGCGTTCGAGGTGTCCTGGGCTTTGCGCTTCGATGCGCTTTCGGTCGTCATGTGTCTTGTGGTCACGGTCGTGTCCGGCATGGTCCATGTCTATTCCTGGGGCTACATGTCCCACGACAAGTCCATCGCCCGGTTCTTCGCCTACCTGTCGCTGTTCACCTTCTTCATGCTGATGCTGGTGACCAGCAACAACTTCGTGCAGATGTTCTTCGGCTGGGAAGGGGTGGGCCTCGCGAGCTACCTGCTGATCGGCTTCTGGTACGACCGGCCTTCGGCCAATGCGGCGGCGATCAAGGCCTTCCTGGTCAACCGCGGCGGCGACTTCGGTTTCGCGCTGGGCATCCTCGGCACCTTCCTGGTGTTCAATGCCGTCGCCTTCGACACCGTTTTCCAGGCGGTGCCCGGCATGGTTGGCAAGAACTTCCACTTCCTTGGTCTTGAAACCGGCATCATCACCACGCTGTGTCTTTTGCTGTTCGTAGGCGCCATGGGCAAGTCCGCCCAGCTCGGCCTGCACACCTGGCTGCCGGACGCCATGGAAGGCCCGACCCCGGTGTCGGCGCTGATCCATGCCGCCACCATGGTGACCGCGGGCGTGTTCATGGTCTGCCGCCTGTCGCCGATGTTCGAATATTCCGAAACCGCGCTCACGGTGGTAACAGCTGTCGGCGCAACCACGGCGATTTTCGCCGCCTCCGTCGGACTGGTGCAGAACGACATCAAGCGGGTGATCGCGTACTCGACCTGTTCGCAGTTGGGCTACATGTTCTTCGCTGCGGGCGTTTCGGCCTATTCGGCGGCGATGTTCCACCTCACCACCCACGCGTTCTTCAAGGCGCTTTTGTTCCTCGGTGCGGGCTCCGTCATTCACGCCATGTCCGACGAACAGGACATGCGCAAGATGGGCGGCATCTGGCGCAAGATTCCGCTGACTTATGCCTACATGTGGATCGGTTCACTGGCGCTGGCGGGGTTGCCGCTGTTCGCGGGCTACTTCTCCAAGGACCTGATTATCGAATCGGCCTTTGCCGCCAAGACCGGTGTCGGCCAATACGCTTTCTGGCTCGGCGTGATCGCGGCGGCGTTGACGGCGTTCTATTCATGGCGCCTGATCTTCATGACCTTCCACGGCACATCGCGCGCCGACGAAGAGGTCCTGCATCACGTTCACGAAAGCCCGCTGACCATGACCGTGCCCATGGGCATCCTGGCGGTGGGGGCCGTGTTCTCGGGCCTGGCGCTCGCGGGCCTGTTCACCGGCGAGGCATCGGGCGAATTCTGGGGCAAGGCGATCTTCGTTGCCGCCACCCACACCGCAATGGCAGATGCCCATCACGTGCCCGGTTGGGTCAAGGGCCTGCCCATCGCGGTTGCCGTCGGTGGGATCCTGGTGGCCTGGCACTTCTACATTCGCAAGCCGGAAACGCCGGTGCGTCTTGCCGCGAACTTCCCCGAGGTCCACGCCTTCCTGCTGAACAAGTGGTACTTCGACGAGCTTTATGACTGCCTGTTCGTGCGCCCGGCCAAGCGCCTGGGCCGTGGGCTGTGGCTTGGCGGTGACGGCTTCGTCATCGACGGCTTTGGCCCCAACGGCATTGCCGCGACCACGCTGGAACTGGCGCGCCGGGTGGCGCGACTGCAATCGGGTTACGTATACCACTATGCCTTCGTGATGCTGGGCGGCGTGGCGGCGTTCGTGACCTATTACCTGGTTTTGAGGTAAGGCACGATGCAAGGCTGGCCCCTTCTTTCGCTCACCACCTTCGTGCCGCTGATCGGCGCGGCTTTCATCCTGCTGATCCGGGGTGAGGCGGCGGTCGTCGCGCGCAATGCCCGCAACGTGGCGTTGTGGACCTCGCTGATTACCCTGGTGCTGGCGTTGATGATCTGGGCGAATTTCGATCCCAGGACGGCGGCGTTCCAGATGGAGGAACGGGCGGCGTGGATTCCCGGCCTCGGTCTCACCTATCACATGGGCGTCGATGGCATTTCGGTGTTCTTCGTCGTGCTGTCGGCTTTCCTGACGCCGCTTTGCGTGCTGGCGAGTTGGAAGGCCATTACCGAACGCGTGCGCGAATTCATGCTCGCCTTCCTTGTGCTGGAAACCCTGATGATCGGGATGTTCTGCGCGCTGGATATCGTGCTGTTCTATCTGTTCTTCGAAGGCGTGCTGATTCCGATGTTCCTGATCATCGGCATCTGGGGCGGGCCGCGCCGGGTTTATTCGGCATTCAAGTTCTTCCTCTACACGCTGGCGGGCTCGGTGCTGATGCTGGTGGCGATTTTGGCGATGGCCTTTAACGCGGGCACCACCAATATCCCGGAACTGATGAAGTTCACCTTTGCCGAGGGTATGCAGATGTGGCTGTGGCTGGCCTTCTTCGCATCCTTCGCGGTCAAGGTGCCGATGTGGCCGCTGCACACCTGGTTGCCCGATGCCCACGTGGAAGCGCCGACGGCGGGCTCGGTCATTCTGGCGGGCGTGCTGTTGAAAATGGGTGGCTACGGTTTCCTGCGATTTTCGCTGCCGATGATGCCGCTGGCGAGCGAGGCTTTCGCGCCGCTGGTCTTCGGCCTTTCCATCGTCGCGGTGATCTATACCTCTCTGGTCGCGCTGGCGCAGGAGGACATGAAGAAGCTGATTGCCTATTCGTCCGTCGCGCACATGGGGTTTGTCACCATCGGTATCTTCACCTTCAACGTTCAGGGCGTTGAAGGGGCGATCTTCCAGATGCTGAGCCACGGTGTCGTTTCCGGCGCGTTGTTCCTTTGCGTCGGCGTGGTCTACGACCGCATGCATTCGCGCCTGATCGCCACCTACGGCGGGCTGGTCCACCGGATGCCGGCCTACGCAGCGGTGTTCATGGTCTTTACGCTGGCCTCTGTCGGCTTGCCCGGCACATCGGGCTTCGTCGGCGAAATGCTGGTTCTGGTCGGGGCCTACCAGGCCTCCACCTGGGTAGCGGCGCTGGCCGCGACCGGTGTCATTCTGGGCGCGGTTTATATGCTGTGGCTCTATCGCAGGGTGATCTTCGGCACCCTGGACAAGGCGGAGCTGAAGGCGATCCTCGATCTCGACCGGCGCGAGATCGCGATCTTCGTGCCCCTGGTCCTGGTGGTGATCTGGATGGGGGTTTACCCATCGTCGTTCCTCGACCTCATTCATCTCTCGGCCCAGAACGTAGTGGATAACTATCAGGCCGCGATCAAGGCGGCGGCCCACGGTCCTGCCGCGAGCGCGGCGCTTGGGGGCGTACAATGACCGCTTTTTCGATGACCGCGATTTCGGCCGCGCTACCCGAGATTTTCATGGCCCTGTCCGCCATGGCGCTGTTGATGATCGGCGTGTTTCGCGGCAACACCCAGACCCGGACCATCGGCTGGTTCTCCGTTGTCGTCATGGCGGTGGCGGCGGGGCTGGTGTGCGGCACATCCGCGTCGCCGGGCACCGCCTTCGGCGGGCTCTTCGTGGCAGACGACTTTGCCCGTTTTGCGAAGATTCTGGTGCTTCTGGGCGCGGTGCTGGCCGCGATCCTGTCTTTTGCTTATATCGAACGCGAGGAAATGGCCCAGTTCGAATACCCGGTGCTGTTCCTGTTCGCCACCATCGGCATGATGATGATGATTTCGGCGAACGACCTGATCGCGCTTTACGTCGGCCTGGAGTTACAGTCGCTGGCGCTTTACGTCGCCGCCGCCTTCCGCCGCGATTCCCTGCGCTCATCCGAAGCGGGGCTGAAGTATTTCGTGCTCGGCGCGCTGTCGTCGGGGATGCTGCTTTATGGTGCGTCGCTTGTTTACGGCTTTGCCGGGACCACCGGCTTTGCGGGGATTGCCAAGGTGCTCACCGCCGCCAATGGCGCCAACGTCGGCGCGCTGGTGGGGCTTGTGTTCATCATGGCGGGGTTGGCTTTCAAGATTTCAGCGGTGCCGTTCCACATGTGGACGCCCGATGTTTACGAAGGTGCGCCGACTTCGGTGACGGCTTTCTTTGCCATTGCGCCGAAAATCGCGGCCATGGCCCTGTTCGTGCGCGTGCTGGCGGGGCCGTTTGCCCCGATTGCGGTGCAATGGCACCAGGTGATCGTGGTGTTGGCGATCGGCTCCATGGCCGTCGGTGCCTTCGCCGCGATCAACCAGACCAATATCAAGCGCCTGATGGCGTATTCGTCCATCGGCAATGTCGGCTACATGCTGGTCGGCCTGGCGGCGGGCACCGAAGCGGGCGTGCTCGGCGTGCTGATTTACCTGGCGATCTACCTCGCCATGACGGCGGGGACCTTCGCCTGCATCCTGTCCATGCGCGTTCACGGCAGCGCGGTCGAAAGCCTTGACGATCTGAAGGGCCTTGGGCGCACACGACCTGGCCTTGCGGTGGCGCTGGCGGTGTTCATGTTCTCGATGGCCGGCATTCCGCCGCTCGCCGGATTTTTCGGCAAGCTCTACGTCTTCCTGGCGGCGGTGCAGGCCGGGCTCTACGTGCTGGCGGTCATCGGCGTGCTGGCCTCGGTCGTGGCGTCGTTCTATTACCTGCGGATCGTCAAGATCATGTATTTCGACGAACCTGCGGACGCCTTCGACCGCTCGCCCGGCCGTGAAGTCGGTGTCGTGCTGGCGGCGACCGGCCTGTTTACCGCTTTCTTCTTCATCGTTCCGGCGCCGCTGGTGGATGCCGCCACGGTCGCCGCGAAAACCTTCTTCGCCGGATAATGACGCCGGGCCTTCCCGGTTTTTACCACCTGACCGCTCTCGGTGTTGCGGCCAGCACCAATGACGTTGCGCTGGCGCGGGCCGCGGAAGGTGCTGCGGAAGGCACGCTGATTACCGCCGTTCAGCAGACCGCCGGGCGCGGGCGTCGCGGGCGGAGCTGGATCAGCCCCGCGGGAAACCTCTATCTCTCCGTGATCCTGTCGCCCGGTGCGGATGCGGCGGGGGCGGTCGGTTTCGCGGCCTCGCTGGCGGCGGCGGCGGCGGTTGCGCAATACGCGCCGGAGCGGGATGTTGCGGTGAAATGGCCCAACGACGTCTTGCTCGACGGTGCCAAGGTCGCGGGGCTTTTGATTGAAGCTGTGCCGGGCCGGGCAGGGATGGTGGTGCTCGGTGTCGGCATCAACGTCGCCCACCACCCGTCGGATACGCCGTACCCGGCAACATCGATGGTGGATGCAGGCGCCATGCCGGGCGTTGACGAACTGCGCGATACCTTCTGTGCCCGCTTCCTGGATCTTTATCAGGGCCTGCGGCGTGATGGTTTTGCGCCGCTGCGGGCGGCCTGGCTGGCGCGGGCCAGCGGCGTCGGCGGCCCGATTACGGTCAACCTGGAAGGCGCGCGTTATGATGGCACCTTCGCCGGGCTGGACGAATCGGGCGCCTTGATGCTTGACCAGGGCGCGAGCGGAATGAGAAAGATCACCGCCGGCGACGTTTTCTTCGCCGGGGCCTGAGGGGAACCCATGCTGCTTGCCATAGACTGCGGCAACACCACGACGAAGTTCGGTCTCTACGAAGGGATCGCGCCGGACGGACGTTTCGTTCATGTGTACCGGCTCGATACCGATGCGCGGCTCGGTCCCGACGAATATCGAGCCCGCCTGGACAGTGAACTGGCCCATGCCGGACTGGATGCGTCGGCTATTGCAGGCGTGGCGATTGCCACCGTCGTGCCCGCCACCCGTGACCGCCTGATCGTATTTGCCGAGGCCCTGACCGGCAAGGACCCGGTGGTCGTCGGCGCGAGCGGGGTTGAGCAGGGCCTCCGCGTGCTACTGCCGAACCCGCGTGAGGTCGGCGCCGACCGGTTGGTTGCCGCGCTGGCGGCCCATGCGCGGTGGCCGGGAACCAAGATCGTGCTCGATTTCGGCACGGCCACGACCTTCGATGTGGTGACGGCCGATGGCGATTATGCGGGCGGTGTTATCGCGCCCGGTGTGAATCTTGCCCTTGATGCCCTGCATGCGGGCACGGCGCAGTTGCCGCGCATAAAGGTGGCGCGGCCCGCCACGGTTATCGGCACGGGTACCGTCGGCGCGATGGAATCGGGAATTTACTGGGGCTACGTTGGCCTGGTCGAGGGAATCGTCGAACGTATCCGCGCCGAATATGGGGGTGCGGACCGGGTGACGGTCATCGCTACCGGCGGCCTTGCGCCTCTTTTCGCCGAGGGCACCGATGTGATCACGGCGACGGATACCAACCTGACGCTGACCGGCATCGTCATCGTCTACCAGCTCAACCGTCCCGCATGAACGCGCCAGCCCCCGTCATCAGTCCCGAAGCCGTTGTGGAAGCCGCCCGCGAAGGGCTGGTCTACCTGCCGCTCGGCGGTGCCGGCGAAATCGGGATGAATTTCTACCTTTACGGCTGTATGGGCAAATGGATCGCCGTCGAATGCGGTGTCACCTTTGGCAATGAGACGACGCCGGGCATCGACGTCATGACCGCCGATCCGGCTTTCCTGGAAAGTGTCAGCAAGGATCTTCTGGCGATTGTCCTGACACACGCCCACGAAGACCATCAGGGTGCGGTTGCGCATTTGTGGCCGCGCCTCAGGTGCCCGGTCTATGCCACCGGCTTCACCGCCGGGCTGGTGCGCACCAAGCTGGGCGAGGCGGGGCTGGAAGGCGAGGTCGAGCTGCACGAAGTGCCGCTGGAGGCGGAGATCACCCTCGGCCCCTTCATCATTCGCTATGTGACGGTTACCCATTCGGTCCCGGAGCCCAATGCGCTCGCCATCACGACGAAATTCGGCACCGTGGTTCACACCGGCGACTGGAAAATCGATCCGGATCCGTTGCTCGGCCGCACAATAGACGAAGCGCGCTTTCGTGCTCTGGGGGACGCGGGCGTGCTGGCGATGGTTTGCGATTCGACCAACGTGTTCAACGAGGGCGTATCGGGCTCCGAGGCGACGGTGCGCGAAGGGTTGACCGAGGTGATCGGGCGCTTCAAGGGCCGCGTCGCGGTCGCCTGTTTCGCCTCCAACATCGCGCGCGTGCAATCCATCAGTGAGGCCGCCGCCGCCAATGGCCGCCACGTCGCGCTGGTCGGGCGTTCGCTCTGGCGGCTGACGGAAATCGCGCGGGCCTGCGGCTATCTCAAGGGCGTGCCGGATTTTCTCACCGAATACGACTGTGCTTATCTGCCGCGCGAACGGGCGCTTTATATCTGCACCGGCTCACAGGGGGAACGCGGCTCCGCGCTGGCGCGGATCGCAGCGGGCGATCATCCTCATGTGGTTCTCGAAAAGGGCGATGCGGTGCTGTTCTCGTCGCGCGATATCCCCGGCAACGAGCGCACCATTTCCGCCATGCAGGACCGCCTGGCGCGGACCGGCTGTGTCATCGTCACCGGGCGTAGCGCACCCATTCATGTATCAGGGCATCCTGCCCGCGACGAACTGGCGGCGCTTTATTCCTGGGTGCGGCCGAAGAATTCCGTGCCGATGCACGGCGAGGCGCGCCACCTGATCGAGCATGCGGCCTATGCCCGTTCCCTCGGCGTGCCCGCCGCCCATGTCGTGTCCAACGGCAACGCCCTGCGCCTGGCGCCGGGGGCGCCGGAAATCGTCGGTACCGTGCCGGTCGGGCGTTTGGGGCTGGACGGGAACCGGCTGGTGCCGGTGGACGACATCTTGCTTGGCCACCGGCGGCGTTCGGCCTATTCCGGCAATGCCTTCGTCACGGTGGTTCTCGACCGTAAGGGGCGGCTGGCGGCGGATCCGTCGGTCAGCCTGAAGGGGGTGACGTCGAACCCGAAAGAAGAACGCGAAGCGGTGGCCGCCGTTCTTGACGAGATCGAACGTACCCTCGCGCGGCCCGCTGGCAAGAAGGGGCGCCGCGCGGATCTGGCCCCGGATGAAGAGATCCGCCGCGCCGTGCGCCGGGCGGTCAATCGTGCCACCGGCAAGAAGCCGGTGACGGAAGTCCACGTCATCGGACTATAATGCTCATCCCAGTAGCGAAAGGCGGCATGCGATGAACTGGTTCACAGGCATCATGGTTTACGTTATCGCGTGGTGGATGGTGTTGTTCACGGTCCTGCCCTGGGGCAATCGCGCACCGGACAATCCGGAGCCGGGTCACGAAACCGGGGCGCCGGAAAAACCGCGCCTGTGGCTGAAAATGGCCGTGACCACCTTGATCGCCACGCTCATCTGGGGGGCGATCTACTGGGTGATCAAGGCCGATATCATTACATTCCGCAACTAGCCTCACCCGGAACGGACGGGAACCATGACCGACAGCACCCCCTTCAGTGTCGACGACATAGATCACCTGGTCCTTCGCAGTGGCGACGTTCCGCGTCTTGTGGCTTTCTACCGGGCGGCGCTCGGGCTTAAAACCGAACGCCAGACGGCCAATGGGCTTACCCAGCTTCGGGCAGGTTTGGCGCTGGTGGACATCATTCCAGTGACGGATCGCGATCAGCCGGGCCGCAATCTCGAGCATTTCTGCTTTCGCGTGACGCCCTTCGATCTTGAGGCCATTCGCGCGCATCTGGAAAGTGCGGGCGCAACCATCGTCAAATCCGGCACCGCTTACGGGGCCGAGGGACGGGGGCCGAACATTTATTTCCTGGACCCCGACGGTAACGAGGTCGAACTCAAGGGCCCGTCCGACGGCAAGCTGTTCGAGGCCGTCTAGGCCTTGCCGTGAGCTATTGCGACATCTCCCGTGGCCACCCGGTTCACGGCCCCCATCATGACCTGGAATACGGGCGCCCCGTCACGGCGGACGACGTGCTTTTCGAACGCATCGCGATGGAGATCATGCAGGCGGGCCTGTCGTGGCTTCTGGTGCTGAACAAGCGGGCGGGACTGAATGCCGCGTTCGCCGGATTTGACCCTGACACCGTGGCGGCTTACGGCGAGGATGATGTGGCCCGCCTTCTGAACGATGCCGCCATTATCCGCAACCGCCGAAAGATCGAGGCGATCATTGAAAATGCCCGCCGCATTGATGCGCTGCGTGGTGAATACGGCTCGATCAAGGGATTTCTTGATGCCCATCATCCGCTGCGCCCGGGGCAATGGGTGAAGGTGATGAAAAAGACATTCGTCTTCATGGGGCCCGAGGTGGTCAACGAGTTCATGATGTCCACGGGCTATCTGCCTGGCGCGCACGACCGCGACTGCCCGCTCTTCGATGAGATCGCGCGGCTCAAGCCGGCCTGGATGGAACAAGCTCCTCCCGGCGGATGGTAGGGCGTTAGCCCGCTTCTTCTAGTCCGACTGGGCGCAGAGACCCTGCAGGTAGTTGTAGATCAGGGCGATGACTGCGCCGCAGACGAACCCGCAGACCAGACCCCAGATCCCACCGATAACCGTGCCGGTGAAAGTCGGCGCATAGCCGGGATAAATGCTTGAAAGTGTTTTTACCAGCCCCAGGCCGAAGCCGCCCAGTCGCGCCTGTGCATGCAGGCGCCGGGTAGTGCGCCAACGCCCTAGGGCTGACACATTGCAGTTTGACGGGCGATTCCCTAAAGTCGGGTCCGCCGCCAACCCGAGCATAAGGTCCCGAACCCGCCCATGCGTCTTTCGCAATTTTACCTGCCTACCCTCAAGGAAACTCCCAAGGAAGCGGAGATCGCTTCGCACCGGCTGATGCTGCGCGCGGGCATGATCCGCCAGTCCTCCGCTGGTATCTATACATGGCTGCCGCTCGGCCATCGCGTGCTGCGGCGGATCGAGCAGATCGTCCGTGAAGAACAGGATCGCGCCGGGGCGCAGGAAATGCTCATGCCGACGATCCAGCCCGCCGATGTGTGGCGCAAGTCCGGGCGCTACGACGACTACGGCCCTGAAATGCTGCGCATCATAGATCGTCACGAGCGCGAGCTGCTCTACGGGCCGACCAACGAGGAACTTCTGACCGAGGTCTTCGCCGCCACCGTGCGGTCGTATCGCGACCTGCCAAAGATGCTCTATCACATCCAGTGGAAGTTCCGCGACGAGGTGCGTCCCCGTTTCGGCGTCATGCGCGGGCGCGAATTCCTGATGAAGGATTGCTATTCCTTCGACCTAGATTACGAAGGGGCGGTACGTTCCTACAACAAGATGTTCGTGTCCTACCTGCGCGCCTTCGCCCGGATGGGCCTGAAGGCGATCCCGATGGAAGCGGCGACGGGACCCATCGGCGGCGATCTCAGTCATGAATTCATCGTGCTGGCCCCGACGGGGGAGAGCGAGGTTTTCTGCGACAGCGAATTCTTGAGCTTCGATGCGCTGGCGCAGGAACCGGACTACGACGACGATGCGGCCATCAGCGCAATCCGCGACCGTTTCACCAGCCTTTATGCGCGCACCGATGAAAAGCACGTCGGGGAAGAGTTCGAGCAGCAGGTTCCCGAAGCCCGGCGCTACCAAGGCCGGGGCATCGAGGTCGGGCAGGTGTTCTACTTCGGCACCAAGTATTCCAAGCCCATGGGGGCCGAGGTTGTCGGCCCCGACGGCAAGTCCATCGCCGTCGAGATGGGGTCTTACGGCATCGGCGTCTCTCGCCTCGTCGGCGCCATTATCGAGGCCAGTCACGATGATGGCGGCATCATCTGGCCCGATGCGGTGGCGCCTTTTGATGTGGCGCTGATCAACCTCAGGGCCGGGGACGACGCCTGCGACGATGCTTGCGTGCGCGCCTACGGCAAGCTGCGCGCCGCCGGTCTCGACGTGCTTTACGACGACCGCGATGATCGGCCCGGTGTGAAATTCGCCGACGCCGACCTTATAGGTCTGCCCTGGCGGCTGATCATCGGCCCGCGCGGTCTCAAGGAAGACAAGGTCGAACTGAAGCGCCGCGACGGCACCGTCGCCGTCGAGGTTTCCCTCGAAGCCGCCATCGATCGTCTGATCACGGCCGCGGGCGGCCCCGACTGATGGCCTTCGGCCCCTTCGAGCGGCTTGTCGCGCTGCGCTACTTGCGCGCCCGGCGCAAGGAAGGGTTCATTTCCGTCATTGCCGGGTTTTCGCTGGCGGGCATATCGCTGGGCGTAGCGACGCTGATCATCGTCATGGCGGTGATGAATGGCTTTCGCGCCGAACTGCTGAGCCGCATTCTCGGTGTCGGCGGGCATTTCACGGTTTATGGGCAGGGGCGGCCATTGGCCGATTACGATGCCGTGGCCACCCGCATCAAGGCCCTGTCGGGCGTCACCGACGCGGCGGCGCTGATAACCGGCCAGGCAATGCTGACCGTTGGCAGGCGGGCAGGCGGGGTCGCGGTACAGGGCATGGCGCCGGGCGATCTGGCGCGGCGCAAGCTGATCGCGGACAACATCCGTTCCGGGGCACTGGCGGATTTCGGCGCATCGGATACGGTTTTGATCGGCACCCGGTTGGCGACACGCTTCGGCCTGCGTGTCGGCGATTCCCTGACCCTGGTCGCGCCCAGCGGCAATGTCACTGCCTTCGGCACCTTGCCCAGAACCAAGGCTTACCGCATCGTCGGCCTGTTCGAGGTCGGCATGTACGAATACGACAACAACTTCGTCTACATGCCGCTGAAATCGGCGCAGGTGTTTTTCCGCCAGCCCGGCAGCGCCACCATGATCGAGGTGATGCTGGCCGATCCCGATAAATTGGCCGCCGCCAAGCAGGCCATCGGCACGGCGCTTGGCCCGCAGTATCGCCTGCGTGACTGGCAGGATGCCAATTCCAGTTTCTTCACTGCGATCCAGGTCGAACGCAACGTCATGTTCCTGATCCTGACCCTGATTATCGTTGTCGCAGCGTTTAACGTGATCTCCGGCATGATCATGCTGGTCAAGGACAAGGGGCGCGATATCGCCATACTGCGCACCATGGGCGCGACCCGTGGCGCGGTGATGCGGATCTTCCTGCTGGCGGGGGCGTCGGTTGGGGTGGTGGGCACGATTGTCGGCTTCGGCCTCGGGCTTGCCTTCGCGGCGAACATCGAAACCATTCGCGGCTGGATATCAAAGCTCACCGGCACCGACGTGTTCTCCGCCGAGATTTATTTCCTGTCGCAGCTACCGGCCAAGATCGACGCGGGCGAGGTGGCGACGGTGGTGCTGATGTCGCTGGCGCTGTCGTTCCTGGCGACGCTTTACCCGTCGTGGCGGGCGGCGCGTCTCGATCCGGTGGAGGCGCTGCGCTATGGTGACGCGGCGCTGGAGCTTGCCGGGGTCACCCGCGCCTTCGAGGACGCGGGCGGGCGGCTGGAAGTGCTCAAGGGCGTGGACCTGCGCGTTTCCGGCGGCGAAATCATCGCCCTGGTGGGGCCGTCGGGTTCGGGCAAGTCGACGCTGCTGCACATCGCCGGTTTGCTGGAGCGCGCCGACGGCGGCACCATCCATCTCGCGGGTCATGATGCCAGCACGGCGAACGATGCCGAGCGCACGCGGCTCCGGCGCGAGCATCTCGGCTTTGTTTACCAGTTTCATCACCTGCTGCCGGAATTCAGCGCGCTGGAAAACATCGTGCTGCCGATGATGATGGCGGGCACGCCACGGGCCGAGGCCGAGGAACGGGCGGGCGAACTGCTCGACCGCGTCGGCCTGTCGGCCCGCGCGCGTCATCGCCCGGCCCAACTGTCGGGCGGCGAACAGCAGCGCGTCGCTATTGCCCGGGCGCTGGCCAATGCACCGGCGCTTCTTTTGGCCGACGAGCCCACCGGTAACCTCGACCCCGGCACGGCGGAGCAGGTGTTCCGCGTGCTGCTCGAGGTGGTCAAGGGCACCGGTAGGGCGGCGCTCATCGCCACCCACAACCCGGATTTAGCGGCGCGCATGGACCGCACCGTGACCCTTTCGGACGGACGCCTGGTCCCCGCCTGATCCCGGCTTATCCACAATATCCTGTGGAAAAGTCGCCCATGCCTGGCAGATATTGCCCCTTGGCCCCATCCGTGGATAATGGGCCAATGGCCCACGCCGATTTCGTCCATTTGCGCGTGCACAGCGCGTACTCGCTGCTCGAAGGCGCGATCAAGCTGCCCGAGCTGGCGCAGCTCTGCGTTCGCCACGAAATGCCCGCCGTGGCGGTGACGGACACGCGCAATCTTTTCGGCGCGCTGGAATTTTCCACCACCATGATGAAGTCCGGCGTGCAGCCGATTATCGGCTGCGATTTCGCCGTCAGCCACGAAGACGCCGAAGCGACCGATGGCGTTGCCGCCGCGGGCCGGACGCCGGAGCCGGACAAGCTTGTCCTGCTGGTGCAGAACGAGACCGGCTACGCCAACCTGATTTCGCTGGTGAGCGAGGCCCATCTCGCGACCGAGGCGGGACGCACGGCGCAGGTGTCGTGGGATCGGCTCAAGGGACGGACCGATGGCCTGATTGCGCTGACCGCCGGACCCGACGGTACCGTGGGACGCTTCTTGCTGGAGAACCGCCCGGCCGAGGCGGATGCTGCGCTTGTGCGCCTCAAGTCGCTGTTTCCGGGGCGGCTATACGTCGAGGTGATGCGCCACGGCGTTGCGGCGGAAGAACAGATCGAGGCGGCGATGATCGATCTCGCCTATACCCATGATCTGCCGCTGGTGGCGACCAACGAAGCCTATTTTGCCACCGAGGACCTGTTCGAGGCCCATGACGCGCTGCTCGCCATCGCCGAAGGCGCCAACGTCGCCGCCACCGACCGTCGCCGCCTGACGCCGGATTATCGTTTTCGCTCGGCTTCGGAAATGAAGGCCCTGTTCGCTGATCTGCCGGAAGCCATCAGCAATACGCTGGTGATCGCGCGGCGTTGCGCCTATGCCAGCCCCGAACGCAAGCCGATCCTGCCGCCCTTTGCCGCCGATGCCGGCGCCAGCGAGGGCGACGTTCTGCGCGAGCAGGCCCGCGCCGGGCTGGAATCTCGTCTTGTAGCTCATGTCCTGAGCAAAGACATGGATGACGCAGCGCGTGAGGCCGCCGCCCGGCCGTACCGCGAGCGGCTTGATTTCGAGCTGGGCGTGATCGAGGAAATGGGATTCCCCGGCTACTTCCTGATCGTGTCGGACTTCATTCGCTGGGCCAAGGGCCAGGGCATCCCGGTGGGGCCGGGGCGCGGGTCCGGTGCCGGTTCGGTGGTGGCCTGGTCGTTGCTGATTACCGATCTTGACCCGCTGCGCTTCGGCTTGCTGTTTGAGCGCTTCCTCAATCCCGAACGTATTTCCATGCCTGACTTCGACGTGGACTTTTGCCAGGACCGCCGCGACGAAGTGATTCGCTACGTTCAGGATCACTATGGCCGCGACCGTGTTGCGCAGATCATCACCTTCGGCAAGTTGCAGGCGCGTGCGGTGCTGCGCGACGTCGGGCGCGTGCTCGGCATGCCTTACGGGCAGGTGGATCGCATCTGCAAGTTGGTGCCCAACAACCCGGCCAATCCCGTCAGCCTGGGCGATGCCATCAAGGGCGAGCCGCTGTTGCAGCAAATGCGCGCCGAGGACGAGACCGTCGCGAAGCTGATGGATATCGCGCTCAAGCTTGAAGGCCTGTACCGCCATGCCTCGACCCACGCGGCGGGGGTGGTGATCGGCGACCGGGCGTTGTCGGAGCTGGTGCCGCTTTACCGCGATCCGCGTTCCGACATGCCGGTGACCCAGTTCAACATGAAATACGTCGAGGCGGCGGGGCTGGTGAAGTTCGACTTCCTCGGCCTCAAGACGCTGACGGTGCTGGCCAACGCGGTCAAGCTGGTCAACCTCGACCGGGTGGGTAAGGGCGAGGCGCCGATCGACCTCGCGACCTTGCCGCTCAATGACGTGGCCAGTTTCGAAATGATGGCCAAGGGCGACACCACCGGCGTGTTCCAGCTTGAAAGTTCGGGCATGCGCGACGTGCTACGCAACCTGCGGCCCGATACCTTCGAAGACATTATCGCCCTGGTCGCGCTCTACCGTCCGGGCCCGATGGATAACATTCCCCGCTACGTCGCCTGCAAGCATGGCCGGGAGGAACCGGATTACCTGCATCCGTCGCTGGAAGGCATCCTGAAAGAAACCTTCGGCGTAATGATCTACAAGGAACAGGTGATGCAGATCGCCCAGGAGCTGTCGGGCTATTCGCTGGGCAACGCGGATATCCTGCGCCGTGCGATGGGCAAGAAGATCAAGTCCGAAATGGAGGCCGAGCGCGCCAAGTTCGTGGACGGCGCCGTGGCCCGCGGTGTCGACAAGCGCAAGGCGGGGCACGTCTTCGAGCAGGTGGAAAAATTCGCGGGCTACGGTTTCAACAAGTCCCATGCCGCAGCCTACGCACTGATCGCTTACCAGACCGCATGGCTGAAGGCCAATTACCCGGTCGAATTCTTCGCCGCCTCGATGACGCTCGACATGGGCAACACCGACAAGCTGAATATCTTCCGCCAGGAATTGCAGCGCCTCGGGATTGCCCTGCTGCCGCCCGACGTCAATGCGTCGGAGGCGGCCTTCACGGTAGAGCGTGACGAGGAGGGCACCAAGGCGATCCGCTATGCGCTCGGCGCGGTCAAGGGCGTTGGCGCCGCTGCGATGCAGAGCCTGGCGGCGGAGCGCGCCGCCAACGGCCCGTTCAAGGACCTGTTCGATTTCGCGCTGCGCTGCGAGCAGAAGGTCATCAACAAGCGCCAGATCGAAAACCTGACCGCCGCGGGCGCTTTTGACGGGCTTAATCCCAACCGCGCTCAGGTCTTCGGCAATGTCGAGCTGCTGACCCACCGGGCCTCGGCGGCGGCGCAGGAGCGCGCCAGCGGACAGGCCAGCCTGTTCGGCGGGCTTGGCGACGAGGCGCCGGCGGTCGGGCGCGGCCTTGCCGAGATCGCGCCGTGGTCGGCGATGGAGCGCCTCAACCACGAATTCCAGGCCATTGGATTCTACCTGTCGGCCCATCCGCTGGATGCCTACGGCACCCGGCTCGAACGGTTGCGCGTGGTGTCTTCGGCGGCGCTGATGACCCAGGTCGCGGCGGGGGCGGAGGCGACGCGGGTCAAGGTCGCCGGCACCGTGATCTCGAAGAAGGAACGCATGTCTGCGCGCGGCAACCGTTTCGCCTTCGTCCAGATGTCCGATCCCACCGGCCTGTTCGAGGTAACGGTGTTTTCCGAGGTCCTGGGACGCGCCCGCGACATCCTAGAGGCGGGGAGCAACGTGCTGGCCACCTGCGAGGCCCGGCGCGAGGGTGAGGGCCTGCGCCTGACCGTGCAGGAGATGCTGTCGTTGGATGATGCCGTGGCCCATGCGGCGCCCGGTCTCAAGGTCCAGGTGGTTGAGCCGTTGGCCCTGGCGGCCGTGCGCGACATCATCAGGGCCGCCCCCCGTGGCAAGGGCGAGGTCAGCCTGGTGCTGGGTCTGGGGGCGGGGGAAGAGGTCGAAATCGGCCTGCCGGGCCGTTTTGCGGTCCCGCCCAACGCCATCGAGGACCTGCGCGCCATTCCTGGCGTGGCCGAGGTCCGCGAAATCTAGGCCCCGGGGTGCCCAAAAGGCCCGATTTTCCCGGTTTTACCTTGCAAACCAGCGCTTTCGAGGGTATCTAGGCGCCCGTAAATTCGCACACGGGGACGCGGCGGGAATGTTTCTGTCGCTCCGGTGCCGGGTGATCCGGTCACAACCCCGTGGACGCACAACCGGAGAAGCACATGGCTATCCCTACCTTTACAATGCGCCAGCTGCTCGAAGCTGGCGTTCACTTCGGACATCGCGCGGGCCGCTGGAATCCGCGCATGAGCCCCTACATTTTCGGTGAGCGCAACGGCGTTCACATTCTCGATTTGCAGCAGACGGTGCCGATGCTCTACGCGGCCCTGCAGTCCGTGCGCGACGTGGTCGCCGGTGGCGGGAAGGTGCTGTTCGTCGCGACCAAGCGTCAGGCGGCGGGCAAGGTCGCCGAAGCGGCGGCGCGTTGCGGCCAGTACTACGTCAATCACCGCTGGCTCGGCGGCATGATGACCAACTGGAATACGGTCACCGCGTCGGTGCGCCGTCTCAAGACCCTCGAGGAGCGTCTTTCCGGTGATGGCGCTCAGGGCCTGACCAAGAAAGAGCAGCTTCAGCTGACGCGCGAGCGCGACAAGCTTGAGCGCGCCCTTGGCGGCATCAGGAAATGGGCGGCCTGCCGGACATGCTGTTCATCATCGACACCAACAAGGAAGACATCGCCGTGGCCGAAGCCCGTAAGCTCGGCATTCCGGTCGCCGCGGTGCTCGACAGTAATTCCGACCCCGAAGGCATCAAGTTCCCGATCCCGGGCAATGACGACGCCATCCGCGCCATCAACCTGTATTGCGACCTGGTCGCCGATGCGGTTTTGGACGGCATTCAGGAGGAACTGGTTTCCCACGGCATCGACATCGGTGCGGCGGAAGAAACCCCGCTTGAAGACCTGGCCGTGGCCGAGGCCGTCGAAGCGGCGGCCGAGATGCCGGCTGCGGACGAGCCGTCCGCTTCCTGAGCTAATATTCAACGGGTTGCATAAAGATACTGAGGTAAGGACGAAACTATGGCTGAGGTAACAGCAGCGCTGGTCAAGGAACTTCGTGAGAAGTCCGGCGCCGGCATGATGGATTGCAAGAAGGCCCTGACCGAATCCGGTGGCGACATCGAGGCGGCGGTGGACTGGCTGCGCAAGAAGGGTCTTGCCGCCGCGTCGAAGAAGGCGGGGCGCGTTGCCGCTGAAGGACTGGTGGCGGTTGCCGGTGAAGGCACCAGCGCCGTCGTCGTCGAGGTCAATTCCGAAACCGATTTCGTTGCCCGTAACGGCGATTTCCAGAAGTTCGTCGCCGGTGTCGCCGATGCGGCGCTGGCGGTGAAGGGGGATCATGATTCCCTTTTGGCGGCGATGCCGGGTGGCGGCAAGACCGTGGCCGATCAGATCACCGATATGATCGCGACCATCGGGGAAAACCTCAACCTGCGCCGTTCCGCCGGCCTGTCCGTCGGGTCGGGCGTGGTGGCGAGCTATGTCCACGCCGCGGTGGCGCCGGGCCTTGGACGTATCGGCGTTCTGGTGGCACTGGAATCGACCGGCGATGCGGCCAAACTGGAAGCTCTGGGCAAGCAGCTGGCCATGCATGTGGCGGCGACGAATCCGCAGTCGGTTGACGTCGCCAACCTCGATCCCACCGCGATCGAGCGCGAACGTTCGGTATTGAGCGAGCAGGCCCGCGCATCGGGCAAGCCCGAAGACATCATCGCCAAGATGGTCGAAGGCCGTTTGCGCAAGTTCTACGAAGAAGTCGTGCTGACCGAGCAGGTCTTCGTGGTGGATGGCGAGACCCGGGTGGGCAAGGTGATCGAAGCCGCGGCCAAGGATGCGGGCGCGCCGATCAAGCTTGTGGGTTTTGTGCGTTTCGGCCTGGGTGAGGGCATCGAGCGCGAAGAAAAGGACTTTGCATCGGAAGTTGCGGCGCAACTCGGCGGTTGAGGCCGGACGCGCCCGGAAAGGGTAACATGGCGGCGGATGGCCCCTATCGGCGGGTGCTCCTGAAACTGTCGGGCGAGGCCCTCATGGGCGCGCGCGAGTTCGGGCTGGAAGCCGATACCCTCAAGCGTCTGGCGGAAGAAATCCGCGCCGTGGTCGATCCGGCGTGCAGCTTGGCCTGGTCGTCGGCGGCGGCAATATCTTTCGCGGTGTCGGCGGCGCTTCCCACGGTATCGAACGCGCCCAGGCCGATTTCATGGGCATGCTGGCCACCGTGATGAACGCCATCGCCTTGCAAGGCGTTCTGGAGCGGGCAGGCGTGCCTACCCGCGTGCTTTCCGCCATTGCCATGCAGCAGGTTTGCGAACCCTATATCCGTCGCCGTGCCGTGCACCACATGGAAAAGGGCAACGTCGTCATCTGCGCGGCGGGCACGGGCAATCCGTTCTTCACCACCGACACGGCTGCGGCATTGCGCGCTGCCGAGCTGGGTTGCGATGCGCTTCTCAAGGGCACCCAGGTGGATGGCGTCTATTCCGCCGACCCCAAGAAAGACGCCGCCGCGACCCGTTACGACAAGCTCACCTACCACGAGGTGCTGAGCCGCGATCTTCAGGTCATGGATGCCTCGGCCATTGCGCTTTCGCGCGAAAACGGCATCCCCATCCTGGTGTTTTCCGTGCATGAATCCGGCGCGCTTCGCGACGTGGTGCGCGGCAAGGGCAAGTTCACTATCATTTCGGACGGCTGACCGCCGAGGAGGCAAGCGATGGCAGATCCCAACATCAAGGCGCTGGAATCGCGGATGCAGGGCGCGATCAACGTGCTCAGCGAGGAAATGGCGGGACTGAGGACGGGACGCGCCTCGACCAGTCTGCTCGACCGCGTGGTGGTCAACGCTTACGGTTCGGAAATGCCGCTCGCCCAAGTGGCGACGGTCAGCGTGCCGGAGGCGCGGCTGCTTTCGGTCAGCGTCTGGGACCGGGGCAATGTTTCGGCGGTGGAGAAGGCCATCCGGGAATCAGGTCTTGGGCTTAACCCGGCCAGCGACGGCCAGACCATCCGCGTGCCGGTGCCGGAACTGTCGGCCGAGCGCCGCGAGGAACTGGCCAAGGTCGCGCACCGCTACGCGGAACAGGCGCGAGTTTCGGTTCGCAACGTGCGGCGTGACGGCATGGACCAGCTCAAGAAGCTGGAAAAGGATGGCGATATCTCCCAAGATGAGCAGCGCGCCTGGGGAGACGAGGTTCAGAAAATGACCGATCGCATGATCAACTCCATTGATGACCTTCTGGCCGAGAAGGATCAGGAAATCAGGCAGATCTGACACCATGGAACCGACGGCAGACGGCCAGCGCGGTGTTCCCGTCCATGTTGCCATCATCATGGATGGCAACGGGCGTTGGGCCGCGAGCCGGGGCCTGCCGCGGACGGCGGGCCACCGACAGGGGGCCGAAGCCGTGCGCCGTGCGGTCGAAGCGTCGGGCGAGCTCGGCATCCAGTACCTGACTCTGTTCGGCTTTTCGTCGGAAAACTGGAAGCGGCCCGAAACCGAAGTGCGCGATCTCATGGGGCTGCTTGAGCGCTACCTGCGCAGCGAGATCGCGGACCTGCACAAGAACAACATCCGCTTGCGGATCATCGGCGACCGCACGGCCTTTGCCAAAGACATACGTGCGTTGATGGACGAGGGCGAGGCGCTGACCCGCGCCAACAACCGTCTCAACCTGACGCTGGCGCTCAACTACGGCGGGCGGGCCGATATCGTGACGGCAGCCCAGCGCGCGGCGGAGGAAGTCCGTCTTGGGCGTCTGGCGCCCACGGATATCACCGAGGAACGTTTCGCCGGCTGGCTCAGCACCGAGGGAATGCCGGATCCCGATCTTCTGATTCGCACCTCCGGTGAGCTGCGGATTTCCAATTTCCTGCTTTGGCAGACGGCCTATTCGGAATTTGTTTTCGTCGATTGCCTGTGGCCGGACTTTTCGCGCAGCGAGCTGGAAATGGCGGTGACCGAGTTTGCCCAGCGTGAACGTCGTTACGGCGCGTCGAGTGTCTGATAACCGTTTCGCCGGTTTCGCGTTGCGCCTGATTTCGGGGTTGGTGCTGGCTGCCCTGGCGCTGGGTGCGGTCCACGCCGGGGGGATCTGGTTTCTGGGCCTGGTCGGTCTCGGTATTCTCCTGATGGCGGTGGAATGGCCGACGCTTTGTCTTGCGGGCGCGGGTCGCGAACCCCTGTGGCGGTCGCGGCCGCCCTTTGCCGCCGTCCTGTTTGTCGCCCTGGTGATCGGTGCCGCCGGTTTCATTGCTCTTGGGCGCTATCGCGCCGCCGTCTTCGCGGCCGGACTGGGGGCGCTGATGGTGGCCTTTAGCGCGCGCGGTAGGCGCATGGACCGATTGCTGCTCGGGGCGGGGGTGCCTTACATCATCGTGCCCAGCGCGGCGCTGGTCTGGCTTTCCGGTCTTGCCGGCGGTGCCTGGATTCTGACATGGCTGTTTGCCGTGGTATGGGCCACCGATATCGGCGGTTACGCGGTGGGTAAGAGCCTGGGCGGGCCCAAACTGGCGCCTGCCATCAGTCCCGGCAAAACCTGGGCGGGATTTTTCGGCGGCACCTTGCTGGCGGCGGCAGTAGCGGCAGCGTTTGCGCCGCTGGCGCAGGATCCCTTGCGGCTGGCCGCGCTGGGTGTCGGGGTAAGCGTGGCCTCGCAACTGGGCGACTTGCTGGAATCGGCGGTTAAACGCCGGTTTGAGGTCAAGGATTCAGGTTGTATCATACCCGGCCACGGCGGCGTGTTTGACCGCCTCGACGGCCTGCTGGTGGCGGCGGTTCTTGTTGCCGCTGTCCTAGTGGTGGCTGGAGACAAGGATTTTCTATGGCGATAACCCTGGAGCGGCCAAGCGCGCATCGGCGCCGCGTCAGTATTCTGGGTTCGACGGGATCAGTCGGCTGCAACACGGTGGATTTGTTGCGCCGCGACCCCGATGCCTATGAGGTCATTGCCCTGACGGCGCGCTCCAACGTGACGTTGCTGGCGGCGCAGGCGCGGGAATTGCGTCCGCGTCTGGTGGTGATCGCCGACGAAACCCAATACGACGCGCTCAAGGCTGCCCTGGCGGGCACCAATATCGCCGTTGCCGCGGGCGAGGCGGCGCTGGAAGAAGCGGCGGCTATGGACGCGGACTGGGTCATGGCGGCGATCGTCGGCGCGGCGGGGCTGAAACCGACGCTGGCGGCGGCGGCGCGGGGCGCCACGGTGGCGCTCGCCAACAAGGAAACCCTGGTTTGCGCCGGCGACATCGTCATGGGTGAACTGCGCCGGTCCGGCGGCACCCTGGTGCCGGTGGATTCGGAACACAGCGCCATTTTCCAGAGTTTCGATTTCGAGCACGTCGACGCGATCGAGCGCATCATCCTGACCGCATCGGGGGGACCGTTCCTCGATATGGACATGGCCCGGATGAAGGATGTGACCCCGGCCCAGGCCGTGGCCCATCCCAACTGGGACATGGGGGCGAAGATTTCCGTCGATTCGGCGCCCATGATGAACAAGGGGCTGGAGGTGATCGAGGCCAGCCACCTGTTCCCAATTCCAGAGGACCGGATCGAGGTCATCATCCACCCGCAGTCGGTGGTCCATTCGATGGTCGGCTACAGCGACGGTTCGGTCCTGGCGCAGATGGGAACCCCGGATATGCGCACCCCCATCGCCTACGCCCTGGCGTGGCCCGACAGGCAGGCGTCTCCGGCGGCCCGCCTTGACCTTGCGGCGGTCGGGCAATTGACCTTCAAGGCCCCGGATTCCGTGCGTTTTCCGGCCCTGGACCTGGCAAGAGAAGCCTTGAAAACCGGCGGGGCGGCCCCTACAGTCCTGAACGCTGCCAACGAGGTTGCCGTGGCCGGGTTCCTCAACGGTGAGATTGGTTTTCTCGATATCGTTGCCGTGGTCGCGGCGGGGCTCGAGGCGGCGCCGAGCGGCCCCGTGGCTACCGTCGACGACGTCTTCGCCGTGGACCGTGAGGCGCGGGTGTCGGCTCGGGAACGGATGGCGCAATTCGCGCTCCGCCGATAGCGGCGCGAACAGTTTGAATGGCTTAGGATTAGGATGCAAATTCTCGATCTGCTCTGGACCAACGGCGCCGCGTTTATCTTCATTCTCACGGTTATCGTTTTCTTTCACGAACTCGGCCATTACTGGATCGCGCGCCGCAATGGCGTGCGGGTGGACGTGTTCTCCATCGGTTTCGGCCCTGAACTGTTCGGCTGGACGGCGCGCAGCGGGACCCGCTGGAAGGTCAGCCTCTTGCCGCTCGGCGGCTACGTCAAGATGTTCGGCGAAGGGGCGACGACTGGCAGCGCGCGAAGACGAGCGCGAGCTGACAGCGGAAGAAAAGAGCGTTTCCTTCCACCACAAGCGCGTCGGCCAGCGCGCCGCCGTGGTGGTCGCGGGACCGGTCGCCAATTTCGTGCTGGCGATCCTTGTGTTCGCGGCCCTTTTCACCATTTCCGGCCAGCCCTTCACCCCGGCGGAAGTCGGCGCCGTGCAGGCGAACAGCGCCGCCGCCGAAGCGGGGTTTCAGCCGGGCGACCGGATTGTTTCCATTGACGGCACATCGGTGGAACGGTTCGAGCAGGTGCAGCGTATCGTCCGCATGGCTCCCGGCATGCCTTTGAACGTGACCGTCCGTCGCGCCGGGAAGGAAGTGACGCTGAAGGTCGTGCCGCGCCGGACCGAGATGGTGGACCGTTTCGGCAACCGTTCGGCGGTGGGCCTACTCGGCGTCAGCCGTTCGGGTACCGAAATCAAGAAACACAACCCGGCGACGGCCGTGGTGGCGGCGGTTACCGAAACCTGGCGATTGAGCCTTTATACCTTGCAGGCGGTGGGGCAGATCGTGCGCGGCGCGCGCTCGGCGGATGATCTCGGCGGGCCGATCCGGATCGCCCAGATGGCGGGACAGGTGGCGGAACTGGGGTTGACCAGCGTGTTCTGGTTTCTTGCGGTGCTGTCGGTGAACCTGGGCCTGATCAACCTGTTTCCCGTGCCTATGCTCGATGGCGGCCACCTGATGTTTTACAGCGTCGAGGCGGTTCGTGGCCGGCCCATCGGCGAACTCGCCATGGAGATCGGTTTTCGTATCGGTCTCGGCCTGGTGATCGCGCTGTTTGTCTTTGTCACCGTGCAGGACCTGTCGCGCTTTGAGGCGATCTCCAGCTTCTTCAAGGGGCTGATTGGATGAAGCCCTGCCGCGCCTGGCGCCGGATCGCCGCCTGTGCCGTCCTTGCGCTGGGGATGGTGGCGTTGCTTGTCCCGCTGGCGGCCCGTTCCGCCGTTGCGCAATCGCCCGGCGGCGTGGTCATCCGGGAAATCAGGGTCGAGGGGATCGAGCGGATCGAGCCCGAAACCGTGCGCTCCTACCTGCCGCTGCGCGCGGGGGCCGTTTATGATCCCCGCCAGATCGACGTATCGCTGAAGGCGCTGTTCGCGACCGGCCTGTTTTCCGATGTCGGGATCCGGCTGGAAGGCGACGTGGTTATCGTGCGGGTCAACGAAAACCCGATCATCAACCGTCTTGCCTTCGAAGGTAACGATGTGGTCGAAACCTCGGTGCTGCTGGCGGAGACCCAGTCGCGCTCCCGCGTCGTCTATACCCGCACACGTGTGCAGAATGACGTCAAGCGTTTGCAGGACTTGTATCGCCGTCAGGGCCGGTTTGCCGCGACGATCGTGCCTAAGGTCATCACGCGTTCACAGAACCGGGTTGACCTGATTTTCGAGATCAAGGAAGGTGAGCCGACGAAAATCAGGAAGATTACCTTCGTCGGCAACCGATGTATACAGCGATAAACGCCTGCGCTTGATCATCGCTAGTGCCGAGACGCGCTGGTACAGTTTTTTGACCGGTGATGATTTTTACGATCCCGACCGCTTGCTCTATGACCAGGAATCGTTGCGGCGCTATTACCTGAAGAACGGCTATCCCGAATTCAACGTGCTTTCGGCGATGGCGGAACTGTCGCCGGACCAAAAGACTTTCTTCCTGACCTTTACGGTGGATGAGGGGAAGCGATACACCTTCGGCGATTTTGAAATTGAGAGCCAGCTCAAGGCGCTCGATGCCAAGAAGCTCCGGAGCTCGGTCAGCTACAAGCCCGGCGATACCTATAACGCCGAAGAAGTGGAAAAGACGGTTAATGCCCTTACCGATGCCGTCGGCTCGCTCGGCTATGCCTTCGTTGAGGTGCGTCCGGAACCCAAGCGCGACAAGGAAACCCGCAAGGTCAACATGACCTACAGTGTGCGCGAAGGACCGCGCACCTATATCGAGCGCATCGAGCTTGGCGGGAATGTTCGCACCGAGGACCGTGTAATCCGGCGCGAATTTCGTCTCGTCGAAGGGGATGCGTTCAATGCTGCGAAGTACCGTTTGTCGCAGCGGCGGATCAGGGACCTTAACTACTTCAAGGATGTGAAGTTCGAACAGGTTCCGGGGAGGGCGCCCGACAAGACCGTTATCAAGGCCAAGGTGCAGGAAAAGTCTACGGGGTCTCTCAGTCTCGGCGCTGGCTTTTCCTCTAATGCCGGTTTTGTCACTCAGGTCACGCTGTCGGAACGCAACCTTCTGGGCAAGGGTCAGCAGTTATCGCTGAGCGCCAGCCTGGGCACGAAGGAGCAGCAGTTCGATATTCGCTTTACCGAACCCTATTTCCTGGGGCGCAACCTGGCGGCGGGTTTCGACCTGTTCAACACCAGAAGGCTCAAGACGAATTCGATTGTCTTCGAGGAGGCCAAGACTGGTACGGGCGTCCGTTTGGGCTTTCGCTATAACGAGCACCTTTACCAGCAGGTAGGCTATAAAATCGAATCGCGTGAGATCAGCGACGTGGATTCCGATGCCTCCCTCTACGTTAAACGTCAGGAAGGTAAGAACACGAACTCGTCGCTTACCCAGTCTATTACCTATGACGTACGCGACAGCCGTCTTGACCCCACCGAAGGCTATGTCGTGCGCCTGAGCAACCAGTTGGCGGGCCTCGGTGGCGACAGCCGCTACCTAGAAACTGTGCTTTCGGCGACGTCTTTTTACAGCAGCGTCTTTGATTCGGTGCTCCGGGTGGGCGGTGAAATCGGATATATCTTAGGACTCGGGCGAGATATTAGGATCAATGAGCGCTTCTTCATCGGGGGTGAAAAGTTGCTGGGCTTCCAGAACGGCGGTATTGGTCCCCGGGATGAGGCGGCAGGCGATTCCCTGGGCGGCAAGCAGTACGCGACTGCCTTCGCGGAACTGGGCATCCCGCTGATGCCCGTGAACTCCTTCAAGCCGCGCGGCTACCTGTTCACCAACGCCGGAACGCTGTCCGAAACTGATGATAGCGGCACCGGTATTAAAGATGACGCCCTTATTCGCGTTGGCGCGGGTGTCGGCATTGGATTTTCGACCCCTTTTGGCGCGCTTCGGTTTAATTTTACCCAGGCCCTAAGAAAAGCGAGTTTCGATAAAACCGAGGTGTTTACCTTCCGGTTTGGCACCACTTTTTAGAGGACGACATGAACCTTACTGCAAAAATTTTCCTCTCTCTGTGTTTTGTGCTCGTTTGGCTAGCGCCGATGCCCGTTCAGGCGCAGACTACGAACCAGCGCTTGAAGGCACCGGTAATCGCCATCCTCGATATGCGAGTGGTCAAGCGGGATTCAATCTCGGGCAAGGCGGTTCAGTCGTTTCTGAACAGCAAGCGTCGTGCCCACAGGGACCTGATCGCGGCGGAGGAAAAGGCCCTGCGTTTGGCCTGGGAAGAACTGTCGCGTCAGCGCGCTCTCTTGTCGCCGCAGGCGTTCCAGGCGCGTGAACAGGCTTTTCGAAAAAAGGAAACCGCGGCGAAGCGCAAGATCGTTGCGCTCGAACAGGCCTGGCAGCGTGATCTGCGTGTAACCTTGATCGAATTCGAAAAGATCTTGGGTGAAAAGATGCGCCCGATTATAGATAAGGTGATCGAGAGCAAAGGTATCGATATCATCATGGCCAACCAGGACCTGATTTACGCCAAGGCCAAGTACAGCATCACTGGCGAAATCCTGAAAGGGATAGACAGGGTGTTGCCGAGTCTAGATGTGCAGGCTCTGGCCAACAAGGTGCTGCAGAAGAAAAAGCGTTAACGAAAGGCAGCCGGGACATGTCCGATCCGCGCTTCTTTTCCTCGGCAGGTCCTTTTACGCTGGCGGCCCTCGCGGAACTTACCGGCGGAACCATTGCCAGCGGCGAGGGTGACCTCGTACTTAGCGGCGTCGCGCCGCTGGACGGCGCGACCGCCTCGGATATCAGCTTTCTCGAAAACCCGGCTTACGCAGGCGCGTTCGAGCGCTCCGGCGCCGGGGCCTGTATCGTCGGCCCCGACCTCAAGGCCAAGGCGCCCGAGGGCATGGCGCTGCTGGTAGTGCCCCATGCCTACAAGGGGTATACGCTGGTCGCGCGGGCCTTTTATCCCGATGCCGTACCCACCGGGGGAATCGCGGCCGGTGCGATGGTGGATCCCACCGCGCGGATTGGAGAGGGCACCGAGATTGCGCCGGGCGCGGTCATCGGCTCGGGAGCGGAAATCGGCAAGGGCTGTCGCATCGGCGCCAATGCCGTGATCGGCGAGGGCGTTATCCTGGGTGACGGATGCGACATCGGGCCGCTGGTCTCCGTGCGTTTTTCCATCCTGGGCAAGGGGGTGCGGGTGTATGCCGGCGCGCGCATCGGGGAAGACGGGTTCGGCTATGCATCCGATGCGGACGGCCATTTGCATATTCCGCAGCTTGGCCGCGTGATGATCGGCGATGGCACCGAAATCGGCGCCAATACGACGATTGACCGGGGCGCGGGGCCCGATACGGTGATCGGGCCGGGGTGTATCATTGATAATCTGGTCCAGATCGGGCACAACGTGCGCATGGGCAAGGGTTGCATTGTCGTGGCCCTGGCCGGGATTTCGGGGAGTACCACCCTTGGCGATTATGTGGTAATCGGTGGCCAGGTTGGGGTTGCCGGGCATCTCAGGATCGCCGATGGTGTCAGGGTCGGCGCCCAGGCGGGTATTATTCGGGATGTCGAGGCGGGGCAGACCCTGCTGGGTTCGCCGGCCATGCCGCATAAGGAATTCTGGCGGCAGATCGCCGCCCTGAAAAAACTGGCGACACCCAAGAAGAACGGATGACAAACCGATGGACGCGGTGAAAGACGAAAACAAGGTCATCAGCATCAACCGGATCATGGAAATGATCCCGCATCGCTACCCGTTTTTGCTGATCGATCGGGTGGATGAAGTAGTTGCCAACGAATCGGCGATCGGGGTCAAGAACGTTTCCATAAATGAGCCGTTCTTTCCCGGTCATTTCCCGACCCGCCCGGTCATGCCGGGGGTGCTTTTGATTGAATCCATGGCTCAGACCGCCGCCGTTCTGGTGGTGGAAACCCTGGGGCCGGAATCAGAAGGCAAGCTGGTCTATTTCATGACCATCGACGATGCGCGCTTCCGTCACCCGGTGGTGCCCGGCGATGTGGTCAAGGTGCATGTCACGAAGATACAGAACCGGCGCAATGTCTGGCGCTTTCGCGGCGAGGCCAAGGTTGATGGCCGGCTCTGCGCGGAAGCCACGTTTGCCGCCATGATCCTGGACGATTGATCGCCATGTCGGAAATTCACTCAACTGCCGTTATCGCTGCCGGCGCCGAAATCGGTGAAGGCGTTTCCATAGGCGCTTATTGCGTTATCGGCGATGGCGTCAAACTGCACGACAACGTGAGCTTGCGTTCCCACGTGGTGATCGAGGGCGATACCGAAATCGGCTCAGGCTGCCAGATTTACCCCTTCGCGACGATTGGGTTGCCGCCCCAGGACCTGAAGTACAAAGGGGAATTCTCGCGCACGAAGATCGGTGTCGGCACCGTGATCCGCGAACATGTGACCATTCATCCCGGCACCACCGGTGGCGGCCTTCTCACCACGGTCGGCGCCAATTGCCTGTTGATGGTGGGTTCCCACATCGCCCACGATTGCGATGTCGGCGACAACGTGGTGATGGCGAACAACGCGACCCTCGGCGGTCACGTTCATGTCGGGGATTATGCCGTGCTCGGCGGTCTGGCCGGGGTTCATCAGTTCGTGCGCATCGGCCACCATGCGATGGTCGGGGGACTGTCAGGGGTCGAAAACGACGTCATCCCCTACGGATCGGTGATGGGGAACCGCGCCTACCTGTCGGGCCTGAATATCATCGGGCTCAAGCGCCGCGGCTTCTCCCGCGACGATATCCACGCGCTTCGTGCCGCCTATCGGCTGATGTTCGCGGAAGAGGGTACGATGTCCGAACGGCTCACCGATGTTGCCCAGATGTTCAAGGACAATGCCGCGGTGATGGAGATCGTGCACTTCATCCAGGCCGATTCGTCGCGCGCCGTGTGCCAGCCGCAGACGAAGCGTGCCGCCTAAATCCAAACTCGGAATTATCGCCGGCAAGGGTGAATTGCCGGTCTTGATGCTTGCCGCCGCCAAGGCGGAAGGGCGGCCGGTATTCGTGCTCGCGCTCGAAGGCCAGACCGCCCCGGAACTGGTGGCCAATACGGACCATGCCTGGATTCCCATGGGCGCCGTCGGCCGTGGGATCGAGGCGCTGAAATCCGCAGATGTCGGCGATGTGGTCTTTGCCGGCGGCGTGCGGCGGCCTTCGTTGCTCAAGCTTGGCCTTGACGGCAGGGGGGCCAGACTGTTGGCCAAGATCGGCAAGGCTGCGCTCGGTGACGACAAGATTCTTTCCGTCCTGATCAACGAGCTGGAGGGCGAGGGCCTCCGCGTTGTCGGCGCGGACGATATTCTATCCGGTCTTCTGGCGGTCGAAGGACTGTTGGGGCGGCATCTCCCCGATGCCCAGGCGGAAGCCGATATCGCCCGTGCGGTTGAAATCGGGCGTGCCCTGGGGGCGCTTGATGTAGGGCAGGCGGTGGTTGTGCAGCAGGGCATCGTGCTTGGTGTCGAGGCGGTCGAGGGCACCGATGCGTTGATCGAGCGTTCGGCGAACTTGCGCCGCGAAGGGCCGGGCGGGGTGCTGGTCAAGATCAAGAAACCCGGCCAGGAACGCCGCGCCGATCTGCCGACCGTCGGCGTCGGCACGGTTGAGGCTTGCGCGCGGGCCGGTTTGCGCGGCATCGCGGTGGAAGCCGGCGCCACATTGGTGCTTGGCCGCGATGAAGTGGCGTCGGCGGCCGATGCGGCGGGCTTGTTCGTCACGGCGATCCGGGTGCCGTCTCCTTGAATAATGCGACGATGCCGACACCGCTGCATGTTTGCCTGATCGCGGGGGAACATTCGGGCGACCACATGGGCGCTCTGATGATTCGGGCGCTGATCGCGCGTACCGGCGGCAATGTCCGCTTTTCAGGAATCGGCGGCGGTGAAATGTCTGCCGAAGGGGGCACGCATGGATTTGAATCCCTGTTTCCAATGGAAGAACTGGCGGTTGCCGGGATTTTCGAGATCGTTCCCCATGTCCGGCGCATCCTGCGGCGCATCCTTGAAACCGCGTCGCGCATCCAAGCGCTGAGGCCCGATGTCGTGGTGACCATCGATAGCCCGGCCTTCGCCTTTCGCGTCGGGCGCAAGCTGAAGGGGTCCGGCATTGCCCATGTCCACTATGTCGCGCCCTCGGTTTGGGCATGGCGTCCACGTCGGGCGCGGATGATTGCGGGTTTTCTTGATCACTTGCTGACGATCTTTCCGTTCGAGGCCCCGTATTTTGAAAAATGGGGATTGCAGACGACATTCATCGGTCACCCCACGGCGGAAATGGGTCTGGACCAAGGCGACGGGAAGGCGTTTCGCGCGGCCAATGGCCTGGGACCGGATCAGCCGCTCTTGTGCGTCCTGCCCGGAAGCCGCCATTCGGAGGTCAGCAAGCTGCTGCCCGTGTTGGGCGAGACCGTTGCTAAGCTGAAAAGCCGTTTTCCCGACCTCGCTGTCGTGGTGCCCGTTGTCGATACCGTTGCTAACGAGGTACGCGCGCGCGTCAGCGAATGGCATGTTCCGGTGATCGTGACCGAAGGCATGGATGCCAAGCGCGATGCCTTTGCCGCCGCCGACGCTGCGTTGGCGGCCTCGGGCACCGTGACCTACGAACTGGCGATGGCGGGCCTGCCGATGGTGGTGGCCTATCGCATGGCGGCGGCTTCCGCTTTCGTCATCCGGCGCATGATCAAGATCCGCTACGCGTCCGTTGTGAATATTGTCCTCGGCCGCCAGGTCGTGCCCGAATGTATCCAGCAAGATTGCATTCCGGCAAACCTGGTGCGCGAGGTGGGTGCGTTGCTTGCGGACCCCGCGTTGCGTGCCCGTCAGAAAACGGATCTTGATGCGGTCGCGACGGCCATCGGGCGCGGCATGCCGCCGGCATCGGAAACAGCCGCGGATGCGATCCTGGCGGTAGTGGCCCGCAAGCGCGAAAAGCCATAGAGACCCCTTCGCCCGCCGCGTTATAATCAAGGTGAAATCAGGAAAAGCGGAGGTGACTGCCATGTCCACCAGTGAATTCGGCCCGGCCCGGTTGCTGCACACGATGCTGCGAGTGTGCGATCTCGAAGCCTCCATAGATTTCTATACGCGCCATCTGGGTATGACCTTGTTGCGCCGTCGCGACGACGAGGCCGGAAAATATACCCTGGCCTTTCTCGGTTACGGTGAGGAGACCCAGACCTCGGTGCTGGAGCTGACCTATAACTGGGGCCGGGAAGAAGGCTACGAAATCGGCACCGCTTACGGCCATATTGCCATTGGCGTGCCCGACGTGGCGGGCACCTGCGCCAAGCTGGCGGCCGCCGGGGTAAAGATGCCCGTGCCGCCGAAGACGCGCCCTTCGGGCAACACCATGGCCTTTATCGAAGATCCCGACGGCTACCGTATCGAGCTGCTGACCCGCTGAGCGGTCGCTTTCGCAAACAAAAGGGGCGCCCCGCGGGACGCCCCTTTTGTATTCGGCGGCTTGTGCGCGCTTACTTGCGCTTGCCGATGGTCTGGAAGGCCCGTTTCGGAGAGCCGGTGTAAAGCTGGCGCGGACGGCCGATTTTCTGTTCCTTGTCCTCGATCAGCTCGTTCCACTGGCAGATCCAGCCGACGGTGCGGGCGACGGCGAAAAGCACCGTGAACATAGAGGTGGGGAAGCCCATCGCCTTAAGAATGATGCCGGAATAAAAATCCACGTTGGGATAGAGCTTGCGTTCGACGAAGTAGGAATCGCTGAGCGCGATCTGCTCCAGTTCCAGCGCCAGGTCGAGCAACGGCTCGTCCTTGATCTTGAGTTCCTTCAGCACCGCGTGGCAGGATTTCTGCAGCACCTTGGCGCGAGGATCGTAATTCTTGTACACGCGATGGCCGAAGCCCATCAGCATGGTCGGATCGGTCTTGTCCTTTACCCGCTTAAGATAGGCGGGGATGTTCTTCCGATGGCCGATCTCGCCAAGCATTTTCAGCACGGCCTCATTGGCGCCGCCGTGGGCCGGACCCCACAGCGAGGCAATGCCCGCCGCGATGCAGGCAAACGGATTGGCGCCGGTCGAACCCGCAAGGCGGACGGTCGAGGTCGAGGCATTCTGCTCATGATCCGCGTGCAGGATGAAGATGCGGTCCATCGCCTTCGCCAGCACGGGATTGACGTCGTAGGTTTCGCAAGGGACGCCGAACATCATGTAGAGGAAGTTTTCGGCATATTCCAGGTCGTTGCGCGGGTACATGAAAGGCTGACCGATGGAATACTTGTAGGCCATGGCCGCGATGGTCGGCATCTTGGCCACCAGCCGGTATGACGCGATCATGCGCTGGCGCGCGTCGTTGATGTCGGTGCTGTCGTGATAGAAGGCGGAGAGCGCGCCGACCACGCCGCACATGATGGCCATGGGATGGGCGTCGCGACGGAAACCGCGGAAGAAGTAATTGATCTGTTCGTGCACCATGGTGTGGCGCGAAATATCGTATTTGAACTTGGCTTTCTCGGCCTTGTTCGGCAACTCGCCCTTCAGCAGCAGGTAGCAGACTTCCATGAAGTCGCTTTTTTCGGCCAGATCCTCGATGGAATAGCCGCGATGGAGCAAGATGCCCTTGTCGCCGTCGATATAGGTGATCTTGGATTCGGTTGAGCCGGTAGCCGTGTAGCCCGGATCGTAGGTGAAATAGCCCGTATCGGCATACAGGCGGCGGATATCGATGACATCGGGGCCGACGCTACCGCTCAACAGGGGGAAATCCACCTTCTTGCCACTCACGTTATCGGTGAGGGTGACGGTTCGTTGTTTGTTTTTCGGTCCCTTGGTGTTGGCCATATTGTCTTTCCCTGGTTCCTGTCCGCCGCATCGGGCGGCACGTTCCGCGCCCGCCGGAGCCGGTCCGGCAGCCGTTAACTCTGTTTCTGGTTTCGGGCCATCCTATAGCGACCGCGCCCAAGAAGCAATTCGCAGCCTATACGCCGGAGATTAAAAATCCGTGTGCGGCGAAGGGCTTGCGGCAGAAGGCTCAGGTCAGGGCATCACCGATCCGCGCAAGACTTTCGTCCCGGCCCAGGACTTCCAGCACTTCGAACAGGCCCGGGGATTCGGTCGAGCCCGTCAGCGCCGCGCGAAGCGGCTGGGCAACCTCGCCGAGCTTGGCGCCGGAGACCTCGACATAGCCGCGCACGGCGCTTTCCAGCGCTTCCGCTTGCCACTCCGCGACATCGGCAAGAATTCCGGCAACGGCGCGCAGGTGATCGGCGCCCCCGGCCAGCAGCCGGGCGGCCTTGTCGGTCGGCACCAACGGCCGGGGACGCACGTAGAACGCCGCCTTGTCGGCCAGTTCAATCAGCGTCTGGGCACGGGTCTTCAGGCCCGCGAGGCCTTTTTCCAGCCGGGCGCGCCCGGCATCGTCGAGCGGGGCGCCGGTGATCTCGGTCAGCCGCGGGGCCATCAGGTCAATCAGGCGCGCGTCATCGGCGAGGCGCAGGTAATGGGCGTTGAGGCTGGACAGCTTGGTCAGGTCGAAGCGCGCGGCTGCCTTGCCCACGGCATCAAGGCCGAACCACTTGATCGCATCGTCGCGGGAGATGATTTCATCGTCGCCGTGGCTCCAGCCCAGGCGCAGCAGGTAATTGAATACGGCTTCGGGCAGGAATCCCATGTCGCGGTAGGCTTCGACGCCGAGCGCGCCATGGCGCTTCGACAACTTGGCACCATCGGCGCCATGGATCAGAGACATATGGGCGAATTGCGGCGCGCGCCATTCCAGTGCGTCGTAAAGCTGGAGCTGGCGAAAGGTGTTGGTCAGGTGATCATCGCCGCGAATGACATGGGTGACGCCCATGTCGTGATCGTCCACCACTACGGAAAGCATGTAGGTCGGCGTGCCGTCGGAACGCAGCAGCACCATGTCGTCCAGTTGCGCGTTGACGACACGCACCTCGCCCTGGATCAGGTCCTGAACGACCGTTTCGCCGTCCTGCGGCGCCTTGAGGCGGATCACCGGGGGAATGCCGTGGGGGGCTTCGGCCGGGTCGCGGTCGCGCCAGCGCCCGTCGTAGCGCATGGAGCGGCCTTCGGCCTTGGCGACTTCGCGCATCTCGGCCAGTTCTTCGGGCGTGGCGTAGCAGTAATAGGCCTTGCCCTGCTCGAGCAGACCCTGAGCCACCTTGACATGGCGGGCGGCGCGGGCGAACTGGAACACCGGGGCTTCATCGCCGGACAGCCCCATCCAGGCGAGGCCGTCGAGAATGGCGTCGATCGCCTCCTGGGTCGAACGCGCCCGGTCGGTGTCTTCGATCCGCAACAGGTAGGTGCCGCCGAAATGACGCGCGAACAGCCAATTGAACAGGGCCGTGCGCACCCCGCCGATATGCAGGAATCCGGTCGGACTGGGGGCGAAGCGGGTGACGACCTTGTCGGTGGGGGCGGTTGGCTCGGACATGGCTCCGGCGGGGCTGGGTTGATAAGCTCTTTGGGCCGGCGTTAGTAACACATTCCCGCCAGGGATTCCATTTGGCCGGGCGGCAAGGGGACAAGCACGCGATATGGCGGTTTCGGGGGCCTATGAACCGCGCCGGGGGGCGCTTGCCGAATGGGGCGTACGCTTGGCCGCCGTGGCGGCGGCGGAGCGCGAGCGCTGGCCCCTGTGGCTGCCGGTCGCCCTTGGCACCGGGATCGCCATCTATTTTGTCCTGCCGGTGGAGCCACCGTTGGCCCTGGGCCGCGCCGTTGGGGCTCGAGGCCTGGCCCCTGACGGCGATGGGTTGGGGGCTCGATGCCGTGCTGTGGATCGCCCATGCGGTCACCGCGCTGCCCGGTGCCGCGGTGTTGATGCCGGAAATGCCGGTCGCGGCGATGGTGCTGATCGCGCTCGGCGGGCTTTGGCTGGCATTGTGGAAGACGCGCCTGCGCATGGCCGGGCTGGCCCTGCTGGCGGCGGGGCTGATCGTTGCTGTGTGGGCGCGTCCGTCCGATCTGGTGATTGCCGGGGACGGCGAAAGTTTCGCCGTGCGCGACGGTGGCGGGGGAATCGTGTTCGCGGGCGATGTCTTGCCGCGCCTCGAGCGCGAAACCTGGCTGCGTCGGGCGGGCGCGGAAGACACCGGCGCGCCGCGCAAGCGCGCCGCCTTTCCCGCCCGCGCCGCCGGTGGGCATTTGACCTGCGATGCCCTGGCTTGCATTTACCGGGGGCGGGGACAGTCGGTCAGCCTGATCCGCGATCCCTTGGCGGCGGCGGAAGATTGCGCGCGCGCCGACGTGGTGGTGGCGCTGGTGCCGCTTGGCCGCGGCTGATGCCGGGGGCCCGCGCGCATCGTCGGCTTTTTTGACCTGTGGCGCGAAGGGGGACAGGCGATCTGGCTTGATCCCGTGCCGAAAATCGCAAGCGTTGCTGCCTACCGGAGCCGCCGCCCGTGGGCGCCGGAAAAGCGCTCCCGCTCAAGGCGTTGAGGGCCTGATTGGCCGCCTCAAAAGGCCGTGTTAGGCTGGTGCCAAAGAAATAACGACCGCAGGGAGAGAGCAACCATGAATTTCATCACCCGTCTAATGGCACTGAGTGCCACAGCCTTCATGCTGGCGGGGCCGGCGCTGGCCGCCGAATTGCCCGATGCCACGAAGAAGATGCTGACCAAGCTCAAGATGGACGCATCCATCCTCAAGGGCCTCGATGATGAGTTGAAGATGCCCCCCGAATGGATCGCGGGCGCCAAGAAGGAAGGCAAGGTGACCTACTTCGGCACCTTCGGCCTGGGCGAATGGCCGGAGTTCATTGCGCCGTTCAAGGCGCGCTTTCCCTTCATCAATGTCGATCACCAGCGCGGCTCGCGGCTCGGCCGTGTGGACAAGCCGCTGATCGCCTTCAAGGAGGGCCGCGTGCTCGCCGATGTCATTGCCGCCATCGGCGCCCAGCTCAAGGGCTTCAAGGAGGCGGGGGCGCTCGAAGACCTGCGCGTGCTGCCCAATTTCAACCAGGCCGATCCCGACATGCGGGCAAAGGACGGCCTGTGGGTCGGCGAAAAGGTCAAGTACTGGTGCATCGCTTACAACACCAAGCTGGTGAAGAAATCGGAGCTGCCTAAAACCTGGGACGACTTGCTGAGCACAAAGGCGTTGCAGAACAAGAATCTCGGCGTTTCCGATCGTCCCCACAACTGGATCCTGCCGCTGTGGACGACCAAGGGCGCGGCCTATACGCGCAACTACATCGATCGCTTCTTCAAGGAGGTGAATCCCCAGACCCGCAAGGAAGGCGCACGCGCCATCGTTACGCTCGCCATCGCCGGGGAATTTCACGCGGCCCTTCCGGCGACCGATTACCGCGTTGCCGAATACGCCGAAAAGGGCGCGCCGATTTCATGGCATTGCCCGGAACCGGTGCCGACGACAATTTCGGAGCTGGTCATCATCAAGGGCAGCAAGGCGCCCAACGCGAGCAAGATTTTCCTCAACTGGTACCTGTCCCGTGAAGGCCAGATCGCCCAGTACTATTCCACCGGCGCCGCGCCGGTGCACAAGGGGCTACAGGAAATCGGGTTCAGCGCTTATCCCGACCAGATCAAGGGCAAGAAGGCGGCGGTGCGCAGCGCCGACAGCCTGGAAAACGAATTCACCCTGGCTTTGCGCGCGTGGCACGCGGGCTGGAAGGCGGCGGGCGGCTTTGTCGCCGAGGCGCCCAAGGTGGTCAAGACGACGCTCGCCAAGATCGAGCGCGGCGGGCGCATGCTGCACTTCAAGGTCGGCGAGGCCATGCACAAGTCCAAGGTATCGGGGTCGCGCACGCAGATCACCATCGGCGGCAAGCCGGCGCGGCGCAACAAGCTGAAGGTCGGCATGAATTGCGCCGTGACTTACGGCGGCAACGGCTCCGAAGCCAAGTTGGTCGCCTGTCAGTAAGGCCGGCCGGAAATGCGAAAGGGGCGCGGAAGAAATCCCGCGCCCCTTTTCAATTCAGCCTGGACGATGCGTCAGTGATAACGCCGCATGATGCCGACGAGCTTGCCCTGCACCTTGACCTGGTCGGGGCCGAAGATGCGGGTTTCGTATTTCGCGTTGGCGGGTTCCAGCGCCACCGACTGGCCCTTGCGGCGCAGGCGCTTGAGCGTCACCTCGTTGTCTTCGACCAGCGCGACGACGATGGTGCCGTTCTCCGCCGTTTCGACCTGCTGGATAACGGCGATATCGCCGTCGAGGATGCCGGCTTCTTCCATCGAATCGCCTTCGACTTCCAGAGCGTAGTGTTCGCCGCGGCCGAGCATGTCCGGGGGCACGCCGATATAGGCGGAATGATCGCGCAGCGCCTCAATCGGGGTGCCGGCGGCGATCTTGCCGTAAAGCGGCAATTCAACCGCATCGCCGGGCTTGGCGACGGGGGCGCCCTTGAGGCCGGGGGAGGCAAAGGAGCCCTGGATGACCTTGGGGGCGAAGGATTTGGGCGCCGCCGGGCGGGCTTCACTGCCTTCCGGTTCGCGCAGGATTTCGAGCGCCCGGGCACGGTGGGGCAGGCGGCGGATGAAGCCGCGTTCTTCAAGGCCCGAAATCAGGCGATGGATGCCGGACTTGGACTTGAGGTCGAGCGCTTCCTTCATTTCGTCGAAGGACGGGCAGACGCCGGTTTCCTTCAACCGGCCGCTGATGAAGGTGAGCAGTTCATGTTGCTTGCGCGTCAGCATGGCGTTCCTAGCGTCGCTGCGGGCCGTCGCCGGGGCGAGGGCCGTGAATAGAACAAAACAAAAACGTCAATCCATGTTCTAGTTTAGTTCTTTTCCGGGGTCAAGCCCTTCGGCGCCGGGCCGGTCGGGCTTCAGGCGCCGTGAACGGCGTCCAGAGGCACGATGGCGACGATCTCCCCGGCCTCGGCGGCGGGCGCGTCGGGGGCGCGGCGGATCAGGCAGTCCGCCTGGGCGAGGCGCGACATCATGGAACTGTCCTGCACGGGGAAGGGGGTGGCGACGGGCAGATCGCCGCCGTCATCGGCGAGGGTGGCGCGGATATAGTCCTCGCGGAAATTATTGGCGCGAAGCGCCTTGGCCAGCCGCGCCCGCGCCATGGGCACGCCGTCGCCGGGCAGGCCCAGCATGGCATCGAGCGCGGGGCCGAGGAACAGGATCGCCGTCACCATGGAGGACACCGGGTTGCCAGGCAGGCCGAGCACATGGGTATCGCCGAGGCGGCCGAACATTAAGGGCTTACCCGGCTTCATCGCGATCTTCCAGAAATCCACCGTCAGGCCAGCCTGGCCCAGGACCTTTTGCACCAGGTCGTAATCGCCCACCGACACCCCGCCGGTGGTGATCAGAAGGTCGCTGCCGCGCGCGCCTTCGGTCAGGGCACTGAGCGAACCCGCCTCGTCGCGGGCGATGCCGAGATCGATCGGCACCCCGCCGCGCGCCCGGATGAAGGCGGCCAGCGCCGGGCCGTTGGAGGAGACGATCTGGTTGGGACCGATGGGATCGCCAGGGCGCACCACTTCGTCGCCGGTCGCCAGGATGCAGACGCGTGGCGCGCGCCTCACGCTGATCCATGGGTGGTTCATGGCGGCGGCAAGGCCGATATCCCTCGCGCCGAGCCGTCGTCCGGCCTTCAGCAGCACCTGGCCCTCAGAAAAGTCGATCCCGGCGTCGCGGATGTTCTCATGCGGTTCGGGGGCTTCGCGCACGGTCACCTTTGGGGCGCCCATGTCGGTGTCTTCCTGCAAGACCACCGCATCGGCCCCGGCGGGAACCGGCCCGCCGGTAAAGATGCGTACCGCCTGTCCCGGTCCCAAGGTGCCGTCGAAGGCGCCGCCCGCCGGGGCTTCGCCGATCACTTCCAGGGTGGCGGGCACCGATGCCGCGTCCGCCGCCCGCACGGCGTAGCCGTCCATGGCGGAAACCGCGGTGGGCGGCTGCGTGCGCCGGGCGACCAGGTCCTCGGCCAGCACGCGCCCGACGGCGGCATCCAGCGCCACGGTTTCGGGCGCCAGCACCTTGAAGGCACTGCGGATGCGCGTCCGTGCGGCGTCGACGGAGAGCAAGTCGCTCATGGGGTTCAGCCCTTGGCCTTGTATGTGCCCGAGCGCCCGCCCGCCTTGTGGGTCAGGTGAATATCGGTGATGCGCATGGATTTGTCCGCCGCCTTGCACATGTCATAGACTGTCAGCGCCGCCACCGACACCGCGGTCAGCGCTTCCATTTCGACGCCGGTCTTGGCGGTGACCTTGCACGTCGCGGTGATATCTATGGCGGCGCTACCGTCCTTGGCGGCCTTCAGCTCGACCTTGACCGAGTTGAGCGCCAGCGGATGGCAAAGCGGAATCAGGTCGGGGGTCTTTTTCGCGCCCATGATGCCGGCCAGCCGGGCCACGGAAAACACGTCGCCCTTTTCAATGCCGCCTGACTGGATCGCTTTCAGGGTCGCCTTGGACACCTCGATCCGTCCGCTGGCGGTGGCGGTGCGCGCCGTGATCTTCTTGGCGCCGACATCCACCATGCGGGCGTTGCCCTTGCTGTCGAGATGGGTAAAGCGGGCCATGACGGAATCCTTCAGGAAAGGGTTGCGGACGTGGGGACGGGGCCGATCAGGGCCTTGACCGCTTCGGTGACGTCCGGCTGGCGCATCAGGGATTCGCCGACCAGGAAGCTGCGCACGCCGGTCTTGCCCATGCGCGCGATGTCGTTGCTGTCGCGGATGCCCGATTCGCACACCAGCATCGCGCCCTTGGGCGCCAGCGGTGCGAGGTGTTCGGTCACGGCAAGATCGGTGGTCAAGGTCTTGAGATCGCGGTTGTTGATGCCGATGAAACCGGTTTCCAGCCTGGCCGCGCGTTCCATTTCGGTCTCGTCATGTACTTCGACCAGCGCATCCATGCCGTATTGCTTGGCCGCCGCCGCCAGCTCGGCGGCCAGCCCATCGTCCAGCACCGCCATGATCAGCAGCACGCAGTCCGCGCCGAGCGCACGGCTTTCGGCGATCTGCCACGGATCCACCATGAAATCCTTGCGCAGCACCGGCAGCATGCATGCCGCGCGCGCTTCGCGCAGGTAATCGTCGCAGCCCTGGAAATAGGGCCCGTCGGTCAGCACCGACAGGCAGGCGGCGCCGCCCGCCTCATAAGCCTTGGCGAGCGCAGCAGGGTCGAAATCGGGGCGGATGAGCCCCGCCGACGGGCTCGCCTTCTTGATCTCGGCGATCAGGCCGACGCCGTTCTGGGCGTGCTTGACCGACAGCGCGGCGCGAAACCAGCGCACCGGCGGCGCGGTTTCCGTCGCCGCCTCCAGTTCCGCCAGTGGCCGGGCGGCCTTGCGCTTGCCCACGGTTTCGCGGGTGCGGGTGCAAATCTCGGCAAGCTTGTCGGTCATGGGGCCATCAACCACGGGTAATGGCGATCAGGCGCTCAAGGGTCTTGAGCGCGGCGCCCGAATCGATCATTTCCGCGGCGGTGGCGATGCCCGCCTTGATATCGGCGGCCTTGCCCGCGACCACCAGGGCGGCACCGGCGTTGAGAAGCACGATCTCGCGGTAGGCGCCCGGCGCCCCGTTCAGCATCTCGGTAATGGCCTTGGCATTGGTGGCGGGATCGCCGCCCTTGAGCTCCTGCGGGTCCACCCGCTTCAGCCCGGCGTCCTCGGGGGTGATTTCAAAGGTCGTGACCTTGCCGTCCTTCAGTTCCGATACCGTGCTGGCGCCGGTGGTGGTGAGTTCGTCGAGCCCGTCGGAGCCATGCACCACCCAAGCGGCTTCGGAGCCGAGCTGGCCCAGCACCTCGGCCATCGGTTCGGTCCACTGGCGGTGGAACACCCCGATCAGCTGGCGGGTGGTGCCCGCCGGGTTCGACAGCGGGCCGAGCAGGTTGAAGATCGTCCGCGTGCCGAGCTCGACTCGCGTCGGGCCGACGTGACGCATGGCGGCGTGGTGGCGCGGCGCCATCAGGAAACCGATGCCCGCCTCGTTGATGGATTTTTCGACCAGCGCCATGTCGGCTTCGATGTTGACGCCGAGCGCGGCCAGCACATCGGCGGAGCCGGACTTGGACGACAGCGCTCGGTTGCCGTGCTTGGCCACCGGCACCCCGGCAGCGGCGACCACCAGGGCCGCGCCGGTGGAAATGTTATAGGTGCCGCTGGCATCGCCGCCGGTGCCGCAGGTATCTATGGCACCGCGCGGTGCCTTCACCGACAGGGCCTTGGCGCGCATGACCTTGGCGGCGCCCGCGATTTCATCCACGGTTTCGCCGCGGACCCGAAGCGCCATCAGGAAGCCGCCCATTTGCGACGGCGTGGCATCGCCGGACATGATGATTTCGAAGGCCTGTTCGGCGGCGGCACGGCTTAGCGGCTCGCCGTCGGCGACATGCGCGATCAGCGCCTTGAAATCAGTGAATTGTCCGTTCATGCGGCGAGACCCCCTGTGGTCGCGAGATTGAGAAAATTGCGCAAGATATCGTGTCCCCCGGCGGAGGCGATGCTTTCGGGATGGAACTGGACCCCATGCACCGGCAAGCTTCGGTGTGCGAGCCCCATGATCAGCCCGTCATCGGTTTCCGCCGTGACGCGCAGGCAATCGGGCAGGGTCTCGCGCTCCACCACCAGCGAATGGTAGCGCGTGGCGGCGAGGGGCGAGGGCAGCCCCTGGAACAGCCCGGTGCCGTCGTGGCGGATCTGGCTGATCTTGCCGTGCATCGGCACCGCGGCGCGCACGACGTGCCCGCCAAAGGCCTGGCCGATGGCTTGATGGCCGAGGCAGACGCCGAGCAGGGGCCGCTTGCCTGCCGCTTCCCTGATGACGTCGAGACAGATTCCGGCGCGGTCCGGGTCGCAGGGACCGGGCGACAGCACGATGCCTTCGTCGCCCAGTGCCAGCGCTTCGGCCACGCTGATGGCGTCGTTGCGTCGCACCGTGACGGCGGCCCCCAACTCGCCCAGGTAGTGGACGAGGTTGTAAGTGAAACTGTCGTAATTATCTATGAGCAGAAACATATCAATGGGTTATATCTTATTTCTTATTCATCGCACGAATTGTGCCTTTGTCTTATAGCAGCCGCGCCGGACGCACGGAAGTGGCGCGACAGATTAGTCCCGCCCTTGCGTGGCGCAAAGGTTTTCCCCACATTGGAGCACTGGTCTTCCGAACCCTTGTCGAACGGATTTTTTTGCCATGGCCCCGGCCGATAAACCGCCTGCCTGTCACCACACTCCGGCGCCCGCGCCGGAACACGCCTGCTGTCACGGCGCCGCCCCGGCGAAGCCCGCCGGTGTTGCCGTCAGTGGCTATACCTGCCCCATGCATCCGGAAGTGCAAAGCCCGACGCCCGGTGACTGCCCCAAATGCGGCATGGCGCTGGAGCCGGTGGCGGGCAGTGCCGAGACCGGGCCCAGCCCGGAGCTGCAAAGCATGACGCGGCGCTTTTGGGGATCGCTGGTTTTCACCTTGCCGCTGCTTTTCTTCGCCATGGGCGAATTGCTGCCGTTCTGGCCGAAGGATGGCGTGTTTTCCCACAGCGTGGACCGCTGGGTGCAGTTCGCCCTGGCGACGCCGGTACTGCTTTGGGGCGGCTGGCCGTTTTTTGTTCGTGGCTGGCAATCGGTGCTGAACCGCAGCCTCAACATGTTCACCCTGATCGCCATGGGCACCGGCGTGGCCTACGTCTTCAGCGCCATCGGTGTCATCGCGCCGCACATTTTTCCGGCATCGTTCCGCGTTCACGGCGGCGAGGTCGGACTGTATTTCGAGGCGGCGGCGGTGATCGTTACCCTGGTCCTGCTCGGCCAGGTGCTGGAACTGCGCGCCCGTGAGCGCACGTCCGGTGCCATGCGGGCGTTGCTCGATCTTGCGCCCCGGACGGCGCGACGTATCGGGCCCGGCGACAAGGACGAAGACGTGGCGCTGGAAAGCGTGCAGGTGGGTGATCGCCTGCGCGTGCGTCCCGGCGAAAAAGTGCCGGTGGACGGCGTGATCGAGGAAGGGTCCAGCGCCATCGACGAATCGATGATGACCGGCGAACCGATCCCGGTGGAAAAACACACAGGCGACCGGGTGACCGGCGCCACCCTGAACGGCGCGGGCGGCTTCGTCATGCGGGCGGACAAGGTCGGCACCGATACCTTGCTGGCGCGGATCGTCAAGATGGTTGCCGATGCGCAGCGCACCCGCGCGCCGATCCATCGCCTTGCTGATCGGGTCGCGGGCTGGTTCGTGCCTGCGGTTATCGCCATCGCGGTGATTACCTTTATCGCCTGGGCGGTTTTCGGACCGCCCCCGGCACTGGCTTTCGCTGTGGTCAACGCGGTGGCGGTGCTGATTATCGCCTGTCCTTGCGCGCTGGGCCTGGCGACGCCGATGTCGATCATGGTCGGCACCGGCCGCGCGGCGCGGGCGGGCGTGCTGTTCCGCGACGCCGAGGCACTGGAGCGTCTGGAAAAGGTGGATACCCTGGTGGTCGACAAGACCGGGACCCTGACCCTGGGCAAGCCCGCCTTTAGCGGCGTTGAAAGCGTTGGGGGGATCGAATCCAACGAGGTGTTGGCTCTGGCCGCGGCGCTGGAAAAAGGCAGCGAGCATCCGTTGGCGACCGCCATTCTGAGCGGCGCCGAGGCGTCGTCCCTTGCCCTGCCGGCGGTGGAGAATTTCAAGGTGCATCCGGGCAAGGGGGTCAGCGGTCGCATAGATGGCGCCGAGGTGGCGCTCGGCAACCGGGCGCTGATGGATGATGTCGGCGTCGTGCTAGCCGCTTTGGCGGGCGAAGCCGACAACCGGCGCCGCGATGGCGCCACGGTGATGTTCGTTGCCCGTGACGGTGCGGCATTGGGCTTCGTCGCCGTGGCAGACCCGATCAAGGAAACCAGCGCTGAAGCGGTCAAGACACTTCAGGGTGACGGCGTTCATGTCGTCATGCTGACCGGGGACACGCTGCTGACCGCGCAGGCGGTGGCGCAGAAGCTCGGCATTGACGATGTGCGCCCCGATGTCCTGCCCGAAGGCAAGAGCGAAATCGTCAAGGCGCTGAAAGCGGGGGGTGCCGTTGTCGCCATGGCGGGCGACGGCGTCAACGATGCCCCGGCACTGGCTGCCGCCGATGTCGGCATCGCCATGGGCGCGGGCACCGACGTGGCGATGGAAAGCGCGGGCGTGACGCTGGTGAAGGGGGATCTGCGGGCGATTGCGCGGGCACGGCTGATGTCGCGCCTGACCATGCGCAACATTCGCGAAAACCTGCTGTTCGCCTTCGGCTACAATGGCCTGGGCATACCCATCGCGGCCGGGGTTCTTTACCCGGTGTTCGGCCTGTTGTTGTCGCCGATGATCGCGGGTGCTGCCATGAGCCTGAGCTCGGTTTCGGTGATCGCTAACGCGCTGCGTCTCAACCGGGCACGGATCTGACTTGGGCCGCCGTAGAAACCCAGCTTGAAGAAGCCCCGCCGCCGACCGGCCTGCCACGCGGGCTCGATGTCGCCGCTGGCCCTGGGCCTGGCGCTCATCGCCGCCGTCGTGGGCGGCATTGCGCTGGGCATCGGCGTGGCCTGGCTCGCGGGCGTGCTGAAGCCCGATGCGAAGGTGGGGCTCGGCGATGTTGCCTATCCGGTGTCCCGCGAGGCTTCTTCGGAACTGGAGCCGCGTCCCGATCCGCGCAAACCGCGTCCCCGCCTGGCAATCAAGCCTGGCGTGGAGATCGAAACACCGGCCCTGATCCCGGCCCCGTTGCAGGCCACCCGCACGCCAACCGAAACCGCATCGCTGGCCGCTACCGTGCCCGCCTGGCGGCGGCTTGCGTCTCGCGTAGCATTACAGGCGGGCGTGCCGATGATCGGTATCGTGATCGACGATCTGGGGCTGGACCATCCGCGCACGGCACGGGCCATGCGTCTGCCCGCACCGGTGACACTAGCCTTTCTCTCATACGGCAACCGGCTGGCGGAGGAGACCGCGGCGGCGCGGGCGGTGGGCCATGAACTTCTGGTTCATGTCCCGATGGAGCCGCAGGGGCCCGCGATGGATCCCGGCCCCAATGTGCTGCGTGCCGGCGATGATGCGGCGCAAATCCGCGCCCGGCTGGACTGGGCGCTTGGCCGCTTCACCGGGTTCGTCGGTATCAACAATCACATGGGCTCGAAATTCACCGCCGATGCGGCGGCCATGGATATCGTGGCGCAGGAACTGAAGGCGCGGGGATTGCTGTTTCTCGATTCACGCACCTCCGCCGCGACCCGGGCGTTTGAGCGTGCCCGTGCCGCCGGGGTGCCCGCCGCGTCACGGGGGATTTTTCTCGACCGTGAACTGAACCCCGACGCGGTACGCCAGCGCCTTGCCGATCTGGAGGCGCAGGCGCGCAAGCACGGCCGCGCCATCGCCATCGGTCATCCCCATGACGTGACCCTGGATGCATTGGAGGCGTGGCTGCCGACACTCGGCGCCAAGGGCCTTCAACTGGCGCCGGTCAGCGCATTGGTGGAAAGCGACGCCGTTGCCGCGCGCTAGGAAGGCATTGCTTACGGTTTGACGTAGCCGTAATTGACGACCTTCTTCACGCCTTCGGTCTTGGCGATCACGGACAGGAGCTTTTTCATTTCCTCGCTCGAGCGCGCACGACCAAGGACATAGACGGTGCTGAAGGCATCAATCGCCGTCTTGAAGTTCACATCGGCAACCCCGCGGGTCTTGATCATGTTGGTGCGCACCTTGGCGGCAACCACCAGCGCATCCTTCCAGTCCAGCATCTGTGACTTGCGGCGCTCCTGGTTCTTTTTCGACATGTAGCGCGCATGCCAGTAGAGCTTCTTCACGCCCTTCACTTTTTTCACGCCGGCGCGGAACTTGTCGTAGGCCGCCTTGTCGTCAAAAATGCCGGTGATCAGCAGGTGCTGTTCGTAAATCTCGGTCGAGGCCTTGATGGTGCCCAGGTTGGCCATCACCTTGTTGACGTCGATCACGATGCGGTTGTCCTCAAAGATGTCGCCGGCTTTGCGGGCCTCGATGGCGCGATCCACCAGGGTCTTGGGCGCGGTCAGGAAGTCCATGAGCTGGGCCGGCGCGGGAGCGGCGTGCAGGACGAGGGCGAGCGCGGCCGAGGCAAAGATGGTGCGAAATCCGGGCGCGCAATGCATGGGGGCGTCAACTCGTATCGCGGGCGGCGAACTTGACGGCTTCTTCCGCAGCGCGGATCAGGGCGCGGGCCTTGTTGCAGCTTTCCTGGTATTCCGCCTCGGCGTCCGAATCGGCAACGACGCCGCCGCCGGCCTGGACATACATGGTGCCGTTCTTGATGACAGCAGTGCGCAGCGCGATGCAGGTATCCATCGCGCCATTGGCGGCGAAATAGCCGACCGCGCCCGCATAGATGCCGCGCCGGGCGATTTCCAGCTCGTCAATGATCTCCATCGCGCGCACCTTGGGCGCGCCCGACACGGTGCCTGCCGGGAATCCCGCGACCAGCGCCGAGATCGCATCCTCGCCGTCCTTGATCCGGCCTTCGACGTTGGAAACGATGTGCATGACATGGGAGTAGCGTTCGATCACGAACTGTTCCGTCACCTTCACCGTGCCGGGTTTGGCGACGCGGCCGACATCGTTGCGCCCGAGGTCGAGCAGCATCAGGTGTTCCGCCAGCTCCTTGGGATCGGCCAGCAGGTCGTCTTCCATCTGCTTGTCCTCGGTGCCCGTCTGGCCGCGCGGTCGGGTGCCCGCGATGGGGCGGATGGTGACGGTGCCGTCGCGCAGGCGCACCAGGATTTCCGGACTGGAGCCGACAACGGAGAAATCGCCGAAATCGAGGTGAAACAGGAACGGCGACGGGTTGAGGCGCCGCAACGCCCGGTAAAGCGCGATGGAGGGCAAGGTAAAGGGCACGGAAAAGCGCTGGGACGGCACCACCTGGAAGATGTCACCCGCCAGGATGTAGTCCTTCGCCTTGGCCACCATCTCGTGATAGCGCTCACGGGTGGTGTTCGAGACCGGCACCGGGGCGGGCGGCGCTTCGGCAGACGTGGTCAGCGAATGATCGAGCGGCATCGCCAGCGCGGCAACCGCATCGGCCAGCCGTTCATGGGCCGCTTTCAGCGCATCGGCGGCGTTGACGCTTTCCGACGGCCACACCGGCGTCACCAGGGTCACGACGTCTTCAATATTGTCGAAAACCGCGACGAGGGTGGGGCGGATGAACATGCCATCGGGCACGCCCAGGGTGTCGGGGTTGTTGTCGGGCAGTCGCTCCATCAGCCGCACGGTGTCGTAACCCATGTAGCCGAAAAGTCCCGAAGCCATCGGCGCCAGCCCTTCGGGCACCTCAAGGCGGGATTCGCTGATAAGGGCGCGCAGGCTGTCGAGCGTCGGTTCGGCGCAGGGCGTAAAGGCATCGGCGCGGTTGCGGGCATCGCGGTTGATTTCGGCGCGATTGCCGAAGCAGCGCCAGATCAGGTCCGGCTTCATGCCGATGAACGAATAACGCCCGCGCGTGGCGCCGCCCTCGACGGATTCGAACAGGAAGCTCATGGCTTCGCCGCGGGCCAGTTTCAGCATCGCCGAGACCGGCGTTTCCAGGTCCGCTACCAGCCGCGTATAGACCAACTGGGCCCGTCCCGCGTCGTGCGCGGCCCCGAACGCGGAAGACTGCGGAAAAATTTCCATTTTCGGCTACTGACGGTTTTGCTGCAGAAGGTTGGTGCGAACCTCTGCCGGGTATTGCGCGCGCATGGCCCCGATGAACTGCTGGAACAGGTCGCCGCCCAGGGCCTGGCGAATTTCCTCGCCCAGCGCGTCGGTGGTTTCCTTGCGTTCCTTCGCGTCGGGGGCACGAATCTCGGTCAGGACAGCGACGGTGAAGCCGCCGGTGCTTTCAGACACGGCGGCCTCGCCGGTCTTGAGGGTGTACAGCTTCTGCATCAGGGCTGCGGGCAGACCGCTTTCCGCGGCATGGGTCAGGCGGGTGAAGGGCTTCGAGGTCTTGACCTTGAGCTTTTCGCCCCGGGCCACGGCCTCGATCTTCTTGCCCGCACGGATGCTGTCGGCCAGCTTTTTTGTATGGACTTCCGTTGCCTTGTCCCTGGCATTTTTCTTCCATGCGCTTATCACCTTGGCGCGGATATCCTTCAGCGGGCGCACGGCGGGCGCCGTGACCTTGTTGACGTGGACGACCATGAAGCCGCCGCCTTCGGATTCGGTCAGGGCGCTGTCCTGGCCATCTGCGGTTTCAAATGCGATGCGCAGGAACACCGCGCTCTTGGGCAGGCCGCTCACGGCTTTACCGGCAAGGTCGCGGCCGCGACGGTCAATCGCTTCGGCGCGACCGGCGCGCAGGTTGATCTGGCGGGCTGCCTCTTCCAGGGTGCCGCCCGCGGCAAGCGCGTCTTCAAGCTTGTTGGCAAGGGCGAACACGGCCTCCCCTGCGTCGTGGCGGGCGATGTCCTTCTTCAATTGCTCACGCACTTCGGCCAGCGGCTTGGTGCGGCCGGTCTGCACATCCTTGACCCGGACGATATGCCAGCCGAGCGCGGTCTTGACCGGGGCGGAATAGGCGCCTTTCTTCAGGGCAAAGACAGGGCCGGCCAGTTCCGGCAGCATGTCGCGCCGATCCACCCAGCCCAGCGCCACGGGCTTCTTGGCCTTGCCGTCCTCTTTCGCCGCTTCGGCCAGGGACTTGCCCGCCTTGATGGCCACGGCGGCGGCTTCGGCCGCGGCCTGGGAGGCAAAGACCACCTGTTCCAGCTCACGCCGGTCGCGGGTGGTGAATTCGTCATGACGGTCCTGGTAGGCCTGCTTGATCTTTTCGTCGCTGACGCGAATTTCGGCAGCAAGGACGGCCGGGTCGAGATGAATCCAGCTTACGTTACGAAGTTCGGGCGACATGAAACGCTGTGAATTGGCCTTGTAATAGGTCTCTACTTCCGCGTCCGAGGGCTCGGCGACCTTGTTCGCCGGGACAAACGGAACCAGAAAGGACTTGGCGGCGCGGCGTTCGGACCGGAAGCCGACCAGCGGTTCGATCATCGCGCCCGGCACCGGAACGGCGCTGGAAATGGCGCGGTTGATTTCCGACGCGGCAAGGTCGCGCTTGAGATTGGCGACATAGTACGCCTCGTTCATGCCGCTGCGCGACAGCACCTGCATGAAGATGGCGCGGTCGAACTTGCCGCGATTGTTGAAAAAGGTTTCATCCGAGGTAATGCGCTGGGCGACCAGCGCATCGGGAATGATGACGCCGAGATCGCGCGCGCCCAGCGCGACGGCGGTGCGGTTGACGATGTTTTCGACGACCTGCCCGGTGATGCCCATACGGTCGGCTTCGGCACGGTCGAGGCGGCCGCCGAACAGCGGTTGCAGGCGGTTCATTTCCTCGCGGATTTCATCGTTGACCTGGGAACGGGGCAGCTTGACGTCGCCGATGGTGATGACGGCGGGATCGCGTTCGCCGAGGAAGATGTCGTTAATCCCCCAGACCGCGAAGCTGATGACCAGCATGCCGAGCAGGATCTTGATGACCCAGGACGAGGTCTGGTTTCGAAGCTCTTGTAACATCTGTGAACAAGGCCTGTTAAGTCGTTGATAGGAAAGGTCGCGCGGAAGTCCGGGGCGCGCGGGCCGACGGGCGGCATCATAAGTGCGGGGCCGCGGGGCCGCAACAGCGAAGGCAAGGCGCCGTCCGGCCTCGGTGCCGGGGTTTTGAGGCACTTTGATTGCCTGGGGGCGCGTGTTACACAGCGCGGTGTTCAAGACCGTATAGGACAGGGGGAAAGACGTGGCGGGTCCAAAACCGTTGATCGCAGGCAACTGGAAAATGAACCGTGGCGGTGCCGACGGCGTAGCCTTGGCCAAGGCCGTGCTGGCGGGGGCGACGGGGCAGGATTTTTCATGCGATTTGCTGCTGTGCCCGCCGGCGGTGGTGCTGGCGGCGGTTTCGCATATTGTTGACGGCAGCGACATCGCCACGGGCGGGCAGGATTGTCACGTCGCGGCAAGCGGCGCGCATACCGGCGATATCGCCGCGGCGATGCTGGCGGGTGCTGGTGCGACCTATGTCATCGTCGGTCATTCCGAACGCCGGACCGATCACGGTGAGGACGATGCCCTTATCGCGGCCAAGGCGGCGGCGGTGCAGAAAGTCGGCATGACCGCCATCATCTGTATCGGCGAAACCGAGGCGGAGCGCGATGCGGGCCGGACCCTCGATATCCTGACCCGCCAGATTGCCGGATCGGTGCCCGAAGGGGCCGTGGCCGATAACACGGTCATCGCTTACGAGCCGGTCTGGGCCATCGGCACCGGGCGGACCCCCACCAACGCCGAGGTCGCCGAAGCCCATGCCCATATCCGCGCCCAGCTTGCGGGCAAGGTGGATAACCCGGCTGGGGTGCGCTTGCTCTACGGCGGCTCGGTCAAGCCCGAGAATGCCCGGGAACTGATGGCGCTCGATAATGTAGATGGGGGCCTGATCGGCGGTGCCAGCCTGGAGGCGGCCTCGTTCCTTGCCATCGCCCGGGCCTGCGGCTGAGCCGCTGCGGCAGCGGGGGCAATTGGGCCTTTAAATCGGCCGGCGATGGCACTATGTTCTTGCCCGAAACCAAGCGGAAGCGGTTCTGATGACCATTATTCTCCTCGTCATTCATCTCTTTTTGGCCCTGGGCCTCGTTATCGTGATCCTGTTGCAGCGGTCCGAGGGCGGAGCGCTGGGCATCGGCGGCGGCTCCGGCGGCCCCGGCGGGATGATGAGCGCGCGCGGGCAGGGCAGCCTGCTCACCCGGATCACGGCGGTGCTGGCGACGGGGTTCATCATAACCTCCCTGACCCTTGCGATTATCGCCAGCCAGAACCGCAAGCCGACATCGGTGCTCGACAACGTGCCGGCGACGCCGGCCAAGCCGAGCGAGCCCGCGGCGCCGCTCGGGCGGTAGGCGGGGTTTTATTCAAGGGTTTGCCACGGCGAACCCGCAAAAGAGGGCGGCGCCAATCGGTCGCCCTTTTTCCTATCTCGGCGGCGGACATTTTTTCGTCGTCTTGGATCAATTTTGAATCGGAGCGGGCTGCACCATGCTGTAGTCTGTGAAGCCATGACGCGGTTCATTTTTATCACTGGTGGCGTCGTGTCATCGCTCGGCAAGGGTCTCGCTTCGGCGGCACTGGGGGCTCTGCTCCAGGCCCGCGGCTTTAAGGTCCGTCTGCGCAAGCTCGATCCCTATCTCAACGTCAATCCCGGCACCATGTCGCCCACGCAACATGGCGAGGTGTTCGTTACCGACGACGGCGCCGAAACCGATCTCGACCTCGGCCATTACGAACGCTTCACCGGCGTTCACGCGCGCCAGTCCGACAACGTCACCACCGGGCGCATCTATTCCACCGTGATTTCGCGCGAACGCCACGGCGATTACCTGGGGGCGACCGTGCAGGTCATTCCCCACGTAACCGACGCGATCAAGGAATTCATCGCGACGGATCCCGGCGATACGGATTTCCTGCTGTGCGAGATCGGCGGCACTGTCGGCGACATTGAAGGCCTCCCCTTCCTTGAAGCCATCCGCCAGTTCGGCAACGAGGTCGGCCCCGAGCGCGCCATGTACGTGCACCTGACCCTGCTGCCCTATATCCCGACGGCGGGGGAGCTGAAGACCAAGCCCACCCAGCATTCGGTCAAGGAACTGCTGTCGGTGGGGATCCAGCCCGATGTCCTGCTGTGCCGGGCGGATCGCGCAATCCCGCCCGAGGAACGGCGCAAGATCGCCCAGTTCTGCAACGTGCGGCCCAATGCCGTGGTCCAGGCGCTGGACGTGGACAGCATCTACCAGGTGCCCATCGCCTATCACGAGGAAGGCTTCGACGACGTGGTGTTGCAGCACTTCGGCCTCGATACCGCCAAGGCGCCCGACCTGGGGCGCTGGACCGGCATCATGGAACGCGTGCGCAAGCCCGAGGGCGAGGTCCGCATCGCGGTGGTGGGCAAGTACACGGCCTTGCTCGATTCCTACAAGTCCCTGTCCGAAGCCCTGACCCATGGCGGCATCGCCAATAACGTCAAGGTCAACCTGGACTGGATTTCATCGGAAATCTTCGAAGAAGACGGCACGCTGGAAAAATTGCAGGACGTCCACGGCATCCTGGTGCCCGGCGGCTTCGGCGAGCGTGGGACCGAAGGCAAGGTGCTGGCGGCGCAGTTCGCCCGCGAAAGCGCGTGCCCTATTTCGGCATCTGCTTCGGCATGCAGATGGCGGTGATCGAGGTGGCGCGTCATCTCGCGGGCATCACCGGCGCGGGCTCGACCGAGTTCGGGGCCGCCATGGACCCGGTGGTCGGGCTGATGACCGAATGGGTGCGCGGCAACGAGCGCGAGCTGCGCTCGGCCGAAGACAACCTGGGCGGCACCATGCGGCTCGGCGCCTACGAAAGTCATCTGGCCAAGGGATCACGGGTGCGCGAAATCTACGGCAGCGACGTGATTTTCGAGCGCCACCGCCACCGCTATGAGGTCAACATCAACTACAGTGACCAGCTTGAGGCGGCGGGCCTGATGGTGGCCGGCCTGTCGCCGGACCAGCGGTTGCCGGAAATCGTCGAGCTGGCAGATCATCCGTGGTTTATCGGCGTGCAGTTCCATCCCGAGCTGAAATCAAAGCCTTTTGATCCCCATCCGCTGTTCGCGTCCTTCGTCGAGGCGGCGGTGACCCAGTCGCGACTGGTCTGATGGCTACGAACCGCGGCATAGATATCGGTCCCGTCAGTTTCGCCAATGACGCGCCCCTGTCGCTGATCGCAGGGCCGTGCCAGATCGAAAGCGCCAACCACGCGCTGGACATGGCGGGTGCGCTCAAGGAAATGTCGAACAAGCTTGGCATCGGGCTGATCTACAAGTCGTCTTATGACAAGGCCAACCGTACGTCCCACGCCAGCGCGCGCGGGGTGGGCATGGACGAGGGCCTGGAAATCCTGGCGCGGGTCAAGGCGCAGTTCGACCTGCCGGTGCTGACCGATGTGCACGATGCGGCGCAATGCGCCCCGGTGGCGAAGGTTTGCGACGTTCTGCAAATTCCCGCCTTCCTGTGCCGCCAGACCGATCTGTTGATGGCCGCCGCCGCCACCGGTGCTGCCATCCACGTCAAGAAGGGGCAGGTCCTGGCGCCCGGGGACAGGAAGAACGTCGCCGCCAAGCGGGTGGCGGGCGGCAATGAACGCATCATGCTGTGCGAACGCGGCACCAGCTTCGGCTACAACACGCTGGTCTCCGACATGCGTTCCCTGCCGACCATGGCGGAGACCGGGTTCCCGGTGGTGTTCGACGCCACCCATTCGGTCCAGCAGCCGGGCGGGCAGGGCACGTCATCGGGCGGGGAGCGGCGCTTCGTTGCGACGCTGGCGCGTGCCGCCGTTGCCGTCGGCGTTGCCGGCGTCTTTATCGAAACCCATCAGGACCCCGACAAGGCGCCGTCCGACGGCCCCAACATGGTGCCGATCGGCGAATTGCCGGCGCTGGTCGAGACCCTGATGGAAATTGACCGCATCACCAAGTCGCATTAAGTCCCGCGCATCCGTTCCACCCGCCAGGAAGAAAACCGAGGCCATGACCGAAATCGCCGATATTTACGCCCGTGAAATTCTCGATTCCCGTGGGAATCCCACCGTTGAAGTCGATGTCGTTCTGGAAACCGGCACCACCGGGCGTGCCGCCGTGCCGTCGGGTGCGTCCACGGGCAAGCATGAAGCGGTGGAACTGCGCGACGGCGACAAGAAACGCTACGGCGGCAAGGGCGTGCTCAAGGCCGTGGACGCGGTCAACGGCGAGTTGTTCGAGGCCCTGGCCGGCATGGAAGTCGAGGACCAGTTGGCGCTGGACGAGGCGATGATCGCGCTCGACGGGACGCCCAACAAGGCGCGCCTTGGCGCCAATGCCATTCTCGGTGTCTCGCTGGCCGCCGCGAAGGCGGCCGCGGCGGAAGCCAATTTGCCGCTCTACGCTTATGTCGGCGGCGTTCACGCCCGCACCCTGCCGGCGCCGATGATGAACATCATCAACGGCGGGGCGCACGCGGCCAATCCCATCGACATCCAGGAATTCATGGTCATACCGGTAGGCGCGCCGACCATGGCGGACGCGGTGCGCTGGGGCGCGGAAATCTTCCACGCGCTGGCCGCCAGCCTGAAAAAGGCGGGTCATGCCACCGGTGTCGGCGATGAAGGCGGCTTCGCGCCCGACCTGGCGTCCGCCGACGCGGCGCTGGATTTCATCATGCAGGCGATCAAGCAGGCCGGTTTCAAGGCCGGGACCGACGTGGTGCTGGCGCTGGATGCGGCTTCCACCGAGTTCTACAAGAAGGGCAAATACGTGCTGGCGGGCGAGGGCAAGATGCTCTCCAGCGATGCCATGGTCAAGTACCTGGCCGGGCTGGTGAAGAACTATCCCATCGCCTCTATCGAGGACGGCATGGCCGAAGACGATTGGGACGGTTGGGCGGCGCTGACCCGCGCCGTCGGCGACAAGGTGCAACTGGTCGGCGACGACCTGTTCGTGACCAATCCCAAGCGCCTGAAGAAGGGGATCGACGACGGCATCGCCAATGCCATTCTGGTCAAGGTCAACCAGATCGGCACCCTGTCGGAAACGCTGGAAGCGGTGGAAATGGCCCACAAGGCGGGCTACCGGGCGGTCATGTCGCATCGTTCGGGCGAGACCGAGGATTCGACCATCGCCGACCTGGCGGTGGCGACCAACTGCGGCCAGATCAAGACCGGCTCGCTCTCGCGTTCGGACCGGTTGGCCAAGTACAACCAGTTGATCCGTATCGAGGAAATGCTGGAACCGGTGGGTCGTTACGCGGGCCGCGACGCGCTCGGGCGCTAGGGGCGCGCGCAACAAAAGAATCGGGACATGAAATAAAAGAATCAATTAGGCCAATCAGCTTTATCCCAACCCTGATTCCTGATCATAGATTTCGCTTCTAGATTCGAGATTCTTTTCACTTTTTTCTTGACCCGGTGGAATCCGCTGTGATTCGCTGCGGGCCATGACGTTGCTTGGTGAAATTCGCGTTCGCGCCCGCCTGATCTTCGGCCCCGTGCTGGCGGCGACGGTGTTTGCCTATTTCGCCTATCATGCCGTTCAGGGCGACCGCGGCCTGATCGCTTGGATCAAGCTCAACCAGCAGGTCCAGGAAGCCCGCATCGAGCGCGACCGCATCGCTTCGCGCCGGGGCGCGCTGGCGGCGCGGGTCCACTACCTGCAACCGGCGACCCTGGACCGGGATCTGCTCGAGGAACGCACCCGCGCGGTCCTCGGCTACGTTCACAACGACGACATGGTGATCGGCAAGGGCCGGCGCATCGCGTTCGACCCGATCAGCGCGCCGCCGCCACCGAAATCGGGATTGGCCGTCCATATCTCGCTCCGCCAGTAAAAAAAAGCCCCCGGACATCGCCGGGGGCTTCATCAGTTCATCGATCCGGCCGCTACTTGCAGTCGATTTTCTTGGCTTCTGAACCGGGGCCGGGATAGGTGAAGGTGCACATCATGCCGACCTTCACCGCCTTGCGCTTGGCTTTCTTGCCGCCCACCGTGATCTTGGTGCGCGAACCGGATACCTTGGCCTTCACTTCCTTGCCCTTGTATTCGATGAAGATCTGGCGACCGCCTTTCTTGGTCTTGGTGACCTTGCCGGTATGCTTTGCCAGCTCGATCTTCACCTTCTTGACCGGGCCCTTGTACTTGATCAGGTCCTTGATCTTTTCCACCGTCGCCTTGGGCGCGGCGGCCAGCTCGGCGATCATCTGCTGGACCTCCTCGCCGCTGATGGGTGAGATCTCGCGCTTCTGTTTCTTGGCGTCGGCCAGGAATTTGGGATCATTCATGGTCGCCATGAATGCCGCGCGCAGGACCTTCACCTTGTCGGCGGGGACCTTGGGGCCGACGACATAGGGCCGCCCCATGGCCTTCGAGGTCAGCATCAGGCGCCACCAGGTCTTGGCGTCCTCCACGGAGTACTGCGGCAGGACGTGCTTGCGATCGACGAAATCCATGATCATGGGGACGCCCATCCTGGTCAGTTCGGGCAGCGGCTTGAGCGAGAGTTGCACCAGCGGCGTCACGTTCTTCATGAACCGGGGGCCCGCCAGCAGCTTGAACGAGGACCAGGACTGGCTATAGCCCTCGATCTCGCCGCGCTTGAGGGCAAGATGCCCCTGGGCGGAGCCGGGGTAACCGCCGATGATCTCGTACTTGGCGCCCATGATGTTGTTGAGCATCGCGGGATAGATTTCCGTGTCCGTCGGACCGGTGGAGCCGAGGATCGCCTTCACCTTGAAGCCGTCTTCCAGGGTCTTCACCTTGGCGCTTTTCACCACCGCCAGCACGCCGGCTTCGTTGGTGGCGCTGCCGAGCCACTGGAACTTGGTAGAAACAAAGGTCGGCCCCTTGTGGCCCATGATCTGGTCGAGGGGGATGGTGCGCTGAACCGCGCCGATGATGCTGCCGTCCTGCGGCGCGATCCCGTAGATATAGTTGGCGGAGACGATGCCGCCGGCGCCGATCTTGTTCTGGACGATCATCGGCGGCTTGCCGGGGATGTGGCGGGGCAGATGGCGGGCGAGGGTGCGTGCGTAGGTATCGTAGCCGCCGCCCGAGGACGAGCCGACGATGATCTTCATCTGGGTCTTGGCGTAGAAGTCGGAAATCGCGTCGGAGTGTGCCGGGCCGGCGCCCGCGACAACCAGGCCGAGCGTCCCGAGGGCACCAATAAAGCTGATATTTTTCAAGCGGTTCATCGTACTCTCCCTGTCATGGATTATTCATTGCTTATGCGATGAGTGCGGTGATGGAAAAAGGATAGCACCCAAGGTGACGGGATCAACCTTCATGACCTTTCAGCAGGTTTTTGCGATGTTCGAACCTTGCGTCCGATGCGCGATTTCGCGATAGATTATTTCTTAATCGGGCGGGTAAAAAGATCGAATTTGATATTATTAACTTAAATCACGTTAATACAATTTATCACATTGAATTCTAATATTTTTTTTCGGCTTTTCGGTGGCCTTGAATCAAGTGTAGGGTGTCTCGCTCGCGGCGCCATGACGCCGCGCTGTCGTTCGTCAGGAACCGCCAGGGGAACCCGAACATGGCCCGTGCCGCCAAGAAAAAATCCGCCCGTAAAACCGCGCCCGCAAAGCGCAAGGCCGCGCCCCGCAAGGCCGGCACCAAGCCTGCCGAGAGCCAGAAGGAGTTGCTGCACCTCTACCGCGAGATGCTGCTGATTCGCCGGTTCGAGGAAAAGGCCGGCCAGCTCTATGGTCAGGGTGCCATCGCGGGCTTCTGTCACCTCTATATCGGGCAGGAGGCGGTCGTCGTCGGCATGCAGGCCAAGCTGAAGGCCGAGGATACGGTGGTCACCACCTACCGCGACCACGGCCACATGCTGGCTTGCGGCATGGACCCCAAGGGGGTGATGGCGGAACTGACCGGACGCCAGGGCGGCTATTCGCGGGGCAAGGGCGGTTCCATGCACATGTTCTCCAAGGAGAAGAACTTCTACGGCGGGCACGGCATCGTCGGTGCCGGGGTGCCGATCGGCGCCGGGCTTGCCTTTGCCCATCGTTATCGCGGCAACGACGCGGTGTCGCTGACCTATTACGGCGACGGCGCGGCCAACCAGGGGCAGGTGGCGGAAAGCTTCAACATGGCGGCGCTTTGGAAGCTGCCGGTGATTTTCATCATCGAAAACAATCAGTACGGCATGGGCACTTCCGTTGCCCGCGCTTCCGCCAGTGCCGATTTCTTCCGCCGGGGCGAGCCTTACGGCATTCCCGGCCACAAGGTGGACGGCATGGATGTGCTGGCGGTGAAGGAGGCGGGGGCCAATGCGGTGGCGCATTGCCGCGCGGGCAAGGGGCCGTTCATCCTGCAGATGGAAACCTATCGCTACCGCGGTCATTCGATGTCGGACCCGGCGCGTTACCGCACCCGCGACGAAGTGCAAAAGGTGCGCGAGGAACGCGATCCCATCGATCATCTTTCCGACATCCTGTTCGAGAACAAGCTGGCGAAGGCGGAAGACCTGAAGAAGATCGACGCCGAGGTGAAGAAGATCGTGACCGAGGCGGCGGATTTCGCCCTGACCGATTCGGAACCGGCGCCGGAAGAACTTTACACCGATGTTTTGGCGGAGGCCTGAGGCATGACCATTCCCGTTCTGATGCCGGCGCTGTCGCCCACTATGACCGAGGGCAAGCTGGCAAAGTGGCTTAAGAAAGAAGGTGACGCGGTGCGCGCCGGCGACGTTATCGCCGAGATCGAAACCGATAAAGCGACGATGGAAGTCGAAGCCGTGGACGAAGGCACCATCGGCAAGCTGATGGTCGCGGAAGGCACCGAAGGCGTCGCGGTCAATGAGCCGATCGCCATTCTGCTGGAAGACGGCGAGGACGCCTCGGCCCTGAAAGCGGCGCCCGCGCCCAAGGCAAAGCCGGCGGCAAAGGCTGAAGCCGTACCGGCAGAGACCAAGGCCGAAGCTCCGGCTCCGGCCCCGGCCCCGGCGGCCGAAGCGCGCCCGGCCGCGCCCAAGGCGCCGCCGCCGTCCGATGTGGACCCGCGTTTCTATGCCGAAACCACCACCATCACCGTGCGCGAGGCCCTGCGCGATGCGATGGCCGAGGAAATGCGCCGCGACGAAGCGGTGTTCCTGATGGGCGAGGAGGTCGCGGAATATCAGGGCGCCTACAAGGTCAGCCAGGGCCTGCTCGACGAATTCGGCGACCGCCGCGTCGTGGATACGCCGATCACCGAACAGGGCTTCACCGGTCTTGGCGTCGGCGCGGCCTTCGGCGGGCTCAAGCCGATTGTCGAATTCATGACCTTCAACTTCGCCATGCAGGCGATGGATCACCTGATCAATTCCGCCGCCAAGACGCGCTACATGTCCGGCGGCCAGATCGCCTGCCAGATGGTGTTCCGTGGCGCCAACGGTGCCGCGTCGCGTGTGGCGGCCCAGCATTCGCAGTGTTTTGCGAGCTGGTATGCTCACATTCCCGGCGTCAAGGTCGTGGCACCTTATTCCGCCGACGATGCCAAGGGGCTTCTGAAGGCCGCGATCCGCGATCCCAACCCGTTGATCTTCCTTGAACATGAAATGCTTTATGGCCGCAGCGGCGACGTGCCGGTGGACCCGGATTTCGTCGTGCCCATCGGCAAGGCCCGGGTGGTGCGCGAAGGGACGGATGTTACCATCACGGCTTTCTCCCTGATGGTGGACCTGGCGTTGCAGGCAGCCGAGGCGCTGGCGGCGGAAGGCATTTCGGCGGAAGTGATCGACCTTCGCAGCCTGCGCCCGCTTGATACCGAAACCATCCTGCGCTCGGTTGAAAAGACAAACCGCATCGTTTCGGTGGAGGAAGGCTGGCCCTACGCGGGGATTGGTTCGGAAATCGCCGCGCGGATCATGGAAGAAGCCTTCGATTACCTCGACGCGCCGCTCTACCGCGTGACTGCGGCGGACGTGCCGCTGCCTTACGCGGCGAACCTCGAAAAACTGGCATTGCCGGACGTGGCCGACGTCATTGATGGCGTGCGCGCCGTGACCTACCGCGGTTAGGGGGGAGCATCATGGCCATCATCATCAAAATGCCCGCCCTGTCGCCGACCATGACCGAAGGCAAGATCGCGTCCTGGCTGAAGAAGGAAGGCGACGCCATCAAGGCCGGTGACGTTATCGCCGAGATCGAAACCGACAAGGCGACAATGGAAGTCGAGGCCGTGGACGAAGGCACGCTCGGCAAGATCATCGTGGCCGAGGGCACCGAAGGCGTGGCCGTGAACGCACCGATCGCCGTGCTGGCCGAAGACGGCGACGACAAGGCGGCGGTGGCCGCCGCGGCCAAGGATGCGGCCGCTGAGGCGCCCGCGCCCGCTGCAAAGGCCGAAACGCCGGCTGCGCCAGCAGCACCTGCGGCGCCCGCGCCCGCGTCGAAACCGGCCCCGGTGGCCGCACCCGCCCCGGCACCGAAGCCCGCGCCGGTGGCGAAACCCGCCGCGCCGACAGCGGCAGGCGGGCGTGTGTTTGCCTCTCCATTGGCGCGCCGCCTGGCGCGTGACGGCGGCATCGATATTGCCCGCGTGCCCGGCTCCGGCCCGCATGGGCGCATCATCAAGGCCGATGTCGAGGCCTTCGTCGCCTCCGGCGGTCACGGCATGGCCGCGGGCGGGTTGTGCGCCGGTGCCGGTCAGGCCTTCGGCCCGGCCAATGCACGGGTTGAGCCGCACAGCAACATGCGCAAGGTCATCGCCCGTCGCCTGACCGAATCGAAACAGACCGTGCCGCATTTCTATGTTGCGATGGACTGCGACATCGGCGCGCTTCTGGCGCTGCGCAAGGAAGTGAACGAGATCGACGAGAGCCTGAAAATCTCGGTCAATGATTTCATCATTCGCGCTTCGGCGCTGGCACTGCGCAAGGTGCCGGAAGCCAACGTATCGTGGGCCGATGACGGCATGAAGGTTTTCGATGCCGCCGACATCTCCGTCGCCGTTGCGACCGAGGGCGGGGGGCTGATCACGCCCATCGTGCGCGCCGCCGACCGCAAGGGGCTGGCCGCGATTTCGGCGGAAGCCAGGGACCTGGTCGCCCGTGCGCGTAGCGGCAAGCTGACCCCCGATGAATACCAGGGCGGCACGTTCTCCATTTCCAACATGGGCATGTTCGGCGTGCGTGAGTTTACCGCCATCATCAACCCGCCGCAGTCTTGCATCCTGGCTGTGGGGGCCGGTGAGGAACGCGCTGTCGTTCGCGATGGCGAGATTGTGATCCGCAACATGATGACCCTGACGCTGTCTTGCGATCATCGCGCCGTGGACGGTGCGCTGGGGGCGAAGCTGCTCGGCGCCATCAAGGAACTGATCGAGCATCCCGTCCGGCTGGTGCTGTAACCCGTTTCCAAGGAGGGCCCCGTGGCCGACACGACCTTCGACCTGATCGTAATTGGCGGTGGCCCTGGCGGCTACGTCGCGGCCATCCGCGCCGCCCAGCTGGGCATGAAGACCGCCGTGGTGGAACGCGCCCACATGGGCGGCATCTGCCTCAACTGGGGCTGCAGCCCGACCAAGGCGCTGCTGCGCACGGCGGAGGTTGCGCACCTGGTCGCCCATGCCGATGAATTCGGCGTCAAGGCCACGGCCAACGGCGTTGACCTGAAAAAAGTGGTGGCCCGTTCGCGCGCCGTTGCCGGGCAGTTGTCCAAGGGCATCAGCGGGTTGATGAAGAAGAACAAGGTCACGGTGTTCGATGCCCGGGCGCGTCTTGACGGCATGGCGGCGGGCGGGGCGCGCAAGGTCGCGCTCAGCGATGCCGACGGCAAGGCCCTTGATCCGCTGACTGCAAAGCACGTTATCCTTGCGACGGGCGCGCGGGCGCGTACGCTGCCGGGGCTTGAGCCCGACGGCAAGCACATCGTGACCTACAAGGAAGCGATGGTGCCGGAAACCATGCCCAAGCGCTTGCTGGTGATCGGCTCCGGCGCCATCGGCATCGAGTTCGCGAGCTTCTACAACGATCTTGGCGCCGACGTCACGGTGGTCGAGGTGATGGACCGCGTGCTGCCGGTCGAAGATGCCGATGTTTCCGCCTTCGCGGAAAAGGCCTTCGAAAAGCAGGGGATGACTATTCACACCGCGACGTCGGTGAAGTCGCTCAAGGTGCAGAAGGGCAAGGTCGTGGCCGAGATCGTGCCGGGCAAGGACCCGGACAAGGCGCGCAGCGAAACCTTCGACCGCGTTATCCTGGCGGTGGGCATCACCGGCAATGTCGAGGACCTGGGGCTGGAAAAAACCCGCGTTCGGGTCGAGAAGGGCCACATTCGCATCAACCAGTGGTGCGAAACCGGCGAGCCGGGCGTTTACGCCATCGGCGACGTCGCGGGCCCGCCGTGGCTGGCGCACAAGGCGAGCCATGAGGCCGTGCTCTGCGTCGAGCGTATCGCGGGCCATGACGGCGTTCATCCACTGGATACGGCAAACATTCCGGGCTGTACCTATTGTCGCCCGCAGGTGGCATCGGTGGGGTTGACCGAGGCCAGGGCCAAGGCCGAGGGATACGAGGTCAAGGTGGGCAAGTTCCCCTTCATCGGCAACGGCAAGGCCATTGCGTTGGGCGAGGCGGAAGGCTTCGTCAAAACCGTTTTCGATGCCAAGACCGGGCAATTGCTCGGCGCGCATATGATCGGCGCCGAAGTGACCGAGCTGATCCAGGGCTTCGTCGTTGCCAAGACGCTGGAAACCACGGAAGCCGAATTGATGGCGACCGTGTTCCCGCATCCGACGCTGTCGGAAATGATGCATGAATCGGTGCTTGACGCTTTTGGCCGCGTGATTCACTTCTAGTCCCGAAAGGGCCCGCGATCGTGAGCAAGATACATAACCTTGGTGCCGAAAAGGCCCCGCGCCAGCCGAAACCGGCTTGGATCCGGGTCAAGGCACCGACGTCGCCGGAATACAACGCAACGCGCAAGTTGATGCGCGGGCTGAAGCTCAATACCGTGTGCGAGGAAGCGGCGTGCCCCAATATCGGGGAATGCTGGTCCAAGGGCCATGCCACGGTGATGATCCTGGGCGACACCTGCACGCGGGCCTGCGTCTTTTGCAACGTCAAGACCGGCAAGCCCAATGCTGTCGATCCGCTGGAGCCGGAACACCTGGCCACGGCGGTGGCGGAGCTGAAGCTTGAGCACGTGGTGATCACCTCGGTGGACCGCGACGACCTTGACGATGGCGGCGCGTCCCAGTTCGTCAAATGCATCCGCCGCTTGCGCGAGACCGCGCCCGATACCTCGGTGGAAGTGCTGACGCCGGATTTCCTGCGTAAAGAGAATGCCATCGAGGCCGTGGTGGAAGCCCGGCCGGACGTGTTCAATCACAACTTGGAAACCGTGCCCCGGCTTTACGGCACCGTGCGGCCCGGCGCGCGCTATTTCCAGTCGCTCAAGCTGCTCGACCGGGTCAAGAGCCTGGACCCCACGATCTTCACCAACTCGGGCCTGATGGTGGGGCTCGGCGAGGAAAAGGCAGAAGTGCATCAGGTGATGGCCGACCTGCGCGCCGCCGACGTCGCTTTCCTGCCCATCGGCCAGTACCTGCCGCCGACGCCGCGCCATATCGCCGTGGAACGTTTCGTCACGCCCGATGAATTCAACGACTATGCCACGGTGGCGCGAAACAAGGGGTTTTTGCTGGTCTCCAGTTCGCCCCTGACGCGGTCGAGTTACTTTGCCGCGGAAGACTTTTTCCGCCTCCGCGCCGCGCGCGAAGCCAAGCTCGCGCCCAGGTCCTGATTATTCATGCATCGCTTTGACGAAACGCGGCGGCTGCCCTATGCGCCGGGGCAGTTGTTCGATCTTGTCGCGGACATAGCGAAATATCCTGAATTCCTGCCGTGGTGCCTGGGCGCGCGGATCGGCGCGCGGGAAAAGGCGCCGGATGGCGAAGTGGTAACCGCGGACCTGATCGTCGGCACCCGCGTGTTCCGCGAAACCTTCACGTCCCGCGTCACGCTGCGCAAGGACGCCGATCCGCCTGCAATTGATGTCTATTACGTCAAGGGGCCGATGCAGCACATGGAAAACCGCTGGCTCTTTCATGCGGAGGGGGAGGGCACGCGCCTGGAATTCCACGTCGCTTTCGCCTTTCGTTCCGCCATTCTGGAAAAGCTGATGGGCGCGTTTTTCGACGATGCCTCGCGCCGCATGGTGACGGCGTTCGAGACACGGGCGCGAAAACTATACGGCGATCCCGGTGCCTGAAATCTTTGTGGATGGCGATGCCTGCCCGGTCAAGGACGAGGTGCTGCGTGTCGCCGAACGCCACGGATTGCGCGTTCACCTGGTCGGCAATTCGTGGCTGCGTGCGGGGGGCGCGCATCCCTTGATCAACCGGGTGGTGGTGGCCGAAGGGCTGGATGCCGCCGATGACTGGATTGCGCAGAATATCGGTCCCGGCGATATAGCGGTGACGGCGGATATTCCGCTGGCGGCACGCTGCCTTGAAAAAGGCGCGGCGGTTATCGGCCACACGGGCCGCCCCTTTACCGAGGACAGCATCGGCAATGCCCTGGCCATGCGCGAACTGATGGCGCATCTGCGCGATACTGGCGACGTGCGGGGCGGCGGTCCGGGATTTTCGAAACAGGACCGATCGCGCTTCCTCGGCGCGCTCGAAAACATGGTGCAGGCGGCCAGGCGCACGGGCAAGTGACAGCGTTTCCGGCGTGGTGTATATATTCGTCCGGTGACTGAAACAGAACGGCCCGTGATGAAAAGCCTTTTGCCCGCATTTATCGCCCTTATGCTTCTGTTCGGGATGTTTCCCGGCCAGACGCTTTTGCCGGTGGTGGGTCATCATGATCAGGGTGCAATTGCAGATCAATCGTCCGATCATCAGCATTCCGGAAAAATGCCCGGTTTTCACTGTTCCGTCTGAAACCGTTCATGCAGCCGGTGGCCGGCGTCGTTCGGAGCGCACGAGGTAGATCGATGAGCCGATGATGACGCCGGCGCCGATGAAGCTCCAGGCGCCGGGCAGCTCGCCGAAGAACAGCACGCCGAGGATAAAGGCGTAAACGATCCGAAGGTAATCGAACGGCATCACGAAGCTGGTATCGCCGAGGCCCACCCCATGGGTGAACATGCTTTGGCCGATGATGCCCAGGGTGCCGGTCAGGGCCAGCAGCAGACATTCTTCCGGCGTCGGCGGCACCCAGACGAACATTGCCGGGATGAAGGCGAACAGGGTAGTGAAGGCGGCGAAATAAAACATGATCGTCACGGTCTGCTCGGTCCGCGACAAAAGCTTGATGGTCAGCACCACCAGGGTGCCGAAAAAGGTGCCGCCGAGCGCGACGATGGCCCAGGGCTCGAACCCGTCGCCGAAGGGGCGGGTGATCATGATGACGCCGGAAAACCCGACCAGCGCCACCAGCGCGCGGCGCCAGCCGACATCTTCGCGCAACACCAGAAGTGCGATGCCGACCATCAGGATCGGGCGCGAAAACTGGATGGTGACGGTGTCGGCGATGGCCATGTTCACCAGGGCGAAGAAGAAAAACATATTGCCCATGAAGCCAACGAAGCCGCGCGTAGCATGCAGGTGAAGCTTCTTTGTTTTGAGCACCTTGCCGAAGCCGGTGCGCCAGACCACCGGCAGGATCACCAGCAAGCCCGCCAGGAAGCGCACGAACAGCACCTCGAAGGACGGCAGGCGCTGGCCCAGGTGTTTCACCATGGATGCCATGACGATCAGGATAAAGGCGCCAACGACGACGAAGGCGGCGCCGCGGACATTGGGGGAAAGGTCGGCCCAGCGGGCCTTGAGTGTCATGATCAAAGGCGCACACTCATCCCCAGGCCGCCTTGGCGACGATTAGGGCGCCAAGGGTGCCATGCGCCGCGATGGATACCCACAGCGATCCCGAGCGCAGGAATAAAAGCCCGTAGGCCAGTCCGTAGACGAAACCATAGGCCATGCTGATGGACAGGTCGGGGCGGAAGAACAGCCCGGCGAACAGGATCGAGGACACGAAAAGCCCGGCCTCGGGCCCGAAACGGCCGGCGAAGAAGTTGAACATGATGCCGCGAAAATAGATTTCGAGGGCGAGGGGCAGCAGCACCATGCGGGCGGCGAACAACGAGACCAGTCCCATTTCGGTATGGAGCCCGGCCCCGAACTCCTTGCGGAAATCGTCCATGATGCCGAGGCCGAAGGCATGATCGGCCCGTTCGCCCAGGAAAAATAGGACGGTGCCGACGCAGACGGCGATCACGATCCAGCGCGGCTCCGGCCGGGTCAGGCCAATGATCCCCCAGCGCGCCGGTGTGCGCCAGGCGAGCACATAGCCGGTGGCGATCAGGATGCCGGTGGTCAGCAGCAGCGCGAACCAAAGCAACGCCTCGGCCCGGTTGCGGTTGGGTCCGAAGATCGTCGGGTCGAGCTGGACGATGATGACGCCAAGCACGACAAAGATCAGGACGCTGAGGAAAGTGATACCGAACAGGTTGCGGATCGAGACCTGGTATCCGACGGGCAACTGCGGTGGGGGCTTGAGGGTAATCATAAAGGGCACTCTCCTGCGGGGGCGGGCTTGTTTTAGGCCCTTGGGGGGAGGCTCTGCAACAACAGCCTGAGGGCGCTCTCGACCGTCTGGGCGCGGACATCGGCGCGTGAGCCGGAAAAGACGTGGGAATGGTTGACGGTTTCACCGCCCTCGCGGGCTACCGCGAGATGGACGAGGCCCACCGGTTTGTCCTTGCCGCCGCCGCCCGGTCCCGCGATCCCGGTCACGGCCACGGCCAGGCTGACCCGAGCGCGAGCGCGCGCACCTTTGGCCATGGCTCGGGCGACCTCGGAGCTGACCGCGCCGTGGCGTTCCAGCAATTCGGCTCCGACGCCCAGAACCTCGCGCTTGAGGCGGTTGTCGTAGGTCACGAACCCTCCCATGAAGACGGCTGACGCGCCGCTGACCTCGGTAATGGCGCCGCCGATCAGGCCACCGGTACAGGATTCGGCGGTGGCCACCGTCATGCCGGCGGCCTGGAGCCCGGAAACAAGCCGGCTGGAAAGGTCAAGTATTTCCTTAGAAAAATACATTAGGTCGTTCTGTTACAATGAAGAATACAATCAGAAGGCTGGCCGCATAAAGGGCGGCAGCGGTGTCATCTGCCATCACTCCGGCGGCGCCGGGCAGGCCGCGTTCCAGCGCGTTCACCGGCCACGGCTTCATGATATCGAAGATGCGGAACAGCACGAAGCCAAGCGCGAAGGCCAGCGGATCGAGGGCCGCTGGCGCTACCGCCAGGAGCTGGCCCGCGACCTCGTCAATCACCACCTCGCCGGGGTCCTCGGTACGGGTGTGGCGCAGGTAAATCGTAACGGCAATATGACCGATGACGAACAGGGCCAATCCCGCCGCGACCACAGCCCAGGGGCCGATGCGTTCCGCCAGGACCCAGGCGAGCGGCAGCGCCGCCAGCGAGCCGAAGGTTCCGGGCGCCTTGGGCAAGTGCCCAGTGCCGAACCAGGTGGCGATCAGGCTGGCGGGATGCCAGAACGACAACCCATCGGTCTTGGGCGCGGGTGGGGTCATGACGCGGTGCCGATGGCCACGGTAGCGGCGGCCTGTGCGGCGATGCCCTCGCCACGGCCGAGCGCGCCGAGACCTTCCATGGTGGTTGCCTTGACGCTGACGCGCGCCGGTTCGATTCCCAGGATTTCCGCGATTCGCGCGCGCATGGCATCGCGATGCGGGCTGATGCGCGGGCGTTCGCAGATCAAGGTGACATCGAGATTGAGCACGCGCCCGCCGGCCTGTGTCACCAGTTCCCCGGCATGGCGCAGGAACACGGCCGAATCGGCCCCTTTCCAGCGGGCGTCCGAGGGCGGGAAGTGGCTGCCGATATCGCCCGCGGCAATCGCGCCCAAAAGGGCATCGGTGGCGGCATGAAGGCCTGAATCCGCGTCGGAATGTCCGGCCAGCGCATGGTCGCAGGGGATATCAATGCCGCACAGGCGCACGGGACCGGGCCGCGCATCATCGAATTTGTGGATATCGAAGCCCTGGCCGGTGCGGATATCGGCGCCGCCAAGCCCCGCGATCAGGGCGCGGGCGCGGGCGAGATCTTCGTCGGTGGTGATCTTCAGGTTCTTCTCCGATCCGGCGACCACGGCAACCTCGATCCCGGCATGGGCGGCGACGGCGGCGTCGTCGGTAAAGCTTTGCCCTTTTTCGTGTTCCGCCAGGCGATGGGCTTCGAGAATGGCCTCGAAGCGGAAGCCCTGCGGGGTCTGGGCGCGAAAAACGCCGTCGCGGGGCACGCCGCCGGTGATGAAGCCGCCGCTGGCGAGCTTGAGAGTGTCGCTGACTGCCAGCGCGGGGATCGCGCCGTCGGCATCGTCGAGGGCCGCTAGCACCCGGTCGATGAGCGCGCTGTCCACCAGCGGGCGGGCCGCATCGTGGATGAGAACGCGTGCCGGGGCTTCGTCGCATAGGCTTTCGAGGCCAAGACGCACGGAATCGAGCCGTTCAGCCCCGCCGGTCACCGGCGCCATCAGCCCCAATTCCCCCACGGCATCGTCGTAATGGTGGCGGTCGTCGTCATGAATCACCACGCGCACGCCATCGACGCCGGGATGGGCAACAAAGGCGGCAATGGTGCGGGCCAGCACGGTGGTCTGACCGGCCAGCGGCAGGTACTGCTTGGGCGCCGGGCCGCGTTCGCCGAAACGCCGGCCACGTCCGGCGGCAACGATAAGGGCGATGGTGCCGCCCGCGGTCATGAGGGGATTCCCGAAATCATGGCGTGAGCCTAGTCGCAGGCGGGCGTCCTGCCAAGCGCCGCAAGCGGCCGCGCGGCAGCGCCGGAAACTGTTATCTTTCCCGCTCCTTGGCGGCGCGGTATATACTCCGCCCCCTTAACATCCACGATCTGTAAACGACAATGTCACCGGCGATGTCCCACCTGTTTCTTCATCTTGCGGCCCTGGCGGCCCTGACGGCAATGACCGCCGCCGCCTATGGCGCGCCGCCCGAGGGCACGGGCCGTCCGCCCCGGTTCTGGCCGTCGGCGCTGGTGGCGCTGGCGGGCACCGGCGCGGTGGTGTGGGTTGCGTTTTCCGGCGGCTGGCGGGCGGACCTGGCGCCTGCCTTGTGGCTGACGGCGGCGGTGACGCTGCTGCTGTTCGTGCTGGGCGCCCTGCGTTCGGTGGCGCTGGCGCGTTTGGCGGTGGTGCTGGGACCATATCTCCTGGTGCTGGCGGCGCTGGCGGCGGTGTGGTCCCACGCGCCGGGGGCGGCGGCGAGCTCGGCGTCGGGGCCGTGGCTCGGGCTGCATATCGCGGTTTCGGTGGCGACCTACGCGCTGTTCACCCTTGCCGCCGTGGCGGGCACGGCCGTGTATTTGCAGGAACGTGCGCTGAAGGCGCGCCGCCCGACGCGGCTGACGGCCCTGCTGCCGGCTGTTGCCGACGCCGAACGCCTGCAACGGGTTTTGATGGTGCTGGCGGCGGTGGTGCTGGGGATGGGGCTGCTCAGCGGCATGGCGATCGAATACGTCGAAAGCCGGCGTCTTCTGGTTCTCAGTCACAAGACATTTTTCGCGCTGGCCGCCTTTGGCGTCATGGTGGTCCTGATCGTCGTGGACCGGGCCAGTGGCCTTGCGGGGAAGCGGGCGGCGCGGGTGTTGTTGCTGTCCTACCTGTTTCTCACCCTGGCTTATCCGGGGGTGAAATTCGTCACCGACGTGGTGCTCGGGCGCGGCTGAGGGGTCTGAATCGCCGCGCTAATGCTTGCGCGGTAGCGGGAACGCGGCTATATTGCCTGTAATTTAATCAGACAATAGAATTGCATAATAAATGACCATATCCATCGGGCCGGTCCATCTTGCCAATCCGGTCATCCTCGCCCCCATGTCCGGCGTCACCGATCTGCCGTTCCGCCGCCTTGTCAGGCGGGCGGGGGCGGGGCTCGTTGTTTCGGAAATGATCGCCAGCCAGGCGATGGTGCGCGAAACCCGCCAGTCCCTGAAAATGGGCGCCACCGTGCCCGAGGAATTCCCGATGGCGGTTCAGCTTGCCGGCTGCGAGCCCGAGGTGGTGGCCGAGGCGGCGCGGCTCAACGCCGATCGTGGTGCGGCGGTGATTGATATCAACATGGGCTGTCCGGTCAAGAAGGTCGTCAACAAGCAGGCGGGTTCGGCGTTGATGCGCGAGCCGGCGCTGGTTGGACGCATTCTTGCCGCCGCGGTCAAGGCGGTGGACCTTCCGGTGACGCTGAAAATGCGCATGGGTTGGGACCATGACACTCTCAACGCGCCCGAGATCGCGCGCATCGCCGCCGAAGCCGGGGTCAGGCTGATCACCGTTCACGGCCGTACCCGCTGCCAGATGTATGAAGGCGTCGCCGACTGGTCCTTTGTTGCTCGCGTCAAGGCGGCGGTGGACCTGCCGGTCGTCGTCAACGGCGATATCACTACGGTTGAAGACGCGGCCGATGCCCTTGCGCAATCGGGCGCCGATGGGGTGATGATCGGCCGTGGCGCCTGCGGGCGACCGTGGTTCCCGGCCCAGGTCGCGGCCTTCATCAAGGACGGCACGCGGGTGGCGGATCCGACGGTGGCCGAGCGCGGTGCTATCGCGCTCGAGCATTTTGAGGACATCTTGCACCATCACGGCACATCGCGCGGGGTCCGCATGGCCCGCAAGCACCTGGGCTGGTACGTGAGCGGACTGCGCGACGGCGCCCGCTACAAGGCCGAGATCAACCGGCTTGACGATCCGGCGGCGGTTCGCGCCGTGACCCAGGCGTTTTTCGCCGGTGCCGCGCAAGACCAAGACAAGGTGCAATCCACGAACAAGGTGGCGGCATGAACCTGAAACTGGTGCGCAAGGATGGTGGCGCGGGCATGGGGGAGGGGCGGTTTGAAACCGTGCTCAACGCCCTGGCCGATCCGATTGTCGTGCTCGATGCCGAGGGGAAGATTCGTTACGCCACCCTCGCGGCGGAACAGTTCTTCGATGCCAGCCAGTCGTGGCTGTGTGAACGCGCGCTCAGCGATTTGATCTCGGACGACAGCCCGGTTTTTTCCATGATCCGCCAGGTCGGTGAACAAGGCGCCAGCCTGTCGGAATATGGCGTGACGCTGGAGACCCCGCGCACGGGATCGCGGGTGGTGACGATCCAGGTGGCGCCGATCGCCGATGAACCCGGCGGGGTGGCGGTCTCGTTCCATGATCGTTCCATCGCTTTCAAGATGACGCGCCAGATGGACAGCCGCAATGCCGTGCGGTCGGTTACCGGCATGGCGGCGGTGCTGGCCCATGAGGTCAAGAACCCGCTGTCGGGTATTCGCGGCGCGGCCCAGTTGCTGGAAACCGCGCTCTCGACCGAGGATCGCAAGCTGACACGCCTGATTTGCGATGAAACTGACCGCATCTGCGCGCTGGTGGACCGAATGGAAGTGTTTTCCGAAAGTCCGTTCGTTGAGCGCGAGGCGGTGAACATCCATCAGGTGCTGGGCCATGTGCGCGAACTGGCACAATCTGGATTTGCCCGCCATATCCGTTTCCGCGAACGTTATGACCCGTCGTTGCCGCCGGTCGCAGCCGACCGCGACCAGCTTGTGCAAGTGTTTTTGAACCTGGTGAAGAATGCCGCCGAGGCCGCCCCGAAAGAGGGGGGTGAGGTTACGCTGACCACCGGTTACCAGCATGGCCTGCGACTGGCGACACCGGGTGCCGGGCAGCGCACCCACCTGCCCTTGGTGGTCAGCATTGAAGACAACGGCGAAGGTATCCCCGATGACCTGCGCCCGCACCTGTTCGACCCCTTTGTCACCACCAAGGCGGGCGGGACGGGGTTGGGGCTACCGCTTGTCGCCAAAATCATCGGCGATCACGGCGGCATCATCGAATTCACCAGCGAGCCCGGACACACTGTCTTCAGGGTTTATCTTCCCGTTTACACGGGGCCGGAGGAAAAAAAGAATGGCTGAAATGACGGTGCTTGTCGCCGACGATGACAGCGCTATACGAACCGTGGTCAGCCAGGCGCTGTCGCGCAACGACTACACGGTGCGCGCGACGTCCAACGCCGCGACGCTGTGGAGCTGGGTATCGAACGGCGAGGGTGACCTTGTCATCACCGACGTTGTCCTGCCCGATGAAAATGGGCTCGACCTCGTGCCCCGCATTCGCAAGATCCGCCCGGATTTGCGCGTCGTCGTGATGAGCGCCCAGAACACATTGTTGACCGCGGTCAAGGCAACCCAGCGCGGTGCCTTTGAGTATTTGCCGAAGCCCTTTGACCTGAACGAACTGGTCAGTGTCGTCAAAAAGGCCTTTTCGCAACCGACGGCGCAGCCCGGCGGCGCCAAGCGTGTGGATCCGGAAGAAGAAAAGCTGCCGCTGATCGGACGTTCGCCGGCGATGCAGGAAATCTACCGAACCCTGGCGCGGCTGATCGGCACCGACCTGACAGTGATGATAACCGGCGAATCGGGAACCGGCAAGGAACTGGTGGCCCGCGCGTTGCACGATTACGGGGCCCGCAAGTCAGGGCCGTTTGTCGCCATCAACATGGCGGCGATCCCGCGTGAACTGATCGAGAGCGAATTGTTTGGCCACGAACGGGGTGCCTTTACCGGCGCCGGTCAGCGCCATGTCGGGCGTTTCGAGCAGGCCGAGGGCGGAACCCTTTTCCTTGATGAAATCGGCGATATGCCGCTGGAAGCCCAGACCCGGCTGTTGCGCGTGTTGCAGGAGGGTGAATACACCACCGTTGGCGGGCGTTCCGCGATTCGCACAAATGTACGCATCATTGCCGCCACCCATCGCAATTTGCGGCGCCTGGTTTCCCAGGGCCTGTTCCGCGAAGACCTTTTTTACCGTCTGAACGTCGTGCCGATCCGTTTGCCGCCCCTGCGCGAGCGGACGGAGGATATTCCGCTTTTGGCGCGTCATTTCCTGTCCGAGGTCGAGAAAGAGGGGCTGCCCGCGAAACGCATCGACGAAGCGGCGATGGGCCGCCTGGTTGATTACCGCTGGCCCGGCAACGTGCGAGAGCTGGAGAACCTGGTGCGCCGCCTGGCGGCGCTTTATTCGCAGGAGCTGATCGGTCTCGACGTGATCGAGGCGGAACTTTCCGAAGCCCCCGCCATGGTGGAAGAGGGCCAGGCCGAATCCCATGATGGCGAAAGCCTCGGCGGTTCGGTGGAACGTCACCTGCGCGATTACTTCGCCGCCCATAAGGACAGGCTGCCGCCGCCGGGTCTGTACGACCGTATCCTGCGCGAGATCGAGCGGCCCTTGCTGACGCTGTCGCTTGATCTGACGCGAGGCAACCAGATCGGCGGCGCGGTTGCTCGGACTGAACCGCAATACGCTCCGCAAGAAATTGCGGAATTGGACATTCAGGTAATTCGCGGCGTAAAGTGACCCGGCTTTGGGCATCAACTACCCGCCACGTCTTTTAGCAAGCGGTTGAATCCATGACGGAAAACGTCGCCAGAACGTTCCCAGATCGGCTCGCCCGCTTGACCCGCTGGGCGGCGCGCGTCCGGCTCGCCGACAAGGCGGTGGTTATTCTCACGGTTGCCGCCATCGCGTCGGGCATTGCGACCTATCTGGTCTTTACCCAACCCGGCGGCGGCCTGCCGCGGCTACCGGCTCGGTTCTCGGGCTTATCTACCTCGATCTCGTACTTCTGCTCATCCTCGGCGTGCTTGTCGTGCGCCGCATGGTGCAGCTCTGGGTTATGCGACGGCGCGGGTCGGCGGGATCGCGCCTGCATATTCGCCTGGTGGTGCTGTTCAGTCTCGTGCGTGACGCCGGCCATCATCGTTGCCGTGTTTTCCACGGTCGTCCTGAATTTCGGTTTGCAGAACTGGTTCAGTGAACGGGTGCGTACCGCCGTCAGTGAATCCCAGGTGGTGGCCGAATCGTACCTGGAGGAACACAAGCGTAATATTGCCGGCGATATTCTCGCGATGGCCAATGACGTCAACCGCGAACTGCCGCAGATGTCGCCTGACCTGCGCGAGTTGAGCAATTTCCTCGAATTCCAGACCCAGGTCCGCAACCTTTCCGAAGCGATTGTTTTCACCGGTGCCGGGCGGGTGCTCCGGGCGTTCGCGTCTCAGCTTCACGCTGGCCTTCGAACGCGCGCCCGACTGGGCGCAGCGCCAGGCCCGCCAGGGCGGTGTGGTCTGGCTGGAGGCGGAGGAGGACGACCGTTTGCGCGCCCTCGTACGGCTGGCAGCCTTGCCGGACGCGTTCCTGCTGGTCGGTCGTTTTGTCGATCCGCGTGTGCTGGAACGGATCGAGCGCACGCGCTCCGCCGTGTCGGGCTATCAGGACCTGGAGCAGGTGCGCGCCGACCTGCAACTGCTGTTCGCGGCGATCTTCGTGCTGGTCGCCTTGCTGTTGCTGTTCGTCGCGGTGTGGATCGGCCTAAACTTCGCCAATCGCCTGGCCCATCCGATTGCTGGACTGGCGACGGCTGCCGAGCGAGTGCGCGCCGGCGATTTGAGCGCCCGCGTTGAAGAGGCTGAAAATATCGATGAGCTCGGTACCCTGACTCGCGCCTTCAATCGTATGACCAGCCAGCTTGAAAGCCAGCGCGGCGAACTGGTGGAAGCCAACCGTGTGATGGATACGCGCCGCCGCTTCATTGAGGCGGTGCTCTCCGGTGTCTCGGCAGGCATCATCGGCCTCGACGGCGACGGGCGCATCAGTTTCCCCAATGAAAGGGCGGCGACGCTATTGTCGGTGGACCTGAATGCCGCCACCGGCAAGCCGGTCACCGATTTCGTGCCCGGCGTCGGCCCGCTGCTTGCGGCGGCCCGCAGCAACCCGGCACGCGCCCAGGAAAGCCAGATCGAAATCCAGCGCCGCGGCCGGACCCGGACGCTTCTGGTGCGGGTAACGGCGGAGGTCGAGGCGGGCGACGTGCGTGGTTCCGTGGTGACCTTCGATGACGTGACGGAACTGATCTCCGCCCAGCGCAAGGGCGCATGGTCCGATGTGGCGCGGCGCCTGGCCCATGAGATCAAGAATCCCCTGACGCCGATCCAGCTTTCCGCGGAACGCCTGCGGCGGCGCTACCTGGCGGAGATTTCATCGGACCCCGAAACCTTTTCCATGTGCGTGGATACGATCATTCGCCAGGTCGGCGATATCGGCAACATGATCACCGAATTCTCGTCCTTCGCGCGCATGCCCGCGCCGGAACTGCATCGGCACGAGATTCGGGAAATTGTGAACAGGGCGGTTTTTCTTCAGCGTAGCGCCAAGGCCGATATCGAGTTTGTTACCGAGTTGCCCGAGGCCGATGTCCACATGGTCTGCGATGATCGCCAGCTGGTACAGGCTCTGACGAACCTTTTGCAGAATGCTTCCGATTCCATACACACCCGCGTCAAGGGGGGCGGGCCGGGGGCGGAAAAGGGCAGGATTAAGGTCACCCTGAGATCCGAAAATCGGCGGGTCGCCATTCAGGTGGAGGATAACGGCATCGGCCTTCCCCGCGACGTCGGGCGCGATATTACGGACCCTTACGTGACGACCCGGGCGGAGGGGACGGGACTAGGGCTTGCTATCGTACGCAAGATTATGGAGGATCACGGGGGTGAATTGACCCTGGAAGATCGTCCCGAGGGCGGGGCCAGAGTCAGCCTTATATTCCGGGCATCCGGTCCCCGCAGTGTCGTCGGCAACGAAAATGAAGAAGAAAAGACCGATAGGAATTCCTGAATTTAAAGAATCAAAAAACGGCACTCAGCCGTAGAGTGGCAAAAAATGAATCATGACATCCTGATCGTAGATGACGAAGAAGACATCCGGCTTCTCATATCGGGTGTATTGAAGGACGAGGGATATGACACGCGCACCGTCGATGACGCGGAATCCGCGTTAAGCGAGATTGACGCCCGCAGGCCGTCGCTGATCATTCTCGATGTCTGGCTGCAAGGTTCCAAGCTGGATGGCATGGAGATTCTGAGCATCGTCAAGACCCAGTACCCCGATGTTCCGGTCGTGGTGATTTCGGGTCACGGCAATATCGAAACCGCGGTCGCGGCCATCAAGCGCGGCGCTTACGACTATATCGAAAAGCCGTTCAAGACCGATCGCCTGTTGCTGGTGGTGTCGCGCGCCATCGAAGCGGCGCGCCTGCGCCGCGAAAATCAGGACCTGCGCCAGCGTGCCGGCGGCGATGTCGTGATGATCGGCGAATCGGTGGCGATGAAGGAAGTGCGCGCCGCGATCGAGCGGGTGGCGCCCACCAATTCGCGGGTGCTGATTACCGGGCCCGCCGGCGTCGGCAAGGAAGTGGCGGCGCGCATGATTCACGCGAATTCCCCGCGCGCGTCGGAGCCTTTCGTCGCCATCAACTGCGCGACCATGCGCCCCGACAGGCTGGAGATAGAATTATTCGGGGCCGAGGCCGGTGTCGAAGGACCGGACCTGCCGCGCCATCCCGGCGTGTTTGAGCATGCCGACAAGGGGACCCTGTTCCTCGACGAGGTGGCGGATATGCCGCTGGAAACCCAGGGACGCATCGTGCGCGTATTGCAGGAGCAGACATTCGAACGCGTCGGTGGCGCCACCGAAATCAAGGTGGACGTCCGGGTCATCGCGGCGACCAGCCAGAACCTGGAAATTCTCGTTTCCGAGGGAAGCTTTCGGGAAGACCTGTATTACCGGCTGAACGTCGTGCCCGTGCAGGTGCCGCCGCTCAAGGCGCGGCGCGAGGATATCGCGGATCTGGTGCAATTTTTCATGGCCCGTTCGGCGCGTTCATCGGGGCTGTCGGCGCGGCGCGTCGGCGATGATGCGCTGGCGGTTCTGCAATCCTATGACTGGCCGGGCAACGTGCGCCAGCTGCGTAATGTCGTGGAATGGCTGCTGATCATGGCGCCGGGGGATGAAGGGGGGGTGATCCATGTGGATGGCCTGCCCACGGACTTGATGGAAACGGCGCCGAAAACCATGCGCGGCACCGGGGCGGACGAGATCATGAACATGGACCTGCGCGCGGCGCGGGGCACGTTCGAGCGTGAATACTTGTCGGCCCAGATTAACCGGTTCGGCGGCAACGTGTCGCGAACGGCGGAATTCATCGGCATGGAGCGCTCGGCGCTGCACCGCAAGCTCAAGTCCTTGGGGCTTGGCGGGGACAACGGCGCGAAGTAAGGTCTGCGTGGTGCTGCGACCGGTCCGCCGGGACCCGTCGGCGGTTGGCAGGCCGGACCGGCTTTTTTAGGATGGAATCGAAATGAAGGTCATCGTCTGCGGCGCAGGCCAGGTTGGTACCAGCATCGTTCGCCACCTGGTCGCGGAAAATAACGACGTTACCGTGATCGACTCGTCGGCCGACCTGATTCGCAAGATCAGCGATTCGATGGACGTGAAGGCCATGCAGGGATTTGCGTCCCATCCCGATACCCTGGAAGCGGCGGGCGCGGAAGACGCTGAAATGATCGTCGCCGTTACTTATTCGGACGAGGTCAACATGGTCGCCTGCCAGGTGGCCCATTCCCTGTTTGAAGTGCCGACCAAGATTGCCCGCGTCCGTCATCAAAGTTACCTGAGTCCGATCTGGGCCGAGCTGTTCAGCCGCGACCACATGCCCATTGATGTCATCATCTCGCCCGAGATCGAGGTAGGCCGCGCCATATCGCGCCGCCTGCATGTGCCCGGCGCCTTTGACACCATTCCGCTGGCCGATGGGCTGGTCCAGCTTCTTGGCGTGCGTTGCGACGACGACTGCCCGTTGCTGCACACGCCGCTTCGCCAGTTGACCGAGCTGTTCCCGGACCTGCACCTGACCATTGTCGGCATCATCCGCGGCGACAAGCGTTTCGTGCCATCGTCCAAGGACCATATGCTTCCCGGCGACGAGGTGTATTTCGTTTGCGATACGGCACATGTGGCCCGCGTCATGGCGGCATTCGGTCATGAGGAGCCGGAGGCCCGGCGCATCATCATTCTTGGCGGCGGCAATATCGGCTGCTATCTCGCCAACGAAATCGAGCTCCAGCGTCCCGGCGTAAGCGCGCGGGTGATCGAATACGACAAGGACCGCGCTCATCTCGCGGCCCAGGGCCTGTCTCGCACGGTGGTTTTGCAAGGCGATGCGCTTGACCCGGAAATCCTGGAAGAAGCCAACGTCGCTAATGCCGAAGCGGTCATCGCCGTCACCAACGATGACGAGGTCAATATCCTGGGCTCCCTACTGGCCAAGCGGTTCGGCGCGAAGAAGGCCATGACGCTGATCAACAACGTCACCTATTCGCCCCTTATTACGACGTTGGGCATTGATGTCGTGGTCAGCCCACGGGCGATCACGGTTTCGACAATCTTGCAGCATATTCGCCGTGGGCGTATCCGCGCCGCTCATGCGGTGCACGAGGATTTCGGCGAGGTGATGGAAGCCGAAGCGATGGAAACCTCCTCGCTGGTTGGTGTGCCCCTGCGCGAATCGGAATTGCCCGAAGGCGTGCTGATCGGCGCGATCATTCGTGACGGGACCGTTATCACGCCCACCGGCGACAGTGTCATCAACGCCCATGATCGCGTTGTGCTGTTCGCGGAAACGGAGGCGGTAAAGAAGGTCGAGCGCATGTTCGCGGTCAGCCTGGAATTCTTCTGAGCCGGTCGAAATTCATGTCACGCATCGCCTACGTCAACGGCCGCTACGTTCCCCACGCCCGCGCCGCCGTCCATATCGAGGATCGCGGCTACCAGTGCGCCGACGGCGTCTACGAAGTCTTCGCCGTGCGCGATGGCGTCCTGGTGGATCTGGGGTCGCACCTCAAGCGCCTGGCGCGTTCACTTGGGGAGCTTGCCATTGATGCACCCATGTCCGATGCGGCGCTCTGTCACATCTTCGCCGAGGTCTTGCGACGCAACCGCGTGCGCGACGGGATGGTCTATCTTCAGATCACGCGTGGCCAGGCGCCGCGCGACCATGCCTGGCCACGTGGGCTGCGGCCGTCGGTGGTGGTGACGGCGCGTTCGACCAAGGGACCGCCGGTACGGGTGGTGAGCGCGGGCGCATCGGTGATCAGCCTGCCGGATTTGCGCTGGAAGCGGTGCGATATCAAGACCATTTCGTTGCTCGGCAACGTTATGGCCAAGCAGGCGGCGCGCGACAAGGGCGCGTTCGAGGCCTTGATGGTCGATGATGACGGGCGCGTGACCGAAGGCAGTTCCACCAACGTCTGGATCGTGACGGCCAAGGGCGTTCTGGTGACCCGCCCGGCCAGTGAAGCGATTCTCGACGGCATTACGCGGCGCGCGGTGATCGCGCTTGTCCGGAAAGCAGGCCTGCGATTTGAGGAACGGGCTTTCACCCTGCGTGAAGCCCGCTCGGCCAGGGAAATGTTCCTGACCTCGACCACGGTGTTTGTCGTGCCGGTGGTCAAGCTGGACGGCAAGGCGCTGGGGGACGGCAAACCGGGCCGCTTTACCCGTCAATTGCTGGCCGATTACCGGGCCTATGTCACGGCGGCGGCGAAGGCACAGGACGCGTGAGCCCGCTGCCGACGCCACGGGCCTTGCTGTTCGACTGGGACAACACCCTGGTGGACAACTGGCCCGCCATCCACCAGGCGCTGAATGCCACCTTCGCGGCCATGGGCCACCCATTGTGGACGCTGGAGGAAACCAAGGCGCGGGTGCGCAAGTCGCTGCGCGACAGTTTCCCCGAAATGTTCGGTGATCGCTGGGAAGACGCGCGCAAGATTTTTTACGACACTTTCGCGGAAGTGCATCTCACGCACCTGCGGCCACTGCCCGGCGCGGGGGAGGGGCTCGCCGTGCTGGCGGGCACCAGTCTTCATCTCGCCGTCGTCAGCAACAAGAACGGCGCATACCTGCGTGCAGAGGCCGATGCATTGGGATGGCGGGAACATTTCATTCATATCGTTGGTGCTACCGATGCCACTGCCGACAAGCCCGCACCGGCGCCCGTGCATATGGCGTTATCGGATAGCGGGTTGACTCCGGGACCCCATATCTGGTTCATCGGCGACGGCGCGATCGATGTCGAGTGCGCCAAGGCCGCGGGGCTGACCCCGATCGTGCTGGAAAGCCCTGAAATCCGGGCCGAATTATCCCGCCACAATCTTGACCAATTTGTCGGGGATGATAATTTCGTGGCAGACCTGTCCGGGTTGCTGGCCCTTCTGGGGTTGGATGCACGGGCGTCTGCGAGGTCGAAAAAGGAGACGCCGGGCTCATAATCGAGTTCGGTAGAAGCAAGCGCATTCGGGCAACCGAATTAAAGAAAGAAAAGATAAATGGCTGCTGACAAATCGCAGAACCTTCAGGACGTATTCCTCAATACCATTCGCAAGCAAAAGACCTCGGTGACCATATTCCTGGTCAATGGCGTCAAGTTGCAGGGAATCGTGACCTGGTTCGATAACTTTTCCGTGCTCCTGCGCCGGGATAGTCACTCCCAGCTTGTTTACAAGCACGCCATCTCGACGGTCATGCCGTCGGCGCCGGTGGCGCTGTGGGAGGGTGACGACGAGAGCGAGGATGCCGAGGCCGATGCCAGTGCCTGATCGGGCCCTGCCGGCTGTCGCGGCGGATTGAGTTCGCACACCCCATCTTCTAAAGGCCGTTCCATCGGGGGACCGTTGGGCGATGCGCCGGGCGATATTACCGGCGTGTCGGGGCGTGCCTGTGTCATTTTGCCGCTGTTGCGCGGCGATGACGCGTCGCGCACGGTCGAGGCGCGGCTGGAGGAGGCCTGCGGCCTCGCTGAAGCGATCGAGCTCGATGTGCGCTTCGCCGAAGTGCTCAACGTCAATCATCCACGCCCGGCAACCCTGATCGGCGGCGGCGCGGCGGATCGCCTGAAGGAACGGATCGACGAGGAGGAAGTCTCTGTCGTCGTTATTGATGGGCACCTGACGCCGGTGCAACAGCGCAACCTGGAACTGGCCTGGAAGTGCAAGGTGATCGATCGCACCGGCCTGATCCTGGAAATCTTCGGGGCGCGGGCGCGCACGCGGGAAGGTGCCTTGCAGGTCGAACTGGCGGCGCTGACCTATCAGCGCTCCCGGCTGGTGCGGTCCTGGACCCACCTTGAACGCCAGCGCGGTGGCTTCGGCTTCCTCGGTGGTCCCGGTGAAACCCAGATCGAGGCCGACCGGCGACAGATCGACACCCGCATCATCCGCATCAAGGCGGAGCTGGAAGACGTCAAGCGCACCCGCGGCCTGCACCGGCGGGCGCGTTCGCGCGTGCCGCTGCCGGTCGTCGCGCTGGTGGGCTACACCAACGCGGGTAAATCCACACTGTTCAATCGCCTGACGCGCTCCGAGGTTTTTGCCAAGGACCTGCTGTTCGCCACCCTGGATCCGACCATGCGGGCCGTCGGGCTGCCGTCGGGGCGGCGGATCATCCTGTCGGATACGGTGGGATTCGTCTCCGACCTGCCGACAGATCTGGTGGCGGCGTTCCGCGCCACGCTGGAAGAAGTGCTGGCCGCCGATATCGTGGTCCATGTGCGCGATGCGGCCCATCCGGACAGTGAAGCGCAGAAGGCCGATGTGGAAACGGTCCTGGCCGAGCTGGGGCTGGAGACCGATGACGGCCATCCGATGATCGAGGCGCTGAACAAGATCGACCTGCTCGGTGCCGAGGCGCGGGCCGAACTGGCCGCCCGGGCGGCCCGCGATCCCAATACCGCCGCGCTTTCGGCCCAGACCGGGGAGGGGGTGGAGGGCCTGCTGGATCTGATCGACCGTCGCATGACCGCGCGGCGGCGGGTATTCCATTACGCCCTGGGGCCGGATCGCGGTGCGGATATCGCCTGGCTTTATGATCACGGCGAGGTGACGGCGCGTACCGACGACGACGCCGGGACGGCCTATCTTACGGTCAGTCTCGATCCCGAGGACGCGGCGCGGTTCGAAGCCTGGCAGGACTGAATTCCGGTCCTATTTCCCTTGGAAATTTCAGTTTTTCAGGTGTCTTAACCATGCCCCCCTGTTGACAGGCCGGGGGGCGGCGCCTATATCACTGGCACTCGGCCCGCCGGAGTGCTAACAGCTTGGCGAGCTCAATAAACAAGTGGCTGATTTAAAACACTTTCTAGGGAGAGGGTCATGAACATTCGGCCTTTGCACGACCGCATCATGGTTGAACCGCTTACGGCGGAAGAAAAGACTGCGGGCGGCATCATCATTCCCGACACCGCCAAGGAAAAGCCGTCCGAGGGCAAGGTCATTGCCGTCGGCACCGGTTACCGTAACGAGAAGGGAAAAATCACCGAACTCGATGTCAAAAAGGGCGATCGCGTGCTGTACGGCAAGTGGTCGGGCAACGAGGTCAAGGTGGACGGCAAGGACCTGCTGATCATGCGTGAATCAGACGTGCTTGCGGTTCTCGACAGTGGTGCCACGGTTCATGCCGCGGCACGACCGGCGGCGAAGAAGGCGGCGGCGGGGCATACCCATATCCCCGGCACCGACTGCTGCTAATTATCAATCGTTCAATCAGTACCAGGAGAAGGCAATGAACATCAGGCCTCTGCACGACCGCGTCGTGGTTGAGCCCCTCGCCGCGGACCAGAAGACCGCCGGCGGCATCATCATTCCGGACACGGCGCAGGAAAAGCCGTCCGAGGGCAAGATCGTCGCCGTCGGTTCCGGCTATCGGAACGACGAAGGCAAGGTTACCAAGCTTGACGTCAAGAAGGGCGATCGCGTCCTTTACGGCAAGTGGTCCGGCACCGAGATCAAGGTCGATGGCAAGGACCTGCTGATCATGAAGGAATCCGACATTCTCGGCGTGATCGGCTGAGCCGCCGCCGAATCGTCAATACAGAAACCAAGGGAGTACTGAATAATGGCAAAAGACGTCAGGTTTTCAACGGACGCCCGTGACCGCATGCTGCGCGGCGTGGACGTTCTGGCCGACGCGGTCAAGGTAACGCTGGGCCCAAAAGACCGTAATATCGTCATCGACAAGTCCTTCGGCACACCGCGCCATCACCAAGGACGGCGTGACAGTCGCGAAGGAAATCGAGCTTTCCGACAAGTTCCGAAGAACATGGGTGCCCAGATGGTGCGTGAAGTCGCGTCCCGCACCAACGGCGAAGCCGGTGACGGCACCACCACGGCGACCGTTCTGGCCCACAGCATCGTTTCGCGAAGGCGCCAAGGCGGTGCGGCGGGCATGAACCCGATGGACGTCAAGCGCGGTATCGACGTGGCCGTCGAGGCTGCAGTCGCCGGATCTGAAGAAGCGTTCGGAAGCCGGTCAAGACCGGACCCAGGAAATTCAACAGGTCGGCACCATCTCCGCTAACGGTGGGGAAGCGAAATCGCCGTCGTGCCGAAGTACGGACAAGGTCGGCAGGAAGGCGTGATCACGGTTGAAATGAGGGTCCTCGCCACCGGGCTGGAAGTCGTCGAAGGCGTGCGGTTCGATCGCGGCTACCTGTCGCGTACTTCATCCTGTTACCGAGAAGATGACCTGCGTGATGGATGATCCCTGATCCTCTGCACAGATCAAGCTTTCCAACCTACCAGGCCCTCTGCCGGTTCTCGAAAGGTCGTTCCAGTCGTCAAGCCGCTGCTGATCATCGCCGGGGATGTCGAGGCGAAGCCACCGGCCACCCTGGTGGTCAACCGACTGCGCGGCACCTGAAGGTCGCGGCCGTGAAGAGCGCCGGGCTTCGGCGATCGCCGCAAGGCCATGTTGCAGGACATCACCAGTCCTGACCGGCGGCCAGGTGATCTCGGAAGAGCTCGGCATTAAAGCTTGAGAGCGTCGATGGACATGCTCAGCAGGCCAAGAAGGTCGATATTGACGAGAAAACACGACCATTGTCGATGGTGCCCGGCAAGAACAAGGCTGATCGGGACCGTTGCAGCCAGATCCGCCAGATCAGGAAACCTCCTCGGATTACGACCGTGAAAAGCTGCAGGAACGCCTGGCGAAGCCTCGCCGGCGGTGTTGCGGTGATTAAGGTCGGCGGTGCCACCAGAAGTCGAGTGAAGGAGCGTAAGGACCGCGTCGACGACTTCGCGCCTCAACACACCGCGGTTGAGGAAGGCATCGTTCCGGGCAGCGGCACGGCGCTCTGTACCGCCACGAAGAAGCAGCCGGCATGAAGCTGGACAACCACGATCAGCAGGTCATCGACATCGTGCGTCGCGCGATCCAGGCGCCCGCGCGTCAGATCGCCGAGAACGCCGGTGACGACAGCTCCGTCGTGGTCGGCAAGCTGCTCGAGGAGCAGGACGCAACCACGGCTACAATGCTGGACAGCCGTACGAAGACCTGGTGAGTCTGGCATCATCGGCCCGACCAAGGTTGTTCATTACCGCGCTGCAGGATGCGGCTTCGGTGGCGGGCCTCCTGGTCACGACCGAAAGGCGATGATTGCCGACATGAAGCCCCGAGAAGAAAGGACGCCGCCGGTGGCATGCCCGACATGGAGTGGCATGGGCGGTATGCCGTTGGCATGGGTGGCATGGGCGGCTTCTAAGCCAACCTGCACTTACGTCTACCGACACAGGGAAGGGGCCGCAGATGCGGCCGCTTTTCTTTTGCGGTACACTGGCCCGTGACGGCAGGGGTAAGGCAATGACCAGGGCTAACGGAATGCGTGAAGGTCGCTTTTATTGGCCTCCGGTGTCATGGGCGCGCCGATGGCAGGCACCACCTGGCCGCCGCCAGTCACCAGGTCGCGGTTTGGAATCGCGACTGCCAAGGCCGGGGCTGGGTGGCGGCTTGCATGAGGGCAGCGTAGAGGGGATAGCCCGGCAAGGCTGCGAAAGGCGCCGAAATCGTCTTTACCTGCGTCAGCAACGACGATGATGTGCGTGCCGTGACTATGAGCGACAAAGTGCGCTGGCGGGCGACGGCACCGGCACAGTTCTGATCGATCACACAACAGCGTCAGCGGAGCCCGGCGCGGGAACTGGCGGCGGCAGCGGCGGCGCAGGGCTGCAGTTTCTTGATGCGACCGGTGTCCGGCAAACGACCGGGCGGAGAACAGCCAGCTCCACCCATCATGGTCAGTGGCGACGAAGACGTTTTTCGCTCAGGCCCGCCCTGATGGATTCTATGGCCGAGCCGTGACCTAATGGGGGCGGCATCGGCGCAGGCAACTGACAAAGATGGTCAACCAGATCTGCATCGCCGGCCTGATCAGAGCCTAGCCGAGGGCTGGTTCGGGCTTCGCGCCAGGCTGGACGTCGGGCGCGTGCTCGATGTCATCCTCCAAGGAATTTTGGCTTGATCGTAGCGAATGGAAGGCAATGGCAGGACTATGATAGGGCATTCGATTTCGGCTTCGCAATGGACTGGATGCTGGGACACAGCCATTTGCGCAGAGGAAGCTTCCGTAATGGTGCCGCGCTGGACGTGGCGCAGTTGGTGGACGGTTTCTATGCCGATATCAGGCCAGGCGGCAGCCGCTGGGATGCGTCTAGCCCACAGTTTGCCGACTGCGTTCCTGAGTTTCAGCTTGCCCTTTTTTGTGCCTTTCGCCCAATAGTTAGGTCGATAACACTGGCATGTAGGCAGGCCGATGGCGCGTCGTCTTTTTATGTGGGGCTTCGGCTCCGCCCACCGCGGCATGATTGGCTAATTGCGGCGGCTTGCTGCTTCATCAGGATCAGTAGACGGGTGTCTGCTTGTGGGGCGGGATATGAGAGTTTCTATTTTCGGCGCAGCTTTACTGCTCATGCTGGCAAGCAGGTGCGTTCGACCAATCTAATCTGCCGCCGTGTCCAGCGAGCAAAATGTTCGTTGGCATCTTTGTTTTGGCGAATTTACATTTCGCAAGTGGCGGAAGAAGTACGTCGGCGAGTTCCGCGACGACAGAGTACCATGGGCGGGAGCATATACATTCCCAAATGGCGCCAAGTACGTCGGCGAGTACCGCGATAGTAAGCGCAATGGACAGGGAACTTATACATTCGCAGAGTGGCGGCGGAAAATGCGTCGGCGAGTTCCGCGATGGTAAGTACCATGGGCGGGGCACTTATACATTCGCAGTGGCGGAAAGTACGTCGGCGAGTTCCGCGATAGTAAGCAATGGGTTCAGTAAAGAGTTTATGCCAGCGGTCGAAGGAGTAATCAAAGAGAAGGTTGCTGGTAGCAGGAACATATTTCGGCAAAATCCCGCCGCCTAGTATGGCGGGGACTCGCCCGTAAAGCTGGTCAAAAAGGCAGCACATGCAGGGTTCGGTTCTAATCAATGGGATCCTTACTCTAAAATTCACCGTAGATAGCGGTGCATCCAGATACGGTTCCCGCGGATGTTGTCATCACACTTATGCGAACTGGAACCATTAGCAAAAAGACTTTGTTGGAAAGCAGCGCTACAGAACAGCTGATGAAGCATCATAGAATCGCGCCTATTCATCATCCGCTCGCTCAAGGTTGACAAAAAAACAGTACGCAGTAGTAGCGGCAGTGTGTGGCGTAAAGGTGTAGCCTTTTGCTGGGGCAGAGTTTCCTCCAGCAAGTTCAGAGTCATGGTCGATGGACGCACACGCCACGAACTTGTCTTGGAGTAATTTGCTAGTTGGGACCGCCATCGTTGCGCGATATGGTTATAAGTACTGTAAACCTGCCGCTCAGGCGCCGTTTTCATTGGCCTTGGCGTCGTTCCAGGGCATCCATTTCCCGCCCCGGTCAGATCTGCCGGGGTCTTGCCGCGCCGGGTGAGCGGCTTCTATCTTGTAAAGCGACGGACGAACTTGGCGTGTTGCCTCGCAACGCCGCTTCGGGATCGATGTCGAGCTTGCGCGCCAGGTTTGCCACGGCGAATATGATCACCGATTTTCATCCTCCAGCCGCGCCACCTGGACACATTCAGATCGATCTCCGCGCGCACCTCGGCCAGCTCCTCGTCGATCTTGGCCAGAACTTCCGTGGTGGAGGCCAGTCGGAGCCCGACCACAGCCCGCCGTTTGTCGGTTTTTTCTGCGCGAATGAGCGCGGGCAGGGCCTTAGCGACTCCATCGAGCACGCTATTCGGCTGGCCGTTAGCCGCTAGCAGGCTCGTTCCGCGGCCTTCTGGGTTTCCCAGTTGGTCTGGGCGGTGGCGTCGGCAACGTCGGCCGAGCCAAAGACATGGGGGTGACGGCGGATCATCTTGTCAGCTTCATGGGCCGCGATCTCATCGAAATCAAAGCCGCCGCTCTCCCCGCGACATCTGGGCGTAGTAGACGACCTGGAACAGAGATCGCGCCCGGATTCATCCTTCAGCGCGTGAAGTTTCCGGCACTGATGGCATCAACAGCCTCACGTAGGCTTCCTCGATGGTGAAGGGGCGATGGTCTCGAAGGTCTGTTCAAATCCAGGGCATCCCGACGAAGGATCGCGTAGCTAGGCCATGACAGCTGGGCGTTGGATTAGGGTGGAGGAGCTTCCGGCAAGGCTTTGTCCTTGGGTAGTCTGAGGTGAGACCAGGGCGCTTAATTGTGGTGATTGCAGCGGGTCAGTCATTTACGGATATTGGAAGGTTTGATCCTCAATTAAATGTCAGGAGAATAAGCATCATGAAGCTGAACGAAACCTGTCCGTTTTACCACCTGGCGCTGGCCGCTGGTGTTGTGGCTATGGGAACGACGGCGTCCGCGGCCGCCGACAGTGTCGCTGATTTTACAAGGGCAAGCGGGTCCAGATCTGATCGGGTCCGGCGCGGGCGTGGCTACGACACCTATGCCCACACGGTGGCCCGTCATATCGGCAGGTATATTCCCGGAAAGCCATCGATCCTGACCAGAACATGGATGGTGCCCGGTTCGATCGTCGTCACCAATTACGCATCAGCAATGTCGCGCCCAAGGACAGCATCATCGGCGCTTTGCAGCGTATGAAATTGCGTTGGTCAGTTGCTGGGCCAAAGGGGCCGAAATACAAGGCGGGAGCTGAACTGGCTGGGCAGCCTATCGGCGGAACCGGGTGTGTGTGCCATTCGCACCGCCACCGGGATCAAGAACTTCGGCGAGGTATTCGAGCGCCAGTTCCTGATTGGCGGCGCAGGTCGAATATCACCGGAATTCCATCCCGCAATGCTGAACAACCTTCTCAGTGCCAAGATCAAGAGCAGTCAGGGCTATCCCTCCACCGCCGAGTTCACCTCGGGATCCAGCGAGGGGCGAAAGATCGACGGCATCTGCCAGTCACTGGTCGTCCTTTAAGGAGCAGGCCGGCAAGTTCCTCGGGACGGCAGCCATCAAGCCGCTCGTGCAGATGCACCTGAAGCCGAGCAGGAAGCTGTTGAAGCCCATTTATTCCATGATTTGGGACTACGTCACGGAAAAGCATGCCCAGCCGGGTTATTCCGTCGAAGACATCGAGTACTGTCTCGTCATGTCCACCGGATTCATGGGGCGGCCTTATGCCTTGTCGGCGGGTTCCGGCGGGCGCGTGAAGGCGCTGCGTGCGGCTTTCAGGGCGATGGTCAAGGATGCCAAATTCACGGCCGATGCGAAACGCCAGCGCCGGGATGTATCCTTTGTCGGTAGTGGAGATCCGGTGTCGCCAAGGCGGCGGGCACCCGGCGAGACCTTAATAAGCTCGCCTAGTCAACGACCTGATGATTCAAAGGCGTGACCGCCAAGGCCAGTGCTCAAGCTGGTTTCAGCCTTCGGTAAGGTGACGGGCACAAGAGAGGTGGGCGCTCGATGGCATTCAAGGGCAGGAAGGAAAACTCAAGATTAAGGTTTCCCGGCTCCAAGACCAAGGTGACCATCAACGGCGAGGAAGGCCAAGCGTTCCGCGCTGTGAAGAAAGGCATGGCCTGCACCGTGTCAGTTACGGCTCCGGCACGACGGCGACCAAGATCGATTGCAAGGGCTGGGTTACCCGAACGGTTCTATTAGGGAAAACCCTCCGGCCATCCAAAGGTGGAGGGTTTTCCTTACAGGATAGCGACAGCGAAGTACCCAATATTTGCATAATGTATATTATGGAAAATAACGAGTTTAATCTAAGAGATTGCTTCAACGCGATAATTTGAAGCCGTGCCAACGCCTGCGGTGTTCACGGCGTAAGCTCGCCAGGTGTTGCTTCCGGCGGTTCCCAAGGTCCGCGCCTTCCAGAACCATGCCGTCATGGGCAGGTTCGACGCCCGGCGGACAGATCGCGGCCAGGCGCGGTAATCGAGCCGGTGAGACAGATGTGTCAGTACCCGCACGTTCGGAGCCACCTCTTGATCAACCTAAAAGCATCCCAGATGGGCGTGGGTCAGGTATTCCCGCTCCTGAAGACAGGCCACGACCAGGTTTGGCCTTGAGGGCCTCGAACGCCGTCATCAAGGCGCGAGATCCGTCAGATACGCCAGGTCGCCGAACCGCAAGCCGGTTGAAGGCATGAAGCCATGATCCTGACCGAAGGGCAAAATCTGAATCCGTGGCAGTCGAACGCCTTGCCCGAATGAACTCGCGGGCAACGAGGCTCAGTTTATGAGCGACGCTGTCGTTAAAAGTTCCAGGTTTATCAAATATATATTCAAATTTTTAATAAGATGATCGAGGACTTCACGGTGCCCCCAGGCGTCGATGGCCTGCCGTTGGGCACAGTTGAGGCGCGAATTTCATCTATTCCGTGGGTATAGTCCGCATGGGTATGCGGTGTAGAGGATGGCGTCAGCCGTTTAACCCCGGCGTCGAGCAGTTGCAGCCGCAGATCAGGCCCGGTATCCACCAACAGCGTGGTGCTGCCCCGGCTTTCACGAGAATGGATGAACGCCGCCGCCGGTTGCGCGGCTCGCCGAGGTCGCAGACACCCAGTTATCGCCAATGATGGGGACGCCCGAGAAGCGCCGCCGCATCAGAATCGTCAACCGCATGGTGGTGTGGGTGAACAGGGAGTTTTGGGCGCGTTTCCAGCATCTTGGCCGCAGTTTGCCAAGCCCCCGGGGCAATGCCCACTAGCTCGAACATAGCCGAGCGGTTAGATTAGCGCTGTGCCAGCAATCAGAATTCGGCAGGAACCATGTGTAGCCCAAAGTCACTCTCAAGGATGTCACCGTTGCCGACGCCTATCTCCCGCGATCCTCGCTGATCGGGGCGTCAGATATCTTTTCAGCAACGCCGGCACCGATTTTGCCCCTCTGATCGAGGCGCTGGCCAAGGCGAACTCAGGTTCGCTACACCCCGGCCCATCACCTGCCCCCATGAAAACACGGCGCAACTGCCAGCCATCGGCTACTACCTGGCGACAGGGCGCCCGCAGCTGACGATGATGCACACGTCAACGTCGGCACCGCCAACGGAATGAACAGCATGCCCTGAACGCCTCAGCGCGGCAATATCGATGATCTTCACCGCCGGTCGTACGCCACCAACGGGGACCAGCTTCGGCACCGCGACAACGTCATCCACTGGACCGGAGATGTATGACCAGAACGGCGCTGGCGGGAAGCCGCCAGAGTGGGATTACAGACTGCGCAACGCCGGGCGAGTCAAGAAACCATCATCGACCGGATGCTGAGCCTGACCATGTCGGACCCGAGGACCGGTTTACCTGTCCCTGCCCCACTGAGTTCTGTCCAGTCCAGTGAAGGAATTTACCTACGAAACGCCAGGCCGCATCCAACCGACCAAGGCCTCGATGCCGAACCGAATCCCTTGAGGAAGCGGCCGCGATCCTCGCTAGGGCCGAAAACCCCGTCATCATCACCAACTGGGGCGGGGCACGGCGGAAGTCATGCCGGCGCTGGTGGCGCTGGCCGAGAATACGCCATCCCGGTGGTCGAATTCGGCAGAAGCCGCTTCGTTGCCATGCCGCACCGCCACCCGATGTACGCGGGCGGCAACCCCAACCTCTGGGTCAAGGCGGCCGACGCGATCCTGGTGATCGACTGCGCCGTGCCGTGGTTGCCTGCCAATGTCAGCCACCCGGACGACTGCAAGGTCATCCAGATGGCGCCGGATCCGATGTACACGATGTTCCCGGTGCGTGGTTTCCGCACGGATATCGCACTCGCCTGCGGCACCGATCTCGGGCTTTGGGCGCTGGCCGACGCGATGGAAGCTCCGGCCAAATCTTCCCAGGCGATCATCGAACGCCGCCGCAAGGCGGTCACCGAAAAGCATCGGGCGCTGGAGGCGAATTGGGCAAAGCGGCTGGACGAGGTCAAGAACGACAGCCCCATCCATCCCGCCTGGCTGGCCCATTGCCTTTCCCAGGTCACGGATGCCGATACGTTGTTCGCCAACGAATCGAAACTGCCGGTGCAGTACCTGAAAACCGAAAAGCCCGCCAAGATTCTCAACGCCGGGGCGTCTTCGGGCCTCGGTCGCAACATGGGCGTAGCGCTCGACACCTCCAAGCTGGCGAGACCGGATCAGCTGGTGGTCGGCGTTTCACGACGACAACGCCTACATGTTCAACGTGCCAGTTTCCGCCCATTACGTCGCGGCGGAACGAAGTGCCGATCTGACTATCGTCTTCAACAACCAGCGTTGGCAGGCGGTGCGTGGCGCGACGCTGAGGATGCAGCCCGACGGCTACGCGTCGAAAGCGAACCAGATGCCGCTGTCGCATTTCACCGTCGATCAGAATTACGAAAAGATGGTCGAGCTGACCGATGGCTACGGCGAACAGGTCAAGGACCCAGCCAAGCTTCTGCCGGCTCTGGAAAAGGCGGTGAAGGCGGTGATGGTGGACAAGCGCCAGGCGCTGCTGAACGTCCACGTTTCCGATCCGGCCTGAAGCCCGGCGGCTCAGGCCAGCTCGGATCGTTCAGCGCGGGAAAACAGGCGGAAGAAGTTATCGGTCGTCAGGCGCGCGAGTTCGTCCGGTGCAAGCCCGCGCAACTCGGCGACAAAACGCGCCGTATGGGCGGTGAAGGCCGGCTCGCAGCGCTTGCCCCGCACGGGGACCGGCGCCAGGTAAGGCGCGTCGGTTTCGACCAGCAGACGGTCGAGCGGCACCTCGCGGGCGACGTCGCGCACGGTTTCGGCATTCTTGAACGTGACGATCCCGGAAAACGAAATATACATGCCGTGGCTGAGCGCCGTTTCGGCCACTTCGGCACTGGCGGAAAAGCAATGGATCACGCCGCCAAAGGGACCCTTGGCCTGTTCTTCATCGAGAATGCGGATGGTTTCGGCATCGGCGTCACGGGTGTGGATCACCACGGGCAGACCGGTTTCCCGCGCTGCCGCGATATGGGTGCGAAAGACGCGCTCCTGAATATCGCGGGGGGAATGCTCGTAATAGAAATCGAGCCCCGCCTCCCCCAGCCCGACCACGCGCGGGTGCTTTGCGGCCGCCGCCAGTGCCGCCGGGTCCAGCGCGGTCGCATCCTCGGCTTCGTGGGGATGCACGCCGACGGTGCACCAGATGCCGGGGTGGCTCTCTGACAGGGCCGAGATCGCGGGAAAGTCGCGCATCCGAGTGCAGATCGACAGCATGCCCGCGATTCCCGCCGCGCGGGCGCGACTGATCACCGCTTCGCGTTCTTCGGCGAAATCGGGAAAATCCAGGTGGCAATGGCTATCGATCAGCATGGATATATCGAATCGTCAGAATTGGGGCGGAGTTTAGCAATTCCTGGCCCCGGTGCACGGCCTTTCCAGGTTAAAAGAAGGGCGGTCCGCGAACCGCCCTTCCCTTTTCCATAGTGGCGCTCGCGCCAATCAGGATTTCTTCTTCTTTTTCTTTTTCTTTTTCTTCTTCTTCTTCGCGCACAGCTTGCTGTCCTTGACGATGCCCGCGCACTTGAAGACCTTGCCCTTGGAGAGCGCCGCGTTGGTCAGATCGATGATCTGCTTCGGCGTCTTAAGAGTTTCTTCGATGATCTTCTGAACTTCAATGCCGGAAACCGGGTTGATATCCCAGTTGGCGCGCGTGGCTTCCGCCAGGAAGCCCTTGTCCTTCACGGCTGCATCGAAAGCGGACCGCAAGGCTATGACGCGGTCCGACGGGACGCCCGGTGTCGTCATGATCGGGCGACCGACACGAACACCTGATGACAGCAGCCAGAAAACCTTTCGCGTCGCCTCATTCGGCGCGATGTCCATCAGCAACGGCGCATTGAGGTCCTTTTCCTTGGTCAGGCCCATCTGCACCGGAATGGTGACGAGCTTTTCCTTCAGGTACTGCGGTGAACGGGCCTTGATGGATGCCCAGGCATTGGAGCCACGGCCCTGAACTTCACCGCGCTCCATCGCCAGGTCCACGCGCTTGCCGCCGCGGAAGCCGTGAATGATCTTGAACTTAGTGCCGAGGATGTTGTTCATGGCGCGGGGGTACTGAACGGACGTGCCGCGAACGCCGGTGCCACCGACGATGATTTCCTTTTTCGTCAGGTCCTTCCAGCTTTTGACCCCGGCAGTATGCCAGATCATGATGACGTTGTTGCCTTCATTGACATTGCCGATCCAGATGAATTTCGACGGATCAAACTTTACCCGTTCCGGTTCCAGCACCTTGGAGATGGCGGCATTCTGTCCGATGGTGCCGAGCACGGTGCCGTCCTTCGGTGCGACCGAATACATGTAACCGGCGGCGACAAAGCTGCCGGCGCCGGGCTTGTTCTGCGGCACCATTGTCGGGTTGCCCGGGATATACTTGCTCATGTGGCGCGTGACCATGCGGGCATAGACGTCGTAGCCGCCACCGGCGCTGTAGCCAATGATGACCCGGACTTTCTTGCCCTTGTAGAAATCGCCGACGGCGTCGGCGCGTGCAAGGCCGGGGCTGGACCCGACCCCGGCGGCGAGGCCGAGCGCGAGCGCGAGTGTGCTGATGTGTCGAATCATAGGATTTTATTCCTTTCCTGTGCCGCGTTTATTCAAGGCTGCGGGTCGTTGAGGTGGGCCCTTTACGATCCTCTTACTGTTTTCGGGGCCAGGCCCCTGCGCGCCGGGGGGGGGCACTCAGGGGGCAGTTTAGCAGCCTTGCGGATTGATGCAGCCCCCAAAGGGCGGTGCTAGACTGCGATCGGGAGAAACCATGCCATGAATCGTCATTTACGCCCTTTTCTCGTTGTCCTGCTTCTGGTGATGTTCGCGATACCGCCTGTCCTTCGGGCCCAGGGCATGGAGGGCGAGGACGTGAAGCTTCGCGCCAAGATCGCCAATCCGGCGCGAACGCCCCGCTATGCCCCCCGCGATAAATGGCGCCATCCCTACGAGGTGCTGCGGTTTTTCGGTCTCAAGGATTCGATGACGGTGGTTGAAATCTGGCCCGGCCGCCGTGGCTGGTGGATGGAAATCCTGATGCCCTACTTGCACAATTCGGGCCGTTACATCGCGGTCCAGAACCGCAATCCCAAGAAACGCTTTCACGCAAAGCCGGGGGTCGAGATGGTGGTGAGTAATTTCACCAGCGTCGTTGACCTTGGCCAGCCCGGCAGCGCCGACATGGTGCTGACATTCCGCAACCTGCATAACTGGATGAAGCGCGGGGTCGTGGATAATGCATTCGCCGCTTTCCTGAAGGTTCTCAAGCCCGGTGGCGTGCTCGGCATGGTGGATCATCGCTCGCGCACCGGTGCGCCGCAGGACCCCCTGGCGAAGAACGGCTACGTTCGCGAAGACTACGCCATCGCGCTTGCGGAAAAGGCGGGGTTCAAATTCGTCGGCAAATCAGAGGTGAACGCAAATCCGCTGGACAGCACCGACCATCCGGCGGGCGTGTGGACGCTGGCGCCGAGTTTTCGGCTCAAGGATCAGGATCGGGCGAAGTATGCCGCCATCGGTGAAAGCGACCGGTTCGTCCTTAAATTCGTCAAGCCCTGACGGGAATCCGGGACTTATTGATCCGTGGCCTGTTCCTGTAGGCGCGGAAAGACGCCCTCTGGCTTGGGCAGCGCTGCGCCGGGGACAAGCGCGCCGGCTTCGCCGATATGGGCGAAGGTGCGGGCGTCGTCGGCTATGGCCAACTGGTCGAGCAGTTTCGCCGCCGCATCGGGCGTGAACGGCAGCATGGCGAGGGCGACGTTACGCACCGTTTCCGCCAGCACGTAGAGCACCCGTTCCATCCTGGCCGGGTCCGTTTTCTTTAGCGCCCAGGGTTCATGCCGGGTGATGTAGGCATCGGCGCCGCTGACGGCGGCCATCAGGGCAATGAGTGCCTTGTGAAATTCCTGGCGGCCGAGATCGGCCCGCATGCTTTCCAGCAGGTTCGTGCCCGCCGCCGCGATCAGGGCCGTATCCTCGGCCTCCAGCGTGCCCGGTTCGGGGACCACGCCGCCGCAGTTGCGGTTGATCAGCGTCAGGGTGCGCTGGGCCAGGTTGCCGATGCCGTTGGCGAGGTCGGCATTGGTGCGCTGGATCATGGCTGAATGGGAAAAGTCGCCGTCGTTGCCGAAGGGCACTTCGCGCAGCAGGAAGTAGCGCATCTGGTCGCGGTCGTAACGGGTGACCAGATCATAAGGGTCAATGACGTTGCCGATGGACTTGGAAATCTTCTGGCCCTCGTTGGTCCACCAGCCGTGGGCGAAGACGCGCTTGGGCGGCTCCACCCCGGCGGCCAGCAGGAACGCCGGCCAATAGACGGCATGAAACCGCAGGATATCCTTGCCGACCATGTGCAAATCAGCGGGCCAGAATTTCTTAAAGCTGTCGCAATCGGTGTCGGGATAGCCGACCCCGGTCATGTAGTTGGTCAACGCGTCGATCCAGACATACATCACATGGTCGGGTCGTCCGGCACCGGCACGCCCCATTTGAAACTGGTGCGCGACACCGACAGGTCTGTCAGCCCACCCTTGACGAAGCTGATGACCTCGTTGCGGCGGCTTTCAGGCGCGATGAAATCGGGATGGCTGTCGTAAAATTCCAAAAGGCGCTCGCCCCAGGCGGAAAGACGGAAGAAATAGCTCGGCTCCTCCACCCATTCGACCTCGGCGCCGGTGCCGGTGGGCGCCAGAAGCTTGCCCCCTTCCCCCTTGATCAGTTCCGATTCGGCGAAGAACGCTTCATCGCGTACGGAATACCAGCCCGCGTAACTGCCGAGATAAATCTCGTCGCGCTTGATCAGCTCGCGCCACAGTGCCTGGACGGCCTTGATGTGGCGCGGCTCGGTCGTGCGCACGAAATTGTCGTTGCTGTAGCCCATGTCGCGGGCGAGAGTGCGGAAACGTTCCGAGTTGCGGTCCGCCAGTGCCTGCGGGTCGATGGCGGCGGGCCTTGCCGCCTGCTCGTCCTTCTGGCCGTGTTCGTCGGTGCCGGTGAGGAAATAGACGTCGCGTCCGTCCAGTCGCATGAAGCGCGCCAGCACGTCGCAGGCCAGCGTCGTATAGGCATGGCCGATATGGGGGATATCGTTGACGTAATAGATCGGCGTCGTCAGGTAGTAAGGTTCGCCGGTCATGGGAAGTCCTTTGTCGTCAGGCCACGGTGCGCCCGAGCGCGAAAAATGCGTCCAGAAGCACCTGCTTGCGGTCAAGATTGAGGCGTGCCGCCCGGTTGAACAGCCGGGTGATCTTTTCCCACACATCCACCCATTGTTCAAGGTTGGCCTGCTCAATCAGGCGCGCCGCCACTTCCCCTTCGCCGGGCATGATTTCCACCGGCAGCCGGCCCCGCGCCCGCGCCGCGACCAGCCGCATCAGCCAGTCCTCGATCAAATCGGTAAAGACCTCATAGGCCTGGAAGACGCCCGCCTCGTTGCGGGTCCGCGCAATGGCTTCGAGGGTGCCGTGCAGCCGCGCGGTATCAAGGCGCGGCAATGTGGACAGGAGGCGGACCAGTTCTTCGTATAGGGCGAGCCCGCCGGTATCGGCGAGATCGAGTGCCCGGCCGATGGAGCCGGCGCCGATCAGCGCCAGCGCGCGGGCATCACCAGCCTCGATATCGGGGCGGTAACGCCCGATTAGCGATGTCACCGCGTCGTCGCTGAGGCGCGACAACGCCAGCCTGCGGCAGCGCGAGCGAATGGTCGGCAACAGCCTCCCCGGCGCGTGACTGACCAGCAGCACGATGGCGTGGCCGGGCGGTTCTTCCAGGGTCTTGAGCAGCGCATTGGCGGCATTGCGGTTCATGTCCTCCGCCCCGTCCACGACAACGACGCGCCAGCCGCCTTCAAGCGCGGTCAGAGACAGGAACGCGCCGACCTTGCGCACGTCGCCGATGACGATTTCCGAACGTCGGCGCCGGTTGCGGGGATCGTCGTCATCATTGCGCCCGCGCTTGGGTTCATCGGCGAAACCGCGTTCCAGCGTGAACAGGTCGGCATGGCCCTCGGCCGCAACACGTTTGAAGACCGGATCGTCGGGGTCCATGGCGAGGTCGCGGGTGGCCGGCGCGTCGCCGAACAGGTCGGGCCCCGATTCCTCCAGCCCGCCGGCCAGCAGGCGACGGGCGAAGCGAAAGGCCAGCGTCGCCTTGCCGATGCCGCGCGGCCCGGTAATCAGCCAGGCATGATGCATGCGCCCACTGGTGATGGCTTCGGCCATTTCCGCCTCGGCCTGTTCGTGGCCGATCAGGTGCGGGTTTTCGCGCGGCAAGGGAACCGTGATTGGGGCTTCATCGACGAGGCTCATCCGAGGGCCAGCCTTTCGCGCACCGTCGCGGCAATGGCGGCGGCGACGGCATCCACATCGGCGCTTGCATCGATCAAGGCACAGCGCTCCGGCTCGGCGGCGGCAATAGCGAGAAATCCGTCGCGCAGGCGCTGGTGAAAGGCCGCGCCCATGCGTTCATAACGATCGGCGCCCCCCCGCGCCCCGGCGCGGGCGAGGCCCGTTTCCACCGGCAGGTCGAGAATCACGGTTAAATCGGGCGCCAGTCCCTCGGTCACAAGGTCGTTCAGCGCGCGGATGCGGTCCACGCCCAGACCGTGGCCATATCCCTGGTAGGCCAGGGTCGAATCGGTGAAGCGGTCGCAGACCACCCAGGTGCCCGCGGCCAGGGCCGGGCGGACCTTGCGCGCCAGGTGTTCGGCGCGGGCGGCGGAATGTAAAAGTGCTTCCGTCATCGGGGCCCAGCGTCCGGGCTCGCCCTCGACCAGCAGGCGGCGGATCTCCTCGGCGCCGGGGGCGCCACCCGGTTCGCGAGTTGCGATCACGTCCAGGTTTCGGGCACGCAACAGCGTAACCAGCGCCGCGATCTGGGTGGATTTCCCCGCCCCCTCGCCCCCTTCGAGGGTAATGAACTTGCCGTGCCCGGTGCCTGTCACCGCGGCTACTTCTTGGCGGCGCTGTGCTGGCTGCCCCACAGCAGGTAGCTCACGGCGGATGAGAGCCGTCCCATGAAGCCGAGCCTGTCCACGGCCTTGCCCGCCTTGAGCGGCACTTCGACGGTGGTAAATCCGGCCCCCGCGATGGTGAGCTTGCCGAGAACCTTGCCCGCCGCAATGGGCGCTGCGAACGGTGCGGTATAGGAAACCGTGATCTTGGCATTGCGCTGGGCGGTGCGCGGCAGTGTCAGGGTCAGGTCGCTGTCGACAATCAGCGGCACCGATTCCTCGGTGCCGAGCCATGCCGTGGCGTTTTCAACCGTGTCGCCCTTGTGGAACAGGGTGTAGTTGTTGAATTCGCGAAAACCCCATTCCAGCAATCGGGCGGATTCCTGCTTGCGTTCGCTCATCGAGCCCATGCCGTTGAGGACCAGCACCAGCCGCCGCCCGCTCCGCGTCGCGGAGGCCGCGAGGCCGAACCCGGCGGCTTCGGTGTGGCCGGTCTTCAGGCCGTCGGCGCCGATATTCATTTTCAGCAGCGGGTTGCGGTTTGACTGGGGAATGCCGTGCCAGCGGAAACGTTTTTCGGCGTAAATCTTGTAAAGCTCGGGAAAGTCGCGAATGGTGCGAAGCGACAAGGTGGCAAGATCGCGGGCGCTCATGACGTGGCCTTCGGCGGGCCAGCCGGAAGCGTTGACGAAATGGCTTTCCTTGAGGCCGATGCGCTTGGCCTCGGTATTCAGGAGATCGGCAAAGGCGCCTTCGCTGCCGGCGATGCCTTCGGCCAGAACCACGGTGGCGTCATTGCCCGACTGCACGATGACGCCGCGCAACAGGTCCCTGACCGCGATTTTCTTGCCGACCTCGACGAACATCTTCGAGCCGCCCATGCGCCAGGCCTTCTCACTGACCAGGAATTCGTCGTCAAGCGACAGACGGCCGGACTTGATGCGGTCGAAGACCGTGTAGATGGTCATCATCTTGCTCATGGAGGACGGCGGCACCGGCTTGGTCCCGTCCTTGTCGAGCAGCACCGTCCCCGTGGCCGCGTCGATCATGTAGGCCTGTCTGGCGGTGGTTTCTATCGCCTGGGCACCGGCCGGCAAAAGCGCGGCGAGGAAAGCGGCGGCACGAAATAGTTTGCGAGACATGGTTAGAGCGTTCTCCTTACGGCGTCTGCGGCCTGCTTAGCGGTCGACGATCAGGCGGGCTTCCGAATGGCCCGCCCCGATCACCCGTTCGAGCATGCTGTCGGCGGCGGCGAGGTCCTTGATGGGCCCGATTTGCACCCGAAAATAGGTTTGGTCGCCAAGCGCGACCTGATTGACCCGCGTCGGGCCCAGGACCGCGAGTTGTGCCCGCAACCTGTTGGCGTTGTGAAATTCAGTGAAGGCCCCAGCCTGAATATACATATTGGTGGGGCCGACCGCGGTGCGCACGACCTCGGTCGGGGGTTCGACTATTTTCACCGACGCCGGGACAGGTTGCCTGGGCGCGGCAGCCGGTTTGGGCGCCGGCGCGCCGGCGAGCGGTTCGGACCGCACCGCGCCGCGTGGCGCCGGCGTGACCGGGGGCCGGTCTTCTTCGGCGATGGCGCGGGCTATCTGGCTTTGGGAACCGCCGCCGCCCCCAAGGGCCAGGGCCAGTTGGCGACTTTCCTGGGCCAGGATTTCCACCCGGACCCTGGCGGTTCCCTGACGGTGGAATCCGAGCAACTGGGCGCCACGTCGCGACATGTCAATGATGCGCCCGTGGGCGAAGGGACCGCGATCATTGACCCGGACGCGGATAGAACGGCCGTTTTCCAGGTTGGTCACCCGCACCAGGCTGGGCAGCGGCAAGGTGCGATGGGCCGCGGAAACAAGGTTCTGGTCGAAGTGTTCGCCGTTGGCCGTGGCATTTCCGTGGAAATTGGGCCCGTACCAGGACGCGATCCCCGTCTCCACATAGTCATAATCAACTTTAGGGTAATACCACACACCATTGATTTTATAAGGATTACCGACTTTATATGCGCCGCCCTCGCCGTCATGGCCGGATATTTTTTTGGCGGCATGAATCATCAGGCGCGCTTCGGAGCAGCCGCCGAGAAAGCCCATGCTGATCAGGGCCAGGGCCAGGGCCATTAGTCGCGGTGATACGCGCATCATCTTGTGGTCACGAAGTCCCGAATCCGTAGATGTGGGAGTGTATCGTTACCTCAACCGGTCGGCAAGGATGCCGACGGCGGCGGCGAACAGCAGCGAGCAATTCCAGCGTAACGTTACCCGGAAATTGCGATAGACCAACAGCGCCGGACCATTGGGGCCTTCCGGCAGGGCCAGTTGCGCCGACAGCGCCCGCCCGGGCAGCGCCGTGCCGTCCGGATTGGTCACCCCGAGGGCCGCCCACTGGGGCAGGGTCTTGGCGACGCTGAGCTTGCGTTCGGCCCGGCAGCCGCGGGGCCGGTCCTTCGGCATGACGGTGTTGATTTCGGCCTTGAGGCCGTCGGGCAGCTTGACCTCCCGCCCCCAGGTCTGGTCGTCGCGCCAGCCCGATTTCTTCAGGTAATTGGCCGACGAGGCAAAGACATCGGCCTGGGTGGTCCAGATATCGCGTCGCCCGTCACGGTCGAAATCCACGGCGTAGGACAGGAAGCTCGAGGGCATGAACTGGTTCTGGCCCATGGCGCCCGCCCAGGAGCCCTTCATGCTGGCGGCACTGATGTGGCCTTCGTCGATAATCTTGAGGGCGTTGAACAGCTCGCGCCGGAAATAGGCAGCCCGCCGCCCGTCGTAAGCCAGGGTCGCAAGCGCCTGAACCACGGAAAAGCTGCCCGTGGCCCGCCCGAAGCTAGTTTCGATTCCCCACAGGGCGACGATGAAACGCGGCTGGACACCGAACCGGCTACCGATGCGGGTCAGCAGTTCGCGGTGTTCACGGTAGCGCTCGCGCCCGGTGCGCACGCGCCAGGCGGAAACCCGCGCGTTGATGTACTGACGGAAGGTCTGGGTGAATTCCGGTTGCTTGCGGTCAAGCTGCACGACGCGCTTTATCGGCGTGATGCCGCTGAGCGCGGCATCGAGGGTGGCCTGTTTCAGCCCCATCTTGAGGCCTTCGTCGTAAACACTCTTGAGCCAGGTCTTGAAGGCGGCGTCTTCATCCTGAACCGGGGCCGCAACGGCGGCGGGCGTGGTCACCTGCGCCGATGCCGTCTCGGGCGCGGCGATGGTGGCCACGAACAGGACAAGGCCAGCCGCCGATACAGCCCACCTGAAGGGGGAAACCAGTGTCGTGCAATCGGTCATGGTCATTCTCTCCGGTTGGCCGTTCTTGTGCCACGGCGGGGCTGTTCGGCGCAACGATGTTGGCGTGTTCTGCTCATCGGCGGGCCGCCGCCAGCTTTTCGATCAGGGCGTCAACCAGGCGCCGGGCCACGGCGGCATCGATGGTATCGGAAGCGACCGCCGCGGCGCGCCACAGGATTCCATCGGGGCGGGTGTGTTCCAGCCGGGCATCCATGATATGCGCTTCGGCCCTGACGTCATCTTCGCCGCCGAAAACCGGAAGGGTAATGGACAGGCCGAAATGACCCTTGCTGGAGGAACCGCCCCCGCCCGAAACCCCGACACGGGTGCGCGGGCCGGTGACTGTCCGGCGTGGGCGGCGCACCGTCAGGGTCAGGGTCAGCGGGGCCAGGGCGGCGGACCGGATGCCCCGCGCTTGCAGCGCGCCGTGGGCAAGGGCCTTGAGCATCAGGACGCTCTTGTCGTCCTCGTTCTCGATGCGTACCGCCAGTTCGCTGAAGGCCGGTGCCGTTTTTGCCGCGGACAGAACCCGGATCGTGACCGCATCGCTGGCGGTTGCAGGCGCGGGAGCCTTGGCGGCGGCGCAACCGGCGAGCGCCAGCGCGAGGATCAGCGGCCGCGCCAGGCGCAGGGTTTCGACGGATATCATTTTCATGGTGGCCAGCTTAGCGGCAAATAAGGCTTGAGAAAGGCGCCGCCTCGTTCAGTGGGCCGGGCTTTGTTCCAGGCTTTGCTTCAGCGCCGCGCGGCGGTGCCAGGCAATCGTCCAGAAGCCGATGAAGATCGCGGCGCCGACCAGCACCGGCGGGCGCAGTCCAAAAATTTCCGCGAGCCCGCCAAGGGCCATCGCGCCGAGCGCGGGAATGCCCATCATGACCATGCCGTGGACGCTGACCACCCTGCCCCGGAATGCCGGATCCACGGCGGACTGGATCAGGGTCTGGCTGGTCACGGTGAGAATCAGCAGGCCGAAACCGAGCAGGGCCGATCCGGCGACGCCGACCCAGAAAATGCCGCTGCCCGCGAACAGGACCAGCATGGCGGCAACGAACGGCACGCTGAGCAGGCTGAGCCGCGTCATGCCCTCCAGTCCGGCGGCTCGCGCCGCGATCCATACGCCGCCCGCCGTTGCGCCGATCCCGTGGGCGGCCAGCAGGATGGCCAGGCCATCGGCGCCCCTTGAAAACACCAGGCCAGCGAAACCCGGCAGCATGTCGACCACGGGCCGGGCGAGGAGTCCCATCGCCACCAGCAGGGCAAGCTGCATGCGGATGCCGTGGTGTCCCGCTACATAGGTAAGCCCCTCCAGGGTATCGGCAAGCACCGAGTGATGTTCACGCTTCGCCGCCTCGATATCGACGGGAAGCCACAGCAGGACCAGGGCGTAAACCGCGATCAGTGCCGAAGCCGCGACGAAGCCCCAGCCGACGCCCGCCCCGGCGATGATCACCCCGCCGAGCGCCGGGCCAATAAAGCGAGTGCCGTTATGGGTGATGGAACCGATCGCCAGCGCTGGAGCCAGCAGGTCGCGCCCGACCAGGTGGTGCAGCAGCACCATTCGCGAGGGCCGGTTGAACGCCATCAGGCAACCGCGAAACACGGTCAGGAAAAACAGGATCCAGATGTTGATGATGCCGGTCAGGGTCAGAATAGCGAAAACGGCGGCGAGTGCCGCCGAAAGGCCCTGGCTTACTTGCATCAGGCGAACGAAGTTGAAGCGATCAACAATGGCGCCTGCGACCAGGCCGAGGATCAGCGACGGCGCGGTTTCCGCCATGGCGACGGCACCGAGCCAGGCGGTCGATTTTTCCAGCTCCCACGCCAGCCAGGCGATGGTCATGCGCAACAGCCAGATGCCGAGCCCGTGGGCGATGTTGCCGATGACGTAGTAGCGGAAATCCTTGATCCGCAGGCAGTCGCGAAGTGCGTGAAAGCCGCCTGGTATTTTCATGCGGGGCAACCGAGGGAATAAGTTTGTGTGACGGCGGAAAAACCGATGCGCCAATTTAGTGCGTTACTCGCCGTACGGCCAGAAAATATGCCGCTCGCAACTCAGTCCAATTAGTTGTGCTTGATATGCGGACCGGTTTTCTAGAATGCATGGACGGCGATATTAATGAGCATCAGATTTATAGTCGGGCTCATGGTTCTTTTGTACAAACGAGACATCTATAACGTCAATATGATGCTCACAACTATGTCGTCCTCGTCTAAATTGCTCAGTGTAAATTTCGGGCGGGCACCAAGCGGATTTTTATGGGACTGTTTTACACTTGCGGGAACTAGCTAAAAACGGCAGTTTCACAAAACAGGATGGGTGGCCGAGTGGTTGAAGGCGGCGGTCTTGAAAACCGTTGGGCACGTGAGTGTCTCGGGGGTTCGAATCCCTCCCCATCCGCCATTGCAGCGCTTGTCCGCTTTCCTGCCCGCGCGTTGCCTTTTCCATATTGGGGCTTGTCAGAGCTTGCATCGCTTTTGCAAGTTAGGATGCTGGCCATTTAAAGCCTGTTTGCCAGCTTTAAAAAAAGACTGACCACCTAGGGACTAGTTGGGGATTACGCTTGATTACCCCGTGATATTTATTCCTGTAAAAAATACAAAAATAAACAATTCCACTCCTACCAAAAAATTTCAAAAATTATGAAATTTATAGCGGCAAAGCCTTATGGCTAGCTCCTTAAAAGACTTGCGTATCCACATTCGAAGCATCATGGAATGGCGGCTAGGAAATTCGGCTGACGTTGCATAGAAGCACGCTACACGCTTTACCTCTTTGAATGCGATATGTTGGAACCGTTGATTGAAGCACGCGATCAGCGATTGAAATTGAAAATCCCTAACGGCCTCAGATTACTCAGTAGCCTCTGGCCTTGCGTCCTCGCATTTTTGTGCGGGTGGAGGGACAACCTGTCTCGAGTGTAACAATATCGATTTCCCTTAGCTGTTCTGGCTTGACCTCGAAGGTCAGACGTCGCCGTATGGACTGTCTACGCGCCATCTGCAGAACGTTGTTATATGGAGAAAACCTGTCGCATATACCGAATGGCCTTATGAAAACACTGATCGGATCCGTGATCCCCTTGCGTAATAACATAGCAAAGCCGCGATCGAAGGTGCGGATGTAACGAGCATCGGCGAACCAGCGGCATCCCCGCCCCGGCCCCCATTTTACTAGCACATCTAGGTTAGTCATTCCCGACTGACCGAAATACCGGCTGTTCGTGGCACGATAACAAAGGTCATTCCCACCTGAATCCTTGGCGAGCTTTTTGAAGAAGGAGATGAGTTCCTTGCGGAACTCCAGATCCCATTTAATCGAGTATTGCATCATCAATTGCGCGCGGGGGCCTGCACTTGGCAGGACCTCGATGGAAGATAAGGACGGCTTGAGACCTATAGATCGGATTTTACCAACATAATAGCGGGCCAGCTTCTTCCGCTGCAGAATCGCGGCCTTTCGCGTTACGAAGTCGCCGTAAAGGCTTTTACCATCAATCTTTGACTTCGCTGCCTCGGACTCAAGGGCGTTGCGCACCGCCCAAGGTGTGACCACTGCCTCTACCCGGCATGAGACGGGTTGCTCACCCTTGCATCCAAGCTTTTTATAACTTTTGACGACACCTGAGGAGTAAGCTCCGGCCAGTTCCGAGAGCAAAGTATCCCCGGAGACACTAATTTCGGAAACGATTAGCACTCCCATCGACTGCTTTACTGCCTCGACTAGCGCCCGGTCGGTTGCCTCTTGCTCGGTTTTTCCGGATCCGGTACTGACCACCACAAGTTGGTCTGGAGTAATCACGGAAAAATAAAAACGGATATCGTTTATAATAAGGGATGTCGCCTGCAGATTCGTCGATGTAGCAGGTGTTTGACAGCCCGCGGCTAGCAAAAGCGAGCAAAGTGCTAGTCCTCTCAGTATTCGCAAGGTCACTACCTCATCCACTTCTGCAGGGTATCGACTGCTCCTTTCGCCTTGACGTCAAATTCGACTGTTACTGTGACGATACCGGAGGTTTCCTCGTATTGGACGTTTTTGACATAGGTTCCTTTTAGAATCGCCCGGCTTTTTTGCCGAATTTCTTCACGCACTTCTCTGGCAATCTTCAAAGCGAGATCCTTATTAGTTTGCTGCGACTGTAGTGAGTCGGACACCTGGGTTACCAGGCGCTCGGAGGAAACCGAAGACCGCAGGAACTCGGCAATCTGCCGCCGCGCCTTCAGGGTCGCGACGGTGACGGCTTCAGAGCGTGAGGACGTCAAGTTGCCGATGACCTCAGATACCGCACGTGAACTGATTGATCTGAATTCACCGTCTTTTGTATAAGAAACGGTAATACCGCCCACAAGTTCAATAGTGCGGGGTTCGGCACGACGCTTCTCGGCATCGGCGGCGCAGGCAACCATAGCCAGACATAGAACAGCGGGTATTAGGCTACGTGCCCATGCGAAGGGGGCCGGATCACTTTTAATTTTCATTGCAATGCTCTCTAGTTGATAGTGTCGACATAATGGAAAAATAACTTGCCGGCACTGTTGAACACCAAATTTTGAAATACTGTTTATTATGGTCTTTTAATAATTATCCGACGTAATATCTAGTTTTATCAGATTTTGCAAAAACGTAGATTTCCAACGCACTCGCTTTTGGAGTTTTGTCAATCCAGCGCAACTTAGCGTATCGGTTTGGGTTCCACTTCAGGCGTTGTTTTGAAAAGGCCATTGAATAATTCGCTGAAACTGTAATCAGAGCCATCCTCCGTTTCGGACGATGGTTTGTTGACGTCTGCATCGGTTACAGGTTTTTCGAGTTGTGGCGGCGTGACGTTACGCGGTGTCGGTTTTGCCTTTGCCTCTTTCGCGGGTTCGGGAACCGTTGTCACGGCGGCCGGTTCCTTTGGTTTATTTCGGTTGCGCGTAGCGAAAGGCGGTTCGTGCGGCTTGCGTCCCGGTCGCACCAGGGGCGCTACCTGTCGTGGAGTAAGTGCGGCAAAGCGCACTAGTTCGCCCTTTGAATCCACCTTCAACAGGGTCACGTCGCGGCCCCAGCCAGCGGTCGTGCCGGCGATGATAAAGCCGCCATCGGCTGTGGCGATGGCTGCATGAGGGCGGGTATCTGTCCCTTCCCCCTGAGTGGATTGCCATGCAATCCCGCCGTTAGCCTTTATCGCGGTCAGGGCGATGCGTCCGTTTGCGTTTCCTGCACTGCTCTCATGGCCGATGATGAGAAAAAGATCACCTGCTGTCGCGATAGCTTCGGCGGCGCTTTCTGAATGCGTGAGGGTAGTGCAGGCAAAAGTGCGAAGTGTCGCGATATCTTGTTCGTATACTTTTGCGTCCTTTCGGCAAAGCTGCGGATAACTTTGGGTATCTTGAGAGCTAGAGGCAATGGTTTTTCGCCAGAGAACGTCACCGGAACCGGTGACGGCCACCACCATCTGTTTGTTGCCGTCGCGTCCCGCTGCAAGCACACCTCCGCCTGGCAAGATCGCGAGCGTATTCACTACAAGTGTTCCGTTGCCGCTCGGAGGTATAGGCCGTGTCCATATATTCTTTCCTTCGGCATCAATGCGCATGAGATAGGCACCAGCGGTTTTTTCACCGTTACGCCTTGCCTCACCCGCGATGATCAGGTCTGAGCCATCAACGACGATGGCATTGCGGAGGGTGTGCCAGTTCGGAACCTTCGTATCGCCAAGCACCGCTTTTGCCCTAACCTTGCCGGTGGGACTCAGGCGCACCATAACGGGCAAGCGGGCCAGGGCCCCGCCGGCGTCTTGGCTGCTACCGATGTCTGCGGCGCCGATAGCAACTATGTCACCTGAGGGAAGCAACCGGGCGATACTGCCCGCATCCTCGCCATTGGCGGGAGCGAACCCGATCACCCAAGGATCGCCATCTTCATTGTTGATAAGATTGCCTAGCGGATCGCTGATGGCGACAAACTGAAAACCCTTTTGCACGCCGCCAATCAGAAAGCCTTTTCCAGAAATGGAGACAATGCTACGCAGCTCACCGGCATTCTCGGCGGAGCCGAGCGGCCGGTGCCAGGAACGCCGTCCTTTGGCATCGAAGGCGGTGATCCAAGGAAGAGTCGTATTGACAGTCTTGCCCTCGGAGGCCTTGCGCGCGTGCAGAGCTCCCGCCAGGACCAGACCACCGTCGGATCGGTGGGCGAGCGCGAGAGCGCTGTCGTCACCGGGCCCGCCGAAAACGACCGCCAGTTTTTTCCAGGCTTCCTTTTTTTGACGTGCGCGGCGCATCGCCGCTCGGGCGCGCTCCAGCTCACGCTCCATAGCGGCTTGCGCCTTTGCATTTTTGTCTTTTGCACGCTGTACTCGCTTGATCTCGACAAACAGTCTGATCGCGTCATCATAGTGTTTGCCTTTGCGGGCATTGGTATTGAGATAGTTGAGCAATGCATGCCGGGCCATGGCGCTGGAACCCAGCGCGTGAAAGGCGCGCGCCTCCAGAAACAACATTTCCGTGGGATAACCCACCCCGAGTTTGCGAATCTTGTCGGCGATGGTAAGAACTTCCTTATGCTGCCGGTCCCGGGCAGCGGCTTCCATTTCAAGACGCAAGATATCGAAACGGATGTTAGGTGGTAGCGCATTTTCCTGAGCGTGGCTCGCCAGCGGCGCCAAGGAAAGAATGAAAATCATAATTAATGGATAAACCCGGCGGGCTATGATGCAGCGTAATTCGTAGCCAATAAGAAATTCGGTATTCCGTTCATCCGGCTGAGCGAGGGCTTCGAGCTGCTGGCATTTGTTGTTGGTAAAGGGGAATGTTACGGCAGTATCGCGAGATGCGCTGCTGAACTCGGCGACCACCGTCGCACAAATGACATCCAGAATCCTCAACAAGTTTCCCGAGATTTGGAGCATCGAGGTCTGTTTCCTGAGGAGTGAGGAAAAATCAGCATCATGGGTATCATGACGTAATGCTGGCGGCAATGGTGGTCGAGGCCGTAATTTCAGGACGCGCAGGCCAAATGAAGGGTTTGGCACAGGTCGAGGTTGACGATATCAGCAGCAGAAACGTACCCGGAATCATACGGTGATCCAAGCCGGCGGTATCGCCGTACAAGACATGATGACACCGCTCATCACGCGCCGACCCCCCGTCGGCGTTTTTCTCCCTGTGAACGACCTTTTGCTCCGGCTACCAAGCCGGGGCATTTTTTACTGGATTGGGGCAAATTCCATTGGAATCTATCGTAATCTCGCGGTAGTCCGTGGGTGATACGCGAATTCTCAGGGCCTTGATGAAGCCATTGTAAATCTGGTTGTTTTCTGCAAATACGGGTTAGGCCTATGCTAGGTTTGCTATTGTTGCGAAGACGTGAACGACCGTCCGGCAAAGACGCCCGCCTGTGGCCATGATTTTCATTGATGTTTATTCTGATCCCGTTTGTCCGTGGTGCTTCATCGGCAAACGCCGCTTGGCTCGTGCGCTCGAACTGACACGGAGCGAGGATTTGACCTTGCGCTGGCGGGCGTTCCAGTTGAACCCGACGATGCCGTCCGAGGGCATGGACTGGGGGCATTACCTGGCGGCTAAGTTCGGCGGTATCGATCGGGCGCGCCAGGTCTATGAAGCTATCCGCCGCGAAGGGGAAAGCGTTGGCATTCCCTTCGCCTTTGCCCGAATCCGGCGCACGCCCAATACCGTGGATGCCCACCGCCTGATCCGGCTGGCGGCGCAGGCGGGCCGCGCCGATGCCATGCTCGAGGGGCTTTTCGAGGCTTATTTTCTGGCCGGGCGGGATATCGGCGAGCGCGATGAACTGGTGCAAATCGCGGCGGCGGCGGGTCTTGGGGGCGACATCGCGGCGTTCCTGTCCGGCGATGGGGAGCGTGAAGACGTGCTGGCCGAGGATCTGGCGGCACGCCAATCGGGCGTGACCGGCGTGCCGCATTTTGTCGTCGCCGGTCGTTACCTGCTGCCCGGCGCGCAAAGCCCGGAGGTGATTGCGAGGGCCATCGAACTGGCCCGCGTCTCGGCGCGGGCAGCGGTTTCCGGCTAGGCCGCGGGCGCGGCAGTCGCGATATCGGCCAGGGTGCGCATTTCCCGCCCCAGGCCCTCGATCCGTTCTTCAGGCGTCGGCCAGTGGCGCGCGATGACCAATGTCTGGTCCGGCCGCACCTTCATGGTGCCCGGCGCGCGGGAAATGACGTCGATCAGCCCTGCGGGATTGGCGAACTGGCCGTTGTGGAAGGTCACGGTGCAGCCCTTGGGGCCGGCCTCGACCTTGGCGACGCCGGCGGCCCGGCAGGACTGCTTGAGGGCGACGACGCTGATCAGGTTTTCCACCTCCGTCGGCAGCAGGCCGAAACGATCTATCAGTTCGGCGGCGAAGGCGTCGATCTCCACCGGGTCCACGAGACCGGAAATGCGCCGGTATAGTCCGAGCCGGACACCGAGATCGGTGACATAGGCCTCGGGGATCAGGACAGGGACATCGACATTGATCTGGGGCGTCCAGTCTTGCTCGCTTTCCCCGGCGCCCTTCAGCTCGGCCACGGTTTCCTCCAGCATTTGCTGGTAGAGCTCGATGCCGACCTCGCGGATGTGTCCCGACTGCTCCTCGCCCAGAAGGTTGCCCGCGCCGCGAATATCGAGATCGTGGCTCGCCAGGCTGAACCCGGCCCCCAGGGAATCGAGTGTCTGCATGACGCCAAGGCGCTTGATCGCCGCGGCGCTGACCTCGCGGCGTGGCGGCAATGTCAGGTAGGCATAGGCGCGCGCCTTGGACCGCCCTACCCGCCCGCGCAACTGGTAGAGCTGCGCCAGCCCGAACAGATCGGCGCGGTGCACGATAATGGTGTTGACGTTGGGCATGTCGAGACCCGATTCGATGATGTTGGTCGAAATCAGGATGTCGGTGTTGCGTTCGAAAAAACCGGCCATGGCGGCTTCGAGTTTTTGCGGCGGCATCTGGCCATGAACCGCGACGCGCCGGGCTTCGGGCGCGATTTCCCTGAGCTGGGCTTCTAGTGCGCCAATATCGGAAATGCGGGGGCAGACATAAAAGCACTGCCCACCCCGGTGCATTTCGCGGCGGATGGCTTCGCGGATCACCAGCGGGTCGAATGGCAGCGTGAATGTGCGCACCGCGAGCCGGTCCACCGGCGGCGTGGCGATGATGCTGAGCTCCTTCACGCCTGTCAGCGCCAGTTGCAAGGTGCGCGGAATCGGCGTTGCCGTCAGGGTCAGGACGTGGACGTCGGACCGCATTTTCTTGAGGCGCTCCTTGTGGACGACGCCGAAGTGCTGTTCTTCGTCGACGATCAACAGTCCCAAGCGGGCAAAGCGCATGTTGCCCGCCAAAAGCGCATGGGTGCCGACGACGATATCCACTTCGCCCCGTGCCAGGGCGGCCTTGATGTCTTCGGAATCCTTGGCCGAAACCAGGCGCGACAACTGCTCGACGCGCACCGGCAGTCCCTCGAAGCGGGCGCGGAAAGATTCGAAGTGCTGGCGCGCCAGCAGGGTCGTCGGCACCACCACCGCCACCTGGTGGCCCGACATGGCGGCGGCGAAGGCGGCGCGCAGCGCGACCTCGGTCTTGCCGAAGCCGACGTCGCCGCAGACCAGGCGATCCATCGGGCGGTCGCGGGCCATGTCGGCCAGCGTGTCATTGATGGCCTGAGCCTGATCCTCGGTTTCGTTGTAGGGGAAGCGCGCGCAGAATTCCTCGAACTCGGCCGCCGGGGGCACCATCGGCTGGGCATGGGCAAGGGTGCGCGCGGCGGCGACCTTCAGCAACTCCCCCGCCACCTCGCGCAGGCGCTGCTTGAGCTTGGCCTTCTTTGCCTGCCAGGCGCCGCCGCCAAGCCGGTCGAGAGAGACATTGCCCTGGTCCTCGCCGTAGCGGGTGAGAACGTCCATGTTCTCGACCGGGACGAACAGCTTGTCGCCGCCGCCGTAAACCAGTCGCAGGCAGTCGTGGGGCACCTTGCGGGTGCCGCCGATGGCGACTTCCAGCGTCACCAGCCCGTCATAGCGCCCAATACCGTGTTCGACATGAACGACCAGCGCGCCCTCGGTCAATTGCGCCAGCTCGGTGACGAAGGCTTCCGCCGGGCGTGAGCGGCGTGTGCGCCGTGCCAGCCGCTGGCCGAGAAGGTCCGGCTCCGCGACCAGGGCAAGGCCGGGCGATGTGAAGCCCTGATCGAAGTCGAGCACGCAAAGCGCCACCATTTCCGCCGGCAAGGCGTGGGTTTCGGCCAGCGAGGCCACGATCTGGGTCTGGCGCAGCCCATGTTCATGCAAAAGCCGCTCGATGCGGTTGACGCTGCCGGGGCTGGCGCAGGCCAGCAGGACGCGATCGCCCTGTTCGATGCGCGTGGTGGCGAAGGCGCGCAAGGCATCGAAGGCGGAAACGCCGGTGCCACGCGCTTCGGCGGCAAAGTTGCGCATCATCCGGGCGCCCGCAGTCTCTTTTTTCGTGGCCCCCAGTTCGTCGAAGGCGCTGAAGCGGATCACCTGGCGGCTGGCCAGCAGTTGATCGAGGGCGCCCGCGACCAGGTAAAGCTTTTCCGGGGGGAGCGGATTATAGATTTCGCCGGTTTTCCCCGCGAGCGCGCCCATGTCGCGCCGTGCCGTGTAGTAGTCCACCACCTGTTCCAGGCGCATCTCGATTAGCTCATCCGCCCCGTCGCCGAGGCTGATGGCCGCCTCCGGCAGGTAATCCGCCAGTGTCGCCATTTCGGTGCAGAACAGGGGCAGCCAGTGTTCCATGCCGGGTTGGCGACGGCCGCTGGAGATACCGGCGTAAAGCTCGTCCCCTTCCCTGGCGGCGCCGAACAGGGCGCGGTAGCCGGCGCGGAAGCGGGAAATGGCGGCCTCATCCAGCGCGATTTCGGCCACCGGGGTCAGTTCGACCGCCGTGATTTCGCCGCCCGAAATCTGGGTCAGGGGATCGAAGCTGCGCAGGCGCTCGATCTCGTCGCCGAACAGGTCGATACGGACGGGCTGGTCGAAGGACGGCGGAAAGACATCGATGATGCCGCCGCGCAGAGCATATTCGCCGGGCTCCATCACGGTTTCGGCGCGCTCAAATCCATGGGCGGCGGCAAAGGCGTTGAAGGCGGCAAGATCGAACGTGCCGCCCTTGCGCAAGGTCACGGCACCGCCCCGGAAACTAGCGGGTCCCGGCAGGCGCTGGATCAGGGCATTGACCGTGGTCAGCAGGCAAACCGGCCCCTCGTCCGCGCCGCGGTTGGCCAGGCGGTACAGGGCGGTAATGCGCCGGGCGGTAATCGCGTTATTGGGCCCGACCCGGTCATAGGGCAGACAGTCCCAGGCGGGGAAGACCACGCGCTCGACCTCGGGCGCGGCAAACGCCAGGGTATCCTCGGCCCGGGCCAGCGCCATGTCGTCGCTACAGACATGGATCACGGCCTTCAGGCGGCCATCTCTCAGCGCCTGGGATAGCCAGAATCCATCGGTCGCGCCGGGGGCGCCGGAGACCGTTTTTTTCTTTTCTAAAGTATTATTATTCAATTATTTAATAGACCATTCTTGAACTCGATCATGAGATCGAGAACGGGGTTTCGATGCGTCTTCGGCGGCTCGGCGCGCCGCGCCAGCCAGTCCATCAGGTCGGCATCGGGCACGCCGATCAGGGCTTCGAACTGGTTCAAAGCGGTGGCGTCGAAGTCATCGAGGTGGCGGCGGGCAAACCCGCCCACCACCAGGTCCGATTCCTGGGTGCCGCGATGATTGGCCTGGTAAAGCAGGCGCTTGCGCCGGATGTCGAGATCCTGGGTCATGTGCTCTGTTCGGGGCCCTTGCCTGTTTGCGGACGCACTTCGCCCCCTGATCCCCGGGGCCGACGGCCATGACAGGGAGCAGCGGGCTGCGTAGGATATAAGCCTTCGCCTTCGCCCTGTCAGCCACCATCGTCCCCGGCCCGCCGGAAAAACTACGGTTTCATGCGCCCGCAGCACCTCAATCCTCTGTTCAGACCGATCACCGTGCTCCCCGGCATAGGCCCGCGCATTGCCAAGCTGGTGGAAAAGCTGGCCGGGCCCAAGGTTGTGGACCTGCTGTGGCATTTGCCCAGCGGGCTGATCGACCGGCGTTTCGCGCCCAAGATCGCGGCGGCGCCAGCGGGCGAGATTGCCACCATCACCGTACGCGTGGACAAGCATGTCAAGCCGCCGGGTCGGCGCGCGCCTTACCGGGTCAAGGTGTCCGACGACAGCGGCAAGATGGACCTGGTTTTCTTCAACGCCCGCGGCGACTGGCTCGACAAGACGCTGCCTGTGGGCGAAACGCGGGTGGTTTCGGGCAAGGTCGAGCATTATAGCGGCGTCATCCAGATGACCCATCCGGATCACATCGTTACCGAGGCCGAGCGAGACCAACTGGCGGCGATCCAGCCGGTGTGGCCAATGACCCAGGGCCTGTCGCCGAAGGCTTTGGCCCGCGCCATGAAGGCGGCGCTGGCGGATGCGCCTGAACTGGCGGAATGGCACGACGAGGCCCTGATCAGGCGCGAAGGCTGGCCGCGCTGGCGCGAGGCCCTGCGCGCCGCTCAGGCGCCGACAACCCAGGCGGACCTGTCGCCGGAGACTTCGGTGCGCAAGCGCCTGGCTTATGACGAGCTTCTGGCGAGCCAACTCGCGATGGCGCTGGTCCGCGCCCATATGCGTCGCCAGGGCGGACGGGTGACCAGTGGCGATGGTAGCCTCTGCGAACGGGCCCTTGCTGCCCTGCCCTTCAGCCTGACCGCCGGACAGGTTGAGGCGGCGCGCGAAATCACCGCCGACATGGCCGCACCCCAGCGGATGCTGCGGCTGTTGCAGGGCGATGTCGGCTCGGGCAAGACCGTGGTGGCTGCGCTGGCCATGCTGACGGCGGCGGAGGCCGGACGGCAATCGGCATTGATGGCGCCGACGGAGATTCTGGCGCGCCAGCATTTCGCCACCCTGGCGCCGCTGTTCGAAGCGGCGGGTCAGCGCATCGCGCTGCTGACGGGCCGTGACAAGGGGGCGCCGCGCCGTGCCCTTCTGGCCGATCTGGCGGCGGGCCGCATCGCGGCGGTGGTCGGCACCCATGCGGTTATCCAGGATGACGTGATGTACAACGATCTCGCGCTCGCGGTAGTGGACGAACAGCATCGTTTCGGCGTCGCCCAGCGGCTGGCGCTGGCGGCCAAGGGCAAGGCCGTGGACGTGCTGGTGATGACGGCGACGCCGATCCCGCGCACGCTGACGTTGCTGGCCTACGGCGATCTCGACGTGTCGCGGTTGACAGAAAAGCCGGCTGGGCGCCAGCCGGTGGATACGCGCACGCTGCCGCTTTCGCGCCTCGATGAAGTCGTGGCCGCCGTGGGCCGGGCCATAGCCGATGGCGCCGGCGACGAAGGGCCTGGCCGCGTTTTCTGGGTTTGTCCGCTAGTGGCGGAATCCGAAGCGCTCGACCTGGCCGCGGCGGAAGATCGCTTCGCCACCCTTGAAAAACTGTTTCCGGGCCGGGTTGGGCTGGTTCACGGGCGCTTGCGCGCCGCTGAAAAGGACGCTGCCGTCACCGCCTTCGCAGAAGGCCGGACGCGGATCCTGATCGCCACCACGGTGATCGAGGTCGGCGTGGATGTGCCCGCCGCCAGCGTCATGGTCATCGAGCACGCCGAGCGCTTCGGCCTTGCCCAGTTGCACCAGTTGCGCGGCCGCATCGGACGCGGAAAGCGTCGCGCCACCTGCCTGTTGCTGTACGCGGCGAACCTGACCCAGACGGCGCGGGCGCGGCTGCGCATCCTGCGCGAAACCGATGACGGCTTCCGCATCGCCGAGGAAGATTTGCGTCTTCGCGGTGCGGGCGAAATCCTGGGCACCCGTCAATCGGGACTGCCCGCGTTCCGGCTGGCCGATATCGCGGCCCAAGGTGATTTAATGGAAATGGCCCGTGACGACGCGGCGCTGATCCTGCAATGCGATCCGGGCCTCGCCGGGCCGCGGGGCCATGCGCTGCGGACGCTCTTGTACCTGTTCGAGCGCGACGGCGCCGTGGCCTATGCCCGATCGGGGTGAAGAGCTGTTAGCGCGTTCCGTTGTTTTCCTTTTCCCGCAGGATGTCGGCGGCCTCATAGGTCGTCGCTGAAACCTTGGGCGTCAGTTGCTCGGTCATGGGACGGCGGTCGGGCGGCGTGACGATGCCGCCGGACATCACCATCTTGATGCCCTCTTCCACCTTCATGTCGAGGACCAGCACATCGTCTTCGGGCACGAACAGCAGGAACCCGGATGTGGGGTTCGGTGTTGTCGGCAGGAAAATGTTGAGCACCCGTTCCCTGGTCAGGTGCTGGACTTCACCGCTTGTCGGCCCGGTCAGGAACCCCAGCGCCCAAATGCCGCGGCGCGGGTATTCGATCATCACCACCTGGCGGAAGGCATCGGACTGATGACTGAGGACCGTTTCGAAAACCTGTTTCAGGGTCGCGTGAATGCCGCGGATGATCGGCATGCGTTCAAGGATGCGTTCCGACACGCGCAGAAGCGTGCGCCCCAGAAGATTGGTGGTCAGGGCTCCGATCACGATCAGGCCCAGGGTTACCACGATCAGGCCCAGCCCCGGGATCGAGAACGGAAGGTAGGATTCCGGGTGATAGCGTAGCGGGATCAGGGGCATTACCACTTCGTCGATCCAGTGGATAAAGACCCAGGACAGGTAGATGGTGAGCCCGATCGGCGCGGTGACGAGAACGCCGGCAAGGAGGTATGTCCGCAGTCGCGCGCCGAGGCTGTGCGAAACGCTGTGTTTTGGAGGCGTATCCTGAGAAGTCGGTGTGTCGTTCATGGCGGCGAGTGTAGCTGTCTGTTCCCGCTCTCGCCAGCGCGAAGGCCCGGTGAACGGGCGGTTAACGGTTTATTGACCAAATTTTCCTAAAAGTCATCGGATGCGGTCGAATGTCCTTAAATCTTCGCTCCTGCGCCTGCTCGCGGTCCTTTCGGTGGCGACCATTGTCGCCCTCGTTCTGGGGGCATGCAGTGCGCCCAAGCCGGTTGTAACCAAAACCGTCACGACCGACGAAAAAGGCCGCCGGGTGAGTCATTACCGCATTTGCGAGACCAGCGGCCTGCCCTACATGAAGGAAACGGCCTGCCGGACCGAGACCCGTGGTGCACAACTACTGCTATCAGTCCCTGGGGCGTATTGATTGCTATGAAAACCCCATTCCGGGGCGCAGCGCGATGAGGTTCCCGGAATGAGCCTTGCCGACGTCGTCCCCTCGCCATCGGTGCCAAGGGCGCGGGCCAAGGCCCGTCCCAGGAAGGCATCTCCCAAGCCGCGGGCGCGCAAGCCCGCGCCGAAACAGGCCAAGGCGGTCAAGGTCCGCGTGAAAAAGCCGATCGCCGGCCCCGCCAAGGCGCCGGCCCCGACAACCTGGACAGCCCAGTTCATCAGGGAGGGGGCAGATGGCCGCGCTCATGTTTCCCTGATGACGTTTGCGGCCCCCGATCAGGAAGCTGCCCGCGCCTTTGCCGTCACCCATGCCCCGGCGGCGGAGTTCATGCTGTCGTTGTATCCGTATTCCGACGAGCAATTGCTGGAGCAGGTCCGGCCACAGGCGCTTAACGCGGCTACCAGACGGCGTTAACCAAAACTCCCGTTCCCCCGGTTAACCGGTCCTTTACGCGCCCGTGACAGCATGACGCCATGAGCGAAGAAACCGATTCCATCGTCTGCCCTTACGCAGAGTCCGCCGAGAACGACGCGCCTTCCGTGCCCGAAGCGGTCCTGTGCGCGCCGGTTCGCTGGGGCTTGATCGCCTTTAGTGCGATCAACGTGGCGTTGGGCGTCGCCGGCATGTTCCTGCCGGTCATGCCGACCACGGTTTTCCTGCTCATGGCCTTGTGGGCGTTTTCGAAATCTTCCCATCGCTTTCATCGCTGGCTCTACGATCATCCGCGGCTGGGCCGCCCCTTGCGCGACTGGCATGCGCACCGTGTCATTCCCCGCCGCGCCAAAATCCTGGCCGTCAGCATGATGAGCATGAGCTGGCTGATCGTTGTTTATGTCAGTGCCGGCGGTTGGGTCGTGCCTGCCATCGTCGGGGCCTGTCTCCTGCCGGTCGCGGCTTTTATCGTCACGCGGCGTTCCCACGTGCCGGGCGTGGCCGCGTAAATATCCCCCAACAGACTGTCTCAGAACTGAAAAACGTGCCCGTATCCGGGGCCGCTAAATAGCGCGCCATTGCCCGTGCCGGGCTGCTATCATCAAGCCTCCCCGGTTGGGAAATGGAGGCCATGATGAACGTCGCAACCATTCTCCAGTCCAAGGGCGGCAATGTCGTCACCGCCCATCCCGATACATCTGTCAGGGAAATTACGCGTTTGCTCCGTGATGCGGGCATCGGCGCGGTTGTGATCAGTTCGGATCGCATGCGGGTCGAGGGCATCGTGTCGGAGCGCGATATCGTGCGTGCCATCGCGGTTTCCGGAGAAGAGGTTCTGAACCGGAGCGCGGCGGCCTTGATGACCCGCGATGTGGTGACCTGTGGCGCGGGCGATACCGTGGCTCAACTCATGTCACTGATGACCGAGGGCCGCTTTCGGCACCTGCCGGTATGCGACGGCGGTGCGCTGATCGGCATCGTCTCGATCGGCGACGTGGTGCGAATGCGCGTCGAGGAAATCGAGCACGAGGCGGAGGCCCTGCGGGAATACGTGAACCGGGCCTGAGGATTATCGCAGGGTAATGGTAGGCCGGGCGGGGATCGAACCCGCGACCAATCGCTTAAAAGGCGATTGCTCTACCACTGAGCTACCGGCCCCCAGTGTTGAAATCGGCGCCCGGAGAACGGGCGCGCGGGCCGGTTTAGCACGTTGGGTGGGCGAGGCAAAGCCCGGCATTCACCCCTGCCCCGACCCGGGTGGCCGGGATCAGGCGCCGCCGTTTTCCCATTTGTCGATATCGACCTCCCAGCCCTTCTTGTAGCTGAGGTCGAAGCGGTTGCCTTCGGGGTCTTGCAGGCGATATTCGGCGTAAGGCCGCGTTTCGGGACGCTTGGCGACCTCGATTTCCTTGGAAAATGCTTCGAGCCTTTCCTCCATGTCGGAGACCAGGAGTCCGAAATGGTTGACGCCGAAACGGTATTCGTGGCCTTCCGGCGCGCCGTTGTAGAAGGGATGGATGGCGAGATTGGTCGTTCCGTCGCCCATGAAGCGATTCTTGCGATCCTGGCCGCGCCGCTCGAACGAGGTGTCGAGTTCGCGAAAGCCGAACAATTGCTCGTAGAATTGCATTACCCCGGTGGGATCGAGCGCGTTGAAGGCGATGTGGGCGACGCGCGGCAGGCGCCGGGCCTCCCCACCGACACCGAAATCCCCCGTCGACAGGGTCACGGGCCGGGCCTCGGGATCGTAGAGGCGCACCTCGCCGAAATGGGGGCCGCCGCGTTCCTCGATGATTTCGCCGCGCGGGTTGATATCGCGGTAGCGCGTCGTCACGCGGTCCAGGTTATCGACCTGCAATCCGACATGATGAAGGCCCAGGGTCTGGTCGGGCTCCAGCAATTCGTCGCGGGCCTTGATGAAGGTCAGGTTGAAAAACCCGTCGGTCAGCGAAACATCGCCCTGGTTCGAGCGCGCGAATTCCTCCAGCCCCAGGTGGCGAACGTAGAACGCCGACAAATCGTCGGGATTGTGGGTCATGAATGCGAGATAGCGCAATCGGCCGGACATGGTGCTTCCCTCCTCGATATCTTCTTGATTTTCTGTAAGGGTAGCGCGTTCGCGCCGATCCGCAAAGACCGACGATCAGCCGCAGATCCTGTCCAGCCGGGCAGCCACCGCCGGGGTGACGAACTGGCTGACATCCCCGCCGAGGCGGCGGATTTCCTTGACGAAGCGGGACGAAATGAACTGGTGGCGGTCCGATGCCATCAGGAAAACGGTCTCGATTTGGGGCTTGATGCGCGAATTCATGCCGACCATCTGAAACTCGTACTCAAAGTCCGATACGGCGCGAAGCCCTCGGATGATCAGCCCGGCGTGCACGCTTTCGGCGTAATCGACCAGCAGCGAGGAAAAGCTCGTAACCTCGATCACCGCGCCGGCATCGGTCAGTGGGCGAACGTCTTCCTGTACCATGGCAACCCGGTCGTCGAGGGAGAAGAGCGGGCCCTTGTCGTCGTTGACGGCGACGGCGATGATCAGCTTGTCAACAACGCGCATGGCACGCTTGATGATGTCAAGATGCCCGATGGTGATCGGATCAAACGTGCCGGGATACACACCTGTGCGGGGTTCAGGCATCGGCCTCCCCTTCACCGGCGTTGTTTACGGGAATTTCGGTGTCGCCGGCTTGTTCGTCCTCTTCATCTTCCCCGACATCGCCGAGATGGGCAACGGAAACGACGTGTTCATCGTCACCGATGCGGAACAGCGTAACGCCGCGGGTGGACCGCCCGGCGATGCGGATATCGCCCACCGGCGTGCGAATCAGCTTGCCGCCGTTGGTCACCAGCATGATCTGGTCTTCGTCCAGCACCGGGAAGGCCGCGGCAACGCGGGCATCGCGGGAACCGAATTTCATCAGCTCGATTCCCTTGCCGCCGCGCCGGGTGACCCGGTACTCAAACGCCGATGAGCGCTTGCCGAGACCGGTATCCGCAATGGTCAGGATGAACTGTTCACGCGCCGCCAGCTCATCGAAGCGTTCCACGCTGAGGGTGACGCTGCCGTCGTCTTCCTCGTCATCCGCATCGCTCGCGGTTTCTTCCTCGGCCTCGGCGCCACGGCGCAGCGCGCTGGCCATGCGGACATAGGCCGTGCGCTCGGCGCCCTCGATATCCACATGGTCGAGGATGGACATGGAAATAACCTCGTCCCCCTTGGCGAGCGCGATGCCGCGATTGCCGGTGGAATTGCGGCCCGTGAACACGCGCACGTCGGTGGTGCGGAAGCGGATGCATTTGCCCATCAACGTGGCCAGCAGGACGTCGTCGTCGTCTGAGCAGGTCCGCACCGCGATCAGCCGGTCACCCTCGTCCAGCTTCATGGCAATCTTGCCATTGGCCATGACGTTGGTGAAATCCGATAGCCGGTTACGGCGCACGTTGCCCGACGCGGTGGCGAACATGACATGAAGCTGTTCGCAAGCGGTTTCAGTCCTCAGGCGGCGGCATAAGTGGTGATGGTCGCCCTCGCTCAGCGGCAGCATGTTGACCAGCGCCTTGCCGCGGGCTTGCGGCGTGCCGAGTGGCAGCCGGTAAACCTTTCCTTGTAGACGATGCCGCGTGACGAGAAGAACAGTACCGGCGTATGTGTGTTGACGACGAAGACCTGGGAAACAGAAGTCCTCATCCCGGGTCGTCATTCCGGCGCATCCCTTGCCGCCCCGGCGCTGGGCCCGATAGGCGGATACCGGCACCCGCTTGATGTAGCCGTTGTGGCTGACGGTGACGACCATTCCTCGCGCTTGATCAGGTCCTCGATATCCACCTCGGCGCTGTCTTCGACCAGTTCGGTGCGGCGCGGGTCGGCGAAATCATCGCGGATCTTGCTAAGTTCATCGCCGAGAATGGTGCGCAGCTTCTCGCGCGATACCAGGATGGTCAGGTATTCGGCGATCTGGGCGTAGACGTCGCGCAATTCGGCGGCGATCTTGTCGCGCTCCAGCCCGGTCAGGCGGTGCAGGCGAAGTTCCAGGATGGCCTTGGCCTGGTCTTCGGACAGCCGGTAAGTGCCGTCCACGACGGCGCGGCCCGGCTCGTCGATCAGCTCGATCAGGGGCCACGTCATGGGCCGGCCAGGCGTGGCCGACCAGGGCTTTCACGTGCGACCTGGGGATCCGGCGGCCCGGATCATCTTGATGATCTCGTCCAGGTTGGCGACCGCGATGGCGAGGCCGACTAAGACGTGGGCGCGCTCGCGGGCCTTGCCCAGTTCGAAAATGGTGCGCCGGGTGATGACCTCTTCTCGAAGGCGATGAATGCCTCAGGATCTGCTTGAGGTTCATCATTTCCGGGCGGCCGCCGTTGAGCGCCAGCATATTGACGCCGAACGAGGTTTGCAGCGGCGTGTAGCGGTAAAGCTGGTTCAGCACGACCTCGTGCATGGCTTCGCGCTTCAGCTCGATCACCACGCGCACGCCATGACGGTCCGATTCGTCACGCAGCTCCGATATGCCCTCGACCTTCTTGTCGCGTACGACCTCGGCAATATGCTCGATCATCCGCGACTTGTTCACCTGGTAGGGATCTCGGTGATGATGATGGCCTTGCGGTCGCGGCCAAGGTCCTCGATCTCGGTGCGCCCGCGCTGACCACGGAACCGCGTCCCGTGTGGTAGGCGGCGCGGATGCCCGCCCCGCCGTGGATCAGCCCGCCGGTGGGGAAATCGGGGCCCGGGATATGTTCCATCAGTTCCTGGATCGAGATATCCGGGTTTTTCAGCAGCGCATGACAGGCGTCGATGACCTCACCCAGGTTATGGGTCGGGATATTGGTCGCCATGCCGACGGCGATACCGCCCGCGCCATTGACCAGAAGATTGGGGAACTGCGCCGGCAGCACCGAGGGTTCCCGCGTACTGGCATCGTAGTTTTCGGTGAAATCGACGGTTTCCTTGTCGAAATCTTCCAGCAACGCGTGGGCGGCGCGGGACAGGCGCGCTTCCGTGTAGGCATGGCGGCGGCGGGATCGCCGTCCATGGAGCCGAAGTTGCCCTGTCCTTCGATCAGCATCAGCCGCATGGAGAAATTCTGCGCCATGCGCACCATAGCGTCGTAGATCGCTGAATCGCCGTGGGGATGGTATTTGCCCATGACGTCGCCGACGATGCGCGCCGACTTGCGGAACGGCTTGTTCCAGTCGTAGCCGTTTTCCTTGGCGGCGTAGAGGATGCGCCGGTGTACCGGCGAGGCCGTCGCGCACGTCCGGCAAGGCCCGGCTGACGATCACGCTCATGGCGTAATCGAGGTACGAGTCTTCATTTCTCTTCGATGGTGATCGAGGAAATGCCGGTCGGTGGCGGTGGCTGCGGCGTATCTGGGGACGGCGGGACTTCGGTCAAGAAAGGCTATCCGGTTACGTGAAACGCGAGGCCATGACGGGGCCACGCGCAGAAAACGCGAGTGCCCAAAATATAGCCGATAGAGCCTTCGGGAACAACAAGATAGTGTGGAAAAAGCCCTTTTTCATGAATATGTTAGAGGGCTGATTCCGGCCTAGAACGGAATCTCGTCGTCAAGGTCGCCGCCGCCCCCCGCGGGCGCCCGGCCGCCGCCGCCGGCGTTGTCGGAGGAGCCCCAATCGCCACCGCCGCCGCCGCCGTCGCTACGCCCGTCAAGCATGGTCAACTCACCCCGGAAGCGGCCCAGCACGACCTCGGTCGTGTAGCGGTCCTGGCCTTCCTTGTCGGTCCATTTGCGGGTCTGGAGCTGGCCTTCCAGGTAAACCTTGGAGCCCTTTCGCAGGTAGCGCTCGGCCACTTCCGCGAGGCGCTCATTGAAGATCACCACGCGGTGCCACTCGGTGCGCTCCTTGCGCTCACCGGAATTGCGGTCCTTCCAGCTTTCCGAGGTCGCCACCGAAAGCTGGACGATCTTGTTGCCGTCCTGCATGGAACGGACCTCCGGGTCGCGGCCCAGATTACCGATGAGAATCACCTTGTTGACGCTGCCCGCCATTTTAAGTCCCTCTTTGCTTGCACGTTTTATTGGTCGCCACAGTAGCGGATCGGCACCCGCAGGGTCACCCGAAAAGCACCACTTATCCACGGATTTATTGTAAGGTGATCGGCTTTCCCGCCGCCCGCACGTGCCGGGCGGGCCCATTTCGTGCGCAGGACCCATGGCCAGCAAGAAACCCGCTTCCACCCCCACTAAAAAGCGCCGTGCCGCGCCCGCCCCGGCGGCGGCGAAGGTGCCGGTCATCGCCGTGCGCGGGGCGCGCGAGCACAACCTGAAAAGCGTGGATGTGGACCTGCCGCGCGACCGGCTGGTGGTGCTGACGGGCCTGTCGGGGTCGGGCAAGTCGTCGCTTGCCTTCGATACCATTTACGCCGAGGGCCAGCGCCGCTGTGCCCAGAGCCTGTCGGCTTACGCCCGCCAGTTCCTGGAGCTGATGCAAAAGCCCGAATACGACACCATCGAGGGCCTGTCCCCCGCGATCTCCATCGAACAGAAAACCACGTCGCGGAACCCGCGCTCCACCGTCGGCACGGTGACGGAAATGTACGACTACATGCGCCTTCTGTTCGCGCGGGTCGGCACGCCCTACTCACCCGCCACGGGCCTGCCCATCGAAAGCCAGACGGTCAGCCAGATGGTGGACCGGATCGAGGCGATGGCCGAGGGCACGCGGCTTTTGCTGCTCGCCCCCATCGTGCGCGGACGCAAGGGTGAATACCGCAAGGAACTGGCGGATTTGCGCAAGCGCGGTTTTCAGCGTGTCCGCGTCGACGGCAAGGTCCATGAGATCGAGGACGTGCCCGCGCTCATCAAGAACCTCAAGCACGATATCGAGGTGGTGGTGGACCGTCTTGTGGTGTCTCCCAAGCTCGGCAATCGCCTGGCCGACAGCCTGGAAGTGGCGCTTGGTCTTGGCGACGGGCTGGTTTTCGTGGATGATGCCGACAGTGGCGAACGCACCACCTTCTCGGCCAAGTTCGCCTGCCCAGTTTCCGGCTTCACCCTCGACGAGATCGAACCCCGGCTGTTTTCCTTCAACAACCCGCACGGCGCCTGCCCGGCCTGCGACGGGCTTGGGGTGAAACTCTATTTCGATCCTGAGCTGGTGGTGCCCGATCCACGCCTGAGCCTGCGCGAAGGGGCGATAGCGCCCTGGGCCAAAGCCTCGACCCAGTATTACACCCAGACCCTCGATTCACTGGCGCGGCATTTCAAGTTTTCGACCGTTCAGTCCTTCGCCGACCTGCCCAAGCGCGCCCGCGACGCGGTGCTGTTCGGTTCCGGCGATGAACCTGTGAAGCTGCGCTACGACGACGGTTTCAAGCAATACGACGTGACCAAGCCGTTCGAAGGCGTCATTCCCAACCTGGAGCGCCGGTACGTTGAGGCCGACAGTGCCTGGTTGCGCGAGGAATTGTCGCGCTTCCAGTCCGCCCAGCCGTGCGAGGCCTGCACGGGGTTCCGCCTCAAGCCCGAGGCCCTGGCGGTCAAGATCGCCAAGCGCCATATCGGGGAGGTGACGCAATTGTCGATTCGCCGCGCCGCCGAATGGTTTTCGGGGATCGACAAGGACCTGACCCCGCAAAAACGCGAGATCGCGGCCCGGATCCTCAAGGAAATCAAGGAACGGCTCGGGTTCCTGGTGGACGTGGGGCTCGACTACCTCACCCTCGCTCGCGCTTCGGGCACGCTTTCGGGCGGCGAAAGCCAGCGCATACGGCTGGCGTCACAGATCGGCTCGGGCCTGACCGGCGTTCTTTACGTTCTCGACGAGCCGTCCATCGGCCTGCACCAGCGCGACAACGCCCGCTTGCTGGAAACCCTCAAGCGGCTGAAGAACCTCGGCAACACCGTGTTGGTGGTCGAGCACGACGAGGAGGCGATCCGCGCCGCCGATTACCTGGTGGACATGGGACCGGGTGCCGGCATCCACGGTGGGCGCGTGGTCGCGGCGGGCACGCCCGAGGACGTGATGGCCTGCAAGGACTCCTGACCGCCCAGTACCTGACCGGTGCGCGCCGCATAGAAGTCCCGGCCCAGCGCCGCAAGGGGCGGCGCGGCGAGGCGATCCGCGTCATCGGCGCCAGGGCCAACAACCTGGCCAACGTATCGGTGGATATTCCGCTGGCGACCTTCACTTGCGTTACCGGGGTGTCGGGCGGCGGCAAGTCGTCGCTGGTGATCGAGACCCTGTACAAGGCGGCGGCGCGCCGCCTGATGGGCGCGCGCGTCGTGCCCGGCGAGCACGAGGACATCAAGGGCCTCGAATTCGTGGACAAGATCATCGACATAGATCAAAGCCCCATCGGCCGTACGCCCAGGTCCAACCCGGCCACTTACACCGGGGCTTTCACGCCGATCCGCGACTGGTTTGCGGGGCTACCGGAGGCCAAGTCACGCGGCTACAAGCCCGGGCGCTTTTCGTTCAACGTCAAGGGCGGGCGCTGCGAGGCCTGCCAGGGTGATGGCGTCATCAAGATCGAGATGCATTTCCTGCCCGATGTTTACGTCCAGTGCGATGAATGCCACGGGCGCCGCTATAACCGCGAAACCCTTGAAATCCGCTACAAGGGCAAGAATATCGCCAGACATTCTCGACCTGACCGTGGAGGAAGGCGTCGCCTTCTTCGGCGCCGTCCCTGCCATCCGCAATAAGCTGGAGGCGCTGAGCGAGGTCGGCCTCGGCTATATTCATGTCGGCCAGCAGGCGACAACGCTTTCGGGCGGCGAGGCCCAGCACGTCAAGCTCGCCAAGGAGCTGGCGCGGCGCGCCACCGGGCGGACGCTCTATATCCTGGACGAGCCGACAACGGGCCTCCATTTCGAGGATGTGAAGAAACTGCTGGAGGTGCTGCACCGTCTGGTCGACCAAGGCAACACGGTGGTGGTTATCGAGCACAACCTGGAAGTCATCAAGACCGCCGACTGGATCGTCGACCTCGGTCCCGAAGGCGGCGACGGCGGCGGCAAGGTAGTGGCCACCGGCACGCCGGAAGACGTGGCCGAAACGGCGGCCAGCTACACCGGGCATTACCTCAAGCCGATCCTGACGCCGAAGCTGCCGGGGCGCCGCCGCGCCTGACCTACTTCACGACGACGCAGGAACAGTCGGCGAGCTGAAGCACCTTGTGGGATACGCTGCCCATCACCAGGTTCTTGAGGTTGCCGTGACCGTGTGATCCCAGGACGATCAGGCCGGCCTTGCGGCGAGTTGCCTCCGCCACGATTTCCGCGGCCGGGTCACCCTGGCTGACCATCCGTTCGATGTTTTTGGCGCCCTGCTTGCGGGCAATATCCTCGGCTTCGTCCACGATTACGCCACTGAGAAACGCAACCGCCGACGGCGGCGCGGGAACCTGGGCGAACGGGGTTTGTTCCCAGCCGCCCATTTGGGTTTGCAGGGCTTCGATATCGCCGCGCACCTTTTCAGGCAGGTGCCTGGCTTGCGGTCCCTCGGTGATCTCGTTCAGGCCCACGAACAGCGGGGCGACATGGACGATGACAAGAAGGGCGTCGTAGGTGGCGGCGAGATTGCCGGCAACGGCGGCCGCGCGCGCCGCGTTTTCCGACCCGTCGGTGGTCACGAGGATGGTTTCGAACATGCTGCTCCCTCACTTGTTCAGGAATGGGATGGCATTTGATCGCAGCCCTATTCTATTCGGGCCCTCCGGCCGGGGCATAGGCCCGTTCTCGGGAGCCGGGCTCTCATTTGGAAATTCTTTGAAAACCGCGGCCAAACCTTTCATTTGGCCCTTCTCTGAAATTCCGCTTGCATTCGGGACCGCTTGGCCTCATATGCGATTTAACTCCGTAACGGAGCGAAACGGACAGCGCCCCTGCCCGCCGGAACGGGAGGCTCGGGAAAATCAGGCCATCGCCGTCCGCCCGCCAGGGAGAGAATTGCGGAAGCCATTTTGGCAAGCCGCGGGTCTCGTAATCGAACGCGTTTCGACCAGGCAAGGGGTATCGCCGTGGCTAATTCAAGCCCAGAATCCGGTTCCAACGAATCCAAGTCGCCGGCCAAGCCGGCCCGACGCAGCCAGACCCGCCCGGGCGTGCCACGCACCCTCGGTCCGGTGTCGGACCTTGAGCGCCACCTGCCCCACGATTGGTGGCGGACGCTGTTCAACGCCGTCTATCTGCAGACCGATGGTGACGTGGTCGAGGATTCGCGGAACACCGAACGTGAAATCGACGAAGTCCTGCGGGTTGCCGGGCTGGAGCCGTCGGATCGTATTCTCGACCTGTGTTGCGGCCAGGGGCGCCATTCGCTGGAACTGGCGCGCCGGGGCTTCGGGAATGTCACCGGCATGGACCGTTCGCGCTATCTGATCCGCCTGGCGCGGCGCCGGGCCAAGCGCGACAATTTGAACGTTGCGTTCAAGGAAGGCGATGCGCGCCATGTCCGCCTGCCGGAGGGCAGCATCGACGCGGTGCTGATTCTCGGCAACTCGTTCGGCTATTTCGAGCGGCCCGAGGACGACGCCGAGGTTTTTTCGGCCTTGCGCCGCGTCGCCCGTTCCGGCGCGACGCTTGTTCTCGACATCACCGATGGTGACTGGATCAAGGCCCATTACGAGCCGCGCTCGTGGGAGTGGATCGACCGCGATCATTTCGTCAACCGCGAGCGTTCGCTTTCCGCCGACGGCACCCGGCTGGTGTGCCGCGAAGTCGTCACCAATGCGGAAAAAGGCGTGATCGCCGACCAGTTTTACGCGGAGCGGCTTTACAATCCGGAAAGCATCACCAAGCTTCTAGACGATGCCGGGTTCTGCGAGGTGCGTATCCACCGCGGCGTCGAGACCGAATCGGAGCGCAACCAGGATCTCGGCATGATGTCGCGGCGCTTCTATGTCACCGCGACGGCGCCGGCGCGGGCGCAAAAGGCCGTGCGTGGACCGGTTTATCCTCAGGTGACGGTGCTGCTGGGCGATCCCCGCCTGCCCGATTCGGTCAAGCTGGGCGGCAAGTTCAATCCCGAGGACATGGCGACCGTCCAGAAGCTCAAGGACGCGCTCAGTGAGTTGCCGGGCTACAAGTGGGAATTTCTCGATAATCACGCCACCTTGCTGCAGGACCTGCGCAGCAAGCAGCCGCAGTTCGTCATGAACCTCTGCGACGAAGGTTTCAACAACGACGCCTTCAAGGAACTTCATGTTCCGGCCATGCTGGAACTGATGGACCTGCCCTATACCGGGGCGGCGCCGGGCTGCCTGGGGCTTTGCTACGACAAGTCGCTGGTGCGCGCCATCGCCGAGGGACTGGGCGTGCCGGTGCCGCTGGAAACCTATACCTCGCCCGACGACAACGCGGCGACGATCCCTTCGGTGTTTCCCGCGCTGCTCAAACCGTCCACCGGCGACAGCTCCATCGGCATCACCCAGAAATCCGTGGTGCGCAATACCGAAGAAGCGGTAAGTTACCTGAACTTCCTGCGCGAAACCTTCCCAGGACGCCCGGTGCTGGTGCAGGAATATTTGACCGGCTCCGAATACTCCGTCGGCCTGATCGGCAATCCGGGGCACGGCTTCCACGTCCTGCCGGTGCTTGAGGTCGATTATTCCGGCCTGCCCAAGGATTTGCCGCCGATCCTGTCTTATGAATCCAAATGGGATCCGGAAAGCCCGTACTGGACCGAAATCCGCTACCGCCCGGCGCGTGGCGACGACGACACCTTCCGGCGCATGATCGACCACGCCATCATGCTGTTCGAGCGTCTGGGATGCCGCGATTATGCCCGCGTCGATTTTCGTGCCGACGCATCCGGCACGGTGAAGCTGCTGGAAATGAACCCCAACCCCGGCTGGTGCTGGGACGGCAAGTTCAACCTGATGGCGGGCTTCGAAGGGCTGTCGTACACGGACCTGTTGCGCATGATCATCGAGGCGGCGCAGACCCGTGTCGCCGCCGTGGCCGATAGCGAGGCCGCGACCCTGTCGGCGGCGCAGTAATCGCCGACAGGGCTCTTGACCTGATCGCCGGTTCGGGGTCCCTTGGGGCATGAGCGAAATAAAGCCTGTCCATGTCATCGGCGGCGGCCTTGCCGGGTGCGAGGCCGCCTGGGCGGCGGCACGCGCGGGCGTTCCCGTCATCCTTCACGAAATGCGGCCCGAACGGGCGACGCCCGCCCACCAGACCGGCGCCCTGGCGGAACTGGTCTGTTCCAACTCGCTGCGCTCCGACGACGCCGGCGGCAACGCGGTGGGCGTGCTGCACGCGGAAATGCGCGAGATGGGCTCTATCATCATGGCGGCGGCCGATGCCCACCAGGTGCCCGCCGGCGGCGCCCTGGCGGTAGACCGTGAAGGCTTCGCGCGCGCCGTCACGGGGATGATCGAGGCCGAACCCCTGATCACGCTGGCCCGTGGCGAGGTCACGGACCTGCCGCCCGCCGATTGGGAAAACGTGGTCATCGCCACCGGCCCGCTGACCTCGGCCCCGCTGGCGGAAGCCATCGGCGCGCTGACGGGCGAGGATTCGCTGGCCTTCTTCGATGCCATCGCGCCTATCGTTTACCGCGACAGCATCAATTTCGATATCGCCTGGATGCAGTCGCGCTACGACAAGGAGGGCCCCGGCGGCAACAAGGCGGCTTACGTCAACTGCCCGCTGGACGAGGCGCAGTATTTCGCTTTCGTCGAAGCGCTGAACGGCGGCGAAAAGACCGAGTTTAAGGACTGGGAAAAAGACACCCCCTATTTCGAGGGCTGCCTGCCGGTCGAGGTCATGGCCGCGCGCGGGCCCCGCACCCTTGCTTTCGGCCCGATGAAGCCGGTCGGCCTGACCGATCCCCACAGCGAGCGCCGTCCCTTCGCCGTGGTGCAGTTGCGCCAGGACAATGCGCTCGGCACGCTCTACAACATGGTCGGCTTCCAGACAAAGCTGAAGCACGCCGAACAGACGCGCATCTTTCGCACCATTCCGGGGCTGGAAAACGCGCGTTTTGCCCGCCTCGGCGGTATTCACCGCAACACGTTTCTCAATTCGCCGCGCCTGCTCGACGGCACGCTGGCGTTGCGGGCCGATCCGCGCCTGCGCTTCGCGGGCCAGATCACCGGGGTCGAAGGCTACGTCGAATCCGCCGCGATGGGCATTCTGGCGGGGAACTTCGCCGCCGCCCGGGCGACCGGGAACGTGTTCGTGCCGCCGCCCGCGACGACTTCGATGGGGGCGCTGCTGGGTCACATCACCGGCGGTGCCGATGCCGAAACCTTCCAGCCGATGAACGCGAACTTCGGCTTGTATGCGGAGCTGACCGAGGTGGATGCGCGGGGCAAGCGGCTAAAGGGCAAGCATCGCCGCGCCGCGATGGCGGCGCGCGCGCGGACGGATTTCACCGCCTGGCGCACTGGCGAGGCGATCCGGGCGGCCGAGTAACGTTTAGAAGCGCCCCGATATTCGGGCACGAATCAGCAGTAAGGGTATCGTTACCGGCAAAGGTTCGATCCCGGCGGCGAACAGGTCCCATTCCGCGCGCTGAAGGCGCGCCAGGTAGGCATCGCAAAACCGCGCCAGCACCAGGACCGGCAAGGCGGCGCGGCGAATGTCTTGGGCGAGCGCGCGTGCGCCCGCCAGTTCACCGGCGGCCATGAAACCCAGTTCGCGGGCAGCATCACGGAGCGCCGGTCCCGGCTGACCCGAAAGCAGATCGGCCGGACTGGTGCCGTATTTTTGCAGCAGATCGCGTGGCAGAACCACCCGTCCCCGGCTCGCGATAACGGCGGCGGCCCGAAGATGGCCGATGAGACCATAGGCGCGCCCGATGCGGCGCGCGGCTTCGCGGGCGGCGGCGTCCCGACCCTCGCCCAAAACATCGAGCATGAGCAGGTTAAGCGCGCCCGACGTGGCATCGAGGTAGGCGAAAAAATCATCGCGGCGGGCGAAGCCGTCGTCATCGAGATCTGCCTCGCGCGCATCGGCGAGTGCCGTCAGGGCTTCGACAGTGACGCGGCCCGTGGCCAGCAGCGGGACCAGGGCTTCGGCGACCGGATGGGCGCGCGGCGTCCCCGTGGCCGCCTTTTCTACAGCTTCACGCCACCATTGCAGGCGAATCTGGCCAAGCATCGGTTCGCTGACCACGGCGCGCGTGCGGGCCACTTCACCGTAATAGGCCAGCAAGGCCGCGAGGTGGCCGCGCAGATGCGCGGGTGCGAGTTGCGCGCCCAACCAGCGGTCGCGCTCGTTCGCGTGGGCCATCTCCCGGCATTGTTGCGCGGAATCGCCGGGGGGCGGGTTCGTCATGGTGTTGTTTGAGGGCATGATGCATCAATATACTCGCAAATCACGCCGGGCCGTCACCTAGCCGAAAGTTTTCGTTCATGAGTTCCGATCCGACGCCAAGACAATCCGCCGATGCGGTGCCCGAACCCTGGGTCAATTGGGTAGCCTGGGAATTATTGCCGGATACGGCGCGTGTGGACCTGGCCGTGCTGTTTCGCTTCGTGGCCGCGGTGCGGGCCGTGGCCGATCATCCGTCGGCGGGGCCCGAGCGCAAGGAAGCGGCCCTCGCCGCCCTCGCCGCGCCTTTCGCGCAAGGTCAGACGCCAGCGGAGACGGTGGCGCCGGAAGCGGCGGCGCTGGCGGTTCTTCTCAACCAGCGCGGCATCGATTCCCATCTGGCCTGGCAGGTTCTCCAGGCCGCCGGACAGGATTTGCGCAAGACGCGCTACCGCGACTGGTCGGAACTGCTGACCTGGTGCCGTTTCGCCGCCGTGCCGATGGCAACCCTTGCCTCGGCGCTTTTGGGTTTGAGCGATAACGAGGTGCGGCGTTTCGCTTCGTTGGCCCTTGCGTTGCAGCTTCTTGAAATTGTTCGGCGGGCGTCGTCACAGGCGCGCTGGCTTGGGCGGATCTACCTGCCGGAGCGCTGGTTCAGCGAGGTCGGCGCCGATATTTCGGATCTCGAGTTCCTTCGCATTTCCGATCCCCTGCGCAAGGTGCGCGACCGGGCGCTCGATCAGGCCGACGTACTTCTCGACGAGGCGTCGGCCGGTGGAGCGATCCATTGCGATGGTTGGCGATTGCGTGCGGCGGCACGGGCATTACTGGCTGAAACACGTGCGGCCGTCGGTCGTGAACGGCGGGCCACGGAACATGGCACAAGCATGATCTTGTCCGCTTTCACCCGGCGCCTGATCAAGGCGCGCGCCGTGTGGGGCGGTTTTTTCGGCGGCTGAGGGGATTTGTTCCGGCGTCCCGGCGGTGATGCGCTTCAAGGCCAAGTTGCGTACTCGGACATCTTGCTATATATAGTGTGCTGAACGCGCTTTAATACTAAACCAACGATTCGACGCGGGGGAGCAGCATGAAGAATCCTCTTGAGAGTTTGCAGAAAACGATTCTGCTTGGAATTGCCATCACCATCGTGATGGCCCTCATTGTCAAATACACGTTTTAGCGGGGGGAAAACAAAATGGGTTTTGCAATGGATCCTTATGCCGTCTTCCTGGTCCGCTGGTTCCACGTTATCAGCGGCATCATGTGGATCGGCCTGTTGTGGTATTTCAACTTCGTCCAGATTCCGAACATGCCGAAGATTCCCGATGAGCAGAAGCCGTCCATCGGCAAGGTCATCGCGCCGGCGGCCCTGTTCTGGTTCCGCTGGGCGGCGCTGGCGACCATCGTTTTCGGTCTCCTGCAGTCTTACCAGCTTGGCTACATCGGCGATGCGCTTTCCCTGGGCTTTACGTCCAAGAGCGCGGCGCACATGTCCATCGGCTTCGGCATGTGGATGGGCCTAATCATGGCCTTCAACGTCTGGTTCGTGATTTGGCCGAACCAGCAAAAGGCCCTTGGTCTGGTGGATTGCGCCGCCGAGGACAAGCCGAAAGCGGCCAGGACGGCGATGCTGTTCTCACGCACCAACACGATGCTGTCGATCCCGATGTCCTACGCCATGGTGGCGGTGCATCTGGGCTGACGCAGTTCCTTACGCGTTCAAGCGGGGCGTCCTTCGGGGCGCCCCGTTTTTTTTATGGGTTCAGGCGCCGCCGTTACCGTCCCGCGCGGCGCCGACATCGCCGCCGGAAACGCTTTCGCGGATATGCAGGTAGATGACGATGCTGGAGGCGACGTAGATCGTCGAATAGGTGCCGATCAGGATGCCGAACATGATGGCGAAGGAGAAATCCCTGATCACCGCCCCGCCGAAGGCAAAGATCGAGCCGACGGCAATCAACGTGGTCAATGATGTCAGGATGGTGCGCGCCAGGGTTTCGTTGACCGACAGGTTGATCAGTTCCTTGATTTCCATCGTCTTGTACTTGCGCAGGTTCTCGCGCACGCGGTCGAAGATAACCACAGTGTCGTTGATCGAATAACCGGCGATGGTCAGCACCGCGGCGACCGAGGCCAGGTTGAATTCCAGTCCCAGGATGGCGAATATTCCGATGGTGCCGATCACGTCATGGGTCAGGGCGACAATGGCGCCGACGGAGAATTGCCATTCGAACCTGAACCAGACGTAGGCCGCAATGGCCAGAAGTGCCAGCACCATGGCGATGATGCTGCCTTCGATCAGTTCATCGCCGACCTTGGGGCCGACGAATTCCGTGCGGCGATAATTCGACACGCTGTCCGCCAGGGCGGCCTTCACCTTGTTGACGGCGGCTTGCTGGGCTTCTTCGCCGCCGGGCTGCTGTTCGACCCGGATCAGCACATCTGTGGGTGCGCCGAAGCCTTGCAGGGCAACCTCGCCGAGGCCGATCCCCGAAAGCTTGCCGCGTAGTGCGTCGATGTTGGCGGGACCGGGTGTGCGAACCTCGATCAGGATGCCGCCCTTGAAATCAATGCCGAAGTTCAGGCCCTTGATCGCGATAAAGCCGATGGAAACCAGCATGAAGATTGCGGTGACGGTGAAGCAGAACCGTCGCCAGCCGACGAAGTCGATATGGGTATCGTCGGGAATGAGCTTGATCGGGAACCAGGCCATAAGAGGAACGCCTTCCTAAAGCGGCAGCGCCTTCGGGCGCCGCCAGGCCACCCAGGCCGCGATCTGGAACCGCGTCAGCAAGATGGCCGTGAACATGGAGGTAACCAGCCCGATCGCCAGCGTCACGGCGAAGCCGCGCACCGGACCGGAACCGAATTCGAACAGCAGCAGTGCCGCGATCAGGGTCGTCAGGTTACTGTCGAGAATGGTGGTGAAGGCCCGCCCATACCCCGCGTCAATCGCTGAAAGCATGGTGCGCCCGCCGCGCAGTTCCTCGCGGATGCGCTCGAACACAAGCACGTTGGCATCCACCGCCATGCCGATGGTCAGCACAATCCCGGCAATGCCCGGCAGTGTCAGGGTTGCCTGCAACAGCGATAGAGAACCGGTGATCAGGATCAGGTTGGTGACCAGCGCGATATTGGCGAAGGCGCCGAGGGTCGAATAGGCCAGGAACATGAAGACAACGACGAGCACGAAGCCGATCAGGCAGGCAATTTCACCGGCGGCAATCGAATCGGCGCCGAGGTCGGGGCCGACGGTGCGCTCTTCGAGGATCTTCATCGGTGCCGGCAAGGCGCCGGCACGCAGCAGGACGGAAAGGTCCTGGGCGTCGTTGACGGTGAATCCGCCGGTAATGATGCCGGAGCCGCCGAGAATGGGTTCGCGGATCACCGGGGCCGATATGATCTTGCCGTCGAGCACGATGGCGAAAGGCTTGCCGACATTGTCGCGGGTGACCTGCGCGAACTTGCGCGCCCCCAGGCTGTCGAAGCGAAAGCTGACGACCGGCTGGCCCTGTTCAAAGGTCGGCTGGCTGTCCACCAGGTTTTCGCCGGAAACCATCACGCGGCGCCGCAGAACGTAGGTCACGGGCTGTCCCGTGCCCTTGCGCTCACTCTCGAGCTGGGCGAAGAACGAGCCCGGTGGCGGTGTCGCCGGCAGGGCACCGCCCGGCTGGTAGCGTTCGTCCACAAGATGGAAATTCATCTTGGCCGTCCGCCCGATCAGGCGCTTGACACGCTCGGGATCATCCACGCCCGGAAGTTGGACCAGGATGCGGTCTTCGCCCTGGCGCTGGATGGTCGGCTCACTGGTGCCGAATTCGTCGACGCGGCGGCGCACGATCTCGATGGACTGGGTCATCGCCTGGTTCAGCAGGTCGCGCCGGGAGGTTTCGCTGTAGCGCAGCAACAGTCTGCCCCCGGCGACTTCCTCTATTTCCAGCCCCTGCTCGATCTGGCGCATCAGGCGTCGGGCGCGCTCCTTGTTGGTCCCGCCGCTGCCCGCCTTGTCCGGGTTGATGATGGTGACCCCGGCGGCGTCGCCCTGCACGCCGATGTTGCGGTACGGGATGCGTTCGCGGCGCAGGTCCGCCCGCATGGACTGCACCAGGTTGGTGAAGCGCTCGCGGAAGACGCTTTTGACATCCACCTCGAGCAAAAGATGCGAACCGCCGCGCAGGTCAAGGCCGAGGTTCATGACCTTGTTGGGCAGCCATGACGGCAGGGAATCGCGGGCCTCCTTGGGCATGATGTTGGGCAAGGCGAAGAAGATGCCGCCAAGACAGGTCAAGGCGATCACGAACATCTTCCAACGCGCAAAACGAATCATACCGGGCCTTTCGGGCTGGTTTGCCGGCGTCGCCGGCCGGCGGCTTCGGGGCGTGAGGTCAGGAAGCGGCCTTGTTGTCGTTCGCCTCTTCTTCTTCGTCTTCATCGCCACGGGCGTACATGCTGGCGACCATGGAGCGGGCGCAACGCACGCGCACGTCATCGGCGATTTCAAGCTGCAACTCGGCCTCGCTGACCACCTTGGTGATCTTGCCGATGATGCCACCGGAAGTGACGATGCGGTCACCCCGACGAAGGTTCGTGACCATGTCGCGGTGTTCCTTAACCTTCTTTTGCTGCGGGCGAATCAGCAGGAAATAGAAAACCACGAAGATCAGGATCAGGGGAACAATGGTCATGATGTCGAAGGCACCGGCGGGGGCGGCGCCTTGGGCATAGGCCGGAGAAATCAGCATTCGGGTCTCCCGTTTTGGTCATTGCCGGGCCAACAGGGGGTCCGTTGGCGCCGAAGTTAGGCGGAATATAGCTATCCCGTGCCCGGTTGCAAATCAAACCTGTCGATGGGCGGGCGGTTAAGTCCTTGATTAGGCGGAATAGCCGGGTCATTCTGCGGGCCCCTTCAGCTTAACTTCCCGGTCCGAGATGAGCGAGCGCGAACTCCTGGCCCTTTTGACCCGTATTGCCGAGGCGCTGGAACGTTCCCACGGCGGAAACAGCGTGCCCGTGGCGGCCCAGATGGACGCGGCGGATGCCTTCGTCTGGCAGGCTGAACAGGGCCGATTGCAGCCCGTCTCGCGGGTCAACCGGGTTGACCTGGCCCTGCTCAGGGGCGTGGACCAGCAACGCGATATCCTGTTCGAAAATACCTTGCGCTTCGCCAAGGGGCTGCCGGCCAACAATGCCTTGCTGTGGGGCGCCCGCGGCATGGGTAAATCTTCGCTGGTCAAGGCGGTCCATGCGGCGGTCAACGACCGGCTCGGCTACAAGAGCGCGGCGCGGCGTCTTGCCCTGGCGGAAATCCACCGCGAGGACATTACCGCCCTGCCCGCCCTGTTGGCGGGGCTGCGCGGCGTTGGGCGCCGGGTGGTGCTCTATTGCGACGATCTTTCCTTCGATGGCCAGGATGCGACCTTCAAATCCCTCAAGGCGCTGTTGGAAGGCGGGCTGGAGGGGCGCCCGGAAAACGTGGTTTTCTACGCCACCTCGAACCGTCGTCACCTGATGCCCCGCGACATGATCGAGAACGAACGCTCCAGTGCCATCAACCCGGCCGAGGCGGTGGAGGAAAAGGTTTCGCTCTCCGACAGGTTCGGCCTCTGGCTCGGTTTTCATCCCTGCGATCAGAAAACTTTCCTCGCAATAATAGAAGGGTATGCAAAATACTTTAAGCTAAAGATTAAAAAAGAAGAACTGCTGGCCGGGGCCGTGGAGTGGTCGGTCACCCGCGGGGCCAGGTCGGGCCGCGTGGCCTGGCAATACATTCAGGACACCGCCGGGCGGCTCGGCCAGAAGCTCGACTGATCTAGGATTCGAGGTGGCGGCGCGGATCCACGGCGCGGCGCCCGCGACGCAATTCGAAATGCAACTGGGGTCGGTTGACGGCGCCGGAACTGCCGACCCGGCCAATGGGCTGGCCGCGCTTGACCACCTGTCCCCTTCGCACGAGAAAATCCCCGATATGGGCATAGGCCGAAATCCAGCCATCGGCGTGGCGCACCAGCAACAGGTTGCCGTAGCCGCGTAATTCGTTGCCCGCATAGGCGACGATGCCGTTTTCAGCCGCCCGAATGATGCTGCCATGTCCGGCGGCGATATTGATCCCGTCGTTGTAGCGCCCGCCCCCCTTGGCGCCGAACCCGGAAATCAGCTTCCCCTGAAGGGGCCATCCGAACCGGCGCGCCGCCCGGGGCGGCGGCGGTGCGGAAGGATCGCGCAGGATGACCCGCGGCGGTTTCGGCGTCTTCGGCGCGTTGATGACGGATGCCTGGCGGATGGGCGACGAAGGTGCGGCGGCAGCGTTGCCCGGCAGGGCCAAGCGTTGCCCGGCATAGACACCGAAATTGGGTGCCTTCAGGGCGTTAAGGCGAATCACGTCGCCGACCGGCGCATCAAAGCGCTGGGAAACGGCAGTGACCGTGTCGCCGGGGGCGACGACATAGACCCGGACAGCCGGCACAGTGAGCCTTTGACCGGCGCGCAATGTGTAAGGCGGCGCCAGCTTGTTGGCGTCGATCAGGGCCCGGATCGGCACCTGAAGGCGGCGGGAAATGGCGTAGAGCGTATCGCCCCGGCCGACGCTTACCGCGCCATCCGGGCGCGTCACCAGGGAACCGGCCGGGGCCAGGCTGGTGGTGGTGGGCCGGGATTCTTTTTTCGGCACCTGTCGGGGGGATGGGGCCGGTCGCTTGCGTGGGGCGGCGAGTGGCGTGCTGGCGACAGAGGTGCGCGGCGCGGCGACCACCGGCGGCACCGGGCGTGCCGGTGTCGTGTAATAGATGCCCGAACGGTCCACCACCGGGGCCGGCGGCCCCGAGCGGGTGCCGCAACCCGCGACGGCGGTGGCCAGCACAAGGGTGGGCAGAATTTTCGGGCATCGGGTCCGCATGGCGCCGAGGATAGGCGACGAAGCCGCCGCGCTCAACACGCGGGGGTGTTCAGGGCGCATCGTCGAAGGCCGCTTCATCGCTCTCGCCATTGTCGGCGCCGGGCTTGGCGATGCCCGGCAACAGCGGCACGAAGCGCACCGCCCAGAGCTTTTCTTTGGTGATTTTGCCGTCCGCGTCCTTGCGGATGCGCCAGATATGCTGGTCCGTGCTGGATGTGCCGAGCGGCAGTACCATCACCCCACCCGGCGCCAACTGGTCGATCAGGGTCTGGGGAATATCGCCACGGGCGGCGGCGGTGACGATGATGCGGTCAAACGGCGCCTGTTCGGGCCAGCCGAGCATACCGTCGCCGGCGATCACGGTGACGTTGTGATAGCCGAGCGCGGCAAGCCGCTTGTTGGTTTCCGCCAGCAGCGACTTGTGACGCTCGATCGAGTAAACGCGGCGGAACAGGCGCGACAGCACCGCCGCCTGGTAGCCGCAACCGGTGCCCACCTCCAGCACCTTGAGGCGCGGCCCGGCTTCCAGCGCCTGGGTCATCAGGCCGACGATCAGCGGCTGGCTGATGGTCTGGCCCTTGCCGATGGGAAGCGCCGTGTTCTCATAGGCGCGGTCGCGGAACTGGGGCGGCACGAAGGCTTCACGTGGCGTGCGCTCAATGGCGCCGAGCACGGCGGCGTCGGTCACGCCTTCGCCGCGCAATTCCATGATCAGGCGAATCTGGCGCGGTTCAGTGTTCACGGGAACAGCCCCCGCAACGTCTTCGCCTGCCTGCGGTCGGTCAGGTCGAGATCAAGCGGCGTCACCGCCACCGCGCCGCGCGCGCAAACCTCGATATCGCTCTGTCCTCGCCCGGCGCCTTCCTTGCGGGGGCTGCCGATCCAGTAATAGGCCTGGCCGAAGGGGTCGAAAGATTCGGTCACATTTTCGATATGCCGCCGCCGCCCCTGGTCGGCGATTTCGATCCCGGTGACGGCACCTTGCACGCGGTCGGGGAAATTGACGTTCATGGCGACGTCGCGGCGCCACGGCGCGGCGGCCAGCTTGCGAATGATCTGCGGGGCGAAATGTTCGGCGGTGAACCACTTGGGCGCCAGCCCCGGCGAGGTGATCAGGCTGAAGGCAATGCCCCGGATCCCCATGAAAGCGGCCTGCATGGCGGCAGCGACGGTGCCGGAGTGGCTGATGTCTTCCGCCATGTTGCCGCCCTGGTTGATGCCTGACAGGACGAGGTCGGGGGGGCGCTTGCCCAGGACCTTGCCGACGGCGATCAGCACGCAGTCCGTCGGCGTGCCGCTGACGGCGAAATGGCGCGGGCCGTGCCGGGTAAGGCGAAGGGGCGTGCGGACGGTCAGCGAATGGCTGGCGGCGGATTGTTCGGTTTCCGGCGCCACCACCCAGACATCGCGCGACAATGAGCGTGCAATGCGGGCCAGCAGCTTGAGGCCGCGGGCATTGATGCCGTCATCGTTGGTAACGAGGATGCGGGCGCGGGAAAGCTCGATCGGGCGCTCGGCCGTTTTGGCGGCGGCTCGCGCCTCAGGCCGGGCCGATGGCATCAAGGCCGCCCATGTAGGGGCGAAGCGCGGCGGGCACTTCAATGGTGCCGTCGGCGCGCTGGTAATTTTCCATGACGGCGATAAGCGTCCGCCCCACGGCAAGGCCGGAGCCGTTGAGGGTATGGACGAAGCGCGTCCCCTTTTCTTCGCCCTTGGGACGATAACGGCTTTCATGCGCCGCGCCTGAAAATCGCCGCAGTTAGAGCACGACGAGATTTCGCGGTAGGCGTCCTGACCGGGCAGCCAGACCTCGATGTCGTAGGTCTTGCGCGCCGAAAAGCCCATGTCGCCGGAACACAGCGTCATTACCCGGTAAGCCAGACCAAGCCGCCGGAGGACTTCTTCCGCAGCCGCCGTCATGCGTTCGTGTTCGGCTTCCGACTGTTCCGGCGTGGTGATCGAGACCAGCTCGACCTTGTCGAACTGGTGCTGGCGGATCATGCCGCGGGTATCCTTGCCCGCCGCACCCGCTTCGGAACGGAAACACGGGGTCAGCGCGGTCACGCGCCGGGGCAGCGTGTCTTCTTCCAGGATCTGCTCGCGCACGAGGTTGGTCAGCGGTACTTCCGCCGTGGGAATGAGCCAGTGCCCCGTGGTGGCGGAAAAAAGGTCTTCGGCGAACTTCGGCAACTGGCCGGTGCCGAACAGCGCGTCGTCGCGGACCAGCAAGGGCGGCGCGACTTCGGTGTAACCGTTTTCCCCGGTTTGAAGATCGAGCATGAAGGCGCCAAGCGCGCGCTGCATCCGCGCCAGCGCGCCCTTGAGCACGACAAAGCGCGAGCCGGAGATTTTCGCCGCCCCTTCGAAATCCATCAGTCCGAGGGATTCGCCGATCTCGAAATGCTCTTTCGGCTTGAAGTCCAATTTGGGTGGCGTGCCGACCTTGCGAATCTCCACATTGGCGCTTTCATCGGCGCCGTCGGGCACGTCGTTGGCGGGCAGGTTGGGCAGCGTGGAAAGTACTGTGTCCAGCGCCGCATTGATCTCGGCGGCTTCCGCCTCGGCCGACGCTTGGGCGTCCTTGTCCTTGGCGACCTGGGCCATGACCTCGGCGGCGTCTTCGCCCTTGGCCTTCAATTGGCCGATCTGCTTGGAAAGCGCGTTGCGCCGGGTCTGGATTTCCTGGGCCGCGGTCAGCGCGGCGCGTCGCTTGGCATCGAGCGCGACCAGCTCATCCGCCCGCGCGTCAAGACCACGACGCGCCAGTCCCTTGTCGAAGGCGTCGGGATTTTCACGGATAAATCGGATGTCGAACATGTGCGGGCTCACCAGAAAACGGCGCGCCAACCATAGGCAAATGATCCGCGCCCGTCCACCGCGAAAGGAACCGGGGGTTATTCCTCGCCTTCGTCGGCTTCCGCCGCGAGGCGTTTGCGTTCGACCATCTGCACCGAAAGAATCGAGATTTCATAGAGCACCAGTATGGGCAGCGCGAGGCCGACCTGGCTGATGATATCGGGCGGCGTCAGGATGGCGGCGACGATAAAGGTAATGATGACCGCGTATTTGCGCTTTTCGCGCAGGCTGCGCGACGAAACAATTCCGACCCGTCCCATCAGTGTCAGGGCGATAGGCAACTGGAAGCACAGGCCGAAAGCGAAGATCAGTTTCATCACCAGGCTGAGGTATTCTCCTACCCGCGCCTCAAGCTGGATCGGCAAGGTTCCGTTGCCGCCAGGTGTCTCGAAGCTGATGAAGAACTGCCAGGCCAGCGGAAAGACGAAGTAATAAACCAGCGCGCCGCCGAGGAAGAACAATATGGGCGTCGCCACCAGGAAAGGCAGGAAGGCCCGCTTTTCATGCTTGTAGAGGCCGGGGGCGATGAACATCCAGATCTGGCTGGAAATCATCGGGAAGGAAATGAACAGCGCCGCGAAGAACGCCACCTTCATGTAGGTGAAGAAGGTTTCATGCAGGCCGGTGAAGATCATGCGCCGCCCGGCCTGGCCTTGATAGGCATCGGCAAGGGGCTGGACCAGGAACGCGAACAGGTCCTGGGCGAAGTAATAGCAAACGCAAAAAGCGATAAAGAGCGCGGCTACGGAATAGAGCAGCCGGTTGCGCAACTCGATCAAATGCGACATCAGCGACATCTTCTGATCGGACAAGCCGTCGTCGTGGATGTCGGGCGCGTCGTCGTCGAAGTTGCCGTAGCTCTCGTCAGGGGACCGATCGCTCACGCTTTATCCCCCTTGTCCGGAGTGACGGTGGGGGCCGTGGTGTCGGACTTGCGGGTTTCGTCGGCCGCTGTGTCTACTGAAAACGCATCGGCCAGTTCGCCCTTTGGATCTATGGTTTTTTCGACCTGATCCTCGATGCTGATGTCGGACACGCTGTCGATCTGCTTTTTCAGGTCATCAACGCCGGCTTCATGGGCCATTTGCTCGATACCGTCCTGGAACTGCCGCGCCACCTGGCGCACGCGCCCGATCCATTGCCCGATGTGGTAGAGCATGCGGGGCAGTTCCTTGGGCCCGACGACGACGATCATCACGATGATGATCATCACCATTTCGGTCCAGCCGATGTCAAACATGGGCGTTCACTCGAAAGAAAATGGCCGTGGCGTGCGGCCCGGAACCGGGTCAGCCCGGCTTGTTTTCAGATTCGGACTTGACCGCCGTTTCAACCGGTTTCGCGTCCTTGGCATCTTCGGCTTTTTCGGGTTCCGCCATGCCGGACTTGAAGTTCTTGATGCCCTTGGCGACGTCGCCCATGACCCGCGGCAATTTGCCCGCTCCAAAGATGATCAGAACGATGACCAGGATCAAAATGACCTGCCAGACGCCAATGCTCATGTCGCGTTCCTTTTAGATGACCAGGGGCCGTTAGAGTGTGAAGGGCCGCGTGGGGCCGGATTTGCCCGGATCATGACAGAAACCGGCGTCCGGGGCAACGCGACGGGGGGGGGCTCAGTCCCTAGGCTGGGGAAAAACGAAGGTCTGTTCGGGATCGAGCGTTACCAAAACGTCGCTGCCTTCCGCCGGGATGTGGTGGCCCGGATCGCGGGCATGAAAATGCAAATCCTCGCCCCCCGGAACCGGAATGGAAAGGTGCATGAATACGGCGCGGCGCAACATGCGGGCGGTTTCGACCCGCGCGCTGACGGTTGCCATTCCCTCCTGTCGGGGGGCGTGGCTGATCCGCAGGGCTTCGGGGCGGATCAGGACCAGCACCTCGTCCCCCTCCCCGCTGCCGTCGGGCGCCGCCAGCGGGCCGAAGGGGGTCGCCACCTGGCCATTGGCGACACGGCGGGTGAAACGGTTGGTCGAGGAGAAGAACCGCGTTACGAACGGGTTGACCGGATGGCAATAGAGTTCGTCCGGGTGGCCAATCTGTTCCACCCTTCCGGCATTCATCACCACGATGCGGTCGGCGACATACATCGCTTCTTCAGGGTCATGGGTGACCACCAGCGTGGTGGCCCCATGGGCTTTCAGCAGCGCCAGCGATTCTTCGCGGATCAGGGCCCGCAACTGGGCGTCGAGCCCGGAAAACGGCTCATCGAGCAGGACCAGCTTGGGTTCCGGTGCGAGCGCGCGGGCAAGTGCGACGCGCTGTTGCTGGCCGCCCGACAGGACATGGGGAAAGGCGTCGGCGTAACCATCCATGCTGACCTGGCGCAGCATTTCATTGATGCGCGCCTTGCGGCGTTCCTCGTTCATTTGCGAGAGGCCGAAGCCGATATTCTGGGCGACGGTAAGATGCGGAAACAGTGCCGTATCCTGAAACACCATGCCGATGCCGCGATCTTCGGGCGGCACATGGATGCGGCCGTCGGATACGACCTGTCCATTGATCAAGACCCGGCCCCGCTGACATTCCTCCAGCCCGGCGGCGAGGCGCAGCGACGTCGTCTTGCCGCAGCCGGACGGCCCGAGCAGGCAAAGGATTTCGCCGGGAACAACGGCGAGGCTAACATCGTGCAGGACCTCTACCCCGCCCTCGAAGGCGTGGCTGACATGATCGAGCTCGAGGACTTTATCGCTGCTGCTCACGGAACCTTGGCTTCCTGGTGACTGTCATTGCCGTTCGGGCTTCCGGGTCGCGAGCGGGCGATGGCTATGCTGAGAAGGATCACAGGCACGATCCCGACGAGGACAATGGCCAGCGCGGCACTCGACGAATCCGCAAGGCGCTCGTCGGAAGCCAACTGATACGTCCGAATAGCAAGCGTGTCAAAATTGAAGGGACGAAGGATCAGGGTCGCGGGCAGTTCCTTCATAACGTCAACGAACACCAGAAGCGCCGCCGTCAGCAGGCTGCCGCCCATGATCGGCATGTGAACGCGGCTCAGCACCCGCGCCGGGCCCATGCCGAGCGTGCGCGCCGCATCGTCCATGTGCGGGGTGATCTTGGCCAGCGACGATTCCACCGTGTTAAGCGAAACCGCCAGGAAGCGCACGACATAGGCAAAGGTAACCGCGACAATGGTGCCGGAAAGGATCAGGCCGGGCTGGACGCCGAGCCACCGGATGCTCCAGTCGTTGATCATGCCATCGGCCCAGGCGAAGGGGATCAGCACGCCGACAGCGATCACCGCGCCGGGCACCGCGTAGCCCATGGAGGCAAGACGCGCCGCGATCGAAGACAACCTCGACGGCTTTAGGCGCATGCCGTAGGCGATCAGCACAGCGATGGCGACGGCCAGAAGGGCCGCGACGGCCGCCAGCGTGAAGGAGTTGAAGGCGTTGGCGATGAACTTGGCGTCAATCATCCGGGGGCCGGTCTGCCATGACCATCGCGCCAGCGCGACAGCGGGCACGATGAAGCCGAGGGTAACCGGCGCGGCACAGGCGATAAAGGCCAGCGCCCGACGCGGGGCCGTCATGCGAAACCCGGTCAGGGCGCGATAGCGCGGGCTTGTGTGATGGACGCGCCCGCGCCCGCGCGACATGCGTTCGCACACGACCAGCGCCAGCACGAAAAGCATCAGCACGGCCGCCAGTTGCGCGGCGGCGGCGGGTTCCCCCAACCCGTACCAGGTGCGGAAAATGCCGGTGGTAAACGTATCCACGGCGAAATACTGCACCGTGCCGAAGTCGTTGAGGGTTTCCATCAAGGCGAGCGCGACACCGGTGGCGACGGCGGGCCGGGCCAGCGGCAGGGCAATGAGGAAGAAACTTTTTAGCGGCGACCGTCCGAGGGTGCGCGAAACTTCCAGCACGCAAACCGATTGCTCGAGGAATGCCGCCCGCGACAGCAGGTAAACATAGGGGTAAAGCACCAGGGTCAGCATGGCGATGGCGCCGCCAAGGGAACGGATCTCGGGGAACCAGTAGTCGCCCCGCTGCCAGCCCATCATTGCGCGCAGACTCTCCTGCACGGGACCGGCATATTCAAACAGCCCCGTGTAGGTATAGGCGATCACGTAGGCCGGTACCGCCATGGGTAACAGCAGCGCCCATTCAAACAGGCGCCGGCCGGGAAAGCGGCACATGGTAACGAGCCAAGCGGTGCCCACGCCGATCAACAGGGTTCCCGCGCCCACGCCGAGCATCAGCTTCAGGGAATTCGCGATATAGGTGGGTAGCAAGGTTGCCGCGAGGTGGCGCCATACGTCCCCGGTGGGAACGAGGAAGATATGAGTGACGACCACGAGCACGGGAATTGAAACAAACAGCGCGACCAGCACCGCGAACAGCGACCAGCCGTTCACACGCCAACGCCGCCCCCGGGCGGGTTCGACCGGGAGCGGCGTCGGGGCTCTGTAAATCTCGGTGGTCATGAACGGTCTTTTTCGGCTTCGTTCTCGTTAACGCCAGCCGGCCCGGTCCATGAGACGGACGGCTTCAGGATTTTTCTTTCCGATCACCGTGACGTTAAGGGAATCCGCCTTGAACTTGCCCCAGGCCGCAATAATGGCATGGGGCGGCACGTCCGGGCGCACGGGATATTCGAAATTGGCGTCGGCGAAGGTCCGTTGGGCGTCCTTGGACAATAGGAATTCGATCAGCTTGACGGCGTTGGCCTTGTTTCGGGCATAGCGGGTGATCCCGGCCCCGGAAATGTTGACGTGGGTGCCGCGATCCATCTGGTTGGGGAAAAATACCCCGATTTTGGCGACCAGTTTCTTGTCGTGCGATTCTTTCGAGGCGGCGAGCCAGCCAAGATAGTACGTATTGGCGACGGCGATATCGCCCTCGCCCGCGCCCACGGCCCTGATCTGGTCGCGGTCCCCACCCTTCGGCTTGCGGGCGAAGTTCGCCACCAGGCCCTTGGCCCAGTCGAGTGTTTCATGCTCGCCGTGTGCCGCCAGCATCGAGGCGACGAGGGACTGGTTGTAGATGTTGTTGGACGAGCGGATCAGGATTTTGCCCTTCCAGCGGGGATCGGCGAGGTTTTCATAGGTGGAAAGCTGTGAAGGCTTGACCCGGTCGGTGTGATACATCAGCACCCGCGCGCGCATGGTCAGGCCCGTCCACAACCCCGTCCGTTCACGCAAATGTTCCGGCACGACCTTGTTGACGATGTCGGAGGTCATGGGCTGGAAGAGCCCCCCCGCCTGGGCCCGGCCCAGGTTGCCCGCGTCTACGGTGACCAGGACATCGGCCGGAGAATTGCGGCCTTCCCGACGCAGGCGTTCGAACAGCGCGTTGACGTTGCCCTCGACGATGTTGACCCGGATACCGGTCTTTTTTTCGAAACTGCGGAAGATTTGTTGGTCGGCCTGGTAATGGCGCGACGAATAGACGTTCACCTCCGCGGCCGTTGCGGTCCCGCTGGCTGCGGCGAGGATCGCCGTCACGGCCAGGAGGGCGGAAAAAGGGGATGTTTTGGTCATTTTGGTTCTCCAGGGGCGTCGGTTTTTAAATGCGGGCTGTTGTTATTAATAATGCCTCGCATTTGCATATCGAAGTTTTCAATAAACCAACGTCCCCCTTTGAGCAAGAAATTTAATTAGATTGCTAAACAGTCTTTTCCGGTTGCCATCGTATGGCAAGAAAAAACCATGATCGGTGTGAGGGTAAGTAGCGCGGCCCTAGTCATTGGTCCGTGGGGAATTTTCAGGATCGGGCACGGGGTCCTCTGCCGTCTCGCCACCTGCATCGTCGTCAAGGTCGGGAAGATCCATGTCCAGGGCCTCGTCCACCTCCTCTTCCTCAGGCTCATCGTCGCCGGGGCCCTGGGTATCGGTAATCTGGATTGCGGGACGCTTGTCCAGAAGGCCGGCGGCGCGAAGATCATCGAGTCCGGGTAAATCCTTGATCGATTCGATGCCGAAGGTGGTGAAGAACGCGGGCATCGTCCCCCAGGTCACCGGGCGACCGGCGGTGCGCCGGCGGCCCTTGGGACCGATCCATCCCGATTCGAACAGCGCGTCCAGCGTGCCCTTGCTCAGGCCCACGCCGCGAATTTCTTCAATTTCGGCGCGGGTAACGGGCTGGTGGTAGGCAATGATAGCGAGCGTTTCCATCGCCGCCCGCGAGAGGCGGCGTTGCACCTTCATGTGCACGCGCAGCATTTCCGACAGGTCCTCGGCGGTGCGCATGAACCAGCGCCCGTTAGCGACGGCCACGTTGATGCCGCGCCCGGCATAAGCGTCGCGCAACTGGGCCAGGGCGGCGGCGACCGGCATCCCGTCGGGAAGACGATCGGCGATGGCGGCCTCGGACAGGGGTTCGGTGGCGGTAAACAGAACCGCTTCCAGGAGGCGCAGGTGCTGCGGGTCGATTTCCATCGGCTCCGCGACCTCTGAGGTCACTTCCGGAGTTTCTTCGGTGGCGACTTCCGCTTCAGCTTCGGTTTCGGCTGCGGCTTCGGGTTCGTCGGGCACTTCGGCTTCGTTCATGGCTGTTTCATTCGCTCTTGCGGGGACGCACGTAAATGGGACGGTAATGGCCTTCCTGGCGAACCTCGGCCTGGCCCTGGCGGACCAGTTCAAGGGTCGCAACGAAGGTGGCAGCGACGGCGGAACGCTTGACGATGCCGTCCTTGATGCCGTCGGGCAGGAAGGTCACCAGGCTCTGCCAGTCGGGAATCTGGCCGAGCAGGCGGCGCAGGCGTTCGACCGCCTGTTCCACGGAATAGAGTTCCTGGGCCGCGATATGCAGGGTTTCGTCGGTTTCGCGGGACTGAATGGCGCCGTAGGCGCGAAGCAATTCGTAAAGCGTCGGCTCGTAGACCGCCTCGGTCACCACGTCCACGCCTTCCGGCGCGCCGCGCGGGAACACGTCGCGTCCCATCATGGGCCGGGCAAACAGCCGCTGTCCGGCTTCCTGCATACTTTCCAGGCGGCGGAGCTGGAAGGCCAGCGCTTCCGCCATCTGGGCGCCGGAGGGTTGCTCTTCTTCCTCGTCCTCGGGCAGCAGGAGCCGCGATTTGAGATAGGCGAGCCAGGCCGCCATCACCAGGTAATCCGCGGCCAGCTCGAGGCTGATCCGTTGGGCTTCGGCGATGAAGGCCAGGTACTGGTCCGCCAGGGCCAGGATGGAAATCCTGGACAGGTCCACCTTCTGGTCGCGGGCAAGCGTCAGCAGCAGGTCGATCGGACCTTCAAACCCTTCCAGATTCAGCAGTAACTGGCCTTGAATCCCGGCAATGACCGCGGGTTCATCCGCCGCCGCATCGCCCGTCATATGGCCGTCGAAGTCACTCATGGATGTATTCTAGCCGTGTCTGGCAAGGGTTGCGACGAGTTCAATGAGAAATCCGGCGGGGATTCCCACCAGCCAGTGAAAAATGTTGAGATCGAGCCCGAACTGGGCCCCGAGATAGGGCAGAAGAAACAGCGCCGTGATGAGGATGGCAAGCCCGAATCGTTCCAGCCGGGCGAGCGGGAAGGCAATCGCGTCCGGCAGCAACCCCACGGCCACCCTGCCCCCGTCCAGCGGCGGCAAAGGCAACATATTAAATACAGCCAGCACTATATTGATTTTTAATGAATTTATGAGATTTTGCGCGATCCACGGTCCGGCCCATTCCGGCATCAGCGGGGCGGCGTGCAGGGCCAGCGCCGATGCGTAGGCCAGCACCAGATTGATGCCGGGACCGGCGGCGGCGACCCAGACCATGTCGCGCCGGGGATGGTTGAGGCGTCCGAAATTGACCGGTACCGGCTTGGCATAGCCGAACAGGAACGGGGTCTTGAAGATCAGGAGCGCTGCCGGAATGATGACGGTGCCGTAAAGGTCCACATGGCGCAGCGGGTTCAGGGTCACCCGCCCTGCCCGGAGCGCGGTATCGTCGCCGAAGCGCTTGGCGGCGTAGCCGTGCGCCGCCTCGTGCAGGGTGATGGCGAACAGCACCGGCAGCACCCACACGGAAGCCGTAACCAGCCCGGACATAAGGGCGTTCAGGTTCATCATGCGCCTGCCCCCTCCAGCAGCTTGTCGAGCGTCGCCAGCGCTTCGTCGCGGTTGAAACCCCTATCGGCGCCCAGCGCGCCGAGAGAGGCCTTGAGCCGCTCGGTGGTCGCGGACCCTATGGGGTGGCTGCCCTCGGCGACCTGGGTCATCTCCTCGGCCTTGCCGTTGCAGTGAAGCGCCAGATCGCAGCCTGCCGCCAGCGCGTCATGGGCGCGCGCGGCAAACGGGCCGCTCAGCGCATTCATCGAGAGATCGTCGGAGATGACAATGCCGTCGAAGCCGATGGCATTGCGGATGATCTCGGCGATCACCCGTTTCGACAGGGTGGCCGGGACCTCGCCGTCGTAGGCGCTGTAGATCACATGGGCCGTCATGGCCCAGGGCACCGGGGCCTTGAGGTCGGCCAGCGCGGCGAAAGGCGCAAAATCACGCCGGGCCAGGTCCTCGGCGGGGGCGGTGACTTCCGGCAGGGCCTTGTGACTATCCACCCCTGCCCGGCCGTGGCCGGGAATATGCTTGATGACGGGCAGGACGCCCGCCGCGGCCAGGCCATCGCAGAAACAGCGTGCCAGCGTGGCGACGGTTCCGGGATCGGTCGCAAAGGCCCGGTCGCCGATGATCGGGTCCGCGTCGGCGGCCGGTACGTCGCAGACCGGCGCGCAATCGACATTGATCCCGAGCGCCGCCAGTTCCGCCCCGATGAGTTGGGCGTTGAGCCTGACGGCGTGTTTCGCGGCCTCGGGATCGCGTGCCGCCAGTCGGCCGAAGGCGGCAGCCGGCGGTGCGGCGCGCCAATGCGGCGGTGTCAGGCGGGCGACCCGGCCGCCTTCCTGGTCGATCAGTACCGGCGCGTCTTCGCGCCCGACGCTGTCGCGCAGATCGGAGACCAGCGCGCGGACCTGGTCCGGCGTCTCGACATTGCGGGCGAACAGGATAAAGCCCAGCGGGTCCATCCCGGCCACCAGCCGGCGGGTTGCGCCGTCGAGTTCAGGGCCGGGAACGCCGACGATCAGGGCTTTGGGCACGAGGGTGTTCCGCTTCCGCTCAGGGCTTGACGACGATGCAGCCGACCTTGCGCGCCACGAGCTGGCGGCAGAGGAGGTCCGCCGTGGCGCGATCCTGAAGCGGCCCGGCACGCAGGCGGAAATACACGCCCCGGCTGCCGAGATCGGCGCGCACGGTTGCAATGCTCAGTTTGCCCAGCAGATCCTTGTGGGTGGTGGCCAGGCGCTTGGCGGCTGCGGTGGCGCGGGCCTGTTCACGCACGGCGCCAAGCTGCACCTGCCATTTGCCGCTGGCGACCGGTGCCGGTGCCGCGACCTTGGGCTTGGGCGGGGCGACCTTGGCGGCCTGAACCGGCTCTGCGGCCTTGGGTTCCGGTGCGCGCTCCTTGATGGCGGGCGCATTGGGGACCAGCGGGCCGGTCGGCGGTGCCGTATCGGGTGCCGGTCGGGCGACGGGGGTTTCGGCGGGCGGCAAAAGGCGCTCGACCTTCTGCGGCTCCTGCGCGGGCGTGATCTGGCTGAATACCTGCATGCCGCGATTGGGCACGTCCAGCCCACCGGGATCGGCGGGGCGTTCCTTGATCGGGCTGTTGTCGGCGGCGATCACGGGAACCACGGCGCCGGGGTTTTTCTGGCCCTGGGTGGTAGCGTACCAGGCCACTCCGGCAAAGCCCGAGAGCGCGGCCACGGCAACCACGGCGCCGAGAAGCTTCTTGCGCCCCGTGCGCGGTTCCGTCGGCGTGGCGACCGGATCCCCGTCGCGGTAGCGTTCCTCTACGGCATCGAGATTGGGTTCGAAGCGCGGTTCATTGCGGTCTTGATCTGAACTCATCAGCGCATCTCCTCGAGCGGTGTGACGCCGAGCACGGCAAGGCCTGACGCTATGACGTTTTGCACCCCACGCACCAATGCCAGCCGGGCCGTCGTGGTATCGGCATCGGCGACCAGGAAGCGGGCATCCGCGTCGGCATTTCCCTTGTTCCACAGGCCGTGGAACGCGGCGGCAAGTTCCTGAAGGTAATAGGCGATGCGATGCGGTTCATGGGCATCGGCGGCACTTTCCACGACCCGCGGCCAGCTTGCCATCAGGCGGATCAGGTCAATCTCCTCCGCTTCAGTCAGGGCGTCGAGCGGCGCTTTCAGCAAATCGGCGGTATCGGTCGCCACGCCGGGCAAATCGCGGGCGGCATTGCGAAACACCGAGCAGGCGCGCGCATGGGCGTACTGGACGTAAAAGACCGGGTTGTCGCGGGTCTGCTCGACCACCTTTTGCAGGTCGAAATCAAGCGTCGCGTCGTTCGAGCGGGTCAGCATGATGAAGCGAACCACATCCTTGCCCACTTCGTCCACCACGTCGCGCAGGGTGACGAAGGTGCCCGCGCGTTTCGACATCTTGATCGGCTCGCCGCCGTCGAGCAGCGAAACGAGCTGGCACAGCTTGACGTCAAGCACCCCTTTTCCGCCGGTCAGCGCCTTGACCGCCGCCGCCACGCGCTTGACGTAGCCGCCGTGATCGGCGCCCCAGACGTTGATCATGGTGGTGAAGCCACGCCGGTACTTGTCCAGATGATAAGCGGTATCGGAAGCGAAATAGGTCCATGTGCCATCGGACTTGCGCAGCGGCCGGTCCACGTCGTCGCCGAACTGGGAGGATTTGAAAAGGGTCTGCGGGCGGGCTTCCCAGTCGTCGGGGGTCGTGCCCTTGGGCGGCTCCAGCACGCCTGTGTAGATCAGGTCGCTGTCCTTGAGCAGCTTGTACGCTTCGTCCACGCCGCCGGCGGCGACCATCTCGCGTTCCGACGAGAAAACGTCATGGACGACGCCGAGCCGGTCGAGATCGGCCCTGATCATGTCCATCATCGCCGCGATGGTGAAATCGCGCAGCGGCGCGAGCCAGGTATCCTCCGGCTCGCCAAGCCATTTTTCACCGTCGCGCCTTGCCAGCTTGGTGCCCACTTCCTTGAGGTAGTCGCCGGGATACAGGCCGTCGGGAATGGCACCGATGTCTTCGCCCAAAGCCTCGCGGTAGCGCAGGTAGGCCGAACGCGCCAGCACGTCCACCTGGGTGCCGGCATCGTTGATATAGTATTCGCGGGTCACGGCAAACCCGGCCTTGGCCAGCAGCGCGGCCAGAACGTCGCCGACCACGGCGCCCCGCGCATGGCCGACATGCATCGGCCCGGTGGGGTTGGCGGAGACGTATTCGACGTTTACCGGCTGTCCCGCGCCGATATCGGAATCGCCGTAAGCCGTGCCCGCTTCCAGCATGTCGCGCAGGCGCCCGTGCCAGAAACGCGGATCGAGGCTCAGGTTGATGAAGCCGGGTCCGGCGACCGCCGCCTTTTCGATGGCATGATGGGCGGCCATGCGTTCCGCCAGCAGGGCCGCCAGTTCACGCGGGTTCTTGCCCGCGGGCTTGGCGAGCACAAGGGCCGCGTTGGTGGCGATGTCGCCGTGGGCGGCTTCGCGCGGCGGCTCGCAGGTGACGCGGCCGCAATCGAGGCCGGTGGGCAAAAGGCCCTCGGCGCCCAGGTCTTCAACGACCTTGCTGATTTCTGCCTGAAAATCCCTGAAAAGATTCATCTTACAGCCGGGGCATTTCAATGGGGCCGATCAGGCCCCGGTATTCGTTGAGCGCGTAACGGTCGGTCATGCCCGCGATATAATCGCAGATCACGCGCGCGGTGGCGGTCTTGTCCGTATCAAGGGCAGCGGCACGCCATTCGTCGGGCAGTTTGCCGGGATCGGTCAGGAACAGGTTGAACAGGTCGGTTATCACGCGGCTTCCGATGGCGGTCATGGCATTGACGCGCTCGTGGCGGTACATGCGGGTGAACAGGAACCGTTTGAGTGCGCGGTCGTTTTCCGCCATTGCGCCGGAAAAAGCAATAACCGGATCGGGCTGGCGGCGGATATCGTCGGGAGTTTGGGCCCCGCTAGCGCCGATTCTGCGCCGCGATTCGGTGACAAGGTCCGTGACCATGGCGTTGATAAGGCGGCGGACCGATTCGTGGATCAGCCGGCCCCGCTCCAGTCCGGGCATCATGCGGGCGACCTCGGTGAACACCGGCCCGACCAGCGGCACCTCCGCCAGGTCTTCGATGGCGAACAGCCCCGCCCGCAGCCCGTCGTCGATATCGTGGTTGTTGTAGGCGATATCGTCGGCAAGCGACGCCGCCTGGGCTTCGGCCCCGGCAAAGGTGGAAAGATCGAGTGGAAATTCGGCGTCGTAAGCCAGCACATATTCCGAAATGACCTCGCTGGCGCCGCCGTGGGCGGGGATTAGCGGACCGTTGTGCTTGACGATGCCTTCCAGGGTCTCCCAAGTCAGGTTGAGCCCGTCGAAGGCCGCGTAGCGGCTTTCCAGCAGGGTCAGGATGCGGAGCGTCTGTGCATTGTGATCGAAACCGCCGTAGGCGGACATGGCATGGTCGAGCGCATCCTCCCCGGCATGGCCGAAAGGCGTGTGACCGAGATCGTGGGCGAGCGCCAGCGCCTCGGCCAGGTCTTCGTTGAGGCCCAGCGAACGGGCGATGGAGCGCGCGATCTGGCTGACCTCGATGGAATGGGTCAGGCGCGTCCGGTAGTGATCGCCCTCGTGATAGACGAAAACCTGGGTTTTGTGTTGGAGGCGGCGGAAAGCGGCGGAATGAATAACCCGGTCGCGGTCGCGCTGGTATTCGCTTCGTGATGCGCTTTCCGCTTCCCGGTACCGCCGCCCGCGCCCGCGCCCCGGCGCACAGGCGTAAGCGGCCAGACCGGGGGCCTTTGATTCTGCGGGTTTGAGGCTGACTGGCGACATGGACTTCTCTCCGGCGGGACTTTCCCACGGCACCGGGGGGTTTGACAAATTGCAAATCATTCCTAGATATAGTGTCCAAGCCCATTCCTCGGGTATCACAGGAGTCCCGTTCCATGGATCAGGTCCCCACCCCTGCCCCCGTTACCGTGACAGACCGTGCCGCGAAGCGCATTGCCGAGCTGACAGCCCAGCCCGAAAATGCCGGCGCGATGCTGCGCCTGGCGGTCAATGGCGGCGGCTGTTCGGGCTTTTCCTACGGGTTCACCTTCGACGACGAAATTCGTGCCGATGACCTGGCTGTTGAAAAGGACGGGATCACCGTGCTGGTGGACGAGGTTTCCCTCGGTCTGCTGGGAGGTGCGGAAATCGATTACGTCGAGGAAATGGTCGGTTCCAGCTTCGTGGTGCGCAATCCCAACGCTACATCTTCGTGTGGGTGCGGCTCGTCCTTTGCCGTGGCGTGAACGCGCTCGCGCCTGCTACCATCGGGGCCCGCTTGGCGGGCCCTTTTTCTTTTCGTAACCGGTGGATTCTCCCTTGCTGAAACTTGCGACCTGGAACGTCAACTCGATCAAGGCCCGGCTGCCCAATGTGCTGGAATGGCTGAAGGCGGCAGAACCCGACGTTCTGTGCCTTCAGGAACTCAAATGCATCAGCGATAATTTTCCCTTTATGGAGATCGAGGACGCGGGCTATACCGCCGCCGTGTGCGGGCAAAAAACCTATAACGGCGTCGCCATTCTTGCCCGGGGCAACCTCGAGGACGTGCAAATGGGCCTGCCCGGCGACGACAGCGACGAACAGGCGCGCTACGTCGAGGCGGTGGCCGACATCGGCGGCCAGATGGTCCGCGTGGCCTCCATCTACCTGCCTAACGGCAATCCCGTGGATACCGAGAAATACAGCTACAAACTGGCATGGATGGATCGTCTGCGCGATCACGCGCGTGGACTTCTGGAACTCGAGGAACCGGTGGTGCTGGCCGGCGATTACAACGTCATTCCCGAGGACGGCGATGTTTACGATCCCGACCGCTGGCGTGATGACGCCCTGTTCCGCATTGAAGTCCGGCGCAAGTTCCGGTCCCTGCTCCATCTCGGCTACACCGAGGCCTATCGTACCCTGCACAAGGAAGTCGGCCGCTACAGCTTCTGGGATTACCAGGGGGGCGCCTGGCAGAAGGACTTCGGGTTGCGCATCGATCACCTGCTGCTGTCGCCCCAGGCCGCCGATCAGCTTGTTGAATGCGACATAGACCGCACCCCGCGCGGTAAGCCCAAGGCTTCGGACCACACCCCTGTGTGGTGCACGCTGGAACCCTGATGCGCTGCGGCGGCGGACCATGACCCGCACGATCTATCAATTAACCGCCCTGTTCGTGGGCTTCGGCCTGTTGACGCTGGCCAACGGGCTGATCAATTCGGTCCTGGTCCTGCGCATGCAGGTGGAGGGATTTGCCCTTGAGATGTCGGGCCTGGTCATGTCGGCCCATGCCCTTGGGGTTCTGATCGGTCCCTTCGTGGTGCCCCGGCTCTTGCACCGCACCGGCCATATCCGCCTGTTCGCCATCCTGGCGGCCGTCATTTCAGTGGTGACCTTGCTGCATCCGTTGTTCATAGCGGCACCGGCCTGGCTTGGCTTACGCGTGGTCAGCGGCTTCGCCCTGGCGGGGTGTTCCATGATTCTGGAAAGCTGGCTCAACCACCGTGCCGAACATGGCACACGCGGGCGCGTGCTGGCGGTATACATGATCGTGAACTACCTCGGATTCGGACTCGGCCAGTTTCTCCTGCTGGTCGGTTCGCCCGCCAGCTTTGAGTTGTTTTCCCTTTCGGCGGCCCTGTTCTCGCTGGCGCTTTTGCCCATTGCCGCGACCCGGATCAGCGAACCCGAGCGCCCGACCCCGCAGGTGCCGTCCTTCTATCGCCTGTGGCGGCTTTCCCCGCTCGGCACCGTTGGATGTTTCGCGGCCGGCTTCATCGGCATGGCCTTTATCGCCGCCGGGCCGCTGTTTGCCCGCGGGCGCAGCATGGACCTTGATGCCATCGCCCTGTTCATGGGGGTGGCGGTGATTTCGGGGCTGGTGCTGCAATTGCCCATGGGGCGCCTTTCGGACCAGGTGGACCGGCGCAAGCTGATCGCGGGTGTGGCCTTTGTCCTTGCCCTGCTGGCGGTATTGATGATCGTCGTCTCGCGCCACGGCGCCCTGGCGGCAACGCTGATGGTCGCGGTTTACGGCGCCGTCGGTTACACGCTGTATCCCCTCGCCCTGACCCACGCCAACGATATGATCGATCAACACGAAACGGTAGCGCTCAGTGGCGGGTTGATTTTTGCCTCCGCTCTCGGGTCCATCCTGGGACCGGTCGCGGCGACGGGGGCGATGTCGGTGATTGGTCCGGACGGCCTGTTCGCGGTGACGGCGGCGATGGCGGGCGGGCTCGGAGTTTTTGCAATCTGGCGCGTGCTTGAAGGCGCCCCGGTTGTCGAGGCGGCACGCACCGATTTCGTGCCGACGGTGGCAACGACCCCTGCGGTAGCTGAGCTTGACCCCCGCGTTCACCCCGAGGCGGAGGTGACGATCATCGGGCCGGACGAGAGATTCTGATTTACGGGTGCAGTAGACGGTGGAGGTCCAGGCTCTGTTCGGTGGCGCCCGAACGCAAGAGCATGTGATGGACCTGGCTGCGGTGATGGGTCTGGTTGTTGAAGAAATGCAAAACCAGGACGTCGGCGCCGTCGTGGCGGAACACGCCAAAGTGATCCGTATACTGGAAGCGTGACGACAGGAATGCGATCTTCAGCGATTCACAGAATTCCATGATGCGTTCGTCTTCCGCGTCCCGCGCGACGCGCAACTCGGCAAGGTTGTCGTGCAGCACTTCGTTGTGCTTGGGCGGCTCGCGGTCGGTCTGGGTGAAACGGTCAAGCCAGGTCCGGTCAATGACCAGGATATGATTGAGGATTCCCAGGATGGAACCGAAAGGCACTTCGCGGTTTCGCGTCAGTTCCTGATGCGACAGGGTTTCGCAGGCATCATAGATCACCCGGTTGGCACGGCGGTTATATCGGCCAAGGTTCTGAATCTGGCTCAGCAATGATGCGGACATGACGCACCTCCTTTCGGGGCTGTTCAGGCGGGGCCGTCAGCCACGGAAGCCGGGGCATCAACGATTCCCCGGTGCGTCATTGAACCACCCCGTGGTTAAGACGGGGTTAGGCGTTAGGGTAAAAAATACCCTAACGCCCGCAACCTATCGTCAAATGTCGCAGTAGGTATGGGTTTCAGCCTTCGCCCCGCCGTGGGTCACGGCGCCGTCGCAAGCCGGTCCGACGAGCTGCGCATACTTCCACAGCGCCCCGGACTGGTGATTGTGCTGGCGCGGCTTCCAGGCCTTGCGCCGAGTCTCCATTTCCGCCGGGGTGATCTCCACATCCAGGGTGCCCTTCTCGGCATCGATATGGATCGTATCGCCGTCCCGCAGCAGCCCGATGGGGCCGCCGAGGGCGGCTTCCGGCCCGACATGGCCGATGCAGAACCCGCGCGTGCCGCCGGAGAAACGCCCGTCGGTAATCAGCGCCACCTTTTCGCCGAGGCCGCGGCCGTACAGGGCCGCGGTAGTAGACAGCATCTCCCGCATGCCCGGCCCGCCGCGCGGACCTTCGTAGCGGATGATGATGACATCGCCTTCGCTGATCTTGTCGGAGACCACGGCGGCAAACGCGTCTTCCTCGCAGTCGAAGCAGCGCGCCCGGCCGGTGAAGGTCAGTTTTTTCATGCCCGCGACCTTGACGATAGCGCCATCGGGCGCGAGCGAGCCCTTTAGCCCAACCACCCCGCCGGTTGGCGTGATCGGTGTCGTCGCCGGGCGCACCACATCCTGATCGGTCGGGAACACCACGTCCTTGTGGTTTTCCGCGAGCGTTTGGCCGGTCACGGTGATGCACGACCCGTCAAGCAGGCCCGCGTCCAGCAGCGTCTTGATCACCACCGGCACGCCACCGACATCGAACAGGTCCTTGGCGACGTAACGTCCACCGGGCTTGAGGTCCGCGATATAGGGCGTTTCCTTGAAAATTTTTGCCACGTCGTCGAGGTCGAACTTGAGCCCCGCCTCATGGGCGATGGCCGGCAGGTGCAGGGCAGCGTTGGTCGAACCGCCGGTTGCGGCCACCACCTTGGCCGCGTTGCGCAGCGACGCAATGGTGACGATATCGCGCGGACGGATGCCGCTTTCCAACAGGTCCATTACCGCCCGGCCCGAGGCTTCGGCGTAGGCATCGCGCGTTTCGTAGGGCGCCGGCGCGCCCGCCGAACCCGGCAGCGCCAGGCCGATGGCTTCCGACACGCAGGCCATGGTGTTGGCGGTGAACTGGCCGCCACATGAGCCCGCCGACGGGCAGGCTACGCATTCCAGCTCATGCAGGTCTTCGTAGGACATGTTGCCCGCCGCGTGCTGGCCGACGCCTTCGAACACGTCCACCACGGTGACGTCCTTGCCCTTGAAATGGCCCGGCAGGATCGTGCCGCCATACATGAACACCGACGGCACGTTCAGGCGCACCATCGCCATCATCATGCCGGGCAAGGACTTGTCGCAGCCCGCCAGTCCGACGATTGCGTCATGGCAATGCCCGCGCATGGTCAGCTCGACCGAGTCGGCGATCACCTCGCGTGAGACCAGCGACGACTTCATGCCCTCGTGGCCCATGGCAATGCCGTCGGTCACGGTGATGGTGGTGAATTCACGCGGGGTGCCGCCGGTCGCCAGAACGCCCTTCTTTACCGACTGGGCCTGGCGCGACAGCGAGATGTTGCACGGCGCAGCCTCGTTCCAGCAGGTGGCGACCCCGACGAAAGGCTGGTGAATCTGCTCCTCGGTCAGGCCCATGGCGTAGTAGTAGGACCGATGGGGCGCGTGCTCCGGCCCTTCCGTCGTGTGACGGGAAGGCAGCTTCGACTTGTCGAAACGGCGATTCGTTTTGGCCTCATCGGGCATGGCAAAATCCTCTTGGGCAACATACGGGGGAAAATCCGGGCGCAGCATAGCGGCGCCGACGCGCGAGGCAAAGGCCCAAGGTCCCCGTCCGCAACGAAAATGGGGGCCGCGGTTGGTTCCGCGACCCCCGGATTTGCCCTTCTTGACGCGTTTACGCCTTGAGCGCGGCCTGGACCCGTTCAGGGGTGAACGGAAGGTGCCGCAATCTCTTGCCCGTCATGGCGAACACGGCATTGGCGATGGCACCCCCGATAAAGGGATTGCCGATTTCTCCAAGGCCCGTGGGCTTTCTGTTGGTCTTGACGAAAGCGATGTGCAATTCCTCGGGCGCATCGGACATCCGCGACACGTTGTAATCGTGGAAATTGGACTGTTCCACGATGCCCTTCTTGAACGTGATGCGTTCCGACAGCATCGAGGAGATGCCGTAGATAATACCGCTTTCGATGTTGGCGCGGGCGCCATCGGGCAGCACGATCGTGCCGCCGTCGACCGCGACCCAGACCTTGTGAACGCGGATCTTGCCGGAGGACTTGTCGAGGGAAATTTCGACAACGCCCGACGCAAGGGAACCCGACCGTTCGCTGATCGACAGGCCCAGTGCGCGCCCTTCGGGAAGCTTGCGCTTGCCCCAGCCCGACATGTCGCGGACCATCTCCAGGGTCTTGGCCAGCTTGGGTGTGGGCGACATCCGCTTCAGGCGAAATTCGATGGGATCCATCTTTTCCGCTGCCGCCATATCGTCGACCATGCTTTCAATGGCGTAGATATTGAACGGATGGGCGACCGCCCGCCAGTGCTTCAGGCGGATGCCGTGGGAAACGCCACGCAGTTCCTGAAGCTGGTTGGGGATCCTGTAGTACGAGTTGATCTTCATGCCACCGGTGACGAGGTTCTTGCCGTCACCGACAATGCAATGTTCCCAGGCGGTAACCTTGCCCGAGGCATCCATGGCGGCATCGATGCACTGGAAGGACTGCGGGCGGAACATGCCGAAGGCAACATCTTCCTCGCGGGTCCAGACCAGCTTGACCGGACGCTTCGCCGCGCGCGCGACGAGAGCGGCTTCCGCCGCGTAATCGGCCAGCGAACGCCGGCCGAAGCCGCCACCCATGAAGCACTGGTGATGGGTCACCTGCTCCACCTTGAAGCCGAGCGCCTTGGCGACACCGCTGCGGCACCGGTCCGGGGACTGTGTGCCGTCCCAGATTTCAACGCTCTTGCCGTCCCGGCTGAAGCGGGCGACGGCGTTGAGCGGTTCCATCTGGGCGTGGTAGGCGAAGTCACTACGATATTCCGAGTGGAACTTCTTGGCGCCTTCGGCCAGGGCCTTCTTCACGTTGCCGCTGGCGTGAACCTTCTTTTTCTTCGCCTTGTCGTCGCTCGCGACCTTGGCGTAATCGGTTTCAAGTTCCGCTTCCGAGTCGAACTTGCGGGACTTGCCGTTCTTCCACTTGACCTCGAGCTGCGAACGCGCGGCCATGACGGCTTCGAAATTGCGGCCAACGATGGCGACACCCTTGGGCAGCTTGACGGTGCCGATGATGTCTTTCAGGCCCGCGATTTTCTCGTGGTTCCAGCTCACCGGCGTGCCGTTGACGGTCGGCGCATGCACGGTGGTCGCGTAGACCATGCCGGGCAAGTTGACGTCGAGGGCAAACTGCGCCGTGCCGTTGGATTTGGACGGGAGGTCCAGGCGACGCAGCTTCTCGTTACCGATCAGGCGGAACTGAGCCGGCTTCTTCAGATCTTTCTTGGCGATCTTGGGAAGCTCGGCCGGAACCTTGGCGAAGGCGGCGATCTGGCCGTAGGTCATCTTGCGACCCGACGGCGCGTGAATGACAACGCTCGGTCCGGTCTTGAGCTCACCGACCGGCACCTTCCATTTCTTGGCGGCGGCGTCGAGCAGCACCTTGCGCACTTGGGCGCCGGCAATGCGGACATCGTTGTAGTACTTCTGCACCGCGCGGGAGCCGACGATGGCCATGCTTTTCGACTTGCGATGCGTGTAGCCGTAGATCTCGACCTCCGACGGGGAAAACTCGAGGCTGACCTTCGACCAGTCCGCATCCAGTTCTTCCGCCAGCGCAATGGGCACGCCGGTCATCGAGCCCTGCCCCATTTCGGCGCCGGGCGTCTGGATGATGATACGATTGTCCGCGCCGATGGCGACCCAGGCAGACAGGGTCTTGGGCTGGGCATAGGCCAGCGCCGGTGTCGTCAGGGTGGCGCCGCTGGTACCGAAGGCAACGGCGAAAGTCAGGCCGGCGCTGCCCTTGAGGAAGCCGCGGCGGGAAAGGTCAGGCGTGATTCTCGTGATCTCGTTCATGATCAGCCCTCCTTCGACGCGCGCTGGATCGCGGCGATAATTCGGTTGTAGGTGCCGCAGCGGCAGATGTTGCCGTCCATGTGGGCGACGATCTGGTCGCGGCTCGGCTTCTTGTTGCGGGCGAGGAGTTCGGCCGCTTTCATGATCTGGCCGGACTGGCAGTAACCGCACTGGGGCACCTGCTCAGCCACCCAGGCTTTTTGCAGCGGATGATTGCTCTTGGCGGAAAGTCCCTCGATCGTCGTGACCTTGGCGCCGGATATCGTCGAGGCTTCCGTCTGACAGGACTTCACGGCCTTGCCGTTGACGTGCACCGTGCAGGCGCCGCACAGGCCGGCGCCGCAGCCATACTTGGTGCCGGTGAGATTGAGATGATCGCGCAATACCCATAGCAGCGGTGTATTGCCGTCGGCTTCGACCGAAACCGATTTTCCGTTCAGCGTGAATGCGACCATGTGGGCCCCCTTCGCGGTTGTGTTCAACCGGACCAGACCTCATGGAGGATCGGGTCCGTTCAACGGTGACGACACATGGGGACGGAAAGAACGTGCAACCCGACGCCGCGAGCGGCACCGTCGTGGTGTTTGTCTCCGCCTCCCAGGCGCGGTCCGGATTTATCCGTTGTTCCAACCGCAACGCTAGCGCGACGGGGCCACCCTGTCACGCGGATTTAGCGCCTCTCAAGACATCTTAAAACCCTAATTCCTTTGTGTATTTTTCCCGCCATCATGTTTGATTCGAAACCAAAAAATACCGCTATGCTTCATCACCTCGTCTATGTCAGCACCGCCAGCAGAGTTCTGGATGTCACCCAGCTCGATGCCCTCCTCGAGGTGTCGCGGCGCAATAACAGCGCGGCCGGCGTCACCGGCCTGCTGGTCTATGGCGGGGGCAATTTCATGCAGTTGCTGGAAGGGCCGCAGGCCCAGGTCGAAAAAATCTATGCGCGCATCGTGTCGGATCCGTGCCATTTTGATCAGACCGTGCTGCTAGGTGTGGATACCGGCGAAAGATGGTGTGCGTACTGGGCCATGGCCTATTCCCGAAGGGACGACCGGCGCGAGATCGAGGGTTTCCGGGCCCTGGTAACCAACATTTCGGGGGCGCTTCAAGGGGTGGACGCGGATAGCCTGGGTCGCAGGCTGATGGAACGGTTCATAGACGGCAACTGCTAGCCGACCGCGCCGATCCGTTCCAGCGCCTCAGCCAGCTTGTCCTTCTGGGCGGCATAATCGGCAAGGCGGGCGCGGTTTTCCTCCACCACCTCCTCCGGCGCCTTGGCGATGAAACCGGGATTGCCGAGCTTCTTCTCGATCTTGGTCATCTCCGTCTCCGCCTTGGCAATCTCCTTGGCCAGGCGTGCCTTTTCCGCGGCAATGTCGATAATCGCTGCCAGCGGCAGGATCAGCGTGGCTTCGTCCAGCACCGTGGACACCGCCCCCTTGGGGATGTCGTCTTCAAGGTATGTGACGCCCTCGATCCGGGCCAGGCGCTCGATCGCCGCGCCGTGCGCCGCCATGCGGGTCCGTGTGGCGGCCCCCGCCCCCTTGGCTATCAGCGGGATCTTGGCCCCGGCCGGAACATTCATTTCCGAACGCACGGCGCGAATTTCCGTGATCAGGCGCACGACCCAGTCCACTTCGGCGCGGGCTTCCGCATCCCGCGCTTCCGGCGCGACATCGGGCCAGGCGCCGGTAATCAGCATGCCGGCATTATCGCCGCCGAGGTTGGCCCAAAGCTCTTCGGTAATGAAGGGCATCATCGGGTGCAGCATGTGCAGAATCTGGCCGAGCGCCCAGGCGCAGGTTGCGCGGGTTTCCGCCTGGACGACGGCATCGCCTTCGGTCAGCACCGGCTTGATGAATTCAAGGTACCAATCGCAGAAAGTGCCCCAGGTAAAGTGGTAGAGGCAGCCCGCCGCCTCGTTGAAGCGATAGGCCTCGATTTCGGCCGCGCATTTTTCCGCCGTTTCCGCAACCGTGGTGACAATCCAGCGGTTGAGCACATGGGTGACCTTGGCCGGATCGAACCCGGCGGCGGGCATGCAGCCGTTCATTTCGGCAAAACGCGACGCGTTCCACAGCTTGGTCGCGAAGTTGCGGTAGCCTTCGACCCGGCTCTCGGCCAGCTTGATATCGCGCCCCTGGGCGGCAAGTGCCGCCAGCGTGAAGCGCAGCGCGTCGGTGCCGTAGGTGCCGATCAGGTCAAGCGGGTCAATGATATTGCCCTTGGATTTCGACATCTTCTGGCCGCGTTCGTCGCGCACCAGGGCGTGGATGTAGATATCCTTGAACGGCACCTTGCCGGTGAAATGCAGCCCCATCATCATCATCCGGCAACCCAGAAGAAGATGATGTCGAAGCCGGTAACCAGGACATCGGTGGGGTAATAGCGGGCCAGGTAATCGGTCTTTTCCGGCCAGCCGAGCGTCGAAAACGGCCAGAGCGCCGAGGAAAACCAGGTATCGAGCACGTCGGAATCGCGGCGCAGCGCGACCGCCTTGCCGTAATGGTCCTGGGCGGCGGCGGCGGCTTCATCTTCGCTTTCGGCGACGAAAACCTCGTCGTCGGGGCCGTACCAGGCGGGAATCTGGTGCCCCCACCACAGTTGGCGCGAGATGCACCAGGGCAGGATATTGCGCATCCACTCGTAGTAGGTGTTTTCCCAGTGCTTGGGCACGAAACGGGTGGTGCCGTTTTCCACTGCCTCGATCGCCGGCTTGGCCAGGGTCTTGGCGTCGACGTACCATTGCTCGGTCAGCCACGGCTCCAGGATCGTGCCGGAACGGTCGCCATGGGGCACGGCATGAACGTGATCCTCGATCTTGTCCAGTAGTCCCAGGCGCTCGATCTCCGCGATCACGCGTTCGCGGGCGGCGAAACGCTCCAGGCCCCGCCAGTCTTCGGGGACATTGCCGTTCAGGCAGCCCTCACGGTCGAGGATGTTGATCATTTCGAGCCCGTGGCGCCGTCCGACCTCGTAGTCGTTGAAGTCGTGGGCGGGGGTGATCTTGACCGCGCCGGAGCCGGTCTCGGGATCGGCGTATTCGTCGGCGATGATGGGAATGCGCCGCCCGACGATGGGCAGCACGGCGTGACGCCCGATCAGGTCGCGGTAGCGTTCGTCGTCCGGGTGCACGGCAATGGCACTGTCGCCCAGCATCGTTTCCGGCCGGGTTGTGGCAATAGTTATATATTTATTTTCAACATCTTCTATCGGGTATTTAAAGTGCCATAGATGCCCCTTCATCTCGACCTGCTGCACCTCGAGATCGCTGACGGCGGTCTGTAGCTTGGTGTCCCAGTTGACCAGCCGGGTGTCGCGATAGATCAGCCCGTCGCGGTACAGGCTGACGAAGACCTTGCGCACCGCATCGGATAGCCCGTCATCGAGGGTGAAGCGTTCCCGCGCCCAGTCCGGCGACGCGCCCAGGCGCCGGAGCTGGCGGGTGATGGTGTCGCCGCTCTCGCCCTTCCATTCCCAGGCCTTGGCGATGAATTCCTCGCGCCCGATCAGGGTTTCGTTGGCTGCCGCGGGCTGACCACGATCGGGCGCAATGCCTTTTTCCGCAAGCTGGCGCTCGACCACCATCTGGGTGGCGATCCCGGCGTGATCGGTGCCGGGCTGCCACAGCACGTCGCGACCGCGCATCCGCATGAAGCGGGTCAGGATGTCTTGCAGCGTAAAGGTCAGCGCATGTCCCATGTGCAGGCTGCCGGTGACGTTCGGCGGCGGCATCATGATCGTATAGGGCACACGGGCCGATCCGGGATCGGCGGCGAAAACCCCCGCCTTTTCCCATGCGGCGTAATGTTTTTCCTCGACCTCGTCGGGCCGATAGGTCTTGTCCAGCATTGCTGGCTCCGGCTTTGTCGGTGGGCGCCCGTCCCGGACGGGAGGGCGCGGTGGCCTAGTTGTCTTCGGCCCGGCGGACCATCCGCTCGATTTCCCTCTTGACCATCCGCTCGACGAGTTGCGGCAGGTTCTGGTCAAGCCACTCCTTGAGCATGGGCCTTATCATGTCCTTGACCAGGTCCTCAAGGGTGTTGCCCGGGCCAAGCGCGATATTGGAGGCACTTTCCTGTTCGCGGTTCAGGGCCTGGGCGAGCGACGAAAGGGTCGCGGAGGAAGCCGCATCGGTGGCATCGGACACCAGCTTGTCCGCCATGGGGGCCTGAACCGGCGCGGGCGGCGGTGGCGGTTCGGGCGCGGCGACGGGCTCCGCCACTGTTGGCGGAGGATCTTCAGGTTCGGGTTCGGGCGCGGCGGGAGGTTCCTCGACAACATCGGTCAATTCGAGGATTTCATCCTCTTCCTCCCCCTCATCCTCTTCCTTAGCCGGTTCGAGTTTCGGGGCGGGTTCGGGCGCCGGTTCTGGCGGGGATGCCTCGGCGGCGGGCGCGGCTTCGCCATCGGCGGGCTTGTCCGCGGGCTTCGCGCCCTCCTCGTCGTTTTCGGAAATAATGCGCCGGATGGAGGCGAGAATTTCCTCCATGGTGGGTTCCTGATTTTGGGACTTTTCGTCGCTCATCGTTCAAGTTCGGGCGCGAGGTGGGGCCTTGACCCCGAACGCGCATTCCACCCCTTCGGCGTTATGGTTAACGTCCCAACATCAATGTATCAAAAAAAATGAAGGGATCGTAAATATTTACCCGCATCCCGGGCGACGGCGGGCCGGCTCACTTTGCAGGCTGCCGGTCGGGCTTGCTCGCCCCGAACCATTTGCCCCGCACGTCGCGGTAGTTACGGGTGGCATCATAGGGCTGGACCGCCAGCTTCAGCCCGGCGGCGGTCAGCCCGCCAACGGCCGATTTCAGCTCAAACCGGGCGACGATTTCATTCCGTTCCGAGCGCACCAGGTTGACCTTTGCATCCAGCAGTTCCTGTTCGGCGTCCAGAACGTCCAGAACCGTGCGCGAGCCGACCAGCGCTTCCCGCTGGACCCCTTCCAGCGCGATGGCGCTGGCACGCACTTCGGCCTGAAAGGAGCGGACGGCGGCGCGCGCCGTTTGCAGGTTGTTCCAGGCGCTGGTCGCAGATTCCTGGACGCTCCGACGCTGGTCGTCGAGGTCTTCCAGGCGCTGGACATGGGTTTCCTTGGCGGCGCGCAGGCGGGAATAGACGTCACCGGCCTGGTAGAGCGGAATCGTCAGGGTTGCCGTCACCGCGCCCACTTCCCGCTGGGAACCGCGCGCCGTGGTGTCGTTTTCCTGGCTGATGGTGCCCTTCACCTTCAGGTCGGGTAGCAATTCACCGCGGATCTGATTGACCGAAAACCGGGCCGCATCGGCCCGGTAACGGGCGCGCAGGACGTCGGGATTGGCGGCCTCGGCCTGGGACAAGGCTTCCTGTTCATTGGCCGGCAGTGCTACCAGATCGGGGCCCGGCCGGCTCAGCGTGCCCGGCAGGTCGCCGACGATGGAACGATAATTGGCGCGGGAATTGACCAGCGCCCCTTCCGCCTGGATGCGGTCGGACGTGGCACGGGCCACGCGGGCTTCCGCCTGGGCCACGTCGGTGCGCGTAATCTCACCCACCCGGAAGCGGTCGCGGGCAGCCTGAAGCTGGCGCTGCAGGCGCGTTTCGTTGGTGCGGTTCAGTTCCAGCACCGCCATGTCGCGGACCACGTTCATGTAGGCGCGCGTGGCGGACAGAAGCACGTTCTGTTCGGTTGAGGTCAACTGGGCGCGGCCCGCCTGCACATTCGCTTCGGCCCGGCGCGTCGCGTAAATCGTGCGCCCGCCCTGAAACAGCGGCTGACTGACTTCCAGTTCCACCGTGGAGGGATCGCGCTCGCTGGTTGTCGCCTCGTTATCGGTGCGCTGCTTGCCCTTTTCCCCCGTGACAGTGACGGTCGGGCGCCAACCGGACAAGGCCTGGGGCACGCCTTCGTCGGTCGCCCGCAACCCGGCGCGTTCGGCCTGCAGTTGGGGATTGGTGCCGTAGGCGCGGGCCAGCGCATCCGCCAGGGTTTCGGCCAGGACCGGCGCACTAAGGGCGGAACTGGCCGCCAGCGCGGCCGCGGCAAACAACAGGTGACGATAGCGACGCAATGAAGGCATGGTGGCGAACCTTTCAATCGGCCCGGTCAAGGGATCGAACCCGCGGCTAGAATACGAAACCGGGTTCGCGGGCGAAACCGGTCAGGTAGGGAATCGAAGCGTCGAAAATCCTGCGATGTGACTGGGTGCTCCCGCAATTGCGGACAAGCACTGCCGACGGCGCCTGGCCGGAGGGGGCGACAACAGCGACGAGCCGGCCGCCTTCGGCCAGTTGGTTTGCGATGTTGTCCGGGATTTCGGCGACGGCGCCAGAAAACAGGATGACGTCATAGGGCGCCTGACGGGGATAGCCGTCGGTCATCGCGGCTTCGATAGTCACGACGTTGTCGCATTCCAGTTCGGAGAGGATACGGCTGGCCTCGGCCGCAAGGTGCGAGTCCCCCTCGACGGAAACTACCGTGGTGGCGATCTTGGCGCATACCGCGGCGGTGTAGCCGGTGCCCGACCCGATATCGAGAACAACATCGTCAGACGTGATTTCGGCGGCCTGGAGCATGCGGGCCAGCACCATCGGCTCCATCAGGACACGATCTTCGCCGATGGGCAGGTCTTCGTCGACGTAGGCGACGCCCTGCAAGTCCTCCGGGACGAAGCGTTCGCGCGGCACGGCGCCCATGGCCGCGATCACCCGCGCATCGGTAACCTTGTTGGGACGCAGCTGGTTATCCACCATGTTGCGTCGGCATTTTGCAAAATTGATCATCAATCAACCGGTCGATCTGGTGCGGGCGCCGCGATGGCTGGCCCTGCTTGGATTGCTATATACTTGGCATTATTAATGAACACAACGTCAATGCGGGGATTTCGGCCTCTGTTCGGCTTGACCGTCCGGCGGGCGGGCCCTATATGTCGGGGCCCCGCGCGGGCGTATCCGGGGGCCGGATAGCATAGTGGTGATGCAAGGGACTGCAAATCCCTCTACGCCGGTTCGATTCCGGCTCCGGCCTCCAATTCGCCGCCGCGTTTGCCGCTAGGGCTTCAAATTCCGGGGCTTAACGGCCCATTTACTATGTTGTGGCAATGGTTGGGGGCTTTTGTTATAACGCGCCGCGCCTTCAGGGCAGTTGGCGCGACGGTGGAATTATTCCCCGGTAGCTCAGTTGGTAGAGCAAGCGGCTGTTAACCGCTTTGTCGCTGGTTCGAGTCCGGCCCGGGGAGCCATATCACGCGAAGGGGCGCGGGCCTGATCGGTTCCGCGCCCCTTTTGCATGCATCGCCGGGAGCGGCGCTGTAATCTCGCATCATGAACAAGAAAATCCTGCTCAGCTGGTCCACCGGCAAGGACAGCGCCTGGGCATTGCATCGCCTGCGTCAAAGCGGCAACGGCGAAATTGCGGGCCTGATGACCACCACCACCGACGAGGCCGATCAGGGCCGCGTCACCATCCACGGCATCGGACTGGCCACCCTGCGCGCACAGGCAAGCGCGGCGGGGTTCGATCTGCGCCTGGTTCATCTGCCCGACCCATGCCCCAACGAGGCTTATGAGCGGGCGATGGAGACATTCGTTGCCGCCGCGCGCGCCGACGGCGTTACCCATATCGCTTTCGGCGACCTGTTTCTTGAAGACGTGCGCCGCTACCGCGAGGACAAGCTGGCCGGTACCGGCATCGAGGCGATCTTCCCGTTGTGGGGCCTCGATACAGGTGCCCTGGCGCGGGAGATGATTGCAAGCGGACTGAAGGCGCGGATCGTCAGTGTCGATACCGGGCAGCTTGATGCGGCCTTCCTGGGGCGCGAGTTTGATGCGGACCTGCTGGCGGAGTTGCCCGCTTCCTGCGATCCCTGCGGCGAGAACGGCGAATTTCACACATTCACCTATGGCGGTCCGATGTTCGATTACGACTTGCCCCTGAAGATGGGGCAAGAGCGTCACAAGGGACCTTTCGTGCATATCGAGCCCATCGCAACCTAGTCGCGCCGCGGGCGTTTGATTATGCTGGCGCCCGCAACAGGAAACAGGAACGGAAGAACATATGGCCGACTGGATTGAAACCGCCCGCATGGTGGTGTTTCCCGCCCACTGCGATCACCTTGGGCATATGAACGTGCGCTGGTATGCCCATGTGTTCGATGACGGCAGTTTTCATATTTGGCCGGAGATCGGCATTACCCGCCAGTTAATGGAGGAAGTTGGCGCCGTCACCGTGGTGGCGCGCACGGAAACCGATTTTCGCCGCGAGGTACGCGCCGGTGCCATGGTGAAGGTGGAAACCGCGTTTCTCAGCCTCGGCGGCAAGAGCGCGGTTCACCGCCAGCGCCTGGTGGACGTGGAAACCGGCGTCATTCACGCGACCCAAAAGGTCACCGAGGTCTGCTTCGACACTAGGACCCGCAAGTCCACGGAAATGCCGCCCCGATTTCGCGAGCTGATCGAGGCGGCTATCGTACCCGAGGACTAGGGCGGCGGTCTAATCCCCCTGCACGATCGGGTTATGCAGGGTGCCCAGTTCCTGGATTTCGATTTTCAGGTCATCGCCGGGCTTCAGGTAAATGCCCTGCGGGCGGCCATTGCCCGACGGCGAGCCGGTAGCGATAACGTCGCCGGGGCGCAGGGTGAACTTGTTCGACAGGGATTCGATCTGTTCCTCGATGGTGAAGTGCATGTAGCTGGTATCCGAATCCTGCTGCAGCTTGCCGGAAATCCATTGTTTCATGGTCAGGTTATAGACGTCCTTCACCTGCGAGCGCGGTGTGATCCACGGCCCCATGGGGGCGCCCGTATCGAAGCTTTTGCCCGACAGGAAATCCTGACGCACATTCCAGTCCTTGCGCGAACCGCAGTCCCGCAGGGAAAGGTCGTTGATGATGGTATAGCCGGCAACATGTTTCATCGCGTCCGCCGCCTTGACGTTGCGTGCGGGGGTGCCGATGACGACGGCGAGTTCCGCCTCCCAGTCCACCTGTTCGGAACACGAAGGAAGCCTGACCTCGGTTTCCGGTCCGACAACGCAATGCGCCCCCAGCTTGATGAAGTGCAGCGGCTTTACCACCGACTTGTCGGGCGGCGTACGGCCGGACATTTCCTTCATGTGATCGGTGAAGTTGGCGAAGGCGCAGAAAATCCCATCGGGATAAAGGATGGGCGCAAGCAGCCGCACCGACGCCAGCGGCTTGGCCAGCTTGGCAACCGCTCCCTCGCCCGCCTTGGCGGCCAGGTCGTGCAGCGCCGCCTCCGATGTGTCCCAGGCCGCAAGGATGGTCTTGGTATCGCCCGCCCAGGCGGCGGAGGCTCCCAACGCATCGAGCCCGGCGGCGACAGGCACCACCACGTCCCCGGCCTTTATGCCGGCGACGGCGGCACCATCAGTTCCGGAAAAGTTGAGAAGCGTGAAGTCGGCCATGGGTATCTCCCTGTACATACATATAGAATGTGATTTTGCGGCAGCTTAGCAGCCCGCCGCGTCAACGAAAAGCATCCCTGACCGGTCGGCGGCGCATAGGAAAAGCCCCCGAAGACGAAGTGCCTCCGGGGGCTGGTCAGGTCTCCGCCGACTTTTGCTACTTGGTCTTGGTGCTGTCCACGACCTGCTTGATGACATTCTTGGGCAGTGAGAACAGTTCGTGCAGCAGGCTGCTGATCTCCTTGCCGCTGATCGGATTGACGTCAAGGCGGGCCTTTTCTGCGCCATCACGAAACGCCTTGCTCTTCCAGGTGTTCTGGATCGCAGTGGCCATGATCTTGACCGCTTCCTTCGGGCTGCCGGGCGGCATCGCGTAGGGACGGCCGAACTCATGCTGCTTGAGGAAGAATTCGACGATCTCCTTCTTTTTCGGATCCTTGATGTAATCCTGCAGCATGGGCGCGCCGAGCTTGGTCATCTCATCATGACGCGACAGGTTGGTCTGGATGATGACATTGATGAACTGACCCTTGGCCCAATCGGGCTTGGCCTTCTTCAGGCTCGACCAGGCATAACCGCACAGGCCCTGGGTCTCGCCGCGTTCAATCGACAGCAGGATGCCCTTGGACCCCTTGTAGCCGGAGATCACCTTGAATTTTGTGCCGAGCACGTTGTTCATCATGATCGCGTAGTCGCGGGTCGAGCCGCCACGCGCGGTGGCACCGATGGTCAGTTCATGTTTGAACACGTCTTCGAACTTCTGGACCTTGGCATCCTTGCGGGCGATGCACTGACGCGCTGTCTTGTTGACGGAGCCCAGGAAGTTGAGCTTGGTCACGTCGTACTTCGAGCGCTTGGGACGAATCAGCGGATCCACCAGGGCCGAAGGATAGAAGGCGCCGAAGACCAGGCCATCGCGCGGTGCGGCATCGAAAAACCAGTTGAGCGCCTTGCGCGAGCCGGCGCCGGGACGGTTGCGCGGAATAATGTTGGGCTTGCCGGGAATGTTCGCGGCGATATAACGCGCGGTCAGACGCGCATAGGAATCATAACCGCCGCCGGGATTGGCGCCGATGGTCAGCTCCACGTTCTTGCCGCCGCCGTAAAAATCGGCCGCCTTTACCTGTGTCGCCAGCGCCACCGAAACAGCCGCAACGGCCAGCACGGACAGGCCTGCGGCGGCTCCAATCGTCAATTTGTTATTCTCCAGGACTTGCATGAAGCCTCTCCTTACTTTCTTGATGAGCGGGGTTTCTCCATAACTTGTTATTTTTATTAGCAATACCTGAGTTGTATCGCGTAGGTGGCTGCATGGTAGCCGTCCTGTCGCCCGGGGGCAACCTCGGGTCCGGGACGCGTTGACAGCCTTCGCGGCCATTTGCGACAGTGAGCGGCTATTTTGCGGACAACCGCAATACCTGGGGGGACGTCATGGCCGTGGAATTTCTCGACCTGTTGAAGGCGCCGGAGCTTGAGATCGGCGATTCCAAGAAGGTTCTGTTTTCATCGGATCACTTTCATACCTGGATTCACGGTGATTACCCGGGCACCAAGGGGCCGATGCACAAGCATACCGCCGATCAGTTCTTCTACTGTGTGCAGGGGCAATGCACATTTCATTTTCCCGATGGCACCAGCCGTGCGATCGATCCCGGCCAGATGGCTGTTATTCCAAAGGACCATCTCTATCAGCTCGACAATACCGGCGATGAATACATGGTCCTGATCGGCGCGCGCGCCGAAGCCGCAGGTAGGCCGCGTCACACCGCGGACGATTCGGAAGTCGGCGGTAATGATTACGCGCTCAAGCACCGCGACAAGATCAAGATTCCGGCCGGCAGGACATGACCACACCCGCGTCCCGTCCCAATTTTCTCCTGTTCATTACTGATCAGCACCGTGCCGACCATCTGGGCTGTTACGACAATGCCCAGGTACAGACCCCGGTGATCGATTCCCTTGCCGCGAAAGGCACGCGATTTTCGCGCTTCTACGTGGCGACGCCGATCTGCATGCCCAACCGCGCAAGCCTGATGACCGGGCGGATGCCGTCGCTCCACGGTGCGCGTCACAACGGCATTCCGCTGTCGCTGTCGGCGACGACCTTCGTCGATATCCTGGCGGCGGGCGGCTGGCGCACCGCGCTGATCGGCAAATGCCATTTGCAAAGCATGTCGCCGCGCAAGCCCACCCTTGGCATGCCCGACGTGGACCCGGCCCTGGTGTTGCCGCCGGAAGAGTTGCGCGAAGCCGACAAGACCATCCTCGGCCACGGGCGATACGACCAGGAATTGCGGTTGCGCTGGATCGAGGACCCGGATCACGACATGACCCTGCCCTATTACGGTTTCCGGCACGTCGAACTGGCATCGGGGCACGGCGACAAGGTGGTGGGCCATTACGGCCGCTGGCTGGAATCAAAACATCCCGGGTCCGATTCTCTGCGCGGTGTCGAAAACCAGTTACCCGGCAACGACTACGCGTGCCCGCAGGCGTGGCGCACGGCGGTGCCGGAAGAACTTTATCCCACCGCCTGGGTGGCGGACCGGACCTGCGCGTATCTCGAAGATCACGCCCGGACGGCATCGGACACGCCTTTTTTCATCCAGTGTTCGTTTCCCGACCCGCATCACCCGTTCACGCCGCCGGGCAAGTACTGGGACATGTTCGATCCGGACGACATGGAATTGCCGGAAAGTTTCACCGATACGCATACGCCGCCGCGCCACGTGGCCGCCATTCGCAAGGGCCGCGAAGACGGTAAGCAGAACCGCGATGGCCAGCGCGTCATCGCCATCACCGAGCGCGAGGCGCGTGAGGCCAAGGCCCTGACCTACGGTATGATCCGCAACGTCGACGACCGCATCGGCCAGGTCCTGGCAAAACTCGACGAACTGGGCCTTGCCGAGAACACCGTGGTGATCTTCACCACCGACCACGGCGATTTCATGGGCGATCACCAGTTACTGCTGAAGGGCGCGCTGCATTACCAGGGAGTGGTGCGGGTACCCTTCATCTGGGCCGATCCCGCCAATCCCGGCGCGGCCGAGCGCGACGATCCCTCCGGCACGCTGGACATCGCCACCACGGTCCTGGCGCGGGCAGGACTGGCACCGCACAACGGCGTTCAGGGCCGCGACCTGATGGCCGGGCCGCGGGATGAGCCGATGGTGCTGGAAGAACATCAACGCTACGGCTACATGGGATTTTCCCACGGATTTCGCGCCCGCACCCTGATTGGACGGCGCTGGCGCCTGACCATCTACGACGATGCGGATGCCCTGGGCGAGCTATACGACCTTGAGAACGATCCCGCCGAACAACACAACCTGTTCGACGATCCCGCCCACCAGGCGACGCGGTGCGCGCTGATGGAAGAACTGCTGCATCGGATGATGGGACTGATGGAAACCAGCCCGCTGGCCACGCACCACGGCCCCTGAGGGCCTCAGGCCGAGGTCTCGGCCGCGGGCGCGCGGGCGAACATCCATCCCGCCAGGGCCACCGCCGCCAGCGCCGCGCATACTTGCACCGCGATGAATGGCGCCACGTCGGCGGGGCGAATCCCGGTGAAGGTATCGGTGAACATGCGCGCGATGCTGACGGCCGGATTGGCGAATGAGGTGGACGAGGTAAACCAGTACCCGGCGGTGATGAAGAGGCCCACGGCGTAAGGCACGGCCTCGGCACGAAAGCGCAGGCAGCCGAAGATCGTCATCAACAGCCCGAGGGTCGCGACCCCTTCCCCCACCCATTGGCCCATCCCGGCCCGGGCTTTCGTACCGGCGACCAAAAGCGGGCTGATATCGAACATCGCGTGGGCGACGATGACACCGCAGATCGCGCCGATGACCTGCACCCCGATATAGGCCAGCCCTTCACCGGCGGCGATGTCACGACGCACCATGAAGGCCAGCGTTACCGCCGGGTTGATATGGCACCCCGACACGGGGCCGAAAATAAGAATCAGGACCACCAGCCCCGCGCCGGTTGCAACCGCATTGGCCAGCAGCGCCAGCGCGACATTTCCGCCGGAAAGACGTTCCGCCATGATGCCGGAGCCGACGACGATCGCCAGCAGGAAGGCGGTGCCGATAAATTCGGCGCCAAGGCGTTTGGGCAGGGTGAAGGTCATGGGGTCCGTCCTCAGGGCAAGTTGCCCAGTTCATCGAGACGCGCCTGAAGCGACACCCGGTCGAGGGTGTTGACCGGCAGCGCGGTCAACAGTGCAATGCGGGTGAATATCCGGCGGTATACATCTTCGAACACGGCGCGGATTTCCTCGACGGGGCCTTCGCAGGCCGCCGGATCGGGAAAGCCCCAATGTGCCGTCACCGGTTGGCCCGGCCACACCGGGCAGACCTCCCCCGCCGCGTTGTCGCAAACCGTGAAAACGAAATCCATCACCGGGGCGCCCGGTGCGGCGAATTCATCCCAGCTTTTGGAGCGTAAGCCTTCCGTCGGGTACGCATGGCTGCGCAAAACCTCTATCGCGTAAGGGTTGACCGTGCCGGTGGGATGACTGCCGGCGCTAAAAGCCTTGAATCGGCCCGCGCCTTCGCCGTTGAGGATGGTTTCGGCGAGCACCGAGCGGGCCGAATTGCCGGTGCACAGAAACAGGGTGTTGTAGACACGATCGTTCATGCGGATTTGCGTACCCTTTTCGCGGGCCTGGTTTTTTGCGTTGAAAACCCGCAAAGCTCCGGCGCGCCCCGGCAGCAGTCTTCGGTGAGATAGCGGATCAGGTCATGGATGCCGCCTTCACGCACCGCGTAGAAAATGGACCGCTGCACCCGCCATGACTGCACCAACTCGGCATTTTCCAGGGTTGCGAGATGACCCGACAGCGTGGACGACGGCACATCGAGGGCCACGGCCAGTTCGCCCGCGCGAATGCCGGCCTTGCCGGCGGCGACGATGCGGCGAAAGGCTGCCAGACGAGTATCGTTGGCCAGGGCCTGAAAGCGGGCTGCCGCGTTTTCTAATTCCATATTTCGAGAAATATCGAAATGTCTCGGGCCGGTCAAGTCCGGACATAAAAAACGGGGGCCGAAGCCCCCGTTTTCCCGGCGCCGTAGCCGTTTTATTTTTCGAACATCCAGCCGAAAGTTTCCCAGGCCTTCTTGGTGGTCTCGGGCTTGGGCTGGTTGACGATGGGATATTGATCCATCCAGTGGAAGGGACGACAGGCATCGATAATGGCGCGGGAATTGGTGAAATTACCCCGCTCCTTGTCCCACGGGTCGATGCAGGGATCGAGCGGTGTCGACCACGCGTTTTCGATGAAATCGATAGACTTGACCGGGTCCGAGCGCGAACACACCGCCCACATCAGGTCTTCGAGGTTGGCGACGTCGATGTCGTCGTCCACCACGACCACGTATTTACCCGCGTAGGCGACCGAACGGCACATGGCGGCCATGTGGCCGACCTGGCGTGCATGACCGGGATAGCGCTGCTTGATGGATACCGCGGTCAACTGGCGCGACCCACCCGCTTCGTGGCACCAGGTGGCGACCACGTCGGGGATGCCGGCCTTGCTGAGCTCGTCCTTCAGCAGGGCCGAACGCATGACGGCCCGGTAGCGGGCCTGTTCTTCCGGTGGGCGCTGCGGTGGGCAGCCGAGAATGATCGGATCGTTGCGGTGATAGATCGCCTTGATGGTCAGGCGCGGCTCGGCCCGCATCTTGGAGCCGTAATAGCCGGTCCATTCGCCGAAGGGGCCTTCCGGGGCGCGGTCGCCGGGCTCGACAAAGCCCTCGATAACGATTTCCGCGTTGGCCGGGAACGGCAGGCCGGTGTGCTTGCCCTTGACCACCTTCATCGGGCGGCCGCGATAGGCGCCGGCGATTTCAAATTCGCACACGCCGTATGGAATTTCCGTGCACCCCATAAGGAAGGTCAGCGGATCGCCACCGACAACCACGCAAACCGGCATGCGCTTGCCCTGGGCTTCGTACTTGTCACGGTGAATGCGGCCGTGCTTGCCCGGCGAGATGTAAAAGGCGACGTGGTTCTTGTCCTGGATCATGACCCTGTAAGTGCCGACGTTGACCCAGCCTTCGTCGGGATCCACGGTAACATTGAAAGAACCGGTGCCGATGTAGCGCCGTCCCTCGTCCTGGTCATGCCACACCGGGGTCGGGAACTTGGTGACGTCGATATCGTCGCCTTCCATGATGTTCTCGGTCACGGGACCGCTTTCCACCACCTCGTAAGGCATCGGCTTCTTGGCGATTTCGCGGAAATGGCTCAGGAAGGCTTCCGACAGCTCGACCTTGTTGAGATCGGTCGGGAAGCCAAGGGTCATGTTCTTGCGCTTGTTGGCGAAGAAGTTGGTCAGCACCCGCCAACCCTTGGGCACGCCCGGAATGTCGTCAAACAGGGCCACCGGCGCGACCTCGTCATGCTGTAGGATTTCCGCCGCCCAGCCGATCTGTTCTTCCCAGTTGTACTTGTTGGCGCGCTTCAGCTCGCCCAGCTTGTCCGCCTCCTCGATCCAGCCACGCAGATCGTCGAAGGGAACATTGACTTCATTTTGGCCGCTGCCATCCGCCATTTGTCGTCTCTCTTACGGTTATACGGTTACGGGTGTGTGAGGGGCCGGATTATAGGGCCCTGTGCCCTATTCCGCCAGCCGCGTGGAAATTTGCAAAGGCCCCGTCAAGGTCCGGTGAACCGGGCATTTATCGGCGATTTCTAGGAGCTTTTCGCGCTGTTCGGGGCTGAGCGGGCCGTCGACCCGGATTTCACGCTCGATCCGCCGACCGGCAGCGGGATCGTCGGCATTGATCGCCCGCAGCCGCAGCGCCACGGAAATGGCGCCGATTTCCCATTTCTTGCGCCGCGCATACATCCGCAGCGTCATCGAGGTGCAGGCGCCCAACCCCGACAGCACCAACCCGTGCGGGCCCGGCCCCCGGTCATCGCCCCCGGCTTTTTGCGGCTCGTCCGCCAGCAAGTGATGGCCGCCCGCCTGGATATCCTGTGTAAAGGCGCCGGTGCCCGTTTCCGACACCATGACCGAAAAGCCTTCCGGGCGGTCCGGCAGCGCGCGGGGTACGTCCTCGATATAGCGGCTGGCCCAGGCGGCCAGCACATCGGCGACATAAATTGCGTCCGCGGGGCGCGACAGCAAGTGATCGGCATCGTCGAGGGAAATAAAGCTCTTGGGATGGCGGGCGGCGGCGAAAATCGCCCCGGCGTTGTCTATGCCCACGATGTTGTCGCGCGGCGCGTGAAAGATCAGCAGCGCGCGTTTCAGATTGGCCAGATTCGCGGCCAGGTTCTGTTCGCTGATATCGTCGAGAAACCGACGCGAAATGGTGAAGCTTCGCCCGGCAATTTCGACCTCCGCCTTGCCGTCAGCGTGAATTTCATCGGTCTTGTAGGCAAACATATGGGCGACATGGGCCGGGTCCGAAGGCGCGCCGATAGTCGCAACCGCCCGAACGCTGGCAATCTTTCCCGCGGCGGCGAGGACGGCGGCACCGCCAAGTGAATGGCCGACCAGAATTTCCGGCGGCCGTCCCTCCCCCGCAAGGTAATCGGCGGCGGCGATCAAGTCCTGCACATTGGAGCTGAAGTCGGTATTGGCGAACTCGCCATCGGACGCGCCGAGCCCGGTGAAATCGAAGCGCAGTACGGCGAAGCCCCGCTCCGCCAGCGCCGCTGCGATGCGCGACGCGGCATGGATATCCTTCGAGCAGGTGAAACAGTGCGCGAAGATTGCCACCGCGTTGCCGCCGCCCGGTGGACTGTCGAGCCGGGCCGCCAGACGGCTTTTGCCGGCATGACCGGTAAATTCGACCCGGCTGCTTAGGATACCGCCCACGGCTTGCCGTCTCCTGCCTGATTTTCCCTGTTCAATATGCGCTGTCAGCGCCTATAAGGATACGCGCTCAGGATAAAATACCAGTCAATAAATCGCGGGCGCATGGCCTCATCACGGGGGAAACCTTGGTCCGGTTCGGTCTTTCATGAGTTCCAAACTGTCAGTCACCGATGCCTGGCGCGTGTTGTCGGAAAACCGGCAGTACGGGCGCTATGTGGCGGGGAATTTTCTGTCCCACATCGGCGACTGGTCGCAGAAGCTGGCCGTAGGATGGCTCGCCTGGGAATTGACGCAATCGCCCGCCTGGCTCGGCATCATCCTGTTCTGGGATCTCGCGCCCACCCTCATCATTTCCCCCATTGGCGGGGCCATTGTGGATCGCATGGACCGGATGAAGCTGGTGAAGGTGACGTTGGTCGCGTCCATGCTGTCACCCATCGTGCTGTCGACGCTTTATTTCGCGGGGCTTTTGAACATCTGGATTCTGTTGGGCGTTACTATTTATCTTGGCTGCGTCAATTCCTTCGGCCATACCGCGCGCCTTGCCATGGCCCCCATGTTGGTGGCCGAGCGCGATATTCCGCGCGCCGCCCCCATCAGTTCCATCAGCTTCAATCTGGCGCGTTTCGGCGGGCCTGCGCTGTTCGGCATTATTGCGTCGGCTACCGATCCGGGCTGGGCTCTGATCGTGAATATTTTTGCCTATGCGGTGTTTTTGCTGGTGATCAGAACGCTGAAGCCGCGCAATGAACTGGCGAAGGGCCACCGCAAGGGATTGGGGTCGGAAATCATCGAAGGTTTTCACTATGCGCTCACCAATCCGGCCGTGGGCCCGCTGCTGACCGTGCTGCTGGCATCCTCGGTCGGCACCCGTGCATTCATCGACCTTTTGCCGGGCTTCGCCGGCGGCGTATTTGGCCGCGGGCCCGAAGCCCTTGCAACCATGACCAGCGCCGTCGGGCTCGGCGCGCTGACCGGCGCGATCTACCTGATGCTGCGGACATCGGTGGTGGGGCTCGCCAATATTTCGATGTTTGCGTCGGCCTGGGTTGGCGCGATGCTGATCGTTTTCACCCGCACCGAGCAGTTTCACCTGGCTGTCGTGTCGCTTTATTTTGTCGGCTTGGGGCTTTCGGTATCTGCCGTCGGCGTATTGTCCATCGTTCAGGCTTGCGTGAAGGGGGAGTTGCGTGGACGGGTGCTCTCCATCTATGGCCTCATCTTCCGCGGCGGGCCCGCGCTTGGTGGGTTGGGCATGGGCTGGGTCGCGGAGATGACAGGCCTTCGGTTGCCGGTGGCAGCGGGTGGCGTGATTTGTATCCTGGCCTGGCTTTGGGTGCTGCGCCGAATGCCCGCGACCAACCGTAACATCGAGCAAGCCGTGGAGCACACATGAACGGCAAGCGCAAAGTGGACATCATCGAAAAGCGCGAAGCCTACAAGGGCTACTTCCGCGTCAACGCCTATCGCCTGCGCCATGAACTGCATTCCGGAGGAATGAGCGGGGAAATCCACCGCGAGGTATTCGAGCGCGGCCATGCCGTCGGTGTCCTGCTTTACGATCCCGCCCGCCGTCAGGTCGTGTTGCAGGAACAGTTCCGCATCGGCGCCCTTGTCGCCGGGTTCGACCCGTGGCTGACCGAAATTGTCGCCGGCATCATCGAGGCGGGCGAAGATCCCGAAGACGTCGCCCGGCGCGAAGCCCGCGAGGAAACCAACCTGACCGTGACTGACCTGATACTTATTCGCCATTACATGGTCAGCCCCGGCGGCACTTCGGAAAGCGCCCGGCTTTTCCTAGGCCGCGTCGATGCCGAAGGGGCCGGCGGTATCCATGGTCTCGATCACGAAGATGAGGACATCCGCGTCATCGCCATGGATGTGCCTGAAGCGCTCGCCCTGCTCGACGACAACAAGGTCGATAACGCCCTTCTGGTGATCGCCCTGCAATGGTTGGCGCTGAACGAAAACAAGGCCCGCGCCGCCTGGGGCTTCGATCCCGTCTAGGCCAGGCGGGTGCTTTCGCCCCCTTGATCCGGCGCGGCGGCACGGCTAGTTTCCTTCTACAGGCAGGCCGTGGGAAAGGGTCTGCCTATTAACACATAAATAGTGCGAATTCAGGAAGACAAGCACCATGGATATTCGTGACGGCTTCGTCGATGCGATCGGCCGGACCCCCCTCATACGCCTGCGCCAGGCCTCGGAACTGACCGGCTGCGACATTCTCGGCAAGGCAGAGTTCCTGAACCCCGGTGGCTCGGTCAAGGATCGCGCGGCGCTTTTCATCATTCGCGATGCCGAGGAAAAGGGCCAACTGGAACCCGGTGGCGTGATCGTTGAGGGCACGGCGGGCAATACCGGCATCGGCCTTGCGCTGGTGGGCAATGCGCGGGGCTACCGTTCGGTGATCGTCATTCCCGAAACCCAGTCCGAGGAAAAGAAGCAGATGCTGCGCCTGTGCGGCGCGGAACTGGTCGAGGTCCCGGCGGTCCCCTACGCCAACCCCAACAATTATGTGAAGGTTTCGGCGCGCCTCGCCAAGGAACTGAACGAAAAGGAGGCCCACGGCGCGGTCTGGGCCAACCAGTTCGATAATGTTGCCAACCGCCAGGCCCATATCGAGACAACGGGACCAGAAATCTGGGAACAGACCGGCGGCAAGGTGGATGGCTTCATCTGCGCCGTCGGTACCGGCGGCACCCTCGCGGGGACCGCCATGGCGCTGAAGGAACGCAACAAGTCCATCGTTACCGCCTGCGCCGACCCGGGCGGCGCCGCCATCTACAGCTGGATCAAATCGGGCGAGCTGAAGGCCGAGGGCACCTCCATCACCGAGGGCATCGGCCAGGGCCGCGTCACCGCCAATCTGGAAGGCGCGCCCATTGACGATGCCTTCCGGATTCCCGATGAAGAAGCCCTGCCGGTCGTCTTCGACCTGTTGCGCCATGAGGGCTTGTGCATGGGCGGGTCCACCGGCATTAACGTGGCGGGTGCGATCCGGCTTGCCAAACAGCTCGGACCGGGGCACACCATCGTCACGGTTCTGTGCGATTACGGCCAGCGCTACCAGTCGAAGCTGTTCAATCCGGCGTTCCTGAAGGAGCGCAACCTGCCGGTTCCGGAATGGATGGATAACATTTAAATTCAGTTTGTTATGTAAAGGTACTCATGAATTACACGAAGCCCAATTCCCTGGTTGAGCCGGCCTGGCTGGAGCCACGTTTGCGTCTGCCCAATATCAAGATCGTGGACGCATCATGGTACCTGCCCGACATGGGACGCTCCGCGCGGGCCGAATTCATGGAAGCGCGGATACCCGGTGCCGTTTTCCTGGATATCGAGATGGTTTCGGACCCCGCCGCGCCCTACCCCCATGCGCTGGTCGAGCCCATGGTCTTTTCCGACGAGGTCACGGCGCTTGGCATCGAGCGCAACGACCACGTGATCATCTACGACGGACTTGGCCTGTTTTCCGCGCCGCGCGTGTGGTGGATGTTCCGCCTCTACGGCTATGACAAGGTTTCCATCCTCGACGGCGGCCTTCCGGCCTGGAAGGCGGAAGGGTACCCGCTGGAGACGGAGCGGCCCCAGATGCCCGTGCCTTCGGTCCCGTTCGAGGTGGGCTTCCGGCCCAAGATGGCGCGGCTTTTGCCCCAGATGCGCGACAACGTGGAAAGCGGCCGCGAGCTGGTGCTCGATGCCCGTGGGCCGGGCCGTTTCCGGGGCGAGGAGCCCGAACCCCGCCCCGGCGTGCGGCCGGGGCATATTCCCGGCAGCCACAACCTGCACTACGCGGCCCTGACCGATCCCCAAACCGGCCGGATCAAGGACGCGGACGCCTTGTCGGCGCTGTTCCGCGATGCCGGTGTCGAGGACGGCAAACCCGTCGTCTGCACCTGCGGTTCGGGCATCACCGCGTGCGCACTGGCCTTCGGGCTGCATCTTCTTGGGCGCGACGACGTGGCGATTTATGACGGCTCCTGGGCCGAATGGGGTTCCCAGTCCGACACGCCGGTGGAGACCGGCTCCTGAATGGCGCGCAAGACGCCCCCCAAGGCGCCGCCAAAACCGCGCCGCGCTGCTGCCACCCGGGTCACCGAGGCCGGGCGCGATCCCTTCGCCAATTTCGGCGTCGTCAATCCGCCGGTCCATCACGCCTCGACCGTCCTGTTCCCGACACTGGCGGAGATGGAGCGGATTTCCGCCCGCCCCTTTGATCACGTCTATTACGGCCGCGCCGGCACGCCCACTACCATGGCGCTGGAGAAGGCGGTGGCGGAACTGGAGGGCGGCGACCGCGCCATTGCCACCGGCTCGGGGCTGGCCGCCATTGCCGCCGCGCTCATGGCCTTTGCCAAGGCAGGCGATCACATCCTAATAGTGGACAGCGCCTACAGCCCGACGCGCAAGCTGTGCGACGGCCTGCTTAAGGGATTTGGGGTCGAAACCACCTATTACGATCCCTGCATCACCGGCGCCGCGCTGGCGCGGCTGATGCGGCCCAATACCCGCATCGTTTTCTGTGAATGCCCCGGTTCCCTGACTTTCGAAGTGCAGGATCTACCCGCCATCGCCAAGGCCGCGCACGCGGGCGGTGCCGTGGTCATGCTCGACAACAGTTGGGCGACGCCGCTGTTCCTGCGGCCCTTCGATCTCGGCGTCGATGTTGTGATCGAGGCGGCGACGAAGTACCTCGTTGGCCATTCAGACGCGATGATGGGCGTCATCGTTTGCAAGACCCCCCACTTCCGCAAGCTCAAGACCACCGCCGCCATTCTGGGCGCCGCGCCGGGGCCGGATGATTGCTACCTGGCGCTGCGCGGGCTGCGGACGCTATCGGTGCGGCTGGAAAGGCATCAAGCCAGCGCGCTCAAGGTGGCAAAGTGGCTCAAGGCCCGCAAGGATGTGGGCACCGTCCTGCACCCGGCGTTGCCGGGTTGCCCCGGGCACCGCTTGTGGAAACGCGACTTCCTGGGATCGAGCGGGCTGTTTTCCTTCACCCTCGCCAAGCCGTGCTCCAAGGCGGCGCTGGCGCGAATGGTGGATCATATGGAGCTGTTCGGGATGGGCTATTCCTGGGGCGGATTTGAATCCCTGATCCTGCCCGCCGACCCCGCCCCCTTCCGCCGCGCGGTGCCCTGGCGGGCTACGGGGCCTCTGATCCGCCTGCATATCGGGCTGGAAGACGTGGACGACCTGATTGCCGACCTGGATGCGGGGTTCAGGCGCCTGAAGGCCGCCTGAAGCGCGAAAGGGCGAACAGCACCAGCGCGGCCGAAACAATCGCCGCCCCCGCAGGCAAATCCCATGCGTAGGAACCGGCGATCCCGCCGACGACCGAACACATCCCGATCCCGGCGGCGATGACCGCCATGGCTTCCGGCGTGCGCGCCCAGGGCCTCGCCGCGGCTGCCGGCATTACCAGCAGCGCTGTCACCAGCAAAATGCCCACAACCTTCAGCGCCACGGCAACAACAACGGCAAGCAGCAGCATGAAGCCGATGCGTACCGCCAGCACCGGCACGCCTTCGACCGCCGCCATTTCGGCGTGGATGCAAACACGCAGGAGCGATCGCCACAGCACCGCCGTCGCCGCCAATGCCGCCGCCGCCACGGCAACGATGACGTAAACATCGCGCAGGCCAACACCAAGGATATCGCCGAACAGGTAGCCCATCAGGTCGACGCGGATGCCGTGAACAAAGGCCAGCGCAATCAGTCCGGCGGCCAGTGCCCCGTGGGCGAGGATGGACAACAGGGTATCGGAGGCAAGATCGGGCCGCGTTTCGGCCGCCACCAGCAACAGTGCCACGGCGGCACCTGCCGCGATCAGCCCGAAGGTCAGGTTGATATCCAGCAGGAAGCCGAGCGCCAGGCCAAGCAACGCCGAGTGAGCGAGGGTCGCGCCAAAGAACGCCATGCGTCGCCAGATCACAAGGCAGCCGAGGGGTCCGGACACCAGCGCCACCGCGCCCCCCGCGATCAATGCGCGGGTCAGAAAATCGCCGAGCAAGGCATCAGCCATGATGATGCGGCTCCCCGCCCGGTTCCAGCGGCACCACGGCATCGCCGTCGTGAACGTGGTCATGGATATGGGTGTAAACCGCGACCGCATCGCCGAACAATTCCGCGTAGGCCGGGTCGCGGCTCACCTGTTCCGGGTGCCCCGCGCAGCACACATGGTGATTGAGGCAGATGACATGATCGGTTTCCGCCATCACCAGGTGCAGATCGTGGGAGACCATCAGCACCCCGGCCCGGTACCGGTCGCGCAAGCGGCCGATCAGCCGGTAAAGCTCGGCCTGGCCGGATACGTCCACGCCCGCCAGCGGCTCATCCAGAACAAGAAGGTCGGGATCGCGCAGGATAGCGCGGGCCAGCAGCACCCGGCGGAACTCGCCGCCCGAAAGGGTCTGCACCGGCTTGTCGTGGCATTCCGCCGCACCGACTTCCGACAGCGCCTCCTGCACCCGTGTCCTGTCATTACAGGCGAGCACCAGCAACCGTTCGACGCTAAGCGGCAATGCCGGATCAATGGCAATGTGCTGCGGCACGTAACCGACGCGGAGCCCCGGCTTGCGCTGGACGCTTCCCGTCGCTGTTGTCACGACCCCCATGAGAACACGCAACAGCGTCGATTTGCCCGCGCCGTTGGGGCCGATAACGCTGACCACCTCACCACGGCGCACGGTCATGTCTATATTGCTCAGCACCGGCTGGCCGCCGACGGACCAGCCGACGTTCCGCGCCGTTATCAGCGCCTCTGTGTCAAAAGATGCATTCATGCGGCGGATTCCCGGGTGCAGGCCGGGCACAGGCCAACCGCCTCGGTCAGCACGGATTCGATCCTGAACCCATGATCGCGGGCGCGCGCATCGAGGCGCTGGCCCAATCCCTCGTCGGTCAGTTCCGCCACCGTGCCGCAGTTGCGGCAGATCAGGTATTGCCCGCCGTGGTGCCCGCCGGGATCGACGCAGCCGATATAGGCATTGAGCGAGGGGATGCGATGCACCAGCCCATGGGTCTGAAGAAAATCAAGCGCCCTGTAAACCGTCGGCGGCATCGGGCGACGCCCTTCCCCGGCAAGGATATCAAGGATGGCATAGGCGCCGAGCGGCGTATGCGATGCCCAGACAATTTCGAAAACCCGGCGCCTGAGGGGCGTAAAGCGGGCGCCTTCGCGGCGGCACAGATCCTGGGCGGCGGCAAGGGCGTCTTCGATGCAACGGGCATGGTCATGATTGCGCCGGAGCGCGGCGGGAATTTCGCGGGGGGTATGCATGGGCCTGCTTCGCGGAGCGGGTTGGGAAGGCGCAGTCTAGAAGAACTGTTATAATGTTGCAAATTGAGTTTGCGACGGCCCGAGCCCGATTGACACCGGGCCTTGCGGGCTGGTCTAACCATTGGCGGACAAAGGCGAAAAGACCATGGCAGACGAACAAGACAAGGATGCGGGCTGGACAGAAGCCCGATTGGCGGCGTTGATGGACACCATCCGCTTCGACGCGGCCGGGCTGGTTCCAGCCATTGCCCAGGAGGCGGAAACCGGCGAGGTGCTGATGCTCGCCTGGATGAACCGCGAGGCGATCGCGGCGACCCTTCGGACGGGAGAGGCGCATTACTGGTCCCGTTCGCGAGCCGCGCTGTGGCGCAAGGGTGAAACATCCGGTCAAACCCAAAAGTTGCGCGACCTGCGCATTGATTGCGATGGCGATACTTTGCTGATGACGGTGGATCAGACAGGCGTTGCCTGCCACACGGGACGTCATAGCTGCTTTTTCCGCGCGCCGCGGGACGGCACCCTTACGGATATCGTGCCGGTTTCGGTTTCGCCGGAGGCGCTCTACGGCAAGGACGCCAAGGATGATCCCAAAAACGCGTGATCGTCGGCGGCGCGGCCTCTGGGCCTGCGCTGCCATGGCGCTCTGTCTTATGGCGCCGATTGCGTCGGCAAGCCAGATGCCGGTCGCGGCGCAGCGCATTGTCGTGGCGGCTGCCGCTTCGATGCTGCCTTCCATCAATCAGGCCATTGCCGAGTTTCATGCCGAACAGGCATTGACCGCACCGCCGCCGGTTCGCGTCTCAGCGATTTATGCGTCTTCGGGCGCGCTTGCGCGCCAAATCATTTCCGGCGGCCCCGCCTTGCTATTCATTTCCGCCGATCCGCGCTGGATGGATGCCGTCGAACGGGCCGAACGGCTGATACCGGGCTCGCGCCGGGAGCTGGCCCGCAATGCGCTGGTGCTGGCGGTGCCGCGAAAAAGCAAGCTGAGCCTTGATCTGAAACCCGGTGCCGACCTGACGAGAATCCTGGCCGGCGGACGGCTGGTCACGGCGGACCCGGATCACGCGCCGCTTGGCATGCACGCACGGGCGGCGCTGAAATGGCTTGGCGCATGGGCCATGATCGAAGATCGCCTGGTGCGCGTCGCCGATGCGGCCCAGGCGCGGATCCTGCTGGAGCGCGGCGCCGTTGCCGCCGGCGTGCTTTACGCCAGCGACGTCGCCCTCAACCCCCGGCTCAGGTCCCTCGGCACCTTCCCCGCCGTTAGTCATCCGCCATCACTTTATGAAATCGCGCGGATCGGTAACGGATTACTGGAAGCCTCTACCACTGCTGCCGCCACCCGTTTCGAGGACTGGCTTTCAGGACCACGGGGGCAGGCGATTTTGCGCGCGCACGGGTTCGCGCCGCCGGAGGGGCATTGATGGAAATCTTCGCCCTTTCGGCACTGGAGCGCGAAGCCCTGATGCTCAGCCTGCGGGTAGCCTTGTGGTGTGTCGCTATCAGCCTGCCCTTCGGCATCCTGACAGCCTGGGTTCTGGCTCGCTGCGATTTTCCGGGCAAGGCGTTCCTCGACGGATTGGTGCACTTGCCTCTGGTGCTGCCGCCGGTCGTCGTCGGCTATGCTCTGCTGGTCCTGTTCGGCCAGCAAGGATTTGTCGGCCGCTGGCTCGCAACGAGTTTCGGTCTGGAAATCGCCTTTACCTGGAAGGGTGCCGTTATCGCGTCGGCCGTCATGGCGTTTCCGTTGATGGTCCGCGCGATCCGGCTATCCATCGAGGCCGTGGATACGGGCCTTGAAGCCGCCGCACGCACACTGGGCGCGGGGCCGTTCGGCATCGTCTTTTCTGTTACCCTGCCACTAGCCTGGCCGGGAATCCTGACGGGGATGGTCCTCGCCTTTGCCCGCTCCCTTGGCGAGTTCGGCGCGACGATCACCTTCGTGTCCAACATTCCCGGCGAGACCCGCACCCTGCCCCTTGCCCTTTACGGGCTGACCCAGGTGCCCGGCAGCGAAGGTGCGGCTACACGGCTGGTGATCATCTCGACGCTTTTGGCCTTCGTCGCCCTGATTGCCTCGGAAATCATGGCACGACGCATCCGCAAGCGGCTGGCGGCCTGACATGCTGGAAGCGCACATCATCAAGACCCTGCCCGGCGGCTTCCGGCTGGATGGCCGGCTTTCCACCGGCAAGGGCCGCGTGACCGCGCTGTTCGGGCCATCTGGCGCGGGCAAGTCCACCCTGGCGAGTTGCATCGCGGGCCTGATCCGTCCCGACGAGGGCCGCATAGAGCTCGATGGCGAAACCCTGTTCGGAAACGGCATTGACGTTGCGCCCCATCACCGGCGCATCGGTTACGTCTTCCAGGAACCGCGCCTGTTTCCGCACCTGAGCGTTACAGCGAATCTTCTTTACGGGCTTAAGCGCACGCCGGAAGCGCAACGTCGCGTCGCCTTCGATCAGGTGGTCAGGATGCTCGACATAGAACGCCTGCTGGCACGCCGTCCGCTCAGCCTGTCGGGTGGCGAAAAAAGCCGCGTGGCCTTCGGACGTGCCGTGCTGAGCAGCCCCCGGCTCCTGATTTTCGACGAGCCGCTGGCGTCGCTGGACGGCGCCCGCAAGGCCGAGATGTTGCCGTTCATTGAACGGCTGCGTGACGAACTGGCGATCCCGATGATCTATGTCTCCCACGCGGTCGAGGAAATCCTGCGCCTTGCCGATGACGTCGCGGTGATGGCCAGTGGCCGCATCACCCAGACCGGCCCCGCGGTTGAAATTCTCAACAGCGCCGATTTCGTTCATGCCGGGGATGGTGACGCCGGCTCGGTGATTGAAGCGACGCTATCGCGACCCGATGCCGGCGATGGCCTGAGCGAATTGCGCTCCGGCGCGGGCGTGCTTTATGTGCCGCGCCTGCCGCTCGCGGAAGGTGCCGTCGTCCGATTGCGTATCCGGGCGCGCGATATCGCCCTCAGCCGCACCCGCCCGACCGGGATCAGTGTCCTGAATATTCTGCCAGCGCGCGTCGTGGCCATTAGCGATGGCCCCGCCGCCAGTGCCGATGTCGTGCTTGATGCGGGGTCCACCTTGCGGGCCCGGATTACCCGGCGTTCAATTCGTGAACTGGGCCTGACGCCCGGTACGGATGTCTTCGCACTGATAAAATCCGTGGCGATAGACCGGGGAACCGGCGGCTAACAGTCCAAAGGGAGGACACTCAGACATGGCATTGTTGATTAGGGCTGGACGGGAACCGGTTGAAAACTGGATCGAGGTCTTCACCGAGGCATTTCCCGACCTGGAATGCCGGGTATGGCCCGATGTGGGGGACCCCGCCGATATCGAATACGTTCTGGCCAACCAGTTGCCCGAAGGTGTCTTCGGCTCCTTCCCCAATCTCAAGCTGGTGGCCGGGACCCGCGTCGGCCTGGAAGGGCTTTTGAACGATGCTTCGCTGCCGAGAGACGTCCCGATCATTCGCAATACCGACCGTGAACGCGCCGCGACCATGACCGGTTGGGTGCTTTACCAGGTGCTGCGCCATCACCGGCGCTTCGATGAACGTGAAGCGAACGAGAGCAAAGCCAAGTGGGAGCACCTGCAATACACCGCCCCCGAAAAAGTGCGGATCGGCATCATGGGGCTTGGTTCGCTGGGCAGTACCGTCGCCCGTGCCCTTACGGGCTTGATGTATGTGGTGGCCGGATGGTCACGTTCGCGCAAGGACATCGCGGGGGTTGAGTGCTTCGCGGGGATGGAGGAGCTTCCGGACTTTCTGGTTCGCTGCGATATCCTTGTTTCCATCCTGCCGCAAACCCCGGAGACGACGGACCTGCTTGACGCCGCGCGCCTGGCGCTGCTGCCGAAAAATTCCTACGTCATCAATTGCGGGCGAGGCAGCGTGCTCGACGAAGATTCCTTGCTGGCCTCGATCGATAGCGGGCACCTGTCCGGCGCGGCACTGGATGTTTTCAAGACCGAACCCCTGCCCGCCGATCACCCCTTCTGGGGCCATCCCAGGATCACGGTATCGCCGCATTATTCCTGTTCCGGGAAGGCGCGCTATGGGGCCGAGGGGGTCGTCGATGCCATCCGCAAACTTCGCAACGGTGAAAAACTGCGAGGCACGGTGGATCGGGCGCTTGGGTATTAGCCGTCAATTATTTTGGCGGAGTATTTTTCCGAATCAGGAGATGCCGGGTTTTCCGTATCGGGAACCGCAGGAATGAGGCCAGGCGGGACTGGGGGTACATTCCCCTGTGATCGACAATGACCTCACAGCCGTTGCGCCCCAGCTCTTCGAGAATGGCCGTAAAATCGAGGCCATTGGTCGCGTGAACTTCCGCCTCTCTTGTCAGACGCCAGGCTTTTTCCACCCGTTTGTCGAAATTGATCCCAAGGCGTGAGGTAACGCGCCCAAGCCACTTCTTCTTGTCGTCACTCAATGCGAAAAGATGATCGTCCAGTTTGGTGAAAAACAGACGCAGCCAACCGCAACGTTCACCCTCGGCAATATAAAGAAAGCCACCTGGCGTCAGGGCCCTGATGGCAGGCGGCAGGGCACCTGTATAGTCGGCGATATGATGCAGGCTGTTGAAGTGGATAAAATCGAATTCGCCGGCATGGGCCAGAAAATATTCGACAATTTCGCCTTGAACAAAGTCCACCCCGGACTGGCGGTACAGGGACGCGGCGATTTCCAGTTCGTCTTACGACAGGTCGACGGCCACGATATTTGAAAATCCCCCGGCCAACAGATGGCCGAGCATGTTCCCCTCACCAGTCAGCGCGTCCACAGCCCTTGGGCTGATCCTGCCCGAAGCCAGCAATTCCCGGCTGGCCCGTGAAAAGTCGTCTTCCAGGCGCTTGCGAAGAAGCGCAGACGAATATCTGCGTTTTGTCGCTCTTGTCAGGTCCAGAACGCCTTTTTGATGCGCCCCGACATTGGCATCCGTTGCAGATTTTATCGAGGCCATCGGCCGCAGGCTCCTTGTTTTACCGCGGGCGCCACGAGACTGATTCTCAGGCCAGCAATTGCTCAATGGCATCAATCACGGCCCCGACGGGAATCAGGGACGGATCATCCCCGCCATAATCATGGGAATCGATGTGCGTCTGACGCGGGCTGCGGGGTGAATACTTGCGTGGATCATGCTTGGAATAAAGCGAGACCAACGGCGCGCCGCCGGCTGCCAGCATGTGGCCGGTGCCCGAATCATTGGCGACGGCCGCGGCCAGCAACTGCCCGAGCGCCACGACGAAAATCGGTCCTTTCGGATCTCCCGCAGTACCTTCCCATTCGGGGAAACGGGCTTCGGGGATGGCTTGCCTGAGAGGTTCCAGAAGGTCTTTTTCATCGGGACCAAGAAAGAAAACCGGCACCCTGCCCTGCGCGACCAGATGTCGGGCGACTTCGATAAATCCCGGTAAAGGCCATATGCGCGCCTTTTCACCGGCACCGGTCGAGATCCCGACATAGGTCGGCCCTTCCGGCAATCGCGCGCGTGCGGCAGCGTGAAATTCCTCCGGAACCGTGACACCGGACCTGGGGGGCGACGCGGGCCTAGGGGCGACAAGATCGAGCAGCGAAGACAGGTAGTCCGCTAGGTGCGCGGGCCGTTTGCTCCCTTTCGGTGGCTTTATATCGGATAACCAATAATTAGCGGCCGCGGAAATGAATGTGCCATGACGGACCCGGCGCACACCAAGCGCGCGCACAACCCCCCGGTCGGTACAGATCACCAGGTCGAAACGCCGCCCGCCGAGAGGCCGCTTGAAGGAAAACAATTCGGCCAGCCCGGTGCCGAGTCCGGCGGCACTGATGACCTCGTCCAGGTAACCGGTGGTGAGGGATTTCAGCACGCCCGCATAAACCGTGGGCAAAACGCCGGAACACCAGGTGATTTGCGCGTTGGGGAAACGGGCACGCAAGTCGCGCAGAAACCCGAGCTTGACGAAACCGTCACCGACCACATCCGCATAGGTGTAGACCAGGATGGTAGCGATATTTTGGTGCGTCTGCGCCATTGGAAGTGCGGCTCCGGATGAAGGGATGGGGTGGCGCGCCCTGCAGGATTCGAACCTACGACCTGCGGCTTAGAAGGCCGCTGCTCTATCCAGCTGAGCTAAGGGCGCTTGCGCCCCCGAAGGCCGGTCCTTAACGGACGCGGCTGAAACGGAAGTTGTCTGCGTAGCTCTTGATGCTGGGTCTTCGTGTCCGGGGTTCGATCACTTCGTAATCAAATCCCTGACGTTCTGCGTAGGCGATCGCTTCCTCGCGGGAGGCGAAGAACAGTCGAAGCTGACTGCGTGTATCGGCGGAAGAGGTCCAGCCCATGAGCGCATCGCGCGTGCGCGGGGCTGCCGGTTCGTGCTCCACGCGCCAGCGATGGGTCTTGGCCGTCCCCTGCTGGGTTGCCGTGCGGCAGGGCTGGTAAATGCGGACCTTCGGCATCTCTGTCTCCAAATGGCGCGTCATGGGTATCGCCCACGCCCTGCGGCGTCAAGGGCTGCCATCATAACTGGTCGGGGAGAGGATTCTGAACCTCCGACCCCCTGCTCCCAAAGCAGGTGCGCTACCAGACTGCGCTACTCCCCGACGGGCGGAAACTAGCGCCCTTGGCGCCACGGCACAATCGGCACCTTACGCGAAAATAATGGGTTATCGCTTATTCGGTATTTTATTTTCTCAATATATTCTTATGCTCCCCTGAACCGAACAAGAGAATTGAACCCGTATCCTGATGTCGTCATCAAAATCAGCGTTTTCCCCAGTTGTTCTTCAATACATACGCACCGTTGGGCTCCGCGAGACCCCGGAGTTAGCGGGCCTGCGCGAGGAAACCTCGCGGATGCCCAACGCCGACTGGCCGACAACCCCGGAACAGGCTGCATTACTGGGGATGCTCGTTCATTTGAAAGGGGCCCGAAACGTGCTGGAAATCGGGACTTTCACGGGCCACGCCACCCTCGCCCTGGCCCTCGCCATGGGATCGAATGGTCGGGTGATCACTTGTGATATGGCCGCGGGCTGGAGCGAAACGGGCCGCCGCTTCTGGCGCGCCGCACGGGTTGATAACCGGATCGAACAACGCATCGGCCGGGCCCAGATCGTCATGGCGGAATTATTGCTGGAGGGCCGGCCCGGCACGTTCGACCTGGTCTTTCTCGATGCAGATCGGGAAAACTACGCCAGCTACCTGCCTCTGGTTTCCCAGCTTCTCGGGCGGGGCGGGCTTCTGGTGGCGGATGATGTTCTGGGATCGGGAGAATTCGCCGAAAACGGGGATGATTACGGGGAAACCCAGTCTCTCCGGGCCTTTAACGGCGCTCTGCACCAGGACGAAGATTTCGAGCTCGCGATGCTACCCATGGGCCAGGGCATGACACTGGCACTCAAGAAATAATATTACGTAAAGCCCCGGTAACCTTTAACGAAAATTTATCGTTTGGGAGCCCAAAATCTCATCATGCCCCCGGAGGATTGACCGATCAGGACTGACGGCATCCGGACGGCGCGAAGGGAAATTGCCATGTACGGCCGGGTCTGGACACTCATCATCGCTGTGTTTGCGGTTTTCGCCGCGCCGCTGAACGCCAACGCGGAGCCTGCAACCTGCGCGGCGCGCGCAAAGGTGCTTCAGCATCTTTCCGGCACTTACAAGGAAGCGCCCGTCGCCATGGGCCTTGCCAATAACGATGGTGTGATCGAGGTCATGCGCTCGCCGGATAACGCCACCTTCACGATCATCATTACCATGCCGGACGGCCAGAGCTGCATGATCGCGGCGGGCCAGTCTTGGGAAAGCCTGCCCCGCCGCCTTGCCGGTGGCCCCGGAATCTGATTACCGGGTTTCCTGCCGCCGTGCGGTAATCATCTCGCCAAGAATTTCATCGAGGCCATAAGCCGGTTGCCAGCCGAGAATTTCCCGTGCCCTGGCGGGATCTCCGTGGCTGGTCACGATATCGGTCGGCCTCAAGAGCGCCGGGTCCGTATCCACGTGCTCGCCGGCATCGAGTCCGAGCTTGTCAAAGGTCTTGGCGACAAACTCTTCCAGCGTATGGGTCTGGCCGGTAGCGATAATGAAATCCCGGGGCGCGTCCTGCTGGAGCATGCGCCACATGGCCTCAACATATTCCGGCGCCCAGCCCCAGTCCCGAGCGATCGTGGTGTTGCCGAGGTTGAGCTTTTCACCGCTGCCTGCCTTGATGCGACATGCCGTGGCGATGACCTTTTGGGTAACGTAGCGTTCGGTGCGCAGCACGGATTCATGATTGAACAGAAATCCGGTGCAGACAAAAAGCCCGTACCCTTCGCGGTAGATATTGGCGGTCCAGTGTGCCGAGATTTTTGAAATGGCATAGGGACTGCGCGGACTGAAGGGGGTCTCCTCGGTTGCCGGCTCGACCGTGTTGCCGAAACATTCGCTGGAACCGGCCAGGAAAACCCTTGCCTTGGGGACGATCTGGCGCACGGCATCGAGCAGGTTGACGGTGCCGACCGTGATCGACTGAAAGCTTTCCTGCGGATTGTGAAAGGATGCGGCGACCGATGAGGGACCGGTCAGGCTGTAAATCTCATCGGGACGGACCTCTTCGAGGGTGCACCGGACATCCAGCGGGTTGACCGCATCCAGTTCCACAAGCCGGACTTTTCCCGCGATGCCAAGGGCCGCGAGATTGGCCGGTGCCACCGTCGGGTCCGCCCGGGTAGAGCCAAAAACCTCGTACCCCCGCCCCAACAAGAGTTGCGAGAGATAGGCGCCGTCCTGCCCGCTAACACCACATATCAACGCCCTGATCATTTTCCACCAAAACCAATTTCTTTATTCATTCTAAGCTCGCGTCCTTTTTATGCTCCAACCTGTACCAGTTCCACATATGGCGCACGATATCGTCAAGATCGCCGTAACATGCACGCCAGTTGAACGTTTGTTCGGTAATCCCTGTATCACCGGCCACCAATTCAGCGGGATCCCCGGCACGGCGGGGACAAATTTCCGTGTTTATCGACCGGCCCGTGACTCTCTCAACCGCATCAATCAGTTCGCGAACCGAAAAGCCCCGCCCCGTCCCTATATTGAAGAACCGGGCCTTGCCCGCATCGGTCGGCGCATCAACCGCAGAGACGTGGGCGGCCGCCACATCATGAACGTGGATGTAATCACGGATGCAGGTGCCGTCCCCGGTCGCATAATCAGCGCCATAGACAGAAAAGGTCCTACCCTGTGCCGCGGCCAAAATCAGGCGCGGCAATATGTGACTGTCCCCCCTCGAAAGGCACACCGATATCGGCCTCAGGATCGGCACCGGCGGCGTTGAAATAACGAAAAGTCGTGATTCCCATCCGGGTTTCCCTGGCCGCATCGGCCAACATCTGCTCCGCCATCAGTTTGGACGCGCCATATGGATTGATCGGCTTTAAATCAGCATCCAGCCCCACCGGGCTTTTCCCGGGTTCACCGTAAACCGCGGCAGTCGAGGAAAAGGTGAACTGGTGCACGCTATGCTCAAGACAGGCCGTCAGCAATGCGACCGTGCCCGCCACGTTAACATCATAGTAAAGCGTCGGCCTTCGGGTAGATTCCTCGACCTCTATTCTGGCCGCGAAATGCATGACCTGGTCCGGCTTGTACGTCGCGAAAGCCTCTGCGAGCCGGTCCCGATCCCGAATATCCCCCTCGAGCAGCGGACCGAAACGCACGAAGTCACGTCGTCCCGTCGAGAAATCGTCGTAGCACACAGGTCTGTGCCCGGCAGCGGCCAGCAACTTGCAGGTTTGGCTGCCGATATAGCCAGCACTGCCCGTCACCAGAATGGTCTGCCCCATATCTGTGCCCCTGCCCTATTCAGCCATATGAAAGCGAGAGTGTATCACCGTGGCGCCCGGCCGGATGTCGAACCGCGCAGCGGATCCCCCCGCCAGCTCCAGCACCGCAAGCGCGCGCTTTTGAGAGCTTATCGGCGCCAGCGAATGGGGCACCGCGCGCTCATGCACATGGATGACTTTTCCGTTCGCGCCGATAAAAATCATGTCCAGGGGAATGAATGTATTCTTCATCCACATGGAAATCATGCGCGGCCGCGCATAGACGAACAACATCCCGTGATTGGCCGCAAGCGAGCGGCGGAACATCAGCCCCCGTGCGCGCTGTGCCTCATCAGCGGCAATTTCCACGGTGAAGCTATGTCGCCCCTGAGCGGTTTCTATTTGCAGGGTCGAAGATGCGGCGGCCGCGCGGCCCTGGCTCGGCGAAGCCATCGCGAACAGACCGACAAGGAACAGGGCAAACACCACTGCCCGGCGGCATAAGCGGAACCGGAAAGGGCCAGCATGGACGTCAGGAGCAGTCATCGGAATCCACAAAACCCGGGCCTGCCGCCCGTCAAGCGGGCGGTACAGAACCTTTATACCCAACCGTCTGATCGTCCTAGAGTTCGATTTCGGTCGCTTGCGGGCCTTTTGGCCCCTCGGCGACGCGTACCCTGACCGCCTGTCCCGGTTCCAGTTCCCGTATGCCCGACCGACGCAAGGTCACCATGTGAACAAAGACATCCCGTTCCTGGTCCGTTTGGCAAACGAAACCATAGCCCTTGTCCGCATTGAACCACTTAACCGTCGCTTCGACGAAGTCACCGACCGGCCCCAGGTCCGGCGTGGCGGTACTGGCGGCGGGTCGTTCCGTGGCCGCCGACACCTCCGCGGTGCTTTCATCGATTGTCAGAACCCGGGTGACCTGAAGTCCCTTGGCGCGTGAAACCACCTCGCAACGCACCGTCGTTCCCGGCTGCAGGGCTGAAAACCCGGCATCACGCAGCACCGAGAGGTGCAGGAACGCATCGCTGGACCCGTCGGCAGGCGTAATGAAGCCAAACCCTTTTACGATATTGAACCATTTAACGGTCCCGTCCACTTCACGGGCGTTATCAGGTTCATCTCCCATCCCGTCGTAACTCATTGGAGATGCAAGCCCCCCATGTACTGTTTGTTTTTTTATACATGCAATGGTAGCACCAAATCCGGCGCGGCACAAACCCACCCACCTGTCAATAACTATATGAAATTACGTGATTATAATTGCCCCCGCCCTTGATCTTGGAGAAAGGTTGACGGACTTGGACCTGCCCTGTATCCAATTTTCAAAACGATAACCGGGCAGGCACTGGCATGGTGAACGCTGCCCGTTAATAGGATGAGAGCGCGTTCTCATGCGGTTGAAAGGCCTGACACACACCATCGGCCTGGGCCTGGCGATGCTGGCCCTGTGGCTGCTTCTGTCCGGTCACTACGATTCCCTGCTCATTTCCATGGGCATCTTTTCGTGCGTTTTGATCGTTGCGATTGCCCAGCGTCTTGATGTTATCGACCATGAAGCGGTGCCGTTGCACCTTAGCTTCGGCTATTTCGCCTACCTCGCCTGGCTCGGCAAGGAAATCACCAAGTCCAACTGGGATGTGGCCAAGCTCGTGATGGCGCGGGACCTCCCGATCAGCCCGACCATGGTCTGGGTTCCCGCGGGCCAGAAAACCGATGTCGGCAAGGTGATTTACGCCAATTCCATCACCCTGACACCGGGCACTGTTTCCGTTGAACTGGAGCATGGCCAGATTCTGGTTCATGCCATCACCCGCGATGCAGCCGATGCCCTTGAAACCGGTGACATGAACCGCCGCGTTTCCGCGATCGAGGCGCGCTGATGTTTACTGCGACGGCCCTCGCCCTTCTTGCCGCAATGGCACTGGCCCTGGTCCGCCTCTATGCCGGTCCGTCGCTTTATGATCGGGTTCTGGCGGCCAATTCATTCGGGACCAAAACCGTATTGCTGATCGGGGTCATGGGTTTTCTGACCGGTCGCCCGGATTTCCTTGATATCTCGCTCCTTTACGCGCTGCTGAACTTCATCGGCACCATCGCGGTTCTGAAGTTTTTCCGCTACCGCACCCTGGGTGACAACGTTGAGGGCGAGGGCAAGCCATGACCGCCCTCCTTCTCGATGCTGTCAGCTGGGTCCTGTTGATGGCCGGCTGTGTCCTGGTTCTGATCGGGGCGCTTGGACTGGTCCGTATGCCGGACTTTTACTGCCGTCTGCATCCCGCCGGCATCACGGATACGCTCGGTGCCGACCTGATCCTGCTCGGCCTGATGGTGCAGGCCGGGTTCAGCCTGATCACGATCAAGCTGCTCCTGATTGGGGCCTTCATGTTCTTCACCAGCCCAACCTCTACCCACGCCATTGCCAACGCGGCCCTTGTGGCCGGTCTGAAACCCGAGCGTGCCAAGGTACCCGCGCTCCCCGAGGACAAGGGAGACAACCAATAGAAGCCGTCATCGACATCGCGCTGCTGCTGTTCCTGGCCGGGACAGCCTTTGCCATACTCAAGCGCACCACCCTGTTTTCCGTGGTCATGCTTTCGGGGGTGTTCTCCTTTGTTTCCGCGGGGCTGCTGGTGCATCTGGATGCGGTGGACGTAGCTTTTACCGAGGCCGCCGTGGGCGCCGGCATCTCAACGGTACTGATGCTCTCAACCCTGGCGCTGACGGCGCGCCACGAATCGCTCAACCGACGGCCCCGCGCCATCCCGCTCATCGTCGTCTTCCTGACCGGTCTTACGCTCGTTTACGGCACCCTTGATATGCCGCGCTTCGGTGACCCAAATGCGCCAATTCATTCCCATGTTTCGCCGAAATACGTTAACGACACCGCTGCCGAGATCGGCATGCCGAATATCGTCACCGCCGTGCTGGCCAGCTACCGTGGCTTCGATACCTTTGGCGAGGTGACGGTAATTTTCGCCGCCGGTATCGGGGTGCTGCTGCTTCTGGCAGGGACCATTCGCAATGCCATCAACGGCAATATATCGGCGATGGAACACCACCTTGTGCTGCGCGTCGTTACCAAGGTGCTGATCGGCCCCATCCTGCTGTTCGCCCTTTACGTCCAGTTTCATGGCGATTATGGGCCGGGAGGCGGCTTCCAGGCCGGGGTGATCTTCGCCACCGCCTTCATTATCTACGCGCTGGTTTTTGGGCTGGAGACCGCGCGCCGGGCACTGCCGGGGCGCGTGGTACGGATACTGCTGGCCACCGGCGTGCTGATTTATGGCGGCACCGGGCTGATCAGTTTCGTTACCGATCATAATTTCCTCGATTATTCCGTACTCGGCGCCACCGCCGTTGCGGGCCAGCACCTTGGCATCCTGCTGGTCGAATTCGGGGTTGGCATGACGGTTTCTGCCGTCATGGTGTCGACGTTCTATGCCTTTGCGGGACAAAACCCACCGATCAGCGACGAGGATTGGTGATGAACCTCGACGATGTTTTCGGCCTCTTCAATTACTGGATGGTCATCGTGCTGATGATGACCGGCTTCTATATCGTCGTGTCGCGGGGCAACCTGGTGAAAAAGATCGTCGGGCTGAACATTTTCCAGACCTCGGTATTCCTGCTCTACATTTCCATGGGCAAGGTTCGAGGTGGCACCGCGCCGATCCTGACCGGCAAACCGGAAATCTATTCAGATCCCCTTCCCCATGTGCTGATCCTGACCGCGATCGTTGTCGGCGTGGCAACCACGGCTCTGGGCCTCGCCCTCGTCGTCCGCATCAAGAATGCCTACAACTCGATCGAGGAAGATGAAATCCAGAAGGCCGACGACGCGACCGAATTCGGCGGCGAACTGCCGCAGGGGGCCAAATGATCGCTCATCATTTGCCCATTCTGCAGATCATCGTGCCGTTGATCGCCGCGCCCCTGAGCGCGATTTTTCGACGTCCGGCCCTGGCCTGGTATTTCGCCATCATTGTCTGCGCCATAACCTTCGCCATTTCCATATCCCTTCTGGGGCGTGTCATTGACGGCGGCCACATTTCTTACGCGCTGGGCGGATGGGCACCCCCGTGGGGCATCGAATACCGGGTGGATGCCGTCAATGCTTTCGTCCTGGTCATCATTTCGGCCATCGGGATTGCCGTGCTGCCCTACGCGCGGGTGTCCGTAGCCCATGAAATCGAGCCCCATAACCAGGCCCTTTTCTACACCGCCTACCTTTTGTGCCTGACCGGTATCCTCGGCATGGTGATCACGGGCGACGCGTTCAACGCCTTCGTGTTCCTGGAAATATCGTCGCTCTCAACCTATGTACTGGTGGCGCTCGGCGCCAACCGCGACCGTCGCGCGCTGACCGCCGCCTACAGCTACCTTGTGATGGGCACGATCGGGGCGACGTTCTTCGTCATCGGTGTCGGCCTGATTTACATGATGACGGGAACGCTGAATATGGCGGATCTCGCCGCCCGCCTTCAGGGGCTGGAGCAGAACCGCACGGTCCTTGTCGCATTCGGCTTTATCGTCACCGGCCTCGGCCTCAAGCTGGCGTTGTTCCCGCTGCATCTGTGGCTGCCCAATGCCTATGCATTCGCTCCTTCTGCCGTGACCGTATTTCTTGCCGCGACAGCGACCAAGGCGGCGCTGTACCTGCTGATCCGTTTCATGTTCACGGTGTTCGGCACCGATTACAATATTCTTGCCCTGACGCTGACGTGGCTGTTCACGCCGCTGGCGCTGGCGGCAATTTTCGCTTCCTCCACGGTGGCTATCTTCCAGGTCGATATCAAGCGCATGCTGGCCTATTCCTCGGTTGCCCAGATCGGCTACATGCTTTTGGGCCTTTCCTTTGCTTCCGTCGCCGGCCTGACTGCCACCATGCTGCACGTGTTCAACCACGCGCTGATGAAGGGCGCACTGTTCATGACGCTCGGCGCCATCGTGCTGCGCAAGGGCATTGCCAGTATCGAATCCGTGCGCGGTCTCGGCTACAAGATGCCATGGACCATAGCCGCCTTCGTCGTCGGTGGACTGAGCCTGATCGGCGTGCCGCTGACCGTGGGATTCATCTCGAAGTGGTACCTGGTGAGCGCCTCGCTGCAAAGTGGCCGCTGGCCCATCGCAGCGCTGATCCTGGCCTCTTCCCTTCTGGCCGTGATTTACGTGTGGCGGGTGATTGAGGCTGCTTACCTTGAAAAAGCTGCCGACGATACCCCGGTCGCGGAAGCACCGCTGTCCATGCTGATCCCCACCTGGTCACTGATCGGCGCCAATGTGTATTTCGGCATCGACGCTGGCCTGACCACCAAGGCCGCCGGTGAAGCCGCGCAGATTCTTTTGGGGATTGTGGTCCGATGAACGACGCCCTGCTCCTGATCCTGACCCTTGCCATTCCGACCATCGGCGCCATAGGCATTGCCCTGACCGGACGTAACCCGAACCTGCGCGAATCAGTAACCCTGGCCACCGCCGTGGCCCTGTTCTCGACGGTGGTCGCACTCTTGCTGCGCGTCAACGCGGGGGCTGTCCCGAGCGTCGCCTTACAACAGGTCATGCCCGGACTGGTCATCGCGCTGAAGATCGAGCCGCTGGGCATGATGTTCGGCCTGATCGCGTCGGGCCTGTGGATTCTCAACTCGATCTATTCCATCGGTTACATGCGGGGCAACGAGGAGCAGCACCAGACACGGTTCTATGTCTGTTTCGCCATTGCCATCCTCGCCGCCATGGGGGTCGCCTTCGCGGCCAACATGTTTACGCTGTTCATCTTTTATGAAGTGCTGACAATTTCCACCTACCCGCTGGTTACTCATAAGGGTACGCCGGAATCCAAGGTTTCGGGCCGCACCTACCTGGGTATCCTGATCGGCACCTCGATCGGCCTGCAGATGGTCGCCATCATCTGGACCTGGGGCGCCACAGGCACGCTCGACTTCACCAAGGGCGGCATCCTGGACGGCAGGATCGCCGCCGGGGTGGCGCCCTTCCTGCTGGCGCTCTACGTCTTCGGCATCGGCAAGGCGGCGCTGATGCCGTTCCACCGCTGGCTGCCCGCCGCCATGGTCGCACCGACGCCGGTTTCCGCCCTCCTTCATGCCGTCGCCGTGGTCAAGGCCGGGGTTTTCACCGTGATGAAGGTCGTGGTTTACATCTTCGGCATTGATTACCTGACGGCCACCGGTGCCTCGACCTGGCTGATGTGGCTGGCCGCTTTCACGTTGCTGACCGCATCGCTGATCGCGCTCGGCAAGAACAACCTCAAGGCACGGCTCGCCTATTCCACCGTCAGCCAGTTGTCTTACGTAACGTTGGGCGCGGCGCTGGCAACCTCCATGGGGGTTATCGGCGGCTCCATGCATATCGCCATGCATGCCATCGGCAAGATCACGCTGTTCTTCTGTGCCGGCGCCATTTACACCGCCACGCACAAGACCGAGATCTCCGACATGGATGGTCTCGGGCGCGCCATGCCTTTCACTTATGGCGCCTTCCTGATCGGTGCGCTCTCCATTATCGGCCTGCCGCCAATGGGCGGCTCATGGTCGAAATGGTACCTGATGCTGGGTGCCGCCAACACCGGCCAGTTGATCATGATCGGTGTGCTGATGCTCTCATCGCTGCTCAACGTCGCCTATCTGTTGCCTATCGTTGGACGCGGCTTCTTCGCCGGATACGATGGCTCTCCGGCGCATGGCGCCGTTCACGCGGCGGGCGCTGATGTGGCTGCGGGATCACGTTTGCGCCATATAAAGGAAGCACCACTTTTCTGCGTTATTCCACCGGTACTGACCGCATTCGGCTGTCTGCTCATGTTCTTCTATGCAGATGCCCTCTATCGCCTGCTTGAACCGATAGCAAAGCCCTGAGAGATCGCCATGGCAAACCCAACCGAAAAACCCAGTTGGATCGAACGCAAGGCAAATGTCCGCAAGATTTATCGTGGCGTATGGGCTATCTGCGCGTTGCTTGCGATACCTGATCTCTTTTACCACAAGCACATTGTCTACAAGATCGAGGCTTTCCCAGCTTTCTACGGCCTTTACGGTTTCATCGGCTGTGTCGGACTCGTGCTCGGCGCCAGGGAGTTGCGCAAATTTCTGAAGCGCGACGAGAATTTCTATGATCGCTAACCTGCCACCCGGCCTGATTCTGATCGTAGCCGGACTGCTGACCCCGCTCCTGCGGCCCTCGTTCCGTCCCTACTTCATGCTGGCGCTACCAGTCATCGCGCTGGTCCATTTGTTGGCCCTGCCTCACGGCCTTCATGGGCAGATTCAGATTTTCGACCATACGCTGACCTTGCTGCGCATTGACGGGCTTAGCTTTATCTTCGGCGTGATTTTCCTGATTGCCGCCTTCCTCAACGCCATCTACGGGTGGCATGAACGCGACGTGGTCCAGCAGACCTCGGCCCAAGTCTACGCCGGCGCCGGTGTAGCCGCGGTTTTTGTCGGCGACCTGATTTCTTTGTTCGTCTTCTGGGAACTGACGGCCATTGTCTCGGTCTTTCTGATATGGGCGGCACGCACCGAACGCGCTTTCCGTGCCGGCATGCGCTACCTGCTTGTCCAAATCGGTTCCGGCGTCATCCTGCTGGCGGGAGTTCTGCTACATTACCGCGCCACGGGTTCAATCAGCTTCGACAACCTCGGCCTGGTCAGTCTGCCGACGGCACTCATCTTTATCGCTTTCGGCATCAAATGTGCCTTTCCACTGCTTCACAACTGGCTTCAGGACGCCTATCCGGAAGCCACCGTTGTGGGCACGGTGGTCCTGTCCGCATTCACCACCAAGCTCGCGGTTTACGCCCTGGCGCGCGGCTTTCCCGGCACCGAAATGCTGATCTGGATCGGGGCAACCATGACCGCCTTTCCGATCTTTTACGCGGTCATCGAAAACGACCTGCGCCGGGTGCTGGCCTACAGCCTGAACAACCAGTTGGGATTCATGGTGGTCGGCATCGGCATCGGAACGCCCCTCGCCCTGAACGGCACGGCGGCCCATGCGTTTTGCCATATTCTCTACAAGGCGCTGCTGTTCATGAGCATGGGCGCTGTGTTGTTCCGCACCGGGACGATCAAGGGTTCGGAACTCGGCGGACTATGGAAGTCCATGCCCTGGACCGCCGGATTCTGTGTCGTCGGCGCGGCCTCCATATCCGCATTCCCCCTGTTTTCCGGATTTATTTCCAAGTCGATGATCATTACCGCCGCCGCCGAAGGCGGACACTGGATAACCTGGCTGGTATTGCTCTTTGCCTCCGCGGGCGTTTTCCATCATTCCGGAATCAAGATTCCGTTCTTTGCATTTTTTGCCCATGATTCGGGTATTCGCTGCAAGGAAGCCCCGATGAACATGCTGATCGCCATGGCGCTGGCGTCGATCCTCTGCATCGGCATCGGAGTTTATCCCTACGCCCTTTACGCGATCCTTCCCTTCGCGGCGGACTTCGTGCCCTACACCACGACCCACGTGATCACGCAGTTGCAACTTCTCATGTTCTCAGCCCTGGCGTTCTCGGTCCTGATGTGGCACGGGCTCTACCCGCCGGAGCTGAAATCCACCAACCTGGACAGTGACTGGTTCTATCGTCGCCTGTTGCCGGGTCTCTACGGCGTGGGCCGCAAGGCGGTCAGCCATGTCCATTTCCGTGCACTGGATCGCGCGCAGAGGCGTCTCGGCCGCTTCATCAACGCCGTTTACCGTCACCACGGGCCCCAAGGCGCCCTGGCACGGACCTGGCCGGTGGGCTCGACGGTGCTTTGGGTCGCGATCCTGCTCTGCGTCACCTTGGTGTTTTATTACGTTGAATAGGGTACGGGCGGCGACCGCGCTTGCCTTCGCGCTTACCTTGTTTGCGACTGCCTGCGCCTCCGATCCCGCCCCGCGCCCGTGGCAAGCTGCCGAACAGCAAAACCATCCCCTGGTCGGGCGCATCTGGGATACCGTCGCCGGGCGGTTCGTTTCCAGGGCTGAATTGGCCCACGCCCTGACCGGCGCAGATTTCATCTTGCTGGGCGAAACCCATGACAACCCGGACCATCACCGTATCCAGGCCTGGGCCGTGGATTACCTCTTCGCGACCGGCGCCCGGCCCGGCCTCGCCATCGAAATGATCCGCGAAGACCAGCAGGCCCGGTTTGACGCTTATCGCCACCGGGCTGACAGCCGCGCCGAGGGGATCGGCCCCGCCCTCGACTGGGAACGCTCCGGCTGGCCGGCCTGGCGTCATTACGCCCCGATCCTTGCGCCGTTCCTGCATCAAAAACGGCCAATTATCGGCGCGGACCTGCCGCGTGACCGCCTCGGGCCGCTGGTCCGGCAAGGATACGCGGCGCTCGGCCCCGGCCGTGCCGCCGCCCTAGGGCTGGATCTACCACTGGCGCCGCAAATGCTGGCTGCCATGGCCAAAGAACAGGTGAACGCCCACTGTGGCCATATTCCCGCCGCCCGCGCCCATCCCTTCGCTCGCATCCAGATCGCCCGCGATGCGCTGATGGCCGCGGCAGTTCGCAAGGCGGCAGGGAAAACCGGCAAGGCCGTGCTTGTCGCCGGATCGGGCCATGTGCGCCGGGACCGGGGCGTGCCCTTTCACCTGGAGCGGTTAGGGATACGGGTAGAAGTGCTAGTCCTGGCCCCGGTGGAGGTGCGCACCGAGGCCCCGGGGCCGGAAAGCTACAGCGCGAATTTTGATTACCTGTGGTTCACGCCGCGTCAAAAACGCAGCGATCCATGCGCTGAATTACGAAAGTAATATCAAGATATTAAATAGATTTATTGAGGTTTTGGATTAGTAGGTTTTGCTGAACACGGCGCCGGGGCGTAAAACCGCATCGCGATTATCGCTGCGTTCCAGGCGCTCATAAAGCGTCGCTGCCGTGATATGACGCTCCACCGCGCGGCGTTCCCTGAAATCGGGGATCATCCGGACATCCTTGACCCGCCCCGGATGGTCCTGCGTGGTCGGCGCGGCGGCGGCTGAGGGCTCACGAAAATCCGCCGCGTCCTGCAGCAGCGACTTCATGGCCTCATCGATCGCCGAGGTGCGATTTTTTTCCTCTGAGGCCACGTTCCGGGGATCCTCAGCGGCATGCTCGCGCCCGGCATCGGGATCGATTTGATCCGGACGCGCACGATCACCGGCGGTTTTTGCCATATCCGTGGCATCCACCGCGTCTTCGGAGAGCGTCTTCGCCCGCAACCGTCTTGGTGCGGGAGGCGCTGAAGCTACCGGATTGAGCATACCTTGCCCCGGTTCCAATTATTCCGCGAGGAATTATCCCCCGGCCCCCTGGAACCGCAACGTGTATTGAAATGGATTAAACGCGTATTTGACGCAAATAAGCGCAAAATTTGTCTAAAATTTTAGATACTGGGCGAAAATCCGAAGGATTGCGGGGAATTAGCCTGTTCCCGCTAGCGCGAACAAGCGCCGCCGCCCAATACGCAGAACCTGGCGCAATGAGGATGTGCAAGCGAAATCGCCCCGGCGGCATCGCTCAGGAGCGGCCCCATCTCGAAGCGCCGATCAAAGGAGATCAGGGTGCAGGCCAGCACCGCCGGCCCCCCGCCCCCCTTGCGCCGCACCACCATGCGCGATGAGGCGCACATGATGTCCGCCGGATCGACGCCGACGATGGCCCAGCACGCCTCGGTGATTTCGGGAACATCGACACCCGCATCCATTTCCGGGAACAGCACCAGGGCGTCCGGATCGGCACAATCAAGCGCGATTCCCTCCCGTTCCATCAGGGCGGCAAAGCCCCGGCGCATCTCGTCCTCGGCCTCGCCCCAACGGGTGCGCCCGGCGACGCGGGGCCGAAAACCCTCCGTCGCCAGCCATCTCAGCCCCTCCAGGGGTACCTTGAAGCTGCCCGGCCCGCGCTCCTCGTCATGGCGGGCGGGATCGAAGTGATCGAGGGAAACCCGGACCGAAAGCCGTTCACCGTGGTCACCGAGCAACCGCTTCAAGGCTCGCGGCGATGGGTCATGGGCTTCATGGCATTGGTCAGCACCAGGGCTATTAGCCCCCGTTCCAACACGTCTTCCAGCATGCCGATGATGTCCGGGTTCATGAAGGGCTCGCCCCCGGTGAAGCCGATTTCACGGGTGCCGAGCGCGCTGCTCTCGATCTCGTCAAGGTACCCGCGAAGATCGGCCCGCGGGAAATAGGCCAGTTTGTCGTTGGTCGGGCTGGATTCGATGTAGCAATTGGCGCAGGTCAGGTTGCACAGGGTGCCGGTATTCACCCATAGCGTCGCGAGCTGGCCCAACGCCACCCGGGCCCGAACCGCCCCTTCGGCGGTACGGTCGGGATCGGTGAATTTGACCCTATTCAGAGGCGAAAAGGCGGCCATGGGCTGCATCTGTCCCTTTTAGCCCGCGGCCCCACGCCCACCAAGACACAATTAGTTGAAAAAGCCCGGAACTCTGGCCCTCAGGGCGTTTGCGGCGGGGGCCGGCTATGCTATTCTCCGGCCAGCATCAATTACTGGAAACGTGTGGGGATTTAGATGTCCGAAGAGAGCACCACGGGTAAGGCTGGCGAAGTTTTCGTGAAGCCGGGCGAGCCGGGCCACAATCAGGCCGGCGAGGTTGTCTGGGCGCGCTGGCAGAAAAAGCGCACCTTTGTTCGCGCCCTCGAAGGCACTTACGGCGAGGTTTACAAGAGCCTTTATGCCCAGCCCCGCGTTTACCCGCACACCAACTGGGAATGGAAGGGCGGGCCGCAGATGTACGGCAAGACCCCGATCAATCCCCAGTCGGTCGAGATTGCCCAGTCCATCGAATGCCATCTCAACGTCTTTTCCCCACATGGTTACGGCCAGAAGCACGGCCATATGAACTCGGCCGTTTTCTATATCCTGCATGGCAACGGTCATGATGTTCATGACGGCATCAGCTACCCCTACGAAGCGGGCGATGCCTGCATCGTTGAAAACGGCTGCGTGCACCAGCATCTGAATGACGGCGACGACCAGATGGCCGTGCTGGTGATGAAGGCCAAGCCCTTGTTCCTGTTCATGCACATGATCTTCCAGAAGATGGTCGATTATCCGCCGAAGGAAGCCTCCAAGGGTGGAGAGAACTACTCTCCCCCGGCCGATCTCTAGCCTTTCGCGGCAACCATGACCGAAGACACGACCAGCGCACCGGGACTGGGCCACAACCAGGGCCCGGAAGAAAAAGAAGTCGTCTGGACCTTCTGGCAGAAGAAGCGCACCTTCGTGCGCGCGCTGGAAGGCACCTACGGCGAGGTTTACAAGAGCCTCTACGCCCAGCCCCGTGTCTATCCCGGTCCTGATTTCGAATGGAAGGGCGGTCCGCAGTTCTGGGCCAAGGCGGTCATTAATCCCGGCTCGGTCCAGATCGCGCAATCCATCGAATGCCACGTCAACCTTCTGGCGCCGCGCGCCGAAAGCCAGAAGCACGGGCACATGAATTCCGCCGTGCTTTACATCCTGTCGGGTTACGGCAAGGACATTCACGACGGCTCCAGCCATGAATACGAAGCGGGCGATGCCTGCATCGTCGAAAACGGCTGCGTGCACCAGCACGTCAATCTGGGCGATACCCAGCAGGTCGCCCTGGTGATGAAAGCGAAGCCTTTATTCCTGTTCATGCACATGCTGTTCCAGAAAGTCGTGGACTACCCCTCGGACAAGCCTGTGCCGGGGTATGAGGATTACCAGCCCCCCGCCGGGATCTAGCGCCCCCGTTGCGTCCGGGCCTTGCCCCGGTTACCTTCGGGACGACCAAGGAGACACCCATGCCTGAAGACACGCCCGAAGCCAAACCGGCCAAGACCGGCCACAATCAACCCGTTTGGGACCGCTGGCAGAAGAAGCGCACCTTCGTGCGCGCCCTCGAAGGCACCTACGGCGAGGTTTACAAGAGCCTCTACGCCCAGCCCCGCGTCATCAAGGCTCCGGACATGAAGTGGCATGGCGGCCCCGCCTACTTCCACAAGATCACCGTCAGCCCGCAGAACGTCTCCATCGCCCAGTCCATCGAATGTCACGTCGACAGCTTCGCGCCCGGCGCCTACGGGCAAAAGCATGGGCACATGAATTCGGCCGTGTTTTTCGTGCTCACCGGCAAGGGCTACGACATCCATGACGGCGTCAAGCTGGAGTACGAAGCCGGCGACGTTTCCATTGTCGAAACCGCTTGCGTGCACCAGCACTTCAACCGCTCCGACACCGAGGAAATGGCCTGCCTGGTGATGAAGGCGAAACCCCTGTTCCTGTTCATGCACATGGTGTTCCAGAAGACCGTGGCCTATCCGTCGGACAAGCTGGCCAAGGGGTTCGAAGACTTCTCGCCGCCGAGCCGTCTCTAGGCATCACCCAGAAACAAAAAAGGCCCGGAACGATTTCCCGGCCCTTTTTTCATGAAGCCCGATTTACTTGGGCTGGCTCATGCCTTCCTTGGTGCCAGGACGTTCGCCCACTTCGGCAATCCAGCGCCCGACGTTCTTGTAGTCGCTTATGGGGAACACGGCCTCGTCGAAACCGGCAACCCGCGGGTAAAAGCAGATATCGGCAATGGAAAAGGACGGTGCGAAGAACTGGTTCTTCGAAAGGTGATCGTCAATAACCTGGACCACCCGCTTGCATTCCGGCATCAGGGTTGAATGATTTTTCAGGGCACCCAGGAACGGGACAGAACCGTTCATATGCAGCATGAACCACTTCTGCACCTCGACGCGCTCCGCCCCATCCTTGCCGTAAAGCTTGCCGCTCTTGTCGGCGATATAGAGCAAGATCGCACCGGATTCGAAAATGGTCACCGGCTTGCCGCCGGGTCCGTCGGAATCGACGATCACAGGCACCTTTCCATATGGGTTGCGCGCCAGGTGTTCCGGCGTTTGCTGATCCTTTTCCCGCAGGTTCATGGCATGGGTCGTGTAGGCCAGACCGGCCTCTGACAGGCCAACCGAGGCGCGGCGGCTGTTGGTGGTGGCTGCCATGTAACAATCTATCATCGTGGTCTTCTCCTAAAGGCGGGCCGTCAAAACGGCACCGGTTCTGTGTATGGCTTAGGGGTGAACGGTCTGGCTGAAGAAACGGTCTTCCACCGTGTGGCCGAGCTGGCGAGCGCGAGCTTCCCTAAGAATGATCGCACCAATGGCAGCAAACTGCAGACCTAGCCCCTTGTAGTTGTGAAAACAGGTTACTTCGTCGGCACTTTTGCGGCCGGGCGCAGAACCTGCCACCACATCCTTCAGTTCCGGCACAGCGGTGATATCGAAAACGCCAATGTCTGGACGGGAATAGTCGCCGTTGGTCCATTCGGGAATTTCCGAAGGCCAGCCACGGGTGGCATGGGCGCTGACCGGGTCATGGGTGTTGACGACAAGGCGGTCGGCACCGCGCAGCACGTCGAGCGGAATCTCGGATCCGCGCACCGAAGTGATATGCATGCCCGGGCGCACTAGGTCAGGTGTGATCACCGGCACCATCGAATTGGTTGCCGCCACCAGAATATCTGCGCCGTTTGCCGCCTCCTCCGGGGTCGAAACCACACGTACCTCGATCCCCAGCTTGTCGCTGTAGGTCCTGGAAAAGGCTTCTCGGTTTGCCCGGGTCGGGCTGAACACCTTGACCAGATCCAGCTTGCGCACTGCCGCCATGGCCAGGATCTGGCCCGTCGCCTGCCAGCCTGTACCAAGCAGGCCCATGACGCTAGCGTCTTCGCGCGCGAGATACTTCGCCGCCACACCGGAAGACCCACCGACGCGTGTCTTTTGCACATAGCCGTCGTTCATCATCGCCAGTAACTCACCGGTATCGGTCGAAAACAAAAGAACCAGGCCGTTGTAGCGATCACCCTGGGAAATCGGAATCTTGACCCGGCGCTGGGCGCCGTTGATTTCTGGCCAGTGAACCACGTCTGAATTCAGCCTGAGCGCGGCCACCCCCGCCGACGGAAGGTTGCCCGACATGGTCTTGAGCGCATAAACCGCGCCTTCGCGCGGGTTGGGCACGACCGCATCCTGACGCGGCAAATCCACCGCATCGCGATTGCCAAGGTCACGGTAGGCATCTTCCAGCGCCGCCACGCATGGCGCCATTTCAAGAAAACTTTCTATCTCTTTGTTGGTGATAACCAGCATCAACCCTAATCCCTATATTTTTTATGATTATACATTCTTATCGGCCGTGGTCTTCGGCATTTTATAGCCATATTTCTTGCGATCCGTCATGAATGCCCTGTATTCATCCCGATTACCGGGCGCATTGTAAGGGCAAGCGTCCACGCAAAGGTGACAATATTCCTTGCGCAGCCGCGAGTAGGGATAACATTTTGCGATATCAGTCAGCCAGCGCTTGACCCCCATGTCGACGATGAAATCATTGGGGATGGCGTCGCCCGGACAATTATTGCTGCATACTTGGCAAACGGTGCAGCGATCCTGCACACCGAAGGAAACCGGCATGTCATAGGCCACCGGCAAATTAGTGGTGATGAAAGACGGCCGGAAACCTGCGCCGAATTTCTGGTTGATCAGGCTGCCATGCTTGCCCAGTTCCCCGAATCCGCACTGCCACAATACCGGCACCGCCTGAATGTAGGTGCCACCATTATGATGGGCGACGGCATCCCAGCCGAGGTCTTCGCGAATCCAGCGCACCATCTCGGTCGCAATCTTGGCGACCATCCAGTAGGCCCGGTGGGCCTCATTGCTGACCGCTTCCGGCCCCTCCAGAACCTCCTTGAAGGATTCGTGATGGCCAAAGGCGATGACATTGCGGAAGGCGCAGTCGAACCCTTCATCGATCATGACCGGGTGCAGGGCGCACATGCCGACCAGGTCGGCGCCGCAATCGCGAGCCCGGGCCTTGATTTCTTCCGCCATTGCTGCCGGGTCCGTGACCTCCCGCCGTTTCGACCCAACCGGGCCCTGCCGATGCGGGGTCAATTCCTGAATGCGGCGCCGGTATTCCAGTCGCGTTTCGGACTGGTGTTCGTAAAGGGGCACTTGGTCCATGCCCATCTCGCTCATGACCTGGCCGAGCAACGGATCGGCCAGCCCCTGCTCGCGCCGTTTCGTCGTTCCGATCATGATGATATCTCTCCCCGCCCTGCTCGCGTGCCGTTGGACCGGCATTTTCCCACAGGCTAGCATATTCCGGTGCCGGGAAAAGTTAGTTTGGCGGCGCCTTGATGATAATCACGTCGCCATCTGCCAGGCTGAGCGCCTTGCGCAAATGCACCGCAGCGATGATCTCGACCTGGTCGGCGGGATAACCTGGCACCTCCGGCAACACGATGGCGCCGGTAACGCCACGCCCCAGGGTCACGGGATAAAGCCGCGCATCGCAGGAATCCGCGTCCGGGGCCGGCAGATGATGCCCGGGCGTGGCCTTTAGTTCCGCCCAAGCGGCCAGCGAATCCGCTTCCGTGACCTTCAGGTTCAGGGTTCCGGGATAGGGATCCACACCCACCAGTTCGATAAAGCCCCGGCGCGCCCAATCGGCGCCGGTAAACGATACCGCGAGTCCCAGTCCCGTCGCGACGCGCCCGCGGATGCGGAATTCGTCGCCCGCTGCCATCAGTCAGCCAACAGCCCCGCCTCGCGAAAGGCGCGAGCGGCGGCGGGATGGAACGGTGTGCCCCCCGGCGCAAGGGCCGCAATGCCCTCGGTACGAGCGCGGGTGAGAATTGCAGGCAATCCCCGGAACAATGCGTTGGCCCGTTCCAGTTCCTTCGCGCCGTTGATATAGGCCCGCACCGCGTTGAAAACGAAATCGTCGTCGGCTTGCCCCGCCGCGACGATGACGTTAAGAACCCCAAGGGCAGCGACATCGACCTTCAGGCCCCTGACCTCTTCCGCCGGAACAACCGCAGTGGAATAGAAAGGATGTGCCTTGCACAGCATCGCGATATCGGCTGCATCGAAATCCAGCACCTTGATATCAAGCCGAGCCTGCAGGTCATTGAAATGCGTGCTTGGGATCGGCGCTGAAAGCTGCGCCGCGACGGAACCGTCTATCAGGGCCGTACCACCGTCGAAGGTCGAGATATGGGCAAATTGGACGTCATCGCCCTGCCAGCCGAAGCCGCGCACGATGTTGTTTGCGTGCTGGGCCATGCCGGAATTGGCATGGCCGACGGCTATGGGCTTGCCCTTCAATTCCCGCACGGAAGTGAGCTTCGACGATGCTGGTGCTACGAAAAATAGCGGCCCCGCGTTGAGCGGCGTGACGATGGCAACATTAACCGGCGCGACGAAGGGATCGCTCCCCGCAACGGCGCGGGGAACCCAGTTGGAGGCCATGAAACCAAGGGCAGAATCTCCCCTGGCCGTCATTTCGGCATTGATGACGCTACCGGTCGTGGGTACCACCTCCGCCTCTTCGATAACTTCCGACTTCCTGAGAAGCTCGGCCAGCAAACCCGCCTGGGTGTAAAAGGTGCTGAGCGGATCGGATGAAGCAATGCGGATTTTCATAATGCCCCCGAAAATGGAAACGAGCGCCCTGCCAGAAAGGCGCCTGTTCGATTTTACAAAAGCTTAGAGCTTGTCGGCATACTTTTTGTAGGTATTGATCTGGTTGGCGATCGCGTTGGCCGAAGCAGCACCGTCGAGATGCTGGATCGGGCCATAGCCGACCTTGTTAGCCCAAGCGTCGAACTCGCGATTCCTGAGCGCACGGGCGACTGCCCCCTCGAGAGCCGCCCGGATATTGGCGGGAAGCTTCGGAGGCCCAGCGATGTAACGTTCCAGACCAAGGTCATCCAGTTCCGGATGCCCGTAATCCTTTGCCGTCTTGACGCCGAAAACGCTCTTGCCATTGGTCAGCTCGAGAACCGGCACCAGGTCGTGAGGCCCGATATTCTTTTTCTTTTTCATGCCCCCGCCAATGTACTTCCGGAAGCTACCCACCGCCAGCATGGTGGTGTCGCCATCGCCACGGATAACCGCGAGCGCGTAATCGGAAGACGACTTGTAACCAGTGATGAACTTCACTTCCTTGCCGAAGGTGTTCCACATGATCGTGCTGGTCATGTAGGATGTACCGCCGGCACCAAGTTCGGGATTCTTCACTGGGCGCTTGAGATCCAGCAGGGCCTGGAAATCTTTGATCCCGGACTTGCCGGCGACGACGACAACGTAGTCACCCTTGGCAATACGCCCAATCCAGCTGAAGGTATTCAGGTCATAGCGCTTGGTGTCGCCCTTGATGTTGGGCATGGCATGACCGGGAATATTAAAGATCATCATCTTGGTGCCGTTGGGCCGCGACTTCTTCAGATCAATGGCCGCCTTCGCGCCACTGGCACCGGGCAGGTTCTTGGGTATGACGTTGATCTTGCCCCCCAGTTCCACCTGGATATAAGGCGAGAGCTTGCGCACGATGGTGTCAAAACCACCCCCCGGACCATAGGGAATGACGAATTCGATGTCGCGCTTGGGGGTCCAGTCCGCCGCCGAAGAGGAGGCCGTGATCGCGAAACCGGCGAGAAGAGAAACCGCGGCAGTGCCGACGGTGGAGAGTTTCAACATTGGGTAATCTTCCTGTCTGGAGAAATTAACGATTTCGACTTATAGAGCAATTCGAAAGCCTCAGAAAGCTGAAACTCTGACTTAATGAATTGTTTTATCTGATTGTTCTAAAACACTTTTTGGAACTTTTTCGGTCTGCCCAGACTGGTGATGAACCAGCCGCCAGCCCCCCGCTTCGCGAACGAATACATTGCTCGCCGAAAGATAAATTCGCCCGATCGCCTCATAGCAGACAACCACGGCGCCATCCCCATGGATTAGGGCATCCGCCTCCAATGGACGGATCGGCGGTTTCGGCGGTTCCATCAGGATATGGCGCCATGTTTCCATGACCTTTTCGCGGCCACGCACCGGTGGCCACCCCGGATGAATGCACGATGCGATCGGCCCCAGGGTCCAGATGGCCGTCATCGCCTCGAAATCCCCCGCAGCGAAGGCCTGATAAAAAAGATCATTCGCTGCCAGCACATCATTCACGTCGGACATCCGCCACGCGTCCCTCTCGCCTTGTTAAGGGTTGGCACCCAGGTTCGCCAAGGCTAGCATGAGCCGCTTCTCCCGTCCCGACCCGATCTTTCAATTTCCTGATTTACGGAATCCCATCAAATGGAGCTGAAAGCGACCCTGGACAGCTATCTCGATCGCTACTGGCACAGCCTGCCGGGAAACTTCAGGGGCTGCTTCTGGATGCTGCTGGCCGCCTTCAGCTTTATCGTCGTTCAGACCTTTACCAAGGCGCTGGGCGGTCGGATTCCGACGGCGGAAATCGCGTTCTTCCGCGCCGCGATCGGTTCGGCTGCAGTCATTCCTTTCGTCGTCAGCCGCGGTTTCGGGGCCTTCAAAACACCCAACCTGCCGTTCCACCTCGGCCGGGGCCTGTTCGGTGCCGCTGCGATTTTCCTGATGGTTTACGCCGTAGTGCACATGCCGATAGCTGATGCCACCGTGATCGGCTTCACTCGAATGATGTTCCTGATCGTTCTTGCGGTCCTGTTCCTGGGCGAAAAAGCAAACTGGCGCCGCTGGCTCGCGACCATTGTTGGTTTTGGCGGGGTGGTACTCATGTTGCGGCCCGGCGACGCAACGTTTCAGCTTGCCGCCCTGTCGGCATTGGGCGCCGCTTTCTGCTTCGCCTCCGCCCATACCTGCATCAAGATGTGCACCCAGCGCAAGGATCACCCCATGACGGTGCAAACGTGGTACGCGGTTAGCGCTACTGTGCTGATGGTGATCCCAGCAGCTATGGTCTGGGTCACTCCGACCTGGGAGGAATGGGGAATCCTGCTCGGCATGGGTCTTATGAGCGGTGTTGCCCAGACATGCACGGCCTATGCCTACGGTGCCGGGGACGCGACCTTCGTCGCACCGTTCGATTACACGCGGCTGCTGTGGGCGGCACTTGTCGGCTGGTTCCTGTTCACCGAACCACTGGGGATCATGACCCTGGCCGGCGCCGCAGTGATTATCGGCGCCAACGTCTATATCGCGCAGCGCCAGCGCGCCGAGAACAGGGCCAAAAAGGCCGCCAAGGAGGAAACCTGAGCGCCATTTAGGGGTTCATGATTCGGATCGGCTTGCCGTCGAGCCAGGCCGCAATGTCCTCGATGCCCTGGCCGAAGAAGTTTTCGTAGCCTTCGCGCATGGTATAGCCAAGGTGGGGCGTCGCCACGATGCCATCGATCTGGCGGTATGGGTGATTGGCGGGCAAGGGCTCTTCATCGAAGACATCAAGCCCCGCGCCGGCGATGGTCCCCGCCTCTATCGCCGCGATCAACGCCGCTTCATCGACTATGGGGCCTCGCGACGTATTGATCAGGTACGCTGTCGGCTTCATCTTCGCCAGCTGGGCCGCGCCGATCAGTCCCTCGGTCCGTTCCGAAAGAATGACATGAATGCTGACCATGTCGGAGCGCATCAACAGGTCGTCGAGGCTGGCGGCCAGTTCCACGCCATGTTCGGCGCATTTTTCCGCGGTCAGGTTCTGGCTCCAAGCGATCACATTCATGCCGAAAGCCTTGCCGTAACCTGCAACCGGGATCCCTTGCCGGCCAAGACCGATAACGCCAAGGGTCTTGCCTTTCAGGCCGACGCCAAGGCCCACCTGCCAACCATCCTTGCGGACGCTTTCCACCTCACGCGGGATATTGCGTACCGTCGCCAGCAACAGGCCCCAGGTCAACTCCGCCGTCCCATAGCCGAGCGATTCGGTGCCGCAGACGACAACCCCGTGATCCCTCGCCGCATCCAGATCAATGCCCAGGTTGCGCATGCCGCCGGTAACCAGCAGCTTCAGGTTCGGCAATTTTTCAAACAATTGACGGGAAAATTTCGTTCGCTCGCGAATACAGACAACGATCTCAAATGGCTCCAGCCGGGCCGCCGTTTTGTTCACATCCTCTATATGATCGGTAAAAACCGTGATATCTACCCGGTCCTTTAGCACCGTCCAGTCCACAACCGAGGTTACGACATTCTGAAAGTCGTCAATAATCGCTAGGCGCACGGAGATATTTCCTCTCAATCGTCTGTGATGTCGATCCAGTTGCCGTCCGGATCCGCGATTTGGAGCTTGCCGAGCGCGGCCTTGGTGAAAAGCTTGCGCCGCACGGTCGATTCGTCGCTGCCGCCGAGCGGGCGGGCCGCGATATAGGTATTCTTTTCCCCGATGCGCTTCAGCTCTTTCTTGAAGGCCGCGAGGTCGGGCACCCGGATACCGATGTGATCGGGTCCCGGCCGCTTGATCGACATGCCACCGAATATTTCAATGTCCCACGGCATCAGCGAAAGGGTCACGCGCCCATCGGTAAGGTGAATGCCTGACTTGCCACGCGGAATATTGCGCCGCTTCAACTCGAACACGTCTTCGTAAAAAGCCGCACATGCCTCCGGGTTCTTGGTGCGGATCGCAAAACGCGTAAGCTGGCATTCGTCGCTCTTACGCCATTCATCGTCCCGCTGCTCGGCGTAAACGTCCTTCAGGTTTTTGCCCTTGCGTTCGGCAAGATCGATCACGTTGCCATCGGGGTCATTGGCGGACCATGCCGCGAACGGCCGGGTCGAGGGCCGTTTGACCATCGAGGCGCCGGGGTGGTTCTTCATCCGCTTCTGCACCTCGGCCAGGCTTTCGACAACAATGCCGAAATGATCGAACCCGCCCATATAGCCGTCACGGCGCGGCAGGATGTTCAGGCCGACGTAGCCGTCCCCCACGACGGCCGAGGCCTCCGCGTCATGATTGGCCCGTTCGCTCGTGTGCAACTTGAAAACCGAGCGATAAAAACGCTCCAGCAGCGGATACTGATGGTTGATCATGGCCATGTGATTGATCTGCGAAAACATCGAACTCTCCGTTTAAGGGGATACAGGAAAGGATTGCGGTCCGGCCTCAGCTTTTTTTCTTTTTGCGTTTTTTCTTTTTGGAACGGCAATTCTTGGGATCGGTGAAGACCTTGCAGTTCACCGTACCCTTGCGTTCCATCACCGCGATGGCCTTGCCGACCATTTCCTTGGGTGTATTGACGATTGCTACAACCGTATCGGTCACTTCCTTCCAGTCCTGGGGGAAGAGATCAAGGTTGCGCCGATGCATTTCGTCGACAAAGGTTTTTTCGGCCAGGGTCTTGCTGAAAGCCCCCCGCAGGGCCGCGAGACGATCAGCAGGCACACCCGGGGGCGCCAGGTAAGGCCGCCCCAGTGCCACGGTACGGGAGAAAAAGCGCAGGATTTCACGCTGCTCGTCATTTTCGGCCAGATCGACCATCAGCGGCACCCCCTTCGGCCCCATCCGGTCACTCAGGCCCACCTGGTACAGGAACACGGCCTTGCCGCTCTTGATCCAGTCTGGGTGTGCCCGGTCGAAACTGCCGAAGGAATACCCGTGACGAGCCTGAACCTCGCCTCTTTCCATCGCCAGATCGACGTTACTGGCGCTGCGGTAGCCGATAATGATCTTGAACTTCGTCCCGAACATGTTGTTGAGGATCGTCGGATACAACACGGTTCCCGATCCCGCCCCGGTGCCACCTGAAATGACAGATGTCTTACGGGCGTCGGCGATGCTCTTGACCCCGGCGCTGCTCATGACTACGGCCATAAGGTTCGAAATACCGGTGGAGCCAATCCAGTTGAACTTCGCCGCATCGAAACGCACACCCTTGCCGCCGGTAACCGCGTGCTGCGGCACGGAATTTCCGATGGAGGCAAAGAAACTGCCGTCCTTGGCCGCATTGTTGTACATGAAGTTAGTCGCCTTGATGTGGCCGGCGCCAGGCATGGCCTTGACGATCATCGTCGGCTTGCCGGGAAGAAAGCCCGGCATGTGCTTCGCGATCGTCCGCGCAATGGCGACATAGGACCCGCCCCCTGTCGAGACAATCAAGGTAACGGTCTTTGCCTTGTAAAACTCCTCGACCGATTCGGCGCGCGGTGCTGTCGCGCTCAAACCGACAGCCAGGGTGGCAACCCCAAGAGCGGTCAGGTTTCTGAAGATAGGCATCATGACAGGTCTCCCTTTGTGACTTTTAGCCTTGTTGTGCGTTGTTATGCGTTTGTGCCGGAGGGACCCGGTTCCTCGGTCAGGTCGATATAGGTGCCCTCGATATCGGTGGTCTGCCCCTCGCCGAGTGGGCACTTGCGGAACAGGCCGAGGCGCGCCTTGCCTTCCATTCCATAGCCGAGCGGCCGAGCACGCATGATCGGGTTCTGGCCGGTCAAGTCGTCAAGATCGGCCATGACTTTTTCAATGCATTCAACCCGAATGCCGATGTGATCTGGGCCCAGGCGCTGCGGGTCCATGTCGGCGAAGTCCTCCATCTTCCATTGCAGGATGGCCAGCGTCATGTTGCCGTCGGTCAGGTAGTAGTTATCGTCGTCGAACTTCTTGTTAAGGGGCTGAAGCTCGAAAACCTCGGAATAAAACTCGGCGCAGCGCTCCGCGCTCTTGGTGCGCAGGGCGAAATGACTGAAATGCCGCTCCGTACGCTCGATCTCCTCGGCATAAACATCCTTCTGAAAGCCGATATTGCGTTGCGAAAGGTCGAAAATATTGCAATCGGGATCATGCGCGGAATAGGCAGCGAAGGGCCGCACCGGCGGCCGCTTGATGGCGGAGAGAGAGGGATCGAATTTCTTCATCCGGTCCACGGCAAGCTCGATGTCCTCAACCTCAAAACCGAAATGATCGAGGCCTGAGCAACGCCCTTCACGCCGCGGAATGATATTCATGCCCACCCGCCCGTCACTGACCACACAGGCGCGTGCAGGACGATAATTCTTCGCTCCACGCAGTCCGAACAGGGCCTCGTAGAAGCGTGCGTTCAGCGCGTATTGGTCGGAAGCCAGGGCCATATGATTCAGTTTCGCGAACATGATCTCTCCATAAAAATTTTGGTGCCCCCGCCGACGCAGGGGCACCAGACAGACTGATTATCAGGTAACGATGTCAAGAAGCACGCCGTCCGGATCGGCGGTGTGCCACGATCCCAGACTAGTGCGTTCCAGCATCTCAAGGCGCGCCGCCCCTTCGGGCCCGCTGCCCACGGGCGACGGTGCGATCAGGGGATTGGCATCGGCGATGCCCTGAACGTCTTCCTTGAACTTTTCCAGATTTTCGACCTTGAAGCCGATGTAATCCATGCCCGGCCCGACAATGCCGGTGTTGGCGTAGTCCTTGATGGACCACGGCAACAGCAGCAGCGACATACGGCCATCGGTCACCCCATAGGCGCCTTCGATGGGCAGGTTCGACGCGGTAAGGCCGAACATATCCATGTAGAATTCGGCGCAGGCTTCCGCGTGCATGGTCCGAATGCCGACGTGACAAATGGTGCGATCCTGCTCCCAATCGTTGTGGGAATAGACATCCTTGATGTTGTCGCCCTTGGCCTGGGTCAGGTCGAAGACGTTGCCGTCCGGGTCATTGGCCGAAATCGCGGCAAACGGGCGGGTCGAAGGCCGCTTGAGGTATTCGCAGTGAGGATATTTCTCGCTCATCTTGGCGAGCGTCGCCTCCAGGTCGTCAACCTGGATGCCGAAATGATCCAACCGCGCGGGACGACCCGCGCGACGCGCGATTGATGTTCATGCCGACATAGCCGTCGCCCAGCGACACCGCCCGCGAAGGCCGGATTTCGCCGAAGTTTTCATGCCGAACATGGATTCGTAAAACTTCGATTCAAGCGCATAGTTGCTGCTCATGATCGCGACGTGATTGATTTTAGAAGCCATTGGTGTATCCTCCGGAATTTGTTTGCGGGTAGCAGCCGTGGTCTTCAGACCTTGCTTTCCACCGAAAAGTGGGGGGCCGTACCCAGTTCATAGCGTTGCGGTTCGCAATCGGTGCGGCCCGTGCTTTTCAGGGCCACATCGGCGAAAGCACCGACCTGAAGCAACTCCAGGTCTTCGTCGCCGCAGTTTTCGAACCAGTAGCGGAAGTAACGCGGGGTGATCATGCCCTCCATCGGGCCGAACTCACCAAGCACCTTGTCTCCCGCCCCGTAAAACCGCACCCGCCCCTTGATCACCATCCAAAGGGTGTCGGCGCTGGTGTGGTAGTGCAGGTTGTTTTCTCCGCCGTTTTTCTTGACGACCTGAACGACACCGCGCACCGCGCCACCACGGCCCAGTCGCACCATCGCCTTGGAGTTGCCGAGATCACCGCCGGGACGCGCGTAGCTGAAGGTCAGGACCTCCTGCTCCGCCTCGTCCACCTTGGCCTGAATCTCGGGATCGAGCTTGAATTCCGTTTCCGCCATATCGACCTCCCTAGTCGCAGACCACGGACTTTGCCGTGGACTTGTTGCCGGTGTGGGTAATGACGCAGTTCATGCCCACCTTGATATCGCCGCGCTTGGCATCCTTGCCGCCGATTTTAACCTTGGAACGGCTGCCGGACATTTTGACTTCCTGGGTCTTGCCCTTGTCCTTGAAGCTGAGAACACGACCGCCACGCTTGATGCCCTCGATCGCCGCCTTGACCTTGACGATTTCCTGTTTCTTGAACTGCACTTCCATGCGGTCCTTGCGGGAAATCGCGTCGATGGTGGCATTGACCACGTCCGCCGGCTTGGCCATCAGGCTGGCGACCAGCTTTTGCACCGCTTCGCCGGAAATCGGCGAGATATCGATCTTGCGCCGCTTGGCTTCGGCCAGGAACTCCGGGTCCGCCATGGTGGCATCGAACGCATCGCGCAGGATTTTCAGGCGATCCGCCGGGATTTTCGGCGGCGCGAGGATCGGCCGCGCCATCTCCTGTGGCGCAAAGGCCAGTTCCATGATGTCGCGCTGGGTCTGGTTCTCGGCCAGGTCGCCCACCATCGGGACGTTACTGGGGATCGCCGGATCGCGGCTCAACCCACCGACGACCAGAAGATTGATCTTCTTGTCGCGCAGCCATTCGCCCTTGGTTGCATTGATGGAAGACCACGACCAGCCGCAACGCCCCTGCACTTCGCCCCGTTCCATCGCGAGCGTGATCGCGGTGCCCTGATTATAGCCCGTGACCAGCTTGAACTTGGTGCCGAACAGGTTGTTGAACATGTTCGGGTAGATATCCGTGTCCGACCCCGGCCCGAGGCCGCCGACGACCAGCGGTGTCGTACGGACATCATTGAAGGTCTTGGCCGGCGCCGTATGGAAGGATACGCACAGGCTGGTGTCCTTGTTGATCGAGCCGATAAAGCTGAATTCACGCGGGTCGTACTTGACGCCCTTTTCGCGGAAGACCGCCGAGGTGGACACCGCCGCCCGGTGGATGGTGGCGATCACGGTGCCGTCGCGCTTGGCCGCCGCATAAAGATAGTTGGCCGCGACCACCCCACCCGCGCCCTGCCGGTGCTGGCGGATGAAGTCCGGCTTGCCGGGGATATGCTTGCGCATATGCTTGGTGGTGGTGAAGAAATAAGTGGCGTAGCCGCCGCCAGGGCCCGCGCTGATGACCAGGGTGATGGTCTTGCCCTTGTAAAAATCAGCGGCAGACGCCACCGGCGCGGCAAGGATGCCGCCCAGTGAAAGCGCCGCAAGGGCGCCAAAAGTTCGAAGATTGGACATGAAGCCTCCCAGATTTGAATGTTTCTATAATTTGGTGAGATTCTACACCCTGCCCTTGACCCCCGGCAACGGCTGATCCCTGCCGGTTTCGGCCAAACCCCCGACTTGCAGTGACCGGGGAACCCGCTATTCTCTGCGCTCCCCACCCCGGCCCCCGGGGTCTTCCGCAAAGGCTGCCTGTCCCTTGAGTCCACACGGTGTTTCAGAAAATCGCCTGATGGCCGGAATCCGGGCCAATCCTCAGGGATGGCTCGTGGTTTTCGTCATGTTCCTTGCGCTCAGCATGGTGTCCACGACCCGCGCCTCCATCGGCCTGGCCATGCCGTCGCTGGAAAGCGAAATGGGCTGGTCCAAGAGCTTCATCTCCACCGTTGTCGCCTGTGCCCTGATCTTCATGGCGATCATGAGCCCGCTGATCGGCAACCTGCTGGACAAGTTCGGCCCCGAAAAATTTTGCTTACCGGGCTTTGCGTCACCGCGCTGGCTCTGGTGCTGTCGTCGCGTATCAACTCGGCCTGGCAGTTCCTGCTGTTTTACGCGGTATTCGCCGGAATCGGCTTCGGCATCGTGTCGAAGAATGTCGCCTCCGCCACCATCGCGCGGCACTTCGACCACAACCGGGGCTTCGCCGTCGGCGTCGCCAACGCGGGCGCGACGGCGGGCCATATCGGGTTGCTGCCGGTGATGGCGTTTATCCTTGCCGCCTTCGGCTGGCGCTGGGGTTATGTGTTCCTGGCGGTCATCTGCCTGATCCTGATTCCCATCGTGATGATGCTGATCAAGCCCGAACCGCCCGGCGCGCAGCAGGCACCGGGCCGGCCCGGCGCCGATGAAGACGTGCCCGACGCCCTGGGGCCTCGCCTCAGGATGCTGTTCCGCAACCGGACCTACCTGGCCCTGCTCGGCAGCTATACCATCTGCGGCTTCACCGCGACGGGCATGATCGACACGCACTTTCTGCCCTATGCCATCGCCTGCGGCATCCCGGTCGTGGTCAGCGCCACCGCCTATGGCGTTCTGGCGGCCTTCAACATGGGCGGCATGGCGCTGGCGGGCTGGCTGTCGGATCGCATCAACCGCCCAATCCTGCTGGCCACCATCTACATCATGCGGGGGCTGAGCTACTTTCTGCTGCTCATGGTGCCTGCCTATGACGTCAACCTGATCTGGGTTTTCGCGGTGATGTTCGGAATCTTCGATTACTCCACCATCCCGGTGACGACCTCGCTGGTGGCAACCCACGTGGGCTTGCGCATCATCGGCCTGTCGCTCGGCCTCCTCGCCATGTTCCACGCGGGTGGCGCCGCGCTGGGCGCCTTCCTTGGCGGCGTGCTGTTCGATACCTTCGCCAAGTATGATAGCGTCTGGATTGCGGCCATCAGCGTCGCCATGATCGCCGGCATGCTGGCCCTGACGATCAAGGAAAACAGGCCGTCGCGCGGTTTCGGGCCCACCTTGCCGCCGACGCGCCGCGAAGCGGAGGCGTGAACACATGGCACGTACCTACCTTGTGTCCGTTACCTGCCCGGACCAAACCGGCCTGATTGCCGCTATCACCGGGCGCCTGTTCGACCTTGGCGGCGATCTCGGCGACACCACTTTCGCGGTGCGGGCGACGGAAGCGGAGTTTACGTCGCTGGTCGACATCCCCGATCACCTCGACGCCGAAGCCATTCGCACCGAGCTGTCCAGCATCAGCGAGGCGGAGGGCGCGGTGATCGAAATCACGCCTTTCGACCGTCCCACCGCGCGCGGCCCCAAGGGAAGCGTCAGCCATGTTGTGACCGTGACCGGCGGCGACCAGCCGGGACTGATCGCGCGCGTTGCCGAAACCTTCGGCGATTTTGGCGCTAACATCGTGTTCATGGAAGCAGGCCGTGACGCAGGGATCTATGCCATGCGCTTTTCCGTGTTCATTCCGGACGATGCGGCGGACAAGTGCCTGGCAACCGTCGCCAATACGGCGGAAGGCATGAACCTCGCCTGCCGCTGGCGTGCCGCCGCCGCCGACTAGGCCCACCAGCCATGAACGTCATCTTCTTCGCCCTGGTCGCGACCGCTTTCGCCGTCACCGCCTGGCGCGAAGTCACATGGACCCCGCCTGCCGCCGATGCGCTGTCGCCGATGGCAGCACTGGCCAAGGGCATGATCGATCAGGCCGGCGCCTCGGTCACGCTCGCCATCGGCCTGATCGGGGTGATGGCGCTGTTTCTTGGCCTGATGAAGGTGGCCGAGGCGGGCGGGCTGCTGACCATCATCGCCCGCACCATTCGCCCCTTGATGACGCGCCTGTTTCCCGATGTACCCGCCGATCATCCGGCGATGGGCGCGATGATCCTGAATTTCTCGGCTAACGTATTGGGACTGGGCAACGCGGCAACGCCCTTCGGCATTCGCGCCATGCAGGAGCTGGACCGCCTCAACCCGCACCCCGGCACCGCCACCAATGCCATGGTGCTGTTTCTTGCCATCAACACATCATCCATCACCCTGCTGCCGACGGGCGTCATCGCGCTTCGTGCCGCGGCCGGTTCCGCCGATCCTGCAGCCATCGTGCCGACCACGCTGGTCGCTACCATCGTTTCCACGACCGTCGCTATTATCGCCGCGAAATTTTACCAGCGGCTGTTCCCCATGCCCCACGGCACCGCCGCCGCCCATGCGCCGATCACCCGCCAGGACCAGCCCGCCCCCGATACCGACCCCGCCCAGGACGCAGATGCGGGCGACATCATCGCCGCCACCGACGCGCGCGAGGCCTACCCGGCCTGGGTGTCGGTCTGCGTGCTGGGATTCGTTGTTGCCCTGGTGCCCATCACCGTTCTTTGGGGCCGCGTCGTCAGCCCCTGGATCATTCCCGGCCTGATGGTGGCGCTGCTGGCCTTCGGAATGGCGCGCAAGGTCGCCGTCTATGAAATGTTCGTCGAGGGTGCCAAGGACGGCTTCTCCGTCGCCGTGCGCATCATTCCCTACCTTGTCGCCATACTCGTCGCCATCGCCATGCTGCGCGCCTCGGGCACGCTGGAACTGTTCGTGCGCGCCGTCGGCCCCTTCACCGGCACCATCGGACTGCCCGCCGAGGCCCTGCCCATGGCGCTGCTGCGCCCGCTTTCCGGATCGGGGGCCTATGGCCTGCTGGCCTCGATCATCAACGATCCCGCCGTCGGTCCCGATTCCTACGCCGGGCTTCTGGTTTCCACCCTGCAAGGCTCGACCGAAACAACCTTCTATGTTCTCGCGGTCTATTTCGGCGCCGTGCAAATCCGGCGCATCCGCCACGGGCTCGCCGCCGGACTGACGGCCGACATCGCCGGCATCATGGCGGCGGTCGTCATCTGCCTGTTGCTGTTCGCCCCCTGATCCGGGTTAAACTGCCCGAAACACTCAGGGAGGATCACATGGCATTCAGTAGCTGGCGCGGTGTTG
>JAYPPT010000003.1:0-250527 GCA_038131655.1 Alphaproteobacteria bacterium
TCAGCGCCGGGCTCAGCCGGGCCTGGACCGTTGCCTCGATATTCGTGAACAGGTCATTGCGCCGGGCATCGGCATCGCCGGAATGCGTGGCCCAGTCGTTTTGAACCTCGAATAGGATTTCGCCGCTGATGGGGCCGTGTTTCGTGTCCTGTGCATGCGCGCCGGGAATGGGCAAAAGGGACGCAGCCAGGCAAAGGGTGGTGAGGAAAAGGGCATGTTTTGAAATACTGACGGGCACGCGGGTTATCCTTCTCGGGAGTGGGTGGGTTTTGTAATCGCGGAATAAAGGGCCAGGGTCTCGGCGACGACGCGTTCGGCGGAAAAGCGGTCTTCTGCCAAGCGCCGCGCCCCGGCACCAAGCCGTGCGCGCAATGCCCCGTCTCCGGCCAGTTTCGCCAGGGCCGCCGCCAGGGCTTCGGGATCGCGGGCGGGAACCACCAGGGCGCTCATATCGGCGACGGCGATATCGCTGAGGCCGGGTCCGGCGCAGGTGACCAGGGGCCGGCCCGCGGCGGCGGCCTCGATCAGGGCCAGGGGCACGCCCTCGGCATAGTAGGACGGCAGCACGCCGATATGGGCGTGGCGCCACAGCGCCGCGACATCGTCGACATGACCCAGGTATTCGATGATCCCTTCGCGTGCCCAGTCTTCTAGTTCGTGCACGGCGATGGCCGATGGATTTTCCGCATCCGGCTGCCCCGCCATCACGACCTCTATGTCGCACCCCCGGGACTTGAGCAGCCGCGCCGCCGCGGCGAGATCGCGCACACCCTTTTCGGTGATCATGCGCGATACCATCAGGGCGCGAACGGGGCCATCCGGTTCCGGCGCCGGTTGGAAGCGTGCCAGATCAACGCCGGAGCCGCGAATCACCGTGACCCGTTCCGGCGCGACGATGCCGCGCGCGGTCAGGGTGCGGCCGTCATCGTCGTTTTGCACGATGACGTGGCTTCGGCGCAGTAAAAGGCGAAGCACCAGCGTCAGGGCGGGACGCAGCAGCCGCGCCTTGATGCTGGCGGAAGAAAAGACAAAGCCCAATCCGGCGATGGCGTTGATGCAGGCGGGCACCCGTTCGAGGCGCGCGGCAAGGCTGCCGAGAACCGCGGGCCTGAGCGCGACATTGTGGATCACATCGGGGCGGAAATCGCGCAATACCCGGCGGATGCGCCCGATCGCGGCGATCAGGTGAAACGGGTTGAGACTGCGCCGCGACAGGGCAAGCGGGAACAGGCGGAAGCCTTCGGCCTCGATCATGGGGCCGTGCCGGTCGACGCGGCAGGCAATGGCGACGTCGAACCCGGCCTGCCTGAGGGCGCGGGCGATGGGCAGGCGGTGGGAACAGAAATACCAGTCCTCGGTCACCAGGAACAACACGCGCCCGGCATGACGGGCAGGGGCGGTTATCGCGCTCACCCCATCCACCTTTCGCGCCATGCCTGAAACATCAGCACGGTCCAGAGCGGGTATGACCAGTTGCGCCGTCCCGACAGGTGCTCATGCCAGCATCGGGTAATGGGCGCGGCTTCCAGCATGCCCTCGCGGGTCAGGCGTTCGGGCGCCAGCAGGGCTTCCGCCCAGTCGCGCAAGGGGCCGCGCAGCCATGCGCCGATGGGCACGCCGTATCCCATCTTGGGGCGTTCGACCAGGGCGCGGGGCACATGCCGGTAGAGGACCTGGCGCAGAAGCCATTTGGAGACCCCGGCGCGGCGCTTGAGCGCCGGCGCCAGGCGCCAGCTGAATTCCACGACCCGGTGATCGAGCAACGGCACGCGCGCTTCCAGCGCCACGGCCATCGAGGCGCGGTCCACCTTGGTCAGGATGTCGTCGGGCAGGTAGGTGACCGAATCGATGTATTGCAGGCGCGACATGAAATGCGGCAATTCGGTGCCGAGATCGGGGTCGTCGCCCGCGTCGGTGACCGGCTCGGCACCGAGCACCAGAATCTTCGGATCCTCCCAAAGCGCGGTGACGGCACGGTAGATGTCGTCATCGGTCGGCGCGCGCAGTATGCGCGCCAGTTTGGCCAGCTTGTCGCCCAGGGCCGGTGGCCGGCGGGATTCAGGCAACAGGCGCGCCAGCGCATCCCAGGTGCCGGGGGGTACCGCGCCCATGCCGTGGCCAATCGCCCGGCGCAGGATTCCGGGCACCATCGGCAGGCGGGCGGCCCCGGCGGCGCGGTAGCGGTAGTAACCGGCGAACAGTTCATCGCCGCCGTCACCCGACAGGGCCACGGTGACGTGTTCGCGGGTCAGTTTCGACAGCAGGTAGGTGGGGATGGCGCTGACATCGGCGAAGGGTTCGTCATGGTGGACCGGCAGCAGCGGGATGACATTGCGTGCGTCTTCGGCGGTGACGGTCATCTCCGTGTGTTCGGTGCCGAGATGCGCGGCGACAGCGCGGGCCTCGGCGGCCTCGTCATAGTCGCCTTCGTTGAAGCCGATGGTGAAGGTCTTGACCGGGCCTTGCGCGCATTTCTGCATCAGGGCGACGACGGTGGACGAGATCGATGCCGCCGGAAAGGAAAGCGCCGAGCGGCACGTCGGATACCAGCCGGTCGCGCACGGCGACGGTCAGGCGGTCCTCCAGTTCGGTGGCGGCGGCTTCGGGGTCGGTGATCAGCGGGCCCCGCATGCTTTCGCCCGCGATCCGGCGCAGTTCCCAAAGCGGCTTTCATCGGCGCGTCCGTCGAGGTCAGGCGCAGTACCGTGCCCGGACGCAGCTTGAACAGGTTGCGATAGATACTGCGTGGCGTGGGGACATAGCCCGAACGCAGGTAGGCCGCCAGGGCATCGCGGTCGATCTCGGGCTCGAAGGCGGGGTGGGCGAGGATTGCCTTGATCTCGGAAGCGAACAGGATCATCCGTCCCGCCCGTGCCCAGTACAGTGGCTTGATGCCGAGCCGGTCCCGCGCCAGCGTCAGGATCCGTTCGCGCTTGTCCCATAGCGCCACGGCGAACATGCCGACACTACGCCCCAGGGTGCCGTCGATGCCGAAACGTGCGCAGGATTCCAGCAGGACTTCCGTATCGCTGTGCCCGCGCAAGGCCGATGTGCTCTGCGGCAGGGCCCGTGCGATTTCAGCGAAATTGTAAATTTCGCCGTTGAAGGCAATGACGAAGCGCCCGTTGGCCGATGTCATCGGCTGGGCGCCGGCGTCGCTCAGGTCGATGACGGCAAGGCGGCGATGCCCAAGGGCGACACCGCCCGCTTCATCAACGAAGGTGCCCTGGCCATCGGGGCCACGATGATCCAGCGTATCGATCATGTTGCGCACGGCGCGATCAAGTGCGCCCGCAGGCTGGCCCCGCGACAGGTCGAACAGCCCGGCTATGCCGCACATGACGTGGGCTCCGGGTAATGCTGCCGCGGCGTCATTTGGGAAAACCTGTGCATGAAAATCCGTGCCGGTGCGGGGACCGGGCGAATCCTAGGCGGAATGACGCCTTACTTCAAATCCTGGCTGGAAGGGACCGCGCGGGTCAGATGAAGATATCGAGGCGACCGGCGCTGGTCAGGATTTCGACCGTGGAGTCCCGGCGCATGATGTAGGCCTGCGCGCCCGCCTGGTAGCGGTCGAAACCGGGCGCATCCGGGGTGACTTCCTGGGCGATGTGCTGGGCCATATAGGCGCTGGAAGGGGTTCCGCTACGTTGGCCGGGGCGGTCCTGGGTCTGGCGCCGGCCAATGACGGCCGCGGCATCTTCGGGCAGATCGCTGGCGCGGATCGTGGCGGCATCGTCGTGGCGGCCAAGGCGCTTGGTGCCGGCACCCGACCCGATCGCTTCCATGCGCATATCGCGCTGGGTGGCGCTGACCGAGGCGATCAGGCTGCGGGCGTCCGTGGCCGGGCCGGAAACGGCAGTTGCGTGTTGCAAGGGACTTCCCTGTTCGAGAACTGTTCATTTTAGATTGGATTTATTTAAAAAATCCTAGAGCCAAGGTCAATATTATTTTAATGAACCGTTAATAGATCATTAATAAAAAATTAACTATAAAAATCAAAAAACACGTTTTATTTAAGTACTCGGCATTTTTTGCCTGTCTTGGCCAGAACTTTACATGCGATTTTTTTCTTAATCCGCCTCCCTTGCGAGGACCGGGACCGCTCCTTAATCTGCCGCTTTCCCACAGAAGGCTCCCCGCATGCCCAACAGCGTCAACGACCTTTCCGCCTACTGGATGCCGTTCACGGCCAACCGCCAGTTCAAGGCCGCCCCCCGGCTTTTCGCCGGCGCCAAGGACATGACCTATCGCATGGCCGACGGCCGCGAAGTCCTCGACGGGACCGCCGGCCTGTGGTGCGTCAATGCCGGTCACTGCCGCGACGAGATCACCGCCGCCATTGCCGCGCAGGCGGCCGGCCTTGATTACGCGACCGCGTTCCAGATGGGTCACGGCGGCGCGTTCGAGCTGGCTTCCCGCCTGGCCGCGCTGGCGCCCGGCGATCTGGATCATGTGTTCTTCGTCAACTCGGGCTCCGAAGCGGTGGAAACCGCGCTCAAGATCGCGCTGGCCTATCATCAGGCCCGCGGCGAGGGCCGCCGGGTGCGCCTGATCGGGCGCGAACGCGGCTACCACGGCGTCAACTTCGGTGGCATGGCGGTGGGGGGTATCGGCAACAACCGCAAGCAGTTCGGCCCCGGGCTCGGCGCCGTCGATCACCTGCCGCACACCCATGACCTGGCGCACAATGCCTTTTCCCGTGGCCAGCCCGATTGGGGGGCGCATCTGGCCGATGATCTGCTGCGCCTGATCGCGCTGCACGATGCCGCCACCATCGCGGCGGTGATCGTCGAGCCGATGGCGGGCTCCACCGGGGTCCTGGTGCCGCCCAAGGGCTATCTCGAACGCCTGCGCGAAATCTGCGATGCCCACGGCATCTTGCTGATCTTCGACGAGGTCATTACCGGGTATGGCCGCCTCGGCGCGCCTTTCGCGGCCGACCGCTTCGATGTCCTGCCCGACCTGATGACCACGGCCAAGGGGCTGACCAATGCCGCGGTCCCCATGGGGGCGGTATTCTCGCGCGCACCGGTTCATGACGCGCTGATGACCGGGACGGAAAATGTCATCGAGCTGTTTCATGGCTACACCTATTCGGGCCATCCGTTGGCCTGCGCGGCGGCGCTGGCGACGCTCGATATCTATGAAAACGAAAACCTGTTCGCGCGGGCGCGGGAGCTGGAGCCGTATTTCGAAGAGGCCGTGCATCGTCTCGATGGGGCGCCGGGTGTTATTGACGTGCGTAATATCGGTCTGGCGGCGGGCATCGAATTCAAGACCGATGGGGCCGTCGGCGCGCGGGCCTACAAGGTCTTCCTGAAATGTCTGGAGTTGGGCGCGCTCACCCGCCAGGCGGGGGATGTCATTGCCATTTCACCGCCGCTGATCATCTCGCGCGAAGAGATCGACCGGCTTGTCGACATCATTGCCGAAGCGGCAGCCGCCACGGCCTAGGCCTCTGAAATCCTAGTCTTTTCGGGGGGTGGCCGGGCGCCGCCGGACCGCTTCGTCGGCCCCGTCCATAAGGCCGCGCAAACGGCTTTCCAGGGCTTCGATCCGTGCCGTCACGGCGCGGATTCCGCCGAGGCTTCGTGGGCGCTGAGGGATCGGCATGCGCGGCGGCGCCGCATGTTTCAGCGTCGGTTCCAGCCGTTCGAGTGCACGGTTCAAAACTTCGCTGACGCGCGGCTTGTCCGGCGCATCGGCGAAGGCGATCAGGCGCGCCAAAAGCGCTTCGTCCAGCAGTCCCGTTTGACCGTTTTCAAGATCGCACAGGATTTGCGCCAGTATCTGCCGGGTCACATCGTTGCCGCTTTTGGCTTCGACCACCTTGACCTTTTCGCCCTTGCGCACGAGCTGGGCAATATCCGTCAGGGTCACGCAGCACGACCTCCTAGTGTCGTAGAGACGCCGGTTGGCATACTTGCGAAAGACGGTAATCCCGGGCGTGGTGACGCCGTCGCCATCGGTGGCCGCGGCCATGAAGTTCTCCCCTCGGTGGCGCTTTTTGACCTGGCGCCTTTTTTGCGGCCCTCATTGCAGCGGATTCACCGATGAATCGCAAGCAAAGATGCGGCCCCCCCGTGGGGCATACAGCCTCGGGCGGGATTTGTCAGGGCTTTCAGCGGGTTGCTTTTCGCGTGCCGCCTAGTCTTTGATCTCGGTCGCGGCCATGTGCGGTTCCCGGCTGTAGGCTTCGTACCATTTGGCAAGCCCGGGGTGGTTCTTGCGCCAGTCGAAGTCGCTGACCCGGTCCATGAAATGACACATGCAGCACAGCAGGATCGGCAAAATGGTTTCGGTATCGGTATAGGCCGGCAGCTCGCTTTCGATCCGGCGGAGGCCGATGTCGATCTTGCGTTGCTGGCGCTCCTGCCACCAGGGAGAAGGTGTCGAATCGGTTTTGCGGGTGTCCATGCGCTGGGCGACCACGGCATCGAGGATGCCGTGCACGATGGCTTCGCGCTGCAACACCTTGCGCCGGGCGGCACCGTCGAGGTACAGCGATTCGCCCGTCAGCGAGTCGAGATACTGGCAGATCAAACGCGATTCGATCAGAACCTCGCCGTCGTCGGTAACCAGGCAGGGCACCTTGTTGAGCGGGTTCAGCATTTCGTAGGCGTCCTGATCGGCGCGGGCATTCACCAGCTCGATCTGATCGGCGATGCCCTTCAGGGCGGCGGTCGCCCGCGCCATGCGGACATAGGGGGAGGTCGGCGACTGGTACAGTTTCATCGGTAATCTCCGGTAACGGGGCGGGTGTCAGAAATTATCCTTGCGCTGGCGGGTCTCGGCGAAAACCGCGACCAGATCGCCATCGGGCAGCCCCACGGCTGCCTGCAAATCGGGGTCATCGGGCCTGAGGAACGGGTTGGTTGCGCGTTCCTTGCCCATGGTGGACGGCACCGTGGGGGTACCCCTGGCGCGCAGGCGGTCAACCTCGGCGGCGCGTTTCTTCAGCGCCTTGTTGCCGGGGTTTACGGTCAGCGCGAAGCGGGCATTGGCCTGGGTGTATTCGTGGGCACAAAAGACGCGGGTCTCGTCGGGCAGGTCGTCGAACTTGGAGAGCGAATCCCACATCTGCTCGGGCGTGCCTTCAAACAGGCGCCCGCAGCCCATGGCGAAAAGCGTATCGCCGCAAAACAGCGCATCGGAATTGGCGAACCAGTAGGCGATGTGCCCGCGCGTGTGGCCGGGCACGTCGAAGACACGGCCCATTTCGGTGCCGAGCGCGATGGTGTCTTCTTCGCCGACAGGGATATCAATGCCGGGAATACGTTCCTGGTCGGCGGCGGGGCCGATGATGACGCATTCGTATTTTTCTTTGAGCGCCAGGTTGCCGCCGGTGTGATCGCCATGATGATGGGTATTGAGGATATGGGTCAGCGTCAGGCCCAGTTCCTCGCATTTGGCGATCACCGGTTCCGGGTCCGACGGATCGACAATGGCGACGGTATCGGTATCGGGCTCCTGGGCGAGCCAGAGATAGTTATCCTTGCGCGCCGGGATGCGGTGAATTTTGAGCTTGGCCATGGGTCTCCCTCGTTGGCGTCACGATACCATCGACCGGCGCCGGGTGCCAATGGCGGCTCAAGCCTTGGCCTCACGACGGACCAGGGCGACGAATCGCTGTGCCGCCATCGAATGATCCACGGTTCGGCAGGCAAGATGAATGGGGGCGGTGAGTCTGGGGGCCGGGACGAGAGGACGGAAGACAATTCCCGCCATGCGCATGGCGGTAAGCGATTGCGGCACCACGGTCACACCGAGACCCGACGCCACGAGATTAAGGGTGGCGACGATACGCGGGGCTTCTTGCTCGATACGCGGCATGAAGCCGGCGTCGTGGCAGGCGCCGGTGATCGAATCGTAGAGCCCCGGTCCCGAGGCGCGCCGGTAAAGCACGAAGGGGTCCCCGGCAAGATCCTCGAGAGCGATCGGGTCAGCCGCCTTTCTCTTCGCCAGCCGGTGATCCCTGGGCAGGGCGACGCACATGCCCTCGACCAGAACGTTGTGCACGGCGACGCCGTCACCGTCGGGAATGGGGGAGCGGATAAACGCGGCATCCAGCCGTTCGGCGCGCAAGTCCGCAACCAGATCGGCGGTGTCGCTTTCTTCCAGTGCGACGCTGACATGGGGGTGCGTGTCCCGGAATCGGCGCAGGACCCCCTGAACAAAGGGGTGGAAGGGCGCGGAACTGGTGAAGCCGATGTTGATTCGTCCCTGTTCACCCCGCGCCGTGCGCCGGACCTTGGCCAGCGCGGCATCAACATCGCCGAGGATGCGCCGGGCATCGGCCAGCAGCGAATGTCCGGCATCGGTCAGTTCGACGCCGCGAGGCTTACGGCGAAACAACTGGACCTCCAGTTCATTTTCCAGGGCATGAATCTGCTGGCTGAGCGGCGGCTGCTGGATACCCAGGCGTTCGGCCGCGCGGGTAACGTGGCCTTCCTCGGCAACGGCAACGAAATAGCGGAGATGGCGCAGGTCCATAGACATATATATTAAATATGAATAACGTATTATCAATATATTAGTAGTATGTCATAGGCAAGGCTAATCTGCCCCCGATCGAACCGGTACCGAACCGAGAAGGGACAGAGCCATGAGCCATATCAATGCTTCATCGCGCGGGCGCACCCCGGTCCGGCGTTCCCCGGGGGCGCTGGTGGCCGGCGCGGGCCGCGCCTTCATCGCGGTCGCGGACGCGGCGGGCGACCTGTGCCGACGCATCCGGGCCTATAACGACCTGACGCGCCTTGATCACCGCAGCTTGCAGGCGCTGGGACAACGGCCGGGCGAAATTGCCCGCGTGCTCGACAGCTTGCCGCCACGAAAATCCGCCGGCGACGGCTGACAAGAAAAGGGCGGGACCCGAAGGCCCCGCCCGCAACCGATCCGGTTCAGCCGATACTACTTTTTCTTCTTTTTCTTCTTTTTGCTGCCCTTGGGCAGGATGGTCTTCGCCTTGGCGATGACGTCAGCCGGCATGGCATAAAGCTCGGCCAGCGTTTCCTGCGCTTCCTTCGCCGTGGACGGCGAGATGGGGCGCTTGGTCTTTATGGAATCGGCCAGCAGCTTGGGGTCCTTCATGGCCGCATCGAACCCGATGCGCAGCGCCTTCAGGTTGCTGCCCGGCACTTCCTTGCGGGTGATGAACGGACGGCCGATTTCCCCCGCTGCCGACAGCAGCTTGACGATCCGCTTCTTTTCATCTGATGAGGCCATGTCGCCCGCATATTTTATGGACGGCTCGAGCCCCGCCGGAGTCGAGGGCGAGGATTTCATCAGGTAGGTGATCTTGCCCTCGCGTTCCCAGTCCTTGGGCACGCTGGTCCAGTCGCCGCAGTCGCCGTCGAGCTCGCCGCGCTCGATCGCGATCTGCTTGTTCTTGGAACCCTTGTAGCCCTTAACCTGCTTGAGCGGCGCATTGAAAATACCGAGCAGGATCGCCTGGTTGAAATACGATGCCGACCCCACGCCGGTCAGGCCGTAGTTGATCTGCTTGGCCGTGGCGAGATCGGATGCACTCTTGATCGCGGGGAACCGCTTTTTCCAAACGTAGCATACCGATACGTCTCGGTTCATCGAACCAATCCAGGCAAAGTTACGAAAATCAACCTTGATTTTCTTCGAGGGGCTGACGATGGAACGCGTAATCTGACCGAAATTGAAAATAACTACGGCGGTGCCATCTTTCGGCGCAACCTCTTGTAGGTATTGCACCGCCTTTAGGCTGCTGGCGCCAGGCATATTCTGAACAATGACCTGTGGCTTCCCTGGGATATGGCGGCCCCAATGGCGTCCGAGCATGCGTCCGTAGGCGTCGTAACCGCCGCCCGGGCCAAAGCCCACTGAGATTTTGATGGTCTTACCCTTAAAATAATCAGCTGCTTGAGCGGGTACATTGTGTGCAAAGCATAGAGCCGACATTGCTGCAGCTAGCAATGTCGTTCGCGTATTAAGTCCCATTTCTTAATCTCCTTTTCTTATTTGATCGCAAAAATCTTGCTATTTCTTACAAGTGATACTTTTGGCCGCGTCACCGTTACCTAGATAGACGATGTCGCAGGTCATGCCCGCCTTTAGCGCCTTTCGCTTGGCCTTCTTGCCGTTGACCTTGATCTTGGCGCCACGGGACGAGGCTTTTACCTTCTTGCCACTGTCCTTGAAGTAGACATTGCGCTTCTTGATGCGGTCGATCTTGACGCCCTTGACGGTGATCCAGTTTAGCTTGGCTTCGGAAATATCCTTTGGCTGGATCTTTGTTGCCAGCCCGGCGCGAGCCTTGACCGATTCCGGCGTCATAAACAGATTGGCGATGTGCTCCTGCACCTGTTTGCCGCTGATGGGCGACAGCGGGATATGACTTTTCTTCGCGTCTTTCCGGTACTGGGAGTCCACCATGGTGGCATCGAAAGCGGTGCGCAACGCTTTGACACGGCCCGCCGCCACACCCGGCGGTACCAGGTAGGGTCGGCCCATGTACTGGCGGGCGACGAGGAACTGCAACACGCGGACGTCTTCGGGGGATGTGGCCATGTCCATGACGAAGGGTACATCTTTGAGTTCCGGGTTGGGTTCCTTGGCGATCTGGATTAACACCTTGATCTTGTTGTCGCGCAGCAGATCGAACGCCTGGGCTTTTAGGCTGTCCCAGCCGATCCCGCAAAGTCCGTGAACTTCCCCGCGCTGCATCGCCAACATCACCGATGTCGTGCTGGGATAGCCCTTGATGATGCGCAGTTTGACGCTCGTTAGGCTTTTGAGGAAAGCTGGTACCTGATTGGTGGACGAGCTTTGCGCGCCGGTGCCGCCGACGACAAATGTCATCTTGCGAGCATCGGCATAGGTCTTGATCGGGGAATTCGTCGCCGCGACGCAGGCTGTGGTAAGCTGGTTCGCACTGCCCAGCCAGTTGAACTCGGTGGATTTGTAATCCGCTTTGCCGGCAATGATTTCCTGTGTGACCACGGTGTTGTGAACGCCCGCCACATCAGAACCATCCTTCGCCGCCTTGTGGAACATATAGCGTGCCAGTACCAGGCCGCTAGCGCCGGGCATGTTCTTGACTACGATGCGTGGCTTGCCGGGGACATGACGATTGAAATGGCGAGACAGCAGTCGTGTGTAGCGGTCGTAGCCGCCGCCTGGTGCAGAGCCGACGAACAGCGTCATGTTGCGCGACTTAAAGACTTTGGCGAAATCATCGGCCTGGGCCGGTGTGCCCGGCGTGGCTAGTGTCAGAGCTGCGGCGCAGCCGGCGACGGCCAGAGAAAATGTCATGCGTGAGACGTAATGCATTCCTACCTCCCGTGTTGGCGGCGCGCTTGTATTGGATCGATCAATTGGCCCGATCCCGCGCCCTTTAGCCAAGGTTAGCACAAGCCCTGAGCGCCGCCAGCAGGGATTAGTGTAACTAAGATGTCCTTGTGTAAACCTACTATCCGCCCCTAGTATTTAAACAAATAACAAATAACAGGGGTTTATGGAGGTTACGATGCTGGATTTCAGGCTTATTTCGGGTGATTGCCATATCACCGAGCATTCCGATGCCTTTATACGTTGTCAGCAGGAATATGGCGATAAAGCCCCCAGGGTCGTGGACAACCCCGAGGGCCTGGGCAAGGGTCTTTGGTACCTGATGGAAGGGCTGGAGCCGATGCGGGTGGGCTACTTCTCCCTTGGCCACGTGGTGGACAAGCCCGAGGGCCGCAAGAACATGGAAATCTACAAGGACGCCGATTACTTCAAGAACCTGGTGTCGGACTTCCGCGAAAACTATCGCTACGAGGATTACCCCGAGGACTGGGAGCCGTCGGCCTATTGCAAGGAACTCGACAACGACAAGGTCGAGGCGATGATCATCTTCGCCAGCTGGGCGCGCTATAACTATCACCTGGAGGACGCCAAGCTGCAGCGGTCCATCTTCCGTTCGTACAACGAATGGATTCTCGATTTCGCCAGCTACGCCCCCAAGCGCATCTTTCCCGCGCCGCTGATTTCCATCCTGGATGTGGACAATGCCGTCGCCGACATGAAGGAATACGTCAAGCGCGGCTGCAAGACGGTGCACCTGCCGACCACCATCATGGGCAGCGGCTATTATGAGCCGATATATGAGCCGCTGTGGCAGACGGCGGTCGAACTGGATATTCCGCTGACGGTCCATTCCAATTCCAGCCAGGGCCGTTCGATGAAGCTGCACGGCATGGAAAAGCGCAAGACGGACCCGCGTGAATACGTCATTCGTTCGGAGTTCGAGGGCAACCGTTTCGGTGGCCCGATGGCGGCCTGGGCCTTCGTCAGCAACCTGATCTTTTCCGGCGTCTTCGATCGCCATCCTGATCTCAAGGTGTGCTGCTCGGAGTTTCAAATGGCCGATGCCGCATCCGTGGTCGAATCGGTGGATTACCGCGTCGGTCGGCTTGCGACCTACGACCGGGATCGCAACATGAACCAGCGCTGGCCGAGCGAATACCTGCGCGAAAATGTCTACATGGATTTCGAGGACAGCCGGTCCACGGTCCTGACCAGCGCCTATTACGGCGAGGACAATTTCTACTGGTCGAGCGACTATCCGCATTACCAGACCGTGTGGCCCCGGTCCGAATCGATCTTCGAGGCGAATTGCGAAGGTATTTCCTCGGAAGTGCAGCGCAAGCTGGGCCGCGAAAACGTCAACCGGATTTACAAGCTCGGCCTCGATTGACGCCTCGCCCGCCGGGCGAGGGGCTGTGCTAGGCTTTCGCCATGTGGTCGGATGTTATTGATCTGCGCGATTTTTACGCGACCAGCCTGGGCCAGGTAACGGGCCGGGCGGTGCGCGCGCGGGTGCGGGAGATGTGGCCGCGGACGGCGGGCCTGCGCGTGCTCGGGCTCGGCTACGCCCCGCCGCTGTTGCGCCCCTTTCTGGACGAGGCCGAGCGCGTCGTCGCCGCCATGCCCATGGGCCAGGGCGTGCTGCGCTGGCCCCATGGGGCCGCCAACCGCGCCGTGCTGGTTGACGAGGTGGATCTGCCGTTCCCCGACAATGTCTTCGACCGCGTGATCCTGGCCCATGCGGTGGAAAATGCCGAAAGCCTGCGGGCCATGCTGCGCGAGGTCTGGCGCGTGCTTGCCGGCGACGGGCGCCTGATCGTGGTGGTGCCCAACCGGCGCGGCATCTGGTCGCGGATCGAGCGTACACCCTTTGCCCACGGCCATCCCTACAGCGCCAACCAGCTTTCCCGCCTGCTGCGCGACAACCTGTTCACGCCGATTGCCGCCGATGGCGCGCTTTACCTGCCGCCGTCGCGTTCGCGCATGATGCTGGGGGCGGCCAATGCCTGGGAAAAGCTCGGCGCGCGCCTGGGGCCGCGTTTCGCCGGGGTTGTCGTGATGGAAGCAAACAAGCAGATCTACGCCACGGCCGAGACCGGGGCGCGGGCCCGGCGGCGACAGGTTTACGCGCCGGCGCGCGGCGTCAACCGATCGTCGGGCGCCTGAAACACAAGGCGCTATTTCAGCAGGAACACGACCTGGATGGCAAAGACGCTGGCATACCAGCTGTCGGGATCGATTTCGCTGTGGGTGCCCTTGGGGCTGACCGCGAAGCAGCGTTCGATACGCAGGTTCATCTGTCGCGCCAGATCGACGAAGTCGCGCATGGTGCAGGGATGGATATAGGCGGTATCGAACCAGGTTTCGTCGCGGTGAATGGCAAAGGGCTGGCGCCCGGCGAACATGAAGTAGGCGCGATTTTTCCAGTAGCCCGCGTTGGTGATAGACACCACCGCGCGGGTGCCGATGCGCGTCAACTGCTCCAGCATCCACTTCGGATCATGCACCGCCTGCAGGGTCTGGCTGAGGACCACGCAATCGAAGGCATGATCGGGGTAATCGGCGAGGTCCACCTCGGCATCGCCCTGGATCACCGACAGTCCCTGGTTGAGGCACGCGGCGACCCGGTCACGGTCGACCTCGATGCCGCGCCCGTCGACGCCCTTGTTCCGGGTCAGGTAGTCCAGCAGCATCCCGTCGCCGCAGCCGACATCCAGCACCCGCGCGCCGGTGGGCACCAGGTCGGCGATCAGTTGCAGGTCGACGCGAATGCGCTTGCCTGAACCGCCGTTCCGCGCGGCATTGGCTGGTTGCGTGTTCATGGGCGGTGCAGCCCCCGATGTTCCGCAGCGCCTTCAAGGAAGCCGCGCACGGTCCGGTGGTAGGCCTCGATCTCCAGCAAAAAGGAATCGTGGCCCTGATCTGTATCGATCTCGACGAAGCTGACATTGGCACCGACGGCGTTCAGCGCCTTGACCAGTTCGCGGCTTTCGTAAGTCGGGAACATCCAGTCGCTGGTGAAGCTGATGATGCCGAAGCGAATATGGGTGCCGCGAAACGCATCGGCCAGGATGCCGCCCGATTGATGGGCAAGGTCGAAGTAGTCCATGGCGCGGGTGATGTAGAGATACGAGTTCGCGTCGAAACGGTCGACAAAGGTGATGCCCTGGTGGCGCAGGTAGCTTTCGACCTGGAAATCGGCGTCGAAGCCATAGCTGATGCTTTCGCGTTCCTGAAGGGCGCGGCCGAACTTGCGGGTCAGGGCGGATTCGGAAAGATAGGTGATATGCGCGCCCATGCGCGCCACCGCGAGGCCGCGGTGGGGTCGCTTGTTCGCGTCCTGGTAGCGGCCCTGGCACCAGTCGGGATCGGCCATGACGGCCTGGCGCCCCACCTCGTGGTGGGCGATGTTCTGGGCCGAGGTGCGGCCCGCCGTCGCAATGGGCATCGCCGCAAAAACCTTTTCGGGATAGCGCGCCGACCAGTCCAGCACCTGCATGCCGCCCATGGACCCGCCGATGACGCAGAACAGCTGCTCGATCTCGAGGTAATCGATCAGGAGGCGCTGGGCCTCGACCATGTCGCCGATGGTGATGACCGGAAAGTCCGGCCCCCAGGGGTGGCCGGTGGCGGGATTGATCTCATGCGGCCCGGTCGTGCCGAGACAGCCGCCCAGAATATTGGCGCAGATCAGGAAATAACGGTCGGTGTCGAGGGGACGGCCGGGACCGATGATATTGTCCCACCAGCCGGGCTTGCCGGTGAACGGATGGGTGCCTGAGACGTACTGGTCGCCGGTCAGCGCATGGCAGATCAGGATGGCGTTGGAGCGGTCCGCGTTAAGCGTGCCCTGGGTGGTATAGGCGACCGTGATCGGGCCCAGGCTGGCCCCGGATTCGAGGCGCATGGGCGCATCCTGCGCGAGGGTCACGCTGCGTCCCTCGAGCGACGGTCCCGTCGCCGATTTGGTCGGTGCGGGATCGGAGGTGTCGGCCTTGGTCATCTCACCGCTCGCTTCAACCATGGTCCGGGGCGGGCGCCGCCCGAGCCGCCGGCTTCCCGGTTCCGGCCCCGGAAGGGGCCGATTGCTAGGCGCCAAAGCGCCAAGTGTCAACGTTTTCTTTGATTTTACAGGCTCTTGCCATTAAGACTAGCGGCCTGTTTCGGGCCTGGCCACGATCGCGCGCGCCGCGCCCGCCCACCGCAACCGGATGATGCCCCATGGCCCCCAACGGCCCGACGCTGAACGATATGCGCGATGAGATCGACCGCTTGGACGATCAGATCCTTGACGCCCTGCTGCGCCGCGCCCGCATTGCCGCCGATCTCGCGCCGCTGAAGGCGGCGGCGGGGGCGCCGCTTCTGCGTCCGGGGCGCGAGGCGGAGGTCCTGCGTCGCCTGGTCGCCAAGGCCGGGGACGGTTTCGACGCGCTGACCCTGATCCGCATCTGGCGCGAAATCATGTCGGCGGCGCTGCGCCTGCAAGGGCCCTTTTCCGTGGCCGTGGCGGTGCCCGAAGTGGGGCCGACCTGCTGGGGCCTGGCGCGTTCGCAATACGGGGTGGCGACGGAGATGAACGCCGCCGCCGGGGCCGCCCAGGCGGTGGCCGCCGTGATCGAGGGCCGCGCCCAGGTCGCCGTGGTACCTTTCCCCCAGGCCGAGGAAGCCTCCCCCTGGTGGGCGCGCCTGCTCGGCGACGATGCGCCGCGCGTGGTCGCCCGCCTGCCGGTCGCCATTGGCCTGGCGCCGCCGGCGGGGTGCACCGACGGGCTGGTGGTTGCCGCCATGGCGACGGAAGCTTCCAGCGAGGATCGCTCCCTGGTCGCCATCGAAACCACCGAGGCCCTGTCGCGGGCCGCCGTGGCCCGTGGCCTTGAAAAGGCGGGTCTCGCGCTCACCTTCTGCGCCACCGGCGGCGCCGGCAGTGTGGTCAGCCTGGCCGAGGTCGAGGGCTTCCATGCCGGTGACGCCGCCTTGATTGAAAAACTGACCGAGGCCTTCGGCGATTCCGCGCGCCACATCGCCGTGATCGGCGCCTACGCCATGCCGCTGTCGTTCAAAAAGCCGGGCGCATGACCACCCACCCGATCCCGCCGCGCCCGGGCATTCTGGAGATCGCGCCCTACGAAGGTGGCCAGTCGGCCATCGCCGGACAGGCGCGCGTCATCAAGCTGTCGTCCAACGAAGGCGCCTTCGGTCCGTCCCCCGACGCGGTGGCGGCGTTCGAGGCCGCGTCCGGCGCCCTGTCGCGTTACCCCGACGGCGGCTCCGTACGCCTGCGCGAAGCAATCGGGGCGCGATTCGGCCTTGATCCCGCGCGCCTGGTGTGCGGCGCCGGGTCCGACGAAATTCTCGGCCTGATGGCGCGGGGCTACGCCGGTGAGGGCGATGAAGTGCTCTACACCGAACACGGCTTCCTGATTTACCCCATCGCCGCGCGTTCGGTCGGCGCGGAACCGGTGAAAGTGCCGGAAACCAACCTGACGGCGGATGTGGATGCGCTGGTGGCGCGGGCGGGCAATCGCACGCGGCTGTGCTACATCGCCAATCCCAACAACCCGACGGGCAGTTACCTCAACGCCGATGCGTTGCGACGCCTGCGCGCGGGCCTGCCCGACAACGTGATCCTGGTGATCGATTCCGCTTACGCCGAGTTCGTCACCGCCGACGATTACGAAGCGGGCGCGGCTTTGGTGGATGAAAACGACAACGTCATCATGACGCGCACCTTTTCGAAGATTTTCGGGCTTGGCGGATTGCGCATCGGCTGGGCCTACGGCCCGGCGCATATCATCGACGTGCTCAACCGGCTGCGGATGCCGTTCAACGTGTCGGGTCCGGCCCAGGCGGCGGCGGTTGCGGCGCTGGCCGACCGTGCTCACTTCGACCGTGCCCGCGACCACAACGTCCGGGCGCGCACGCGCATGGCCGAAGCCCTTGCCGCGGCGGGGCTGGTCGTGCCGCCGTCCCAGGGCAATTTCGTGCTGGCGCGTTTTCCGGGCGGTCCCGTCCAGGCGGAAGCGGCGGATGCCTACCTGAAGGCGGGCGGGGTTATCGTCCGGCGCATGGGCGGCTACGGCTTGCCCGACAGCCTGCGCATCACCATCGGGCTCGACGATGAATGCGCCGGCGCGACCGATGCGCTTACGCGCTTCATGGCCGAGGGGGGCGGGAACAATGGCTGAACCGCATTTCAACCGCGTGTGCCTGATCGGGCTTGGCCTGATCGGCTCGTCGCTGGCGCGCGCGCTCAAGCGTGGCGGGCTGGCGGGGGAAATCGTGGGCACGGCGCGCAGCGCCAGAACGCGGGCCAAGGCGCTGGAGCTCGGTTTCATCGACCGGGCCGAAGCCAACGCGGCTCATGCCGCACGCGATGCCGATCTGATTATTCTGGCCGCGCCGGTGGGTGCCAATGCCGCGCTCGCGGCCGCCATCGCACCGGCGCTGAAGCCGGGCACCATCGTCACCGATGTGGGCTCGGTCAAGCAGGCAGTGATCGACGCCGTGGCGCCGCATTTGCCCGCGGGCGTGCATCTTGTTCCGGCGCATCCCGTCGCGGGCACGGAAGAATCGGGACCGGAAGCGGGTTTCGCCGAACTGTTTGAAGGCCGCTGGTGCATCCTGACGCCGCCGCCGGGCACCGACGCGGAAGCTACAGCGCGCGTTGCCGCGATGTGGCGGGCCGTCGGCAGTGATGTCGACGAGATGGAGTCGCGTCATCACGACATGGTGCTGGCCATTACCTCGCACCTGCCGCACCTGATCGCCTACACCATCGTCGGCACGGCGACGGAGCTGGAAAATACCCTGCAACAGGAAGTCATCAAGTTCGCCGCCGGCGGCTTCCGCGACTTCACCCGTATCGCCGCGTCGGACCCGGTGATGTGGCGCGATATCTTCCTCGCCAACAAGGATGCGGTGCTGGAAATGCTCGGCCGCTTCGATGAGGACCTGACCGCCCTGCAACGTGCTATCCGCTACGGCGACGGCGCGGCGCTGGAAGACTGGTTCACCCGCACCCGCGCGGTGCGCCGCTCGATCATCAAGGCCGGTCAGGCCTAGGGCTTACCAGCGGATCAGGGGCAGGCGCGTCAGGCGCGCCGGGCCGACATAGATCACCCGTTCCTGAATCGTGATCGGCACGCGGATTTCGGCGCCGCGGCCGGGGTCCGAACGCCTCGCCATCAGCGACAGCAGCAGTTTCACTCCCTGGGCCTCCCGGGCGCGGATCAGTCCGGCGGCGACCAGGGCGTCGGCGGTTTCCTCGAACCCGGTCATGCGGGCGGCGAAGGAAGCCTCGGGCTGCAACAGTGTGTCCAGCGTCAGGGTGCCGGAACCGTCCACCTTGGCCGGGCCCCATTGCACGGCGAGGCTCTTGAGCTCGATTGACCCGCCGCCGTCGCGCCAGCGCGCGAGCGATCGGCGGTTGATGGGCAGGGGCGGGTTGCCCAGTACCTGTACCTCGGCGGAGAAATGATCGAGCTTGGGACCCAGAAACTTGCCCAGGCTTTCGGGCAGGTTGATGCCGCGCAGATCAATCAGCAGCCCGGCGGCGGGTTCCTTGGCATCACCCGGTGGTTCGGGCGCGACGAACAGTTCGAACGATGTCTTGTCGGCGGTCAGCCGCGCCCCGGTGGTGATTTCGCGCGCGTCTATGTTTTGTGGGTCGATGCGAATCAGGTGCGGCGCACCGCCGCCGCCGAGGCGCGCTTCGCCCGGTGCCCGCGCGGCGGTCAGTTCCACTTCCATCGGCACGCGCCCGGCGCGGAACCGCAGCTTGTGCTTGCCTGCCAGATCGAAGGTGATGTCGCGCCCGCGCCACGGCGACAGACCCAGGATCATGTTGTCGGCCCGCCATTCCCAGGGCCCGCGCTTGTCGCGCCCGGCGAGCACGACGCCGCCGAGCCGGGTTTCGAAGGCGAAGGGAAAGCCGGTGATGTCGAGCTTCTGGACGGTGAAGATGCCGCTCTCGCCGACCGCGCCCCGGCCTAGGGCGGCGATCTGGTCGCGCACCTGGGCGGCGCCGGCGAACCACAGGCCGGTCAAGCCCGCGACACCGGCGAGAAAGAGGCCGAACAGCCAGTAAGCGATGCGCGGGGAAATACAAAAGGTCACCGGGAAAACCGAAGTGGTTGAAGGGGAAACGTTAGCGCCTTTACGCTACTCTAGCGGCAACGGGGTCCGCGATAAAGCGGGCCTGCACAGCATCTGGCGTCAACATGGCGGGATCAAGGCATTGAGCCGAACGAGCGACGGAATCTGGATATTCGGCTACGGCTCGTTAATGTGGAAGCCGGGCTTCGACTTTACGGCGCGCACACCTGCGCTGTTGCGCGGGCGTCACCGGGCGCTGTGCGTCTGGTCGCAGGTGTGGCGCGGCACGGTGGAGCGGCCGGGGCTGGTGCTGGGGCTGGATCGCGGCGGCGCCTGCCGGGGGCTGGCCTTTCAGGTCGCGGGCGGGGACGCGGCAGCGGTGCTGGAATACCTCGATGCCCGCGAACGGGTGACGGAGGTCTATCACCGCCGCACGGTGGAGCTGACCCTCGCCGACGGGGTGAAGGTGCGGGCGGAAACCTACGTCGTGGACCGCACCCACCCGCAATATGCCGGGCGCGTCGCGCCGGATGAGGCGGCGCGGGTCATCCGGGCCAGCCACGGCCAGGGCGGCAGTAACGTCGAATACCTGGAAAACACGCTGCGCCATCTCGACGATTTCGGGCTTAGTGACGGCCCGCTGCACGAGTTGGCGAAGCGGGTGCGGGGCTAGCTTAGGAGAAAAATCCTGATTTAAGCCGAAGATACTTTTCAAATTTCTTGGGATAAATCTCAGCTTGTTTCATTGTCCAATCGAGCGAACTCTCCATTGTTTTTCTATATTCGCTCCGCTTTGATGCCCCTTCAGGATCGCCCCTCAGTTGTTCGATGGCATCGTGATAGACATAGAGGGCCGTGGCGTGTTTCCACCATTCATCCAAGTAACTCGTGATTTCTTTGCCGAATAAATAGTGCGCATCTTGAATGGCAATTCGAAATTCACCCAAGTCAGACTGGAGGCAATAAGTGTCTCTAAGAATCACGGAATAAATTCTGCGAACAGCGTCATGGACACCTACTCGTCTTTCAAATAACTCTAGTTTCAAGCGGTTGGCATTAACGCGGGCCTGCCAAATGGCAATCCCAGCAGCAATTAATGCGATGGTAGGCGTGAGCAAGCCCTGAAGCCAAACAATCCATTCTGGAAGTTGGCTAGATGCACTCATAAGTTAGCTTACCCGCACTTGGAATGCCCGCAGCTCAGGCACAGGTCGCAGCCTTCCTGGCGGATCATCCCCGCTTCGCCGCATTTGGGGCATTGCAGGCGGCTGGCGGTGCTTGATGCCGACGCGGTGCCGCCCGCAGCGCCACCGGCGGCAAGCCATTTCTCGGCGGCCAGCGCCTTGAGCCTGGGCGGCGATGTCTTCCTTGCCCTTGATGAAGCCGATCTCGATCAGGTGGTTTTCGATGACGTTGCCGATGGCCGCCAGCAGTGACGGCACATAGCGCCCGTTCATCCATTGCCCGCCGCGCGGGTCGAACACGGCCTTAAGTTCCTCGACCACGAAGGAGACGTCGCCGCCACGCCGGAACACGGCGGAGATCATGCGCGTCAGCGCCACGGTCAGGCGAAGTGATCGACGTTCTTCGAGTTGATGAAAATCTCGAACGGCCGCTCGCGCCCGTCTTGCAGGATGTCGTTGATGGTTATGTAGATCGCGTGATCGGAATCGGGCCACTTGAGCTTGTAGGTGTGCCCCTGCAGGGCGCCGGGCCGGTCCAGCGGCTGGGTCATGTAGACAATGCCGCCCGCCTCATTACGGATCGCGATGGCGCGCGGGCGGCGGATCAAGCGGCAGCACTTCCTGGCCCTCGGCCTCCAGCGCGCAGGCATCCTCGGCGCCGGTGTCGGCGGCTTCAGTCGCGAGGGCTTCCTTGGGCTTCACTTCCAGCACCGAACCGGTGATGTCGTTGGGCCGATAGGTGGTGCAGCCCTTGCAGCCTGCTCGAAGGCCATCGTGTAGATGTCCTTGAAGGCATCGAAGGAAATGTCTTCGGGCACGTTGATGGTCTTGGAGATGGAGCTGTCCACGTGCTTCTGCATCGCCGCCTGCATGCGCACATGATCGCCGGGGTCAGTTGCTGGGCATCGATGAAATAGGCGGGCAGCGCAGCCGTGCGCCGAACATGCGCCGGTACACGCGATAGGCGTGATCGGAAACCTCTTCTTCTTTGCGGGTGCCGTCGGGCTGCAGGATGCGCCGGGTATAGGAGAAGCTGAACACCGGCTCCAGCCCCGACGATACGTTGTCGGCAAACAGCGAAATGGTGCCGGTCGGTGCGATCGAGGTCAGCAGCGCGTTGCGGATACCGTGCGCGCGGATCGCGTCGCGCACGTCGGCATCCAGCCGCTGCACCGTCTCGCTGGCGAGGTATTCGTCGGCATCGTAAAGCGGGAAGGCGCCACTTTTCGCAGGCAAGCTCGGTCGAGGCCAGGTAAGCGGCGCGCTCAATCGCGGCCATCCACTTGCGCGTGAGCGCGACGGCTTCATCAGACCCGTAGCGCACCCGGCACATGATCAAAGCATCGGCGAGGCCGGTGACGCCAAGGCCCATGCGGCGCTTGGCCTGGGCTTCGCGGGTCTGGGCCTCGAGCGGGAAGCGCGAGACATCGATGGCGTTGTCGAGCATGCGCACCGCCAGCGGTACCACCTCGGCCAGCCGGTCGAGGTCGAGATGCGCGTTCTCGGTGAACGGTTCGCGCACGAAACGCGCCAGGTTGAACGACCCCAGCAGGCACGCGCCATAGGGGCGGCAGCGGCTGTTCGCCGCAGGGGTTGGTGGCGGAAATGGTTTCGCAGTAGTGCAGGTTGTTGGCGCGGTTGATGCGGTCGATGAAGATCACGCCCGGTTCGGCATAGGCGTAGGTGGCGCGCATGATCTTGTCCCACAGCTCGCGCGCCTGCACGTGCGGTAGGTAACGCCGTCGAACTTCAGTTCCCACGCCGCGTCGTCGCTTGACCGCGGCCATGAAGGCGTCCGTCACCAGGACCGAAAGATTGAACATGCGCAGGCGCCCGGCCTCGCGCTTGGCTTCGATGAAGGCCTCGATGTCGGGATGGTCGCAACGGAGCGTGCCCATCATGGCGCGCGGCTGAGCCCGCACTCATGATGGTGCGGCACATGGCGTCCACACATCCATGAACGACACGGGCCCGAGGCGTCGGCGCCGACACCCTTCACCGGCGCGCCCTTGGGCCGGAGCGTCGAGAAATCGTAGCCGATGCCGCCGCCCTGCTGCATGGTCAGGCCGCTTCGCGCGAGGTGGGCGAAAATGCCGGCCATGTCGTCGGGGATGGTGCCCATGACGAAGCAGTTGAACAGGGTGACGCTGCGCCCGGTGCCGGCGCCGGCGATGATGCGCCCGGCGGGCAGAATTCGAAATCCGCGAGCGCGCGCCCGGAAGCGATCCGCCCATTCGGCGCGCACGGGGGCGGCCTCGCCCTCGGCCAGGGCGGTGGCGATGCGGCCCCAGGTATCGGCTACGGTCTTGTCCACAGCCTCGCCGGTGGGGCTTTTGAGGCGGTATTTCATGTCCCAGATCTGCTGGGATATGGCCGAGACGCCGGTCATGGGGTGCTCCGTTCGGGATGTCTTGTCTATGTGGGTACCGGGGCCCGCGCGCGCAAGCCTGAATTCGTTCCAGGCCTCCCTAGCAACCATTTGAAATAAAAAGAAAAAAATGGCTCCCAGGGAGGCCCGGGGCAGATATTCTATGGACGCGGCGCCGGGGCGTCAATCAAATGTTCCCGTTATGTTTCCACACACGCGTCCTGCCGCAACCCCCTGGAACGCCCGGCTTTTCCGACTTATGCCCGGTTTCCCCATCGCGTGGAGGGGGGCTCATCCACAGCCTTATCCACAGCGAATTTGACGGTGTTATCCGGCCCTCATGCGCCGCTTCGGTCGCGTTCCATCGCTTCCAGCCGGGCCGTGGCCGGTTCCAGCGCCCCTTCGAGCGCCGCCATGAAGGCCTTGCGGTCGAGACCGGGGGGGATCGCAGGCAGCAGTTCCACGGTGATCAGGCCGGGGTGCTTGAACAGGGCGCGCCGCCCCCAGCCCAGGCCGGAATTGAGCGCGACGGGTACCACCGGCACATTGGCGGCGGCGTAGATCGCGGCAATACCGGACTGGTAGGGCCGGGTCTCACCGGGCGAGGTGCGCGTGCCCTGGGGGAAGATGACGACGTGGCGGCCCTCGTCCAGGGCCTCGCGGGTGCCGCGCACCAGGGTGCGGATGGCGCTCGGCCCGGCGGCGCGGTCGATCCAGATCGTGCCCGCGCGCCAGGTGTACCAGCCGTAAAGCGGGATCAGCTTCAACTCGCGCTTGGCGACCGAGGCGACGCCCGGAAAGTAGAACGGGAAGAACAGGGTGTCCCAGGCGGACTGGTGCTTGGAGGCGAAGATCACCCGGCCGTCCCTGGGCATGTTTTCAAGGCCGATGACCTGCCAGCGAATGCCGCAGATATAGCGCGCCAGCGCGATTACCGATTGCGACCACCAGCCGCCCCAGATGCGCACACTGCGCCGGCTGGTCAGCAGAACGGGCAGGAACACAATGCCCGCGATCAGGCCCCATGTAATCATGACGAGGGTGAACAGGACCGAACGCACGGCCTGGAAGGCGGTCATCGCCGAATCTCCCGATGGGTTACCAAGGCCGCACCAGTGCGACGATGTATTTGCTGTATTCCACGATGATAAGCTGCAACGTGCCGGGCCAGTTCCACCAGCTCCGCGCCTTGAAGCCGGTGGAGAACACCGGATGCGGCACGATGGTCACGCCGGGTATGGCGCGGCGGAATTCGAGCAGCGAGCGGCGCATGTGGTAGTTCGATGTCACCAGCCGGAGTGAGGTGAATTTTTCCTTCGCGATCCAGCGCGCGGTTTCCGCCGCGTTGCCCCGCGTGTCGTCGGCCCGGTGGCCGAGGATGACACAGCAATCCAGCGCCTCGCCCTGGCGGCGCACGAGCCGCAGGATCTGCTGCACATCGACGCCGTGATAAACGCCGGAGACGAAAAGTTTTTGCGCCTGGCCGCGGGCGAGAAGGTCGATGCCGGTGCGCAGGCGCCCGGCGCTGCCGGTCAGCACGACGACGGCTTCGGTCCGGCTTTTCGTATCGATGACCTTGCGCGGGATGCTTTCGGCGAAGGTGATCAGGCCCGCCAGCCAGAGAATGCCCGCGACCAGCGCCACCAGCGACCAGCGGGGACGCGCGCGGTGCGCGGCGGGAAGGCTTTGGCCGGGGCTCACGGCAGGGCCTTGAGGGCGCGCAGCACGGTGATGCGCGCGGTAATCATGCCGATCAGCGCCACCGCCACGGGCACGCCCGCCAGCGCCGCCCATTGCGCCGGGCCGAGACTGAGGTCGGGCAACAGCCCCGAACCGAGGGCGGCGGCGGCACGGCCGAGGCCGAACACGGTCAGCGCTGTCAGTGCCAGGCCGATCACCCCGCCGCGCAGGGCCAGTTCGAGCGCCTGGCCCTGGAATTGCCGGGCCACGTAGCTGTCGGCGGCGCCGATCAGGTGCAGAATCTCGATCCCGCCCGCGTGCATGGCAAGGCCGGTGCGGGTGATGAAGATCACCGTGGCGATGGCGGCGATGACCACCAGCAGGACGATGGCGCCTGCGACCAGTTCGGCGGTGCGCGCAAGCGCGATCAGCCGGTCGAGGGATTTCTTGTGATCGTCGATGACGGCGCCCGGTACGGCGGCGCGCACCAGCGCGGTCAGGCCTTCGATATCGGGCTTGGCGTCGGCACGGATACGCACGTCGATCAGGCGCGGCAGCGGCAGGTCATCCATCAGCGCACCGGTGCCGAGCCACGGTTCCAGCAGCGTCGCAGTTTCCCGCGCATCGAGCGCATGGGCGCGGGTCACGCCGGGGGCGCGCATGAGCGCGGCGATGGCCGCCTCGACTTCGCGGTTGCCCGCCCCCCTGGCCGGTGCGGGCAATTGCACCGTCAGGGTGCCGCTCAGCCCGGTATCCCATCGTTCCACCGCCGCCGACAGGCTCATCATCCCGGCCAGGGCGATGCCCGCCAGAAAGACGATCATCGCCAGCAGCCACGGCAGGAAACGCCGCGCCGGGTCGCTATCGAGGGCGAGGTCGCGGGCGCGCCAGAGCATCAGCCGTGCCCTTCCGCCGGGGCCGCGGCGGTGCGCGGCACGGTTTCGCCGTGATGCAGGGGGCCGGTCAGCTCGCCGTCGGACAGGTGATAGTGCGGGTGCGCCGTGCGCCGGATCAGGTTTTCATTATGAGTAGCGATCAGGACGGTGGTGCCCAGTCGGTTCAGCTCCTCGAACAAGCGCAAAAGGCGCATGGCGATGGAATCATCGACATTGCCCGTGGGCTCGTCGGCGACCAGGAGCTGGGGCCGGGTGATGACGGCACGGGCAATGGCGACGCGCTGTTTCTGGCCGCCCGACAGGGTGGGCGGCAGGGCATCCATGCAGTCGTCGAGACCGACCCAGCGCAGCAGTTCGCGCGCGTGGTCGCCGATTTCGTTGCGCCTGGCGCCGGCGACGCGCAGGGGCAGGGCGACGTTGTCGAGCACGCTCAGGTGGTCGAGCAGGCGGAAATCCTGGAACACCACGCCGATGCGACGGCGGATCGGCGGCAGGGCGTTGCGCGGCAGGGTAGCGATATCGGCGTCGAACAGCGTAATCAGGCCGCGCGACGGGCGGCAGGCAAGGTAAATGAGCTTGAGCAGCGACGACTTGCCAGCGCCGGAGGCGCCTGACAGGAAGTTGAAGGAGCCGGGCGCAAGGTGGAGGTTCACATCGTGAAGAACCTCGGGCCCGAGCCCGTATCGCATGCCGACATTCTGGAAGCGGACCACGTTTTGTTCCGTTTGTCCTTTTTCGGTTGGCGCTAATTAATACACGGCTTTTGCCCATATTGAAGGCGCAAACGCGGCGCGGGCGCGGCAATATTCGCCGTCCGGGGCAGGGCCCTCTTGTCGCCACAATAGACGGCGAAATTATCTGTTCCCGAGATATGGCGACGGTTCCTGCCGTTCCCGGGGCCCGGCTTGCGCTGGCCCGGACTTGCGCCTATAAAAATTTGATCCCGCTCGCCTGGATTTTGCAATGATCATCACGTGTCCTTCCTGTTCAACCCGCTACAAGCTCGATCCGACGCAATTCGGAGCGGAAGGCCGGCGCGTACGCTGCACCAGTTGCGCCCATGTCTGGACGCAGAAACCGGCCGAGGATCTGCCCAAGCCGGTGGAGCCGCCGCCCCCGCTCGAGCTTGCCCCCGTCGGCCTGTCGGCGCCGAGCGGGCCGTCGCCCGCGGTTGCCGCGCGGCTGGAAGCGCGACGCCAGGCCGTGGCCAAGGCGGAAAAGCGTCGCGGCCGCGCCGGATGGCTGGCGCTGATCATTGTCATGATTGCCGTGCTGGCGGCGCTGGCGCTCGCGCGTGAAATGGTGGTGCGCGCCTGGCCGCCGTCGGAAAAGCTTTACGCGCTGGTCGGCCTGACGCCCGCCAAGCTGGGCGAGGGACTGAAGATCAAGTTGATCGAGCACAAGCGCGAAATAGAGGGCAAGACCGCCGTGCTGGTGGTCAAGGGCGAGGTCACCAATACATCCAGCGTGGTGCGCGATGTGCCGCGCCTGAAGGCCAGCTTGCGCAACGGCGCGGGCAACGAACTGGTCAGCTGGACCTTCGCCACCGCGCAGGCGCGCCTGCTGCCCAGTGAAACCGCACCCTTCGTGACCCGTATCGAAAACCCCTCCACGGAAGCGGCGGCGCTCAACATCGACTTCATCGCCGGCGAGCCATAGTCATGGCGCATATTTTGGTTGCCGAAGATGAACGCGCCGTGCGCGAATTCGTTCGCCGCGCCCTGACCCATCGCGGCCATGAGGTTACCCTGGTCGAAGACGGCCTGGCGGCGCTCGACGTTCTGGGGTCGAATGATTTCGATCTGCTGCTGACCGATATCGTCATGCCCGGTCTCGACGGCATCGCGCTGGCGTTGAAGGTCTCCAGTCTCAAGCCAGAGATGAAAATCCTGATGATGTCGGGTTATGCCGCCGAACGTCAGCGGGCACACAACCTCGATGTGCTGATTCACCGGGTCATCGCCAAGCCGTTCAACCTGCGCGCAATTTGCGACGCGGTGGACGAAACCCTGGGCATGGCGTCCTGATCAGAAGCGCTTGAGAAGTCTTTCCAGGTAATCCAGTTCCAGCGGCGGGCGGCCCAGTTCGCCGGCGCGACGGCGCAGTTCCTCAAGGATTTCCCGTGCCCGCTGGGTGTCGGATTCACTGGGAATTTCCACGTCGTTGGAGGCCGAGTTGCCGGCATTGGGCAGGGGCCTGCCCAACGGGTCGAGGAACTGCGGCATGCGGCCCATGTTGCGGGCCTGTCCACGTCCGCGCCCCTGGCCACGCCCGCGGCCCTGGCCGAAGCGGCGCAGCAGTTGCTGCATCATGTCGCCCGCGCCTTTTTGCATTTCCTCGAGCGCGCGGCCCTGTGGCGGCACCGCCTGGCCGGGCCGGTTCTTTTCCAGTTCACGCAGCGCTTCGCGCATCGCCAGTTCCGCATCGCCGAGCGACTTGGGAACCTTGCCCATCATTTCGCCGAAGCGGCGCAGCAGGTCCTGCATCTGTTTTTGCAGGTCCCCCTGGCGCTGGGACTCGCTCTTGCCGTTCTGGCCCTGCTGGTTGGGTTGGCCCTGTTGCGAGCGGCGATGGGTATCGTCCATCAGTTCCTGCTGGCGTTTCATCATGTCCTGCAACTCGCGCAGCATTTTCCATGCCTGCTGGTTGCGCTGCCCGCCGCGGCCCTGGGCCATGCGACCGTTCTTCAGGTTTTCCAGCATCTCGCGCAGCATCGAGAGCATCTGGCGCGCCGCGTCGAGATTGCCTGTCATCGCCAGTTCGCGGGCGCGGTCGAGCATGCGCTGAAGGTCCTGGGTGGACAGCATGCGCTGGTTGGGATCGAAGGGCTGCGCCGTCTGCGGCTGGTTCTGCATGCCCTTCATCATTTCCTTGAGAAACTCGGCCATGGCCTTTTCCAGCTCGGCCATCAGCTTGCGGATTTCCTCGTTGTCCTTGCGGTTGAGGGCTTCCATCAGCTTCTTCTGCAATTCGCGCAGGCGCTTTTCGGCGAGGGAAAGCTGGCCATCCTCAAGCTTCAGCGCGGTTTCCCACATCAGGTCCTGGACCTCGTTCAGAACCTGCATGCCCGGTTCGTTGCGCAACCGGTTCGCCATGGTTTGCAGCGCCAGGAAGGTGACGGTGTCGTGGTTGAACGAGCCGGGAATGGTGCTGAGATTGATCAGGTCGTCGATCACGTCGTCGCGGGATTCGGGATCGAAGATCACCTTTTTGCGCAGCAGTACCAGCGCACGGGCGACGGGGTGACGGAAAAAGCGCTCGGGAAGGGTCACGCTCATCGGTTCGGTGGCGGCGGGCTGGCCCGCGCCGTCGCGGGCCAGGACCTGGATGATGACTTCCATGCCGGCCCAGGGATCGGCGGTCAGGTCGTGGTAGCTGCGTTCGCTGATGGTCTTGGCGTGCTGGCCGGGCAGGGACAGATCGATGACGCGCGGGGCGTTGAAGGCCTCGAGCGCGGCCTCTTCCTCGGTGTCGTCCTCCTCGATATCGGCGGTGACGCGGGCGCGGCGGATGTAAAGCTTGGCCTGGGCGAAGCCGTAATCATCCTCGCCCTCGATGGTGACCTGCAGGGCGCCGCGACTGGAGGTGGTGGGATCGTCGGTGAAACGGATCTCCGGGGTCTCGTCGGGCACGATGCGTGCGGGCCAGCTCATCAACGTCCCGCTGCCCTGATGAATGGCGATGCTGTCCGCGTCGGTATCGAGCGTGACACCGGCCGTCGCCTTCCAGGTGCCGTCGGCGATCGGCTTGAACCTGATTTCACGCCCGCCAAGGGTCAGCCGCGGCGTGCCCCAGCCACCGGAAAATTGCGCCAGGATGGTCGCGCCCTCGGGTACCCGGATCGGCTGCAATGCCTTGGGCAGCGCGCCGATGGCGGGGGGCGGCGCGTCGTTCTTGGCGGCGACGCGGGTGAGCGCCGACGGCGTGTCCTTGCCGTGGCTGAGGAAAATGGGCGCGAGGCCGGTATAGGCCGGCGGCGTGATCCAGATATCGACCACCGCGGGACCGCCCGCACCGCCGCCCACCCCCGGCGTCAGGGCGCGGGCGATGCGGTTGAGCCCGTCGCCCCAGGCGATGGTCAGGCCGATGACAAGCACCACCAGCAAGGCGCCGCGCAGGGCCAGCGGATCGGTGCGCGCCAAGCCCGGCGTCGGCAGGCCGACGCGCAGCGCCTTGATGCGTTCCAGCATGCGCTTGCGATGCAATTTCCACAGCGCACGGCTTTCGGGATCGTTGGTGCCGCCCGCCTGGGTATCGCGGGCGAGCGTCAGGGGCCGGTGGGCGAGCCCGCTGACCCGTTCAATCCGCCGCCGCGCCGGGGGCACGCCGGGGAATCTGAAAGCGCGTAGCCCCTGCCACAGCGCGTAGCCGATGCCCGCGATGAAGGCCACAAGCACGAAGCCGTGCAGCCACATCGGCAGGATCGGCAGAACATCGAACAGGGCCAGGGTGACGAAGGCGCCGCCGAGACCGAGCGCCGGCCACAATGCGGGCCAGGTGAATTCCCAGGCGAGCGCGATGCGGGCCAGCCAAAGCTTGCGCTTCAGGTGAAACTGCGCGAGATCGGGCGCGCCGTCGCGGGCGCCGGAATCGGAATTTTCGCGGGGATTGGGCGAGGGGGTGGTCTGGTCTTCGCGCATGTCGGGCCCGTAAGTTCGTGGCGCGCCCTTGTTTGTGGCACGTCACCGGTGTCCGGCTGTTCCCCCCGCCCCCGCAAGGACCCGGGCGCCGGTGCCCGGAGATTTCGCGAAAATCATATCACAACGCCGGAAACCTAGGCCAGCCAATCCGGCAACCGGTCCTGGCCCATAAGTTCGGCTACCGTCTGGCGCGGGCGCACCACCGCGAAGTCCGAACCGTGGACCATGATTTCCGGCAGCAGCGGCCGGGAATTGTAGGACGAAGCCATCACCGCCCCGTAAGCGCCGGCCGAGCGAATCGCCAGCAAATCTCCCGCCTGCGGCAACACAAGAGCGCGGTTGGCGGCGAAGATATCGCCGGTTTCGCAGACCGGTCCGACCACATCCACCGTGCCTTGCGGCGCGTCCCGCGCGGGCTCATTGACCGGCACGATGGTGTGCCAGGCATCGTAAAGCGTCGGGCGGATCAGGTCGTTCATGCCCGCGTCGACCACGACAAAGGTCTTGGTGTCGCCGGTCTTCATGTAAAGCACGCGGGTCAGCAGGATGCCCGCGTTGGCGGCGATCAGGCGGCCCGGCTCGAACACCAGCCGGGCGCCGAGATGGCCGACGGTCTGCTTGACCATGGCGGCGTAATCGGCGGGTGCGGGCGGCACCTCATCGCGGTAAGGCACGCCGAGCCCGCCGCCGAGATCGAGGCGGCTGATGTCGTGCCCGGCGGCACGCAGTTCCGTCACCAGTTCGGCGACCAGGGTGAAGGCATCGCGGAAGGGCGTCAGGTCGGTCAGTTGCGAGCCGATATGCACGGCGACGCCGACAACATTGATACCGGGCAGCGCGGCGGCGCGCTGATAGACGGCGGGTGCGCGCGCGATATCTATGCCGAACTTGTTTTCCTTGCGCCCGGTGGTGATCTTTTCGTGGGTATGGGCATCGACATCGGGATTGACGCGCAGCGCGATCGGTGCGCGCGTGTTCATGCTTGCCGCGATTTCCGAAATCAGCTCCAGCTCGGGCTCGGATTCGACATTGATCTGGCCGATGCCTTCGCTGAGTGCCAGCGCGATTTCGCTGCGCGACTTGCCGACGCCGGAAAACACCATGCGGCTCGCGGGAATGCCCGCGGCCGTCGCCCGGCGCATTTCACCTTCGGACAAAACATCGGCGCCAGCACCTTCACGGGCCAGCGTGGTGATGACGGCCTGGTTGGAATTGGCCTTGACCGCGTAGCACACTTCCGCGTCCTGGCCTTTGAAGGCATCGGCGAAAGTGCGGAAATGATGGACCAGCGTTGCCGATGAATAGACATAGGCCGGGGTGTCCACCGCTTCGGCGATGCGCGCCAGCGGTACGCCCTCGGCATGCAGGGCGCCGTTCTTGTAAGTGAAATGATCCATCGTCGGGTCTCGGTTCGGCCTGCCGTCAGGAGGGCGGATAGGTCTTGGGATCGGGGTAGGTCTTGGGGAATTTCGGTCCGTCGCGATCAGGGTGCATGGGATCGCCGTGCTTGCCGCAGGCCGCCAGCGGCCCGGCCAGCGCCACGGCCAGCGCCAGCGCCACCAAGGCCCGGCCGAGGCGGCGGCGCGCCGGAATGGAAGCGATCGGGTTGCCGATAGTCATGGCGCGACTATAGCCCATTCAGCGGCGCTTGCCCGCGCCCTTTGCCAGGAAGCGCTTTTCGGCGGCCTTGACCGCGCCGCGCACCCGCGCGGGCGCGGTGCCGCCTTCGCTCACGCGGCTGGCGCAGGAGCGTTCGGCGCCGAGCACTTTCAGCACGTCGGCGGTGATTTTCGATTCGATCATTTGCATGTCGGCCAGCTCCACCGCGTCGAGGCGCAGGCCCTTGCTCTCGGCCAGCTTGACGATGCGCCCCGAAACCCCGTGGGCGGCGCGGAAGGTCAGGCCCGCTTCGCGCACCAGCCAGTCGGCGAGGTCCGTGGCCGTGGCGTAAGCCCCATCGGCGGCGGCGCGCATGGCCGTCTTGTTGACGCTCAGGTCGGCGATCATGCCGGTCATGACGTCGAGGGTCAGGCCCAGCGTGTCGGCGGCTTCGAACACCGGTTCCTTGTCTTCCTGCATGTCCTTGGAATAGGCAAGCGGCAAGCCCTTCATCACCACGGTCAGCGCCGTCAGCGCGCCCATCACCCGGCCCGCCTTGGCACGCACCAGTTCGGCGCCGTCGGGATTGCGCTTTTGCGGCATGATCGAGGAGCCGGTGGAAAACGCATCCGACAGGCGCACGAAAGCGAAGCGCTCCGACGAAAAGATCACCAGTTCTTCCGCCAGCCGCGACAGGTGCCCCGACGCGATGGCGGCGGCGGCCAGGAATTCTAGCGCGAAGTCGCGATCCGATACCGCGTCGAGCGAGTTGGCCATCGGCCGGGCAAAGCCCAGCGCCTTGGCCGTCATCTTGCGGTCAATGGGAAAGGATGTGCCCGCCAGCGCCGCCGCGCCGAGCGGGCTTTCGTTCATGCGCGCGCGCGCGTCATTGAACCGGCCGCGGTCACGGCCGAACATCTCGACATAAGCCAGCAAGTGATGGCCGAAGGTGACAGGCTGCGCCGTCTGCAGATGGGTGAAGCCAGGCATGATGGTGGCGGCGTGTTCGCGGGCGCGCTTGATCAGCGCCGCCTGCAACTGGCGCAAGCGGTCCTCGATACCGTCAATGGCATCGCGCACCCAAAGCCGGAAATCCGTCGCCACCTGGTCGTTGCGCGAACGCGCCGTATGCAGCCGCCCGCCGGCATCGCCGATCAGCGTGGTCAGCCGGTCCTCGACGTTCATGTGAATGTCTTCCAGCGCCGTGCGGAAATGGAAGCGCCCGCTTTCAAGCTCCTTCCACACCGAATCGAGACCCTTGAGGATGGCGCGGCCATCCTTGGCCGGGATGATCTTGCGCGCGATCAGCATCCGGCAATGGGCCCGTGACGCGGTAATGTCCTGGCGCCACAGGCGCTGGTCGAAGCCGATGGAGGCGTTGATGCGCTCCATCGCCGCCGCCGGTCCCGTCTGGAACCTGCCGCCCCACAGCCGGTTTGCTGCCGGCTTGGCCTTCGTTGTCTTGCCCTTTGCCATGGTTCGCCCTAAATAAGCCGCATGCGGTTGCAACCCGGACCCAATTTCGTTGCGCGTCTTGCCGTGCTGGTGGCCCTGGTCGTCATCACCGCGGTTGCCGTCGTGACGGCGCCCGGGGCGAAGGCCCCGGCGCCCCGGATCACAGGGGAAATACAACACTTTAGCCTGTTGCGAAACCCCCGCGCCGCGGCTGATTTCACCTTTGTGGACACAAACGGGCGCAGGCGGGGACTGGCGGACTATCGCGGGCGCGTGGTGCTGGTCAATTTCTGGGCGACCTGGTGCGCGCCCTGCGCGCGTGAAATGCCCTCTCTAGACCGACTGGCGGCGCGGCTGGAAGGGCGGCCCTTTGCGCTGGTGGCGCTGAATCTCGACCGTGGGGGCGCGGTGGAGGCGGCGCCGTTCCTCGCCCGTCTCGGGCTCGGCCACATCGCGCTTTTCCTTGATCCCGGCGGGCGAGCGCAACGCGCGCTCAACGTCCGCGCGCTTCCGTCATCGATCCTGTTTGATGCCAAGGGGCGCGAGGTCGGCCGTCTCGGCGGCCCGGCCGAATGGGATGCGCCGGAAGCGGTGGCCTTGATCCGGCATTTTATCGACGCGCGCTAGGGCGCCTCAGGATTTGGCCTTTTCCAGTTCCGCCTTCAGTTCCGGCAGGACCTGGAACAGGTCGCCGACGATGCCGTAATCGGCAACCTGGAAGATCGGCGCTTCTTCGTCCTTGTTGATGGCGACGATGACCTTGCTGTCCTTCATGCCCGCGAGATGCTGGATCGCGCCGGAAATGCCCACAGCGATGTAAAGCTCGGGCGCGACGATCTTGCCGGTCTGGCCGACCGGAAATCGTTGGGCACGAAGCCCGCGTCCACCGCGGCGCGGCTAGCGCCGACGGCGGCGCCCAGGATGTCGGCGATTTCTTCCAGTTGCTTGAAGTTGTCGCCCGACTGCATGCCGCGCCCGCCGGAAATGATGACGCGTGCCGCGGTCAACTCCGGCCGTTCGGAATGCGACAATTCGGCGCCCGCATGGGTCGAAAGCCCGGCGTCACCCGGCCCGCTGACGGATTCGATGGCGGCACCGCCGTCGCCGGGGGCGGCTTTTTCAAAGGCCGTGGCGCGCACGGTGATGACCTTGATCGCATCCTTGCAGCGCACGGTGGCGAGCGCATTGCCGGCGTAGATCGGGCGCACGAAGGTCTCACTATCGACGACATCGGTGATTTCGGAAACCTGCTGGCTGTCGAGCAGGGCCGCCGCGCGCGGACAGATATTCTTGCCATACGTCGTCGCCGGGGCCAGCACGTGGGAATAACCCGGCGCCAAAGCGACGATCAGGCCCGCGACATTTTCCGCAAGGCCGTTGCCATAGGCCGCGTCATCGGCAACCAGAACCTTATTGACGCCGGGGACGGTCGCGGCTTCACCACCGGCGGCGGCACAATCGCTGCCCGCGACCAGCACGGCGATATCGCCCGCACCTTTTTCGGACAATGCGCGCGCCGCGCCGATGGTGGCCAGCGTGGCGGGGGAAAGGTGGCCGTCCGCGTGTTCGGCCAGGATCAGGATTGCCATCAGATCACCCCCGCCTGGTTCTTCAGCTTGTCCACCAGTTCGGCGGCGTTTTCGACCTTGGCGCCACCGCCGCGCACCGGCGGCTCGGCCACGTTCAGGACTTCGAGGCGCGGTGTCACGTCAACGCCCAGTTCTTCGGCGGTTATCGTATCAATGGGCTTCTTCTTCGCCTTCATGATGTTGGGCAGGGAAGCGTAGCGCGGCTCGTTCAGGCGCAGGTCCGTGGTCACGACGCAGGGCATCTTCAGTTCCACGGTTTCCAGCCCGCCGTCGATTTCGCGGGTGACGCGTGCGCTCTCGCCACTGATCTCGATCTTCGAGGCAAAGGTGCCCTGGGACCAGCCCAGCAGCGCCGCCAGCATCTGGCCGGTCTGGTTGCAATCGTCGTCGATCGCCTGCTTGCCCAGCAGCACCAGGCCTGCACCTTCTTTTTCGGCGACAGTGCGCAACAGCTTGGCGACGGCCAGCGGCTCGACCGGGCCGTCAGCGGGGATGTGGATGCCGCGGTCCGCGCCCATGGCCAGCGCCGTGCGGATGGTTTCCTGGGCCGCCTGGGGCCCGGCGGAAACAACGATGGTTTCGCTGGCCGTGCCCGCTTCCTTGAGGCGCACGGCTTCTTCAACCGCGATTTCGCAGAACGGATTCATGGCCATCTTGACGTTGGCGGTTTCCACGCCGGAACCGTCCTGGCGCACCCGCACCTTGACGTTGGCGTCGATCACGCGCTTGACCGCGACGAGAACTTTCATGGCTCTCCTTGCCTGATGTTTCCAATTAGGTCGCCGGGCAAAGTATAGCGCGGGCCGGGGTGGGTCAACGGGGCGGGGGTTCTAGCGATTGGCGCCGGGGCGCCACAGGACGTCGTTCGCGCCATCGTCGTTGGCATGGCGGGCCAGCACGAACAGGTGATCGGACAGGCGGTTGATGTACTTGATCGCTTCCGGGTTGACCGGCTCGTCCCGGGCGAGGCGCACCATCAGCCGCTCCGCCCGGCGCGCCACGGTGCGGGCGTGGTGCAGGTGTGCCGCCGCCGGGCTGCCCGCGGGCAGGATAAAGCTTTCCAGCGGCTGAAGCTTCGCGTTCATCGCGTCGATCTCGGCCTCAAGGCGGTCCACCTGTGCGGCAGTGATGCGCAGCGCCCGGCGCTCGGAACCATCCGGCACGCAAAGGTCGGCGCCGAGATCGAACATATCGTCCTGGATGCGCGCCGCCATGGCGTCGTCGTCGCCGGTGAGGTGCAGCCGCGCCAGGCCGATGACGGCATTGGCCTCGTCCACGGTGCCGTAGGCGGCGATGCGGATGTCGTCCTTGGGCCGCCGCGCGCCGTCCCCGAGCGAGGTTTCGCCCTTGTCGCCGCCGCGGGTATAGATTTTCGTCAGCTTGACCATGATTTTTCCCGGCTACCTAGAGAGCAGCATCAGCGCCACGATCAGCAAGATGGCGGCCAGTTGCAGCCCGACGCGCCATTGCATCAGCTTGTTGGACGTGCGCGGGCTGTGATTCTTGCGCACCATGTTGCCGACGCCAAATAAGAGGACCAGCAGCACGGCCCCGGCCGTGCCCGCGATGAGGAAAGGCAGTATTGCTTTCATGGCATCAGTTCCGCGACGTGAGAAGGGCGCGGGCGATAACCTGGGCCTGAATTTCCGCCGCGCCTTCGAAAATGTTGAGGATACGCGCATCGGCCAAAAGGCGGCTGACCGGAAATTCGACCGCGTAGCCGTTGCCGCCATGCACCTGCACCGCGTTATCTGCCGCCGCCCAGGCCACGCGCGCTGCCAGCAGCTTGGCCATGCCCGCTTCCATGTCGCACCGTCGCCCCGAATCCTTTTGCCGGGCGGCGAAGAAGGTCAACTGGCGGGCGACCATGATCTCCACCACCATCCAGCCGATCTTGCCGGCGATGCGGTCGAAGGTGCCGATGGGTGTGCCGAACTGCTTGCGCTGGGTGCTGTAGGCGATGGCAAGTTCCAGCGCGTTCTGGGCCACGCCGGTGGCGCGTGCCGCGGTCTGGATCCGCGCCGATTCAAACGTTGCCATCAGCTGCTTGAAGCCTTCGCCTTCGCGCCCGCCAAGCAGGTTGTTCGCAGCGACCTCGAAGCCGTCGAAGGACAGTTCATATTCGCGCATGCCGCGATAGCCGAGAACTTCGATCTCGGCTCCGCTCATGCCCGGCGCGGGGAAGGGATCGGCATCGGAGCCGCGCGGCTTTTCCGCCAGCATCATGGACAGGCCCTTCCAGCCCGGCTCATCGGCGGCGGTGCGCACCAGAAGCGTCATCAGGTCCGAACGCGCGCCATGGGTGATCCATGTCTTTTGCCCGGTGATGCGGTAGCTGTCGCCTTCGCGCACGCCGCGGGTGCGCAGGCTGCCGAGATCGGAGCCGGTGTCCGGTTCGGTAAAGACCGCCGTGGCGATGATTTCGCCCGACGCGAGACCGGGCAGGAAACGGGCCTTCTGGTCGTCGGTGCCATGCAGGCCGATCAGTTCGCAGGCGATTTCGGATCGTGTCGGCAACGAGCCGACGCCTAGATAGCCGCGCGACAGTTCCTCGGTGACGACGCACAGCGCGATCTTGCCGAGGCCCAGTCCGCCATGGGCTTCCGGCACCGTCAGGCCGAACACGCCAAGCTCCGCCAGCGCCGAAAGAACCGAATCGGGGATCAGCGCGTTGTTGCGATGCCAGTCGTTGGCGAAGGGTGCGATGCGTTCATCGCTGAAGCGATGGAACTGCTCGCGAATCATGTCCAGGGTTTCGTCGTCCAGTCCCCAGGCACCGGTGTTGCCCGCCGCCGCCAGTTCGGCGATGCGGCGGCGCACGGCGATGGTGTTGCCCCGGGTGACGAGGGCGAGGACATCGGGATCGTCAAGGGTGGTGGTTTCGTCGGGGCCGAGCCCCATGTCGGCGGGCCGGGCGATTTCGCCCTGGGCCAGGCTAATGCCGGATTTGAGCTGGGCCAGGTATTCGCCGAAGGCGGCCTGGGCGATCAGCGCCTCGCATTCGCCCAGATCACCAGCAGCTTCAAGCCGCTCGGCCCAGGCCAGGGTCTGCTCCAGTGCCGCGACCGTGGTCGCGCTCCAGGCCAGCGCGTGAGCGGCGAACTGGTGACGGTTAAGGCCGTTCTTGCCGGCGTCGTGAACCCGCGCCGTGACCGCGCGCGTCGCGCGGTCGATATAGGTTTCCGCGGCATCCAGCGCGCGCCGCAAGGTGCCTCGTCCACCCGGGACGGTGAGGGCTTCGGCGGCGGTGGACTCGTTGCCCGCGCTCGCGTTCATCGTGTTCTCGGTTTCTGATTATCGGGTCTGGCGGCTAGAATGTGACGTCCACGGTCCGCGACGTCAAGAAACCCCGTGGCGATAAGGAATCTGATGTCCGGTGAATCCCCCGATATCCCGCCCCGCGTGCTGAACGGCCCGCAATTCGGCCCTGCCCAGGGCGGCAAGCCCGAATGGCTGATGGTGCTGCTGCATGGGCTGGGCGCCGACGGCAACGACCTGATCGGCCTCGCCCCGTATTTCGGTTCATGGGTGCCGGGAATGCAGGTTCTGGCGCCGGATGCGCCGGAAGCCTGCGACATGGCGCCGTTCGGGCGGCAGTGGTTTTCGTTGCAGGACCGGGACCCGATGAAAATGTACGCCGGGCTGACGCGCGCGCGTCCCGATGTGGATGCCTTTATCGACGAGAATCTTGCCCGCCTGGGACTGGAGGACGATCGCCTCATTCTTGGCGGCTTTTCCCAGGGCGCCATGACGGCGCTGCATGTCGGCTTGCGGCGGCCGCGCAGCCCTGCCTGTATCCTTGCCTTTTCCGGCATGCTGGTGGGCCGCAATCGCGTCGCCGACGAAATGACCTGCCATCCGCCGGTGCTGATCGTCCACGGCGCGGAAGACGAGATCGTACCCTGTCAAAGTGCCCGCGACGCCGAACGCACGTTGTTGGCCGACGGTATCGACGTCTTGGCCCATGTGCTTGAAGGGCTTGGCCACGGCATTGACGAACGCGGGCTTGGCCTGGCGCAAACCTTTCTCCAGCGTATCGGCGTGGCCGCCTGACCGGGGCTTTCTTGCGTCTGTCATACTTCTGTTGTACCCATGATGCCGGTCCGGTTAGGTGGCCGGACCCGCGGATTGAGGAGTAGGTGGTTGCTTGCATCCCCTGAAAGCTGTCCCGCCCTGGTGCTGAACGCGGATTTTCGTCCGCTCAGCTACTTCCCGCTGTCGGTCTGGCCGTGGCAGGAAGCGGTCAAGGCTGTGTTCCTTGATCGCGTCAATATCGTTTCCCGTTACGACCGCACGGTGCTCAGTCCGTCGTTTTCGATGGCGCTGCCGTCCGTGGTTTCGCTTCGCGAATACGTTCCCACATCGCGGCGTCCCGCGTTCACGCGTTTCAACGTGTTCCTGCGCGACCAGTTTACCTGCCAGTATTGCGGCTTGCACACCTCGACCGAGCGGCTGACCTTCGATCACGTAATCCCGAAATCACGCGGCGGCGAAACCAGTTGGGACAACGTGGTTGCCGCGTGCGAACCGTGTAACCTGCGCAAGGGGGGCATGATGCCCCATGTCGCGGGCATGGTGCCGCTGAACGCGCCGCGTCAACCTAGCGTGCGCGCCTTGCAGGCCAATGGCCGCGCCTTTCCGCCGAACTTCCTGCATGAAAGCTGGCGCGATTACCTGTATTGGGATTCGGAACTGGAAGTGGGCTGATTACACCCGTTGTGACAGCCAGATCGCCAGCCGCGTGCCTGCGCGGATCATGGCGGTCATGGGCGCGTGGCCCGGCGCCTCGCGGGCGCCGGCGGCCAGGGCTTCGTCGCGATGCGCGGTTTCGTCGTTGCGCGCCGTGGCGATGACACCGGCAAGCTCGGGGTCGCTGTCGGCTAGTGCCGCTTCCTGCTCGGCGTAATGTTCGACGATAACGTCTTCCACCGCTTCGGTGCAGGCCATGGCGGCGCGTGGCCCCATCAACGCCGTTGCCGCGCCCAGCGCGAACCCGGCGACATGCCAGACCGGTTGCAGAACCGTCGGGCGCACCTTGCGTTCAACGAGAAGCCTGTTGAAGTCTTCCAGGTGGCGCTGTTCGGTTTCGGCCATGTGCCGAATCGCCGGTGCGGCGGCGCTGTCGCCCAGCACCGCGAGCTGGCCCGCGTAAATTCGTTCGGCGCCGTATTCGCCGGCCTGGTCAACCCGGATCATGCGCGCGCGCGGGTCCATGATTCAGTCCCCTTTGCGTAAAAGACGGCATCCATTGCAGGCCGCGAAGGCGGCCATGCCAAGGGCGGCGGCGAAATTATACCCGGCCATGGAAATTCCCGCCAGCGACCATGCCACTTCGTCGCAGCGCACGACCGGCGTGGCCTTGAGCATCCGGGCAAGATCGGCGGCGGTGGTGGCCGCGCCGGTGGTGCCGGTGCAGCCCTGGGTGCCTTGCCACCAGTGCTGTTCGACACCGACATGAAAGGCGGCAATCCCCGCATCCGTAAGCATCGCCAGCGCGATGGCGATCATCACGCCGCCAAGCACGGCGCGGGATTGGCCGGGCACGCGGGCGAGGCCGAAGCCAACCCCCGCCAGCCCGATGACGATGGCATAGGGGTAGCGTTGCCACAGGCACAGCACGCAAGGCGCCAGCCCGCCGATGTACTGGAAGGCGAAGGCGGTGCCGAGAATGGCGACGGCACCGGCGGCCAGCAGGGCAAAAGCGATGCGCGTTTGGGTCAGGAGTTCCATCACAGGGTGTATTTTATCACCGCGAAGCCGCCCACCAGCAGGACAAAAAAGACGAGGGTGAGCAGGCCTAGGTGTTTCTCGATGAAGTCGGTAATCGGCGCGCCGTATTTCCACAAAAGGGCGGCTTCGGCGTAAAAGCGCAAGCTGCGGGCAACGAGCGAAGCGACGAAGAACACCATTAGGTCCAGCCCGGCGACCCCCGATGCGATGGTGATGACCTTGAAGGGGAACGGTGTCAGCGCGGCGAAGGCGACGATCCACGCGCCCCATTCGTGGTACTGGGCGGTGAAGCGCTGGAACTGTTCGCTGTAGCCGTAAAAATCCAGCAAAGGCTTGCCGACGGCATCGAACAGGCTCGCGCCGATGGCATAGCCGGCAAGCCCGCCCAGCACGGACGCGGCCGAACAGATAAAGGCGATGCGGAACGCGCGTTCTCGTTCCGCCAGAACCATCGGCACCAGCATGACATCGGGAGGGATGGGAAAGAACGAGCTTTCGGCGAAGCTCAGTGCCGCCAACCAGGCCTTGGCCCGCCGGTGCGCAGCCAGCCGCAGGGCCCAGTCGTAAAGTCCGCGCAGCATCGGCCCGGTTACTTCAGCCAGTCGGGATCGGGCATGACGTCGAAGGCCTGGCGCAATGCATCGCCCCAGTAATCGCGAATGAGCTGTAAATAATCGTCGTTTTCCTGCAGGCGTACTTTCAGGTCGGACTGCAGCGCATCGCGCTTGTAGGTCAGGATATCGATGGGCGGGCCGACGGAAATGTTGGAACGCATGGTCGAGTCGAACGACAGCACCGCTGCCTTTACCGCCTGGGTGATGGAAGACTCATGGACGATGGTGCGGTCGATGATGGGCTTGCCGTACTTGTTTTCGCCGATTTGCAGGTAGGGCGCTTCGGGCGATGCCTCGATGAAATTGCCGGCCGAATAAAGCATGTACAGGCGCGTTTCGCCGCCCTTGATCTGGCCGCCGAAGATAAAGGCGGCATTGAATTCAAGCCCCTGTTCCTTGAGCGCATCGCCATCCACTTCATAGACGCGTCGCAGCGCCGCGCCGACCATGCGCGCGGCGGCAAACATGCTGGGGGCCGTGTAGAGATCACCCTCATTGCCGGTGCCGAGATCCTCGTTCAGATGGCGCACGACAGCCTGGGTGATCGCCAGGTTACCGGCCGACAGCAGCGTCATGAAGCGTTCGCCGGGCTGCTCGAACACGGTCATCTTGCGGGCGATGGACACCTGGTCGACACCCGCGTTGGTGCGGGAATCGGAAGCGAAGACCAGGCCTTCTTCCAAAAGGAAACCAACGGCATAGGTCATTGGGAAGGAATCTCCGGAAATCTGTTTTCGGGCGGGCGCAGGGTGAAACGAACCAGGGGCGACGCGGGGCATTAACGGGGGCATATGCGCGGACCAAAAATTATCCGGCCGTAACGGGACGGTGCGCGGCCGGTTCGCATCCGGCGGGCAGTCTATACCTATTGATCGGTGGCGGCGACCGCGACTTTGATGTCCATGCGCTCCATGCCGCCGCCCTGGCGGATGCCCCGGACCGGCGCGCAGGCGTTGTAATCCGGCCCGACCGCGACCCGGACATGGGCGTCGGTGGGGCAGATCGCGTTGGTGATGTCGAAGGACACCCACCCCAGGTTGTCGACCCAGGCTTCGGCCCAGGCATGGGTATCGGTGTCGTCCCCGGCATCGTCGGCGACATGGACATAACCTGAAACATAGCGGGTCGGCACGCCCAGGTAGCGCGCCGCGGCGGTAAAGACATGGGCCTGGTCCTGGCACACGCCGTTGCCCGCGGCCAGCGCCTCGGAGGCGGAGGTGTCGACCTCCGTGGTGCCGGGCCGATAGCGCACCGCGGCGGCGGTGGCGCGCGACAGTTCGTGCAGCCCGGCGAGCGGGTCGCCGGCAATGGCCTGGCGCAGGGGGGCGGCAAAATCGCGCACCGTCGCGGTGGGCTCGGTCAGCGCGGTGGGGCGCAGATGCAGGGCGAGGGGAAAGCGTTCGTCGGTATAAGGTTCGATGCCTGCGGAATCGTGGGAGATGACGACACCCTGTGCCGTGATCTCCGCCTCGTCATGGGGCTGGTCGACAACCATGATGTGCAGGACATTGCCGTAGCCGTCGATTTGCTGTGTCAGCCGCCCCGGGGTCTTGAGGGACCAGTTCAGGATATCCTGGGTGACGTCGGCGCGGGGCGTCAGGCGAAGATACTGAATGGTGTACCGCGCAGGGGTGGAGTACCGGTACCGGGTGACGTGGCGAATGTTCAGGCGCATCGGGGATCAGTGGGCAACGAGGTAAGCAGCCTGAATTTCACTCGAAAGCTGGTTGTTGCGAACGATGAAATCCGAAAGATATTCATGCAGACCCTGCTTGAACACGGTTTCGATGCGTCCGTAATGCAGCATGGCGTGAATCTCGCCCGATTGACGCGCCGCCTCGTTGCCGCGCGGGCCGCTGATGTCGTCGAGCAGGGTCACCAGTTCGTCGTGGCAGGAATGCAGCGAACGCGGGAAGGAGTCGTTGAAGATCAGCAGATCCGCGACATTGATCGGCGTGATCACCTGCTTGTAGGCATGGTGATAATTGCGGTACGCGGACACGGACCGCAGCAGCGCGCCCCACTGGAAGTGATCTATGGCGCTGCCTACATCTTCCGTGTCGGGCAACAGGATGTGGTACTTCACGTCGAGAATGCGCGCGGTATTGTCGGCGCGCTCGAGGAAGGTGCCGAGACGCAGGAAGTGATAGCGTTCGTCGCGTAGCATGGTGGCGACGCTCGCGCCCCTGAACAGGTGCGAGCGTTCCTTGATCCAGTCGAAGAAATTGCGATACCCGCGCGAGGCCAGCCGTGCCGCCGTCAGGTTTGAAATTTCCAACCAGGTCGAATTAAGGGCCTCCCACATCTCCGTCGTGATCCCGACCCGTTCGGCGCGGGCGTTTTCGCGTGCCGCGCGGACGGTGGAATAGATGCTCGACGGATTATCGGCATCGAGGGTCAGGTGCGAGATGACATTGGCCGCGCTGGCCTCGGGAAATTTCTGGTGAAAGGCGCCGATATCGCCGGTGATCTGCAGCACCGCGTCCCATTCGCCGCCGCTGGTGCTTGTCGGTAACAGGCCCATGCGATCGGAAACATCGAGGATGCGCGCGGTGTTTTCGGCACGCTCCATGTAGCGCGAAATCCAGTACAGGTGATCGGCGCTGCGCGACAGAACGATGGTCATGATGCACCCCCCGTGCGGGGGCCGCGCAAGACCCATGTGTCCTTGGTGCCGCCCCCCTGGGATGAATTGACCACCAGCGAGCCTTCGCGCAGGGCGACCCGGGTCAGGCCGCCGGGCACCACCGTGGAATTGATCCCGGTCAGCACGTAGGGCCGCAGGTCCACGTGGCGCGGTGCCACGCCCTTGTCGGTGAAGGTTGGGCAGGTGGACAGCGCCAGTGTCGGCTGGGCGATGAAGTTGGATGGATCGGCGATGATCCGTTCACGGTAGGCGGCGATTTCCGCCTTGCTGGCAGCCGGTCCGACCAGCATGCCGTAGCCGCCGGCGCCGCCGACTTCCTTGACCACCAGTTCGGGCAGGTGATCGAGCACGTACTTAAGGTCGTCGGGCTTGCGCAAGGCCCAGGTCGGCACGTTGGACAGGATCGGCTTTTCACCGAGATAAAAATCGATCATGTCGGGCACGTAAGTGTATATCGCCTTGTCGTCGGCGACGCCGGTGCCGATGGCGTTGGCCAGCGATACGCCGCCCGCGCGATACGCGCTCAGCAGTCCCGGCACGCCCAACAGGGAATCGGGGTTGAACACCAGCGGGTCGAGGAATTCGTCATCGATGCGGCGGTAAATGACATCTACCTGCACTGGACCGTGGGTGGTGCGCATGTAAACATGATCGTCGCGCACGAACAGATCCTGGCCTTCAACAAGTTCGACGCCCATTTCGTCGGCCAGAAAGACGTGTTCGAAATATGCGGAGTTGTATATCCCCGGCGTCAACAGGGCGACAGTCGGTTGCTCGACGCCCGGCGGTGCCACGGCGCGAAGGTTCTGCAGCAGAAGATCGGGATAATTGTTCACCGGGGCTATGCGGTGGCGCGAGAACAGGTGGGGGAACAGGCGCATCATCACTTCTCGGTTTTCTAGCATGTAGCTGACGCCCGATGGATTGCGCAGGTTGTCCTCAAGTACATAGAATTCGCGTTCGCCCACGCGCACCAGGTCAATACCGGTGATATGTACGTAGGTATCGCCAGGCAGGTCCAGGTGTTGCATCTCGGGCCGGTATTTCGGGTTTGTCATGACCGTTTCGGCGGGGACACGGCCGGCCTTGATGATGTCCTGGTTGTGGTAGATGTCCTGAAGGAAAGCGTTGATGGCGCGCACGCGCTGCAGGCAGCCGTTCTCGATCAGGGACCATTCATCGGCAGTGATGACGCGAGGCAGGATGTCGAAAGGGATGAGGCGTTCGCTGGGCGCACCTGCACCGTAAACCAGGAAAGTGATCCCCATGCGGCGAAAAAGAATTTCCGCTTCCTTGCGCCGGGTGTTGAGTTCGCGCTTGGGAACCGTTTCGAGCCAGTTGGCAATGGCCTTGTAAGCCTCGCGCACCGAGCCGTCGGTGCCGCGCATCTCGTCGAAAAATTTGCCTGAATTCATAAAACCTCGTTAGTGCAGCCGCTGGTGATCTCGATCTCCTTTTTCGCGCCGTATTGTCTTATTCCTTTCTTTTTGGCTTTGCCGTTTGCTGTAATTCTGCTGGGACATCAGTTCCACTGTTCGGTTTTAACCGCAAGCACTTCGCCCATCCAAATGGCGTGGGTGGTGTGGTCGGCCTTGTGGTCGCCGGTCGAATCGGCGTGCACCAGAATGGCCAACCCCTCGCGATGCAGCGCCAGGAACGGCACCAGCCTGTCGAACAGCGCGTGATCAAAGGCAACCTGGAACATGGCTCGGGTGTGGGGGCCGACCAGCGTGTCGTGCCAACGGCCAACGATGGCGGCCGGGAAGGCAGCTTCTATTTTCTCGCGCAGGCGCTCGGCCCGCTGTCGGGTGGTGGCGGGGTCGTAATAGATGTGCGCGTGCCAGGCGGGAATGTCGTAGGCAGGTGGTGTGTCATCCGAGGCTGCGATCATTCTTATACCCTAGCACGGCCCCGGCGCTCACGGAACGGCGCTCGCCCGGGGGCAATCGCTGTGGCACAATAGGGAAAACAGAATTACCTAGGGAGGCCTCGATGAAGATTGTTCTCTACTACGCGCCCCACACCTGCGCGCTTGCGCCCTACATCACCCTCACTGAAGCGGGCGCGGATTTTACCGTCGAAACGTTGAACTTGCGCACAAAGCAGCAGTTCACGCCTGCTTACCTTGCGGTTAATCCGAAGCATAAGGTCCCGGCGCTGATGGTCGATGACCGTATCCTGACCGAAAACGTCGCTATTCATCCTTGGGTCGCACGCCAGTTTCCGAACGCCAGACTATTCCCGACTGACCCGTGGGAAGAACTGCAGGCACTGGCGTTGCACAGCTGGGTGTCCGGCGGCATTCATCCCTACCTGGCGCGGGTCAATAATCCGGCCAAGGTCTGCGATGCGCCGGGCAGCGAGGCCAGCGTCGTCGCCGTCGCCTCGGAAGCTATTTATGAAAACTTTGGCGTTGCGGACGAGATGCTGGCGGGCCGAAACTATTTCTTTGGCGATTTCACCACTCCGGATGCCCATTTTTTCTGGTCTGTACGCCGCGCGAAAGAGCTAGGGCTTGATATTTCGCGCTTTGCCAATGTTTCTGCCCATTTCGAGCGCATGCAAAGCCGGCCCAGTGTCCAGAAGCTACTGGCTTTCGAGACTGAGGTTCTGGCCAATCTCGCCAAGGCCCAGTAACGCTATCTGTCAGAGTTCTGACGATATTGCCGTTGCGCCGTGAACGCTTATGTTCCGCCTCTGACGGCGTTCTCGCGTGCCCTGTGGCGGAATTGGTAGACGCGGCGGACTCAAAATCTGTTGTTGGCAACAACGTGCTGGTTCGAGTCCGGCCAGGGGCACCACGCGAGAGCACAAAATGATATCGTCTTTTCCGGTTCCAAGCAGCAAGCCGAAAGCAATAAAAATTTTTCGTTCGGATTAAGAGGGGGGGCGAATAATTATGACTATTTCATCTAATATATTATACCTTAAAAGATATATATATTTATTTTTTACTTTAATATTCTTAATATTTTCTAATTCTTCCCCTGGATTCGAAAAAATTCCTGAAGGCGTAATTCCTACTCTAGTGCCATTTACGACTCGCGCAGGGGGCGAAATATATAGAGTTAAGGGTCAAACCGGAGCTAGTTTCACGCCTAATCACGAGAGTGTTTTTATACATCAACCTAAATCTATAAAACCGCCGCCCATAGTTATTTATATTCATGGTGGGAGGGGACTGCTCAATGCAGATGAAGATCGAATCAAAATATTTCAGGAAAAAGGTTTTGTAACTATCTCATTCGATGCATTCTTAATCAATGGATTTGGGCCTGAGGATTGGGTCCAACGAAATCTCACTAATTCAGGAAAGCAAAATTTATCGGGTAAAATTGCTCGTGGTGCTTTTGAGTATGCCATATCCCAAAAAAAGTGGGATACGCGTAATATTTTTCTCTACGGTCAAAGCAATGGCGCCGCAGCGGTTTTATACCTGCCTAGTTTAGTTAGTGATCCGAGTAGAATAAGAGGGATTTTATCTGAGGGTTTTTCTGGCATTGGTTACGGATTACCGCAGAAACTTGATATACCAACTAGATTTTTTTACGGGCAAAAAGATACCTGGGGCGCTGGAGATAATAAGACGATTTATCAACGTAAGACGACTTATTGGCCAAGGGGTAATTTTTGGGCTGGAAGAGGAAAAAATAAATTTCCAAAAAATTTAACCGTTCAGGGCTGGATTGATATACAAAAGAAATCCGGAAAAGATGTAGATATTATAATATACGAGAATGCCGGACATTCATTTCATTCCCAAGAATCAAAAGACGGAGATATTGGAAATTATGGTCTTTATCCATCTAATCAATGTCGTGGTGTAGGTGGTTATTTTTGTTACGTTGGGTACCTTGGCGCTAATTTTTCTGAATTGAAAAAATATGAGAAAGATATTGATAATTTTATATCCTCGAATTTAATTAAATAAATTCGATTTTTAAATTAATTGAATATTTAAGGAAAGTAATAATGAGATTTAAGCCCCTCGCACCTACTTCCATTGGTAGTTTTCCGCGTCCTCTTTGGCTGGCAGAGACTAATCGATCTCGTGCCACCTTCAGATTAGAGGGAAGGGCGCTGCTGGAAGCTCAAGATGATGCAACAGTCGTCTGCTTGCGTGAGCAGGAAGAACTGGGACTTGAGCTTTTGACGGACGGCGAACAGCGGCGCGAGAGTTTTGTATATCACGTAGCCTCAACATGGCATGGCGTTGATATGGAAGATAAAGGAGAGAAAAAGCTTTATCGTAATAGACTTAATCCTCACGCAGTCCCGCGCATCACGGGGAAAATAAAGCGGCGAGGACCTGCAGCTGTGCGTGATACAAAGTTTGCGAGAGATCACACGTCGTTACCCATTAAAATGGCAGTTGCGGGCCCAATGACAGTGATAGATAGCACTCTCAACGTCGCTTATGAAAATGAAGCAGAATTGGCAATGGATATTGCCGAAGCAATTAATGCTGAATTGCTCGACTTAGAAGCAGCCGGTTGCGATATGGTGCAAATAGATGAGCCGGCTATGACTCGTTATCACGATAAAGTATTTGCCTACGGTGCAGAAGCTCTTGATCGTTGCCTCAATGGATTGACTGTACCTAGCATCGTCCATCTTTGCTATGGTTATCCTGGTGGGGATACGCCACAGCACGAATTTACATACCCAAAAATTCTTGAACAGTTGATGAAGACACGCATTGGTGGTTTCACAGTTGAATTTGGTCGGAGCGATTACGATCCAGCTGTGTTAAAGGCGTGCGGCGATCGCCTAATTTTGTTTGGTTGTGTCGACCCCGGTAATACTCCGGTGCCGCCGGTAGATGAAATCAAGCTACGCATTGCTGGCTTGCTAAAATATGTTGATCCAGCACAAGTTATGGTCGGACCTGATTGTGGGTTAATGACTATCAGCCGTGAACTTGCGAGAAACAAAATATCGGCTTTAGTTTCAGCATCAGCAGCTGTTAGGGCGGGGCTCTAAATTGTCTTACTGTTAAGGTGAAAATTATCAACTACCTAAAATATCAAGTTGGTGAGTTGTATGAGCTTATATTGCTACTGCAAGCGCAGTGAAACTCCGCCTTTTTGCGACGGCTCTCACAATTTGTTGCATCCCCGCCCGGCGCCTGAGCCGGCACCCGAATCCGAGGCCATTGCCCCCGACATGCCTGAAGAAGAACCCAAGGACCCCGGTTCCAGCTCCTGAGCGGGCTGGCGGGAAGGGAGTATTACCGCCCCCGAGACTACTCAGCAGTCCCGCCAGGGGTTAAACTTTCCGAGAGGCTGACGCCCATAAGAAAAATTCCGGGCCTCTCAGGGCTAGAGGGCGTTGCGAAATGCCGCCCCCGCCGCTACCGCCAGCGTGATCCAGCCTGCGATCAGGGCCATGCCACCGAGAGGCGCCGTGCCGGTGGCAAAGCCGACGGCGGTGCCGGCAACACCGCCGCAAAACAGCACTATGCCGAGCGCGAACAGTGCCAGCGCCAGTGTCGTCAGGCGCCGGGGCCAGCCCTGGCCGACGCGGTCCAGCACCATCGCGTTGGCGACCATGGCCGCGGCATGAAACAGGGCGTAGCGGCTCGCGGTTTCGGCGAGGCGGGCCATGCCCTCGGTCAGCCCGTGTGCCGCCCAGGCGCCGAGTGTGATGCCCGCGGCGCCGGCAAGCCCGGCAAAGATGATCGCGGCAAGAGCGGGGGTGGAAAGTCTGGTCATGGGCTTGCTCCAGGTGCCGGGGACGACGGGAAGGTCTATACATTAGGTCATCATGACCCACGCCGCCCTGAACGAAAATGATCTTCTCCATGCCCTGCGTGCCGCCATTGAAGATGGCCGCATTGATGCGCGCCTAAATTGCAAGCGGCTGTTGCATACCGACAGTCCCATCGCCGTGCAGGCGGATCACAACCGCTGGATCTACGGGGTCGTTGCCTTCGCTGCCGGGTCCTGGGCCGTGTCTTCTGATCCGGGCCGTGGGCTGCTGGCGCTGGCGCTCGGTATCATTTTTTATTTCGGCTTTGGCCGCGCATGGATTTACCGCCGCATGCGCGCGCGGTTTCATGGCCCGGTGATGGCCGACACAGGTGCGTTCAAGAAGCTTTGGCATCTTAGCGGCGTGACCCTGCAAGACGCGGGCGGTCATGTCTGCGCCTCGCCCGATCAGGACTGGCGCCGCTTCGTTCTCGACCGGGTGTTAGCGGATGCTCCGAAGGCCTAACCGCGATCCAGCGCGGGCTAGACCTTTGCGGCGCACGGTCCTAACCTCAGCCTAAATAAAAAGACGGGGGCTTGGATGGACGAGCTTTATCATTTTATCAACGGCGCGCGCGTGGGTGGCACGTCAGGCCGCTACGGCGATGTATTCGATCCGGCGACGGGGGCTGTGCGCGCAAGGGTGCCGCTGGCCGTTGCCGCCGAGGTTGCGGCAGCCATCAGCGCTGCGGAAAAGGCTTTCCCCGCGTGGTCGGCGACGCCGCCCATCCGCCGGGCGCGGGTCATGTTCCGCTTCAAGGAACTAGTGGAGCGCGAGGCCGATGCCATTTGCACCCTGGTCACCAACGAACACGGCAAGGTGCTGTCCGATGCCCTGGGCTCCCTGACGCGGGGCCTGGAAGTGGTGGAATTCGCCTGTGGCATGCCACAGTTGCTCAAGGGTGAGTTTGCGGAAAACGTCGGCAGCGGGATCGACAGCTGGTCGGCGCGTCAGCCCATCGGAATTTGCGCTGGGATCACGCCGTTCAATTTTCCCGTCATGGTGCCGCTGTGGATGTTCCCCATCGCGGTGACGGCGGGTAACTGCTTTATACTCAAGCCCTCGGAAAAGGTGCCCTCGGCTGCGCTGCGCCTGGCCGAACTGGCCCATGAGGCGGGGCTGCCGCCGGGCGTGCTCAATGTCGTCAACGGCGACGCAGACGCGGTAAACGCGCTTCTAGATTCGCCCGTCGTGGGCGCGGTCAGTTTTGTCGGTTCCACCCCGGTCGCCGAACACGTCTGGCGTACCGGTACCCACGCGGGCAAGCGCGTGCAGGCCCTAGGGGGTGCCAAGAATCATCTGGTAGTGCTGCCCGATGCCGACATGGACCTTGCAACCGATGCGCTGATGGGCGCGGCCTATGGCTCGGCCGGGGAGCGCTGCATGGCGGTCTCCGTCGCCGTTGCCGTCGGCGCCGCGGGGGATGCGCTGGTCGAACGATTGGCGCCACGCGCGCGCACGTTGCGGGTCGGGCCGGGCAGCGATCCGGCGGCGGAAATGGGACCGCTGGTGACGGGGGTGCATAGGGCCAGGGTCGAGGATTACATCGCCACCGGCGTGGCCGAGGGTGCCGAGCTGGTGGTCGACGGGCGCGGGCTGTCGCTGCAGGGGCATGAAGACGGCTTTTTCACCGGCGCGACGCTGTTCGACCGGGTGACGCCGGAAATGAAGATTTACCGCGATGAAATTTTCGGCCCCGTCCTATCGGTGGTGCGCGCCCAGTCTTTCGATGAAGCGCTGAAGCTTGTCAACGACCACCAGTTCGGCAACGGTGCGGCCATCTTCACAAATGACGGCGACGCGGCGCGGGCGTTCAGCAGTGGCGTCGCGGCGGGCATGGTCGGTATCAACGTGCCCATCCCCGTGCCCATGGCGTTCATGAGCTTCGGCGGCTGGAAGCGGTCCCTGTTCGGCGATCATCACATTCACGGTATGGAAGGGGTACGCTTCTACACGCGCCTCAAGACCGTGACCGCGCGCTGGCCAACCAGCCTTCACGCTGGCGCTAACTACATCATGCCGACGATGAAATAGTGGCCCCTAGCGGCATTCCTCGTAATCCAGCACTTGGCCGATACCGGCGGCGCGCGCCTTGGCGTATAGCATGGCCGAGGCCCCCATGTACTCGAGGCTGGTGCCCCCGGACATGAACATGGTGATCTGCTCCGCGCTCTCGCGGCCCTTGACCCTGCCGACCAGCACATCGCCGATACAGCCGCGCACATGGTCGCGGGTGATTTCGCCCGCCGCCAGCGGAAGCAGGATTTCGCCTTTTTCGTTGAAGGCCTGGTCGATGTCGTCAACGATGACACGTCCGCGCCTGACGGTTTCGCCGTCCACTTCCTGCGCATTGGGATAATGGGCGCCGACGAAGTTGCAATGCGTCCCCGGCGCGATCCAATCGGCCTGAAGGATCGGTTCTTTGGAGTTGGTGATGGTAACCAGGATATCCACGTCGCGCACCGCGTCCTCGGCGCACTCCACGGCGTCGACGCTCAGGTCGGGCACTGCGCTCCGCGCCCAGGCGGCGAAGGCTTCGCGGTTATCCCTGTTGGGGCTGAACACGCGCAGTTCCTTCAGCGCACGCACATTGGCGAGGCCCAGAAGCTGCGTCTGCGCCTGCGAGGCGGAGCCGAGGATGCCGACCACCTGCGCATCTTCCCGTGCCATTTCACGCGCCGCAATGGCCGCGGTGGCCCCCGTCTTCATGCGCCCGATGCCGTGGCCGTGCAGGATGGCCAGCACCTTGCCGGTATCGCAGTCATAAAGTGTTATCCATAGGTTCATGCCGCCGTACCCGCCGGAATATAGCGACGCGCCCATCACCCGTACGCCCTTGAGGCAGCCGCCGCCGATCTTCAGCGACCCCGGCCGCTTGCGGCCCGGCACTCGACAGTGAAATTAGTGCGCGGCAGGATTTCGAATTCGCCCCGGCCCTGGTCGGTATAGGCAGCACCCACCGCGGCGATGTAATCCGCCATGCTTGCTAGGCCCTCGTCGTGTAGGCGAGCAATATCCTTTTCGTTGATGAAGATGGTCATAGTGTCCTCCCTGGTGCCGGTTTCCCGGCACAATAGCATTCCGGCCCGCCGTCGCCCACGCAGGGCCATCCCGGCCGTTGCCAAGCGCCCTTGCGCACCCGCTCCGGCGGGCGGAAAATGTGCGAAACAGGGAGACGACAATGACCCATACCCCGCCCAGCCGCGAAGACATCCTAGCTTCCGCCACCTCGACCGCGCTGCCGAGCCCGGAAGCAACGGAGAACATCCGCATACGCCAGCATTTCCAGGCGGTGTCGCACATGAACCGAGTGTTCGCTATCAAGCCCGGCGAAAGGGTCGTGTTGCTGACGGACCCTTTGCTTGATCGCCGGGTGGTCGATGCAGTATCGGGTATCGCGGCGGCGCGCGGTGCCGGCGTGCGCGAATATATCGCGCCGACGACGCAATTGACCGATTGCCCGACGGAGGCGGTGGCGCTGGTCGAAGACGCCGATTTCGTCATGGGCACCTGGTACGCGTCCGTCAATGCGCCCCTGTTTGTGAAGCTGCGCAAGGAACGCGGCCAGCGTTGGGTCAAGATCACCTATTTCCGCAATCTCGACATGCTAGACACGCCTCAGGGCCGTTTCCCGCCGGAGCTGGTGGGCGAAATCACCCGCGCCAATGCCGCTCTGTTCCCGCGCGGGCAGAACTTCGACATGCATTTTTCCGACCCGCGTGGCAGCGATGTCACTATCCGCTTCACCCCGGAAATGGTGTCGAACATGCTCGATACCAACCGCTGGCGCGGCTCCACCATTGCGGAAGAACCGGGCTGCTACGTCCACTACCTGCCTGCCCACGGCCCCAATATCTACGACCGCGAAGCATTCAAGCGCGAACCCGGCGCGCTTGCGGAGATGGAGGGTATCCTCTATCCGCAATGGGCCATTGGGTTCAGAGAGCCGTTCGCGGAAAAGATCGGCATCGAGTGGAAGAACACCGAAGTTATCAAGGTTCATGGTAAGTCGCGTGAAGCCGATGTGCTGCGCGAGATGATCGTCGGCGGTAAGGTCACGGAACTGGGCTGTGGCCACAATCCGAAAGCGCCGCGCTTCACCGTCTACCCGGCGGGGCCCAATACAGCCGGTGCGCTTCATTGGGGCATCAATTACACCAAGCCGTCGCGCTACCTACGTCGTGTTGTGCCCAACTGGGAAGAGCCGCCGCTGCACCAGGACCTAGCGACATTTGACACCACGGTGAAGCTCGGCAATGTGACGCTGATCGACAACGGCTTCCTGATGGACCTGCAAAGCCCGCAGGTGATCGCCGCTGCCAGCCGCTACGGCGACCCGGTGGACCTGCTGGAAAGTTTCGTCGAATAGGTTGAGGCGGCGGCGATCAAGGCCCGTGCCGCCGCCATCAGTTCCGCCTCTTCGCCGGCAAAGCCCTGCAATTCAAGGCCAAGCGGCAAGCCTTCCACAGTCATCAGTGGTAGGCCGCAGACTGGGTTGCCGGCCAGTGACGATCCCCACTGATAGACCGATGATCCCGTGTCCGAAGTGCCCGAAGGCGCCGGGCCGGTGGCGGAAGGCGAGATAAAGAACCGTCCCGCCGCCCGGCAGGCAGCGAGCTTTTCTCGGTAAGCGCTGCGAAAGCGCAGGGCATCTTCGTAATCGTCGCGGCTCCACTTGTCGCGGGCGAGGCCGCGCTCGATCACGCGGGCCGAAAACTTTTGCGCGGCATCGGGGTCTTGCAGGTACATGATCAGCGGCCAGCGCGACTCGTAGTCCGAAATCACGTCGAGCGCATGGTCGGTGGCACCGAGGTCACCGACCAGTGCTCGCCCATTGGGCAGGTCTTCAGCGTCGCCTACGTGCATGCCCGATTGAGCGAGGACCGCGCAAAGTGTGTCGAAGGCAGCGCGCGCTTCGGGCGTGGTCTTGTCCCATCCGGCTTTGGTGAGGCGCAATAGTTCCCGTGGCACCGTGGCGGGGGGCGGCTCCATCGGTCCGTTGAGACCCGCATGGCCCGGATGCGGACCGGCGTTTTGCGACAGGTAGCGCGCCACCAGCCAGGCATCTTCCGCCACCTCGGCCAGCACGCCGACATGGGTGTTGGTTTCCTGGCCGCCGCCGTCGCCGCCGCGTTGGATGGTGGCGTGGCCGGGCTTGAAAGCGAAGGAACCGCAGAAACTGGCAGGGCGCGTGAGCGATCCCTTGCCCTGGGTACCGATGGCGACGGGCACCATGCCTGCCCCCACGGCGGCGGCCGATCCCGACGACGACCCGCCGGGCGAGCGCGTCTCGTCACGGGGGTTGCGCGTGGGTGGCGGTTCGCCGAAGCCTAGTTCCGGCAGTGTCGTCTTACCTATGATGACGGCGCCGCCCCGGCGCAAGGCGTTGACGATGGCCGCGTCGCGCACCGCCGTTTGGGCAAGGCCGCTGACACCCCAGGCCGTGGGCAGGCCCCGGACCTCGAAAATGTCCTTGAAGGCAACGGGCATGCCGTCCACTGGGGACAGAGCCACGCCGTCGCGGTAGCGTCTGGTCGCGGCGGCGGCGGCGGCGCGCACCTTCGGGATCCAGTGTGGCGAAGGCACGCAGGCTGTCTTCCCGCGCGTAGATCACCTGGAGGTACCGCTCCAGGTAATCGGCCGGGGTATCGCGCCCGGCAATGAAATCAGACCGCGCCCCGATGAAGCCCACCTCGCGCGGGGCGGCTGGATCGTAAGCGTCAGCCACGATCTTTGATTGCATTGGCGACTTCACAGATTTCACCAAGGCTGGCGCCCGACGTGACGCAAACCCCTTGTGCCCGCACCGCGGCGAAGGCCCGCGTCATGTCCCAGTCCATGCAGCGCCCCCCACCGGTGACGATGGCAACTTTGCCTGCAAGCGGTTTATCCGTCATATGATTCTCACTTCAGAGCGTTGACTCAGGGTAACCAAGCCATGAGACTTCGACAATCAATAAGCAAAAAAACGGGGAGGCTGCCATCACCATCCGTATCGCTCAGTTCGTGCACCCGCGCAACGATGTGATCGACGCGGCCTTTTTGCGAGACTTTCCCGGTATTGAAGTCGTCAAGGTTTCGGACCCGGACGAGCTCGCCGCGGCGCTCAAGGGCGCGCAAGCTTTGATCAGCACCAATTCCGCCTTCACCCCGGAATTTGCCAAAACGGTTCGCGACAACGCGGGCGCGCTGAAATGGATCCAGTTCACCACCGTGGGCATAGACATTGCCGACGCGGCGGGCCTACCGCTGGGCCTCTGGTTGACCAATACCGGCGACGTGATGCAGGCGACGCTGGCGACCCATGCCATCGCGCTGATGCTGGCGGTGCAACGCGGGTTGCATCGGTTTGAGGGCGCCCGCGCGCGCCGTCACTGGGACCGCGATGGGCTGATGAAATCGCTCACCATGCCCGAAGGCGGGACGCTCGTGATCCTCGGCATGGGGCGCATCGGCCAGGACGCGGCACGCAAGGCGCGGGCCTTCGGCATGAACGTCGTTTGCGTGACCCGCGCCGATGCACCCGCCAATGACGCTATTGACCGCGTGGTGGCGCGGGACCAGGTGGAAACAGTCCTGCCCGCCGCTGATGTCGTCATGGTGGCGATGCCGCTAGACGATGACACCAAGGGCTTCCTATCGGCGGAACGGATCGCGTTGATGAAGCCCGGCGCCATTGTGGTCAATATTTCGCGCGGGTTTGTGGTCGATGAAGTGGCGCTGGCCGCCGCGCTGGCGGCTGGGCGGCTGGGCGGTGCCGGTCTCGATGCTTTTGGCGATGAACCGCTGCCTGCCGACAGCCCGTTCTGGGCGCTGGATAACGTGGTGATGACGCCCCATGTCGGCGGCCAGGCGGGGGATCACAACCGGCGTAAGCTGGCTAAGGTTATCCATCAAAATGTGCGCCGCTTCGTCGACGGCCGGCCGTTGCTCAACGTGGTGCGCGCACCCTAGTCAGGCATCATGTTTTCCCAGTCGAGCACACGGTTGAGCGGCTTGCCCGCAAGATAAGCCTCAAGGTTTTCGCCGATGATCTGGAACAGGCGCGGCGCGTTGTCGGCGCCCGCGCCTGCGATATGCGGCGTGACGATGATGTTCGGCACGTCCCAGAGCGGGCTGTCCGCAGGCGTCGGTTCGATCTTGGTGACGTCGAGACCGGCGCCCCCGATGCGGCCCTCGGTACAGGCTGCAATCAGCGCATTCTCATCTATCAGGTCGCCGCGCGCGACGTTGACTAGGAACGCGCCCTTCTTCATGGCCTTCAGGCGGTCGGCGTTGATGAAGTCACGTGTCTCCGCCACCGCGGGCATGGACAGAAGTACGAAATCGGCTTGCGCCAAAGCATCGTCCACGTGTTCGCGTTCGAACACCTCGTCCACCAGGCTGTCGGGCCGGTAGCCGCGTGAAACGCCGATCACCTTCATGCCGAAGGCCTTAGCACGCCGCGCCATTTCCTGCCCGGTGGCGCCCATGCCGATGATACAGATCGTGGCGAAGGTCATCGCCGTGGTCTTGTTAGCGATCACGTCGCGGTCCCAGTAATGCTCGCGCACGGCGGCTTCCGTATCGCGCATGCGCCGGCCCAGTGCCATGAACATATAGAAGGCGTGCTCGGCCAGGATCGGCGCGCCCAGCCCGGCGGAATTGGTGACTACCACGCCCTTGGGAAAACCGCCGGAGCGCAAGGCCTTGTCGATGCCCGACGTGGTGAATTGGATCCACTTGAGCTGCGTCTGGTTGTCGTTGATCGCTGCCACCATGTCCGGCAGGTAGGGACGGTTGGAGGCGATCAGGACCTCGGCATCCCTGATTTCGCGTTCAAGGCTCTCGATATCCCGCGTCCTGATAATGGGATGATCGGGAAAGCGCTTTTGCAAGGGCGCATAATCAAGCTGGCGGCCGACCGGCGTATGCAGGACGATCTTCATTCTGGTCTCCCTGAAGGGGCGGGTACCCCGTTTTGATTTTGCGGCGATTTTAGACGACACTTGGACGAGCTTGGGAAAAAACAGCGCTTGGCTGGGAGACGGACAATGGCGGGTAGGCTGGCGGGCAAGGCAGCACTTATTACCGGCGCGGGCGGCGCCATTGGCGGCGCCATCGCGCGCCATTTCGCGGCCGAGGGCGCGGCCGTCACCGTGGCCGATCTCGACACGGAGCGCGCGGAAGCCTGCGTCGCCGACATCGCGGCCAGGGGCGGGCGGGCGATGGCCTGTCCGCTCGACGTTGCCGAGCCCAAGGAGTGTGAACGCGCGGTCGAATTTTCCCGCGAACATTTCGGTGGGCCGCATATCCTGGTCAATGTTGCCGCCGGGCCGTCGCCCTCGGCGAAGGTGGCGGACAAGCCCATCGCCGACTGGAGCCGCGAAGTCAACGTCAACCTGACCGGTTATTTCCTGATGGCAAAATTCGCCATTCCCGCCATGGCGGAAGCGGGGGGCGGGTCGATCATCAACATCGCCTCGCAATTGGGCCACATCGGCGTGCCGGGGCGAGCCGCCTATTGCGCGTCCAAGGGCGGAATCCTGCAACTGACCAAGGTCATCGCCGTCGATCATGCAGGCGACAATATCCGCTGCAACTCGATCTCGCCCGGCGCCATCGATACGCCGCGCTCGCTCTGGCGCTACCCGAGCCACGAGGAAGCCCAGAAGATCCGGGGCCGCTTTTACCTGCGCGGCACGCCGGGCACGGTGGACGAAATCGCCACCGGCGCAGTGTTCCTCGGTTCCGACGAATCGAGCTTCATGACCGGCGCCGATCTCCTGATCGACGGCGGCTACCTTGCCTTCAAGGGCACGTTGGAGGACCTGAAGTACTAGCCCGCGAGTTCGCGCTTCAAAAAGGCGAAGGATCGCTCATAGGATAGGTCCGAGGCTTCCTTCTGCGGCGTGGGCACGTCGGCATCCGGCGCGATCTGGGCAAAGGAATGGCCCATGCCTGCGTACCAGTTCATTTCGTAAGGCTTGGATCGCCGATCCATGGCGGCGGTAAAGGCGTCTATTTCCACACGTGGTGTCGAATGATCATCGGTACCGATATGATATTGCAGCGGGCAGTCGAGGCCCTCTAACTCGCGCTCGTCGGGGAACAAGGAGTGGTGATAGATCACCGCCGCGTCGAAAACACTTGAGCGCGCTGGCGCCAGGATAGCTAGTCCGCCGCCGAGGCAAAAGCCCATGATGCCCACCTTCCCGGTTTCGCCGACCCACGGCAGCGAGCGCAGGAACGCGGCGCCACCGATAATGCGGTCCACCGCCGTGTCCACGTCCAGAGCATTCTTGGCACGCAGGCGTTCGGCATGGCCGTCCAGCGCCTCTCCCATGAAATCCGGGGACAGGGCAACGAAACCAGCGCGCGCATAACGCCGCGTGATCTCGCGCTGCACCCAAGTTAGGCCTCCCATGCCAGAAAGCAGCACGACACCGGGATGACCGGTGCCGGTGGCGGGGCGGGCGAGGAAACCGTCGGTGTAAATGCCGTCAGTCTCATAGCCCGAATGCATGGAAAGGATGCAGTCTTCGGTATCGTTGCTCATTACGCTCTCTCTCTATTGCTTATTCGTACTCGCGGTCCTCGTAGAACTCAGTGACCACGGTGTTGTTCTTTTCGTCGCTGCCGTAAATGCGGTTGCCTTCGAGATCGTAGCGTTGCCACGGCGACTCGGCCATATCCACCACACAGCCGATGCGCAGGATGACCAGCGGTGCGTCGCCTTCGGTGCGGAAGCGGTAAAAGGCACCGCGCGGCAGCAAGATACCTTCATTGCGCCCGAGCACCACCGATTCGTCATCGGGACCAAAGAAGCGCGCTTCGCCCTGCATTACGATGAAGCTGTGATCTTCGTTGGTGTGGTTATGGATCGTGTTCTCGCCGCCCTCGGCATAGGTCTTGAGCGCGATCCACATGCGGTCGGTGGCGCAAAGCAGCGCTTCGGCGCGGCCCTGTTTGGGCAGTTTCGAGCGCATGCGGAAAAGCTGCGGCTTGGTCTCCCAGTCCCTGGGTCGGTGTTTCTGGATTTCGCGGTCCATAGCGCTGGATTGCGAATTGATTGTGTCTTCGGTATCGCCGCTGGTTTCGGGAATATGGAACTTGGTTGCCATTGCGGCCTCCCGCCGTCGTTGTGGGAACGTTTGAATGCACTATAGAATTGGCCGCGCCTGAAACCAACGGCCCCGGGGAGCGACTCAATCAATGGCGGAGCGGCATATCCAGCGCGGTTTTCCCACCTCACGGCCGGAGCTGGCGGGCGACTTCGGCATGGTCTGCGCCTCGCACTGGCTCGCCTCGGCGGCGGGTATGGGCATGATGGAGCGCGGCGGCAACGCCTTCGATGCCGTGGTTTGCGCCGGTTTTGTCCTGCAGGTCGTTCAGCCCCATATGTGTGGACCGTTGGGCGAGGTGCCGATCCTGTTTTCCGCCAAGGGCGGCGAGGTCCGTGCGCTGGCGGGCCAGGGACCAGCCCCGGCGACGGCGACAATCATCGCTTACCGCGATGCCGGGTTCGCCACGATACCGGGCACCGGACTGATGGCGGCGACCGTGCCCGCGGCCTTTGATACCTGGATGACGCTGCTGGGCGATCACGGCACCGCGAGTCTGGCTGAGGCGCTGGCGCCCGCCATTGCCTACGCGGAGAAAGGCTATCCGGCGCCGCCGGTGGTAGCGGGCGCGATCGAGTCGATGCGCGATATATTCCTGACCGAATGGCCGACGTCGGCGGAAGCCTACCTTGTGGGAGGCGCTACGCCGGTGGCGCGCAGGCGTTACCGATTGCCTAAGCTGGCGGCGACCTACCGGCGCGTAATCGAAGAGGCCGAAAGCGGCGGCGGTAGCCGCGAACAGGTGATCGAGCGGGCCCGCGCCATCTGGCGCGAAGGGTTCGTCGCCGAAGCGATAGACGATTTCTGCCGCACGGCGCGCGTTTTCGATGGTTCCCACGACCGTCACGGCGGATTGCTGACCGGCGACGACATGGCGCGCTGGCGCGCCCCGTATGAGGCGCCGCTGAGCTTTGATTATCACGGCTATACCCTTCACAAGTGCGGGCCCTGGAGCCAGGCGCCGGTAGCCTTACAGCAGTTGGCCCTGCTCAAGGGTTTCGACGTGGCGGCGATGGACCCGCTCGGTCCCGATTTTATTCATACCGTGATCGAATGCGCGAAGCTGGCTTTTGCCGACCGCGAGAAATTCTACGGCGATCCTGATTTCGCCGCCGTGCCGATGGATGTCCTGCTGTCCGATACCTACAACGATGCCCGGCGGAAGCTGGTGGGCAAGGAGGCATCGCTGGACTTGCGGCCCGGCGATGTGCCGGGCTTCGGTGCGACGCGGATCCTTGTCGGCGACGGTTCCGGCGGGGCGGGCGCGGGGGTAGGAGAACCCGGTCGAGTGCTCGGTGAAAATCTCCGCTCCGACACTGTCCATATCGACGCGGTGGACTGCTATGGCAATATCGTTTCGGCAACGCCATCGGGGGCCTGGCTGCAAAGCTCGCCCGCCGTACCAGGGCTCGGCTTTCCGCTCGGCACACGGGCGCAAATGTTCTGGCTCGATGCCGATCACCCTTCGGGACTGGCGCCGGGCAAGCGCCCGCGCACGACGCTGTCGCCGTCCTTTGCCTCACGCGATGGCGTGCCCTACATGGCGTTCGGCACGCCGGGCGGCGACATGCAGGACCAGTGGCCGCTGACCTGTTTCCTGCGCCACGTCCATTTCGGTTTCAACCTGCAGGAATCCATCGATTTGCCTCTATTCGAGACCCTGCATTTCCCCAACTCGTTCTGGCCGCGCGACGCGATGCCGGGGCACCTCGGCCTCGAGGGGGGTACGCCGCTGGAAACGATGGAGGAACTCGTCCGCCGTGGTCACCGAGTGGTAGAAAGTCCGCGCTGGTCCATGGGCCGGGTCCTAATGGCCGCGCGTGACGGCGACCTGCTTCGTGCGGGGGCGACCTCGCGCTTCATGCAGTCCTATGCGGTAGGCAGGTAAAAAAGAAGGGCCGACCCGATGGATCGGCCCTTCCCATATTCTCGGGACTAGCTGTCCTCAATTGTTCTTCTTCTTCTTTTTCTTTTTACGCTTGATCTTGCTGTAATACGAACCAGGTGGGGTGATCGCTGCACGTACCTTTTGGCGTAGCGTGGGCGAGACACTCACGATCTCAGCAACCAACTTCTGCAGATCGGCACCGCTCGTCGGATCTATTTCCATGCGGGCGCGCTTGGCGTCCTTCAGGAACGTTTTGTCCTTCATGGTCGCGTCGAACGCAGCGCGCAGCGCCTTGACTCGATCACCCGGCACGTCCTGGGCCACAGCGAACGGGAAGCCGGTCATGAACGACTTAGTCACATAGTTGAGAATTTCGCTCTCTTCCGGCGTCCTGCCCAGATCCTTCAGCAGGGGCACGACACCGGGCAGCTGCGGATCCGACTTGAACCCGACTTGAACCATTGGGATAACCAGCTTGTCCCGAATCAGTCGTGGCGAGCTCGAAACCCAGCTTGACCATGGGTTGGAGCCGCGGCCCCCAAGCTCGCCTTTCTCCATTGCGGCATCAATCTCGTTGCCGCCCTGGTAGCCTGAGATGATCTTGAGCTTGGCGCCGAGCACGTTGTTGAGAACGGCGGGTAAGATGACCGACGGCGAGCCCGCACCGGTGGCGCCAATATTGGTTACGCTCTTCCTGAGATCATCGAATTTTCTGGCCGGTGTGGTGTGCCAGACGGCCAGCACCCGGTTCGAGGTTGAGATTACCCCGATCCAGTTGAACGCTTTCATATCGGCCTTCAGCTTGTCGGTGATCTGGAGACCCTGGAACATCGGCAGGGCACCGCTGACGATCGTCATTACGGTACCATCACGGGGTGCCACCTGAGCAACGTAATTGGCGGCCCTGATGCCGCCGCCGCCCGTCATGTTCATGTTAAGGGCGCTGGGCTTACCGGGGATAAGGCGCGGCATGTGACGCATCAGCATGCGTGCGCTGAGGTCGTAGCCTCCCCCCGGCTTGGTGCGGATGATCATCTTGATCTGCTTACCCTTGTAGAAATCCGCGACGGGATCGGCGAGTGCGGGTGTCGCCGTCAGGCCGGCGAAAACCGCCAGTCCGAGGGCGGGCATGGTCATGATTACTTTTCTCATTGAATATCTCCCAGGTAGTGCGGCGTGTCCGTTGCGTGATGGCCACGCCCGTTATGCGTTCCAATTCCCTGCCATTGGTGCGCGGGAAACAGCCCACGCGGGCAGGGTTCGAGGCTCCTGCCGGTTTTTATGGAAAAAATTGTATCCCGTCCGAAGCGACGGGGAAAGCACAATGGGCCCATACGGCGCGTCCGGCGCCCGAGGGGCAGGGAAAGCGGGAAGGCGCGGGCCGCGCCCTCCCAGCGCCGTGGCGTCTAGGTATCCAGGGTTTCCTTGGCGAATAGGGTTTCCGGCTCGTACGGAGCGTCGATCAGCCCCTGGTCGTGGGAATACTTGATGAAGCGTTCCAGGTTGGCGCGGTTGCGCTTGAAGCCGTTTTCCCACGGATCGCGGACGAACAGGCTGCGCTCGTCCTCAAAATCATGGCGGCCCCAGGCCAGGCGCGACCAGTTGGGGTCTTCGTAATATTCTTCGGCCAGGCGCTTGGCATCGTTGAACATGTCATAAACGGCGCGGGCGACCCACGGGTTCTTGTCGATGACTTCCTGGCGGATGGCGACGACATGCATGATCGGGAAGTCGCCGACCTTTTCGAAATACTCCAGCTCTTCCTGTTTGCAGTCGGCGAACAGGCGCCGCGCCGGGGTTTCGCCGCTGACCACGGAATGGGGCGGGTGGGGCAGGAAGAACGCATCAATCTCGCGATCGGCGAGGGCGCGGCCGAGATCGGCGCGGTTGCCCATGAATTCCAGCTTCACCCCTTCCTTGGTCTTGAACTTGACCTTTTCCTCGGTCGTCAGGAACCAGTGAATCTCTTCCCACGGCACTTCGTAATAGAATTTCATGTCGCCCTTGGCCAGCAGTGACAGCGTGGTCTGGAACGAAGACAGGGCGACTTTCTTGCCCACCAGGTCGCGCGGGTGCCACAGCTTCGAATCGGGATGTACCCACATCTGGCTTTGGCTGAACAGGCGGCGCGGGAAAACCGGGATCCCGGCGATGGGCATGCCGCGGCCCTTGGCCATCAGGAAGGTCGACATGGAGAATTCCGCGACATCGAAGTCGCCCGCCAGCATGCGGCCATGGCGGTCGGTCCCGTCACGCAGCACGACGCTCTGGCCGACCTGAAGCACGTTGAGGTCGATGTTGTCGGGTACCTTCACCGTGCTGTCGAAGAACGGGAAATGGCGGTCGTAGCGTTCGATGCCGATGGTCAGTTTCAGTTTATTCGCCATGAAGGCACTCCCTGGGGTCTGTGGATGTTTTTTGGGTTGTTTCGGTGCAGCCGTCAAAGGGCCGTACGATCTTGATCCAGTCCTTGTTCAGCAGGTGGATATTTTCCGCTTCATCGACGAAAGCGATGAACGGGTGATCGGTGTTGAGCAGGTCCTGGATGCGCGAGGTGGCGTCGATAAAGACATAGCCCTTCAACGCCTTGCCGTCGCCGAGCGTCAGCTCGACATATTCACCGACCTTGGGAACTTTCGGCATACGAGCCATTTCGCGGCATTTCCTTATCTTGTACCCCGGGAACGGTAGTTTTGCCCGCCGGGGCCGGTATGTGGAGCGTACAATAGCCCCATCAGGGGGGCGGCGGCAATTGACCGGGGCGCGCCGCTGGGGTTGAATGGCGCCCCGTAAAATCGAGGTCAGAAAATCGAGGGAGTTGAACACATGAAGCTCAAGGACAAGGTTGCCATCGTCACCGGCGCGGGCCGCAATATCGGCGAGGCGGTTGCCCATTGCCTTTCCCGCGAAGGGGCCAAGGTCGCCGTGGTGGACCTTGAGAAGGACCGTGGCGAGAAGGTCGCTGCCGACATCAATGCCGCCGGGGGCGCCGCCAAGGCGTTCGGCACCAACGTGGCCGACGAAGCGCAGGTGCAGCAGCTGATCAATGATGTCGTCGCGGCGTTCGGCCGGGTGGACATCCTGGTCAACAATGTCGCCATTTCCGACAACCAGCATATTCTGGATATTTCCAAGGCCGATTGGGACAAGGTCATGGCCGTCACCCTGACGGCACCGTTCCTGATGGGCAAATATGCGGCCAAGCAGATGGTGGCTCAGGGCGGCGGCGGCAATATCGTCAATATTGCCTCGACCTCGGGCTGGCGCGGGCGCCACCGGGCCATCGCCTACACCACGGCCAAGGGCGGTGTTATCAACCTGACCCGTTCCATGGCGGTGCAACTGGCGCCGCACAAGATCCGGGTCAACTCGATCTCGCCCAACAAGATCGGCTCACCCGTCGGCAAGGAAGACTTCGATCCCACCCGCCCCGTCGTCAACCTGGCGCAGCGCACCGGTGTGCCGGAAGACATGGCCAAGGCCGTCCTTTTCATGGTTTCCGATGATTCGGACTTCGTCTGGGGCGAGAACCTGTTCCTCGACGGCGGCACCATGGCGATGGAAGTCACCTGAGCCTGATTGACCGGGCACGGTAAGCAAGGACACGCCCGCGCTCATGCGCATCTTCACGCACACCGACGCCCTACCCGGCGATGTCCGCGGGGCTGTGCTGGCGATCGGCAATTTCGACGGCCTGCATCGCGGCCACCAGCGCGTCATCGAGGAAACGCGGGTAATTGCCGCGCGCCTCGGCGCGCCTTCCGCTGTGCTGACGTTCGAGCCTCATCCGCGCCGCCTGTTCGCCCCCGACGCGCCGCCGTTCCGCCTGACCTCGCTGGCGTCGAAGTCGCGAAGACTTGAAAGCCTCGGCCTGGACACCCTGATTGCCTGCGGTTTCGATGCTGCCTTTGCCGCGATCCCGGCCGAGGCGTTCATCGACGACATCCTGGTCGGCCGTCTGGGCGTGCGCCATGTCGTGGTCGGGCGGGATTTCCGTTTCGGCCACAAGCGCGCGGGCGATGTGGAGATGCTCAAGGCCCGCGCCGGGGCGGCGGGTTTCGCCATTACCCTGGCCCCGGAAGTGACCGACGCCGACGGCACCGTGATTTCGTCCAACACCATCCGTGAAAAGCTGGTGGCGGGGGATCTCGACGGCGCGGCGGGGCTTCTCGGTCATCCGTGGGAGGTGAAGGGCGAGGTCATGCACGGCGATGCGCGCGGGCGGGACCTGGGCTTTCCCACCGCCAACGTGGACATGGGCGATTACCTGCACCCGGCCAAGGGCGTCTACGCGGTGCGCGCCCGTATCGAGGATGGCGGCGCCTCCGCTGGATCGACGGCGCCGCGTCCTTCGGTCTGCGCCCGCAGTTCGCCGGAACCGACGCCCGGCTGGAGGTTTTCCTGCTCGATTACGCCGGCGATCTCTATGGCCGGACCCTCCGGGTGGCCTTTCATGCCTGGCTGCGGGGCGAGCAGGTTTTGACGATGTCGCGGGCCTGGTCGCCCAAATGCACCTGGACGTGGCCCAAACCCGCGAAATTCTGGCGAAAATACCCTGAAAAACCATGCCCGAGGTTGACTGAAAGCCGGCTTTGGCTTTCCATGCGGCCTTCCTGAACCGACCCGGCGGATGACCCCACCATGAGCGGCGATTACAAGTCCACCGTCTTCCTGCCCAAGGCGGATTTCCCGATGAAAGCGGGCCTGCCGCAGCGCGAGCCGGAATGGCTGGCGCGCTGGGAAAAGATCGGCCTGTGGCAGCGCCTGCGCGAGGCCGCGCGCGGCCGCGACAAGTTCATCCTTCACGACGGCCCGCCGTATGCCAACGGCAACATCCATATCGGCCATGCGCTGAACAAGATTCTCAAGGACGTCATCAACCGCACCCGGCAGATGCAGGGCTTCGATGCCAATTACGTGCCGGGCTGGGACTGCCACGGCCTGCCCATCGAATGGAAGATCGAGGAACGCTACCGCGACGGCGGCAAGGACAAGGACGAGGTGCCGGTTCTCGATTTCCGCGCCGAATGCCGCGCTTTCGCCGCCGAATGGATCGATGTGCAGCGCGAGGAATTCAAGCGCCTCGGCGTGCTCGGCGACTGGGAGCATCCCTACACCACGATGGCTTTCGAGGCCGAGGCGAGCATCGTTGCCGAGCTCGGCAAGTTCGTCCTGAACGGCGGGTTGTTCCGCGGCTTCAAGCCGGTGATTTGGTCGGTGGTGGAAAAGCCCTCGCTGGCCGAGGCCGAGATCGAATACGACGATCACACGTCGAACACCGTCTGGGTGCGCTTCCCGGTGGTGGCGGCGCCGGCGCCGGAACTGGCGGGTGCCCATGTGGTGATCTGGACGACGACGCCGTGGACACTGCCGGGTAACCGCGCCGTTGCCTACGGCAAGGATATTGATTACGCTGTGATCGAGGTCACGGCGGTGGGCGAGGGCGCGGGCGTGCAGCCGGACGACACGCTGGTCTGCGCCGAGGCCCTGGTCGCCGATCTGGCGGCCAAGGCGGGGATTACGGATTATTCCGTCAAGGCGCGGCTCAAGGGTGCCGGACTGCAAGGCGCGGTGCTGGCCCATCCGCTGCGCGGGGCGCCGGATGCGGCGGGCGGCTATGATTTCGACGTGCCCCTGGTCGAAGGTCATCACGTCACGACTGAGACCGGCACCGGCTTCGTCCATATCGCGCCGGGCCACGGCGCCGACGACTTCGAGATCGGGCGCAAGTTCGGCATCGAGACGCCGGAAACCGTCGGCCCCGACGGGCGTTACTATGACCGCGTGCCGCTGTTCGCCGGATTGCACGTGTTCAAGGCCGACCAGCCGGTGTGGGAAGCCATTGCCGCCCAGGGCAAGCTGGCGGCGCATGGCAAGCTGACCCATTCGTATCCCCATTCATGGCGGTCCAAGGCGCCACTGATTTTCCGCGCCACGCCGCAGTGGTTCATCTCGATGAGCGAGAACGACCTGCGCCACAAGGCGCTGGGTGCGATAGACGCGACCCGCTGGGTGCCGTCCCAGGGCCGTAACCGCATCCGCGCCATGGTCGCCGACCGGCCCGACTGGTGCGTGTCGCGCCAGCGTGCCTGGGGCGTGCCGATCGCCGTGTTCGTATCGAAAAAGACGGCCAGCCGCTGCGTGATCCCAAGGTCATGGGGCGGATCGTGGATGCAGTCAAAACCCACGGCGCCGATGTCTGGTTTTCCGCCGATCCCGCTATCTTCCTGGCGCCGGATTACGATCCCGAAGACTTCGAACAGGTCGCCGATATTCTCGATGTCTGGTTCGATTCGGCCCGACCCATGCCTTCGTGCTGGAGGCGCGGGACGAACTGGGCTCGCCCGCCGATCTTTACCTAGAAGGGTCCGACCAGCATCGCGGCTGGTTCCAGTCGTCGCTTCTGGATCCTGCGGCACGCGCGGACGCGCGCCCTACCGGACGGTGCTGACCCACGGGTTCATCAACGATGAACACGGGCGCAAGATGTCCAAGTCCCAGGGCAACACCACCGCGCCGCAGGAAGTGTGCGATACCTATGGCGCCGATATTCTGCGGCTATGGGTGGTGGCGTCGGATTACACCGACGACCTGCGCGTCGGTCCCGAAATCATCCGCTATCAGGTGGATACCTATCGGCGCCTGCGCAACACGCTGCGCTACCTGATCGGGGCGCTGGACGGTTTCGACGAAGCCGAACGCGTCGCCATTGCCGACATGCCGGAACTGGAGCGCTGGGTGCTGGCACGATTGTTCGAACTCGACAGCCTGATGCGGACCTGTATCGAAAACTACGATTTTCATCGCTTCTATTCGGCCCTGCACAACTTCTGCGCCGTGGACCTGTCGGCCTTCTATTTCGACATCCGCAAGGACGCGCTTTATTGCGATGCGCCGGACAGCGCCCGCCGCCGCGCGGCGCGAACGGTGATTGATCACATCTTCATGTGCCTGACGGCGTGGCTGGCGCCGGCAACGTGCTTCACGGCCGAGGAGGCCTGGCTGGCGCGTTTCCCGTCCGATGACGACAGCGTGCACCTGCGCCAGTTCCCCGATGTGCCCGGTGACTGGCGCAATGATGCGCTGATCAAACGCTGGCAGGTGTTGCGCGACATGCGCCGGGTGGTGACCAGCGCGCTGGAAGCGGAACGCGCCGCCAAGCGTATCGGTTCGTCGTTGCAGGCAGCACCCGAGGTTTACCTGGACGCGCCCCTGGCAGGCTGGAGCGCCGATGATATGGCCGCCGTGGACTGGGCGGAACTGTTCATTACCTCGAGCGCGAATTTGCGCGACGGCACCGCGCCGGATGGCGCCTTCACTCTCGATGATGTCGCCGGTGTCGGCGTCGTGCCGTCGCGGGCGGAAGGCGAAAAATGCGGACGCTGCTGGAAGGTGCTCGACGAGGTTGGCCGCCACCAGCCCGATGACGTTTGCGGGCGCTGCGCCGGCGTGCTTGCCGGCAGCGGGTCCTGATGGTCGCCGCCCTGCTGGGGACGTCCGCCCGGCGTTGGGCGCTTGTGCTGGCTGCTGCGGTTGTGGCCGCGGACCAACTGTCGAAATGGTGGATCGTGACCGGGGTGATGTCGCCGCCGCGGGTGATCGAGATTACCGGCTTTTTCAATATCGTCATGGTGTGGAATTCTGGCGTCACCTTCGGCCTGTTCAGCGCCGGGGGCATGCGCTGGGTCCTGGTGGGGGTGTCTCTGGCTATTGTCGTGTTGCTGGTGGGCTGGCTGGCGCGGACCGACGCCCCGGCGCCGGCGCTGGCCATCGGTGCGGTCATCGGGGGTGCCATCGGCAACGTGGTGGACCGGCTGAATTACGGGAAAGTGGCTGATTTCCTTGATTTTCATGCCTTCGGCTGGCACTGGCCGGCATTCAACCTGGCCGATACCGCGATCGTCTGCGGGGTGGCGGTTATTCTCTTCGATGCTTTCACAGAGCGGTCGGAATGACTACATTACCCACGCGGGCCCGCGTCGGCGTCCCGCCAGCCATATGAAACCGACTTGAACATGATCGCTTCCAAAGTCCTGTCCCGCCCCTTCGGTCTCGTGGCCTTGCTTGCCGGATCGCTCGTCCTCAGTGCCTGCGGTTCCGTGCGCGAGGCGGTGGGGATCGATGCCGATTCTCCCGACGAATATCAGGTGGTCGTGCGGGCGCCGCTCAGCATGCCTTCCGATTACGGACTGCGGGCGCCTCGGCCCGGTGCGTCGGGGCCGCAGGAGGCGACGGTCCGTGACCGGACGCGCCAGATTGTCCTCGATTCCCAGGGCAAGGCGGCGAAAAAGGCGGCCCCCAAGGCGATCGCCGGGGTCAGCAAGGCCGAGATGGCGTTGCTGAACCGGTTAGGCGCCGAAAACGTGGACCCCGATATCCGCCAGGTGGTGGAGCGCGAGACCACGGCAATCGAGGTCGAACAGCGCAGCGCGGTGGAAACCATCCTGTTCTGGCGCGAGAAGACACCGGGCGGGACGGCGTTGGACCCCATGGCGGAGCGCCGCCGCTTGCAGGAAAACGCCGCCCTTGGGCGCACCGCGGTCGAGGGCCAGTCGCCCCAGATCAAGCGCAAGAAAGCCAGCAGCCTGCTTGAGCGCCTGTTCTAGTCCGGGCTGACGCACCGCCCTTCCGCCTTCGCCGTGAATTTGCCACAGTATGGGTCTAAGGCCTTGATCCGGTTCGCGGCCCCGTCGTGTCGCTTGCCGGTGCCTCTATGGGAGATCGCGTCACATGACTTTCCCTTCAAATGTGTCCCCCCACGCCTGCCGCGCCGGTTTCGGTGCGTGGACCCGTCGCCTGATCGCGGCGGGTATTTTTGCCGTGGCGGTCATTGTCGGGACAGCGGGGGCGTCCCGCGCCGCAGTGTTCAATCCCAGAACGTTCACCCTGGCCAACGGCCTTCAGGTTGTGGTCATCGAGTCGCATCGCCTGCCGGTGGTGCGCCAGATCGTGTTCTACCGCGTTGGCGCGTCCGATGATCCGCCGGGCAAGTCCGGTCTTGCGCATTACCTTGAACACCTGATGTTCAAGGGCACCAAGGTCATGGCGCCGGGAGAGTTTTCCAAGGTCGTGGCCCGTAATGGTGGACGCGACAATGCTTTTACTTCCGCCGATACCACGGCTTATTACCAGACCGTTTCGCGGGACCGGCTGGAACTGGTGATGCGGATGGAAGCGGACCGCATGGCCAACCTGACCATTGCGCCGGAAGAAGCGGTGCCGGAGTCGAAAGTGGTGGTCGAGGAGCGCCGTTCGCGGGTGGACAACCGGCCCGCCGCGCAGCTTGACGAGCACGTCGCCGCCGCGCTGTTCATGAACCATCCCTACCGGGTGCCGATCATCGGCTGGCAGCATGAGCTGGAAAAGCTGACGGTCGAGGATGCCCGCGCTTTCTACAAGCAACACTACGCGCCGAACAATGCGATCCTGGTCATCGCCGGGGATGTGACCGTGGACGAGGTGCGTCCGCTGGCGGAAAAGTACTACGGCGTTATTCCCGCCAACCCGTCGATCCGGCCCCGTGTGCGCCTGGCAGAACCGCCCCAGCATGCCGCGCGCCGCGTGACCATGCGTTCGGACCGCGTGCGCGAGCCCCGTTTTGCCCGCGATTACCTGGCGCCTTCCCACAGCACCGGCGAAACCGCCCATGCCTACGCGCTGGAACTTCTCAGTGTCATCACGGGGGGCGGCGCCACATCGCGGCTTTACCGTTCGATGGTGATTGAGAAGAAAATCGCCCTTGGCGTGGATACGTATTACGACGCCGACCAGTTCGGGCCCGCGGTCTTTGGGTTCGCGTTGCGCCCGCGGGAGGGGACCGGGCTCGACGTTGCCGAGGCGGCGCTGGATACCGAAATCCGGTCCCTTCTGGAAAAAGGCGTGACCGCCGAGGAGCTGGCGGCCGCCAAGAAACGCATGCTGGCTTCGGCGATTTTTGCCCGTGACAGCTTGCGCCGTGGCGCCGTGTCTATCGGTGTCGCCCTGACCACGGGGCAAACCATTGAAGACGTGGAAAGCTGGCCCGAGCGCATCTCCGCGGTAACGCTGGAGCAGGTCAATGCCGCTGCGCGTTATGTGCTGCGGCCCGAGCGTTCGGTTACCAGCCTGCTGCTTCCCGATGATCCCGGCGCCCGCGCCCGCGACAGCCGGCGTGAGCGGTCGCTGACCGGCCGCGCCCCGAAGGAGCAGAACCGATGATGATGTCTTGCATGGGCCGTTGGTGCGCACGCGCCTGTGGCGTGCTGGTGCTGGTTATGGGGCTCGGTCATGGGGCGAGCGCCATCGAGATCAAGGAGGTCAAGACCCCCAAGGGTTTGACCGCATGGCTGATCGAGGACAAGACCGTTCCCCTTGTCTCCATGGAATTCGCCTTTCGCGGCGGCTCCGCTCTTGATCCCCAGGACAAGGACGGCGTGGCGGAGCTTGTCTCCGGCCTGCTGGACGAGGGCGCGGGCGATTTGCCCTCCGCCCGGTTCCAGCGCCGTCTGGAAGACAATTCCATCTCTCTCGGTTTTCGCACCTCCCTCGATTCCTTCGGTGGGACCCTGCGTACGCTGACGGAAAATCGTGACCTGGCCTTCAGCCTTTTGCAGCTTGCCCTGACCCGGCCGCGCTTCGATGCGGAGCCGGTAGCGCGCATGAAAAGCCAGGTAATGGCCCAGATCGCGCGCGAGGCGGAACGTGCCCGCAATGTCGCCCGGAGCCGCTGGTACAAGGAAGTCTTCGGCAGCCATCCCTACGGCCGCGATGTGGATGGCCAGGCCAGGACCATCGGCAAGATTACGCCCGATGATCTGCGGAATTTCGTCCAGGGTCGCTTCGCCCGCAACAACCTGATTATCGGTGTGGTCGGCGACATTACCGAGGCCGAGCTGGTGCCCTTGCTGGATCGCACCTTCGGCGCCTTGCCCGAAGAAGCGACGTCTTTCCGGGTCCCGGATGTCACGGTCAGGAACGCGGACAAGGTTATCGTGGTGCCGCGCAAGATTCCCCAGACCGTGGTCGTCTTCGGGCAAAAGGGCTTGCCCATTACCGATCCCGATTATTACGCGGCGACGGTGATGAACTACATCATGGGCGGCGGCGGCCTGACCTCGCGGCTTGCCGATGAAGTGCGTGAAAAGCGCGGCCTTGCCTATTCGGTTTATACCCGCATCGTGAACTATGATCGTGCCGATGTGATCCTGGGGTGGGTGGCGACACAGAACGCCAAGGTGGCCGAATCCCTGAAGCTGATCCGCGCCGAGTGGGCGCGCATGGCGAGCACCCCGGTCAGCCAGTCGGAACTGGATGACGCCAAGAACTACCTTACCGGCTCGTATTTCACCCGGCTCAATTCGACCGGGCGGATTGCCAGCCTGCTGGTCGGCCTGCAGCTTGATAACCTGGGGATGGATTACATCCAGCGCCGCAACAAGCTGATCGCTGCGGTCACCGTGGCCGATGTCCAGCGCGTGGCGCGGCGCCTCCTCCAGCCCGAGGCACTTACCGTCGTCATGGTCGGCAGTCCAAAAGGCGTGACGGCCACTCCCTGACGCGACGCATGGTTGGCCCATTGCGGGACCGGTGGTAGTGTGGATCAAACACCGGGGTGCTTTGGTTCATGCCGTATTCTCAGGATATAGAAACCTGCCTTGCCGCGCGTGTGGGCGCGGCCGGGCTGGACGCGGCAAGCCTTGATGCCGGGCTTGGGCGGCTCGGCGGCGTGCTTGCCGATTTGCGTGCGGGTGCCGCGTCGGGGTTGGATGCGCTGCTGGCGCAACCGTCCCGCAAGGATGACCTCGCCGAGATCAGCGACACCGCCGAACGCCTGGGCCGGGCAGATGATGTTCTGGTGCTGGGGGTCGGTGGCTCCAGCCTCGGCGGCGCGACCCTGGCGGCGTTGGCGCAGGGCGCGGGTCTCGCCCGGCTGCATTTTCTCGACAATATCGATCCTTCCGGGTTTGACGCCCGGCTTGAAACGCTAGATCGGGAGCGCACGGCGGCGCTGATTATTTCCAAGTCCGGCACTACCGCCGAAACCCTGACCCAGGCATTGGTCGTCCTGCCGTGGATGGCGCGGGGCGGTAACGTCGCCGCCCGAGCCGCCGTCATCAGCGACCCGGTTTCCGGTGCGGATACGCCCTTGCGCCGTCTTGCCGCGCATTACGGCATTGCGGCGCTTGATCACGTCGCCGCCATCGGCGGCCGCTATGCTGCTCTCACTAATGTAGGGTTGATTCCCGCCGCCATCGCCGGGGTGGACCCCGCCCACGTGCGGGAGGGCGCACGTGAAGCCTTGGCAATGACCCTTGATGCCGCTTCCCCCGCCGATGCGCCCGCCGCCGTCGGCGCGGCGCTGTCCGTGGGTCTCGCGCGCGGCTGCGGTTGCGCGCAGACGGTGATGATGCCCTATCTCGACCGGCTCGATCACTTCGGTGCGTGGTATTGCCAGCTCTGGGCGGAAAGTCTCGGCAAGGGCAGCAACGCTACCACGCCCATCGATGCGCGCGGTACCGTGGACCAGCACAGCCAGCTTCAGCTTTGGCTCGACGGACCCCGGGACAAGATGTTCACCCTGATATTCGGCACTGCCGCCGGCACGGGCGGGCGCATAGACACCGCGCCCGCGGGCAGTGACGGGCTCGAGTACCTGGAAGGCCGCACCATGGGTGATCTGCTGGCGGCGGAACAGGAAGCGACCCGCGATGCGCTCGCGGCCGCGGGTCGCGCGACCCGTGTCATCCGTATCAAGCGCGCCGATGGCGCCAGTGTCGGTGCCCTGATGATGCATTTCATGCTGGAAACGATTTTGGCGGCGCATCTTCTGGGCGTGAACCCGTTCGATCAGCCGGCGGTGGAAACCTGCAAGCGCCTAGCGCGTGAGCGCCTGGGTGCGATGAGCCGAAAGTGACAATCCGCGTCCTGCCCGATGGCCTGGTCAACCGCATCGCCGCCGGCGAAGTGGTCGAGCGGCCTGCCGCCGCCGTCAAGGAACTGGTGGAAAATGCCATCGATGCCGGGGCGCGGCGCATAGACATTACCTTGCGCGAAGGTGGCAGAGCTTCATCAGCGTCAGCGACGACGGTTGCGGCATGGATGGCGACGAGCTGGCGCTGGCGATCACGCGCCATGCCACGTCGAAGCTGCCGACGACGATCTCGATCACATTCTGACCCTCGGCTTTCGTGGTGAAGCCCTGCCGTCCATCGGTGCCGTGGCGCGTCTTTCCATTACCTCGCGCAAGCCGGGAGCGAGGCCCGTGTCATCACCGTCGATGGCGGGCGCATCGCCGAACCCCGGCCCGCGTCCCTGGCCCAGGGCACGCGGGTCGAAGTGCGCGATTTGTTTTTCGCCACCCCGGCGCGGCTCAAGTTCCTTAAGGCGGATCGCACCGAACAGAACCACGTTCTCGATACGGTCACGCGGCTCGCAATGGCGCATCCGGACGTGGTTCACCGTGCGCGACGGCGAGCAGGAAAAGCTCAACGTCGCGGCGGCGGGGTCCGAGCTGTTCGCGGCGCGGCGCCGGCGCCTTGGCGATATCCTGGGCCGTGAATTCACCGACAACGCGCTGGAGCTCGATGCCGAACGCGACGAGTTTTCGCCTGACCGGCCTCGCCGGTTTGCCGACCACAGCGCGGCGTACGGCGGACCGCCAGTATCTTTTCGTCAATGGCCGCCCGGTGCGCGACCGCTTGCTCATCGGCGCGGTGCGCGGCGCCTATCAGGATGTGCTGGCGCGCGACCGCCACGCGATGGTGGCGCTGTTTCTCGATGCCGATCCGGAGGAAGTGGACGTCAATGTCCATCCCGCCAAGACCGAGGTGCGTTTCCGCGATGCCGGGCTGGTGCGCGGTCTGATCGTCGGCGCCATCCGCCATGCGCTGGCGGGCGCGGTGTTGCGGGCCGATACCAATGTGGCCGCCGCCGCGCTCGGCGCCATGCGCCCGCATCCGGCTCTGCCGCCCTGCCTTACGGTGGCGGTCCGGCGCGGCATTTCGGCAGGCCGGCCTGCATGAAGCGGCGGCCGCGTTCCAGGCGCCGCTGGCGGCGACACCTTCGCTCGGCCGCGCCCCGTGCGCCCGCGCAAGGTGCCCAGGAACCGGCAGCCGATTATCCTTTGGGTGCCGCGCGGGCCCAGTTGTTCGATACCTATATCGTGGCCGAAAGCGCCGACGGCATGGTTGTCATCGATCAGCACGCCGCCCATGAACGGCTGGTCTATGAACGCATTAAGGCGGCGCTGGCGGACAAGGGCGTGGCGCGCCAGCTTCTGCTGATCCCGGAAGTGGTGGAGATGGACCCGCGTGCCGCCGAACGCCTTTTGGCGCGGGCCGATGACCTGGCGGCGCTCGGCCTGTTGATCGAAGCCTTCGGCGACGGCGCCATCGTGGTGCGCGAAACACCTGCGCTGCTGGGTGAAGTGGCGGTGGCGCGGCTGCTCAACGACCTGGCCGATGACCTCGCGGAAATGGGCGATGGGCTGGCGCTGACGGAAAAGCTGGAAACCGTATGCGCCACCATGGCCTGCCATTCGTCGGTGCGGGCAGGGCGGCGGCTCAACACCGATGAAATGAATGCGCTGCTGCGTGAAATGGAAGCGACGCCCAACGCCGCCCAGTGTGGGCATGGCCGCCCGACGCTGGTGAAGCTCGGCCGCGACGATATCGAGAAACTGTTCGGGCGGCGCTAGGCCTCGGCGCTTGGATTAAAGCGCATCAGCACGAAGCGCGCCGCGCCGAAAGCGCGTTCGGTGATGGTCGTGAACCCGGCGGGCGGGGTGAAATCTTCCTTGGCCGCGATCTCGATAATGACCAGCGCGCCCGGCCTGATCCAGCCCTTGGCGCCCAGTGCTTGCAAGGCGCGTGTGCCGAGCTTGGACCCGTAGGGCGGATCGAGAAACACCAGGTCGTGCACACCGTGGGCCGCGCGCGGGCGCACCGCATCCATGCGAAAGATATGGGTGGTGGCGGTTTCGCCAAGGGTGCGCGCATTGGTGCGTGCCGCTTCCACCGCGTTTTCGTCGAGATCGAGCAGCGTCGCGTCGGCCGCGCCCCGCGACAAGGCCTCAAAAGCAAAGGCGCCGGTGCCGGCAAAGGCATCGAGCACGTTCGCATCCTCGATGGCGGAACCGCCATCAACGCCGTGCCCGCCGTGGATCAGGATATTGAACAGGCCCTCGCGCGCCCGCGATGCCGTTGGCCGGGTGGCGCGGCCCCGGGGCGCGACGAGGGTGCGACCCCTATGGCGTCCGGCGACGATTCGCATGGGGCTTGCGCCGGGGGGCAGGGCGTGTGCGCGGTGCAGCCCAGGCCTTGGTCCGGTCGGCACCATTGGGCAGCAGGGCGCCGCATTGTTCCAACATTGCCTTGGCGGGCACTTCCTCGACCGCGCCGGGCGCCAGGGCGCCGAGTTGGAACGGGCCGAAGGAAACCCGGATCAGGCGGTTGACGCTGAGGCCGATGTGTTCCAGCACCTTTCGGATTTCGCGGTTCTTGCCCTCGCGGATGGCGACGCTGAACCAGGCATTGGCGCCGCGCCGCGATTCCATCTCGGCCTCGATCGGTCCGTAGCGCACGCCATCCACCGTGACGCCGCGGGCCAGCCCGGCAAGGGTGCCTTCGTCCACGGTGCCGTGCGCACGCACCCGGTAGCGCCGCCGCCAGCCGGTGGCGGGCAGTTCCAGGGCACGGGCCAGGTCGCCGTCATTGGTCAGCAGCAACAGGCCTTCGGTGTTGTAATCCAGCCGCCCGACGGCAATCACGCGGGGCATGTCCTTGGGCAACTTGTCGAAGACCGTGGGGCGCCCGCCGGGATCGCGCGCGGTTGTCAGCTCGCCCTTGTTCTTGTGATAGCGCCACAACCGTGTCGCGGCGGCGGCGGGTAGGGCGGTGCCGTCCACGGTAATCTCGTCGTCGGCACTTACGTTGAGCGCGGGCGATGAAATGACCGTGCCGTTGACCGCGACGCGGCCCGCGGTCACCAGCTTTTCCGCATCGCGCCGGGAGCACACGCCCGCCCGCGCAATGCGCCGGGCAATGCGTTCGCCGGTCTTTTCGGGCGCGTCGTTCATGGCCGTGTCCCTGCCGCGGCGACAAAGGCTTCCATCAGCAATCGGTCGCCGGGATCGATGAAAAACTCGGGGTGCCATTCGACGCCGATGCAGAAATGACGGGCCGGATCCTCGATCCCCTCGATCACGCCATCGGGCGCGCGGGCATTGATGGTCAGGCCCGGTGCGGCGTCGCGCACCGCCTGGTGATGGGCGGAATTGACCGACATCCGCGCCCGCCCGACGATTCCCGCCAGCTTGGTGCCGGGCACGATGTCGATGTCGTGGCCCGCCTCGTCGCGGGGGTTGGGCTGTTCGTGGGCCAGCGCGTTTTCGATCACGTCGGGAATGTGTTGGATCAGGGTGCCGCCGAGCGCGACGTTGAGCAGTTGCTCGCCGCCGCAGATTCCGAGGATGGCAATATCCGCATCCAGCGCGGCGCGGGTGACGGCTAGTTCGAAATTGGTGCGGCCCGGCTTCACCGTTACGCGCTCATGGCGGGTGCCTTCGCCGAACAGCGCCGGGTCGACATCGAAGGCGCCGCCGGTCAGCACGATACCGTCCAGGCGCGAAACCATTTCCACCGCCAACTCCGCCTCATGGGGCAGGGCCACGGGCAAGCCGCCCACGGCGGCCACGGCGTCGCAGTAATTCTGGCGCAGCGCGTACCACGGGAACTTGGAATAGGTGCCGGCTTCCTCGGCGTCGAGGGTCAGGCCGATGATCGGTCGGGGGCGGGGGGATGTGTTCATGGGCCGCAGAGTAGGGCCGTTGCCCCTTGCGGGCAATGGCTTCCCGGGTCAATCTGGCGATATGGCGACACACCCGCGAACCCGCCCGAAACGCCCCGATTACATGGGACTGGCGCTGCAATACGCCCGCCGGGCGGCGGCGCGTGACGAGGTGCCGGTGGGCGCGGTGGTGGTGGACGGCAAGACCGGCACCGCGCTGGCCCGTGCCCACAACCTGACCGAGGCCCGCCATGACCCCACGGCCCACGCTGAAATGCTGGCCATTCGCCGCGCCGTGGCGAAGGTCGGCGAAAAGCGCCTCGGCCAGTGCGATCTCTACGTCACGCTGGAACCGTGCCCGATGTGCGCGGGTGCGATCTCGCTGGCGCGCATCCGCCGGCTGTATTTCGGTGCGCTTGATCCCAAGGGCGGTGGCGTCGAACATGGCGCGCGGGTGTTTGCGCAAAAGACCTGTTTTCACGCGCCGGAAGTGATCGGGGGGTTGCGCAGATCCAATCCGCGGAACTGCTGAAGGAATTTTTCAGGAAGCGGCGTTAATCGCCGACCGCCCGCCAGCCGATGTCGCGGCGGCAGAAGCCTTCCGGCCAGTCGATCCTGTCCACCGCCGCGTAGGCTTTTTCCTGGGCTTCCCTGATGGTCTTTGCCCGCGCCGTGACGTTGAGCACGCGCCCGCCGGTGGCGATCACGTGGCCGTCTTTTTGCGCCGTGCCCGCGTGAAACACCGTGACGCCATCGATTTCTTCCGCCGCGTCGATGCCGCCGATGACCGTGCCCTTGTCGTAAGCGCCGGGATAGCCCTTGGCCGCCATCACCACCGTCAGCGCGGCGTCGTCATACCAGCGCAGGTCGAGATTTTTCAGCCCGCCGTCGGCGCTGGCGACCAGCGCGGGCAAAAGATCCGACATCAGGCGCGCCATCAGCACCTGGCATTCGGGATCGCCGAAGCGCACGTTGTATTCGATCAGCTTCGGCCCCGTCGCGGTGATCATCAGCCCGGCGTAAAGCACGCCTTTGTAAGGGCAGCCCATGTCCGCCATTGCCTTCAGGGTGGGCTGGATGATCTCGTCCATGACACGCGCCGTCATCGCGTCGTCGACGATGGGGGCGGGGGAGTACGCCCCCATGCCGCCTGTGTTGGGCCCGGTGTCGCCGTCGCCGACGCGCTTGTGATCCTGCGCCGACGCCAGCGCCAGCGCGTCCGTGCCGTCTGTCAGGGCGAAGAAGCTCGCTTCCTCGCCTTGCAGCCATTCCTCGATCACCACTTCCGCACCCGCCGCGCCGAAGCTGTTGCCTTCCAGCATGTCTTTCAGTGCCGCATCGGCCTGTTCCATGGTTTCGGCCATGATCACGCCCTTGCCGGCGGCCAGGCCATCGGCCTTGATGACGATGGGCGCGCCCACCTTTTCCAGGTAGGCCCGCGCCGCGCCGAGGTCGGAAAAGCGCCCATAGGCGGCGGTGGGAATGCCGTATTTGGCGCAGATGTCCTTGGTGAAGCCTTTCGAGCCCTCGAGGCGTGCGGCGGCGGCCGTGGGGCCGAAGACGCGGATGCCGTCCTCAATCAGCCGGTCCACCAGCCCCGCCACCAGCGGCGCTTCGGGGCCGACGACCACCAGGTCTATGGCCTTGGCCGTAGCAAAGGCGCGGATCGCAGGGATGTCATCGGCGGCGATGGGGACGCATTCGGCCTCTCGCGCGATTCCGGCATTGCCCGGCGCGCAATAGAGCGTATCGGTCAGCGACGACGCTGCAAGCGCCCAGCACAACGCATGTTCGCGCCCGCCCGAGCCGATCACCAGTACCCGCATGTGTTCAATCCCCCGTTGGCCTTGTTGGTCCCGATCTTGTACCATCTTTCCCCGAGGCTTTAAGAGCGATTCATGGCCGAAAACCTGCCTTTGCCCGAGGGACCCGGTCCCAATATCCCCGTGCTCTCGGTTTCCGAGATCGCCGGCGCCATCAAACGCGCCATCGAACAGGGTTTCGGCCGGGTGCGCGTGCGCGGCGAAATTTCCGGCCTGCGCAAGCCCGGGTCGGGCCACATCTACATGGACCTGAAGGACACCGATGCCGTCATCGCGGCGGTGTGCTGGCGCGGCCAGGCGGGTCGCTTGAGCACCCGCCCCGAAGACGGCATGGAAGTGATCGTGACCGGGCGCGTCACCACCTACGGGCCGCAGTCGAAATACCAGATCGTCATCGAGGACATGGAACTGGCGGGCGAAGGTGCGCTGCTCAAGCTGATCGAGGAACGCAAGAAGAAGCTCGCCGCCGAAGGCCTGTTCGATGAGGACCGCAAAAAGGACCTGCCGTTCCTGCCCGATGTCATCGGCGTCGTCACCTCGCCCACCGGCGCGGTCATTCGCGACATCCTGCACCGGCTGGCCGACCGCTTTCCGCGCCACGTGGTGATCTGGCCCGCGCTGGTCCAGGGCAAGGGGGCGGCCGAACAGGTGGCGGCGGGCATTCGCGGCTTCAACGCCGCCCGGCCCGGCGGCCCGGTACCGCGTCCGGATTTGATTATCGTGGCACGGGGCGGTGGGTCGCTTGAAGACCTGATGGCGTTCAACGAGGAAGACGTGGTGCGCGCCGCCGCCCAGTCTGACATTCCGCTGATCAGCGCCGTGGGCCATGAAACCGATGTGACGCTGATTGATTTTGCCGCCGATGTGCGCGCGCCGACGCCGACGGCGGCGGCGGAAATGGCGGTGCCGGTGCGGGCCGAACTGGCGGCGCGGATCGGTGAAAACGGCGCCCGCCTCACCGCCACCCTGACCCGGCGCGTGGCCGAGCATGGCGAGAGATTGACCGCGCTGTGGCGCGTGGTCGGCAATCCCCGCCGCCTTGTAGAAGAAGCGATGCAGCGCCTTGACGATCGCGGCGAGCGTCTGGCCCAGGCGGTGCGCGGGCTGGTCGAGGCGCGGCGCGGCGATTTCGCCGGTGCCGCCGCCGGGCTGCGACCGCGTGCCCTGCAACTGACCATTGAGCATGGCCGCGCTCGCGTGGATGACGCGGCCCGCGGGCTGGCGCGCGAAGGGGCGCGCGCGGTGGCGGAGCCGGAGCGGCGATTGGTCCAGCTTGGCCAGTTGCTGGCGAGCTATTCCTACGAAAATGTTCTCGCCCGCGGTTTCGCCGTGGTGCGGGATGCGGCCGGGCGGCCCCTGATGGCGGTCGCCGGGGCCAGGCCCGGCATGGAATTGGGACTCGAGTTCCACGACGGGACCGTGGCGGCGCGGGTCGAGGGGGCGAAGGGCGCGGCTTCGGGCCCGCCCAAGCGTGCGCGGGCGAAACCCGCGGGTAAGACGGGCAGTGACGATGGGGGGTCTCCCCAGGGGAGCTTGCTATGAGGAAATGGACCAAGACGGATTTCGTGCTGATTCTGGCGCTGGTGCTGGCGCTGGCGTTGATCGGCAAGGCCAAGGGTGCGGAAGTGTCCGGCGATGGGCTCAACCTGCAAGGACAGTTTGTTCAGGGCGGGCTGGTCACCGGCCGGGTGGCGCCGGGAAGCCGGGTCGAACTGGACGGCGCGCCGGTCAGGGTGCGCGGTGACGGCCGCTTCCTGATCGGCTTCGGCCGCGATGCCAAGCGCACGGCCACGCTGGTCGCGGTGGCCCCGGACGGACGGCGGGTGAACCGCACCCTGCAGGTCGCCAAGCGCAAGTACCGCATCCAGCGCATCGATGGCCTGCCGCGCAAGATGGTGACGCCACCGCCGGAGGTGCTGGCCCGAATTCGCGCCGACGCCGCGGCGATCAAATCGGCGCGCCTGACCGATACCGATCGGGCCTTGTTTGATTCCGGTTTCATCTGGCCGGTGAAGGGCCGCATCAGCGGCGTCTACGGCAGCCAGCGCATTCTCAACGGCAAGCCCCGGCGCCCGCATTTCGGCGTCGATGTCGCCGCCCCGGTGGGAACGCCGGTGGTCTCGACCGCCGACGGCATTGTGCGGGTGGCGTCAAAGGATATGTATTTCACCGGCGGCACGGTGCTGGTGGATCACGGCTTCGGCCTGAACAGCGTGTATTCGCATCTTGCCTCGGTGATCGTGAAGCCGGGACAGCGGGTGGTGCAGGGAACGGTGATCGGCACGCTCGGCGGCACCGGCAGGGCGACCGGCCCGCATCTCGACTGGCGCGTGAACCTGTTCCTGACCCGCCTGGATCCGGCCCTTCTGGTGCCGCCTATGACGGACTGAGACCGAGCCGGCGCGCAAGCCCCGCCGCATCGTCCAGTTCCGCGACAATTTCCACGACTTCGATATCCTGAACGTCCCGGCCGAGCCGCGCCGCATCCTTCGCCGTGGTCACCAGCCGTGCCCCGGCTGCGGCCGCGTCGGCTCGCAATTGCGCGATCTCCTGCGCTGAAAAGACGTGGTGATCGGCGAATGCGCAAAAGCCCGCGACGCGGCAGCCGATGTCGGCCAGCGTGTCGCGGAATTTTTCCGGCCGCCCGATCCCGGCGAAACCGAAAACCGATTCGCCCGCCAAACGCGCCGTGTCGGGACAGGGGCGCAGGCTTGCGCCAAAGACCGCAATGCCGGGAGCGTGGGCTTTCACTTCGGCGGCGATGTTTTTTTCATCGCGGCCCATGATGACGACGCCATCGGCGCGGGCAAGCCCGGTGCCGACCGTTTCGCGCAATGGCCCGGCGGGAATGACGCGCCCGTTGCCGAAGCCGGTGGCGCCATCGATCACCACCAACGCCACGTCTTTCTTCAGCGCCGGGTCCTGAAAACCGTCATCAAGGATCAGTGTATCGGCGCCTTCGTTGATGGCGGCATGGGCGCCTTCGATGCGGTCGCGGGCCACCCATGTCGGCGCGGCGCGCGCCAGCAGCAGGGCTTCATCGCCGGTCTCGGTCGCCTTGTGCCTGGTGCCGTCGACGCGCACCGGGCCGGTGAGCGAACCGCCATGGCCACGGGTGAGAATATGCGGCGTGCGTCCCCCCTCTCGCAGCAGGTTGGCGACGGTAATGGCGAGCGGCGTCTTGCCGGTGCCGCCCGCCGTCAGGTTGCCGATGCAGATCACCGGCACGCCCACATCGCGGGTGCGCGTGAACGCATGGCGCAGGCGCCCGCCGAGCGCGTAAAGGCAGCCTGCGGGGGAGAGGACAACGGGCCAGGGGCCACGCCCGGTCAGCCAGAATTCAGGGGCTTTCATCGCTGCCGCGTCCCGTGTCGGCGGGTTCCGCGGTCGGGCGCCGGGCGGGGCCGGCGATCCCGGCCAGCAGCGGTTCGAGATGGCGCACCACGGTATCGAGAATGCTGTCCTTGGCGGTGGCGATGCGCTGCGCGCTGGCGGCGACACCTTCGCGCCCGGCGGCATCGCTCAGCAATTGCGTCAGCGACTTGACCAGTTCCTCGGCATCGGCGACCTCGAAGGCGGCGCCCTTGCCGGTCATTTCCTCGACGATGGCGTGGAAGTTTTCCATATGCGGGCCATGCAGCACCGGCGCGCCGAGGCGGGCGGGCTCCAGGATATTCTGTCCGCCGTGGGGAATCAGTGAGCCGCCGATGAACGCCACGAGAGCGGCGCGATAAAACAGGCCCAGCTCGCCAAGCGTATCGGCGACATAAATATCGGTGGCGGCGATGACCGGTTCGTCGTTGCCGCGCCGCGCGACGGTGAGGCCGAGATCGCGAAGCTTCTGCGCGATGGACGAACCGCGTGACGGATGGCGCGGCACGATAATGGTCAGCAGCCCCTTGATGTGGGGCGCGACGCGCTTGTGGGCATAGGCGGCGATTTCTTCCTCGCCTTCGTGGGTGGAAGACGCGACCCAGACGGCGCGGCCTTGCGTCATCTGCCGGAACGCCTGGAGCGCCCGCTCATCCACCGGCAACGGCCCGGCGGCAAATTTCAGGTTTCCGGGCACCAGCACCGGGTCAGCGCCCAGCGCCCGCAGGCGCTCGGCCTCGGCTTCCGCCTGGGCCATGACCAGTGAAAATCCGCCGAGCAGGCGGCGGCTCAACCCCGGCGCCCGGCGCCAGCGGGCGAAGGAGCCCGCCGACATGCGGGCGTTCAGCAGAGTCATGGGAATGCCGCGGGCCTGGGTTTCGAGCACAAGGTTGGGCCACAGTTCGGATTCGACCCACATGGCCGCGTCCGGGCGCCAGTGATCGAGGAAGCGTTTCACCCAGGCCATGCGATCCACGGGCACATATTGGTGAATGGCGCGTTCAGGTAGGCGCTCGGCCAAAAGCCGGGCGGAGGTGACGGTGCCGGTGGTGACCAGGATATTGAGTGATCGGTAACGCGCCAGCAATCGCTCGATCAGGCGCAGGACCGACAAGGCCTCGCCGATGGAGGCGGCGTGCATCCACACCAGCGGTCCCGGGGCCGGGGCCGCGACGCATAACCGCGCCGTTCACCGAAGCGGGCGCTGTCTTCGCGTCCGCGCATGCGACGGCGTTCGAGATAAATTTCGATTCCGGCAGCGCCAGTGTCGTCGTCCAGCGATAGAGCGTCGCCAGCAGGCTGGCTTTAGGCGCGGCGGTGGAACGGGATTGGGGCGCCGCCATGTCAGGCCCCGTTTCCACGGTGGGGACGTCGTCCCCTTCATACTGGATGCGATAGAGCCGCGCGTAAACGCCGCCTTTCGCCAGCAGCTCCCCATGGGCGCCGCGTTCGACGACACGCCCGTCTTCAAGGGCGTAAATCAGGTCGGCGTTGGTAATCGTCGAAAGTCTGTGCGCGACCACCAGCGTCGTGCGGCCCTCCATCAGCTTTTCCAGTCCGGCCTGCACCACGCGCTCGGATTCCGAATCCAGCGCGCTGGTGGCTTCGTCCAGCAACAGGATCGGCGCGTCCTTCAAAAGCGCCCGCGCGATGGCGATGCGCTGGCGCTGGCCGCCCGACAGCGTCAGGCCGCGTTCGCCGACAACCGTGTCGAATCCCTTTGGCAGTTTCTCGATGAACTCGGTGGCGCGCCGTGTCGGCGGCGCGCCTGATATCCTCAATGCTGGCGTCGGGCCGCCCGTAGGCGATATTGGCGGCGATGGTGTCGTTGAACAGGCAGATTTCCTGGCTGACCAGCGCGATGGAATCGCGGAGCGATTGCAGCGTGACGGCGCGCACGTCCTGACCGTCGATCCGCACCGCGCCGACGCCGACATCGAAAAAGCGCGGGATCAGGTTGAGGATCGTCGTCTTGCCGCTGCCCGACGGTCCCACCAGGGCCACGGTCTTGCCCGCGGGCACGTCGAGGCTGATGCCGTCGATGGCTTTCTTGCCCGGTTCGTAGGCGAAGGTGACGTTATCAAGCACGATCTCGCCCTTGTTGACGGCAAGCGGCTTCGCATCGGGCGCATCGAAGATCCTGGGCGCGATGTCCAGCACTGTGTAAAGCCGTTGCGCGGCGGCCAGGCCTTCTTGCAGGTTGGCGTTCATCGCCGCCAGTCGTTTCATCGGTTCATAGGCGAGTAACAGCGCGGTGATGAACGACATCAAATCGCCCGCCGTGCGTGCGCCGTCGATCACCTGCCAGCCACCGTAGAGAATGACCCCCATCACCGCCGTGCCGCCGAGAGTTTCCATGATCGGGTGCGAAAAGGCGCGGGTGACCCCGGCCTTGAGGTTGAGGCGGAAAATCAGGTTGGCGGCCCGGGTGGCGCGGGCGCTTTCGTAAGCCTCCATGCCGTAGGCCTTGACGTGGCGCGCGCCGGCGAAGGTTTCGTCGAGCAGCGTCGTCAGGCGGCCCCATTCGGTCTGGGTATTGGCCGATACCCGGCGCATGCGCCGGCCGATCTTGACGATGGGAAAGATCGCCAGCGGAAATATGAAGAACGAACACGCCGCCAGCAGCCAGTCGCGTTCGAACATCACCGCGATCAGGAACATCAGCGAAATGAGGTCCTTGCCGATGCCGATGACGACATGACTGGCGGCACCGCGCAGCAGGTTGACGTCGTTGGTGAAGCGCGAAATCAGCGTGCCGGTGTGGTTGCGCTGGAAATACGCAAGGTCGGCCACCATCAGGTGCGAAAACATGCGGATCTGCATGTCGGCGATGACACGCTGTCCGACATGGGTCATCAGCACGGTCTGGCCGAAGGTGGACAGGCCCTTGACCATGAAGATGGCGAGAATCGAAAGCGCGACCAGCACCAGCATGTCGCGGTCGCGAGCAACGAAAATATCGTCCACCACCGGCTTCATGACGTAGGCGATGGCCGCGGTGGAGGCGGCAACCAGCACCATGCAGCAGAGCGCCGCGACGAGGCGGGGGACGTAACGCCGGATATGATCGCGCCACAGCCGGCCAAGCAATTGGCGGCTCGGCAGGTCGAGCACGGCCCGGGGCGGGGAGGGCGAGGTCAAGCCGTTGGAATCCCTGATAATTGCGCGCCGATCATCGGGCGGAGCCTAGCACGGTGGAGGAATCCGTGGCCAGCTTTCCGGTGGCCGCTATTTGCCCGCGACCGTCATACCTTCGATCCTGAGGCTGGGGGCGTCGGTGCCGGAGCGGAATTCGAGGTCCGAACCCGCTGTCATGGCACGGAACATGTCCTTCAGGTTCGACGCGATGGTGATCTCGCTCACCGGGTAGGCGATTTCCCCGTTCTCGATCCAGAAGCCCGCCGCGCCCTGTGAATAGTCGCCGGTCACGCCGTTGACACCCATGCCCATCAGGTCGGTGACGAATAGGCCGTTGCCGATGTCCTTGATCAGCTCGTCGCGGCCGAGGCGGCCGGGCTCCATGTAAAAATTCGTGGGCGACGGCGACGGCGGCGACGAGGTGCCGCGTGCCGCGTGCCCGGTGCTGGCGAGGCCGAGCTGGTGCGCCGAGGTGCTGTCCAGCAGCCAGGTCGTCAGGGTGCCCTTGTCGATGATGGCGCGCCGGGCATTGGCGACGCCTTCGCCGTCGAAGGGCTTGGAGCGCAGGCCGCGACGGCGGTGGGGATCGTCGATGACGGTGATGTCGGGGGCGAAGATTTCCTTGCCCAGGGCATCTTTCAGGAAGCTGGTGCCGCGCGCGATGGACGGGCCGGAAATGGCGCCCGCCAGGGCGCGCAACAGGCGCCCGCTGAGGCGGTTCTCGAACACCACCGGCACCCGCTGGGTACTGACCTTGCGCGGGTTGAGGCGGGCCACCGCGCGGTTGCCGGCCTCGCGGCCCAGCTCGGCCGCCGCCTTCAGGTCCCCGGCATGGACGGCGGCGCTGAAGGCGTGGTCGGTTTCCATGCCGGTGCCGGTGCCCGCCAGCACCGAAACCGACAGGCCGTAGTGGCCGCTGGCATAGCCGCCGCGAAAGCCGGTCGAGGTTGCAAGCGCAATGTCGCCGCGCGACCAGCCTGCCTCGGCACCTTCGGAATTGGTGACCCCGGCAACGGCGCGGGCGGCGTCCTCGGCCTCGGCGGCCAGCGCGGTCAGGGTTAGGGCATCGGGTTCATCCGTCCCGCCGATGTCGAGGTCCGGCATGTCGTGGGCCAGGTCCTTTTCATCGGCGAGGCCGCACCACGGATCGTCAGGGGCGACCTTGACCATGCTCATGGCCTGCTCGACGGTGCGGTCCAGTCCGGCAGCGGAAAAATCGGTGGTTGAGGCGATCGCCTGGCGTTTGCCGAGAAACACCCGCAGGCCAAGGTCGGTCGCCTCGGCGCGTTCCACCCCTTCGGCCTTGCCCAGCCGGTGTGTCACCGAAAGCGATGTGGAACTGACCGCCACGGCATCGGCGGCATCGGCGCCGGCCTTGCGCGCGCGGGCAATCAGGTCGTAGAGCATATCCAGGTGGTCGGTCACGGGGGCCTCTCGGGGGTAAAGGGTGCCCTGTATATAGGGCGTGTGCCGCCCCTCATAAAGGGCGGATCGCGGACAATCCGCCGCCGTGCTATCAAGAATGCCCCTTTGCCGTGCGAGGACACCCATGAGTCCCGATCCGTCACCACCCCGCGACCCGGTGTCCCCGGCCACGCTGAATCGCACGCTGGGGCTATGGATCCTGGTGTTTTACGGGCTCGGCAGCATCATCGGCGCCGGCATTTACGTGCTGATCGGCGCCGTTGCCGAGGTCTCGGGCTTCGGCGCGCCGCTGGCCTTCGTGCTGGCGGGGGTGCTGGCGGGGCTGACCGGATTGTCTTACGCCGAATTGTCGGCCCGTTATCCGGAAGCGGCGGGGGCGGCCGCCTACGTGCAGGAAGCCTTCGGGCGCGACGGGTTGTCGCGGGCCATCGGCTTTTCTGTTGTCGCCGTCGGCGTGTTCCTGTCGGGCAGTCTGGCCCATGGCGCGGTCGGCTATATCAGTCAGTTCGTCGCGGTGCCGCCGTTGCCAACGGCGCTTGGCCTGATCGTGCTGTTCACCGTGATCGCGGGGGTGGCCGTCGGGCATTCCATGCGCCTGGCCGCGGCCATGACAGTGGTGGAGATCGGGGGTCTGCTTTTCGTCATCATCGCCGGCGCACCGGCCCTTGGCGGCTTGCCGGAAATCCTGCCGTGCATGGTGCCGGGCAGTGGGGCCGCGGCACTGGCCGTTGTCAGCGGCGCGTTCCTCGCCTTCTTCGCGTTCCTGGGTTTTGAAGACATCGTCAACATGGCGGAGGAAACGCGCGAACCGGAACGCACGCTTCCACGCGCAGTGCTGCTGGCGATCATATTATCGACGGTGATTTACGCATTGGTGGCACTGGTGGCGTTGGCGGCGGTGCCGATCGAGCAGTTGCGCGGCTCCAAGGCGCCGCTGGAACTGGTGATGGCGGGGGCGGACTGGGCGCCCCGCAACCTGCTGTCGGCAATCGCGCTGATCGCCATTCCCAACGGCATCCTGATTACCATCGTCATGCTGGCGCGAATTCTTTACGGCATGGCACGCCGTGGCTGGCTGCCCAAGGCGCTCGGCCATGTCTCGCCGCTGACGCGGACGCCGCTGCGTACCACGTTGCTGGCGGGCGCGGTGATTTTCGTCTTCACGGCGGGCGTGGATTTCATCGGCCTGGTGACGCTGACCAGCGGCCTTAACCTGATCGTGTTCACGGTGGTCAACCTGGCGCTCTGGCGCCTGCATCGCACCCGCCCGCGCGACGGCCTGGCCTTTGCCGTGCCGTCATGGTGCCCGCCGCTGGCGCCGGCGTTTTCGTTCGGGTTGCTAATCGCGGCGATCGCGTTCTAGGGGCCGCGGTCAGATCCCGTAGTCATCCCAGCGCTGGCTGACCCGTTCGACGATATCGTCGGCCATCTTGATGGGCTGGCCCCATTCGCGCGCGGTCTCGAATCCGATCTTGTCGGTGGCGTCCAGCCCCGCCTTGCCGCCCAGTCCCGGCACCGGCGAGGCGAAGTCCAGGTAATCAATGGGCGTGTCGTTGATGATGGTGATATCGCGACCGGGGTCCATCTTGGTCGAAACCGCCCACATCACGTCCGCCCAGTCGCGCACGTTGATGTCGTCGTTCACGACGATGATGTACTTGGTATAGAGGAACTGGCGCAGGAACGACCAGATGCCCATCATCACCCGCTTGGCATGGCCGGGGTATTGCTTGCGGATGGAGACCACGGCGATACGGTAGCTGCAGGCTTCGGGCGGCAGGTAGAAATCCACGATCTCGGGAAACTGGCGGCGCAGCATCGGCACGAACACCGCGTTTAGCGCCTGGGCCAGCATGGAAGGTTCGTCGGGCGGCCGGCCGGTATAGGTGGTGTGATAGATCGCGTCTTCGCGAAGCGTGATGGCGGATACCTTGAATACCGGGAAGCGTTCGACCGAATTGTAATAGCCCGTGTGATCGCCGTACGGGCCTTCGGCGCCGGTGGCACTCAGGCTGACATGGCCCTCAATCACCATTTCGGCACTGGCCGGAACCTTCAGCGGCACGCTGACGCAATCGGCCAGTTCCGTGCGCTTGCCGCGCAGCAGCCCGGCGAAGGCGTATTCGGAAACATTGTCGGGAATGGGCGTGACCGCGGCCATGGTGGTGGCGGGATCGGCGCCGATGACGGCGGCGACGGGAAACTCGCTTGCGCCCTTGGCGCCACCCGCCGCCATATGCTGGGCGCCGCCGCGGTGCGCCAGCCAGCGCATCAAGGTGGTGTCGCGCCCGGTCACCTGCATGCGATAGACGCCGAGGTTGGCATCTTCCGCCCGTCCGCCGGGGGGCGCGGTGACCACCAGCGGAAAGGTAATCAGCGGCGCCGGTTCCCCCGGCCAGCAGCCCTGGATCGGGATGCGGCCGAGGTCGATCTCGTCGCCCCGCAGCACCACCTGCTGGCACGGCGCGCGCGACACGGTGCGCGGGTTCTTGGCCAGCGCCAGCTTGAGGATGGGCAGCATCTCCAGCGCGGCGCGCAGGTTGGCGGGTGGCTCCGGGTGGTTGAGGAAGGCCAGCGCCTCGCCCAGCGCCGTCAATTCCGCCGGTTCGCGGCCCAGTGCCCAGGCGACGCGCTCGGTGGTGCCGAACAGGTTGGTCAGTACGCGGCCCGGTTCCGGCGCGCCGAAGCGCCTGCCCCCGGCGTCGGTGACGTTCTCGAACAGGACAGCGGGGCCGCCCTGGGCGATCAGCCGGGTGCCGATTTCGGTCATTTCCAGGTGCATGGATACCGGGACGGGGACGCGGGCCAAGGCGCCGCGTCCTTCGAGAAAGGTGATAAATTCGCGTAGGCTTGAAAACTTCATGGCCGGAACTTTACGTTATATTAAGCGGGAATCGGATAGCTTTTCACGGTGCCGCGCCCGGTAGGGGCCCCGGATCGAATCCGCGGCTGTGGTTTTGTCATGAGGCAGGAGGCCTTGAGATGACGGCTTTTTGGGTGATCGGCGGCGAATACGCCTCCACGGATTTCAACAAGATCGCGCCGGGCAAGACCGAGCAGCGCCTTGGGCCGTTTGCCAGCTATGAAGATGCGCTGGGCAAATGGACCGAACTGGCGTGGCAGTCGGTGGATTGCTGCAATGTGCGCTACCGCATCGAAGGCGACCATAGCGGCACCGGTACCCGCCGCATCCGCGCCGCCTGATTGCCTTTCGCCGTCCGGTCCTGCACAATTCACCGTCAACCCCTGGCCGGATGACGGGATGAAAATGCGCTTCAGCTCAATACTCGTTCTGGTTCTCGCCGTTTTTGCGGCGGGGGCCTGCACGCCCGAATCCATTCGTCACCTGCCAGATGAGTTGCGTGTGCCCGCCGACATGCGCCTGGTCGGCAAATGGCGCGCGCAAATCCTCGGTAATGAACACGAAGCGACGGTGACGGCGGGCGCCGACGACATGCTGGTGGTCGCGCTCCGTTCCGCCACCGTGCCGTCCGGGGGCGTGGCGCCGTGGCAAACCCGCCACGTCCTGTCGTTTTATAATGTCAACGGCACGCGGGTCATCGTTGAACGTGGCCCCGGCCTGGTGGACGGGCATCCGGTCTATCGTTACGCGGCTTATGACATCGGCGCCGATGGCGCGGTCACGCTGCGCTATGCCTCACAAGACGAATTCGCTCGTTACGTCCCGCCGCTTCGCTTGCAGGGCGAGGTGCGCGCGCGGGGACCGCTGTTCTACGATTTTCTCCTCACCGCGTTTTCCGACGAAATCCTGCGCGTGTTGCGCACGGTACCGCCGGCGAAAATGTGGAACGTGTCCTTCGGACCCTTCGTGCGCCAATGATGATCCCTTCATCGCGGGCCGGGCGCATCGCGCGGGCCAAGGCTTATCCTTTCGGACATCCCGTGGAATCGTACCTGTTTGAAAACGGGCGCGCCGTTCCGCTCGGCGATGTTCGCGCCGCGACCCGGGGACGGGTGCCGGTTCTGGCGTCCGGCTCCAACGCCGCGCCGGATCAGCTCGCGCGCAAATATGCAGTCCATCCGGGCACGGTGATCCCGGTGACGCGGGCGCGGCTCAGGGATTTCGATTCGGTCTTCAATGCCCACATCGCGGCCTATGGTTCGGTGCCCGCGACCCTGTTTCCGTCGCCGGGCACGGTGCTGCAAACCTTCATCACCTGGCTTGATGACGCGGCGCTCGACGTCATGCACGGGACCGAACAGCCCGGCATCAATTATCACTACGCGGCGCTGGACGGGATCGAGGTCGCGGTCGAAGGCCTCGGCACGCTGGATCGGGCTTACGCCTATATTTCGGTGGCCGGGTGCCTCGTCCATGACGATGCACCGGTGGCGCTGGCCGAGGTGCCTGCCGAAGGGCGGCGCTTCCCGGCCCGGGGCCAGGAAGACATGCTGGCACTGGTGCGCGACCGGACGGCGCCGGGCGCCATGCTCGAAGACTTCATTGACGAGACCGTGCTGGATGCGGAACTGCGCCTTGCGCGCTCGGCCCGGCTCGCCGAAACGGCGCGGGCAATTACCCATCCGGGTCTTCGCATTATCGAGGTTTAGCCGGTCACGTCGCTCAGGCGATAAATCACCGTTTCGCGCATTTCCCGGTCTTCCAGTTCCAGAGATGTCGGCACGCGGTAGCGCGCGAATTCCTCCAGTCCCGTTTTCGGCAGGTACGCGCGGCCGGGATCGGCCAGCAGCACTTCGGCGCCGCTTTCCCGTGCCCGGTGCAGCCAGGCCATCATGCGTTCGGCCATGTCGCGCTGGTAACAGACGTCGCCCGCCAGGATGACGGCGTTCGCGGGCGGGGCGGCGGTGAGCGGATCGCCGTCGGGAATAGTGATGGCGACACCATTGGCGGCGGCATTGATCCCGATGGCCGCCCGCGCCGTCGCATCTATTTCGCAGGCGCTGACCGCTTGCGCACCGGCCCTGGCGGCGGCAATGGCGGCGATGCCCGATCCGGCGGCAATGTCGAAGACGACGCGGCCCCGGACCAGCGCGGGGTTATCCAGCAGGTAACGCGCCGTCGCCGCGCCGCCGGGCCAGGCGAAGGCCCAGTAGGGCGGCTCGATGCCGATCTCGGTCAGGGAGTCCTCGCTCGCCGTCCACATCGGTGTGATCGCATCGGCCAGGTAAAGGGTGATTTCCGGCACCATCGGGTGATGGGTGGGGCGGGTCTGGGCGCGGACGAAATCTTCTGCACTCGAGGGGGAATCGGGCCCCGTCATGGCGCGTAATAGGCCTGGCCGGCGACAATGGCGGTGAGCAACAGCCAGCCGAAGGGTTTGACCGCGCGAAACTTCGCCAGGCAGTCGTCGGGATCATCGAGGTCCACCGCCCACGCCTGCCAGAGCATGTGCACGTAAACAGCGCCGAGGATGGGCCAGAACGGCCAGCCGAGCTGCGCGGCGTAACCGGCGGCGCCGAACAGCGCCGCCGCTGCGGTGTAAAAAAGCGTGAACCATGGCTTGGGCCTGTCGCCGAGGCGGAGCGACAGCGTCTTGATCCCCGCCTTGGCGTCATCGGCGCGGTCGGCGTAGGCGTAGATCGTGTCGTAGCCGAGCGTCCAGAAAAACGCGCCCGCGTAAAGAAAGCCCGCGGGCCAATCGAGATCGCCCCGCACCGCCGCCCAGCCGAGCAGCGCGCCGAAGGTCATGGTCAGGCCGAGCCATGCCTGCGGCCAGTAGGTCACGCGCTTCATGAACGGATAAATCACCACCAGCACCAGCGAGCCGAGCGCCAGCGCAATGGTGAACAGGTTGAATACCGAAACGATGGCAAGGCCGATCATTAGCAGCACCGCCAGGAAAAGCAGGGCGCGCGGCACGCTGACGGCGCCCGAAGCGAGGGGCCGCGCCGCCGTGCGCGCCACCTTGGCGTCGACGTCGCGGTCGATAATGTCGTTGACGACGCAACCCGCGCCGCGCATGACCAGCGCGCCGATACCGAAAGCAAACGCCAGTTCCAGAAGCCTGGGACCGTCGATCAGGCCGGGACTGGCCAGGACCAGCGACCACCAGCACGGGAAGACCAGGATCCACGCGCCGATCAGCCGGTCGAAGCGGCCAAGGCGCAGGTAGGGCGCCGCCCAATCGGGCAGAAGACGCAGGATCGGCGCCTCGGCGGGCATGTCGCTGGTGCCCACCATGGCGTCCCGGCGGTCCTTCGCCGAATTTGTGTCGGGTGGGGTCATGGGGCTAGTCTTAGTGCGCGGACGGGGGCGCGACAAGCACGGAACATGAGCGACATTTCACAAGACAGTGAAACCGGGCCAGTGCGGACCCGCCTGTTCGTCGGCGAGCCGCTGGCGGCGGGGGCGACGGTGGGGCTGGCCCCTAACCAGGCCCATTACCTGCGCCATGTGCTGCGCCTGGCGGCGGGGGACCGTGTGGCGCTGTTCAACGGCGGCGACGGCGAGTGGCTAGGCACTGTGGCGGGCTTCGGCAAGGGCTGGGCTTCGGTGGATGTTGTGGCCCAACGCCGCGCCCAGGGGGCGGAGCCGGACCTGTGGCTGCTGTTCGCCCCGATCAAGCACGCGCGTATCGATTACCTGGTGCAGAAGGCGACGGAACTGGGGGCATCGCGTCTGGTGCCGGTGATGACCGAGCGTACCATGGTCGCCCGCGTCAATACCGAGCGCTTGCAGACCAACGCGGTGGAAGCCGCGCAGCAGACCGGGCGGCTGAGCGTGCCCGAGGTCGCCTCGCCCGCGGCGCTGTTCGCCGTCCTCGACGGTTGGCCGGACGCGCGGCGCGTCATGCTGGCCGATGAAAGCGGCGCCGGTTCGCCGGTCATGGCGGCGCTTTCGACGCTGGCGCCGGGCGCGCCCTGGGCGGTCCTGATCGGCCCCGAAGGCGGCTTCGCGCCGCAAGAGCTTGACGCCTTGCGCAAACTGCCTTTTGTTACCTCCGTCAGCCTTGGGCCGCGCCTGCTCCGGGCCGATACCGCTGCCGTCGCGGCGCTGGCCTGCTGGCAGGCCGCGCTCGGCGATTGGCGGGACCAGACCCCCGGCGCCTAAGCGCGACATATCGTCACCAGACGACCCGGCCTTGATCGGGCCGCCGCATTCAGGGAACAGCAATCGTCATGTCCGGTCCGTCCAAAGCATCGGTTGAACCGATTACGGCCAAGGCGCAACTGGTGGATTACCTGGCGGCGGGTTGCAAGCCGCGGTCGCAATGGCGTATCGGCACCGAGCACGAGAAATTCGCCTTCTCGCTTTCGGACCTGCGGCCGCTGCCCTATGACGGCGCGTGCTCGATCCGCGCCATGCTGGAAGGGCTGACGCGCTTCGGCTGGGAACCGATATCGGAAAACGGCAACGTCATCGCGCTCACCAAGGGCGGCGCCTCGATCACCCTGGAACCGGGCGGCCAGTTCGAGCTGTCGGGCGATGCGCTGGATAACCTGCACCAGACCTGCCGCGAGGTGCATGAGCACCTCGACCAGGTCAAGGAAGTGGCGGGCGAGATCGGCGCCGGTTTTATCGGTGTCGGCTTCAATCCCAAGTGGGCGCGCGAAGACATTCCGTGGATGCCCAAGGGACGCTACGGCATCATGAAAAAATATATGCCGACGCGGGGCAGCCTCGGGCTCGACATGATGCTTCGCACCTGCACGATCCAGGTCAATCTCGATTTCGAATCCGAAGCCTGCATGGTGCGCAAGTTCCGTGTCGGCCTGGCGTTGCAGCCGCTGGCCACGGCGCTGTTCGCCAATTCACCGTTCAGCGAGGGCAAGCCCAACGGCTTCCTGAGCTATCGCAGCCATGTCTGGACCGATACCGACCCCGACCGTTGCGGCGTGTTGCCCTTTGTCTTCGAAGACGGGTTCGGGTTTGAGCGCTACGTCGATTACATGCTCGATGTGCCGATGTATTTCGTCTATCGCGATGGCCGTTACATCGATGCGGCGGGGCAGTCGTTCCGCGATTTCATGGATGGGCGCCTGCCGGCGCTGCCCGGCACCGTGCCGACCATGGGCGACTGGATCGATCACCTGACCACGGTGTTCCCGGAGGTGCGGCTCAAGCGCTTTCTCGAAATGCGCGGCGCCGATGGCGGGCCGTGGCGGCGCATCTGCGCGCTGCCGGCCTTGTGGACGGGCCTGATGTACGACAGCGCCGCCTTGGATGCGGCGTGGGACCTGTGCAAGGATTTCACAGCCGAGGATCACGATTACCTGCGCCGCGAAGTGCCCAAGCGTGCCCTGGCAACGCCGTTTCGCGGCCGGCCGCTGGCCGATCTTGCGTCGGAAATGGTGGCCATTGCGCGGGCGGGGCTGGCGGCGCGCAACCGGCTCGACGATACCGGCACCAATGAAGTGCATCACCTGAACACGCTGACGCGCATCCTTGAGCGCGGCACCACCCCGGCGGAAGAAAAGCTGAAGCTTTATCACGGCCGCTGGAACGGTTCGGTCGATCCGGTTTACAGCGAGTTCGCTTACTGAGGCGCGTCAGTATTCCAGCGTCAGCCGGTCGTCGGCGACGCGCCAGCTTTTAAATCTCTGCAAGGTTTCGATGCCGATCAACGAAGTGCCGATTGCGGCGCCGTTGACCAGCAGACGCACGTCGGCAAAACCGACGGGGCCGAAGTCCAGCCGGCTCACCGATGCCGGGGCGGCGCGCACCACGCCGTTGGCCGTGCGCAAACGCTGGTGAAAGGCAAGACGCGCAAGGCGGAGGCCGACCCGTTCCGCATCGCGCGGATCAAGCACGGTGCTGGACGCGCCGGTATCGATCATAAAACGCACCGGCACGCCGTTGACCTTTGCCTCGACATAGAAATGCCCGTCATTGGCGCGGCGCAGTTTGATGGCGCGGGTTCCCGCGACCTGCACGCTGCCCGGCACCAGTTCGGCACGGATGCGGTTCCAGGCGCGTTCGGCCTCGAAGCGGTAGGAGTAGGCCAGTACCAGTCCTGCGCCGATGGCGAGCCAGGCGAAGGCCGATCCCATCGCGCCCTTGAATCCCATGCGGCGGCCGTGGATCAACCCGGCGCCGATCAGCGCCGCCAGCACGACGCCGTGCACCAGCCGCGCGCCGGTGGCGCTGTCGTCGGGCAAGTGTCCCGAACCGGATGCGAGCCAGGCCACCATCAGGCCCAGCGCGGCGAGGCCGATGGCAAACCAGACCCAGGGGGACAGCGGGCGGCGCGGTGTCATCGGCGTGCCCTCAGGCGGCGGTGCCGCCGACCGTGAGCGCGCCGATTTTCAGCGTCGGCTGGCCGACACCGACGGGCACGCCCTGGCCGTCCTTGCCGCAGGTGCCAATGCCGGGATCGAGGGTCATGTCGTTGCCCACCATCTCGATGCGGGTCAGCGCATCGGCGCCGTTGCCGATCAGGGTCGCGCCGATGACCGCGGGGCCGACGCGGCCGTCCTCGATCATGTAGGCTTCCGATGCGGAGAACACGAACTTGCCGGAAGTGATGTCCACCTGGCCGCCGCCGAAGTTGACCGCGTAAAGGCCTTTCTTCACGCTCTTGATGATTTCGCCGGGATCATGGGCGCCGTTCAGAATGTAGGTGTTGGTCATGCGCGGCATGGGCCGATGGGCGAAACCCTGGCGACGGCCGTTGCCGGTGGGCGTCATGCCCATCAGGCGTGCGTTCATGCGGTCCTGCATGTAGCCGACAAGGATGCCGTCCTCGATCAGGGTGGTGGACGATGTTGGCGTGCCTTCGTCATCGACGGTCAGCGAGCCGCGCCGGTCCTTGATCGTGCCGTCGTCAACGACGGTGACGCCGGGTGCGGCGACGCGCTCGCCCAGAAGCCCGGCGAAGACCGACGTCTTCTTGCGGTTGAAATCCCCTTCCAGCCCGTGGCCGATGGCTTCGTGCAGCAAGATTCCGGGCCAGCCCGGCCCCAGCACCACGTCCATTTCACCGGCGGGCGCGGGCACGGCGTCGAGTTTCACCAGGGCCTGGCGCAAGGCTTCGTCGGCGGCGGCCTGCCAGCTTTTTTCGGCGATGAAGCGGCCATAGGCTTCGCGCCCGCCCATGCCGTAGCTGCCGGTTTCCTGCTTGTCGCCGTCGCCGACCATGCAGGCGATATTCAGGCGCACCAGCGGGCGCACATCGGCGACGCGGGCGCCGTCGGCACGCATGATTTCAACCACCGACCATTCGCCGGTCAGCGACACCATGACCTGGCGCACGCGGGGATCGCGACCGCGCAGGTAGGCATCAATATCGGCCAGCAGTTTGGTCTTGGCTTCGAAGGCGACCTCGGTCAGCGGATTGGCGGCACCGTAAAGCGCACGGTTGGTGCCCGGCGGCGCCAGCGCCAGCGTGCCGGAATAGCCTTGGGTCACCGCCGTGACGGTGTCGGCGGCGCGGCCCAGCGCCGCGTCGGACAGTTCCGTCGCATGGGCGTAGCCGGTGGCCTCATCGGCGACGGCGCGCAGGCCGAAGCCCTGGGACGTGTCGAAATTGGCGCTGCGCAGGCGTCCGTCGTCCCAGGCGAAGCTTTCCGACGCGGTGTACTCCAGGTACAGCTCGCCGTCGTCGGCGCCCTTGAGCGCGCGGGCCAGTTCGCGCTCGGCTCCGGCGCGGCTGAGATCGGTTTGCGCGAAGAACAGATTGTCGGCGGTGTTGATGTCGGACATGGAAGCTCCGGTGGGGCGGATCGGTGTCCTTATATAGGCACGCCCCGGCGGTGGCGCCAGTGCGGCCAGGGGAGGATTAATAACCAATTGAAAATAAGAGAGAAAAAATTCCGGCCCCGGTGGCGCAAGGCGGCGCTCCCGCGTCTGCGAATCGGCTTCAACGTCTTGATCCGGCGGGGTTTCGACAATATGGCCGCGGACCTATGTTTCGGTTGTTCAACCCCGCGTGGGTGGTGTAGTTTGCGCGTGCCTGAGGGAAATACCCCTTCGTTTATTAGGTAAATTTTCAGCTGACGTCAGACGGGAAAATGAGAATGCGGTTCAACCGGTTACTTGCCTCGTTCGTGGCCTGCGCCGCCGGGGTCCTGGCTCTTGTTTCCGGCGCGGCCTCGCCGGCCTTCGCCCAAATCGCCAAACCCTGGCAAATGAATCTTCAAGGCGCGGCTACGCCCGTTGCCCAGCGGATGCACGATTTCCACGATATCTTGCTGATCCTCATCAGCGTGATTTCGGCCTTCGTCCTGCTGCTGCTCATCTACGTGATGGTGCGGTTCAACGCCAAGGCCAACCCGACGCCGACCCGGACCACTCACAACACCCTGGTCGAGATTGTCTGGACCGTGGTGCCGGTGCTGATCCTGGTAGCGATCGCGGTGCCGTCCTTCAAATTGCTTTATTTCCAGGACCGCACCACGCAACCGGACATGACCCTGAAGGTCACCGGCCACCAGTGGTACTGGAGCTATAACTACCCCGACCACGGCAACATCGCCTTCGACAGCCTGATTATCCCCGACGATCAGATCAAGCCGGGCCAGCACCGCTTGCTGGAAGTGGACAATCGCGTCGTGGTTCCCGTCGACAGCAACGTCCGCGTCCTGCTGACCTCCGACGACGTGTTGCATTCCTGGGCGGTTCCCGCCTTCGGCGTCAAGACGGACACGGTTCCGGGCCGGCTCAACGAAACGTGGTTCCGCGCCATCAAGACCGGCACTTACTACGGACAGTGTTCGGAACTGTGCGGCGTCAATCACGGGTTCATGCCGATTGCCATCGACGTCGTTTCCAAGGCCGACTTTGCGAAATGGGTCGCCTCCAAGAAAAAGGCGGCCGCGCTGCAAGCGCCGGCGTCTCGGATCGAATTTGCCCGCCGCGCGGATGCTTCCGCGCGCGGTAACTGATTAAGCGAGAGGGTAGCAATGAGTGATCATTCCACGGCGGCCGGTCACGACGATCACGGCCACACCCCTTACGGCATCAAGCGCTTCCTGTATTCGACCAATCATAAGGACATCGGCACGATGTACCTTATCTTCGCGATTGCGTCGGGCCTGATCGGCGGTGCCTTTTCCGTTCTCATGCGCATGGAGTTGCAGGATCCGGGCAACCAGTTCCTGGGCGGCGATTACCACTTTTTCAATGTGCTGATCACGGCCCACGGGCTGCTCATGGTCTTTTTCATGGTTATGCCGGCCCTCATCGGCGGTTTCGGCAACTGGTTCGTGCCGTTGATGATCGGGGCGCCCGACATGGCGTTTCCGCGTATGAACAATATCAGTTTCTGGCTTCTGGTGCCGTCATTGCTGCTGCTCGTCGGTTCCGCGGTGATTTCTTCGGGCGCCGGCACGGGCTGGACCATCTATCCGCCGTTGTCGTCGGCGGCCGGGCATCCCGGTCTGGCTGTGGACATGGTGATTCTCAGCCTGCACCTGGCCGGTGCGTCGTCCATTCTCGGCGCCATCAACTTCATCACCACCATCTTCAACATGCGCGCGCCCGGCATGACGCTGCACAAGATGCCGCTGTTTGTCTGGTCTGTGCTGGTGACGGCCTTCCTGCTGGTGTTGTCGCTGCCGGTTCTGGCGGGCGGCATTACCATGCTGCTGACCGATCGCAACTTCGGAACCGCGTTCTTTGAGGCGGCCAAGGGTGGCGACCCGATCCTGTTCCAGCACCTGTTCTGGTTCTTCGGTCACCCGGAAGTCTACATCCTGATCCTGCCGGGCTTTGGCATCATCAGCCAGATTGTCTCGACCTTCTCGCGCAAGCCGGTCTTTGGCTACTTGGGTATGGCCTACGCCATGGTGGCGATCGGTTTCGTCGGCTTCATCGTGTGGGCGCATCACATGTACACGGTGGGCATGGACGTCGATACCCGCGCCTATTTCGTCGCGGCGACGATGGTGATCGCGGTGCCGACCGGGGTGAAGATCTTCTCGTGGATCGCCACCATGTGGGGCGGTTCGCTGACCTTCCCGACGCCGATGCTGTTTGCCATCGGGTTCATCTTCCTGTTCACCGTGGGCGGCGTCACCGGTGTGGTCCTGGCAACGCGGGCATCGATATCGCGCTGCATGACACCTATTACGTGGTGGCGCATTTCCACTACGTGCTGTCGCTGGGTGCGGTGTTCGCGATCTTCGCCGGATTCTATTACTGGCTGCCAAAGATGTGCGGTCGGCCTTACCGGAATTCCTGGGCAAGCTGCATTTCTGGACCATGTTCATCGGCGTCAACCTGACGTTCTTCCCGATGCACTTCCTCGGTCTTGCGGGCATGCCGCGTCGTATTCCCGACTACCCGGATGTTTATGCGGGCTGGAACCATATCGCCTCCATCGGTTCCTATATTTCCGCTTTCAGCGTCCTGATCTTCGCGGTGGTGCTGGTGCGGACCTTCGTTTCGAAGGAACGCGTGGGCAACAATCCGTGGGGCGAAGGCGCGACGACGCTGGAATGGAGCGTGGCCAGCCCGCCGCCGTTCCATTCCTTCGACGAACTGCCGCGCGTTAAGTAGCGGAGCGCGCGGTGTCGGAAACGGCCATGCCGGTGAAGACCGTGGCGAGCGCCGGGGCGAAGGGCTTCGCGCCCTCCGTCGGCGATTTCGTCCAGCTTCTGAAGCCCAGGGTCATGTCGCTGGTGGTGTTCACCGGGCTGGCCGGGCTGATTGCGGCACCCGGTTCCGTTCATCCCGTGATCGCGGTGGTGGCGCTGTTGTGCATCGCCGTCGGCGCGGGCGCGTCGGGCGCGATCAACATGTGGTACGACCGCGACATTGATGCAGGCATGGCCCGCACCGCGGCGCGTCCGCTGCCGGCGGGACGCATGGCGCCGGAAAGCGCGCTCGGATTCGGCGTCACCCTGGCCGTGGGTTCGGTCATGGTCATGGGCCTTGGGGTCAACTGGACGGCCGCTGCGCTGCTGGCACTGACCATCGGTTTTTACGTTTTTGTCTACACCATGTGGCTTAAGCGCCGCACGCCGCAGAACATCGTTATCGGCGGCGCTGCCGGTGCGTTCCCGCCGATGATCGGCTGGGCCGCGGTGACTGGCGACGTCTCCCTGATGCCGGTTTTGCTGTTCGCCATTATCTTCTTCTGGACCCCGCCGCATTTCTGGGCGCTCGCCCTTTACAAGGAAGGCGAATACGCCAAGGTCGGCGTGCCGATGCTGCCCGTGGTTTCAGGCGCGGCTGAAACCCGGCGCCAGATCGTGCTTTATTCCTTCGTCCTGGTGCCACTTACGCTGGTGCCGTGGGCGCTGGGCTTCACCGGGATTGTTTATGGCCTGCCGGCGGCGGTGCTGGGGATCGTGTTCCTCGGCGGTGCCCTGCGGGTGGCCTGGACAAAAACGGAAAAGGCGGCACGCGACTTGTTCGCCTACTCGATTCTTTACCTGTTCCTCCTGTTCGCGCTGATTATCGCCGATGCGCTGCTGGCGCCGCTTGGCCGGGGGCTGTGGGCATGAGCGGCGACAACGATTCCGATCTTCAGCGCAAGCGCCGTGGCCGCAACATCGCGCTCGGACTGGTGTTGGCGGCGCTGGTGGCATTGTTCTACGCCATTACCATCGTCAAGATGGGGAGCCAGTGATGCCCCCCGTTAAAAAGACCCCGCGCAATGCCTGGGTGGCTTTCGCCGCCACCGGCGTGGTGGCGGCCATGGTCGGGCTGAGCTACGCGGCGGTGCCGCTGTATCAGCTGTTTTGCAAGGTCACCGGTTTCGGTGGCACGACCCAGGTTGCGGACGCGCCGGTTGCGGGTGTGGTCGGCAACCGGGTTATCCGCGTGACTTTCGATGCCACGGTCAACTCCGCGCTGCCCTGGCGTTTCGAGCCGCTGCGCCGGTCTGTGGACCTGAAGGTGGGCGAGCAGATCCTGGTCCATTACCGTGCCACCAACCTGTCGGGCAAATCCGTCACCGGCGTGGCCTCGTTCAACGTGACGCCGCACAAGATGGGTGCCTATTTCGACAAGGTGGAATGCTTCTGCTTTACCGAGCAGACGCTGAAGCCCGGCGAAACCGTGGATATGCCCGTGGTCTTTTACCTGGACCCGGAACTGGTCCGGGATCGCAACCTGGCCGACGTCACCGACGTTGTTCTTTCTTACACGTTTTTTCGCGCGGGCCCGGCCGTTCCGGACGGCCGCCACGCAAGCTTTTCAACCGTTAATCGCGACTTGAGGGGTAGGGAGTAAATATCCATGGCTAATTCGCACGACGCGCACGCTCAGAAGCATCCGTATCATCTGGTCGATCCCAGCCCGTGGCCGATCGTTGGTTCTTTTTCGGCGCTGGTGCTGGCTGGCGGCGCCATCCATTACATGCATGGCGGCAATGCCTGGATCATGCTGGCGGGGCTGGTCGCGGTGCTGTTCACCATGGTGCGCTGGTGGATGGATGTGGTCGCAGAAGGCGAACACCAGGGGCATCACACCAAGATCGTCCAGATTGGTTTGCGCTACGGCATGGCCCTGTTCATCGCTTCCGAAGTGATGTTCTTCGCCGCCTTCTTCTGGGCCTTCTTCAACGCGAGCCTTTATCCGACCGAAGCCATCGGCAAGGTCTGGCCGCCGGCAACCGTCCATACCTTTAACGCCTGGGACCTGCCGTTCCTCAATACCCTGATCCTGCTGACCTCGGGCGTGACCCTGACCTGGGCGCACCATGCGCTGCTGAGCAATAACCGCCGCGACGTGATCCGTGGCCTGTCGCTGACCATCGCGCTGGGCCTGATCTTCACCGGTGTGCAGGCGTTCGAGTATTCGCACGCGGGCTTCGGCTTCACCGATGGTATTTATTCTTCCACCTTCTACATGGCGACCGGCTTCCACGGCTTCCATGTCATCGTCGGGACGATCTTCCTGATCGTCTGCCTGGGCCGCACCATGAAGGGCCATTTCAAGGCCGACCATCATGTCGGCTTCGAAGCCGCCGCCTGGTACTGGCACTTCGTCGACGTGGTGTGGCTGTTCCTGTTCATCTGCGTCTACTGGCTCGGTGGGAAGTAGACGCAGGCCCCTGATCGGCGGCGCGGCGTGAGCACCACGCCGCCGCCGGTTTCGCCGGTGCGCGCAGGCCTTGCCTGGCGCTGCCCGGCCTGCGGGACGGGGCCGCTCTATCGCGGCCTTCTGACCCTCGCACCCGTTTGCACTCATTGCGGTGCCGACCTGGCCGCGCTGGAGCAGGGCGACGGACCGGCGGTGTTCGTCATCCTTATTCTCGGTTTCATCATCACCGGCGGCGCGCTGTTCGTCGAATTGCGCTTCGAGCCGCCGGTCTGGGTCCATGTGGTGACCTGGCCGCCGCTGATCATCGGCGGCGCGCTGTTGATGCTGCGATCGCTCAAGGGCGTGCTTTGCGCCATGCATTACGTCCACCGGCAGGGACACGTTGAACGCTAGGTCGATCATCGGGGCGATGATGGTGACGGGGGCGCTGGCGGTGCTGCTTGCGCTCGGCACCTGGCAGATGGCGCGGCGCGCCGAAAAACATGCCCTTATTGATCGGATCGTGGCCCAGCTTCAGGCGCCGCCGGTGGCCTTGCCGGACCGGGTGGCGGACCCGGCGGCCTTCGATTATCGCCGGGTATCGGTGCGCGGGCGTTTTCTCCACGACAAGGAGTTGCTGCTATCCAGCCGGACGCGGCGGGGTATCGCCGGTTACCATGTCGTGACGCCGCTCAAGCGCGAAGGCGCCTCGGTGGTGCTGGTCGACCGCGGCTGGGTGCCGCGCGAGCTTGCCGCGCCCGCCCGCCGCGCCCCGGGTCAGGTCGCGGGCATCGTATCGGTAACCGGCATTGCCCGCGTGCCCACCCGTCACGGCCTGTTCACGCCGGCCAACGACCCGGCCCGTGGCTTCTGGCTGATTGCCGATCCGGCCGCCATGGCCCTTGCGACGGGTATCGGCCCGGTGCCCGGTCTGATCATAGAGGCCGATGCCACCCCCAATCCCGGCGGTTATCCCAAGGGCACGGCGCCGGTGGTGGGGCTTGCGGACAACCACCTGCAATATGCCCTGACATGGTATTCTCTGGCCCTGGTGCTGCTGGCGGTTGTTTATGCCGTCCGCCGTCGCCGCAAGCAAATGTCCCGGACCCCGCCCACGCCATGACCGACAGCCCGACGTCTTACCAGGAACTGGAATCCCGGTTCGCGCGCCACGCCAAGCTTCGCGATGTGATCGAACTGCTGCATTGGGATATGGCGGTGATGATGCCGGACGGCGGCGCATCGTCCCGCGCCGTCCAGCTGGCCATGCTCAAGATCATGTCCCACGACATGATGACCGATCCGGCGCTTGGCGATTATTTTGCCGTCGCTGAAGCCGATTCCAGCCTCGATGACTGGCAGCAGGCGAACCTGCGCGAAATGCGCCACGGCTGGCTGCGGGCCAACGCGGTTGAAAAACGGCTGGTCGAGGCCCTGTCCGATGCCAACCTGCGCTGCGAAATGCTGTGGCGCGATGCCAAGGCCAATGCCGATTACGCCGCCGTGCGTCCGGCGCTTGAGGAAGTGCTGTCGCTCACCCGCGAACGCGCGGGTCAGCTTGCAGCCGCGCTGGGGCTCGATGCCTATGACGCGCTTCTCGATGGTTACGAGCCGGGTGGACGCGCCGCTGAAATCGACGTGATCTTCGAAGACCTTGCCGGTTTCCTGCCGGGCTTCGTTGACGGCGCGCTGGCGCAACAGGCCCGCCGTCCGGCGCCGCTGCCGCTGCCCGGCCCCTTTGATCTTGATGTCCAGCGCGCGCTTTGCCGCAAGCTGATGGGCGCGGTCGGCTTTGATTTCAGGCATGGGCGGCTCGATGAAAGCCATCACCCGTTCTGCGGCGGGGTGCCGGAGGATATTCGCCTGACCACCCGCTATGAGGCCGACAACTTCATGCCGGGCATCATGGGTGTGCTGCATGAAACCGGTCACGCGCTTTACGATCAGGGCCTGCCGACCGAGTGGCGGCACCAGCCGGTGGGTGACGCGCGTGGCATGTCCGTCCATGAAAGCCAGTCTTTGATGATCGAGATGCAGGCCTGCCGCTCACGCGAATTCATCACCTTCGCCGCGCCGCTGATGAAGGAAAGCTTCGGGGGCGACGGCCCGGCGTGGGAGCCCGACAACATCCATGCCCATTACATCCAGGTCGAGCGCTCGATGATTCGCGTCGATGCCGATGAAGTGACCTACCCCGCCCATGTCATCTTGCGCTACCGGCTGGAACGCGCCCTGATCGGCGGCGACATGACGCTCAGGGATCTGCCCGCGGCCTGGAACGACGGCATGAAGGAACTGCTGGGGATCGTGCCCGCCAACGATGGCGAGGGTTGCCTTCAGGACCTGCACTGGTATGCGGGGTCCTGGGGCTATTTCCCGACCTATACCCTGGGGGCGATGACCGCGGCCCAGTTGTTCCAGGCGGCCCGCAAGGCGGTGCCCGAAATCCCGACCGCGCTGGAACGGGGCGATTTCCGCCCGCTTCTGGGCTGGCTGCGGGTCCATGTTCACGGCCTCGGCTCCCGCCTGACGGCGCGGGAGATGCTGACCCGGGCCACCGGGCGGCCGCTCGATCCGCGCGCTTTCGAGGCCCATTTGACCGAGCGTTACCTTGCCTGATCGGGTCACGGCGGCTAGTCTTGCGCCGCTTTTCAAGGGATGGCGAGCCCCGGCCGGGGCATGAGGACGGTTTGAAATACATCTCCACCCGGGGCACGGCCCCTGTTCTCGATTTCTCGGACGCGCTGCTGGCGGGACTGGCGCGCGACGGCGGGCTTTACGTGCCCGAAAGCTGGCCCCGCATGGAGGCCGCCGATATCCGCGCGCTGGCGGGGCTGTCTTATGCCGAAGCCGCGTTTCGGATCATCCGGCCCTTCGTTGGCGATGCGATCAGGGAAGATACCCTGCATGACATCATCACCGGCACCTATGCCGGGTTCGACCATGCCGCCACGGCGCCGCTGAAGCAATTGGCGCCCAACCTGTGGCTGATGGAGCTTTTTCACGGCCCGACGCTGGCGTTCAAGGATTACGCCATGCAGTTGCTTGGCAACCTGTTCAACCATGTGCTGAGCACCAGCGGGCGCCACGTCACCATTGTGGGTGCGACCTCGGGCGATACTGGCTCCGCCGCGATCGAGGCCTGCAAGGGCCGCGACGCGATCGAGGTTTTCATTCTCTACCCGCATAACCGCGTGTCGGAAGTGCAGCGCCGCCAGATGACCACGGTGGCGGCGGCCAATGTTCACGCCTTCGCCGTCGAAGGCACGTTCGATGACTGCCAGGCCATCGTCAAGGCGCTGTTCAACGACATTCCGTTCCGCGATGAAATCACCATGTCGGGGGTCAACTCGATCAACTGGGCGCGGATCCTGGGTCAGGTTGTCTATTACTTCGTCGCCGGGGCTGCGCTCGGCGCGCCCGACCGCGCCACCACCTTCGCCGTGCCGACAGGCAACTTCGGCAACGTCTATGCCGGTTACGTCGCCTCGCAGATGGGCCTGCCGGTAGAACGCCTGGTGCTGGCCACCAACGTCAACGACATTCTGTTCCGCATGCTGGACAAGGGCCTGATGCAGCGCGGCGACGTCACCCCGTCGCTGTCGCCGTCCATGGATATTCAGGTGGCCTCCAATTTCGAACGCTACCTGTTCGACCTGTTGGGCCGCGACGGCGCTCGCGTGGCGCAGCAGATGGTCGATTTCGCTGACACCGGTGCGTTGCAACTGCCCGATGCGCTCTGGCACAAGGCCCAGGGCGTGTTCGCGCCGTTCCGTCTCGATGACGCGGGAACGATCGACGAAATTCGCGAAACCCTGGCGGCCACCGGCGAAGTGCTCGATCCCCATTCCGCTATCGGCGTGGCGGCGGCCCGCGCGCACCTGGGTGACGGGGCGTCCCCGGTGGTGTCGCTCGCCACCGCGCATCCGGCCAAGTTCCCCGATGCGGTCAAGCAGGCCACGGGCCGCGTGCCCGAACTGCCGCCGCACATGGCGGATCTCTATTCCCGCAAGGAAAGCTTCGACATCATCGCCAACGATGCGGCAGCGATAAAGGACGCAATCCGCGCCCGCCTGGCGCAAGGGGGGCGGGCATGAAGGTCAATGTCTCGCGGCTGCGCAACGGGCTGACGGTTGTCACCGACGCGATGGAAAGCGTTGAAACCGTGGCCATCGGTGTCTGGGTGGGTGTTGGCGCGCGTCACGAAACGGCCGACGTCAACGGCGTGTCGCATATGCTCGAGCACATGGCCTTCAAGGGTACCAAGCGCCGCAGCGCGCAAGCTATCGTCGAGGAAGTGGAAGGCGTCGGCGGCCAGATCAATGCCTATACATCGCGGGAAAACACCGCGTATTACCTGCGGATGCTGGCTGAAGACGTGCCCCTGGCGGTCGATATCCTGGCCGACATCCTGCAAAATTCCACTTTCGATGCGGATGAACTGGAACGCGAACGCGCCGTCATCTTGCAGGAAATCGGCCAGTGCAACGACACGCCCGACGACCTGATCTTCGACCGTTTTCAGGAAGTGGCTTATCCCGGCCAGTCGCTCGGGCGGCCCATCCTCGGCACCGAGGCGCGGGTCGGCGCCCTGTCACGCAAGGAAATCGCGGGCTACATGTCGGGCCAGTACGGTGCCGACCGCATGGTGCTGGCGGCGGCGGGCAAGGTCGATCACGAGGCGCTGGTGCGCCTGGCTGAAGCGGCCTTCGCCGGGCTACCCACCCTGGGGCCGGCAGCGGGCGAGGCGGGGCGCTACCAGGGCGGCAATGAAATCTCGCCCCGCGACCTGGAGCAGGCGCATCTGGTTCTGGGTTTTGAAGGCGTTGCCTATGAAGATCCCGATTACTACGCGGTCTCGGTGCTATCGTCGGTTCTGGGTGGCGGCATGTCGTCGCGGCTGTTTCAGGAAATCCGCGAAAAGCGCGGGCTGGTCTATTCGATTTACACATTTGCTTCGTCCTATCGGGATGGCGGCCTGTTCGGGCTCTACGCGGGCACCGGCGAGGACGAGGTCGAAACCCTGATGCCGGTTCTCGCCCATGAGCTGGCGCAGATCGGGTCCAGCGTGACCGATGAGGAAATCAACCGGGTCAAGGCCCAGTTGCGCGCGGGGCTGCTGATGGCACTGGAAAATACGCGCGCACGCGCCGAACGGTTGGGGCAGCATATCCTGGTCTATGGTCGGCCCTTGCCGCCCGATGAAATCATGGCAAGGATCGACGCCGTGGACCGTAATGCCCTGGCCCGCGTGGCGGCGCGGATTTTTCGCTCGCCCCCGACGCTGACGGCGATCGGCCGCACCGGACGGCTTGCGGCCATGGCGTCTTTCGCCGAAGCGATGCAGGCAGCGGAGTAGGGGCGATGTTCGATCTGTTCAAGGGTGTCGGCGGATTACCCCTGGACGTGCGGCTTGATGGCCGCGAAAGCTTCATCCGCCCGCCCGCCGATGACGACTGGTCCGAATGGGCGCAATTGCGCGAAAAGAGCCGCGACTTCCTGGTGCCGTGGGAGCCGACCTGGCCCGCCGATTGCCTGACCCGTGGCGCCTACCGCCGTCGCTTGCGTCACTATGCCGACGAATGGCACGCGGGCATCGGTTTCGCTTTTTTTATTTTTTCGCGGCACGACGAACAGCTGCAAGGCGGCATCACCCTGTCCAACGTGCGCCGGGGCGTTGCCCAGTCAGGGACACTGGGTTACTGGGTCGGACTGCCCTTTGCGCGTCGGGGCGTGATGTCGGATGCCATCGGCTGCGTCTTGCGCTTTGCCTTCGATGAATTGCACCTGCACCGGGTGGAGGCCGCCTGCCTGCCGCGCAATGCCGCCAGCCGAGGGGTCCTGACCAAGGCCGGGTTCGCCGAAGAAGGCCATGCCCAGCGATACCTGCGCATCAATGGAATCTGGGAAGACCACGTGCTTTACGGCCTGGTGGAAGACGATCCCGGCGCGCGGCGTGCCCGCGAACGGCTGGGCGACACCCGCCGCGATTAAACGCCCTCAGGCGTGACCGGCATCGCCCGACAGCAGCGCCGGTGAAATGCCGAGCCGGCTGAGCGCCCCGTCCCATTTGCCGTTGATGTCGTCGCCGAAGATCAGCGATTCATCGGCGGGCGCGGTCAGCCAGCCGTTGGACTGGATCTCGCCGTCAAGCTGGCCCGGTCCCCACCCGGCGTAGCCCAGCGCCAGCAGACTTTTGCGCGGGCCGCTGCCTGTGGCCATGTCGCACAGGATTTCCAGGGTTGCCGTCAGGGCCACGTTGTCGCCCACCCGCAGGGTCGATTCCCGCTCATAATCGGCCGAATGCAGCACGAAGCCGCGTTCGGTCTCGACCGGGCCGCCGAACATCACGCGGATATCGGCGCGCGGGGATTCGATTTCGATCTTGAGCTGCTTCAGCAGGTCGGGAAAGAAGACGCTGTCGATATGGCGGTTGATCACCAGCCCCATGGCGCCATCGGCGGTATGGGCGCAGACGTAAATGACGCTGCGGGTAAAGCGCGGATCGCCCATCTGGGGCATGGCGACCAGCAACTGGCCGGTCATATAGCCGTCCCGGGGGGCGGTATCGTTGGGTGCATCGTTCATGTATCTACAAATCGACCTCACCTTGACGAATTTCAAGGCTATCATAACGCGCGTGTGATGATAATTGATGAATGGCCCGGTAACGCTTTGTTACAAAGGGGTTGGCGCTTTTCACTCGGCGGCGCCCGTTGCGGGAAAAGACATTAACCATGCGCGCCAGATTTTCATTATTGCCGGTCCTGATTACGGCGCTGTTCGCGGTGTTCCTTGCGTCGCGGGCCGAGGCGGCCTCGGCCTGGGCGCGTAACGATCATGCCGCCGTGCGCCTGATTGCCGCCGAAGCGGGCGTGCCCGCCGATGGGCGGCTGTCGCTGGGCCTCGAATTCAGGCTCAAGCCGGGCTGGCATATCTACTGGCGGGCGCCGGGTGACGCGGGGATCCCGCCGACCCTGGACTGGACGGGATCGGAAAACCTCGAAGGCCCGTCCGTTCGCTGGCCGTTGCCGGAACGCTACACGATCTTCGGCCTGACCACTTTCGTCTATGGCGATCAGGTGGTGTTGCCGATCGCGGCGCGCGCGCCGAAATCGGGGGCGCCGGTGCGGGCGCGGGCGAAGGTGAATTACCTTGCCTGTGAAAAAATCTGCATCCCTTACGAAGCGTCGCTCAGTCTCGACCTGTCGCCCGGTGTTGCGGGGGCGGGGGAAGGCGCGGCGCAAATCGCCGCCTTTGCCGCGCGGGTGCCTGCCGTCATCGGCAATGGCGCCGCCGCGCCCTTGCGGGTTGGTGGTGCGCGCCTGCTGCGCCGCAAAGGCGGTTTCGACCTCGAGATTCTGGCGTCCGCCGCCGCGCCTTTGGTGACGCCCGATATCCTGGTCGAAGGTCCGCGCGAACTGCGTTTCGGGTCGCCGCGACACGAGCTTTCCGCCGATGGCCGGTCGGTGCTGTTCCGTCTGCCCGTCACGGTGGCGGGCGCGGCGGTGCCCGATAACCCGCGCCTGACGATCACCCTGGCGGACCGGGATGGCAAGCCGCCCGTCGCCATTGAGAAAACCGTCACCGCCGACAGCCAGGCCGCCGTCGCCGCCGGGACGGGGCTTGGCGTGATTCTGCTCATCGCCCTGCTGGGCGGGCTGATCCTGAACCTGATGCCCTGCGTGTTACCGGTCCTGTCGCTCAAGCTTCTGTCGGTGCTGGGTCATGGTGGCGAAGTGACGCTGGTGCGGCGCGGATTCCTGGCGACGGCCGCGGGGATTGTCTTTTCGTTCCTGGTGCTGGCGGCGGGCGCGCTGGCGCTGAAGGCGACCGGCGCTGCGGTGGGTTGGGGCGTGCAATTCCAGTCGCCCCTGTTCCTGGGTGCGATGGCCGCCGTCGTGACCCTGTTCGCCGCCAACCTGTTCGGCCTGTTCGATATCGCCCTGCCGGGTTTCGCCGGGCGGCTGGCCGAGGGTGTGCCGGCCCGCAACAGCCTGTCCGGGGCCTTTGCCACCGGGGCTTTCGCCACCTTGCTGGCGACGCCATGTTCGGCGCCGTTCCTGGGCACCGCTATCGGCTTCGCCCTGACCCGTGGCTGGATCGAGATCGTGGCGGTGTTTGCCGTCCTTGGTCTTGGTCTTGCCGCGCCTTACCTGGCGGTGGCGGCGTTCCCGCGCCTGGCGACGTTCCTGCCCCGGCCGGGGCGCTGGATGGTGGGCTTGCGGTTTGTTCTCGGTCTGGCGCTGGTGGCGACGGCCCTGTGGCTGGTCTTCGTCATCGAGGCGGTGGCGGGCATGGCGGCGGCCATTGCCGCCGCGCTCGCCGCAATACTTTTGCTTGCGTTGCTGGGGTTTGCCCGCAAGGGTGGGGAAGGTCGCCGGAGCGCCCTGCGTGCGGCGCTGGTCGCGCTGGTGGTGGCGGGCGCCGCCGGGCCATCGCTGCTGGCGGGCAACGTCGGTGCAAGCAAGCCGGGGGCGGAAGCCATCGCGTGGCGGCCCTTCGACAAGGTCGTGCTTTACAACCTTGTCGCCGAAGGGCGCACCGTGTTCGTCGATGTGACGGCGGAATGGTGTGTCACCTGCAAGGCGAACAAGGCGCTGGTGATCGAGCGCGGTGCCGTCGCGCGGGCGCTGGCGGGTGGCAAGGTCATCGCCATGCGCGCCGACTGGACCCGCCCCGATCCCCGTATTTCGGCCTACCTGGCCGGTTTCGGGCGTTTCGGCATACCGTTTAATGCCGTCTATGGCCCAGCACGGCCCATGGGAATCGCGCTGCCGGAATTGCTGACCGAAAGGGCGGTAATGGATGCCTTTGCCACTGCCGCTGGGCCGATGCCGGATAAATAACCCCACGCTCAGGGGGTAGATTCACGCCGCGCTTTGGCACACAATGCCGCCGGTATCGACGGGCGGCGCGCCGCCCATCCTCATTTTTTTCGGGAGAGCCTCAATGACCATCAAGGTTGGCGACAAGATTCCGTCCGTAACCCTGCAGACCAAGACCGCCGACGGCATCCAGTCGGTTTCCACCGACGACCTTTTCAAGGGCAAGAAGGTGGTGCTGTTCGCCGTGCCCGGCGCCTTTACGCCGACCTGTTCGGCCAAGCACCTGCCAGGCTTCGTCAACAATGCCGACAAGATCAAGGCCAAGGGCGTGGACGAAATCGCCTGCGTCTCGGTCAACGACGCCTTCGTCATGGATGCCTGGGGCGCCAGCCAGTCGGCGGCGGGCAAGGTCACCATGCTGGCCGACGGTTCGGCCAAGCTGGCCCAGGCGCTGGGTCTTGCTCTCGACCTCGTGGACAAGGGCCTCGGCGCTCGCTCGCAGCGCTATGCCATGGTGGTGGACGACGGCAAGGTCAGCCTTCTCAACGTCGAAGAAGGCGGTGCGTTCGAAAAGTCCAGCGCCGAGACCATTCTCGCCGCGCTCTAGTTTTTCGTAAGTTCATGCAGGGGGCCGTGCCGGTGCGCGGCCCTTTTGCTTGCGCGGGCTCAGCCGCGTCCGGGAACGGCGTTGCAGGCCAGCCGGTCGGCGCGCTCGTTTTCCGGGTGGCCGTCATGGCCGCGCACCCAGTGCCAGCTGATGTCGTGACGGGCCTGGGCGACATCGAGCCGCTGCCACAGGTCGGCATTCTTTACCGGTTTCCTGGCCGCCGTCTTCCAGCCGTTGCGTTTCCAGCCGTGGATCCACTTGGTGATCCCGTCGCGCAGGTACTGGCTGTCGGTATGCAGCCGGATGGTGACCGGACGGGTCAGGCTTTCCAGCGCGACGATGGCGGCCATCAGTTCCATGCGGTTGTTGGTGGTCTCCACCATGCCGCCGGAAAGTTCCTTTTCCGTGCCGTTCCAGCGCAGCACCGCGCCCCAGCCGCCGGGTCCCGGATTTCCCGAGCACGCCCCGTCGGTATAGATATCCACCACGCCGTCACTCATGTCCGTTTTCAAACCTCGTCCAGGCCATAGGCGGCGGCACTTTCCAGTCCCTGGTGAAAACGCAGCTTGGCCAGGTATTCACGCGGGTCCTTGCGCGTCACCTGCGCCCCTTCGGGGTGGTTGAACCAGTCGAACAGCCGGGTCAGCAGGAAGCGCATGGCGGCGCCGCGCGCCAGGCAGGTCAGCGCGTTCAGTTCGTCGGCGTTCAGCTTGCGATGCTTCTGGTAGCCCGCGAACATCAGCCGCGCCTTGGTGATGTTGAAGGAATTGTCGCCTTCAAAGCACCAGGCGTTGAGGCAGATCGCCAGTTCGTAGGCATAGAAGTCCGTGCAGGCGAAATAGTAATCAATGATGCCCGACAGTTTTTCGCCAACAAAGAATACGTTGTCGGGAAACAGATCGGCATGAATCACGCCGCGCGGCAGCGCTTTGGGCCAGTCGTGTTCAAGGCTTTCCAGTTCACGCGCGATCAGGGTGCTTAGTCCCGGCGCGATCTCGTCGGCCCGGCCCGCGATCTCGTTGTACAGCCCGCGCCACTGGCCGGGGCCGAGATCGTTGCCGCGCTCATTGGGGAAGCTTTCGCCGGCAAGATGCATTCGCGCCATGGCCTCGCCCAGTTGCGCGGTATGGAAGGGGTGGATGCGCCGGGGCCAGACCCCGTTGAGAAAGCTGACGATGGCGGCCGGGCGCCCGGCAAGCTGTCCCAGCGTCTGGCCCTTGCGGTCGTGGATCGGCGTCGGGCAGGAAAAGCCCTCGGCCGCCAGGTGATCCATCAAGCCGAGAAAGAACGGCAGGTCGCTTTCGCGCACCCGGCGTTCGTAGAGCGTCAGGATATAGGTGCCGCGATCGGTCTGGAGCAGGTAGTTGGAATTCTCGACCCCTTCGGCGATGCCCTTGTAGGAAAGCAGCGCGCCGAGATCGTAGCCCGACAAAAAGGCCGCGAGTTCTTCGTCATCGACTTCTGTATAGACGGCCATGATCGGGGCTCAGCTTACCAGCGAGCGGGGCAGGGAGAATACCACGTTTTCCTCGCGTACCACGACGTCCTCCACGGTGACGTCGAAGCGCTGGCGCAGGGTTTCGATCACTTCCTGCACAAGGACTTCCGGCGCCGATGCCCCGGCGGTGAGGCCGATTGTCCCGACACCTTCGAGGGCAGCGGGGTCCATGTCGGCGGCGCGTTCGATCAGCACCGCGCGGGCGCAGCCATGGGCGGCGGCGACCTCGACCAGGCGGCGCGAATTGGACGAATTGGGCGCGCCCACAACCAGCAGGGCATCGGATCGCGGCGCGATTGCCTTGACGGCATCCTGGCGGTTGGTGGTCGCGTAGCAGATGTCCGCCTTGCCCGGTGCGGCAAGGGCAGGGAAGCGCCGCTTCAGGACATCGATGATGGCGGTGGTGTCGTCCACCGACAGGGTGGTCTGGGTGGTGTAGGCGATGCGTTCCGCATCCGGCACGGTGACGGTTTCGGCGTCGGCCACGGTTTCGACCAGGGTGATGGATGCGGGGGGCACCTGGCCCAGGGTGCCCTCGACCTCGGGGTGGCCGGCATGGCCGATCAGCAGGACATGGTAGCCCTGGCGGGCCCGGCTGGCGGCCTCGGCATGGACCTTGTTGACCAGCGGGCAGGTGGCATCAAGATAGCGCAGGTGCCGGTTCTCGGTTTCGGCCACCACCTTGCGGGCGACGCCATGGGCCGAGAAAATCACCTGGGCCCCGTCGGGCACATCCTCGATCTCGTCGACGAAGACGGCGCTCTTGGCTTCCAGCTCCTCGACCACATGGCGGTTGTGGACGATCTCGTGGCGCACATAGACCGGGTCGTCATGGGCGTCCAGGGCCGCCTCGACGATCTGGATGGCCCGTTCGACCCCGGCGCAATAGCCGCGCGGATTGGCCAGCAGCACGGTCAGGGGGCGCTTGGTCGGCTCTTTGGGGCTGGTGGTCACGGTTTCTCCTCCGGGGCGCGGGCCGGGTGGCTGCGCCTCGCCACCCTACTAGGGATTGGCCCTGTTTTCTACGGGGCCGGGATAGTAAACTCGCCATTCCCGGCGCCTTTGCCGGGCTCGTATTCGTTGTCTAAGGAAGCTTGTTCATGGCCGATCCCGTCATTGCCCGCAAGAACTACTACGAAGTGGACCTGGAGCCGGGCAAGGAATACTGGTGGTGTTCCTGCGGGCGTTCCCAGACCCAGCCGTTTTGCGACGGCGCGCACAAGGGCACGGAATTTCGTCCCAAAATGATCAAGGTCGAAGAAGCGATGCGCCTTTATCTCTGCGGCTGCAAGCACACCACCGATGAGCCCTATTGCGATGGTACCCATGCCGGTCTCTAGGGTGCTGCGCGGCCTTGCGATCGTGGTTCTCGCCGTCGGCCTCGGCGGCTGCGATACCGTCAACAAGGCCCTGGCCAAGAAAAGCAAGTTGCCCTGTCCCGGCGCCACGATCCTGAAGGAAGCCTCGCGCATCGTGGCCTTCCGTCAGGGGGCCGGGCGCGATATCACCGATATCCGCTATGAAGCCCGCTTGCCGCGTATCCTGGTCGGCTGCGCTTATGAAAAGGATATGGTGGAGGTGACGACCACCGTGTCCATCGTCGCCGCACGCGGTCCCGCCGCCGACACGCGCCGCGCCCCGATCCGTTATTTCGTCGCCATTCTCGACGCCAAGGATCGCGTCATCGCCAAGCGCGAGTTCGAGACCGCGCTGGAATTCCCGGTCAACATAGACCGTGGCGCCACATCGGAAGACCTGGTGCAGCGTATCCCGCTGGCGCCCGGCGCGAAGGGGACCGATTACATCATTGCCGTGGGCTTCCAGCTGAGCCGTGCCGAGCTGGCCTATAACCGCGCCAACCCGACCCTGACCCTGCTCAGCCGCCGCCCGTCGACCACCCCGGCGCCCTCCATAGACCTTGATTACAAGGAACAATCCCCGACTGAAGTCCAGCGCGAGTGGCGGCGCTAGGGCCCCTTCGCTCCGGGGCGTGAATCTCTGTGGATAAGTCCCGATCCGGCCCTGGGCGCGGTTGACCCGGCCCCCTTGCCCGCTAAGATAGCGGGACGTGATCAAGTCATGTGATCTCTGCGGGAGAGACCGGCCGGACCCCAGATCCAGCGTCGGCGCCGAAGGAGCAACGGCCTCGGAAACTCTCAGGCAAAAGGACCGCAGGGGGATGGCACTCTGGAAAGCAGGGACGGCAGTCGCCGTTTCTCACCGAAGATGAAAGCCGGTCCGCGATCCGCGGGCGGGTGAATCTTTCAGGTTCCGTGACAGAGGGGGCGGTGTAGATCGGTCATGGGGACCGTGCGCGCCCGACGGGAGAACCATTGTGCCAAGTGCCTCCGCTCCTGACGCCCTCGCCCGCACGGCGCTCCACGCCCTGCATCTGGAATTGGGCGCCAAGATGGTGCCCTTCGCCGGTTACGACATGCCGGTGCAGTACCCGGCGGGAATCCTGAAAGAACACCTTCATTGCCGCGCCGAAGCCGCGCTGTTCGACGTTTCGCACATGGGCCAGGCGGCTATTCGCGGCGCCGATGCCGTGGGCGCGCTGGAAGCGCTGGTGCCGGGCGATATCAAGGCGCTGGCGCCGGGGCGCATCCGCTACACCATGTTCACCGACGATAACGCCGGTATCCTCGACGACCTGATGGTCACCGCGGTGCGGGACGGCCATCTGGCGGTGGTGCTGAACGCCGGGTGCAAGGCCGCCGACATGGCGCATTTGCACGCCGCCCTGACGGGGAATGCGCGGGCCGAGCTGGATGACGACCGCGCCCTGCTGGCCTTGCAGGGGCCGAAGGCGGCGATGGTGCTGGCGCGCCTGGCGCCGGGCGCGGCGGCCATGAAATTCATGTCATCTGCGGAAATGGATATCGGCGGGATCATTTGCGGCGTCTCGCGCTCGGGCTATACCGGCGAGGACGGCTATGAAATTTCCGTGCCCAATATGCGGGCCGAAAACCTGGCGCGCAAGCTGCTGGCCGAGCCCGAGGTGGCGCCTGCGGGCCTCGGCGCCCGCGATACCCTGCGCCTCGAGGCCGGGCTTTGCCTTTACGGCCACGACATCGACACCACCACCACGCCGATCGAGGCGGGCCTCGCCTGGACCATTTCAAAGCGCCGCCGCGCCGACGGCGGCTTTCCCGGTGCGGCGCGCATCCAGCGCGAACTGGCCGACGGCCCTGCCCGGCGCCGCGTCGGCATCCGTCCCGAAGGCCGTGCCCCGGTGCGCGACGGTGCGACGGTTTCCGATGCGGCGGGCAAGGCCGTGGGCCAGATTACATCGGGCGGATTTTCGCCGTCGCTGGGCGCGCCGGTCGCCATGGGCTATGTCGCCGCGCCATCCGCAGCCACCGGCACCGCGCTGTCGCTGGATTTGCGCGGGCGCAGCGTCGGTGCCGCCGTTGCCAATCTTCCTTTCGTCCCCCATCGTTATCACAAAGGCTGAGCCAACGGAGACCGTCATGGCAGAAACCCGCTACACATCCGAACACGAATGGATCCGCCTTGACGGCGATGTCGCCACCATCGGCATCTCGTCCTACGCCCAGGAGCAACTGGGCGATGTCGTTTTTGTCGAGCTGCCCGATATCGGCCGCAAGGTCGCGCCGGGCGACGACATGGCGGTGGTCGAATCGGTCAAGGCCGCGAGCGAGGTTTACGCCCCGGTCGCGGGCGAGGTGGCGGAAGTGAACGCCGCGCTGGTGGAAAAGCCCGAAGCAATCAACGAAGACGCCGAGGGCGCGGGCTGGTTCGTCAAGCTTTCGGGCGTTGATGGCGCCGCGGTGGCGGCGCTGATGGATGGCGCGGCCTACAAGAAATATGTCGAAGACCTTGAATAACCGACGCTGACGAGGGCGCGATGCGTTACCTGCCGCTGACCGATACCGACCGCAAGGCCATGCTGGCCACCATTGGGGTGGACAGTGTGGACGACCTGTTCGTGGACGTGCCCAAGGCGGCGCGTCTCGACGGGCCGGTGGAGCTGCCGCCCCACGCGGGAGAGATGGACGTGGCGCGCGCCCTTGGCGCGCTGGCGGCGAAGAACCTGCCCGCGGGCGAGGCCGCGAGTTTTCTCGGCGCCGGGGCCTATCGCCATTTCATCCCGGCGGCGGTGGATCACCTGATCCAGCGCGGCGAATTCCTGACCTCCTACACGCCGTACCAGCCGGAAATCAGCCAGGGCACGCTGCAATACCTGTTCGAATTCCAGACCCAGGTGGCGATGATGACGGGGATGGAGATCGCCAACGCCTCGCTCTACGACGGGGCGTCTGGTGCCGCGGAAGCGGCGCTGATGGCAAGGCGCGCCACGCGGCGGGGCAAGGTGGTGGCTTCGGGCGGGCTGCATCCGCACTGGCGCGACACGGTCTCGACCATTCTCACCTGGTCGGACGCGAACCTGACCGCTGCCCCCGCCGATCCCGGCGGGGACGAGGACCTGATTCCCCTGATCGACGATGAAACCGCCTGCTCCTCCAGTACCCCGCCACGGACGGCGCCGTCATCGACTACTCCCCCGTGGTCAAGTCCGCGCACGCGGCGGGCGCGAAGGTTGTCGCCGCCGCCGACCTCCTCGCGCTCACCTCGCTCGTGCCCCCCGGCGAGTGGGGCGCCGACATCTGCATCGGCTCCGCGCAGCGCTTCGGCGTCCCCATGGGCTTCGGCGGACCCCACGCGGGCTACCTCGCAACCTCCCACGACTACAAGAGGCTCATGCCCGGCCGCATCATCGGCGTCTCCATCGACGCCACCGGCGCGCCCGCGCTTCGCATGGCGATGCAGACGCGCGAGCAGCACATCCGCCGCGATAAGGCGACGTCCAACATCTGCACCAATTCGGGCCTGTGCGCGCTGGCCTTCACCATTCACATGGCGCTGTTGGGCGAAGACGGCTTCCGCCGCCTGGCGCGGCTCAACCATGCACGCGCAATCGCGCTGGCCGACCGGCTGGCGGCGATCAAGGGCGTGAAGGTTCTCAACGATGCCTTCTTCAATGAAATCACCGTGACCCTGCCGGTGGCCGCCGCCGGCGTGGTGGATGCGCTGGCCAAGGATCGCGTGCTGGCGGGCGTGCCCGCGAGCCGCCTTTACCCGGGCGAAGCGGCGCTCGCAAATCACCTGATCGTTTGCGCGACGGAAACCACGAGCGAGGACGATATCAAGCGGCTAGGCACGGCACTGGAAGGGGCGCTGTCATGAGCAACGAAAAGCCCCGCGGCCCGCGCCGTCCCGCCGGTGCGCCGATGACCGAAGACGCCGCCCCGGCGCCGCTCGGCGGCACGGTTTCAGGCAACAAGGCGTTGGCCATCGAAGAATCGCTGTTGTTCGAACAGGGCAGCTCCGATATCTGCGGCGTGGACCTGCCTGCGGTGGAGATCACGCCGCGCCTCGGCGGGCTGGAACGCAGCACCCCCATCGGCCTGCCCGGCCTGTCGGAACCGGAAGTGGTGCGCCACTTCACCCGCCTGTCGCAGAAGAACTATGCCATCGATGCGGGACTGTTTCCGCTGGGATCGTGCACCATTAAGCACAACCCGCGCCTGAACGAAAAGACCGCGCGGCTTCCCGGTTTTGCCGATCTTCATCCCCTGCAGCCCACCGCTACCATTCAGGGTGCGCTGGAACTGATGGACCTGTTGACCCACTGGCTCAAGCGCCTGACCGGGATGCCCGCCATCGCCCTGCCGCCCGCCGCCGGGGCGCATGGCGAATTGTGCGGCATGATGGTGATCCGCGCCGCCCATGATGCGGCGGGACAGAACCAGCGCCGCCGGGTGCTGGTACCGGAATCGGCCCACGGCACCAACCCCGCCACCGCGGCGCTGTGTGGCTACAGCGTGGACCCCATTCCCGCCAACGACCGGGGCCGGGTGGACGTGGCGGCGCTCAAGGCCAAGCTCGGCGATGACGTTGCCGCCATCATGCTGACCAATCCCAATACCTGCGGCTTGTTCGAGCCCGATATCCGCGACATCGCCGACGCGGTGCATGAAGCGGGCGCCTATTTCTACTGCGACGGCGCCAACTTCAACGCCATCGTCGGCAAGGTGCGCCCGGCCGATCTCGGCATCGACGTGATGCACCTGAACCTGCACAAGACGTTTTCCACGCCCCACGGCGGCGGTGGGCCGGGGGCCGGTCCGGTGGCGCTGGCGGAAGCGCTGGCGCCGTTCGCGCCGCTGCCCTGGGTGGTATCAGGCAAGGACGGCTTTGCCTTGCAGGAGACCGCCGAGGGCGCGGCCACGGGCAGTATCGGCCGCCTCAAGGCTTTCCATGGCCAGATGGGCATGTTCGTGCGCGCCTATACCTACATGCTGTCCCACGGCGCCGACGGCTTGCGCCGGGTGGCGGAGGATTCGGTCCTGTCGGCCAATTACCTGCTCGCCGCGCTGCAAGATACGCTGAGCGCCGCCTATCCCGGCCCCTGCATGCACGAATGCCTGTTCGATGACGAGGCCCTTCGGCGCTTCGAGGTTTCGACCCTGGATTTCGCCAAGGCCCTGATCGACGAGGGCTTCCATCCCACCACGATCTATTTCCCGCTGGTGGTGCACGGCGCCATGCTGATCGAGCCGACGGAAACCGAACCCAAGGCGGAGCTCGATCGCTTCATCGCCGCGATCAGGGGGCTCAAGGCCCGGCTCGAGGCGGGCGGGGCGGAACAGCTTCGCACCGCGCCGCATTTCAGCCCACGCCGGCGCCTCGATGAAACCCGCGCCGCACGGTCGCCGGTGTTGCGCTGGTCGCCCCCGGCACCGGACCAGGCGGCGGAGTAACAAAAAACCCCGGCACATCGGCCGGGGTTTTTTTTAATCAAAAAGCGCGTCCGCTATTGCAGCTTTTGCGGCAGTTCGTTGATGGCCTGGTCCACCAGGGCATCGGCATGGCTCTCGTCCATGCGCTCGCGCAGCAGGCGTTCGGTCGCGGCCAGCGCGATCTCTACCGCTTCGGCGCGAACCTCGTCGAGGGCGCGGGTCTGGGCCTGGGCGATCTTTTCCGTGGTCAGGGCTTCAAGCCGCTTGAGGGTTTCGTCCAGGTTCTTTTCCGCCTGGGCGGTCAGCCGCTTGGCTTCGTCCTGGGCCTGGGCGAGCAGCTTTTCCGCTTCCTTGGCCGCGTCGCGCTGCTTGCGCTGGTAGGACGCCAGGGTGGCCTGGGCTTCTTCGCGAAGCTGGCGGGCTTCTTCCAGTTCCGTTTCAATCGCGGCGGCGCGGGCATCGAGCGCGGTGGTCATGCGGCTCCAGACCGGGCGCGCCAGAAGGGCGACGAAAATGACGAAGGCGACCGTCAGCCAGAACGTCGGCTCGGCATAGAACGGGCCGGCGGCGTGGTGGGCATCGGCCGCGGTGGCGGCAAGTGCGGTTGAGATCATCAGGCGCGGGCCTTTCTGGCATCATCGGCGGCGGCTTGCGCGGCCGCGGTATCCACCGCCACGCCGCCGATCTTCTCGGCGGCGAGACGCGCCGCCTCGGCGGCGATCCCGGCGGCATCGGCCATGGCCGTGGTGCGGGCCGCGGCAATGGCCGCTTCCGCTTCCGCGACCTTACCGCGTAGCCCCGTTTCCAGTTCGGCAATCGCGGCATCGTGGCGGGACTTGGCCGCTTCGACGGCCGTGGCGACCTGGGCATGGGCTTGGGCCCGGGTCTCGCTGAGCTGGGTTTCGTAGGTCTCGGACAGTGCCTCGGCCTCCTTTTCCAGCTCCTCCGCCTTGGACAGGTTGTCCTCGCGGCGGCGCTTGCGATCTTCGAGCACGTCGGCGATGCGCGGCAGCGCCAGGCGGGCCATCAGCACATACAGCAGTACAAAGCTGATGATGAGCCAGACCAGCTGCGGCGCATAGGTGGCGACGTCCAATTGGGGCATGGGCCGGTAATCTCCGTTCGCGTGCCTGTCCGGCTTAGCCGAACAGGATCAGGAACGCGATCAGCAGGGCGAACAGCGCGATGGCTTCCACCAGGGCGAAGCCCAGCATGGTGAAGGGGAAAACCGTCGCCTGGGCCGCCGGGTTGCGCGCAACCGAGCTGATGAAGGCGGAGAAAACGTTGCCGATACCGACACCGACACCGGCCAGGCCAATAACCGCAAGGCCAGCGCCGATCAATTTCGCGGCTTCAACACTCATATCCGTATCCTTTTCGTTGCTTGAAGTTCAGGTGGTGACCGCTGCCTAGTGCAGGTGCAGCGCGTCGTGGAGATAAAGCCAGGTAAGAATTGTAAAGACGAACGCCTGCAGCACGGCGACGATCAGTTCCAGCACGAACAGGCCGACCAGAATCACCAGCGGCGCGGCGCCCAGAAGCCCCAGCGCGACGACAAAGCCCGCGAATACCTTGAGCATGGTGTGACCGGCCATCATGTTGGCGAACAGTCGCAGGCTCAACGTTACCGGGCGGGCGAGGTAGCTGAGGATTTCAATCGGCACCAGCAGCGGCGCCATGTGAGATGGGCGCGCCGGGCGGGAAGAAATAGGAAAACCACTTGGTGCCGTGCTTGACGATGCCGACGATGGTGACGCCGATGAAAACGGCGAAGGCCATGGCAAAGGTCACGATGATGTGGCTGGTGGGGTGAAGCTGAAGGGGATCAGGCCGATCGTGTTGCAGAACAGGATGAACATGAACAGCGTGAACACGAAAGGAAAATAGGGACGCCCCGCCTGACCGACATTGTCGCGCACGAGGCCCGCTATGAATTCGTAGGACAGTTCCGCCATGGATTGCCAGCGGCCCGGCACGGTGGCGCGCTTGCGGACACCGAGAACCAGGAACAGGGTGATCGCGGTGATGGCGATAACCATGAACATGGCCGAGTTGGTGAAGGAGACGTTGACGCCGCCGACACTGGCTTCTGCGATATTCTTGATTTCAAACTGTGCGAGCGGTGATGCCACGTTCGCTATTCCCCTGACTTAGTCCTTATCGCCGGCGTCCAGGTCGCGTCGGTATCCCGCTGCAAGACCCAGGTTTTTTACCGCCCGGTAAACGTTCAATATACCCGCGGCGGCGCCAAGAAAGAAAAACACCACCAACAACCACGGTCCGGTCCCGAGCCAGCGATCCAGCCCCCAACCGATGGCGACCCCGACGGCGAGTGTTCCCGCCATTTCGATGCCGACCCGGAGCACCACGCCGCCACCGGAAAGATCGGCACGGCCCCGGCGTCCTGCTTCCGCCGCTTCCTCGCGCTCGCGGACCCGGGCGATGCGTGCCTTGAGGTCCCTGAGCGGCGGTCCGGATGGATCGGGATCGCGCTCGGTCATTTTGTCTCCAAAAAGGCCGGAAATGCCCGCCCCGCGTGCGAAAGCGCGGGCACCTTACGGTTCGGTATGGCCCCTGTCAAGGACCAAAACCCCGGGGTTAAGGCCCTGATTCACAAGCGAAAAAGACCCGTCCTCAGGCGATCGCCTTGAGGTGCGAAACGCCCTGCAAATCGACCGAAACCAGCCGCGAAACCCCGCGTTCGGGCATGGTGACGCCAAACAGGCGGTCCATGCGCGACATGGTGATGCGGTGATGGGTGACGATCAGGAAGCGGGTGTCGCTTCTGGCGGCCAATTCCTCGACCAGGGCGCAGAACCGCGTCACGTTGGAATCGTCCAGCGGGGCGTCCACTTCGTCCAGCACACAGATCGGCGCCGGGTTGGTCATGAACACGGCGAACAGCAGGGCAATGGTGGTCAGCGCCTTCTCGCCGCCCGACAGCAGGGACAGGATCTGCAGGCGCTTGCCCGGCGGGCTGGCCATGATTTCCAGTCCGGCTTCCAGCGGATCGTCGGATTCGGTCAGTTCCAGGTGCGCCCGGCCGCCGCCAGACATCCGCGTGAACAGCTCGGAGAAATGGGCATTGACCTGCTCGAAGGCGGTGAGGAAGCGCTGGCGGCCTTCGCGGTTCAGCTCGCCGATGCCGTGGCGAAGCCGGGCGATGGCGCGGATCAGGTCTTCGCGCTCGGATTCCATCGAGGTGATTTGCTCGCTCAGTTCCTCGGCTTCCTGGTGGGCGCGCAGGTTGACCGGGCCCATGTTGTCGCGCTCGCGGATCAGGCGTTCAAGCTTGCGTTCGGCCTGTTCCGATTCGGGCAGGTTGTCGGCGGTCAGTTCCGCGATGGCGAGAAGATCGTCAGGCACCGCTTCGAGGCGTTCGGTCACCCGTTCACGCAGCGCGGTGATGGCCTGGTTCGCCTGTTCGACCATGCCTTCGGTGCGGACACGGTCCTCGCGGGCGGCGGACAGCGCGGTTTCCTTGGCTTTCAGGGCCTCGTCGGCGGCCTTGAGGGCGCTTTCGGCGACGGCCAGCGCATCAGCGGTAACACCCCGCTGGCGTTCGGCTTCGTCCACCTTGTCGCCGAGTCCCTGGCGTTCCGCCGCGATGGCATCGGGACGCGGGGCCAGGGACGCGACTTCTTCCTCGGCCTGGGCGCGGCGCTTGTCGAATTCGGCGACCTGCTGGCGGGCGGCCTCGGCCCGTTCAGTCCATGAGCCGCGCTCGATCTCGATGGCGCCGAGCCGCTGGCGCCGGGCCTCGGCCTCGCGCGACAGCAGGTCATAGGCGCGCTGGCGGTCGGCCAGGGTGGCGCGCATCTCGTTCATTTCGCCGCGCAGTTCTTCCAGCCGGGCGCGATGGGCATCGGTGTCCGACAGCGCCGCCTGGCTCTGGCGCACGTCGGCCAGTTCGCGTTCGGCTTCCTGGATGTCGGCGCCGATGCGCTCGATAGTTTCTTCCGCTGCCTGAAGCCGTGAATTGGCTTCCGCCGCTTCCTGGATCAACTTGCCGCGTTCTTCGCGGCGGGCTTCCAGCTCGGCCTCAATGTCGCGGGCCTGGGCGCGCAGGTTGCGTTCGCGCTCGGCCGCTTCACTGGTGGCGGCGGCGGCTTCATCGAAGTCCGCACGCGCCGCGGCCAGGCGCTGTTCGGCGCCGGTGATTTCGCTGCCCAGGTCCTTCAGGCGGTTGCGCTGGGCCAGGCGGCGGGCCGCGGCGGTGGCGCCGATGTCGGACACCGTGTAGCCGTCCCATCGCCACAGCCGCCCGTCGCGGGTGACGAGGCGCTGGCCGGGGCCGAGCCGTGCCGCCAGTCGGTTGCCATCCTCGGCGGATTCGACAACGCCGATTTGCGACAGTCGGCGGGCCAGCGCCGACGGGGCGACGACGTGGCAATTCAGGCTGACGGCGCCTTCTGGCAGCGCGCGGGCATCAACCAGCGGGTCCATCGTGCGCCAGTGAACCGGCGCCGCTTCGTCCGCCGGCGCGGCGAGATCGTCGCCGAGCGCGACGCCAAGCGCCTCTTCGTAGCCGTGTTCCACCGTGACCGCGTCGATCAGCGGCGGCCAGAGGTCGTTTTCCTCGCTGGCCAGCAGTTTTTCCAGCGCATGGGCCTCGCCCTTCAGGCGGGCGGCTTCGGCCTCAGCCTCGCGCATGGTTTCGCGCGAAGCGCCTTCGCGGACCTCCCGCTGGGCGCGGTCCTGTTCCGCTTCGGTGGCGCGGGTGCGCAAGGATTCCATGGTCGTGCGCGCGGTCTCGATCGCCTGCTCCAGGGCCGCCACTTCTTCGCGGTTGCCGGGCTCCGCGGCGATTTCCTCGCGGGTGCGTTCGGCCTCGGCCCGGCGGTCGCCGAGGCGCGCCTTGCGCGCTTCGATCCCGATCAGCCGATTGGCGAGATCGGCGCGGCGGGCTTCCGCCGCCGCCACCCGTTCGGCGAGGCTGGACAGGCGGGTTTCGATATCCTGGGCTTCGGTCCGCGCCGCTTCCAGCGCGCTCTCGGCGGTGGCTTCCGCTTCGCTTTCCGCCGCCGCGCGCGAATTCAGTTCGGCGGCTTCCGCTTCGAGGGCGCGGATGCGTTCCTCGGCATCGTCGAGACGGCCCTTTTCGCGCAAGGCGTCGGTGGAATTCTGGCTGACGCGCTCGTGGGCGGCGTTCAGCGCGGCGCGCACGCGGGCTTCTTCCTCGGCCAACTGGTCGCGGGCGATCACCAGGCGTTGCAGGGCGGCGGCGGCTTCCGCTTCCGCCTGGCGCAGGGTCGGCAGGCGTTCGGCCGCCTCGGCTTCGGCCGTGGCCGCTTCGGCGGCTTCGGCGGTCAGCTCATTGACACGCGCACTGGCGATTTCGAACCGGGCCGCGCTTTGATCCAGAACCTCGTTGGCGGCGAGCCAGCGCAGGTGCAGCACGGCCGCTTCGGCCTTGCGGATCAGGTCGGAGAGGTTCTTGTAGCGGGTCGCCTGACGGGCCTGCTTCTTTAGGTTCTGCAACTGGGATTCCAGCGCCGCGATAACGTCTTCAAGGCGCTCCAGGTTGCCTTCCGCCGCTTTCAGGCGCAGCTCGGCCTCATGGCGGCGCGAATAAAGGCCGGTGATGCCCGCCGCTTCTTCCAGAATGGTTCGGCGATTGACCGGCTTGGCCTGGATCAGGGTTTCAATCTGGCCCTGGCTGACCAGCGCGGTGGAGCGCGAGCCGGTGGCGGCATCGGCGAACAGGAGCTGCACGTCGCGGGCGCGCGCATCCTTGCCGTTGATCTGGTAGTTCGAGCCTTCGCCGCGTTCGATGCGGCGCACGATTTGCAACTCGTCCGAATCGTTGAAGGCGGCGGGCGCCGTGCGGTCGCTGTTGTCCATGTGCAGCGTCACCTGGGCGATGTTGCGCGCCGGGCGATTGATGGTGCCGCCGAAGATAATGTCGTCCATGCCGCCGCCGCGCAGCTTGCGCGCCGAAACCTCGCCCATGCACCAGCGCATGGCTTCCACCAGGTTCGACTTGCCGCAGCCGTTGGGGCCGACAATGCCGGTGGTGCCCGGTTCGATCAGCAGATCGGTTTCATCAACGAAGGACTTGAAGCCCGAAAGGGTAAGTTTGGAAAACTGCACGCGTGGACCTTTCCGTAGGGGACGACGTGTCCGTAAACGACTATTTGGTGCCCGTTGTCTTGGCGATCAACGGATCGATGACCGCCTTGAATTCTTCGAATGTCATGCCGCCGGAATGCAGGGTGCCGTTGATGACGAAGCTCGGCGTGGCATTGATGGCGAAAACCTTTTCCGACAGCAGGCGCTGGTCCAGCACCGCTTTCTCGATGTCTTCCTTCTTCAGGCAGGCCTGAACCTCGTCCGTGCTCATGCCCGCCATTGCTGCAAGGCGCGCCATGGCCCCGATGGGCTCATTGGCGCCCGCCCATTGCTGCTGGCGCGCGAAAAACAGGGTGGAGATGCCGTAATGGCGTTCGCGCCCGGCGCAGCGCGCCACCATGGCGGCGGCCAGTGCGGCCTGGTCGAGGGGGAAGTCGCGGAACGCCATGCGGACCTTGCCGGTATCAACGTACTCGGCCCTCAGCCGGGGCAGGACGTTGACGTGGAAATTGGCGCAATGCGGGCAGGTCAGCGACGCGTATTCGATGATGGTGACGGGCGCGTCGGCCTTGCCGATGGTGAAATCGTCGGTGCCGATGGCCTTGGCTCGGGCGATCTCTTCGGCGCTGGCCGCGCCTTCCGCCGAGGCTGCCGGGGCGGTCGCCTTGGGCGGTGCCGCCTGCCACTGGTAAATGCCCACGCCAGCTACGGCCAGCACGGTAATGACCCCAAGGATTATCAATATGTTACGCATTCACGCCTCCCTAGCCACTAAATATAGCGTTGGGCTTCCGTGAACGTCCAGCGGTGAATCTCTTTCATCCACAGCTAATTACAGGGGCCGGGCCGCCCCAAAGGGGCCTAGCGGCGGCCGCGCGGCGGCGGGCTGCGCCGGGGCCGGGCGGGGGCACGGGCGCGGGCGCGGGCCAGGCGTTCCAGCGCCCCGGCCAGGACCGGATCTTCCACGCCCCTGATGGCTTCGCGCACCGCCGCGTCGGGCTCGGCATCGCTGTTTTCCTCGGCCTCGGCGGGGGGCGGCGGAGTGAAGCCGTGATGCAGTTCGATCCGGGCCACGGCGCCGTAGCCGAAGTGGCCGTTGATGCGTTCGATGATCTGCGGCGCCAGATGCTGGACCTCGGGGGCGAAGGCGCCGGACACTCGCAGGTGCAAGGTGCCGCCCGATCGCGTGCCGCGGGGAAAGACGATGCGTGACGGCTGGCTGTTTTCCGCCAGCGCCCGGCCGACGATGGTGGCCCAGTCGGTGATGATACTGGCCTCGGCGAAACCGCGCCGGCGAAGCGCGCTGCCGGCCACGGGTCCGAGCCGCTGGCCCAGTGTGCCCATGCCGCGCCGCGTTTTGGTGGCGTCTTGGTCCTTGTCGTTCACCGCTCGGGAATCTCCATCGTCATCGCCGGGGCCACTGGCGTGGCCGCGTGCGGATGGGCATGATGGGCCGGAAATGGTCCAGCGCAAAGCCCCGCAACGCAAATCCCCTGACGCCCGCGCCTTCGCCCGGCGTCTTCTGGCCTGGTACGACCGTGCCCGGCGCGATTTGCCGTGGCGCGCGCGTCCCGGTGAGAGCGCTGATCCCTACCGGGTGTGGCTGTCGGAAATCATGTTGCAGCAGACCACGGTCGCGACAGTCGGGCCCTATTTCGCGCGTTTTCTGGCGCGCTGGCCCGATGTTCACGGGTTGGCGGCCGCGCCGCTGGATACGGTGCTGACCGAATGGGCGGGGCTTGGCTATTACGCGCGTGCGCGCAACCTGAAGAAATGCGCCGAGGTGGTGGCGCGGGACCTGGGCGGGCGCTTCCCCGACACCGAGGCGGGCCTCGCGGCGCTGCCGGGCATCGGCCCCTATACCGCGGCGGCCATTGCCGCCATTGCCTTCGACCGGGCCGCAACGGTGGTGGATGGCAATGTCGAGCGCGTCATCGCGCGGGTCTTTGCCGTGACCGACCCGATGCCCGCGTCGAAACCGGTGCTGCGTGAAAAGGCCCGCGACCTCACTCCGTCCGTGCGTCCCGGCGATTACGCCCAGGCGATGATGGATCTCGGCGCCACGGTCTGCCGCCCGCGCCCGCCCTTGTGCGCGTCGTGTCCTGTGGCCGGGGACTGCGCCGCCCATGCGCTTGGTATAGCGGCAGAACTGCCGCGCCGTGCGGCCAAAAAGGCGCGCCCCGTGCGCCGCGCCGTGGCCTGGCTGGGGCACGACGGCAAGGGCGCCATCGTCTTGCGCCGCCGTGCGGAAAAGGGCCTCCTCGGCGGCATGTGGGAGGTACCGTCCAGCGACTGGCAGGAAGCGGATATCGGCGACCCGGCGCCGCCGGTCGCCGCGGGGTGGGAAGCGGCGGGCACGGTGGTGCACGTGTTCACCCATTTCCGCCTGGAGATAGAGGTGCGGCGCGCGCGGCTCAGGCGCGGCGATGCGGCGCGCTTCGGTGACGGTGCGCGTTGGGTCGGCCGGGCGGCACTGGACGATTACGCCCTGCCGAGCCTGATGAAAAAGGTGATCAAGGCGGGGGGGTGAGGCTCACGCCTCGGCGGGCTTGGTGCTCACGTCGGGACGCTTGGGGCCGGGCTCGCCGGTTTCGATCAGGCCGTTTTCGGCCAGTTCGGCGCGGACCTGCTGGCGCAGAACGTCGATCGGCACCGGCTTTTTTTCTGCCAGGAAATGCCAGAAGGTCCAGCCGTTGCAGGCCGACAGGCCCTGCACATGGGCGCCCATCTTGTGAATGGACCCGGTGGCATCGGCGCAGACCAGCGAGCCGTCGGCCCGTACCTTGGCGCTGTGGCGACTACGCGCATCCACCAGGATGTCGCCGGGGCTGAGCAGCCCGCGTTCCACCACCCAGCCGAAGGGAATGCGCGGCTCGCGCTTCTTGACCGTAACGGTCAGGGCTTCGGGATCGCAGGGCTGGACCTGGGCGATGCGCTTTTTCGCCAGCGCCGCGTAGGCCGGGTCGCGTTCGATGCCGATGTAGCCGCGTCCGAGCCGCTTTGCCACCGCGCCGGTGGTGCCGGTGCCGAAGAACGGGTCCAGCACCACGTCACCGGGGTTGGAGGCGGCCAGCATGACGCGATAAAGCAGCGCTTCGGGCTTTTGCGTCGGGTGTGCCTTGACGCCGTCTTTTTTTAATCGCTCCCCGCCGGAGCAGATCGGCAGCAGCCAGTCAGAACGCATCTGGGTGTCGTCGTTGATGGACTTCAGGGCTTCGTAATTGAAGGTGTAGGACTTCGCTTCCGGCGACTTGCTGCACCACAGCATGGTTTCATGGGCATTGGTGAAGCGCCGCCCGCGGAAATTCGGCATCGGGTTGGCCTTGCGCCAGACCACGTCGTTCAGGATCCAGAAGCCGAGGTCCTGCAGGATCGCGCCGACCCGGTAAATATTGTGATAACTGCCGATCACCCACAGTGTGCCGTCGTCCTTGAGCACGCGATGGGCGGCGGCCAGCCAGCGCCGGGTGAAGCGGTCGTATTCGGCGAAGTCGGAGAAACGGTCCCAGCTTTCCACCACGCCGTCGACGCGGGTGTTGTTGGGGCGCACGAGCTCGCCCTGCAATTGCAGGTTATAGGGCGGATCGGCGAAGATCATATCCACCGAACCTTCCTTGAGGCAGCTCATCACCTCGACCGATTCGCCGATCAGAATCTCGGCGACGGTTGTCGCTCTCTCCCTGGTCATGACGGCAAGGTGAGTCACGGGATTCCGTGCGTCAAGAAATTTTTTATATGAATCAATGTGTTAGGCTATATCCGGGAGTCGGAGTCAGCGGCCATACAACATCTTGTGTATGGGGGCGAAGCTTTTTCGGTGATGTGGGGTGACGCCGAGGCGCTCCAGCGCCGCCCTGTGCGCCGCCGTACCGTAGCCCGCATGGGCGGCGAAACCGTAGCCCGGACATTCGGTATCGAGCGCCGCCATCATGCGGTCGCGGCTGACCTTGGCGACGATGGAGGCCGCCGCGATGGACAGCGACAACCCGTCGCCCTTGGGCACGGCGCGGGCCGGGCAGGGCAATCCGGCGGGGATGCCGGTGCCGTCCACCAGCGCGTGATCGGGCACGCAGGCCAGTGCCGCAACGGCGCGTTCCATCGCCCGGAAGGTCGCTTGCAGGATGTTCAGGCTATCGATTTCCGCGACCGAGGCGACACCGATGGCGAAATCGGCGACGCCGTTATCGCGGGCGGTGGTCAGTTCCGTGAACAGCTTGTCGCGGCGTTTGGCCGAAAGCTTCTTGGAATCATCCAGCCCGGTGGAAAGTTCGGGTGCAAGCCTGTCGGTGTCGAGTATGGCCGCCGCCGCAACCACCGGCCCGGCCCAGGGGCCGCGACCCGCTTCGTCAATGCCGCAGACGATGCCGCCCAGTTCCCGCTCAAGGGCGTAATCAGGCATTGTCGGAAGGGGGGGCTGGCGGTGGGGTTGCCGTTTCGGATTTGCGGCGGCGCATCCTGTCCACGACCCGGCGCGCGGCGCCATTGATATGGCGCACCGCGGGGCGCACCCGGGCCGCGGCCCGGCGCCAGCGGCCGCGAAACAGGTAGCCGAGCATCAGGCCCAGCGTCGCGCTGCGGCGCGAGGCGACAAGGGTAAGCCGCCGTGCCGCCGCCAGCCACAGCGGGCTTATCAGCAATGACAGCGCGATGACCGCGATCAGCAATTGCCGTTCGGTGGGCGGCACGATTTCCGCCTTGGCGCCGACGGCGGCGAGCAGGAACGAAAATTCCCCGATCTGGCCGAGCAGCACCCCGGCCAGGAAGGCTTGCGGCCACGGCCGCCCGACGGCGCGGATCAGGGTGATGTTCAGCGCGGTCTTGACCACGGTAACGATGGCGAGCCACGACATCACCCGGCCGAAATTTTCGGCGATGAAGTCGAGATCGATCAGCAGCCCGACCGAGAGGAAGATCACCATCATCAAAAGCCCTTCGATGGGCTTGGCTGCGTGGGTCAGGTCCTCGGCGCCGCGCGCGTTACCGAGCACGAGGCCGACGATGAACGCGCCGTAAGCGGCGGACACGCCGAACAGGCCCGCCAGCGAGGCGGCGGCCAGGCAGCAGGCGAGCGCGCCGACCGGGCGCAGTTCCGGGTGCGCCGCGATGCGTTCGGCGAAGGGCAGGGTGATCTGGCCCTTGCGGGCGAAATAGACAATCAGGCCACTGAGCACCACCGCCGAAGCCATGACCTTGGCGATGCCCGCCGTGGAAAAGCCGCCGCCGCCCATGTCGCCGACGATCAGCATCATCGGCACCACGGCAAGATCCTGGGCGATCAGCACCGCGACCGAAAGCCGCCCGGTATCGGTGCCGCTTTCGCCGATGTCCTCGATCATCTTGATGGCGATGGCGGTGGACGACAGCGCTGCGGCGAAGGCCAGCAGCCCCGCGAACTCGATGGGCCAGCCCATCAGGTAGGACAATCCCCAGGCGATCAGCAGGAAGCCCGCGATCTGCCCGAACATGATGGTGAGCGCTATGCGCCAGACCTTCATGAATTCCGCCACTGGCAATTCCAGGCCGACCATGAACAGCAGCATCAACACGCCGAGATCGGCGAGCAGCCGGATCTGATCCTGGTTGGCAACCAGCCCGGCGGCGGTCGGGCCGAGCAGGATACCGGCCAGGATATAGCCGACGACCGCGGGTTGGCGCAGGCGCGTCATCACCATGCCGCACAGAAGCGCGGCCAGGCCCACGACGGCGATGCCGGTCAGGTCGGTATGTCCATCCATGCTTTGATCTTAACACGATAATCGTGTCGAACTGATGACCGACACGGCAATCGTTTCAAAATAACGAGAGTTGTTCCCGCGCCCCGACAGGGGGACAAAAGCGCGCGCAGTCGAGCCTGGTTATGTCTTCGCCGCCGAGCCCTTCGCGCCGCGCCGCGATTTCGAAGCGCCGTTCGATCAGCCGGGCATAGGCACCTTCGCCGCGCATGCGGGTGCCGAAGACGGCGCTGTTCAGGGTGCCCTTGCGCATGTTGCGCACGAGGCCGAGAACATGGGCGGCGCGGCCCGGTGCATGGGCATCCAGCCATTCGGCGAACAGGTCTTTCACCTCCAGCGGCAGGCGCAGGAGGATGTAGCCCGCTTCCCGCGCGCCCGCGCGGGCGGCGGCGGCGAGGATGGCCTCGATCTCATGGTCGGTCAGTGCCGGGATCACCGGGGCGACCATGACACCGGCAGGTATGCCCGAATCATTGAGTGCGCGCACCGCCGCCAGGCGCTTGGCCGGGGCCGCCGCGCGCGGCTCCAGTTTCCGGGCAAGGGCAGGGTCGAGCGTCGTGACGGACAGGTACACCTTCACCAGCCTGCGTGCCGCCATGTCGGCCAGCACGTCACGGTCGGCCAGGATCGCATCGGACTTGGTGACGATGGTCAGCGGATGGTTCGCCGCCGACAGCACGTCGATGATGGCGCGGGTGATGCGCAGCTTGCGTTCGATCGGCTGGTAGGGATCGGTGTTGGTGCCCATGGCGATGGGCTTGCAGCGATATCCCTTCCTGGAAATTTCCCGTGTCAGCAGCCGGGCCGCATCGGGCTTGGCCAATATGCGGGTTTCGAAATCCAGCCCCGCCGACAGGCCGAGATAGGCATGGCTCGGCCGCGCGAAGCAATAAACGCACCCGTGTTCGCAGCCGCGGTAGGGGTTGATCGAGCGGTCGAAGGGAATATCGGGCGAGGTGTTGTAGGTCAGCGCCGTGCGCGTCGCATCCACCAGGATACGGGTGCGCGGGCGCGCTTCATCCTCGGCCAGGGTATCGGGAATGTCGGCGGCGCCCGTGGGCAAAGGGCGCGGCGGGGTCCAGCCGTCGTCGACGCGGACGCGGGTCTCGCGCTCGAAGCGGCCGGTGGCGTTGGAGACGGCGCCGCGGCCCTTGAGCGGCCGTCCGCCGGGAAGATCGGGCAGGCAATCCATGAGGGACTCTCGCACCGGGAAAAGAACAATTCAAGAACATTTGGCCGCCGGGCGTCAATGATTTCTTCACCGGCGGGCCCTAGCCTCGGGCTTCGGTTATCGCCCGGCCGGGCCGCGAGATGCGGCATTTGCGGGTCAGGGCGTCCCTGCTAACAATAGTGTTCCAACGGCAGGGGGCGTCATGCGCTTTGAGGAGAGAGAACTCGTGCTGAGTATCGTGATTCCGACGCTGAACGCGGCGGCGCACCTGCCCGCCTGTATTGATGCCCTTCGTGCCGGTGGCGGTTTCGCCCGCGCCGATGGCGTCGTCACCCCCGCGGTCGAGGTGATCGTGGTGGACGGCGGCTCCGACGACGATACCGTCGCCATCGCCCAGCGTGAGGGCCTGCGCGTCATCACTGCCCCGCGCGGGCGCGGCAGCCAGTTGGCCGCCGGCGCCGATGCGGCCAATGGCGACTGGATTCTGTTTCTCCATGCCGATACCCGCCTGTCGGAGCGCTGGCTGGCAGCGGCTTCGGGGCATATCAACAATCCTGCCCAGCGTGGTACGGCGGCGGCATTCCGCTATGCTCTCGACGACACCGACCGCGCCGCCCGCGTTCTGGAAGCCATTGTCAACTGGCGCTCGCGGGCCCTGGCCCTGCCTTATGGCGACCAGGGCCTTTTGATCTCTACCGCGTTCTACCGTTCCCTAGGTGGTTTCAAGCCCGATCCGCTGATGGAGGACGTGGACCTTGTTTGCCGCATCGGGTCCGAACGCCTGCGCGTGTTCGACGTTGCCGCCGTGACCTCGGCCGAACGCTACCGCAAGGGCGGCTGGTTGCTGCGTCCGCTGCGCAACCTGTCGTGCCTCGGCCTTTACTTCCTCGGTTTGCCGCCGCCGATGATCGCCCGGCTTTACGGGCGCTAGGGTTCGGTGGCCGCGCCCCGGCCCACACTCGTCATCTTCTTGCGTGCGCCCCGGCGCGGGGCGGTCAAGCGCCGCCTCGCCCAGTCCATCGGCGCGCCTGCCGCCCATGATTTCTATGCCCGCGAAAGTGCGGCGCTGATCCGCCGCGTCGGCACCGACCGGCGCTGGCGCACGATTCTTGCCGTGACGCCCGATGGATTTGCCCGCCGGGGACGGTTCTGGCCGGGGGCCTCACCCGCGTCAAGCACGGCGGTGGCGATCTCGGCGCCCGCATGGCACGGGCCTTCGCGGCGCTGCCGCCGGGCCCCATCGTGCTGATCGGTTCCGACATTCCCGCCATTGATGCCGGTCACGTCGCCCGCGCCTTTGCCGCGCTTGCCCGGTTCGAGGTTGTTTTCGGTCCCGCCAGCGACGGCGGTTACTGGCTGGTCGGCCTGGCGCGACGCCGTTGGCGCTGCGCTGCGCCGGCGCACCGGCTGTTCGCCGGTGTGCGCTGGTCCGGCCCCCATGCGCTGGAAGATACCCGCGCCAACCTGCCCGCCGGGGTTGGCGTTGCCCATCTCGACGTGCTGGAAGACGTGGATGATGCCGCCACCTTCGCCCGCTGGCGGGAACAAAAAAATACCTGATGACGCGCGGGGTCCGGTTTTGTTACTTCCCTAGGCGCGCCGCTTGAGGGCGCGACGGCGACGAGGGCAGGAACACCGATGACCACGCTTAGTGAACAGGGCAGCACCTGGCGGACGCGCGTGCGCGACGCCGTGGAGGGGCCGCGCATCCAGCGCATTATCATGACGCTGATCGTCATCAACGCGATCAGCCTGGGGCTGGAGACATCGGCGACGGTGCGTGAGCACGCCGGGGTATGGCTGCACACCATCGACATGATCGTGCTGGCCGCCTTCGTCGCGGAGATCGCGGCGAAGCTGGTGGGCCGGGGCCTGTCGTTCTTCCGCAACGGCTGGAATGTTTTCGACTTCATTGTTGTCGGCATTGCCCTGGTGCCGTCGGCGGGGCCGTTCAGCGTGTTGCGGGCGCTTCGCATCCTGCGTGTGCTGCGCCTGCTGTCGGTGGTGCCGAAAATGCGCCAGGTCGTCGAATCGCTGCTGCGCGCGGTTCCGGGCATTGCCACCATCGCCGCGATCCTGGTGCTGATCTTTTATGTCTTCGCCGTGATCGCCACCAACCTGTTCGGCCCGAACTTCGACGAATGGTTCGGCACCGTTGGCGCATCCATGTATTCGCTGTTCCAGATCATGACCCTGGAAAGCTGGTCCATGGGCATCGTGCGGCCGGTGATGAAGGTCTTTCCTATGCCTGGGCCTTCTTCGTGCCGTTCATCCTGATTGCCACCTTCACCATGCTGAACCTGTTCATCGCCATCATCGTGTCGGCGATGCAGGAACAGACCGATGCCGATCATCGCGAGGAGATGGAGGCGATCGAGGACGCCCATGCCGAGGAACAGTCGTTCCTCAGGAAGGAACTGGGCAAGGTACACGGGGAACTGGCGGAAATCCGCGCCCTGTTGGCGCGGCGCGATTAGGACGGCTTACTTTTCCATCAGGCGCGGCATCAGCTCGACCAGGTTGCACGGGCCGTGCCGGGAATCGAGCTGAAACGCGAAAATCTCGTCCCATCCGTCGCGGCACGCCGAGGGCGAACCGGGCAGGGCGAAGATATAGGTGCCGTTGGCCATGCCGCCGACGGCGCGTGACTGCATCGTCGAGGTTCCGACCTTCTGGTAGGAAATCATGCGGAACAATTCGCCGAAGCCTTCGATCTGCTTTTCGAAGATCGGCATCAGGGCTTCCGGCGTCACGTCGCGGCCGGTAATGCCGGTGCCGCCGTTGGTGATGATGACATCCACTTCCGCATCGGCCACCCATTCGCGCACCTGCGCCTGAATCAGGGCGGTATCGTCCTTCACCACCTTGCGTGCCGCCAGGTTGTGTCCCGCCGCCGTCAGCCGGTCGATCAGGGTCTTGCCCGATTCGTCGGTGGCGATATCGCGCGAATCGGAAACGGTCAGCACCGCGATGTTGACGGGAATGAACGTGCGGGTTTCGTCAATGCCGGGCATGGGGCCTCTCAGGCAGGGTGGGGGTAAGTGTGATCAGCGTTCTTCGGCGACGCCGAAGCGCGCGCCGTCGAGACTTACATAAGCAGGCCAGCGCCCCGCCGCAAGGGCGGCCAGCGACGGCGCGTCCTGGCCGAGCCGCGCCCGGTAGATCCAGAGATTCTCGAACACGCGCTGCACGAACAGCCGGGTTTCGCGGGCCGGGATCGATTCCATGAAGACCAGTGGATCGGAATCGTGGCGCACACGGCGTTGCCACTTGGCCAGGTTGCCGGGGCCGGCGTTATAGGCGGCGAACATCAGCGCCAGGTTGCCGCCGACCACGTCCTCCGTCAGAAGGTGATCGAGGTATTTTTGCCCAAGCTGCAGGTTGACGCTGGGGTCATACAGCTTGGCGCGGTTGCGGCCGCGGAAACTGCGGCGGCTTTCGGCCATGAAGCGGGCGGTCGCGGGCATCAGTTGCAACAGGCCGCGTGCCCCTGCCCGTGAACGGGCGCGCACGTTGAAGCCCGATTCCTGGCGTGCCAGCGCGTAAACAAGGGCGCGATCCATCGAGTAGCCGCCTTCGGGTACCCAGTGGGGGATGGGATAAAGCGCCGGGTCGATGTGGGTGCCGGTGGCGCGCAGCAGCACGCGCCCGGCGCGCAGCGCCGTGCCCGGCATATCGGCGGCATCCGACAGGGCGATGACCGTGCGCAGAAGATCCAGCGGCGCACCGATGCGCAGCGTCCGCAATTCGCTTTCGGCACGGCCTTCTTCGCCCACCTGGATCAGGGCCAGCGTGCGCTTGCCCGCGCTCAGCCGGGCGAAGGCTTCGATATCGGCGGCAGTCACCATTGGCAGGCGCCAGTCGAAGGCGGGGTCCTGCCCGCGAACCTGGGCGGCGATCTGGCCATAGAAAGTGCGCTCGAAGCGGGCGGCGCGTTCCAATAGGGGGCCGACCCGTTCGCTGTGGCCGCCGCGCAGGGCGGCGCGTGCGGCCCAGAAGGCTGCGGCGGCTTCTTCACGGTCGGACTGGCCCGGCGTTGCCGCCAGTTTTTCAAGGTGACCGATCGCGTCCTCGAACCGGCCAAGGCGGAACGCCGACAGGCCCGCCCACCAAAGTGCGCGCGGTGCCGCCCCCCCGGAACGCCCGGCGGCGCTGGCGGCGATGCGATAGGCCTTTTCGTTGTCGCCGCGCCGGAACCACCCCGCCGCCACCAGCGCAAGGCTGCGGTCCACGCCCTGGGTGCCGATGGCGCGGCGCATGCTGGACTGGGCCAGGTATTTTTCCGCACTGGTCAGGTGCTCGCGTTTGACGTAGCGGGCAATGCGGCGATAGACGCCGCGTTCGCCCGCGCGGACGCGTTCGGGGGCGCGTTCGGGGGTGACCTCTATATGGGCGCGCGACGTGCGAAAGCGCGCGCGCGGTGGCGGTGGTGCCTTGGCATCGCGGGGCTTGCGCCGCAGGGCGAGACCGTAAATGCGCCGCGCCTGGGGATGATCGGCATAGGCCTTGAGCCAGCCGCTCAGTTCGGAAAAGCGCGAGCGGTAATGGGTCGGGTGCAGGTAGCGCTGCGCCAGCACGTGACCGAGCAAGAGCTTGTCGTCGAGGCGGCGGATGCGGCGATCGGCCGCTGCCCACAGGCCCTTTTCCTGAAGCGCGAAAATCTCGCTGTAGCGTTCCACGTCGGCGATGCCCAGAAGGGTGGGTAAGCGCGGCGTGGGCCGGATCTGATCGGCCAGGGGCAGGGCGGCGCTTTTGGTGCTGTCCCCGGCGAGAGCGGCCCCTCCGGTGAGGAGCATCGCTGCTATTGCCGAGGCCAGCGCGACGCCTGTGCGGGCGCGGCGGGGCATTGGATTGCGGGCCGGGGCAAGTTCGATCATGTGGCGGTTCTATCCGTTTGGCGGGAAACGGGCAAGGGTAGGGCAGGAATCTTAAGAATTTCCAGCCGTGGCGGCGTCCAGCCGGGCGCGGATCGCCAGCAGGTCGCGCCATGCCATGCGTTTCTGGCCGGGTGAGCGCAGCAGGAACGCCGGGTGATAGATCGGCAGGGCGGGGATCGGGTGGCTCATGCGCGACGTTTCAAAGTCTTGCCAACGCCCGCGCAGTTTCATGATGCCCTCGCCGGTGGCGAGCAGGGTCTTGGCCGCGACACCCCCGGCCAGCACCAGCACGGCGGGGTCCACGATTTCGATCACGCGCTCGACGAAGGGCAGGCAGGCGGCGATCTCCGCCGGGTTCGGATTGCGGTTGCCGGGCGGGCGCCAGTAAATGGTGTTGGAGATCAGCACGCTTTCGCGATCCAGCCCGATGGCCGCCAGCATGCGGTCGAGCAACTGTCCCGCCGGGCCGACGAAGGGCAGGCCCTGGCGGTCTTCCTCGGCGCCCGGCGCCTCGCCAATGATCAGCACGCGGGCTTCGGGATTGCCGTCGGCGAAAACCAGGTTGGTTGCCGTCTTCGACAGCGGGCAGCCGTCAAACGCGGCCAGCGCGGCGCGCAACTCGTCGAGGGTCTTGCACGCACCGGCCAGTTCATAGCCCGACGCCGTGCCATCGGCGGCGGGTACAGGCGCCGCCGGTGCGGCGGCAGCGGGCGCGGGCGCGGCGCCGATCGCGCGGCGGGGACGGGCGGCGGGGACGGGCTCGGGCTCGGGGCGGCTTGCGGCGCGGGCGCGGCGAAACGGTCGCGGGGCGTTTCGGCCAGCGCCTCGTCGGCGCCGGCTTCCACCTGCCAGCGCAGGGCTTCGATCATGGCATCGCGGAAAGCGCGTTCATGGCGCGAGCCTAGCATGGCGCGCCGCCGCCGGGGACGGCGAAATCTGTCCCCGCGCCCCGGCCGATGGGATATGTTCGGCGCCATGGCGCCGGTCGTTTCCATCAGAACCTGTCAAAACCTATGATTCTGGGTTTTGTCGCGCTGCGCGATGTCAGCCTCGATATCCGTCCCGGTGAAATCTTCGCCCTTCTCGGCCCCAACGGCGCGGGCAAGACCACCCTGATCAGCATCGTCTGCGGCATCGTCAATCCGGGTGGTGGCCGGGTCACGGTCAACGGCCACGACATCGTCGCCGATTACCGCAAGGCGCGGGCCGATATCGGGCTGGTGCCGCAGGAACTGACCACCGATGCGTTCGAGACCCCTTGGGCGACGGTGAATTTCTCGCGCGGGCTGTTCGGCCGCCCGCCCGATCCGGCTTACGTCGAAAAGGTGCTGCGCGACCTGTCGCTGTGGGACAAGCGCGCAAGCCGCATTATGACCTTGTCGGGCGGCATGAAGCGGCGCCTGCTGATCGCCAAGGCGCTGGCCCATGAGCCCCGGGTGCTGTTCCTCGACGAGCCGACGGCGGGGGTGGACGTGGAACTGCGCCAGGACATGTGGAAGCTGGTGCGGCGCCTGCGCGAAGGCGGCGTCACCATCATCCTGACCACCCATTACATCGAGGAAGCCGAGGAAATGGCCGACCGTGTCGGCGTCATCAACAAGGGCGAGATCGTGCTGGTCGAGGAAAAGGCCGAACTGATGCGCAAGCTCGGGCGCAAGCAACTGACGCTGCATTTGCACGACCCGATCGACCGGGTGCCCGATGCGCTGGCCGATTACCGGCTGGAGATCGCGGGCGGCGGGACGGAGCTGGTCTATACCTACGACACGCGTGGCGAACGCACGGGCATTACCGCGCTGCTGGCCGACCTGGGGGCGGCGGGCATCCGCTTTCGCGATTTGCAGACCGAGCAAAGCTCGCTCGAGGATATTTTCGTCAGCCTGGTGGGGCGCGGCCAATGAAGTTCAACCATTACGCCATCATTGCGATCTACAAGTTCGAAATGGCGCGCACCTGGCGCACGCTGGCGCAAAGCGTGATCTCGCCGGTGATCTCTACGGTGCTGTATTTCGTTGTCTTCGGCGCCGCCATCGGCGGGCGCATCACCGATATTCACGGCGTCAGCTACGGCGCGTTCATCGTGCCGGGGCTGGTGATGCTGTCGCTGCTGACCCAATCCATCGCCAATGCATCCTTCGGCATTTATTTCCCGCGCTTCACCGGCACCATTTACGAAGTGCTTTCGGCACCGGTGTCGTTCGTCGAGATCGTCATTGCTTACGTCGGGGCGGCGGCGACGAAATCGCTCGCGCTCGGCCTCATCATCCTGGCGACGGCGACGCTGTTCGTGCCGCTGAGCGTGGCGCACCCGATCTGGATGCTGGGATTCCTGGTGCTGACATCGGTGACATTCTCGCTGTTCGGATTCATCATCGGCATCTGGGCCGACGGGTTCGAGAAACTTCAGCTTGTGCCGCTGCTGATCGTGACGGCGCTCGCGTTCCCCGGCGGCAGTTTATATTCCATCGACATGCTGCCGCCGCTGTGGCGCACGGTGACGCTGTTCAACCCGGTGGTCTATCTCATCTCCGGCTTCCGCTGGGCCTTCTTCGGCCAGGCGGAAGTGGCGGTAGGCATCAGCCTGGCGATGACCTTGGGGTTCCTGGCGCTGTGCCTCGGCGTGGTGGCGTGGATTTTCCGCACCGGCTGGCGGCTGAGGGCGTGAGGCGGTGCGATTTGCCCACCTTGCGATATTGCGCTAATCCAAAGACGTCATTCATGATCGGGTAGCGGGTATGTCGCGGGAATCCATGGAATTCGATGTGGTCATCGTGGGCGCCGGGCCGGCGGGGCTGGCGGCGGCGATCCGCCTCAAGCAATGCGCGGCCGAGGCGGGGACGGAGATTTCCGTCTGCGTGCTGGAAAAGGGCTCCGAAGTCGGCGCGCATCTTTTGTCCGGCGCGGTGCTGGACCCTCGTGCCCTCACTGAACTGTTTCCCGACTGGAAGGAACGCGGCGCGCCGCTGAACGTGCCCGCCCGGCATGACCGCTTCGTGCTGCTGACCGAACGCCGGGCGCTGCGTCTGCCGACCCCGCCGCAGATGAACAACGACGGCAACTATATTATCTCGCTCGGCAATCTCGGCCGCTGGCTGGCGGCCCAGGCCGAGGAAATGGGCGTTGAAATCTTTCCCGGCTTCGCCGCCACCGAGGTGCTGTTCAATGATGCGGGCGCGGTGGCCGGTGTGGCGACCGGCGATCTCGGTCTCAACAAGGATGGCACCCCCGGCCCCAATCACGCTCCCGGCGTCGAGTTGCGCGCCCGCCAGACCCTGCTGGGCGAAGGCTGCCGCGGTTCGCTGACCAAGGAACTGTTCGCGCGTTTCGATCTTGGCCGGGACGCGGACCCGCAGACCTACGGCCTCGGCATCTAGGAACTTTGGGAAGTGGACCCGGCGCTCCACCGCGAGGGCGAGGTGCTGCACACCATCGGCTGGCCGCTCGACCGGGCGACCTATGGCGGGTCGTTCCTTTATCACCTCGATAACAACCAGGTGGCGCTCGGCTTCGTCGTCGGCCTCGATTACGCCAATCCCTACCTGTCGCCGTTCGAGGAATTGCAGCGCTTCAAGACACACCCGTCCATTCGTCCGCTGCTGGAAGGCGGGCGCCGGATTGCTTATGGCGCGCGCGCCCTGACCGAAGGCGGCTACCAGTCGGTGCCGCGCCTGTCCTTTCCCGGCGGCGCGCTGGTGGGCTGCGCGGCGGGCTTCATGAACGTGCCGCGCATCAAGGGCATCCATAACGCGATGAAGTCGGGCATGGTCGCGGCGGAAGCGGTTGCCGACCTGCTGACGCGGGCCGACGGGCAAGAGGTCATGGACCTGCGCGCCCGGATGGAGGCAAGCTGGATGATGAAGGAGCTGAAAAAGGTCCGTAACATCCGCCCCGGTTTCCATCGCGGGCTTCTGCCGGGCTTGATCAATGCAGGGATCGAAACCTACCTGACCCGTGGCCGTGCGCCCTGGACCCTGCATCACCGGGCCGATCACGACCGGCTTTTGCCCGCCGCCGAGGCCCGGCCGATTGCTTACCCCAAGCCCGACGGCAAGGTGACTTTCGACCGGCTATCGTCGGTCTATATTTCCGCCACCAATCACGAGGAAAACCAGCCCGTCCACCTGCGCCTGGCCGATCCGGCCCGCGCCATCGACGTCAATCATGCCCGATTTGCGTCGCCGGAGACGCGCTATTGCCCGGCGGGTGTTTATGAAATCGTCGAAGAGGCGGCGGGGCCGCGCCTGCAGATCAATGCCCAGAACTGCGTGCATTGCAAAACCTGCGACATCAAGGACCCGACCCAGAACATCACCTGGGTGCCGCCCGAAGGCGGCGGCGGTCCGAACTATCCCAACATGTAAGGTCGCGGGGCGTGATACAATGCAGCTTCGCCAGTCAGGAGATGCCCGCGCCATGATCCCGAAACCGCTTATTGCGCCCACGGCCCCCGGCCGCAGCCTGCGCCTTGCCGTGGCGCTGGTCGTATCGGCGGTGGGGCTCAGTACCGGGACGGCACGGGCCGAGGTCAGTTCGCCCTTTGGTGATTTCCTGGCCGGGCGTCACGCCGAGCGGGTTTACGATTTCGACCGCGCCGCCAGCCTTCTGGGCCGGGCGCTGGCCCATTCCCCCGATAACCCGGCGCTTCAGCGCCAGGCCCTGCACCAGATGTTGGCCGCGGGCCACTTCGACGATGTCGTGCGCGTGGCGCCCCTTTACCTGAAGCATGAGCCGCGGAGCGTCATCGCCGGCCTGGCGCTGGTGGTCGACGATCTTGCCGCCGGGCGGGCCCAGGCGGCGGAGGCGCGGCTCAAGTCCCTGCCGGCGCGGGGGCTCGGCAGCTATTTCGTGCCCCTGGCCTCGGCTTGGGTCCACCTGGCGCTCAAGCGTCCGGTGGCCGAGGCGCTGGCAGCATTGGCGCCGCTGGAAAAGCTGCGCGGCGGCAAGTCGTTTTTCGATTATCACGCGGCGCTGGTTCAGGATCTGGGTGGGAATGCGGACGAAGCGCGCAAGCTGTTCGACGCGCTCGGCACCCGCCGCTACGCGGGCTATGCCCGCATGGTCGCGGTCGCGGGCGCTTTTTACGAACGTGCCGGCGACAGTGCCCGGGCGCAGGAGGTTTACGGCGCCTATCTCGATCGCCGCCCGGACAATATCGTTATCGAAAGCGCGATGGCGCGGGCGAAGCGCGGGGCGGCGGCGCCCCGTCTGGTCGATAGTCCGGCGGTGGGCGCGGCGGAGGCGATGTTCAACATGGCGACGCTGCTGAGCCAGGAAAACGTGCCCGAGATCGCGATGATGCTGGTGCAAATGGCACTGCGGCTGAAGCCGGATTTCGATGATGCCAGGATATTGCGCGGTGACATCCTTGAAGGTGCGGCGCGCCACGAAGATGCTATCGCCGCCTATGAGACCGTCACTCGTAGTTCGCCGCACGGCTGGATGGCACGGTTGCGCGCCGCGCAACTGCTGGACCGGATCAACAAGCGCGAGGTGGCCCTGGCACGGCTGCGCGACATGAGTGTCGAGCGGCGCGAACGTGCCGACGTGATGATCGCCATGGGCGACCTGCTGCGTTTCGCCAAGCGTTACCCGGAAGCCGTGGATGCCTATGACGAGGCGTTCAAGCGCATCGGCACGCCGGGCAAACGGCAATGGTCGCTGTATTACTCGCGCGCCGTTTCGCTGGAGCGGGCGAAGCGCTGGGAGCGGGCCGAGGCCGATTTCCTGAAGGCGCTATCGTTCCAGCCCGAGCAGCCCCTGATCCTCAATTATCTCGGCTATTCCTGGGTCGAGCAGCGGCGCAATCTTGCGCGGGCGCTGGAAATGATCGAGCGCGCGGTCAAGCTGCGGCCCAATGACGGTTTCATCGTCGATAGCCTGGGCTGGGCCCATTACCAGCTTGGCAACTTCGCGCGCGCCGTAAGTTACCTCGAACGCGCGATCGAGTTGACGCCCCTGGATGTGACCATCAACGATCACCTCGGCGATGCCTATTGGCGGGTGGGCCGTTATTACGAGGCGCGGTTCCAGTGGCGCCGGGCGCTGTCGCTTGAGCCCGAAGCGGACGTGGTTGCGGGCATCGAAAAGAAACTGGCCCACGGTCTCGGCGGCAAGGACCGCAAGGGCATCGCCGCCGAAACCGGGTCCAATCCCAGCGGCGGATGATGGCCCGGCTGTCGCTTGCCGCTCCGGCGAAGCTCAATCTTTATCTGCATGTCACCGGCAGGCGTGATGATGGTTATCACACGCTGGTATCGCTGATCGCCTTCGCCGGTCTGTGCGACACCGTCACGGTGACGACCAATGATCGGGGACATTTCGCGCTGGTGCTCGACGGGCCGCAGGCATCGGGGTTGGGCGACGGGGCCGCCGACGACAACCTGGTGCTGCGCGCCGCCCGCGCTCTCGCGCCTTTTGCCGGTACCGGCGCTGGCGTGGAAATCCATCTGACCAAGCGCATTCCCGTTGCCGCCGGTCTTGGCGGCGGTTCGGCGGACGCGGCGGCGGTGCTGGTGGCGCTTGATCGCCTGTGGCAACTGGGCCGGGATGATCTTGCCGAAATCGGCCTTGGGCTCGGCGCCGACGTGCCGGTCTGTCTTGCATCGCGCACGGCGCTGGTCGGCGGCATCGGGGAGGCGTTGACCGCCCTGGAACCCCTGCCGGCGATGGGACTGTTACTGGTCAACCCCGGCCGCGCCGTCATGACGGCGCGTGTTTTCGCCGAACTGGACGGCGCGGCGGCCGAGTTTGGCGCCCGTGCGCCCGCGCCCCGTGGCCCCTTCGCCGATGGTGCTGCGCTTCTTCGTGAACTGCGTTCGACCGGGAATGATCTTCAGCGTCCGGCCCGGGCCCTGGCGCCGGTGGTGGGGGAGATTCTGGACGGGTTGGCGGCGCTGCCGGGGTGTCGGCGCGTGCGGATGAGCGGTTCCGGCGCGACCTGTTTCGGGTTGTTCGACGATGTCGCCGGGGCCCAGGCCGCACGGGCGGTTTTCGCAAGGTTGCATCCGGGCTGGTGGTCGTGGGCCGGGGGCTTTTGCGATGGGCGGGGCGATCTCGGCGCCTAGCGCGGGGCGGGGCCGGTGTTAAGAAGGCGTATCGAGGGAATTCTCCGTCCCTCGGCTGTTGCCAGTGCCGGAGCATTGGGCGTAAGAAAGTGCCGCGCGACGCAAGCGCGGCCGGTGGTGGGGCGTAGCCAAGCGGTAAGGCAACGGGTTTTGATCCCGTCATTCCCTGGTTCGAATCCAGGCGCCCCAGCCAGCCCGCCGCCTATTCCGCCGTCTTGGGCCGCCAGCCCCGCGATGCGGGGTCGCGCATTTCGACGACCATAGCGGCGACCTGATCGCGGACCTTTTCACCCTCGCTATGCATCAGGTCGGTCCAGGTAATATCCCAGTCGAACCAGTCCAGGATCGCGGTCTTATAGGCGGGCCGGGCCCGCAGGCGCGCAAACCAGTCGGCGACCCGGGGCCGATCCGTCCACAGGAAATCCAGCGCACAGCAATTTAGCCGTTCCATGTAGGGCGCCATGGCGACATCGGCGAGGGAGTAGGGCCCGATCAGCCAGTCCGGTCCGCCGCCCGCCAGCGCGGCGCCGGGGCCCTTGCCCGCGAGCGCCGCGTCGATCTGGTCCATCAGCATGTCGTAGCGGCGCATGGCGGTGCAGAAGTGGACATTGTCCAGGCCGTCCTCGAAGGAGGCGATCTTGCGTGCCTGCTTGTATGGGTCGAGCGCGCCCGCAATCTGGTTGCCATGGCTGGGCACGTGGCGATAGGCGATCGCGGTGGTTACCACGCCTGCGGCGGCATGGATGTTTTCATCCGTCATCCGGGTCCAGACCCGCATCTGGGCCAGCTTGTAAGGCTCGGCGGGGCGCAGCGCCGGGGTCGGGAAGATGTCGTCGAGGTATTCGTTGATGACCGTGCTCTCGACCACGATCTTTCCGTCATGGTCCAGCATGGGCACCAGGCCGAAGGGATTCTTGGCCAGGTATTCGGGCTGGTGCTGGTCGCGTTCGCGCAGGCGGATAATCTCGCCTTCGAATTCGAGGTTTTTCTCGGCCAGGACCAGCCGGGTTTTCGCGGCGCAGACCGAAGTGTGGTGATGGTAAAGCTTGAGCATGTTGACCTCCCTTGGGTTTGGTCCATTGTGTCCGCCCGGCGGCCATATGGAAAGGGTGTCGCCCTCCGGGTTATAATGCACCTTCCGGAACCGGGAGAGGATCGTCATGGCGCTGAAATGTGAACCGTTGCACCCCTTGTTCGCGGCGCGGGTGAGCGGGATCGATATGCACGATCCCCTCGACCCGGAAACGCGGACGGCGCTGATCGCCGCCCTTGATACCCATGCGGTGATTGCCGTCGGCCACGACCGGCCGCTCAGCAACGAAGAACAGATCGCGTTCAGCGCTTCCCTCGGCCCCATGGACCGCGGGCGCACCCCCAAGGTCGCGGGCACCGGCATCCGTATCCCCCATAACGAGATCACCGACCAGTCGAACCTGGGACCCGACGGCACCATCTACGCGGAGGGCGACCGGCGTCTCGCCTACAAGCGGGCCAATCGCCAGTGGCACGCGGATATGTCGTATCGCCCGGTGCGCGCCACCTATTCGCTGCTGTCGGCCCATGTGGTACCGCCCGAGGGCGGCAACACCGAATTTATCGACATGCGCGGGGTCTATGACGCGCTGCCCGAATCGGTGAAGGCGGACCTCGACGGCCTGGTCGCGGAACATTGCTACTGGCATTCGCGCAAACTGGGCGGCGGGCCCGATCCCACGCCCGAGGAACGGGCCGGGCGGCCGCCGGCGCTGCATGAGCTGGTCCACGTCCATCCCACGTCCGGGCGCAAGGTGCTTTACCTCGCCTCGCATATCGCCGGCATCCAGGGCTGGCCCGCGGACGCGACCCGCGCCCTACTCAAGGAGCTGATGGATTTCGCCACCCAGCCCCAATTCGTATTCAGCTATGAATGGCGGGTGGGCGACGTGGTGATCTGGGACAATCTGGCGACCATGCACCGGGCGACGCCGTTCGACGATCAGCACTACAAGCGCGACATGCGCCGCACCACCTGCCGCGAGCGCGAGCTGGTGTCCTAAAAAAAGGGCGGCCACCGGGCCGCCCTTTTGGAGAATTGGCGCCGGGGCGCTACTTGCAGTCCACCAGCGAGGCTTCGGTGCCCGGCCCCTTGTAGGTGATGGCGCAATTCATGCCGACCTTCAGCTTGCTGCGCTTGGCGCCCTTGCCGTTGATCTTCACCGTGGTGCGCGAGCCGGAAATCTTGCTCTTGTCGGTCTTGCCGCCGGCATCGTTGAAGACGATCTCGCGCCCGCCCCGGTTGACCTGGGTCAGCTTGCCCGCGGTCTTGACGTCGGCGGGCTTGGATTTCTGAACCTCCTTCAGCATGGCAATGATTTCCGGCGGCTGATCAAGGCCGCGGCGGATGCCTTCGGCGACCTTTTCGCCGACCAGCGGGATGATGTTCCAGCTCAGCTTCTTGGCATCGGCCAGCAGGGCCGGATCGCTATAGGCCTTGCCATAGGCTTCGCGGAGCGCCGCCAGGCGGTCGGCGCGAATCTTGGGCGGACCGGCGGTGACCCGGTACATTTCCGCCTGGGACGCGATCAGGTTGATGACCGCCTTTTGCTGTGGGGTCTTGGCGATGTCGGCGCCGAAGGTGACGGGGCCGTAAGCGGTTTCCGGTTCATTGGCAATTTGCAGCAGGAACCGCCCCCGGCCCGAGCGCACGAACGGGCCCTGGCCGGTGAAGGTGCCCATCTTGCCCGCCACCTCGCCGCGCATCATCGCCATTTCGTCGTCGTTGCCGCTGTAGCCGAACAGGAAGCGGAAGTTGAGGTCGAAGACCTTGGCCAGCAGCTTGAGCTCGAAAAAGGCCGAGCTGCCGACGCCGGACATGGCCATCGGCACCGGCGTCTTGGCCGTCTGCAGATCGGCGAAGGTTTTATAAGGCGACTGGGCGGCGACCATGATGGTGCGCTTGTCGGCGGTGGCCTTGCCGATCCACGACATCTTGGCGAGGTCGTAGCGCGCCGCCTTGACCTTGAGCAGCTGTGAATAGACGACCCCGGTGTTGAAGGTGCCGATGGTCAGGCCGTCGGGCCGCGCCGTATAGATCAGGTTGGTGCCGATGACATGGCCGGCGCCGGGCTTGTTGACGACGACGAAGGTCGAGCCGGGCAGGTGCTTTTCCATGTAGCGCGCGGTCAGGCGGCCGAAACCGTCGTAGCCGCCCCCGGCCGCCGTGGCGACAATATAGGTGACGGTCTTGCCCTTGTAGGCGTCATTGGCCAGTGCGGGCTGGGCCGCGAGCGCCAGCGCACACAGGCCGCCAACGGCGATGAATGAGTGGTATCGCATGGTGTTTCTCCCTGTGACAGACCACTTCCGGGCCCGTATCAAAATCCCGTCATGGTCCGATCCTGCCGTCGCGCTGTCAAGGGCAGGGCCCGGACGCAAAAAAGGGCGGCCCGAAAGCCGCCCTTTTTCAACGCGATACGCGGGTACTTACTTCTTCGGCTCGTCCAGAACCCAGGAGAACTTCTCGCGGGTTTCCGCGGCCAGTTTCTTCGACGGGATGTTGACCAGCGGGAACTCGTCACGCCAGTGGAACGGCCGGCACGCGTCGATGATCGCGCGCGAGTTGGTGAAGTCACCGGTCTTGCGCTGTTCCGGCGTGATGCGCGGATCGAGCGGGGTGGACCAGGCGTTCTTGACGATGTCGATCGAGGTGGCCGGATCGGACCGGGTCACCACGGCCCACATGACCTGCTCCAGGTTGGAGACGTCGATGTCGTCGTCCACCACGACCACGTACTTGCCCGCATAGGCGCCGACATGGCACTGGCAGGCGATGTGGCCGACCTGGCGGGCGTGGCCCGGGTAGCGCTGCTTGATCGAAACCGCGACCATCATGCGCGAGGAGCCGCATTCGTCGGCCCACACGGCGGTAATGTCGGGCACGCCGGCCGCTTCGATGGAACGCTTGAGCAGGGCCGAACGGGCAACCGCGCGGTAACGGGCCAGCTCATCGGGCGGACGCTGCGGGGGGCACCCGAGGATGATCGGATCGTTGCGGTGGTAGATCGCCTCGATGTGCATGACCGGCTCGGGCCGGGTATCGGAAGCGTAGTAGCCGGTCCATTCGCCGAAGGGACCTTCGTCGCGGAATTCCTTCGGGTCGATGTAGCCTTCGATGACCATTTCGGCATTGGCCGGGAACGGCAGGCCGGTGACCTTGCCCTTGACGCATTCCATCGGCTTGCCGCGATAGCCGCCGACCAGGTCGTATTCGCACAGGCCGTAGGGCACTTCCGAAGACGCCATCAGGAACATCATCGGATCGCCGCCGACGACGATACACGCCGGCATCTTTTCGCCGCGCGCCATGTACTTGTCGCGGTGGATACGACCGTGCTTGCCCGGCGAAATGTAGAAGCCGACGGTCTTCTTGTCCTGGATCATGACGCGATAGGTGCCGGTGTTGACCCAGTTTTCGTCGGGGTCCTGGGTGACGTTGTACGAACCGGTGCCGATGTAGCGCCCGCCGTCTTCCTCGTGCCACTTCGGCGTCGGGAATTTGGTAATGTCGATGTCGTCACCGGTGATGATGTTTTCAAAAACCGGGCCGGTCTCGACGATCTTGTGCGGGATCGGCTTCTTGGTTTCGGTGATCTCGGCCAGGCCTTCGGACAGCTCCAGCTTGCCCATGTCGGCGGGGAAGCCCAGCGTCATGCCGCGGCGACGGGCGCCGAAGAAGTTGGTGAGGACGCGGTAGCTCGGATCGCAGCCCGGAACTTCGGAGAACAGGGCGCAAGGCGCGGGATCGGTGTGATGGAGAAGCTCCGTCACCATGCCGATTTCATTTTCCCAGCTAAGACCCTTGAGGTAACGCATTTCCCCAAGCTTGTCGGCTTCTTCGATCCACTGGCGCAGATCGTCGTAGACGAACTTATGTTCCAGATTTTTGCCTGTCATAGGTTGCTCCGTTTGGTTTGGTAGGTTGCTTTTAAAAACTCAGAAAATCAAAAATCAGGCGCTGATGCGGTTAGGCGTATCTTCGAGCGCTGATCGCGGATGGACCTCCGAATTCTCGAGGTTGTCGAGCATGCGGACCACCAGTTCGCGGAGCTGGCGGGCTTCGGTCGAGGAAAATCCCTTCATCAGGACGGTTTCGTAATCCTTGAAGTAAACCGGCTGGTGACGCAGGGCGAGCGCGCGTCCCTTTTCGGTCAGGCTGACGATGACGGAACGGCCGTCGGTGGTATCGCGCCGGCGCGCGATCATGTCCATGCCTTCCATGCGGGTCAGCAGGCGCGACAGCGTGGACAGCTCGACGCCGGTCAGCCGGGCCAGCTCGTTCACCGTGCGGTCGGCTGCAAGCAGGCGAAACAACACGCGCACGCCTTCGATCTTCAGGCCCAGCGGCCGCGCCCAGGCGTTCACCAGGTTCTCCACCCGACCGACAATCAGGTGCATCAGGAAAGGGATGGAGCGATCTTCGAGCTCGGTATGATCCATGCGGCCCCCCCGGGCGACGGCGCTTGGCGCCGGTGACTTCATTGGGGGTGACAATAGGCGTTTTTACTTGTAAACGCAACTATTGAAATCGCAAGGAAATTGAAGGACTTGCCTGCAGAGCCCCGGAAATCTGCCGAAAACAGCTTACAAAAGGCCCCGGCGGATCAGGTTGAGCCCGATCAGGACCATCGAAACCAGCAAGATCTTGCGGAAGCGTTCCTGGTCGATTCGCCCGCGTACCCACTGGCCGAACGCCAGCCCCGCCAGCACCGGCACCAGGGTCGCAAGCCCGGGCACGACGTGGCGCATTTGCAGGACATCGAGGCTGATCAGGGAAAAGGCCGCGGGCGGCAGCATGGCCAGGTAAAGCAAGCCCATGGCGCCGATGAATTCTTCCTTCTTCAGGTGCAGGGCCACCATCAGCATGATCACCGGCGGCCCGCCGATCAGCGCCATGCCGCCGAAGAAGCCGCCGATGGCGCCCGCCAGCAGCGAAAGCCCCAGTTCCCAGTTCGGCGCGATGCGGAATTGCGGCCTTGCCAGCGAGGCGAGCGCGAAGATTGCCACAAAGATGCCGAGCAGGACGGTGACGATGCTGGCATCGAGGCGCGTCAGCGAAAACGTGCCGAGCCAGATCGTCGCCGTCATGATCAGCAGCATCGGCCAGAAGCGCTTGAGGGTCGCCGTCAGGTAGCCGCCGGACAGCGCTTGCCACAGGTTGGTGGCAAGAATGGGAAAGAACAGGATCGCCACCACGTCGCGGATGGGCAGGAAGGTCGACAGGATCGGGATCGCCACCATCGGCAGGCCGACACCGAGCACGCCCTTGGCGAAACCGCCGAGCAAGAGCGCGCCGAGCGCTATGGCAAGGGTAATGAGGGTGAGATCGGGCACGGGATCCTGCACGGTGTGATCATGGGACTGAAAGGAGGCGCCACTAGTCGCGGTTTGTGCCCCGCGCGTCAACAGGAAATGCGCGGCGAGCGGTCGGGCCGCCGGTTGCGCGGCCCGGCGTTTCGGGCGACATTGATGCGAGAGGATCACGCCCATGAACACCCCCGAAACGGCGCCGGGCGCCGATATCCGCGACTGGATCGGACGTACCGAGGATGCCGCAGACGTCATCGTGCCCCAGCGCGTGGCGGAGTTGCAGGCGACGCTCGACAGCAATGCCCCCGCGCCCGCGCCGGGGGCGGAGTTGGCCTGCCTGCATCACTGGATGTTCGCGGCGTTTCTGGGCCTGGTGCCGGGCGCTGACCTCGGCCCCGATGGACATCCCCGGCGCGGGGGTTTCCTGCCGCCGGTGGCCTTGCCGCGCCGCATGTGGGCGGCCTCCGACGTGACCTTTCACGCGCCCCTGCATATCGGCGACGCGGTGACCCGCCGCGCGGTCATTGAAAACGTCGAGGCCAAGACCGGGCGCTCGGGTGCGCTGACCTTCGTCACCGTGCGCCACGAATACGCGGGCCCCGCCGGCCTTGCGCTGACCGATCGCCAGAGCATCGTTTACCGTGACGCGCCTGCCGCCAGTGAGCGGGGCAAGGTGCCGCCCGGTCGCCCGGCGCCCGCAGACGCCGAATTTTCGCGCAGCCTGACGCCCGATATCGCCATGCTGTTCCGTTATTCCGCGCTGATCTTCAACGCGCACCGGATTCATTACGATTTGCCGTTCGCCACCGAAGTCGAGGGCTACCCCGGCCTTGTCGTGCACGGGCCGCTGATCGCCGCGCTGCTGGCCGACCTGTTGCGCCGCGAAAGGCCGGATGCAAGGCCGAAGCGCTTGCGCTTTCGCGCCCTCAAGCCGATGTTCGAAGGCCGTTCGATGACCGTGGCGGGGCGCGCCACGGATGACGGCTTCGCGCTGTGGGCGGCCGATGACGGCGGTGATCTTTGTGCCGAGGCGGCGGTCACGCTTTAAATGAACAGGAACAGGGAAGGACGGCAAAGTGTCGGGAACTGAGAGCATCGTCATCATCGGGGCCGGCCATGCCGGTGGCCGCGCGGCGGAAGCCATGCGCGCGGCGGGCCACGGCGGGCGCATCACGCTGGTTGGCGCGGAAAGCCATGTGCCCTATGAGCGCCCGCCGCTGAGCAAGGAATTGCTGGCCGGGACGATGGAGGTGGAGAAGACCTATCTCAACCCCGACAGCTTTTACGAGGAAAACGACATCCAGCTTCATCTCGGCGTTACCGCCCAGGAGATCGAGCGCAACCTGGGGCGCGTGCGTCTCGACGACGATACCGATGTCGCCTTCGACAAGCTGCTGATCGCCACCGGCGGGCGCGTGCGCAAGCTTGCCTGCGAAGGCGCCGACCTGAAGGGCGTGCATTACGTCCGCGATCTGACCGACACGCTGACCTTGCGCCCCGAATTGCGCGAAGGCACGCGGCTTTGCGTCATCGGCGGCGGCTTCATCGGGCTTGAGGTGGCGGCAACGGCGCGCAAGCGCGGCTGCCATGTCACCGTCGTCGAGCTGGCCGACCAGGTGCTGGCCCGCGTCGCCGATCCGTCGGTGGGCGCGCTGGTGGCGGACCGTCATCGGGCCGAGGGCGTGCACGTGCTGACCGGCGCCTCGGTCGAGCGGATCGAGGGCGACGGTGAGGTCGCGGAAGTCATCTGCACCGACGGTAAAACCATTGAAGTGGACCTGGTGGTGGCCGGGATCGGCATCCTGCCCAATGTCGAACTCGCCGCTGAGGCGGGCATCGAATGTGCGCCCAGGGGAACGCCGGGCGGCATCAAGACCGATGAATTCGGGCGCACATCGGCGGAAGGCATTTTTGCCGCCGGCGACGTGGCCTACCAGTTCAATCCCGTGCTCGGCCGACATGTGCGTCTCGAATCCTGGGCCAACGCCCAGAACGGCGGCATCCGTGTCGCCCAAAACATGGTTGGCCCGATGGAGCCCTTCGCCGAGGTGCCGTGGTTCTGGTCCGACCAGTACGACCTGAACCTCCAGGTGGCGGGCGCGCCGCAGACCTGGGACCGCGTCGTCGTGCGCGGCGATCCGGCGGCGGGCAAGGGCATCGTTTTTTACATGACAGAGGCCCATGTGGTCGGAGCCACGGCGTTCAACCTTGGCCGCGACATGCGTTTTTGCAAGGCGCTGATCGAAAGCGCAAACAACGTTGCCGACGCCGACCTGGCGGATGAGGGCAAGCGCCTGCGCGACCTCTTGGGCTAACCCGAGTGGCGGGCTCGGACTTGACAGCTTGGGGCAGAAAAGGTACGAAGTCTAAGTATTTAGCGGCGGAGTGCGGCAAAGCCTCCGCAACAGCTTGATCTGAAAAGGCCCCGGACGGGCGCCACGCGGGTGTGGCGCACCTCCGGTGCTGTGCGTTTTAATGGCGGGTGCGGCCCGCGAAATGGGGAGTGTCATGGCGGAACAGCATCTGGTCTGCAAGGTCGGCGAAATCGCCGAGGACGAGGCGAAAAAGATCATCATCGGCGATCAGCACGTCGCTGTTTTCAACCTGGGCGGAGAGTATTTCGCCACCGACGACATTTGCAGCCATGCCTATGCCTCGCTGGCGGAAGGCTACGTCGAGGACGGTTGCGTCGAATGCCCGCTGCACGCGGGGCGCTTCGACATCAAGACCGGCAAGGCTCAGGGCGTTCCCGTGACCGAGGACATCCAGACCTTCAAGACCGTGATCAAGGGCGACGAGATTTTCGTCGAGGTTTGACCGTCGGACTGCAAAACCTGCGGAGGCATCATGAGTGATCCCGATAGCATCGGCGCGGACCTGATTCCGCGCATTCCCTTCGAGGATTTTGACGAACTGCTGCGCGAAAGCCTGCGCCCGAAGGTCGAGCGCCTGGGGTATTGCGGTGAAATCTGGCAGGTTGGCGCCAATGTGCCCAAGTCCACCTATTACTTCTGCGAGCTGACGGAAGCGCTCAAGGAAGAGATGGAAATGAAGACGGTGGAGCTGGTGGCGCTTACCGCCGCCGGCATCATGGGCAATAGCTATGAACGCAACCAGCACGAACGCCTTGCCGACAAGCTCGGTTACGGCCGCGACTGGATCGCGCAGGTCAACGAATTGCAGGCCGAAAAAGGCCGCCACATGACCGACGCGGAATGCGCCGTACAGAAATTCGTTATCGCCGCGATCCTGCGCCGCGGCCACGATTGCGCCGCGATTTTCAAGGACGTCATCGCCGCCGTCGGGCCGGAGCAGGCGACGGGGATCCTGTTCTCCACCGGGCGTTGCGTCATGCACGCGATTTTCCGCAATACCCTGGGGCTGGAGCCGCCGGTCGCCTCGCTGTTCGAGGACAAGAAATGAGCGCCCGCATTCCCCGTCTCGAGTTCGAGGAGCTGACCCCGGCGTTGCAGGATGTTTTCCGCGCGCGGGTGGAACGGCTTGGCTATCTCGGTGAATTCTTCAAGGTGATGGGCCACGCCCCGGAAACCATGGGCGGCTTTTACACCATCACCGAAAGCCTCAAGACGGTTCTGCCCGACAATTTGATCGAGGTGGTGTCGTTGTCGCTGTCGTCGAAGCTCGGCAATCTCTACGAGCAGTACCAGAACGAAAGACTCAGCCTCAAGCTCGGCCTTTCCGAGGACTGGGTGGCGGAAGCCATGTCGCCGCGTAGCGGTGCCGACAGCGTTTTCAGCACGGAAGAAAAGGCGGTTCAGGCCTTCGCCCTCAAGGTGGTCGAAAGCATGGGCCGCGACGTGGAAAAGGAACTGGACGACCTGATCACAGCCATCGGCCCGCGGCAGACCGTGGGCGTGATGTGGCTGATCGGGCGGACGGTGACCCACGCGATGATTTCCAACACATTGAAGCTGGCGCCGCCGGTCACGTCGATTTTCGACAAGGCCGATTGAGCGCGGGGGAGAACGATAAATGGCTGAAATCAAGGTTCCCGATACTTTTCTCTGGATCAACGAAACCGATGTCTGCGGCCTGATCGACCTTTCCGGCACCGTAGAGGCGCTGGAAAAAGGCCTGATGATGGAAGCCGACGGCCAGGCCGAGAACATGACCAAGACCCAGTCGGTCTGGGGCTATGGTTCGCTCAACGTCACCGGCGCGCAGTTCGTCGGCGACGGGCTGGTGGGCGCCAAGGTGTGGTCCAACGCGCGCGGTGGCGCGGCGCCGATCATGGTGCTGAACGGGTCCGAGGACGGTCAGATCAAGGCCATTATCGAGGCCTTTTCGCTGGGCCAGATGCGGACCGCCGCGCTGTCGTCGGTGGCGACCAAGTGGTGTTCGGACCCCAACGCCGATGAAATGGCGATCATGGGTTCGGGCCACCAGGCATTGCCCCAGGTCGCCGCCATCCGCTCGGTGCGCAAGCTCAAGCGCGTGCGGGTGTGGTCGCGCACGGCGGAAAATCGCGATGCCTTCGTTAATGATCTGAAAAAGCAGTTTCCCGACATGGAAGCGGTCGGCTGCGACACGGTGGCCGAAGCGGCCAAGGACTGCCCCATCATCACCACCTTCACCCGCGCGAAAGAGCCGTTCCTGGAAGCCTCCATGGTCGCGCCGGGCACGCATATCAATGCCGGTGGCGCCATCATCCCGAGCAACGCGGAAATTGCCCAGGACGTGCTCAAGCGGTGCGACAAGGTTGTCTGCGACAACCTGGCGCAGGTGCAGAAAGGCTCGCGCGAGCTGATCGAGTATGTTCAGGGCGGCGGCAGTTGGGACAATGTTGTGCCGATTAGCACCCTGGTCAAGGAACAGAAGCCCCGGCCCGCGGGTGCCGACATCACCATTTACAAGTTCATGGGTATGGGCCTCGCCGACATGGCGTCGGCGGTGGAAATCTACAAGCGCGCCGTCGCCAAGGGCGTCGGCACCCCGTATCCGCATCCCAAGCGCGGCCATCCGCGCCTGACCTAGACCTGTCACTTGCATATAACGACTGAGGAAAAGACGGAGACTGACAATGACCCAACTCGCTGATGTGAAGGCCAAGCTGGTTGACGCCTCCGGGCGCCAGACCGCCGACGACCACAAGTGGGGCGATCATTCCCTCGACCTGTGGGAGCCGTTCATCGTTCCCAAGGAAGAAATCGACGCCGAGGTGGCGCGTCTTTCCGGTATGGCACGCCCCAACAACGGCGTGCGCCGCACCCATTTTGTCCACCCCCGCGCCGAGGACGGCACCCTGTCGTTCACGCCGGGCATTTCGTGCTCGCTGGACGTGCTCAACCCCGGCGAGGAAACCGCCTTCGTGCGCCAGAATGCCTCGGTGGTGGACTTCCCGATCCAGGGTGGCGGCAAGATCGTCATGGGCAACCAGTCCTTTTCCATGACCCAGTACGACCTGCTGACGGTGCCGTCCATGACGGTGCACAAATACGTCAACGACACCGATCAGGTTCAGGTGCGCCTGCGCTATTCCAATTCGCCGATGCTGCAGCGCCTCAAGGTTCACTGGCTGGATGAAGATCCGCCCCTGCCGGGCGATGCCGGTTACGACGTGACCGAAACCGCGGAAGAAGCCAAGGACGCGCCCAAGAGCCCGTATGGCACCTTCCAGTTGACCGATGACGGCGCCTTCCTCAAGCCCTACGAGGAACTGATCAATCCCGAACCGCTGGAGATCAAGCCGCATCACTGGCCGTGGGAAAAGGTGAAGGAGGAGCTGGACAAGCTCGCCGCGCTCGGCTCCAAGTACAAGGGCCGTCGCCTGTACCTGCTGTACGATCCCTCCACCGGGCGCACCAACGGCACCAACCCCAACTTCTTCTCCTGCATCACCATCCGTCCCGCCGGGATCGTCGATCGCCCGCATCGCCATGCGTCGGCGGCGATCAACTACTACTTCGGCGGCGAAGGCCATTCGGTGGTCCAGGGCAAGCGCTACGAATGGAAGGCGGGCGACCTGATGCTGTCGGCGCCGGGCTGGGCCATTCACAACCATGCGTCCGATGTCGGGCCGGTCTATGAAATGACCATTCAGGACATGCCCTTCATGATCAATTCCGACAGCCTCTTGTGGCAGGAAGACCTGAAGGGCCCGATTTCCCTGCTCGGCTCCCATGCCGGGTTCGCAACCAACCGTGAAAAGGTGGCCTGAACGTGATCAAGCTCAAGAAGAACTTTCTCCGCGGTTCGTACCCGCCGATCATCACCCCGTTCAAGCCGAACGGTGATGTGGACATCGCTTCGTTCCGCAAGTGCGTGGATTTTTCCATTCGCAACGGTTCGCACGGCGTCCTGATTTCGGGCACCACGTCGGAACCGTCCACGCTGACGCTGGATGAGCGCATCCAGCTTTACAACGAGGCGATCGACGTCAACAACGGGCGCGTGCCGGTGGTTTGCGCCACCGGGTCCCAGTCGGAGCGGGAAACCATGATCCTCTCTGAAGCGGCAGAAAAGGCCGGGGCCGACGCGCTGCTGGTGGTGACGCCTTACTACATCCGTCCGCCCCAGCGCGGTCTGGCGCAGTATTACATCAACCTGTGCAAGCGCACCTCCCTGCCGGTGATGATCTATCACATTCCCGGCCGCACCGTGGTCGCCATGCAGATGAACACGCTCAAGGACATCTGCGAAAAGGCCCCCAACATGGTGGGCATGAAGCACGCGGTGAACGATCTCGGCTTCGTCACCCACATGCTGGGCGAATTCGGCATGGACTGGCGCGTGTTCGTCGGGCTCGAGGATCTTTCCTTCCCGATGATGTGCGTCGGCGCCTGCGGGCTGATGAATGCGGTCGGCAACCTGCATCCGAAGAAGCTCAGCAAAATGTGTGAGGCCGTGGACAAGGGCGATCTCAAGACCGCCCGCAAGCTGCACTACGAATTGGCCGAGCTGAACGAGGCGGTGTTCTACGACACCAACCCGATCCCCATCAAATACATGATGTGGAAGATGGGGCTGATCGCCAAGAACAGCCACCGTTTGCCCATGGCCCCGGCGACGCCGGAACTGGGCAAGCGCCTCGACGGCGTGATGAAGCGCGCGGGCCTCAAGAAAAAGCGCTAGGGCGCGTTGCCCTCAACGGAAAAGGCCGGGCATTGCCCGGCCTTTTTTGTGTCCGCGAAGTGCGCCTAGATCGGGTAGATGATCGAGGCCGGCACCAGGGCCGAATCGAAAATGCAGAGCTTTTCCTTGAACAGAAGCTTGCCGCCCTTGCGCACGATCTTGTCGGCGTAGCGCCCGGAATTCAGGACATTGGTGTACTGGTTGGGCAGGGTTTCGAGGACGACGTAATTGGCGGTCGCCTCGATCGCGTTGCCCTTGGCGGACAGCACGCGAACGCCGGTGATTAGGTGGGTGATGGCACGCTCGTGATAGACCGTGGTCTTGACCACGGCGGTGACCCGGTCCTCCAACCCGCCGCGCTTTTCGGCGAACATGGTGCCGAGCGGCAGGCCGAGATCGAAGTTTTCCCGGCTGATCAGCTTGTAGATGCAGTCATCGGTGAAGAAATCCGGCCATTCCTCGATCTTGCCGTAATCCAGCGTGGCGCCGTAGGCGGCATAAAGCTCTTCTACCTCAAGGCGCAGCCGCAGCGCCGCATCGAGGCTGCCGCCCGCGCTCTTGGCTGTCTTTTTCGGCGCGGCTTTCTTTACGGCCTTCTTTGCCGATTTTTTCACTGCCTTTTTCGGGGCGGCTTTCTTCGCCGCCGTCTTTTTGCGGGCGGGAGTCTTTTTTCGCTTTACTGCCTTGCGTGCCATTTTCCGTAGCCTGGATATTGTTGTCGGTGGGGCGTCCTAGAAGCCCATGATTTCGCGGTAGGCCTTGTAGAAGGCGCGGATCGAGCTTTCGGTCACCATGTGGGGGGTGTTTTCCGTGCCCCGTCCGCCCATCTCGACCACGGCGACGTCATCGGGGAAGGCGTGAATGCCGGATTGCGCCGATTCCATCACTTCCGAATCGTCCACCGAAACGAAACCCGCTGGGCCCATCAGGTTGGCCTGGCGCAGGCGGCGCAGCGTCATTTCCTCGTCATCGTCCTCGTAGCCGAAGAAGGTCCAGTGCAGTTCCATTTCCTCGGGCTTGAAGCAGCGAATCTGGCGCATGGCCACGGTGTTGGACTGCTGCTGGATGATCAGGTTGGGGAAGAAGGTGTGCATGACCACGGTCTCGGTGCCCTTGGATACCCATTCGGGATAGGGCTGGAGCATTTCCGGGTTATGCAGCTTGAGATCGGGATCAAGGTTGCGGATATCGAGGTTCTCGCTGGTGACCTTCTGTTCGCCGCGGGTCGCGGCCTGGATGGCGTGCAGCCCGGTGGGATCGTTTTCGACCTTGGACGGCGTATCGGCGCGGAACAGGCCGAAGGACACCAGGAACACGTGCAGCAGGCTGGCGTGATAGGGGTCCTTGATGTTCTCGAACTTGATCTTCCAGTTGGCGCGGATGCGCTGGCGCGAATAGCCGAGCACATGCAGCTTGCGGCCGTCGAAGACGCGGTTGAAGTAATGCATCATCAGCGGGCCGAAATACTCTTCCAGGCTCGGCATGTCGTGGGCAAAGGAGGCGAAGATCACGCCGTTGCGAACCTCGACCTTCAGGGTTTGCAGGCCGTGGTCTTCCATCTTGAAATCATCGGGCATGCCGCCCTGTTTCTTGACGCCGCGGCGGAAGGGAACGCCGATCAGCTTGCCGGTCAGGTCATAGGTCCACTGGTGATAGGGGCAGATGAACTCCTTGGAGTTGCCGTGCTCCTGGTAGCAGAACTTGACCCCGCGGTGGGCGCAGCGATTGGCGACGACGCGAATCTCGCCATCCATGTCGCGGGTGATAATGACCGGCTTGTCGCCGATGAAGGTGCGCCGGAAATCGCCGGGATTGGGAATCTCGCACTCCAGGCCGACAAAGCTGTAGGTGCGCCCGCCGAAGATAATGTCCATCTCGCGTTGAAACACCTTGGGGTCGGTATAGACCCAGTAAGGGACGCGGGAGTGGCCGCCTTCGGGCCATTTGCGGTCGATCTGGTTTTGGGTCGGGAGAACGGTCGCCATGGGTATCCTGTCTCGGTTGGAGGGGGCGGGCCCCTGTCACACTAAATAGATAGATATCAAAGTATTGGCCCGTATTCAAGGCCACGCCCGGGAAAAGGTCACGATGGGGGCCCGGTCAGGCCCCCGTATCCCCGTCGCGGCGCAGCGCCAGCCGGTTGACGCCGTACGCCGCCCCCGCCAGCGCGAGGCCCGCCAGGGTCGCCTTGATGAACGGTGTGATCATACACAATCCGGCGACGGCCATCAGCGCGCGCGCGGGCCCCGTGGCGCAGACCGGCTTGTAGCTTTCCAGCGCGGCGGCGACAAAAATCAGCCCCGCGGCGGCGGTCACGAAGGTCAGCGCCGTCTGCCACAGCGGCCCCTGCCACAAGAGTTCCGGCCCGTAGACGAAGGTGAAGGGCACGACGAAGGCCGCCAGTGCGAATCGCGTCGCATGACCGGCGATGGCCAGCGGATTGTCCTCGGCTATGGATGCGGCGGCATAGGCCGCCACGGCAACAGGGGGCGTCAGCGCGCTCATCACCGCGAAGTACAGCAGGAACAAATGGCCCGGCAGTGGGTCGATCTTCAACTGCGCGAGCAGCGGCCCGATCAGCACCGCGGCCAGGATATAGGCGGACGGTGTCGGCATGCCCATGCCGAGCACGATGGTCAGCGCGGCGGCGACCAGCAGGGTGTAGAACACCTGCGCGTCGGTAATGGCATAGACGACATGGGCGAACTTGGCGGCGAGCCCGGTCATGGTGATGCCGGCGATGACCAGGCCGGCGGCGGCGGTGGCGCCGGCCACCGGGACCATGCGGATCGAGGTCTCGGCCAGCGCCTTGTACAGCACCACCAGCCCGACACGGGTTTCCGCGTAAAGCGTCGCGACAAGGATGGTGGCGGCCAGCACGGCGGCCAGTTCTTCCTGCGGCGACAGGTCCGCCATCTGCGCGGCGATCTGGACCACCCCCGGCAGAACCGCGAACCAGCCGGTTCGCGGATGCGCGCGCAGGAAAGGCCGCGCATGGTAAATGGCGGCAACGTAAATGACCGCGACCGAACCATAGACTGCGACCATGGTCGGGGTGTAGCCGATGACCAGTGCGTAGACCAGCACCGCCAGCGGGATGATGAACAGGCCACCCTTTTTCAGGGTCGCCATCAGCCTGGGAATTTCGCTCGCGTCGAGGCCGCCGAATCCGCGCCGGATCGAACGGAAATGCACCTGCGCAAACACGCCGACGTAATAAAGCAGCGCCGGCAGAAGGGCGGCGACGGCGATCACGGCATAATCGATGCCGGTGTATTCGGCCATGATGAAAGCGGCGGAGCCCATGACCGGGGGCATCAGGCTGCCGCCGGTGGAGGCCGCGACCTCGATGGCGCCGGCGACCGAGCCGCGATAGCCGAGCCGCTTCATGATCGGGATGGTGATCGACCCGGTGGTGACCACGTCGGACGTGGGGCTGCCGGAAATCATGCCGTACATGCCCGACGACACCACGGCGATCTTGGCCGGTCCCCCGGCGCTGCGTCCCGACAGGGCGGCGGCGAAATCGAAGAAGAAGTCGCCACCACGGGCGTAGTAAAGGATCGTGCCGAACAGGACGAACATGAAGGCATAGGTGGCGGCGACGCGCACCGGCAGGCCCATGACGCCATCGGTGGTGAACACCATGATGTCGAGGAAGTGGTTGTAGTCGATGTAGCCGTGCCCGAGCACGCCATCAAGGTGATGACCGAAGAAGTTATAGCCGACGAAAATCAGCACTACGGCGGTCAGGCCCAGCCCGGTGGTGCGCCGCGTGATCTCGATGGTCAGGAAAAAAGTGATGGTGCCGAACAGCAACTGCCAGTCGTCCAACGGGAACATCAGCGAGATTCGGTTCTCCAGCGCGTCCGCCGTGAACGCGAAATAGGTTCCCGCGGCAAGGCTGGAGATGGCCAGGATCCAGTCCATGACGCTGGGTTTCTCGGCATCCGAATCGGGACGCGCGCCGACCGAAAGAAAGGCCAGCGCCATCATCGCCATCAGGAAGATGGCGGACAGTTGCCACGGATCGATGATGATCCAGACTGCGGCGAAAACGACATAGAGCGCGACCAGGAAGGCGAAGCCGCCCATGGCGGCGCCGAGCCATCCACTCGCCTTGCGGCGACAGCCGACGGCGAACCAGGTACCCGGTTGCAGCAGCTTGTGGACGGCCATGTTTATCCCCCGCTCTGGTGACAAAAGGGCGGCGACCGGGGTGCGCCGGGCGCCGCCCTGAACATGGACCCGGAGCTAGAGCAGCCCGGCTTCCTTGTAGGCCTTGACGGCACCCGGATGATGCAGGGCCGAGGCCGGTTCAGCGATGGACTGCGGCGTGGTCGCCTTCTTCAGGGCGCGGTGCGCGGCCTTGAAGATTTCGATGTTTTGCAGCATCGCCTTGGTGATGTTGTAGGCGGTCTTTTCGTCCATGTCCTTGTGGACGACGATCACGCCACCGACGCAGACCGAAATCTTGTCTTCGTCGATGAACTTGTGTTCCTTCGCCTTGATGATGCAGGGCTGGCCGCCGAAGCGGGTGGCCACGTCCGCCGAGGCGGCGGCGCCGACGTTGAGCTGCGCCAGCGGAATGCCTTTTTCCATTTCGCGGATGCGGCGATGGTTATAGGAAACGCCGAAGGAAACCGCATCGATGCGGCGGTCCAACATCAGCGAGGTCAGCTCCGAAGACGCGGCGCGCACGACCTGCTTGAAGCTCTTGAGCGGGATGCCGTTGGCGGCAATCACCGCGATGCCGATGTCGCCGTCCATGTTGCCGGGACGGTTGAAGGCGATGCGGATATTTTTCGCATTCTTCTTCAGGTCGGCCATGGTCTTGATGCCGTACTTCTTGGCGACATCGCCGTTGACCAGGACATAGGTGTACTGGAAGCGGCTGGAGGGCGAGTAAACCCGCACCAGCGTACGCAGGTTCTTCTGGGCCTTGCCGCGATAGGGGCCGGAACCCTGCACGGCGGCGTTCAGTTCCATGTCGGCCGTGATGCCCATGGGCACCTTCTTGTCGTTGACAAGCTTGGCATTGGCCAGCCCGCCGGAGCCCGTCTGGTAGGTCACGGTCGAGCCCGGATAGGCCTTGTTCAGCACCTTGTCGATGCCGGCGCCGATGGTGGACCAGAGGCCGCCGGGGCTGGCGCCCGCGAGGGTGAGATTGTACTTGTCCTGGGCCTGTGCCGGGCTCGTCGCCAAGGCGGCAGCGGCCAGGATACCCATCATCCATTTACGCATAGGAACCTCCCTGTGTTTGGTTCGCGTGGTCAACATGTTCGCGGCATTGTACCGCGGTTAAATCTTGCTGCGTTCCAACGTCGACGGCACGAAGATCTCCTCCGCCGTGAGGCGGCGCGACGCCAATCCCTGATCAAAATGATAACGCAGGAAGGCTTCCACCGTCTTGCGATTTTCCTCTAGCCCGTAGGGCCAGAAGTCGTCCCCCATCAAAGCCTTGGCCTCCGCGGTATAGGCCTCCATCCAGGGGTTGGTGGAGCGCGGGCTGTTGTCGTAGGCGACCTCGCTGTAGGCTATGGCCTTGGCCTGCTCGAAGGCCTTGAAGACGGAATCGGGCAGCCACGGGTTTTCCGCGACACGGGCCTTGTGGATGCCGACCAGATGCATGATCGGGAAGATGCCGGTGCGCTTGAAATAGTCCTGCTCGGTCTTGATGAAATCGGGCCACAGCCGCGCCACGTCCGGGTGTCCCTTCACAAAGCAGGTCGGCGAGCGTGGCGCGATCACCGCATCCAGTTCGTTGTCGGCCAGCATCTGTTGCAGGGTCTTGCCCGTGGGGATCGGCGTGAGCTTGAGTCCGTCCGGCGGGGTGAAGGCGGTTTTTTGCGTGCGCCCGGCCTGTTCCAGCCCGCCCCAGAGCCAGTCCACGTCGGTGGGCGCGACCCCGTATTCGTCCTCGAGAACGCCGCGCACCCAGGTGACGGCGGTGACCTGGTATTCAGGCGTGCCGACGCGCTTGCCCTTGAGATCGGCGGGCGTCTTGATGCCGGACTTCTTGTTGATGAACACGCCGGAGTGGCGGAACTTGCGCGCCGGGAACGCGGGAATGGCGATATAGGGGCAATTGCCGTCGGCGGTCATGGTCAGGTAGTTGGAGAACGACAGCTCGGTGACGTCGAATTCCTCGTAATGAAGGGCGCGGTGGAACATTTCCTCCGGCTCCAGCTCGATCACGTTGGACTCGGTACCCTCGATCTTCACCCGCCCGTCAAGAAACGGCCGGGTGCGGTCGTAAAGCGTTACGGCGACCGTCAACTTCAACGCCATTGAATCTTATCCCCCTGATTTAAATGATAATTTTCAGGCCTCCGCCGACCCGCGCCAGTATCCCGCGCCCTTTGGCGGGGGTCAAGCCGTCCGCCGGCTTTCATAGACCGCCCAGGTCAGCAGCCCGATCAGCACCAGCGCGCCCGCCTGGTGCAGGGCGCCCGCCCAGACCGGGACCACCAGCAAAAGGGTGGTGATGCCGATAATCACCTGGATCACCGCCATGACGCCCGCGGCAAGGGCGGCCCGGCGGGCGGCGTCCGCTGTCTCGCGCCCGCGGAGCGCCAGCGCCAGCACCACGATCAGGGTCGTGATGGCGAGGACGCGGTGGTTGAACTGGACCATGGTCACGTTCTCGAACGGGTTGGCCCAACCCGCCTCCGGCGCGATCAGGCCGTTGGGGATCAGCTTGCCGTCCATCAGGGGAAAGGTGTTGTAGGTCATGCCGGCGTCCAACCCGGCGACGAAGGCGCCGGAAAATACGGTGATCAGGGCCAGGGTCAGGGCGGCGCGGGACCAGCCGCGGATGATGCCGTCCCCCGCGGACGGGCGGGTGCGCTTCAGGATCAGCCACAGAAGCGACAGGTAGATGGCGATGGCGAGGCCAAGATGCGCCGCCAGGCGGTAGGCGCTGACGCTCGGCGTATCCACCAGGCCCGATTTGACCATGACCCAGCCCATGACGCCCTGCGCCCCGCCAAGTGCCAGCAGCCCGACCAGCGCCAGCGCGAAGCGCCCGCGCACCTGGCCGCGCAAGGCGAACCACGCCAGCGGCAGGGCAAAGACCAGTCCGATCAGGCGCCCCCACAGGCGATGGAAATATTCCATCAGGAAGATCGCCTTGAACTCGGCCAGCGTCATGCCGTAGTTGAGCCGCTGGTATTCCGGAAACCGCCGGTAGGCGTTGAAGACATCGTTCCATGCAGCATCGGACAGCGGCGGCAATATGCCGGTGATCGGCCGCCAGTCCACCATGGACAGGCCCGACTGGGTCAGCCGGGTGACGCCGCCCAGCACCACCATGACGAAAACCATGACGGCGACAACGATCAGCCACCGGGTTACGGCGTCGAAACCGGGCAGGCCCGTGGGGCGAGCGGGCGCGGTCATCGGAACACCACCGTGCGATTGCCGTTGAGCAGCACCCGGCGTTCGGCGTGCCAGCGCACGGCGCGGGCCAGAACGGCGCTTTCGATGTCGCGTCCGCTGGCCATCATGTCGTCTGCGCTCATGGTGTGATCCACCCTTTCCACGGCTTGTTCGATGATCGGCCCTTCGTCGAGGTCCGGCGTCACGTAATGGGCGGTGGCACCGATGATCTTGACGCCGCGCTCATGGGCTCGCGTGTAGGGCCGCGCGCCCTTGAAGCCGGGCAGGAAGGCGTGATGGATGTTGATGCAGCGTTGTGCCAGTGCGGCGCAGGTTTCGGGTGTCAGCACCTGCATGTAGCGCGCCAGCACCAGAAGCTCGGCCCCGGTTTCCTCCATCAGCGCCAGGATGCGCGTTTCCTGGTCCGCCTTGTTGTCGGCATTGACCGGCAGGTGGTGGAAGGGAATGCCGTGCCAGTTTACCAGCGAGCGCATGTCCTCATGATTGGAAACAACGCCCGTCACGTCGATGGGAAAATCGGAAAAGCGGTGGCGGTGCAAAAGGTCGTTCAGGCAATGGCCCATCCTGGATACCGCGATGACGACCTTGAGCGGGGCGCCCGCATCGTGAAAATGCCAGTTCATGTCGAAGCGGGCCGCCACCGGGGCGAATGCCCCGGCAAAGCCGTCATGACTTTCGATTGATGGTCCCGGCGTGAACAGGATGCGCTGGAAGAAGCGCCCCGTGCCTTCGTCGCTGAACTGCGCCGCTTCCAGGATATTCGCCCCGGCCTGGGCCAGGCAGCCGGAAACCGCGGCGACGATTCCGGGGCCGTCGGGGCAGGTGATGGTGAGGATGCGGCGGGGGCTGGCGGTCATGGGGAATGAGGGCCGTTGGGGGTGGCCCCTGTCTTATAGGAGCCCCGGCCCCAAGGCCAGAGCCAAACATGATTTGGCCCGACCCTGCCGTGGCGGTTGACAGGCGCTTCAATTACAGATATTTCATGTTATAAAATTTAAACAACAAAAGTTTACTGTTAATTAAACCAGAAGGATCGGTCTCCGGGCCGGTATCTATCATGTCCGATGTTATTTCCCCCCAGTCCCCCGCTTCGACCGCCCGCAAGGACGGCATCGGCGCCTTTACCGGTGTCTCCGACGCGGTCGAGCCGCTGACCCGTCTGTCCGATATCGAGGAGTTCCGCGCCGGCTACGGCAAGTTCAAGGCGGGCGAATGGGACGCCGGTAAGTGGCAGGGCTATCGCCTGCGTTTCGGTGTTTACGGCCAGTTGCAGCCGGGCGTGCACATGATCCGCGTCAAGGTGCCGGGTGGGGTGTTGCCCTTCGATTGGGCCCGTGCCGTGGCCGAGGCCAATCGCCGCTGGGGCGGTCAGCATATCCATGTGTCGACGCGCCAGGATTTGCAGCTTTATTTCGTCAAGCCCGATGACGTGCCCGATTGCCTTGAGTTTCTCGCCAAGGCGGGGCTCACCACCCGCGAAGCCTGCGGCAACACGATCCGCAACATGACGTCGTGCCATCTCGCCGGTGTGTGCCCGCGCGAGCACGTGGACGCGGGCGCGGTGGCTTCCAACCTGGCGCGCGCCTGGATTCGCCATCCGCTGGCCCAGCACATGCCGCGCAAGTTCAAGGCCACGGTCTCGGGTTGCGAAACGGATTGCGCCTCGTCGCATATTCATGACATGGGCCTGGTCGCCACCCGCAAGGACGGCAAGCCGGGATTCAAGGTCTATGCCGGTGGCGGCACCGGCGGTCAGCCCATCGCGGCGGCGCTGGTTTCCGACTTCGTCACCGAGGACGAGCTTCCCGCGGCGATCGAGGCGCTTTTGCGCCTGCACCAGCGTTATTCCAACCGGCGTAACCGCAACAAGGCGCGCATCAAGTTCGTCAACCAGCGTTTCGGCGCTGAAAAGTTCCGCCAGTTGTTCGAAGAAGCCTTTGCGGAAACGCGCCAGCTGCCGCAGCGGCCGTGGACCAAGCTTGATTGGCGCGAGGGCGACAGCGCGGCGCCGGAGCCGACATCGCCCGGCGGTATCGTCGCGGCCCATGACGGCAGCGAAAGCGTCGTCGTGCATCAGGGGTTGGGCCTGTTCACCTCGGACGAGCTGGAGGCGCTGGTGGCGCTCGCGGAAAAATCCGGCGCGCGCGAATTGCGCACCACCCGCGACCAGAACATCGTCATTGTCGGCCTGAAGAAAGATGCCGTCGCCGGTGTTGTCGCCCGTGTGCGCGAGATGGGTTACGGGGTCGAGGATCACGCCGGTGACGTGCCCAACGTGGTGGCCTGCCCCGGCACCTCCACCTGCGGCATCGGCATCACAAATTCCCAGGCCTTCGGCGGCACCATCCAGTCGCTGGTCAAGGACTACGCGCCCAAGCCCAATGTCACGGTCAAGATTTCCGGCTGCCAGAACGGCTGCGGGTTGCATCACGTTTCCGATTTCGGTTTCCGCGGCATGGGCAAGAAGATCAAGGGCCGTAACGCGCCCCATTACCAGGTTTATATCGGCGGCGATGAACGGATAAACGGTCACATCGGCCTTGGTGGTCCCGTGGTGCCCGCGCGGCTGGCGGAAGACACGCTGGCGCTGTTGCTGGCGGGCTATCGCGATGGCCGTGATGGCAACGAGACCGTGCGCGACTGGGCGCTGCGGCTCGGCAAGGATGGCATCAAGGCGCTGATCGAGCCGATCGAGGCCCGCGTGCGGCCCGAAGACGAAGGCCTGTTCTTCGACTTCGATGCCGATTGGGAATTCGCGCCGCCGGTTGGCCGCGCCCCGGAATGTGCGGCGGGCACCGTGGACGACGATCTGCAAAAGGATCTCGCCGATGATGCGCTGATCAATGCCGACCGGGCGCTTGGCGCCAATGCCTTCGACCTCCTGCATCGCTTCGCCGGTGAGGGCTTCCGTTACGCGGCCCAGCGGCTGCGCATCCGCGCGGGCTTCCCCGGCGAGGAAACCGACACCGAAGAACAGGTGATCTCGACCCTGCGTACGGCCTATGCGACGGACGAAGACGTCATCGCCGGGCTGGACCGCCTGCTTGGCGCGCTTGCGGCGGGTGCCGATGACGCGGCGGCGGCGGGGGCGTTGCGCGAAGCGCTGGCCTACTGGATCGATCTTGCCGATGATATCGTGGCCAGGCCGGTCACCCTTGGCGGTTTCGAAATGGGAGCGCTTGGGGATTCCGGCGGCGCGGTTTCGGACCTGCTGAAAGGCTAGTTTCAATGTATCCCGTTGTTTTCCCGCCGGACGGTCTCAGGGTCGTGCTGGCAGGTTCCGGTGAGCCTGCGGTGCGCCGCCTCGCTGGGCTCGATGGCGCCGGTATGCGGGATATCACCGTGTTTTCCCCGGAATCATCGGGTCCGCTGGCCGAGGCGGCGGGGGCGCGCCTGCGCCCCGGCCTGCCCGGTGCCGCCGATCTGGCGGGTGCGCGGCTGGTGTTCGTGGCCGGGCTCGATGATCAAACCGCGGCCACACTGGCGGGCCTTGCCCGTGGGGCGGGGGCGCTGGTCAATGTCGAGGATCGGCTGGCGCTCTGCGATTTCCATGTGCCCGCCGTGGTCCGCCGGGGCCGGTTGCTGCTGACGGTCTCCACCGGGGCGGGCGCGCCGGGGCTGGCTGGCCGGTTGCGCCGCGAGCTTGAATCCCGCTTCGGTCCCGAATGGGCCGGGCGCCTCGACGACCTCGCCCGGGCGCGTGACGGCTGGAAGGCCGAAGGCGCCGATCAGCAGGCGCTGGCGCGGCGCACCCGTGAATGGCTCGACCAACGGGGCTGGTTCGACTAAAACAACGCCACCCTTCCGGCGCTTCCTAACGCTAGTGCAAAGAAACAGATGACCGATCTTTCCCTCGGCTTCGGCCTCGCTTTCGATGACCTCTACAGCCACGACGGGCTTGCCCGCGTCGATGGGGCTTTCGCCGATCACCTGCGCGGCGCCGACGTCGAACTGTACAACCGGCTGATGGCGGCCCGCGCCGATGCGGGCGCGCTTGCCGAAAAGGATGCGAGCCAGTTGCTGATAGACCTCGGCCCCCATGTCGAGGATTTCATCGGCACGCTGTTCGCCATCACCGGCGAAATTCGCGCCCTGCATGACCGTCATGCGGAACTGGCACCGGTTTACCGCGCCAAGCGCCTTTTCGTGCAGCGCCGCGCGGTCAAGAAGCACAAGCCCGAAGTGGCCCGCGATTTCGACGGCCCGACGCTGGAAGTGCGCCTGACCAAGATGATCGGCCCGTTCTCCGAGCTGGCCCTGGCGCGGGCCATCGAAGGCTGGCTGGAAGACGAGGCCGCCAATGCCGACGCACTGGATACGGCGGAACAATTCTGCGCCTGGGCGACGTATTCCGACATGGGCCGCAAGCGCTTCGCCGGGGGCGTCATGTTCAAGGTGCCGGGCAAGCTTGATCCGATGAACCTGGTGCCGGTCGCGACCGAGGTGAAGGACGGCGTGCGCATGATCAGTCTCGGCGACGGTCATGACCTGCGCCGCCGTGAAGGCTTCGGCCTGACCGATGCGGGCATGGACCTCAACCACGCGCTCGATCACGCGCATTACTGCATCTACTGCCACAACCAGGGTAAGGACAGTTGCGCCAAGGGATTGAAGGACCGCAAGACCGGCATCTTCGCCAAGTCGCCTTTCGGTGTCGACCTGGCGGGCTGCCCGTTGGAAGAAAAAATTTCCGAACTGAACACGCTGAAGGCGGACGGCTACACGCTGGCGGGCCTCGCGGTCGTTACCGTGGACAACCCGATGACGGCGGCCACGGGGCATCGCATCTGCAATGACTGCATGAAGTCGTGCATCTACCAGAAGCAGGACCCGGTCAATATCCCGGAGATCGAGACCCGCACCCTCAAGGACGTGCTGGAACTGCCGTGGGGTTCGAAATCTATTCCCTGCTGACGCGCTGGAACCCGATGAACCTGTCCCGCCCGGTGCCGAAGTCCCAAAGCGGCTACAAGGTGCTGGTGGTCGGCCTCGGCCCGCTGGGTTCACGCTCGCCCATCACCTGATGAACGACGGTCACGCGGTCGTCGGCATCGACGGCCTGAAGATCGAACCGCTGCCCGAAGATGTCTCCGGCGTGGCGCTGGACGGCGCGCGCGTGCCGTTTGCGCCGGTGCATGACGTCAACGCGCTTTACGAAGATCTCGATGATCGCGTCATGGCGGGTTTCGGCGGCGTCGCCGAATACGGTATCACGGTCCGCTGGAACAGAATTACCTGAAGCTGATCCGCCTGTTGCTGGAACGGCGCCGCAGCTTCGCCATGCGGCGGCGTGCGCTTCGGCGGCACGCTGACCCCGACAGCGCGTTCGAGCTGGGCTTCGATCATATCGCGCTCTGCGCCGGCGCGGGCAAGCCGACGATCCTCGGCATGAAAAACGGCCTGGCGCGGGGCGTGCGCGCCGCCTCGGACTTCCTGATGGCGCTGCAACTGACCGGCGCGGCCAAGGCCAGCTCAATTGCCAACTTGCAGGTGCGCCTGCCGGTGGTGGTGATCGGCGGCGGCCTGACGGCCATTGATACGGCGACCGAGGCGCTGGCCTATTACCCGGTGCAGGTGGAAAAATTTCTCGCGCGGTTCGAAACCCTGTCGGCGGTCAAGGGCGACATCGCCATTCGCCGTTCCTGGGGCAAGGAAGAAGCGGAAATCGCCGAGGAGTTCATGGCCCATGCCAAGGCGCTCCGTGCGGAACGGGCGCGTGCCAAAAAGGAGGGCCGCGCGCCCGCCATCGCCGAACTGCTGACCAAATGGGGCGGCTCGACCATCGCGTACCGTCGCGGCATGGTGGACAGCCCGTCGTATACGCTTAACCACGAAGAAGTGGAAAAGGCGCTGGAAGAAGGGATCCACTTCGCCGAGAACCTCTCGCCGGTGGACGTGGAGCTCGATGCCCACGGCCACGCCAAGACGCTGAAACTGACGCGCATGGAAGCGGGGGATGGCGGGCGCATCAATGATACCGGCGAGCTTGTCACCTTGCCCGCGCGAACGGTGCTGGTGGCCGCCGGCACCCAGCCCAACACCGTTCTGGGCCTCGAATTGCCGGGCAAGTTCACCCTGCACGGCAAGTGGTTCCAGACCCTCGATGAAAACGGCGATCCGGCGGACCCGATCTTTTCCGCCAAGCCCGGCGCGGTCAACGTTCTGGCGGCGGTGGAGCCGGACGGGCGCGCCATTTCGTTCTTCGGCGATCTGCATCCGTCCTTTGCGGGCAACGTGGTCAAGGCGATGGGATCGGCCAAGCAGGGCTATCCCGTGGTGTCGCGCGTGCTTTCCCGTCGCGCGCCCGGCGTGGTGACGCCCGATTCGCTGGTGGCGCGGCTGAACGATGATCTGCTGCCCACGGTGCATGCGGTCAACCGCCTGACACCGACCATCGTCGAAGTGGTGGTGCACGCCCCGGCGGCGGCCCGCGCCTTCAAGCCCGGCCAGTTCTTCCGGTTGCAGAATTACGAAGTGCTGGCGCCGCGCACCGACGACACCATTCTGGCCATGGAAGGCCTCGCCATGACCGGCGCCTGGGTGGACCGCGACGCCGGGCTGCTCAGCGTCATCGCGCTGGAAATGGGCGGCTCCAGCGATCTTTGCGCCATGCTGAAACCGGGCGAGCGTGTGGTGCTGATGGGCCCCACCGGCATGCCCACGGAAACGCCACCGGGGGAAACGGTCCTGCTGGCGGGCGGTGGGCTCGGCAACGCGGTGCTGTTCTCGGTCGGCCAGGCGATGCGCGCCGCCGGGTCGAAGGTGCTGTATTTCGCCGGCTACAAGGAACTGGAAGACCGCTACAAGGTGGCCGAGATCGAAGCCGCCGCCGATGTCATCGTTTGGTGCTGCGACGAGGCGCCGGGCTTCACCCCCGACCGCTCGCAGGACCGCACCTTCACCGGCAATATCGTCGAAGCCATCGCGGCCTACGGGCGGGGCGATTTGGGCGCGCCGGAAATTCCGCTCAGTAACGTCGACCGGGTGGTGACCATCGGTTCGGACGCCATGATGGCCGCCGTCGGCCGGGCGCGGCACACGGTCTTGAAGGATTTTCTCAAGCCCGGCCATGTCGCCATCGGCTCCATCAACTCGCCGATGCAATGCATGATGAAGGAAATCTGCGCCCAGTGCATCCAGCCCCACGTGGACCCGGAAACCGGGGAAACGACGGTGGTGTTTTCCTGCTTCAACCAGGACCAGCCGCTGGACGTGGTGGACTTCGCGGCGCTGCGCCAGCGCCTCGGCCAGAACCGTGCCCAGGAACGCCTGACGGCGCACTGGATCGATTACTGCCTGAAGTCCCTTAGCCTTCGCGACCAGGCGGGGTAAACTCTTCCCAAACATAAACGGGGGAGGGTGGGATGCTTTTCATTCACAATGACGTGGCCGCGCGCGTGCTCAGGATGGCCGATGTCATCAACGTGCAGGAAGAAGCCTTGCGCCAGGTGGCGGCGGGCACGGCCATCGCGCGACCGCGTATTGACGTATATGTGCCCTGCGACCGCGAGGACGCCTACTGGCGCTGGGGCACGATGGAAGGCGCCAACGGCGGCTATTTCGCCATCCGCATGAAATCCGACGTGCTGCACTGGAACGAATCTGACCATGGCCACCGCACCCAGGAAAAATACTGCATAACCCCCGGCACTTATTGCGGGCTGATCATGCTGTTCTCGACCCGTGATGGTGAGCCGCTGGCCCTGATCAATGATGGTGTGCTGCAGCACATGCGCGTCGGCGGCGCAGCCGGGCTCGGCATCAAGTACATGGCCCGCGACGACGCAGAGGATCTCTGCATCCTCGGTTCCGGCGGCATGGCGCTTACCTATCTCGATGCCATCCAGTGCGTACGCAACATCAAGCGCGCGCGTGTCTATTCACCGACCAAGGCCAACCGCGAAGCCTTCGCCGATGCCGCCGCGGCAAAATACGATATCGATGTCACCGCCGTGAACGAGGCCCATGACGCGGTGAAGGGCTGCGATATTCTTGCCTGCTGTACCGATTCCATCGCCCCGGTGTTCGATGCCGCATGGATTGAGCCGGGCATGCATATCGCGAATCTCAACGGCCATGAGCTGTCTTACGATGCTTGGGCGCGCATCGATTACATGAGCCGCAAGAACGAACTCACGGAAGCGCGCCGTAGCTACAAGGACGGCCGCAACAGCTATATCTGTGGCACCGAGGAAGAACGCCGCCGTCTGCCCGAAGATGCCTTTACCGCCACGCCGTTCGAGGGTTTCCGCGGCACCGGCGTCGAGTTCCGCGACCTACTGGAAGGCCGCGCCCCGGGGCGGCGCACGGCGGAAGAGGTTACCTTTTTCCAGAATTCCGGCAACCAAGGCATCCAGTTCTCATCGGTGGGCGCGCTGTGCTGGCGTGAAGCGAAGAAGGCGGGATTGGGCCGCGAATTGCCGACCGAGTGGTTCTTGCAGGATATCCGGGACTAGGCGGGCTGATTCAGCCCTTCTGCATTTCCATCATCCAGTCGGGCGTCTTTTCGCCGCGCAGGGCCGGCTCCAAGTTTTCCAGCGATCCGTAGGGATGCTCCATGTCGCGGAAGCGTTCGCGCGGCAATTGATATGACCTCGATCAGGTTGCGGTCGGGATCGAGGGAAGTAAATCAGTTGGTGATGATGTGATCTGTGCAGTGGTGGATTTCCGCGCCCACTTCCAGGAGCCGGTTGTAAAAGTCGCGGAGCGTCTCGAAATCGTCTGGCGCCAGCTCGAAAGCGAAATGCTCCATGCCGACGAAGGGCTCCGGCTCGACGCGGGGGCCGGGAGCATTGGCATCCGTCGCCGCTTCCAGCGCCAGCACGGGCTCACCGGCGCCGTCTATCCCTAGAAGCGTGCGGCCCGCCGCATCAGTGCCGACGGGACGAAAGCCAAAAACGTCGTCATAGAACTTGATTGAGCGCGCGAGGTCGGCGCAGCGCAGGCCAAGATGCGACGTGCGAAGAAGGGCTCCTTTCATGTCATCCCCCTAAGGCCGCCGCGCCTGCGGCCGCGCGGCACCAGAACTCGAACGGCAGCCCGTCGAAGTCATTAAAGCGCACGGACCTGCGCCCGCCGCCCGCATCCAGTTCCACCTCGATGCCTTTTTCGCGCAATTTGGCCACGGCGACATCGAAGCGTGCCGCATCTCGCATCTCGAAACTGACCCGCGCCATGCCGATGGCCGCATGGCGGTCCTGCGCCGTGGCGCCGGGCTTGGCCGGGCGCACCAGCAGCATGTGATGATTTTCATCGAAGTCGGAGGTGAGGAAATGCATCCCCCGCTGCACTAAGCCCTTCTGGTTGAAGCCCGCGACGTCTTTAAAGAAGGCCGCCGTGGCTTCCGGGTCGCGCACCCGGATCACGATGTGCCCGGCGCGGGTAACGGAATAGGGCAAGTTGTCACCTGTCATGGCGGGCCTCCCAGCCTTTTATTAGGGGGAAGAATAGCATGACGGGCATTGGCGTCTATCCCTGCCGGAGTAGGCCCTAACTCCGAAAATCCGGCAGGCGCCTGACCACCAGCGCGATGGCGAGGGTGCAGGCGATCAGCCCCGCGCCGCAGACGTAAAAGGCGTTGATCAGCCCGACGTGTTCCACCACGAAGCCCATCACCAGCGGCATCACCACCGCGGCCAGGCGGTTGCCGGTGGTGCGCAACCCGATGGAGGTGGCCTGCACGCTCTGGTCCACGGCGCGCGCAAGGATGCCGAAGATCACCGGCTGGGTCAGCCCCTGGGCGAAGCCGCGCCCGAAGGAGGCGATCACCAGCAACACTAAGATGCCGCCGAGGATCGGCGTGATCGACACAAAAGCGATCGAGGTGATGACGAAGCCGATCAGCACCCAGTGCGGCTTGAAGAACTTTTCCCACCATCCTGCCATCAGCGCACCGGCCATGCCCGCTCCTTCGGAAATGCCGACCAGTAGCCCGATGATGGTGCCGAGGTAGCCGATCTCCTCCAGATACACGATGTAGAACGATGTCTGGATGCCGGTGGATGAATTGCGCATCAGCGTCATCACCACGATGAAGGTCACGGCGGGAATGGAAAGCAGCGAAAAGGCGTCCGCGTAATCGCGCCAGTTGGGCAACAGCTCCCTGAATGTCACCGGCGTCTTCGGCGCGCTGTTGGGGGCGGCATTGGGGTCGTTCGATTCCGGCACGGCGCGCAGTGCGACGAGTACCAGCAAGCCCGCCGCCCCTATGGCGCCGAACGCCACCCAGGCCCCGGCCAGGTCCCAGATCGCACCGATAATCACCGGGCCGAGCAGTGTGCCGAGACGCGCCGCGACCGAGAAGCGCGCGATCAGGTTGGTCTTGCCTTTCGTGAAGCGCACGATCAGCGACTGCGCGCCGACCCAGATCATGGTCTGCGACAGCCCGGTAACCATTTGCAGGAGCACCACGCCCGCGAGGAACGGCATTAGCGGGTAAAGCGGGCAGGCGATCACCGTCATCAGCGTATAGGCGATGGTCACCCGCCGCGTGCCGAGGCGGTCCATCAGGATTCCGCCGTGAATCGATAGCAGGAACGGCAACAGTCCGGCAATGCCGATGACGAGGCCGATCTCGCTCGCCGATAAGTTCAGCTGGATCGCCCACAGCGGCAGCGCCACCTTCAGCATCATGCCGACGCCGTTGGACGCGAAGCCGACGCCGTAAGTGGCGTAAAGCGTGCTGGCCGGAATGTCGGGCGCGGGAGTGGTGCTCACGCGAGGAACTCCCTGATGCCCTCGACCGCTTCTTTCAGCCCGACGCGGCTGATCTCCGCTCCTTCGGCGAAGGCCTTGAGGAAGCGCGACGGCACGGCGCGGTCTAGCAGCACGAAGCAGCCCCTGTCGCCAGCGCGGCGGATCAGGCGGCCAAACGCCTGTTTCAGCTTGAGGCGCGTCAGCATCTCGTCATAGGCGCGCCCGCCGAAGCGTTCTTTCCGTGCCTTGTGCAGGATGTCGGGGCGCGGCCACGGCGTGCGGTCGAAGACGATCAGGCGCAGGCTGTCGCCGGGCACGTCCACGCCGTCGCGCACTGCGTCAGTGCCGAGCAGGCAGGCGTTCACGTCCTCGCGGAAAATATCCACCAGCGTCGGCGTGTCCATGGCATCGACGTGCTGGGCCAGCAGGTTCAGCCCGGCCTCATCCAGCGCCGGGTTGATGCGCTCATGCACGGTGCGCAGCCGCTGGATCGAGGTGAACAGGCCGAGCGCGCCGCCTTGTGAGGCTAGGAACAGGGCGCGGTAGGCGGCGGCCACCTGGTCGGCGTTGTCCTTGTTCACGTCGGTGATGATGAACACCTTCGCCTGTTCGGCGTAATTGAAGGGCGAGGGGAAGCGTGCGCGTATGGCGGGCACGGCCAGGTGCACCGCCCCCGTGCGCGCTTCCGCCGCCGCCCAGTCGGCTTCCATGTCGCCGGTGGCGTCGGTCAGGGTGGCGGACGTGATGGCGACGCCGTGGGCCTCGGCCATTACCATGTTGTGCAGCGGTTTCGTCGGGTCCACCCAGTGGCGGTACATGCCGACATCGAACTCGCGGCCGAAGCCCCGCGCGATGCCAAACCAGTCGACGAAATCTTCCGGGGTTTCCTCCGACAGGGCCGCCAGCATGGAACGCCACGCACCGAGCGGCCCGGCGGCGCGGTGTTCGATGGTGCGCAAGCTGCCCTCAATCCGCAGCCGCGTCGCAGCGTCCATTTCGTCGGCGCGATCATCCAGTAGCCGCGCAAGTCGGCGCGTCAACCGGCCCAGCGGTTCGGTGATGTCGGCGAGCGCGTAGTCGAGATTGGCGGCGGCTTCCAGAACGCCGTCGCCGAGCGGCCGGGCCTCGGTCTCCAGCGAATAGCCCGCCTCGAACCCCTTGGCGCGGGCAAGCACCTGGTTGCGCAGCCGTGCCAGGAACACTTCCGCCGGGCCCTTGGTTTCGCCCTCGGCCAGGCGCGCCAGCCAGCCGTTCTCAGGCAGGCGGGTGGCGGCGGCGACGGCATCGTTCAGGGCTTCTTCCGCCTCGCCGTCGAGCGCGGCAATGTCGGCGATGCGCCGCGCCAGCCCACGCGCACGGGTGCGTCGCCCGTCGCTGGCACCCGCCAGCCAGTGGCGCAGTTCCAGCCCTTCGCGCCCGGTCAGGTGGACGGCGAAAGCAGAATCGGCGGCGGAAAAAAGATGGTGGCCTTCGTCGAAGACGTAGCGCGTGGGTACGTTGGCATCATCGAGGCCCGACAGCGCGGCTTGCGCCATGACGAGGGCGTGGTTGGCGACGACGATTTCGGCGCGGCGCGCGCGGCGCACCGTGCGCTCGATGAAGCACTTGTGAAAATGCGAACATGCCGCGTAGATGCATTCGCCGCGCCGGTCCGCGAGGCCGATGGTGCGCGGCGCCCCCATCAGTTCGATCAGCCAGGCGGGAAAATCGCCGCCCACCATGTCGCCATCGCGGGTCTTGGCCGCCCAGCGCGCCATCAATGTCAGGCTGACCGCGTCGCAAGGATCCAGGTTGGCGCGGTTGATCGCGTCTTCCATGTTGAGAAGGCAAAGGTAGTTTTCGCGGCCCTTGCGCACCACGGCCTTCTGCGCCTTTTCCGCCGGGTCGGGGTAAAGGATCGAAAGTTCTTGGTCGATCTGGCGTTGCAGGTTGCGGGTGAAGGTGGAAATCCAGACTGCACCCTTGTTCTTTTCCGCCCACAGGCTGGCCGGCGCGATGTAGCCCAGCGTCTTGCCGGTGCCGGTTTCCGCCTCCGCCAGTACCACGTTGGGTTCGCCCGCACGTTCGCGGGGCGCGAAGGCCTGGGTGATGGCGGAGGAGTAATCGGCCTGTTCGGGCCGGGCCTCGCCCTCGCGCCCGACCAGTTGGGCGAGGCGCGCGCGGGCCTCGTCGGCGCTGACGCCCGCGTGCCCGGCGGGCGGCTCGGGCGGTTCTTCTACCCATTCGGGCAGGTCACGCCAGACCGCTAGCGCCCCGCGCCCGCCCCGCGCCGCGCCGGGCGCCAAATCCAGCGCAGCCAGCACGTAAGGCCCCCACGGCCAGTCCCCGGCGGCGGCAACTCGGGCCTGGTCGAAGATTTCCGGGTGATCGCCCGCTTCGCCGGGCAACTCGGCCAGCAGAAGCGCCGCGGCCTCACGCAGGACCCGGGCCTCGCCTTCATGGCCGGGACCGGTGGCAAGCCCGAGCGCCTGGGCGATGCCGCGCGGCGTCGGCACGCAAAAATGGGCCGGGCGGGTGAAGGCGAACAGTTCCAGCAGATCCAGCGCCGGTAACGGATCGGTGCCAAGCCGCCGGGCTGTCGCAGGGCCGTGGGCCAGGAGCACCGGGGCCTTAATGATGAGCGCCTGGGCCTCGCGGCGTGTCAGGCTGGTGGCGGGCCCGTCCGTGGGCAGTACCAGCGCGCCCTTGGGCGTCGCCACCAGGGCGGGGGCGGTGAGGCTTACGGCGGCGGTCACGGGGATTTCGTCGGTCATCGACGGATTATAGGGCGCGGCCCCAGCCCCCGCCATTGACGAAAGCGTCCCCGGCGCCTAGTTTCCGGCCACGTTTTCATGATCAGAGATGGCTTGTGACCAACGCCCGAGATCTAGCCTTGGAAAGCAACGCTTGGCCCTTTGTCGAGGCGCGCAAGGTGATGGCGCGCGTCGGCGACAAGGGCTCGAAACGGGGTTATGTGCTGTTCGAGTCCGGCTACGGCCCCTCGGGCCTGCCACATATCGGCACCTTCGGCGAAGTGGCGCGTACAACGATGGTACGCAAGGCCTTCGAGATGCTGTCCGATGTGCCGACCAAGCTGATCGCCTTTTCCGACGACATGGACGGGCTGCGCCGGGTGCCCGACAACATTCCCAAGCGCGACCATATCGAGATGTTCCGCGAATTGCCGCTGACGGCGGTGCCGGACCCGTTCGAATGTCACGACAGCTTCGGTGAGCACAACAACGCGCAGTTGCGCAGCTTCCTCGATCACTTCGGCTTCGACTATGAGTTCTATTCGGCCACCGAATGTTACAAGGCGGGCCGCTTCGACGACATCAAGATGGCGATCCTCGCCCATTACGACGAGATCATGGACGTGATCCTGCCCACGCTCGGCCCGGAACGCCGCGCCACCTATTCGCCATTCCTGCCGCTCTGCCCGTGGACCAACCGGGTGTTGCAGGTGCCGATTATCGCGCGCGACGTGGAAGCGGGCACCATCACCTACAAGGATGCCGACGGCCAGACCTACGACGTCCAGGTGCGCGGCGCGGACTGCAAGATGCAGTGGAAGGTGGACTGGGCCATGCGCTGGACCGCGCTTGGCGTCGATTACGAAATGTCGGGCAAGGATCTGATCGATTCGGTCAAGCTGTCTTCGCGCATCTGCCGCATCCTCGGCGGCAAGCCGCCCGAAGGCATGACGTATGAGCTGTTCCTCGACGAAAAAGGCGAAAAGATTTCGAAGTCAAAGGGCAACGGCCTGACGGTGGAAGACTGGCTTGCCTACGCGCCGCACGAAAGCCTTGCCTATTATATGTACCAATCGCCCAAGAAGGCGAAGCGCCTGTTCTTCGACGTGATCCCGCGCTGCGTGGACGAATACCTGACGCATCTCGGCAATCATCCGAACGAGGATGCGGCGAAGCAGTTGAACAACCCGGCCCATCACATCCATGCCCATGAAGACATGGTGCCGGAAGCGGGGGCGGGGCTGAACTACAACATCCTTCTGAACCTGGCGTCCGTCTGCAATACCGAGGACAAGGCCGTGCTGTGGGGATTTATTTCCCGCTACCTGCCCGAAGCCTCGCCTGAAAGTGCGCCGATGCTGGACCGGCTTGTCGGCTATGCGATCCGCTACTACCAGGATTTCGTCAAGCCGAAGAAGACCTACCGGCCGCCCGACGAGACGGAGCGCGAAGCACTGGCCGAATTACGCGTTGAGCTGGCCAAGTTGCCCGCCACTGCGGTGGTCGAGGATATCCAGTACCAGGTTTATGAGGTCGGCAAGCACCACCCGTTCAAGGATCTGCGCGCCTGGTTCGCGGTGCTTTACGAGGTGCTACTGGGCCAGCCCCAGGGGCCGCGCATGGGTTCGTTCATCGCGCTTTACGGCATCAAGGAAACGATTGCACTGATCGACCGCGCGCTCGCGGGCGAGGACCTGTCGGCGCCCGCCGCTTAGTTCTTTTCGTTTTTCGCCGCTTCTTCTTCCGCCGCCGCCTTTTCGCGGAGATGGCGGCGCAGCACGAACACCATGGCTAGGACGAACAGTGCCAGCGCGCTGACGCCGATGATCTTGGCGGTATCGCCCAGCATGTGTTCGGGCAGGGCACTGGCCAGCCGGTCCGACAGGTAGCCGAAGCCCCAGCCTATTCCGACGAAGCTTGCCGCCCAGAATCCGGCGGCGATGAAGTTGAGCACGGCGAAGCGGACCCACGGGTAATGGACCATGCCGATGGTGATGGACGACACGTTGCGCACACCATAGACGAAGCGGAACGACAGGATGAACCACGCACCGTACTTGTGCATCAGCTCCGACACATGGGCGGCGCCGGGCTTCCATTTCGGGAAACGCTCCAGGAGCCGCGGGCCGAAACGCCGACCCAGGTAGTACCAGGTCTGATCGCCGAGGAAGGAGCCGGACCACGCCGCCAGCATCAGCCAGTAAGGCGACAGGATGCCGTGATAGCCCGCGTAGCCGCCGAAGATCACGATGGTTTCGCCCTCGAGGAACGTCCACAGGAAGATGACTGGATACGCAAGGTGGCCGAACGAACTGATGATGTCGGAAATCTGTTCCATGTTTTGTTTACTCGGTGGGGGCGGCGGGATGCGTCGTCGTAGCCGCCCAGGTGAAATAGGCGGCCCGCGCGCGGGCATAGACCGGGCCGGATTGCAGCTTGCGCTTGCCCAGTTGCACGCAGGGCGTGACCTTGGCGTAGTTACCGGTGGCAAAAACCTCGTCGGCATCCTTAAGGTCTTCAAAGCTGAGTGAACATTCGCGCACTTCCAGCCCATCCTCGCGCAGCAGGCCGATCACCCGCTGGCGGGTAATGCCGTCGAGAAACGTGCCGTTGGGCGCGGGTGTCATCACCGTCCCGTCCTTGGCGCAGAAAATGTTGGCGGTGGCGAACTCGGCGACATTATCGTCGGCATCGAGCAGGACGGCATTGCCGAACCCGGCATCGCGGGCAGCGCGCAGCGCACGCGCGGATTGCGGATAGAGGCAAGACGCCTTGGCCAGGGTCGGCGCCATGTCGGGCCGAGGACGGCGCATTTCGGAAAGGTGTGCGGTAAAGCCCCGGGGTTCGGGCATCGGCGCCTCGAACAGGGTGAGGACGAATTGCGTGGTGTCCCTCCTGGGGCTTACGAAGCCTTCCTCGGCGTACATCATGGGACGGATATAAAGCGCCGTACGTGGCGGGAACTGATGGATGCCATCCCATGCCCAGGCGACGATCTGTTCGGCGCTGACCGAGGGATTGAGCCCGAGCTCATAGGCCGAGCGGATCAGCCGCGCGCAATGGCGGTCGAGATCGGGCGCGATGCCGTCGAAGGCGCGGGCACCGTCGAAAACCACCGACGCCATCCAAGCGGCGTTGGTCATCGGCCCCATGATGGCCGGGTTGCCCCAGACCCAGGCGCCGTCAATCAGGTGCAGCCCGTTGCGGTCGTCACGGGTCTTGGCCGGGGAATGTGTTGTGACATTGCCGATCATGGCGCGATTGTCGCTGATTGTGCCGCCGTCCCCAAGAGCGGAATTGCGTCCCTGTCGGGCCTCTATTGTGCTGCCTTGGAGAGGGCGCGAAGGATGATGAGCACTTGGTCGGGCGAGACGCCGCCGGCGGCGGCCCCAGCTTCGAGCATGGCCGGGGTCGGTTCGCTCGGAAGGACCATCAGCCCAGCATTGGGTATAGCGGAAAAAATATAGCGCGCATCGAGCAGTGCGTGGCTGTTCCCTTCTTCGCAAGCCCGGTGCCAGCGGCGCGCCATCCTGAAACCCCCGGGTTTAGGTGGGCCGGGGTCGGGAACGGGTGCGCTTTGTAACGTTGTCCTTGCAAGCCGGCGTGGCGTTTTGCCTCCCTGTTCAGGGGCGCCGGTTTCGGTTAACGTCTGCCTATGCCCGAAGCGCTTTACAAGGATCGAACCGTCTATCATATCGCGACTGCCGCCGATCTGGCGGCGGCCGAAAAGGCGGGGGCTTACGCGGGCTCGACGCTGTGCCGCCGCGACGGCTTCATTCATATGTCCACGGCCACGCAACTGGCCCAGACCCTGGCGCACTTCTTCAAGGGACGCGACGATATCGTACTGCTGGCTCTCGATGTCCCCAGCCTAAAGGAGGGGCTGCGCTGGGAAGAGGTCCCCAGCGTCGGTGTCTTTCCTCATTACTACGGCGCGTTTGCCGCCGGGCAGTACCGGGTCTTGGGGGCGATCCCGCGTGACGGCGACGGTGTTCACCAGGTGGCGGCGCTGATCGCCGGGGCGGAGGGAGCAAAATGATCCCCTGGTCCGTTGCTCGTCCGATCTTTCACTGCCTGCCGGCGGAATGTGCACACCGCTTGACCTTGGCCGGGTTGCGGTCGGGCCTCGGTCCGCGCATCTCGGTCAAGCCGAATCCAGCGCTGGCGGTCAGCGTCTGGGGGAGGCAGTTTCCAAATCCGCTGGGCCTCGCCGCCGGGTTCGACAAGAACGCCCAGGTGATGGGGCAGATGCTTAGTATCGGCTTCGGTTTTGTCGAGGTGGGCACGATCACGCCGCGCCCGCAGCCGGGCAACCCGCGCCCGCGTATGTTTCGCCTGAGCGAGGATCGTGCGGTGATCAATCGGCTTGGCTTCAACAACGGTGGCTTGGAACGCGCGGCGGCACGGCTCGTATCTTTCCGTGCCGTTAATCGCAGCGCCATCATCGGCGTCAATATCGGGCGTAACAAGTCCAGCACTAACGCCGTCGCCGATTACCGTGCAGCCGCCCAAAGACTAGCGCCTTTCGCCGATTACCTGGTGGTCAACGTCTCCTCGCCTAATACGCCGGGTCTGCGCGACCTGCAGGGCGCCGGGCAACTGGCAGAACTGGTGGCCGAGGTGCGGGCCGTGCGCGGTCCCGCTGCGCCGCCGGTGCTAGCCAAGATCGCACCCGATCTGACCGACGGTCAGCTTGCCGACATCTGCGCCCTGGCTCGGGCTGGGGGCATGGACGGGCTGATCGTCTGCAACACCACCACGGCGCGGCCCGAGACGTTGCAATCGCGCCATCGGGGCGAGACAGGCGGGCTGTCCGGTGCGCCCCTTATGGCGCCGGCTACAAGACTGCTGGCCGAGGCCTATGGTGCGATCAAGGGCCGAGTGCCGCTAGTCGGCGTCGGCGGGGTGGCATCCGCCGCCGATGCTTATGCTAAGGTTCTAGCCGGGGCGTCGCTGGTGGAGCTGTATTCGGCGCTAGTCTACGAAGGGCCGGAGTTGGTGGTCAGAATTCTTGATGGCCTGGCCGAGCGGCTGCGGACGGACGGTTTCGAGCGTCTGCAAGATGTCATCGGCACCGGGGTCGCCTAGGGTCCGCATTTTCGTCAATGATATTGCAGCCTCCTCGGGACAGATTGCGGACCTAACGGTTGCCTTTGCGGCCTCTTCACATCGTTGTCCATGCATGTCACAACTTGAAATTGCAACTGGCTGGTACTTTCTGCATGCATATTTCCTCTGCTCCCACCGTGCCTGTTTATTCTGGCATTGGCGCCCTTATCGAACACTATGATGGCGTCATCCTCGATCTCTGGGGTGTCGTGCACGATGGCCGTACCCCTTACCCCGATGCCGTGCCCGCCCTTCAGCGGCTAATGGCGACGGGTAAAAAGGTGGTAATGCTATCAAATGCGCCACGCCGATCCGCAGCAGTAATAGACGGGATGAAAGATATCGGCATCGCAAGGTCCCTCTATCATGATGTATTGTCGTCAGGGGAACTGACGTGGGAAGCGCTGAAGCAGCGGAGTGACGACTGGCTGCGGGGCCTTGGCCGGCGTTGCTTGCATATTGGGCCGGAACGCGATCAAGGCCTAATGAACGATCTCGAGCTGGAACTTATCTCAGCACCGGAAAACGGCGCCTTCATTCTTAATACCGGGCCTTGGCTTGACGACGAAACCCTCTCCGACTTCGAAGATACGTTATCTGAGGCGGCGGCGAAGGGTATGTCGATGATCTGCGCCAACCCGGACATGGAAGTCATCCGAGGTGGCGTACGGATTATCTGTGCCGGGATGCTGGCGCAGCGTTACAGCGAGTTGGGGGGCGACGTGCGCACTTATGGCAAGCCTCATAGGGTTACCTACCAAGCCTGCCTGGCCCTGATGGGGCTCGCCGATACTGGCCGCATCGTAGCGATCGGTGATTCCTTCGCCACCGATATCGCCGGTGCCAACGCCGCTGGTCTCGATGCGGTGCTGGTTACGTCGGGTATCCATGCTGAAGAAATGGGACTTGCCTATGGCGAGGTCCCGGATGGCAAGCTCCTTGGCGCTATCTCCGCGGCGCGGGGACTGCGGCTGAAGGCGGCGGTGCCGGTGCTGCGTTGGTAGTTCCCTGCCGGTACTTGACGTGTCAGGCACTAGACATCGGGTAGGTGCTGCCTGGTATTGCGGGGCGGGCCTTGACCTGGGATGCCAAACCCTTTAAAAAGCTCCCTCGGTTCCCTCCCGGCATTGGTGCTGAGGGGATAGCTTATTAGAAAATAACGGGAAATTATCATGTCTCGTCGCTGCCAGATAACGGGCAAGGGCGTGCTGACTGGAAATAACGTCAGCCATGCCAACAACAAGTCCCGCCGCCGCTTTCTGCCTAACGTCCAGCAGACGTCGCTGCTCAGTGACTCGCTCGGCCGCATGGTGCGCCTTAAGATCACGGCCAACGCCATTCGTACCATCGAAAAGAACGGTGGGCTCGACGCTTATCTGATGAAGACTCCGACGGCTAAGCTTGACCCGTCGATCGCGCGGATTAAGCGCCAGATCGTAAAGAAGGTCGCTGCCTTAGGCTGATTGCGTCCCTCGGGAGAGTATATAAAGGGCCCGCCTATTGCTGGGCCCTTTATATTTTCAAGAGGAATCAGTAGGTTGGTTGACTTTAGAGATTCTAGGATTGGCTCCTGAGCCTACCTAGCTGCTACTAAGTTTAATTGTATTTCGCTTGGGGCTGCCGCACGCTGCGTTTAGTCCTTGATAATTTGACAATTCAAGGTGGGGTTTTCCATAATCGGAAACGTAAGTTGCATAATTGACCAAGTGGGGAGAAATCTATGTTTTGGGAAATCTATAAAACCACGCGTCGCACCGCTATAGCAGGGCTGGGCGCCGCCGCGGTAGGCCTGATCCTCTCGGGGAACGGCTTTGCTGCCGATCCGTCCTGGCTCGACAAGGACTTGTTGGCCAAAGCCAAGAAAGAAGGCGGAAAGCTAGTTGTGTATGGCTCTATGAATGAGCGAGAGGCCTTACCGCTTTGGAAGATTTTTGATGATGTTTCCGGCCTCAAGACGGTCTATGTGCGGGCGTCAGATGTCAAGCTGATGGCCCGAATCACAGTCGAGACGCGTGCGGGTAAGTCAGGTTGGGATATTCTTCAGACCACAGCTGTTCATAAGTTGCCTGCCAAGTGGGTAGCGCAATATGAGCCTCCTCTAGCTAAAGATATTCCTGCGATTGCTAAGGCGAAGGACAAGCGCTGGTACGGAGTATATGCCAACTACAACGGACCTTCATTTAATACAGCAAAAATTAAGAAGTCCGATTTACCGAAGACCTATGAAGACTTTCTCAAGCATCCCGAGTGGAAAGGCCGTGTCGCCATTGATTATGGCGACAACGAATGGCTGAAAGCAGTCGCCATTCATTACGGCGAGAAGAAGGGCGAGAAACTGATGCGAGATATCGCTAAGGCTCTCGCTGTAAAGGTTACGCGCGGCCATGGCGCCCTCGCACGTAATACAGCTTCTGGTGAGCACCTGGTCTCGCTTAATAACTATATTAACCTTGCCATTCGCACTCAGCTCAGGGGCAATCCTATAGATTGGTGGGTGATGGATCCTGTTGCCGTATTCTATGGTCAGGTTGGGGTGAGCTCTTCAGCCCCTAATCCTTCCGCAGCCAAGCTAGGTGCGAATTATTTAGTTAGTAAAGAGGCTCAGACACAACTCGCGAAGTCTGGCCGCATTCCTACCCGAACTGATGTAGCTACCAACCCGCCTAACGTTCTTGAGATTATCAATAAGAAGAAGATAATTCCGGTAGTGATGTCGGGAAAAGAAGATAAGAAGTGGAATAAAAGTTCAAAAATCTTTGGTGCAGCGCCTAAGAAGAAGAAGAAGAAGAAGAACTAACTTTCCAATCTTAGAATTAGATAGCGGGGCCACGGGCCCCCATTGAACCAGGGATACATATGTCTAGCGATGCGCCTATTTCGTTAAAAAGAACGCTCTTATGCGTTTCTCTGAATGGCTGACACTCAGTCGTTTCGTTTTGCTCGCTTGTGCGCTTCTCTGTTTGTGGCTAGTTTTTATTCCATTAGTTTCACTTATTTATGTGGCTTTTGCGGAAGATACATGGCTGGCCCCGGGGCCCTAACTCTTGATAATTTTATTAATGCTTATTCAGTAGAGCACCTCGGGCAGCTAATTGAGAATTCGATCATCTTTGCGATTGGTTCTTCAGCTCTAACTCTTGGGTTGGGGGTCGCCATCGCCTGGGTAGTTGAGAGAACAGATGCGCCAGGGCGTAATATTTTTCATGGTCTCTCATTGATTGCTTTCGCCGTCCCCGGGCTAATTATCGCTATGGCTTGGGCCCTAACTCTCAGCCCGAATATCGGTTGGGGAATGAGGTACTTAAATATTTCTTTGGATTTGAGGAAGCGCCATTCAATATTTTTTCGATGTGGGGAATGATATGGGTTCTATCCTCTCATTATTTTCCTCTCGCTTATCTTTTAATGGGGCCTGCATTTAGAGTTCTTGATATTCGAATGGAGGAGGCGGCAGTTGTCTCCGGCGCTCGCAACTGGGATGTAACTCGCCGAGTCACGATGCCGCTGCTTAAGCCGGCAATACTTTCTACCCTACTTCTCATTTTCGTTCGCGCTATTGAAGCATTCGAGTCCCTCTCTTATTGGGACTTCCTAGTGGCATTAAGGTATTTACTACGGAAATTCGTGATGCAATCGCGGAGGCCCCGCCAGAGTTTGGTTATTCCTCGGCCCTTGGCCTGACACTTCTGGTGATCTGTATTCTGGGCGTCTGGGCATATCGCCGCGCCACACGTGATGCAGAAGCTTACGCTACTATTACTGGTAAGGTTATATGCCTACCCCATTAATTTGGGCGTTTGGCGGTGGCCAGTCACTATCCTAACCTCGTTTGTCTTCATTTTGGCTCTTGGATTGCCGCTGTTTACTCTTATTTGGCAGTCGTTCTATTTCAAACTATTCCTAATGTAAGCCTGGTCAGCGACTTCACTCTTGATAGTTATATCTACATTCTCAAGTACCCAGTTTTCCTGAGTGGACTTAAGAACAGTGTATTACTTGGAGTAATGTCAGCGACCATTGTTGTGATCCTTGGTTTTGTTATGGCTTGGATCGTGCAGCGGACCAATATCCGTAATGCTTGGACGCTTGATGCGGTCGCCTTCATTCCCATTGCAATTCCCAGTGTAATAATTGGCGCGTCTATTTTGTTTGCCTATATCCTTCTCCCAATCCCGGTCTACAACACGATCTGGATTTTGTTGATTGCCTACGTAACTATGTACTTACCCTATGGCATGCGCTTTGCCTCCGGCGGGATTATCCAGATCCATAAGGAGTTAGAAGAAGTGGCTGAAGTTTCTGGCGCCACTTTGATGCAAACCTTCCGCCGCGTTTTGATGCCATTGATGTCCCCCGTCTTGATCGCGGCGTGGCTTTACATATTCGTCATGGCGGTGCGTGAACTGACGGCCTCCCTGTTCCTCGCTGGGCCAACGACTCAGGTGCTGGGTACCATCAGCCTTACCCTGTGGGAAGAGGGTGGCAGCTTCGGTAACGTTGCCGCTATCAGCGTCATTCAGATCGTGCCCTGGTGATGATTGTCGGCCTCATGAGGCACATGGAAAACAAGATATCAAAACGGAATTAAGCGCGAAGAACCCGCGAAGGAGCAGCGAGAATGCTGACGATTGAATCCCTTGAAAAGACCTTCATCACCCGTGATGGAGCCGGGTCGCCGCCATCGGCGGTGTTTCTGGACTTGCCGCAGGGAAAGATCTTGACCCTGCTAGGGCCGTCAGGGTGCGGCAAGACAACAACGCTGCGTTCGGTGGCCGGATTGGAAAAGCCCAACGCAGGGCGCATTACCATCGATGGCCAAGCGGTGTTCGATGGAGCTGAGAATATCCATATGCCCGCCAACCAGCGGGGGATCGGCATGGTGTTCCAGTCCGACGCCATCTGGCCGCATATGACCGTGTTCGAGAACGTCGCCTTTCCCATGCGCGTGGCCCAGGACCGCAAATATACCCGCGCCGAGATCGAGGAAAAAGTCGGCCGCGCGCTGGAGATGGTGCGTCTCGGCGGCTATCAGAGCCGCCCCTCGACACAGCTTTCAGGCGGCCAGCAGCAGCGCCTCGCGCTGGCCCGCGGCCTGGTGCGTGAGCCCAAGCTGCTTTTGCTCGATGAGCCCTTGTCCAATCTCGATGCCAAGCTGCGCGAACAGATGCGCTTCGAGCTGAAGCGCCTGCAAATGGAATTGGGCATCACTACCCTCTACGTCACCCACGATCAGGGCGAAGCCCTGGCGCTCAGCGACGAGATCGCGGTCATGAATGCCGGCAAGGTGATCCAGCGCGGTTCGCCCTATGAGCTGTATCACAGCCCCAACAGCGAATTCGTCGCCGGCTTCCTGGGCTCGACCAACTTCCTGCCGGGCAAGGTCGAGCAGGCCGTGGGTTCCGACGGCACCGGTGTCGTGGGTACGCCGCATGGACCGGTGAAGTGCTCCTTTGGTCAGTCGGCCAATGCCGGCCAGGAAATCATGATCGTGATCCGCCCCGAAGACGTTGTGCTCGCGGCGGAGGCGCCCGCCGACGGCACCAACACCTTCGGCGGCAAGGTCTCGAACCGCATCTTCCTGGGTGAGGTGATTGATTACCTTGTCGATGTCGCGGGCGAGGAAGTGCGAGTGCGGGCCCGGCCGGAATGGGACTTCGCCATCGGCGCGCAGGTCAACGTGACTTTGCCGGCGGCCAAATGCGTCGCCATCGCCAGCCAGTCCTGACGGCAGGTTTCTTCGGAAGGCTAAGCTCCGGCTAGCGCCGTGCGCCGGTGCGCCGTCGCGGCTGGTCCTTGTCGGGGACGTAATCTTCATTGAACAGTTCGGACAGCTTGTCCATCACCGTCCCGCCGAGCTGTTCGGCATCCACGATGGTGACGGCCCGCTTGTAATAGCGGGTCACGTCGTGGCCGATTCCGATCGCGACAAGCTGGACCGGGGAATAGGACTCGATCCATTCGATCACTCGGCGCAGGTGCTGTTCGAGGTAGTTGCCGGGATTCACCGAAAGGGTCGAATCGTCCACCGGTGCGCCATCTGAAATGACCATCAGGATGCGGCGCTGTTCGGAACGGCCGATCAGGCGGTTATGGGCCCACATCAGGGCCTCGCCGTCGATGTTCTCCTTGAGCAGCCCTCGCGCAGCATCAGGCCGAGGTGGCGCCGGGTGCGCCGCCACGGCGCGTCGGCGGCCTTGTAGACAATGTGGCGCAGGTCGTTGAGGCGTCCGGGGCGCGGCGACTTGCCCGCCGCGATCCAGCGTTCGCGCGATTGCCCGCCTTTCCAGGCACGGGTGGTGAAGCCTAGGATTTCCACCTTCACCGCGCAGCGTTCCAGCGTACGGGCCAGGATGTCGGCGGTCATGGCCGCGAGCGTGATGGGGCGCCCGCGCATGGAGCCGGAATTGTCGATCAGCAGCGTGACCACCGTGTCGCGGAACTCCATCTCCTTTTCCTGCTTGTAGGAAAGCGGCAGCAGCGGATTGGTAACGACGCGGTGCAGGCGCGAGGCATCGAGCATGCCTTCATCCAGGTCGAACTCCCAGGCGCGGGACTGCTTGGCCATGAGCTGGCGCTGCAAGCGGTTGGCCAGCCGCCCGATGACGCCCTGGAGGCTGGCAAGCTGGTTGTCGAGATGGGTCCGCAGGCGGGTCAGCTCCTGCTCGTCGCAGAGATCCTTGGCGTCCACCACCTCGTCGAAGGCGGTGGTAAAGGCGGTGTAGTCGGGGCGTTCGTTGGAAAGCGGCCCCTGGGGTGCCCAGCGGATGTCGGGCGGCAGGGATTCGCCGTCGCCCATGCCCTCGGCGGTGTCCTCCATGGAATCGTCGGACATGCCTTCTTCGCCGTCCTCGGATTCGTCCGTGGACTGTTCGCCGTGGGTTTCCATCGAATCGGAATCTTCCGAATCCATGCCCTGGGATTCCGGGTTGGCGGTATCGTCCTCGTCCGCCTCGCCCTCGCCGGTGGCATCGAGGTCTTCGTCGGCATCGGCATCGCCGAGCGCCAGGTCGGAAATAAATTTGTTGAGCGCGAGCGCGAAATCTTCCTGGTTCTCAATCGTGTCCTTGAGGGCCTTGAAGTCCTCCCCGGCGCGTTCTTCCACCCAGTTGCGCCAGCCCTTGACCAGGGTGCGGATGTTTTCCGGCGCCTGCTTTCCGGTCAGCTGTTCGCGCACGATCAGGCCGATGACCTCGGGGACGGGAACGCCCTCGAAGTCGTTGACGCGGTCGAAATTCATTGCCTTGCAGCGGTCCGTGAGCGCGGCATCGAGGTTCGACGACACGCCCTTCATGCGAATGGCGCCGATGGCTTCGTAGCGGGCCTGTTCGACCTCGTTATAGATTTTGCGCGCCGTTTCGCCGGAAGGCATCTTGGAAGCGTGCAGCTTGTCGTCGTGGAAGCGCAGCTTGAGCGCCATCGAATCGGCGTAGCCGCGCACCTTGGACACCTCCTGATCGGGCAGCGACCGGGGCGGTGTCTGCAACTTGGCGACGTTACCGCGGATGCGTGGCGGTTCGGGCGTGAACTCGACCTCCAGCTCGCGCTTGTGGCTGACCGCGCGCATGGCGGCGGCGGTTACGCGGCGGAAGTCCTCGACCGGGTTGTCCTTGTTGCTCATGGGCCGGCGGTCAGGCGTCCTTGCCGTTGGCGGCGGCAGCGGCGGAAGCGCGCGAGGATTCGGGCAGCTCCGTGCCGAAGCAGCGCTGGTAGTATTCAGCCACCGTGGCGCGTTCCATTTCGTCGCACTTGTTCAAGAAGCTGACCCGGAAGGCGTAGCCTATATCATTGAAAATACGGGCATTTTCCGCCCAGGTGATCACGGTTCTGGGCGACATGACGGTCGAGATGTCGCCCGCCATGAAGCCGGCGCGGGTCAGGTCCGCAAGCGAGATCATGTTGGCGATCTGTTCGCGGCCCTTCTTGTTGGCGTAGGTCGGCGACTTGGCCAGAACGATTTTCATTTCCTCGTCATGGGGCAGGTAGTTCAGCGTGGCGATGACGTGCCAGCGGTCGAGCTGACCCTGGTTGAGCTGCTGGGTGCCGTGATAGAGGCCGGTGGTATCGCCGAGGCCGACGGTATTCGCGGTCGCGAACAGGCGGAAGTAGGGTGCGGGCGAATGACCTTGTTCTGGTCCACCAGAGTCAGCCTGCCGTCCACTTCCAGAACGCGCTGGATCACGAACATCACGTCCGGGCGCCCGGCATCGTATTCGTCGAAGACCAGCGCCGTCGGTGTCTGCAGCGCCCAGGGCAGGATCCCTTCGCGGTATTCGGTTACCTGCTGGCCGTCGCGCAACACGATGGCGTCCTTGCCGAGCAGGTCGATGCGGCTGATGTGGCTGTCGAGGTTGACGCGCACGCAGGGCCAGTTGAGCCGGGCGGCGACCTGTTCGATGTGGGTGGACTTGCCGGTGCCGTGGTAGCCCTGGATCATGACGCGGCGGTTATGGGAAAAGCCGGCCAGGATCGCCATCGTGGTGTCGTGATCGAAGTGATAGGCGTCGTCGATTTCCGGGACGTAATCACTGCGCTGGCTGAAGCCGGGGACAACAAGATCCGAATCGAGGCCGAAGGCCTGCCTTACGGAAACTTCGATGTCGGGCTTGTCGAGAGGGTGAACCGGGGTGCTGGAATCCGTGGTGATCGATGTTGCCATAAATAAAGCCTGTTCCGTCTTCTTGGGTCAGTGGACTCGTTGTGCCGGTGGGCGTGGACTGGTCGGGAATATCCGCCCTACTCGGTATAAAGACACTGTTTTAGGATTGAGTATGCTTGGTTGATCAATTTTAACCGCTCTTCGGCCTCCTTGTCGCCCCCATTGGCATCGGGATGGTGGCGTTTGACCAGTTCTTTATAGCGGGCCTTGAGCCGGTCCTCGGTCACGGGCGGGGTCAGGTCCATCAGGTCCAGCGCCTCGCGCTCTTTCCCGGCGGCGGGATTGGCGGCCTTGCGCTTGCGCCGGGCCCGTTCGCGGGCGGCGGCGCGGACCGCTTCCTCGGCCGCCGCCTCATCGGCGAACAGGCCGAAAGAATCCTTGAAATGCCCGAACCTGGCGCGCGCCGAGCGCCCGCCGAGGCGGCCCAGCGGCCATGTCGGGCGCCCGCCGACCATGTCGGCGCGGATCATGGCTTCGATTTCGGCGTCCGAGCGCCCGGCACAGAAATTCCACGCCTTGTTGTATTCGCGGACGTGATCGAGGCAGAACCAGTAATAATCGCCCTCGGCCTCCGGGGCCACAGGGGCACGGAATTCGCCGGCCGCCGGGCACCCCCGATGGTCGCAGGCGCGCGGTTCCACTTCCTCGCCCACGGGGGTCCAGTCGAGTTTCCGCCGCCGGGTGGTCTTGCGGGCCCCGGCGGCTTTTGATGCGCATCTGGCCATCGGAATGGGGGTGTCTCTCCCGGACGTTAGTCGAAGTCGATGGCGGCCTTGACCACCTTGAAGCTGGCCATGTCCTGGATCGCCTGGTTGATGTTGTCGAGGGAATAATGCTTGCTGATCATGTCCTCGAAGGGGAAGCGGTCGCGCCGCGAAGCCAGGAAGTCGATGGCCTGCAACCAGTGGCGCGGCTCGCCCGAGCGCACGGTCAGGAAGGTCATCTGCTGGGGCAGGGCATTGGCATCGATGTCGGCCTTGCCGCTCATGCCGATGGACACGTAGCGGCCGCCGCCGCGCAACAGGGTCAGGCCTTCGGGAATGGCGGCATTGGTGGCGCATTGCACGACGACGTCGGCACCGCGCCCGCCGGTGCGTTCACGCACCCATTCGCGCCGGTCCCTGGGATCGGTGATCTCTTCAATATTCAGCGTGTCGTCGGCCCCCATGCGGCGCGAGACCTCAAGCCGGTTCGCGGGTGCGCCGATCACCAGTACCTGGTTGGCGCCGGAATCCTTGGCCACCGCGGCGGCGAAATTGCCGAGCGGGCCCGAGCCCTGGATGACCACCGTTTCATGGGGCTTGATCGCGCCGAGCCGGTCGTAGCCGTGCATGACGGTGCGGTAAGCGCAGGCCGAGGCGGCGGCGGAGGCAGACGACACCTCGTCGGGCACCTTGATGATCAGGCAGGGCGAGGGCACGTACATGTATTCGGAGCAACTGCCGAGCAGGTAGGGCGGCTGGTCGGCCCGGTTATGGCCCCAGGACGCGCGGTCGGGGCAGATACAGGGTTGCAGGGCCACCGAGCAGTAGTAGCACGACCCGCAGGAGACGTAGCTCCACACGATGCGGTCGCCGCGCTTGACCGGGTTGCCCAGGATGTCGGTCCGCTCGCCGCTGATTTCCTCGACGATGCCGCAGGGTTCATGCCCGGTGATGATGGGCAGGGAATCGCCGCCGGGCAGGGGGCCGTGCCAGCGATGGATGTCGGTGCCGCAAAGTGTCGAGGCGGTGATCTTCACCAGCAGCGAACCCGGATCGAGATCGGGGATCCGCACTTTCTGGATTTCGAGCGGCTTGTTGTGCGCGGTTATGACCGCGGCGCGGCAATCGTCAGGCATGAAACTCTCCCCTGGGGATTCTGGTTATCTTACTGGTGCGGCTGATAGAAGCGCTCTGCGTTGCGCCACAGGATCGCCGCCTTGTCGTCATCGGTGATCTCTTGGCTTGCAAGCAATTCGCCGATGTCGTGCTTGCAACTGGCCACGGTGACTTCATGGGGGAAGTCCGACGAATAGAAAAACGGCTTGTTGCCGACCTGATTGATGGCGAAGGGCATGGTCAGCTCCTCGGTCTCGATGCCGAGATAGAGCCGGTCGCTGTCGATCAGCTGCTTGATGGCCTTGGTGGGCTCTTCTTCCTCGCGGATGGAAAGAACATCCTTCGGCACGTACTGGAAATGGGTTTCGTGCGAGGCGTGCAGGCGTTCGAGCAGCAAAAGCAGCCAGGCGACGCCGCCTTCGAGGAAGGCCATGCGCACCCGCGGGAAGCGTTGGAAAATGCCGTTGTAAAGAATATTGGCGCAGTTCAGCGTCAGCCCCCAGGGGTGGCCGAGCGCGTGCACGGGCACATACATGTTCATCTGGTCGAGGCCGAAGCGGTCATGGGCGCCGCCGTGAACCGCGAGACAGCAGCCAAGCTGGTCGGCGGTCTCATACACCGGCCAGTAGGTCTTGGCGCCGAGCGGCTGGGGCAATCCGTTGGATGGCATCATCGCGCCCATGAAGCCCAGTTCGGTCACGACGCGGCGCAGTTCCTTCGCCGCTTCTTCCGGGTCCTGCATCGGGATGATCGCCATGCCGCGGAAGCGCGGATTGAACTTCACATAGGTATCCGACAGCCAGTCGTTATAGGCGCGGCAGAACGCGACGGCATAGTCGAGGCTGACGATCTTGCCGTAGGCCAGCGCCCGGGTGGGGTAGAGTACGGTCCAGTCGATGCCGACTTCATCGAGAAAGTCGATCCAGCCTTCGGGGCCGACGGGGGCGCGGCCGTCGCGCTTGGGCGGGGTTTCGACGGCGCGCCCGGCATGCAGGTGATCGAGGGGCGGCAGGATGGCACCATTGCCAAGGCGCAGCATCACATCCCGGTAGGCCGGGTCGAGATGCGCGATGATCCCGTCATCGTCTTCGAAGATATGTCCGTCGCCGTCGATGATGCGGCTGCCGAGTGAATTCGCCATGCAGGGCTCCCCAAGGATTTTTCATTGAACGTGTCTTGGCGCCATTTTTTCACGCCGGGCGGGCGTGAGCAATGGTGCGCGACGCATGCGGTTCCCATCCGTTAGACTGTGGCTCTCGCCCATTCAAGGAGCTTTCATGTCGGATATCCCCTCTGCCCCCGCCGGGTCTGTCGCTGCGGCGATCCGGTCCAAGCTTGTCGCCGCGCTGGCCCCGGAACGTCTGGTGATCATTGACGAATCCCACCTGCATGCCGGTCATGCGGGGGCGCGGGAGGGTGGGGAAAGCCATTTTCGCCTGGAAATCAGCTCCGTGGCCTTTGCCGGTCTCGGCCGGGTCGCCCGTCAGCGCCGCGTTTACGAAATTCTGGCGGAAGAATTGGCGGGGCCGGTGCATGCGCTTTCGGTGACGGCGCTGGCGCCGGAGGAAAACGGCCCGGCGTCCGGCAATCGCTAGTCACTTGAATCTATGTCAAAAAATTATGGTAAATACAGGTTTTCCCGTTTAGATTGTATTTTCGCATTTTATGCGGTTTCTATACCATGGTATTTGGAAATACTGTTTTTACGTTAATTAAATTATTAACAGTCGCCGCTGGATGGCCGGTTTGGTCGATTGTTAAAGAAAAAATTGGAGGGGGGAATTTGCATATCTGTCGCAATGTTAATGTCGGGAGCCGTCGCACCAGCATTCGCCTTGAGGAGGAGATGTGGACCGCCCTAAATGAGTTATGTCAGCGCGAAGGGATGACGATGCACGAACTGTGCACCCTGATCGACCGGTTTCGTGGCGATAACTCCCTGACCGCGTCGCTTCGGGTTTTTCTTGTGATCTACTACCGCGTGGCTGCGACCGAGGTGGGGCATTCCGTTGCCGGCCACGGCGCGGGGGGCCGGGGGCAAGGGGCCGATCACTGGCGTCCGATTATCGCGCAGACCTTCCAGAAAGCGTAAAACCGCCCCTCCGGCGCGATTTCCCTGCGCGACCGGCGGCCCGGCTTTTCTGTCGTCGCCGGCAGGGGCCTATTTCTTGTCGCCGGTATAAAATTCGGGCCAGCGCGTCTTCACACCTTCGCCGTCGGATGCCATCGCGTGGCAGGTGTCGATGCGCGGCGGCTTGGTCCGCGTTACGCCCAGGGCCGCGTCCTGGCGCTTGCGCGCCAGGGTCGGCCCCATGGTCTGGAAGGCGATGGTGCCGATGGGGCCGAGCATTTCCACCAGATGGACCGCAGCCCCGGACGCCGCCCAGCAATTCCCGCACCCGCAGGTTCCAGCCCGGCTTGATGCGCTCGCCGATCAGCACCTTGTAGGCGGGGGTGATGCTCGGGCAGGTCTTGTGCGGACCCGCGTCCAGGCTGGCATCCACATCCTTCACGGTCATCGTGTCATCCACGGTCAGGCGCAGGCGCATGTTGTGAACGGCGGTGCCCGCGGTGACGTCACCACGCCACGAATTATGAAAATCATAGTCCTTGGTGTCGACCAGGTGCCCTTCGATATCCCACAAGCCGTCGTCGCGCTGATAGCCCTCCAGCGTGATCACGCGCTTGTGCAGGCGCTTGCGGGCGGTGGGTTCGGAAAGGGGCATGGCGAAAATCCCTGGTTGTGGTGTCCGGGGCGGCGGCCTAGCGCCGCCGTGGTTTTTCGGGCGGGGTAATCCGGATCGCGGTGATGCGGTTGCCCTTGCGGCCTAGTACCTCGAAGCGAAAATCATAGAAGGAAAAAATCTGCCCCGGTTCCGGAATCATGCGCGATTCGTGCAAGATCAACCCGGCGATGGTCGCCGCTTCCTCGTCGGGCAGGGCCCAGTCGAAGCGGCGATTGAGGTCGCGCAGGGTGACATCGCCGTCGGCAACGATGGTGCCGTTCTGTTGCGGGCGAATGCCGCGACGGGGCACATCGGTTTCGTCGGAAATATCGCCGACGATTTCCTCGAGGATGTCTTCAAGGGTCACGACGCCCATCAGGTCGCCGTATTCATCCACGACCAGCGCGAAATGCTCGCCGCGTCGGCGGAAAGCCTGTAGCTGGGCCAGAAGATCGGTGGATTCGGGGATGAACCACGGTTCCGCCGCCAGTCCCAGGATATCGAGCGCGGCAAGGTCGTCGGGCCGCTCCTGCACCGCCTTCAGCAATGCCTTCGCGTGCAGGACGGCGACGATATTGTCGGGCTTGTCGCGCCAGAGCGGAATGCGGGTAAACGGGCTGGCCACCACTTCACGCACGATTTCTGCGGGGGGCAGGGCAGCATCTACGGTGACCATGTTGGACCGGTGGACCATGACCTCGCTGACCTCGACATCGCCGAGGTCGAGAATCGAATGAAGCATGATCCGTTCATGGCGGCCTTCCCGGCCGTCACCCCGGTGCAGTTCGATGGCGCCGCGCAGTTCCTCCTCGGCGTAGGCCGCGCCATGTGCCTGGCCGAGCCGCACGCCGCACATCCGCAAGATGCCGCGTACCATCCACGACACCGCCCGGGAAAAGGGCGTGAACAGGATGACGAACAGGCGCACTGTCGGTGCGACGCCCAGCGCCATGCGGTCGGCATGGGTGATGGCATAGGTCTTGGGCAACACTTCGGCGAAAACTACGACCAGGGCGGTCATGGCAAGGGTGGCGTAGGCCAGGCCCGCATCGCCGAAAATTTCCGTCAGCGCGTAGGTGGCAAGCACCGACGACAGGATATTAACCAGGTTGTTGCCGATAAGGATGGAGCCCAGCAGGCGTTCCTTGTCGCGCCTGAGGCGGTTGACCACCACGGCGCGCTTGTCGCCGCCACGCTCGCGCTGATGCATCACCGGCCGCGATGCCGCCGTCAGGGCCGTCTCCGCCCCGGAGAAGAAGGCCGATAACGACAGCAGCAGCACGATGATGGCCAGCGTCGCGACTATGAATACGTCCATGTTGGCTTCAGGGCCCCCTTGTGTCGCCGTCAGCCGCGCAGGCTGGCGGTAATGACCTCATGCACGGCTTCCGGCGCAACGCCGCGTTTGACGATGGCTTTGCCGATGTCCTCGGCCAGAATGAAGGTAATCGCGCCGGCCCTTACTTTCTTGTCGTGATGCATATGGCCGATCAGGGCGTCGGCGCTGAAGCCGTATTGCGCCGGACTGGCGGGCAGACCCACGGCGGCAAGATGCCGGGCCAGCCGGTCGGCCCGGCCGGGCCCGCAAAGGCCGATCTTTTGCGAAAGCCGCAACGCCAGCACCATGCCCAGCGCCACCGCTTCGCCATGCAGCAAGGTATCCGAAAAACCGCATTCGGCTTCCATGGCATGGCCGAAAGTGTGCCCGAGGTTAAGCAGGGCGCGGGTGCCATGCTCGAGCTCGTCGGCGGAAACGATGGCCGCCTTGGCCCGGCAACTGACGGCAACCGCTTCGGTGCGCGCGGCGTCGTCGCCGGCGATCAGATCGGCGCCGTGGTGTTCGAGCCAGCCGAAGAAACCGCTGTCGTTGATGATGCCGTATTTGACCACCTCGGCGTAGCCCGCCAGCAATTCGCGCTGGGGCAGGGTGGCCAGCGTGCCGATATCGGCCAGAACGATGCGCGGCTGATGAAAGGCCCCGACAAGGTTTTTGCCGTGACGGGTGTTGATGCCGGTCTTGCCGCCGACGGAACTGTCAACCTGGGCCAGCAGGGTGGTGGGGATCTGCACGAAATCAATGCCGCGGAGTGCGATGGCCGCGGCGAAGCCGGTGATGTCGCCGATGACGCCGCCACCGAGCGCGACCAGCATCGAGCCGCGCTCAAGTCCCTGGTCGAGCAGGTCGTCCATCAGCCGTGCGAGATGGGGAAAATCCTTGGTGCCTTCGCCCGCGTCCAGCACCACCGCATGATGGGCGATGGCGGCGGCGTCGAGCGCGGCTTCGAGGCGCGCAAGATATATCTCGGCGACGTTGGTATCGGTAACGATGATGACGCGGCGCGCGTCGCCGTGCTCGGCCAACAGGGGCGCCAGATGGGCGCCCGCCTGGTCGAGCAGATTCATGCCCACGCGAATCTCGTAGGACCGGTCGCCGAGGTCGACGTCTATGATGCTGTGACTATCCATTGCCGCTTGTTCGATTTTCTTTTCCGTTCTTTCTCGCTCATTTCCGCTTGTGCGGACGCGGCCTTGCCGCGGTTCTGTTTTCGTTGCCGTTCCCGTTTCGGGATTTCCGGGCCACGGCCAGCGGGCCCGTGCCGAGATGGGATTCCAGTGCCGCGATGACCCGTTCCACGACCTTGTCCGCCCCTTCCTCGCCGGTGTCCACCGTGATGTCGGCCTCGCCATACACAGGGTAACGCTCGTCCATCAATCTGGCGAGGATATCGCGCGGATCGCCCCCGGCCAGCAAGGGCCGCCCGCCGCGACGCGCGGTGCGGCGCACCAGGGTGTCGAGATCGGCGCGCAGCCAGACCGAAACGGCGTGGGCCCGAACTTCGGCGCGGGTGTCGGCATCCATGAACGCGCCCCCGCCGGTGGCGATGACGCGGGGCGGTCCGGTCAGCAGCCGGGCAATGACCCGGCGTTCCCCGGAGCGGAACACGGCTTCGCCCTCATGGGCGAAAATTTCCTCGATCGTGGCCCCGGCGGCGGTTTCGATCTCGGCATCGGCATCGACGAATTCAAGTCCGATCCGCGCTGCCAGCAGGCGCCCCACCGACGTCTTGCCCGCGCCCATCAGGCCGACCAGCACGACCGAGCGCTTCAGGGCGGCGGCGGGCGCTGGAAAAGGGCTATCGGGTATGGCTGGCATGGTTCCTCGGGCGGTGCGGCGCCCTGTCGGGCGCGTGGTCTTGCGCGGCGGTGGCTGACGGGCTAGGTTGCCGCAAAATAGCCATAGTCGATTTTTAGTGTAAACAGAATAACATGCGGGGCGCCGCCGTGCAGAAGCGCAGAAATGTGTTGAATTGCCGGGGCCGCGTGATTCCCCCGATCCGCCGCCCGGCGGCGCAATAACAAGCAAGACGGAGCGGCCCGCCGCTAAAGCCCATGAAGCTTCTTTCCCGTATCATTCTCATCACGCTGGCGGTCCTGATCATCGGCGGTGCCGTATTTCTGGCCAGTTGGGATATTCCCGCGCCCTCGGCGCCGGTTGAAAAGGTCATCCCCAATGACAAGGTCCTGCGCTAGTTCGATTTTTTGGCTGCGGCAGGTGCTGGCCGTGGTCCCCATTGCCAGTGCGGCGATCCTGGCGCAGCCCGTTGCGGCCCTGGCTCAAGGCGCGGCTCCCGTGACCCTGGCGCCACCGCAATCCCTGGCGCCCGCCAAGCCGGTGGGCCCGGCCCCTTCCGCCGCTGCTCCCGCCACGCCGGCGCCGGCGCCGGGAATCGTGGTCGATACCCTGGGCGATATCGATGCCAACTCGGTCGGGGTTCTCGATACCGCCAACGGTGGCTTCGGCGTCGCCATGTGGCGCGGCACCCCGCGCTCGCTGGTGGAAAAACTGCTGCCCGCGTTGCCCGCGGCGCCGCGCACCGCCGCAGGCCGCGCATTGTTGCACCGGTTGTTGCTCAGTGCCGCCGAAACGCCAGCCGGTCCGGCAGGCAAGAATATCCCGAGCCTGGTCGCCATTCGGGTCGAGCGCTTGCTGGCCCAGGGCAATCTGCCCGCGGTCCAGAGCCTGCTGCGGGTGGTGCCCCAGAGGGTGGAGGAAGAAGCCGTCTTGCGCGCCCGGGCTGAAGTGGCGCTGTTGCTCAACGACAATGCCGGGGCCTGTGCCATTGTTTCCGCCCGCCTCGGCCAGTCGCCGGCGATGTTCTGGCGCCAGGCCCAGGTATTTTGCCAGTTGCTGTCCGGCGACAGCGCCGGCGCGCAGATCGGCGCCGGGCTGTTGCAGGAACAGGGGATCGAGGATCCGGGTTTCTACGCACTGGCCCGCCTGCTCGGTAACGAGAAGGGTATAGCGGTTGCCGGGATGGAAAAGCCGACGCCGCTGCATGTCGCGATGATGCGCGCCGCCCGCGTGCAGGTGCCGGCTGCTGTCGTGGCCGAGGCCGATGCGGCGGCGCTGCGCGCCGTCGCGGTCAGCCCCAACGCCGATCTTGAAACCCGCCTTGAAGCGGCTGAGCGGTCCGAGGCGCGTGGCGCGCTGGATACCGATACCCTGCGTCAACTTTACATGTCGGTGAATTTCACTCCGGACGAATTGTCGGGCGCGCTGAGCGCAGCCGAGAAACTCTCGGGTCCGCGTGGCCGGGCCTTGCTTTACCGGGCGCTTCGCAACCAGAAGGTCGCCGCCGCCCAGGCCGAAATCATGGCCGGCGCCCTGCGCCTGGCGCGCAAACAGGGCCGCCTCGGCACCGCGGTGCGCGTGTTCCTGCCGCAACTGGCGGGGATCGAGGCCAGCGAGGCCCTGGCCTGGTTCGCGGCCGAGGCGGGCACGGCGCTTTACGCTTTCGGCGATAGCGCGGCGGCCGCCAAGTGGTTCGAGTTGGCACGTGCGAAGCGCGATTCCGCCACCGCTACCGGGGGCGACGCGGCCAAGGCACCGCCCGCCGATGCCGTCTTGTGGCCCTTCGCGGCCCTGGCGGCGTTGCCCCGTGAAAAGCCGGAAGGCGAACAGCCGACCGAGGGCGCGGCGCCCGAGGCCGAAGGGAGCGATGGGGCGAGTGTCGCCGTCAAATCCCTGGCGGCGCCCGACGTCGGGGCCGATGGTTTTGATGAAAAAGCCTACATGGCGTGGTGGCAGGCGATGGATGTGATCGGCGGCGAGGCGCGGGCAAGCCGCGCAGTGCTGATCCTCAGCGCCCTTGAAGCCCTGGGCGCGCGCGTCGGTGATGCGCCCTGGGCGGCATTGATCAGCGTTTCCGGCACGCAGGCGACGCTGCCGTCCCCCGGCCTGATGGCCACGCTTTCGCGCGCGGCGGCGGCGGGGCGGGTCGGCGAAACCGTGCTGCTGGCGCTGACCGCGCTTGGCGATACGCCGCCGGGCAAGCTTGATAGCCGCGTACTGGTGCCGGTGATGCGTGCGCTTCGCGCCGTCGGGCTGGGCGATTCCGCCCGCGCGCTGGCGTTGGAGGCCGTTTTCGATCACGCGGGTTGAGACCGGTCCAAAACGGTCGGGAGGCGCAATGGCAGGTCGACGATCAGGGATCACGGAGCCGCCACGCGCGGCAGGACCGCACATCGACAGTTTCGCTGAAATGATGGCGGCCGAACGCGGCGCGGCCCGCAATACCATTCACGCCTATCGCCGCGACCTGACCGACTTTGCCCAGTATCTTGATCTCAACTCGGCGACGCTGGCCGATGCCGATACGGCGATGCTGCGCGGTTATCTGGCGACGCTGACCGATCGCGGCCAGGGTGCGGGTACCGCGGCGCGGCGGCTTTCGGCCCTGCGCCAGTTTTACCGTTTCCTGTTTTCCGAAGGCGTGCGCGGCGACGATCCCACCATTGGCATAGACAGTCCGCGCCGTGGCCGCGCCTTGCCGCGCACACTTTCGGAATTCGATGTTGAAAAACTGTTCGCCGCCGCGCGCCTGCGTCACGGACGCCGCGCGACGCGCCTGCGGGCGTTGCTGGAAATCATTTACGCGACCGGTCTCAGGGTTTCCGAGCTGGTGGGTCTGCCCCTGTCGGCGCGTACCGGCGACGGCCAGTTCCTGATGGTGCGCGGCAAGGGCGACAAGGAACGCCTGGTGCCGCTGTCGGAACCGGCGCAACGGGCGCTGGCGGACTGGCTGGAGCAGCGCTCGGCGATGGTCGGCGGGAAGTCCTCGCCCTGGCTGTTCCCGACGGCCGCCGTCGACGGCCACCTGACGCGCCAGCGGTTCGCCCAGATACTCAAGGAACTGGCGGTGGAGGCGGGGCTCGATCGCCGCGTCGTGTCGCCCCATGTGCTGCGCCATGCTTTTGCCAGCCATCTTCTGGCCCACGGCGCGGATCTGCGCTCGGTCCAGCAGATGCTGGGACACGCCGATATTTCGACGACGCAAATCTATACCCATGTGCTCGAAGGCCGGATGGCACGGCTGGTCAATGAAAACCATCCGCTGGCGCGCCGTGGCCGGCCGCGCAAGGCGCTGCCGGGCGGGGCTTTGGGAGATGGTGGCCAGGGCGGGTCGGATGCGATTTGACAAACCGCGCCAGCCAAGGCATTTAGGGCGAAATTGATCAAGGCGGGGCCATGCCCACTTTCCTGGAATTTGAAAAGCCGATTGCCGAACTCGAGGGCAAAATCGAGGAACTGCGTCACCTGGACACAGGCGGCGACGTTTCCATCGCCGACGAGATCGCCAAATTGCAGGCCAAGGCCGACCGGCTGCTGCGCGATACCTACGGCAAGCTGACGCCCTGGCAGAAGGTGCAGGTTGCGCGTCATCCCGAGCGCCCGCATTTTCTGGATTACGTGCGCGGGCTGATTGCCGATTTCACGCCGCTGGCGGGGGATCGTTCCTTCGGTGAGGACGCGGCCATCGTTGGCGGTCTCGGGCGTTTCCGGGGGCGTTCGGTAATGGTGATCGGCAACGAGAAGGGCTCGGATACCGAATCGCGGCTCAAGCATAATTTCGGCATGGCCCGGCCCGAAGGCTATCGCAAGGCGCGCCGCCTGTTCGACCTGGCCGATCATTTTCACCTGCCGGTGATTACCCTGGTGGATACCGCCGGCGCCTATCCCGGCATCGGTGCCGAGGGCGCGGCCAGGCCGAGGCCATCGCGCGTTCCGTCGAAGCGGGCCTGAGCCTCCGCGTGCCTATCGTTTCCGTGATTATCGGCGAAGGCGGCTCCGGCGGCGCCATTGCCCTGGCGGCGGCCGACCGCGTGATGATGCTGGAGCACGCGGTTTATTCCGTGATTTCACCCGAAGGCTGCGCCTCCATCCTGTGGCGCAGTTCGGATGCGGCGCAAAGCGCTGCCGAGGCGTTGCGCCTGACCGCCTTCGATCTCAAGGAACTTGGGATCATCGACAGCGTCATTGACGAACCGATGGGCGGCGCGCACCGTAGCCGTGACGCGGCGATTTCCCGCGTCGGCGATGCCATCGAGAGCAATCTCGACGAATTGGTGGGCGTTGAGGGCGGCAGCCTGCGGGCCCAGCGCCGAGAAAAATTCCTCGATATGGGAAAGCACGGCCTGTCCTAGGCCGCGGCAAAAAGACCCGGAAGCAGCCTCAGGCCAGGCGGCCGTGACAGTGCTTGTACTTGCGGCCCGATCCGCAAGGGCATGACGCGTTGCGCGACACCTTGCCCCAGGTGGCGGGATCTTCGGGGTCGACACTGTCGCCCGCGGCATGGCGCACCGTGGCCGGGCGATGCACCAGGCCGGTGTCACCGCCGTCGCTGCCGCCTTCGTCCGCGATCCGCGCTGGATCGGCGCGGCTTTCGATCATCGGGCCCTGTTCCTCGGGGTCGAGGTCCAGGTCTTCGGGATTCTCGAAGCTCAGTTCCAGGTGCATCAGGACCTGGGTCACGTTGACGCGCAGCTGGTCGAGCATGGTTTCGAACAGGGCGAAGGCCTCGGTCTTGTATTCGTTGAGGGGATCGCGCTGGCCATAGGCCCTGAGGTTGATGCCCTGGCGCAGATGGTCCAGGGTCAGCAGGTGATCCTTCCAGGTCTGGTCGAGAATCTGCAGCAGCAGGCTTTTTCGACCATGCGGATAACGTCGGCGCCGTAGGTGGCAGCTTTTTCCGCCATGCGCCGGTCGGCCGCTTGCAGGATGCGTTCGCGGATTTCCTCGTCGGCGATGCCTTCTTCCTTGGCCCAGTCGGCGACCGGAAGGTCGAGACCCAGAACGCGCAGCGCTTCTTCGTGCAGCAGGTGCGTATCCCAGTCTTCGGGATAGGCCTTCTGGCGGAATGGCGCGGTTGACCATGTCCTCCACCGCTTCATGGCGCATGCCGGCGATGGTGTCGGAAACATTGTCGGTCCGCATCAGTTCGATGCGCTGTTCGTAAATGACCTTGCGCTGGTCGTTCATCACGTCGTCGTAGCGCAGCGGGTTCTTGCGGATATCGAAGTTATGCGCCTCGACCTTTTCCTGGGCCTTTTGCAGCGCTTTGGAAACCCACGGATGAGTAATCGCTTCGCCTTCTTCCAGGCCGAGCCGCTTGAGCATGGCGTCCATGCGTTCGGAGCCGAAGATGCGCATCAGGTCGTCTTCGAGGGACAGGAAGAAGCTCGACGCGCCGGGGTCGCCCTGGCGGCCGGAACAGCCACGCAACTGGTTGTCGATGCGGCGCGCTTCGTGGCGTTCGGAACCGATGACGTAAAGCCCGCCCGCGGCCAGCGCGACCTGGCGGCCTTCCTCGATCTCGGCCTTGATGGCCTTGATCTTCGCCTCGCGCTCGGGGCCTTCCGGCACATCGGCCAGTTCCTGGGTGATGCGCATGTCGAGTTGCCGCCAAGCTGGATGTCGGTGCCGCGCCCGGCCATGTTGGTGGCGATGGTGACGCGGCCCGGCTTGCCCGCCTGGGCGATGATCTGGGCTTCCTGTTCGTGGTAGCGGGCGTTGAGCACGCTGTGTTCGATCTTGCGCTTCTTAAGCGCTTCCGACAGGACTTCCGATTTCTCGATCGACACGGTGCCGACCAGCACCGGCTGGTTGCGCTTGTGGCATTCCTCGACCTGGTTGATGATTGCCTCGGTCTTTTCCTGGGCGGTGCGGTAAACCTCATCCTCGGCATCGATACGGATGCAGGGCAGGTTGGTCGGCATCGTCACCACGCCGAGCCGGTAAATGCTTTCGAATTCCGCCGCTTCGGTCATGGCCGTGCCGGTCATGCCGGCAAGCTTGGGATACATGCGGAAGTAGTTCTGGAACGTGATCGAGGCCAGCGTCTGGTTTTCGTTCTCGATATGGCACTTTTCCTTGGCTTCCAGTGCCTGGTGCAGGCCTTCGGAATAGCGCCGTCCTTCCATCATGCGGCCGGTGAACTCATCGATGATGATGACCTTGTCATCCTTGACGATGTAGTCGCGGTCGCGAATAACAGCTTGTGGGCGCGCAGCGCCTGGTTGGAATGATGGACCAGGGACACGTTTTCCAGTTCGTAAAGGGCGCCCTGGGTCAGCAGCCCGGCTTCCTTCAGCATCTCTTCCATTTTTTCGGCGCCCGATTCGGTCAGCGTCACCGCCTTGACCTTCTCGTCCATTTCGAAGTCCGCCGCGTCGAGCCTGGGGATCAGCGCGTCAATGGATGTGTAAAGCTCCGACGAGCTTTCCGCCGCGCCGGAAATAATGAGCGGCGTGCGCTTCGTCGATCAGGATGCTGTCCACCTCGTCGACGATGGCAAATTGAACGGCCGTTGCACCATCTCTTCGAGATGGAATTTCATATTGTCGCGCAGGTAATCGAAGCCGTATTCGTTGTTCGTGCCGTAGGTAATATCGGCGGCGTAGGCCGCGCGCCGTTCATCATCGTTCAACCCGTGGACGATGGTGCCGACCGTGAGGCCGAGAAACTTGTAAATGCGCCCCATCCATTCGGCGTCGCGCTTGGCCAGGTAGTCGTTGACCGTGACAACGTGCACGCCATTGCCGGCCAGCGCGTTGAGGACCACCGGCAGTGTGGCGACGAGGGTCTTGCCTTCGCCGGTAGCCATTTCCGCGATGGCGCCATGATGCAGGACCATGCCACCGAGCAACTGGACGTCGAAATGGCGCTGGCCGAGGACGCGCTTGGCACCTTCGCGCACGGTGGCGAAAGTGTCGACCAACAGCTTGTCGAGGTCTTCGCCGCCCTTGGCGCGCTCGCGCAGACCGGCGACCCGGGCCCGGAGCCCCTCGTCATCGAGGGCCGATACCTCCGCTTCCAGCGCGTTGATTTCCGCCACCTTGGGCTGAAGGCGCTTGAGCAGTCGCTCGTTATGGCTTGGGAAAAGGCGTTTGGTGAGGGCCGAAAGCATGATTTTCCAGATTGCGGCCCGGGCGGACCACCGGCCGGGCGTGGGGGTCAAAGAGAGATAGAGACAGGGGCTAGTTCTGTCAATGAGCGCGGGCCCTGTTTTTGGCCCAAGATCCAAGGATTCCTGTGGGAAATGGCCCGTGGCGTGTTAATTTGCGCGCCCTGGATCCGGCCTCATGCCGGGCCGAGAGGAGTTTTCCATGACCCGGTTCCCGTTCCTGCGCGCCCTGGCGCTTGGCCTGGCGATCACTGTCGCGCCCCATCCCGGTAGCGCCCAAACCACGCTGCCGCCCGACGGTTCCGTTGTCGTGGCGCGAATCGACGGCCACGAAATCCTGATCGCCGATGTGCGCGATGCCATTCAGGCCTTGCCCGAGCAGTATCGCAACCTGCCGATGGAAACGCTTTTCACCGCCATGGTGGATCAGTTGATCGACCGTCACCTGATGGTCGCGCGCGCCCGCGCACTCAATCTCGGCGACGATCTCGAGGTCAAGCGCACCCTGCGCCAGCTCGAATCCCGCGTGCTGGAGCAGACCTACCTGCGCCGCATCGTCGAGGGCCGCGTGACCGATGAAGCGGTGCGCCGCCGCTATGAGCGCGACAAGGACACCCTGTCTGGCGGCAAGAAGGTGCGTGCCCGTCACATCCTGGTCAAGACCCGCGACGAGGCGATGGCCATCTTGCGTGAAATTTCGCGGGGCAAGGACTTCGCCACCCTGGCGCGGGAGAAATCCATCGGACCGTCCAAGACCCAGGGCGGGGATCTCGGCTTTTTCACCCGTGAAGCCATGCTGCCGGCGTTTTCCAACGTCGCTTTCAGCCTGAAGAAGGGCGAGGTCTCGCGCGCCCCGGTGCAGACCCAGTATGGCTGGCATGTGATCAAGGTGGAAGATATCCAGGAGGCCGGGCCGCCGCCACTCGACGAGGTCAAGGACGAGCTGCGCGCGAAGATGGGCGACGAGCTGGTCGAGGCGGAGATCAAGCGCCTGCGTGGCGATGCCAAGGTCGAACGTTTCGGCATGGACGGCAAGCCCGCCGCGGCGCCGGTCGCGCCCAAACCCCGCTGAGTACAGTTGGCATTCGGGCGCGTCTGGGCTATGTGCAGGGCGGCGTACCGGTTACCCTAGTGACTTCCAGAATCAGAGAGACATCCAAGATCAGACTGTGACAACGACATGACCACCATTTCGCCCCTGGCCCCGAAACGCTTTCCCCGTCTTGCCAATATCAACGGCGTGCGCCTTGGCGCCGCCGCGTGCGGGATCAAGAAGCGCGTGCGATCGGACCTGATGGTGGCGGAACTGGCGCCGGGCACGCGCATCGCCGGCATGTTCACGACATCCTCCACGGCGGGGCCGACGGTGCGCTGGTGCCGCGCCGCGCTGAAGGGCGGTCGGGCGCGGGCGATCGTCGTCAATTCGGGCAATGCCAACGTCTTTACCGGGCGCAAGGGCAAGGCCGACGTGCTGGCCACGGCCAAGGCCACGGCGCGTCTGCTCGGCTGCGCCGCCAGCGACGTCATGGTTTCGGCCACCGGTGTAATCAGGGTGCCGCTGCCGGTCGAAAAGATCGCCGGCGCGTTGCCGGCGCTGGTGGGATCGCTCAAGGCGGGTGCCTGGCTCGATGCCGCCCAGGCCATCTGCACGACCGATACCTTTCCCAAAGGGGCAACGGCGCGCGCGCTATCGGCGGCGTGGACGTCGCCATCAGCGGCATTGCCAAGGGTTCGGGCATGATCATGCCCAACATGGCGACCATGCTGGCTTACGTCTTCACCGATGCGGCGCTGCCCGCGGGCGTGTTGCAAAAACTTCTGAAGGAAACCTGCGACCGGTCGTTCAATGCGATTACGGTGGATTCGGATACGTCCACCTCCGACACCGTGCTGCTGGCCGCCACCGGCCAGGGCAAGCCCACAAGAAGATCACCCGGGCCAACGACCCCGCGCTCAAGGATTTTCGCGCCAAGCTCGAGAAGGTGATGGTCGATCTCGCCCAGCAGATCGTGCGTGACGGCGAAGGGGCGACCAAGTTCGTGACCGTGCGGGTCAGCGGTGCCGGTTCCGACCGCTCGGCCAAGGCCATTGCCATGTCCATTGCCAATTCACCGCTGGTCAAGACGGCGATTGCCGGCGAAGACGCCAACTGGGGCCGCATCGTCGCGGCCGTCGGCAAATCGGGCGAGCGCATCAACGCCGACCGCCTGACGGTGGCCGTTGGTGGCGTGCGCATCACCGAAAACGGTGCGCCGCGGGCGGGCTACCGCGAAGCCCCGGTGGCCCGGCACATGAAGGGTACCTACATTGATCTCGATGTGGACGTGGGGCTGAAGCCCGGGCGCGGTACGGCGACGGTGTGGACCTGCGATCTCACCCACGGCTACATCTCGATCAATGGCGATTACCGGAGCTAGGCCGGGATCATGAGCGCGAAGCCCATGGTGCTGGTGGTCGCCGCCGCCCTGTTCGATTCCGATGGGCGTGTGCTGGTGGCCAAGCGGCCCGAGGGCAAGGCGATGGCGGGCCTGTGGGAATTCCCCGGCGGCAAGGTCCATGAATCCGAAACGCCGGAAGCGGCGCTGGCGCGCGAGCTGAAGGAAGAGCTGGCGATCACGGTGTGCGAGCCGTGCCTGTACCCGGTCAGCTTCGCGTCCCACGCCTATGACGATTTTCATCTGTTGATGCCGCTTTAGCAGTGCCGCAACTGGGAAGGCACCCCGTCGCCCCAGGAAGGCCAGGAAATTCGCTGGGTCTGGCCCGCGCGTCTTAACGGCCTGGCGATGCCGCCGGCGGACGCGCCGCTGGTGGCGGCGCTTTGCGACCTGACGCCGCGGGACTGATCAGGGGACCGCGCGGTGGCCGTTGGCGGCCAGCGAACGGATGTAGCTCACCAGGTCGTCAATGGTCCGCCGTGACAGGTTGAAATTCGGCATCGGCGGATGCGGATTGGAAATCCATCCCTTCAGATAGGTCTCGGTCTTGGCCGGGTTGTTGGCCAGCGCCACGAATGGCGGTGCGACGTCGCCGCCCCGGCTCCTTGGGCTGATGACATGGCACGAGGCGCACCACTGTTCGGCGATGCGCCGGCCCTCGGCGGCGTCGCTGGCGGCACGGGCCTCCGCCGCGATGCCGAGACAAAGAATCAGAACGGGCAGGCAAAGACGGGTGAGCATGGCGGCACCTTCCGAGGGAGTTCCGGCAGCCGTGCGGGGCCGAGCTGGTTCAATTGATTGCGATCTCCGTGCCCCGACGATAGGGCCGAAGCGCGCATCGCGCCAAGGGGAAGCGCTGGAAAGCCCCGATTCGGGGCCGATTGCGGCAAAATGGCGGCGGATTCCGTTCTTAATAATGGCCACTTTTCGTCAAATAAATGTCATTTATATACATAACACTTACTTTAAAAAATAAAGTAAAAGATGTTTTTTTTCTTGACGTCGTTAGTACAGGTGCTATTCTTTCATCATTCGAGGCGGGAAATCCCACTCGAAGGCGACGGGAGAACCGCCGCAACATCTCTACGGAGACACCCAATGACGAAGTCCATTCTGACCGCGCTTGCCGTTCTTTTCGCGCTTTCCGCCCCGGTTTATGCCGCCGGCACCATCCACCAGGAAGAGCCCGCGTCTGAGCAGCCGGCCCAGCCTGCTGGTGAAGGCGAATCGGGTGGTGGCAGCGACTAACCTCGCCCACGCCAACGGCTAGGTGACGGCTCCGGAACTTCGCGGTTCCGTCCGAGCCCCGGCCGAAAAGCCAGGAAACCGGCGCCCCTTAGACGGGCGCCGGTTTTCTTTTGTGTCCGGTTTCAGGATTTTCCGAGGTTGGGCGCCTTGTCCCCGGCGGGGCGTTCCGGGGTGCCCAGGTGGTCGGCCAGCCGCGCCGCGGCCGAACCGGGCCTGAGCGGCTTTTGCTGGCCCGGGCCCGGCGCCCAGGCGGTCAGCGTGATGATATTGAATTCGGCTTCGATGCGCCCGTCATCCAGGCGCGGATAGCGCGCTGCCGCCAGCGCCAGGGTGGCGCGACAGCTAAAGCTTTTGCGCCGCGCATGGGCCGAGGTGCTTTCGCCCATGGCGCCAAGGTCGCGCATCAGTGCCAGGGGGTCGGCGAAGCTGACGCGAAGCGTTTCGTTGTCGGCGACGGGCAGGGCGAAACCGGCTCGGGCCAGCAGGTCGCCGCCGTCGCCCACCTCGGCGAAGGGCGAGACCCGGGGCGAGGCGCCGCCCTCGACCTCTATCTCCGCGGCCATCAGCGTGCCGCGCAGCGTCTCCAGCGTGCCCGTGCCGAACAGGGTCGCGAGGAACAGGCCATCGGGCCTGAGCGCGCGGCGGACCTGGACCAGTGCGCCGGGCAGGTCGTTGACCCAGTGCAGGCCGAGGTTGCTGATCACCAGGTCGAAGCAGGCTTCCCCGAACGGCAGCCATTCTTCATCCGCCGCCACGGTGGGAAGGCCGTTCGCGGCCCGTGCCGCCGCCGCCATTTGCGGCGCGAGGTCGGCCTGCACCACGAGCCCCTCCCTGGGGCCGCGCGCTTTCAATGCCGTGGCCAGGGTGCCGCCCCGGCAACTCAGGTCAAGAACCGCGGAGAAGTCGCGCCGAATATCATCCAGCCGGTCGAGGAGCCGACCGCCCACCTCATCAAACAGGAAGTCGTGGTCGGGCAGGGTGCCGGCGGCGCGGGCGCGATGGGCGCGATGGGCGCGTCGGTCGAAAGGCGCGGGCGGGGTGGTCGTTTCCATGCGCGCAAATTCGCATGTCGCGCCGCCGCTATAAAGGGGGCAGGGCAGGGTTCTTTCCGGGAAACGTGAAGCGAGGCGTTTGACAGCGCCCGGCGCCTTGCGTCCAATGCGGGCATGACGCTTTTCTTGCCGCCTTTGGCTCATCGGGCCGGTATCGCCGTCGCGGGTGCGGCGCGGGCCGTGGTTGACCTCGTACTGCCGCTGCAATGCCTGTCCTGCGGCGCGGTCACCGGCGGCGAGGGCGCCCTCTGCGCGCCGTGCTGGAGCCGGGTGAATTTTTATTTCCGCGCCGATCTGTGCCGCCTGCGGCTATCCCTTTGCGTTCGGCACTGCCGCGCCGCAAGTGCTGTGCGGTCCGTGCAGCCGGCGGCGCCCGGTCTTTGACCGGGCGCGGGCGGTGTTCGTTTATGACGACGCCATCCGGGGTCTTGTCGTCGGCTTCAAGCACGCAGACCGGACCTTCGCCGCGCCCGCGTTCGGGGCGTGGCTGGCGCGGGCGGGGGCGGAACTGGTGGGCGATGGGGATGTGATCGTGCCCGTATCTCTGCATCGCTGGCGGCTGGCGGCGAGGCGCTACAACCAGGCGGCGCTGCTGGCACAGTCGCTGGCGCGCTACACCGGGGGCGCCTGCGCGGTGGATGCGCTCCGGCGGTTGCGTCCGACCCCGTCCCAGGGTGGCCTCGGCCGGCTGGCGCGGGCGCGCAACGTGCGCGGCGCCTTTGCCGTGCCGCCGTCGCGCCGCGGCCTGGTCGATGGTCGGCGGGTCTTGCTGGTTGACGACGTGCTGACTACTGGCGCCACCGTCGAGGCGGCGTCCCGCGCCCTTCTGGCAGCGGGGGCCCGGGCGGTGGACGTCCTCACCCTGGCGCGGGTGGTGCGTCCCGCCTGAGCCCGTGACAGGGCTGCCATGGCACCCTATATATGGCGCTCCTTGAAATCATGGCCACAGTGGCCACAAGCCGAAGACGGGATCATGGCGAAGGTCGAAATTTATGCCTCCATGTGGTGCGGGTTCTGTCACCGCGCCAAGGCGCTGCTTAACGCCAAGGGTGTTGAATTCGTCGAGTACGACGTCGACGCCGATGCATCGGGACGGCGCGACATGATGGCGCGCGGCGGCGGCAACACGGTGCCGCAGATTTTCATCGACGATAAGCCCATTGGCGGCTGCGACGAATTGTATGCGCTGGAGAGCGCGGACCGCCTTGATGCGCTTCTGGGCGCGCCGTCGCCCGAGGAGAGCGGGAATGGCTGAGCAGAGCTTTCGCCTGGGCTGCGTTCAGGTCAATGCTGGCGACGATATGGCGGCGAACCTCGATGCCGCCGAAGGTTTCGCCCGTGCCGCGGCGCGGGCGGGTGCGCAGGTCATCGGGTTCCCCGAGAACGTTGCTTTCATGGCGCCCGACGGCGTCGGCGTGCGCGACGCGGCGCGGGTCGAGGCCGATCATCCGGCACTGGCGCGTTTCCGGGCGCTGGCGCGGGAGCTGGAAGCCTGGCTGGTCGTCGGCTCTCTCGGCATTGCCGGGGCCGATGCCGATGGCCGGGTCGCCAACCGCAGTTTCGTCATCGATGCTACCGGCGAGGTGCGGACCACCTACGACAAGATCCACATGTTCGACGTGGTTTTGCCGGGTGGCGAAAGCTACCGCGAATCGTCCACCTTCTGTCCCGGATCGCGGGCGGTTGTCACCGATACGCCCTTTGGCCGCCTGGGCCTGACGATCTGCTACGACGTGCGCTTTCCCTACCTCTACCGCGCCCTGGCTCAGGCCGGTGCGGAACTGATCGCGGTGCCCGCCGCCTTCACCCGCACCACCGGGATCGCGCACTGGCACACGCTGTTGCGCGCCCGCGCCATTGAAACCGGCGCTTATGTTTTTGCGCCCGCGCAATGCGGCACCCACCCGCGGGGGCGCCAGACCTACGGTCATTCGCTGATTATCAATCCCTGGGGCGAGGTGCTGGTCGACGGCGGCGACGCGCCGGGGTTCATCTGCGCCGATATTGACCTGGCCCGCGTCGCCCAGGTTCGCGCCCAGATCCCGGCGCTGACCCATGATCGCGATTTCACCGGCCCGGCCTGATCCGGGCGCCGTTCAGCCTGAAGTGACCAGCGCCTGCCCGACCATCCCCGCGGCGGCGGTGTCGTTGGTGCGGGTATCTATGACGATGAAAGCACCGGTAGCCTTGCACGCGCCGTAGTCATCGAAGGCGACGTCATCTTGCAACTGGAGATGCGCCAGGCCGATTTCATTCATGGTAAGCGGCTGATTCCCCGGCACGGTGGCGAGCGTGGTCACATCAAGGCATTTTTTCGGCAAGGTTATGCGGGCCGCCACGGTGCGGGTACCGATGCGAATGGCATACGCGCCGCGCGGGTCCTGCGCCTTCGGGTCGAGCCAGCACAGCGCCGCATCAAGACCGCGCCCGGTTCTCGGCGGTGACGCGGCATCGCAGATGATGTAGCCGCGTCCGGCATCAATATCGTCGGCGAGGGTCAGGGTTATGGATTCACTGACCGTCGCCGCCCGCGCCGCGCCCGATGGCTTCAGGATTGCCGTGACCGTGCTTTCGCGTCCGCCCGGCATGATCGTTACCCGTTGTCCGACGCGGACGCTGCCCTGGGCAATGCGGCCCATGTAGCCGCGAAAATCTCCGGCATCGGCCTCGGCCGGGCGCAGCGCCATCTGCACCGGCAGGCGCAGCGCGCCGCCGGCATCGGGCACACTGGGAGGCAGAGCCTCCAGCACCCCGATCAGGGGGGCGCCCCGATGCCACGGCATCTGTTCCGAGGCGCGCACGACGTTATCGCCACGCTTCGCCGAGACTGGTACGAAATGGGCGGTGCGAAATCCCAGTGGCGCGATGAAGTTGGTGATCTGGCGCTGCGAGTCGGCGAAGGCCTCGGCGGCCCAGTCCACCAGATCCATCTTGTTGACGGCAAAAACGATATCGCGAATGCCCAGTAGCGCCGCGATGCAGATATGGCGCCGCGTCTGGACGGTCATGCCGGTACGCGCATCGGTCAGGATCAGCGCGGCGGTTGCCTTGGAGGCGCCGGTCACCATGTTGCGTGTGTATTGTTCGTGTCCCGGTACGTCGGCGAGAATGAAACTGCGTGCGGGGGTGGCGAAATAACGATAGGCGACGTCGATGGTGATGCCTTGTTCGCGTTCCGCGGTCAGGCCATCGGTGATGCGCGCATAGTCGATCTGTTCCTGCCCCTCGCGTACCGCCTGGGCTGCCAGCGCCGTTATCTGGTCAATGCCAAGCGCGCCTGAATCCGCGAGCAATCGGCCGATCAGGGTGGACTTGCCGTCGTCAACGCTGCCGGCGGTGGTCAGGCGCAACAGGTCGCGCCCGCTGGTTTGCTGTGTCTCGGTCATGGGTGATCAGAAGTATCCGGCCAGCTTGCGCCGTTCCATTGCGGCTTCCGAAACCGCATCGTCGAGACGGGTGGACCCACGCTCTGACGTTTCGGCGGCAAGGGTTTCGATTAAAATTTCTTCGGCGGTCGTCGCGTCGGATTCGACCGGGCAGGTGCAGGTGATGTCGCCGACGGTGCGGAAACGAACCCGGCGGGTGGCGGGCACCTCGCCGTCGCGGAGTGGGATCAGGGGGTGGACGGGCACCAGGCGGTTATTGCGTTCGACCACATCGCGGTCATGGGCAAAATACAGGGCGGGCAGTTCGATGTTCTCCCGTGCGATGTATCGCCAGACGTCGGCCTCGGTCCAATCGCTGATGGGGAAGACGCGCATGTTTTCGCCGGGTCCGACGGCGCCATGATAGAGATCCCAAAGCTCCGGCCGTTGCCGCCGGGGTCCCACGCGCCGAAGGCATCGCGGAAGGAAAACACCCGTTCCTTGGCGCGGGCCTTTTCCTCGTCGCGGCGGGCACCGCCGATGCAGGCATCGAATTTAAGTTCCTCGATGGCGTCGAGCAGGGTGACGCTCTGGTGTGCGTTGCGGCTTTCGTTCGCGTTGCGCAGGATGACGCGACCCTGGGCGATCGAATCCTCCACCGAGCGCACTTCAAGGCGCGCCCCGGCCGCAGCCGCGGCCCGGTCACGAAATTCCAGGACCTCCGGGTAGTTATGTCCGGTGTCCACATGCAGCAAGGTGAACGGGATGCGCCCAGGGTAAAAAGCGCGCCGCGCCAGATGCAGCACCACCGCCGAATCCTTGCCTCCGGAAAACAGAAGGGCGGGATTTTCGAATTGCGCCGCCACTTCGCGCAGGATGTAGATGGCGTCGCTTTCGATAAGGTCAATATGGCCCGGCAACGCCGGCGCCGAAACGTCGCGGGCGTCTTGGGCAAGTGCCGTGTTCATCGCGTGGTTCCGTCGCCTGAAATGTGCAGGCCGCATTCCCGGGCGTTGCCCGATTCCCACCACCAGCGTCCGGCGCGTTCGTCTTCGCCGGGCTTGAGCGCCCGCGTGCATGGGGCGCAGCCGATGGAGGCATAGCCCTTGTCGTGCAGGTCGTTATAGGGGACGTCGCGTTCGCGGATGTAGCGCCAGACGTCGTCCTTCCCCCAGGCGGCAAGCGGGTTGAACTTGTACAGGCCGTGATCCGCATCCCAGATTTTTTCGGAGATGTCGGCGCGGGCCGGTGACTGCGACCGCCGCAGCCCGGTGATCCAGGATCCCTTGCCCGCGAGGGCACGCTTGAGCGGTTCTACCTTGCGCAGCGCGCAGCAGGCCTTGCGGGTATTGACGGACTGAAAAATGCCTTCGCTGCCGTGTTCATTGTCGAACTTCGCCGTGGTATCGGCATCGGGCGTGAAAATCTCGATATTGATGCGGTAGCGCGCCTGGGCCCGCGCGATCAGCTCCACGGTCTCCTCGGGCAGGCGCCCGGTATCGAGCGTGAAGATCGAAATCGGCAGGCGATCGCGCTTGATCAGGTCGATCAGCACCATGTCCTCGACCCCCATGGAAGATGCGAGCACAGCCTGGCCGTAATCATGGGCAGCCTCCGCCAGCAGGGTGCGGGCGCTGTCAATGCGGGCGATGAGATCGTGGTCTGTCATGGGGACTCCGGCACAAAAAACAAACGTACATGCGTGTTTTATATAGTACAACGATTAAAAAATGTGAAATTAATTTCATTACATATTTATTATGTAATAATGCGCCTTCGGGCAGCGCCTTCGGCCCTGCACTTAAGGTGGCGCTTGATCCGGCGCGGGTTCGGCGCTAACGGTGGGGGCATGATCGTATTCAATCTTCAGTGCGGCGACGAACATGCCTTTGAGGCTTGGTTCAAGGACGCCCGCGCTTACGACAGCCAGCGCAAGGCCCGCAAGGTTGCCTGCCCGACCTGTGGCAGCACCCGCGTGTCCAAACTGCCGGCGGCGCGGATCAGCAAGGGGGCCGCCGCGCGCGGCGACCGCCAGCGGGCGGAGATGGCGGAAGCGACCGCGTTGCGCCAGGCGGTGAGCGAGTTGCACGCCCGCGTTGCGGAAAGCTGCGATAACGTCGGCGACCGCTTCGCCGAAGAAGCCCGCAAGATTCATTACGGCGAGGCCGAGGCCCGCGGCATCTACGGCGAAGCCAGCCTCAAGGAAGCGGGCGAACTGGTGGACGAAGGCGTGCCGGTGTTGCCGTTGCCGTCCCTGCCGGAGAGCGATGCCTGAATGTACCTGGTTGGCTCCTATCTTTTTTCCGGTGAAGATCTCGCCGAACACCTGACCGCGCGCCGCGCCGAAGCCGTGCAGGCCGCAGCCGCCATCGCGCCCGACGACATTGCCGCCAGGGGCCGCGATGCGGTGCTGCGCGATCTTTATGCGCGTTTTGTAATTCCCGTGACGCAGATGCACGTGGACCGCGCCGCGTTCGAGAACGAGCGACCCCTCAGCGACGATGAACGCGAAGCCATCGGCGTAAAGCCCGAAGACGCCGACACCTACAAGGCGATCAGCATTTCCATTCCCTACAGCGGCTATGCTTTGCTGTTTATCGGCACGCCGACGGTCTATTCCGCCAACCAGCCACAGGCCGAGGTGCGTTCCGATGATCTTTTGGTGACGTATCTGCTGGCCGAGGTCGAGGAGATGCAGCTTGAAAACAATTTCAAGCGCCAGATCGCCCTGATCGAACGTACGCTGGAAGTCACCCAGTGGCAGGCGATGGCCTTCAACGAGCAGTTGATGGACGTGCTGGCCGATGCCCTGCCGGCGCCCGCCGGGGCCTGAGCGCTCTCAGTCCTTCGTTCCCGTCAACATGTAATTGACGCCGGTATCGCTGCCGACGCGCCAGCGCCCGCTTACCGGATTGTAGATCATGCCCGTGGCTTCGCCGGGGATGACGCCATGACGGGCCATGAGCGCGGCAAGTTCTTCGGGGGTCAGGAACTTGTTCCAGTCATGGGTGCCGATGGGCAGCCAGCGCATGACGTATTCGGCACCGACAATGGCCAGCGCCCAGGCGCGCAGTGTGCGGTTCAGCGTCGCCGCCACCATCAGGCCGCCGGGCTTGAGCATGGCCGCCCCCGCGGCCATGAAGCTTTCGAGATCGGCGACGTGCTCCACCACTTCCAGCATCAGCACGATGTCGAACCGATTTCCGTTTTGCGCCAGGGCTTCCGCCGTGGTGGCGCGGTAATCGATGGTAAGCCCCATTTGTGCCGTGTGGGCACGGGCGGTGCCGATGTTCTTTGCCGATGGATCGATGCCGGTGACGGTGGCGCCGAGGCGCGCCATCGGCTCGGCGACGAGGCCGCCGCCGGTGCCGATGTCGAGTACCGACAGGCCCGCCAGCGGTTCCGGAGCCAGTGCGTCGCGGTGGAAACGGGCCGCCGCCTGGTCGCGCACATAGGCGATCCGCGTCGGATTCAACCGATGCAGCGGCCGGAAGCGGCCATCAGGGTCCCACCACTGGGCGGCAAGGGCCTCGAAATGGGCGACCTCGGCTGCATCCACGGACGCGCCCGCGGTGATTTCCGGATCGGAAGGGGGTGGGGAAGAAGAAGCCATATCAATAAGATGGTAACCCGGAACGGGGGCCTTTGGCTTGCTAAGGTTGGGCTTACAGAGTATGAATTGGCGCCTTTTTGGGGGCAAGCAGCGGATTTTGCCGGTATGGACCATCCTCGGCGGCGGCTCCCCCCTCAATCGCGGGAACTGATATGGCTTTGATCGTCCAGAAATTCGGCGGCACTTCGGGCGCAGATATTGCGCGCATCCGGGCGGTGGCCGAGCGTGTGGCCGCCACCGTGCGCGACGGCCACCAGGTTGCCGTCGTGGTGTCGGCGATGGCGGGGACCACCAACCAGCTTGTCGGCTGGGTGCGTGAGGCTCATGCCGACTACGACGCACGCGAATACGATACCGTGGTTTCGGCCGGCGAGCAGATCACCTGTGGCCTGATGGCGCTGGCGCTCAACAATCTTGGCATTCCGGCCCGCTCCTGGCTTGGCTGGCAGGTGCCGATCGAGACCGACGGCGTGCACGGCCGCTCCCGCATCACCGGCGTCGAGACGGCAGCCATGCGCCAGGGCCTCGAAAGCGGCACGGTCCAGGTCGTGGCGGGATTTCAGGGGCTTGGCGAGGGGGGGCGCATCACCACCCTGGGGCGCGGCGGCTCGGACATTACCGCGGTGGCGCTGGCGGCGGCCCTGGCGGCTGAACGCTGTGATATCTATACCGATGTGGACGGTGTTTACACCTCCGACCCGCGTATCGTTGCCAAGGCGCGCAAGCTGGATAAAATTACTTACGAAGAGATGCTGGAGATGGCGTCATTGGGCGCCAAGGTCCTGCATACCCGTTCGGTGGAACTGGCGATGAAGCACAATGTGCGGCTTCAGGTGCTGTCCAGTTTCAATAACGAACCGGGTACTCTTGTCGTCGATGAGGAAGAAATCGTGGAACAGGAACTGGTCAGCGGAATCACATATTCACGCGATGAAGCCAAGATCACCTTGGTGCGCGTGCCGGATCGGCCGGGTATTGCCGCGTCCATCTTCGGTCCCCTGTCCGACGGGGAAATCAACGTGGACATGATCGTCCAGAATGTCTCCGAGGACGGCAAGGCGACGGACTTGACCTTCACCGTGGCGAAGGGCGATCTGAAGGCGGCGCTCAAGGTGGTGGAAGACCGCCAGAAGGAACTGGGCTACGCGGCGGTGGTGCCGGACCCCGATGTCGTCAAGGTTTCGGTGATCGGTGTCGGCATGCGCAGCCATGCGGGCGTCGCCAAGTCCATGTTCGAAACCATGGCCGCCAAGGGCATCAATATCCAGGTTATTTCCACTTCCGAGATCAAGATTTCCGTCCTGATCAACGAGGAATATACCGAGCTCGCCCTGCGCGCGCTGCACACGGCCTACGGCCTGGATTCTGGCTAGGCCCATGAATCACACCCAGGCGCAGGCAAGGCTGAACCAACTCTGGCAACGGGGCCGGGAGTTTCTGGGCGTCGAGCATGCCGTGATGGGCGGTGCCATGACCTGGGTGTCGGAACGCAATCTGGTTGCGGCGATTTCGAACGGCGGCGGCTTCGGCGTCATTGCCTGCGGTTCGATGACGCCAGAGCTTTTGCAGGCGGAAATCACCGCGACGCGGGCGCTGACCGACAAGCCCTTCGGCGTCAACCTCATCACCATGCATCCGGCGCTCGACCAGTTGATCGAGGTCTGCATCAAGGCCGGCGTCGGTCATGTCGTGCTGGCGGGCGGGCTGCCGCCCGGCTCCGCGATTGCGGCGCTCAAGGATGCGGGTGTGCGCGTGATCTGTTTCGCTCCTGCACTTGTCATCGCCAAGCGGCTGGTCCGGCTGGGCGTCGATGCCATCATTATCGAAGGCATGGAGGCGGGCGGCCACATCGGCCCGGTGGCGACGTCGGTGCTGGCGCAGGAAATCCTTCCCGTGTTCGGCGAGGTGCCGGTTTTCGTCGCCGGCGGCATCGGCCGTGGCGAGGCGATTGTCAGCTATCTCGAGCAAGGCGCATCGGGCGTGCAGATGGGCACGCGCTTTGTCTGCGCGACCGAATCGGTGGCGCACCCCAGGTTCAAGCAGGCTTTCATCCGCGCCCAGGCTCGCGACGCGGTGCCGTCGGTGCAGATTGATTCACGCTTTCCCGTCATCCCCGTACGCGCATTGGCCAACCAGGCGACGGAACGCTTCATGCACCGCCAGCGTGAGTTGATCGAGCAGTTCCATGCCGGAGCCCTCGACCAAAAGGCGGCGCAACTGGAAATCGAGCACTTCTGGGCGGGCGCGCTGCGCCGCGCCGTGGTGGATGGCGACGTGGAGAACGGCTCCCTGATGGCCGGGCAATCCGTCGGTATGGTCACCCGCGAGCAACCCTGCGCGGAAATTCTGGGCGAGTTGCTGGAACAGGCGATCACGGTTCTGATGACCCGTTATCGATCGGAGGCAGCGCAGTAATGCAACCGGTCCCGTCCGCGATGGGGCCCCGCCGGCTGCTTCGACGGATCCGGGACGTCATGGCGAGCGAGGCGGAGGCCCAGAAGAAACTGGACCAGATCGTCCGCATTATCGCCGCCGACATGGTCGCCGAGGTTTGCTCGGTTTACATCCAGCGCGCCGGTGAAGTGCTGGAGCTTTTTGCCACCCAGGGCCTGAATCCGAAAGCGGTCCATCGCACGCGCCTGCGCGTCGGCGAAGGCCTCGTCGGTGAAATCGCGGCGCGCGCCCAGCCGCTGGCGCTGGCCGATGCCCAGTCCCATCCCGCCTTCGTGTACCGCCCGGAAACCGGCGAAGATCCCTACCGTTCGCTGATGGGTGTGCCGATCCTGCGCCAGGGCCGTGTCGCCGGGGTGCTGGTGGTTCAGAACCGCAACAAGCGGGTCTACGAAGAAGAAGAAATGGAGGCGATGCAGATCACCGCCATGGTGCTGGCGGAACTGGTCGCCGGTGGCGATCTGGTCAGCCAGGGCGAAGTCGCGCCGGCGGACGGCAACGCGATCCTGCCCCTGCGGCTCGGCGCCGTGCAGATCAATGCCGGGATCGCCATGGGCCACGCGGTCATTCATCGTTCCGATGTCGCCATTCGCCAACTGGTGGCGGAAGACCCGGAGGCGGAAATGCGCCGCCTGGATGCGGCGGTGGCCGAGGTTCATTCGGCCCTCGACCGCATCTTCGGTGCCGGGGCACTGGCCCAGCAGGGCGAGCATCGCGACGTCCTGGAGGCTTACCGCATGGTGGCCGAGGACGCGGGTTGGTTGAACCGCATTCGCGATGCCATCGCTTCGGGCCTGACGGCGGAAGCGGCGGTGCAGCAGGTGCGTGAAAACACCCGCCTGCGCATGAGCCAGATCAACGATCCCTACCTGCGCGAACGGCTGGCGGATTTCGACGATCTCGCCCTGCGGGTGCTGATCCAGTTGACCGGTGAAGGGTCGGGCACGGCCACGGACCTTCCCGACGATACCGTTGTCGTGTGCCGCACCATGGGACCGGCGGAACTGCTGGACTACGATCCGGGCAAGCTACGGGCCCTGGTTATGGAGGAAGGATCCTCCACCGCCCATGTGACCATCGTCGCCCGGGCACTTGATATTCCGGTGCTGGCCCAGGTCAAGGACGTGCAGATCCGAATCCAGCCCGGGGACACGGTCATCGTGGATGGCGACAACGCCCAGTTGTTCATCCGGCCGTCCGATGAAGCCCAGCAGATATTTGCCGAGACCCTGCACACGCGTCAGGCGGAAAAACAGGCGTTCGACCAGTTGCGTGACGTGCCCGCGATTACCCGCGACGGCACCGAGGTATCGCTCAACATCAATGCGGGGCTGGAGATCGACGTGCCGCGCCTGCACGCAACCGGGGCGGACGGCATTGGCCTGTTTCGCACCGAAATTCCGTTCATGGTGCGCGCCGCCTATCCCGACGTGGCGGCACAGACGGCGCTTTACCGCAACATCCTCGATCAGGCCGAGGGCAAGCCGGTGGTGTTCCGCACCCTTGATGTCGGCGGCGACAAGGCGCTGCCCTATTTCAACAGCGAGGCGGGGGAGAACCCGGCGCTCGGCTGGCGCGCCATCCGTATCGCGCTGGACCGTCCGGCGATGCTGCGCCAGCAAATCCGCGCCCTGGTGCGGGCGGCCAACGGCCGGTCGCTGTCAGTGATGTTCCCGATGATCGCCGAGGTCGCGGAGTTCGACCGCGCCCGTGCCATCGTCGACCTGGAGCTGGCGCGCGAGGAAGCCGCCGGCGGCAAGCTGCCGCGCGTGTTGCGTGTCGGCGCCATGATCGAGGTGCCGTCGCTGCTGTGGCAATTACCGGCGTTGCTGGAGCGTGTTGACTTTGTTTCCATCGGGTCCAACGACCTGATCCAGTTCCTGTTCGCGATGGATCGCGGCAATCCGCGCCTGTCGGGCCGTTTCGATGCGCTTTCGCCCCCGGTGCTGCAAGTCCTGCGCAGTACCGTCCAGCAGGCGCAAAAGGCCGGCGTGCCGGTGTCATTGTGCGGTGAAATCGCCGGACAACCGCTGGAGGCGATGGCGCTGATCGGTCTCGGCCTGCGCTCGATCTCCATGACCGCGAGCGCGGTCGGCCCGGTCAAGGCGATGGTGCGGGCGCTCCGGGTGCGGCCGCTGGAGGCCTATCTCAAGTCCGTGATGGCGGCGCCCGATCATTCCTATCGCGACAAGCTCCGGGCCTTTGCCCGCGATCACGGCATCCCGGTTTAGGCCGTGATTTCAATGGGTTTCCCAGATCGCGATTGCGTCCAACCCCCCGAATGCGCTAACAAGGCTCGGTATTTACACGCGGTTATGCGTAAATCCGGCGATTTCCCGCTCCGGGGCGCCGCCCCGGCCAACGGGCAAGGAAGGGCTGATGTCTGACCAACCGTCCAAACGCAAGGTCTTGTTCGATGATCCGTCCGACGAGGATGGCGAACTGGCGGCGGCGGCGCGGGGGGAGATTTCCCTCGGCGAAGCCCTGAGCCGTAGCCGCGATGCGCTTGGCGTATCCATCGCCGATGTCGCCAATCACCTGCGAATCCGCGAACCCTTCCTCGATGCGCTCGAAGCGGGCGACCATGCCCATTTGCCCGGCCAGGCCTACGCCATCGGCTTCGTGCGTTCCTATGCCAATTTCCTCGGCCTCGACGGGGAAGAGGCGGTGCGGATTTACAAGGCCGAACGGGCGGGTGAGACCTCGGCCTCGGCATTGGTCTTTCCCGAACCGGTCGCGGAAAGCCGGATCCCGCGCGGTGCCGTTCTGTTCATTTCGGTTGTGCTGGCGGCGGCGGCTTACGGCGGCTGGTATTACCTCTCGTCTCACGACATGGAACTGGCGGACCTGGTGCCGGAAGTCCCGGCCAGCTTGAGCGGCGGCACGGCATCGGCGCCCGAAGCGGCAAAGCCCGCGGTCGAAGCGCCAGCAAAGCCCGAAGCGGCCCCGGCCAGGCCCGAAGCGCCGCAAGTGGCGGCGCCGGAACCGGCGCCGGCGCCTGTGGTAGCGGCGAAGCCCGAACCCGAACCTGCGCCCAAGCTCGCGCCGGTCGTGGTGGCGCCCGCACCTGCGCCGGAACCGAAGCCGGCCCCGGTCGCTGCCGCGCCCGAACCCGCGCCCGCGCCGAAGCCCGCGCCGAAGCCTGCGCCGGTGGCGGCGCCCGCACCCGCGCCGGAACCTGCCCCGGTGGTGGTGGCGCCCGAACCCAAGCCCGCGCCGAAGCCCGCACCGCAGGCCGCCCCGGCCCAGACCGCGAGTGCGCCTGCCGCCATTGAAATCCGGGCCAAGGCCGATAGCTGGGTGCAGGTCCGCGGCGCCGACGGGCGCGTCGTCGTCATGCGCATCCTGCGTAAGGGCGACAGCTACCAGGTGCCCAACGAAAAGGGTTTGACCCTGAAGACCGGCAACGCCGGCGCCATCGAGATCGCCGTTGACGGCCAACTGGTGCCGCCCATCGGCCCCTTCGGCGCGGTCAAGCGCGATGTGTCTTTGGACGCGGCGCGTCTGAAAGCCGGCACCGCCGCGCCCTGAGCCTTGTGTGCGCTGTGATTCCCTTGATTTTTCGGACCTGAACGCGCATCACTAGGGAGGCCCCCGGGGCCGCATTCCCGCAAGGACAGACCATGAGTTATCGCCCCTACCGCGAGATCAACCGCCGCAAGAGCCGACAGGTCCATGTCGGCCCCGTTGCCGTGGGCGGCGATGCGCCGATTACGGTCCAGTCCATGACCAATACCCTGACCACCGATGTGGCGGCGACCATCGATCAGGTGCACCGGCTGGAGGCGGCGGGGGCGGATATCGTGCGGATTTCCTGTCCCGATGCGGAATCGAGCCGGGCGCTCGCCGAGATCGTGCCCGAGGTCGGCGTGCCGATCGTCGCCGATATTCATTTCCACTACAAACGCGCCATCGAGGCGGCGGAGGCGGGGGCCGCCTGCCTGCGGATCAATCCCGGCAACATCGGGTCCGCCGAACGGGTGCGCGAAGTGGTCAAGGCGGCGCGCGATCACAATTGCTCCATGCGGATCGGCGTCAACGCGGGCTCGCTCGAAAAGCACTTGCAGGAAAAATACGGCGAGCCCTGCCCCGAGGCCTTGATCGAAAGCGCCCAGCACCATATGCGGCTGCTGGAAGACAACGACTTTTTCGATTTCAAGATTTCGGTCAAAGCATCCGATGTCTTCCTGGCGGTGGCGGCCTATCGCGGGCTGGCGAAAGTCTGCGACTACCCGCTGCACCTCGGCATTACGGAAGCAGGTGGATTGCGCACCGGCACGGTGAAATCCGCCATCGGCCTCGGCATGCTGCTGTGGGAAGGCATCGGCGATACCATTCGCGTGTCGCTGTCGGCCGACCCGGTGGAGGAAATTCACGCCGGGTTTGAAATTCTCAAGGCGCTCAACCTGCGCCATCGCGGCGTCAATATCATTGCCTGCCCCTCCTGTGCCCGCCAGCAGTTCCAGGTCATCGAAACGGTGGCGCGGCTGGAAGAGCGCCTGGCCCACATCACCACGCCGATGACGCTGTCGATCATCGGCTGCGTCGTCAACGGACCGGGCGAGGCCAAGGAAACCGATATCGGCATCACCGGCGGCGGCAACCGCACCCACATGGTTTACATGGCCGGCGCCCCGGATCACAAGATCAGCCAGGACGACATGGTTGAACATATCATCGAACTGGTGGAAAAACGCGCGGCGGCACTCGCGGCGGAGGACGACGCACAATCCGCGTCCGCGTCCGCGCCACGCCCGGCCACGGCACGCAGTTAGTCAGGGAGAGGGAAAGTTGGCAGCCTCGCTTCAGCCGGTTCGCGGCACGCATGATCTTCTGCCGGAGGATGGGCGCAAGCATCGGTTTATCGTGGATACGGCGCGTGAGTTGTCGGCGCGTTATGGGTACGAGGAAATCGCCACGCCGATTTTCGAATTCACCGAGGTGTTCAAGCGTACCCTCGGCGATACCTCCGATGTCGTGACCAAGGAAATGTACACCTTCGCCGACCGTTCCGGCGATATGATCACCTTGCGTCCCGAGGGCACCGCCGGGGTGGCGCGGGCGCTGATCTCGGGCGGGCTCAGTCAGAACCTGCCGCTCAAGTATTTCTACACCGGGCCGATGTTCCGCCACGAGCGTCCCCAGAAGGGGCGCCTGCGCCAGTTTCACCAGATCGGCATCGAACTTCTGGGTGTTGCGGCGCCGCTCGGCGACGTGGAAATCATTGCCCTTGGCGCCCATATCCTCGACGCGCTCGGGGTTTTGTCGTCCGCCAAGCTGGAACTGAATACCCTCGGCGATAACGAAAGCCGCGATGCCTACCGCGCTGTGCTGGTGGATTATTTCAAGGGCCATTTCGACCAGTTGTCGGAAGACAGCCGCGACCGGCTGGAACGCAACCCGCTGCGGATTCTCGACTCAAAAGATGCGGGCGACCGCGCCCTGATCACGGACGCGCCCGTATTCGACGATTACCTGACCGATGCGGCCCGGGATTTCTTCACCCAGGTTCGCGAGGGGCTGGAACGCATCAATATCGCCTATACGCTGAACCCGCGCCTGGTGCGCGGCCTCGATTACTACGGCCACACCGCCTTTGAATTCACCACCGATGCCCTGGGGGCCCAGGGCACGGTACTGGCCGGCGGGCGTTATGACGGGCTGGTGGCGACCATGGGGGGTCCTTCCACGCCGGGGGTCGGCTGGGCGGCGGGGATCGAGCGCCTGGCCATGCTGACCGAAGGTGCCGTCGCGGCGCCGCGCCCGGTCGCGGTCATTCCCCTCGGCGCGGCGGCGGAAGCGGTGGCGCTGGAACTGATACACAAGTTGCGCCGGGCGGGTATTGCCGCCGATCTTGGATATTCGGGCAACCTGTCGCGCCGGATGAAGCGCGCCAACAAGCTCAATGCTTGCCATGCCGTTATTCTCGGCGACGATGAACTTGCCCAGGGCGTCGCCACGCTGCGAAACATGGAAACGGGTGAGCAGGAAAGCGTTCCCCTTGCCGATGTCGGGGACCGGCTCGCCCGCGACCATTAGTGACCACAGGCCGCTCCATGCCCACTGAAGCGTCCAAGGATGCTGCCTTTCCCGTGCTCGACCGACTGGTCGTTACCGGGGTGAATCATCGCACCGCCGGACAGGAACTGCGTGACGCGCTGTTCATCGAGGACCGGGAGCTGGCGCCTTTTTTCGATCGTCTTGGCAGCGTCGGTGTCAGGAATGCTATGATTCTGGCGACCTGCGACCGGGTCGAGATCACGGCCATAGCCCCCGCGGGCGACGACCCGGAATCCGCGGCGCGTCATGTCCGCGATGCCCTGGTGGAGAACGCGGACATCGCCGACGGGCTCGAGGGCGCATTCTTTACCCTGACCGGAAGCGCTGCTGCGCATCATCTTTTCTCCATCGCATCCTCTCTTGAAAGCCAGGTGGTGGGCGAGCCCGAAGTCCTGGGCCAGGTCAAGGAGGCGCATCGCCGCGCCGCCGAGCTCGGCCACATGGGCGCCGGGCTTGACCGCGTGCTGGCCGGTGCGCTGGCCTGTGGCAAGCGGGCGCGCAGTGAAACCACCATCGGCGAAAGCCCGGTTTCCATCGTTTCCGCCGCGGTGCAGGTGGCGCGTGAGGTGCTCGGGCGCTTTGACCGTACCGAGGCCCTGATCGTCGGCGGCGCAGAAATCGGCGTGGCCGTTGCCGAACGGCTGGCGGCGGAAGGTCTTGCGGGGGTGACCGTGGCCGATCCGCTGGCGCCACGCGCCGATGCACTTGCGGCCAGGCTCGGCGCACATCGCCTTGAGATGGCGGAGCTGGGCGACCGGCTGGCCGGCTTCAATATCGTGCTGACGGGCCTCGGCAGCCGCGAGCCGACGGTGCGTGCCGATGATGTTGCGCTGGCACTCAAGTCGCGTCACTTCCAGCCGATGTTCCTGCTGGATGCGGGCATTCCCGCCGATGTCGAGCGCGCGGTGGCGGATATTGATGACGCCTATCTGTTCAATCTGCATGATCTGGAACGCATTGCACTGCGCGGGCAGGAAAACCGCCTAGCGGCGGCGGCCGAGGCACAGGCCATTGTAGATGAAGAAGTTCAGCGCTTTGCTGACGCCGAGGGCGGCCGCACGGCGGCGCTGGTGGTTACCGAATTACGCTCGCACTTCGAGGGTGTGCGTGCGAACCTGCTCCGCGAACAGCCAGGCCTGACGGCGGACGAGGCGACCCGGCTTCTGGTCAACCGGCTTTTGCATGCGCCGTCGCGCGCGCTTCGCGACATGGCGGTGGATGCACAGGAGCCAAAGGCGCCCAAGGGGTGGATTTCCGGGCTGTTCGGGATCAAGCCCCGGCGTAATGAATAACCCAGGAACGGATGGTGAGCGTGGAACCGCGTAAAAGTGACGGATCATTGCTGGAACTGAAGGACAAGCTCGATCAGGTTGTCGCGCGTCATCATGCGGTAGGCGACCGTATGGCTACCAGCGAGGAACTGGGCACGGATGAACGCGTCAAGCTTTTGAAGGAATATGCGGACCTGTCGGAAATCGTCGGTGCCATCGAGGAATGGAACAAGGCGCAGGCGGAAATCAACGGCCTCAGGACAATGATCGACAGTCCCGGCGAGGACGATGACGTCAAGGCGCTGGCGCTGGACGAGCTTGAGACGCTGGAAGATCACCTGCCGCGTCTGGAAACCGCGATCAAGATCGGTCTGTTGCCAAAGGACGAGGCGGACGAGCGCAACGCCATCCTCGAGGTGCGCGCGGGCACCGGCGGCGAGGAGGCGGCGCTGTTCGCCGCCGACCTGGTACGCATGTACCAGCGCTATGCCGATGTACATCGCTGGAAGTTTGAAATCATGGAAATTTCCGAAGCCGATCACGGCGGCTACAAGGACGCCACCGTCACGGTTTCAGGAACCAACGTGTTTGCACGGCTGAAATATGAATCCGGGGTTCACCGCGTGCAGCGGGTGCCGGAGACCGAGGCCCAGGGGCGTATCCATACCTCCGCCGCCACCGTTGCCGTGCTGCCGGAAGCCGAGGACGTGGACGTTAAGATTAACGACAAGGATTTGCGGATAGATGTTTTCCGTGCCTCGGGTCCAGGTGGGCAATCGGTCAACACCACCGATTCGGCGGTGCGCATCACCCATTTGCCGACCGGCATCGTGGTTTCGCAGCAGGATGAAAAATCGCAGCACAAGAACAAGGCCAAGGCGATGAAAATCCTGCGTGCCCGCCTGTACGAGCGCATGCGCGAGGAACAGGATGCCGAGCGCGCCGCCAACCGTCGTTCGCAGGTTGGCAGCGGCGACCGCTCGGAACGCATTCGCACCTACAATTTTCCCCAGGGTCGCGTCACCGACCATCGTATCGGGCTGACCCTGCACAAGCTCGACCGCGTGCTGATGGGCGAGCTGGACGAGATCATCGACGCGCTGACGGAACATGACCAGGCCACGCGACTCAGCGAAATCGGCTGAAGCGGGACCGGCGGCAACGGCGCTTTCGGTTTTGCTGGCCGAAGCCACGGGGCGGTTGCGCGATGCCGGGTTGGATGCGCCCCGGCGCGAAGCGGTGGCATTGGCGGTGCAATGTCTTGGATTGGGGCGCGAAAGCATGGTGGCGGCGCCGGACCAGCCGGTGACGGCGCCACAAGCCCGGCTTTTTCGCGACGCAGCGGCACGGCGCGTGGCCGGTGAGCCGCTGGCGCGCATCACAGGGCACCGTGAATTCTGGAGCCTCGATTTCATTCTGTCCGCCGACACCCTGGTGCCGCGTCCCGATACGGAAACGGTGGTCGAAGCCGTGCTGTCGGAGATAACGGATTCGTCGGCGGCGCTGTCGGTGCTCGATCTCGGCACCGGGTCCGGGTGCATCTTGCTGGCGCTTTTATCCGAACTGCCCAATGCACGCGGCACCGGCATCGATATTTCGCAAGCGGCGATTGAAACGGCGGGCGAAAATGCGCGCCGTCTGGGACTGGACAGCCGCGCTGCTTTTCAAACGGGCAACTGGACCGATGGTTTGTCGGCGCGATTCGATATCGTCGTTGCCAACCCGCCCTACATCGCGGAAGGCGATCGCGACGCCCTGATGGTCGAAGTGCGTGACCATGATCCGCCGCTTGCGCTATTTGCGGGTACCGATGGCTTGGCGGCTTTCCGTGCCCTGATACCGGGCCTTGCCGGGGTCCTGGCGCCGGGCGGATTGGTGGCGTTGGAATGCGGTGCGGGGCAGGGGCCAAAGGTCGGGGAAATGCTGGCTTTGGCGGGGTTCGATCCGGCCCGGCTGGTGGCTGATACGGGGGGACATGACCGCGTGGTCGTGGCCCGTAGAAGGGCTTAACCAAGGCGATTTCACGGTGAAAAAAAAAGTTGGAAAAGGGGGCGTTACCGTCTAGTTTGCCCTTGCGGTGCGCACGCCTGGGGGGCAGCGCCCACACCCCAAAAGGTCAATCCCCTTTGCCGGCCGGTAGCCACGATGTGGCTGCCGCGCCGTTGAGGCAGAGAGCAAACCCTGGGGTCACAATTCGCAAGAACAGCGACAGTTTAAATAACAGCGATTGAATCTGCATGAGACAAGCACCCAACGGTAAGCGATCCCGCAACCGGCCCGGCCGTAACAACAACCGGCCGCAGCAGTCGCGGAATCACTCCTACGATTCGAGCGGTCCCGAAGGCAAGGTCCGTGGCACGGCCAATCAGGTTTACGACAAGTACCTGGCCCTTGCGCGTGATGCATCATCGTCCGGTGATCGCATCATGGCTGAAAATTACTTTCAGCATGCGGAGCACTATTTCCGCATCATGAACGTGAACGGCCAGCAGGCCCGTCCCCGTCCGGAATTCAGCGACGACAGTGCCGATGAAGCGACGGAAGCCAGTGCCAACACCGATGCATCGGCTCAGCCCCAGCCGCGTGTCGAGGCGCCGCGTAACGAGCAGCCCAATGCGGCGGCTCCCGCTGCCGAGGCTTCCGGCGACGGTGCCAATGGGCCGGAACCCGCGACCGCCAAGCCGGAAACACCGGCCCAGCTCGCCCAGGCGGCGGCGGCGAACGAAGGCCGCCCGCGCGGACGGCGTCGGGGTCCGCGTTCCAACGGTGGTGCGGCGGCCGAAGCCTGAACCGGGCTTTTTGCTGAAATTCATTTTTTGTGTCTGGCCCCCGGTGGGGGGCGTGCAAGGGTTGGCGCCTGTTTACCGGCGCCCCTTGCGATGCGCGTGATCCGACCCATATAGGAAATACCCCCTGATAATCAGGGGCTTTAAGGGTTCCACAACCCCGACGCGGCACTGTGTCCGCGCTGCGTTGCCCGATCGGGGACGCGGGGGGCCGGAGACAGAGGTCGGATTATGGATTTTGAGAAGTTCAGTGAACGTTCAAGGGGATTCCTGCAGGCCGCCCAGGGGGCGGCGACCAGCCTCAAGCATCAGGAGTTGAGCCCGGAGCATCTGCTCAAGGTGCTGCTGGAGGATGAGGAAGGGCTCTGCGCCAACCTGATGACGGCGGCGGGCGCCGACCCCAAGGCCGCGCTCAAGGCGACCGATGCCGAACTGGCCCGCCGCTCCAAGGTGGAAGGTGCGGGCGCGGGGCAGGTGTATCTCGGCCGGGCGACCGCGACATTGTTCGAAAGCGCCGCCGAGGTTGCCAAGAAAGCCGGTGACAGTTTCGTCACCGTGGAGCGCCTCCTGCTGGCGCTGGCGCTAGCAACGGGTACGCCGGCGGCGAAAATTCTGGCCGATGCGGGCCTAACGCCGCAAAAACTTAACAGCGCCATCAATGACGTCCGCAAGGGCCGCACCGCCGATACGGCGAGCGCCGAGGGATCCTTCGATGCGCTGAAGAAATATGCCTGCGACCTGACTGCCGTTGCACGCGAAGGCAAGCTTGATCCCGTAATAGGGCGCGACGACGAAATCCGCCGCACCATCCAGATTCTGTCGCGGCGCACCAAGAACAATCCCGTGCTGATCGGCGAACCCGGCGTGGGCAAGACCGCCATTGCCGAGGGGCTGGCGCTGCGCATCGTCAACGGCGATGTGCCCGAAGGGCTGAAGCGCAAGAAGCTGCTTTCGCTGGATCTCGGCGCGCTGATTGCCGGGGCCAAGTTCCGCGGCGAATTCGAAGAACGCCTGAAAGCTGTGTTGCAGGAAATCGGTGCCTCGGGCGGTGAAATCATTCTGTTTATCGACGAATTGCACACGTTGGTCGGCGCCGGTGCCGCCGAGGGTGCTATGGATGCATCGAACATGCTTAAGCCCGCCCTGGCGCGTGGCGAGTTGCATTGCGTCGGCGCGACGACACTCGACGAATATCGCAAGCATATCGAGAAGGATGCGGCCTTGGCGCGGCGCTTCCAGCCACTGATGATCAGCGAGCCGACGGTGGAAGACACCATTTCCATCCTGCGCGGCATCAAGGAAAAATACGAGCTGCATCACGGCGTGCGAATCTCGGATTCCGCCCTGGTGTCGGCGGCAACACTGTCGAACCGTTATATCGCCGACCGTTTCCTGCCCGACAAGGCTATCGACCTGATGGATGAGGCGGCGAGCCGGTTGCGTATGGAAGTGGATTCCAAGCCCGAGGAGATCGATGAGCTGGACCGGCGCATCATCCAGCTCAAGATTGAGCGCGAGGCCCTGAAGAAGGAAAACGATCCAGCTTCAAAGGAGCGCCTAAAGGTGCTGGAGGCCGACCTGATGGAGCTGGAAGCACGTTACGAAGATCTGACTGACAGCTGGCAGGCGGGCAAGAAAAAGCTGGCGTCGTCGCAGAAGATCAAGGAGAAGCTAGATCACGCCCGTTCCGAGCTTGAGATTGCCAGCCGCGAGGGCGACCTGCAACGCGCGGGCGAGCTGACCTATGGTGTCATCCTCAACTGGAAAAGAAGCTAAAGGACGCCGAGGGCGCTGCATCTTCGGTGAAGGAAGAGGTGACGCCGGAAAATATCGCCGCCGTGGTTTCGCGCTGGACCGGCATCCCGGTGGATAAAATGCTAGAAGGCGAACGCGAGAAGTTGCTCGGCATGGAACAGAAGCTAGGCGAGCGCGTTATCGGCCAGCGGGTTGCCATAGAGGCGGTATCCAATGCCGTGCGCCGGGCGCGGGCGGGGCTTCAGGACCCGCACCGACCGATAGGCTCATTCATGTTTCTGGGGCCTACCGGTGTCGGCAAGACCGAGTTGACCCGTGCCTTGGCTGAATTCCTGTTCGATGACGACCAGGCTATGGTCCGCATCGACATGTCGGAGTACATGGAAAAGCATGCGATCGCGCGGTTAATCGGCGCCCCGCCGGGTTATGTCGGCTATGAAGAGGGCGGTGCCCTGACCGAGGCCGTGCGTCGGCGCCCCTATCAGGTGGTGCTGTTCGACGAGATCGAAAGGCGCATCCGGATGTTTTCAACCTACTGCTGCAGGTGCTAGACGATGGCCGTCTGACCGACGGCCAAGGCCGCACGGTAGATTTTACCAACACGCTGATCGTGATGACGTCAAACCTCGGCTCCGACCGGCTGGCCAGCGACGCCGGGTCGAAAGAGACCGATTCCATGCACGAGCGGATCATGGATGTGGTGCGCCGCCATTTCCGGCCTGAGTTCCTCAACCGGCTCGATGAAATCTTGTTCTTCCATCGCCTGACCCGCGATGAGATGAGGCCGATCGTCAACATTCAGCTACGGCACCTGGAGAATCTGTTGGTCGATCGCCAAATTCGGCTCGAGCTTGATGATACCGCGCGGGACTGGCTAGCCGATGCAGGCTTTGACCCGGCTTATGGGGCGCGCCCGTTGAAGCGCGTGATCCAGCGTAGCCTGCAGAATCCGCTGGCGTCTCTGATCCTCGAAGGCGCCGTCGGTGACGGCGATACTGTGAGGGTGACGGCGGGCAAGAATGGCCTGGAAATCAATCGAAAGGCGGCGCTGGCAGCCTAAGGACGAAGTCTAAGAGATGGAGGGCACGGGAAATCAATCCCGTGCCCTTTTATCTTGTTTCAGGGCCTAGCCGTCGCCAGTGGAGCGAGACGAGCCAGGGCCGCTTTGATCTCGGCCTTGGCGGCAAGATAGCGTTTGCGTTCGGCGCCCCGCAGAGCGCGCCCGGTTGGCAGCTTGACCGACAATGGGTTGACCTGGCGGTTGTTGCGCAACACTTCGTAGTGAAGATGCGGACCGGTGGACCGCCCGGTATTGCCGACATAGCCAATGACCTGGCCCTGGGCCACGCGCGTGCCGCGGCGCAAACCCTTGGCAAAACGGCTGAGATGGGCATAAGCAGTAGTGTAGGTCGCATTGTGGCGGATGCGGATATAGCGCCCGTAGCCGCCGTTCCAGCGTGCGTCCACTACCACGCCGCGTCCGGCTGCCATGATCGCTGTACCGCGTGGGGCCGCAAAATCAATGCCTTTGTGAACCTTGGTGTAGCCTAGGATAGGGTGACGGCGCATGCCGAAACGCGACGACAACCTAGCTCCATCTATGGGTGTGCGCATCAGGGCCTTGCGAGTGCTTTGGCCTTTGGAGTTGAAGTAATCCCAGGTGCCGTCATCCATGCGAAAGCGATAGATCGACAATTCCTTGCCCGAAAGTGTCAGCGCGGTGTGAAGAATATCTCCCGACCCGACCACGTTGCCCGTCGCATCCTTGATACGGTCGTAAAGCACGTTGAAACGGTCGCCTGACTTGATATCGCGCTGGAAGTCGACATCAAACGACATGGCGCGGATCATTTCAACGATGACCGGCGCCGGTACCCCGGTTTTCATCGCATCGACGTAGAGACTGGTCGTGATCGATCCCGAGGCGTAGATTTGTTCGTGGCTAAGCTTATTCTTGGAAACATATGCCTCGAAACGGTTGTCCCAGGTGCGGCTGATGCCTACGGTCCGCTCGATCGAGGGCATAAATTCCAGCCCCCGGAACGATGTGGCCGCGTTTTTTTCCGAGGTCAGCGGCTGGAACGATAGCTCCAGTTTCGTGCCCCCCACCAGATCGCGCGGGTTGAAAACCTTGCGTAGCGCGACCACCGCCGCATGCGCTTCATCTCGGGTGATGCGGGAACGGGTCAGCACACCCATCAGGGTATCGCCGCGCTTGATCGTCACTCGTTGGATAACCGTCGGTGGCGGGGTTTCTCGCGTCATACCGTCGGGCACGGAAAGCGCCAGTACGCTTTGTACGGGGTCGAGAACGCTTTCGTGATCGCTTATGGCCAAATCGTCGCCGCCAGGGCCGGGGGCGATCCAGGGGCCGATCCAGATGGCGAAAATCCAGCAGATCGCACCAATCAGGGCCGTCACCCAGAGGCCGGGGGCCAGGGTCCGGCTGGTCCCGGCGGCGGGAGGTGGAGGCGCGGAATCGGGCGGAGGAACGGAAGGGTCCAAGGATGCCATTTAATTCCGGTGACGTAGTGCCGGCTCATTGATCCGGTGGATCGGGAGCTAGCGCGAGTAAAACTTCGGCAGACGAATGGACGGGCCTCAACGTTGGCTGTCCGTAGCCGCGAGGAACTTTACCATGATCGCCCCGAAGCCGTCGGCAGGATGGGGGGAAGGCTGGAGTCTGTCAATATGATGTGGCAGTCGGGAGCCTTTAAGGAAGCTATTGATTCGGGAAATCGTAACCGATACGCCGCAGAGTGGAAATCGACCCCTTTTTTCAGAGGAAAGGTAAGACGTGATGAGCATCCGCTCAGGCCTTAGCCCCAAGCAAATCTGAACAATCGAGGAATTTTCGGTGCTAGGCTCTATGCGCTGACACAGCAGGAAGATTTTTTTGTTATTTGCCTAGCGTGGTGGAAGCGTTAGAGAGCTTCAAGGCGCGAGGTCAACTGATTATTATCGTCAAGTGAGTTCGAGGCCTTCGAGCATGCCTCTATGGTGCATGGCCTTGCCTAAATGCCGCAACTGAACGCCTAGCCTGTGGATACTTCGAGCGGATATTTCCGTTTATGGAAGCGAAGAAATATCACTGTCTGACAGGGCAGCATGATCAGGGCAATCAAAACGAAATATACTGCAGCCATGGCGTTGGTGCCGTAATGGGCGCCGGCGGTCCAGATCAATAGAGCTCCGGCAACGGAAATTGCTGCGTTGGTTAGCGCACTCGGGTCCTCCTTGTGGGCGCGGAGGTATACTGCCATGGTGAACGCCGGCAGGTAGATAAGCACAGCAGCAAACATCAAGGCGTTACCTTGGGGGGTGAGGACGCGCGATGCGACGTCGAACTCGGCAAGGTGAAGGCCGGTCAGCCCAAGCCAGGCAAGGCCCAGTCCCAGGGCAAAGACCCCGACGCTAGCGCGCAGGAGCTTGAAGAACATGGCATCGAGGCTCGTCCTGTCTGCGCGCGCGGCGAAAGCCGCAAGTCGGGGGGCCCGCGCCTGTATCCAGGAAATCATCACTGACTGGGCGCCGCCGGCGATGGCCCAGATGACGCCCATGCGCCCGGCCTCTATCGGGCCAAGGTAGTGGAAGGCGACCGGCACAAATGTAGCCACGCAGGCGCCGTTGGCAATCCCCTGAAGGGCAATACGCCATTGCAGGGGCCAGAAGTCCTCTCGCCAGGATAGGCCCTCGACTGGCGCCCGCACGGCGAGGGAGCGGAATAGAGTGAGGTGATTGCCTATTGTCAGAAGGATTTGGGCAGCGGCGGTGATGCCGATAGCGGTGACGGTGACCCACAGTTCAGCCCCCGACAGCAAGACCAAGATGGCGGCGACCTGGCCGGTGAGGGCCGCTAAAAGGCGAATGCGATAGCTTTCTACGACCTGACCGCAACCCTCCAGGAACGAGAGCCCCGCATTGCCCCAGATGTTCAGCCCGGCGGCTATGATGAAGGCGATCCAGGGTGCCTGCCAGGCGACGCCGGATTGAGAATGGTTGGAAAAGAACCACCAGCCGACGCCCGGCACCAAGATTATGAAGGCGGACGAGGCGAAGCTGTACCAGCGCAACGATAGCCGTAGCAGTGAGGCAAGCCGGTTGAGCGGCTCTTCCGGTCCGACGAGGCGGCCTTCGGCCGCCAAGTTCAGGTGTGCAGTCTCGTGGGCGACAGCATTCACGAGGACGACGTAAAACCCTAGTTCGAAGAAATGCAGGAGGGTGATAAAGGCGAGGAATGAGAAGTGATAACCCTGTACTGCTGGGGGCATCATCAGGGCGACGAGGATGAGAGTCGTCAACTGTCCAACGGCTATCGCAACCCGGGCCCCTACCGCATAGCTGATATCACGGTCCAGCCCGAGGGCAGCGGTTATCATTTGTATTCTATGAAAAGTCATAGATTAGATATAACACAAAGTCGGATTAAATCCGTTTTGAGTTCCAGCCAGTGAGCAAAAAATTGGGGTAAAGAGCCAGTAATTGAAGGCAGATAATATTCAACGGACAGTGTAAGCAACTTTGGGAGATAGACGGGATTGCTGCCAAGGAATTAAGAAACATTTAGAATATTCCTTTGGCACCAGCGAGATGGGTAGTATTCATCCTGTCCCTCAAAATGATTGCGGCAGAGCTATCAGACATGCTCGGTTGAGAGTCTGAGCGTAGTGGGTCAATAGGAAAGTGCCGTTATTTTTGTAATAGAGTTTTTGGCGCAGAACTCGGGACGTTTTATGAAAATTGGCAATAAATATTATCGCTCTATCTGGCTCGCTGATGATGGTCGTTCAGTGCAAATCATCGAGCAGACGCTTTTACCTCACGAGTTCTATATCATGACTATGCGCACCCTGGAAGATGCGGCACAGGCTATTCGCAGCATGAAGGTTCGGGGCGCGCCCCTGATAGGGGCGGCGGCGGCTTACGGCATGGCGCTGGCGATGGCCGAAGATGCATCCGATACCGCGCTGGAAGGGGCGGCCGGCGTGCTGGGCGCCACCCGGCCGACGGCGGTCAATCTGGGATGGGCCTTGGCGCGGATGCGAGCGGTGCTGGCCCCACTGGTGCCTGCACAGCGCGTAGATGCGGCTTACGCGGAGGCGGCCGCCATCTGTGACGAGGATGTCGCTATCTGCGAAGCCATCGGCCGCCACGGCCTGCCCCTGATCGAAGCGGTGGCCAGGAACAAACCGCCGGGCGAACCGGTCAATATCCTGACTCATTGCAATGCCGGCTGGATCGCCACAGTCGACTGGGGTACGGCCCTGGCGCCTATCTACAAGGCCCATGACGGCGGTATCAAGGTCCATGTGTGGGTCGATGAAACGCGCCCGCGCAACCAGGGGGCGGCGCTGACCGCTTGGGAGCTGGGGGGACACGGCGTGCCCTATACCTTGATCGTGGATAATGCCGGTGGCCACCTAATGCAGCGGGGCCAGGTTGATCTCTGTATCGTTGGAACCGACCGCGTTGCCGCCAATGGCGACGTCGCCAACAAGATCGGCACATACCTTAAGGCCCTGGCGGCTTTTGATAACGACATACCTTTTTACGTGGCGTTGCCCGGTCACACTATCGACTTTGCCGTCGCCGCCGGCGCCGATATTCCCATCGAGGAGCGTGACAGCGGCGAGGTGCTGCGGGTCCAGGGTCTTGGTACCGACGGCGCCCTGACCAGTGTTCAGGTGGCGCCGGTGGAAACGCAGGCCGCTAATCCGGCGTTTGATGTAACGCCGGCGGGGCTGGTGACCGGTCTGATTACGGAGCGCGGTATCTGCTCGGCCCGGGCGGAGGCGCTTGCGCGGCTTTTCAGCAAGGGGGCTAAGCCGGCCTAGCTACGTCCCGCCAGCCGCGCCTAAATTCCCCACGGCATGAGGCGCAGCATGAGCGTCAGCGGCCGCCACCGCCGCGGGAAGTAGGTCTCACTGATGTTGCGGCCGAGCCGCCCCACCACCTTGTCGGCAAGCCAGGGCCGCAGCTATACGGAGATGATCAGCGCGCAGCCCAGAACCAGCTAAATCATCGCGTCATCGAGCCGGGAATAGAAATAGGCGCCAATGGCCGTCGTTGGCGCTAAGCATGCAATTACCAGTAACGCCATACGCTCGTTCAGCGCCTTGCGGTAAAACCGCACGCGTCCCGCGTTGTTTAACAGCATGACGACGCCGATGACCGGCACTAGCGCCTTTACCCTGATGATTGGGTCCAGCACGGCGGCGATAATCAGCCCGCCGCCGAAGCCGCTCATCCCCTAGACGGCGGAGGCAATGACGGTGACCTCGGTGATCAGCGCGAAGGTGGCGAGCGGCAGGGAGCCGATTGCGAAGCCGGCGGCCTGTTCCATGCTCAGGTCCTACTGGCGCCGTAATACAGTGTAACGGCATGGCGGGCCTCAGCGAAGAACAGCCAGCGCTCCACGCAAAGCCCAAGGGTACCAGATACCGCCGCGGTCAGCACCAGGACGGTGGCCAGCCAGGAGGCAAGGTCCGGGAACTGCGCGACACCTTGGGTGAGCACCAGGGGCAGGGCGAAGGCTAGCCCCTGGGCTAAGCGCCGTAGCTGCACCGCGTGCTTGCGCGCGACGCGGTGTCCCATTTCCCGCATGACGAAATTTTCCTGGGTGTGCGGGCTTTCCAGCAAGCGCACCGGGACACCCTCGGCGCCGAGGCCGGTCGCACTCTGGACCGTGGGGCCGCGCGATGGTATGTCCAGCCGACGCCAGTAAATCGCTTTCAGTGCCCAGCCCAGCAGCACGGCCGCGAGCGGCATATGGGTCACCATCGGATCAACGTTGCCGACCAGGCGCCAGGCGAAAGCCAGCCACAGCGATGCTCCCGCCAGTGCCATGATGATGTAGCCCGGCGTTACCAACTCCATCGCCCAGGCCCGGATCGCGGTCAAGCTCTGGTAGATCATGCCGGTGCAGGTTACAGTCGCCAGGGCCAGCAGGGCGGCAACGCCGGCGGCGCAGGCATAGGGGAAACGGACTTCGCCGAAGACGACCCAGCCGAGCGCGAAAACCAGTGCCGGAGGGAAGGTGGCAATGGCGGCGATGCCTTCGCGCGAGAGCCATGACGTGCGCCACTGGCTGAAGGCGCGCCAGGCCCGTTCGGGATGGCCGAGATGCAGCGCCGAGGCCATCAGCCCCCCCGCCGCCGTGCCCAGCGCAAAGGCCATCACGGCGGCCGCCAGCCAGGGGTCTGGGTCCAGGCGTCCGATCAATGCGAGGAAGCCGAGCAGCATAAGCGCGCCGAAGCCGAGGCCGGAAGATACCGTGAAAAAGATGACCGAATAGGCGGGATGCATCGTGTGTTCCCTAACGCGAGAAAACGCGGTCGACGAGGCCGAGGAAGCCCGATGGCGCGATCGAATCATCGTCTGTGACCGGCGCGGTACAGGTATTGGCGCGGGGACGCGGCGGCAGGTACTTGTTGGTGGGCTTCATGTCTATTTCCGGCATCAGGTCATAGCCGCCGCGAGCCGCTGTCAGGATGGAAACCTCTGACTGGGGATCGGCGAAATCGCCGAAGTGCCGGGCCCCGGCGGGGCAGGTCGCCACGCAGGCGGGCACGCGTTCGGTCTTGGACAGGTTTTCGTTGTAGATGCGGTCGACACAAAGCGTGCATTTCTTCATCACGCCGGCATCGAGATCGTATTCGCGTGCGCCGTAGGGGCAGGCCCAGGAACACAGCTTGCAGCCGATGCAATGGTCTTCGTCCACCAGGACGATGCCGTCGGTCTCGCGCTTGTAGGATGCCCCGGTCGGACACACGGTGACACAGGCAGGCGTTTCGCAATGCAGGCACGAACGCGGGAAATGCACGGTCCGGCCTGCCGTGCCCTCGCCGACCTCGAAGGCGTGAATGCGGTTGAACCAAACGCCGCTGGCATCGCCGCCGTAGGGGTCTTCGTCGGTCAGCGGTGCCGAATGGCCGCCGGTGTTCCATTCCTTGCAGTTCACCGCGCAGGCGTGACAACCGACGCAAGTGTCGAGGTCGATCACCAGGCCAAGCTTCTTATCGGTGCTGGCGGGCAGGCCGGTCATGTCAGCTTACGGCGCAGGGGCTTGGGCCGGGGATGGAAATCCTCGCCGTAGCGCGAAATGGTGGGGGCCGGGGCCAGACCGGGGGGCCGTGGCAGGGGGGCGAATTGTGGCGCCGCCTCGCCCGCTTCCTCGGGCAGGGCCTTGCGAATGCGCACGCGCAGGTCGAACCAGGCCGCCTGACCGGTGACGGGGTCGGAATTGGACAGCCGGGCGGCATCGCCCGCGCGCGGCAGGAATTCCGGGATCAGGTGGTTGAAAAGGACTGCGTGGGTGGCTTCCGGCGCGTCCGTGTCCAGGTTCCACGATCCCTTGCGCTTGGCGATGGCGTTCCAGGTCCAGACCGTGTGGCGCTCGACCCCGTCCATCAGGCGGGCCTGGCCCTTGACCCGTCCGGTGGCGCTTTCGACCCATATCCAGTCGCCGTCGGTGATGCTCTGGGCCGCGGCCGTGGCGTGATGCAGGTAGATGGCATTGGCGCCGTGAATCTGCCTTAGCCACGCGTTCTGCCCCCCCCAGGAGTGGTACATGGCCATCGGCCGCTGGGTAATGGCATGGAGCGGGTATTCGTCCAGCAGCGCCGCCTGGGCCAGCGGTGGGTACCAAATGGGAAGCGGGTCGAAATAGGTCTCTATGCGGGAGCAGAGCGCCTTGGGCGGCTGGTAGGTACCGAAGCCCCGCGCAGCCTGACGGAAGCGCTGCAGGGGCTCGCAATAAAGTTGGAGGACGATCTGATTAGTCGAATCGATGAAGCCCATGTCCTTGGCCCAGGACAGGTAGTCGCCGTTGGCGTGGCGGTTCCAATGCATCTCGGGTGGCATTTCGTGGAACCAGAAGGCGCCGTTCTCCTTGTAGCGCTCCAGCTGCTCGGGATTGGGCGTACCGCGCCCGATCAGCTCGCCCTGGGCGCCGCGCCAACCCGCCAGCATGCCTAGGCCGGGACGGCGTTCATGGTTGACCATGTAATCGGGATAACCGCCTGGATAGCGAGGCTCGCCTTCCGCCGTCAGCAGGCCGGGGAAGCCCAGGCGTTCGCCCAGGGTAATCAGCACGTCCTGGAACGGGCGCACGTCGGGGTCGGGCTTCAGCACCGGGTGGCGGATGGCGTCGGCGGGCCCTTCGGCGGAGGAAATCGGCCGGTCGAGCAGGGAAATGCAGTCATGGCGTTCCAGATAAGTGGTATCGGGTAGCACCAGGTCGGCATAGGCGACCATCTCCGAGGCATAGGCGTCGGAATAGATGATGTGGGGAATGCGGTACTCGCCGCTTTCGGGATCGCGGTCGGTCAGCATCTCCATGGTGCGCGTCGTGTTCATCGACGAGTTCCAGCTCATGTTGGCCATGAACATGAAGAGAGTGTCGATGGGATAGGGATCGCCCGCGTGGGCGTTGGCAATCACCATATGCATCATGCCGTGCGCTGCCAGCGGTGCTTCCCACGAATAGGCCTTGTCGAGCCTTGCTGGTCTGCCGGCGTCATCCACCAGCAAATCGCCCGGCCAGGTCGGGAAGCCGAGCGGCATGCCCGCCAGTGGCGCACCCGGTGCAACCTCGCCGGGCTTGCCTACGGGCTTCTGGCCCGGCGGGCAGGGGCGCGGGAACGGCGCCTTGTAGCGGAACGCGCCGGGGCAATCGATGGCGCCCAGTAGCATTTGCAGGATGTGGATGGCGCGGCAGGTATGAAAGCCGTTGGAATGTGCCGAGATGCCGCGCATGGCGTGCATCGCCACCGGCCGTCCGGTGACATGGGTATGGCGTCGCCCGGCCCAGTCGGTCCACGGCTGCGCCAGCCGGATAGCGCGCTCGAAGGCGGCGTCGGCCAGTTCGCGCGCTAGTCGGCGGATCACGCTCGCGGGTACGCCGGTGCGCGCGGCAGCTATTTCGGGGCTGTAGGCGGTTTCCATGCAGCGCCGCATCAGTAGGTCATAGGCGGGCCGCGCCGGTACGCCGGGCTCCACCTCCACCGTGCCCGACAGGCGCACGCGGATGTCCGAGCGCAGCGCATTGGAGGGTTTGCCCGTGCGTCCGTCAATGGCAAGCGGATGGCCGTCGGCGTCGCGGGCGAAGGAGCCGTGACTGGCCTCTCGTGGCGTGTCGATGACCAGCCACGGCGCGTTGGAATAACGCGCCAGCCAGTCGAAGTCGACCCGTCCGGTGCGGATCAATTCCTGGCAGATGGCCATCACAAGCAGCCCGTCGGTGCCGGGCCGGATGGGCACCCATTCATCGGCGACCGCCGAGTAGCCGGTACGCACTGGGTTGACGGAAACGAACTTGGCGCCGCGTTCCTTGAGTTTCGCCAGGCCCTTCTTGATCGGGTTGGAATCATGGTCCTCGGCGACGCCGAACATCATGAAGAACTCGGTATTGTCCCAGTCGGGCTCACCGAATTCCCAGAACGACCCGCCGATGGTGTACAGCCCCGCCGCCGCCATGTTGACCGAGCAGAAACCGCCGTGTGCGGCATGGTTGGGGTGCCGAACTGGCTCGCCCACCAGCCGGTAAAGGCCTGGGACTGGTCACGCCCGGTAAAGAAGGCAAGCTTGCGCGGATCGCTGCGGCGAATATCTGACAGCCAGCCGGTGGCGATGTCCAGAGCCTCGTCCCATTCGATTTCCTCGAACTGGCCTTCGCCGCGCGGGCCCACCCGCTTGAGTGGCTTTCGCAGCTTGGCCGGGGAATTATGCTGCATGATCCCGGCGGACCCTTTGGCGCAGAGCACACCCTTGTTGACCGGGTGGTCGGGATTGCCGTCGAGGTAGCGAATCTTGCCGTCCTTGAGGTGGACGCGGACGCCGCATCTGCAGGCGCACATGTAGCAGGTTGTCGTCTTGATCTCGTCAGCCACGTGGGGGGACGTGTCGACAGTGTGTTCGCCGGTCTGCAGCTTATTCATTTATGTAATCGTCAGTCTCTCGCTCTGAGACTTTGTTCTTGTTTCAGCGGTTATCTAATCAGCGGTAATCTTAAACGTTTCTCCGCCATAAGTAAAAACCGCCTTCCCGGGGCCCCGGAAAGGCGATTTTCCCCTCGGGATACGTCCCAAAGGGCGTGTGCCCTAAAAGGAGCGCGATGCTGTGATTATGAACCGCCCCATGTCGGGCGACTGGGCCTCAGGCAGGTCGTTGTCAATATAGGCAACCGTGATGCCGAAACCGGCGATGCCGAAGCCGACGCCGATCGAGTAATCGGTGTAGTCATCGAGCCCGACTTCGGAGTTTTTCTGGAACCACTGGTGACCGGCATGCAGGTCAACAGTGAAATACTTACCTGCTGGAATGGAAACGGCGGCTTCCAGGTACTGCGCATCGCTCTTGGTGGTGCCGGTCCAGTCAGGCGAGTAGCTGAACTTGACGGAGCCGGAGGCAACGCCGAAATCCTTGCTGAGCTTGGCGTAGCCTTCCCAGTAGTCGAGATCGGCGGAACCGGCGGCCGAAGGATAGTGGTAGAGCAGCGCGCCGACATCGACGCCGATCTTGGACGAGCCGACCTCGCCGGACCAGCCGGCGTAGAAATCAGTCTCAAGATTGCCACCGAAATTGATGCTCGATGCCCAGGTGCCGACGTACACGCCAGAGTTATGGGCGAAGTCGAAGCCACCCTGCACGGCGGGGTTGCCCTTACCGGACTGCGTAACGGCGCGGTAGAAGTATTCGCTGGTCAGCGCGACGTTGGAGCTGAACTTGCCACCGAAGGCCTTTTCGGAGACCAGATCCGTGGCATTGGCGGCGGGCGCAAAGCCGATCATGGCTGCCATCGCGGCGATGACGATTTTCGTTTTCATTTGATTAATCCTCATGTTGCAACACAATCTGATTTTTGGCGGGCGCGTGTATGTCCCCCAGAAATTGGGCCCACCTAAAGGGACGCGGCACCCGGAAAGGTCGTAGCAATTCTCAGGCCAAAACTTTTTTGCAGTGTTAAATATCGATTTGTATTTATTTCAATAACTTGCTTTTAGCGTGGGGCCAATGAGGCGCTCATAGCTGATTTTAGCGATTCATAAATGATTATAAATTAGGCCTATATTTTTTTTTGAATAAAAAATAGGCATTTATATTCCGCGCGGCGGGCATTTATTTTTGCCGGTCCGGCCCCTGTCCCATGACTGCGGCGTGGCGGATGGCCTTTTCCCTTTCGCGCACGTTGCCCGCTCATGTCGGGCAGCGATGTCGAGCAAGACCGCTTCTGGCCTTGCGTGCCGCGCCAGGTTGAGCCCCATCGCTCCGGTGCTGGACAGGTGCACGCGTTAGGGCAGGTCGCGCAAGAGCGCAAGGGTGAGCGCCGCCCAGGTCGGGCTGTCCTCGATCAAGACGATATTTGCCTTCGTATCCAACATGGGCATGGGCTCTCTGAGGCAACCAAAAAGTGGCGCCCCGTGAACTAGGCACCCCAGATATTTCCATAATGGGCCAACGCTCCCAAAAAAAGAGCTTAACTGTCTCCCGGTTTCGGGCTGGTGTGCATTGACGCGGGCCGTCCCGTCGCCTACCCGTTGTCGTCACCGGGAAGTTTCGCCCCATCGTCCCTATCAGAGGAGAGACCGTGAGCCCATCACTAGCCGCGAACCCGGCCCCCACGCTTGGCGGTGTCCTGCCGCCATTGGGCGCCATGTTCGCCATGCAGGTGATGATGTCCATGGCCGGACTGGCGGCGCCGGTGTTCGCCGTTCGCCTGGCAGCGGACCTCGGCATCAGCGCTGGTTGGGTCGGGCTGTACACGAGTGCGGTGTTCGTTGTCGCCATGTTTTCGGGTGTGCTGGGCGGTGGCGCTGTGGCCCGGCTCGGTGCTGTGCGCGTTGCCCAGATCTGTCTGGTGGTGGCCGCCGTCGCCCTGGCGCTGATGTGCCTGGGCCAGGTCGTCTGGGTGATGCTGGCGGCGCTGATGATTGGCCTTGCTTATGGCCGCCGACGCCGGCCAGCTCGCATATTCTGGCGCGGACCACGCCGGTGCACCTGATGCCCATTGTCTTTTCGCTGAAGCAAACCGGGTGCCTGCCGGCGGCGCGCTAGCGGGTGCGCTGGTGCCGCTGATGGTGCTAGCCTGGGGCTGGCGCGGTGCGGCGATTGCCGTCGGCCTGGCGGCACTGGCGCTGGCGCTTTTACTGCAACCGATCCGCGCCCGCTTGGATGCTGACCGCGACCGCAATCATCGCGTGGTGCGCGATTTGGCTGCGCCGCTCCGCCTTGTGCTGCGCGATCCCGCAATGCGCCGGCTGTCGTTCCTGGCGGGTAGTTATTCTGCCGTGCAGATGTCGCTGATCGCCTTTCTGGTGAGCTTCCTGGTCGAGCATGTGCGGTTCGATATCGCTGCCGCCGGTGCCGTGCTGGCGGTGGCCCAGGTGGCGGGATCGCGGGACGAATTTTCTGGGGTGTTATATCGGGCACGCTGGTGAGCGCGCGTTGGGTGCTATTCGGATTGGGGCTGGTCATGGCGGGGACCTCGCTGGTGATCGCCGGGGTGTCGCCGATGACACCGCCTGTTGTGATTTATGCCGCTGCCGCGGTCTTCGGCGCCAGCGCCATCGGCTGGAACGGGGTCATGCTGGCGGAGCTGGCCCGCATTGCGCCGCCGGGCAAGGCCGGTTTCGTGACCGGCGGTTCGGTTTTCGTGACCTTCGGCGGCGTGGTGTTAGCGCCTGCCGTCTTCAGCACGTTGCTGGCGCTCGGGCTAGCCTATGGCGCGGGCTTCGTCATGTTGGCCGTGCTCGCGCTCGCCGGTGCTTTATTGGCCCTGCGCCACCGTGCCTAGCGGGCGTCGGCGAGCATGGGAATGCTCATCCGGGCAATGGCACGTTGCTTGGCGGCGCGGCGCTCGTTATGCGCCTTCCGGGATAATTCTGATATATAGAATCACCTCTAAATTTTTGGATCTGAAATTCTAACCGGCTGAATCAATCGATATTTTGATTCTTATATAAAACATTTGACATGAGACTGGACCTGTGGGAAAAGGATCCTGCGATCGCGGCCCGACAGGGCCAGCTTCGTAAATTCCCTTCTTGGGCGTTTCCTCCCTATACTCAAAGGCCGCACTTCGCTGCGGCCTTTTTTCTGTGTCCGGGGTGGGGGAACGCGCCGCTTATTGCGGGCTCAGCCGCGCGCAAAGCACCGGCAAGGTGGCGATCAGGGCTTCGGTTTGACTGCACAGCGTGTCGAGGCCGGGCAGCCGCGTATAGGTCTTCTCGTCCATGTAGAGGGCGCGGTTGATTTCGATCTGCAAGGCATGAACCCCGCTATCAGGATGGCCGTAATGCGCCGTGGTATAGCCGCCAGAATAAGGGGCGTTGCGGGTCACGCGGTGGCCGCCCTGCGCCAGGGTCGCTTCGACATGATCGGTGATAGCGGGGGCGCAGGAAATGCCGAAGCAATCGCCAAGGACGAAATCCACGCGGTTTTTCCCGGAATCGAGATCCATTGGTCCACCGACTGACGGCATCGAGTGGCAATCGATCAGCAGGCACAAGCCGAAGCGGCGCCGCGTTTCCTCGATCAGTTCCTGAAGGGCGCGATGATAGGGGCGGTAGAGTGCGTTAATGCGATCCGCGGCTTCGGCGAAGGACAGTTTGCCGCGGTAGATATCCTCGCCGTTGGCGACCACTCGAGCAATGGTGCCGAGACCGGCGGCGACCCGAGGCGAATGTACGTTCACGTGGGACGGTAGATCATCGTCGAACATTTTCGGGTCCAGCTCGAACGGTTCGCGATTGGGGTCCATGTAGGCCCGCGGGAACAGGGCCTTGATCAGCGGCGCGCCGAAGCGCGGGGCGGCAGCGAAGATTTCATCTACGAAGCTGTCTTCGGACTTGCGCAGGGCTTGGGGGTCTAGCCTTGATGCCCGGATAAAACTTTCCGGGTATCGGTTGCCGCTGTGGGGGGAGGCAAAAACTACCGGCAGAACCTGGGATGGCGGGCGTATAATTTCCAGCACGGCGCCCTCGTCTGGCGAGCCGATGGGATTGTAGGTTATCGAATCGAAGGTGGTGACCATGGCTTCCAAGCATTAGCCTATTGGGGTCGCCCTGTCACGGTTGACCG
>JAYPPT010000004.1:0-127982 GCA_038131655.1 Alphaproteobacteria bacterium
CTCGGGTCTTGAGCGCCAGGGTATCGGTGCCGCTTTCCGGCTCGGTCACGGCGAAGGCCTGCAGGCGCAGGCGCCCGGCCGCGATATCGGGCAGGTAGCGTTGCTTTTGCGCCTCCGAACCGTGCCGCAGGATCGTGCCCATGGTGTACATCTGCGCATGAGCGGCAGCGGCATTGGCGCCCGAGGCGTGGATTTCTTCCAGGATCGCCGTCGCCTCCGCCAGTCCCAGGCCGGAACCACCGAACTCGGTCGGGATAAGGCAGGCTAGCCAGCCTCCCTCGGTCAGCGCGGCGACGAATTCTGCCGGATAGCTCCGGGCCTGGTCATGCCCTCGCCAGTAGGTGCCGGGAAAGCGGGCGCAGAGGGCGCGCACCTGTTCACGAATTTCGGGGAAGTCAGTCATCGCCTCTCGTCGCTCGTTAGCGGGCACGCAAAGTGACGTCGGGCGGGACGTGTCTAGCCGCGGTCCTGGCCCTTGGCTACTGGACGGAACGGATCACCAGTCCATGCCGACATAGAGCCGACATAAAGCGGCGCCTCGATCCCGGCGGCATACATCGCCGCAAGTTCATGCGCCGCGGCGTTTCCGCTGCCGCAATAGACGCCCCGCGGTTGCGTGCCGTCGGCGCCAAGACCGGCGAAATGTGCCCGTAGTTCTTCCGTTGGCTTGAAGCAGCCGTCACCGCCGATGGCCCCCGCCGAGGGCGCGCAGACCGCACCCGGGATATGCCCGGTCGCAGGTTTGTCGGGCTCGCCTTCGTAAGCGGCCGTGCCACGGGCATCGAGCAGGACGCCGCTGCGGGCGATATCTGCTGCTTCTTCGGCTTCAATGGTAGGCATGCCCCCCGGCGTGACTTTCAGGTCGCCGTTGCCGGGCGCATGGGCCGGCTGCGCCGCCACATCGCGGCCCGCCCCCGTCCAGGCGGCCAGGCCGCCGTCGAGAAGGCGCACATTGTCATGCCCCGCCCAACGCAGGGTCCACCATGCGCGGCCCGCTTGCGCGCCCTTCGCATTGTCGTAAACGACAACGGCGGAATCGGCGTTGATCCCGAACCGCCGCAGGTTTTCTTCAAGCGCCTTGGCATCGGGAAGCGGACGGCGGCCACCCAGCTTGGTCGGCGCACCGGAAAAATCTGTCGCCAGCGAAACGGCGATAGCGCCGGGAATGACCGGACGCTCAAGCGGCGTAGTTTCCAGGTCGTCACTGACGTCGAGGATCACAGGTGGCGCCTTGCCGGAAAGCCCGGCAGCCAGTTCCGCAACGGTAATGAGAACGCTTGACCGTGTATCGCTCATGCCGACCTCACGCCGTCATAGTGCAGCGATATAGCAGGCGGGTAGCATTGCCGCCGTAATCCTTGACCGCGCGATGCTGCACCACCCGGTTATCCCAGACGGCCAGGGCACCCTCTTCCCATTCGAAGCGGCAGGTCGCTTCTGGCGACTTGATCATGTCGAACAGGATGCCAAGAATGTTCTGACTGTGAACGCGACTGACGCCCTTGATGTAGCAGACGTATGATTCATTGATAGCCACCCACTTGCGGCCCGTTACCGGGTGCGTGCGGATCAGCGGCATTTCGAACGGCGGCATGCGCAGGCGGGCCTGGGCGGCTTCTTCCGGATCGAGATAACGGTCGGTGATGTGCCCGGTGGCATCCGGGGACTGGATCACCTGCAGTGAATCAAGGTATTTCGCAAACAGCGGGTCCAGGTTTTCGTAAACCCAGGTCGCGTTGGAATACATCGTGTCGCCGCCGTTCTTGGGAATGGCCTTGCCGAACAGCGCGGTGAACGCCGGCGCGTCGGCACGGAAACCGCCGTCGGCGTGCCAGACATGATTGCGCAAATGCGCATCCTTCGCGGCACTTATGACGGTCGCATCGGGATTATCCGGGGCGCGGGGCGTATGGGGACCGGAATAGTCGAAAAACTCGCCCAGGAAGCCCGCAAACTTGGTGAAATTCGCCGCCGTCACGGTGCCCGGCGCAAACACCACGAGGCCGCGGTTATGCAGCAGGTCGCGCATGGCGGACCGGAACCCATCGGATACGGAATTGCCGTCGAAGCAATAGCCCGAAATATAGGAACCGACAGATGCCTTGATCGGGGCTACGCTCGCACCATCCAGTGTCGCGACATTATCACAGGCCAGATCAATGGTGGGGTTTGCCGAAGCCATGTCAGTAACCTTTCTCCTCTAAGCGCGTCTTATGATACAGTTCTAGGGCAAAAACCCCGACATCTCAACAGAGGGAAATGCCCACTTTCCCGGGCAGCGCCACAATAGACCAAAACCGGGAGGCCGAGGCCCAAAACCTGCGCTCAGCCAGCGGGACGGCGTTTCTTGCCGACCACCGGGACGGAAGGCGCTATGTCCTTAAAGCCCTACCGCCGAGAAAGCCCGCCGTGATCGCCGATTTGTTCCCCTCGGACCTGGCTCCGTTTCAGACACTGGACACGGCGCAACTGATCGCCCTAGTCGCGGTTTACGGCATCATCGCGTCCGTGCGCGGCGCGCTTGGCTTCGGCGCTGTGGCGCCGACCATCGTGTTCACGACGATATTTCTCGAACCCCATCACGCCGTCCTGCTGGCGCTCGCCACCGGGGTCTGGGCCCAAGTGCAGATTGTCCCCTTCGGCATAAAAAATGGCGACTGGAAACTAGCAAAGCCGCTGCTGGTGACGGGCTTTGGCGCCATCGCGGCCGGGGTGTTCGTGTTCAAGAAGCTAGAGCCGGGCTGGCTGACCATCTGCCTCGGCCTTGCCATGGGCGGCATTGCATTGATGGACCGCTATCGTCTTCTGGATCGGATCGCGACGCGGATAGACCTGCGGCGATTTTCCGTGGCGCTGGGCCTGTCTAGTTTCGCCGGCCTGATCGCCGGATTGGCGGGCGGCGGCGGAATGTACCTATTTTCGATCTATCTGAAATTCGCCTGCCCCAACCCTACGCTGATGCGCGGCACATCCATCCTGGTCGGCTCGATCTTCCTGATCTGGCGTTTCCTCGTCGCGATTGCCTTCGGCCTGATTTCATGGCGGTTGGTCGTGGAATCGCTTTTACTGATGCCGGTATCGCTGTTCGGCGCCTGGTTCGGCATCCGCTTCTTCCACCGCGCCGACGCCAAGCGCTTTTACGACGCTTTCCAGGCCGTCCTCATGCTAGGCGCCGTAGCTCTGTTGTGGAAGGGCTTCGCCCGGGTCTTCTAGGCGACCTTTTTGTCGACCTCAACCTGTATCAACCGATTTGTCGGGCAATCAACACTGGATTTGAGAAGCGCCGCACGCAGAACCTCAGCGGTGGCTTCATCAGGCGTGAAAACCGTGACTAACTTGCCAAAAATAGCCGCACGGTACTTTGCGGGTCCAATGGCATTAATAGCGAACGAAACCAGTTCAACTAGATCGCCAGAACTCCACTTTGGAGCTGGCGCAGCGATGTCAAAATAGGATCGTGCATGGTTACCTGCCCTAGCGTTAGCTTTAATTATAGCGCTTTTCAAACGGGTGCTATTTTCAAGAACTGAGGTGTGTTCGTGCTGCGCCGTCATTTCATGCCCTCGCGTTAGGGGTTGAACCCAACCTTTGTCCAGGACCTTTTTACAGGCGGATTGTTACATTACTGGGTCCGAACAAGATTTTTTTGGAGGGAGGCTAGCGCCTTTTTTCGGAAAACAAAAAGCTGAGACCGGCAGGAGGTCCGCCATCGCCATGCAGACCACGCTTTGACCGATCAATGCGACCTGGCCGAGCCACATAGTGCTTTCACCGAAGGCATAGCTTGGGTGAATATGTAAATAAACTGCAACCCGACCGTGATCACACCAGATTAATTATGTTTTCACACGATCTACAACGAAGAAACCACCACGCACCGCATCATCGAATAGTTTTGCCGCGACCGGAGCAATGCCCTGGGGTAGCTTCGGGCCGTCTGGCTCCATGTAAATGTGACTGCCTGCGTCCAACATGGTTAGGTGCACCCGCGGGGCGGGCTTCAGCGCTGCTAGCATGGGCATCACGACAGCCCGGAAAACTTCTTCAGAATTGTCCCGCGACAGGCGGGAATTGACAAACAGGATAGGTGGCACCGGGCGCGCATCGGGACCTTCCCGGTAACGCCCATAATTCAGGTAGCGTTCGACAAGTGCACGGGTTTCCGTGCGCCCTAGTTTCAACCGCCGTGCAGCAACACGCGCTGCCGCCGCCAGCGTACCAGTGACATTGTGCGTCACAGGAAACTCTGCCTTGAATTGTGGGCGCTGACGTTCCTCAACCCAGCCATCGAGAATTTCCTCCATCAGCATCGGGAGGCGCATAAGGGCCGCGGGGCCCTCGCGGCCGAGCGATTCCGGACCGGAATAGCGCGCCCGATCCCGCCAGGTGCGAAGATAAAGATCGGTAAAAGGATCATGCAGGACGTCGTCGGGTTCCTTCGGACCGGCTTTGTCAAAACCAGTGATTTTGCCCATCGATCCGGACCAGGCGTGCTTGACACGGTTGATGACGCCGATAGGGGCAGTTTCGATCTCAGTCTGACCCGCGCAATTCTCTAATCTCTGACTCAAGATAGCGGTGAAGGCACCCCCGGTGGAATGACCATGCAGGTAAACCGAAAATTCCCCTGCGGGCAGGTGGCGGCGGCAGGCCTCGAGCATAGCCTCATCGAAGGCTACGGGCCAGGCGGCCATACGCTCATAAAGCAGTGTTCCAGACCGGGCGCGAGCAAAGGTGCGCGTGCCGTAGCGCGCGCGCAGCTTAGTATCCAGAACCAGCTTGTACTGATCGCGAGAAATGACTTCGCCCTTTTTCCAGATCGGCATCCGGGCCGAGCCATCTTCACGAAGAGTATCCCCCGGCCAGTCACGGCCCGGATCAGGAAAGTAAAGCCGGCCAGGAAAGGTCATCGAGACGACCTTGTAGCCGAAGCGCTCCGACAAGGCACGAGCTAACGGCTCAACCGACTTGTAATCACCGTTGCCTCCATGAAGCAGGAAAAAGCCGCCCTTCAACCCGTCGGCCCCGCGGGTGATGGCACCGCGCGGCGTATAGACCATAACCCCGATATCCCAATCAAAGCCCAAGGCCTTGATCCGGAAAATATCTTCCCGCGCCATCACCCTGCGTTTCCTGCGCGCCATCACCGAACGCGAAACGGCCTCCGCCCTCGCCCGGCTTAACGGCCCCGTTACCCCTAATCTCTTGCCCGCCATCGGTTTAATCTCTTTTGCGCCATTATTCCGAACCAAGGGCCCAAATAAACAATGTCCAAGGTATTTCTGCAAATATCCCAAACCGGAACCCGCATCCAATACACCAGATGGCTGCGGGTCTCAGAAATAAAGGAACCTTTTCATTATTTATCAGATGGTTAAATGGTGCGACAGGGGTTGGAAAGGGAAGCCTCACTTGTTATCCTTGTAGCCCCAACGAGAAACACACCTGTTAACGACTGGGAGTAAATCATGTTTAAACTTCGGACTCTTGGCCTCGCCGCGGTCGCGGCAACGGTCGTTACCGGCAACCCCCAAGCCGCCAACGCCGACGCCATCGCCGATTTCTACAAAGGCAAGCGTATCCAAATGCTCATCGGTTCCGGACCGGGCGGCGGTTACGACACATATGCCCGTCTGGTTGCCCGCCACCTAGGCCGCTTGATTCCGGGGAAACCCACCTTCCTATCTAAGAACATGGACGGTGCGGGATCCATTGTTGTGATGAACTTTGTCGCCAACGTCGCCCCCAAGGACGGCACCATCATCGCCGGGTTACAGCGCAACCTGGCCCTAGTGCAGATTATGGGCCAGAAAGGTCCGAAGTTTAAGGCACAGGAAATTAATTGGCTCGGCTCGCTCGCCAACGAAGCAGGTGTTTGCGCCGTAGACAAGCGTACCAAAATCAAGATGGGCGATTTTGGGATCAACTTTACTCGCGTCACTGTCATGGGCGGGACCGGCCCCAATGATACGGAGATCCAGCCGGCGCTGTTCAACAATACCTTGGGCACCAAGTTCACCCTGATCAAGGGCTATCCCTCGACTGCACCGCTGCATCTCGCAATCCAGCGTGGTGAAGTCGACGGCGTCTGCCAGTCTTGGTCTTCTTTCAAGGAATTGTCGGGTGACTACTACCGCCAGGGCAATATGATCCCAATGGTCCAGATGTCACTTAAGGCTAACCCAGAACTATCGAAGATGGGCGTGCCGATGATCCAGAAGTTTATTACGAAGGATCATGTAGTTCCCGGACTGACGGTTGACCAAGTCAAGGGCCTGTTCAATCTAGTTTTTGCATCCAAAGCCATGGGCCGCCCCTTCGGTCTTGCGCCAGGTGTCCCCCCCGAGCGGGTTAAGGCGCTGCGCACGGCCTTTAACAAAATGTCATCCGACCCCAAGTTCTTGAAGGACGCCGCCAAGCAGCGCCGCGAGGTTGAGCTCGTGACAGGTGACGAGATCCAAGAAATCGTTAATGGCATGGCTAAGACGCCCAAGGCAGATCTTGCACTGCTGGATGATTTGCAAAAGTACAAAGGCAAAGCCAAGATCGCCAAGGTCGAGCTGGCCAAACACACAGGCAAGGTCACACAGATTAAAAAGGGTGGCCGCCAGATCTTCATTAGCTACAAGGGCAAGGAAGTGAAGGCCAAGGTGTCCGGTTCGCGCACCAAGGTCACGGTCGACGGCAAGAAAGCCAAGCGCAAGGCCGTGAAGGTCGGCATGACCTGCACCTTCACCTATCCCTCGCCCGGTTCCGAGGCCAAGAAGATCGACTGCAAGAGCTAAGCAGCCAGCCTTAATCGCCTACCCGGCGCCCCCGCTCAGGCGGGGGCGCCTTTTTTTTGTCCCGCCGCCTGCGTGCCTTTTTTGCGCCATAGTGCCGCACTATAGGCACAGGCATCGTGCCCAAGGATCTGGCGGCAGGGTCCAAAATCGCCCGACACCCCACAGCCACTAAACAAATTTGGAGTTCCCCCCATGCGGTTTCGCACACTGATCCCCTCGGTGGCCATCGTCGCGGCTTGCGGCATTCTTGCCACGACTCCTGCATCCGCCGACGCCATAAGCAATTTCTACAAAGGCAAGCGTATCCAGATCCTCGTCGGCTCCGGCCCCGGTGGCGGCTATGACACCTACGCCCGCATGCTGGCCCGCCACATGGGCCGCCACATTCCCGGCCAGCCCAGCTTCATCGTCAAGAACATGGACCGCGCCGGCTCCATCGTGATGGCCAACTTCGCCTTCAACGTCGCGCCGCAGAACGGCACCATCATCGCCGGGTTGCAGCGCAACGCCGCCATGGTCCAGATCATGGGCCAGAAGGGTCCGAAGTTTAAGGCTGCCGAGATCCAGTGGCTGGGCAGCCTCGCCGACGAGCCCGGCGCCTGCGCCATCGCGACACGCACCGGCATCAAGTCCTTCAACGAGGTGTTCGAACGCACCTTCGTCATGGGCGGTACGGGTCCCAACGACACCGAGATGAACCCCGCGCTGATCAACAACACCCTGGCCGGCAAGTTCAGGCTGATCAAGGGCTACCCCTCGACGCCGCCGATCCATCTCGCGATCGAGCGCGGCGAGGTTGACGGCATTTGCCAGTCCTGGGCCTCCCTCAACGAGCAGGGCAGCGCCGGTCTCAAGGCGGGCACGCTGAAGCCGGTGGTACAGCTCACCATCAAGCCGATCCCCGAACTGACCAAGGCGGGCGTGCCGACCATCTTCGAAGTGATCGAAAGCGGCAAGTACCTGTCGGCCGGTGTGTCCAAGGACGACGCAAAGGCTTACTTCAACATGGTCACCGGCGTACGCGTCATGGGCCGTCCCTTCGCCCTGGCGCCCAAGGTCCCGGCCGACCGCGTGAAGGCCATGCGGGCCGCCTTCGTCGCCACCGCCAAGGATGCGGCCTTCGTTGCCGAAGCCAAGAAGCTTCGCCGCGATGTCGAACTTGTCACCGGCGAGGAAATCCAGCAGATCGTCGCCAACATGGCGGCCACGCCCCCTGCGCTGCTGGCGAAGCTCGATGGTTTGCTCAAGTTCACCGGCCCCACCACCACCGCCAAGCTGGACCTGCCGAAGCACACCGGCAAGATCACCAAGGTGGACGGCGGCGGGCGCAAGCTGACGCTTGATGAAAACGGCAAGTCGATCACCACCGGCGTTTCGGGTTCACGCACCAAGGTCTTCGTCGGCGGCAAGAAGGCCAAGCGCGAGGACGTCAAGGTCGGCATGAGCTGCACCTTCGAACTGCCCATGCCGAAGGCCAAGGAAGCGACCAAGGTGGACTGCAAGAGCTGATCACCGCGCCCTCAAGCATAAAAGAAGCGCCCCCGCCTAACCGGCGGGGGCGTTTTCTTTTGGCTCGGCCTAACGCCCGTTCGCCCTGCGGGTGATGTCTGCCTGCTGCGCCCGGATATGGGCGGGCCAGGTGCTCTTGATATAGGCCAGCACGGCCACGATTTCGCGGTCGCTCAAGACTCCCTTATAAGCCGGCATCGACGTTCGGTACCCCGCCGGCGCCAGGGCGGCGACACCGTCACGCATCAGCACGAAAAGCTGGCCATCGGCATGATGCCAGGTATGACCGGTTTCATCATGGGGCGGCGCGGGCAGCAAGCCGTCGGGCCCGCGCGTGCGCCAATTGGGCTGGCCCCGGAGGTCGGCGCCGTGGCAGACGGCGCAGGTGCGAGCGTAGATATCCTTGCCCGCGGCGACCAGGGCCGCATCGGTTGGGTCAATCACCAGCCCTTCGGGGCGCACGGTATCCTTCGCGGGCCAAGCCAGCCAGCCCACGGCCGCAACGGCAACCACGGCGGCAAGAAGGCCAAGGCGAACAGGGGTGGACTTGAGGTTCACAAGCGGATCCCGGCAAAGGTCAAACACCGCCATTGGGGTAACGTCCCCCGCCGCCCGGGTCAAGAAAAGCCCGGTGGGGGCTGGATTTCGGACCGGCACGCGGCTACAACCGGGGACCCAAGGCGCGAGGAGAATCGAATGGCCGACGCAGCCCCCAAGACCTTTACCTGGATCACCGAAGCGGAAGTGGTGTCCCTGATCAACCTGTCCGGCGTCATCGCGGCGCTGGAAGATGCCCTGCGCCTGGAATTCGAGGGCGGCGCGCGCAACCTGCGCAAGGGCCAGACGGCCTGGAACGGCGGCAGCCTCAATATCACCGGCGCGCAATTCACCGGCGCCGGTTTTTCCGGCGCCAAGGTCTGGACCAATGTCGGCGGCAAATCGGCGCCGCTGGTCCTGTTGCACGGCTCGGGCGACGGGCAATTGCGCGCCATCATCGAAGCCGTGGCGCTGGGCCAGATGCGCACCGCTGCGCTGGCCGCCGTCGCCACCAAGTACCTTGCCGCCGAAGACGCCGACGACATGGCCGTTGTCGGCTCGGGCAAACAGTCCATGACCCAGGTGGCGGCGGTCAATGCTGTACGCCCGCTGAAGCGCCTGCGGGTGTTTTCGCCGACGCCCGCGAACCGCGCCCGCTTCGCCGAAGATGTGCGCAACAAATACGGCTTCGAGGTGGTTGAAAAGGAATCGGTCGCCGATTGCGTCAAGGACGCCCCCATCGTCACCACCGTGACCCGCGCCAAGGAACCGTTCCTCACCGCCGACATGCTGTCGCCGGGCACGCACCTGAATGCCGCGGGCGCCATTATCGCCGGCTTTGCCGAGATCACGGCCGATGTCGTGGCCCGTGCCGACCGCGTGGTGGTGGACAGCCTCGAAGGCTGCCGTGAAGACAGCCGCGAACTGCGCTCGTTCTACGATGGCGAAGGCAGCGACTGGAACGACGTGATCGAACTGAACCAGATCGTCGGCAAGAACGAACGCCGCCCGGTGGGCGCCGATCTGACCCTGTTCAAGTGGATGGGCGTGGGCCTCGCCGACCTTGCCGCCGGCATCGAGATTCTCAAGCGGGCCAAGGCCAAGGGCGCGGGCCGTGAACTGCCCCACCCCGGCCGCGCGCCGGTGGACCTGAGCTAGCGGGAGGCGCTGCCATGGAAAAGGTGATGTTCGGAGCCGGTTGTTTCTGGGGCGTCGAAGCGGCCTTCCGCCAGGTGCCCGGAGTCGAGGAAGCCTTTTGCGGCTATTCCGGCGGGCACACGAAAAATCCCACCTACCGCGACGTCTGCTACAACAACACCGGCCACGCCGAAGTTGTCGAAGTAACCTTCGACCCCAAGCGGATTTCATTCGAGCGCCTGTGCGAGGTGTTTTTCGCCATTCACGATCCCACCCAGCTTAACCGCCAGGGCCCCGATGTCGGCGACCAGTACCGCTCCGCCATCTTCACCTATGACGATGCCCAAATGCAGACCGCCACCGCCGTGCGCGACCGGCTGCAAAACGCCAAAAAATTTCCCCGCCCCATCGTGACGGAGATCAAGCCGGCGGATACGTTCTGGAAGGCGGAAGAATACCACCAGCGCTATTTCGAAAAGAACGGCGGCGGCTATTGCCATGTGCTGCCGGGGGAATTCACCCGCGGCCACTGAGCCGTAACGACCTAGGGCGGCGGGAAGCCGTAAAGCCGCGCCGGGTTATCGGCTAGGATCATCTTCTGAACGGCAGGATCGGGCGCCGCCGCGCCGACGAAATCCAGCACATCGGCATCATCGGGCACGGCCACGTCGAAGGTCGGGTGCGGCCAGTTCAACCCCCAGATCACGCGATCGGGCCGCGCCGCGATCAGCGCCGCGACATTTTCCACCATGTCGGCGAAATCCGGTGCGCCTGTCTTCGACAGGTTATAGACGCTGTAGAGATTAAGCCACGCGTCCTCGGTCTCGCGCATATGGCGGGTAACCGCCTCGAAAGCGGGGGATCCGGGCGGATGCGCGGGCCCCAGGTTGGCGACATGATCCAGGGCATGGGGGATCGGCAGGCGCGCAAGCATCGGTAAAAGCTCGACCACTTCCTCGGCACTGTTGAGATGAACCTCCACGTGCCAGCCGAAATCCCTGACCCGTTCCGCCAGCCGCATCAGGTGCTCGGGCCCCATGCCGCCGACCGACTTGGTGGAAATGCGAAAGCCGGTCATGCCGCCTTCGGCAAGGCGCTCGAGCTCGGCATCCGACACATCCGCCTTGACGAGCGCCAGGCCCTTGAAGGCGCCGTTCATCGCGGCGATGGCCCGCAGGCTCGGCTCATTGTCGGTCATGGCGCTGCCGGTGACGATGACGCCGCGGCTCAGGCCCATCTTCGCCAAGGTTTCACGGTAATGATCGAGCCCCGCGTCCACCGGCGTGTAACGACGTTCCGGCTTGAGCGCGATATCGGGCTCGTAAATATGGAAATGGGTATCGCAAGCGCCCGCCGGCGCCTTGAGACGGGGTGCGCGGCCATCGCGCCTGGGCGGGGTGAGTTTGGGCGGTTCGGTTCCGGTCATGCTGATCTCCCTCGCGATCGGGCCGTGAGCCGAAGTATACCCGGCCCGGCTAGATCAGAACGGAAAAGTCCAGGCCTTGCGGGAACAGGTCCTCGACCTCGGGACGGGTGCGGGTAATGCCCTGCTCGTGGGCATACTGGCAGAACGCCGCCAGGGTCTTGCGGTTCGGCTCGATCCCGAAGGGGAAGAAATCGCCGCCGAATTTTTCCTTCATCTGTTCCGCGTGATCCACGGCCCAAGGCAGGCAGTACCGCGATACGGAAATTTCCAGGAAACGATCCACGGCGCGCTTCTTCGATTCCTCGAAGGCCAGGATCAGGTTGCGCGCGGCCCACGGGTGCGCGTCCAGCAGGTCGCGGCGCACGGCCACGATATGCATGATCGGGAAAATGCCGGTCTGGTCGAAATATTTTTCTTCCATGGCCCGGTAATCGGGGAACAGTCGCTTCACGTCGGGATGCTTCTGGGTGAAAACACGCGGCTCACGCGCGACAAGCGCCGCGTCGATTTCACCGGATGCCAGCATCTGGGAAATGGACTTGTCGGTCACGCGGGTCAGCTTCAGGCCCTTGGGCAGGTACAGTTCGACCTTTTCCTCGCGGCCGGGCTGTTCGGTCCCGGCCTGAACCCAGTCGATGGAGGTCAGGTCGACGCCCGCGTCATGTTGCAGCCAGCCGCGCGTATAGACTGCGGCGGTCTGCGCCCATTCCGGCACCGCCACGCGCTTGCCCGCCAGGTCCTGGGGCGTCTTGATGCCCGACTTGGTGTTGTAATAAAACGACGAAAACCGAAACTGCCGTGAAGTCCATACCGGCAGGCCGATGATATCGGGATTCTCGCGGGTCACCTGGGCGATGAACTTGGCGAAGCTCAACTCCGAGACTTCCCATTCCCGGTTATAGGTAAAGCGGGAAAAGACCTCGTGGATTTCCATGGTCAGGAAGGTGGGATCAAGACCTTCGGCCCGAACCTCGCCAATGCGAAAATCCCGCATGTGATCGTAATCGGACATGGCGATGGTAATCGGTATGCGCTTCATGGGCTCCCCCCTGCGGGCTGTCATGTTGTTTCTTGCTGTCATTTATAAACGCAACACCGGGCCCGCGCCACCGCCACGAGAACGGTCCTAGGGCATCTGCCCACGAATGATATCGGCGGGTTCCTGGACGGGACCAAGGGGATTGTCGTGCTGCAAGCGCCGGTCGATCTTGGGCATGCCGGACCACAACTTGTAAGTCACGACACCGTTATGCAGAACGAACAGTGCCGCGAACCGCCAGCCGGTTTCATGGGTTTGTCGGCGGAAATTGAACAGGTCCAGCATCGCCGATCCCTTGCGTTCGCGATGCAGGTGCTCAAGCGAGAGACTGTAGGCGCTGCAGGCCTCGCAGGCGCGGATGCACGCCTGCACGGCGGGATGCAGATCATTGATGCGAATGGCATCGCCGCTGAGAAAATGGCGCATGACATCGAGGTAGTTCAGCACCCGCACATTGAGACTGGCGTAGGGATCGAAGCTCGATGCGCGCAACATCCCGGCGGTGGTTTGGCCGGGCTCGACCTTGTCGTAGGCGGCCTTCACTTCATCGAAGCTCGCCCACGGCGACTTGGTCACGTTTTCCGATGTCGGCAAGGCATTGGCGCAACCGGCAAGCACGAACGCCAGTCCGGCCGGCAAAATCCGGCGACGGAGCAATCCAGAAATGCCTTTGCGTTCATCGAAATCGTCATCCTTAGCTTCCCCCCGGCCCACCTGCCCTGGTCCATTGTACATGGGAAGATATGCCGGGCCAGAAAATGTGCGTAGCGGTTGAAGCCGGCCCGGCCCGCACCCTACACTGTCGTCCGTCCACCATTACGCACAGAGACGAAGGATCTTCCCATGCCCGCAGATATCGACCTCGACCCGAGCCTTGCCCCCTCCCGCGCGGGCCTGATCATGTTCGATGCCCTGAATTGCTATCTGCACCCGGAAGATCCGGTCAAGGAACAACATCTCAAGGACTGGAACATTCGCGAAAACATGAAACTGCTGGTGGATGGCGTTCATGCGGCGGGGATGACCGTATTTTACGCATCGGGCGACCACGCCGCGGATGGTGCCGACATCGCCACCCGCCTCACCGACACGGACATGGAACTGCGCCCCTGGGGCGATCGTGACCGCACCTTCAACCCGTCAAGCCGCCATGGCACCGAAGCGGCCGAGGTTGCCCCCGAAGTTGCCCCCGCGCCGGGCGATGTCATGGTGCCCAAGCATCGCTGGAGTGCTTTTTTCCAGACCCACCTGGAACTGCAGTTCCGCACCCGCGGTCTTAAGACCGTGATCATCGCCGGCGGCTCCACCGACGTCGGCATCGTGTCCACGGCCTTTGCCGCACGAGACCTGGATTTCGGCATCGTGATCGTCGGCGACTGCTGCTATTCCCACCGCGACGGCAATAACGACTTCCTGATGAACCGCATATTCCCGCGCATGGGCCGGGTGATGTCGGCAAGAGATGTAATATCTCTTTTGTGATAGAAAAATATACTTATATTTAATATTAAATACGTATTATATCTTATCAGGCCAGTTTCATCTGGCGCAGGATAGCCTGGACAAACGGGCAATCGGGATCGCCGAAGGCGGCCCCCATCTCGAAGTGATTGAGACCTTCCACGACGATCAGCTCGCATTCCTGTCCCGCCGCCCGCCAGGCCTCGGCAAAGGTTTCGCTCTGACGCTGGAATTCGGGCAGTTCCTTGGTGCCGTAGCCGATCACCAGGGGAATTTTCACCGCCGGAATATGACGAATCGCGCTTAGCCCGTCGGCGCGGGCAGCATCGAGGCCAAGGTAGGTATTGCGCCACGAATGGCGCACCGGCTCCAGGTCGAACATGCCGGAAATCGGCGCCGCCCCCTTGATGACATCGGCGGGCAGACCGAAGATGCCTTCCCAGTCGGTGACCACCATCATGCCCGTAACATGGCCACCCGACGAATGGCCCGAAACATAAATGCGGTCGGGATCGCCGCCGAAACTGGCAGCATTGGCATAAACCCACGCAATCGCGGCGCGGCACTGGCGCACCTGCTCCTCGATCATCGCATCGGGAACAGAAGCGAAGTTGACCGCCACGTAATTGGCCCCGGCGTCATGAAAAACCGGCGCGGGGTAACTGACCTCATCCTTGTTACCCGACTTCCACGCGCCGCCGTGAATGAAAATCTGGATCGGCGCGCCCTTCTTCGAGGCCGGAAAGATATCCAGTTTTTCCTTCAGGCTGGGGCCATAGGCAACGTCGCGAATACATTCCAGCATCTCGCGCGCCCGCGCGCTTTCCCGGATCTTTCGTTCCTTGAACGGCGAGTTATCCGGAACCAGGCTGTTCTGGTTGTAATTGTCGTCCAGCTCCTGCTGGCTGTATTCACGCCAGTCACGGAATGTTTTCTTCGCTTGGTCCAGCATGTTTTCTCTCTGCCCTGCCCATCAATGAAGCTTGGGTGATTTATAATTCCGCGCCCGGTCAATGGATTTAATGCCGATCAGGTATTCCTCACCGTTGCGCCGGATATCGAGATTGATGCTCACCCCTGCGTCACCCGTCGCCCACATGCGCCGGAACAACTCACCAAGGGTGGAAACCGGCTGGCCGTCAACACCGGCAATCACATCTCCGACCCGGATCCCAGCCTTCACCCCCGGCCCATTGTCGGTCAGACCCACGACGACAAGGGTTTCCCCGAATTCCGTCGCCTGCAAGCCAATCCACGGCCGTGCCGGACGCTGGGTCCGCCCGAACCGCACCAGGTCGTCGATGATCGGCGGCAGCAGATCAATCGGGATCATCATGTTCACGTCCACCGCGCCACGGCTTTCCGTCGCCTGCTGGACGAAAAGCGACCCGATCCCCACCAACCCGCCATCGGCCGCCAGCAGTCCTGCCCCCGCCCAATGGGGATGGGGCGGCGCCGTGTAAATCGCGTTATCGAGGAGGTATTCCCAGTACCCGGCGAATTCCTGACGCGCCACCACACGCGCCGCCACGGACCCAATGATGCCACCGGCCCCCGCCGCAACGACCTTGTCGCCGACGGCAACATTGGCGGAACGGCCGAGCTTGAGCGGCTCGATCCCCAGCGGCTGCAACGCCTGGACGAGGGCGAGGCCGGTTTCATGATCGCGGCCGACGACATCGGCCTCGGCCACCCGGCCGTCACCGGTCACCAGCCAGACCTGCTCCGCTTCGGTCACCAGATAGCCGACCGTCACCGCAAGCCCTTCGCGCGAGATCACGCAGGCATTGCCCGCCCGTTCCGTTCCCAACCGATCGGCACTATGGGCATCGGCGGCCACCGTGGCGCGCAGCACCACGACCGCATCGAGGGCGCGCTCCAGGTCGAAGGCATAATCTTCGGGTTTCGGTTCCATCATCTCCCCAACCGGCAGAACCCTGCCGCGCCGAACCAGCCGGCAGGATAGCATGACGCGGGCCCGCGCCAAGGGGCCCGGTCAGGGGCTTGCGTTTGCGCCACGTGGCCCGGCCGCCCTATCATGGCCGCAAATCACGATGGGGGGGAAACATGACGGAACGGAGCGATAACAAGGCGGACGGCGGCACGGAAGCGGCGGTACGTCATCTCGCCGCAGTGGCGGGACTATCCCTTCAGGACGATGATATCGCCCGCCTTGTCACCGTCGCCCACGAAAACCGGGCTTCCGCCCGACGGCTCGCCGATCTCGTCGCCCGCTGGGACGAACCGGCCTACGGGCTCCCGTCCCTCCGGCCCCGCGGGGTCCGCCGGTGAGCATCGAGGCGGACGACGACCTTTGCTTCCTGAGCGTTGCCGCGGCCGCCCGGCGTTTCCGCGACGGCACGCTGACGCCGCTGGCCCTGACCGAGGCGCTGCTGGCGCGGATCGCCCGGCTCAACGATACCTTGCACGCCTACCTGCTGGTTGACGCCGAGGGTGCCCGCACCGCCGCCGACGCCGCCACCCGCGCCTTCGCCGCCGGGCGCGATCCCGGTCCCATGGCCGGCATTCCCGTCGGCCTGAAGGATAATATCGAGACCGCAGGCCTGCGCACCACGGCGCATTCGCGCGTGCTTCTGGATTATGTTCCCGACCGCGATGCCGAGGTCGTGCGCCGACTGAAAGACGGCGGCGCCGTGATTCTCGGCAAGCTCGCCTGCCTCGAGTTCGCCCACGGCGCCCCTTCGCCCGACCAGGCCTTTCCTCCCGCCCGCAACCCATGGAACATCGGCCACGGCTTCACCGGCGGCTCCAGCACCGGATCGGCGGCAGCGGTCGCGGCGGGGCTGGCACCGGTGGCATTGGGCACCGATACCGGCGGCTCGATTCGCAACCCGGCAGCACTTTGCGCCACCGCCGGGCTGATGCCCACTTACGGCCGCGTCAGCCGTCGCGGGATCGTGCCTTACTCGTTCTCCCTTGACCATTGCGGTCCGCTTGCCTGGACGGTCGAGGACTGCGCCATCGCGCTTGGCATCATCGCGGGCTTCGACGCGGAGGACCCGGCCAGCCGCGACGATCCGCTGCCCGATTTCACCGCTGCCATCGGCAAGCCCGTTACCGGGATGAAGATCGGCGTGCTGCGCCATTTCTTCGAGGAAGACAGCGATGCCGATGCGGAACAGGTGGCCGCGCTTGATCGCGCCCTCGACGTGCTCCGTGGCCTCGGCGCGAAAATTTCGTCCACACGGGTCAGTCCGCTCGGCATTTATCACGATGCCAAGACTGTGATCGGCGAGGCCGAGTTCTACGCCGCCCACGGACACGACTGGCGCACCCGCGCCAATGATTTCGGCGCCAGCCTGCGCCACCGGATCATCGAAGGGGCGCTCATTTCCGCCGACGACTACCTGCAAGCCAGCCGTGCCCGGCGCCACCTGATCGCGGAAATGGATCGCCAGTTCGAAAAATTCGATGCCCTGGTTACCCTTTCCGTGCCCTACCCGGCCCCGGCCCTGCCCGGCGACGGCGGCAAGGCGGCGGCGCGCCCGGGAACGCGGCGGCCCAATTTCAACCAGCCGTTCAACGTTTGCGCCGTGCCCGCCCTGTCGGTCTTCAGCGGCTTCAACGGCGACGGGCTTCCGCTCGGCCTGCAGATCGCCGGGCCTGCCTGCGGCGAGGCGACGATTCTCGCCCTCGGCCATGCCCTGGAAACCGCCATGGGGCCCCGCCCCCGGCCCGGGCTTTAGGCTTGCTTGCAAGTAATGGCCAATTTGCCTAGGCTTCCGGCAGATCAACGAAACGCGCCAAATCGGAGGAGCCCCAAATGGGATACACGCTCGAAAGCTTTTGCAAGGATGCCCACGATATCCTGAGCAAGGGTGTGAACGACGAAACACGCAGTGCCGTGGCCGACAAGCTCAGGGATCTGGTATCCAACCAGGATTTCGTCGCTGCCACTTTCAATGACGACATGCCGCCGAGCAAGCGCGTGCTGTGGCACGACAAGGACCTCGACGTTTACGTCCTGGCCCATGTCCAGAAAGCGGGCAAGGGCGGCAACCCGCATAGTCACGGCGATTCTTGGGCGATCTATTCCAACTGCATGGGCGTGACCCAGATGACCGAGTGGCGCCGCACCAATCCCGAAAATGCCGACCATGCGGAATTGGAAGTGAAGGAAAAATACGACATCGGCCCCGGACAGAGCCGCGCCTACGGCCCCGGCGCCATTCACTCTACCGCGCATCCCGGCAAGGCCTGGGTGGTTCGCATCACCGGCGGCGATCTGGATACCGTGCCGCGGTTCCGTTTCGATCCGCGCAAGGACAAGATGCTGGCCGACGCCTGATCTTGCCCGTGGTGGCTGTTTCGGAGACGCCGGGCCCTGCCCGGCGTTTTCGCGTTCAGGCCGCGGCTTCCTCGGCCTGTTCGGGATCGATGACCACCTGGTGCCTTGCCCCCGCGACATAGACGCCCTGGAAATTGGCGCGGACCTCGGGCGGCAACGGGCGCGGGTTCGCCTCCTTCAGCCACAGGCGGTACAGGTGCCGTCGCGGCGCCGGCGCCGGTCGGTCGACAAAGCTGCGACGCGAATGCAGCAGAACATGGTTGTGCAGCAACTGGATATCCCCGACGGCAAAGGGGATGTCGGCGGCACATTCCTCCACCATATCGACGTAAAGCTTCATCGCTGCTTCCTGGACGGGCGTGAACGGCGGCACGCCCGGCAGGCCCTGCGCCTTGCGGATATAGGACGACACGCCGCGCGCGGAAAAATATCCCTGGTAGAAGGAAAACACCGGCTGGCGGTACCACGGCGGTTCACCGTCCGGCACTTCGCCGTGACGGGTCCAGTAGAAATCACGGCAAAGCTCCGCGGCCAGTTCCGCATCGGCGGCAAGCAGCCGGTTATATAGCGTCACCGCGCTGGCAACGCGACTTTCGCCGCCTGACTGCGGGGGCTGCATGCACAGAAGGCCGACGTAATCGCAGTGATCGCAATGAAAGCCCAGTGCCGCGCTGGACTGGTAGCCGCGAAAATGCGGATCGTCGTAGCTTTTGCCGAAGTCGCGCACATGACCGAGCAAATGACCGTAGGCATTTTGCGACACGGGCCGACCGAGATGCGCGCCGAGGCCAAGATACGCCCGCGCCGACCACTCCCGTCCCTTTTCCGCCACCGGCAGGCCGCGCAGCACGGCCATGCCGCGCCCGTCCTGCAACTGGCGACGAATTTCCTCGATCCGGCTTGCGAGGTGCGGCAAGGGAAAATTTGTCGCGGTAATTTCGGCCGGCGCCAAACCTCGCGCCGTCAGCCCGGCAACGGCGTCGTCGATCTCGGCGATGTCGCGGTCATCGAACCGGTGAATCCAGTCATCAGCCCTTACAAGATCTTCCGGCTCCCACCCCGCCGGATCGACAACAGGCTGCCCGGCGACGGCGGGCACCCTGCTTTGCGGCACCGCCTTATTCATAAAAGGCGCCGTCGCGCAGCTTGATCTCATCGGGGCGGCGATTTTCCTTGGTATGGGGATCGATCTGTTCGCCCCTGATCCCCAGACGCTTGTCGGGATCGCCCTTGTGCGGCATGAACGCGGCGATGCGCAACACCACCAGCGGTTCTGCACCGGGATTTTCAAAACAGTACCAGGACCCGTCGTAGAGCATGATGCCTTCGTTGCGGCCAAGCTCCCAGACCTCGCCACGGGGACCATAGAAGCGCGCCGTGCCTTGCAGCACGACGAAGCTGTGATCCTGGTTGTGGTGGCTGTGCATCGCGTTCTCGCCCTCTTGTGGGGCATAGCAGCGAATCTTGAGCTGGAAGTTTTCCGTTTCGGCCAGCACCGTGGAAAGGCTGCCGCTGTCGAGCAGGGGCGTGCGCAACTTGAAGCGTGTGGGTGGCGGCGCCGCCTCGAAATCCTGGTTGGCCTTGGGATCGCCCACCTCGGCCGGGCGGTAACTGCTGTCCGTCATGAAAACCTCCCTTTCAGGCAAGGGCCGAAGGGCTCTCGCCGGTTCTGTTTTGTCAAAGCCTAGGCCCATTCACGGCATCGGCACAATCGCTTTTGGCCGCCCGGCACCGGCGGGCTTGCCAGCGAGGGCGCCCAGCGGGGATACTATGGAAAACAGAGAACAAGCGGCGGAAACCCAGAACATGACGGCCCCATCCCAAGACGGTGGCGGAAACGCTCCCTCGTTCGCGGCGCTGCGCCACCCCGGCTGCCGGGTTTACCTGCTCGGCACCATGCTGGCGATGATGGCCGACAACATCGAACACGTCATCAGCTACTGGATGATCTACCAGAAGTTCCGCTCCCCCGCGCTGGCAGGCTTTGCCGTGATCGCGCATTGGGCGCCGTTCCTGTTCTTCTCGGTCTACGCGGGCGCGCTCGCCGATCGCTTCGACCCGCGCCGCGTCATCCAGGCAGGGATGGGGCTGTTCATGCTGGCCTCGGCATTGTGGGGCGTGCTGTTCCTCACCGATACGCTGGAGCAATGGCACGCGGCGGTGCTGCTGATCATCCACGGCCTGGCGGGTGTGCTGTGGTCGCCCGCATCCCAGTTGATCGTCCATTCCATCGTCGGCAAGACCCATCTGCAAAGCGCCGTGCGTCTGATGTCGACCGCACGCCAGATGGGCCTGCTGATGGGGCCCGCCGTCGGCGCCGGTATCCTTCTCCTGATGGGGCCGGCCTGGGGTATCCTGTTCAATGCGTTGATCTACCTGCCGCTGACCCTGTGGCTGATCAACGCGCCCTACGGGCATCGCGCCACCGGCGAAGCGCCGCCGCCGCGCCGGGCCATGCGCGGGCTCGGCGATATCGTCGAGACCATCAAGCTGATCGCCGGCAACCCTGTGATCGTTTCCATGACACTGCTGGTGGGGGTTGCATCGCTGCTGGTGGGCAACGCGCACCAGGCGCAAATGCCGGAATTCGCCCATGATCTCGGCACCGGCAAGGCGGGCCTTCATTATTCGGTGCTGCTGACGGCGGGCGCCGCGGGTGCGCTTAGCGCCGGGATTATCCTGGAGAGCCGCAACCTGCTTCCCGCCAGTCCGCGCACCGCTTTCCTGCTGGTCATGGGCTGGTGTGTCGCCATCGGGATCTTCGCATTAAGCACCAATTATGCCCTTGCGGTCGGCGCGATCTTTGCCGCCGGGTTTCTTAACCTCGCCTACGGCTCGATGGCGCAAACCCTGGTCCAGCTACACGCCCCCCAGGCTATACGCGGCCGGGTGATCGGGCTTTACAATATGTCGGCCCACGGGCTGAGGACATTTTCCGGCGTCACCGTGGGCATCGGCGGCGCGATGATCGGGATACACTGGTCACTGGCGCTTTCGGCCATGGCATTGCTTGCCGCCACCATCGCAACCCTGTCGCTGACCAGCTGGATGGCCCGCGGCCGTGCCGCCGGGGCGGAATAAGGCGCAATCTCGAGGGAGGTTTCAATGGCAACCCGGATGACGATCAAGCCGCTGGCGCCCGCCATGGGCGCGGAAGTGACGGGAATCGATACCGCCACCATGGACGATGACGACTTCGCCGCGCTCCGCGATGCCTTGCACCGATACAAGATGCTGGCGGTACGCGACCAGTCCCTGACTCCGGCGACACAGACCGCTTTCACCCGGCGCTTCGGTGAAATCCAGTATCACATCAATTCGGAACACAAGATTCCCGACCAGCCGGAAGTACTGGTGCTTTCAACGGAAATCCGCGATGGGAAAAACGTCGGCATTCCCGACGCGGGCAGCGACTGGCATTCGGACCATGCTTACGTGGATCGCCCGACGGCATACACCATCCTGCAATCCATCACCGTGCCCGAACATGGCGGCGATACCGAATGGACCAACATGGCGGCCGCCTATGACGCGCTGGATGACGACATGAAGCAACGCCTCGAGGGCCTGGTCGGCATCAACAGCTTCAACCGTTACCGCAATCCGCGCATGACGCGCCCCACGCGCCACGCCAACCCGGAACAGTATTTCGCCGAACGCTCACCGCCCGATGCGTTCCATCCCATCGTGCGCACCCATCCCGCGACCGGCGCGAAAATGCTGTTCGTGACGCCACGCTTCACCATCGGCATCAGGGACACGGACGATGCCGAGGCCCAGCCCCTGCTGGACCGGCTCTTTGCCCATATCGCCAACCGCGATTTCGTCTACCACCATCGCTGGCAGCCGGGCGACCTGGTGATGTGGGACAATCGACAAACCATGCACCTGGCCTGCGGCGGGGTCCAGGCCCCTGAAATCCGCCACATGCACCGCACCACGGTGCTCGGCGAAGTGCCGTTCTGACATTCGGGATATTTTGCAGTATCCATGTCTTGGCCAGTTCTGCCAGAATGCCTTCCAGAAATGCCCGAATAGAGGCAAAACGACGGGAGGCCAAAATGAACATAAAGCACGCAACCTTTATCCTCGGCGCCACGATGATCGCCACCGGCTTTGCCGGTTCGGCGACGGCGGCTGATTATTTTTCCGGCAAGACCCTGAAGCTGACGGTCGGCAGCAATGCCGGCGGCGGTTACGATACATACACCCGCCTGCTTGGCCGTCACCTGCCGCGCCATGTCGGGGGCAACCCCTCGGTCACAGTGCGCAACATGCCGGGCGGTGGCGGCCTCAAATCTGTCCAGTACGCTTACAAGGTTGCAAAAAAGGACGGCACCGAAATCGCTAATGTGCGCGCATCGAACGCCCTCGATTCAATTCTCGGCATTCGCGGCACCGACATGGATTTCCTCAAGTTCGTCTGGCTCGGCTCCATGGCCAGCGATACCGATGTTTGCAGCTTCTGGCATACTTCGGGGGTCAAGAGCTTCGACGACCTAATGAAAAAGGAATTCACCGTTGCCGCCACTGGCAAGGGTGCCCAGGCCTTCATGTTCCCCAATGCCATCAACAACGTGCTCGGCACCAAGATGAAAATCATTCTGGGCTACAAGGGCACCGGCGACCGCGTACTGGCGCTGGAACAGGGCGAAATATCGGGCAGTTGCGGGATCAACGGCTCGACCCTGCTCAGCCGCATCACCCGTCACGTCAAGGACAAGAAGCTGGTGCCGATCATCCAGTCCGGCCTGAAGCCGCATCCGCAACTCACAAGCGTCCCCCTGACCCAGTCCTTCGCCAAAACCGACGAGCAGCGTGAAGTCCTGAACGCCATTTTCAGTCAGATGGAAATCGCGCGCCCCTACGCCGCACCGCCGGGCACCCCGGCCAAGGCAGGCAATATCCTGCGGGCCGCCTTCGACAAGACGATGAAGGATGACAGGCTTTTGAAAGAAGCCGTCAAGCTGCGTCTGGAAATCAGCCCGACCGATGGTGCCGGCACCCAGGACATCATCGCCAGGCTGACCAACCTGCCGTCTGGCATCAAGAAAAAGGCGCGTGCAGCCATCGGCCGCTAAAGCACCCGAAGAAGGGAGAGTTTCCATGCCCCGGATCGACGCAGATGCCCATGTGATCGAAACCCCGAAAACCTGGTCCTACATGACGGAGGCGGAACAGGAGTTCCGCCCCCAGATTTTCGTCCGCGATACGGATGACGGCGCCCCCTATCGAAGCAACCAACGCAACGAGTTCTGGAAAATCGGCGATCACTTCCAGACCAAGACCAACGTCAGCCGCGATATCGACCCCGAAGTCCGGGACATGGAAAACATTGCCGGGCGCATCGCCCACATGGATGAAACCGATGTGGACGTCCAGGTGCTGTTCCCAACCCTGTTCCTGCGACCGGTGACAACGGAATTCGACCGGGAAATGGCCATCGTCAAAAGCTACAACCGCTGGCTGGCCGAAATCTGGAAGCAATCCGATGGGCGTCTGCGCTGGGTCGCGGTGCCGCCGCTGTATTCACTGGTGGACCCGGGCCGGGCGCGTGCGGAAATGGAGTTTGCCAAGGCCCACGGCGCCTGCGGCATATTCATGCGTGGGTTCGAATGCGAACGCTTCACCAATGATCGCTACTTCTTTCCCCTGTTCGAGATCGGCCAGGATCTCGATATGCCGATGTGCTACCACGCCGGCAACGCCAGTTTCGCCAACCATGACAGCTACAGCCGCGATCTCGGCATCATGATCTTCAAGTTCCCGGTGATGGGCGCCTTCCTTTACCTGCTCGGCGATGAAATCCCCAAACGTTTCCCCGGCCTGCGCTTCGCATTCGTAGAGGCCAGCGCGGAATGGGTTCCCTATATGCTGAACGAGGCGCGCATGCGCCTTCAGGCGAAGGGGGTCAAGGTTTCCGATACGTTGCTCAATGACAGCCGCTTCTACATCACCACCCAGAAGTCGGACCACCTGCACTGGCTGATCGACAATATCGGCGACGACAACCTGATCGTCGGCACCGACTACGGCCACAACGACGTGGCGGTGGAAATCGAGATTATTCAGCGCATGGGGGCCGACGGCAGCCTGCCCGAAAGCTCGGCCCGCAAAATTCTGGAAACCAATCCGGGAGCGCTTTACGCCATCAGCTAGGATTCGACCGGCGTAAAGACACCGTCGCCGAGCAGTTCCAGCCGTCCGGATTCAATCCCGAACCATGCCCCGTGCAGGGTGACCCGCCCCGCCGCTTCGGCTTCCGCGACGAAGGGAAATCCACGCAGGTTGGAAAGGGAATGAATGACGCTGAATTTCTCCATCGCCTCGCAGGTGGAGTCGCTGCTCATGTCCATGCCGACCTTCTTCAGGCCCTCATAAACCGGCCGGGCGATGGACATCCAGCGCGCAATCATGCTCGGGTCATTATCCGTCGCCCCCATGCCGTTCATCAGCGCCTTGACCCCGCCGCAAGCCGCATGGCCGAGGACCACGACATGACGAACCTTGAGCCCGGTCAGGGCGAATTCGATAGCGGCACTGGTGCCGTGATGCCCGTGATCGGGCTCATAGGGCGGCACCAGGTTGGCGACATTGCGGACCACGAACAGCTCACCCGGTCCCGCATCGAAAATCGCCGCAGGATCCACGCGTGAATCGCAGCAACCGATAATCATCACCGACGGTGACTGGCCTTGTTCCGCCAGGGCCCGGTAGCGCGCACGACTGGCCGCGAACTGGTCACGCTTGAAACGCCGGTAACCGGCAATCAGGTCTTCAAAATTTTCCATCAATATTCACGGGAGGTTGGGACAACGACATTCGCATGACACGTATTTCCTGAAATGCCAACCCCCTGCATCGGCCTGGCCCGGTGAAGGGCTAGGCCCCCGGCCCCGGCGCCACCCCCCCAGCGGCCAAGGCCCGCTGATCGCGCGCCCAGAGCCAGCGCAGCATCATGTAGCCCAGCACAGCCGAAAAGAAGGAACCCATCAAGACACCGAGGCGCACCGCCTTCGCGTGTTCGGGATCGCTGAAGGCCAACGTGCCGACGAACAGGCTCATGGTGAAGCCGATTCCGGCCAGCAATGCGACGCCGTACAGGTAGCTCCAGCTCACGCCATCGGGGAGGCGGCAAATACCGAGTTTCACGGAAATCCATGAAAAGCCGAAAATGCCGAACTGCTTGCCAAGGAACAGGCCAAGGGCAATCCCGAGCGGGATGGGCGACATAAGCTCGGCCAGGGACAGGCCCTCAAGCGAGACGCCGGCATTGGCGAAGGCGAACAGCGGCATGATGCCGAAAGCGACCCAGGGATGCAGGCTCACTTCCAGTTTCTTGAGCGGCGAAACCCCGCCGGGCTGATCGGGCTTGAGCGGGATCATCAGGGCCACGACCACCCCCGCCAGGGTGGCATGAACGCCTGACTTCAGCACGCAGACCCACATCACGATGCCGACGAGAATATAGGGGGCAATCTTGGTCACCCCCTTGAGATTGAAATTCGCGAGTATGCCCGCGCCGACTAACCCGATGGCGAGCGAGGCCAGGGACAGCGAGTCCGTGTAGAAAATAGCGATGATGATGATGGCGCCCAGGTCATCGAGAATGGCCAGCGCCAGCAGGAAAATCTTCAGCGCGACCGGCACGCGGCTGCCCAGCAGGGCCAGGACGCCGAGCGCGAAGGCGATGTCCGTCGCCGCCGGAATGGCCCAGCCACGCAGGGCGACGGGGTCGCCGTTGTTGATCGCAAGATAAATCAGCGCCGGCAACAACATGCCGCCGAACGCGGCGATCGCCGGAAGCGACGCGTCCTTCCATGTGGACAGGCGGCCTTCAATCATCTCGCGCTTTACTTCCAGCCCGACGAGAAAGAAAAACACCGCCATAAGGCCGTCGTTGATCCACAGCAGCAAAGGCTTGTCGATCGCCAGCGCTCCAATCTGCACGACCACCGGGGTTGCCAGCAAGGCATCGTAGAACCCGCCCAGGGGAGAGTTGTCCATAAACAGCGCCAACAGCGCCAGACACATCAGCAACACACCTGGCGTCGCCTCGTGATGCAATAGCTGCTGCTTAAGGATCCTCAAACGCGCACCCATGAAGTCCCTCTCCTGCTATCCAAGATTTTTGCGGGGGACACCATATGACAAAAGAATAAATAAATCATACTTGATTTTTTAATTGTTTTTTTCTATCACTTGGCGATGTCGCGACCTCCCCAGAAATCCTTCAATTCATTGATGAATATAAATATTTCAGGACTTCGCATGACATGGTGACCATCAAGCAGCTTCGATATCTGGTTGCTATTTCCGATCAACTACACTTCCGCCGCGCCGCGGAACAGGCCCATATCAGCCAGCCCACCCTGAGCGGCCAGCTCCGCGAGATGGAGGAAAAGCTCGGTATCCAACTCGTCGAGCGCAGCCGCGCCCGGGTTCTGCTCACCCCTGTCGGCACGGAAATCGCCGAACGCGCCCGCGATATCCTGCGCTCGGTCGACGATATCGTCGAGCTGGCGAAACAGGGCCACAGCCACCTGGGCGGCAAATTCCGCCTCGGCGTCCTGCCGAGCCTCGGCCCGTATCTCCTGCCGCATTTCCTGCCGGCGCTGCACAAGAGCTATCCCCGGCTCAAGCTCTATGTGCGCGAAGCGATACCGGCGACGCTGATCCATGACCTTGAGGACGGCAAGCTGGACATCCTCCTTTTTCCCCTGCCGATCAGTCGCGCCGATCTGGATCATGTTCGCATCTTCCGTGAACCCCTTTGGGTCGTAGCGCCCGGCGACCACGACATGGCGAAGCGCAAGACCGTGCGGCGCGAGGACCTGACCCATCAGACCGTGCTGGTGCTCGAACGCGGTCACCGGCTGCACGACCAGGTCCATCACCTGTGCGAGGAATTCAATGCCGATGTCGCTTTGGATTTCGAGGGATCAAGCCTCGATACCCTGCGCCAGATGGTGGCCATGGGGCTCGGCATTTCCTTCCTGCCGTCACTCTACGTCGGTGCGGAAATCGCCGACAGCGACACATCCGTGGTCGCCCGCAAGCTCGATCACGGCAACCCGAGCCGCGTCATCGGCATGGTCTGGCGGCGCCATTCGGGCCGCACCAAGGAATTTATCGAACTGGCCGATTTCATCCGTGATTCCCTGAAGGGAATACAGGACATCGTCACCCTGCACTAGGATGCGAGTTCAATCGCGGAAGTTCACGTACTGCAGGGGGTGACTGATATCGAGGCCCTTGATCAACGCAATGGCCTCTTGCAGGTCGTCGCGCTTCTTGCCGGAGACACGCAGTTCATCGCCCTGGATCGCGACCTGGACCTTGAGCTTTGAGCCCTTGATCGCCTTGATGATCTTCTGCGCCAGATCGCGGTCCACACCCTGCTTGATCGCCACCGCCTGGCGCAGGCTGTTGCCCGAGGCCATTTCCGGCTTGCCGAAATCGAAAGCGCCCACGTCCACCTTGCGCCGGGCAAGATAGCCGCGCAGCAATTCCTGCACCTGCTTCAGTTTGAGATCGTCGTCGGCCCGCAGCACGATAGTTTCATCGTTGCGCTCGATCCCACACTGGGATCCCTTGAAGTCGTAACGGGTACCGATTTCACGCATGGCGCCCTGAATGGCATTGTCCACCTCGGGCAATTCGGTGCGGGAAACGATATCGAAGGTAGGCATCGGCGTGCTGGCTCCCGTGCAGATGATTTTCCGCGCTTTTCCTGATGCGCGCGGCCCGGCATACTGATTGCCCCCAATATGGAACAGCGCGACGCCGACGACAAGCCGACCATGAGCAAGGCCTTCACCCGAGAAGATGACGACGCCCCCGAGGAGACCCCGGAACCGGCGCCCGCGCGCCTGCCCCAGGGCACCAAGAATTACATCACGCCTGCCGGTTTTGAACGCTTGCGCCGGGAATTGACCCATCTCACCAAGGTCGAGCGGCCCAAGGTCGTGAAAACCGTCTCCTGGGCGGCGGGCAACGGCGATCGTTCGGAAAACGGCGACTATATCTTTGGCAAGAAGCGCCTAGGGGAAATTGACCGCCGCACCCGCTTCCTGCGCAAGCGCCTGGAGATCGCCGTGGTTGTCGACCCCGCGCAACAGACCCGGCGCGACCAGGTCTTTTTCGGTGCGTGTGTTACCTACCTTGATCCGAGGAAGATCGAACGGACGGTCAAGATTGTCGGCGTGGATGAAGCCCGCCTCGATGCCGGTGAAATCAGCTGGATTTCCCCCGTCGCGCGTGCCCTTCTGCACGCCCGCGAAGGCGACGCGGTGGAATTGCGCTCACCGGGCGGAACAGAAACCATCGAGGTCCTGAAAATATCCTACGATGAAAACAAGGAGGACGTCCCATGAGCGATACAGTCGAACCTGGCGATATTTATCCCGATTCACACACCCGCGTGCCGCTGCCCCGTCGCGAAGACCTGCCCCCCGCCGCCCAGGTGATGTTCGATCACTACATGGACCCCAATTCCGATACCTATGTCGGCATCCACGGCCCGGGCTGCGTCAAGCTGCATAGCCCGCACCATGCCGCCTTGCAACAGCCCGCCAACCGCTATATCCGCCATGAAGCCGGGATCACCTCCTACGAACGGGAACTTGCCATCCTCTCCCTCGCGCGCGAGCTCGACAGCCAGTTCGAATGGATGGCCCATGAGGAACCGGGACGAAAGGCCGGCATTTCAGAGGCCACCATCGAAACCATCCGCACCCGCGGACCGCTCGACGGTCTGCCGAAGAACGACGCGACCGTCATACGTCTGGCGCGCGAAGCGGTGGGCGATCACAAGGTCAGCAAGGCAACTTACGCTGCCGCGCTGGAACTGTTCGGCCTGCGCAAGCTGATCGATATCGTTTCCCTGATGGGCGGCTACTCCGCCACGGCCATGCTGCTGGCGATTTTCGACGTGCAGCTGCATCCCGGCAAATCCCCGCGCCTGCCCCCGCGCTGAAACCATCCGATACTTACCGCACACGCAAGGAGACCCCGCAAGATGGCCAAATGGTTGCGTTATATTCACCAAGGCACCGAAGGCTTCGGCACCCTCGACGGCGATGCCGTCGCCGTTCACGAAGGCGACATGTTTGCCGGCGCCAGCGCGACCGGACAATCGCTCGCCCTGGCCGATGTCAGCCCCTGCGTTCCCGTGCGTCCCGGCAAGATTGTGGCGCTATGGAACAATTCGCGCTCCAGCGCCGAAAAGCAGAAGCTCGACCCACCGTCGGCGCCGCTCTATTTCATCAAGACACCCAACACCCATCTCGCCCCGGAAGGCATTATCCCCAAGCCCGCGTCCTATGACGGGCGGGTGATTTTCGAAGCGGAGCTTGGCGTCGTCATCGGGCGCAGGTGCCGTGACGTAACGCCGGAAGCGGCCGAGGCCGCGATCTTCGGCTATACCTGCGTCAATGATGTCACCGCATTGCAACTGATCCGCGAGGACCCGACATTTCCCCAATGGTCACGGGCCAAGAACTTCGACGGGTTCACGCCGCTCGGCCCCTGTATCGCCACCGATATCGATGCCGGAACCCTGGCCGGCGCGGCCATCCGGGCGGAGCTTCAGGGACGCGAGCGCCAGAACTATCCCGTCAGCGACCTGTTTTTTTCGCCGCTGGAACTGGTCAGCCTGCTGTCCCGCGACATGACGCTGGAAGCCGGGGACGTGATTTCCTGCGGCACCGGGCCGGGTGCCGTGCCGATGAAACCGGGCGACAGGATTGAAATATCGATCGAGGGGATCGGTACGCTCGGCAATACCTACGGGGCGTAACCGCCCGCCTATTGCATCAGGTTCAGGCCGTAGAAGATGACGGCCGCCAGGACCGCCGTCGCCGGCATGGTAATCACCCAGGCCGCGATGATCGTCAGGAAGTGCGAACGGCGCACCAGCTTGCGGTAGCGGTACTCTTCGGGAGCGACCGCCTTGGACTTCTTTTTTGACGGCGCCGCCACGGTGCCGTTATTACCGTTGCGCCGCGCCATCATGTCGCGCCGGCGTCGCGAATGGGTGGTGTAATACTCGCGGAAAAACCCGACGCCAAACACCGCGCCCACGGCAATATGGGTCGAACTGACCGGCAAACCCAGCGCCGATGCCAGAATAACCGTGATCGCCGCCGACAAGGCCACGCAATAGGCCCGCATCGGATTCATCTTGGTGATCTGGGCACCGACCATGTTGATCAGTTTCGGGCCGTACAGAAAAAGACCAAGGCTGATACCGAAGGCCCCGATCATCATTATCCACGGCGGGATAGCGGCTTTCGAGGCCACCGCGTGAAATTCGACACTGTGCAAGATCGCCGCCAGTGGACCGATGGCATTGGCGACATCGTTGGCCCCGTGGGCAAAGGAAAGCAGTGCCGCCGAACAAATCAGCGGCAAATGGAAAAGCTTGCGCAGAGACTGGTTGCGATTTTCCATTTTCGCCGACTGGCGCTTGATCAACGGATGCACAACCAGCCAGGTCGCGGCAAAAATGGCGAAGCTCAAAAGACCGACGGTGCCCATGCCGGGCTTCCAGATGCGCTTGAAGCCCTTGAGCATCAGGTAACAGGCAAAAGCCCCCGCCATAATGGCCACCAGCATGGGAATCCAGCGCCGCGCCGCCTCGATCTTATCGTCCTGATAGATCAGGTTGACCTTGACGAAGGCCAGGAAGATCGCCGCGATAAGCCCGCCCAAAATCGGTGAAATCACCCAGCTGGCCGCGATTGCTCCCATGGTTCCCCAGTTCACCAGGCTGAAGCCGACCGCCGCGACCCCCGCCCCCATGACGCCGCCGACCACGGCATGGGTCGTGGATACCGGCGCGCCGATATAGGTCGCCAGGTTGACCCAGACCGCCGACGACACCAAGGCCGCCATCATCGCCCAGACGAAGACATTGCTGTCGCCGACCTTGGAGGGATCGATAATGCCCTTGGAAATGGTGGACACCACGTCGCCACCGGCAAGGATGGCACCGGCACTTTCGAAAATGGCCGCGATGATCAGCGCGCCGACAAGCGTCAGCGCGCGGGACCCCACGGCCGGGCCGACATTATTGGCGACGTCGTTGGCGCCAATATTAAGCGCCATGTACCCGCCCAGGACGGCGGCAATGACGATAATGAACGTGTCCGAAGCCACCCCCGCGTAGAGACCGGCAAAAAGGCCGGACATGCCCAGGAACACCAACGCCAGGCCGTGGCTGACGAAGTTCCCGGCGACGGTCTTGGTCGCGGCCTCGACCTTGACCAGCTTGGCCAGGTCCTTATCGAGGGATTGCTTGCGAAGTTTCCCGTCGTCGTCGGGAGAAGACGTGCCGTTAATAACCATAAAACGAACCTTGTTCGGCCCGGATCAGGACCGCCGGCCACCCGCCGAAAATTGTCGCGCAAGACCACTCCGCCAGGATGAGGAGGACTTGCATTTGGGGCAGATACGCTCCCCCGCCCAGGTGCTATTGAACGTCCGACTGCAAGACAGGCAATTACGCGCCTTGGGGTCGACGCCCTCTTCTTGAAGGGATTTTTTACAGCTCATAAAGGGGATCTTTCCGCCCGCGGCGGCAACGATTGGCTTGATCTTCATTTTAGCAGTATGGGCGCCCCGAACCTAGGAAATTCCCCCTTCGAGCCGCCCTTCGGCCCCGTCCGGCGACCCCATCGGGGCGATAAACCTTGCAAATCCACATGGTTGTGCGCATATGGCAGTCGTGAAGGCTCCACGGCTCTTCCGGCGACGTGTTTCCCGCCTGGCGGTGATGACACCTCTACCTGGTCATTGTGTGATCTTTCGCGCCCGGTTCGCCGCGTGGCCGGCCGGTTAGTTAACAGTTCGAAAGCAAGACAATGACGACAGGTACCGTGAAGTTCTTCAATGCCACCAAAGGCTTTGGATTTATTTCCCCCGATGACGGAAGCAAGGACGTTTTCGTCCATATCTCCGCCGTTGAAGCCGCCGGAATCAGCAATCTTCAGGAAGGCCAGAAGGTCTCCTTTGACGTTGAACCCGGTCAGCGCGGCCCCAAGGCCGTGAACCTGCAGGCAAGTTAACGCCGCGGGCGAGGCATCTGCCTCACCGAATTTTCGTGGTCGCGCAGAAGGCTTCGTCGTCTGGCGAAGCGGACCGCCGCGAATATTTTTCCATACATAGCCGAGGTTCTTCGCTGCGCGGGGAACTCGATCAAGCGCCCGGCCTGGCTTGCCGTGTCGATGTTGCGGCATGGTTCCTGCGCCCGCGCAGAAAAGAGTGAATCCTTGAGTAATATTTCGATGTTCAGTGAACTTGGCGTGAGCGAAGCCCTTTGCAAGGCGCTGGCCGCACGCAACTACACCACCCCCACCCCCATTCAGGCGCGGGCGATTCCGCTATTGCTGGAAGGCCGCGACGTGCTGGGCGTGGCCCAGACCGGCACCGGCAAGACCGCCGCTTTCGCCATTCCCGTGCTGCAAAGGCTCTCGGCTCCGGCCAATACCACCAAGAAGGCACGCGCCCTGGTTCTGGCGCCGACCCGCGAACTCGCGATCCAGATCGCCGACGGGTTCAAGGCTTATGGCGCCAATTCGTCCCAGCGCCTCGCCGTGATTTTCGGCGGCGTGTCCCAGCATGCCCAGGTCCAGCGTCTGCGCCGCGGCGCCGACATCATTGTCGCCACGCCGGGCCGCCTGCTCGACCTGATGCAACAGGGCCATGTGTCCCTCGACAACGTGGAATGCCTCGTGCTCGACGAAGCCGATCGCATGCTCGACATGGGCTTCATTCACGATGTGCGCAAGATCGTCGCGGCGCTGCCGCGCGACCGCCAGTCGCTGCTGTTTTCGGCTACCATGCCGAAGGAAGTCGCCAAACTTGCCGGCGACATCCTGCACGATCCTGCACGGATCGATATCGCTCCGAAAAAGGTCGCGGTCGAACAGATCAAGCAGTCGGTCCATTTCGTGCCCACCGAGGCAAAATTCGGCCTGCTGCGCGACCTGATGGCGGACAAGAACCTGTCACGGGTTATCATCTTTACCCGCACCAAGCATCGCGCCAATCGCGTTGCCGACCAGTTGGCCAAGATCGGCGTCACCGCAGCCGCCATTCACGGCAACAAATCCCAGGGCGCCCGCCAGCGGGCACTGGAAGAGTTCCGCAAGGGCTCGGCCCGGGTTCTGGTCGCCACTGACATCGCCGCGCGCGGCATTGATGTCACCGGCGTCAGCCATGTCATCAACTTCGAACTGCCCAATGAAGCGGAGAGCTACGTGCACCGCATCGGCCGCACGGCGCGGGCCGGAGCCGAAGGCACCGCGATTTCGTTCTGTGATATCACGGAAGCGGCGTATTTTCGCGATATCGAAGCGTTGATCCGCATGCCCATCACGGTTGCCAGCGGCGAACGGCCCACGGGGCCGGTCTCCCGCCCGCCGCAGGGCGGCAATCGCGGCCGCCAGGGACAAGGCCCCGGCCGTGGGCAGCAACACCGTGGCAAACCGCGGCGCAATCGCAAGCCGTCGCGCCGCGCCGCATAATTCGCCCTGCCGCCGCGCCGTTGCGCGTGGCGGCAGGCCTTTCCCGGACGACCCTGGAGACCGCCATGGCCAGAAAACCCAATTACAACTTCGAAAAGCGCCAACGCGAAATCAAGAAGCAGGAAAAGAAAGCCGCCAAGGCCGAAGCCAAGCGCCAGCAGGCGGAAGCCCGCAAGGAGGGCGCCTCTCCCGGCGCGCCCGAAGCGCCCGCCACCGATCCCAATACCTGACTCTATTCCCTGCCCGGTGCGCCCTAGCGCGCCGGGCGCCTGAGCGCCGCCCATACCCGCTCGGCCGTCGCCGGCATGTCGATGTCATGCACGCCCCGGCATGCCAGGGCATCGAGCACCGCACTGATCACCGCCGCAGGTGCGCCGGTCGCGCCGCCTTCCCCCGCCCCCTTGACGCCAAGCGCGTTCGTCGGGCTCGGGAAATTGTTGGAAATGGGCCTGAGCGGCGGCAAAGTGCCCGCCCGCGGCATGGCGTAGTCCAGAAATGAACCCGACAACAACTGGCCGCTCTCGGGATCGAAGCGGCAGTGTTCGCTTAACGCCTGGCCGATGCCCTGGGCGATGCCCCCCTGGGACTGACCGTGCACGATGGGCGGGTTGATCGCCCGGCCGACATCATCCACCGCGACGAAGGACACCACCTCGACCGCCCCGGTTTCGGGATCGATCTCCACTTCGCAGACATGACAGCCGCCCGGGTAAGTCACCGGGTCGTCGTCGGTCCTGACGGCGGCCTGCCATTCTCCCCCCATCGCACGCGCCACTTCTGCCAGTTCCACCGCACGCCCCGCCGTTCCGTGGTAGCAGCCGTCGCTGTAGGAAACCGTATCGGCATCGGCCTGCAACAATGCCGCCGCGTGGCGCCGTCCGATCTCGATCAATTTATCCGCAGCCGCCACCAGGGCCGCGCCCGCGCGCACCATGGAACGGGATGCATTGGTACCGACACCGTCGGCGATCAGGTCCGTATCCGACGCGCAGACCTCAAACCGCCCAAGCTCGATCCCAAGGCGCGCCGCCGCGATCTGGCGCAGCGTCGTGGCGTGGCCCTGGCCCTGATCGACACAACCCGCGCCGATATGCGCGATACCGTTTTCATCAACCCGCAGCGCGGCATATTCCCCGGCACCGCCCCCCGCACCTTCGATGTAATTGGCAAGGCCGATACCGCGCAGCCGTCCGGCGCGTTCCGCCCCAGCACGTCGCGCCGGGAAATGATCCCAATCCGCCGCCGCCATCGCCTTGTCCATGTGCGACGCATAGTCGCCGCTGTCATAGACCGCACCGGTCGGCGTCGTATAAGGCATCGCATCAGGCGGCACCAGGTTCAGGCGGCGCAATTCGATACGATCGGCGCCGATCTCCCGCGCCGCCTGATCGACCAGGCGTTCCATCAGGTAAATCGCTTCCATACGCCCGACCCCACGATAGGAACTGACCGGCACGGTGTTGGTGAAAACCCCGCGCAGTTCCAGACACGCCGCCGGCGTGCGGTAAACACCGGGCAGCATCCGCGCCAGGTTACGCATCACCGAATAAGGGCCGTTGCCGGTATGGCGCGCCCCCATGTCGGCGAAGCCCGTCACACGCAGCCCCAGGAAACGGCCCGTGCGGTCGAGACCAAGCTCGCCCCGCAGGATGCTGTCGCGCCCCTGGGTGCTGCTCAGGAAATCTTCTTCGCGGCTCGCCGTCCATTTCACCGGCCGCCCGATCCGCCGCGCCGCCCAGGCCAGTGCCGGATACTCGGGATAGAGCACGCTGCGGGCCCCGAAGGCGCCGCCCACATCGGGCGAAAGCACGCGCACCTGAGAGGGCACGACACCTAGGCAGGCCGCCAGCTTATCGCGAAGCCCGTGAATTCCCTGGCACCCGGCGATGATCTCGAAGCGCCTCGTCACGGCATCGAATTCGGCGAGAGCCGCACGCGGCTCCATGAAAGCCGGAACGACGCGCCCGACGGCCACCTCCAGCACCGTGACGTGATCGCTTTGGGCAAGCGCGCGGGCCACTGCCGCCCCGTCGCCATGCAGCCAGTCGTAACAGGTATTCAGCGGCGCCTCGGCCCACAGTTGCGGGCTATCGGGCAGGACTGCGCGATCGGCGCCGATCACCGCCGCGCGGGCCCGGTAGTCCACGGCGACCGCTTCCACCGCATCGCGAACCAGTGACGGGCTTTCCGCGACCACCAGGGCCACCGCTTCCCCGCCATAGCGCACCCGGTCACAGGCCAGCACATGGTAGGGCGGATTGGCCATGGCGGAGCCGTCGCGGTTCGGATAACCGGCGCCGCGTCCGGCGATGCCGGTGGCGATCTCCGCGTTGCCGGTCGCCGCCAGGTCGTCATGGGTGAAGATCGCGAGGACGCCGGGCATCCGTGACGCCACTTGCCGGTCTATGGCAACGATATCGGCATGGGCCATGGGCGAGCGCACGAAACCCGCGTAAACCTGCCCCGGACGGTTGAAGTCGTCGCTGTAGCGCCCCGCCCCGGTCAGCAGCCGCCGGTCCCCGACACGCTGGATAGATGCGCCGATCACGGCCCCCCCCTTAAAAAATCCATGATAGACCGTCGGAAGCTCGTGCGCCGACGCAAAAAAGCCCGGCACGAAGGCCGGGCTTTTTCATCCTGGGTTACCGAAATCCGGTCAGCGCTTGATCAGTTCCCGAGCCCGGGCGACGACTTCCTTCGGTTCGGAATATGCCTTGGCCAAAAGTTTCTGGATTTCATCGCCGCTGACAATATCGATATCCAGCTTCAGCTGCTTCGCCGTTTTCAGGAAGGCCGGCGACTTCGCCATATCCGTGAAGGCCTTGCGCAGCACCTTTACCCTATCCGCCGGAACCTTCGGCGGCGAGACGTAGGGGCGTGCCAGTTCCATCTGGGTGAACACGAGATCCATCGCGGACTTGTCCAGCTTCGACAGCTTGGCGACGTCGTAAAGGAAGGGCACGTTCTTCAGCTTGGGATGCGGGTGAAGACCAAGCTGCAAGGTGACATTGGCAATGCCTTCCTTGACGGGGCCCATGTAGCGCGATTGCAAGCTCGAATACCAGAGGCCGCAATTGCCGTCGAGCTCGCCCTTTTCCGCCGCCATGAAAGCGCGGCGCGAACCCTTGAAGCCGACAATCAGCTTCAGCTTCAACCCCAGGGCATGGGCGATCAGATGCGCGTCGGACGCCATCGCGGACGTGGGACCGGAAGCCCCCATCGCCACCGCACCCTTTTTCTTCATCGCCTCAACCGAGGTGACGCCGCTCTTGTTGAAAAACACGCAAGTTGACACTTCGCGGCCCAATGAAATCAGCCAATGGAACTTGGGCGGATCGAACTTCACGCCGGACTGGCCCCACAGCGGCTCAAGCGCCAGCCACGGCCCCAGGGCACCGATCACCGTGCCGTCCTGCTTGTCACTGTTGTACAGCAGGTTGCCGTTACCACGCCCACCGGCACCCGGCCGATTCTGAACCTTGATGCTCGGCTTGCCGGGGATTTTGTCGGCAAGGTGACGGCCGACAGCGCGGGCATAGGTATCGAAGCCACCACCGGCGCCGGAGCCCACGTATATAGAAACCGATTTGCCCTTGAAGAAGTCGGCGGCCTGCGCCGACGCACCGAACGTGGCGACCGCGCCGGCCGTGGCCAGAGCCAAAGTCACCAACCTGAACTGTTTCATAGAAACCTCCTGTTACTTTGTTTTTTTGGAAGCGCGTTTCCAGTAGCGAGCCTTTGACTCAGGCTTTGACCGTCATCAGTTTAAGGGGTGAACGCGCGGCGGAACACATCGTCCCAGGGATTGGAATTGGAAGGTGATCTCATTTTTCCTGCAACATTAAATATCCGGCTGTAGCGATATGGTCCCACCGGGCCGCCTTGCAAATCGGGGGAAACGGGAAAATTTACCCGTCACGACGGCGGGGAACATGCTTTCCTCTTTCGCCGGGCGATCCGAACCGATGCACGCCTACAGGCATGTATTATGCGACGACTAACAATCAACTTTTTGGCTGTACGATCATAACATAGCATTCATCCCGGCGGCGGCAAGGCCACAAAGCCCGGATTCACTATATGAGGAAGGAATGTGGCAACACAACTCGGTTTAGCTGCTGTTAGATTGCGGACCAAAGAAACCGAAAAGGTCAATTAATCAGCACATCGGATTAGCCGAAATTGTAGAACCTAGCCCCCCACGATTCCACAATTAGAAATAACTCCAAAATTTTCCAAAACATTGGGTGGCTCACTTCCCGATCCGCTTGGAGACACTGTAAAATTTATGGAGGACGCCCTTCGAGAGAAGAGATAACAAAGTTCTAAGGATCAACGCACCAAAGCACCAAAACTCGCACTGGCTCTTTATCGCGATATAAAACGTAAACCTGCTGGTGCCAACAACTGCCCACCTCGCCATACCGTGAATGGCCCGCGCCAATAACAATCCGTACACTGCATAACTCTTGCAAGAAATTCAAGAATTGTGCGTTTTCACGCTGGTGATAAGACATGTTTGCTATAAGCAAAACTTAAAAAAAACCCCGAGGTTTTATCCTCGGGGTTTAGCTCAACTGTTTTTTTGGCCGGCAACAGCCACTTTCAAGGAATAGTGCAGCCTCGTAAACTTAGCGTTTCTGGACCTTACCTGGAAGATCTTCCAATATAACGGCCGCGGCTATCATAAGTCCGGCAGTTGCTCCCACTACAAACAGTTCGGCCAGTATAACGACCACGAGAGTCATAAGAGCGCGTAGTGTTACCTCTAGTCGTTGATCTTCCGGTATAGCGACCACGGCTATTGTAACTCCGGGTCGTGTTGCCTCTCGAGGTTGATCTTCCGGTGTAGCGACCACGGCTATTGTAACTCCGGGTCGTGTTGCCTCTCGAGGTTGATCTTCCGGTGTAGCGACCACGGCTATTGTAACTCCGGGTCGTATTCCCGCGGCGCTGCGTGCGCCCCTTGTATCGCCCCGTGCTTCCGTAATAACGACGTTGCTGAATTTGTTTTAAAAGATCAGAGGTCTGGCTTCCTTCAAAGACTTTACCGGGCGTGATACCGCCAGATATTCCCGCACTCGGCATAATACTTGACATAAATAAAATACACACAAGGTATAGCTTCTTCATTTTTTTGCCTTTTCCTAGTTTTCGCTTTGAAGATTTACGGAATGATAGCCTACTCAGAATGTACGCACGGAATGGACCAATAATTGTTTGCTGGAATTAAAAACAAACATTGAAACACGACCACTGAATGCCTTGCGAGTCATCGTCCCTCTATACAAACCACTTATTGTGAAGGAGGCTCTACAGCTTGAGCCAGTCCAACGGATCCCTCCGCTATTAAAGTTACCGCCACTGCGCAAAAATTCCGCAAATGAGCCTGAATACATTATTGCAGTAGTACTTCGCACATACCTCGTGAAGCCTTGGGCTTTCTGGCATAACTCCTTGTACTCTGAAGACGAAATACAATGCTCGGTCTTCCCGGTTCGGCAACTGTTATCGGTGTAGTTTTTGTATTTGTGGCCAGGGACTAGACGAGAATATATTCCAGAACTTCTATTTTTATTTTTTTTACTGAATGTATTATTATTTCGCTGTGGGTTATTTTTCTTTTCCACTAGGTTCGAATCTTTTAATTCGTCACCGTTCATTCTCACAATTGAACGGCAAGTAGTACTCTCTGGGTGCATACGGATAGAGCAATCCTCCTCCTTAACAGATGCAATAGAGAGTTTCTTAATGTATTTGCATTCTTCCTTAAAAGTTGCACCACGAAGACGAGAAACAGTATCCCCCTTCTTAATAGGAATACTTTTGTATGATTGTTTGTTAACAACCCGGGCGAAACCATAGCTATCTACAGGCCTACCACGATCATCTGTGGCTCCTATCTTGGCTTCGAAATTGTAAATCGTCCCAAACGACTTGTTGGTGAGTGTAAATGTAAATTTACACTTGGGTCTTTCCCCAGATTTTTTTATGTCTTCTTTTGCATCCACATCTACTAAAATTTCTTGCCCGACTGCCTGGAAGCCAAGGGCAAGAAATATGCAGATGAACGCGAAAAAATGGGAAAACTTATTCATCGGTTCTCCTAATTTCTGAAATTTGACTATTGATCGCCTGTTTTTTTAGCGTTTGAACTCAGAAAAAATGCTCTAAAAACATGGCTTTAGTCCAGTATCAAGTATAGCGGTCTGGTGATTGAGTGCCAACCGCAACGAGCGGCCTGACCAATCGGATCAAGATGCCAGTATAGCAGTCTGGTGATTGAGAGCCAACCGCAACGACGAAGGGGCTCGGGCAATGGTTCGTGCGAGTATAGCGGCCGATATCGTTGGACACCGAAAGCAGACCATAACCTATGGTCTGTATTCGGGCGGAACCCGCGTAGAAATTATGCGTGACTGGATCAATAAGCTAAATTACTAAAAATTTTCGAAGAGTGTGGGGAGAGGTCAAATAGACATTTAAGTCCCTATTGAGATTACCTAAATAAGCGAATATAATCTGCTAAATACTTAATTTTTTTGGATTTTTAAAACTGACGACTCAAATATATAGATGACTACCAAAGCTAAATTTCTCGCTCAGTCTAACGGCGAGAGATAAAATTACTAAATTTTTTTGGAACCGTGTAATCACCTGGTTTTTCCTACCAATTTAGCTCTAGTGCAAAAATATTTTTAGAAAAAAAGAAAGGAGAAAACGACACAATAGAGTTTCCTACTATGCCGTTCTCTCCTTCAAGCAGCTGAGGAGTCAGGGGGAAACCTCCTCAGTGGGACGGAAGACAGTCCTGAGGAACAAGAAGTACTTCCGCTTGTTCTTCATCAGCCTCGTCTAGGACGCCGTGATTTTCCTGTTCCAGCTTATGAACAGCTCCTTCAATTATCCCGCCCTCAGACACTGATATTTTCTGATATGAAATTTTTCCTTCGACATGACCGGTTTTATCTACAGAGATAGCTGTCAAGACACTTATCTCGCCCTCCATTTTTCCGGATATGAGCGCATTTTCACATTTGACTGTGCCTTTGACTCGCCCCCCCGCATGAATCACGAGAGTGTCAGAAAAAAGGTTACCTTCTAGAGACCCGTACACCTCCGCTTTGATGCAATCGCTGAACTCACCTTTAGTATAAATTCCAGGCCCCACAACCAGAGTGCCGCTAGGCTGACTACCGACTTGGCTTGCACGTGCCAGGCTGGACGAATTGAAGATATTTTTAGGTTCCTCTCCTCGGATTGCGTAGTCACTCAAGGGCCGGTTCAGGTCCTGCTGGTCACGATTCTCAACTTTTTCCCAAAGGTCTTTAAACTCTTCTCTCTTAAGAATATTCATTTCATCCAATCCTCCATTTTGTTCAGATCGACATTTTCGATCGGCTCTGAACCACCCTGGGGGTGAGGATCTTGAAGAGCCCGCAGAACAAGTTTTCTATTAGGATCTGGATTTTTTGAACTTCCGACACCACCCACTCTTTGTTGTTCAGCGTTCGAGCTTGGTACAGAGGGAGTAGAGGAAAGCGATGGTTTTGTCGGAGCAATCAGCGAAGACATCTTTCCTTCATGATCATTGCTGACAGCGAGCCCGCCCATAAGGCTGCCGGAAACCAGGATAAAAAATATTGGGGACATGATAGCGCTCCAGTCGTTTTCTTAACTTCTCGAGCGTCTCAGCCTAATCAGGCCAGAAAGTGATCAGAAAAAGATAAAAAATTGATCAAATATGATGTTTTCCTCATATGAGGAAGGAATGTGGCAACACAACTCGGTTTAGCTGCTGTTAGATTGCGGACCAAAGAAACCGAAGAGGTCTATTAATTGACATTAAAATCTATCTGAAATTCCTCGATCTAAAGCACCAAGAATTCAAAAATATCAATATTATTAATTATTTAAGAAGTTGGAGTTCAACTTCGCTAACTTAAAAACGTTACTAGTATATCTCTTGGCCCAATAGAGAGCTTATCCCTCATTGTTAATCACTGTTGGCATTAGAGATAGCAGGGTTAGCTGATTGAAGGTGGCGTCCCCTAGGGGATTCGAACCCCTGTTGCCGCCGTGAGAGGGCGAAGTCCTAGGCCACTAGACGAAGGGGACCGTGGCCGCCCGGGCGTACCGGGAAGGCCCGCATATCTAGCCCCTTGTCGGCCCGCGATCAAGGGGCAATGGGGGGTTGCCGGGGGCGCACGAGACTGCTTGGAGCCACCCGCGCTGAATGCTAGCATCCGCGCCAATTTGGACAAGACGTGGGCCGGCCAGCCGAAACCCCGCCACCACCCCCCAAATACAGGCGAATTTGCATGAACAAGTCTCTCATCCCGGCGTTGTCCGCGCTGGCGATCGGCCTCGCGATCGGCGCACCCAGCTCCGCCCAGGCGGACGTCGCCGATTTCTACAAGGGCAAGACCGCCCGCATGGTCATCGGCTTTTCCCCCGGCGGCGGCTTCGATGCCTATGGCCGCCTGCTCGCCCGCCACATGGGCAAGCATATTCCGGGCAAGCCGAGCTTTGTCGTCAACAACCTGCCCGGCGCGTCCGGCCTGAAGGCCGTGCAGTCCATGATCGCGCAGCCCAAGGACGGCACCGTCATCGTGCATTTCAATCCGGGCAACGTCCTCAAGTCGGTCACCAAGACCGGCAACGTCAAGATCAACTTCACCGACGTGAACTTCCTCGGCTCCATCACCTCCGACATGCGCGTCTGCTATGCCTGGCACACCACCGGTATCAAGACCTGGGAAGACCTGCTGGCGCGCAAGGTAGTGAACCTGGGTGCCACGTCCAAGACCTCGGGCTCGTATCTCGATGGCGGGCTGATCCGCAACCTGTTCGGCGTCAAGGTCAAGCAGATCATCGGGTATCCCGGCTCGGCCGAGCAGCGCATCGCCATCGAGCGCGGTGAACTGGACGGCGACTGTGGCTCTTACGAATCGATCCCGGAAAACTGGATCAAGGGCAGCAAGATCAACATCACCCACCGCAATTCCAAGCTGGCGCCGGAAGGCGTCAACGCGCCCTACATTCTTGACCTTGCCAAGGATGAAAGCACCAAGTCCGTGCTGCGCGTGATCCTGTCGATCAATGACATCTTCCGGCCCTTCGTCGTGGCCAAGGAAGTACCCGCCGACCGCGTGAAGGCGCTGCGCGCCGCGCTGTGGGCGACGGTCAAGGACCCGGCCTTCCTCGCCGACGCGGAGAAGAGCAAGCGCACCATCACCGGCCCCGTGTCGGGCGAGGATGCCCAGGCTATCGTCGCCGAAATGTACAAGACGCCGCCGGAACTGTTGAAGAAAGCGGCCGCGGCGGTGAAGTAACCACAGCGGCGGAAACACTGAGAGGGCGGCCTTCGGGCCGCCCTTTTTTCATGTCGCGAGGGCAAGCTCCGCGAATTTGGCCCCATCGAACAGGTAAGCCCGCGCGGGCCCCGCCTGCCCCTTCGCGACCGGCACGATCAGCCAGACCTCGCCCGGCGCATTGGCCCGCGCCCTGTCCATCGCCGATGGCCGCGCGGCCCCGTCGGGATGGGAATGCCAGGATCCAAGAAGCTCCTCGCCTGCCGCGCGGGCGGCACGGTGCGCGGCCAGAAGCGCCACGGGATCGACCTCGAAGCGGCGTTCGGGCGCATCGGCAACATTGGGCGTCGTCAGAATCTTTTGGATATTGATGACCTCGCCGGCCCGCTCTCCGACCAGCAGGCCGCAGGCTTCGCTGGGCCAGGCCGCGGCGGCGGCGGCCGATATCGCCGCCAGCTCGGGCGTGCCGATCATCAGCCGGGGCATCGCCTCACGGCGCGGTGGGGGCAAGGTCATAGCGTGCAACCAGCCGGCCACTGGACGCGTCGAAAACGAAAACCGCCTCTCCCGCCCCGGCCAGGGCGGCCCGCAGCACGAGGCGGTCGCCGTCGAGGCGCGTTTCCACTACCCGCGCCCCCGCGGGCAGGGCCAGCGTGCGGGTGGCGCCCGGCGCCGTTTGTGCCGCAGCGGGACGGTCGTCGCCGGCCAGGCGGCTGCCGCGTTCGATGATCAGCGTCACCAGCACCGCCAGCCCGGCGATGATGGCAATTCCCATGATGATGACCAGGGCCTTGAGCGCACGCATGTTTTTGTCCACTCTCTCCGTCATGAACGCGCCCGCGCCTGAAATCCTGAATCTCGAAGCCGGTCTCGACGCCGGCGGGCGGCTTGATGTCTTTCTGGCGGCACGGCTTGCGGGCCTGTCGCGCTCGCGCCTCAAGGCGCTGATCCTTGCCGGGGCCGTGCGCGCCGACGGCGAGACGATAATCGACCCGTCGCATACGGTCAAACCAGGCGCCCACTACCGCGTCACGGTGCCGGCCGCGGTATCCGCGCGGCCCGAAGGCCAGGACATCGCCCTCGACATCCTTTACGAAGACGACCAGCTGATCGTCGTCAACAAGCCCGCCGGGCTGGTCGTGCATCCCGCCCCCGGCAATCCCGACCGCACCCTGGTCAATGCCCTGATCCACCATTGCGGCGATTCGCTTTCCGGCATCGGTGGCGAGCGGCGGCCGGGCATCGTGCATCGCCTCGACAAGGACACCTCCGGCGTGATGGTCTGCGCCAAGACCCAGGCCGCCCATGCCGCGCTGGTCGAGCAATTCTCCAGCCGTGCCGTCAGCAGGCTCTACGGCGCGCTGGTCTGGGGCGTGCCGTCCCCGGCGCGGGGCCGGATCGAAGGCAATATCGGGCGCAGTCCGCGCAACCGCAAAAAAATGGCGGTGCTGCGCAGCGGCGGTCGCCCGGCAGCCACCCGCTACCGGCTTATCGCCCCCATCGGCAGCCGCGCCAGCCAACTGGAATTGCAGCTTGAAACCGGCCGCACCCACCAGATTCGGGTACATCTCGCCCATATCGGCCACGCGGTGGTCGGTGACCCGCTCTATGGCGGTCGCGGCGGGCACGGGATCCCGGCGGAACTGGCAAAACGGGCCGATCACCAGGCCCTGCACGCGTTTCACCTGGGATTCCGCCATCCGGACAGCGGCGAAAAGCTCAGTTTTGATGCCCCATTTCCAACATATTTCAATGAGTTAATAGAATTCTTAGAGGGCATTTAGGATTTAATATTTCATACCGAATTGGTAAGGTATAAACTTACTCGCGTTATCGTACCCTGCGTCCAAGGAGTCGCGCCGTCATGGCTAATAATCTTGCCCCACGTCCTGCCCTTTCCCCCGAGGGGAACCTGTCGCGGTACCTGCAGGAAATCCGCAAGTTCCCGATGCTGGAAAAGGAAGAGGAATACACGCTGGCCAAACGCTGGCGCGAAGACGGCGACGTTGACGCGGCCCACCAGCTGGTGACCAGCCACCTTCGCCTGGTGGCCAAGATCGCCATGGGCTACCGCGGCTATGGCCTGCCCATCGGTGAGCTGATCTCGGAAGGCAATGTCGGCATGATGCAGGCGGTCAAGCGCTTCGACCCGGAACGCGGCTTCCGCCTCGCCACCTATGCCATGTGGTGGATTCGCGCCTCGATCCAGGAATACATCCTGCATTCTTGGTCCCTGGTTAAGATGGGCACCACCGCGGCGCAAAAGAAGCTGTTTTTCAACCTGCGCAAGCTCAAGGGCCAGATGAAGGCGATCGAGGACGGCGACCTGCCGCCCGAAAAGGTCCAGCAGATCGCCGAGCGGCTGAACGTCAGCGAAGACGATGTCATCAGCATGAACCGCCGTCTGGCCGCGCCCGATAATTCCCTGAACGCGCCGCTTCGCGCCGATGGTGACGGCGGCGGCGAATGGCAGGATTGGCTGGTTGACGAAACCGAAAGCCAGGAAGGCCAACTGGGCGAGCACGAGGAATACCAGCAGCGCCACAGGCTGTTGCAGCATGCCATGAAGGGCCTGAATGAGCGCGAGCGCCACATCCTCAATGAGCGCCGCCTGAAGGATGAGCCGACGACCCTCGAGGACCTGAGCCAGCACTACGGCATTTCCCGCGAGCGCGTGCGCCAGATCGAGGTGCGCGCCTTTGAAAAGCTTCAGAAAGCGATGAAGAATGCCGTCGTCCTGGAAGGCAAGGTCGTCGAGAAGGCTATCGAAAAAGGCGTTGCTAACGCAGACGTGCGATCCTGACCCGTGACCTAGCTGCGGCGCGGTGGCGGCGGCGCCCGGTTGCGATGAACCGCCTCGCCCCATTCGTTGATCAGCTTCTTGCGCGCCTGTTCGAGATGACGGATTTTCTGCGAGGCGTGGATCTGCATCAGGAATCCGGCCACCGACGGCATCCCCAGGTAAATCAGCCAGCCCATGGCGGCGGCTGAATAAATCACCAGCCAGGCGTAGACATCGGTCAGGATTTTCATCGCCGAGATCAGGTCGTGCTTTCCCGTCCACAGGCTGATCAAAAACGGCAGGGTCCCGGCAAAATTCAGGAAACCGACCGAACGCGCGGCATACTTGCGCGGATTCATGTCGACGACGAAAGCAACAAGCGTCGGCAAGAGGCCCAGTGTAAGAACCAGCATCGTGGGCAACGCGAACATCATGCCCAGAATGAAAACCCCGAAGAAAATCATCTGGTACAGGGACCGTGCGCGAGCGGCGCGGGTGGCGATATCCTCGTTCTGCTGGCCCATCACATCACCATGCCAGAAAGCAGCTGAAAATAATCGCTGCGAAGGCCAGCAAGCCCGTGAAACCGGCGGAAATCTGGCGGCCATATTCCTCGGTCCGCTTGGGATCGTTGAAACCAAAGCTCTTGAGATAGGAAATCTCGGTGGTCATGCGGTCGAGCGCCAGTGCATTGGGTGGCAGATCGGGATCGCAGACCAGCGCAAAAATGCCGCGTTCGCCGTTGAGGCGATCACGCGCGCCATGGGCAAGCGCACGCGGCGACCCGATGGGGTCCGCCAGCGTGTTCGGGGTAATATCGAAACGGCCCTTGAGGACCACCGGAGGACTGTCGGTTCCACTCGGCAGGCCCGCGGCCGAAGGGCGCGAGGCGTCCATCCTGACCATCCACGAAACAATCGTATTCGCGAACAAATGTAAGCAGGATTCCCAAAGGGAAGGTTAACGGATACCTCACGGAATCCGGGGAAACCGTTGGTTTTTAGCCAAAATGCGGGGATCGTCAGTCGGCGAAGGGGTCGCGCACCAGGATCGTGTCGTCGCGCTCCGGGCTGGTTGACAGCAGCGCCACCGGGGCCCTCATCAGTTCCTCGATCCGGCGGACGTACTTCACGGCCGTGGCCGGCAGATCGGCCCAGGAACGCGCGCCGCAGGTGCTGGCCGACCAGCCCTCGAGGCTTTCCCATACCGGCTGCACCGCCGCCTGTCCCGCCACCGAGGACGGGAAGTAATCAAGCGCCTTGCCGTCCAGGGTATAGCCGACGCAGACCTTGAGCTCGTCGAAACCGTCGAGCACGTCGAGCTTGGTCAGGGCGATTCCGTTGATGCCGCCGACCCGGATGGCCTGACGCACCATCACCGCGTCGAACCAGCCGCAACGGCGCTTGCGCCCGGTCACGGTGCCGAATTCATGGCCCCTTTCGCCCAGGCGTTCGCCGATGGCGTTGTCCTGTTCGCTGGGGAAGGGCCCGGCACCGACACGCGTGGTGTAGGCCTTGGTGATGCCGAGCACATAGCCGAGCGCGCGCGGCGCCACACCGGCGCCCGCCGCCGCCTGTCCGGCCACCGTGTTGGACGAGGTAACGAACGGGTAAGTGCCGTGATCGACATCGAGCATGGCGCCCTGGGCGCCTTCAAACAGGATACGGCGGCCGCGCCGGCGTTCTTCCTCCAGCCGAGCCGAAACCCGCCCGGCATAGGGCAGAACCTTCGGGGCAATTTCCAGCAAGCTGTCGCGCAGCGGCGCCTTTTCCACTTCCTTGCTGCCGAGCCCGCGCAACAAAGCATTGTGATGAAACAGAAGCTGGTCGAGGCGCATTTCCAGGGTGTCGCGGTCGGCCAGGTCGCAGACCCGGATCGCGCGACGGCCGACCTTGTCTTCATAGGCCGGGCCGATGCCGCGCCCGGTAGTGCCGATCTTGTTGTTACCCTTGGCTTCTTCCAGCGCGGCGTCGAGAATCTGATGCACCGGCAGGATCAGTGCCGCGTTGTCTGCCAGCATCAGCGAATCGGGCGAAATATCGACGCCTTGCTTGGCGATGGCCTCGATCTCGCTGATCAGGGCCCACGGGTCCACGACAACACCGTTACCGATGATCGACAGCTTGCCCGGACGCACCACGCCGGACGGCAACAGGCTCAGCTTGTAAACGCGGTCATTGATGACCAGGGTGTGACCGGCATTATGGCCACCCTGAAAACGGACCACGACCTGGGCCCGCTCGGACAACCAGTCCACGATCTTGCCCTTGCCTTCGTCACCCCACTGGGCCCCGACAACCGCGACATTGGCCATAACGCCCCTGCTCCTTCGCCCTCAGGCGCTTTTGACGGCAACGACACGGCCGTCCTTGAAAACATGACTGCAACCGAGACGCCGCGCCTCGGCCGTTGCATCCGCGACGGGCTCCAGCCCGGCAATAACGATATGCCCCTCGCCGCGCAACCGGGCGGCGGCACCTTCGGCGTCCTCGGGCACGAACACGCGCTCGGGCACCGAGGCCTCGGGCAAGGCCCTGATCACCGTATCCATGAACAGGGTGAAACCGGTCGCCGCTTCAGCGCCATTGGCCCGCGCCGCGCCGCCCGCGAGGTAGCGCCCGCCGCGCCCCAGCTCACCACGCGCACCCAGCGCGAAAAGCACGAAAGACACGCCGGTGTGGTATTCGAAACCCCGGTTTTCGACCGGATCGAGGGTCAGGCGAATATCAGGCACCAGCGCCCGAAGGCGCCGCACGACATCGGCCAGCCGCGCCAGTGCCGCCTTCGCCGCTTCCGGCAAATCCAGGCCCGAAAGAGCCTGTAGCGCGCCGTCCACAGGCCCCGCCGCCTTCAGGAGTGCCGCCAGTACCGGCGCCGCCCCGTTGCCGAGCGCGGCGATGGCCCCGGCATCCTTGCTGTCGAGCGCAGCCCGCAGCTTGCGGGCCTCATCCGCGTCCAGGCCCAGGGACTGGGTAATCGCGGGCACGAGGGTCGGCAGGTTGAGATCCACCGACAGGCCCTCCACCCCGATAACGGAGAGAGATTCATAAGCCAGCGCGATCACCTCGGCATCGGCGGCCGGGCTTTCGGCGCCGATCAGCTCCACCCCGGCCTGGCCGACCTGGCGCTCGGGGCGCAACTGGCTGCCGGTCACCTGCAAGACCTGGCCCGAGTAGCACAGGCGCAACGGGCGCGGCTCATGGGCCAGGCGCGTGGTGGCGATCCGGGCCACCTGCGGCGTCATATCGGCCCGCAGGCCCAACATGGCATGGCTGACCGGGTCCATAAGGCGGAACGTCTGCTGGGTCATCGCGGCCCCGGCCCCGCCGAGCAGGCTCTGCTCGAACTCGACCAGGGGCGGCTTGACCTGGGCATAGCCGTGGGCGCGGAAGGTCGCGAGCAGGCGATTGACCGTCGCCGTCTCGAATCCCGCATCGGGCGGCAGGATATCGTTCATCCCCGGGGGGAGAAGTCCTTTGCCGTCGTTATCGATCATATCCTCGCTCTTCCCTGCGCGCGCACCGGCCCGCTTCTAACGGTTTTAGGCCCCGCGGGCAACGGCTTTGGACCGTGTGCGACCTCAACAGGCCGGGCCGGGGCAAACCCGCGTTTCGACCACAAGATGCGCCAGTTTAAGGTCTTTCAACTGTTCCCGATAGGCCTCGGCAGCGGCCGGGGCATGGGAAACGACAACAAGTTCGGCGGCAAAAATATTCGGCCCCACCGACCACAGGTGCAGGTCGGCAACCTTGCTGTCGCCGACGGCTTCGACCCGCGTGCGAATCTCGTCGCAGAGCGGCGCCGGCCCCTGACGATCCAGCAACACGCCGCTGCTGGCCCGGATCAGTCCCGCCGACCACCACAGGATGACCCCGGCGCCCACCAGCCCCATGACCGGGTCAAGCCAGACCAATCCCATGTACTTGCCGAAAAGCAGCGCGACGATGGCCAGAACCGATGTCATCGCATCGGCCACGACGTGCAGGAAAGCACCGCGCAGATTGTGGTCGCCATGATCGTGGCGGTGATCATGGCCGTGATCGTGGCCATGATGATGATCGTACTCCTCGTGCCCGGCATTGAGCAAAACGATGGATACACCGTTAACGATCAGGCCGACGACAGCGACAAGGATGGCGAAGTCGAACCGGATCGGGACCGGCACAAGAAGCCGCGCCGTGCTTTCATAGGCCATGATCAGCGCGAAAGCCGCCAGCATCAGCGCGCTGGAATAACCGCCAAGCGCATTAAGCTTGCCGGAACCGAAGGAAAACCGGGGGCTCCCCGCAAGGCGCCGGGCCATCACATAGACCGCGACCCCGATCCCAAGAGCCGCCGCGTGGGACGCCATGTGGATGCCGTCGGCCAACAGCGCCATCGAACCGAAGGCCAGCCCCGCGGTGACTTCGACGACCATCGTTACCAACGTCAGGACGACGACGATCATCGTCCGGCTTTCGGCACGCCGCCGGCGATCCATGCCGAAGGAATGGTCGTGCTGGTGCTCGGCGAGGTTATGGCTATGCATCACCATCTCCTGTTCGGCACGGCCAAACCTGTGACAGAGTTACCCGGCCGTTTAGAAATCCAGCGCGACCGCCTGAACCACATGGGGAAGAGCACGCACTTTCTCGAGGGTCGCCGCATCAACCGGCTGGTCGGTGTTGACCAGCGCCACGGCATCGCCACCGGCCGCCGTCCGCCCCAGGCCGAAGGTCGCGATATTGACCCCCGCGCTGCCAAGCGCCTGTCCCAGCGAACCGATGAAGCCCGGCTTGTCCTGGTTGGTAACAAACAGCATGTAGGTGCCGATTTCCGCCTCCAGGGGGATGCCGTTCACCTCAACCACGCGAGGCTTGTCGCCACCGAACAGCGTGCCGGAAACCGAACGCTTGCCCGATTTGCCTTCGACGGTCACGCGGATCAGGGTGTGATAGTCGCCCGCCCGTTCATGGGTTGCTTCCGTCACGTCGATATCGCGTGAGCGCGCGATCACCGGCGCATTGACCATGTTGACCGTATCCATCAGCGGCGACAAAAGGCCCTTGAGAACGATGGCGGTCAGCGGCCGGGTATTCAGGTCTGCGACGTGGCCGTCGTAATCGATCGTAACGCTGTCAAAGCCGTCCTTGCTCAACTGCCCGGCAAAGCCGCCCAACTGTTCGGCCAGCCTCATGTAGGGGCGCAGGCGCGGCGCATCCTCGGCGGAAACCGAAGGCATGTTGAGCGCGTTGACGACCGCACCGGTCAGCAGGAAGTCCGAGATTTGTTCGGCCACCTGAAGCGCCACGTTTTCCTGGGCTTCCGTGGTGGACGCACCGAGATGCGGCGTGCAAACCACGTTATCCATGCCGAAATACGGGCTTTCCTTGGCGGGCTCCTTCGGGAACACGTCGAAGGCGGCGGCGGCAACCTTGCCGGACTTGAGCGCCGCGACCATGTCGGCCTCGACCACCAGCTCGCCACGGGCACAGTTGATGATCCGCACCCCGTCCTTCATCTTCTTGATAGCGGCGGCGTTGATGATGTCGCGGGTCTGCTCGGTCAGCGGCGTGTGCAGGGTAATGAAATCGGCACGGGCGAACAGCTCGTCCAGCTCGACCTTTTCCACGCCGATGTCCTTGGCCCGCTCCGGCGTCAGGTACGGATCGAAGGCAATGACCTTCATCTTGATGCCCAGCGCCCGGTCGGCAACGATGGAGCCGATATTGCCGCAACCCAGAACGCCCAGGGTCTTGGCCGCCAGCTCGACACCCATGAAGCGGTTCTTTTCCCACTTGCCGGCATGGGTCGAGGCATTGGCGGCAGGAATGTCGCGTGCCAGCGAGAACATCATGGCGATGGCATGTTCGGCGGTGGTGATGGAATTGCCGAAGGGCGTGTTCATCACGATCACGCCCCGCGCGGTCGCTTCCTCGACGTCGATGTGGTCGACGCCGATGCCGGCGCGGCCGATGACCTTCATATTCGTGGCCTTGGCCAGAACTTCCTTGGTCACCTTGGTGGCGGAACGAACCGCCAGACCGTCGTATTCGCCGATGCAGGCGAGCAGTTCCTCGGCCTTCATGCCGGGCTTGAAATCAACATCGACACCACGGTCCTTGAAAATCTGGACGGCGGCAGGCGACAGTTCATCGGAGATGAGAACCTTGGGCATTTTATATCCTCGCGGGATGAAGTGTGAAAATCAGGCGCCGTGCTCGGCCGCGACAGTGGCAACCGCCCACTCGAGCCAGGGGAACAGCGCTTCAAGATCGGATTGCTCGACGGTGGAACCGGCCCACACGCGCAGGCCCGGAGGCGCGTCGCGGTAGCCTTCCACGTCGTAGGCCGCCCCTTCGTCATCGAGAAGCTTCACGATCTTTTTCGCAGCCGCCGCCTTTTCGTCGTCGGACAACGCCTCGAACCACGGCGCGACGACCTTGAGGCAGACCGAAGTGCACGACCGCGACTTCGGATCACCGGCCAGGAAGTCCACCCAATCGGTCCTGGCGACCCAATCGGCAATCGCCTTGAGGTTGCCTTCGGAACGGGCGATCAGGGCCTTGAGGCCGCCGATTTCCTCGGCCCACTTAAGGCCGTCGATGGCGTCTTCAACACAAAGCATGGAGGGCGTGTTGATGGTTTCGCCCCGGAAGATGCCTTCGATCAGCTTACCGCCCGACGTCTTGCGGAAAATCTTGGGCAACGGCCACGGCGGCGTATAGGTCTGAAGACGCTCCACCGCGCGCGGGCTGAGCACCAGCATGCCGTGAGCCGCTTCGCCGCCCATGACTTTCTGCCAGGACCAGGTCACGACATCGAGTTTCTTCCACGGCAGGTCCATGGCGAACACGGCGGAGGTCGCGTCGCAGAAGGTCAGGCCTTCGCGATCGTCGCGGATCCAGTCGGCATTGGGCACGCGAGCGCCCGACGTGGTGCCGTTCCAGGTAAAGATAATGTCGCGGGCGGGATCGGCCTGCGCGAAATCCGGAACCTCGCCATAACCTGCGTCGAACTTGCGTAGGTCCTTGAGCTTGAGCTGCTTCTCGATATCCGTAACCCAGCCGGCGCCGAAGCTTTCCCAGGCAAAGGTATCGATGCCCCGTGCGCCGAGCATCGACCACATCGCCATTTCAAAGGCGCCGGTGTCGGATGCGGGCACGATGCCGATCCGCCAGTCGTCGGGGATGCCGAGGATCGCGCGGGAACGGTCAATGACCTCTTTCAGGCGCGCCTTGCCCTCGCCCGAACGGTGCGACCGGCCGAGACTGGCATTTTTCAGATTGTCGAGAGTCCAGTTGAGACGTTTGGTACAGGGACCCGATGAAAAGCGCGGGTCACGCGGCCGTGCTTGCGGCTTCATGATAGCTATTCCTTCCAGAATAGTTGCACCCCGTTGGGGGGGTGTGGCCCGCGGCGGATACTACGGATATTTTACGCGCCGTCAATGTGAATCCGGCGGCGGGCTGATTTTATGCGCGATATCCAAAAGTTAGCGAATCGTTACCGGGCTTCCGCCCCCCCCGGCCCTCCCCGCTAGATTGGTCCTGTTGATCCCGAACCGTGGGAGCCTTCCGTGCCGGAAGCCGCGACTTTGCATATCTGGCTGACCTATGCGCTGCTGATCACAGCCGTCGCCCTGTTCGTTTCCGAACGGATTCGCATCGAAATTTCGGCGCTCATCGTCCTGGTCACCCTGGTGGTGCTGTTCGAACTCGTGCCGCTGGCACCGGCACCGGGACAGGCGCGGCTGGATACCGGACGGCTGATCGCGGGGCTGGCGAACCCGGCGTTGGTGGCTGTGATGGCGCTTCTGGTACTCGGCCACGGCCTGTCGCGGGCGGGGGCTCTCGACTGGGCGCTGAAGGCGTTCCTGGCGATTACCGGCGACCGACAGGTACTGGCGATCATCGTTGCCTTCGCCACGGTGCTGGTGACCAGCGCCTTCGTCAACAACACCCCTATCGTCATCATCTTCATTCCCATTCTGGAATCGATTGCACGGCGCTTCGAGCTGGCCCCGAGCCGGCTGATGATGCCGCTGTCCTTCGCCGCCATCCTCGCGGGCATGACCACGCTGATCGGCTCGAGCACCAACTTGCTGGTATCGGGCGCCATGAAACAGGCGGGACTACCCGCGCTCGGCTTTTTTGATTTTACCGTTTTCGGAACCCTTCTGGCCGCGGTGGGGCTGGTTTACCTGGCAGTGGTGGCGCCCCGGCTGCTCCGCCATCGTGCCTCGCCGGCCAAGCGTTTTACCACCGGCACCAACCGTCACTTCGTCGCCCAGATGGTGGTCGGCGAGGAATCGAAACTGGTGGGCGAAACGGCCGTCTTCAACGTGCTCGGCATCAAGGGGGCACGGCTGATCCTGGTGCAGCGGCGCGAGCAATCCCATGTGCCGCCGTTCAACGATCTTGCCATTGCCGCCGGTGATACCCTGGTCATCGTCGCCACCCGCGAGGCGCTGGCTGAGGCCCAGGCCAATTACCCGCACCTGATGTTCAACATGACCGGCGAGGACCTGCCCGAGGACGAAGAAGAACGCAAGGCACGGCTCGGCCGCGACCAGATTCTGGCCGAGGTGATGATCGCGCCGGGATCCACCTTCGTCGGCCGGACGCTGGAAGAAATCGGGTTCCGTCACCGCTTCGATTGCCTGGTACTGGGTCTTTCCCGTCGCTCCCACGTCATTCGCCGCCGCCTGGGCGGCAGTTACCTGCGCGAAGGCGACGTGCTGGTGGTGCAGGGCAACCGCGAGGCCCTGGACGGCGTGCGCGCGCATCGCGGCCTTCTGGTGCTGGACGGCGCCACCCAGCCGCTGCCCCCGGCACGGGCGGCGGAAACGGCGGGCGCCATTTTCGTTGCCACCGTCGTAATCGCGGCCACCGGCATCCTGCCGATCGCGGCGGCGGCGCTGGCGGGGGTGGCGCTGATGCTGGCCACCGGCGTGCTGATACTGCGCCAGGCGGCGGGGGCGCTTGATCGGCGCATTTACCTGATGGTGGCGGCGGCGCTGGCCCTGGGCACGACGATGATGGATACCGGCGCGGCGGCTCACCTGTCGGGCGCGGTTATCAGTGCCTTCGACGGCGCGCCCCCGGCGGTACTGCTGTCTGTTCTGTTCGCCCTGGTGGCGCTATTGACCAATGTGCTGTCCAACAACGCCACCGCCGTGCTGTTCACCCCCATCGCCCTGGGGCTGGCCCAGGTGCCGGTGCCTTTCCTGATGGCGGTCCTGTTCGGTGCGAACTGTTCCTTCGCCACGCCCATCGGCTACCAGACCAACCTTCTGGTCATGGGGCCGGGCTATTACCGCTTCAAGGATTTCCTCCGCCTCGGCGGACCGCTGGTCGCGGTGATCTGGATCGCCTTCAGCCTGATCGCGCCCTGGTATTACGGGCTCTAGTCGGGCCTGACCGTATGGCGGTGATTGAGCGGCCCGTGTCCGCCCCCCAGGCCCGGCGCGGTTTCGATGGCCCGGCGCACATAGGCCCGCGCGCGCGTGACCGCCGCCGACAACTCCAGCCCCTGAGCCAGCCCGCAGGCAATGGCCGAGGCCAGCGTGCAGCCAGTGCCATGGGTATGGCGGCTGTCGATGCGCGTATCGGAAAAAGTCTCGACACCGTTATCGGTGACCAGGACATCGGTCAGCACGTCGCCCGCAAGGTGCCCGCCCTTCAGCAAGACCGCCGCGGCGCCCATTTCCCTGAGCGCCGCCGCCGCCGCCTTCATCGCCGCGACATCGGGTATTTTCAAGCCGGTCAGAACCTCCGCCTCGGGCAGGTTCGGCGTCAAAACATAGGCCAGCGGCACCAGCCGCGCCTTCAGCACCTTGACCGCATCCTGATCCAACAGCCGCGCGCCGCCCTTGGCGACCATCACCGGATCAACGACGACGGGCACGTCGGTGGGCAAGGCATGGGCAACCGCTTCAATGGTTCCCACGTCGCCCAGCATGCCGGTCTTGACGGCATCGGCCCCGATGTCGCCGAGCACGCTCTGCATCTGCGCGGCGATGAAGTCGGGCGGCACCGGAAAGATGCCCTGCACGCCTTGCGTATTCTGCGCGGTCAGCGCGGTAATGGCGGTGGCGGCATAACCGCCGAGCGCGGTCACGGTCTTGATATCGGCCTGGATACCGGCGCCGCCGCCGGAATCGGAGCCGGCGACGATCAGGACCCGCCCCGGCATGTCAGCTTCCGTCGCCGACGCGGGTAATGACCTCGGCCACGTCGTCGACGACACCGCTGATCACGGCCTCGTCCGGCCCTTCGGCCATGACGCGAACCACCGGTTCGGTGCCCGAGGAGCGAATCAACAGCCGCCCGCTGGCCCCAAGCCGCGCTTCCGCCACCGCGATGGCCTTTTTCACTGCCGCCGCCTTGAGCGGATCGCCATTGCCGACGGGAACGTTCTTCAATCGCTGGGGACGCGGCTCGAACGGGCGCAGCACCTTCGAGGCGACGCCGCCCTCGGCCACCAGAACCGCCAGCACCTGCAAGGCCGCGATCAGGCCGTCGCCCGTTGTCGCGTAATCCGACAGCACGATATGGCCCGATTGCTCGCCGCCAAGATTGAAACCGCCCGCCACCATGCGCTCGACCACGTAGCGATCGCCCACCTGGGTGCGCTCGAGGCCGAGACCGAGACCGGACAGGTATTCCTCCAGCCCCAGGTTCGACATCACCGTCGCCACCACAGAATCGCCACGTAGCAGCCCCGCCTCGTGCCAGGCGCCGGCGATGGCTCCCATCAACTGGTCGCCATCCACCAGCGCGCCGGTTTCATCGGCCATCACCAGCCGGTCGGCATCGCCATCCAGCGCGATGCCCAGCGCGGCGCCATGCTCGCGCACCGCAGCGCACATCGCATCGGGATGGGTGGAACCGGCATGGTCGTTGATATTGAAGCCGTCGGGCGCCACCCCCAGCGCCACAACCTCGGCGCCCAGTTCCTGCAGCACCGTCGGCGCCACCTTGTAGGCGGCACCGTGCGCGCAATCGACGACGATCTTGAGACCATCCAGCCGCAACCCGCGCGGAAAGCTGGCCTTGACGTACTCGATATAGCGCCCCGCCGCGTCGTCCAGACGCATGGCGCGGCCCAGATCGCAGGGGCTGGCCAGCAAGCCGTCGAAGCCTGCGTCCATGCGCGCCTCGATCTGGCTTTCGACATCGTCGGAAAGCTTGAAGCCGGCGGGGCCGAACAGCTTGATGCCGTTATCCTGGTAGGGATTGTGGGAAGCCGAGATGACAACGCCGAGATCGGCGCGGAGCGAGCGCGTCAGCATCGCCACCGCCGGGGTCGGCAACGGCCCGACCAGCACCACGTCCATGCCGACGGAGATGAACCCCGCCGTCAGCGCCGGTTCCAGCATGTATCCCGAAAGCCGCGTATCCTTGCCGATCACCACCCGGTGACGATGGGCGCCGCGGGTGAACTGCAATCCAGCCGCCATGCCCGCCGCCAATGCCACATCGGCGGTCATGGGCGCCGTGTTGGCCGTGCCGCGAATGCCGTCGGTGCCGAAATACTTGCGTGATGCCATGCCGTTCCCTTGGGGCCCCCTGACCGATACCGGCGGAGTGTAGCGGCTTCGCCGCCCGCGTGAAAGCGTCGGGGCCCGGGGATCAGCCTTCGGAACCCGCTATTCCTTCCCAGACGGCCAGCGCCTGGGCGGTATCGGCGCTGTCGTGGACGCGCACGATCTGGGCACCCTGCCCCACCGCCCACAGCATCGCCGCCAGCGACCCCGGCATCCGCGCCTTGGGCGCCTCGATCCCGGCGAGATGACCGATGAAACTCTTGCGCGAGACCCCTACCAGCATGGCGCAGCCAAGCCCGTGAAACAGCGCCAGATCGGCCAGCACCGCCATGTTGTGCGCCAGGCCCTTGCCGAAACCGATACCGGGATCGATGACGATACGGTCGCGTGGAATGCCCGCCTGCTCGCAAGCGATGATCCGCGCCGACAGGTAATCGAAGATTTCCGTGGGCGCATGGCCGTAGCTGGGCTTTTGCTGCATGGTCTTGGGATCGCCCTGGCAGTGCATCAGGACGACCGGCACGCCCAGCTTGGCAACCATCGCCAGCGACTCTTCATCGTAGGTCAACGCCGAAATATCGTTCACAACCTGGGCACCGGCGCCAACGGCGTCCTTCATCAACGACGCCTTGCGCGTATCGATGGAAATCGCCGCGCCGGGCCGCGCTTCATGCAATGCGCGAATGATCGGCAACACGCGGCGGCGCTCTTCATCGGAAGCAACGGGATCGGAACCGGGCCGCGTCGATTCGCCACCGATATCCAGGAAAGACGCCCCCGCGCGCACGTGTTCCAGCGCGCGCCGTGCCGCCGCTTCCGGCGTGGCAAAATCGCCGCCGTCGGAAAAGCTGTCGGGGGTCACGTTGACGATGCCCATGATGCGCGGGCGTTCAAGCGTGACGCCCGCAAAGTCGAGGCGCGGTTTGGTGATCCGATCAAGCAGCGAATCCACATGACGCCCGATTTCACGCCCCTGCTGGCGCGACCAAACCCGCAAATCCTCCAGCGGTGCGATGGCCCGCGCCATGTCGGCGCCCTTGCGGCTCATGATCTCAAGCGCATCGAACCCGGCCCAGCCACCGCCGACACGCGCGGTCATGCGCGCCGCAGGCGCCAGCACCGTCAGGGGACGGAGATAGAGATCATTGACCTCAAAAGCCTTGAGCTCACCGAGCGGCGTAAGCGTTGCTTCCATTGATCCAGGGTCCCGCGAAAGCGGACAGATCAGCCTTCGGGTTGCGGTTCGGGGGTGATCCCCGGCCCGGAACTGCCCTTCGGCTTGGGCTTGGCGCCGGAGGTCGGCACCGTGGAGCGGGTGCCCTGATCCTTGGGCGGCTCGTTGGATTCGCGCACGATGGTGCCGCCGTCAATCAGGGTTTTAACCTCATCGCCCGACAGCGTTTCATATTCCAGCAAGGCCTGGGCAATGGCTCCCAGCTTGTCGTTGTTTTCACCGATAATCCTGCGAGCAGAGGACTCGCCCTCCTCGACCAGGGTGCGGATTTCCTCGTCAATCAGGGCCGCCGTCGCGTCGGAAGTGTTCTTGCGCTGGGTCACGGAATGGCCGAGGAACACCTCTTCCTCGTTGTCGGAATAACGCAGCGGGCCGAGCTTTTCGCTCATGCCCCATTCCGTCACCATGCGGCGGGCCAGGTTGGTCGCCTGGCGGATATCATCGCCGGCACCGGTGGTACGTTTTCGGCTCGAAGGTGAGCTCCTCGGCGACGCGGCCGCCGAACATCATCGCGATGCAGGAGGTCAGCTCAAGGCGCGAATAGCCGTAACGGTCCTTTTCCGGCAACGACATGGTTACACCCAGCGCGCGGCCGCGCGGATGATGTTGACCTTGTGCAGCGGGTCGTGCTTGGGCGTGAACAACGCCACCAGCGCGTGACCCGCTTCGTGATAGGCGGTGAGCTTCTTTTCATCCTCGGTCATCACCATGGAGCGGCGCTCGCTGCCCATCATGACCTTGTCCTTGGCCTCCTCCAGTTCGGCCATGGTGACCATGCGCCGGCCCTTGCGCGCCGCCATCAGCGCCGATTCGTTGACCAGGTTGGCCAGATCCGCGCCGGAAAATCCGGGCGTGCCGCGGGCAATAACCTTGGCATCGACATCGGGGGCGAGGGGCACCTTGCGCATATGCACGCGGAGAATCTGTTCGCGGCCCAGAACGTCGGGATTGGGCACCACGACCTGGCGATCGAAGCGGCCGGGACGCAAAAGCGCCGGATCGAGCACATCGGGGCGGTTCGTCGCGGCGATCAGGATCACGCCTTCATTGGCTTCGAAGCCGTCCATTTCAACCAGCAACTGGTTGGTCTATTCGCGCTCGTCATTGCCGCCGCCGGCCCGGCGCCGCGATGACGGCCGACAGCATCGATTTCGTCGATGAAGATGATGCAGAGCGCGTTCTTCTTGCCCTGTTCGAACATATCGCGCACCCGCGACACCGACGCCGACGAACATTTCGACGGAAGTCAGAGACAAATGGTGAAGAACGGCGCGTTGGCTTCGCCCGCAATGGCGCGCGCCAGCAGCGTCTTGCCCGTGCCAGCAGGCCGACCAGCAGAACGCCCTTCGGGATCTTGCCGCCGAGGCGCTGGAACTTCTGCGGATCCTGGGAAATCACCACCTCTTCCAGTTCCTGCTTGGCTTCCTCGATGCCTGCGACATCTTCAAAGGTGACGCGACCGACCTTTTCGGTCAGCAGCTTGGCCCGCGACTTGCCGAATCCCATGGCCTTGCCGCCACCGGACTGCATTTGCCGCATGAAGAATATCCACACGCCGATCAAGAGCAGGATCGGGAACCACGACAGCAGAACACCGAGCAGCGACGGCGTGGATTCTTCCGGCGGCAGGGCGGATATGCGCACGCCCTGCTTGGTCAGCTTGTCCACCAGGTTCGGGTCATAGGGCGCATAGGTCGAAAACGCGCGGCCATCGGAGAAATGGCCCTGGATGTTCTGGCCCTGGATGGTGACATCGGCGACCTTGCCGCCCTCGACATTGCCGAGGAATTCCGAGAATGCGACCCGGCTCTGCGGACCGCCGGAATTGGGCGACTGGAACAGGTTGAACACGGCGATCAGCAGAAGCCCGATAATCACCCAAAGTGCCAAGTTACGACCGAACTGATTCACGCCCCATTCCTTCTGCTGCCGCCGGGGACCGGCGGGGTTTCCGCATTGAAAACGGTGGGAGCTAAAATCTCCCTAAGAGTGCCCTATAGATAGTGTCGGGGGGCTTCCCAAACAAGCGCCCAAAGATGCCGGCACGCGCGGCCCCGCGAGAGGTTCCGCCACCAGCGGCCTGACTTCAATGATTTTGAGGGTAGCAGCCCCCCTTGATACAGGTCCATAGCCGATGTGCGGCACCTGAACCGGCCCGAAACGCCCGAAAAGCGCGGGCAGCGTGGCCTCACGGGCACCGGGATAGCCTGGGCCCGGGGCCCTGCAGCCAGTTCCGGGGCGCGACAGGCAGGGCGCGCCAGCCAGAAATGCCGAGCGCGCCGACCCGGTACCCTGTCCCTGGCCCCGCAGACGCGGGAAAAAGAACGTCCATCCCAGGAAAACGTCCCGGCACGGACGCGCAGGCTATCGGCCTGGGCCGAGGTTCGCGGCACACCAGCAGCCCACTGGGACCATCGGGCAACACCCTGCAACCGCCGAGCGTCGCGCCCGTGAAATCGCGTCGCGCCAGGGCATCGAACAATTCAGGCCAGGCGTTCCCGGCGCGGCGCGAAGGGGCGCGCCGGAAACCGCGCCGATTCGCGGGCCAGGCCTTGTTGGCGCTTCTTCGGTAACGCCATCGCAAAATGCCCGGCGATCGAGACACATAAAACCCGCCGGGTGAGGCCGCACCGCCACGGCCAGACGCCGCGCCAGCCTGTCATCGAGCCTCCGCCGAACGGTGGCGAAGCGCGCCGCCAGCGCCGCCATGTCGGCCCCCTCCATCCCGGCGTCGGTCATTTTGTGGCATCAGGGCGCGCAGGCGCACCCGGGCATAGGTGCTATCGCGGTTGGAAGGATCTTCGAGGTCCAATCCTGGCCACGGCTCAGGGTCGCCTCCAACGCTGCTCGCGGTCGAAGCCGAGCAAGGGGCCGGAGCAGGCGCACCCAGGTCAGTTCGCGTACCGGGCTCATGGCGGAAGGCCACGGGGCCCCGAATGCGCCGCCGGGCGCAGCAGGAAGGTTTCCGCTGATCGCCCCGGTGATGGGCGGTGAGCAGGTGCAACGCCGTTGCCGGCACCAGTCTTCAAAGCAGGCCGTACCGCGCCGCTTCCGGGCACAGGCCTGCGGGGACCCGCCCCTTCGCCCCTGCGCCCCTTGCCACACCAGGGTGCGATGCCGTGATGCCCGCCGCCGCGAGCCAGCGATGGACTTGCCGGGCTTCCAGCTTTGCAGCGGGCCGCAGGCGATGATCGACGGTCAGCGCCGTGACACTTGTCCGCCCGCATGGATGCCCAGCGCGCCGCCAGCAACGCCAATGCCATGCTATCGGCGCCACCCGATACCGCCACCCAAGATGGGGTCGCGGCTCGAACAGGCCGAGCGCCGCCATCGCGGCGGCAAAGGCACGCGCCGTCACGGGCGCACCGAAGATGACGGGAAGTCGCGGAGACGATGCAGACGGAGATGCGGGGCCGACACGAGGCGGCGCCTAGCCGGCAGCAGGTTTCTTGCGCTCCGCCGCGGCACGGGACTTGATCGCCGCCGATGCGTCGGGAAATCCTTCGCCACCGTGCGAAGGTCTTGCACACTGGCGGTCTTTTTGAGGTTGGCGAGCGACAGGCCAAGCGAGCAGGTTGTCCGGCCCCTTCGCGCTTTCGAGATTCCTTGTAGCCCTGGGCAAAGGCAGCGCCGCATTGCCGTAATCGCCGCGCACGTGATGGCTTTCACCCAGCCAGTACTGGGCATTCCCGGCGAGCGGGTGCTTGCCGTGCGCCGCCAGGAAGGCGTTCAACGCCTGCTCGGCCCGGGTCCAGTCGGAACGGGCAAGAAGGAGATGTCGCGAACTGGTACTGCTCTTGCGCCGTACCCTTGGGCAGGATCGATTGGGCTTCTGCGGCAGGCTTAGGCGCTATCCGGCGCCGCCAGGGCGCCTGACCGACGCCGCTCTTGGCCACATCCTTCAGCGACAACGTGCCCAACACACCCGGCTTGGCCGGCGCAGGCGGCGGTGGCGGCGCGCCGCTCAGCGGTGGCAGCACCGTCGCCGGAGCGCCGGGCGCAGCGATTGGAAGCGTACTTCGATATCGCCGCTCAACGCCTCAGGCTTCGTCAGCCCGCTGATCGCGTGATTGGTTTCCTCAAGCCTGCCGGTAAAGGTCCGCATCTGGGTCTCGATCTCGTCGAGGCGAACCTGCATGGCGGCGGCAAGGTTGGAACCGCCGGGCAACGGCGCCGAGGCCAGATCCTCAGTCGGCGCCGCCGAAAGGCCGCCGTCTCCCCGATACGAACGCGGCGCTGGCAATTCATGTCGCGTTGAAGACGCTCGATACGCTGCAACAGGGACTGGATTTCGGGACTGGCGGCTGCCTGGGCGCGGGCACCTGGAAGGCCAGCCAGCGACAACATGAACGCCACCATCGCCCCAGCGCCCCAGCGCATCAGCGTGCGAGAGGAATAACCCGGGATCGAAAGTTTCCATGGTCTTCAGCATGTCAGAATTCTAGACATAAATAAGGCGCCCGCCTATCCCGCGACACTAAGGCAGGACGGGCGACGCCGAGTAAAGCACGAAACCGTGGCGTCAGCTGCCGACGGAGTTGACGACGGTCACACCGCGGCGGTCTGCGACCACGCGGCCTCGTTCCGAGCCGGTGACGGCAGGACGTTCCTTGCCGTAGGGGATCGTCTTGATGCGGTTCGGATTGACACCGAGCGCAACGAAGATAATTCTTCACAGAGTTAGCGCGACGCTCGCCGAGGGCGAGTTGTATTCGCGCGTGCCACGTTCGTCACAGGTGACCTTCGACGGTCACGGTAACGGACAAATTTCTTCAACCAGGTCGCCTGGCGCTGCAAGGCATCGCGCGACTGAGGCTTCAGGTTGTATTTGTCGAAATCGAAGAACACGCGGTCCCGACGTTGACAACGAAATCCTCGGCAGAACCGGAGCGCGGTCCCGGCGGCGAAGAAGCACCAGACCCGCCGGAGCCGGAAGCACCACCGGAACCCTGGGTCGACGTCTCGCATGCAGCGAGGAGCAAAGCGCGGCCAACACGCTAACAAATCGCAGAGCCATTTTATTATTCCCTCAGTGGAAAAAGCCGGGCAGTTACGGGCCCACGACCTTGGCAGGCCCCGGTAATGTCGTTTGAAACCATTAACACCAAGTAAGGTACTGATTTTATGGTTAACGGGAAACACTATAGAACACAATGCGCTAGCTTACAACAGAGCGTCTCCGGACAGACAAAAAACCGTCCCTCGGACGCTTATTCAGGGATCAGGGGCGACCACGCGGGGTCAGGCATCAGTGGGGGTGACGATTTCGCGCTCGTTATAACCGGTGATGTCTATGGAATAGAGCTTGCTGGAGCGCCCCGGCCCTGATCATCCGCCAGAGTCTGGCGGAAAAACATCAGAACCCGCCCGTTGGGGGCCCAGGTCGGCCCTCGACCAGGAAGCTTTCCGTCGGCAGTCGCTCGCCGGTGCCGTCCGTCCGCATCACACCGATGAAAAAGCGACCCTGCGCAGCTTGGTGAAGGCAATCAGGTCGCCGCGCGGCAGCCAGACCGAGGTGCCGTACCGGCCCTTGCCGAAGAAATGCGCCGGACGTTACTGCCGTCGCCGTTCATCACGTGAGATCTGCTGGCTGCCGCCGCGATCGGATTCGAACGTCACCTGGCGCCCGTCAGGCGGAAATACGACGGCGAGGTATCGATGGCCGGATGATTGGTCAGCCGCCGCACCCGCCGGGTGCGCAAGTCAGGGTGAAGATATCGAATTGCCGTTCTGGGCCATGGACATAAGATCACCCGGTTGCCGTCGGGGGAAAACCGCGGCGCGAAGGTCATGCCGGAAATCGCCGACGACTTCCTGTTGCCCGGTCTCGATATTGAGCAAGTAAACGCGCGGATTGTTGCCCGTAGTACGACAGGTAGGTAATTTCCTGGGCCGTCGGCGAAAAGCGCGGCGTTAGCACCAGGTGCGAGCCATCGGTCAGGAAACGCAGGTTGCGACCATCCCTGATCCATGATCGAAAGCCGCTTGATGCGGCGTTTTCCAGGCCGGTTTCTGAAATGAACACGACACGGGTATAGAAATAACCGTCTTCACCGGTAATGCGTTTGTAAATCGCGTCGGAAATGATGTGCGCAACCCGGCGCCAGTTTTCCGAGCAGGGTGAAATAAGGCCAGTCCCATCATTTGCTGTTCGGCGAACGTCCCACAATCGGAACTCGAGCCGCAACACGCCGTCCCGCCTGCATATGGGCGGCGCCCGAGCACCAGCGCCTGCGCGCTGATCACGCGCCAGTCGGCGAACCGGGGCTGCAGGCGCAGCGCTTCCGGCTTCTGGATGAAGGCCTTGGGATCGATGGGACGAAACAAGCCCGAGGACTGGAGATCGCGGGAAATGACCTCGGTCACCTTGCGGCCGAGGTCGGTCTCTTGCTCGTTCGTCCCCAGGAAATCGGTGATCGCCACCGGCATCGGCTCGACCTTGCCGCGAGTGATGTCGATGCGCAGTTCCGCCCGAGCCGGCAGCGCCGCCATGCACGCCAGCACCCATATACCCATGAGCGCCATGAACCGGGCCGACAGCCCGAACAGGCTGCGATGTCTCGGATACTCTTGATTGATATACGTCATGTCCCCGCGCTCTTAGGATTGTTGTGTGGCCGAATTATGACCCAGCCGCTCGCTTGGGATTGAAATCGAGGACCATTTCCTTGAACTGGTCATACTTTTTAGGCGGAATCGGCAATGGGCTGCAACGGGGATTGAGTACCGCGCGTAATGCGCTCTCCGCTGCCGTCCGGAAAAAAGGCTCACTCATCCGGCCCTGATCAAGGATGCGCGCATCGCGCACCTGCCCATCGGGATTGACCCAAACCCTTATGGAAACCACCAGTTTATCGGCATCCCGCGCGCCCGCGGGGATGACCCAGCACTGTTCTATCCGGTGGCGAATCGCGTCGATTTCCGACATCGTGGCGACCGCATCAAGGGGGGCCTGATTCTGCACAACCTTTTCCTGGGGCGCGGGCGGCGTCTTTTCCGGCTTGTCCTTTTGCGGCGTGCCGCGCTCCTCCGGCGCGACATCGCGCAGGACGGATTGCAGGAAATCGTCCTTTGGCGCCAGCGGCCGACGCTTGGGCCGGGCCTTGGCGATGGCCCTGGGAGGCGGTGGCGGGCGGGTATCGGCTTTCTTTTTCGGTTTGGGCTTCGGCTTCGCCTTTGCCTTGGGCTTGATCAACGGCACCTTTTCCGCCTTGGAGCGCGGTTGCTCAGCCAGTTCGGGCGGTGGCGGCGGTGGCGGACGATCAGCGCTGCGCGGCGGCGCCGGTGGCGGCGGCGTTTTCTCCTTCACCGGCTTTTTCTTTTTTTCCGCCCGCTTGGGCTGTTCCTTCGAGCGGGTCTGATCGTCGATCTTCACCATTTCGACGATCATCGGCGCGTCGCTCAGATGCGTGCTGTCCCACAGCCGGGGCAGCCCGAAGATCGCCAGCACCAGCACCAGGAGGTGCAGGCCGGCCGACCATATGAGCGAACGACGCATGTGCCCCCGTCCTAGCGGCGCGAACCGGCGGTGCCCGAATTAGGCAGCTCCGCGATCAGCGCAACCCGCGTGAAGCCCGCGGCACTAACCGTGCCCATGACCTCGACAACACGCCCATAGACGACCGCGCGGTCGCCGCGCACGAAGATACGCGTATCGGGCTTGTTGCCGGTAATCGCCCGCAGGCGCGGCACCAATGTCGCCATCTCCAGCTCGGTCTCCTGCAGGAAAATCTTGCCCGCGCGATTGACGCTGATGACCAGCGGCTCATCCTGACCGGTGATCACGGTGGCCTGGGTCTTGGGCAAGTCCACCGGCACGCCGACGGTCAGCAACGGTGCCGTCACCATGAAAATGATCAGCAGCACCAGCATCACATCGACGAAGGGCGTGACGTTGATCTCGCTCATCGGCGCGCGGCGCGCGCCACGTCCCCCGCGCCGGGGCGGGATGATCGCGCCTGCCATTTACGACTTCTCCTGCAATTGCCGCGACAGGATGGACGTGAAATCGTTGATGAAACCTTCCATGCGGCCCGCGTAGCGCCCAAGGTCGGTGGAGAACTTGTTATAGGCCAGCACCGCCGGGATCGCCGCGACAAGGCCGAGCGCCGTCGCGAACAGGGCTTCGGCAATACCCGGCGCCACCACCGCCAGCGAAGTGTTCTTGCTGACCGCGATGGCCTGAAACGAATTCATGATGCCCCAGACCGTGCCGAACAGCCCGACGAAGGGCGCGGTGGAGCCGACCGAGGCGAGGAAGATCATGTGCCGCTCGAGCCGCTCATTCTCCCGCGCCATGGTGGTCGTCATCACCCGCTCGATCCGCGCTTGCAACGCCTCGCGCGCGGCATCGGAGGTCAAAAGGCCCTTCTCCGTCGAACGTCGCCACTCGCGCATGGCGGCGGAAAACAGGCTTTCCATCGGATCGCCGGGCTGACCGCCGATCTTTTCGTGAAGTTGCTCCAGCGATCCCCCGGCCCAAAACACATCCTCGAACTGGGTGGCATCGGCCTCGATCCTGCGGATGCGCCGGAACTTCTCGAAAATAATGGCCCAGCACCAGAACGATGCGGCAATGAGAATGATCATGACCAGCTTGACGATAATGTCGGCGCGCATGAACAAATGCACGATCGACATGCTCACATCCGCCTGCCCCCCGAGGGAAACGGCTTCAATCGCAGCAGACTCCATGTTCTCCAAACCTTTCCAGTATCACGTCGTTTTTTTTAATTCAGGCCATCGCGAAGGCTCGCGCCGCGGCTTCCGGCAAGCGCGTCGCCCGTCCCCGCCCGTTCACGCAAGCGATCTGCACCATCATGCGCACCAGAACGTCATCGCCCCGGCGCACCACTTGTTCCATATCCACCGACGCGCCGCGCGCAGTCGTCACGCGGGTCACGACCTCAAGCCGGTCATCAAGCCGCGCCGGGGCGAGATATTCCGCCTCCACCCGGCGCACGGCGAAGACCTGACCGGTTTCCGCCGCCAGGATCCGCTGATCGATACCGGCGGCGCGCAACAGTTCGGTACGCGCACGCTCGGCAAAGCGCAGGTAGTTGGCGTAATAGACGATGCCACCCGCATCGGTGTCTTCCCAGTAAACCGTAACCGGAAAAACATGGTGTTCCAGGGAAGCAGCCGATTGCGGCGCTGTCATGGCATGTCGTCTCCCTCGGTGCCGTCGAGCAGGCGCAACTGGCGCGCCCCCTTCGGCGGGGCAAGCCCGATGTGGCGCCAGCCGCCATCGGTCAGCACCCGGCCGCGCGGGGTGCGCTGCAAAAGTCCCTGCTGCAGCAAATAGGGCTCGATCACTTCTTCGATGGCATCGCGCTGTTCGGACAGGGCCGCCGCCAGGGTTTCAACCCCGACCGGGCCGCCGCCGTAATGTTCCGCCAGCGCCAGCAGGTACCGCCGGTCCAGCGCGTCGAGACCGCGCCCATCCACTTCCAGCCGGTTGAGCGCCGTATCGGCAATGGCGGCATCCACGACCTTGGCATCGGCGACACTGGCGAAGTCGCGCACGCGGCGCAGCAGACGCCCGGCCACACGCGGTGTGCCGCGAGCCCGGCGCGCGATTTCATGGGCGCCATCGTCGGCAAGATTGAGACCGAGAATGCCCGCGCCGCGCCGCACGATCTTTTCCAGGTCGGCAACGTCATAGAAGTCGAGCCGCAACGGAATACCGAAACGATCGCGCAGCGGCGTCGTCACCAGGCCGGTGCGCGTGGTTGCGCCGACCAGGGTAAAGGGCGCCAGTTCGATCCGCACACTGCGCGCGGCCGGACCCTCACCGATGATGAGATCGAGTTCGAAATCCACCATCGCTGGGTAGAGAATTTCCTCGATCGCCGGTTGCAGCCGATGAATTTCATCGATGAACAGCACGTCGCGCGGTTGCAGGTTGGTCAGCAGCGCCGCCAGGTCACCCGCCCGCGCGATCACCGGACCCGATGTTGCGTGAAAACCCACCCCCAGTTCGCGCGCCACGATCCGCGCCAGGGTGGTCTTGCCAAGACCGGGCGGCCCCGACAACAGAACGTGATCCAGCGCATCGCCGCGCTTGCGCGCAGCGGCGACGAACACGGCAAGGTTTTCACACACCCGCGCCTGACCGGTGAAATCGGCGAGCCGTTCGGGACGCATCGCGTCGTCGCCGTCGCCCTGGGCCGCGCCGTCTATGATGCGTTCGTCCTTGATGTCCTTGCCGCCGGTCATCGCTTCATCCGCCTCAGGCCGCCGCGCCAAGCCGGGCGAGACCGGCCCGGATCAGCACATCGATACGCACATCGTCACCCAGTTCGTGGGCCGCCTCGATCACCGCGCCATAGGCTTCGGTCCGGCCATAGCCGAGATTGACCAGCGCCGACACCGCGTCGCCGACCAACCGTTCAGCCGCATCCGCATCGGTCGCCTTGGCGGTCTTCTTGCCCTTGCCCTTGGTTTCCTCCGGCGCCGCCGGGCCAAGGGCGATGGCGCCCGCCTTGTCCTTCAATTCTATGGCGATGCGCGCCGCCAGCTTGGGCCCGACCCCGCTGGCGCGGCCGAGCGCCGCCTTGTCCTGGGCCGCGATGGCGCGGGCGAGATCCCCCGGCGCCAGCGCCGACAGGATGGCCAGGGCGACACGCGCACCGACGCCCTGCACCGTGGTCAGCAGGCGAAACCAGGCGCGTTCGATCTCGGTGGAGAAGCCGTAAAGATGGATGTGATCTTCACGCACATGGGTCTCGATGCGCAGGCTCACCGCCTCGCCCGCACGCGGTAGCGCCGATAGGGTGCGCAACGAACAGAACACCAGGTAGCCGACACCGGACACGTCAATGACGGCGCTGTCGTCGCCGACGTGATCCACGAGACCGCGCAGCGCCGCGATCATCGTGCGCCCGCGGCCGCGGCGGCGGCTTCACGCACGCGCGCGGAAGTCGCGGCGACATGCGCATGGCAAATGGCAACGGCGAGCGCATCGGCGGCATCTTCGCCGGCGATCTCGGCCTGGGGCAGCAGCGTCTTGACCATCATCATCACCTGGTTCTTGGCGGCGTGACCGGCGCCGACGACGGACTTCTTGACATGGTTGGCGGCGTATTCCGCCACATCCAGCCCGGCACGGGCGGGCGCCAGCAGCACCACGCCGCGCGCCAGGCCCAGGCGCAATGCACTTTGCGGATTGCGATTGACAAAAGTTTCCTCGATCGCGGCGCTGAGCGGCGCAAATTCCGCGATCACATCGCTGATGCCGCCATAAAGGGTGCTCAGACGCACGCCGATCGCGGCGTCGGCGCGGGTGCGCACGATGCCGTTGGCGACATGGCGCAAACGCCCCTCTGTCGCCTCGATAATGCCCCAGCCGGTCTTACCCAGGCCGGGATCGAGGCCGATCAGCCTCATGGCCGGGCGAGCTCCCGCCACGGGCATGAAGCGAACCGGCGCGATTCGTCAGGCACCGAGTTTCTCCATGATCTCGTCGGACACGTCGAGGTTGGTGGAAACCGAACGCACGTCGTCATTGTCCTCCAGTGTTTCAATCAGGCTCATCATCGTGCGCGCCAGGTCTTCATCCACGGGAACGGTGACACTCGGCTTCCAGGTCAGCCCCGCATTTTCAGGATCGCCGAACTTTTCCTTCAGGCCGTCGCAGACGCGTGCGAAATCATCCGGCGCGGTGACGATCTCATGCCCGTCGCTATCGGACACGACATCTTCCGCACCCGCTTCCAGCGCGGCTTCAAAGATTTCGTCATCCTTCGCGGTGTCAGCCGCGTAACGGATCGAACCGACACGGCGAAACTGAAACGCCACCGAACCTGATTCACCGAGATTACCGCCATGCTTGGTGAAGATGGCGCGCACTTCCGATGCGGTGCGATTGCGGTTGTCGGTCAGCGCATCGACGATGACCGCGACGCCACCGGGCCCGTATCCTTCGTAGGCAATCTCCGTGTAATCCGCCCCGTCGGCCCCGCCCGAGCCGCGCGCGATGGCGCGCTCGATATTGTCCTTGGGCATGTTGTTGCTCTTGGCCAGCGCAATGGCCGCACGCAATGCCGGATTGAATTCCGGCTCGGCACCGGATTTGGCGGCAACGGTCAGTTCGCGCCCGATCTTGGTGAAAAGCTTGGCGCGCTTGGCGTCCTGCGCGCCCTTTCGAAACATGATGTTCTTGAATTGGGAATGCCCGGCCATGGCAGTGAAAAACCTAGGTTCTGATGAATCGGAGGCTCCTTTTACCACATGTTGTGGCAAAAGGCACCAGAACTGCCTTCGTTATCAAGGGAATATGACCGATTTCGGGCGCCCGCCCCCGCATTTTCGTTAACCCTATGTTTACGAAGATAATCTAGATACCTGCACCTATTGTAAAACGCTTTCAGTAATACGCTTCTTCAATTAGGCGCCAACTGAAAGCACGAAACGGTTCCGGTCTGTGCGATGTCGCCCCAGAGCATCGAATAGGCCCTCCCCGGTCGGCGTTGCCCCAGAGCACCGGTCGGCCCAAAGGAGAGGCGGCGCCAAAAGCGTCGCCTCTTTCTTTTTCGGCTAGGGCCGGGTCGGGGCCAGGCGGCCGCCGAGGCGCACCGGCGCGACACGGACCGCGCGCCCGGTGGCATCATCGGTTTCGCAATAAACCGCGCAGAACGTACCCTCGCCCATCGCCGGCGACAGGCGTTCTATGCGCATCCGCGTCACGAAACGGGCGATGGCTTCGTCCTTTTCCATGCCGATGACCGAATTGTAATCGCCGCACATGCCCGCATCGGTCTGGTACGCGGTGCCGCCGGGCAGGATCTGCGCGTCCGCCGTCGGGATATGGGAATGACTGCCCACCGCCAGCGAGGCACGCCCATCGACGCTGTGCGCCAGCGCCATTTTCTCGCTCGAGGCTTCGCCGTGAATATCAACAATCACCGCGTCCACGCTCTTGCCCAGTTCGTGATCCGCCAGCGCCGCATCCACGGCACGGAACGGATCGTCCAGCGCCTCCATGAACAGGCGCAGCATGACCTGCACCACCAGAACTTCGCGGCCCGAAGCGGTACGCACCAGCGCCGCGCCGCGTCCCGGCGTGCCCGGCGGGTAGTTCGCCGGGCGCAGGATGCGCGCATCGCTGTCCATGTAGGGAATGATCTCACGCTGGTCGAAAGCATGGTTGCCGGTGGTGATGATATCGACCCCGGCGTCGTGCAGCTCGGTAGCGATCTTGGGCGTGATGCCGAAACCGGCGGCGGCGTTTTCGCCGCAGGCGACAACGAAATCGAGACTCAGGTCATCGCGCAATTCCGGCAGGTGACGCTTCACCGCCGTGCGCCCGGCGCGTCCCAGGATATCGCCGCAATACAACAGTTTCATGCTTCGCCCTTTTCGCCGAACCGCTCGACACCGAGCTCCGTCAGCACCGCATCGAGGCGCTGATCATGCTTACCGGCGGGCAGGCTGTCCACCCGTTGATCGGAATAGGCGATGCCGATCACCATCACGGGCCGCGCCGCGCGCAGGGCCGCCAGCGTGCGATCGTAAAAACCGCCGCCGTATCCGAGCCGGTGCCCCGATGCGTCATAGGCCAGCAACGGCACCAGCACGATGTCGGGTTCGATCACCGGCGCCGTGGCAACGGGTTCGGGAATGTTCTGATAGCCCACGTCCAGCGCATCGCCCGGCACCCAGGCGTGAAAACGGAGCGCCGACCCCGGCGCCACCACGCGCGGCAGGCCGACGCCATGCCCGCGTTCATGCAGCGCCGTCAGCAGGGGATCGATGTCGGCTTCCTCGCCGATGGCGTGATAGCCCGCCACCACCGCCGCGCCGGGCAGGGAAAATACCTGCATGAAATTGGCCCGCAAAACCGGACCGATGCGCGCGCCGAAACGCGCATGGGCGGCACGGCGCCGCGCCCGGGCGCGGATCCTGATGTCGTCTTTTTGGGGATCGGCGGGCACGGGCGGACTTTCTTATCGGGAATACAAGAGCGGAACGGACGCCACCCCGCCGTCGGCCGGTAATATCCTCTGTGGCCCTCATCTGTAAGGTGGGCGCCATATACCGGGACCTCGATCCCGGCAGGGACAGCTCCCGAGGGCTAGAGTAACGGCCCCAGGGATAAAGTGGCCTAACGAGCGACGCAGCGCCCGCCCACCCCCTGTTTAGGCGCGTTCAAGCCCTTCGGCAATGCCCTCGATGCGCCGGGCAAGCGCGCGAATGCTTTCGACAGCGGCCGAATCCGCCGCCTCACCGGCGCCATTGGCGCCCTCACCCTGCCCCCCGACACCGGCGGCGCCTTCGCGGATGTTCTCCAACTCGCCATAGGCTTCGGACAATTCGTCGGTCAGCATCAGGGCCGCCATAACCAGAAGCCGCGTGTCGCCGACCTGACCGACCTGACCGGCCAGCTCGGCCACCTTTTTTTCGACGTAGCGCCCGAGCCGGGTGACGTGCTCTTCCTGGCCGTCGTCGCAGGCGACCTCGTAGGAACGGCCGTTGATGGTTACGGTGATCTGGGCCATGGCCTCCGCTCCCTCAGGCCCCGGTTTCGAGGGCGGACTTCAGCCGCCCGATAGCGGCATCCAGCCGGCCGGAAACCGTTTCGGCGACCTGGCGCAGGTTTTTGGTTTCAGCCCGCGCATCCGCCAGGGCGCGTTCCAGCGCCGCGTCGTCGCCGCGGGTCGCCAGGGCCTGCTCAAGCCGTGAAATCGCCTGTTCCAACTGCTCTCTTGCGGTCGCGAGTTCGCTCATATCCACTCCAGAATTACGGGCACTTCCTCACCATAAAACCCGGTCGCGGCCAAAGCAACGCCCGTCACCGGCGGCTCAGGCCCCGCTCGCACCCTGAATGCCGTGCAGGTGGCCGTCCAGCATCTCGATACGGATGTCGGCTTCCCCGGCCAGGTCCGGCTCATGGGTAACGATGATCACGGTCTTGCCTTCGTTGCGCGCGAGATCTGCAAAAATATCAAAAACAATGCGGGCGTTATGGCTGTCGAGGTTGCCGGTCGGTTCGTCCGCCAGCACGATGTCGGGATTGTTGGCAAGCGCCCGCGCCAGGGCCACGCGCTGGCGTTCGCCGCCCGATAGCTGGTCCGGTGTCTGGTTGAGCTTGTCCCCCAGTCCCAACTGCGCCAGCAGCCCCTCGGCGCGCGCGCGCATTTCCGCCGCCGACAGCGCCGCCAGTCGGCGCATGGGCAGCAGCACATTGTCGAGCGCGGTGAACTCCACCAGCAGGAAATGAAACTGAAAGACGAAGCCGAGGTTGGCAAGGCGCAGCCCCGCCAGCGCGTCACTGTCCAGCGATGCGGTCCGGCGCCCCTGCAACATCACCTGTCCGGCGGTGGGCCGGTCGATCAGCCCCAGCAGGTACAGAAGCGACGACTTGCCCGAGCCCGACGGACCGGTAATGGCGGCGAAATCGCCGGGCCGAAAAGACAGCGATACCTTGTCCACCAGCGTCACCGGCACCGGGCCGGGAATGATCCGCGTCACGTCGCGGAGTTCCAGAAGCGGCGCGCTCATTGCCCGCCCCGCAGGATGACGACGGGATCGAGGTCCGCCGCGTGGCGTGCGGGCAGGTAGGCCGCCAGCGTCGCCGTCGCCACCGCCATGGCGCCGGAAATGGCGTAATGCCCCCACCAGCGTTCCAGCACGAAGCCCTTGAGGGTGGCGATCAGGTCCATTTCGAAACGCACCTGAGCCATCATTTCGATCAGCCCGAAGCCAAGCACCCAACCCAGCATCGCGCCCACCCCGCCAAGGGCCATGCCTTCAAAGACGAACACAAGGCGCAAATCGCGTTCATGGAAGCCGATGGATTTCAGGATGGCGATGTCGCGGCTCTTTTCATGGATGACGGTGGAAATAATGTTGAAAATGCCGAACCCGGCGACGATCAGGATGGTGGACACCACCGAAAACATGATGGCGCGCTGAACCACGAACAGGCCGAGGACTTCCTCGTTGGCTTCTTCCCATGATTCCGTGCGGTACCCGTGCAGCCGTTCGATCTGCAACGCCATGTCACCGGCCCGCGTCACATCGTCGAGACGCATGTTGATGCGGTTGACCACGTTGGGACGGCCTTCCAGCACCTGCACCTTTTTCAAAAGCGCGTAAGCCTGGAACGAATCGATATTGGTGATGCCCGTGCGCAAAAGGCCCGCCACCTTCATCCGCAGCACGGCACCCGTGGGTGAAACAACGCTCAGCGTATCGTGCATGCCGATGCCGAGCTTGCGCGCGATCCCCACCCCCAGGATGATGCCGTTGGCCGTGGTCTTGAGCGCGCCGAGGGTGCCCGCCGTCAAATCCCCCTCGATGGTGCTGACCTGGCGCTCGAGGTCCGGCTCGATGCCGATCAGGGTGGCGGAAATATCGGTAGAGCCGAAACGCAGGATAGCCTGGCCGCGCAGGCTGGGCGCGGCGCGCAGGCCCGGCAGCGCCTGCACCGAGGCCAGCCTTGCGCCGGGATTGCGGATGCCGCGCAGTTCCTGCTTGGGCCGCAGGCCCGCGATGGCCACCACGGCCCCCGGATTGGCTTGCAAGACCGGTTGGGCGGGCGGGTTGCGAAACTCGTCGAGCATCGACACATGGGGCGAGACATCGATGATGCGGCGAATGAAATCGTTCTGGAACCCAAGCATCATCGCCGAAATCGCGACATAGGCGCCGACGCCCATCATGACGCCGAAAATCGACACCGCCGTTTGCCGGGGCCGGCGCCGCAGATGCGACCAGCACATGTCCCACAGCAGACGCAACGCCGCGGGCTTCATGTCAGGGACCCCGGGTGATGCGGACCCGCGCGCCTTCGGCCAGCCCCTCCGGCGGCGCGTCGATCACCGCATAGCCGGGTTTCAGCCCGTCGCGCACTTCCACCGTCGCTGTTCCCTTGGCGCCAAGGGTTACCGGCAACTTGTGCACCCGGCCCTCGCGCACCTGCCAGACGATATCGCCCGCACCGCCCAACGCCGTCACCGGGATCAGCACCGCCGCATCGGTTTCGCGCACCACGATATTGGCTTCCACCGTCATGCCGATCAGAAGCGGCGTGTCTCCCGGCAGCGCCAGGCGCACGCGGTAGCTTTTCGTCACCGGATCGCCCTTGGGCGTGATTTCGGCCACGGTGGCGCCAAGGGCGCGGCCGGGAAAGGCATCGGCCTTGATTAGCACCTTCTGGCCGACGGCCACGCGGGGAATGTCTTCTTCATCGACCTCGGCCTCGGCGCGGAGCGGGCGCGGCTTGCCGACCCAGAACAGGGCGCGTTCGGGGCCCACGGTCTCGCCGATTTCGCCGTCGCGGCGCAGCACGATGCCGTCGAGCGGTGCGCGCAGGATCAGGTCGTCCAGCAGATGCCGCGCCTGGGCCAGCGCGGCGCGGGCCTGTTTCAGTTCGCTTTCGGTGCGTTCCAGGGACTGGCGCGACGAATAACCTTCCCGCGCCAGCGGCCGCAGGCGGTTGACGTCGGCGCGCAACTGCTCGATCCGGGCGTTCAGTTCCCGGATCCGCGCCCGCGCCGCGCCATCGTCGAGCCGCGCCAGCTCGGCGCCCGCCTTGACCGTGTCGCCTTCGCGCGCGGCGATGCTCTTGATCCGCCCGACGCCGATAGCGCTGACCCGACCCCAATGTACCGGCTCGACCACGGCGGTGGCGTAAACCGCCTCGACCGCCCGGCCCGTCTTGGCCGCGACCACGGTGACGGCGGGCCCGGCCAGGCGCGGCCACAGCAACAGCCCGGCGCCGGTAACGGCGGCGGCCAGCAGCAGGATCGTCAAAATGCGCTTCATGGTTCAAGATAGGCGCCGCTCCGCCGCGCTGTCAAAGCGCACGGGACCACGAACAAACCGTAATGGCCCCGCCCCGATGGCAAAAACCCGAAAGACACCCGCCTTCATCGTCCATGACCTGGCCCAGGCCCGCGCCGCGCTGGCGGCGGCGGCGGCGGCGGACATTCCCGTGCGGATCGAAAGCGCGCCCGGTGCCGCCCTGCAAGGTGGCGCCGCCTGGTTCTGCGCGCTGATGACGGCGGCCACGGAAGCGGAACCCGGCGCGAAGGCCCAATGGGTGCTTGATTGCGGGGCCGAGGCCGGCGCGGCACTCGGCGCCCTGCGCGAAGGGATGCCCGCCATTCGCACCCGCGTGCCTGCCCGTGCGCGGGTGCCGCTGGCGGCGCTGGCCGGGCGCTACGGGGCCCGGTTTTACGAAGGCGCCCTGCGCGGGGCCTGCGATCTCGGCCCGGAGCCGGACCCGGCGGCGGCGGCGGCGCGCTTCCTCGCCCGCCGGGGGGCCAAAAAGGACACTCGCGCCTGATTGCAAAAACGCCCCCGCTCCTTTATTCCTGAGGGCTGTTCCGCGACAGCGGCGATGCCCGGAACGGGTCCAATCCTCAGGGGGAAAAAGCAGGCGATGAAGATCACCCAGCGCGTCAAAAAGATACTCGACAACTATGAAAGCGACAGTCCCGGCACCAAGGCCAACCTTGCCCGTATCCTGATGAACGGGCGGCTCGGCGGCACCGGCAAGCTGGTGATCCTGCCCGTGGACCAGGGTTTCGAACACGGCCCCGCGCGCTCCTTCGCCCCCAACCCCGATGCCTACGACCCGCATTACCATTTCAAGCTGGCGATCGACGCGGGGCTTTCGGCCTACGCCGCCCCCCTCGGCATGATCGAGGCGGGTGCCGACAGCTTCGCCGGTGCCGTACCGACCATTCTCAAGGTGAACTCAAGCAACTCGCTGGCGCGCTTCAAGGAAGACGCCAACCAGGCGGTGACCGGCTCCATTGGCGATGCGCTGCGCCTCGGCTGCTCGGCCATCGGGTTGACCATCTATCCCGGCTCCGACGCCGCCTTCGACATGATGGAAGAAGCCCGCGAACTGGCGGAAGAAGCCAAGTCCGTCGGCCTTGCCGTGGTCATGTGGTCGTACCCGCGCGGCGGCGACCTGTCGAAGGCCGGCGAAACCGCCTTCGACATCTGCGCCTACGCCGCCCACATGGCGGCGCTGCTGGGCGCACACATCATCAAGGTCAAGCCGCCGACCGATGCGCTGGAACTCGATGCCGCCAAGAAGGTTTACGAGGAGCGCAAGATTCCCAGCGCCACCCTGGCCGAACGCGTTGCCCACGTGGTCCAGTCGTCGTTCAACGGGCGCCGCCTGGTGGTGTTCTCCGGCGGTGAGGCCAAGGGCCTCGACGGCCTGATGAACGAAGTGCGCGGCATTCGCGACGGCGGCGGCACCGGCTCGATCATCGGGCGCAACACCTTCCAGCGCCCGCGCGAAGAAGCGCTGGCGATGCTGGACCAGATCATCAAGATCTATCAAGGCAAGGCATAGGGAGAAAATCATGGGCACCCTGATCAAACGCGTCGATCACCTCAACGTGCAGGTTCCGCCCGAAAAGGAGGAGGAGGCCAAGCTGTTCTACAAGGACCTGCTTGGCCTCACGCCGCTGAAGAAGCCCGACAGCCTGGGCCCGGCGGGGCAGCATTTCTGCATTTCCGAAGACCCCTATTACGAACTGCACCTCGGCGTCGCGCGCGGCACCACACAGGCCGACGTGAACAAGAACCTGCGCAATCATCTGGGCTTTCAGGTGGACGACCTGGCGGAAGCGCGCAAGCGGTTCGAGGCAGCGGGTGTGGAGGTCGAGGAGGCCGAGGCCGCCTATTCCGAGGAACGCGGCTTCCACCAGGACCGCTTCTTCGTGCGTGACCCCGGCGGCAACCGGCTGGAGATTCTGGAACCGCGCCGTCCCTATTCCAGCGCGCACTAGGCGCATGGAAAACGAAGCGGCGCCGCCCTGCCGCCTTTACCTGATTACGCCCGAACGGCTTGATCCCCTCGTCTTTCGCGACGATCTCGCCGCCGCGCTCGATGCGGGCGATGTCGCCTGCGTGCAGCTGCGCCTGAAAAACCTCGACGACGATGCGCTGCGCCGCGCCGCCGATTGCCTGTGCCCCGTCGCACAATCGCGTGACGTCGCCTTCATCATGAACGACCGGCCCGACATCGCCCAGTCATCGGGCTGCGACGGCGTGCATATCGGACAGGACGACGGCAGCTATAAAGAGGCCCGCAACATCGTCGGGCCCAACGCCATCGTCGGCGTGACGTGCCACGATTCGCGCCACCTGGCGATCGAGGCCGCGGAACAAGGTGCGGATTACGTCGCCTTCGGCGCGTTTTATCCCACGACGACGAAGGACGCCAAGGGCCACCCGGACCCGGAAATCCTGACATGGTGGTCGGAGATGACGGAAGTGCCCTGCGTCGCCATCGGCGGCATTACCGCCGCCAACTGCGCGCCGCTGCTCGCCGCGGGGGCCGACTTCATCGCCGTCATGGGCGCGGTGTGGAACCATCCGGACGGCCCGGCGGCAGGGGTGAAGGCGATGATTGAGGGGATTGGAAGAATTTCAGAATGATAATGACAAAAGTTGGCTTCCAACGATATTTAAAGTAGCGCGGGACCTCGGGTCAAATTTAACACCGGTTGCCACAACTGGTGAGGTGCTGAATGGTTATGGCCCATCTATAGCACAAACAATCGATCGCGATTCCCCGCTTAACTTTGTGTTGCGAGTCGAGATTGGTGACATTCTTGATGAAGACATCGATCTTAGAATTAGGGAAACCCTTTCCGCTCTTTCTTTGAGCCCATCTCAGTGTTTTGTCATTTTAGATTTTGGAGACGCCGACTTAACGGACGTAGAAGTTGCGACCGCAATCATAAAATCTGGAATCGAAACAATTCAATCCTTGGGCAATTGGAAACGGATAGTATTTCAAGGCACAAATTATCCAGAGAAAAATCCCGCGAGGGATGATGCTACCGCAATCGTTCCCCGCAATGAATTCCGTATTTGGTCAAAGATATGGGAAGACTCAGACAACTATCGGCAGTGCCTGTTCGGCGATTTTGCGGCTGATAGCGCAAAGTTTAATTTTGGATCAGGCGGCGGAGGTTGGGTAATTCGCCATTTTCGTTACTGTACTGCCGATAGGAATTGGATCGTAATAAGTGGGAAAGCTACCGACTCCTATAAGTATAAGGCCGCAATGACTTCCGTTAGCAATAGAATCCTTGCCAGCGGTAAATTTGCTGGAAAGGATTTTTCCTCAGCTGAGGACTACATTTATCAATTAGCCAAAGGAACAGGGGGGCCTGGCAACGCATCCACATGGCGTGAGATCAATGTAGCGCACCACGTAACTCAGGTGGTTCATGATCTTGGAAAACTTTATGGATTTAACGTGAATAAAGTTGCGGTCCGAGAATCAAGGACACAGAAATCGTTGTTCGATTAAAAAAACGCCGGAGCGATTTTCACCGCCCCGGCGCTTTTGCATTCACTCACATGGCCGCTACTTGCAGCTGATGTTCTTGGCCTGACCGCCTTCACCGAAGTAATCGATGTCGCACATCATGCCGGCCTTGAGCGCGCTGCGCTTGGCCTTCTTGCCGTTGATCTTGATCTTGGTCTTCTTGCCGACGCGCATCTTGGCGGTTCCCGCACCGGCGGAAACTTCGAGCCGGCCCTTCTTCTTCACCGCCTTGATGACGCCCGCAATGCGAACCGTCTTGGCCTTGTCGAGCTTGCCCGGCGGGCGGATGGCAGCGCGCAGAAGCTCCTGCACGTTCTGCGGCGCGGCATAGGCTTCGGCCACGATGCCCGCGACCTTTTCACCCGACAGCGGCGCGATGTCCACGCGAGCCTTCTTCGCTTCCGCCAGCAGTTCCTTCGACGCAAAGGTATCGGCATAGCCCTTGCGCAACGTCGCCACCCGTTCGGCGGGCGTGCCCGGCGGCGCGTAGATCGGGTAACCGACATCATAGGCCGCCATCTTCAGCTTCAGCGCCGCCTTCTTCATCGGGTCTTCCACCGCGTCGATAATCAGCGGCACGCTGGCCGGCACGCCGGGATAGCGTTCAAGCCCCATCTGGTAAAGAAGCGTGACCTTCTTGTCGGTCAGCCAGTCGGGATGGCGGCTGGTGATGCCCGCCCAGGCGGTGGTCACGCGGCCTTCTGTCTCGCCGCGGATCATGGCGAGATCGATGTCCGAACCCGACGGGTAGCCGATGATGACCTTGTACTTGAAGCCCATCAGGTTGTTCATCACGAAGCCGTCCACGGTGCTGGATGAGCCCATGCCCGAAGACCCCACCACCGTGGTGTGCTTGCGCAGGTCCTGCCACTTCTTGATTTTCGACGTGTGCCAGGCGATGGACACGGCGACGAATTTCACCGGGCTGCCGATCCAGTTGAACTTGTTGGGATCGAATTTCGCCTTCGACTTCTTGCCGTAGAACAGCGGCGCGAAGGGGATGGAGTTGAGCGAGCTGCCCAGCTCCGTGCCGTCCTTGGGCGCCTGGTTATAGATATAGTTGGCCCCGACAAGGCCGCCCGCGCCGGTCTTGTTCTTGGCCAGCACCGTGGGGTTGCCCGGCAGGTGCTTGCCGAGATGGCGCGCGCCGAGCCGCCCCATCAGGTCGACCGAGCCGCCGGAGCCCGACGTGATGAACACGGTCACCTTTTTTCCCTTGTAGAAATCCGCCGCCGTCGCCGCACCGGTGCCGAGCACCAGCGCCGCGCCCGCGGCCAATGCGAAGGATACTGTTTTCATGATCCATACTCCCTGTCTGTTATGGGTTTTACATGGTCCATCCGAATACGCTCACGCAGCCACACGGGTGCTGCGCAGAAGTTTCCCCGGCAACGCGCCGGTGTGCTCATGCCCACGCAGCAACACCTGGCCGCCGACGATGGTTTCCTTGATGCCGATCGCACGCTGGCGAATGCGCGCGGCACCGGTGGGAAGGTCATGCACTAGCGAGGGCAGTTCCGGCGCGATTGTCTGTGGGTCGAACACGACGATATCGGCGTGCCAGCCCGTGGCCAGCCGCCCGCGCCGTTCAAGCCCCCAGAAGGCGGCGATATCGAAGGTGATCTTGCGCACCGCCGCTTCTACCGTGATGGCGCCTTTTTGCCGCACCCAGTTGCCGAGCAGGTCCGCCTGCACCGGGTTGACGATGGTTTCCACATGCGCGCCGGAATCGCCGAAGGTCACCGCCGTGTTGGGGTGGCGCAGCATGGCGAGAACGTAATCCTGATCCTCGCAATTGGTGGGGGCGAGGAAGAACAGCTTCAAATCCTTTTCCAGCGCCAGGTCGATCACGGTGTCGAGCGGCTCCTGGTTCCGTTCGCGCGCGATTTCCGCCACCGAACGATAGGGCGGCAGCGTCCTGTCCATGGGGAAGTACCAGTTCCAGTCGATCTCGCGCAGCAGCACGTTGTTGTAGGCCGGGTTGGTTTCACGCGCACGGTTGCGCGTCGCTTCCACCAGCCGCTTGCGGGTTTCCGGGTCGCGCAAGCCCTTGATCTGCTCCGCCAGCGGCAGCTTGCGGAACGGCTTCCACACCGGCGCCATGTCGTAGGGCATGAAGGTCTCGAACGAGCGCAGCGAGCCGTTCCACGCCGCCGTCGCCTGCACCAGCATCTTGCCGCCCGCCGCCGTCACTTCATCCACCATGGCGAACTGGTCGCGCCAGGTGTCGGTATTGCCACGGTTCGACCACGCGCCGCCGAAGGTGCAGGGCACGCGGGTCTCTATCGCCAGGTCGCGCATGCGTTTGATCTCGCCATGACGCACTTCCGGCTCGGCATTGATGACGCCGCGTGAAATCTCGAACACGCCCTTCGGCCCGCGCCCGCGTTGGGGACGCATGATATCGACCAGCGCACGGATCTCCGACCAATCGGCGTAGCGGCTGGCGACCGGGCCGCCCGCCGCCGTGCGATGGTTGGCCGACGTGGTGGTGGAAAAGCCGACCGCGCCCGCATCCAGCGCGATTTCAACCTGGCACTGCATGGCTTTGATATCGTCTTCGCCCGCTTCCTCGCCGAAAGCGCGATCACCCATGACATAGGTGCGAATGGCGGAATGGCCGACATAGGTAGCGAAGTTGATGCCCTTGGGCAGGCGATCCACCGCGTCCATGTAATCGGGGAATGTTTCCCAGCTCCAGTCGATGCCCGCTTCCATCGCACGCGGGGGAATTTCTTCCGCCATTTCCAGGTTGGTGAAGACGCGGTCCTTGTGCGCTTCCGCGCAAGGGGCCAGGGTAAAGCCGCAATTGCCCATGACCGTCGAAGTGACGCCATGCCAGCAATCGTTGGTGCCGAGCGGGTCCCAGAAGACCTGGGCGTCGTAATGGGAATGGCCGTCGATGAAGCCGGGCGCCACGACGTGGCCTTCGGCGTCGATGACCTCTTGCGCGCTTTCGCCCGCAAGGTCGCCGATGGCGGCAATCATGCCGTCCTTCACCCCGACATCGGCGCGGAACCCGGGCAGGCCCGAGCCGTCCACCACCGTGCCGCCCCTGATCAACAGGTCGTAGGCCAAATCCGCCTCCCGTGCGAATTTTTCTTTTCATGTTAGGCGAAAAGGCGCGGGTTTGTCCCGGCCGCAATATTATATTTATATTACAATCAGTTAGGTGGCGATACCGGGGCCCAGAGCACGTCTTCGATGGCGGCGGCACCTGTGGCCGCCATCACCAGCCGGTCGAAACCCATCGCCATGCCCGCCGCAGCGGGCATATGGGCAAGCGCCGCGAGGAAGTCCTCGTCCAGCGGCGCCGTGGCGCCGTAAAGGCGTTGCTGCTTGGCCCGGTCGGCGTCGAAGCGGCGGCGCTGCTCGGCGGCGTCGGTCAGCTCATTGAAGCCGTTGGCCAGTTCCAGCCCGGCGACATAAATCTCGACCCGGTCGGCGCAGCGCGGATCATGGGCCGACGCCCGCGCCAGCGCCGCCATCGACAGCGGCCATTCGGTCAGCGCCGTCGCCCGACCGATACCGAGACGCGGCTCTATGTGGCCGAGGAAAATATGAAAGAACAGGTCTTCCCAGTCGCCGCTGTCGGGGACGCTCAATCTCGCCTCACGCGCCGCCCGGCGCAGGTGCCCCGCATCGGGCGCCAGCGGATCGGGCGCGGTGGCCAGAATGTCGAGGCCCGCGTAGCGGGTAAAAGCCTCGGCCACGGTCAGCACTTCCGGCGCCGCCATCGGGTCGCACGCCGCACCTTGCCAGCGCAGGCCACGCCCGCGCAGGTCTTCGGGCACCGCCTGCCAGACCGCGCGCAGCAGGGCCGCCGCATCATCGATCAGCGCATCGGTGCCGGCGCCGGCGCGGTACCATTCCAGCATGGAAAATTCCGGGTGGTGGGTGGCGCTGCGTTCGCCGTCGCGGAATACGTGGGCGATCTGGAAGATGCGCGTTTCCCCTGCCGCCAGCAGCTTCTTCATGGTGAACTCGGGCGAAGTCTGCAGGTGCATTTCCCACGCCGTGCCGTCGAAGGGCGCGTGCAGCCGGGTGGCGAAGGATTTGAGGTGCGGCTCCATCCCCGGCGAAACCTGGAGCGCGGGCGTATCGACCTCTATAAAGCCCTCCGCCGCGAACCAGCCGCGCAAGCCCGCCAGCACGCGGGCCCGCGCCGCCAGCAGCGGGCGGCGGCGGGCGAAACGGTCACGATCCCACCACGCGGTTTCCCGCGCGCCTGATTTTCGACTATTCATAGGCGCATAATGCCGACGTCGCCCCACGCCGGTCAATTCACCGCCACCGGGAAGCCCGCCATGCCCGCCCCCAAGCCGACAATCGCATCCGCCCCACCTTCGGAAACGCTTCGCAGCGCCGACGAGCTTGCCCGCGCCGGACTGATCGAACCCGCCGACATCCCCGCGGTGCGCGCCGTGACCCGGCGCTACGCCGTCGCCGTGACCCCGGCGGTGCGCGACGCCATCGCGGCCGCGCCCGGTGACGCGCTGGCGCGCCAGTATGTGCCGAGCGCCGATGAACTGGTCATCGCCGGGGAAGAACTTCTCGATCCCATCGGCGATGCGGCGCACGCGCCGGTAAAGGGAATCGTGCATCGCTACCCGGACCGGGTGCTTTTGAAGCCAATGCACGCCTGCGCCGTCTATTGCCGCTTCTGCTTTCGGCGCGAAGACGTGGGCCCCAGCGGCGATGCGCTGGACGGCGACGAACTGGCGGCGGCGCTCGCCTACATCCGCAACGACAAAAATATCTGGGAAGTGATCCTGTCGGGGGGCGATCCGCTATTGCTGTCGCCCAGGCGGCTGAAGGCGATTATCGGGGAACTGGCCCGGATGGATCATGTCGGGGTCATCCGCATCCATACACGCCTGCCGGTGGCCGATCCCGACCGGGTGACGGCGGAACGGGTGGCGGCGCTGAAATGCGCCAAGGCGGTTTACGTCGTCGTGCATTGCAACCACGCCGACGAGCTGACGGCCCCGGCGCGCGCCGCCTGTGCGCGGCTGGTGGACGCGGGCCTGCCGATGCTGGCCCAGACGGTCCTGCTGAAGGGCGTGAACGACGATGCCTTGCAGATGGAGCGGCTGTTGCGGGAACTGACGGCGGCGCGCATCAAGCCCTATTACCTGCACCACCCGGACCTGGCGCGGGGCACCGGCCATTTCCGCACCACCCTGGCCCGTGGCCGGGCGCTGCTGCGCCGCCTGCGCGGGCGGCTTTCGGGGCTGGCCCAGCCGACCTACGTGCTCGACATCCCCGGCGGCCACGGCAAGGTGCCCATCGGCCCCGATTACCTCAGCCGGGGGCCGGACGGCCGCTGGCGGGTGCGCGACCCCGCCGGACGCAGCCATCCCTACCCGCCCCGGCGCCAGGGTCCGCCTGCGCCTTGCGGGGGCGATGCCTAACTGCTAGGTTCCGCCCGCTTTCGGGGCACGCCCCCACCCACAACATTCATAAGCGCCAACATGAAGATCAACGCCAATCTCATCCGCCCCGGCAACGTGCTCGAACACAACGGCAAGCTGTGGAGCGTGCTCAAGATCCAGCTCATCCAGCCCGGCAAGGGTGGGGCCTTCATCGCCGTCGAAATGCGCGATGTTTTCACCGGCACCAAGACCAATGAACGCTGGCGCACCGCCGACACGGTGGAAAAGGCGATGGTCGACGAGATCGAGGCGACGTTCCTGTTCGCCGACGGCGACAACCTGACCTTCATGAACAGTGAAACCTTCGACCAGTTCTCCGTGCCGACGGAAGTCGTCGGCGACCCGGCCCAGTTCCTTCAGGACGGCATGGTAGTGACGGTGGAAATGATCGAGGGCAAGCCGGTGTCCGTGACCCTGCCCCAGACCGTGGTAATGACGCTGGTCGAAGCCGACCCGGTGGTCAAGGGCCAGACCGCGTCGTCGAGCTACAAGCCCGGCGTGCTGGAAAACGGCGCACGCATCATGATCCCGCCCCACGTGGCGTCCGGTACCCGTTTGGTGGTGAACACCGCCGACGGCACCTACGTCGAACGCGCCAAGGACTAAGCGGCCGCACATGGCCAACAAATCGCCGCTGATCAACGTGATGGAACGCGCCGCCCGCAAGGCGGGGCGCGGGCTGCTGCGCGACTTCGGCGAAGTGGAACAGCTCCAGGTCTCGGCCAAGGGACCGGGGGATTTCGTTTCCAACGCCGACCACAAGGCGGAACGGGTCCTTTACGAGGAACTTTTGCGGATGCGCCCGGACTTCGGCTTCCTGATGGAAGAATCGGGCGAAAAGCCCGGCAAGGACGATGCCTACCGCTGGATCGTCGATCCGCTGGACGGCACCACCAACTTCCTGCACGGCATTCCGCACTTCTGCATTTCCATCGGCGTTGAAGCGCAATCGGTGCTGGGCGGCAAGCTGACCCGCGAAATCGTCGCGGGCATCGTCTATGACCCGGTTCATGACCAGACTTACTGGGCGGAAAAGGGCGCGGGCGCCTTTCTCAACGACCGCCGCATCCGGGTGTCGGGTCGCGTCGACCTCGCCACTTCCGTGATCGCCTCGGGCCTGCCGACGCTGGCGCGTGCCGATCACGACGAACACATTGCCCAGACCCGCGCCCTGATGGACAAGGTCGCCGGTCTGCGCCGCTTCGGCGCCGCCGCACTTGACCTCGCCTGGGTCGCGGCAGGACGCTACGACGGCTTCTGGGAACTGGCGCTGTCGCCTTGGGATATCGCCGCAGGCATCATCCTGGTGCGCGAAGCGGGCGGCACCATTACCGAAATGGACGGCGGCACGGGCATGATGGCCTCGGGCTCGGTGCTGGCGAGCAACGGGCGGATGCACGTGCAATTGCAGGACATTCTGCGCAAATCTACCGAAAACTCCTGAAGCAAGACGGTTGTGAGCCGCCCCGGCGTTGGTTTAAGGTTGCGCCGGGAGCCGCCAATTAAGCCCCAGCCGCCAAGGCTTTAATCGCTTGCAGCCCAACGCTGCGCCGAGGAGACGCCGACACCATGCCCGTCGCTCGCTTGCTTGCCATCTCGCCGGTCTTTGCTCTTGCCGTTCTGTTCGGCATGAACGCGACCGGCGCCCGCGCCCAGGATGACACCGTGATGATCGGTAGTCCCGGCGGCGGCGGCGTCACCGTCGATCTTTCCGTGCTTAATGATTTCGGCCGCCCCCAGGATGGCAGTGACGGCTTGCGCTTCCCCGGCAGCCCCGTCGGCCCCGAGGACGCGGTGCGTTTGCACCCGCCCGGCGCCAAGCCCGCGCTCAAGCGCCCGACCCGCAAGAAGCCGCGTCGCGCCAAGAAGAAAAAGCCCGCGACCCCGAAGCCCAAGGCCCCCGCCGTCGCCAAGGCGGCCCCGCCGCCGCCCACGCCCAGCCTGAGCCGCAGCGATGTGCCGCCGCCTCCGCCGCCGGCCGCCATGAAACCCGACCTGCCGCCGGTCACGCCCGCGCCGCGCACCGCCGTGGACCAGTCCAAGATCGCCCCGCCGCCGGAACAGACGGCCGCCCTGCCCAAGCCCCCCGCCGCCGATACGGCGTTCAAGGTCGGCACCACCCGCGCCATTGCATTTGGCGCCGGCTCCGCCAGCCTGCCCGACGATGCCGCGGCGACGCTGAAAGCGGCCGCGGATTTGCTCAAGGCCGACAATTCCCTCCGGGTCCAGATCAAGGCCTACGCGACCGGTGAAAAAGACAACGAATCGAAGGCCCGGCGCCTGTCGCTGTCGCGCGCGCTCGGCGTGCGCTCGGTCCTGATCAAGGAAGGTGTGCAACCCACCCGCATTGATGTGCGTGCACTCGGCAGCCAGGTCCCCGATGGCGCCGCCGACCGCGTTGACCTGTCCGTAGTGGCGCGCTGAACGTAATAACGGTCCCCAGGGCCAGAAGAACCGGCAAACCCATGTTCAAGTTCGGTCCTTACCTTTTTCGCATGATGGTCTTTCTCGCCATCGTCGTCGCTGCCTGCGGGGCGCTGAGCGAGTTGCTGGCCCGCGCCTTCATGGCCAACCCGGCGCTGAACGGCCTGATTGTCGGCGTCGCCGTACTCGGCATCCTTTACGCGCTCCGCCAGGTGCTGATGCTGCGCCATGAAACCGCATGGACCGTCGCCTTCCGGCGCCAGCGCGACCAGGAATCGGCGGGCGCGGCCCCCGGTGAATTGCCGAACCCGCGCCTTTTGGCCCCGATGGCGACGATGCTGAAGGACCGCGACGGCAATATGCGACTGTCGGCGGTTTCCATGCGCTCGTTGCTGGATTCGATTTCCTCGCGCCTCGACGAAGCCCGCGCGCTGTCGCGCTACCTGATCGGGCTGCTGATTTTTCTGGGCCTGCTCGGCACGTTCTGGGGCCTGCTGATCACCATCAACTCGGTCTCCGACGTGATCGGCAATCTCGATATCGGCAACGGCAACGTCAATGACGTCTTCGGCAACCTGAAAGCCGGGCTGGCGGCGCCGCTGTCGGGAATGGGCACGGCATTTTCATCGTCCCTGTTCGGGCTGGCCGGTTCGCTGGTGCTGGGATTCCTCGACCTGCAATCGAGCCAGGCGCAGAACCGCTTCTATAACGACCTCGAGGAATGGCTGTCCGGCCTGACGCGGCTGTCCGGTCCGTCGCCGGTTTCCGGTGGCGACGGCGCCGTGCCCGATTACCTGGAAGCGCTGCTGGAACAGACGGCGGAAGGTCTCGACGGGCTGCAACGCACCCTCGCGCGCGGCGAGGAAAGCCGCATCGCCGCCAACACCGCGCTCACCCAGTTGCACGAACGCCTGTCCACCCTGACCGACCAGATGCGTGCCGAACAGACGCTGCTGGCACGTCTGGCCGAGGGACAACTGGAACTGAAGCCGATCCTTGCCCGCCTCGCCGATGCGCCGGCGCGAAGCGGTGGCGAAGCGCTGGATGATGCCACCCGCGGGCACATCCGCAATATCGAGGTTTATCTCGCCCGGCTGCTGGAGGAAATTTCGTCGGGCCGCGCGCAATCGGTCGAGGACATCCGCGCCGAAATCAAGATTCTTGCCCGCACCATCGCCGCCGGCGACAAGTCGGCCGGCAAGGGCGGCAGCTAGGCCCCCATGGCCGCGTATACGCGACGCCGCTCGTCCTCATCCGCCAACGCCGATATCTGGCCCGGCTTCGTCGACGCACTGGCGACGTTGCTGATGGTCATCATTTTCCTGCTGACCGTTTTCGTCCTGGCCCAGTTTTTCCTGTCCGATCTGCTGGCGGGGCGCGACCAAGCGCTGAAGCGTCTTGAAACCCAGGTCTCGGAACTGGCCGACATGCTGGCGCTGGAACGCCAGGCGGGTGCCGAATTGCGCCAGTCCGTCGCGGCGCTGTCGTCGCAACTGCAAGCCTCGACCACAGCGCGCGATGCGTTGACCGCGCGAGTATCGGAGCTGAGCGCCAGCCTTAAAAGCGCGCAAGCCGACGCGGCAACCGCGAAGGACGAACTGGCGGCGACGCGCAGCGAACTGACGACAGCACGGGATGCGTTGGCGGCGCGCGAGAAAAGCCTCACCCAGAGCAAGACAGCACTTGCCGAAGAACAGCGCGTGTCCAACGCCAGGCGTGCCGAGGTCGAACGGCTGAGCCAGGCGCTGGCCTCGCTTCGCAACCAGATCGCGCGCCTGAACGCGGCACTGGAGGCATCGGAACAGAAATCCAAGGAACAGCAGGTCCAGATCGTCAACCTCGGCAAGCGGCTTAATGCCGCGCTGGCCAGCAAGATCGAGGAGCTGGCACGCTATCGCTCGGAATTCTTCGGCCGCCTGCGCGAGGTTCTGGGCAACCGCCGCGATATCCGCATCGTCGGCGATCGTTTCGTGTTCCAGTCCGAAGTCCTGTTCGGTTCGGGCGATGCCCGCCTGCAGGCCGGCGGCACGACCCAGATCAAGCAACTGGCCGCGACGCTTCTGGAATTGTCGCGGAAAATTCCGCCGGGCATCGACTGGGTGTTGCGCGTTGACGGCCACACCGACGTGCGGCCGATCAAGACCGCCGCGTTTCCATCGAACTGGGAATTGTCCACCGCCCGCGCGCTGTCGGTGGTGCGCGCCCTGGTGGCGGAAGGCGTGCCGCCCCAGCGACTGGTCGCGGCGGGATTCGGTCCCTACCAGCCCATGGATTCGGGCAACAGCGAGCAGGCGTTCGCCCGCAACCGGCGCATCGAGTTCAAGCTGACGGAGCGCTAAGCTCCGTTCCCGCTTCACCGTCATCATCATTGGCCGCACCGGCGCGGGCCTGGTTGAATTGCAGTTCCGCCAGCCGAGCATAAAGACCGCCCGCCGCCATCAACTCTTGATGGGTGCCGGTGGCGACCACGCGGCCTTCTTCCATCACCACGATCCGGTCCGCTTCCAGCACCGTCGCCAGCCGGTGGGCGATGACGATGGAGGTTCGCCCCACCATCAGGCGCGACAGGGCTTCCTGCACAAGGCGCTCGCTTTCGGCATCGAGCGCGCTGGTCGCCTCGTCCAGCAGCAACAGCGCCGGATCGCGCAGGATGGCCCGCGCAATGGCGATGCGCTGGCGCTGACCGCCGGAAAGCCGTACGCCTTTTTCACCAAGGTGGGTGTCGAAGCCGTCTGGCATTTCCTCGATGAACTCGAAAGCGGCGGCGGCGCGGGCGGCGGCGCGCACTTCCTCGTCCGTTGCCTCGGGGCGTCCGTAGCGAATGTTTTCGGCGGCAGAGGCGGAAAAGATTACCGGGTCCTGGGCCACCAACCCGATGCGCGCGCGCACGCCGGATGGATCGGCATCGCGCAGATCAACCCCGTCGAAGGTGATGCGCCCCTGGCCGGGGTCATAGAAACGCAGCAGAAGCTGGAACACCGTGGTCTTGCCCGCGCCGGACGGGCCCACCAGCGCGAGGCGCTCGCCGGGCCGGACGGAAAGATCGAAATCGCTAAGCGCGGCGCGATCGGGACGCGCCGGGTAATGAAAGGTGACACCGGCAAAGGCAACGGCGCCGCGCGCCGGTTCGGGCAAGGCCATGGGCTCCGCCGGCGCGGTAATCTGCGACCGGGTTTCCAGGATCTCGGTCAGGCGTTCGGTGGCACCCGCGGCGCGTTGCAGATCGCCGATGACTTCCGATACCGCCCCGGTCGCCCCGGCAACCACCACCGCGTAGAAAACAAAGGCCGAAAGCTCACCCGCCGTAATGCGCCCGGACAGCACGTCATGGCCACCGATCCACAGGATCGTGCCGACACCGCCGAACACCAGCATGATGACAACGGCGGTCATGGCGGCCCGCGCCCGGATGCGCTGCACCGCGGCGGCGAAGGCATCCTCGACCCGCGCAGTGAAATGATCGCTCTCTAGGGTTTCATGGCAGAAGGCCTGGATAGTGCGGGTCGCGTTGAGACTTTCCTCGACCTGGGCACCGACATCAGCGACGCGGTCCTGGCTGGCGCGCGACAGTTTCCGCACCCGGCGCCCGAACAGGATGATCGGCACCACCACGGCGGGCACGAACAGCACCACCATCAGGGTCAGCTTGGGGCTCGTCACCGCCAGCATCACCAGCCCGCCAACAAGCAGCAGGACATTACGCATGGCAACGGAAGCCGAGGAGCCGATGACGACCTGCAACAGTGTTGTATCGGTGATGATGCGCGACAGCACTTCACCGACGCGGGTGGTCTCAAAAAACACGGCATCGAGGCGCAGCACATGATCGAACACGCGGGCGCGTAAATCCGCGACCACCCGCTCACCAAGCCAGCTGACCAGCGAGTAGCGCGAATAGGTCGCGAGCGCGAGCAGGACAATAATCCCCAGCAGCACGAACAGCGCCCGGTCCAGCAGGCCCGAATCGCCCGACGAAAACCCCTGGTCCACGAGGGTGCGTAATCCGACCCCCATGAACAGCACCGTCGCCGCCGCCACCACCAGGGCCAGCGCAGCCCCGGCCACCGCCAGCTTGTAGGGGCGCACGTAGGCCCACAGCCGCCCCAACCGGGCGAGCGAGCCCCGCGGGCGATCCTGGGCAGCCGGATCCTTGGGCGATGAGGGTTTTCGGGCCATGAGGGACAATCGGTTGAAATTAGTCGGTTTCCGCCGGGCCACGCCCTGTCTGGCGCACCCGTCCGGGGGCCGTACTGTAACCGTCCCCAAGGCCGCGGCCCACCCCCCTTTTGCGCCGGGGCACGGCCCCTTGCATTCCCCCCCGCGAGGGGCTATAGAACCCGCTCTCGCGCCTTGGGCGCCCAACCTATTTGCGGAAACGGGCCATGAAGAAAGATATTCATCCCGACTATCACGAGATCAACGTGCTCATGACCGACGGGTCCACCTACAAGACCCGTTCGACCTGGGGCAAGCCCGGTGACACGATGAAGCTCGACATCGATTCGAAGTCGCACCCGGTCTGGACCGGTGTGCACCGCCTGATCGATTCCGGGGGCCAGCTGGCCAAGTTCAACAAGCGTTTCCAGGGCCTCGGCCTCAAGTAAACGCCTGTCTCGATTTGCGAAAAGGCCGGTCCCAGGGACCGGCCTTTTTCATTTAGGACCCGTACCCGCCCCGGATCAGGCGCCGACATCGCGGCGCGCCAATTCGTCGAGGCGCGACACGCGGACATAAAGCCGCTGGCTGCGTTCGGTCAGGCTTTCCAGCATCGGCGGCAACGGGGCCCCCACCAGTGACGTGTCGTCGCTGGCCAGCAGTTCCCGGCGCTCGAAACTGTAGGGTGGCTGGTTGGCCTCGGCAGCGGTGATTTCGCCGGCATGAACCGCCTTGCGCGCCAGCAGCCAGGCCATGACATGGATCAGGCGCGACGTCATGCGGGTGGTTTCCAACGCCACCCGCGCGCGCACCGGGGTGGTGACATCGCGGCATTCGATCCGCTGGCCGTGGGCGACGTAGTCGCGCGCTTCCTCCAGCAAGGCAAAGGCCTCGTCGTAGGTGCGACCGAAGAATGCGGTAGGTGCCGACATGGCCCAAGCATCGCCCAAGCGCTTGTCCAAGGCAACTCTCAACTGAAAATTAAGAATGATTTTTCATATGGTTAACGCGCATTTGCGGGGTTGCGCCCAGGCCTCTTGAAACCGTGCGGACAGCGCCTAAATCAGTTCCAAGCGGTGCCGATTGGGCCGTGAAACGGGCGCAACCCGGCCCTTGTGGCGGGGCGCCGGAAGACCAACCATGTTGCTTCAACTGGAGAATATGGACATGACCAGCTTTGATTTTTCCCCCCTGTTTCGTTCCTCCGTCGGCTTCGACCGGCTGAACCGATTGATGGAGAGCACGCTCACGCCCCACGGCGACAGCGGCTACCCGCCCTACAACATCGAGAAGACCGGCGAGAACGATTACCGCATTTCGATCGCCGTGGCCGGTTTCGGCGAGGACGAGCTCGACGTCACGGTCAAGGAAAACACCCTTCTGGTGACCGGCAAGAGCCGTGAAGCGGAGACCCAGGACAACCGCGTTTTCCTGCACCGCGGCATTGCCGGCCGGGCCTTCCGCCTGGCCTACGCGCTGGCCGACGCCGTCCGCGTGACCGGGGCGCACCTCGATAACGGGCTCTTGCATATCGAGCTTGAGACCGTGGTGCCTGAAGAGGCCAAGCCGCGCAGCATCAAGATCGGCCGCGGCCCCACCCCCAAGGTCATTGACGAAAAGGCGGCATAGGACGCCGCCCGCGGGCAAAAAGAAAGGCCCGCAAAGAATTAGAGCCGCCCCCCGCGTCCTCCCGCTTGGGGCGGCTCCTTCTTTTTGAGCCTCGACCTGTCAAACCTGCGGTCGCCGGGGAATCTAGCCGCGCCGCGCCGGAGAGTCAAAGAAAGATGACAGGCTTATGAACCCCTGTCCCGGAAACGAAAAAAACCGCCCCGGAGGGGGGTTTAGTTTAACAGGGAGGCGTCAAAAGGATTGGACAGAGCGTCCAATGGACAAACCTATGACGAGGAATTGTCTGATACACAAAATAGGGCGAGATAGTTAATGAACCCTTAACAAAGTACATTTTTTTGTCGATGAATGTTAAGGATTTGACCCAAATTCCGCAATTCGGGCCGATCAGGCCCTATTTTTTGAAAAAGGCCTCGGCGCCGTCGCGCACGGCGCGTTTCTTTGCGATATCCGCCTCGACCCGGGCAATCTCGTCCCGCAGGTTGGCGATGTAATCCGTCAATTCCCCGACCGACAGGCGATCCAGCACCAGCGGCTGAAAACCGGTAGTTTTCCTGGGTTCGAGATCGTCATCCTCGGCCGCCATGCCCCGTCTCCCGGCCGGTCCGAAATTTGCCACCTTTTGGCTTGGTACCGGCGCGCCGAAAACTATATTATGGCGCGAATCTGAATGCCACCGCCCCCTGCGCGGGGCACCCGGCCCGGGCCTCGAAAATGGGGTCCGGCCGTATCACGTCTTAGGCTTAGCCCGTCCGAGGCGCATCACATCACGAAGGAGGGATGATTGGCACTCCCGCTCATGCCCAAGGCTACCGCCGTTTGGCTGGTCGAGAACACGGCCCTGACATTTACCCAGATCGCGGAGTTCTGCGGCCTGCACGCCCTGGAAGTTCAGGCCATCGCCGATGAGGAAGTGGCAGTGGGAATCGTCGGTCTCGACCCCATCACCAACGGCCAGCTCACGGCCGAGGGAATCAAACGCTGCGAAGCCGATGAAGACGCCCGCCTGGTCATGGCCGAGGCGACGACACCGCGCCCGGCGACCAAGACCAAGGGCCCGCGCTACACACCGCTGGCCAAGCGCCAGGAGCGGCCCGACGCCATCGCGTGGCTGCTGCGCAATTACCCGGAACTAGCGGACGCCCAGATTTCACGCCTGATCGGCACCACGAAAAGCACGATCAACGCCGTGCGCGAGCGTACCCACTGGAAGGGCGCCAACATTAAGCCGGTGGATCCCGTCGATATCGGCATGTGTTCGTATGAAGACCTGCTGGCCGCGGTCCAGACCGCGCGTCTGCGCCTCGAACGGGCGGAAAAACGCGCCCAGCGCGAGCAGCGCAAGCGCGAACGCGAAGCCGCCAAGGCCGCCGCCGAAGCCGCCCCTGCGGCCGAACCCCAGGCGGATGTTCCGTCCGAAGTTCCGACCGACCCTCAGCCCGAAGCGCAACCCCAGGACACCGGCGCCTTTGGTGACGACAATGACGGAAACAATCGCGGCGCCATCTGAAGCCCGATCACGTAGTAAAGCAAAAAAAGAACGCGCCGTTTTGGGCGCGTTCTTTTTTGATTACGGTCATGCGGCGTGAAGTTTTAGAAGCTCGTCCTTAATCTGCAACTTTTTTCGCTTGAGCTTGGCCAGCGCGTCTTCATCGGGGAGTGGGCGGGCCATTTCATTTTCAATGGCAAGTTCAAGGTTCGCGTGTTGTGACTTGAGTTGCGATACGAGATTCCGTTCAGCCATATGCACCTCCTTGGCTTGGGTAAGCCGGACCGTGCCGCTGGCCAGCGGGAGGAACTCCCTCGACCACTATCCCCCGCCGACGGCACGGGACGAATCTTCGCCAAAATTCTACCCCTAAAGGCAGATCGAATCCAAGGCCGCTTTTCGCCCGGAACCGGGCCCGGCTACATCAGGTTTTCCGAAAGATCGAGCGCCGTATCCGGCTTCAGTCCCGCGAATCCCTTGCCCAGAATATGGGCGAAATCCACCGCGTCGCGGGGCTCGAACTGCACGTCAATGGCGCGGAAATAGGCGGCGACGTTGGATACGGCATCGGCGGCACGGTCAACGACGGGGGCATCTTCCAGCGTGACCTCGCGATGCACCTGCGCCGCCAGCATCAGCTGTTCCAGGTGCTCGGCATCGATTTCGGTTGCCTGTATCTGCGCACGCAACTGCACGCGCAAATCCGCCGGCGCATCTTCAAAGCCGTCTTTCAGCGCCCGGCGCACCAGGCGCAGTCCCTTGACCACCGTTCGGTGCCAGCGGTCGGTCGCGGCCATGACCGCAAGCACTTCTTCTTCCGCCAGGATGCCGCGGCCAGACGCGCCCAGCCACAGGCAAAACAGCAGCAGGTTCACATCCAGCCCATGACGTTCCTGAAGGTGCAGACAGGCCGCCGGCACACCTTCGGACTTGTAAACCGAAAGCGCGAAATCCCAGAAGGGATGATCTGGAAACTTCATCCTGTCCTCACTCGTCACCGAAAGAAATGCCCAAACCACGGGCCGAGCGCACAAGATCGCCAGCGACATCGACACTCTGGGTCCGGGTGACGACATTTTCCAGTGGAATATCAAGGACCCGGCGATTTTGCCATACCACGACTCGGCCGAATTCCCCGGCGGCAATCAAATCCACCGCGCGCACCCCGAAAGCCGCGCCGAGCACCCGGTCCGTCGTGGACGGCGTCCCGCCACGCTGGACATGACCGAGAACCGTTGTGCGAATTTCAAAATGCGTGGCCTCGGCCAGCTGTTCGGCAAGCCAATAGCCGATGCCGCCGTAATGCTCCGCACCTGCGCTGCGAACCTGGGTAATACGCTCGCCGTCTTCCGTCCGACACCCTTCGGCAACCACGATCAGGAAAAAATTCCGGTTCTGGCTTTCCTGCAAGGCGTGGATCCGGTTCAAAAGATTTTCGACCCGGTAGGGAATTTCAGGGATCAGGATAATATCCGCACCGCCCGCCACGCCGGCGGACAACGCGATATGCCCCGCGTCACGGCCCATGACTTCAAGAACCATCACCCGCGAATGGGATGCTGCCGTGGTTTGCAGGCGATCCAGCGCTTCCGTCGCTACATTAACGGCGGTGATATAGCCAATGGCGTTTTCGGTACCGACGACATCGTTGTCGATGGTCTTGGGAATACCAACGACATTGATATCACCCTCGCGCACCAGCCGCTCAATGATCCGGAATGAACCGTCGCCGCCGATGGCGATAAGCGCATCAAGGCCCAGGGCACGATAGCCCCGATAAATATCCGTCGAACGATTCTTGCGGGTGCCGTCCGGCATGGGAAAATCAAACGGGTTCCCGCTGCTGGTGGTGCCGATAAGCGTACCACCCATGCGCAGAATACCGCCGGAAAACATATCCGGGCTCAGGGGCAACGTCACCGGCGGATCGGCCATCAGGCCCTTGGTGCCATCGCGGATGCCGATGATCTCCCAGCCGAAACCATCGGCAGCGCGCAGCACCGCGCCACGGATAACGGCATTAAGCCCGGCGCAATCGCCTCCGGTGGTCATGATGCCAATGCGTTTACGCGCCATTCCAACTCCTATCCGCGCCAGAAGGCGAAGGATTGCACACTTGGCGGAGCACCGGAACAGATCGCAGTCCTTCAGGCGCAAAAAAGGGGGCAGTCACCCGCGCCCCGGCACCGGAAAGAGAGATCGCAATGATCAGGAAGAACTCTGCCCCTCACGCGGCTTGGCCGCATACATGGCGGCCGCAGACCTACTCCAGCATGGTATGAGCATCATCATCAGCCTGCAAGGCATAGGCCGCGTCGCCGAAGGGATAGCCATAGGTGTCGTTGATATGCTTAATGTCGTCAATGTCGAAATACAACACACTGACGCGGGAACCATAGCCTTGCGCGAACGACAGCATGCGCGACAATTCGCGGACGAAGGCGCGCCGGTTGGCGACCGGCGTCAGGGTATCCTGGTCGGCAAGCTTCTCGAGATGCTGGATGCGTTTCTTGCTCTGCTCCAGGTCATGGCGCAGGCTGTCCACTTCCTAAGGAAGCATCATGATGGCCGTGCGGACCTTGGGGGTGAACTCCGTATCGGGGATACCGAGAACGCTTGTCGTATCCTGCCCGGCACCTAGCGCCGCGACAGACGCGGTTTTGGCCGCGCCGCGCGTGGCACTGACGACACCGACCCGACTTCCAGCCCCTACAGGCCTTTGCCCACCGATTTTCAGGGCGGAAAGCTCCCTCAACCCAGTCTGCCGACCGTCGGCAAGCTCACGGTTAAGGAAAATTTAGGCGTAATTACCTAACCGGTGGTTAACGCGCCCCCAATAGGGGCCCGCGAAGCCCTTGGAAAACGTCAATTTTTCCCTTCCCCGCCCAGCCCCTTGCCGGTTGCCAAGGGCCCCGGCGTCCATATAATGGCCGCTTTCCCGCGCAGGGGGCCGATACCCATGCCCAAGCCAGTGCCAGCCGTCGTCATTATCATGGGCAGTCAGTCCGACTGGGATACCATGAGGCATGCCGCGGACACGCTTTCCGATCTCGGCATCGCTTTCGAAGCCCGCATCGTTTCGGCCCATCGCACTCCCAAGCGCCTTTACGACTTCGCTACCACCGCCAAGGCCAAGGGCCACAAGGTCATTATCGCTGCCGCCGGCGGCGCCGCGCACCTACCCGGCATGGCCGCCGCGATGACCCCCCTGCCGGTGCTGGGCGTGCCGATCGAATCGAAGGCCCTCAAGGGCATGGACAGCCTGCTGTCCATCGTGCAAATGCCGGGCGGCGTCCCCGTCGGCACGCTTGCCATCGGACGCGCCGGTGCCATCAACGCAGCACTTCTGGCGACATCCATCCTAGCGCTGACCGACAAGAAAGCGGCTGCCGCGCTCGACAAGTTCCGCGCACGCCAGACCAAGTCTGTCGCCCCCACTCCCAAGGACAGCTGACCCCGGCCCGACCGTGAGCACACCCGTCCGTTCCCTCTCCACCCCGCTGCGTCCCGGCGCCACCATTGGCATCGTCGGCGGCGGCCAGCTCGGCCGCATGACGGCGCTGGCGGCGGCCAATCTCGGCTTTCGCGTCCATGTGCTGACGCCGGAACAGGATGCACCCGCGACCCAGGTCACCGATCGCGCCACCATCGCCGCCTATGACGACGTGGCCACGCTCGATGCTTTCGCCGATGCCGTGGACATCGCCACTTTTGAATTCGAAAATGTTCCCACCGCCACGGTCGCAAGGCTGGCTGCAAAGGTGCCGGTGCATCCGTCCGCCCGCTGCCTGGAAATCGCCCAGGACCGCGTGAAGGAAAAAACCTTTCTCAATGCCAACGGCGCGCCGACGGCGCCTTTCGCCCGCGTCGCCTCCCCGGCGGAACTGGCCTGCGCCCTGGATGAGATCGGCCGCCCTGCCGTACTCAAGACCGCGACCCTGGGCTACGACGGCAAGGGCCAGGTGATGATTGACGAGAACACCGACCCGGCCAAGGCCTACCTGGAAATGGGCGCGACGGTGGGCGTTCTCGAAGGTTTCGTGGATTTTGCCTGCGAGGTATCGGTGGTGCTGGCGCGCGATGCGGCAGGCGAGATTCGTGCCTTCGACTTGGTCGAGAACCGCCACGCCCACCACATTCTCGATATCACCCTGGCGCCCGCATCGGTTTCCGCCGAGGTCGCTACCGAAGCCCAACGCATCGCGGCGCGGGTTGCCGGGGCGCTGGACCTGATCGGCCTGCTGGCGGTGGAAATGTTCGTCTGCAAGGACGGTCACGTCCTGGTCAACGAGATCGCACCACGGCCGCATAATTCCGGCCACTGGACCATGAATGCCTGCCCCACCAGCCAGTTCGAGCAATTCGTGCGCGCCGTGTCGGGCCTGCCGCTCGGCGATCCCACGCGCCATTCCGATGCGGTCATGAAGAATCTGATCGGTGACGAGGTGAATCGCTTCGACGAGCTGAGCCGTGACCCCGGTGCGCACCTGCACATCTACGGCAAAGGCGAAGCCCGGCCTAAGCGCAAGATGGGTCACGTCAACTGGCTGTTCCCCAAGGGCAGCGGACCGAAACTTCCCTGAAATTCCGCCCTAGCGGCGCGGCGGAAACGCATTCTTGAGGATGCGGAAAGGATCGGGCAGCTTCACCCAGGCATCCCGCGCCCGTGCCTTGGCCTTTTCGATGCTCATGACATCGTTGAGACGACGGTCGAGAAAAGTCCAGGTCGCCTCGAACCCGTCGCTGTCGTCGCCAAGCCAGAACAGCACCGTCGCCGCCAGTACCGCCGCCAGGATCGCCCGCTTGGTGTAGAAGTTGAAGTCTGTCGAGCTGTCGCCGATGCCATGCCAGATGGCATCAACGGTACGGTAGAGGCATTTGGCCCCCAGCGCCTGGTTGCCGGGCAGGGCTAGCCAGCTCATCAGGGCACGCACCGCTTCGCGCTCGGGTGCGGCCTGCTGCAGGCGCAGGCGTACGACGTGGCCGATACGGTCGCGGATTTTCAGCGCCGCCAGCACCTGATCGTCAAGAGCGGCGAGCATTCGCTCATCTGCTATGCGGGCGTAATACTCGGCTAGTTCCGTGATGCCACCCTGGAACGCCAGGCGGGCCAGCGGTCCCTCGACCCCGGCATCATAGATACCGGCCTCCAGCGCATTGGCGCTCCAGCCATCGAAGGGCACATGGGTGAGCGTGGCGCTGAGAATGCGCGCCCGTGCCGAAGAAAGATCCGCCGGATCAACGGCCATCGAAGGCTTCCTAGGCTGCCGCGCCCTCGGAGGGCGGGGCATCGTCGTCATCCCCGGCGCCGGGCAGGCCGATGGGATGGCGATCCCACTCGGCATTAAAGCCGAACAGCGACAGGTCGCGCACGCGCATCGGGTAAAGCACACCGTCGAGATGATCGCATTCATGCTGGATGACGCGGGCGTGGAATCCCTCGGTCTCGCCCTCGATTGCATTGCCGTCGAGACCTACAGCTTCGTAACGCACGCGGTTGAAGCGCGGCACCACGCCGCGCATGCCGGGCACCGAAAGGCAGCCTTCCCAGTCCAGCGTCTGTTCATCGCCAATGGGCGTGATCACCGGGTTGATAAAGACATGAAGCGCCCCGGCATCCCCATCCTCCTCGTCGGCTTCGCCACCCTCTTCCGCCGCCAGCCGCTGGGCAGGCAGGTGAAAGATGACGATCCTGAGCGGGACGTGGACCTGGGGGGCGGCCAGCCCGACGCCACCGGCATCAAGCATGGTTTCCACCATGTCGGAGACAAGGGCGCGGATCGCCGGATGGGTGGCGTCTTCCACAGTTTGGGCCGGGCTGCGCAGCGCCGGATTGCCCATGCGGGCGATTTTGAGTATGGCCATGGCCGGAATATGGGACCCGGGCCCGCCAAGGTAAAGGCCCGTTTCCGGCCCGAAAGCGGAAAAAGGCTGAAAATCGGCGGTTTTTTCGCGGCGCCCCCGGTGCCTTAGCCCTTCACAAGCGGCGGCGGAAGTGCTAAAAGCGCGCCTTCCAGCGGGAACCAGGCGGGTTGCCGCGTCCGAAATTGAAGTTTTTGAAAGAAGGTCGAGGCCCCGTGCAGGTCACCGTCAAGGACAACAACGTCGATCAGGCTCTCCGCGCGCTCAAGAAGAAGATGCAGCGCGAGGGCATTTACCGTGAAATGAAGATGCGCCGCAACTTCGAGAAGCCCTCGGAAAAGCGCGCCCGCGAGAAGGCGGAAGCCGTTCGCCGCTATCGCAAGCTCCTGCGCAAGCGCATGGAGCGCGAGGGATACTAGTCCCCGGCAAAGGAAGGCCGGCGTAAAAACGCCGGCCCTTCAGCGAAGCCGTCCCACCCGGTAAAGGGGGGCGGCTTTTTTATTGTCCCTAGTCCAGCGCCTTGACCACGCCTTCGCACAGCGCCTTGGCGTCGGCGAACAGCATCATGGTGTTGTCGCGGTAGAACAGTTCATTTTCCACGCCCGCATAACCCGGCGCCAGTGACCGCTTGATGAACAGCACGGTCTTGGCCTTGTCCACGTCGAGGATCGGCATGCCGTAAATCGGGCTTTGCGGATCGTCGCGGGCGGCGGGGTTGGTGACGTCGTTGGCGCCGATGACGAAGGCGACATCGGCGGTCTGGAACTCGGAATTGATCTGCTCCAGCTCGAACACCTCGTCGTAGGGCACGTTGGCTTCCGCTAGCAGCACGTTCATGTGCCCCGGCATGCGCCCGGCGACGGGATGAATGGCATAGGCGACTTCCACCCCTTCGGCCTTCAGCTTGTCGACCATTTCACGCAGCGCGTGCTGGGCCTGGGCCACCGCCATGCCGTAGCCGGGCACGATGATGACCTTGGATGCGTTCTTCATGATGAAGGCCGCATCCTCGGCCGAACCGGCCTTGACCGGCTTGTCGGCGGAACGCTGCGCGCCGCCCGCCGCCGCCGTATCGCCGCCGAAGCCGCCAAGAATGACATTGAACAGCGAGCGGTTCATGCCCTTGCACATGATGTAGCTCAGGATCGCACCCGATGAGCCCACCAGCGCGCCGGTGACGATGAGCGCGGTGTTTTCCAGCGTAAAGCCGATGCCCGCCGCCGCCCAGCCCGAGTACGAATTCAGCATCGAGATCACCACCGGCATGTCGGCGCCGCCGATGGGAATGATGATGGTGAAGCCGACCAGGAAGGCCAGGGCCGTCATCGCCCAGAACCACTTGGGATCGGCATCGCCGCAGAACATGACGATCAGGCCGATGATGACGACGCCGAAGGCGAGGTTGAGCAGGTGCTGGCCCGGAAAGGTGACGGGATTGCCCGACACCAGCCCCTGCAACTTGGCGAAGGCGACGACCGAACCCGAAAAGGTGATCGCACCGATGACGACGCCGAGCGACATCTCGATCCGGCTGGCGAGCTTGAGCGTGCCCGAGGCATCGACAATGCCGTAAGCGGCGGGGTTGTAGAACGCCGCCGCCGCGACCAGAACCGCCGCCATACCCACCAGCGAATGGAAGGCCGCAACCAGTTGCGGCATCGCCGACATCTGGATACGGCGCGCGATGACGCCGCCCACCAGCCCGCCGATCAGAAGGGCCGCGCCGATTTCCGGGTACGACAGGACGCCCGGCATGGCGATGGTGGTAACGATGGCGATGGCCATGCCGACCATGCCGTAGACATTGCCCTGGCGCGAGGTGACGGGGCTGGAAAGCCCGCGCAACGCCATGATGAACAACACCGATGAAACGAGGTAGGCAAGCGCCGCGAAATTGGCTGTCATGGCCTAGCTCCGGTCTTTTTTCTTGTACATGGCGAGCATTCGGCTCGTCACCATGAAGCCGCCGAAGATATTGACCGCGGCCAGGGCGATGGCCACCAGCCCGAAAATTTTCGACAGCTCGAACCCGGTGGGGCCGGCGGCGATCAACGCGCCGACGATAATCACCGAGGAAATGGCGTTGGTCACGCTCATCAGCGGCGTATGCAGCGCGGGCGTCACCGACCACACAACGTAATAACCGACGAAGACCGCCAGCACGAAGATGGCGAGGCGGAAAACGAACGGATCGACGGCGGTTGCGGCATCCATCACGCGGCTCCTTCCGTAAGCAGGGGGTGAACGACGGCCCCGTCGCGGGTCAGCCCGGCGCCCTTGACGATTTCATCATCCCAGTTGATGGCAAGCGCACCGCTTTCCTTGTCCACCAGCGGCGTCAGGAAATTGAGAAGGTTGCGCGCGTAAAGAAGGCTCGAGTCCTCGGCCAGCATGGACGGCAGGTTGGTCCAGCCGATCAGCGTCACGCCGTGCTTTTCCACCACCTTGTCCTTTTCCGACAGCGGGCAGTTGCCCCCCGCCTCCACCGCCAGGTCGACGATGACCGAACCGGGACGCATGGTCTTGACCATATCCTCGCTGACCAGCACCGGCGCGGGACGGCCGGGGATCAGCGCCGTGGTGATGACGATATCCTGCTTGGCGATGGTCGCAGCAATCAGTTCGGCCTGTTTCTGCTTGTAGGCGTCGGACATTTCCTTGGCGTAGCCGCCGGAGGTTTCCGCCGCAGCAGTTTCCTCATCCTCGACCATGACGAACTTGCCGCCCAGGCTTTCGACCTGTTCCTTGGTGGCGGGGCGCACATCGGTGGCCGAGACCACAGCCCCCAGGCGCTTGGCGGGGGCGATGGCCTGCAGGCCGGCGACGCCGACGCCCATGACGAAAACCCGCGCCGGCGCGATGGAACCGGCGGCCGTCATCATCATCGGCAGGACGCGCTTGTAATGCGCGCAGGCTTCCAGCACCGCCTTGTAGCCCGCCAGGTTGGCCTGGCTGGAAAGTACGTCCATGGACTGCGCGCGGGTGATGCGCGGCACCAGTTCCATGGCAAAGGCCGTGATGCCCGCCGCCGCGTAGGCCTTGGCATCATCCTTGTGAACCAGCGGCTGCAACTGGGCGACCAGCACCGCACCGGATTTCATCGCCTTGATCTCGTCCGCCGTGGGCCGGGCGACCTTGAAGACGATATCGCCGCCGCCAAGGGTAGCCGCGCTGTCCGCCGCGATTTCCGCGCCCGCATCGGCATAGGCCTGATCGCTGATCCGCGCGCCCGCACCGGCGCCCGCCTGAACGACCACGTCGAGACCCAGTGCCTTGAGCTTCTTCACGGTCTCCGGCGATGCGGCAACCCGCGCTTCGCCCGCCGCGGTTTCCTTAGGGATAGATACTTTCATTGGGTTCCCCCGCAAATGTGCGCTTCACAATGCCCAATCGAAGGGCATTTGCCAAGGGGCACCATCCCTCTCGCCGGACGGCCCGGCCAGCGCTAATCTGGACACGGTAGTTTACCTTTTGAGAATGAGGCAACGATGAGAGCGTTCTGTATTCTTGCAACCCTGGCCTTGCTGGCCGCAAGCGGCACCCCGGCCCGCGCCGCCGAACATGTAGATACCATCGCGACCCGACCGGGGGTGACGGTCAAGGCCATTGTCCGCAACGAGGGCGCAGTCGCCACGGCACCGATTGCCATCCTGTTCGCCGGTGGCGACGGGATCCTCAGCCTCGATTCCTGGGATGGGAAGAAAAACCCGACAAGTAATTTCCTGGTCCGTACCCGCAAGCACTTCGCGCGGGGCGGCCTGTGGACGGTGGTGCCCGACGTGCCCTCCGACATGCAAACCGACGGCCTGGTATCGTGGCGCACGAACAAGGAACATAGCGCTGATATCGGCGCCATCGTTCGCCATGTCCGCAAGTATTCGAGCGGCCCGGTATTCCTGGTCGGCACCAGCCGCGGCACGGTATCGGCCGCCGCCGGCACCGCCAACCTGCCCCCCGGCACCATCGCAGGCGTGGTGCTGACGGCATCGGTCACGCGCTACAACAAGTCCGGAACCAAGCACCGCGTTCACGACGCGCCGATCAAGAACATCACCGTGCCGGTGCTGTTCGCCCATCACAAGGACGATGTCTGCTACGTCACCGTCTATACGGACCTGGAAAAGCTGGCCCGCGAATTCACCCGCGCGCCCAAGGTCGAGATCAAGGGCTATACCGGCGGCGGCAAATATCGCGGCTCCGAATGCGGCGCCCTGTCGGCCCACGGCTTCAGGGGGATCGAAATCCAGGTCGTCGGCGATATCGTCACCTGGATCAAGGCCGTGGCGGCGAACGCGAAACGCCAGCTCAGGCCTCCAGCTCGTCGATCAGGCCCGAAAGCATGGACAGGCCGCGGTTCCAGAAGGCCGGATCGGCGGCGTTCAGGCCGAAAGGCTTCAGCAGTTCCTTGTGACGCAGGGTGCCGCCCGCGTGCAGCATGTTGAGGTATTTCGCCTCGAACCCCGCCGGGCGCGCGGCGTAAGTCGCATAGAGCGAATTCACCAGGCAATCGCCGAACGCATACGCATAGACGTAGAACGGCGAATGGATGAAATGGGGAATGTAGCTCCAGTAATAGCGGTAATCGCCGTCCAGCCGGATGGCGGGGCCCAGGCTTTCGCGCTGCACCGCCAGCCAGATATCGCAAAGGGCATCGGCGCTGACCTCGCCCTCGTGGCGGGCCGCATGGACGCGGGATTCGAATTCGTAGAACGCAACCTGGCGCACCACGGTATTGATCATGTCCTCGACCTTGCCGGCAATCAGCGCCCGGCGCTTGCGCGGGTTCTTTTCTTCCGCCAGCAGGCGACGGAAGGTCAGCATTTCACCGAATACGGACGCGGTTTCCGCCAGCGTCAGCGGTGTTTGCGACATGAAGTGCCCGCACTTGCCCGCCATGACCTGGTGCACCCCGTGGCCCAGTTCATGGGCCAGTGTCATCACGTCGCGTGACTTGCCCTGGTAGTTCATCAGGATGTAGGGATGCGCGCTCGGCACCACGGGGTGCGAAAACGCCCCCGATTCCTTGCCCGGCCGCACCTCGGCATCGATCCAGCCTTCATCGAAGAAGCGCCGCGCCGTGCCCGCCATGGTCGGAGAGAACGCCTCATAGGCCGACAACACGGTATCGCGGGCGCGGCCCCAGGGGATGGTGGCATCAGCCGAATCGGGCAAGGGCGCATTGCGGTCCCAGTAATCGAGACGCTTGCGGCCCATCCACCTGGCCTTCAGCTTGTAATAATGATGGCTGAGCTTCGGGTAAGCCTTCTGCACCGAACGCACCAGCGCATCCACCACTTCGTCCTCGACGTAATTGGACAGGTTGCGCGCCGACACCGAACGGGAGAAGCCGCGCCAGCGTCCTCGACCTCCTTGTCCTTGGCCGGGGTATTGGTGATCAGCGCGAAGGTGCGGATATTTTCGCCCAGAACCTTGCCGATGCTTTGCGCCGCCGCCTTGCGCTTGGCCGCGTTGCGGTCAGACATTCTCGAAAAAACCTCGGCCGAAGTGAGCATCTTGCGGCCTATGGGGAAACGCAGGTCTGCCATGGTTTCGTCGAACAGCCTGATCCAGGCGGACCGGCCCGCCGGTGATTTTCGTGCAGCAGCTTTTCCATGCTCTCGTCAAGCTCATGGGCACGCCATACCCGCACGTCACGCAACCACGGTGCGTAATGGGCCAATGCCCTGGCTTCCAGCTTCGGCTTCAGAATCTTGTCCGGGATCTGGTTCAACTCCAGCGTGAAGAACAGCAACCGGGTAGAGATCGCGTTCACTTTCTCGCTGGTGGTCTGGTAGAACTGCGCGACCTTCGGATCGCTGACCGCGCCGGCGTAGAGCAACTGCGCGTACGACATGATCTTGCCGAGGATTTCGTCGATCGACTCATATTCCTTGACCGCCATGCCCAGCGTGTCGCCCGATGAACGCCGCAGCCGCCCCTTGTACTTGGCCTCGAACACACCGGCACGCTTTTCCGCCGCCGCGAGGTCGCGCGCCAGTTCACGTGCGCCGGGATCCTTGTATAGATGCGCGAGGTTCCAGCGCGGCGGACGATTGGCGGATGCCTTGCCACTTTTGCGGGGCTTGCGGCTGGGAACTGAACGGGAAGCTGCCATCAAAATCTCCTTGTCCGGCCCCCTTGGCGGGGACCGATTGAGGCCGCATTATAGGCGGCGAAACCAAAGGCGAAAGGGTGCGAACATTGCCGGGACATGAGCGTTCGATCGATCTCGATTCCCAGTCCACGTTGCATGGCATGTTCTTCGCCCAGGCGGGACGCTTCACCAGCGATCCCCTGCTCCATGCCCGCGACGGCGACGGATGGCGGGACCTGACCTGGGGGAAGCGGCCACCGCGGCGCGGCGCCTCGGCGCCGGGCTTCGGACCCTCGGCATCAAGCCCGGCGACCGGGTCATGCTGGTGGCGGGAAACCGGCCCGAATGGCTGATCGCGGAAATCGCGATCCTGTCCGCGGGCGCCATCGCGGTTCCAGCCTATACCACCAATACCGTCGCCGACCACACCCATATCCTGGGTGATTCCGGTGCCCGGGCGGCCATCGTTTCGACCGCGGCACTGGCACGCCCGCTTCTGCCCGCCATCGGCAAGGCCACGGCCGTTGAGAACGTCATCGCGATGGAAGCCCCCGACCCCGAATTGGCGACGGACGTAAAAATCCATTCCTGGGATGCGCTGATCGCCGCCGGCGGCGACACGCCGCCCCACGACGGGGCCCGCACGGATACCGCCGTCATCATCTACACTTCGGGCACCGGCGGCGCCCCCAAGGGCGTGATGCTGAGCCACGGCGCGATTCTTTCCAACTGCGCCGGGGCGCAGCACCTGTTCCGCAACGTTCCCTTCGGACGGGAAAGATTCCTGTCCTTCCTGCCGCTCAGCCATTCCTATGAACATATGGCCGGACAGTTCCTGCCGCTCGCCATCGGTGCCGAGATTTTTTACGCCGGCGGCCTCGATACCCTGGCCCAGGACATGCTGGACGCCCGTCCCACCATTATGACCGCCGTGCCGCGCCTTTACGAAGTGCTGAAGGGCCGCATCAGTGCGGCGGTGGCACGTGCAAAGCCCCTCAACCGCGCCCTGTTCGAACGCGCGCTCGCCATCGGCCGCAAGCGGCTGGAAGCGCCGGAGACACTGACCTGGAGCGAACGCCTGCTCGACCCGCTGCTCGACATTGCCGTGCGGCAAAAAGTTGCCGGGCGCTTCGGCGGACATCTGCGTTTCCTGGTATCGGGCGGCGCGCCGCTCAATTACGAGGTCGGCATCTTCTTCGCCGCGCTGGGCGTGCATATCCTGCAAGGCTATGGCCAGACCGAATCCTCACCGGTGATTTCATGCAACCCGCCCGAATGCTCCCGCATCGATACGGTCGGCCCCATCTTTCGCGGCTGCGAGGCGCGCATCGCCGAGGACGGGGAGATTTGCGTGCGCGGCGAACTGGTCATGCAGGGCTATTGGCAAAATCCCGCCGCCACGGCGGAAGCGATCCGCGACGGCTGGCTGCACACCGGCGACATCGGCGCCTTCGACAACCACGGCTACCTGCGCATTACCGATCGCAAGAAGGACATCATCGTCAATTCCGGCGGCGACAATGTCGCCCCCCAGCGAATCGAGGGATTCCTGACCCTGGAACCGGAAATTTCCCAGGCCATGGTCTATGGCGACCGGCGGCCCCATTTGGTGGCGCTCCTGGTCCCGGATAAAACCCAGGCCCGCGCCTGGGCCGCCGCCCAAGGCCACGACGGCAAGGCGGCGCTCACCGATATCATCGAAATGCCCGGCTTTCACGATCACGTCGCGGCGGCGATCAAGCGCGTGAACGCCAACCTGTCACCCATCGAACGGGTACGGCACTTCATCGTTACCTATGAAGCCTTCACGGTCGAAAATGCCCAGATGACGCCGACCATGAAACTGCGCCGCCATATCCTCAAGGAACGCTACGGCGACAGGCTGGAAGCGCTGTATCGTTAGGCCCACGAAAAAGGGCTCCCCGAGGGGGGAGCCCTTTGCGCATTCGAACCTTCGCGCCTGTTAGCGACCAATCGCCTTCTTGGCGGCGGTGATCGCCGAAGCCGGGTAATTGCCGAAGCTTACCAGCAGCTTGATCGCCTGCTCGGCCGAAACCGGCTCGATGGCGATCCGCGTCTTCTTGGCGTCCGCCAGGAGCTGTTCGTCCTTGAGCGCGGCGAGGAAGCCCTCTTGCAACGCCTTGGCCCGATCGGCCGGCATACCCGGCGTGGCGACGAAGGGTCGGCCCAACAACAACTGGCCGAAGTGGACTTCCAGAACCTTGCGCTGGGTATCGTCCTTGGCAAAGTCAAAGACGCTCGGCACCTTGCCGAAAACGTCGGTGGCGTCGGCACCACCCTGAATGACCAGGGTCATATCCTTCGAGTCCACGAAGCGCTGGTACTGCGCCTTGATCGATGACGTGAACAGGCCACAGGTGCCGTCCACTTCACCGCGCTGCATCGCCAGGTTGACGTCCTTGGTCCCCTTGTAGCCGGTCAGCACCTTCGCCTTCACGCCACTGACGGCGGCGATGATCTTCGGGTGCTGCGCGGTAATGGCGGCGGGGCCGGTTGCACCGAAGGTCAGCTGCTTGCCCGACTTGAGCCACTGGTCCATGGAGGAAATACCGGCTGTCTTCCAGACGGCACAGAAAGCGACGTCCTTGCTCATGGAGCCGATCCAGGTGAACTTGGTCGCCTCGAACAACGCCTTCTTGTTGCCGAACAACGGCTCCATCAGCGTCGAGGCACCGACCAGCGCCATTTCCGTGCCGTCCTTCTTGGCGGCGGCATAGATGTAGTTGGCGGCACGCAATGCGCCGGAACCGGGCATGTTGCGCGGTATTACGTTGGGACGGCCGGAAATATGGCGGCCGTAATGGCGCGCCAGAACGCGCGCGTAGGTGTCATAACCGCCGCCGGCACCGAAGCCGATGTTGATGGTGACGTTCTTGCCCTTGTAGAAATCTGCTGCCGTGTCGGCCTTTACCGCGGGCGCCGACATGGCACCGAGCGCGAGCGTAAGCACGGCCGCGCCGAAGCCCGCCCGAACCTGAATGATCTGCATGGAATGTTCTCCCAAAAAACGGCCGGCACCCCGATCGGCACCGTGCACCAAGGGCGGCGAATTTATCATTCTTCGCAGCCCCTCGCCACGCAGGAAACGCGGTCGGGCAGGACAAAATGGCAGGCTGAAAAAGGGTAAGTTTACTGGCCGCTGGCCGTCCGCGACTGTGCCGCCAGCCGGGCAAAACGCTCCGACAACTTGGCGCCGGCCAGGGTGGCGCCCGCCAGCACGGTCCGTTCCAGCCTGGCTTCGCGCATGTCCACCCCCGACAGGTCGGCGCCGGAGAAATCGGTCCGGGTCAGGTTCGACGGCAGGAAACGGCCGGTGGACTGGCCGTCACCGGTCTTCAGTTCCTTGGGCCGGAAATGGGCATCTTTCAGCTTGGCCTTGAGAAACTTTGCCTCGCTCAGGTCGGCACCATCGAAACTAGCGCCCTCCAGGCGAGCCTCGCTCAGGTTAGCCCGCGTCAGCATGGCAAATTCAAACTTCGCGCCTTCCAGGTTGGCGCGATGAAGAACCGTCTCCACCAGCTTGGCGCCGGAAAAGTCCATCCCGCGCAAATCCTTGCCGGCGAGTGAAAGGCCCGAAAGGTCCGCAGGTTTCCCTTCGCTGCCGCCGCTTTCGATCCAGGCACAATGACTGGCGATAATCCGACCCGCGTCGCTGTCGGTTTCGACCTTTTCACCGTGATCCACCGCGACAACGGGCTTACCGACATTCGCATCCATGGTGTAAGCGCCGCGCAAATCCGCTTTCTCGAGATCCACGTTGCGGAAATTCGCGCCGGTCATGATTGCACCGGCCAGGCGCGCACCGGTCACATTGGCGCCTTCCAGATTCGCGTTACGCATGTTGGCATTGGAAAGGTTCACGTTGGTGAGATCTGCACCGCTCAGGTTCGCGGCATAAAGAACCGCGTTGCTCAGGTTGGAGCCCTCCAGCTTCGCATCATGCATGTCGGCCTCGCTCAGGTTCGCGACCCGCTCACCGTCCTTGTAAATGGAGGAATCATCAATGGTGCCTTGCCCGGCGTCGTAGATGGCACCGGGGCGCAAGTCGGTATTTTCCATGATCGCGCCGGCCAGGCGCGTTTCCACGAAAAAGGCACCACGCAAATCGGCACCCAGAAGATTGGCGCGCCGCATATCTGCACGCTCGAAATGCGCGCCGAACAAATCGCTTTTCGAAAGATCCGCCATGCGCAAGCTGGTGTCGTTGAAACGCACGCCGGATGCCTGCATGGTGCGCAGGTCGATACCATCGAGGCTGAGCTTCGACAAATCCGCGTTCTGGAAATTGGCGCAGCGCCCGCCGGCCTGACCGGTCAGGAAGCGTTGATGCAGGATGATAATTTTTTTAACAAGATCGGCTTGCATCCGCTTCTCCATGGAGAACATTCTCACTGTCCGGGGATACGGAACTCGCTGCCCCAAAACACATGGAGCACATCAGACAGTAAATTGGTTAAGAGAATGTAACTTTAAAGCGCGTGGTGGTTGCAAAACCACTCGATAAAACGTGGAATTCCCGCGGAAATCGGTGTTTTTGGCTCATAGCCTAGGTCTCGGGCCGCGGCGGAAATATCGGCGTATGTTTCCTTCACGTCACCGGGCTGCATCGGCGCCATCTTGATTTGCGCCTTGCGCCCCAGCGCCTTCTCGATCTCACCGATGAAATCCATCAGGGGCTCGGCCCGGTGATTGCCGAGATTGTAAACCCGGTGCGGCGCCGCACCGCCGCGTCCCTCCGGCGGACGGTCGAGCGCGGCCAGGACCCCGTCCACCACATCGTCGATGTAGGTAAAGTCGCGCTTCATGTCGCCATGATTGAAGACATGGATCACCTCGCCGCGCGTGATCGCTTCGGCAAAGCTGTAATAGGCCATGTCCGGCCGCCCCCACGGACCGTAGACGGTAAAGAAACGAATTCCCGTCATCGGCAGGCCATAAAGATGACTGTAGCTGTAGCTCATCAGCTCATCGGCCTTCTTGGTCGCGGCATAGAGCGAGACCGGGTGATCCACCGGATCGTCTTCCGAAAAAGGCAATTTCACATTGCCGCCGTAAACCGACGATGACGACGCGTAAACCAGGTGCTTGATTCCATCGCCGTGACGGCACAGCTCGAGAATGTTGAGGTGCCCCACCAGATTACTGCGCACATAAGCCTGCGGGTTGGCCAGCGAATAGCGCACGCCTGCCTGCGCGGCGAGATGAATGACCCTGTCGATCCTGGGCAGGTGGCGGGCCAGCTCGACCATTTCGCCTTCATCGGCGACATCCATTTCATGGAAACCGAACCCGTCATGGGCAGACAGCCGCGCCAGCCGGGCACGCTTCAACGCCGGGTTGTAGTAATCGTTCATATTGTCGACGCCGACCACCGCATCGCCCCGCGCGAGCAGGGCCTCGCTGACGTGATAGCCGATAAACCCGGCGGCGCCGGTAACAAGAACCGTCATCGATAAAAAGCTTTCCCAGTTGCCACGGCCCACCTATAGCGCGCCGGGGGGCAGAAATCACCCCTCGGCGCCGCCCGGGCATCCAAATAGCGGCGTTCAGCCGTTGCGCCGGCGCGGCCGGGGCGCTAGGAACATGGCAAGGAGGCACCGTGCCCCAATCTCGACCCCATCATCCGGCCCCGTTGGCCGAGACCAGCCTTGCCGACCGCTTTGATGCGGCGAAGTCGCGCATCTTCGTCACCGGCACCCAGGCTTTGGTCCGCGCGGCGCTGAATATCGCCTGGCGCGACCGCGCGGCGGGAATGCAGACCGGCGGGTTCGTGTCGGGCTATCGCGGCTCGCCGCTCGGCGGCTTTGACCGCGACCTGAACGAGGCCGCAGCCCAGCTGACCGCCGCCAACATCCACTTCACCCCGGGCGTGAACGAAGAACTGGCCGCCACCGCCATCTGGGGCAGCCAGCAGTTGGGCCTGTTTCCCGGCGCCCGCGCCGAAGGCGTGTTCGGCATCTGGTACGGCAAGGGGCCGGGGGTGGACCGGGCGGGAGATGCGCTCAAGCACGCCAACCTGGCAGGCACAGCGCCGCGTGGCGGCGCGCTGGCCGTTGCCGGTGACGATCATGCAGGCGTCAGTTCGACCACCGCGCACCAGTCCGAATTCGCCTTTATCGACGCGCAAATTCCGGTGCTGGCGCCTGCCTCGGTGCAGGACGTTCTCGACCTCGCCATCGCAGGGGTGGAAATGTCGCGGGCGGCGGGCCTGTGGGTCGCGCTCAAGTGTCCATCCGATATCATCGAACAGGCCGCCGCCATTGACGCGGCACCGGAGCGCCTGCGCTTCACCGCCGCGCCCGCGTCGGATTTGCATATCCGCTGGCCCGATCGCGTCGGCGATGCCGAAACCCGCCTGGCCGGGCCCAAGCAGACGGCGGCGCGGGCCTTCGCGCGCGCCAATAGGCTCGACCGCGCCCATTGGAAAACCCCGCAAAGCCGCATCGGCATCATTGCCGCGGGCAAGGCCTGGGCCGATGTGCGCGAGGCGCTGGATATCCTCGGTCTCGACGAAGCGGCGGCGGGGGCGGCAGGCATCGCGCTTTACAAGCCGGCGCTGGTCTGGCCGCTGGAGCCTTCGGCACTAAGCGAGTTCGCCAATGGGCTTGAGACCCTGATCGTGGTCGAGGAAAAGCGCCCCCTGATCGAACCCCAGGTCCGCGACATTCTTTACGATGCGCCCGACCGCCCCCGCGTCATCGGCAAGGGTGTTGCCGGGGACGGCGCACTGGCGCTGGCGCTGGCGGGACCGGTCAATCCCCGCGACGTTTCCCGCGCGCTGGCGCCCCACATCGGCCGCGAAGCCGACGCCGCGCCGACAGCCGCCCTGCCCCGGCCCGTGCTGCGCCGTCCGCCGCATTTCTGTTCGGGCTGTCCGCACAACACGTCCACCCGCGTGCCCGAAGGTTCACGCGCTCTGGCGGGTATCGGCTGTCATACCCTGGCGCTGTGGTCCGATCCCCACACCCAGACCCTGACCCAGATGGGTGGTGAAGGCGCAAGCTGGATCGGTCAGGCGCCCTTTACCGACACGCCCCATGTGTTCGCCAATATCGGCGACGGCACCTATTACCATTCGGGCCTGCTGGCGATCCGCGCCGCACTGACCGCCGGGGTCAACATCACCTACAAGCTGCTGTTCAACGATGCCGTGGCCATGACCGGCGGCCAGAAGGTCGAAGGCGGCCTCACCGTGCCCGCTATTACCCGCGAACTAGCGGCGGAAGGTGTCGGGCGCATCGTCGTCGTCGCCGAAGACCCCGATCATTACGACCGCGCGGATGCCTTCGCGCCCGGCGTCACCGTTATGGGCCGCGACGGTTTCGATTGCGCCCAGGCGGAACTGGCGGAAACCACGGGCGTCAGCGTCCTGATTTTCGATCAGGCCTGCGCCGCCGAAAAACGCCGCCGCCGGCGACGCGGCACGCTGGAAGATCCGGCGCGTTACGTCTTTATCAACGAACGTGTCTGCGAAGGTTGCGGCGATTGCCAACGCGCTTCGCACTGCCTGTCGGTGGTGCCGGTGGCGACACCTTTCGGCGAAAAGCGGCGCATCGACATCGCCAGTTGCAACAAGGATGAAACCTGCCGCGATGGTTTCTGTCCCGCCATGGTCACCATAGAAGGCGGCCGCCCGCGTCGGGCCGAGCGCCCCGCCGCCACTAATATTCCCGAAGCGCTGACGAACCTGCCCGAACCGCAATTCGCGGCAGGGCCAAATCCGTGGCGCGGACTTTGCGCCGGGATCGGCGGCACCGGCGTTGTTACCATCGGTCACCTGATCGCCATGGCCGCCCATCTCGACGGGCATGAAACCGTAGTGCTGGACCAGACGGGCCTCGCGCAAAAGGGCGGCTCCGTCGCCAGCCATGTCACCATCGCCCGGCAGGCGGATGCCATCGGCACGGCGCGGATCGCGCCGGGACGCGCCGACGTGGTGATCGGATGCGACCTTGTCGTCACCCAGGACGCGCCGCAACTGGATGCGATGCAGCCGGGCCATACCAAGGTCGTGGTGAATACCGAAGAAACCATCACCGGCGCCTTCCTGCGCGATGCCAGGCTGACCTTCCCTTCCGATTCGCTGCTCGGTGCCGTTGCCGCCCGCGCCGGACGCGATCACGTCACCGCCGCCGATGCGCGGCGTCTCGCCGAACGACTGACCGGCGCGGCCATCGCGGCCAACGTGCTGCTGCTCGGTCTCGCCTGGCAGAAGGGATTGGTGCCGGTCAGCGAATCGGCGCTCCGTCGTGCCATCGAACTGAACGGTCAAGGCGTTGCCACCAACCTGGCCGCCTTCGATTGGGGACGCCGCGCCGCCCATGACATGGCGGCCGTGCGCCGCCTCGCCGGTCTCGACGCGACCGAAGAAAAGCCCGCTCCTTCGTTGAACGATGTCATTGACCTGCGCGCCCGCGAACTTTCCGCTTACGGCGACGCAGCTTTGGCCGACGCCTATCGCCACCGCATCGACGCCATCGCCGAACGCGCCCGGGTACTTGGCCTCGACGCCGACGGGCTGTCGCGTGCCGTGGCCGAGGGTTATTTCCATGTGCTGGCCGCCAAGGATGAATTCGAGGTCGCGCGCCTGTTCACCGACGGCAACTTCGCCGCCGCGCTGACCGACACCTTCGAGGGCGATTACCGCGTGCATTACCACCTGGCGCCGGGCTGGCTGGCGGCACCCCGCGCCGGGCAGCGCATCAAAAAACGCGATTTCGGCCCGTGGTTGCGGCCTTTTCTCGGCCTTCTGGCCTATTTCCGGGGCCTGCGCGGCGGAATTCTGGACCCGTTCCGCGCCACCGATGACCGCACCCTTGAGCGCAAGCACCGTGAAGCGTATGAAGAAGACCTTGATCGCATCCTAACCGTGCTCTCGCCCGGCACCTTCGACCTTTGCCAGGAGCTGGCCCGACTGCCGACGGCGGTCCGGGGCTTCGGCCCCGTCCGGCGCGAAAGCTTCGATGTGGCCGAGACACGGAGGGCCGAAATCCTCAAGATGCTGGAACAATCCGGCACGACGGGGGTCGCGGCGCAATAATCACCGCGTAGGAGACCCATGCGCGCCCAATCCTGCCCGCGCCCGCCGGGCCCGTCACCAAGACCGCACCCGTGAGTATCGGCAATCCCTTCGCCGGCGCCCTGCGCGCCCTCGGCCACCGCGACTACTGCTACTACACCGTCGGCAGCGTACTGTCGCTGATCGGCACCTGGGTGCAGCGCGTCGCGCTTGGCTGGCTGACGTGGGAAATCACGTCTTCCTATGCCTGGCTCGGCATCATCGCTTTTTCGGACCTGTTCGCGATGATGCTGTTCGCGCCCTTCGCCGGCGATCTGGCCGACCGCATGGACCGCTTGCGCCTGTCGATCTGGGCACAAGTCAGCATGCTCGGGCAAGCCGTCGCCATCGCCCTCGCCTATTACACCGGGCTCGCCAATATCTGGGTGGTGTTCGCCCTCACGCTCGCGCTTGGCGTCATGCACGCCTATCACACCGGCGCGCGGCTGGCGCTCGTGCCCAACCTGGTGCCGCGTGAAGACCTGACCGCCGCCATCGCCGTCAATTCGGTGATCTTCAACCTGGCGCGTTTTCTCGGCCCCGCGGTCGCCGGACTGGTGATCGTCAATCTTGGTGTCGGCCCCGCCTTTATCTTCAATGCCGTGTCCTTCGTGATCTTCCTGATCGCGCTCCTGCGCATTCGCAACGTGCGCATCGAAAGCGCCAACACATCGGGCGGCGGCATGTGGAGCAATATCGCCGAAGGCGTGCGCTATTCCGTGCGCCACGCGGGCATCGGCCCGGTGCTGATCGTGCTGGCGGTTACCGCGCTGACCGGCCGCGCCCTGCCCGACCTGCTGGCGGGCTATGCCGACGGCGTGTTCGATCGTGGCGCGGAAGGACTGGCCTGGCTGACCTCGGCCATGGGGCTCGGCGCTACGCTGTCGGGCTTTTACCTGCTCAGCCGCGACGGTATCAGCGGCATGACCAACGTCGTCTTCGCCAATGTTGCGCTGATGGCCGGGTCCTGTATCGCGCTGGTCGTGTTCGGGAATTTCTGGCTCAGCGTACCGCTGCTGGTACTGGCGGGCTTCGCCATGAACAATTCTTCCATCGCCACCCTGAACCTGATGCAGAACGCCGTGCACGGCCAGATCCGGGGACGGGTGATGTCCATCTATACGGTGATCCTGCAAGGGGCGCCCGCGCTCGGCACGCTTCTGATCGGCGCGGTGGCGGAAGTGACCGGGCTGCCCTGGCCGGTGGCGATTTCTTCCGCCCTCGGTCTCGCGCTTTGGGCACTGATGCTGCCGCGCATCAAGCCGATCCGCGCCGCCCTGGAAATTGAAGCGCCGGATGATAAAGTCGTGCAGAAGGCCACGTCATGATCGGCGGCGGCAACTGGGCCCATGTGGTGCAGGCGTTACGCCACCGCGACCACCGGTTGTTCAACATCACCCTGACACCGGCGCTGATAAGCCTGTGGGCGCAACGCACCGGCGTCGGCTGGCTGGCCTGGGACCTGACCCATTCGCCGACATGGCTCGGCGTCATCGCCGCCGCCGACCTGCTGCCCGCCATGATCCTGGCACCGATGGCCGGCGTCACCGCCGACCGCTCCGATCCGGTGCGCATGATGTGGCTGACCCAGGCCATTATCATGATCCATGCCGGGGCGTTATTCCTGATGACCTGGACCGGGGCGATCAATATCTGGTGGCTGCTCGGGTTCTCGGTGATTACCGGCTTTAACCAGCCCTATTCCACCGCCGCGCGCATGGTGTTCTACCCGACGCTGGTGCCGCGCGAAGACCTGGCCACCGCGGTCGCCATCAATTCCGCCATCTTCAATGGTGGACGCGCGCTCGGCCCGGCCATCGGCGGCCTGATGATCGCGCCCTTCGGCGTGGCGTCGCTGTTCTTCCTCAACTTCGCCGCCTTCGTTGCCCACAGCATCAACTTCATCCGCATTCGCGGTGCCTTCGCCGATACCATCATTCGCCAGCGCAAGTCGGTCTGGCGCGAGATCGGCGATTCGGTCGCCTATGTCGCCAAGCATCCGGGCATCGGGCCCATGCTGGCGCTGCTGATGGTGACATCCATGGCGGCGCGCCCCGTGCAGGAAATGCTGCCCGGCTTCGCCGACGAGATTTTCTCGCGCGGGGCCTCGGGCCTCGGCTGGTTGCTGGCCTCGCTCGGCGCGGGCGGGCTGGCGGGGGCCGTGTGGCTGACCCAGCGCGGACCGGTCACCGGGCTCACCCGCGTCGTCGTCACCCAGACCCTGGTCATGGGGGCGACCGCCGCGGCCTTTGCGCTGTCGGGGAATTACTGGCTCGGCCTTGTTTGCATCTTCATGGTCGGTTTTACCCAGACCGTCACCGGCACCGGTACCCAGTCGCTTCTTCAAATGTCGGTGGCACCCGAAATGCGTGGCCGGGTGATGTCGCTCTATTCACTGGTCTGGCGCGGCACGCCGGCCATCGGCGCCATCGTCGTCGGCTGGGTGGCGGAGCGCCTGGGCCTGTCATTGGCGGTCGCGGGCGCGGGCGCCGTCTGCATGATCGCCTGGCTATGGTCCCGGACCCTGCTCGGACGCATGACACCGTCGCTTGAATCCAATCCGGGAGCCGGAAAATCCAGCTAAACCGGGCCCCATGCCCTTGCGATACGGGGGGTCCAGTGCCTACATTAGCGTTAGCCCTTCACATTCACTTGCGTTGAGACCGAGCGGCCATGAGCCTGACCGAGACCCTGGACTACACCGATGCCATCGCGCGCGAAACCGCCGGCATGTACGAGCGCGTGCGCCACGTCATCCCCGAGGTGGAGTGGCCCGTTCACGCTCCTTACGTCGCCGCCATCAACCGGCTGAAGAAGGAAAAGAACGCGGTCATCCTGGCCCATAACTACATGACGCCGGAAATCTTCCATTGTGTCGGCGACAAGGTCGGCGATTCCCTGGCCCTGGCCCAGATGGCGCAGACCACCGATGCCGACATCATCGTGCTGGCCGGGGTCCACTTCATGGCCGAAACGGCGAAGCTGATGAACCCGGAAAAGATTGTCCTGGTTCCCGACGCCAATGCGGGCTGCACGCTGGACGCTTCGATCACCGCCGCCGACGTGCGCGCGCTGAAGGAAAAATATCCGGGCCGCCCGGTGGTGACCTATGTCAACACCTCCGCCGCAGTAAAGGCCGAATCGGACATCTGCTGCACCTCGTCAAATGCCGTAAAGATCGTCGAAAGCCTGGGCGTGCCGGAAGTCATCATGACGCCGGACGAATACCTTGCGGGCTACGTCGCCTCCCAGACCAAGGTCAAGGTGATCCCCTGGAAGGGACACTGCATGGTGCATGAGGCCTTCACGGCGGATGAAATTCGCGGCTACCGCAAGATGTACACCGACATTGCCGTCATCGCGCATCCCGAATGCCCGATGGACGTGCAGCAGGAAGCCGATTTCGTCGGCTCCACCGCCGCCATGATCAACTGGGTGCGCACCCGCAAGCCCAAGCACGTTTTCATGGTTACCGAATGTTCCATGAGCGACAACGTCGCGGCGGAAGAGCCGGAAATCGATTTCGTCCGGCCCTGCAACCTGTGTCCCTACATGAAGATGATTTCGCTGCCCAAAATCTTGCGGTCGCTGCAAACCCTTGAGCCGAAGGTCGAAATCCCCGAGGACGTCGCCGTCCGCGCACGGCTTGCGGTCAGCCGCATGCTCGACGCCAGCTAGGCGCCCGCCGCCGCCGAAAGGGGCGGCTTCAGCGCCGCCTCGATAGCGTCGCGATCAAGGGACTCATCCGCCTCCAGCGCCCTGACCAGTGATTCGATCCGCGCCCGGTGGGATCGGATGATCTCCACCGCGTGGGCTTCCTCCTCGACCAGCAGCGCACGCACCGCCTTGTCCACCGCGCTCGCCGATTCCTCGGAAAAACGGCGCGGCAACGCGATCTCGCGGCCGAGGAACGGATACTCATCGCTTTCGCCCAGGTCCACCGGCCCCAGGTCTTCCGACATGCCCCAGCGCCCTACCATGGCGCGGGCCAGTTGCGTGGCGCCGCGAATATCGTCATCGGCGCCGGATGAAATCTCGCCGAGGATTTCCTTTTCCGCCGCCCGTCCCGCCAGCATCACCGCCAGGCGCGCGCGCAGGTAGGCTTCGGGCAGGGTATGGCGTTCTTCTTCCGGCAGCTGGTAGGTGGCGCCGAGCGCCCGGCCACGCGGGATGATCGTCACTTTGTACAGCGGATCGGCTTCCGGCAAGTAGTAAGCGGCAGCGACATGCCCCGATTCATGCACCGCGAGACGATGACGTTCATCGGGCTGGATCGCCAGCGTGCGCACGGTGCCCAGCATGATGCGGTCGCGCATATCGTCGAAATGATGCATGGCGACATCATCGGCACCGTCGCGCGCCGCCGCCAAAGCCGGTGCCGCGCACGCGGCCCACCGCGTCCAGTTCATCGATAAAGATGATCGAAGGCTGACGCGCCTTGGCCTCGTCGAACATGCGCCGCACGCGCGAAGCGCCGACGCCGACGAAAACCTCGATGAATTCGGACGCGGAAATCGAATAGAAAGGCACCCCCGCTTCCCCGGCAAGCGCACGGGCCAGCAGCGTCTTGCCGGTACCCGGCGGCCCCATGAGCAAGATACCACGCGGCACTTCGGCGCCGAGCCGCGTATACTTTTCCGGCTTGCGCAGGAAGTCCGCCAGCTCCGCCACCTCGCGCTTGGCGTTGTCCTGCCCGGCGACATCCTTGAAGGTGACTTTCGGAACCGCGATGGTCTTGTCGTCACGCGGCCCACGCAGGAAACCGCCAAGATCGTTGCGCCCCTGCAAGCCACCGCCCATGCCGCCCGCGATATTGCTGTACATGCGACGCCACAGCCAGAAATAGACCCCGAGGAAAAGCAACCACGGCAGGATGGACATCAGCAAGCGCCAACCGCTGCTTTCTTCCGCCTATACCACGGTCAACTGCACCCCCGCCTGCTCGATCGCGGGCAACAAGGTCGGATCGCCGATCACCGGCACCTCGGAACGGAAAACCTTGACCGTGGGCCCGCCCTCAGTCAGCGGACGGGCGGCGCGCAGTTGTCCGGACAACTGGTTGCCGCGCATGGTCAGCGACGTCACCGCGCCTTCGCCGATCAGCATCTTGGCGCGGGAATAGGAAACGGCGGTGGGCGCCTCGGCCGTCGGATACTGCGTCCCGATCAGGGCAAAGAACAGCACCGCCACGAAGACCAGGATCAGCGTCGGAAGCCATTTACCCATGTTGGACATACCGTTTCTCCCGCCGGAGCGCCCGGCCGATGAAAATCAAGCGCCGGTCTTGGCCTTGAACGCCGCCTGCTGTTCGGGCGTCGCTTCCTTCTGGTACTTGTCCTTCCACACATCGTAGGGCATGCCGTAGACCAGTTCGCGCGCGCCTTCGTAATCGAGCGCAACGTTTTTTTCCTTGGCCGCCGCGACCATCCATTTCGACAGGCAGTTGCGGCAGAACCCCGCCAGGTTCATCAGGTCGATGTTCTGCACATCGGTGTTCTTGCGGAGGTGGTCCACAAGGGTGCGGAACGCCGCCGCCTCAAGTTCGGTCTGGGTCTGTTTGTCCATAGGGCTCTCCCCGATCAGGAATGGGAAATGTTTGGCGCCACTATAGCACCAAGCTCAGTCTTGGCGGGCGCGATCGAACACGCCACCCGCCAGCCCGGCGGGCACTGGCCCCCCGGTGGCCCAGTCGAGCAATTCCACCAGGTGCGCCACCGGCGCCGCGCTTCGCCCCGCCATCTGGACCATGCAGCCGATATTGCCCGCCGCGATCACGTCGGGCCCAAGCGCCGCCAGCGCGCGGGCCTTTTCCGTGCCAAGCGCCGCCGCGAGGGCCGGCTCGGTCAAATTATAGATGCCCGCCGATCCGCAGCAGCGACCGCCATCGGCGGGTTCGGCGACCGTGATCCCCGCCGCCGCCAGCAGCGCCCGGGGCTGATCGCGCACCCCCTGAACATTGGCGCTGGAACAGGGCGCGATCCAGCCCGCCACCAGCGACGGCATGCCCGCGCGCCAGCCGAGATCCAGCCCCGCCAGGTATTCGGCGCTGTCGCGCACAAGCGCCGCAAGGCGCGCCGCCGCCGCGTCGCCGGGCAGCAAGGTTCCGTAATCCTTCATCGTCGTGCCGCAACCCGAAGAGGTTTGCAGCACCGCATCGAATCCGTCCGTCCCCGCCAATGCGTCCACTGCGGCAATGACGCGGCGCGCATGATCGCGGGCCGCATCGCCGCGCCCCAGATGACGATCGAGCGCGCCACAGCATTGCGCGTCGTTCACCACCACCGCCTCGATGCCGTGGCGGTTGAGTAGGCGGATCAGCGCGGCATTGATGCCGGGCGCCATTGCCGCCTGCACGCAACCGGCCAGCAGCGCGACACGCCCCTTGCGCGCCCCTTGCGCCGGGTAGGTTCCGGGCGCCGGGCCGACCCTGTTGCCAGGCCGGGGGGCGCGGGCGGCAAGGCGCAGGGGCGCAGCCAGTTTCGCGGGCAACAGCGGCGCCGCCCAGCCAAACAACCGGCCAAGGGCAATCATGCGCCGTGCCCGGTGCGCATCGGTCAAGACCCGCGCCAGCAAACCCCGCGACCAGCGAACCCATATCGGACGCTCGGCGCGTTCAAAGATTTCCTCGCGCGCTGCGCCGATCAGTCCAGCGTAATTGACCCCCGACGGACAGGCCGGCATGCAGGCCGCGCATTCAAGGCACCGGTCGAGATGAAACACCGCTTCATCGGACGGCGCGCCATCGCTTTCCAGCAGGTCCCGGATCAGCCAGATGCGCCCACGGGGCGAATCGCGCTCGTCGCCGGTCAGGAAATAGGTCGGACAGGCGGGCGCGCAAAAGCCGCAATGAACGCAGGCACGCAGAATCTCGTTGGCCGCCGCCACGCGGGGCTGGCTCAGGCGTTCGCGGGTAAAGCCGGTCTTCATCGCGCTAGAGTCCTTCGAACATGCGGCCGGGATTGAGAATGCCGCGCGGATCGAAGTTTTCCTTGAGGCGCCGGGTCAGGCCCAGCAGGGCCGGGGCCGGTTCACCAAATACCGCGACGCGGGCACGCAGGGAATCAGCGCCGCGCATCAGTACCGCCTGCCCGCCCCCCTCGGCGGCGGCACGGTGGATACGGGCCGCCAGCGTTTCCCCCGGCGCGCTACCCTTTGGGCGAACCGCGAACCAGGCCAGCCCGCCGATCCAGTCGAACAGCACGTCGCCCGCGCAAACCCTCGACAGGCGATCCAGCATCATGGCGCTGTCCGCAGGCGGCACCGTCAGACGCCACAGCATGGCATTGCCGCCCTCTTCGGCGGGCAGCAGGGCACCGTCGCGCAATTCGCGCCAGAAGGTACGGGAATTATGGGTGTGGAGTTCCTCCGTCGGGGCGATTTCCGCCAGCGACCGGCGCAGGGCTTCGCAGCGTTCCGCCACCGCGCCGCGCGCGCCCTCAAGGCGCACCGCCGTCACCGGCGTCGATGCCCCCGCGACGTAAGACACCGACGATCGCGCCGCCGCCGCCCCATCGACATGAGCGCCCGCCGAAATATCCCATGGCCCCGCGGCCGCGAGCTGAAGCGCGCCAAGCCCTTCGTGAGCGGCCTCGCCAAACAGCAAGATCGTGCGCTCGGCCTCGGGCCGGGGCAAGACCTTGAAAGTCACGGTCGAAAGTACCGCGAGGGTGCCGAGGGATCCCGCCAGCAGCTTGCCCATGTCATAGCCGGTGACGTTCTTGACGACGCGGCCCCCGGCGGCGAAAACCTCGCCCCGGCCGCTGACGGCGCGCAGGCCCAGAAGGTGATCGCGGGCCGCACCGGCGAAGGGCCGGCGCGGGCCGGAAACATTACAGGCAAAGACGCCGCCGATGGTGCCGCCGCCCGGTGCGCCGTAAAGCGCGCCGAGATCACCCGGCTCGAACGCCAGGCGCTGGTTCGCATCTTCAAGCGCCGTCTCGATCTCGGCCAGCGGCGTGCCCGCCTGGGCTTCCATCACCAGTTCGCCCGCATCGAAATAGGTAATGCCCGAAAGTCCATCCAGCGACAGCACCGCATCGGTCGCAACCGGGCGCCCATAGCCGCGCTTGGTGCCCTGCCCCCGAACTTCCAGGCGCTTTTCGCCATCGCGTGCCTCGGCAATGGCGTCGCGCAACGCGGCTTCACTATCGGGGCGGAAGGTTTCGGTCACGGTCAGAACCGCTCGATATCGGGATGGGGCAGCCGCCCGCCATGCACATGCATGCGCCCCAGTTCGGCGCAGCGATGCAGGGTCGGGAATACCTTGCCGGGATTGAGCAACCCATCGGGATCGAAGGCGCATTTGACACGCTGCTGGTGGGCCAGGTCGTCGGCGCTGAAAACTTCGTCCATCAGGTCGCGCTTTTCGACACCGACGCCGTGTTCGCCGGTCAGCACGCCGCCGACGCGGACACAAAGGCGCAGGATTTCCGTGCCGAACGCTTCGGCGCGTTCCAGTTCACCCGCCGCATTGGCGTCATAAAGGATCAGCGGGTGCAGGTTGCCGTCCCCCGCATGAAAGACATTGGCGACGGCAAGACCGAAACGCGCCGACATTTCGGAAATACCGGCCAGCACTTCCGGCAGGCGGCCGCGCGGAATGGTGCCGTCCATGCAGTAATAATCCGGCGCCAGGCGGCCCACCGCCGGGAACGCCGCCTTGCGCCCCGCCCAGAAGGCCAGGCGCTGGTCTTCGGACGCGCTGGCGCGGCATGACGTCGCCCCGGCGTCCGCCGCGATGCGCTCGACCCGGGCGACCCCGGCCATGACCTCGGCCTCGGGCCCATCCACCTCGACGATCAGCAGCGCGTCCGCATCCAGTGGGTAGCCCGCCTGAACATAGGCCTCGGCGGCATGAATGGCAGGACGATCCATCATTTCCATGCCCGCGGGCACGATACCGGCGCGGATGATATCGCCCACCGTGCGTGCCGCCGCCGCGACGGTACCGAAACCGATCAACAGCGCCCGCGCCGTTTGCGGCGTGCGCACGATACGGACCGTCACCTCGGTGACGACGCCAAGCAGGCCTTCGGAGCCCGCGATCACCCCCATCAGGTCGAGCCCCGGCGCATCGAGATGCTTGCCGCCGAGACGCACCCGCTCACCGTTCAGCAGCGCGACCTCAAGCCCCAGGATGTTGTTGGTCGTCAGGCCGTACTTCAGGCAATGCACGCCGCCCGCGTTTTCGGCGACGTTGCCGCCGATGGTGCAGGCGACCTGGCTCGACGGATCGGGAGCGTAGTAATACCCCTGCCCGCGCACGGCATGGGAAATGGCAAGGTTGGTGACCCCCGGTTCCACCGTCACCGTGCGGTTGGCGATGTCGATATCGAGAATACGGTTGAGCCGCGCAAGGCCGAGCGTGATGCCGTCGGCCAGCGGCAACGCGCCGCCGGAAAGCGACGTTCCCGCGCCGCGCGGCACGATCTTGATGCCTTCGCGTCCGCAATAGGCCAGCGCCGCCGAAACCTCATCGCGATTGCCGGGCAAGGCGGCAATCAACGGCTGCTGGCGGTAGGCGGTCAGTCCGTCGCTTTCGTAAGGGGATAATCCGGCGGCGCGGTCGATGACGGTGCCGTCCGGCATCAGGCGGCGCAGCGCCGCGGCGATTTCCGCGCGCCGGGCGATGACCGATGGATCGGGTAGTGGCATGTCCAAGGCGGCAGCTCCCCGGTGCGGTCCGGCGCTCTGAAGTGAGCGGCTATCATAAAGGCCGGGCACCGAAAGGATCAATCCGAACGGCAGAAATAAGCGAATTACCGTCAATCAGACTCTAGCGCCTGTCACAATCGGGCGTTACTCTCCGGCCCATGATACGAAAACGCAAAGCCAAGATCGTCGCGACGCTGGGTCCGGCCAGTTCCAGCCGTAAGCAAATCGAAACCCTGTTCCGCAAGGGTGCCGATGTCTTCAGGCTGAATTGCAGCCACGGCACCCACAAGGACCTGAAGGCCCTGGTCAATACCATCCGCGATATCGAAACCCGGTTTTCGCGGCCCATTGCCATCCTGGTCGACCTGCAAGGCCCGAAGCTGCGCATCGGCACCTTCGCCAAGGGCAAGGTCACGCTCAAGACCGGCGATCATTTCCGCCTGGATATGTCGAAGGCGGCGGGTGATGCGAAACGGGTGAACCTGCCCCACAAGGAAGTGTTTGCCGCGCTCAAGCCCAAGACGGAGCTGTTGCTCGACGATGGCCGGATTCGCCTGCGGGTTTTGAAAGCCGGCAAGGATTACGCCGAAACCCGTGTCGTCACCGGCGGGCCGCTTTCGGATCACAAGGGCCTGAACGTGCCCAATACCCTGCTGGCGCTTGGGGCGCTGACGCCCAAGGATCGCAAGGACCTGCGCTTCGCGCTCTCGGCGGGGGCCGACTGGATCGGACTGAGCTTCATCCAGCGCCCCGAGGACGTGATCGAGTTGCGTGAACTGGTCAAGGGCCGTGCCGGCATCGTCGCCAAGCTGGAAAAGCCTTCCGCCATTACATCGCTTGAGAAAATCGTGGCGCTGACCGATGCGGTCATGGTTGCGCGCGGCGATCTCGGCGTCGAAATGCCCCCGGAAGACGTGCCGACGGTTCAGAAAAAAATCATTCGCTGCTGCCGCGAACTGGGCAAGCCGGTCATCGTGGCGACGCAGATGCTGGAATCGATGATCGACGCACCCGCCCCCACCCGGGCCGAAGCGTCCGATGTCGCGACCGCGATTTACGACGGCGCCGATGCGGTCATGCTTTCCGCCGAAACCGCTGTCGGCAAATACGGCCCCGAGGCGGTGGCGATCATGGATCGCATCATTCGCAAGGTCGAAGGCGACAGCCATTACCGCCTGGCCCTGAACGCCGGTCATGTGGATACGCAGCCCAACGATTCGGACGCCATTACCGCCGGCGCCAGCACCGTCGGTCACTCCATCTCCGCCGCCGCCATCGTCACCTACACGACGTCGGGCTCCACCACCTATCGTGCGGCCCGCCAGCGGCCGGACATGCCTATCCTGTCGCTCACCAACAAGCGGGCGACCGCGCGCCGCATGGCGCTGGTGTGGGGGGTGCATGCTGCCACCACGGGCGATATCCGGACTTTTTCACAGATGGTTCTGCGCGCCGCCACCATTGCCGAGCGCGAAGGCCTGGCGCGGCCGGGGCAGAAACTGGTGGTCACGGCGGGCGTTCCCTTCGGCACGCCGGGGCGCACCAACGTGCTGCGCATCCACACGGTCCCGCACTAGTCCGCCCGGAAGAAAATCCGCCCAAAACAAAAGCGCCGGCAAATTGCCGGCGCTTGCCTGCCAGAAATGGCGCGCGGGTCAGCCCTGACGCGCCTTGAGGCGGGGATTGCGCTTGTTGATCACGTAGACGCGGCCCTTGCGCCGGACAACGCGGCAATTCTTGTCGCGGGTCTTCGCCGACTTGAGCGAGTTAAGAACCTTCATCTCGGGATCCTCTTCAAAAACCGGCCCGCCGAAACGGAACATCGTGGGGCCCAAACATCACGCGCCCCCGAACGGGGGCGATGCGGGCGGGAAGATACGGGCCGGGACGGGTTCTGTCAACCCGGCCTAAAAGCCCCGGATTTCATGACTTTTAGCGGGGTTAATCAACTCTTACCGCCTAGGACGACAGCTTGTGCGCCATCACCAGCCCCTCGTCAACGGCCACCATTTGGTTACCCCAGAACTCCGCCAGTCGTGGCGACGCCTCCACCAACTTGGGAGGAATGCCCTTTCCGTGATGGTCATCGACAAAACGGGCGCCCGGAACTGGACAACACTCCGGGCGTCGGCACGCGGGGGACATTGGCATTCCTGTTACGACGGGTTATCGCCTGGACTGGCGCCGCACGCTGAAGCCGCCTGAGCGGAACGCTGCGGCACGAGTACGGATAAACACGCTGAATCAGGGTATTGGGG
>JAYPPT010000005.1:0-107642 GCA_038131655.1 Alphaproteobacteria bacterium
GCGGTTCCTTCGGATCCCGCCCCCTGGATTCCCATGGAATATTTTTCGCTTCTCTACGAAGGTTTTGTCCGTGTCATGCGACCGGACGTTTTCCTCATTATGGTCGCCGCGATACCCTTTGGCCTGATCTTCGGCATCGTGCCGGGCCTTTCCGGGCTGACCGCGCTCGCGATCCTGTTGCCTTTCATTTACGGCATGGAGCCGTTGCCGGGACTGGCGCTTTTGTTGTCGGCCCATGCGGTGGTCTATACCGGCGGCTCGATCTCGGCCATCGTTCTGGGCATTCCCGGCTCGCCCCCCAACGCGGCGACGGTGGTTGACGGTTACCCGATGGCGCAGCAGGGCCGGGGCGGTGAAGCCATGGGCGCGGCGCTGGTGGCATCGGGCCTCGGCGGCGTGTTCGGCGTGCTGGTGCTGGTTGCGGTGCTGCCGGTGCTGGAGCCGATCGTGCTGTCCTTCGGATCGCCCGAAACATTCTTCCTCGCCCTTATGGGGGTGACCTTCATCGCCGTGGTGGGCGAGGGGCCGATGCAGAAGGGGCTGATCGCCGGTGCGCTCGGCATCTTCCTGGCCCTGTTCGGTTACCAGCAGGTGACCAGCGTGCCCCGGTTCTATTTCGGCTCCGATTACCTGCTCGACGGCTTCCGCATTATTCCGCTGGCACTCGGTCTGTTCGCCATTCCGGAAATCCTGGCGCTTTCGGTCAAGGGCCGTTCGGTGGCGCAGGAAGGTTCCATCGGCAACGTGTCGCTCGGCCAGGTGCTGGAGGGGGGCAAGGCGGTGTTCAAGCATCGCTGGCTGTTCTTCAAAAGCTCCACCATCGGCGCCGTTGTCGGCATTGTGCCCGGCGTCGGTGGTGAAACCTCGCCCTTTGTCGCCTACGCGGCGGCGAAGCAGTCGTCCAAGACCGCGGCAACCTACGGCCAGGGCAATGTCGAGGGGGTGATTGCGCCGGAAAGCTCCAACAATGCCAAGGAGGGCGGCGCGCTGGTGCCGACCCTTGCTTTCGGCATTCCAGGTTCGACCGGCATGGCGCTTTTGCTCGGCGGGTTCCTGATTCTCGGTCTTGAGCCGGGACCGGAGTTCATCAAGGAGCACATGGATCTTGGCGTCGGGCTCGCCATGGTGGTGGCGATTTCCAACCTGATGGCGGCGGCGGTGATGGTTCTGCTGGCCAAGTACATTGCCCGCATTACCTATCTGCGCGGCCATATCCTTGCGCCGTTGTTGCTGGCGGTTATCGTGCTCGGCACTTATGCGTCGAAGAACAATCCGATGGACGTGGTCTACGTCTTCGTATTCGGCGCTCTGGGCTACATCATGAAGGAACTGCATTACTCGCGCGCCCCGCTGATTCTGGGCTTCGTGCTGACCAATGCACTGGAAAGCTACCTGCACATTTCCTTGCGCTCCTTCGGGGGTACTTTCTTCATGCGGCCGATTTCGCTGATCATTATCGCGCTATTGGTGCTCGGTATCGTCTGGCCCAGCCTCAAGCGCCTGTTTTCGCGAAAGGGCCGCGCATGAAAAAGCTCGAAATCCTGCTGCCCGCGCTCATCATCGTCTTTACGGCCTTCGTCATCGGTGCCGGCGTGTTTTATTACAACTACCCGATGGCGGTGATGCGCTTTCCCTACTTCGTCGGCGGGTTCCTGATCGCGCTGTCCACCTGGCGCCTGATCGGCGCGGTCCGGGGCAAGCGGCTGCCCGGTGAGCCGGCGGAGGCGACGGAGCCGACGACGGAAAGCGTTGGCGAATTCGTGCGCACCGCGCTTTGGCTTGTCGGTATCCTCCCGGCGGTCTGGCTGTTCGGCTATCTCGCGGGGATTCCGATCTACCTGGTGGCCTATTTCCGCGCCCACGGCGAAAGCTGGCTATTGTCGCTGACGCTGGCCGGAGGGGCATTGGCGGTGACGTATCTGGTCTTCATCGTTGCCCTGAAGGTTCGCCTGCCGGTCATGCCTCTCGGTTTTTCCTGATCGTCCCGTAGCTTAAGGTGGAAGGCGGCTCCGGGCTTGGTCGCCTTCCCCCGCCATGCTAGCCTTGACGGCCTTTCCGGCGGGGGTCGGATGGGGCTCGAGGGTGCTCGCCAAAGGGCATCCGGTAAGAAAAAAGGGGAGCCTGGTCATGATCCGGAAATCGGGGATTTTTTCGTTCGCTCTTTTTGCCCTTGCCGCCATCCTGGTGATGCCGGCCTTGGGCGCCGAAATTTTCAAGGACAAGCGTCTGGTCATCGCGGCGTCGGGGGGCGCGGGCGGCGGTTACGACAATTACGCCCGGCTGCTGGCTCGTCATTATTCACGGCACGTTCCTGGTCATCCCGATATTCGCGTCCAGAACATGAATGCTGCGGGTGGGCTGGTCGTCGCCAACTTCACCTATGCCAAGGCGCCCAAGGACGGCACCTTTATCGGAAATATCCGGCCGTCGGTCCTGTTCGAACAATTGTTCGCCAACAAGGCGGTGGTGTTCGACGGTCCGAAGTTCCACTTCATCGGCAACATGAACGAAGACACCGATGCCTGCATGGTCTGGAGCAGCACGGGGGCGACCAGCATCAAGGATTTCTATTCCCGCGAGCTGGTTACCAGCGCGTCGGGGCGCAGCGCCATGTCGTTTTCCTTCCCCGCCGTTTACAACGCGGTGCTGGGGACGAAATTCAAGATCATCCTGGGGTATCGCGGTACGCCCGAGCGTATCCTGGCGATGGAGCGCGGCGAGATCCAGGCGACCTGTGGCCTGACCACGAGCACGGTCAAATCGCGCCTTGGCCGCGAGATAAAGGCGGGCAAGGTGCTCGTGCTGGCGGTTGCCGGCAACAATCCGGACCCCGACTTCAAGAAGTACCCGAACATGCTGGACGAGGCGAAGACGCCGGACGCGCGTGCCGCGCTCAAGTTCCTGTTCAGCCAGATGCAGCCCGCGCGTACCTTTGCCGTTCCGCCGGAAACCCCGTCGGCCAATGTCGCGGTCCTGCGCAAGGCCTTTACGGCAACGATGAACGACCCGGCCTTTACCAAGGACGCGGTTAAGCGCAAGACCGACATCAAGTGGAGCACGGGTGGAGCCACCCAGAAGATGGTGGAAGAACTTTATGCTTCCGATCCCAAGGCGGTGGCCACGGTAAAGGCGGCGCTGACGGCCAAGGCATCGAAGCGCAAGCTCACCTACGCCACGGCAACGATGAAGATCGTCGGCCTGAAGCGCAAGGGACGGCGCGTCTATTACATGGAGGACGGGCGCAAGTTCTATGTCGGGATCAGCGGCAAGAAAACCAGGCTCACCATCGGCGGCAAGAAGGCCAAGGCCTCGAAGCTGAAGGTGGGAATGTCGTGCAAGGTGAACTTTGCCGGTCCGTACAGTAATGCAAAGTCGGTCGCCTGCGACTGACCGCGAGATCACAGTTGAAAGGAAATGCCTTTGTCAGACGCGTCGCTTGCCAATGAAATCGCTCCCATCAACATTCGCCTGCTGATTGGCGGTGAATGGAGGGACGGGGGAGAGCGGATCGAGGTGCGCAATCCCGCACGCCCCAGCGAACTGGTGGGCACCGCGGTGCGCGCCAGCGTTGCCGATGTAGATGCTGCCGCGGAGGCGGCCAAGGCGGCGCAACCGGCCTGGGCGGCGCTTGGTTATCGTGGCCGCGCCGCGCTGATCTCCCAGGCGCTGGACCGGCTGGAGGCGGATGTCGAAGCCCGCGCCGCGGTTTATTCCCGCGAAAACGGCAAGACCCTCGCCGAAGCCAAGGGCGAGCTGGCGAGCGTTTTCATGCGCCAGCGCCTGACGCTGGAGCTGGTGGATGACCTGGAAAAAGAACGCGTCCTGAGCGATGATTCGGGCCGCACCTTCGTCACCCACATTCCCTGGGGCACGGTGGTATCCATCGTGCCGTGGAATGCGCCGGTGCCGCTGGCGTTCATGCAGATCATTCCGGCGTTGTTGGCGGGCAACGCGGTGATCGTCAAGCCGCCGGAGACTTGCCCGCTGGCATTGACCCGATCGGTTGAAATGATCGCGGACCTGTTCCCGCCGGGTGTGCTGGGCGTAATTACCGGCATGCCGGAAGAAATCGGCGACCGGCTGACCGGCCATCCCGATGTCGGCAAGATCGCGTTTACCGGCTCCATTCCCTCGGCCCGGCACATCATGGCCAACGCCGCCGAGACCATTAAGGGCATCACGCTGGAACTGGGCGGCAACGATCCGGCCGTGCTGCTTGATGATGTGGACCTGTCGGAAAAGACAATGGACCAGATGGCCTCGGTCGTGTTCCGCATGAGCGGTCAGGTCTGCATGGCGATCAAGCGGGTTTACGTGCCGAGCGCGCTCAAGGACAGGTTCGTGGATGCCTTTGCCAAGGCCGCCGACAAGGTCGTGGTGGGAGAGGGGTTGCGTCCCCGCGTCACCATGGGCCCGCTGCACCAGGAAAAGGGTCTTGTTCGCGGACGCGGTCTGGTCGAGGACGCGGAAAAGCGCGGGGCCAGCGTGTTGCGTCTGGGCAAGATCGACGACAAGACTACATTCGATGAAGGCTGGTTCATGCAGCCGACACTGGTCACCGACGTGCCGGCGGACGCGCCGTTGATGACCGAGGAGCAATTCTGTCCGGCGCTGCCGATTACCGCCTATGACGACCTCGACGAAGCCATCACCATGGCCAATGGCACTATCTTCGGTCTTGGCGGTTCGGTCTGGGGCAAGGACAGCGAGCGGGCGCTCGCCGTCGGGCGACGTATCCAGTCCGGCACCGTGTGGGTGAATACCCACGGCACCCAGGCGGTTAACCGCCGCGCGCCATACGGCGGCATCAAGCAATCGGGTATCGGCCGCCGCGCGGGCATGGAAGGCATGCTCGAGTATCTTCAGGTCCAGACCATCACCAGTTTCGAGCCGAAACCATAATTACGGCTTAAGCGGGCCTCTGGCCCGAAATCAGGGAGAGTACTATGAAACTTCTGCGTTCCATTACGGCCTTGGGGGCTGCCGGATTTGTCGGTGCGGCGATGCATGCCGCGCCCGCGGCGGCGGATGCCGTTGCTGATTTTTACAAGAACCAGCGGGTCACCGTTTACATCGGCTACGCGGCCGGTGGCGGCTATGACCGCTATGGCCGGGTGCTCGCCCGCTCCATGGGGGCGTTCCTGCCGGGCAAGCCGTCAATGACGCCCAAGAATATGCCGGGCGCCGGGTCCATCGTTCTGGCCAACGCCCTTTACAACACCTTGCCCAAGGACGGCACCGCGCTCGGCATCATCGGCCGCGGCGTGCCGATGGAACCGCTGTTCGGTCGCAAGGGGCCGAAGTTCGAAGCCACGAAGTTCAACTGGATCGGTTCCATGAACAACGAGGTTTCGACGTGTGTGGCGTTCCACACCTCCGGGTTCAAGAGCATCCAGGATGCCATGGACCGTGAAATGATCCTGGCGTCCACGGCGCAGGGGTCCGACGGCGTGGACTTCCCGCTGGCGCTCAACAACGTGCTGGGTACCAAGTTCAAACTGATTACCGGCTACCCCGGTGGCGCCACCTTGCAACTCGCCCAGGAACGCGGTGAAGCGCATGGCCGTTGCGGCTGGTCGTGGTCGTCCATCAAGGCGACGCGAGCGCATTGGGTTAAGGAAAAGAAGATCACGGTTTTGTTGCAGCTCGCGCTCAAGAAGCACCCGGAGATCGATTCCTCCGTGCCGCTGGTCATGGATATCGCCAAGAACGACCGTGACAAGAAGGTGCTGCGGCTGATTTTCGCGCGCCAGATCATGGGCCGTCCCTTCCTGGCGCCGCCGAAGGTGCCGACCGATCGCATTGCCGCGCTGCGTGGCGCCTTTGACGCGATGATGGCTGATCCCGCCTTCAAGGCCATGGCCAAGAAGACCAAGCTGGAGGTGGAGCCGGTTTCGGGCAAGGAAATCGAGGACCTGCTCAACGACATCTATGCGTCTTCGCCGGATATCGTTCAGGCGGCGGCAGATGCCACCCAGCGCGTCGGCAAGACCAAGATCGTCAAGAAGAAGATCAAGATCATGTCGAGCGAGGGCAAGGTCTCCAAGACCGTGAAGAAAGGCCGCAAGATCACCCTGGTCATGGGCGGAAAGTCCAAGACCTTCGGTGTTTCCGGGTCGAAAACCAAGGTCAAGGTTGGCGGCAAGAAGGCGAAGCGTTCCGCCATCAAGCCGGGCATGACCTGTGCCGTGAAGTGGCCCGAAGGGGGCAAAACGGCCAAGGAAATGGACTGCAAGTAGCCTGAAGGGACGGGGCCCGGCATTCGATCGGGCCCCGTTTTCAATTCCAGCGCTTCGCAGATGCGCGGGGCGCCGGGATTGATCTCTTTTTTCAATGGGTTGAGAGATTTTTCAAGTTCCGGGGGGCGACCTCGGGCCTGTATCCAATATGTTTTTGTTTTTCGCTACGGACTTCGTTATAAGCTGACCGTCTGCCTGTCAGGGAATACACGCGACGAGGCGCATCGGTGGTTCCGATGCAGGTCGCTGTCGTCCCTGACCCAAGCCTTTCAGGCTACGGCGCGCCCGGCGCGACGGCCCTAACCAAAGAAGCACGGCATTCGGTCGTGCTTCCCTGACCAGGAGAGAGTTGAAAGTGGCAACAGAAAAGACGGTTAAAAAAGGTAGCTACACCGAATACAGCGCCCCCCATCAGGACCTGCGCGAGTGGCTCGACCGGGTCGAGAAAATGGGTGAATTGCAGAAGGTCGATGGCGCGGACTGGAACCTTGAAATCGGTGCGGTTGCGGAAATGCTCTACCACGCGACCCCGGAAGATCCGCCGGCCTTGCTGTTCGATAACATTCCCGGCTACCCCAAGGGTTTCCGCATTCTGTCGGGCATGACCAACTCGATCAACCGCCTGGCGATGACCCTCGGCTTCCCGAAGCCGAACGGGGCGATGGACGTGGTGCGCTGGTACCGCGACCGGATGAAGGATTTCGAGCCGATCCCCTCGCGCTTCGTTAACACCGGGCCGATCCTCGAAAACGTCGACCGCGACGAAGACGTCGACCTGTTCAAGTTCCCGGTTCCGCTCCTGCATGAGCTGGACGGCGGCCGCTACATCGGCACCGGTGACCTGGTCATCATCAAGGATCCCGATTCGGACTGGGTCAACCTCGGCACCTACCGTGTCATGGTCCACGACAAGAACACCGTCGGCCTGTGGATGAGCCCCGGCAAGCACGGCCGTCTGCTGCGCGAAAAGTACTTCAACCAGGGCAAGCCGTGCCCGGTGGCGATCAGCGTCGGTCACGACCCGCTGATGTTCCTCGCCGCGGGCAACGAAATCCAGTACGGCGTGTCCGAGTTCTCTTACGCCGCCGGTCATCGCGGCGCGCCCTTCGACATGATCAAGTCGGAGCTGCACGGCCTGCCGATTCCCGCTTACGGCGAAATCTGCATCGAAGGCGAAATCGTCATGGACGAGGAACGCCCCGAAGGCCCCTTCGGTGAATGGACCGGCTATTACGCCTCGTCCGTGCGCGAAGATCCGGTGGTCAAGGTCAAGCGCGTGTACTACCGCAACAACCCGATCATCACCATGGCGCGTCCGGGCCGTCCGCCTTCGGACTACACCCTGTCCAAGAGCGTCATCAAGTCGGCGCTGGTCTGGGACCAGGTGGAAGCCGCGGGCCTGCCCAACGTGCAGGGCGTGTGGTGCCATCAGAACGGTGGCGGCCGCCTGTTCAACGTGATCTCGATCAAGAACTCGTATCCTGGCCATTCGCGCCAGGCGGCGCAGCTTTGCTGCAACGTGCATGCGGGTAACTACCTGGGCCGCTGGTCCATCGTGGTCGATGAAGACATCGATCCGTCGAACCTGTGGGATGTGACCTGGGCCATGGCCTCGCGTTGCGACCCGATCGACGATATCGACATCACCCGCCGGGCCTGGTCCGGCGCGCTCGATCCGCGCAAGCGCCCGGGCGACAATTTCAACTCCCGTGCCATCGTGGACGCTTGCCGTCCGTTCGAATGGAAGGACGAGTTCCCGCCGGTGGCGGAATCCTCGCCGGAGTTGGCGGCCAAGACCCACGAGAAGTGGAAACACCTTCTCGAGAAGTAAGCCGGATTAAAAGAGGGCGGTCCAAGGGGCCGCCCTCACTCCTTGAGGCCGGTGCCGCCCCGCGATCACCGCGCCCTCCGGCCGTTGAATGAGGCAATCATGCGGCCCCCGCCACGCCCTGCAAAATCTTCCCTTCTTTCCCAGATTCTGGGTGGCCCGTTCTGGATTTTCCTGTGCGTCGCCCTGGTTGCCGGGGCGGTGACCTGGCACCTCAAGGGGATAGAGACGGTCGAGCATGCCGTCCTCGGAGATTTTGATCTTCTGCTGTTCCTGATTCCGCGCATGTTGGGCGGTATGCTTCTGGCCGGGCTGGTGCAGGTAGTGCTGCCGCCGGAAGTGGTGTCGCGCTGGGTCGGTGCGGAATCCGGCTGGCGTGGGTTGGCCATCGCCACCGCCGTCGGCGCCCTGACACCGGGCGGCCCGATGACGACCTTTCCCATCGTGGTGGCCTTCTATATGTCCGGCGCCGATCGTGGTGCTTTGGTGGCCTACCTGACGGCCTGGTCCTTGCTCGGGTTCCAGCGATTCCTGGTCTGGGAGTTGCCGCTGCTCGGTCCCGATGTCGCGCTGCTGCGTATGCTGGCCGTGTTCTGGATGCCGGTGCTGGCGGGCGCCATTGCGCGACGCCTGCCGCTGGAACCGCGCCCGCCCGCGGACACGGGTGCGCGGTCATGAAGTTTCAGATCTTCGATATTTCCGTGGTCCTGATCTGGTCGCTGGTGGCGATACTGGCGGTCATCGCCTGGCGCCGGGGTGAGGGCAAGCTGCGCCTGGGCCTGACCCGCGGGTTGCAGATGTTCGGCATCAACGGCCCGCGCGTGATGGTGGCGTTGCTGGCGGCGGGTTTCCTGTCCTACCTGTTGCCCAAGGACCTCGTTGCCCAGTGGCTTGGCGCCGAGGCGGGCTGGCAGGGGATCCTGATCGGCTGCCTGGTCGGGCCGTTTTTTCCGGGCGGGCCGCTGGTGATTTTCCCGGTGCTTGTGGCGCTGCTCAAGGCGGGCGCCGGTTTGCCGGCCGTCTTTGCCTTCCTGACCTCGGCTTCGGTCTGGGGGGTGCATCGAATCCTGATGTTCGAGATCCCGATGATGGGCCCGCGCTTCGCCGCGATCCGGCTGATTTCTTCGTGCCTGCTGCCGCCCCTGGCCGGGTTGATGACGGTGATCTTGCTGCAACTTCTGGGAAGCTTTCCCTAGGGGGGTTAGGGGGCCGTATTGATTGGCCGCCCAGGTTTTATTTTCCTTTTCTGCGGGGTTGCCGTCGAAAGGGTATTGGATAGGGTTTCTGCTGGCCCATGATCAAACGGGAAGTGCAAGCAGATTTACCGAGATATCTCAGGAATTAGGGGAGTGATTTGATGAAAACTGCAATTATGACATGTGCCTGCCTGGCGGGCACCGATCGTCGGTGTTGGGAGCAGCTACTGCGAAGGCTGATCAGGTTTCCGATTTCTATAAGGGCAAGCGGATGCGATGTATATCGGTTATTCCTCGGGCGGTGGCGCAACCGTTATGCCCACTGTTGATCGCCATATGGGCCGCCTGATCCCGGGCAGTCCGCGTTTTACGGCAAAGAACATGCCGGGCGCCGGCTCCCATGCGTCTTGCTAATGCGCTCTACAACACTATTCGTCAGGACGGCACCAATATCGCCACCGTCAGCCGCGGTATTCCGGCGGAGCTTTGGAAGGGCAATGAAGGCGCTTACGATCCAAGAAGTTCAACTGGATCGGTCTCAGCGAATAACGAGACTTCAACCTGTGTCGTTTGGCATACTAGCTCGGTTAAGACTCCTGCAGGCTTTTCTCAACATGGAGATAGTTGCTGGCGGCACTGGCCCCGTGCCGATACTCGACGTATTTCCTAAGGTTCCTGAACAATGGTTGGCAGTGTTTCTGAAGCTGGCGACCGGTTATCCAGGTGGCACGATATCAACCTCGCTCTCGAGCGCCGAAGTGCAGGCCCGATGTGGCTGGTCCTGGTCTTCGGTCAAAGTCTACTCGTGCCAGATGGCTTAAAAGAAAAGAAGATCCGTATCCTTCTCTTGCCATGTCGGTGGAACGGAATGATGAGCCTGATTGCCCCTTTATTATGGATCTTGCCAAGAGCGACCGTGAGCGGAAGATACTTGAACTGATTTTTCGTGTCAGGCGATTGGTCGTCCATATCTGGCCGGGCTGAAGGTTTCGGCCGATCGCGCAGGCCCTGCGGGGTTGCCTTTATGGCGACGATGAAAGACCCAAGTCTATGGCTGGATGCCAACAAGGGCAAAACTAGAAATCACGCTCATTTCGGGCGAAGCAGTCCAGAAGCTATTAACGCTATATTTCAATCCGCTGACCTGATTGCGGCGGCGAATGAGGCGGTCATTAACACCTCACGACCAAGATGGTCAAGGCGATGATCCCTACCGATCAGAGTGGCAAGATACCGGCCTGCGCGTAAGGGCAAACGAGTTTGGAAGGGTGATGTGAAAAGAGCGCAAGCTGCGGGGTTGGCGGGAAGACCAAGATCACGATTGCCGGCCAGAGAAGGCTAAGGCGTCCGCCCTCTACAGAAGGAGCATGTCCTGTAACTTCAAGGTCAAGGGTGTGGAAACGGCGCTCGAGATCGACTGCAAGTAAAAACTGTCCTTTAGAGTTTTTTAGGCTCCGGATCTCTTTGCGGGGATCTGGCCTTCTCATGGTTGCCTCTGCTTATGGGAGTTAAGGCTTGGCCTGTAGGTTCTACAACGGGGATATGTCAACCGGATTTTTACGTAAAATGGGCTGCTCTGGGCAACCTGCGCCGCTTTTTCGTAACGCGGATCGAGGGTGTGGAGGTTGGGGGTCCCAACCTTGGTACAGAGCCCGAACATCGCGGTAAAAAGCCTGTAAAGTAACGATTTCCGACCTTAAATCCCTTGCATGTTGGGACCCACCCTGCCAAATTTCTGAGATCTGGAGGTTTAGTTCGGCAGTCTCGGATGCGTGTCTTGCGACACGTCAAAAGTAGGAATTTGCGCAGCTTTGTGGCTGCGGAGATCGAAAAACGCCGAACATGAGGGGGTACCGCTACTGGCTGTGATGCGCGCTTGCGCCGCGGGGCCGTGGTTTCCCTGAGGGTGTTAATCGTCCCGGGCGCTGTCTCGTCTCGGGAAATGGTGAGTACCTCCGCCCGTTGGCGCGGAAGGGACGCGATTAAAGAAGGATTACATGGCGACCACGAAAAAGCCGCTTCGACCAAGACCTTCCGCAAGCCGAGTTGCCGTTCCGAAGCCCAAGCGCAAACGCGCCGGAGCTGGCAGATTTAATTCCGACGTCATCGTCGACATGCTGCACATGTACGACATGCCGTACGCGGCTCTGAATCGGGGGCAAGCTATCGTGGCCTGCACGATAGCCTGGTCAATTACGGCGGCAACTGGCCCTTACATGATGCTTGCACCCATGAAGAAACCGCGGTGCAAATCGCGCACGGTTACGCGCGGGCGACCAACAAGCCGATGGTTGCCATCGTTCATAACCTTGTCGGTCTGCTGCATTCCAACATGGCGATTTACTACGCTTACATTGATCGTGCGCCGATCTTCACTATGGTGCAACCGGCCCGCTGAACGAGACCGCGTCGTCCCAAGATCGACTGGATCCATACGGCCAATGGCCAGGCGCGGCAATCCGCGAATACACCAAGTTCGATGCCCAGCCGGCCACGGTTGACGGTGTGCCGAAGCCTTCGCCCGCGCCTATTCGGTGATGATGACCCAGCCCAACGGCCCGATTTACATGTGCTACGATGCGTGGCTGCAGGAAGAAAAAGCTTGACCACAAGGTTGAGATGCCGTCGCGTCGGCGTGCAAGGTCCCAGCAAAGATGGCGCCGGACCCCGATGCGTTACAGCGTTGCGCCGAGGCGCTGGTCAAGGCGAAGAACCCGCTGCTGGCCGAATACGCGGGCCGTTCGGAAGATAGCTGCAACGCCCTGATCGAGCTGGCCGACACGGTTTGCGCCGCGGTTTACGATCTTGACGCGCGGTGCAACTTCCCCGGCACCCATCCGCTCAACATGTCATGATCGACGAGGTCTTCAAGACTACGGACCTGGTCCTCGGCCTCGACGTTCAGGACTGGGAACGCCCGACGACGCGCCTGATCTCCACCACCCGTACGCGGGTCAGCAAGATGGCAGGGCTGCAAGTTCATCGACATCGGTTTTGGTGAGCTGAAGATTTCCGGCTGGTCGCTGGATTACCAGCGCATGATCGATTGGGATGAACGCGTCATCGGCGATACCGATATTGCCATTCCGATGCTGACCAAGCTTTGCAAGGGCATCATCGCGTAACTCGTCGCTCAAGTCCCGTCTTCAGGCCCGGCGCAAGAAGATTGCCGCGCTCCATGCGAAGAAGCGGGTGGAGTGAACAAGGCGGGTCAGGATCCCAAGCAGCGCGCCATGACCCCGATCACCCACGCGGTGCTGGCGACCGAGGTTTGGGAAGTCATCAAGAACGAAGACTGGGTTCTTACCGCCGGTACCCTGGAAGACTGGACCGGCGCATCTGGGACTTCGACAAGCATTACCGTCATCCGGGCAAGTCGCTCGGCACCTCGACCCAGATCGGCCCGTCTCTCGGTGGCGCTGGCAAACCGGGACAAGGGGCGTCTCGTCGTCGATATCCAGCCGGACGGCGACCTGATGTTCGATGCCGGTTCCCTGTGGATTGCCGCTAAGCACAACATTCCAATGCTGGTCGTGATGTACAACAACCGGGCCTATTACAACGACTGGGAACACCAGATCCGCATGGCGCAGTTGCGCAAAACCGATGAGAAAAAGGCCTATATCGGCATGGATCTTGGTGATCCGGATCCCGATTTTGCCGGTCTGGCTCGCGCCATGGGCTGGTACGGGGAAGGTCCGATCGATCGTTGCGAGGACATTCAGCCTGCGTTGCGTCGCGCGGATTGCCCGCGTGCGTGCCGGTCAGCCGGCACTGGTCGATACCATTACCCAGCGTCGTGATGCGTGGACCCAGTAGGTTCAGGCCGGGCTGATCAGGGACGGGAGAAAATGAATGCGTAGGATCGTGGTCGGAATGTCCGGCGCATCAGGCGCGATATACGGGATCAGGATGCTCGAGGTTCTCAGCCAGGCTGAGGATATCGAGACCCACCTGATTCTGTCCCCGTCGGCCAGGCAAACCATCGTCGATGAGACTGACTGGAATGTCTCCCGCGTCAAGGAATTGGCCGATGTTGTCTACAACAACAAAGGACATCGGCGCGTCACTGTCGAGCGGATCGTACCGCCACGACGGCATGATCGTGGCGCCCTGTTCGGTCAAAACCTTTCGGGGATCGTCAACTCATACGATGACAACCTTTTGACCCGAGCCGCCGACGTTTCCCTCAAGGAAAAACGGCGGGTTGTGCTCTGGTGCGCGAAACGCCGCTGCATCTGGGGCATATCGAGCTGATGGGCCGTGCCGCCAGTTACGGCGCGGTGGTGATGCCGCCGGTGCCGGCGTTCTATCATCGCCCCAGACGCTCGACGATGTCATTAATCAAACCGTGGGAAAGGCACTTGATCTTTTTCGATATTTCCCGAGACTCTTCCGCAGGTGGAAAGAGTCCGAAGCAGGTGTTGGAAAAAATGAGTTAAATCAACCACTTTAGGGCCGAAACTTAACTCGTAGTTCCCGCTTCCGCAACGGAAAGCCGGGCTATCCACATGAAAACAGGTGGGGTGTTATGGATTATCTAATTCTTACGGCGACCAGTGCGGCTGATGCATTGGTCATCATTTCGAACTTGATGCGACTTGTGTTCCTGTTCGGGGGCGTAATCATCGGTCTGATTCTGGGTGTTATCCGGGGTTGGGCGGATTGGTCGGCATGGCGTTGCTGTTGCCGTTCACCTTCGACATGGACAAGTTCGCGGCCTTTGCCTTCCTTCTGGCATGGGCTCGGTGACAACGACCTCGGATACCATCCCGGCGGTGATGTTCGGTGTTCCCGGTACGACGGGATCAGCAGCAACGGTGCTGGACGGGCATCCACTGGCGAGACAGGGCAAGCAGGGCGCGCTTACGGCGCGGCCTACACCGCCTCGATGATCGGCGGTATCTTCGGTGCCCTGTTGCTCGGCATCTCGATCCGATCCTGCGCCCGGTGATGCTCTATCTGGGTTCGCCGGAACTGCTGTCGTTCTCGGTCTTCGGTCTTTCCATGGTGGCGGTCCTGTCCGGGTCTTCGCCGATGCGCGGTATCGCGGCGGCCTGTCTGGACCTCCTGATCGCGATGATCGGTTCGACCCCCAGACCGGCACGCTGCGCTGGACCCTGGACAGCCTGTACCTGTGGGACGGCTTGCCGCTGGTGCCTGTCACCATCGGCCTGTTGCGCTGCCGGAACTGGCGGACATGGCCATCGTCCGAACCTCGATTGCGGGTGATTCAAAGACGTCAAAATGGATACCCGGTCGGGTCAGTGGCAGGGCGTGCGTGACACGTTCGAGAACTGGTGGCTGGTTATTCGCGTGGCATGGCTGGGGCGGCGCTGGGTGCCATTCCGGGCCTTGGTGCTGCGATCGTCGACTGGGTCGCCTATGGTCACGCGGCGCGGACGGAAAAAGGGCGCGGAGGAAACCTTCGGCAAGGGCGACATTCGTGGCGTTCTTGCGTCCGAAGGCTCCAACAACGCTAAGGAGGGCGGCGCCCTGGTGCCGACCATCGCCTTCGGTGTGCCGGGTTCGGCCTCGATGGCGATCCTGCTCAGGGCCTTCCTGATCCATGGCCTTATCCTCGGCCCGGACATGTTGACCAAGAACCTGACGTGACCTACTCGATGGTGTGGTCGGTGGCCATTGCCAACGTGCTCGGCGCGGGTATCTGCTTCATGTTCTCCGATCAGTTCGCCAAGCTGGCGCTGCTGCGTTACTCGGTGATCATGCCGCTAATCCTGTGCGTGGTGTCATCGGCGCTCCAGGGCTCGCGCCAGTGGGGTGATATCTATACACTCTGCCGTTCGGCACCGTGGGCTGGATCATGAAGCGTCTGGGCTGGCCGCGTCCGCCGGTCATTCTGGGCGTTGTCCTGGGCGATATTGTTGAACGTTACATGTTCATCTCGGTCGAACGTTACGGCACTGAATGGATATTCCCGACCTCCTGGGCGAATGTCCGCTGGGTGGTGCTGGCCATGTTCGCACTCTCGATCTGGGGCCTGATGCGGCCCTCTGATGAAGGAGTTTCTGGTGGTCGGTGTTGGGGTACGGCCAAGGCCGAACCTGAGCAAGCTGACTGTCGATATTCAGAGCGCTTTCTATATCTGCTTTATCAGCCTCTTTGGCTACATGATGTGGGAAGCGTCCACCTGGAACCATGATGCCGGATCATTCCGAACATTGTTGGTTACTTCGCACTGGGTATCCTGACACTCAGCTTCCTGAACCACACCTTCAAGAACGAACTGATGGTCGGAGAAGGTCGGATGACAGTGAAGAAGGCAAGTTGCCCGTTCCTACATCTAGATCTTGCCGTGCGTGGGGCCGATATGCCGAAGGAACCTATTGCCAAGCGGGCCATTACCTATATGGCCTGGTTGCTTGGTTACCTCGGTTCCTCTGCGCTGATCGGCATGATTCCCTCGCTCTTCATGTTCGTCATCCTTTACATGAGGTGGAGGGCAAGGAGCCGTGGAAGCTGACGCTGAGCTGTGCGATCGGCATCACGCTCTTCTCGATCGTGCTGTTCGACAAGCTGCTGGCCCTGCCTTGGCCGCAGGTGGAATTCGTCGATCTCTATGTGGTGTTCGACGAGGCCTATCTGCAACCGACCATCAATTGGGTCGAAGTCAAGATGGGTTTGCGGGAGCCGTAAGCGCTCCTGGTAAAACGCAAAGGGCGGGAAATTCCCGCCCTTTTTGCCCGACCGGGCCATGCCGTTCAGGGGTGCTCGATCTGGGTGAACCAGTCCGTCGGCATTTCCCGGCCAAGACCGGCCTCCAAAGCTTTCTGGTACGCCAGTCCTCCACCAGCGTGAACTGGTAGCCAATCCCGCTGTAATTCAGGAAACAGGTGCTTTCTTCGTCGCTCTGGCGGCCTGGCGCGGCGCGGTAGCAGCTCGGTCAGTTCCGCCATCCGGCTTTCATCGACGGCATCGGAGGGCAAGCGCGCCTTTTTTATCCTCGGCCAGTTCGACGCCGTGGGTCCGCACCACCAGGGGCGCGTTATCCCGCAAATGAACGACAGCGCGTGAACAGGCATTGATTGCCTGGGGCCCGATTTCGGCGGGCTTGATCGATGAATAATGCACGCCGGGGCGGATATGGTTGTGACCGAGTATGGGGTCGAGCGCGCTGGTCGAACACGCCACGACATCGGCGTCACGCAAGGCATCTTCTGACGCTGCCCACCGCGGTAACTTCAATCCCCAGCCGCTCTCAGCCATGTCGCGGGCAAAGGCGGCACGGTTGTCGGCATTCGGGGAAAAGCATTTTATCCGGCGGATCGGCCTTTCGGCGCAGATGGCCATGGTCTGGGCACTCCGCCTGCCAGCCGGAGCCGATGATCGCGGCGCATTGGGCATCCTTGCGGGCGAGGTAGCGGGCGCCAAGCCCGCTGGTCGCGCCGACCCGCATGCGCTGGACAACGCCATCGGGAAAGATCGCAAGGGGTTCACCGTTCTCGGTCGAAAACAGCAAGACCAGGCCGACGTAGCGATCCCCGGGGGCGGCGGGAATTTTTTCCCGACGCGTGGAGCCGTCGACTTCGCGCCAGCCGATGATGTCCGAGTTGAGCCGGATAGAGGCGAAGCCGGTTGGCGTATGAACCCCGTCCATGCTTTTAGGGCATAGACTGTGCCGTCCTGGCCAGCGGGAAACGATTTCGGCGCGTCCCGGTTGCCGCGCCGATCCCGGCGGCAAGATCGCGATAGCCGGCATCCAGCGCCGTGATGCAGTCGGCCATATCGAGCACCTGGTCGATCTCCTCATTGTTGAAAATCCAGGTCATGGGAATCTCCGAATGGGTAAAGAAGGGCACGCCGCCTACGCTGGCGGCGTGCACAACTATGGGATCACGGATGGACGGTTTCGGTGAACCAGTCGGTGGGCAATTCGTTTCAATCCCCTGTTCGATGGCGCGTTTGTAGATCACAGATCCGGCGGCCGCGAACTGGAGCCGAAGGCCGAGGTTGTTCAGGAAGCAGGTCACTTCCTTGTCGTTTTCACGGCCGATGCCGTTGCCGACGATCAGGTCGGCGATGGTCGGATACTTCGAGAAATCCAGCTCCTTGGCGGCATTCCAGGCCTTGCCCTTGCTTTCTTCCTGGAACGGCGCACCTTCGGCGACAACGATAATGGGGGTCAGATCATGGGTATGAAGCGCGACGCGATCGGCTGCATGGACCGCAGCCGGGTCGATCTCCGGCTTCTTGATGGAGGATATGCATCCCAGTTCGATCCATTCCTTGAAAAAGATGGGGTCGATGGAATTGGTGCCGCACATGGCGATATCGGCACCCGCACGGCTTCTTCCGGGTGATCGACGAGCGATTTCAATGCCGACGACCTCGTATGCGCTCGGAAAAGGCCTCCCGGTTTTCCTTGCTGGGCGAAAAGCAGCGAACCTCCTGATGTCGCGCACGGCACAGGCGGCGGTCAACTGGGTTTCCGCCTCGCCAGCCCGAACCGAGCAGCCCAAGCACGCTCGCATCCTGCGCGCCATGTACTTGACGCCCAGGCCATTGGTGGCGCCAACGCGGATGTGCTGCAGCACGCCGTCAGGAACATGGCCAGCGGCTCGCCATTGGCGGTGGAGAATAACAGCACCAACCCGACGTAACGGTTGTTGGGAGCTGCCGAATTTTCACTCGGCGTTGGGTATTGCCGACCTTGGGATTGGTAACGATATCTGAATTGATTCGGATCGCCCCGACCCTAGTGCCGGCACAACGCCATCCATAGACTTCAGACCATAGACTGCATCGTCGGCATAGGTGGTAGGAGCGATGCAGTCGAACGGGTACAGGTGATCCCCTACCGACAGCGGCGAGGTCCGCATACGCGGTTTCCAGCGCCTCAATACAATCGGGCATGGTGAGGGAGGTTCTCGACATCGTCGTTGGAAAGAATTAGCGTCATGGTAGTGCCTTTCATTATATTACGGGTGGTACCACGAAAAGGGCAGGTAGGCCTGTCCCATACCCGCCCCTGATAGTATCTGATTGCCTTACTTGCAGTCGATGGTCTTGGGCTCGTTATTGCCACCGGCCTTGTAGTCGATCGCACAGGCCATGCCAGGCTTCAGCTTTTGCGTTTACCCGGCTTGCCGCCGATCGTGATCTTGGTGTGATCGGAAACCTTCGACTGTATGGTCTTGCCATTGTGCTTGAAGGAGATTTTGCGACCATCGGGCGAGACCGAGGCGAGGTGGTCTGTGCCTTGCTAGACGGTGGCTTAGTATTGAGAATCTTTGCCACTAGGTTCACGACGTCGGAGGGCTGATCCAGCGCCTTCACCTTGCGATCAACCTCATCCCCGAACAGGGGATCGATAGGACGATCGCCCTTCTGGAAGCCTGGGCGATAAAATCAGGATCGGAGAAGGACTTCTTGTAGGCCGCGCGCAGTGCACTCAGGCGGTCGGCGGGGATCGCCGGCGGTCCCGCAGTGAAGCGCGCCAGTTCCGCCTGAGAGCCGATCAGGGCGGCGATGGACTTGGCATCCTTGCCCTTGACCACGGCGGACAGCATCGGCGCGTTGGCTCCGGGCTTACCGCCGATCTGGGCGAGGATGCGGCCGTAGCCGTTCTTGACGAAAAGGCTGGCAGAGCTGAGCGACCCCACAGCAGCGTCTATTTCACCCCGTCGCATGGCCAGTTCAGAGTCGTTGCCACGGTAGCCAAGGATCATTTTGAAGTTCCACTTGAGAACGTTGGCCAACATCATGGTGTCGTTGTACCTGACGTGCCTACCCTGAAGACGAGAACTTTACAGGTTTCTTCGAATTACGAAGGTCATCCAGCGACTTGAATGGGCTTTGGGCGGCGACCATGATCACCCGAGGATCTGAGGCAGCTTTGCCAACCCATGACATCTTGCCTAAATCAAATCGGACCCCTTTTTGACCTATTACCTGTGAGGTAAATTAGGCCTGTGTTAAAAATCCCAATGGTTAGACCGTTTGGCTTTGAGCGATAAATCAGGTTGGCACCAATTTTGTGGCCACCACCAGGTTTATTAACGACTACAAATGTCGAGCCAGGAAGTGCCTTTTGCATGTGTTTGGCAACTAAGCGCCCATAAAAGTCGTACCCACCACCAGGTGAGGTTGCGACGATATAAGTTACAGATTTTCCGTTAAAAAAATCTGCTCCTGCAGCGTGGGCTGTATCAGTCAAAGACGATGTAAAGGTAAGCGCAAATGCAGATACATAAAGTGCTGTATCTAAGAACCCTTTGCGATTCTTCATTTTTTCCTCATTCATTGATTGCTTGTCCCAACGGCTCTCTGAGAGCATCACACGGAACGGACGTTCATGGAATTTTAACCATTGCTTGGCCCGCACCGTAACTTGAAGCCCCGTCAGGCGCAAAGGTTGATTTCCAAAAATCAGTTAAATATATGAAAAATAACAAACTTTTTTTAAAACTTCTCGATTGACCCCGATACTCAAATATTGAATCCATCGAAAGAATCACATAAGATTTTTGAGTTAATGCCTACAACCACTTTAAGGACAGAAAAATGAAGAAGCTCATTGTTGCTGCGGCTCTGGCCGTTGGCGTGGCCATTGCCGCTCCGTCTGTTGTGTTCGCTGGTGCCCACAGTGGCGGTGGCGGCGGAGCCGAAGAAAAAATTAAGGGCAAGGTCTCTGCGGTCAAGCGCGAGGGCCGTGTTGTCGTGATCAATGGTACAGATGTCAAAATTTCAAAGTCGCGTACCAAGGTAAAGGTTAAAGGTGCCGAAGCCTCGCGCAGCGACATCAAGAAGGGAATGACTTGCTCTGCTCGCCACACCGGCGGACGTGCCAGCCGTATTTCCTGCAAGTAAAGAATCTCTGCCGAGCGTCCAATTATGGACGCTCGGCATTTCTTACTAGTCACATTTAGTTTCGATATTAGAAATTCGTATAGACCCCCATTCACTTCTTAATTTTTTTGCCTTTGTGTCTTGAGAAATTACAACGCTATTTATCAGGAATCCCGAATTGTCCCGTAATTTAATTTCAAATAAACCTGTTTCGTCTGTGAGCACTTTTCTTCGTCGCGGCCTTTGAACCGCGTCAGTAACAAAAACAGCCCTCGACGCAAATGGTCGGCCTTCTTTCATTAACCTAAAGATCAATATATCTTGTTTTTTTCTGCATATCCTGTTGCTGAAAATGAACTCAAGTGGATGTCCAAAAATATGTTTGGCATGTTTTAGCGCGAGATCGCTTCCCCAAAAAAACTTTGAATGGCGTGCGTATCGTTCTTCGAGTAGTGGCGTAAATTTAAAATTTACCAAATCCTCGGCTAGGCCTTCCTTTAAGATGTAGTCATCAAACTTACTATATTTTTCAAAGATTATTTTTGAATATTGCGTTGAAATCGCTATCCCGTAATAGCGGTCTGCCCTGTTGATGCTGAATGCAGGATCATCACCATCGTAGCCCGGCAGCTTTTTTATGCCCGATTTATCGATTATGTTTGATGATGTTAAGTTCTTTCTAAAGTATGGAAGGGTATCTCCCCTCAGGCTTTCACCAACTAGCATAGAGAATTGAACAACTTTGCTCTCATTGTTTTGGCTCGGCTCTAGCCAGAATTCATGGCAAAAAGCGGGGGAGTGTAATAAAGCTAAAAATAACAATAGTAATTTAAATAAATATGACCTTTTGGAAATTTCTATGAGATATCTACATATATTTCTTACGGCACTGCTTTTCTTTTCCTCTCTGGCAGAGCCTTCTTCGGGGCACGAAATTAAACCCACTATTATTGACATAAAGGCCTCCAGTAAAGGTAGTTTAGATATTGTTGCCAGAACAAATCTTGATTTGTGGTTGGCAGGAATTGGCGGTGAGCATAAAAACACAGAAGATTCGCCGAGAGCGAAAATTTACGAGGAGTTAAGATCTTATCCTAGTGAAAAAATAGAGGAATTGTTTGATCGGAAGAAAGATAAGTGGCTTTCCGGAATTAAAATATTTGTTAATAATAAAGAAATATCAAAAAATTTTATTTCTTTAAAGCGCATAAAAAATATCAATAATTCAACATCTAGGGAATTTTCTTTATTTATACGGCCTTCTGAAGCCATCGGGGGAGAGATAAGCAGCTTTGATATTCAGGTAAGTCCTGCCATTGGTCCTTATGCGGTTCGTCTATTTCCGCCAGTTGGGGGGCTAGTTAAGAGAACTGCTGTATTTGTTGAAAGTGGAGGTGGTGTAGTCCGAGTATTAGGCGCGCGGGGGTGGAAAGACAAGGCAATTGCTTATTTTGAAGTTATTTTTAATGGGATTAAACATGTAATCCCTGCTGGACTTGATCATATTTTGTTTATCCTTGGGATCTGTTTATTTGTTCGAGAACGAAAAAAACTTGTTGTTCAAGTTAGTGTTTTCACTCTGGCCCATTCAGTTACGTTAGCGCTTACAGCGGCCGGGTTTTTTCGGGTTCCGTCTACCATAATCGAGCCGTTAATTGCTTTGTCGATTACCGTGGTTGCTGTTGATTCATTCCTTAACGATAAATATCAAAAAATTAAAAATATAATTATATTTTTATTCGGTCTTTTTCACGGCATTGGTTTTGCAAGTGTTTTTAGAGAAATTTATAGTGATAAAAATGATCTAATTGGTAATGTTTTGCTGTTTAATATTGGGATCGAATTGGCGCAGATTTTTATTGTTTTGCTTTATTTTCTTGTTCTCGAGTATTTTCGCGAGAGATTTGGAAAAGTTAAATATTTTGAGTGTTTTCTTGTTGTCGCAATTGGAGCTTCTGGGATGTTTTGGTTTTTCGAACGAGTGTTTAATTAGAAATTAGTTCGGACTGATATTTGGGTTTTCCGGGGGATTAATAGGTTGCTCTCGGTCTCCTCTCTAATCTGACAGCCAGTTGTCGATAACAAATTTTGTTACGTGTCCTTCAAACAAAATTTGTTCAAGTACTATCACGAGTACAATGTACATCGCCGCCCATGAACCCATAGTTAATTGGGCGGTTAGGCGCCATGATTCTTTCGCGTAATAATGTAGGAACAGCGCCATGAAAATTGGATAGCCAATCCAGAATCCGAATAGCAGCACAAGGAAGACTAGAAGGAAAAAGTAACCAAAAAGTATTAATTCTCTTTTATTTCGACTTTTGGTTAGGTCATTAGGATCTTCAACCAAAGTTTGTAGCTTTGTACCTTCCTTTAGTTGCATTTCGACTTTACCGCCGGTACGAGCGCTTACTTCGTCCATATACCTTTCGAATTCAGTTCGTGGATCTATGACCCCCGATGCCTTTCGGTAGGAGCGAACATCAAGAATTACCTGCATTAGAGTAAGTGCCATGCCAGGAATCCCAATGATGAAAGGCAAGAAATTTGCCGGCCACGTATATCCAGTGGCTATCCAGACCATGACAGCGAAGATAGAGAACATAAGGAGAGTGAAAAGAGTGCGGCCGTGACACAGGGCCTGTAGCAGGGAGGGAGTGGGACTTTCGCCGCCGGGATTAGCAGACATCAGCTTGCCTCCTGCTTTTGGTTGTCTTTGAAACCTCGATAGACCGCGTAGGCTATGGTGGCAAATATTAAGCTCATCAGCACGACCGAAAGGGGCCGAGTAAAGAAGTCCCAGCGCCAAAGGGCCCAAGCCTTGTGCAGGGATTCTTCGGCAATGGTTCCCAGCACGATGCCGATCGCAAATGGTGGTCGGGGCCAGTCATACTTGAGCAAGCCGTAGCCGATGACGCTCAGGATGCACAGCATGATCAAGTTTTCCCACTGGCCCTTGGCTAGCAGCACGCCGAAAACCACCACTACCAGCACGAAGGGGATCATGATGCCGCCGCGCAGGAAGGTCAGCATCGCCACCCACCGCGTGATGAATAGTAAGATTACCACTGCTGCGATGTTGGAGATGACTAGGGCCCAGATCAAAATCCATACGAGGTCGAGGTTCTGGGTCAGCATCATCGGGCCTGGCTGGATGCCGAGAATAAGGAAGGCGCCAAGCAAGATTGCCATGCCTGACGATCCGGGGACGCCGAAGAAGAGCGTCGGCAGTAATGAGCCCCCTTCCTTCGAGTTGGTCGCCGATTCCGGCGCGATGACACCGCGTACGTCGCCACGCCCGAAATTCCGCGGCGGCTTGCAGCTTTGCACCGCGTGGCCGTAGCAGATCCAGGCCGCGGCTGAACCGCCAAGCCCCGGCAGGATGCCGATGAAGGCGCCGATCATGGAACTACGGAACACCAGCCACATATGGCGGAAGGTTTCGACCACGCCCTTCCACTGGGCACGCACGCCGGTGTCGGAGAAATCCTTGGAGAAGGCGGAAATGGCGCCGCCCTTGACGCCGAGATGGATCATCTCGGGCACCGCGAACAGGGCCAGCACCGCGGTAATCAGGTCAAGGCCATCCCACAGGAACAGGAAGTCCTCGGAATAGCGCGCTATGCCGGTCTGCGGATCCATGCCGACGAAGGCCAGCATCATGCCGTAGAAGCCGACGACGATGCCCTTGAAGATGGCCGCGCCCGAGACAAAGGCGACGAAGGTAATGCCGAGCAGGGCGAGGAAGAAGAATTCGGCGGGCGAGAACTTGAGGACGATCGGCTCGATCACCGGGATCAGCACGGCCAGGACCACGGCGCCCAGAATGCCGCCGATGCCCGAGGCGGTCAGCGAAGCGCCGAGCGCGATGCCGGCTTCGCCTTTCTGGGCCATGGGGTAGCCGTCCACGATGGTCGCCGCATCGTCGCCGGTGCCGGGCACGCCGAACATGATGGAGGAAATCTGGCCCGCCGTGCCGGTGACCGCGTGCATGGACAGCAGGAATACCGCGCCCGGTATCATTTCCTTGCCGAAAACGAAGGGGATCGTCACCGCGATGGCGAGGCGCCCGCCAAGGCCCGGTACGGCACCGAAAAAAATGCCGATCATGGTGCCCAGGATCATCATCCACATGGCGGTGGGCGACGTGATCAGCTGCGCCAACGTCCCCATAATCAAATCAAAAGACATGCCAAGCCCCTGTCGTTTCGCCGGTTATGCTTTTCGGCGGGGCGCTGTCTGGCGCCGCCGCCGTTCCGGCTTAATTCATGGCACTCACCCCGCAGTTTCCAGCCGCGGGGCGTAAGCTACCCCGGCTAGACCTTTACGTCTTCGAAGCCGTCGGCATTTTCCAACTGCTCGAACCAGTCGAAGCCCATCTTCTTGATGATGCGCGAATTGATCACGATCACGCGGGCTTCATTCTTTGAATCGGAATTGAACCGCTGGTGCGTCACGTAAGGCGGCACGTAGACAAAGTCGCCGACCTTCCACTCGAACTTCTTGGGCTCCTTGGCCCAGTCCCAGATGAATTCGTCCTTGCAGTCGAAATCCACGTCCCAATGGAGGTCATAGCCTTCGCCTTCGACGACGTAGGCGATTTCCTCGGTCAGGTGGCGGGTCTTGCCGGTGGACTTGCCGGGCTCGATGAACTGCATATAGGCATCGATGCACATCTCGGCGGTGCCCATCTTTTCGTGGATGATGTGCTTGATGAGCCCATCCGGCGAACGCTCCATCGGCATCTCGTGGGATTTCACCACTTTCTTCGCATTGGACTTGTAGTCCTTGCGGAAGGCCGCGGATTCCTTCAATCCCTCAAGATAGAAGGAACACGACTGTTCGGTGCGTGCCTTGGCTTTTTCGTCATCAAAGGCCATCTGTCCTGACTCTCCCCTTGCTTTCGTATCGGCGCCGCGGTGGCAAGTCCCCATGGACGGCTGCGCGGCGGGAAATTGAACCTTGTCCGGGCCTCGCGACATCACCGGTTTTCCGGTTATTCGGCGCGATTCGGACACGGCTCCGTTCATAGCCGATTCCGCGTGCCTCGGCTAGGGCTGAATCCCGCTAAATTCAACGTTTTGTGCTTGTAAATACAATATTTCCTCCAGCCTATGGCATCCCCGGCGCACATGCGCTATGAGCCCGGCAGCGCCGCCGCGAGGGGGCAGGGAACGGGAACCGAATGAACGATCAGAAACCGGAAAACAGCGCCGGCGTCGCGGCGGATGCCGGCGCGCTGGCGCCGAGGTCCGTGCGCTGGGGCATCTATGGCACGGCGTTTTTCAGCCTGTCCATGGTGCCCATGGCCTCGATCCTCGTGCCCCTGTGGCTGGTGGGGCTTGGCGCAACGCCGCTGATGATCGGGATTGCCATCGGCGTGCGCTCGCTCCTGCCTTTGCTGTTGTCTATTCATGGCGGGGTCCTGATGGATCGCCTGGGGCCGCGCCGGGTGACCCTGGCGGTGGCGATTTGCGCCATGCTGCTGTTCCCGGCCTATCCCCTGATGCCGTGGTATGTCGCGATCCTGGCCCTGCAGGCGTTGTTCGGCCTGTCCCAGGGCTTGTGCTGGGTCGGGGCCCAGACCTTCTACGGCCAGTACATGCGGGGCAACGCCGGGGCGGCGGGCAAGCTGGTGTTTTTTTCCAACGGTGGCTGTTTCCTGGGACCGCTGCTGCTCGGCGCCGTCAGCGAGCACCTGGGCATCCATGCCGGGTTCGGTTTCCTTTGCGGTTGGGCGGCGCTGATGGTTCTGGCGACCCTGGCCGTGCCCGACGCGGCCCGGCCACCGCCGCTGGCGGGGGGCTGGCGGGCGCTGGTGCCGCGCATGGACGATTACAAATCCGCGCTTGGGCTCTGTGTGATGCCGGTGGTCGCCATGGTGATGATCTTCACCTTTATCCGCATCGCCAATGCCTCGGTCCAGACCTCGTTCTACATCGTTTACCTGGGCGAGATTCATCTCGGCGAAACCCTGATCGGGGCCTTGCTGGGCACGGCCAATTTTGTCGGCACCATCACGCCGCCGCTGATTCAGTCGCTGGAACGGCGGGTGCCGACCCTTTGGGTGCTCACCGTGGCGACGGCGGCGACCATAGTTTTCATGGCGGTAACACCGCTGATCGGCTCGGTCTGGCTGCTGTTCGTCGCCGCCGCGGCTTACGGGGCGGGGGTGGGCCTTGGTTTCCCGACCCTGCTGGCGATGTTGTCGCGCACCATCCCTCCCGACCAGCAGGGCAAGAGTGTCGGCCTCCGGACCACGGTGAATCGTCTGGCGTCCCTCGTCATTCCCGTGGCGATGGGGGCGATCGCGGAATATTTCGGCATCCGCGCCAGCTTCTTCGTCGTCGGGGTGGTTTTGCTGGCGGCAACGGGGGCTACGACGCTGTGGGTGGCGCGCCGGGTAACCTTTCGTTAAGAGGTTAAGAAAATTGGGAAAACATCTTGGTTTTCCTTCAAATATACGGTTAATTTTCTTGCCACCGCAGGGGGGGGGGCGTTACCGTGCCGGGGTTTCCGCCGCATGCCGTGGGAGGCAGGTTTAAAAGCGGTGGAACTCGGCCGTTCGGCGCGGGTGATCGGGGATATCGTTCATGCCGACCTGACCATCGAATCGGGCGCGTTCCTGGAAGGCCATTGCCGCCATATGGAACGCCCGGCCTTGCCGCCGCAGGCGCGGGTGCCTGAAAACGAAGATGAAGGTGCGGATGCGCCTCAGCCACAGGCGGTCAACGGTTAGCCATCGTTCATCGCAGACATTAGAAGGGCGCGTTCAGCGGGGCGCGCCCTTTTTCAATGCGTCCGAAAAAGTGCCCGCGTCGACATTGCCGCCCGACGCGACGACGACAATCGTACGCCCCTTTATATCGCCGAAGGGAGACGCGCCAAGTGCGCCGTTGACCACCGCTGCCAGCGCGATGGCGCCGGATGGCTCAAGCACGATCTTGAGATCGTTGAAAGCGGCATAGAGGCCGTGGCAAACCTCGTCGTCGGATTGCACGAGGACGCCCGCAACCGTGGTGCGGTTGATGGGGAAGGTGATTTCCCCCGGCATCGGCGCGGTCAGGGCATCGCAAAAGGTCGTGGCATGACCGGGCGACAGGTCGACGCCGACACGTTCGCCGGCGGCAAACGACCGCGCGGTATCGTCGTAAGCCGCCGGTTCGGCCATGAAAACCCGGGTATCGGGAGACAGCGCCTTGATCGCGGTTGAAATGCCCGCCGTCAGTCCGCCACCGCCGCAGGGGATGACCACCGCATCGGGACGAATGCCAAGCGCTTCGGCCTGCTCCAGGATTTCCAGTCCGATGGTGCCTTGCCCGGCGATGACGTGTTCGTGGTCGTAGGGGGGCACCAGTGCGGCGCCGCCACGCTTGCGCGCGATATCCTCGGCAATGGCGGCACGATCATCGGTATCGCGGTTGTAGAAAACCAGTTCCGCACCCCAGGCGCGGGTATTGCGTTTCTTCACCTCCGGCGCATCCTCGGGCAGCACGATGACGGCCTGGGCGCCGGCGGACTTGGCCGCGGCGGCGACGCCCTGGGCATGATTGCCGGTGGAGTAGGCGACAACGCCCTTGGCGCGTGTGGCATCGTCAAGCTGGCTGATGCGGTTGAAGGCGCCGCGAAACTTGAACGAGCCGGTCAATTGCAGGCATTCGGCCTTGACCAGAAGACGGCAGCCCAGCCGCTCATTGAGCAGGGGGCTTTCGAGCAGCGGTGTGCGTGCCGCCCGACCATCCAGCCGTTCGGCCGCCGCACGAATATCGTCAAGGGTCACGCTCATGGATGAACAATAGCGTTCTTCGCCTGTCCCCGCCAGCGGGTGGGTGCGCTATACACTGCGCGGAGGCTCGGGCATACTCGGGCTATCCTCGGGGGAGTGTATGGCACAAGACAATCAGGCGCTGGACACGGCGCGCGTCTTCATAGACAGGATCAATGCCGGGATCGGGCGGACCGTTGCCTGGGCGGCAATGGCACTGGTGGCCGTCCAGTTTGTCGCGGTGGTGTTGCGTTATGTTTTCGGCATCGGCTGGATCTGGGTCGAGGAATCCATTGTCTACCTGCACGCCAGCGTGTTCATGGCCGGGGCGGCCTACACGCTTTTGCAGGATGGCCATGTGCGGGTTGATATTTTCTACCGCGACGCCGATGAAATCGGCCGCGCGCGGGTGGACCTGTTCGGCACGATCTTTTTCCTGTGGCCGGTGTCGGCCCTGATCCTCATCAAGGGCTGGCCTTACGTCGCGGGAAGCTGGGCGATCCTGGAAGGCTCGCCGGAGACCAGCGGCATTCCCGCCGTGTTCGTTCTCAAATCCCTGATCCTGGTGTTTGCCGCGACCATGATGCTGCAAGGCATTTCCATGGCGGCATCGGCCCTGATGGTGCTGCGCAAGGCGGGCATGGCGCGATGATGGAACTGTTCGCGCTTGGCCTGTTTGCCGCGACCTGCGGCTTCTTGCTGCTCGGCTATCCCGTTGCTTACACGCTGGCGGGAACGGCCCTGGTGTTCGCCGTGATCGGCAACCTGTTCGGGGTTTTCGATTTTGCCCTGCTGGGGGCGCTGATCCCGCAAATCTTCGGACGCATGACGAACCCGGTGCTGATCGCGGTGCCGTTGTTCGTGTTCATGGGGGTCATGCTGGAACGTTCAGAGGTGGCGGAGGACCTGCTTGAAACCATGGGCCGGCTGTTTGGACGGCTGCCCGGCGGGCTCGGCATCGCGGTGACGGTGGTGGGCGCGCTGCTGGCGGCGTCCACCGGCATCGTCGGTGCCACGGTGGTGACCATGGGCCTGTTGTCGCTGCCGGTGATGCTGAAGCGCGGCTACGATCCGAAGCTCGCCTCCGGGGCGATTTGCGCCGCCGGCACGCTTGGTCAGATCATTCCCCCGTCCATCGTTCTGGTGCTTCTGGGCGAGGTTTTGTCGTCCAGCTACCAGCAGGCGCAACTCAAGCGCGGTATTTTTTCGCCGGAAACGGTTTCCGTGGGCGACCTGTTCGCGGGCGCGCTGTTGCCGGGCCTGTTGCTGGTGGGCCTGTATCTGGCCTACCAGGTGTTCATGGCATGGTGGCGGCCTGCATCGTCACCGGCCATCGCCGCCGATGACGGCGCCGACGCGGTGCGTGGATTGATGCCAGTGGCGCGGGTGCTTTTGCCTCCGGTGGCATTGATCGTCGCGGTCCTGGGCTCGATTCTGGGTGGCATTGCCACGCCGACGGAAGCCGCCGCCGTGGGCGCGGTGGGGGCGGGATTGCTGGCGGCGCGGCGCCTCGATCCGTCGGCGCGCCCCGCGGTTCGCGTCGCCGTTCTCTCGATGGTGGCGCTGATCGTTCTGACCAGTTTTGTCGATCTGCGTCCCGGTCGTCAGGACATATCCCTCATTGGCAAGATTTGCATCGGTGTCGCCGTCGTATTGTCGTTGTCCCTGACCTGGGGCACCGTTGTCAGCTTCGTGCGTCTCGGCCGGGCGGCGATCCTGGGCGATGTCGTGCGCGCCACCTTGTCCGTCACCTCGATGGTCTTTGTCATCCTGATCGGGGCGGCCCTGTTCGCGCTGGTGTTCCGCGGCCTTGGCGGCGACGACATCGTGCACCGTTTCCTGCACGGGCTGCCCGGCGGTGTCATCGGTGCCACCATCGTGGTGATGGCTGTGATGTTCGTGCTTGGATTCTTTCTCGATTTCATCGAGATCATTTACGTGGTGGTACCCATCGTCGCGCCACCGCTCTTGCTGCTTGGGGTGGATCCGGTCTGGCTCGGCATCTTGATCGCGGTGAACCTGCAAACCAGTTTCCTGACGCCGCCTTTCGGCTTCGCCCTGTTTTACCTGCGCGGCATTGCACCGCCGGAAGTGCGCACCCAGGATATCTACCGCGGCGTCGCGCCCTTCGTCGTGATCCAGCTTGTGGCGCTGGTGGTGCTGGCGCTGGTGCCGGGCCTCGCGCTTTGGCTGCCGAAGCTGCTTTACGGATAAATCAGCCGCCGACCATCATCTTGGCGGGATGCAGCACGCGCATGCGCCGGTCGGCATAAAGCGCGCGGTAGACCACCACGTTTTCAATGACGCGCTGGACATAATCCCGGGTCTGCTCGAACGGGATCAGCTCGATCCAGTCGATGGCATCCACCTCGCCCTTGCGGAAATCGCCGTTGCGCTTGAGCCAGCGCCGCGACCGGCTGGGCCCCGCGTTATAGGCGGCGAGGGCGAGAATGTAAGAGCCGGAAAACTCCTCCAGCACCTGGGAGATATAGGCAGTGCCGATGGCCATGTTGTAATCGGGCTCGTTGAGCAGCCTCTCGCGCGAGAAGGGAAGGCCAAGGCGTCGCGCCACCCGCTTCGCGGTGGCGGGCATCACCTGCATCAGCCCGCGCGCGCCCGCCCAGGATACGGCGTCGACATCGAAAGCGCTTTCCTGACGCATCAGTGCCAGCAAAAGGCCCGGCTCCAGCCCGCGCAGGTTCTGCGGCAGGCTGACGCGCGGCCATCCGGCCTCGATCAGATGCACGCCTTCCTTGAGAGAATCCTTGGCCGCCCAGACCGCGACATCGGCGCGGTTCGCCGCCAGCGCGATGGATGATACCAGCGCGTGCTCCTGCGGTGTTTTGGCCAGTTTCACGAGATGGCGAATGAAGGTCTTGAAGTCGCGGCGATCGTTGCTGGCGGCAATCAGTTCGGCGGCGTGCACGACTTCGCGGGCGGCGAAGGCCTTGGTGCCTTCAACATCGGGATCATGGGCGATGACGGTTGCCGCCGGGCCGGGTTGTTTGGCGATATGGGCCAGCGCAAGCTGGCCGTAGAACGTGGTGACGTGGCGCGCGGCTTCCGTAAACCATCGCGTGGCTTCGGCCCCCATGTTCAGTTCCTCGGCGGCGCGACCCGCCCAATAGGCGCCGCGCGACTTGCTGACCGGGTAATTGACCTTGCCGTATAGCCGGATGAAATGGTTGAGCGCGGCCTTCGGGTCCTTGAGATAGCGCAGTGCGATGAACCCCGCGAGGAATTCGGCATCGGCGAAGCTTTCACCTTCATGCTGGCGATGCTTGGAGGCAAGCGCATAGGCCAGCGTGATCTTGCCGTCGCGTAACGCGCGCCGCGCCAGGATACCCTGTTCGCGCCAGACCAGTTCGGGGCGCGGCAAGGTATCGGGCAGTTTCTCGATCATGGCGATGGCTTCGTCGTCGCGTCCCTTGCGGCGGCGCCAGCGCAGGCGTTCGTAAACCAGGCCGGGATCTTCGGCCATTGCATCGGGCACCCGGCGGATCGCCCAGTCGACACCGCCGCGGTAGGCACGCAGGCGCAGTCGTGCCAGCGCAACGAAGTTATAGCCGCCCTTGATCCGGCGCAGCATGCGCCGGGCTTCCCAACTGCGTCCGTCCCACAGCAGGCGGTCGACCCGCGCCTTGTGATCGTCGGCGGTCAGCATCTTGCGGAAGCGCGAATAGAACCGGCGTTCCATGACTGCGGAAAAGTTCATCTCGATCCAGGCATTGCGAACTATGGCCAGGGCCTTGTCCCGCTGGCCCTTGGCCATCAGGGCATTGGCGAGGTGCGTCGCGCCCTTGGGGGTGCGGGGCGGGGTGTCGGCGAACCAGGCGATGACGCGGTCGTCATCCACGCGCTCGTTGAGGGTTTCCTCGGCGCTTTCGCGCAGGTCGTTCATGGCGGGCCAGTCGGGGTTGGCCTTGATGAAGGCCGTGACCTCGTCGAAGTCCATGCGCTCGCCGTGGGTTGTGAAGCGCGCCCAGGTGACGACCTTGGTCAGTGTCGGGTCGGGAATGCGCGATGCCAGGGCGTAGGCCTTGTTCCAGTCGCGCAGTTCAACGGCGCGAAAAACCGGGCCCAGCCGACCGGTTACCGGACGGCGTGCCGGCAACGGGTGGGGAATGCCGGCAACGGCAGGGGCGACGACCTGCTGGGTGATCTGGTTGGCGGGCGCAGGCGTGCCGGCCAGGGCGATGCCCGCGCACAGCGCAAGGGCTGGCCGCAACAGGCGCCAGGCGGCGGTGATCACGACGTCTCTGTTCGGCATTCGGGAGCCCCGGTCGCGCGCGAAAAAGGGCGGCTTTCGCCGCGGAGCGGTATTTTAGGGGCGAACAGGGTTAATGCAAGGTTAGCAGCCACCTTGGCACGCCGAACCGGGCGGTCTATGTTGCGCCCGAGATTGAGGGCGGCCGCCCGTTTCGCCGCCATTACCGGGAGGTGCAGATGTTCAAGGGTTCCTTCACCGCGCTGATCACCCCGTTCCGTGACGGCAAGGTGGACGAAAAAGCCTATCAGGACCTGGTTGCGCGTCAGATCGCGGCCGGCACCCACGGGCTCGTGCCTTGCGGAACCACCGGCGAATCGCCGACCCTTTCCCATGACGAGCATATGCGTGTGACCGAGCTTTGCATCGAGGTGGCGGCGGGCAAGGTACCGGTCATCGCGGGCACGGGGTCGAACTCGACCGATGAAGCGATCATGCTGCAAAGCCACGCCAAGGAAGCGGGCGCCGACGCCGGGCTGGTGGTGACGCCGTATTACAACAAGCCGACACAAGCCGGGTTGATCGCCCATTACACGGCGATTGCCGACGCGGTGGACCTGCCCATCATCATCTACAACATTCCCGGCCGCTCGGTGATCGACATGACCGTGGCGACCATGGCGACGCTGTCGCGCCATGCCAATATCGTCGGTGTCAAGGATGCGACCGCCGACCTGGTGCGGCCGTTGCGGACCAAGGCGGCGTGCGGCCCCGACTTCTGCCAGCTTTCCGGCGAGGATGCGACAGCGGTGCCGTTCCTGTCCCAGGGCGGGCACGGTTGTATTTCGGTGACGTCGAACATCGCGCCGAAGGAATGTGCCGACATGCACAACGCCTGGGCGCGGGGCGACAGCGCGGAAGTGGACCGCCTCAACGATCTGCTGCTGCCGGTTCATGATGCGATGTTCTGCGAATCCTCGCCCGGCCCGGTGAAATACGCAGCCGAACTGATGGGCCTGTGCGCGGGCGAATTGCGCCTGCCACTGGTGGAAATCGCCGACGCTTCGAAGAAGAGGGTGGAAGACGCGCTTAAAGGCGCGGGACTTCTCCGCTGATATCATGGCCCGGGGCGCCAAGGGCACCAGCAAGTCACGCATCGAGGCGCAGCGGTTCATTGCCCAGAATCGCAAGGCGCGGCGTGATTACGTTATCGAGGAAACGCTGGAAGCCGGCATCATGCTGATGGGCTCGGAGGTCAAGGCCCTGCGTGCCGGTGGCTCCAACATCAACGATGCTTACGCCCGCGTTGACGGCGGCGAGTTGTGGCTGGTCAACGCCCATATCCCCGAATACAAGTTCGCTCACCGCGAGGGCCACGAAGCCCGGCGCCCGCGCAAACTGTTGCTGCACAAGCGCCAGCTCGACAAGATTCTCGGCGCCATCCAGCGCGAAGGCGCGACGGCGGTGCCGCTCAGCCTTTATTTCAACGAGCGCGGCATCGCCAAGCTGGAATTGGGCATTGCGCGCGGCCGGCGGGCCTATGAAAAGCGCGAGCTGGAAAAGAAGCGGGACTGGCAGCGTGACAAGGCCCGTCTGATGCGCGAGAAGGGCTAGCCGTGGCCGACGCGCCCAAGGTGACGCTGATCGGACAGATCAAGCAAAAGCTGATTGCCGCCAAGGAAAAAACGGCGCGTGAACGGCGCCTGCAATGCCTGCCACCGGGCCTCGCGGATGGTGATAACACGCGCAATCGCCTGCCGCCGGGCCAGCGACTGGTCGAGAAATGGCCGGTGCTTGACCTTGGCGTCACGCCGAAACTGGATCGGGCCGATTGGCGTCTGACCGTGGACGGGCTGGTGGAAGCCCCGGCGGCGTGGTCGTGGAATGACGTCCTTGCCCTGCCGCAAAGCGATGTTCGCGCCGATATTCATTGCGTCACCACCTGGTCGCTTTACGACAGCGTGTGGCGCGGCGTCCTCACCCGCGACCTGATCGCCGCGGTGCGGCCCAGGCCCGACGCCCGCTTCGTCATCCTGCGTTCCTACGACGGCTACACCACCAACCTGCCGCTGGCGCGCTTCGCAGAGGAAGATGCGCTTCTCGCCCACAGCCGCAACGGCGAGGGCATCAGCCTTGCCCATGGCGCGCCGCTGCGCGTCGTGGTGCCGAGCCTATATTTCTGGAAATCGGCCAAGTGGGTACGGCGGATTACCTTCGCCGCCGAGGATGCGCCGGGGTACTGGGAAGTGCGCGGCTATCACAACGACGCCGACCCTTGGAAGGAAGAACGCTACGGCTGAGCCGGACAGGCGACGGCGCGGGCGCGGGCGAAGATGTCCCCGAACATTTTAGGGGTCAGTCGCCCGGTATTGGTGTTCAGTCGCGAGCAATGATAGCTGGCGATCACCCGGATACCGTTGGGCGCTTCATATTCGGCGCCGTGGCCGAAACGGGCCGCCGATAGTTTGAGGCCGAGCGCGCGCAGCACCGCGTTATGGGCGATGGTGCCGAGCGTGATGATGACGCCAAGGCGGGGCATGGCGCCAATCTCATCCTTGAGGAACGGCGCGCAGGCGTGGATTTCCGGCGTCGTCGGCTTGTTCTGGGGCGGCACGCAGCGCACCGCGTTGGTGATGCGGATATCATTTAGGCGAAGCCTGTCATTGGCGCGCGCGCCGTAAGAACCCCGGGCAAAGCCGTGTTCCAGCAAGGTCGCATAGAGCAGATCGCCCGCGTAGTCGCCGGTGAAGGGCCGCCCCGTGGCATTGGCCCCGCGCAGGCCCGGCGCCAGCCCGACCACCAGCACGCCGGCGTCGAGAGCGCCAAAGGACGGCACCGGCGCGTTATGCCAGTCGGGTTGGCGCGCGGCATTGGCGGCGCGGAAATCGGCCAGCCGAGGGCAAAGCGGGCAATCGGGACGGGGTTGCGGCGGCGAGGTGGCCACGGATCAGGCCGCGTCCTCGTCGGGATCGCGGTGGGGACCATTATCGGCGTTGGGATCGCGCGGGCGGCCGATCTGGGCCGCGAGATCGCGCAGCTCGATGAATTCATCCGCCTGGCGGCGCAATTCATCGGCGACCATGGGCGGCTGGGTCCGCAGGCTCGAGACCACGGTGGCGCGCAGGCCCTTGCGCTGGACCGCTTCCAGCAGCACGCGGAAGTCGCCGTCGCCGGAAAACAGGATGACGTGATCCAGACGGTCTGCCATTTCCATCATGTCGATGGCCAGTTCCATGTCCATGTTGCCTTTAATGCGGCGCCGGCCCTCGGGATCGGTGAATTCCTTCGCCGACTTGGTGACGACGGTGTATCCGTTGTAGTCGAGCCAGTCCACCAGCGGGCGAATAGGGGAGTATTCCTGGTCGTCGAGCAGCGCCGTGTAGTAGAAGGCGCGGGTCAATCGCCCCTTGGCGCCGAAGACCTCGAGCAGTTTGCGGTAGTCGATGTCGAAACCAAGCTGGCGGGCGGCGGCATAGAGGTTGGCGCCGTCTATGAACAGCGCGATACGATCTTGGGGATGGGAGAGCATCGGAATTCCTTAAGCGTTCAAATGACTTGGATTAAATCTCAGACTTAGTATGAAAATAATCCTCTAACTTACTGGTTTATAATCTATGTTTCTAACCTATTTGCCCGAATTTAGCAAGCGGCGGGAGCCGCGCCGATGATTCTGATCGGTCTTGGCGCCAACCTCGATAGCCCGCGCTACGGCGCGCCCCGGCGCACCCTGACCGCGGCGCTCACCCGGCTCGAGGCCGAGGGCATCAGCGTCGTCGCCCGCTCGCGGTTCTGGCGCTCGGCGCCGGTGCCGGCCTCCGACCAGCCGTGGTTCGTAAATGCCGTCGCGGCGGTGGCCACGGGACTGGGGCCGGGGCCCTTGCTGGCCGCGCTTTTGGACCTGGAACGGGCCTTCGGACGGGAGCGTTCGGTGCCCAATGCGGCCCGGGTTCTGGATATTGACCTACTGGCCTACGGCGACCGGGTCAGCGCCCCGAACGCGGTGCCGGCGCTGCCCCATCCACGCCTGGCGACGCGGGCCTTCGTGCTCTACCCGTTAGCGGAAATCGCCCCGGAATGGCGCCATCCGGTCACCGGCCGGCCCGTCGGAGCCCTGATCAAGGCCCTTCCCGCCGGGGCGACGGCATCGCCGATGGAGGAGGGTTAACGCCAGGCCCGGAAAACCTTGCTTTTCAAGTGACCTAACCCTATATACTGACGGCGATTCCCCGCGATTTGGAGACCTTCATGGCCCGCATTACCGTTGAGGACTGCGTCCTCAGGATTCCCAACCGTTTTGAACTGGTGCTGACCGCAAGCCAGCGCGCCCGCGATATTTCCGCCGGTGCGGCGCTGACCCTGGACCGCGACAACGACAAGAACCCGGTCGTGTCGTTGCGCGAGATCGCCGAGGAAATGGTTGAAATCGAAGAATTGAAACAGGCCCTGATCCAGGGCTTGCAGCGTCATGTCGAGCAAGACGAGCCCGAGGACGAGGACCCCGATCTTGTTACCCTGGGCGAGGGCCTGGGCGCAATGAAGCCGGAGGACGCGCTGGCGCGCAAATCCCTGATCGAGGAAGAGATTGCCGACGAAGTCCTGACCGTGGGTGAAGACGCGATCGAGGAAGGCGCGGATATCGCCGAGACCGAGACCGACGCGGGCGCCACCGAGGAAGAACCCAAGGAATAACTCCGGGGCCGGTTTTCCTGGTGCCGGTGGCGTTGCGTGGCGGTCCTCGACTTCGGGCCGGTGAAGCGGCGCAAGGAATTGGGTGCTTGGGATGTTCCGTCAATTCGAACTGGTAGAGATGATCCGGGCCTATGACCCGGGCGTAGACGAGGACCTGATCAACAGGGCCTATGTTTTCGCCATGAAGGCGCACGGCTCCCAGAAGCGCGCTTCGGGCGATCCCTATTTTTCCCATCCCGTCGAAGTTGCCGGAATCCTGGCGCAGATGCGCCTGGACCAATACACCATCGTCACGGCGCTGCTGCACGACACCATCGAAGATACGCTTGCGACATTCGAAGAGGTTGAATCCCTGTTCGGGTCCGAGGTGGCGCGCCTGGTGGACGGCGTGACCAAGCTCTCGCGCATCGAGCTTCAGTCGGATCACACCCGCGAGGCCGAAAACTTTCGCAAGTTCCTGCTCGCCATGTCCGACGACATCCGCGTCCTGCTGGTCAAGCTTGCCGACCGGCTGCACAACATGCGCACGCTTCGCTTCATTTCCGATCCGGCCAAGCGCCGGCGCATCGCCAGGGAAACCATGGAGATCTATTCGCCGCTGGCGGAACGGATCGGGCTGCATGATTTCAAGAACGAGCTGGAAGATCTGGCCTTTGCAGAAATCAATCCCGAAGCCCGTGCTTCGGTCATCGCGCGGCTGGATTTCCTGCGCGATCAGGGTACCGATCTGGCCGGTGAAATTATCGAGGAATTGCGCGCGACGCTGGCCAAGGCCGGGATTGAGGCGGAAATCACTGGGCGCGAAAAACGGCCGTTTTCCATCTGGGCCAAGATGCAGCGCAAGCGGGTCAGTTTTGAACAGCTTGCGGACATCATGGCGTTTCGCGTCGTGGTGGACACCAAGCCCAGCTGCTACCAGGCGCTTGGCGTATTGCATGAGGCCTACCCGGTGGTGCCGGGCCGGTTCAAGGACCTGATTTCGACGCCCAAGCGAAACGGTTATGCGTCGCTCCATACCTGCGTGATCGGACCGAAGCGCAACCGCATCGAGGTGCAGATTCGCACCCGGGAAATGCACGAGATCGCCGAACGGGGCGTCGCAGCGCACTGGGCCTACAAGCAGGGTGAGGCGGGGGAGCGCGAAGGACGCCGCTATGGCTGGCTGCGTGAACTGCTGCACATTCTTGACCAGGCATCGGGGCCGGAGGAGTTTCTGGAGCACACCAAGCTGGAAATGTTCCAGGACCAGGTGTTCTGTTTCACGCCGCGCGGCGACCTGATCGGCCTGCCCAGGGGCGCAACCCCGGTGGACTTCGCCTACGCGGTGCATTCGCGCATCGGCGACACTTGCGTTGGCGCCAAGGTCAATGGCCGCATCGCCCAACTCAAGACCGTTCTGGAAAACGGCGACCAGGTTGAAATCATCACTTCCAAGGCGCAAAGCCCGTCGCCGACGTGGGAAAACTTTGTCGTTACCGGCAAGGCGCGTGCCGCGATCCGCAAGTTCGTGCGTTCCCGGCAGGTGCAGGAATACGCCTATCTCGGTCGCGCCATCGTGGAAAAGGCCTTCGAGGAAGTGGGCTACCAGTATTCCGACAGGGCCCTGAAGGGCGTGCTCAAGATTTTCCGCTGCGACGATACAGATGATCTTCTTGCTGCGGTCGGGTCCAGCACGATCACCGCCCATGACGTTCTGGTCGCGGTGTTCCCCGGCCTGAAGGAAGAGCTGGAACGCGGCGAGATCGGGACCAAGGTCGTGCCGCTGGCAACCGTGCGCAAGGAACGCGCGCGCGGCAAGGGTGGGCCGGGCGCGGTGCCGATCAAGGGGCTGACGCCGGGCATGGCGCTGCATTACGCCAATTGCTGTCATCCGCTGGTGGGCGACCGCATTGTCGGAATCCTGACGCCGTCAAAGGGCGTGACCCTGCACACGATCGATTGCCCGACGCTGGAAAGTTTCTCTGAAATGCCGGAGCGGTGGCTTGATGTCGCCTGGGACGAATACAACGAAGAGGAACTGGTCGGGCGCATCAATGTAACCGTGATAAATGAGCCCGGTGCATTGTCGGCGCTGGCGTCGGTGATCGCCAAGAACCTGGGCAACATTCTCAACCTCAAGATCACCCATCGTGCGACGGACTTTTTCGAGATGGCGATTGATGTCGAGGTCAAGAACGTCAAGCATTTGAGCAATATCATCGCAGCGCTGCGGGCGACGCCGGCCATTAATTCGGTGGAACGCGCGCGCGGCTGACGTATTCGGGTAAAGGAAACATTCGTGCTTTTCAATCGGCGGGTCAGACCGGGCTTTGCCACGCGGCTTCGTAATTTTTTGTGGCCGCGCTCCGGACTCAGGCGTTCGACCCGGTATGTTGCGCACCGGGTGCGCCGTATTCCGGGGTCGCCCTATACAATAGCGGCGGGCTTTGCCTGCGGCGCGGCGGTTTCCATGACCCCTTTCCCCGGCTTTCATTTCCTGCTGTCGGGATTGCTTGCATGGTCCCTGCGTTCATCCATCGTCGCGGCCGCCATCGGCACCGTAGTGGGGAATCCGTGGACCTTTCCGTTTATTTGGCTGTGGATTTTCAAGCTCGGCAACTGGATGATGGGGGCCGACAGTTCGCTCGCGGGACATGAAATTTCCATGGGGTATCTATGGGATCATCCGTGGCAATTGCTCGCCCCAATGGTGGCGGGTGCGGTGCCGACGGCGATCGTGACGTGGTTCGTGTTTTTCTGGGTTATCCGGCGCATGGTTGATCGCTACCAGAAAGTGCGGCGCCAGCGGTTGCAGGCTGCGGCCGAAAACACCCGCGCGCGACGCGGGGTTGTAACGGGAAGCGCTTCATGAATGATGCGGACCGTCATTCCTCTACCGTCGCCGGCCGGTTACGGCTTGGTGTGAACATCGATCATGTGGCGACAATCCGCAACGCCCGTGGCGGCGATCATCCCGATCCCCTGCGGGCGGCGCGCATCGCGGCGGAGGCGGGGGCCGATGGCATCACCGCGCACCTTCGCGAAGACCGGCGCCATATAGCCGACCGGGATATCCGGGCGTTGGTGCGCGATATTGACCTGCCGCTCAATCTCGAAATGGCGGCCACCGATGAAATGCTGGCCATTGCCCTGGCCCACAAGCCCCAAGCGGCGTGCATCGTGCCGGAAAAGCGCCAGGAGTTGACCACGGAAGGCGGTCTCGACGTGGTGTCGGGCAAGGCGGCTCTGGCGCCGGTGGTGGATCGGCTGAAAGGGGCGGGGATTCGCGTTTCGCTGTTCATTGATCCCGATGAAGCACAGATCGCGGCCGCGGCCGCCTTGGGCGCGCCGGTGGTCGAGTTTCATACCGGGACCTATTGCGTTGCGGATGGGGCGGCGCGTGACGCCGAGCTTGAACGTTTGCGCCGGGCCGCGGCGGCGGCCGGGGAAATGGGGCTGGAATGCCATGCGGGGCACGGGCTCAGTTTCGAAAGCGTTGGGGACGTCGCCGCGATTCCCCAGTTGATGGAGTTGAACATCGGCCACTTCCTCGTGGGCGAGGCGATTTTTTGCGGCCTGACCCAGGCCATTGTTCAGATGCGGGCGCTGATGGATCAGGCGCGGGCGGGGATGCGCGCATGATCATCGGCATCGGCAGCGACCTGATTGACATGCGCCGGGTCGAGCGGACCATAGAGCGCTTTGGCGCCCGTTTTCTGGATCGCATCTTCACCGCCACCGAGCGGACGAAATCGGACCGGCGCCGCAACCGGGTGGAAAGCTACGCCAAGCGCTATGCCGCCAAGGAAGCTTGTGCCAAGGCGTTGGGAACCGGTTTTCGCAAGGGGGTTTTCTGGCGCGACATGGGGTGGTGAACCTGCCCGGCGGCAAGCCGAGCATGGCGCTGACCGGCGGTGCGGCGCGTCGCCTGGCGGAAATCACGCCCCCCGGCTGCGAGGTCCGTATCGAGGTTTCGCTGACCGACGAGCCCCCGATGGCCCAGGCGATCGTCATCATTTCCGCCATTCCCGGCGAGGGCGCCGCCTGAGGGGGCGCGCTTGACAGGGCCGGTTCGCCATGCCTCCATGTGGCGCGCCGTGATTTCGGCCTGAATTATTTCTCGAATCAATTGGTTATAAGAGTTATCCCCGGTACACCATGAACGACGCGACATCAGGAAAAGTGGCCAAGACCGCCCGCAAGGGCGGCTGGGGCGAGACCGTCCGCACCATACTCTATGCAGGGTTGATTGCGCTTGGGGTGCGGACCTTCGCTTATGAGCCTTTCAACATTCCTTCCGGTTCGATGCTGCCGACGCTGCTGATCGGCGACTATTTATTCGTTTCGAAGTTTTCCTACGGGTATTCGCGTTATTCGCTGCCCCTTGGCCTGCCGCTGATCAGCGGGCGTCTGCCGGAGCGGGGGCCGGTGCGGGGCGATGTGGCCGTGTTCAAACTACCGAGTGACAATCGCACCGACTACATCAAGCGCATCATCGGCCTGCCCGGCGATCACATACAGGTTATCAACGGCATATTGCACATCAACGGCAAGGCGGTGAAACGCCGGCGCATCGGCGAATACGTCCACAACGATCCCTACGGTAATGCGGTCAGCTTCATTCATTATATCGAAACCCTGCCGGGCGGGCGAGAGCACGAAATCATTGAACGTTCCGACAGCGGCAACCTCGACAATACCTCGGTCTACACGGTGCCCAAGGGGCATTATTTCGCCATGGGCGATAATCGCGACAACTCGCTCGATTCTCGCGTCCTGAACATGGTCGGCTTTATCCCGGCGGAGAACCTGGTGGGAAGGGCCGAGGTGCTGTTCTTTTCCACGAACGGCCGCGCTGCTATCTGGGAAATCTGGAAGTGGCCGCTGGCCATCCGTTTTTCACGGATATTCAACGCGGTGCGCTAATCCGTGTCGGCGGCATCCCTTCCGGATCTGGCCGAGCGGCTCGGCCATGATTTTGCCGATCCCCAATTGCTGCGCGAGGCGCTGACCCATCGCGGGGCGACCGGTCTGCCGGGCGCGCCGCCGCACGGTTACGAACGGCTGGAGTTCCTGGGCGACCGTGTGCTGGCCCTGGTGATCGCGGAAATGTTGCTGGTGGAGTACCCGGAGGAAGCGGAAGGGCCGTTGGCGCGGCGCCTGACCGGGCTGGTTCGGCGCGAAGCGCTGGAAAGGGTTGCCGCCGATCTCGATCTCGGCCGCCATCTCATGCTGGCGCAAAGCGAGGAACGCGCAGGTGCCCGCGCCAATACCGGAATCCAGGCCGATGCCTGCGAAGCCATTATCGGTGCGCTGTTCCTGGACGGTGGGCTGGAGGTTGCGCGACGGTTCGTGGAACGGCTCTGGCGGCCACTGCTGGCGGATCACGGTGGCGCGCGCCGCGACGCCAAGACCGAATTGCAGGAATGGGCCCAGGCCCGCGGCTTGAGTCTGCCGGAATATATTGAGGCGGCGCGCGAAGGTCCCGCGCACGAGCCGTCATTCACGATAGAGGTGCGTATAGAAGGGCATGCGCCGGCGCGCGCGCGTGGCGCTTCCAAGCGAATGGCTGAACAGGCGGCGGCGGCGGCGATGCTGGCGCGGGTTTCAGGGGGTGGAGATGACTGAAAACGAGAACCCGCCGGAAATGCCCGCCGATGCGCGGGCCGGGTTTGTCGCGCTGATCGGCGCCCCCAACGCCGGCAAGTCCACGCTCCTGAACGGCATGGTCGGGTCCCACGTAGCGATCGTGTCCCCCAAGGTGCAAACCACGCGTTCACGCATGACCGGCATCTGCATGGTCAGCAATACCCAGATTGCATTCGTTGATACGCCGGGCATTTTTGCGCCCCGGCGGCGGCTTGACCGGGCCATGGTGGCGGCCGCCTGGACCGCGATCGAGGATTCCGATGCCGTCGTTTTGATCGTGGACGCAGAACGCGCCGCCAAAACAAAGAACCATATTGATCCGGAAACGGCGGAGATCATTGCGGCGCTGAAAAGCCGCGAGGTCGATGCGATCCTGGTTCTCAACAAGATCGACCTTGTGCGACGCGATGCGCTTCTGGCGGTGACGGCTGCCCATGACGGGGCGGGGCGCTTCGTCAAGGTATTCATGGTATCCGCCAGCAAGGGTGACGGCGTTGACGATCTGAAGGCGCATCTTGCCGGGCTGATGCCGCCGGGGCCGTGGTTCTATCCGCCGGACCAGCTTTCAGACATTCCCATGCGGTTGCTGGCGTCGGAGCTGACACGCGAACAGGCGTTCCTGCAACTGCATCAGGAACTGCCCTACGGCCTGACGGTGGAAACCGAAAACTGGGAAGAGCGCGAGGACGGCACCGCGCGCGTGGACCAGACGATTTATGTCGCCCGCGATACCCATAAGGGAATGGTGGTGGGCAAGGGCGGCGTGCGGGTCAAGCAGATCGGGGAGGCGGCGCGGATTCAGCTTGAACGCATGCTCGGTCGCCGCGTGCATCTTTTTCTGCACGTGAAGGTCAAGGCAGACTGGATGGAACGGCCCGAGCATTACCGCGCCATCGGTCTCGATTTCAAAAGCTAGCCGATAAAAAGTAATCGCGGACGGCTGGTGCCGCCCGCGATTCCCATACGCTTTGCACATGCGCCCGAGAGCGCGTGGGTTCGGTGCCTCAGGCAGCGCCGATCTTGCGCATGAACCCGTCGATCTCCGACTGGAGCTGGCTTCCCTGACGCGACAGTTCGTCCGACGCGTTCAGCAGGTCCTGGGCGGCCGTTCCGGTTTCCTGGGCGGCCTTGGTGACCCCGGCGATGTTTTCCGTCACGTCCTGGGTGCCCTTGGAGGCTTCCTGGACGTTGCGGGCAATCTCCTGGGTCGCCGCACCCTGTTCCTCGACCGCGGAAGAGATGGAGTTGGCGATCTGGCTGACTTCCTCGATCGTCGTCTTGATGCCCTGGATGGCGGAGACGGCGTCGCCGGACGCGGCCGCGGTCTCGTCGCCGGTGGTCTTGTAACGCAGGTTATTGGGCACCTGGATGGTGCCGACAACGTCATTGGGTTCGGATTCCCGGCGCGACGGGGAGCGGCGGTCGGGACCGACGTAGGTTTGCGTGACAACGAAATGCTTGCGGTTGTGAATTAGTTCGTTGATCCGCGTGGTGATCGCCTTGATCGAAAGCGGCATGGTGAGAATGTCATCCACGCCTGCTTCTAGGCTGTTGTTCACGGATTCAATGCTCGGGTGCCATGACAATGCCATCATGACGACAAACGGGTCGGCACAGACCTGCGAATGCCGCACTTCGCGCACCAGCTTGCACACGGCATCGCGCTCGCGGTCGAGGTCGAGCAGGACGATATCCGGGTTGCGGTCCATGATGGCCTTGCGGGTGCTGTCAATATCCCCGAAGTCGAGGATGTCGCGAAACCCCATGCCGATCATCGCCTGACGCAAGGTCGTCCGCATCTTGAAGACCGGATTGAACAGGACCATGGTCGCTTTTTCGAGCGTGTGTTTTGGTTTGGGCACAATATTCCCCTGAATGGCAATCCGCCGATTTAGCGCCCAAAACGTTGCGTAATACTTAAATTCCGAATGCCTATTTTGACCGACGATCGTGCTATAGGCAGGATATGGAATGGCATGATGAAGGGATTATTCTCGGCGTCCGCAAGCATGGCGAAACCTCGGCTATCGTCAGCCTGCTGACACGCGAGCATGGCCGCCACATGGGGCTGGTGAGGGGCGGGCAATCGCGCCGCCGCCAGGGGCTGTTGCAGCCGGGTAACCTGGTCAGCGCCGGATGGCGCGCGCGACTGGCGGAGCATCTGGGCACCTATACGCTGGAAACCGGCCGCGATTTCGCCGCCGATGTGCTCGACGACGGCCTGCGCCTCAAGGCCCTGAGCGCGCTGACGGCGCTTTTGGAATCGACCCTGGCGGAACAGGACCCGCAGCCGCAGATATACTTGCTCAGCGTGGCCATGATCGAGCGGCTCACCCATGCGTCCGGAGAGAGCGAGGCGGCGCGGCTAGGCTGGCTGGCCGATTATGTGCGCTGGGAGCTTGATCTCCTGCGCAATATCGGTTTCGGGCTGGATCTCGGCAGTTGCGCCGCGACCGGCGGGACGGAGGACCTGATCTACGTCTCGCCCCGTTCGGGCCGGGCAGTCAGCGCTGCCGCCGGGGCGCCGTGGCGCGAGAAGCTCCTGGACCTGCCGGGCTTCCTTGCCGATCCCGGAGCCGTTCCGGGGAGCCTTGCCGATATTGCCGCGGGCCTGCGCCTGACCGGCCATTTTCTGGGGCGCCACCAGTTCGTTGCCGAAAGCCAGCGCAGTCCCGCCGCCCGTGAACGTCTGGTTGCCGCGTTGAGAATTTAGCCCGCACAACATCTTGTGTTTTGGGCGCAAAAGCCCCATAAATCGGCCCGATGGCAAAGAAACCTACAGCCGCCGCGGTCGTGTCCGTGGTTCACGATGCCCCGCTCGCCGATGCCCTGGGCGAGCGCTACCTGGCCTATGCGCTTTCGACCATCATGTCGCGTTCGCTGCCCGATGTGCGCGACGGCCTGAAGCCGGTTCAGCGCCGCCTGCTGTTCGCCATGCTCAAGCTGCATCTCGACCCCGCCCAGGGGTTCAAGAAGTGCGCCCGTGTCGTCGGCGATGTCATCGGCAAGTATCACCCCCATGGCGATACGGCCGTTTACGATGCGCTGGTGCGCCTGGCCCAGTCGTTCTCAGTGCGTTATCCGCTGGTCGACGGGCAGGGCAATTTCGGCAACATCGACGGCGATAACGCCGCTGCCATGCGCTACACCGAGGCGCGGCTGACCGAGGTGGCAAGCGCCCTGCTGGCGGGCATTGACGAAGATGCCGTCGATTTCCGCGACACCTATGACGGTGAAGAGGATGAGCCGGTTGTGCTCCCCTCGGCATTCCCCAACCTGCTGGCCAACGGCGCCAGCGGCATTGCCGTCGGCATGGCGACCTCGATCCCGCCGCACAACGCCGGTGAGCTGTGCGATGCCCTGCTGCACCTGATCAAGTTTCCCAAGGCGACGGTCGCCAAGTTGACGGATTTTATTCCGGGTCCCGATTTTCCCACCGGCGGTATCCTCAGCGAACCGCGCGAGGCGGTGGTCGAGGCCTACAAGACGGGCCGTGGTTCTTTCCGCCTGCGCGCGCGCTGGGAAGTGGAGGACACGGGGCGCGGCACCTGGCAGGTCGTCGTCACCGAAGTCCCCTGGCAGGTTCAGAAATCCCGGCTGATCGAGCGTGTCGCCCAGTTGATGGAAGCGAAGAAGCTGCCGCTGCTGGGTGATATCCGCGACGAATCGGACGAAAGCGTCCGCCTGGTGCTGGAGCCGCGCTCACGCAATATCGAGCCCGAGCACCTGATGGCGCAACTGTTCCAGCAGACCGAGCTGGAAAGCCGGATTTCGCTGAACCTCAATGTTCTCGATGCCGATCAGACACCGCGCGTGATGAACCTGCGCGAGGTGTTGCAGGCATTTCTCGACCATCGTCATGTCGTGCTCAAGCGCGTCTCGACCTATCGCCTGGGCAAGATCGAGGCTCGGCTGGAAATCCTCGAAGGCTACCTGGCGGCTTACGGCAACCTCGACCTGGTGATCAAGATCATCCGCGAGGAGGACGAGCCCAAGCCCAAGCTCATGAAGGCGCTCAAGATCAACGATGTGCAGGCGGAAGCCATCCTGAACATGCGTTTGCGCGCCCTACGCAAGCTCGAGGAAAAGGACATCCGCGCCGAGCACGCGCGCCTGACGGCGGAAGCGAAGGAAATTCGCGCCCTGCTGCGTAACGAAAAGAAACGCTGGGCCGTGATCGCCGACGAGATCAAGGCCATGCGCGAACGCTTCGGTGCGAAGACCGAGCTTGGCAAGCGCCGCACGGAAATCGGCGATGCGCCTTCCGCCGTGGTCATTCCCATCGACATCGCCATCGAAAAGGAACCGGTGACGGTGGTGGTTTCAGCCAAGGGCTGGATCCGCGCCTTCAAGGGCCACATCGCGCCGGACGTGGAGGTCAAGTACAAGGAGGGCGATGGTCCCGGCTTCCGCTTGCATGCGGAAACCACGGACAAGCTTCTTATCTTTGCTACCAACGGGCGCTTCTACACCCTGGGCTGTGACCGTTTGCCGCCGGGACGCGGCAATGGCGAGCCGGTGCGCCTGATGGTGGACTTGTCCAACGATCACGACATCGTCCAGGTGCTGGTACATCGGCCTGGCCGCAAGCTGGTGGTGGCCTCCAGCGACGGGCGCGGCTTCATTGTCGGTGAAGACGACGTCATCGCCCAGACCCGCAGCGGCAAGCAGGCGCTTAACGTCAAGGGTGACATCGAGGCCCAGGCCTGCAAGCCGGTCATGGGGGATTCGGTTGCCGTGGTCGGCGAGAACCATAAACTTCTGATTTTCCCGGTCGGGGAACTGCCGGAAATGACGCGCGGCCGCGGTGTGAAGTTGCAGGCGTACCGCGATGGCGGGCTCGCCGACATCACCACGTTCAATCGCAAGGACGGGCTGAGCTGGCCCCAGGGCGACCGCACCCGGACCGAGACCGATCTGACGGCCTGGATCGGCAAGCGCGCCCAGGCCGGGCGCCTGCCGCCCCGCGGGTTTCCCAAGAAACCCAAGGCTTTTTCGTAAAACCTCCTGCCGGTCAGGAAATATCCGTAATTGTCAGCATGACGTCGCGTTCTTCGCCGTTGTTGAGGACGCGCAACTGTGCCTTCTTGCCGACACCCAGTTCGAACAGGGCCTGGGCGAGGTCGTTGAAAACCTCCACCGGCTTGCCGTTGATGGCAACGATGATGTCGCCAAGTTTGCCGGCGCGCCGGTCGATGCCCTTAAGACCGGCCTTCGCCGCGGGCGAGCCCCTGGCGACATCGGCGACGATGACCCCGGATATATGCGAGCGCGCGGCGATCTGATCGGGTAGCGCCAGAATGCCGATCCCCGGTGTCGGCACCTTGCCGTTGTTGATCAGTTGCGGCACGACCTTGTTGACCACATCCACCGGTACGGCGAAACCGACACCGGCGGAGGCGCCGGAGCCTGAAAGGATCGCGGTGTTGACGCCGATCAGCCGCCCCGAGGAATCGAGCAACGGTCCGCCGGAATTGCCGGGGTTGATGGCGGTGTCGGTCTGGATGACACCGGGGACTTCCCGTCCATGCGCGGTGGGCAGGCGTCGGCCCGTGGCCGATACGATTCCGGTGGTCAGCGTGCGGTCCAGCCCGAACGGATTGCCGATGGCATAGGTTTTTTGTCCGATCACCAGTTCCGATGAGCGGCCAAGGGGAATAGGTCGCAAATTCTTCGGCGGCTTGTTCAGTTTCAGGACCGCGAGATCGAAATCGGGGGTGCGACCGATGACGCGCGCAGGCAGGGGATCGCCCTGGTCCAGCTTGACCGCCACGGCATCGGCCCCTTCAATGACGTGATTGTTGGTGACGATATGGCCGGCTTTGTCCCAGACGAACCCGGAGCCCGCCCCGGACGGCATCAGGTTCTCCGGTTCCGGCGCATAGCCTGAGGGAACCTTGGCGGTAAAGATATAAGCGACCGATGGTGCGGCCGATTTGAACAGCCGGATATCGTGGGATTCTTCGCTGGTCAGCGGTCCGCGGGGGGTGACGGGGCGTGGCTTGACCTCGGCGGTGGCAGCACTGAGGGAAGAAACGGCAACGGCGGCGGCAAAGGTCAAAGCAATCAGGGGATAGCGCATATCTCTCTCCGCACTTGTTTTGACGCTAGATGGGGATGTCAGCGGATTTTGGCAAGATGCTCGGCGCGCATTTTCAGGTAACTGCGTTCCGCGATATGGGACCAGGCGGTCGCGGCGTCACGAAAAGCGCGGAATGACCGGTAAGTGCGCCGGGTCAGGTCGTCCGCGCCCTCCAGTTCCGCCAGCACCGTTTCCGAGGCATGGCCGAGCGCGGTCATGATATCGCCGGGGAAACGCCGCAATTGAACGCCGTGCTTTTCGACCAGCACCTTGAGCGCCTGGGCATTGCGCCGGTTGTATTCGCCGAGCATGGCCTCCGCCTCGGCGCGGCAGGCTTCGGCGACGATGATTTTCAGGTCTGGCGGCAAGGCGTCGAAGCGGGCCTTGTTGACCATGCACTCGATGCCGCTGCCCGGTTCGTGAAATCCGGGCCAGTAGTAATTTTTCGTGATGCGGTAAAATCCAAGGGCCAGATCGTTCCACGGTCCTGCCCATTCGGTGGCATCGATGCGGCCCGAAGCCAGCGCCTGGAAGACCTCGCCGCCGGGAAGATTTTCCGCCGTCGCGCCGAGGCGGCGCAGCACCTCGCCACCGAGACCGGGCATGCGCATCTTGATGCCGCGAAAATCCTCGATGGATTTCATCGGCCTGCGGAACCAGCCGCCCATCTGCACGCCGGTATTGCCGCACAGGAATGATTTCAGCCCAAAACCGGCATAACCTTCATCCCATAATTCCTGGCCGCCGCCGAAGTGAATCCAGGCCGACAGCTCGTTGGCGGTCAGGCCGAAAGGCACGGCGGCAAAGAAGTTGAAGGCCTTGGATTTGCCCTGCCAGTAATGGGCGGCGCTATGGCCCATTTCGGCGACACCCTGGGATACGGCATCGAACACGCCAAGGGCGGGAACCACGGAGCCGGCGGGAAAGACCTTGACCGTCAGGCGGCCGCCGCTCATCGCGGTGATGCGCCGGGCGAGGTGCGCCGCACCGGTGCCGAGGCCGGGAAAATTCTCCGGCCAGCATGTGATCATGCGCCATTCGCGCTTCGCATCGTTAGTGGGCGCGGCGGCGGGACCTTCGGCCGGATCACCCCTGAGCGCGGCATAGGTGCCGGCGCCGGCGGCAATAATGCCGAGCCCGGCACCGGCAAGCAGGTCGCGACGCTTCATGCCGCGCGCCTAAAGTTTCGGACGCAGCAGCCGTTGGCGGGCGTCGAGATATCCTTGCTCCGCGAGCTGTGACCAGCCGGTGGCTTCGTCGCGGAACTTGCGGAAGGAGCCATAGGTGCGGCGAGTCAGGTCGTCGGCGCCTTCCAACTCGGCCAGCACGGTTTCCGAGGCCTTGCCCAGTGCCGCCATGACGTCGGCGGGGAAGCGGCGCAACTGGACGCCGTGGGTATCGATCAGGACTTTCAGGGCCTCGCCGTTGCGGCGGTTGAATTCGCCAAGCATGGCTTCCACTTCCGCCCGGCACGCCCCGGTCACGATTGCCTTCAAGTCAGCGGGCAGGGCATCGTACTTGGCCTTGTTGACGAAACATTCGATGCCGGTCCCCGGTTCGTGGAAGCCCGGCCAGTAATAATTCTTGGCGATCTTGTAAAATCCGAAGGCCAGGTCGTTCCAGGGGCCCACCCATTCTGTGGCGTCAATGCGTCCCGCCGACAGCGCCGGGAAGATATCCCCGCCCGCGAGATTTTCGGCGGTAGCGCCGACACGGCGCAGAACTTCACCCCCAAGACCGGGCATGCGCATCTTCAGGCCCTTGAAGTCCTCGGTGGACTTGATCTCCTTGCGGAACCAACCGCCCATCTGCACGCCGGTGTTGCCCGCGAGGAAAGGTTTCAGCCCGAACTTGGCGTAGCCTTCGTCCCACAATTCCTGGCCGCCGCCGAAATGAATCCAGGCAGACAGCTCGTTGGCGGTCAGGCCGAAAGGCACGGCAGCGAAAAAGTTGAAGGACTTGGATTTGCCCTGCCAGTAATAGGACGCGCCGTGACCCATTTCGGCGGTGCCCTGCGATACCGCATCGAAAACGCCAAGCGCCGGCACCACGGTTCCCGCCGCGCGCACCCGCACGGTCAGGCGGCCGTCGCTCATTTGCGTGATGCGTTGGGCCAGGCGTTCTGCACCGGTGCCGAGGCCGGGAAATTTTTCCGGCCATGTCGTCAGCAGGTTCCATTCCATGCGCTTTTTCGCAATGGCCGGACCGCTCGCGGTCTTTGTCCCGGACCCTTTCATAAGGGCCACGGTGCCAGCGGCGCCGACGGCCAGACCGGTTACGCTGCCGACAACGAAATCGCGACGGTTCATGTTAAGCCTCCTGTATAGGTGTTTTATTCATTGTTTCGGGGCGGGGTCGAAGGCGATCCAGCCATTGGTGGGGTGCAGGGCTTCGAGCGGACGAAAGCGCGCCTTGTAGGCCATCTTCTGGCTGCGGGCGATCCAGTAGCCCAGATAGATGTAATGCAAACCCGCCATGTGGGCGCGTTCGATCAACCACAGCACCATGTAGGTGCCAAGCGATTCGCGCGTCAGCTGCGGATCGAAAAAACTGTAGACGGCACTTAATCCATCCTCGACATGATCGGCCAGCATGACCGCGACCAGGGTGCCATTGGCATCGCGAAATTCGGCAGCGAATGTTTCCACCGGGCTGGTCATCATCAGGTTTTCAAAATCGCGCCGGCCCATGCCGTCCATGCCGCCACCGGCATGGCGCCCGGATTGGTAGCGGCGAAACAGGTCGAATAATTCGGCGCCCGCAGACGGGGGCGCGTGTTCCGTCACCACAAGATCGGCATTGCGACGCGCGTTGCGCGCCAGGCTACGGCGCGGGGTGAAGTCGTCAACACGCACGCGCACCGGCACGCAGGCTTCGCAGCCTGTGCAGGCGGGTCGGTAGATAATGTCGTGGGAGCGCCGAAATCCGGCGCGGACAGCGGCGTCGTAAATCTCGGCGGCGTCGGGGCCGGCCAGTTCGGCGGCGACGTTGCGTTCCTCCCGGCCCGGTAAGTAGGGGCAGGGGCGCAGGCGCGATCCGAACAGCGAGAGGGTACGGGACATGGCCGCATTATGCCGTTGCCGGGCGATGCGGGCAATCGTGCGGGCGCTGCGGGATCAGGGCTTGGCGGGGGGCAGGCGAAGGCCGCCGACGCCGGTTGCGACCGGAGGCGGCGGCGCGATCTTCGGCACCGTGGGCGGCTTGAGGGCGTCGGGAAGCTGCCTGGCTGTCGGCGCTGGTCGTGGTCATGCCCCAGGCGATGTGTCCGTTATGGCCGAGGACGTGAAAAGGCACGTCGGGGGCCGTCGCCCCGGCAAGGGTCAGCCCCGGCGCCTCAAGCCGCGCGAGGTACTAGATGTTCGGTGCCCTGAATCCCAGGTGGGGATCATTGGCCAGCACGGGTTTGCCCGAAACCGTGCGCGTGCCCGCCACGGCCCAGGCGTTTGACGCGGTATCGGCCGCGGGCAGCCGCGGCATCACGGCGGCCAGCGCAGCCGCGCGCGCGGCGGTGTCCCTTGCCGGGGGCAAGGATTCGGCCCGGTCGGGACCGGAGGCGGGCACGGTGACGGGCGCATCCGCCGGGTAAGGCAGGAAAAGACGCCCAAGCGCATCCGGCGGAAGCCGGGCGGCGAGAATCCCGCGTTCGATCTCGCGCCGCCAGTTACCCGAAAGCATGAGCGCCATCAATCGAGGCCAAACGAACGAATCCGCCGCCCGCCAGGGTTCGGGCCGGAACATGAAAAGGGCAAATTCGGGCCCCGCCTTGTGGGCATGGCCGTCCAGCCAGGCGTTGACCCCGCGCACATAGGCATCGAGGGCATGGCGAACCTCGGGCGCCAGTGCCGCGAGCGAGGCTTCGGCCAGCCGGTAAATGCCGAGGGTGCGCATGATGCGGTCCTGGCCGATAAAGCGTTCGCCGGCGATTTCGGCAAGCCGCCCGGCTCCGAGCCTCCGCGTCGCTTCCATCTGCCACATGCGGTCCTGGGCATGGGCGTAGCCGAGGGCGAAATAGCCGTCGTCCGTGCTGGCCGCGCGGATGAAAACGAGGCCGTTTTGATCTCGGGTAATGGTTGTCTCGGCGCCGAGACCGGGCACCGCTTGGCGCCCCTCGGTCACCAGCAGGGAGCTTCTCAACAAGGTGTATCCTGCACCGGCGGCAAGGATGATGACGGCGGTGATCCCGCCCAGGGACCAGTACAGGATTCGTTTAAATAGTTTCATTAAATCAATGAACTATCCATTATTCTGAGTAAATCAGATTAGGGAATTCCCAGGCCGTCAACCGGCCTTCAGGCGGCGCGCAACCTCGGGCGCGGCATAGGTCAGCACGCCGTCGGCGCCGGCCCGCTTGAAGGCGAGCAGGCTTTCCATCAGCGCCGCGTCCCAGTCCAGCCCCCCAGCGGCCGCGCCGGCCCGCAGCATCGCGTATTCGCCGCTGACCTGGTAGGCGTAGGTGGGCGCATGATAGGTATCTTTCACCCGGCGCAGGATGTCGAGGTAGGGCATCCCGGCTTGACCATCACCATGTCGGCACCTTCGCTGATATCGAGGGCAACCTCGCGCAGAATACGTCGCCGTTGCGGATCATCTGGTAGGTCTTCTTGTCGCCGCCGCCGAGATTGGTGGATGAGCCCACGGCATCGCGGAACGGCCCGTAGAACGCCGAGGCATACTTGGCGGCGTAGGCCATGATCAGTACGTTTTCATGACCCGCCGTCTCCAGCGCTTCGCGTATGGCGGCGATACGTCCATCCATCATGTCCGAAGGTGCGATGATGTCGCAGCCGGCTTCCGCCTGGACCAGCGCCTGGCGCACCAGCACGGCCACGGTTTCGTCATTGATGACGCGGCCATCCCTGACCAGGCCGTCCTGGCCGTGGCGGGTGTAGGGGTCGAGCGCCACGTCGCAGATCACGCCGATGTCGGGAACCGCGGCCTTGATGGCCCGGACAGCCCGGCACATCAGGTTTTCGGGATTAAATGCTTCCTCGGCACTGTCGCTCTTGCGTGCGGGATCGGTCATCGGGAACAGCGCGACCGCCGGGATGCCCAGTGCTGCCGCTTCGCCAACGGCCTCGACCGCGAGATCGACACTGTACCTTTGCACGCCGGGCATGGTGTCGACGCTGCTTTTGGTCGCCTGGCCTTCCTGGACGAAGATCGGCCAGATAAGGTCGTCAACGGAAAGCGAGGCTTCGCGGATCAGCCGCCGCGACCAATCGGCCTGACGCGCGTCGCAGGCGCGTCGCGGGGTAAGTGGCGGAGAAGGGATTGGGAACCGGTTTATCGTCTGTCATGGCGGGGCGATGATAGGTCCGCGTGCGCGCCGGCACAACTGCGGCGGCATCTTTCCCAAGGGTGGGACCGATAGGGTCAATTTTGGCAAAACCCCATGAAATCCGCGCCTTGGAGTGCCTATCCCATTAGGACAATGTTAAGCATTCAAACCCGATAATCCGTCTGTGGCCGCGAAGTGCAGCCTTCTTAGTTTTGATTATTTTGCAAGCGAAGGATGCCGTGGTTCGCCTTCTACCAGGACGTGATTTTCCTGATCGAGCGTCTGCACCGCCACTTCCTCGAGGTGGTCAAGACGGAGCTGGACCGTCTCGGCACCGAGGATATCAACAACGTGCAGTCCTTGATCCTTTTCAATATCGGCGAGGAAGAGCTGACGGTCGGCGAATTGACCAACCGTGGCTACTATCTCGGCTCCAACGTCTCTTACAACGTCAAGAAGATGGTGGAGAACGGGTACCTCGTGCATGAGCGTTCGACCCACGACCGGCGTTCCATCCGTGTCCGTCTGTCGGACAAGGGGCTGGAGCTTTATGGTCACATGAAGCAGAATTTCGAGAGCCATGTTCAGGATCTCGAATCCGGCCAGAACGACATGGAAGAACTGAAGCGGGCCTGCGTGGCGCTCCGTCACATGGAACAGTTCTGGACCCGCCTGTTGGCCCTTGGCCTGCGCGGTCCGATGAGCAGCGTCACCGCCGCCTGACGTTCCGAATATTCCGGTATCTTCCCGATCGCCGTGCGTCACCGGGACGCACGGCGATTTTTTTTTCGGCCGCGATCAGCGTCCCCCCGCCCGCGACGTCAAGGGCTGTTGGGTCGTCGCGGGCGCGTCGGTGCTGCGCCTGCCATGGATGACGGGGGCGAGGGCATCGGTTGTCGTGCCGATCTGGCGAACGAGGATAGGCAGGAGTGTCGCCAGTTTGTCCTTATCGTGATCGCGGGCTGGCTCCCCCGAAATCTTTAGATTACACTGACGTATCAATTGCTTGGGGCCCGCGGGCCGGATGGGAGCATGGCGAGAGGGCAACAGCGGGGTAATGACGGCGACGTGATCGTCGAATTCCAGCGCCTCGGCAATGCCGTCAAGGTATCTGCCGTGGATACCCGCACGTTTGTTGAGGTTTCGATCATGGCGCCGGTAAATGCGACGGAGTAGCAGATGACCGATACCGTCATGCGCAAGCTGGCGTGGGTTCAGTCCAGGGACGGGGCCGGGGGCAAGTCCAGGCCACCGGGCAGGGGCGCGTGAGAATGGGGGCGATGTTCGCGTCGTGGATGGTGGCGGGCCGGTTGCGCTGATGGCCTATTTCCTCCAGCAGCTTATCAATGGACTGACCCTGGGCGCGCTCTACGGGCTGATCGCCATCGGCTACACGATGGTTTACGGCATCATCGGCATGATCAATTTCGCCCATGGCGAGATTTACATGATCAGCGCCTTCATCGCGATGATCGCTTTCGCCATCCTCGGTGTTCTTGGTGTCGCGTCGGTGCCGCTCGCGCTGCTGGTCGTCTTGCTGCTGGCGATCATTCTGACCGCTGCCTACGGTTGGACGGTGGAACGGGTTGCCTATCGGCCGTTGCGCGGATCGTTTCGACTGGCGCCACTGATTTCCGCCATCGGCATGTCCATTTTCCTGCAAAACTACGTCCAGCTTCTTCAAGGCGCGCGGGCCAAGGCGATGACACCCTTCATCAGCGGTGGCTTTGTCGTCATGGAAGAAGGCGGGTTCGCCGTCACGGTCAGTTACCTGCAACTCCTGATCATGGTTCTGACGGTGATCCTGATGGCCGGATTCACGCGAATGATCGCGCGGACGTCACTGGGTCGTGCCCAGCGTGCCTGCGAACAGGATCGAAAGATGGCGGCGCTCAGCGGGATCGACGTGGACAGGACGATCTCGCTGACCTTCGTGCTTGGCGCCGGGCTGGCGGCGGTGGCGGGCGTGCTCAGCACCCTTTATTATGGCGTGATCGATTTTTTCATCGGCTTCCTTGTCGGGCTCAAGGCGTTTACCGCGGCGGTTCTCGGCGGCATCGGCTCGTTGCCCGGCGCGATGCTGGGCGGCGTGCTGATCGGTCTGGTGGAAGCGTTCTGGGCGGCCTACTTCTCGGCTGAATACAAGGATGTCGCGGCGTTTTCGATTCTTGTCCTAGTGTTGATCTTCCGCCCCAGCGGTTTGCTCGGCCGTCCCGAGGTGGAAAAGGTATGACGCTTTTTGAAGGGGCCAGGCCCGCGCGTTGCGACTGGCGCGCCGCGCTAAAGGAGGCGGCGGTGGCCGCCGGTGTCGCGCTATTGCTGGCACTGCCCCTGGCCGGTGTGCGGTTACCGGCGGGTGCGACCGATTCTCCGGCTTTCCGGCCATGGTGGGTGGCGATCGCCGTTGTTGCTGTCTTCGCCGGGCGCCTCGCCCTTGCGCTATGGACCGCGACGCGTGTTCCCGGCGCGGAGAAATCAGCGCCGTTACTGGATCGTTTCATCGGGGCGCTGACGCCATGGCGGCGCCAATTGTTCCTTGTGTTCATCATCGCGCTGGCACTGCTGCCGCTGATGCCCTTCGCCGACAGGCGCATGGTGGACCTGGCGACGCTGGTGCTGATCTACGTCATGCTCGGGTGGGGGCTGAATATCGTGGTCGGCCTGGCGGGGCTGCTGGATCTTGGCTACGTCGCCTTTTACGCGGTGGGAGCTTATTCCTACACCTTGCTGGCGATGCATTTCGGCCTCGGCTTCTGGACATCACTGCCGCTGGCGGGCGCTTTTGCCGCGATGTTCGGCATCTTGCTCGGCTTTCCGGTTTTGCGGCTTCGCGGCGATTACCTAGCGATCGTGACCCTTGGCTTTGGCGAAATGATCCGCATCGTTTTGATCAACTGGGGTAGTTTCACCGGCGGTTCGGAAGGCATTAGCTCGATCCCGTCGCCGACGCTTTTCGATCTTGTTTTCAGCGCCAATCCGGCGGCGGGCGAGGTTGCGTTCCACCAGGCGCTGGGCATTTCGTATGCCGGGCTGCACAAACTGATCTTTCTCTATTACATCATCCTTGCGCTGGCGCTGGTGACGCACCTGATTTCCATGCGGCTCAGGCGTTTGCCGGTTGGTCGCGCGTGGGAGGCGTTGCGTGAAGATGAAATCGCTTCGCGCGCCCTTGGCCTCAACCCGGTGATGGTGAAATTGTCGGCCTTCGGCCTTGGCGCCATGCTGGCGGGGTTTGCCGGGGCATTCTTTGCCACCCGGCAAGGCTTCATCAACCCCTCCAGCTTCACCTTTATCGAATCCGCCATCATTCTAGCGATTGTTGTGCTCGGCGGCATGGGAAGCCAGATCGGTGTGATCTGCGCGGCAATGGTGCTGATCCTGTTGCCGGAACTGGCGCGCGACTTCGCGGAGTTTCGCATGCTGCTGTTCGGCGGCGCGATGGTTGCGATCATGGTCTGGCGTCCGCGCGGCTTGCTGGCGCACCGTGAACCGTCCATTTTGCGCGGTGAGCGCGCGCGGGAGGGTGGGGGATGACCAGGCCCGCTTCCGGGGTTGCGCTTCTCGACGTGGCCGGGCTGACCATGCGGTTTGGCGGGCTGACGGCGGTCGATGAGCTCACGTTCACTGCCCGCGCCGGTGAGATTACGGCGATCATCGGTCCCAACGGTGCGGGCAAGACCACGGTCTTCAATTGCATTACCGGTTTTTACCGGCCGAGCGCGGGGCGCATGACCCTGAATGATGGCGAACGCTCTCACGCGCTCGAAGGCATGGCGGGATATCGCATCGCGCGCGATGCGGGCATTGCGCGCACGTTTCAGAATATTCGCCTGTTTCCCAGCATGACGGTGCTGGAAAACCTGCTGGTGGCCCAGCACGCCAGGTTGATGCGGGCGTCGAAATTTTCCATCGCCGGGTTGCTTGGCCTCAAGTCCTACCGGGCGGCGGAAGAAGACGCGCTGGAACTGGCGGAGGATTGGCTCCGCCGCCTTGGGCTTCTTGATGTCGCGGACCGTGAATGCGGCACGCTCGCTTACGGGCTACAGCGCAAGATTGAAATTGCGCGTGCCATGTGTACAGGCCCGCGTCTTCTGTGTCTCGATGAGCCGGCGGCCGGTCTCAACCCCCGTGAAACAGCCGAGCTGAGCGAACTGGTCAAGGTCATTCGCGACGAATTCGGCATCGGCATTTTGCTGATCGAACACGACATGGGGTTGGTGATGGGGATTTCCGATCACATCGTGGTGCTGGATCACGGCGCGCGGATCAGTGACGGAACACCCGAAGCGGTGCGCGCCGACCCGTCGGTGATCCGGGCTTACCTGGGGGAGGAGGCGTGATGGCGGGTACACTCCTCAGCCTCGAATGGGTGGAAAGCTATTACGGTCCCGTGCGTGCGCTCTCGGGTATCAGCCTCCATGTGCGCGAGGGCGAGATCGTCACCCTGATCGGCGCCAATGGTGCCGGCAAGTCGACGCTGTTGATGACGATTTGCGGTGATCCGCGCGCGGCATCCGGACGCATCGTTTTCGACGGCGCCGATATTTCCCGCGAATCGACGCACCGGATCGTGCGCCGCGGCATTGCCCAGTCGCCCGAGGGGCGACGGATTTTCCCGCGGATGACGGTGCTGGAAAACCTTCTCATCGGCACAACGCCGGTCGGTGACGATAACGTTGAAGACGACCTGGCGCGGGTATTCGGTTTGTTTCCGATTCTGAGGGACAGAGCAGCGCAGCGTGGCGGCACCTTGTCCGGCGGCGAACAGCAAATGCTGGCGATTGCCCGCGCGCTGATGAGTCGTCCCCGCTTGTTGCTGCTTGACGAGCCGTCGCTCGGCCTCGCGCCACTGGTGGCGAAGCAGATTTTTGCCGTCATCCGCGAACTCAATGAGCGTGACGGCATGACGGTCCTGCTGGTTGAGCAGAATGCGCATCACGCGCTCAACCTCGCGCATCGGGGCTACGTGCTGGCGAACGGTGCTATCGTCGCCGAGGGTGCGGGGCGCGATTTGCTGGCCGATGCGCGGGTGCGGGCGGCGTACCTGGAAGGCGGCGTCGCCCCGGCAGAGTGAGCCCCGCTCTTGCCAATGCCCGTGCCGGTGTTACTCTGGCGCCGAAAACCCTTGTCTGGAGCCGGATTCATGAAAATTCTCAAGTCTCTCGTTGTCGCTGTCTTTGCGCTTGCCGTTTCGGGTTGTGGCCAGTCCGAGGACGCAAACGTCATCGTCATCGGCACCGCCGGTCCCATGACCGGCGAGAACGCGGCTTTCGGCGAGCAGATGAAGGCGGGCATCGAACAGGCGGTGAAGGACATCAATGCCGCGGGCGGAGTTCTTGGCAAAAAACTGAAGCTGGAGATCGGCGACGATCAGTGCGATCCGCGCCAGGCCGTCGCGGTGGCCAACCAGATGGTCAACAAGAAGGTCAAGTTCATCGCCGGGCATTTCTGCTCCGGCTCGTCCATTCCCGCGTCCGAGGTCTATAACGAGGAAAATATCCTGATGATCTCGCCGGGTTCGACCAACCCGATCCTGACCGACCGCCGCCTGCCCAACGTCTTCCGGGTTTGCGGGCGGGATGACCAGCAGGGCGCGGTTGCCGGTAACTTTCTTGCCGACAAGTTTCCCGGCGCGCGCATCGCGGTGGTCCACGACAAGCAGGCGTACTCCAAGGGCCTGGCCGACGAGACCCTGAAGCAATTGATCAAGCGTGGGGTCAAGGTCGCGTTGACCGACACCATCAACAAGGGTGAAAAGGATTATTCGGCCACCGTCACCAAGCTGAAGGCGGCAAAGATCGACATCCTTTATTATGGGGGCTACCAGGCGGAGGCGGGCTTGCTCATTCGCCAGATGCGCGAGCAGGGGATGGCGACACGGCTGGTATCGGGCGATGCGCTGGTGACCAACGAATTCTGGAACATCACCGGTCCTCTCGGAAACGGAACCCTGATGACCTTCAGCCCGGACCCGCGCAAGAACCCCAAGGCCGAGCCTGTCGTCGCCCGGCTGCAAGCCGCGGGCAAGCGGGCCGAGGGCTACACGCTCTACACTTATGGCGCGGTCCAGGTCTTTGTCGAGGCGGTCAAGCGCGTCGGTTCCGTGGACATTCCGAAAATTCGGGCGGCTCTCCGCTCGCAGACCTTCGACACCGTGCTCGGCGAAATCAGCTTCGACGCCAAGGGCGATGTGAAGGCGCCGGGCTACGTCTTCTACGAATGGCATGACGGCAAATACGAATACACAAAGCTCTAGCACCGGCGCGTCAAGGCCCCGGATTTCGGGCGATTTCGGCTGTCCCGGGGCCATGGGGCAGCCCTTGTGTCAGGCTGGCATGGCACCGCGACATATGGTATTCAAAACCTGTCCAAGTCGCCGAGGCCGCCTTGCGCGGCGCGGCGCTTTCCCGGGGGTTGAGCCGTGTCATCCGAAACCGTAGCCATCGCCGCCGATCACGGCGGCGTCGAGATGAAGAAACTGCTGATTGCGGATCTGGAGCAGCGCGGTTTCGGCGTCCTCGATCTCGGCACCGATTCGGACGAATCGGTCGATTATCCCGATTTTGCCCAGGAACTCGCCCGCGCCATCGCCGCCGGACGCGCAACGCGCGGCGTGCTGATTTGCGGTTCCGGCATCGGCATGTCCATCGCCGCCAATCGTTACCCTGAAATTCGCGCCGCCCTGGTGCATGACAACCTGACGGCGCGTTTATGCCGCCAGCATAACGACGCCAACGTCCTTTGCCTGGGCGGGCGCATTATCGGGCCTGAAGTGGCCCGCGATTGCCTGGCCGCTTTTCTCGATACCCAGTTCGAAGGCGGCCGCCATGCCCGGCGCGTCGCCAAGATGTCCTCTCCCGTCAGCGCATAATCCCGAGGTTTTCCTACCCATGTCCAATGCCGCCAAGTCCGATTCCCTGCCCGCCCAGGAAAGTTTCTTCGCCCAGCCGCTGGCCGAGCGTGATCCGGAAGTTTTTGCCTCGATCAAGGGGGAGTTGGGACGTCAGCAAAACCAGATCGAGCTGATTGCCTCGGAAAACATCGTTTCGCGGGCGGTGCTGGAAGCGCAGGGTTCGGTGATGACCAACAAATATGCCGAAGGCTATCCGGGGCGGCGCTATTACGGCGGCTGCGAAATGGTGGATATCGCCGAGAACCTGGCGATCGAGCGGGCCAAGAAACTGTTCGGTTGTTCCTACGCCAACGTTCAGCCTCATTCCGGTTCCCAGGCCAACCAGCAGGTGTTCTTCGCCCTGATGAAGCCGGGCGACACCTTCATGGGGATGTCGCTGGCCGCGGGCGGTCACCTGACTCACGGCGCCGCGCCCAACCAGTCGGGCAAGTGGTTCAACGCCGTTCAATATGGCGTGCGCAAGCAGGATGCCCTGATCGATTTCGACGAGGTCGAAAGCCTGGCGCGTCAGCACAAGCCGAAGCTGATTCTGGCGGGCGGATCGGCCTATCCGCGCATTATCGACTTTGCCCGCTTCCGGGAAATCGCCGATGCCGTCGGCGCCATCCTGATGGTGGACATGGCGCATTTCGCCGGTTTGGTGGCGGGCGGCGTGCATCCTAATCCGCTCGACTGGGCCGATGTTGTCACCACAACGACCCACAAGACCCTGCGTGGTCCCCGTGGCGGCATGGTGCTGGCCAATGACGAGGACCTTGGCAAGAAAATCAATTCCTCGGTATTCCCCGGCACCCAGGGCGGGCCGCTCATGCACGTGATCGCGGGCAAGGCGGTCGCCTTTGGCGAAGCGCTGACCCCGGCCTTCCGTGAATACGCAAAATCCGTGCGCGATAATGCATGTGTCCTTGCCGAATCGCTGATGAGCCAGGGCCTCGATATTGTTTCGGGCGGCACCGATACGCACCTGATGCTGGTGGACCTGCGGCCCAAGGGGCTGACCGGCAAGGCGGCGGAGGCCAGCCTCGAGGCGGCTTCGATCACCTGCAACAAGAATGCGATCCCGTTCGATCCGGAAAAGCCCTTCGTGACCTCTGGCGTGCGTCTGGGGACGCCGGCGGGAACCACGCGGGGCTTCGGCCCGGCGGAGTGGCGCGACATCGGCACCTGGATCGGCGAGGTTCTGGATGGTCTCAGGGCATCGCCGGATGACAATTCGGCGGTTGAAAAGGATGTGCGTGAACGCGTTGCCGCGCTTTGTGCCCGTTTCCCGATTTACAGCGATCAAAGATAGAAAACACAACAAGGCCCGCGAGCCCAAGTGCAAGGAGCCAGCATATGCGTTGTCCCTTTTGTGGTCATGACGACACCCAGGTAAAGGATTCGCGCCCGACCGAAGACGGCGCCGCCATTCGCCGCCGGCGCTTCTGTCCGGCTTGCGGTTCGCGCTGGACGACATTCGAGCGCGTGCACCTGCGCGAGCTGGTGGTGACCAAGAGCAACGGCCAGAAGGAACCCTTTGACCGCGACAAGCTGGCGCGTTCGATCTACATCGCGGTGCGCAAGCGTCCGGTGGCTGAGGACAAGGTTGAGCGCATCGTCAATTCCATCCAGCGCCGCCTCGAGACGATGGGGGAGAGCGAAATTCCCGCATCCCATATCGGTGAGCTGGTGATGGAGGCCCTGGCCAGCGTCGATCAGGTCGCCTACGTGCGCTTTGCTTCGGTCTATCGTAACTTTCGCGAAGCCAAGGATTTCGAGGATTTTGTGGGTAAGCTGAGTGGCCCCGCCGACTGACCCCATCGACCAGCGCTTCATGGCGGCGGCCCTTGCCCTGGCCCGCCGGGGTCTGGGCGTGGTCTGGCCGAATCCGGCGGTAGGCTGCGTTATCGTCGATGGCGCGGGTGATGTTGTCGGGCGCGGCTGGACCCAGCCGGGCGGGCGACCCCATGCCGAGACCGAAGCCCTGGCCCGTGCCGGGGCCCGTGCCCGCGGCGCCACCGCCTATGTGTCGCTGGAACCCTGCGCGCACACCGGGCACACGGCGCCTTGTGCCGAGGCCTTGATCAAGGCCGGGATCGGGCGCGTTGTCGTCGCCTGCGAAGACCCCGATAGCCGGGTGGCGGGCAAGGGGATCGAGATGTTGAAGCAGGCCGGTATCGATGTGCGCGTCGGCGTGATGCGGCACGATGCGGAACGGCTTAACGCCGGATTTATCGGGCGTGTTTCTCGCGGGCGCCCGGCGGTGTTGCTCAAGGTGGCCTCCACGCTGGATGGGCGCATCGCCACCCATCGCGGTGAAAGCAAATGGATCACCGGCGAGCTTGCCCGTTCCTGGGGACATGCCCTGCGGGCGAGTCATGACGCGCTGATTACCGGCGGTGCAACCATTCGTGCCGATGATCCGGACCTGACCTGCCGTTTGCCGGGATTGGAATCCCGCTCGCCGGTGCGTGTTGTCATGGACAGCCGGTTGTCGCTACCGTTAACCGCCCGCATCGTCGCCACCGCGCGCCGGCAACCGACATGGCTGCTGACCTGCGAAGGCGTTGACGAGGACCGGCGCGCCGCCTTCGCCGATTGCGGGCTGGAGGTGATCGAAGTGCCCCCTGATGACGGCGGGCGCCCCGATGTCGCTGCGAGCTTGCGGGAACTGGCGGCACGGGGCATCACCCGTGTCATGGTCGAGGGAGGGGCTAATCTCAACGCGACGTTTTTCCGCTCCCGCCTAGTTGACAGGGTTGCCTGGTTCCGTGCCCCCGATGTGATCGGTGGCGAAGGGCTGACCGCGGTTCAGCCCTTCGGCGTGGATTACCTGCGCGACATGGCATCATTTACGCGCATACGCACCATCGTGTCGGGCCGCGATGCCCTGGAAATTTACGAGCGCGCCGGCGAAGGTGAAGGATCGGGCACGGAAGGCTGACATGTTTACAGGAATTATTTCCGATATCGGCAAGGTATGTCATATCCAGCATGGTCCCGATACCCGCATCGTGATCGCCTGTGCCTATGATCCCGACGGCATTGACCTCGGCGCCTCGATCGCGTGTTCGGGGCCCTGCATGACCGTGGTCGAAAAAGGACGCGACGGGGGTACCAACTGGTTTGCCGTCGAGGCGTCCCCCGAAACAATGGCGCGGACGACCATCGGCATCTGGAAAGAAGGCGACCCGGTAAACCTGGAACGGGCGCTGAAGGTCGGTGACGAGTTGGGTGGACATCTTGTTTCGGGGCATGTCGACGGGCTGGCCGAGGTGATTGAGCGCGAGGAAGTCGCGGGTACGGGCGGTTCCGTGCGGTTCACTATCCGCGCGCCCGCGCCGCTGGCCCGGTTCATTGCCGAGAAGGGCTCGGTGGCGCTCGACGGTGTCTCGCTCACGGTTAACGATGTCGACGGCACCGATTTCACCATCAACGTGATTCCCCATACCCTGGCCCATACCACGCTGGAGAGCGCGGTTCCCGGTACCCGCCTTAATCTCGAGGTGGATCAGATGGCGCGCTATGTCGCCCGCCTGAACGAGGGCTGAAGCCATTCCAAACCTAGGCCTTTGCGGGGCGGGCTAAGGGCGCTATCTTCTGCGCGCCTCCGGGGGTGCTCTCATTCCCAGCGCCCCGGAAAATCAAATGCAAGTGACGGCGGAGCAAGCCCATGCGTGACAAGCCCCACATCATGATCATCGATGCCCCGTATTACAGCGAGATTTCGGCGGCGCTGGTGAAGGGCGCGACCGAGGCACTGGATGCCGCCGGGGCGACCTTTGAATATTTTGCCGTGCCCGGCGCTTTTGAAATTCCTGGCGCCATCCGCCTGGCGATGGAGGCTCGTGACGCGCAGGGCGCGCCGCGGTTTGACGGTTATATCGCGCTCGGCTGCGTCATTCGCGGCGAAACCAGCCATTACGATTACGTCTGCGGCGAATCCGCTCGCGGATTGCAGGAACTCGCTATTCGCGACAAGGCGTGCATCGGCTACGGCATCCTGACGGTGGAGAACCAGCAGCAGGCAATGTCCCGTGCCGCCGGTCCCAAAAGCATCAAGGGCAAGGACGCGGTGGACGCGTGCCTGGCCATGATCGCGCTCAAGCGCAGCTTCGGTGTTTCATGACGTCCATGACGCCCCCCATCAACCGCCGTTCCGCCGCCCGTCTCGCGGCGGTGCAGGCACTGTACCAGATGCAGTTCGGCGGTGCTTCCGTTGACGATGTGATCGCGCAGGCGACGGGTATGCAGCCCCCGGCGCCGAGCGCCGGTGATGATGACGGTGATAATGAGATCAAGATGCCGCCACCCGATCCGGAGTTGTTCGGCGCCATCGTGCGCGGTGTGAGTTTGCGCCGCGAGCGGCTGGATGAAATGATCGGCGGCGCCCTGACCACGGACTGGACGGTGGACCGGCTTCAGGCTCTTGTGCGGCTGATCCTCGAGGCCGGGGTATTCGAACTGACCGAGCGCCCGGATGTGCCGCCGCGCGTGGCTATCAACGAATACGTCAACCTGGCTCATGCGTTCTTTGACGGGTCCGAGCCGGCGCTGGTCAATGGCGTTCTCGATGCCGTGGCCAAGTTTTACCGCGCGGGCGAGATGACGGGGACGCGCGGTTGATGCCGCGTTGGCGCCGATGGATGAATTCGGACTGATTGCGAAATACTTCGCGCCGATCGCGGCGCGAGAGCCCGGTGCGCTGGGCCTGCGCGACGATGCGGCGGTGCTTTCGCTCACGTCCGGCACCCGCCTGGTTTGCACCACCGATGCCATGGTCGCCGGTGTGCATTTTTTCGCCGACGACCCGCCTTTTGATATCGCGCGCAAGCTGGTGCGGGTCAACCTGTCGGACCTGGCCGCTATGGGCGCCCGCCCGCGCTGGCTCTTGCTGGCGCTGGCCTTGCCTCGCAACACCACTGATTCCTGGCTGGCCGCCTTCGCCGAAGGACTGGCCGATGACTGCGCCACCTTCGACGTCGCGCTGGTGGGCGGCGATACGGTTGCGACCGATGGTGCGCTGACCCTTTCGCTGACGGCGCTGGGCGAGGGCGGCGCGGACACGCTAAAGCGATCGGGAGCCAGGGTGCGTGACGACATCTATGTGTCGGGCACCATCGGGGATGGCGCGCTCGGCCTGCTGGCGCTTCAGGACAGGTTGCCCGACATCGATGCCGGCGCCAAATCGGCGTTGGTGGCGCGCTACCGCGTGGCAACGCCCCGGATTGCCCTTGGTCGGTCGCTTTGCGGCATTGCCGACGCCTGCATGGATATTTCGGACGGGCTGTTGGCGGATCTCGGCCACTTGTGCAAGGCTTCCGGCGTTGGCGCCCGGATCACGGCGGCGGCGGTGCCGCTATCGGATGCGGCGCGCGCGGCCGTGGTGGCGGAACCGGCGCTGATGGCGACGGTTTTGGGGGGCGGTGATGATTACGAGTTGCTGTTCACGGCGCCAGAGGCGATGCGCGGCGCGGTCGCGACGGCCTCGACGGAGAGTACGGTCACCCGGATCGGGGTTGTTACCGAGGCAGGCGGCGTCGATGTGGACGATGCTTCGGTACTCGGGATTTCTCTAAAAACAACGGGTTTCCGCCATTTTTAGTAAAATTCCAGAGGGTGTGCATGGCACCCATTCGTGCAACGCATTTGTGCCTTTGCGGACAATGGGTTATTCAGTGCAGCCCGCGTATCATGCCCAAAGGCACGCTTAATGATTGCGATGCAGTACACGATCCGGCTTGCAGGGGATTACAATCTTGATCTCCTGCGTGACCGCGTAGCCCGGCGCAAGCCGCTTTTCGATAATGTCGAAGGCCTTTTGCACAAGGCGTACCTGTTTAATGCCGATCAGGCGATTTATGCGCCCTTCTATGTTTGGCAGTCCGATGATGCGGCGCGGGCATTTCTGACCAGCGACCTGTTCGGCGACCTTGTTGAAACTTTCGGCCGTCCGCGGGTTCGGTGCTGGGGTGTTGTCGCCTATAGCGGTAATCCGAAGGCGGGAGAGCCGCACGTGGCAATCAAGGAAACCGATACCATCGCGGCGGAAGACAGGTTGCCCGAACTCTGTCGGCGTGAGGTTGCCCTTCATCAGGAAGCGCTGGTGGGTGGCGGGGCCTGTTTTCACCTGACCGGCCTTGACCCCGATCGATGGGAACTGATGCGATACAGCGTTTGGTGCGACGCTTCCCAAGTCGAGAAATGCGTTTCTGATACGGTTGAGACCTTCGATATCCTGCAGCTTTGCAAGGTCGGCTGATCAAAGCCTTCTCAACGCCCCTGAAATTCCCCGCTTACTCTTTACCCAAAATTCAGATTGACCTGCGAGGCTCTAAACGGTTGCGAACCGTGGAGAATGCCTGTGCCTGAACTCGTCCGGCTGTGCCTGAAGGGCCTGTTTGCCGCCGTGCTGGTGGTGAGCCTGGCCGCCCATGCGCCGAGCCAGGCCCAGGAGGCGCGGCCGGGTAACAACGGTGATGCGCGTTCCAAGCTGCCTGACTGGCTCGGCGGTGATCGGCCGGAATTTTTCCGTATGCCGCCGTTCAGCGTTCCGACGATTCGCGAGGCCGGGGTCGTCGGGCAAATCAGCCTTATCGTGACGATCGAGGTCGTGGGCGTATCCAACAAGAACAAGATCATCGAGAAGCGTCACCACTTCCAAAGTAATTTCCTGCGCGATCTTTACGGCATCGCCTCCATCAATAACGGCAGTGGGCAGGCGCTTCAGCTCGATACCGTCAAGAAACGCCTGAAGATGGTTGCCGACCGTGTATTGGGCACGGGCTTGGTCAAGAATGTCCTCGTCGAAAACGCTCATACCCGACCCATAGACTAGGCGCCCGCGCGATAAATTAGGCGTGCCATGGCCAGGGCAGGGGGCTATTCTGGCCGCATGGCCGCAACCCTCCGTCGCAACGTCTTGCTGCTGGCTTCCTGCCAGGCCCTGTTCATGACCGGCACGTCCATGGTGATTACCGTGACGGCGCTGGCGGGGGCCTTGATCGCGCCGTTGGCATCGTTGGCGACGTTGCCTCTGTCGCTCCAGTTCGTCGCAACGATGGCAACCACGGTGCCCGCATCTTTCATCATGCGCCGGTTCGGGCGCCGGGCCGGTTTTGTCATCGGGGCGCTGGCCGGCGGGTTGGGGGGGGGCATCAACGTATTTGCCCTGCTAGCCGGTGAATTTGTCCTGTTTTGCGTCGGCTCGGCGTTGATCGGCGTGTTGGCGGGATTTGCCGTCTATTACCGTTTTGCCGCCGCGGATTGCGCCGATGAACAGAGCCGGTCGCGGGCCATATCCTGGGTCATGGCGGGGGGCGTGATTGCCGCCTTCGCGGGGCCCAACCTGGCGCGGGCGACAGCCGATGCCCTTGCCGGTATCAGTTTCGCGGGAACCTTCGTCGCCCTGGCCGCGCTTCAGGTCGTGACCCTGACTCTGTTGTGCTTCGTCGATATCCCGCGTCTGACGGCGGAGGAGCGTAAGGACAAGGGCCGTCCCCTTGGTTTTATTCTGCGCCAGCCGGCGGCCATCGTCGCCATTCTGGGTGCAGTCGCCGGCTACAGCGCCATGACCCTGGTCATGACCGCGACGCCGCTTGCCGTTATCGGCCACGACATGCAGTTCGGCGATGCCGCCTTTATCATCCAGTGGCATGTGTTTGCCATGTTCGCGCCGTCGTTTTTCACAGGGTCCATCATAAAGCGCTTCGGCGCGCTGGCCGTGATCAGCCTGGGGGCGATCCTGATCCTCGCTTGTGTTGCCATCAACTTTCAGGGCACGGGCAGGATTCATTTCGTCGCGGCCCTGGTGGCGCTGGGATTGGGCTGGAATTTCATGTTTATCGGTGGAACGGCGTTGCTTACCTCGGTCACGGCCAAGGCCGAACAGGCCAAGGTTCAGGGCCTGAACGACTTCCTGGTCTTCGGTTTTGTCGCCCTGGCATCGTTGTCTTCCGGGGCGGCTTACCAGGCCCTGGGGTGGCAGGCGGTCAACCTTGGCGCCCTGCCGGGGGTGGGCCTGGCGCTGCTGGCGGCGCTCTGGCTGGCCTGGGCCCGGCGCGCCGGGCCGGTGGAATCCGCCAAGGTCTAGATATCATTGCCTTATCCCTGGGCATCGGGAAGGTTGCGCATAGCGCGGAGTTCTGGCATCTTCCGCCCACTTTTTCGGGGGTCCGGGGGTTCCCGGCGCATCAAGCGCCTGGGGGAACGGGGCCGGGCCCGAGCGTGTTCCTTTTTCATCCCGAACAGTCTAGGGGGTAAAACCAGATGACTAGCGCTTACTGGGTGGTATTCGGCGGCGGCTTGCTGGCGATTCTTTATGGTATTTATGCATCGCGCGCCGTTCTCGCGGCCGATGCGGGCTCCGATCGCATGCGGGAAATCGCCGGCGCGGTGCAGGAGGGGGCGAATGCCTACCTCAATCGTCAGTATCAGGCCATCGGCGTGGTCGGCATCGTTATCGGTGCCTTCCTCTGGTGGCAGCTCGGTCACTATGTGGCGCTGGGTTACCTGATCGGCGCGGTTCTTTCCGGTCTTGCCGGTTACATCGGCATGAACATCTCGGTTCGCGCCAACGTTCGCACCGCGCAGGCCGCGCGCAGCGGCATCGCCGCCGCGCTTGATGTCGCCTTCAAGGCGGGCGCGATTACCGGCATGCTGGTGGTTGGCCTCGGCCTGCTTGGCGTCGGTGTCTACTACTGGTTCCTGCAGCGCACGGGCGTGCCGCTTCGCGGCATTCTCGAAGCCCTGGTGGCCTTGTCCTTCGGCGCTTCGCTGATTTCCATCTTCGCGCGTCTCGGCGGTGGCATCTTCACCAAGGGCGCGGATGTCGGCGCCGACCTGGTGGGTAAGATCGAAGCCGGTATCCCCGAGGACGATCCCCGCAACCCGGCGGTTATCGCGGACAACGTCGGTGACAATGTCGGCGACTGCGCGGGCATGGCGGCCGACCTGTTCGAGACCTATGCGGTCACGGTGGTCGCGACCATGCTTCTGGCGGCGATCTTCTTCCGTGACGCGGCCCAGGGCATGCTGATGATGCTGCCGCTGCTGATCGGCGCGGTCTGCATCGTCGGTTCCATTGTCGGCACGTTCTTCGTTCGCCTTGGCGCGACGAACAACATCATGGGGGCGCTGTACAAGGGCTTCATCGCCTCGGCCGTGATCTCCGCCGCCGGTATCGCGCTGGTGGTCTGGAAGTTCGTCGGTTTCGGCACCGGCTTCACCGTCGGCGCCAAGACCTTCTCCGGCATGAGCCTGTTCTGGTCCGCGGTTGTCGGTCTCGGCGTTACCGGGCTGCTGGTCTGGATCACCGAGTACTACACCGGCACCGATCATCGCCCGGTGCGTTCGGTGGCCCAGTCCTCGACCACGGGTCACGGCACCAACATCATCCAGGGCCTCGCGGTCTCCATGGAAGCCTGCGCCTTGCCGGCGCTGGTGATCTGTGGCGGCATCGTGCTGGCGTACCTGGCGGCCGGCCTGTTCGGCATCGCCATCGCGGTCACCGCGATGCTGGCGCTGGCGGGCATGGTCGTGGCGCTCGATGCCTACGGCCCGGTCACGGACAACGCCGGTGGCATTGCTGAAATGGCGGACCTGCCTCCGGAAGTGCGTAAGACCACCGATGCGCTCGATGCTGTCGGCAACACCACCAAGGCGGTGACCAAGGGCTGCCATCGGTTCCGCCGGTCTGGCGGCGCTGGTCCTGTTCGCGGCTTATGTTGAGGACCTTTCCCACTACTTCCCCAACCTGACGGTGACCTTCAGCCTGAAGGACCCGTTCGTCGTGGTGGGCCTGATCTTCGGTGGCATGCTGCCGTACCTGTTCAGTTCTCTCGGCATGATGGCCGTCGGCCGCGCGGCGGGTTCCGTCGTGGTCGAGGTGCGTCGCCAGTTCAAGGAGATCGCGGGCATCATGGAAGGCACGGGCAAGCCTGAATACGGCCGCGCCGTGGACATGCTGACCAAGGCCGCGATCAAGGAAATGATCGTGCCCTCGCTTCTTCCGGTGCTGGCGCCGGTGGTGCTGTACTTCGTGATCCGGATGATCGCGGGTCAGGCTTCGGCCTTCACCGCGCTGGGCGCGATGCTTCTCGGTTGCATCGTGACCGGCCTGTTCGTCGCCATCTCGATGACATCGGGCGGCGGCGCGTGGATAACGCCAAGAAGTTCATCGAGGACGGCAATCACGGCGGTAAGGGCTCCGACGCCCACCATGCCGCGGTGACCGGCGATACCGTCGGCGATCCGTACAAGGATACCGCCGGTCCGGCGATCAACCCGATGATCAAGATCGCGAACATCGTTGCGCTGCTGCTGCTGGCTCTCGTCGCCTGAGGCAACGGCGCGCATAAGCGCGTAACAAAAAAGGCCCCGGAAATATCCGGGGCCTTTTTTGATGCCGTTTTAGCGGCGCGATTACCTGCTGCCGGGAAGGTCGAGACGCTCATTCTTGCCCTCGAAGCGGCCAAGGTTGCCGAGCAGCTGCTGGATCACGCTGAACTGGCGTCCCGGTGTCGGCGTGGCGCGTTCGACCACCTTGATCTTCTTGCCGTCCTTGAGGTCGTAGGTCTTTACCGCTGCGACCCGGTCGTTTTTGTCGAATTCGATTTCGACCACCTGGCGCGAAAGCACTTCAGGCGCGTGGAAGGTGACGGTCCGGGTGCGCTGCGAAATGTAGTAGATGACGTTTTTATCGAAGGTGCCGACGGTGGTCGGTGAACCCAGAAGCTGAATCACCTGTTCGCGGCTTTGCGCGCCGGGCTGGATCAGGGCAATTTGTTCCGCTTCGGGGGCGTTACCGCGCAGGTTGACTTCGCTGGTGCAGCCGCCGGCAAGCAGGGCGGCGACGGTAAGGGCCATCAACGGGCGCAGGGAAAATCGCGGCGGGTAGAGCATGGTGGGTAAAGTCATCCGGGCTTTCGGCCCATGCGGCGCGGCGTCGGTGCTTGACGGCGCGGCCTGTGGTCTGCATCTTTGGCCGCACCATCGCACCGCCCCCGCTGGCCTGTCAACCGAACCGGAAAACCCATGTTCCTCAGCAAATTGTTCGGCCGTAACACCCATGCCGATGCCGCCCATGCCCTGTATGGCGCAGCCGTGGCCCGGGCGCGCGAGCCCGTTTTCTATGCCGAGCTCGGCGTGCCCGATACGCTTGAGGGACGGTTCGAGATGATCAGCATCCACGTCTTCCTGGTGCTCCATCGCCTCAAGCAGGAAGCGGGCGCGGGCGAACCCGGCGGTCCCCTCGGCCAGGCCCTGTTTGACCTGATGTTTGCCGACATGGATCGCAACCTCCGCGAAATGGGGGCAGGGGATCTTGGCGTCGGGCGTCGGGTCAAGACCATGGCGGCGGCCTTCTATGGCCGCGTCCGCGCCTATGACGGGGGGCTTGATGACGGGGAAGAGGTGCTGGCCAAGGCTGTTCGCCGCAATGTTTTCAACGGCGCCGGGAGCGATGCGGCGGCGAAAGCGATTGCCCGTGACATGGCGGTATCGGCTGTCCGGCTTGCCGCCCTGCCCATTGCCGCGGTGGCGGCGGGAGAGGTTGCCTTCGGCCCCCTGCCGGAGGTGAAGGCGGTATTCTCATGACGTCCCTGGAGTTTTCCAGGCCGCAACCCATCACCACGGACATGGGAGCGGGTGAGGATGGCCTTGCCTTCGCCATTGAGGCCGATGCGGCGGAGCGGGCGGCGTTGGCGCGGCGCTTCGGGCTGATCGGCCTCGACAGCCTCAGGGCGCGGGGCCAGGTCGAGATCTTCGCCCGTGGCCGAAAGGCCCGGGTGACGGCCAGCCTGACGGCCGATGTGGTGCAGGCCTGTGTTGTCACGCTGGAACCGGTCCCCGCCCATATCGAGGAAAATTTCGTCCGGGCCTTTGACCGTGACGCGGGGATGGATACCGGGGAGACGGAATTCTACCTCGATAGCGAAGACCCGCCCGATCAGCTGCCTGAGGCCGGGATTGACCTCGGCGAGGTGGTGGCTGAACAGCTTGGCCTGGCGCTGGACCCCTATCCCCGGGCACCGGGGGCCGCGCAGCCCCCGGTCGGGGAGAGCCCCCGGGAGTCGCCGTTTTCGGCGCTGAAACGCCTGAAAGACCGATAAATAGGCCAATCTGGCCAATCGGCTTGCCGTGGCGGGCCTTTTTGGGTAATAGAGGTCTCCCCGAAGAGGGGGCGCCCCCGATTCCGCCCTGAACGAGAGATAAAATCATGGCCGTACCTAAGCAAAAAACCTCCAAGTCGCGTCGCAACATGCGCCGTTCCCATCATGCGCTGAAGGGGGCCGCTTACGCGGAATGCGCCAATTGCGGCGAGCTTAAGCGCCCTCATCACGTCTGTGGCTCATGCGGTTACTACGACGGCAAGGAGGTTGTGGAGAGCGAAGGCACGGTCTAGAGATCGTGCAATCGTATTCCGCGTCCCCATCATCGGCCAGTAACGGATTGTGATGCCCATGCGGTTAACGATTGCTCTCGATGCCATGGGGGGAGACAGTGCCCCCGAGGTCGTGGTTGACGGCGCGAATATGGCGCATGAGCGCTACCCGGATGTGCATTTCAGCTTTTACGGTGATGAAGCCCGGCTGCAGCCGCTGATCGGGAAATTTCCCGCTCTGGTTGACTGCTCTTCCGTGCACCACACCGATGTCGCGGTCTCGAGCGAGGACAAGCCCTCCCAGGCATTGCGCAAGGCGCGCGATTCGTCTATGGGGCTTGCCATCGACGCGGTACGCGACGGCGAGGCCGAAGGCGTCGTTTCCGCCGGGAACACCGGGGCGCTGATGGCGCTGTCCAAGATCGCGCTGCGCATGCTGCCGGGCATTTCCCGTCCCGCTATCGCCACCATCGTGCCCAACAGCCGCGCCGAATGCGTGATGCTGGATCTCGGTGCCAATATTGCGTGCGATGCGCGTAACCTGGTTGAATTCGCCATTATGGGGGAGGTGTTCTCGCGCTCCGTGCTCGGCCTGACGAAGCCCACCATTGGCCTGCTCAACGTCGGCGAGGAAGACCTGAAGGGCCATGAATACATCCGCCAGGCCGCCGCCATGCTGCGCGGCCTGTCGGTGCCGATCGAATTCCACGGCTTCGTCGAGGGCGATGCGGTCTGGTCCGGCGCCGTGGATGTGGTAGTGACCGACGGCTTTACCGGCAACGTGGCGCTCAAGACGGCGGAAGGTATCGCGCGGATGTACGCGGGTTTCCTGCGTAAGGCGTTCCGCAGCACCCTGTTTTCCCGGATCGGCTACCTGTTTGCCCGTGGCGCCATCGGTCGGCTACGTACCCGGCTCGATCCCCGGCGCTATAACGGGGCGATGCTGCTGGGGCTCAACGGCATCGTGATCAAGAGCCACGGCGGCACCGATGCCTTCGGATTCGCCAATGCCATCGGCGTCGCCGTCGATATGATCCGGGGCGGATTTTCCGATCGCATCAAGGAAGAGATGGCGCGGATCGGCGATTTTACCGTGCCCATGGACAAGGCAACGGTGGACGGATGACGCGTCGTTCGCAGATTGTCGGGTACGGTTCCTACCTTCCTGAAAAAATTCTCACAAACAATGATTTGGCGAAAATCATTGAGACATCGGACGAGTGGATTTCCACGCGCACCGGTATCCGCGAGCGCCATGTGGCGGCGGAAGGCGAGCTGACCTCGCACCTGGCGACCCGCGCGGCCGAGGCGGCGTTGGACAAGGCCGGGCTCGACGCGGCGGATCTCGACGTTATCGTTCTGGGAACGACGACGCCGGACGAAACCTTCCCCGCCGCCGCTACCAAGGTGCAATGCGCGCTCGGCGCCAATGCCGCCTTTGCTTTTGATGTGCAGGCGGCGTGCTCGGGATTCATTTATGCCCTGGCGGCGGCCGACAATTTCATTCGCCTTGGCCAGGCTGAAACGGCACTGGTGATCGGGGCCGAGACCTTTACCCGGCTGCTCGACTGGGAAGACCGTTCAACCTGCGTGCTGTTCGGCGACGGGGCGGGGGCGGTGGTCCTCAAGGCCGCCGAAGGCCAGGGCACGTCCGCCGACCGCGGCGTGCTGTCCACGCACCTGCATTCCGACGGGCGCCAGCATGACCTGCTCTACGCCAACGGCGGACCGTCGCTCAACCAGGTCGCGGGCGTGGTCAAGATGGAAGGCCAGGAGGTTTTTCGCCATGCGGTGAGCCGCCTGTCCGGCGTGCTCAAGGAAGCGCTTGAGGCCAATAACCTGAAACCGTCGGATGTGGACTGGGTGGTGCCGCATCAGGCCAACCGTCGCATCCTGGAATCGACCGCGAAAAAACTGGGTCTGCCGCCGGAACGCATGGTGATGACCGTGGACCGCCATGCCAATACCTCGGCGGCGTCGATCCCGCTGGCGCTGGCGGTGGCGGTGGATGACGGGCGGATCAAGCCGGGCGACCTGGTTCTGATGGAAGCCATGGGGGCCGGATTCACCTGGGCGGCGGCGGCTTTGCGCTGGTAGCCAACGGGCTTTGGCCGGTGATTTGGGCCGTTTCTCAAGATTTTATCGCATCCCTCTGATCTTGACGGTTTTTTTGGCGGGTTGTACCCTGCTTCCAAATCGGGAGGGGAACCATGGCAGGCAATACCGTCACGCGCGCCCAGCTGGGCGAGGCCGTCTATCAGGAAGTGGGTCTTTCGCGCAATGAATCGGGCGATCTGGTCGAGGCTGTGCTGAAGGAAGTCAGCGACGCCCTGGTCCGCGGCGAAAGCGTAAAGATATCTTCATTCGGCAGTTTTTCCGTGCGCTCCAAGGGCCAGAGGGTGGGCCGCAATCCCAAGACCGGTGAGGAAGTACCGATCCTGCCGCGCCGCGTGCTGGTTTTCCGCGCCTCTCACGTTCTCAAGAGCCGCGTCAACGACGCCATGTCCAAGGGCGGCGGCGAGGCGGCTCCGGCGGCACCGGGCGCCGCGTCAGACACAGGCTCCTCCAACCCCCTCTAGGTCCGGGAGCTTCTTCTGAATGTCCGATAGCGCGACAACGAATGCCGATGCCGCCGCCACGGGGCGGCGGGTTGCGGGGAAGTCCGCCTCGGCATTTCGCACCATCAGCGAGGTCGCGGGTGAACTGGACGTGCCGCAGCACGTCCTGCGCTTCTGGGAATCCAAGTTCAGCCAGGTCAAGCCGCTCAAGCGGGGCGGCGGGCGGCGCTATTACCGGCCCGAGGATATCGAGCTTCTGCACACGATCCGCACGCTGCTCTATCGCGACGGCTACACCATCAAGGGTGTGCAGAAGCTGCTGCGCGACGGCACCGTTCCGGCCGATGCGACCGAGGTGGCCCCGGCCGCGGCACCGGTTACCAACGGCAGCGCGCCCGGCCCCGGACTCAGTGCCGGCCAGCGGCGCGAGATCGAGGCGGTGATCGAGGAACTGAACGCCCTCAAGGGCCTGTTGCAGGGCTGAATTCCGCCTTTTCACGGACCGACCATATCGCGTTGCACCGCCGCGCCTGGGGGGGTACAGTGCGCGCCGCCCGCACCGGCCCGGTGGCGTGGCTAAAATGAAGCTTTTCGGAGCGTAGCGCAGTCTGGTAGCGCACTTGACTGGGGGTCAAGGGGTCGTGGGTTCGAATCCCGCCGTCTGACCATTAAAAAACAAGGGTCTGGCTGGAAACGGCTGGACCCTTGTTTCGTTGGGGCAGGCCAATCAGCGATTGCCGATGGTTATGCCCTGAAAGACACGATGTCCTGCCTTTTGATGAAGCACGGCAACGCCGGCGTGCCCCACCAGATAGGCCCACATCAGCGTGGCAAGCAGGCAATGCAGTTCGTAAATCAGTTTCCCGGTTGTCCCAAGGGAGCCGTCTTCCCCCATCATGAGATAGATTGCGCCGCCGGTGACCGCCATGGCGGTTGTGACGAGCATACCCAGGCCGTGCACGGCGCTGGCCAGCGGTGTTTCGCCGTCGGGGGGCGGGATTTTGAACCGTGCCAGGGCGTTAAGGTGTTGGCGCAAGTCGGCGACAAAGGCGCTGCGTTGCGGCGGGGAAAATAGCGGAAAGAAGGCCGAAAGACCGCGCTCCCGTCGGCGCATGACAATCCAGATCCAGTACAGCGCGAGGATGCCCGGCCGCTGGTTATCGCCTATTCCGAAGGCCGCCTTGCGCGGATGGCAGAGGCCGTGCGTGAAAGGGCAGAGGCTGCAAATCCCGAAGAGGCCCTGATTTTGCTGCAAAGCCGCTACGGACAGGCGATCGCGGGGAACGTCCTTCGTTATCGGCCCTTCACCGGATGGCGGGAACTGTCACTGCGCCGGACCGAACACGCCAATGGCGGTTCCGAAGAGGACGAGAATGCGTTGGCGCTGGGTGTCAGGCTTGACGACGCCTTCCTGATGGTGGGCCGGTCCGTTCACCATATTGAAGAAACCCAGGAACTTCTTGTCCGCTCCCTGGCCTGGGCACTTGCCATGACCGTTGGCTTCGCCATCGTCGGTGGCGCTGTTTTCAGCAGCAGTGCCTTGCGTCGTGTTGAGACCATCAACCGGACGTTCAAGGAAATTTCCAATGGTGATCTGGCGGTGCGCGTGCCGACACGCGGCACACGCGATGAACTGGACCTTCTGGCCACAAACATCAATCTCTTGCTCGGGCGTATCGAAAACTTGCTGCAAAACCTGCAACAGGTGACAAACGATATTGCGCATGACCTGCGAACGCCGCTTGGTCGCTTGCGCCAGGATCTTGAGGCATTGCGTTTAAAAAAAGGACGCGGCGAGGATTACGAAGGGGCAATCGACCATGCCATTGGTCAGGTTGATACGATCCTGGACACCTTCGCGGCCCTGTTGCGGATCGCCCAGATAGAATCCCGTGCCCGGCGTTCCAGGTTTGCCGATGTCGATCTGTCGGAGGTGCTGAATCGTATTGTCGATGCCTACGAATCGGTGGTCGAGGATGCGGGGCAGTCCTTCGTTGCGGACATAGCGCCCAACGTCCATGTGCAGGGGGATAGGGAGTTGCTGACCCAGCTTGTGGCCAATCTGGTGGAAAATGCCATGCGACACAGCCCGCCGGGTATTCAGGTCAGCGTTTCGCTGAGCGCGGATCCGGTGTCAAAGCTGATCGTTGGCGATACTGGGCCCGGCATCCCCGATGACATGCGCTATGCCGTGTTGCGCCGATTTGCCCGGCTGGAGGGTAGTCGCACGACGCCGGGAAGCGGCCTTGGTCTTGCTCTCGTCAAGGCGATCGCCGATTTGCACGATGGTGAAATGACGCTTTCCGATAATGCGCCGGGCCTGCGTGTCTGCCTGCAATTTCCGGCCCTCATTAAGGCTTGAATCCCGGCATTTTGCGCCTTGGGGATTGCCCTGCGCCCTTCATCCATGTTTGAATTTGCCCAGTAGCAGTACCGGGCCAAATGTGTCCGGGTTAACGACCGCCAGCCGGCACGCGCCGGGAACTGGAGGTAACGGCGGCGGGTAACCGCTGTTGCGCAGGCATGGCTACGTGCCCGCGCACCTTCTCCCGGCACTGTTGGGCATTGCGGCGGCGCAACCGACAGGAGGTTCCGTATGGAGATTCGTCCCACCGGAGATGGCAAGCTCGTGGCCCGGCCGACGCGCCCGGGCTGGAAGGCCGTCGTTATTCTGGCTGCATTCGTCGGCCTGTTTCTGATGGTCATGACCTCGATCAAGGTCTGATTGCGGCGACCGGGGGTCTTTCCACCCCCGGTCGTTCCGCGCCCGCGACAGGGCGATGAACCTGCTATACTGTCTGGCAAAACAAGACGGCGCGACGGCGGCTAGCCAGGGAGCAGGGGATGATTGATCTCGCCATTATCGGGTTGGGCGGCTGGGGCCGCCGTTTGGTTGATTCGGTTCAAGGTGTCAGCGACAAGGTGCGTTTTACCCGCGCCGTGGTAACGCGACCGGAAAAATCCCGGGAATTCGCGGACAAGCACGGACTGGTGCTCGGCACCGATATCGCCGAAGCGGCGGCGGATGCGTCGGTGGCGGGCGTGGTGTCGTGCGGGCCCGCGCATTTGCACGCGGCCCATTCGATGATCGCGGTGAAGGCGGGCAAGCCCGTTCTCGCGGTCAAGCCGATGGCGCTCAACCTCGCCGATGCCGAAGCACTCAAGGCCACCGCCGACAAGGCGGGGGTGGCGCTGTGCATGGGCTATAACCGATGCTTCTTTCCCAACATCGCGGAATTGCGGCGGCGCCTGAAAGCGAATGCGCTTGGCCAGATCCTGCATACCGAGGGCAATTTCTGCGTGCATCGTTACGGTGGCGTCAAGCGCGGCACGTGGAAGGCCGATCCTGTCAATGCGCCCGCCGGTTCGCTCGTCGATCACATGCTTTACCTGACGATCGAGACTGTCGGCCGGGTTGAGGCGGTGCATGCCATCGGCCTCAACCAGGCATCGGATAACGACCTTGCCGATACCACGGCAGTGCTTTTGAAAAGTGCCGGCAACCGTACCGGGCTTTTGACCGCCTGTGGCATGACGCCGGATTACTACCGGTTCACGGTATTCGGCACCGAGGGTTGGGCCGAGGTTCGCGACGCGGACAGCTTCGTGTTCCAGCCCAAGGGCGGCAAGCGAGAGGAAATGTCCTTTCCCAGGTTCGACACCGAACACGCCGAGATGGAGGCTTTCGCCGATACAATCGCCAACGGGGCCCCGTTCCCGTGCCCGGCGGCGGATGCGGTGCATAGCGCGGCCGTGCTGGAGGCAATGGCCAAATCGGCGACCTCCGGCACCATGGTCACGCTTGGCTGATGAATTAAAAAACAGGGGAGGGGCGAAAGTGGACCCGCATCGTATAGACGTACATCACCATTATTATCCGGAAGACCTGAAGGATGTGCTTGGCGGTGGGCCGACCAAGAAATGGACCATGCAGGCATCCCTCGACGAGATGGACAGCAATGGCGTTGCGGCGGTCGCGCTTTCGGCTTCATCGATTCCCACCGACTGGTGGCGCCGCGACGATGCGTGGCTGCGGCGGACGGTTCGCCGCTTCAACGAGTTCGGCGCCGAGTTGGTGAAGTCGCGCCCGGAACGTTTTGCCCTTTTTGCCTTCCTGTCCATGAAGGATGTGGACGGTACCCTGGACGAGATCGCCCACGCTTTCGATACGCTGAAGGCCGATGGCGTCGGCATCGCCACCAGTTTTGGCGATACCTGGCCCGGCGATCCTGCCTACGCGCCGATCTGGGATGAGCTGAACCGGCGCAAGGCGCTGGTCTATATCCACCCGACGGTGCCGTTCTGCTGCGAAGGGCTGCTTGGAATTTCATCTTCGCTGGTGGAATACCCCTTCGATACCTGTCGGGCGATGCTCAGCCTGTTGCTCAGCGGTACGTTCGCGCGCTGCCGTGATATCCGTTTCGTCTTTTGCCATGCCGGGGGCGTGACTCCGGCGCTGACCGGGCGGGTCGAGTGGGGCACCGAACGGATCAAGGAAATGCCGCAATATGCCCCGGACGGTTACCGCGCGGAAATCGCACGGTTGCATTTCGACACCGCGACCTCGACTAACCCGATTGCCATGGGGGCGCTGCGCGCCGTGGTGCCAGACAGCCAGATCATGTTCGGCAGCGATTTTCCCTACGGCCACATCGGCCCGACCCTGGCGGGCTTGCATAGCTGCGGCCTGCCCGATGCGACCGTAAGGGCGATCGAACGCGACAACGCCCTGCGGCTGGTGCCGCGTCTCAAGGGCCAGGACGGCTAGCCGCGACTCCCGGTCATCCCGCCGTCGGGAGCGCAATAGCCCGCCCAGCGCGTTGTGTCCGCTCAGTCGCGGATATCTTGCAAGAACCAGTCGGTGGGAATTTCCTGGCCGAGACCCTGTTCCTTGACCTTGCGGTAAACCACCTGGCCCACCGATGAGAACTGGAGTCCCTGGTTGCCGACGTTGCGGTAGAAGGTAACCTGGTCGTCGTTGGTGCGCCCTTCGGCCCGGCCCGAAACCAGGTCGGCGAAGTCGGGGTAGGTGCCGCCCTTGCCGCGGTCCTTGAAGTCGGGATCGTCGCCGCCGAAACCGGGTTCGGGATTCTTTTCGGGGATGCGCTTCATTTCTTCCACCGTGCCGCCGATATAGGCGGCGGGTGAGAGGCCGCGTTCCGCCTGGAAACGTTCGGTCATCTTCATTTGCAGCCCGGCGGTGCCCTGGCGAATCACCACGTCGAACTTTTCCGACGACGCGTCGGGCATTTCGCGCCGTCCGAGGTTGGTCACGTGCATGCCCGGCTCGATCCATTCGGCGTCATAGACCGGGTTCATGGAATCGGTGCACGACGACAGCAGGTCCGCGCCCTTGATCGCGTCGTGGGGATTGTCCACGGCGATGACCTCGATGTTGAGGCGCTTGGACATTTCTTCCGCGTACTGTTCGCGGTGTTCCGGGGTCGGGCTGTAAACCCGGCACTGGCGAATGTCGCGGACGGATTTGAACGCCTCTAGGAAGGTGCGGGCCATGCCGCCGGAACCGAGCATGCCGACCACATGGGTATCCTTGCGGGCAAGGTACTTGACCCCGATGCCGGCACCGCCGCCGACGCGCATATGCTGAAGCATGCCGTCGTTGATGAAGGCCAGCGGTTCGGCATTCTCGGTGGAGATCAGGAGGATCATCCCGCAGTAGGTGCCGGGTTCGCGGCAGTATTTTTCCTCGGTCCAGTTGCCGTTTTCATCCTTCGGCCAGTGGATGATGTCGGATTTCATGCGGATGGCGAAGTAGCCGTCATTGGCACCTTCCATGGTGCCCCAGCGGAAATAGCCGTCGTCGCGTTGGCAGGGGAAGTACATGTCGATGCGCGGGCGGTGGATGGCGCCGCCGGAGGGTAGTTTCTTGAAGGCTTCTTCCTGGGCCTCGATCACCTCGTCCATGTTCAGAACCTGGGCAACGAGATCGTTATTGATAATCAGCATGAAATCCCCCTGATGGTTTGCCGCCCGTCATCGGGCTGTCTTGGGCCTATTTTTAGCCCTTGTGGGAACCGGAGGCAAATGGCTGTGGAGGCAATGCGGGCTTTGTCCGGGACAGCTGGCGCGTTAGACTGGCGGCCCCCTCCAAGGAAGCGCTACCCGTGATATTGCCTGTTTGTCCCTGTCTCCGCGGTGTTCCGTGCTAGCCACGGCCCGTGCCCTTGCGCTGACCGCGCCGGTGCGCGGCGCGGCGTGGATGACCCTGGCGGCGGCGTCCTTCGTGGCGATGTCGTGGTCCATCCGCGCGCTGGCGCCCATCGGAGCGTCGGAGATTGTGTTCTTTCGCAGCCTGTTTGGGCTGTTGATCATCCTGCCCGCCGTTGGCGTGGGCCTGCGTGAGCTGCTGCGGCCCAAGTGGCCGAAGTTCTACCTGCTGCGCGGCGGGCTGAGCTACCTGGCGATGCTGACCTGGTTTTACCCGTTGCAGGTGCTGGTGCTGGCCGATGCGGTGGCGCTGCAATTCACGCTGCCGTTGTTCACGATCCTGTTCGCCATCCTGATTTTGCGTGAGCGTGTCGGTCCCCGGCGCTGGATCGCGACGATCATCGGTTTTCTTGGCGCCTTGCTGATTATCAGGCCCGGCTTCGCCGAGGTGGATGTGGCCATGATCCTGGTTCTGGTTTCGGCGGCGCTTTATGCCTCGGCGAACATGGTAGTGAAAACCCTGTCCGGGCGCGAGCGTCCGGGGGTCATCGTTTTTTACCTGCACCTGGTGACGTTGCCGCTGGCGCTGGCAGGGGCGATCCCGTACTGGATCTGGCCGACCTGGGCGGATGCGCCGTGGATTGCCGTCCTGGCCTTTTCGGCCAGCGCCGCGCATTTCTGCTTTACCAAGTCCATGAGCACCTCGGATGTTTCCATCGTCATGCCGTTCGATTACCTGCGCCTGCCGCTGATCGCGCTGGTGGGCTACTTCGCTTATGACCAGCGGGCCTCGGTATGGACCTGGGTGGGGGCGGCCATCATCGCAGGCGCAAGCCTTTACATCCTCAAGCGCGAGGCGGAACTGGCCCACGGACGCGACATGGCTGCGGCCAAGGCCCTCGAGGAGGCCGGCGCGGAAACGGGTGCGGACGGTCGGGACGGGCGCTAGCGCGCCGCGTTGCTTTTCACGTCAGATATCAAGGGTGGCGATTTCGCGGCCGCGATCGGTCAGCTTGCACACCAGCCAGTCCGGTTTTACCGGGTTGATGAACCACGGTTCGGCCCAGCCCTGGGCGATGCAGGTGCGGATGGTGCTGGCGGAGATGCGTTTGCCGTGCCGGTCGAACAGGGGCAGCTTGCCGCCGGGCTGGTCGATGCCACGTTCCAGCCAGTTACGTTGGGCGGCGGATGGCCGGGTGCCGTTGAACGACGGCTCCTTGCGCAGGTTGTTGTCGGCTGCTTCCATGCCGCTATATAGGCTTGCGCCTGGCTCCCCAAATGGCACGTTGATGGGGCAGTCTAGTCCAGCCCGGCGGGGCTGTCACCCCGGGGCGGGTTTTGCGGGCCTATTGGCCCCAATTGTGAAAGGAGAAGCGCGAATGCCGGATTCAGATACGCCCATGCTGGTCTATGTCACGGTTCAGGATGCGGCCGAGGCGGCCGCGATCGGCCGGGCCCTGGTCACGGAACGGTTGGCGGCCTGCGCTAATATCCTCGGACCGGCGCGATCCTTTTATCGCTGGCAGGGGGAGGTTTGCGACGAAAGCGAGCATATCCTCATGGCCAAGACCACCCGTTCAGGAGTTGATGCCCTGACGGCGCGGGTCGTCGCGCTGCACAGCGCGTCGCTGCCTTGCGTGGTTGCGCTACCGATAACCGGCGGTCATGGGCCGTTTCTCGACTGGATCGCCGCGGAAACGGCGAAGGGGGACGGCTAATGGGGATTCCGGCTCAGCTGGCCTTGCGGCGCGGGCGGCGACGCCTGGGCCCCTTGGCCGGGCGGTTGAGCGCGTCGCATACCGAACGGCGGTAGGCGGGATCCCAGACCACGCGGTCGAGATCAAACGGCTCCTTGGCCTTTTCGTCCTTGCGGGCGGGCGTGGTACGAAAGTTGATCAGGTTTTTATCGGGAGTCGTCGGTTTGCCGATGATGAACATGGGGTTACTCCATTTTTCCTGCCTTCTCATACCGGCCCCCAGAAGTTGGCCTTTCGGCCCAACTGCTATCCGGTGTGAAAAGGTCCCAAGCGTGATAGTCACTTACGGAACGGATCAGCGCGTATTTACGCACTGCATTATGGCATAAATATGGTTAAAATCATAAAATTCAAGGGTATATAGTTTCTTTTGAAATCAGATTCTTATCGGAGGTCGTAGCAGAAACAGGATATACGCCCGCCTTGCGGGGTTCTATAACCGCCCAAATCCGACGTTTCCCAGAGGTGCCATGTCTCCCGTTTCCGCCCGCCTGGCCCAGATGTTTTCTCTCCTTGGGCATGCCTTCATGCACTTGCTGGTGGCACTTTACCTCACGGTCGTGCTGGCGCTCGAGCGCGCCTGGGGGCTGAGCTATGCCGAGCTGATCAGCCTGTGGACGGTGGGGGCCTTCCTGGTGGGGGCCCTGGCGCCCGTCGCGGGTTACCTGGGGGATCGCTGGTCGGCGCCGGGCATGATGGCGGTATTCTTCCTGGGTGCCGGTGTGGCAAGCGTGGCCTGCGGGCTGGCATCGGGGCCGGTGGCGCTGGCGGTTGGATTGGCGGCGCTCGGGGCCTTCGCCGCGATCTATCACCCGGTGGGCATGGCCTGGCTGGTGCAGACCGCGGTCAATCGCGGCATGGCCATGGGTGTATTCGGTGTTTTCGGCTCGCTCGGCGTCGCCTCGGCCGGGCTGGTGGCGGCTTCGCTGGTGGATTTCTATAGCTGGCGGGCAGCCTTTATCGTTCCCGGCGTGGTGGCCTGCGGTCTGGGCCTCGCCCTTGTCGGCTGCATGGCCGTGGGGCTGGTGCCGTCGCTGGGCACGGATCGTGTGCCCCAGGCCGCGCCCAGCCGCGCCGATATGCTGCGGGCCTTCATCGTTTTGTCGCTGACGGTATTCCTCGGTGGTCTGATCTATCAGGCGACCCAGGTGGCGTTGCCCAAGGCGCTGGCGCTGCGGGTGGCAGATATCGCGGGCGACGGCATCCTCGGGGCGGGGATGCTGTTCACGGTGATTTATCTCGCCGCCGGGACCTTGCAGATGGTCGGTGGATGGCTGGTGGACCGCTACCCGCTCAAGTGGGTTTACCTGTGGACCTACATTCTTCAGGTGCCGCTGATTTTCGCTGCGGCGTCCGTGGCCGGACTGCCGTTCGTAGCGGTAGTGATGATGTCGGTGGTCCTCAACGTCGGTTCGCTGCCGGCAGAAAACTGCCTGATGGCGCGCTATACCCCGGCGCGTTGGCGTTCCTCCGCCTTCGGCGCCAAGTTCGTGCTTTCCCTCGGCGTTGCCCCGGTGGCGGTGCAACTGGTGGCCTGGATCCAGGGGGCGACGGGTGGGTTTGAGTCCCTGTTCGTGCTGCTGGCGGCTGCAGCGGCCGTCGCGGTAGGGGGCATTTTGCTGCTGCCCGCCGAAGCGGCGGTCACGCCCGCGAAAATGGGGCAAGGCGCCGCGGAATAGTCATAATTTTCGGACATTGTCCGGCGTCGGCATTACAATGCCGGGGCAAGCCGTTGCGAAAGACGACGGGGGTCTGAAGGGCAGGGGGGATGGCGGGACTTGTAACCCAGTGGCTGGCGCGCTTCGCCAATGTGCGAACCGAGGAGGTGCGCGCGACCCTGTGGGCATTCGCCTATTTCTTCTGCCTGTTGTCGAGCTATTACATCCTGCGCCCGTTGCGCGATGAAATGGGTGTCGCCGGCGGTGTGCGTAACCTGCCGTGGATGTTTTCAGCGACCTTCATCGTCATGTTGGCGGCGGTGCCGGTATTCGGCGCGCTGGTGGCGCGGTTTCCGCGCCGGGTGTTCGTGCCGTGGGTTTATCGCTTTTTCACTCTCAACATCTTGCTGTTTTTCGGCGCCCTGCAATGGAGCGATTCTTCACCCTGGGTGGCGCGGGTGTTCTTTGTCTGGGTATCGGTGTTCAACCTATTCGTCGTCACCGTGTTCTGGTCGTTCATGGCGGATCTCTTTTCCAGCGAGCAGGGCAAGCGCCTGTACGGTTTTATCGCGGCGGGGGGAACGGCGGGGGCCTTGCTTGGACCGACGGTGACCGCGGCGCTGGCGGTCCCGCTTGGGCCGGTCAACCTGTTGCTGATTTCGGCGCTCCTGCTTGAAGGTGCCGTGCAATGCGTGCGCGGGTTGCTGCGGGCACCCATGGCGGCAACCGGGCGCGAGCAGGGGCTTAATGACCAGGTCATCGGCGGCGGCATGCTGGCGGGGTTGATGCATGTCGCGCGCTCGCCCTACCTGCTGATGATCTGCGGTCACATTCTTTTACTGACGACGACGGCGACGTTTCTCTATTTCCAGCAGGCGGAAGTGGTGTCGAAGGCATTTTCGGACGCGGGCGAACGCACACGGGTTTTCGCCCTGATCGATCTCGCTGTGGGGCTTTCGACGCTGGTGGTGCAATTGACCCTGACCGGGCGCCTGATAACGCGCTTTGGCGTCGGCAAGGCGCTGGCCTTCATGCCGGCAGTGACGCTGGCGGGATTTCTTGCGCTGGCGGTGGCGCCGGTGCTGGGTGTCGTGATCGCCTTCCAGGCGCTGCGCCGTGCGGCGGATTTCGCTATCACCAACCCGGCCCGCGAGATCCTGTTCACCTTGGTTCCGCGCGAGGACAAGTACAAGGCCAAGAACTTCATGGATACCGTGGTGTTTCGCGGCGGCGACGCGGCCAGCGGCTGGGCCTATGCCGGGCTCGGTGCGCTGGGGCTCGGGCTGGTCGGGATCGCCTGGGTAACGGTGCCGCTGGCGGCGGCCTGGGTCGGGCTCGCCCTGATGCTGGGCAAACGCCAGGAAACCCTGGCGGCCAAGCAGGTTTAACGTGATGCGCGGAGACGCGCTTGAACAGGAAGGAAGCACACCATGTTTCATGACGATTGCAAGCGCGGCGGCGTGCGCCTGACTCGCAAGGAATTCCTGCGGGGCTCCACGGCCCTGGCGGCGACGGCGGCGTTTACTGCGGGCGGTTTCGGCTTTGGTGCCGCGCGCGCGGCGCAATTGCTGACCCGGCCCATTCCGTCAAGCGGCGAGCAGCTTCCCATCATCGGTCTCGGCACCGCGCGGGTCTATGACGTGGAAGCGAGCGATCCAAAGATCGCCACCCTGAAGGCGACGGTGGAAACCTTCGTGCGCGAAGGCGGCAGGATCATCGATTGTTCGCCCACCTACGGCAACGCGGAGGCCGTGGTCGGCCGTCTGGTGAACGAGCTGGGTGCGCGCAACAAGGTGTTTTACGCGAACAAGATTTCCACCCAGGGCGAGGCCGAGGGCATGGCCCAGGTCGAAGCCTCTCTCAAGGCGTGGAACACCGACAAGTTCGATCTTCTTCAGGTGCACAATATGAAGGATTTCAAGACACAGATTCGCACCATTCGGCGGCTGAAGGATGTGGGCAAGGTGCGTTATGTCGGCATGACCATTTCCAACAAGCGGGCTTATGACCGTTTTGCCAAGCTGATGACGACGGAGAAGCTCGACTTTATCCAGATCAACTACTCGCTGATGCAGCCCGAATCCGCGGAGCGCGTGTTGCCGCTGGCCAAAGACAAGGGAATGGCGGTGCTGATCAATCGGCCGTTCTACCTGGCGCGCACCTTCGCCAAGGTGAAGGGCAAGACGCTGCCCGGCTGGGCGGCGGACTACGGCATCCAGAGCTGGGCGCAGTTCTTCCTGAAATACGTCGTCAGCCACCCGGCGGTTACCGCCGCCATTCCCGGCACCGACAAGCCCCGTTACATGACAGACAATCTGGGCGCGGCACAGGGGGCCATGCCCGATGCTGCTGCGCGCGCACGCATGCTGGAATTCTGGCGGTCGCTGTAGTCTCGATCAGCGCCGTGCGACGGGGACTTCTTCGTCCTTGAGCTGGTTGGTGCGGAAGGCGCGGCTGGCCGCCTGGTACCAGGCGATGGCTTCGCGCACCAGTTGCTTGTCGCTCTGGCGTGGTTGGCCGGGGGGAAGGGTAATGCCGCCCAGTCCCTTCGTCACCAGCGGCGGTTTGCGCACGTCGAGCACCACCAGGCGGTCGCCTTTCAGCAGGCCGAGTTTCTGATAGGTGCTGATGAAGGCGCGTTCGCGGCCGGGCTCCAGGCTGAACAGGTCGTAGCCGAAAAAGCGGCTGTCATAGCCGACGCCGAGCCAGGCCAGAAGCGTCGGCGCCAGGTCAACCTGGCTCATCAGCCGATCCACCCGTGACGGTGCGATATGCGCGGGGGCGTACCAAATCAGCGGAATGTGATAGCGCGACGGCGGCAGGTCGGTCTTGCCTGCCGCCTTGGCCGTGTGGTCGCCGGTGATAATGAAAACGGTATCCTTGAACCAGGGCTTGGCACGGGCGCGCCGGATCAGGTCGCCGATTGCCCAATCGCTATATTTCACCGCGCCCTCGCGTCGCTTTTGGGGCAGATCAACGCGGTTTTCCGGGAAGGTATAGGGGCGATGGTTCGAGGTCGTCATGATATGGGCGAAGAACGGTTTGCCCGTCGCATGGGCGCGGTCGAAATTCAAAAGCGCCAGTGAATACAGGTCCTCGTCGGCGACGCCCCAGATATTTTCGTGGTGGACGGGAATCTTTTCCGCTTCCAGGTCCGTGCGGTCCAGAACCTTGTAGTGATTGGCGGCAAAATAGGCGTTCATATTGTCGAACACGCCGTATCCGCCGTAAATCCAGTACGGCGACCAGCCGTGTTCACCCAGTTCCTCGCCCAGGTTTTCCAGGTCGTCGTTGTTGGGTCGGCGCACGATGCTTTGTCCCGGTGTCGGCGGGGTGCCGACGGACAGGGCTTCGAGGCCACGCACCGTGCGCGTGCCGGTTGCGTAAAAGCGCGAGAACGACATCCCCTCCCGCGCCAGCCGGTCCAGTTCCGGTGTAAGCCCCGCATTGTTGCCGAAGCGCGCCATGTATTCCGCCGACAGGCTCTCAACGGAAATCAACACGACGTTCAGTCGGCGTTGGGTGCGGGTGGGCGCGATTTGACGCACGAAACCTGAATTTTTCAGGTAACGGGTATGCGGTTGCGCCAGCAGGGCGCGAATCTCGCCGTCAAGTTCATCCTCGGCCAGTGTCGGATAGTATTTTTCGTAATCCAGCTCGTTGTGCTGATAGGCGTGACCAAAGGCAAAGACGCCGTTAAGCGACAACTGTGTCACATAACCGCTGGAAGAATCCTCGGCGTAGCGCACGTCGGCAATCGCCAAACCCGCAACCGTTGCCACGATCACGCCTACAGCATGCAGCGCGCGGCGTTTCCAGCCCGCCTTTACGATTGCGGGGCGACGGGGCCAGGTCAGGCGGCAGGCGACGAGGCTGATGATGAACACGACGCTCAGCCACAGGACCAGCGGATAGCTTTCCCCGATGTTGCCGAGCACTTCATGGGTGTAAACCAGATAGTCCACCGCGATGAAATCAAAGCGGCTGTTGAATTCCGCCCAGAAAGCGAATTCGGATGCGCCGACAACGAGGAAGATAGACAGAAAGGCGCCTGCCCAGGCGATGGCCCAAAGCCTTTCGATCCGCGCCCGGCGGGTATGCGCATCGAATTCGGGCATGACCATGTCGTAGATTGCCCAGGGTACGAGGAAGCAAGGCACAACGGCGAGATCGAAAGCGGTGCCGATGGCGATGAAGCGAAGCCATTCGCCCAGCGTGTAAGCGGAATCGCTGAATAGCGCCAGGCCGATCCGAGTTGCAGCCGATACCAGCATAAATGCTGCGGCGATCCAGGTCAGTCGTGCGGTGCCACGGGTCATGGAGGAGGTGACCCTACGCCCCTCCAAGTGCGCTGTCGAGGTCCGCGATGAGGTCCTCGATATCCTCGATCCCGGCCGAAATCCGCACCACGTCGGCGCCGGCGCCGGCGGCGTCGCGCTCGGCGTCGGAAAGCTGGCGATGGGTGGTTGAGGCCGGGTGAATAATCAGCGAGCGGGTGTCGCCGATATTGGCGAGGTGGGAAAAAAGGCGGCAGTCTTCCACCAGCCGCTTGCCCGCCTCGAACCCGCCCTTCAGGCCGAAGGTGAATACCGCGCCCCGGCCTTGCGGCAGGTACTTGGTGGCGAGATCAAAGCTCGGGCTTGACGGCAGCGCGGGGTGGGAGACCCAGGCGATATCGTCGCGGGCATCGAGCCATGAAGCCAGTGTCGCCGCGTTTTTCGATTGCCGCTCCATGCGGAGCGTCAGGGTTTCGCAGCCGGTCAGGGTCAGGAAGGCGGTCATCGGTGCCATTGTGGGACCGAAATCCCGAAGTCCGACCGCGTGGCCGTACACTGTGTAGGCGAGGGGGCCGAATTTTTCCGCGAACACCGTGCCGTGATAGGCATCCGACGGCGCGGTCAAGGCCGGGTAGCGGTCATCCCAAGCAAAGCGGCCCGAATCGACGATGACGCCCCCGATGGAATTGCCATGCCCGCCGATGAACTTGGTGGTGGAATAGACGGTGATGTCCGCGCCCCAGTCGAACGGGCGCAGCAACGCCGGTGTCGCCAGCGTATTGTCCACGATCAGCGGAATGTGGGCGTCTTGCGCGATCCCGGCCAGGGCTTCGATATCAATAACGATGCCGCCGGGGTTGGCGAGGCTTTCGATGAAGATCAGTTTCGTGCGTTCGGTAATCGCGGCCTTGACGGTTTCCGGTACGGTCGCGTCAACGAAGCTCGATTGCCAGCCGAGACGCTTGAAGGACTGGCCGATCTGGGTGATGGAGCCACCATATAGATGCCGCGAGGCGACGATATGATCACCGTTTTCCAAAAGCGGCAGGAAGGCGATGAACTGGGCCGCATGACCCGAAGCGCAAGCCGTGGCGCCGACGCCACCGTCAAGCGCGGCCATCTTGCCTTCCAGGGCGGCGACCGTGGGATTTGTTATGCGCGAATAGATCTGGCCGAATTCATCGAGGTTGAATAGCCGCGCCGCGTGTTCGGTATCTTCGAACACGTAGGACGCGGTTTGGTAAATCGGTGTGATCCGGGCCCCGGTGGCGGGATCGGGCGCGGTGCCGCCATGTACCGCGCGGGTTGTCAGGCCGCGCATGGCGGGCGCCTGGTCCCCGCTTTTCTTTTCGTTGCTCATCTGGTTCTCCTCGTCCGACGTGGTGCCAAGACATACACCATTTCGTGATGCTCGCGGGCGGCGGATATTTTGGAAGCAACCCGCAGGCCGGGCTGCTACCATTTTCGGCGGAGCTGCCCAAAACAGACGGCAGTCGCAACAGGGAGGGGTCTTATGACGAGCCCCGAATTAAGTGCCGGCCGTGTCGCGGCGGTTACCGGCGGTGCCGGGGGTATCGGTCTCGGCATTGTCCGCCATCTGCTGGACGCGGGCTGGTCGGTTGTCGCCAGCGACTGGGATGAAGCCGCCAGTGCCGCCGCGCGCGATGCGCTAGATGTTCATGGTTCCAGTCTGCGCATCGTCACCTGCGATATCGGCACGGCGGAAGGGGCGGCGCTGGCGGTGGACACGGCGATTGCCGAGTTCGGGCGGCTGGACCTTCTGTGCAACAACGCGGCTTTGCACCCGCTGGAAGAGATCGCGGCCCACGACCTGACGTCCTGGCGGGAGACCTTTCGTGTCAACGTCGACGGCACCATGCTGTGCAGCCGGCGCGCGCTCGCCCACATGATCGCGGCGGGCGGCGGCACTATCGTCAACATGGGCTCCATCGCCGGGGCCGTGCCCTATGCCACCGGCGGGGCCTACGGCGCCTCGAAGGCGGCCATTGCCCTTATGACCCGGGTCATGGCGATGGAGGCGGGACCCCACGGGATCACCGTCAACTGCATCGCGCCGGGGTCGATCCAGCACCGGGCGCCGGTTGCCGGGGGCGGGGCGCCGCCGAGCCATATCCCCATAGGGCGCCGGGGAACCGTGGAAGATGTGGCGGAACTGGTGGCCTGGCTGGCGTCCGACGGGGCCCGTTACATGACCGGGGCGGTCCTGCCGCTGGATGGCGGGGCGACCGCCGGGCGGCAGCGCCAGCGGCCCTGACCCCCGTTAACGGTAATATATTACCGCTATTGTAAGATACGGAAATAAAGGCGAAATCCCGGTTGACAGGGCGGTTTTGCGTGGCATACTCCGCGCCCAGTCGAGACCGGCGGACCCTCCGCCGACAACGGGACAGAATGATGAAGACTTACAACGCGACACCCAAGGATATCGAGAAGAAGTGGCTTCTGATCGATGCCGATGGTCTTGTCCTCGGCCGCATGGCGGCGATCATTGCCGATCGCCTGCGTGGCAAGCACAAGACCACCTACACCCCGCACATGGATTGCGGCGACAACGTCATCGTCATCAATGCCGAGAAGGTTCGCCTGACCGGCAAGAAGATGACCGACAAGCGCTATTACCGTCACACAGGTCATCCCGGTGGGATCAAGGAAACCTCTCCGGACAAGCTGCTCAATGGCGAGCATCCGGAACGGGTGATCACCCTTGCGGTTGAACGCATGGTGCCGCGCGGGCCGCTTGGTCGTCAGCAGATGCGCAACCTGCGTGTTTATGCCGGCGGGAACCATCCCCATGAAGGGCAGGCGCCCGAGGTCCTGGATATCGCGGCCATGAACCGCAAGAACAAGAGGAGCAAGTAATGGCCGATCAGGACGAGACCATCACGGATCTTGCCGATCTGGGTGCGGCCACCGGTGTGACGCCGGTCGAGGAAACGGCGGTTCTGCCCGATCCCCAGATCGACGCCCAGGGGCGCTCCTATGCCACCGGCAAGCGCAAGGACGCGGTTGCCCGCGTCTGGGTCAAGCCGGGTTCCGGCCAGATCACTATCAACGGCCGCAGCCAGGAAGTGTATTTCGCACGCCCCGTGCTGCGCATGATGATCAACCAGCCTTTCGCGGTCGCCAACCGGGTGAGCCAGTTCGACGTTGTCTGCACGGTTGCGGGCGGCGGTCTTTCGGGCCAGGCGGGCGCCGTGCGTCACGGCATTTCCAAGGCGCTGACCCTGTACGAGCCGGGCCTGCGCAAGGTGCTGAAGCAGGTCGGCTTCCTGACCCGCGATTCGCGTGTCGTCGAACGCAAGAAGTTCGGCCGTCACAAGGCGCGACGCAGCCACCAGTTCTCCAAGCGCTAACCGCGCCGGATACGCTTATCGAAGGGCGTCCCCGCGGGGGCGCCCTTCGTGTTTCGGGCGCCCTGTGTGGACTTGACGGGAAACCGTCCTGTATTGTGAGCCACAGGAAAGAGCAAGGTCATGGCAACTTCAGAAAAGATTTTCAACGTCGGCATCCTTGGGGCCTCGGGCTATACCGGGGCGGAACTGGTGCGTCTGCTTGCCCACCATCCGAACGTCGCGATCCGCGCGATCACCGCCGACCGCAAGGCGGGGCAGGGAATGGAAACGGTGTTCCCGCATCTTGGCGGCGTCGCCCTGCCCAAGCTGACGACTATCGATGATACGGATCTGGCGGCGCTGGACGCGGTGTTCCTCGGCCTGCCCCACGGCACCACCCAGGACGTGGTCAACGCGCTGCCCGAACACCTGAAGGTCATCGACCTTTCGGCGGATTTCCGGCTGCGTGACCTGGCGGCCTACAAGCAATGGTACGGCCATGAGCACCGGGCGCCTAAGTTGCAGAAGGAAGCAGTTTACGGCCTGAGCGAACACGCCCGTGAGGCCATCAAGGCGGCACGGATCGTTGCCTGTCCGGGCTGTTATCCGACGGCGTCCATGCTGCCGCTGATCCCGTTGCTGCAAGCGGGGCTGGTTTCGTCCGAGGACATCATCATCGATGCCAAGTCCGGCGTTTCCGGCGCCGGGCGCGCGGAAAAGGAAGCCAGCCTGTTCGCCGAGGTTTCCGAGGGCATCCACGCCTATGGCATCGCCAATCACCGCCACGCGCCGGAGATCGAGCAGGAGCTTGCCGTCGCGGCGGGCGGGCCCATCACCGTCGCCTTCACGCCGCACCTGGTGCCGATGAACAGGGGCATATTGGCAACGATTTACGTGCGGCTCGGCGATGGCGCCGGGGTGGCGGACCTGCACGGCCACCTGGCGGGCGCTTACGCCGATGAGCCTTTCGTCCGGGTGCTGCCTGAGGGCACGGCCCCGGCGACGCGCCATGTGCGCGGTTCCAATCATTGCCTGATCGGTGTTTTCCCCGACCGGTTGCCGGGGCGCGCGATTCTCGTGTCCGCCATTGACAACCTGGTCAAGGGGGCGGCCGGGCAGGCGGTTCAGAACTTCAACCTGGTCGCGGGCCTGCCCGAGACGACCGCCCTTCAACAAGAACCATTATTCCCGTGAGGATCATGTGACCGGCTTAATCAGACCCTACAAGGGCGTCACGCCCAAGATCGACCCCAGTGCCTTCATCGCCGAAAACGCCGTCATCATCGGCGATGTCGAAATTGGACCCGACAGCAGCATCTGGTACGGCGTCGTTATTCGCGGTGACGTCAACAAGATCCGCATCGGCGCCAACACCAACATCCAGGATGGCACGGTGATCCATGTCGATGCCCAGGGTGAACATTGGGAAGGCATCCCGACGCTGATCGGCGACAACGTGACGGTTGGGCACAAGGCCTTGCTGCATGCGTGCACGATCGAGAGCAATGCCTTCGTCGGCATGGGTTCGATCGTGCTTGACGGTGCCGTGGTGGAAGAGGGCGCGATGCTGGCCGCGGGCGCGGTACTTACACCGAAAAAGCGCATCCCCAAGGGCCAGCTCTGGGCCGGGGCCCCGGCGAAGTACTTCCGCGACCTGACCAAGGAACAGACCGATTACTTCACGGTCTCGGCCGATCACTACGCCTGGCTCGCCAAGCAGTACGACTGATCAGGCGAGCAGCCCCGTCACCAATGCCGCCACCGCGTCCGGTTGCTCCAGGTGCGCCGCGTGGCCGGCATTGGCGATGATCTCCGGCCCCTTGGCGCCCTTGATGCCTTTCGCATAAGCCTCGGCGATGGCGCGCGGCACGAAGCGGTCGTCGGCCCCGTTGACGACCAGCGCCGGACAGGCGATGCGGTGCAGCCGGTTGACCAGCGCCCGGTGATAAAAATAGGGCGGCTTGAAGCCGATGAAGCTGGACAGGCGCAGCATCTGGTAACGCCGCAATTCGTCGTCTATGTCGCCGCGCCCATCGGGGAACAGGTCGGTGGCCAGCGCCGATTCCGCGTCACCGAACAGCATGGCGCGCAGGTCGTGGTATTCGACGCCGCGGGCCGGTTGCGCCATCATGAAGACATCACCGATGGTGGCATCCGGCACGAACAATCCCGACGCCCCGATCAGGCTGAGCGAGCGCACCCGTTCGGGATGACGCACGGCGATTTCGGCCGCGATCCAGCCGCCGACGCAATGGCCCACCAGGTCGAAGTGATCGAGCCCCAGGGCGTCGAAAACATCGAGATAGTGAAACACCACGTCTTCAATGCCGGACAGGTCCTCGTATTCCGCCGAATCACCGCAGCCCGGATGGGCAGGCGCGATGACCCGGCGCTTCGTGGCAAGGGCCTGGTGAAAGGCAAAGGGCTCGGGGCGGACACCGTGAAGATCGGCGAAGCCGTGCAGGTAAAGCAAAGGCGTGCCGTCGCCGATTTCAACCAGGCCGACCTTGCGGCCGCCTGCTTCGATTACGCGCGCGCTCATGACTGTACTCCCGCCTGTGCCATTTCCTCTTCCGATTCGGGGAAGCGTTCGGCGAAGACCTTGGCTGAGTAGGCACGAAGCTCAGGCGCGACCTTTTCGGCGAAGCGCGTCATCGAGGCGCGGGTGATGTCGTCGGACATATTGCCGATGTGGAACTGGATCAGCAGATTGCCGACGTTGGACTGGTCCACCAGTTGCTTGAGGCGTTCCAGTACCGTTTCCGGCCCGCCGACGATGATCGAGTTCGACGCCTCCAGTTCTTCCCAGTTTTCCGCATCGCCCAGCAGCTTACGGCCGGGCTGCGACGTTTCCAGGTACTGGCGCCATGCCCGCGTCGGGATATAGGGAACGCCCGGTCCGAAGGTCAGCTGCCGGCCCTCGGTCCGCAAGTGGCCTTTCAGGCAGTTCTTGAGGAAGTACCACACGCCTTCCTCGCATTCGTCCCGCGCGGTCGCGTCGGATTCACCGACATAGACGGAGAGCAGGATGCCCATGCGGAACGGGTGGTACTTCTGGCCGTGCTGTTCGAGAATTTCGGTGAACTGGTCCTTGGCGCGACCGGTGGCCGAACCGTGACTGCGCGACGACAGGAAGTAGCAATATCCGCGCTTGGCGCATTCGATCAGTGTGCCCGGCGAGCGCGACCCCGGCACCCAAATCTGGGGATGGGGTTTTTGCAGGGGTTTCGGCCACGGGTTGACGTAGCGCAGCGGGAAGTGGCGGCCTTCATGGTGGAAGGGGCCATCCTCGGTCCAGGCGCGGACGATGAGGTCGAGGCTTTCCCAGAACTGTTCGCGCGACGGTGCCGAGGGCACGTCGTAGTTGAAGGTTTCCGGCCCGCCGCCCGGCGCGAATCCGGCCACAACGCGGCCGCCGGACATCATGTCGAGCATGGCGTATTCTTCGGCCACGCGCATGGGGTTCATGTGCAGGGGCAACAGGTTGCCCAGAACCACGATGCGGCCGCGCTTGGTCGCCTGGGTCAGGGCCGCGGCGACGATGTTGGGCGACGCGGCCATGCCATAGACGTTCTGGTGGTGTTCATTGAGCACAAAGCCATCGAAGCCGAGGTCGTCGGCCAGGGTCAGCTGGTCAATGTATTCCTGGTAAAGCCCGCGTGAGCGATCCGAATCCCACAGGGCATTGGGAACCGTGACCCAACCGCTGTCGTATTTTTCGTCGAAATCAGCGGGAAGGTGGGGATAGGCCATGAAATGCCAGCAATAGAGCTGGGCTGGCGTCATTGATAATCCTCCCTGATTTTTTTTGTTTATGTTTCTTGGTATCACCGGCCATCAGAGCGGGCAAGACCGGGAAATATCGTTAACCTGTCTTTACCATTTTTGGGAATTAATGAATACTCCACGGGATTTATTAATGTGGTCCGGGTGCCCTTGGGCGCCGCCGCGACGAGAAAACGACGCAAGCGGTCCGGGCCGACGGAGGGACGAATGAGCCAGCGCGCACACCGGACGGTCTCACGCCTACCTGGCATTGCCTTGGCGATGCTGCTGACGACCGGGTTGATCAGCGGTTGTTCATGGACCCCGGACTGGGCCAACCCGGTCGAGTGGTACAAGGGAACCCGCGACTGGATCGCCGGCGATGACGGTCAGGCCGGTGACGTGCGAGCCCGCGACGCCGAGAAGCAGCAATCGGTCCCCAAGGGCAGCGCGCCTAACCTGGCGACCGTTCCCGAGCGTCCCCGCGACATCGCTTCCGTGCCCCAGGCGAATGCGGTCCGGCAGGGACTGGTGGCCGACAGGGCCCAGGCGCGTCATTCGGCGCTCGGTCCCGGGGACGGGGCCATGAGCCGGGTAGACCCCGGTTCCGCGCCGCCGCCGGTGATCGTTTCCCCGCCGCCCCCTGCAAGGGCCGCGTCCGCCGCGCCTGCGTCGGCGCCTCAGCGGGCTGAGGCCCCACCGCCTCCGGCGCCCGCACCTTATGCCCCGGCGGCAAAGGCGACGGCCGCATCCCCAGCGCCTGCACCAGCACCGGTACAGGCACAGGCGGCGCCCAGTGCCCCGGTGACGGTACAGGACAGTGACGGGGTGCGCGCCGCGTTCCAGGCGGCGCTGAACCAGTCGGCCGCGACCGTGACCACGGCGCCCGCCGGGTTGCGTGACATGACCGCTTCCAACGTACCCATGACCACCCAGCGCGGCACCATGCCCCTGCCGCCGGCCCCGCGGGAGACAATCATCCTGCGTGCGCCGCCACGGACAACGCCGGTCTCGATGAATGGCGAGAGCCAGCCCACAGGCGCCTCGGTCAGCATCCAGGCGGGCACGGTGCTCTTTGGTAATGGATCAAGTAAACTCTCAAAAGATGACATAAAAGTTATTGAAAATGCTGTAAAACTTAAGAAAGAAAAAGGTGGGAGCCTGCGGGTTGTCGGGCACGCTTCCAGCCGTACCCGCGACGTCGATCCGCTGCGTCACCGCCTGGTGAATTTCCGCCTGTCCCTGGCGCGGGCCAACGTGGTCGCCCGCGCCCTTGCGCGACGGGGCGTTCCGGCGTCGGAAGTGCGGGTTCAGGCGATGTCGGATAACGCGCCGCTCTATTATGAGTTCATGCCTGCTGGAGAGGCGGGCAATCGCCGGGCCGAGATTTATCTCGATTATTAGGCCGCTTGGCGCTAAACCATCGCCCGCCCGCCGTCAGCGAATGGGTTGCGGCGGTGAAGGGCATGGATAACGGTAATGGACGAGGAATTTCATAGAATTAAGCGGCTGCCGCCTTACGTGTTCGCGGAAGTGAACGCGATGAAGGCGCGCGCGCGCGCCGCCGGCGAAGACATCATCGACCTGGGCATGGGCAATCCCGACCAGGCCACGCCCAAGCACGTGGTGGACAAGCTGGTTGAGGTCGTGCGCGACGGGCGCACCCACCGTTATTCCAATTCCCGCGGTATTCCGGGGCTGCGTAAGGCCCATGCCGCCTATTACAAGCGCCGCTTCGGGGTCGAGATCGACCCGGAATCGGAGAATATCGTCACCCTGGGGTCGAAGGAGGGGCTGGCCAACCTGGCCCAGGCCATCACCTCACCGGGCGACGTGATCCTGGTGCCGAACCCGAGCTACCCGATCCATCCTTACGGCTTTATCATCGCGGAAGCGAACGTGCGCCACGTGCCCATCGGCCCGGAATTCGACTTTCTGGAAGGGCTGACCCGCGCCGTGCGCCATTCGGTGCCGTCGCCGACGGCGTTGATCCTGAACTTCCCGGCCAATCCGACGGCGATGGTGGTGGACCTCGATTTCTACGCCAAGGTGGTGGATTTCTGCCGCGAAAACGGCATCTGGATCCTGTCAGACCTGGCTTACGCGGAAATCTATTTCGACGGCAACCCGCCGCCTTCGATCCTCGAGGTGCCGGGCGCCAAGGACGTGGCGGTGGAATTCACCTCCATGAGCAAGACCTATTCCATGGCGGGCTGGCGCATCGGTTTCGCCGCCGGCAACAAGCGCCTGATCCATGCCCTGACGCGGATCAAGTCGTACCTGGATTATGGCGCCTTCACGCCAATCCAGGCGGCGGCCGTGGCGGCGCTCAATGGGCCGCAGGACTGCGTGGAAGAAGTGCGTAATCTCTATCGCGACCGGCGCGACGTGCTGATCCAGGGACTGGCGGAAGCGGGCTGGAACGTGCCGTCGCCGCCGGCGACCATGTTCGCCTGGGCGCCGCTGCCCGAACCGTTCAAGCATCTCGGCTCGATCGAGTTTTCGAAGCTTTTGCTGCGCGAGGCCAAGGTCGCGGTTTCTCCCGGTATCGGCTTCGGCGAATACGGCGACAACCATGTGCGAATCGCGCTGGTGGAAAATCGCCAGCGCATCCGTCAGGCCGTGCGGAACATCAAGCACTTCTTCCGCGCCGCCGGCGTGGACGGCACCGGCAAGCGCGCGGTCGCGTCCTGATGTCCCAGCCCTTGAATATCGCCATCGCCGGGCTCGGCACGGTGGGGGCGGCGACGGCGAAGCTGTTGCGCGAACAGGCCGATGTACTGGAATTGCGCTGCGGGCGGCCGATCGTCCTCAAGGCCGTTTCGGCTCGCGACCGTTCGCGCGACCGCGGCATTGATCTGTCGGGCATCACCTGGGTTGACGATGCACGTGCGCTTGCCGATTTGCCCGGCGTTGACGTGGTGGTCGAACTGATCGGCGGTTCCGAAGGTATTGCCTACGATCTGGTGACGGCTGCATTGGCCGGTGGGCGCCATGTGGTGACCGCGAACAAGGCTTTGCTGGCCCATCACGGTTCCGCGCTGGCGCGCATGGCAGAGGCAAAGGGCGCGGCGCTATGTTTCGAAGCGGCGGTCGCGGGCGGCATTCCCATCGTCAAGGCCCTGCGCGAAGGGTTGGCGGCCAACCGGATCGAGCACGTTTACGGCATCCTCAACGGCACCTGCAATTACATCCTGACGTCCATGCGTTCGACAGGGCGGGACTTCAATGCGGTCCTCAAGGAAGCGCAGAAGCTCGGCTACGCCGAGGCCGATCCGTCCTTCGACGTGGACGGCGTGGACACCGCGCACAAGCTTGCGATCCTGACATCGCTGGCATTCGGCTGCGAGGTGGATTTTGATTCCGTCTATACCGAGGGCATTCGCCGTATCAGCGCCGACGACATTCGCTTTGCCGAGGAGCTGGGCTATCGCGTCAAGCTGCTGGGCATCGCCCAGCGCACCGCCGACGGTATCGCCCAGCGGGTGCATCCGTGTCTTGTGCCCGAATCCGCGCCCATCGCCCATGTACCGGGCGCCTTCAACGCGGTTGTGGCGGGGGGCGATTTCGTCGGCTCCACGGTTTACGAGGGCGCGGGCGCGGGGGGCGGGCCGACCGCGTCGGCGGTGGTGGCCGACCTGGTGGATATCGCGCGCGGCCCGCGGGTGCCGACCTTCGCCATTGCCGCCGAGCGGCTGGAGAAGCCGGTCGCGGTGCCGATCAGCCGACGCGTCGGCGCCTATTACATTTGCCTGATGGTGCGCGACGTTCCCGGCGTCATGGCCGATGTGACGGCGATTTTCCGCGACGAGGCGATTTCGCTCGATTCCATGCTCCAGCGCGGGCGCGCGCCGGGGGATCCGGTGCCGGTGGTGCTGGAAACCCATGAGTGCGAGGAAGCCGCGATGGCGGCGGCCCTGAAGAAGATCGGGCGGCTCGACAGTATGTTGCGCCCGCCCCGCATGATCCGGATCGAGGCGTTCTAGGGTCCGGCCCGACATTTCTCCTGCCGTCCAAATCCCGAATATAGTAGTCTATCGAACCGGTTCGTTCGGACCGGGCGCCCCATATGTTACCTATTAAAGACCAAGGGAGAATTCACCATGTCCGATATTATGGACCGCAATCTGGCGCTGGAAGCGGTGCGTGTCACCGAAGCCGCGGCGCTGAGCGCCTCGCGCCTGATGGGGCGCGGCGACGAAAAGGCTGCGGATCAGGCGGCGGTGGATGCCATGCGAAACGCGCTCAACAGCCTCGAAATCGACGGCACCGTCGTTATCGGCGAAGGCGAGCGCGACGAGGCCCCGATGCTCTACATCGGCGAAAAGGTCGGTTGCGGCGGTCCCAAGACGGATATTGCGCTCGACCCGCTGGAAGGCACGACCATTACCGCCAAGGGCGGCAATAACGCACTGGCGGTGATCGCGCTGGCGGAGGAGGGCGGGTTTCTCAACGCGCCGGACGTCTACATGGACAAGATTGCCGTCGGCAAGGGCCTGCCCGATGGCCTGGTGGACATTGATGAAAGCCCCGAGAAAAACCTGCGCGAGCTGTCCAAGGCGACCAAGAAGGACATTTCCGATCTGCTCGTCTGCATCCTCGACCGGCCACGGCACGAAGAGCTTATTCGCACCGTGCGGGCGGCGGGCGCGCGCATCATGCTGATTTCAGACGGCGACGTTTCCGGCGTCATCGCCACGTCGGAACTGTCTTCGGGCGTGGATATGTATGTCGGTTCCGGCGGCGCGCCGGAAGGCGTGCTGGCCGCGGCCGCGCTGCGCTGCATCGGCGGCTTCATGCAGGGCCGCCTGCTGTTTCGCAACGACGACGAAAAGGCCCGTGCCGCCAAGTGGGGCATCACCGATCTGAACCGCAAGTACGGTCTGCTCGACCTGGCCAAGGGTAACGTCATGTTCGCCGCGACCGGCGTGACCGATGGCGCGATGCTCGACGGCGTGCGGCGTTTCTCCGGCGGGGCCAAGACCCACAGTATCGTCATGCGCTCCAAGACCGGCACCGTGCGGCGCGTGGAAACCGAGCACAACTTCAATATCAAGTCCGGCTTCGGCCCCATGGATTCCTGATGGTTCCGTCATGACGGGCGAGGGGGCACTGAATGTCGCACGCTCGTTCTCGGGGCTGAACTGGCGCCCGCGTCTTGAAGACGCGCGCGCTGCGCTCACGCTTGCCCAGCGTTTCGAATTGCCGGAGGTCGTCGCCCGCGCCATGGCCGGGCGCGGTATCGGGGCGGATACGGCGGAGGAATTCCTAAACCCGCGCCTGGCGACGCAGTTGCCCGATCCGGGGCATCTGCTCGACATGGAAGCCGCCGCCGAGCGCATCGTGTCGGCGCTGGTGGCGGGCGAAAAGATCGCCGTGTTCGGCGATTACGATGTGGACGGCGCGACCTCGACGGCGCTGCTGACGCGCTTTTTCGGCGCGCTTGGCGCCGATATTCTCATTCACATTCCCGATCGCATGAAAGAAGGCTACGGCCCTAACGGGCACGCCATGAAGGCCCTGGCGGCCAAGGGCGCCAAGGTGGTGATCACGGTGGATTGCGGCATTTCCGCTTTCGACGCGCTGGAAGACGCGGCGAATGAGGGCCTTGATGTCGTGGTGGTCGACCATCACGTGGCCGAGGAACGCCTGCCGCGCGCCACCGCTATCATCAATCCCAACCGGCTGGACGAAAGCAGCCCGCATCGCCAATTGGCGGCCGTGGGTGTCGCCTTCCTGTTGGTGGTGGCGGTCAACCGTGCGGCGCGGGCGCGTGGCTATTTCTCCACCGCGCGGCCCGAACCCGACCTGTTGCAATGGCTGGATATCGTCGCACTCGGCACCGTTTGCGATCAGGTGCGCCTGACCGGCGTCAACCGCGCGCTGGTGACCCAGGGGCTGAAGGTCATGGCCCGGCGCGCCAATGCCGGCATCAATGCGCTGGCGGACGTGGCCAAGCTCGATTCGAAACCGGAGGCGTGGCACCTCGGCTTCATGCTGGGGCCGCGTATCAACGCAGGCGGCCGGGTGGGGCGGCCGGACCTCGGCGCCCGTCTGCTGGCCAGCGACGATCCCGATGCGGCGCGGGCGCTGGCCCATGAACTGGACGCCTTCAACACCGAGCGGCGCGAGATCGAGGCCCAGGTGCTGGAGCAGGCCCTGGCGCAAGCGGAGGCGCAGGGCGGTGCCGAGCGCGCGCTTCTGTTCATTTCCGGCGAGGACTGGCATCCCGGCGTCATCGGCATCGTGGCCAGCCGCATCATCGAGCGATTTCACCGCCCTGTCTGTGTTGCCGGCGTCAGCGGCGGTACGGCCAAGGGCTCCGGCCGCTCGATCCCCGGCATTAATCTGGGGGCCGCCGTTATTGCTGCGCGCCAGGAAGGGCTTCTGGTCAACGGCGGGGGCCACGCCATGGCGGCGGGCTTTACGGTGACAACCGAGAAGCTGGACGCGCTGGGCGCGTTCCTGGAGGCCCGCATTGCTCGACAGCAGGCCGAAATGGGCGAGGAAACCGGGCGCACCTTGCTGCTCGACGGGGCGCTGGCGGTACGCGCCGCGAATACCGAAATCGTCCAGCGGCTACAGCAGTTGGCCCCCTTCGGTCAGGGAAATTCCGAGCCGCGCTTCGTTATACCGGCGGCCCGCATCGGCAAGGCCGACGTGGTCGGTGAGAACCATGTGCGGCTGTTCCTGTCGGGGGAAGACGGCGGACGGCTCAAGGCGATTGCCTTCCGCACCGCTGATACCCCCCTGGGCCAGGCCCTTCTGGGGGCGGGACAGGTGCCGGTTCATGTGGTGGGCAAGCTCAGGGCGGACAACTGGATGGGCCGAGATGATGTCCAGTTGCTGGTGGACGACGCCGCGCCGGTCCAGTAAACCCGGCCAATCCGGGGCAATTGGCGACAGGGGCCGGTTTGCCCTTGATTTGCGGCCCGTTCCCCCTTAAACGATGCGGCCTGACCGGCGTTCAGCCGGGCCCGCGACCCCATCGTCTAGAGGCTAGGACACCACCCTTTCAAGGTGGTAACACGGGTTCGAATCCCGTTGGGGTCGCCATTTTCTTTCCGCCACAGGTGACAGGCCCTTTTCGGGCGCTAATTGCCATCCTTCTGCGCGACGTTGGATGCGTAGGCGAGAACCAGGGCTACGGCGGCGAAGGGGGTGAGGGCGGCGCCCCTGCACGGCAGATTCATGGGTAAGTTGGCCCCGGCTTCGTGCCAGGGCCACTTGCTTTGGCTATCGGGCTTCTCTAAACCGGGCGGGTGCGGTCGCTTGGTCGCGCTTCAGGGAGTGCTGAATGTCCATTGCTGCCCCGCCCGTCCTCGGTATTCGTGAGGCGCGTCTCGCCTTCGGCGACAAGCTGCTGTTCGACGAGCTGTCGCTGTTTCTGGCGCCGGGCGATCACGTCACCCTGATCGGTGCCAACGGCACCGGCAAAACTACCTTGATGAAATGCCTAATGGGCGCAATGGAACTCGACGGGGGCGAACGTATTGTGCGGCCCGGCACGGTAATCGCGCTGGTGCCCCAGGACGTGGAAATGACCGCCGGTGAAACCCTGGCGGAGTTCGTGGCCCGCCCCGACGGTATTGTCGCGCCCGGTGTGGCGGTCGCCACCGAGACATTGCCCGACCACCGGGTGGCGGCGGCGCTGGCGCAACTGGGGCTAGATCCGGACCGCAGGGGGGGCACCTTGTCGGGCGGCGAGCTGCGCCGCGCCGCGCTGGTCCGGGCGCTCGCGCGCGAACCCGATGTGCTTTTGCTGGACGAGCCGACGAACCATCTCGACCTTGCCGCTATCGAGTGGCTGGAAGGGGTGCTGGCATCGTTTCGCGGTGCGATCCTGGTGATCAGCCACGACCGGGCTTTTCTGGGCCGCGTCGCGCAGGCCACAGTTTGGTTGCAGCGCCGTCGCCTGCTGCGCATGGACCGGCCCTTTGCCGAGTTTGAGGAATGGTCGCAGGAAATTCTCGAGCTTGAAATGAAGGCCCAGCAGAAACTATCCCGCGCCATAGATCGCGAGACCGAATGGCTGCATCGGGGCGTGACCGCACGGCGCAAGCGCAATCAGGGTCGCTTGCGGGCGCTGTTCGATATGCGTACTGCCCGGCGTGAGCGCGATATCACCGGCGCAAAGGTCAGTATGGGCGCGAGCGAAGGCCCACCTGCCAGTCAACTGGTCTGCGATGTTGTCCGCATTTCCAAGCATTTCGAAAAGGACGATGGCACGCGCCTGGAAATCCTGCGCGAGTTTTCGACGCGGATCCTGCGGGGCGACAGGGTTGGTATGCTTGGCCCCAACGGGGCCGGTAAGACAACACTTTTGCGCATGTTGCTCGGCGAAACCCCGCCCGATCAAGGGCGCATAAAAATGGGGCGGCGCACGGAAGTCGCTTATTTCGACCAGTCACGGCGTGAAATCGATGTGAGGCTGACGCCGTGGCAGTTTCTATGTCCCGAAGGTGGCGATCAGGTGGACGTGCGCGGGGTCAAGCGCCACGTTGTCGGCTACCTAAAAGATTTTCTGTTTGATCAGGATGATGCGCGTTCGCTTATTGCTACGCTGTCGGGCGGCCAGCGCAACCGCCTTATGCTGGCGAAGGTATTGGCGCAGCGCTCGAATCTTCTGGTGCTGGATGAGCCGACAAACGATCTCGATATGGAGACTCTGGACAAGCTACAAGAGGCGATTGCGGCCTATGACGGCACGCTTCTCGTGGTCAGCCACGACCGCGATTTTCTCGATCAATTGACCACCAGCCTGATCGTGCTGGAAGGGGATGGCGAGGCGCGGGAATACGTGGGCGGCTACCGGGATTACCTCCGCCAGCGTGGCACCCCCATAGCAACGGTCGATAAGGCCCAGGCCAGCCGGAAGACAAGCAGTGCCCCCGCCCGGCCCAAAACCGCGTCTCGAAAGCTTTCGTACAAGGACGCGCGGATCCTAGAACTTCTGCCAGGGGAAATTGCGGCGCTGGAGGGGGAGATCGGGGCGCTGGATGTGACGCTAGCCGATGCGGACCTGTTTTCCCGAGACCCGGAGGCGTTCGAGCGTGCGGCCGCGCGCCTGGCGGCCGCCAAAACGGAGCTTACGGCGAAGGAAGATCGCTGGCTGGAGCTGGAAGCGGCGCGCGATGCGCTGGAGGGCTGATCGAAAATAGGGGTCTTTCATTGTCCGTGCTAGCGTGGTCCTAGGGGACAGGGGTAACACCATGGACTATCTGCTTTTGCATACGGAATACCTAGACGGCATCGTCGTCATGGGGATCGGCGATCTGGCCGTAGCCTCGGTCGCCTATGAGCGGACCAGGGCCGAGGGGCGAATGACATGGATAGACTTGTCGCCAGTCAGCGGCGGGCATTAGCGATCAAAAAAGGCCCGGCTTGCGCCGGGCCCTGTTGCTCAACCGAGCATGTTTTTCGATTTGTAGCGTTGCTCCCACACCGGCAGCACGTCCTTGTTGAACACGGCGTCAGGCGTAATACCTTTGAGCGCGTTGATGACGCACTTCGTCGCCCAGATCAGGCCGGGATGCAGGCCCGACGCTAGGTTGCTGGAAACCATGTGCGGCGACAGCAGAACCTTGTGGCCCATTTTTAGAAGGCGCGAATCCTTGGACAAGGGTTCGTCTTCGAACACGTCGAGCGCTGCACAGGCAATCTTGCCCGAATCCAGCGCATCGCAAAGCGCTTCTTCGCTAACTACCTGACCGCGGGAGTCGTTAATCAGGATCGCGCCTTGCTTGCACCTGGCCACGGCGTCGGCATTGAACATCTGCCGCGTTTCCTTGGTCAGGGTAACATGGAAGGTGATGATGTCCGCCTGGGCCAGCAACTCGTCGTAGGACACTTTTTCGACGCCAAGCTCGTCGAACCGCGAATCCGGGATATAAGGGTCATGGCCGATCATGCGGCACCCCCAGGGCGTCAGCAGCTTGGACACGCGCCCGCCGATGCGGCCAAGGCCGACGATGCCGACGGTGAGGCCGGGGTAGTCGTCCATTTCGCGCGAGCCGAGATAAAGCCCCTGCAGGTCGGGATCACGCCAGTTCCCGGCCTTCATGTGTTCGTCTCGTTCGCGGGTTTTCTTCATCAGGGTCAGCATCATGGCGATGGTGCCCTCAGCGACGCCGCCCCAGTTAGATTCGGTTGGCGCATGGGTGACCATGACTCCCAGTTCCGAAGCGCCCTTCAGGTCTACGTCGTCGACGCCGATGGTGCATTTGGCGACGATACGCAGGTCGTCGCCAGCCGCCTGCATGATTTTCTTGGTGATCGGGCAGGAGCGGATCGAGGTGCCCATCATGGCGACCGCGCCCTTGGCCATTTCGATCATTTCTTCTTCATTGTTGCCCTGGGGGTCGTGCCAGTCGGCCTTGCCGAGGACGAGGTCGAGACCGGCCTCCTCGAAGGCATCCATCCATTCGGTCGATTCCTTGATTGGGGCGAAAACAAAGACCTTAGGCCGTGCCATTAGGTGTCTCCCTGATTTGATCGTCGTTACTTTTGTTATATTCTTTGACCCTGATCCAGGCAAAGGAGAAATCAAGGTGGAAAGACTTGCTGGCCGTGTGGCGATCGTGACCGGGGCGGGACGGGGAATTGGCGTGGCCTATAGCAAGGCCCTGGCGGCGGAAGGTGCGAGGGTTGCTGTTTGCGACGTACTCGACCCCGAAAACACGGTAAATATCATCAAGCAGCAAGGAGGGGAGGCCGTGGGCTTCCGGACCGATGTGACCGACGAGGCCGCCGTGCGGGCGATGGTCGAGGGCACGGTTACGGCCTTCGGCAAGGTCGATATCCTCGTCAACAACGCGGCCCTGTTCGCCGACCTTTCCAGCCGTAGCTTTCTCGATATCCCATCCGCCGAATGGGACCGGGTGATGACCATCAATACCCGCGGCGTGTTCGAATGTGCTCGCGCCGTAGTGCCTGATATGCGCAAGCGCGGCTACGGCAAGATCGTCAATGTCGCGTCGGGCACTGTGTTCAAGGGTTCGCCTGGCAAGTGCCACTACGTCGCGTCCAAAGGCGCGGTGGTCGCCATGACCCGCGTGATGGCCCGTGAACTGGGGTCGGACAACATCTGCGTCAATTCCATCGCGCCAGGC
>JAYPPT010000006.1:0-92574 GCA_038131655.1 Alphaproteobacteria bacterium
CGAAGGCACCGTGCCGACCGGCGAGGTCGAGATGGAAGGCCCGTTCGGCGAATTCCCGGGCTATATGGCGCAGCGCGACTACAGCTTCTTCATGGACGTCAGTTGCATCACCATGCGGCGCAAGCCGATCTATCTTGCCATCCTGTCTCAACTGCCGCCGTCCGAATCCTCGATGATGCGCCATCTCGGCCGCTCGGCGGCGGCCAAGCAATTCCTGATCGATGCCGGGTTCGATAACGTGACCGACCTTGATTACCTGGAATGCGCCGGGGCCAATGCAATCGTCGTGGTGAAAATGAAGAAGCGCGAAGCCGATGACGGCATGCGGGCGCTGGAACACCTGGCAACGAAATTCATCGGCAAGTTCGCTATTGCTGTCGATGAAGACATCGACATCAGCAGTATCGAGCACGTCATGTGGGCGGTGTCGTGGCGTTGCCAGCCGTATCGCGACATCAAGGTGATCGACACGCCGCTTCTGGCGCTTGATCCGTCGTTGGCGCCGCCGGGTGCGGCGCGCGGGTTGACCAGCGATGAAATGCCGCGTTCCAGCGGGCTTTTGATCGATGCGACGATGCCCTGGGATTACCCGCCGATTTCGCTGCCCAAGCAGGAATACATGGAACGGGCGCGGGAAATATGGGGCGAGTTGCAGTTGCCGTCGTTAGATTTGCGCTCGCCGTGGTTCGGCTACCAGTTGGGCGCCTGGACAAAGGAACTGGAAGAAGAAGCCCAGCTTGCGGTCGAAGGGCGTGCTTTCGAGACCGGCGCCAAGCTGCGCAACGTGCGCAAGCGGATCCACTGATCCGCGCTAGGGGCTGTTTGTCGGCGGGGGCGGGGCAGAGCCGCCGAGTGCACGGCTGATTCCATGGGCCGCCGCGCGCAGGGCATCCGCCGACGCTCCTTCACGTTCGAGCCCGGCAATCCCCAGCACGCCTATCACGGCGATGGCCATGACCACGTCACCGCTGGCATCGAAGATGGGCGCGGCCAGGCCGGCGATACCACCGTCGGATTCGCCGGCGTTGCTGGCGATTCCCTCCGCACGGATTTTGGCCCGTTCCCTGGCGACATCATCAAGGGTGTGCAGTGGCGAGTGACTGGTCTGATGGGCCGGGGATTTCAATTCCGCCGCGACCATATCGCGGGTTTTTTCTTCCGGCAGGTAGCCCAGGAAAATCTTGCCCGATGCCGTGCGCAGCAGGGACAGGATACGCCCTTCGCGGATTCGCACGGCGGTGCCCAGATCGCCTTGTTCCCAGCGGATCAGTGTCGGCCCGCTGCCGGACCAGATGACCAGCACCGAGACCAGGCCCGTATCTTCGGTCAATTGCCGCAGGACCTCGGTGCCGAGCTTGACGCCGTCGACGCGTCCGAGCGCGGCCACGCCGAGATGCACCAGAAGCGGCCCAAGGTCATAGCGCCCCGATGCAGGGTCCTGGCGCACGGCGCCGACCTGGATCATGCCGGCAAGGAACCGGTGGGTTCGGCTGGCCGGCATCCTGGCAGCGCGGGCGATTTCCGACAACGTCGCGGCCCGACCCAGATCGGCGATGGCTTTCAATACGCCAAGGCCCACGCCGACCGAACGATTGGCATTTTTCGGGGATCGGTCCTCCGGCATTGGCTCCGTGCTCATGGACAGGGTTTCAGGTGTGGATTTGGGCATCGGGCGCGGGTTCCTTGTCGGTGCGGGCCGGGTGAAAGAGCGTGGACTTCCGAGAGAACCCTATGACACAATAATTTAAACGTATTTTGATAATCAAAATACCAGAGGTCAACGCATAATCGCGAAGACCGTGGATTTTCAAGGGACTCAGTCCCAACAATAAAGCGCCGGGGAGACAGTCAGGAATGGTAACGGTACGGGAAAAGCACACCGGGGTGCCCTGGGACGGGCGCACCGCCTACGAACGGTGGGTGGAGGACGATCTTGGTCTCGAACTGCATCGGGGTTATGCCATCGGTCCGCTCAAAACCTTTCCCGTGGCGCCATGGGAAGAGCGCAACATAAACGCGGCCTTCTTCGACATTATCGGCGCCGAGTCCCTGGCCGGCATGTATGTCGGCGAAATCGCGCCGGGTCAAAGCTCCGCCCCCGCCCGCCAGTTGGCCGATGAATGCATCTACATCATGTCGGGCAACGGCAGCGCGACGGTGGAAACCGCCAAGGGCAAGGTTTCGTTCGAATGGGGGCCGCGTTCGCTGTTCGCGATCCCGCTGAACTGCCGCTACCAGTTGCACAACGGTTCGGGTGGCGAGCCCGCCCGCTTCGTCAGCGTAAATACCATTCCCATTGTCTTTAACCTGTACCGCGACAAGAAATTCGTTTTCGGTCTCGATTACGACTTCGACCGCATCAACGCCGATGTGGATCCGTCGGAAGCGGTTCTGTTCGAACCCGACGCCAATCACAACAAGACGGCGGTGAACCTCTACGAAACCACCTTCGTGCCCGATGTGCTGGCGGTGCCGCGCTCAAGCTTCCGTGAAAAGGGCCAGGGCAACAACACGGCCTATTTTGAGATGGCGAACAGCGTTATCTCGGTCCATATCGCCGAACATCCGGGGCTGCGTTTCTTCAACCCTCATCGCCACGGGCCGTCGGCTTTCGTTTTCAACCTGTCGGGCAAGGGCTATTCCCTGATGTGGCAGGAAAACGGCGCGATGGAACGTTTCGACTGGCCCGAGGACGATATTGGCGTGATCGTGCCGCCGAATATGTGGTGGCACGGCCACTTCGGGACCGATCCAGTCAGCGTGCAACTGGCGATCAAGCTGCGTTCACGCAAGCTGCCGATCAATCACCTGTTCGACAAGTCCCACAAGCATGTGTCCGAAGGCGGCAAGCTGATCCACTACAAGGATCTTGATGCCGATCTTCGCACCTGGATCTGGAACACCTACGTCGAGGAATGCCGGAAAAACGGCTTCGAGGCCCAGGCCCCCGAATAACGGGTCGTGCGCGGAGCCTTGCCACGGTGTAAACTACTAAAAACGAAAAAAAGTAATCAGGGAAGGAAACATGGCGGATAGTGACAATCAGGATTTGGCCGCACGCCGGAACGAGGCGATGGCGGACCTGCGGACCTTTGTGCGTGAGGCCGAGGCCGAAGGCGAGCTGCAGCGCGTCAAGGGGGCCAGGACCGATCTTGAAATCGGGGCGTTGTTCGAACTTTCGAACGAGCATCTTTACCCGCCGGTCCTGCTGTTCGAGGACGTGGAAGGGTTCGATCCGCGCTTTCGCATCCTTTCCAATGTGCGCACGTCGCGGTTTCTGGTCGGCGATATCAGCCTCGATGCGGTCAAGGCCTACCGGGCCCGGCCCAAGGGCAGGGCGCGTGAGCCCATTCCGCCCGAGGAAGTCAATACCGGCCCGGTGATGGACAATATCGTCGAGGGCGATGCGGTTGACCTGTCGGTCTACCCAGCGCCGCGCTGGCACGAAAACGACGGCGGCAATTACATCGGCACCGAATGCATGGTCATCATCAAGGACCCGGACAGCGACTGGGTGAACCTCGGCACCTACCGGGTGATGGTGCAGGACGACAAGCGCCTGTCGGTGTTCATCGAGCCGGGCAAGCACGGCGATGTTATTCGCCGCAAGTACTGGGCGCGGGGGGAAGACTGCCCCGTTGCGGTCTGTGTCGGCCAGGCGCCGGTACTGGGCGTGGTGGCGGCGGCCTCGGCGCGGGAAGGCGAAAGCGAATACGCCATCGCCGGCGGGCGCATCGGGCAGGCGATCCGCACCGTGCGCGGCAAGCACAGCGATCTGCCCATTCCGGCGGACGCGGAGATGGTGTTCGAAGGCGTGATGCCGCCTCTCGACAAAGAGTCGGCGACCGAGGGCCCCTTCGGCGAATGGCCCGGCTATTATGCCTCCGCCGACCGGCCGGAGCCGGTGATGCACGTGCAGGCTGTCTATCACCGCGACGATCCCATGATCATCGGCCAGCCGCCGGTGAAGCCCAATTACCCCGGTCGCCAGATCAAGATCCCGCGTCTTGCCGCTTTCTGGGACGCGATCGAGGGTGCGGGCGTGCCCGGTGTCACCGGCGTGTGGCTGATGCAGGGTGGCGGCTCGCGTTTTATCCCGGTTGTTTCCATCAAGCAGATGCACGCGGGCCACGCCAAGATGGCGGGACTGGTGGCGGCGGGATGTCGTCCCGGCGCCTACATGGCCCGGCTGATCATCGTTGTTGACGATGATATCGACGTGACCAATGCGGCGGAAGTGATGTGGGCCATGGCCACGCGCTGGGATCCAAAGACCCAGACCGATATCATCGACGGCTGCTGGACCGGGCATATCGACCCGGCGCTATCGCCGGAAAAGCGCGCCGCCGACGACATCACCAATTCCCGCATGATCATCTACGCGGTCAGGCCCTGGCACTGGAAGGACGACTTCCCCAAGGTCAATGCCGTGGAAAAAGGCTACGCCGACAAGGTGCGCAACAAATGGAAATCCAAGCTCAAGTTCCTGCGGGGTTGAGCGGGCGGGCCTGAGGATGAACAGCGATAGCCCCCAAAACGCGGCGGTGCCTGACGGCAAGTTCATGGTCGATCCGTACAAGGACTGGGCCAGGGCCCAGGGCGTACCGATCAAGGAATCCTTCGGTTTCAACCTTCTGGAAATGGAAACCGCACCGTGGGCCCGCTTTGGGGTGAACGGCGCCATCGCCCATGTTTTAGGACGCGGCGATTTCATGACCGTGTTCGTCTGGGAAATTCCGCCCGGCGGCAAGACCGAGCCGATCAAGCACCTTTACGAAGAAGCGGTCTATGTGCTTTCGGGGCACGGTTCGACCACGGTGGAAGACAGCGCGGGCAATTCCCATACCTTCGAATGGGGACCCAACAGCGTGTTCGCGCCGCCGCTGAATTGCCGCTATCGTCATTTCAACGGTTCCGGGTCGGAGCCGGTGCGCCTTGCGGTATCGAGCAACCTGCCCACCGTGCTTAACCTGTTCCACAGTGAAAGTTTTGTTTTCGACAATCCCGTGACCTTTCCCGAACGTGAAGGGGGCGAGGGGCATTTTCGTGGTGACGGCGATTTCATCGCGGTGCGCCCCGGCAAGCATATGTGGGAAACCAACTTCGTCCCCGATGCGACCGACCTCAAGCTGGAAAAATGGGCGGCGCGCGGGGCCGGGGGCTCGCATATCCAGCTTATTCTCGCCGACGGGATCCTTCATGCCCATGTTTCCGAAATGCCGGTCGGCACCTACAAGAAAGCCCATCGCCATGGGCCCGACGTTCACGTTTATTGTGTGTCGGGCACCGGGTATTCGCTGCTGTGGTACGAAGGTGACGACGATATCACGCGGGTGGACTGGACCCACGGCTGGGTCTTCGCGCCGCCCGACATGATGTTCCATCAGCATTTCAATACCGGGACCGATCCGGTGCGTTACCTGGCGGTTGGCCATGGCAGCGTGCGCTACCCGTTCACCGAAAACATGTGGCGTATCTACCAGGGCATTGACGTGGACGTGCGCAAAGGCGGCAACCAGATCGAGTACGAGGATCAGGATCCCCGTATCCATGCGATGTATGAAGAAGCGATGGCCCGTGTCGGGCTGAAACCGAAGATGGAGGCCTTCATCAAGCCATGAGTGTAAGCGAGACAGCGATCAAGGGCACCGAAGGCGTGGATTACTTGCGCGACCCTTATCTGGAATGGTGCGCGGGCGAAGGCGTGCCCATCGTCCACGAATTTGCCGTCAACCTGCATGACGTGGAAACGGGGCCGTGGGCGCGCATGGGAACCGATGCGGCCTTCGTGCATCTCGATGGCCGCGGCGACTTCATGTCGCTGTTCGTCATCGACATCGCACCCGGTGCCAAGACCTTGCCCCAGCGCCACGTTTTCGAAGAAGTTATTTATGTGCTGGAAGGGCATGGTTCAACCTCGGTCGAGGTGGACGGCACCACGCACACCTTTGAATGGGGGCCCAATTCCCTGTTCGCGTTGCCGCTCAATACCCGCTACCAGCATTTCAACGGCTCGGGCCGCGAAACCGCGCGGCTGGTCTCCGCCAATTCCGCCTGCATCATGCTCAATATTTTTCATGACACGGATTTCATCTTCGACAACCCCTCGGTCTTTCCGGGGCGCATCGGAAAGCCCGGCTATTTCGATGGCGAGGGCGAAAAGATCGAGACCCAGCCCGGCCGCTTCATGTGGGAGACGAATTTCGTCGCCGATGTCGCCAACTTCAAGCTGGAAGGGTGGGAAAAGCGCGGCGGGCGGTCGTCCAACATGCGTTTTGCCCTGGCCGACGGCGTCGTTCATGTGCACACGTCGGAGATGGCTGTCGGCACCTACAAGAAGGGCCACCGCCACGGGCCGGATTTCCACGTGCTCCTGTTGTCGGGCAGCGGTTATTCGCTGTTCTGGTACGAAGGCGACAAGGATTTCCGCCGGGTGGACTGGGCGCCTGGGGTGGTTTTCGCGCCGGTGGACCAGATTTTTCACCAGCACTTCAACACCGGCAAGGACCCGGCCCGTTACCTGCCGCTGGCCCTCGGCTCGACGCGCCATCCGCTGACGGCGGCGAAGAAGCAGATCACCCTGGGTGTTGACGTCGATGTAAAGAAAGGCGGCAACCAGATCGAATATACTGATCAGGACCCCCGCATCCACGCGCTGTTCCTCGACGAACTGGCGAAGAACGGCGTCGAATCCCTGATGGGTGAATACATAGACGAAACACCGTACCGCAAGGCAGGCTCGTAACATGGCGCTCGAAGACCTTCAAAAGCAGATCGAATACACCGGTATTTTGCTGGAGCCGTATCTCGACTGGACGGCGGAAGAGGGCATTCCCATCGTCGAGGACTTCTGTGTCGATCTGCACGGCGTCGAAACCAAACCCTGGGCGCGGGCGGGCGTTGACGGCGCTTTCGTTCATTTGAAGGGCCGGGGCGATTTTATCTCGATCTTTCTTTACGACCTTGCGCCGGGGGCGCGTTCGGCGCCGCGCGGGCACCTGTTCGAAGAGGTGATCTTCGTGCTTTCCGGCCACGGCTCCACCACCATCGAAATGGCCGATGGGACCAGGCGCAGCTTCGAATGGGGCCCCAATTCCCTGTTCGCCATCCCGCTGAACGCGCGCTACCAGCTATTCAACGGTTCGGGCTCGGAGCGCGCTCGGCTGGCCAGCACCAATAACCTGTGCCTGATCATGAACCTGATTCATGACGATGATTTCATCTTCCGGAACGGTTGGCGGTTCACCGGCCGCGAGGGCGACAGCGCATGGTACGAAGGCGGTGGCGAGATGAGCACGGTCCACCGCAACCTCAACATGTGGGAAACCAACTTCGTCAACGACATCACCTCGTTTGAGATGAAATCGTGGAACCAGCGCGGTGCCGGATCGGCGCATATCCAGTACTGCCTCGCCGACGGCAACCTGCACGCCCATGTTTCCGAAATGGCGGTGGGCACCTACAAGAAAGGCCACCGGCATGGCCCCGATTTCCATGTTCTTATCGTTTCGGGGGAGGGGTATTCCCTGTTCTGGCACGATGACGACAAGGACCTGACACGGTTCGACTGGAAGCACGGTTCCGTTTTCGCGCCGACCGACATGATCTGGCACCAGCATTTCAATACGTCCGCTCAGCCCGCGCGCTACCTGGCGACGGCCATGGGCTCCACCCGCTATCCCTTTACCGAGGAAAAACGCGCTATCAAGCGCGGCGTGGACGTCAACGTGCGCGACGGCGGCAACCAGATCGAATATGAAGACCAGGATCCCCGCGTGCACCGGATGTTCCTGGACGCGCTCGCGCGCAACGGCGTCGAATGCCGCATGGGGAACTTCACCGACGAAAGCGCGATCCCGCGCTGATCAGAAGCGGTCGAAGATCGGCTGGAACGGCTCGAAGATCAAGGGTTCCGGCCAGACGATGTGGATCACCGTGTCGAACAGCCCGAACAGGATCAACAACGCGATCACCGAAAGCATGACCGCCAGTTTCCAGCTGGCGCCGTAGCACCGTGCATAGGCCAGCGGGAACAGCATGAAAGCGGTTGCAAATCCGAACAGCACGATGACCATAGACAGGGCCGCGATCCACAGGAAGATTTCGCGGTAGTTGCGCGTGCGCCGGCGGTCTTCGTCGGTCAGCGCCGCGGCCACCCCGGCGCTACGGATGCGCAGGACATCGAGGCCAAGCTGGATCGCGCCCAGGGCCGCGCCGAACCCTGCAAAGACGTAAACCGGCACGGCGGCCTTGGGCGGCCATTCCTCCGCCGCCAGCGCGGCTGCGCCGGCCAGCGCCATGTAGGCCAGTACCATCAGGAGATCGCCGATGGGCTTGGGCGGCGGGCCTTCGGCGCGGGTATCGAAATGGGCTTCCTCGCCCTTCCTGCGGAAGTGCTTGAGAATGGGCGAAGCGATGGTGGCGATGATGACGAGACCGATGACGATGACGCCGGGCCGGGCCAGCCATTCACCCGAATCGTAGCGTTCCACCGTCAGCCACAGGTAGTTCTGCAACTGCGGGCCGAGTACGACGGCAACCAGCAGCGGTGGCCGCGGCCAGGCATAGCGTTTCATCAATATGCCGATGACCGAGAAAATGCCGAGGGTGATGAGGTCGTTATAGGAATAGCTCGCGCTGAAGGCGGCGACCATGCACATGATCAGCGTCATCGGCACGATGATGTAGAACGGCGCGATGGATAGTTTAGCGAAGGTGTTGGAAAAGCCGATGGAAAGCCCGGTTGCGAGCAGGTTCGCCAGCACCAGTACCCACAGCATGGCGTAAAGATAGGGAAGCTGGTCCGTCAGCATCCTTTCACCGGGCTGGATGCCGACGGCGATGAAGGCCGCCAGCATGAGGGCGAGTGAAGTGGACCCCGGCACGCCGAAGATGGTGGTGGGAATAAGCGCGCCACCTTCCTTGGCATTGTTGGAGCTTTCCGGCGCGATCACGCCGCGCACGTCACCCTTGCCGAAGTTTTCCCGGTTCTTTTCCGTCTGTACCGCGTGGGCGTAGGCGAACCAGTCGGCGACCGACGACCCCAACCCAGGCAGGAATCCGACCCAGACCCCGATGGTCGAGCAGCGGATCACCAGCCACCAGTGCTTGAAGACGTCCTTGACCCCTTGCCAGGTGCCGGACCCCAGGGTGCCGGTGCGCGACACGCTGGTCCGCCGCACGGAAAGATCCACCAGTTCCGGCACGGCAAACACGCCAAGCGCCACCAGAACGAGGTGAATGCCGTCCCACAGGTAATAGTCCTCGAAGGTAAAGCGTTCGATGCCGGTGCGCGCGTCGGTGCCGATCAGGGAAATGCCGAGGCCGAGCGCCGCCGCCATCAACCCCTTCAGCGGCGAGGATCCAGACAGGATGCCGACCGCCGACAGGCCCCAGACCACCAGCATGAGAAATTCCGGCGAGCCGAAGGCATAGACCAGCGGCTTCATGATCGGCAGGCAGATGATGAAAACAATGGCGCCGAACACGCCGCCGATGGCCGAGGCCGTATAGGCGGCGCCGAAGGCGCGGCGCGCTTCGCCTTTCTGGGCCATCGGGTGGCCATCCAGAATTGTCGCCTGGGACCCGGCGCTGCCGGGCACCGCGATCAGCACCGACGAGAACGTGTTGGCGGTATTGGAAACCGCGCCGATGCCGAGCAGCAGGGCGATACAGGTGAAGGGGTCCAGCTTCATGGCGTAGGGAATGACCATAGAAATCAGCAATAGCGCGCCGACGCCGGGTATGGCGGCGAAGATAGAGGATGCGACGACGCCAAGCGCCATCAGCCCCAGGGCTTCGGGCGTCGTGATGCCCGCCAGGCCCTGCATGATGGCGGTTAGGGAATAAAGATCACTCATTTACGAAAGCTCCCCGAGGCGGACAAGGGAAGGGCGGCCACGCCCGTATATGCGTAGCCGCCCGTCCGCTATGTCCCTGGCTGCGAAGGCACGGGTGCCGCCGCGCCTGTTACTTCTTGCACTTGACCGACTTGGCTTCCTTGCCGTTGCCGGGATAGGCGACGGTGCAGCTCATGCCGACCTTAAGCTTGCCGCGCGATTCCATTTCACCGTTGATGGTGATGTCGGTGCGCGAACCGGAAATCTTGGCCTTGTGGGTCTTGCCCTTGATCTTGAAATAGATTTCGCGGCCGCCGCGCTTGATGTCGGCGATCTTGACCTTGACGGCCTTGGCCTTTTTCTTGGTGCTGGCCGCCAGGCCATGCTTGACGCGAAGCTTGGTGAAGAAGGCCAGCTCATCGTCGGTCGTGGCCGCCAGCCCTCTCACCAGCTTGTCCATCTTGGCGCCGTCGAACCAGCCGTAGTCATTGCCGAACTCGCGCTGGACGACTTCCTTGTAGCGCTTGTCGTTCATGACCTTGCCGTAGGCCGCGCGCCAGACCTTGACGTAGTCCGCCGGCGTGCCCGGCGGCAACGCCATCCATTTTTCCACCGTCTGGTCGTCGAGCCACACGGCGAAGGCTTTCTTGGCCCTGGCATCGAGCTTGGCTTCGATCAAATGCCCGAGCACCGGCACGCCCTTGAAGGCCGGGCGTTCCAGCAATTCGCCGTTGGGACCGCGATTGCCGAGCTGTACCAGCGCATCCATGTTTTCCTTCATCAGGGGCTGGGTATTGAACAGGGTCTGATTGTGAACCATGTCGATTTCGCCGCGGCGTGCCGCCAGAAGCATCTGTGGCGTTCCGCTGTAGCCGAGGACGAACTTGATGTTCCAACCCAGGTATTCCTTGGCCCACACAGCGCCGTGAGAACCGGAACGCTCACCGTCGATGCCGCCGAAGGCCAGCGGCTTGGCCTTGGGATCGGTCAGGCGGGCTTTGATCTTGGGATCCTTGTTGATGAGGATGATGCTGCCGAGCCGTTCGGTGCCGCCGATGAAGTGGTACTTCGCCGGGTTGTACTTGGCACTCTTATGGCGGAGCTTGTGCGGGCTGACCTGGGTGCGCGAACCGGCCAGGGCCGTCATGCCGTCGGGCTTGGTCTTGGCGAAGAAATAGTTGTTCGCCTTGATGCCGCCGCCGCCGGGAAGATTCTGGAAGACGATCTGGGGCTTGCCCGGCAGGTATTCGGGCAGGATTCCGCCGACCAGGCGGGCATAGGCATCGGTGCCCCCGCCGGCGCGCGAGTTGATGATGATGCGCAGCGTCTTGCCTTCGAGCGAGGGCTCCGCCGCCGCCGGTGCGCCGGGAAGCATGCAGAGCAGGCCAACCCCGGCCAGAACCGAGAGCGCGCCGCCCAGATGCGCGGAAATCCTTGAAGTCATCGTGTCATCTCCCTGTTTTTCGATATTTGCATTAGGGTCGCAATTATTGAAACGTCGTTCAACCCCGTATTATCAGCTTGAAAATAATAAGTTATTGTCCGCTTTCGCGTTCCTCGCGCGAAAAACCCAGCGCCTGCATCACCGGCCCGTCATTGATGGAAAAAAGCAGCGCCGGGGCCGTGCCAGTATTTTCCAGGCTGTGCCACGCCCAGCTTGGCACCACGAAGCTGTCGCCGGTCTGGAAGGCGATGCGCTCCTCGCCGATGGTGACGAAGCCTTCGCCCTCGAAAGCGTGGTAGACGGCCGCGGCGGTGTGGCGATGAGGGCAGGTTTTTTCGTGACCGCGCAGCAGGGTCATTTCGCAGCCCAGCGTGGGCAGGGTCGGCCCGCCGGTCAGGGGATCGCAGAATGACAGTGTCACCGCTTCGCAAGGGTCGCCCGCTCCCTCCGCCAGGGTGTCGAGCGCGGCGCGGGTTTCCGCCCAGGGATAGCGGTAGGGCGGGCGGTGTGCGGTGGTCGAATAATCGGGATGCAGTGCCCGGATCGGGCCGAATTGCGTATCTGACCAGTCGCGCGGGCGCTTTTGGGTTTGCTGCGGGGCCTGGTGCTGTTCGGCGAAGCCGATGCGGAAATGGGTAATCAGTGGTGCCACCGCGCCGTCGAGCCAGATAGTGCGTGCTGTGCCGCCGGCCACGTGGTCGTGCCAGCTCCAGTTCGGCGTGGTAATCAGGTCGCCACGCGCCATGTGGAACGGCTCGCCCTCCACCACCGTCGCGGTGCTGCCATCGCCTTCGACGACAAAGCGCACCGCGTCCATGGTATGGCGGTGGCAGGGGGCTTCCTCGCCGGCAACCAGCATCTGCGCACCGAGCATGAGGTTGGGGGTGGTGCCCATCTTGAGGTCTGGATGCTGGAACCCGATGAAGCGCCGATGCGCCTCTTCCTTGGGAACGTTGTCTACCGCCTCGATCAGGATTTCGGAGATGTCGCGCCAGGGCCAGTGATAGGCGCCGTATTCGGGTTCCGGTTGGCGGTCCGTGTTGGACCGGTTGGGAATCATCCAGTAGCCGAGGAGGTCTTTCCCCCGAACCCTGCGGTCGAAAGCCTCGTGGTCGCCCTTGATATCCTTGCCGCCCGTCACCGCCGCCTCCTCCGAAACCGGAGGGCCAGTCTGCCCCATTCGTTGCGCTATTGGAAATGCCTTTTGCTTTTTGGGGCAGGGTTGTCGTGCTGGCTTTTTTGAAATTCGAAAATATAATCCCGGCGTTTTTGGAAATTCAAAATTCTCTCAGGAATCAGCATGGCCCCGAAAGCCCAGACCGGCAAAAAGACCAAATCCCGCAAGCCCCGCGCCCAGGCGCCGGAAACCCGCGGCAACAGCACGATCGTCATCGGCGCAAGACTGCTTGGCGTCGTCGGTGGATTCGACGGACCCACCACGCTGACGCGCATTGCCGCCGCCGCCGACATGTCGCCGAGCCGGGCCTATCGCTACCTGCGCGGTCTTCTCGATAGCGGGCTCATCGCCCAGGATGGCGTGTCGGGCCGCTACGACCTGGGGCCGGAGGTGCTGCGTCTCGGCCTGGCCGCGATCAGCCGCATCGACCCGGTGCGTTTGGCTATCGCGGCGCTGCCGGATCTCACGGAGAAAACCGGCCTGGTGTCGACGCTGTCGGTGTGGGGCAGTTTCGGCCCGACGGTGATCCGTTGTGAACATGCCACCCTGTCGGTGCCCATACGTATTCGCGAAGGTGTCGTGTTGCCGCTGCTCAGCACCGCGGCGGGCAACCTGTTCCTGACCTTTGAAGCGCCGTCGCTGACCGCGCCCCTGCTCGAGCGCGAGATCGAGGAATGGAACGCCGCTCATCCCAAGGGGCAAATGATCACCGAGAAACGCATCGAGGAAATGAAGGCCGACGTCATCAAGCGCGGGATCACGCGGGCTATCGGCGAACGCAAGCCCGATCACGCCAACCTGGCGGCGCCGGTATTCGGCCGTGACGGCAAGCTGGAACTGACCCTGACGCTGATCGGTGTGCCGGGCAGTTACGATACCTCATACTCGGGCAACGCCGCCCGCGTGCTCAAGCAGGTGGCCCGAGAGCTGTCGCAGAAACTGGGGGCGGCTGCCGACGATTAAGCGGCCTCAGCTATTGCTTTCCAGAACACCGGCCAGGAATGCCCTGTAGGTCCGGTCAATGGCCCAGCTTTTCATGGCGCCGTTCATGATCAGATCGCGGGCTTCGGCGCTGTCGCCGTACATGCGCCCGATGGTGATCAGCAATTCGCCGTGGGCAATGTCGGCGGTGACGTGTTCTTCGTTGGAATACTGTTTCTTCATCGGGATGCCGAGCTCGCTTTGCAGCTTTTCGCCCATGCGGCGCGACAGGCAACCGCCGCGAATAACGGTTTCCGAGTTGGAATATTCAAGCGCGGCCGAAGCGGCGAAGCCCTCAAGCCAGTGGGAATGGCGAGCGACGTTCAGCCATGCCTGGTAACAGGTAAACGCGCCGTCCATGGTGGCCGCTTCGAAATAATCCTTGGGCTTGAGGCCAAAGGCCGCGCCTTGCTGGACCGCCAGTTCGTAGTGGTTGGCGCCGCCGCGCGCGGCGACACCGCCGAGCTCCTCTTCCTCGTGTTCCCAGACGATTTTCTTGACCGCCAGCGGGGAATTGCCCTGCACGTGGCCCCAGCAGTCGCGCCGGTTAAGATTGAACTGCGCGTGCTGCATGAAAAACTGCTGCACGCCTTTCTTGGTCCAGGGGGCGGCAAACATGCGCGTGTAGGCATCGGATTCGAATTGCGCATTGGCAAGGTCATAAAGCTTCTGCTCATGGCCCTTGAGCGGGTTCGCGCTGCGCCGCGCCTTCGGCTTGGCCTTTGCGGCCTTGCCGGTCTTCGCGGTCTTGGCCTTGTAGGTCGCGGTTTTTGCCATTGGGTTCCTCCTGTGCGCCGGCCTTGGGCCGGCCCTGTGATTAGCTGTTGGTATCGTCAAGTTGTTCGCGGTAAAGCCCGAAGGCATCAAGAATGGGCCGGTCGGAAACGGAAAACAGATAGGCCGGTTCCGATGCCGACGTGTTGACCAGCCGGTGCCACGTCCAGTTGGGCACGGCAATGCCGTCGTGTTTGGTGAAGGCAATGGAATTTTCGTCGAGGTCAATGCGGCCTTCGCCTCCGACGACGAAATGCACCGTCGAGCAGCCGGTGCGAATGCGTCGCCCGGAAAATCCCGGCGGCAGCATGCGCGCGGTGCAGGTCAGCGTCGGCAGGGTCGAGCCGCCGGTTGCCGGGTTGGTATAGGCCAATGCGACCCCGTCTACCCGATGGGGCGCATCGCCGGCCAGCACATCGAGGCGCTTCACCACATCGGCCCACGCGTAGCGGCATGACGGACGGGCCTCGGCCCCGGCCTCGCCGGTCGGGCGCAACAGGGGCGTGGACAGTGCCGCCGTATCGTTGCGCCGATCCTGCATGGTTTCACCCAGTTCCTCGTAATAGTTCTGGTTGAGACCGGCAATGAACGGCACGTCGAGAACATCGAGCCACATCGCCGGGCGTGATGTCTGGTTGTGATGGTCATGCCAGCACCAGCCGGGGGTCAGGATCAGGTCGTATTGCCCCATGGGCAGGACTTCTCCGTCGACAACGGTAAAAACATCGTCGCCGCCCTGGATGGTGAAACGCAGGGCACTGACGGAATGGCGGTGCGCCCAGGCGATCTCGCCGGGCTGAATGATCTGGATGCCGGCGGTAATGGTCTGGGTCGTGCCCATCGGCAGGCCGGGGTTCATGTAGATCAGGCTGCGCCGCGCGGTGGCGCTTTCGGGCAGGGCGGTGCAGGCGCCTTCGAGGATCGGTTCCATGTCGCGCCAGCGCCAGGCATGGGCGTGGGCCTTCGCCACCGGGTCGATCCAGACCTTGCCGTCGGGGCTATGGCGCGCGTTTTCCGGCCGATTGACGCCGACTTGCCACTGGCCGCGGATATGGGCCTTGTCCATGCGGGATTCGAGGGCTGTCAGGGCGTCCGTGTCCGCGCTCATGGCGGGCAACCTTTCTCATGTGGAGCGCGCCGGGCGAATACCCGGACGCGGCAGTTCGGGCACTTTAGCGAAGCTGGTAAAGAAAGAAAACAGTTTCGAAATTCAAAAAAAGTCGGGAATCTGGACGGTGGGCGGCTTGTCAGGGGGGGAGGCACGGTTTAACAATGGTGCCAATGAATGCGGGGGCATGCAAGGTTCCCCGCCACAGGGAGACGATATGACTCGCGACAATTCGGAAGCGCGCCGACTGGCGGCGTTGGGCGATCTGCGCACCTGTCTCGAGCTCGCCGACGAGATGGGCAACCTCCAGCGCATCGAGGGTGCCGATCCGGATCTCGAGATCGGCACGCTCTACGAGATCAGCCTTGAGCAAGAAGAACCGCCGGTCATGGTGTTCGACAAGATCAAGGGCTACCCGGAAGGCTTCCGCGTTGCCGTGAACGTGCGTTCCTCGCAGGTTTTCGATAACGGCAGCGGACTGGAGGCGGTCGGCAAGTACCGCAAGGGCCAGCGTAAAAAGGTTGATCCGATTCCTCCCGAAATGGTGGCCACCGGTCCGGTGATGGAAAACGTGATGGAGGGCGACAAGGTCGATACCAAGGCCTTTCCGGCGCCGCGCTGGCATCAGGACGACGGCGGTTTTTACATCGGTACGGAATGCATGGTGGTCACTCGCGATCCCGATAGCGACTGGGTGAACGCCGGCACCTACCGGGTCAAGGTTGGCGAAAAGGATACGCTGGTGCCGTTCATCGAGCCGGGCAAGCATGGCGACGTGATCCGGCGCAAGTACTGGGACCGGGGTGAAGCTTGCCCGATGATCGTCAGCGTCGGCCAGGCGCCGGTGCTCGGCGCGGCGGCGGCCTCGACCTCGCCGCAGGGCCTGTCGGAGTATGCGGTTGCCGGGGCGCGGCTTGGCCGTCCGATCGAGCTGGTGACCGGCAAGCATACCGGCATCCCGTTTCCCGCCGATTCCGAGATTATCTTCGAGGGCTTCATGCCGCCGCCGTCGGAACGTTCCGACGCCGAAGGCCCGTTCGGCGAATGGCCGGGCTATTACGCCTCCAATTCGCGGCCCGAACCGGTTTTGGAGATCAAGGCCATCTATCACCGCAACGACCCGATCATCACCGGCGCGCCGCCGGTGCGCCCGACACTGCCGGGTTTCTGGTTCGGCACCGCGGGTTCGGCCCATTTCCGTTCCGCCGCGCTGTGGGACGAACTGGAAGCGGCGGGGGTGCCCGGTGTTCAGGGTGTTTACACGATGCCGGGCGGCGGGCCGCGCTTCATCCGGGTGGTGAGCATCAAGCAGATGCACGCCGGTCACGCCAAGATGGCGGGCATGGTTGCCGCCGGTTGCGGCTCCAGCGCCTACCTCGGGCGGATCATCATCGTCGTGGATGACGATATCGACATTACCAATTCCGCCGAGGTGATGTGGGCGATGGCCACGCGCTGGGACCCCAAGACCCAGACCGACATTATTGACGGCTGCTGGACCGGATATATCGATCCCATGTTGCAGCCCGATAGGCGCGACAAGGCCGATTTGACCAATTCGCGGATCATTATTTACGCGGTGCGTCCGTGGCACTGGAAAGAAGACTTCCCCAAGGTCAACGCGGTGGAGAAAGGCTACGCCGACGAAATCCGCGAGAAGTGGAAATCGAAGCTCAAGTTCCTCAACGACTGAAAAGGGTCGTTGCAAAAGCAGGAGAGGCAGAATGAAACGCGTTTTGGCAACCGGTTCGTTACTCTGTGCGTTTGGTATTGCGGCATTGGCGGCCCCGGCGGCCGCCGATTCGGTCGGCGACTTTTACAAAACCAAGGGCTTGACCATGATCATCGGCACGTCGACGGGGGGCAGCTACGATACCGTCGCCCGCCTGATGGCGCGCCACCTCGGCAAGCAGGTGCCGGGCAAGCCTTCAATCGTCACCCAGAATCGGCCCGGCGCCTCGGGGCGCGTCGCCGCCAATTCGCTTTACAACACGGGCCCGCGCGATGGTTCCGTGATCGCGGCGCTGTCGCAGACGCTCGCCTTTGCCCAGCTTCTGGGGCAGCGCGGGGTCAAATACGACGCGTCGAAGTTCAACTGGATCGGCACGCCGACCCAGCCGGTCAGCGTCATGGTGGCGTCGAACCGCAAGGGGGTGAAGTCTCTGCTCGATGCCCGCAAGACGGAACTGATTGTCGGCGCCACCAGCTCCACCGGGGCCAATTTCATTTACCCGGCGCTGGCCAATTACCTGTTCGGCACCAAGCTCAAGATCATTATCGGTTACAAGGGCGGGAACGAAGTGGACCTGGCACTTGATCGCGGTGAAATCGATGTGCGCGGCAGCGGCACCTGGACCAACATCAAGTATGATCACCCCGACTGGATCAGGGAAAAGAAGGTCACGATGCTGATTCAGAACAGCCTGAAAAAGCACCCCGATCTGCCCGATGTGCCGCGCTTCGTGGACCTGGCGGAAAACGCGGATCAGCGGGCCGTCCTGAACCTGATGGGGCAGGTCGCGTCCGTCGGCCGTCCGCTCCTGACCAACCGGGGGGTGCCGGGCGATCGGCTGGCGGCCTTGCGCTCGGCCTTTGACGCTACCATGAAGGACGGGGCGTTCAAGGCGGATGCGGCGCGGCTCAAGCTCGACCTCGATCCGCTTGGCGGTGCCGAATTGCAGAAAATGATCGGCGAAATGCTGTCCGTGCCGAAGAAGGTGGTGGATATCACCAATGCTGCACTGGCGCGTAACGGTACCCAGTGCGCTAAGTTTACCGACCCGAAGTACTGCCGAAAGGCAAAGAAAAAGAAGAAGAAGAAAAAAAGGGACTGAGGGGACGGTACGGGACCCCGGTGGGTGGCCGGCGCGGGGGGCGCGGGCGACCTGCCGGGGTTCCTTTTTGTCCACGGTGTTCTTCGGCGCCAACTTTGCGCTGATACGGCCGGAAAAAATCGCTACAATGAGACGTTCGATGCCTAAGGGTTAACGGGCAACGGATGTCGAGCGGAGATCGCGCCGCCTGGTGTGGCGTCAACAAACTGGCTATCGGGGGAAACCGTGAGCGAAGAAGAAGCCCTTCAGTCCCGTGACTGGACCGTGCAACCGCCGTATCTCTGCCCTGAATATAAATCGACTGTCGTGCGCTCGCCGCGCAAGCCCCTGGTGCCCTTGCCCGCAACCCTGTCGGAAATGACGGGTCCGGTCTTCGGCCATGACGCGGTGCGCGAGATTGATTCGGACCTGACCCGGAACGGCGCCGTCAACGGGGCGCCGCTCGGCCAGCGGATCGTCGTCAGCGGTCGCGTTCTCGATGAAATGGGCCGGCCCGTGGCCAATACCCTGGTCGAGGTCTGGCAGGCCAATGCCGCCGGGCGCTATGTCCACAAGGTGGACAACCACGATGCGCCGCTCGACCCCAATTTCTTCGGCGCGGGCCGTTTCTTCACCGGCGTCGACGGCAGCTTCAAATTCTATTCCATTCGTCCCGGCGAATATCCCTGGGCCAATCACGACCGCGCATTTCGTCCGGCCCATATCCACTTTTCCCTGACCGGGCCAAGTTTCGTGAACCGCCTGATCACCCAGATGTATTTCCCCGGCGATCCTTTGCTGCCGCTCGATCCCATTTTCATGGGGGTTCCCAACGCGGCGGCGCGCGAGCGGCTGGTGTCGCGCTATTCCGTGGAAACGACCGAGGCGGATTTCGCTCTCGGCTACATTTTCGATATTGTCCTGCGCGGTTCCAGCGCAACACCGATGGTGGGTTGAGATGACCGAGCGCAAGATGACCCAAAGCGCAGGCCAGACCGTTGGCCCTTATTTCGCTTATTGCCTGACGCCGGGCTCCTATGGCCGCGAAGGTTTCGCCGGCAACGTGCTGGCGGGGCCGGAAACCCGGGGCGAGAGGATGGTGCTGACCGGCCGTCTGCTCGACGGCGAAGGCAATCCCATGGACGATGCCCTGATCGAGGTGTGGCAGGCCAATGCCGCCGGGCGCTACCGGCATCCCGCCGATGCCCGCGAATCGGTGGCGCTGGACCCGGCCTTTACCGGGTTCGGCCGCTGCATGACCGACCCGGAAGGGCGCTTTACCTTTGAAACGGTGAAGCCGGGGCGGGTGCCGGGGCAGGGCAACCGCCTGCAGGCGCCGCATATCAGCATCATCATCCATTCCCGCGGCATGCAGTCCCACGCCTTCGGCCGGGTTTATTTCTCCGATGAGGGGGAGGCCAACGACGAGGACTCGGTGCTTGCCCTGGTCGAGCCGGCGCGGCGCCCGACCCTGATCGCGCGGCGGGAAGACGCGCCCGGCGGTGTCGTCTATCACTTCGATATTCACATTCAAGGGCCCGAGGAAACGGTTTTCTTCGACGCCTGAGAGCGGGAAAGGCCGGATGTCGGCATTGTCATTGTTCGATCAAATCTTTGCCGGTGCCGCCGTGGCCGAGGTCTTTTCCGACCGCGCCCATGTGCAGGGGTTGCTGGACTTTGAATCCGCCCTGGCGCGGGCCGAGGCCGCGGCGGGGGTGATCCCGCTCAAGGCGGCCCGTGCCATCGCGCGCCAATGCGATGCTTCCCTTTACGACCTCGACGCCCTGGGCGCGGCGGCGCGTGAGGCGGGCAATACCCTGATCCCGTTGCAAGCGGCGCTGACCGCCCGCGTCGCGGCCAAGGACAAGGCGGCCGCCGGTTTCGTTCACTGGGGGGCGACAAGTCAGGATGCGCTGGATACGGGACTGGTGCTGCAAATGCGCGCCGCGTTCAGCCTGCTCGATACGGATTTGCGCAAATGCGAATCGGCACTGGCGGCGCTGGCCCGCAAGCATCGTGCTACGCCCATGGTTGGGCGCACATGGATGCAGCAGGCGCTGCCTGTCACCTTCGGTCTCAAGGTGGCGGGCTGGCTCGACGCACTGATGCGCCATCGCGCGCGGATGGTGGAATTGCGCCCGCGCGTGCTGGTGCTGCAATTCGGCGGCGCGGCCGGAACCCTCGCGTCCCTTGGCGGCAAGGCGCCGGCGGTTGCCCGGGCGCTGGCGCGTGAGCTGAAGCTGCCGCTGCCGCCCATGCCCTGGCACGGGGCGCGGGACCGGGTGGTGGAGGCGGGCCAGTTCTGTGCCGCGTTGACCGGATCGCTGGCCAAGATGGCGCGCGATATCGCGCTCCTGTCCCAGACCGAAATCGGCGAGGTGGCGGAACCGGCGGCACCGGGGCGCGGCGGTTCATCGGCCATGCCGCAAAAGCGCAACCCCGTTTCCTGCGCGGCGATTCTCGCCAATGCTGCCCGCGTGCCGCAGCTTTCTGCAACGCTGACCGGCGCGATGGCGCAGGAGAACGAGCGCGGCCTGGGTGGCTGGCAGGCGGAGTGGGCAACCTTGCCGGAAATTTTCCGGCTCAGCGCCGGGGCCCTGGAGCACGGCTTGTTGCTGGCCCGTGGGCTTGAGGTTTTCCCGAAGCGCATGGCGGAGAATCTCGCGGCATCGGGCGGGTTGGTGATGAGCGAATCGGTCAAGATGCGGCTGGCAAAGAAAATCGGCCAGGGCCCGGCCCATGCGGCTGTGGGGCGCGCCGTCAGGGCGGCGGTGAGCTCGGGCAAGCCGCTGGCGGATGCCTTGCTGGCGGACTGCGAAATTTCGGCAGCGCTGAGTGCACGCGATATCAATGCCTCGCTCAGGCCCGAAGCCTATCTCGGTTCGGCAACGGCGTTCGTGGATCGCGTGCTGGCCGCCCGCAAGAAATAACGGAGACATTCATGGACGAGCGCGATCGACATAAACAGGGCATGGAAACGCGCCGGTCGGTCCTGGGCGATTCCCACGTGGACCGGGCGGAAAAGAACAAGAATGCCTTCAATGGCGATTTTCAGGATTTTATAACGCGTTACGCCTGGGGTGAGGTGTGGTCGCGCCCTGGCCTTGAGAAAAAGACACGCAGCCTGCTGACCATCGTCATGCTGGTGGCCTTGAACCGCGAAGCCGAACTGCGCATGCATTTGCGCGCTGCCGCCAACACCGGCGTGACGCGGGCGGAGATCAAGGAAGCCCTGCTGCAAAGCGCGCTTTACTGCGGATTGCCCGCCGCAAATTCCGCCATTCACCTGGCCGAGGAAGTATTCGCCACCGAAGAAGAGTGGCGCGAGCGCAAGGACTAGCCGCGTCCACCGGCGGCGGCGCGTGCCGCCATTTCCGCGTAGCCCGGCGTGACGCGGGCATCGATCAGGACACGCCCGCCCTTCGCCACGCGGGTCTTGCCGCGCGCCAGCGCCGCTTTCAATTCCTTCGTCGTTTTTACCGTTTCGGTGACGAAGCCCTGGGCTTCCGCCATCTTGCCGATATCCACGGCGGGCTGGTCGATGGACTGGCCGATCCACTTGTTCCCGGGCGGACGCTCGCGGTCGAGCGCGACCCGTTCCTGGTGGCCGACATCGTTGAAGTAGGCGCGGTTGTTGGAGACCACGATCATCATCGGCAGGCCGACATGGGACGCGGTCCAGAGCGCGCTGACGCCCATCAAGTAATCGCCGTCGCCAAGCACGGAGAGCGCCATGCGCTTGCTGTCGCGCAAGGCCAGCGCGGCGCCGACGCTGTGACCGGGGCCGGTGCCGACGGCGCCGCCCTGATCGTTGCCCAGAAAATCCAGCGGGTGCTTGAAACGGCAGGCTTCGCCGGGCCAGCCAAGGGCGGTGCGCGATAGCGTTGCGTCGTTGGCACGGGCAAACTGTGCAACCGTCAACGACACGTCGAGTGCCGACAGGGCCCCGGAAGTGGAGGCCTTGAGCTTGCCCCCCGGGCCCTTGGTCCAGTGCGGCACGCCCTTGAGCGCCGCCGGCAGCGGCACCTTCTTGTTAGCGGCGGAGCCGAGCGCATCGAGCGTTTGCCCGATAAAGACGTCCGGGGCTGCCAGGATCGGCACGTCAACGGCGGGCAGGGCCTGGTGATCCATGCTCCAGCCATTGTGGATGTAAGGATCGAGGGAGCATGACACGACCTTGGCCGTGACCGGGCTTGCAGTCTGGGAATCGCCGGTGATCTGGCGCAGGGTTCCGGCGAGATCGAGCCAGTCGAAGGCAACGATAACATCTGCCTTCTTGACCAGGTCGGCGACCTGCTTGCCGGGGCGGAAGTTCGGCGGCGCCACATGGTTGGGATGCTCGGTCGGGAAGGCGGCCGCGTTGTGCAGGTCGGTGATGACGACGGCGCCGAGCGCCTCGGCCAGCTTGACCCGGCGCGCCCAGTCGTCGGTGCGCCGCGACACGCGGCCCATCATGAACAGCGGGAAACGGGCCTTCTTGACCAGCGCCAGCGTCCGCTTGATGGCCTCGGCCGGGGCGGGCGGTGGATCGGCGGGACGGTAGCGGTCGGGATCGGGGAAGGAGATTTCGCGGGTCAGCGGCGCTTCCTGCAATTCCGCATCCAGGCAGACGTAAACCGGGCCGTAAGGACGCGTGGTTGCCATCTGGGCGGCGCGCAGCACCGATTCCACCGCCGCTTCCGGCGAGGCCGGCTGATCGTCGAACTTGACGTAGGGACGGATCATCGAGCCCTGGTCCTTGGCGGTATGAATCCAGTCGATCCACGGTCGACGCTTGTCGGCGTCCACGGGGCCGGTGGCACCGAACACGATCATCGGGGTGCGACCGCACCAGGCGTTAAAGATGGGCATGGTGCCGTGCATCAGCCCGACATTGGAATGCAGGGCCACGGCCATCGGTTTCTCGGTTACCCGCGCAAAGCCGTCGGCGATGGCGACGGCGTGCTCTTCGTGCAGGCAGACCATCATCTGCGGATTGGCATTGCCGAGGTAATTGACGATCGAATCGTGCAGCCCGCGATAGCTGGCGCCGGGCACCAGCGCGATATAGTCGAGATCGAGACGGCGAATGGCCTCGGCCACCACGTCGGAGCCCCAGCCCATGCGCCGGTTGCCAAGCCCCTTGGGACGGTCGACCTTGGGGAAGGCGGCTTTATCTGGGGCAATTTTGCTGGATTTGGATTTGGGGGGCATGTTCGATCTTTCAGCATTTGTTCGCGGGTTGGAAAGGCCATTAATATCACGGTCTCGAAGATGCCGCCCGGCGTTTCCGGCCGGCCAAATAAAAACAGGAGTTCGTTTTGCGCGTTGCTGTCCCGGCCTATGCCTTTGCCCAGTTCCCTCCACTGATTGATGAGCTGCGGCGGCTACATCCCGATTCCAAGGTCAATACCGAAGGCGAGCGCTATTACCTGTCCGAAGAGCGGGTAATCGAATACCTGCGCGGCTATGAGGCCGCCATCGTGTCGTTCGAGCCGATCAACGATCGTGTGCTGTTGGCGCTGCCCGAGCTCAAGGTCGTCGCCAAGCTGGGCGTCGGTCTCGACAAGGTGGATCCCCACGCCATGAAGCGTCACGGCGTGCGCCTCGGCTGGGCGGGGGGCGTCAACCGGCGCTCGGTCGCGGAACTGGCGCTGTGCCTGATGCTTATGGGATTGCGCCATGTGGCGCCGGGCGTTGCCGGGATGAAGGTGGGTGCGGGGCCGCTGCCCATTCTCGGCCGCGAGCTTTCCGCCTGCACGGTGGGTATTCACGGCTGCGGATTCATCGGCAAGGAGGTGGTCAAGCTGTTGCAGCCCTTCGGCTGCAAGGTCCTGGCCTGCGATATCGTGGAAATGGACGATTTCTATCGGCAATACGGGGTCGAGGCAGTGGATTTCGACACCCTGCTGGCACGTTCGGACGTTTTATCCGTGCACCTGACGGTCACCGGCAAGACGCGCGGCATTTACGATGCGGCCGCTTTTGCGCGGATGAAAAAGGACGCGGTGTTCATAAACACCGCGCGCGGGCTTCTGGTGGACGAAGCGGCGCTGAAGCACGCGTTGATGACCGGCCCGATTTCCTGCGCCGGGATCGACGCCTTCGCGGTCGAGCCGCCGACCGACAAGGAATTCTGGCGCTGCCCAACCTGATCCCGACACCCCACGCGGGGGCCTGCACGGTGGATGCGCGGCTCGCCATGGGGCGCAACGCCATTCGTGGGCTTACGGAAAATTTCCTGCCCGAGCCCGGCGTCGCGCCGTTCGAGGATCGCTAGGACGCGCTCTTGTCGCGGGCGGCACGAATGGCGCTGACCGTGTTGGGTGTCGGCAGCACGATATCGAATTCCAGCACCAATGCGCCCGCTTCCATATCGGGCCTGGGTTCGGCAGGGCGCGCGGTGACGCGGTCGTCCTGATTCAGGCGGACGTGGCGGGTCAGCAGTTCGTCCTGATCATTCAGTTCCTCGCCCGGAAAATACATCTGTGTGATCAGCCGGTCGCTCGGCGTCGAGACCTGGAAATGCACATGGGGTGGGCGCCACCAGCCGGGCGTCGACGTGGGGTAGGGCCCGGGCTTGGTCGAGCGCAGGGCATAACGCCCGTCCTTGTCGGTTTTGACCCTGGCCCAGCCGGAAAAGCTGGGATCGAGGGGCGCGGGGTTGAGATCGCACGGATGCGGATAGCGCCCGTGCGGATCGGCGTGCCAGATTTCCACCTCCGCGTTTGCGACGGGGGCGCCGGTGAGGTCCTTTACCTCGCCGGAGAGATACAGAAGTTGACCTTCCACATCCTTGCCGGTGTGCGATGAATGGACGAGGTCGGCGCCGCGTTCGTCAGGCTTGTCGACCGGGTACATGGGGCCCAGTTCCTCGCTCGGCGTGCGCGGCAGGAACTTCGCTTCCTTTTCCAGCTTCTGTTTTTGGCGTTCGGCGGATACCGGATCGGTCATCGGTTGCGTCCCCTGCTAGATAAAGTGGTCCGTGACCAGCGAGAAAATGCGCTGGTAGGCCTCGCCGTAAACCATGTCGCGACCTGAATTGCGCTTGCCCTGGATGCCGCGGTTGAGCGCGACGCGGGTGTAGTAATCCCAGAGGTATTCCTGGGCCTCCATGATCTCGAATGCCTTGCGCTTCTGATCCCACACCTCGGTGATGTCGAGAATGACCTGCGGCTTCCAGTCGCACTGTTCGGTCTGGTGCGGCTCGAACAGGTAGACCTGCGGCGCGCCGATCACCTTGACGTCGGGGTTGTAGCCATGGGCCTGGGCGATGACGCGGGCTTCCTGGGCGACATGGGCCGCGAGCGGATGATCAAAGTTGTAAGGGTCTTCCAGTGAATGGGTGAGGACGAATTCCGGGCGCAACTCGCGGTACAGATCGGCAAGGCGGTAGATCGCCTCGTCGGGAACGCGCAGCGGATAGTCGCCAAGATCGTAGAACTCGGGCACGCCCCCAAGGATGGCGGCGGCGCGCTCGGCCTCGTCGCGGCGCCCGGCCTTGACCTTGGCCATGTCGCGTTCCCCGCTGTTCCAGACCTTCGCCGATTCGCCGCGTTCGCCATAGGACAGACAAACAATACGCACATGGTAGCCGCGCTTGGCATAGAGCGCGATGGCGCCGCCAGCGCGCCAGACGAAGTCTGCGGCGTGGGCGGAAACCACCAGTGCGGTCTTCTGCGGGGTATCGTTCATGGTTTTGGACTCCCGTTAATCTAGCTCTGAATGCGTTAATTCACTCGGCGGCGGCATGGCCCCCCCATACCGCGGCGGGCACCAGGGCGTAGCCTTCCATCATCCTGCGGGTCGTGCGCAGCAAGGCGGCACTGCGCACGGTGGTGCCGTCGCTTTCCAGCTCGAGGCTCACCGTGACCTCGCCGGTGGGGTGCTCTATGGACATCAGCTTGTTGGTGCCGGGTGGCACGACGGCGATTCCCTCAGCCGCCGAGCCGGACATCGCGCAGGCCGTGGCGATGGTGGCCGCCGCGAGCACGCCAAGGGTGGCATGGCAGACATGGGGAATAAAGCAGCGTGTGCTTATGGCGCCGCCGTCGCGCGGTGGGGCGACCAGGCACATCTTGGGCACAACCTTGTCGGTCACGTCGCCGAGATTCATCATTGGTCCCGCCTTGAGACGAATTTTCTCGATCGCGGCTTTCAGTTCCGAATCCTTGTTCATGGCATCGCGGCCCTCATACCCCGTGCGAGCGAACTTGCGCGCATCCATCACCACCACCGGCATGCCGTTATCGATAAGCGTGCAGGGCACGCCTTCGATGACATCGATGACGTTGCCGGTGGGCAGCAGCGCGCCACAGGTGGACCCGGCGGTATCGAGGAATTTCGTCAGCACCGGCGCCGCCGTGCCGGGGACGCCGTCTATCTTCGCGGCGCCGTCGTAGGTGACCTGCCCGCCCGGCGTTTGCAAGACCACCTCGCAGACATTCCGGCTGTTGACCATGTGAATGCGGATGCGCGTTTCCGGGTCACCGGCCTTGAACAGGCCCGCTTCAATGGCGAAGGGCCGACGCCGGCCAGCATGTTGCCGCAGTTGGGGCTGATATCCACGCTTGGTTCATCCACCACGACCTGGGCGAACAGGTAGTCGATATCGGCGTCCGGGCGCGACGCGGGCCCGACAATGGCGACCTTGGTCGTCAACGGGTCGGCGCCACCGAGGCCGTCGATCTGGCGCGGGTCCGGCGAGCCCATGACGCGGAGCAGGACACGATCACGCAAGGCGCTGTCGGCGGGAAGGTCGGAGGCGAGGAAATATGCCCCCTTCGAGGTGCCGCCGCGCATCAGCACGCAGGGAATTCTGGTCTGAGCAGTCATGATTCCTGTTCGCGTCCGTTCTTTTGCCGCCTTCCCCCGCAGCCTAGGGAGGACGCCGCCTGCGGCCAACAGGAAATTGCGAAAACCAGCCCAAATCCCTCTCCTGGCGGGGAATTGTGCGGCCCCTGGGCCATATGGCTGACCGGTCCGTGATCTGCTAGCCTTCACGGAACGAATAAAATCGACGGAGAAGGTAAGTTCATGACGGAAGTGGCGGATATCCTGAAACTTGCCGATAACGTGACCATTGGCGGAGAGGATCGGCGCAAGGTGGTGCTGCGCGACGAGCATCTGGCCCTGGCGCGCATCGTTTACGATCCCGGCGAAGGCAACGATTTTCACTGGCATGACGGCACTTCCCAGGCCCTGTTCGTGGTCGAGGGCCGGTTCATGGTCCGGACCCGGCATCCCGACGGCAAGGTCAGCGAACATCTGATCGAGCAGGGCCAGTGCGCCCTGGTGGGCGATCGCGAGCGTGAAAGCTTTGTCAATCCCGGTCCCGGCCGCGCCGTCGTCTACCAGGTGCTGCGGCCAGGGATCAAGGTGGTCCGCGACTGATATCTATCTAAGGAAAAATACTTTTCCCCGGTTGGCTTCGGGGGCAGGGGCTTCCGTTCAGGGGCCGGTCGTGTAAGTATATGGGACTGCACTAATAAAAAAATAAGTTGCAGGCAGGGGGGCATGGCGGAAATTTCACTCGACGGGAAAGTTGCGCTTATCACCGGGGCCGGTCGCGGTATGGGCCGCGAGATGGCGGTCGCATTTGCGCGTGCCGGGGCGGCGGGGGTGACCGTGACCGCCGCGGCGGCAGTGGATGAGACCCGGGCCGAGATCGAGGCCGAGCTTGCGGAAACCGTCGCGTTGATCGAGGCGGCGGGGGGCAAGGGCCTTGCCCTTCACGCGGATATCCTGTCGCGGGCAGATTGCGAAGCCGCCGTTGGCGAAACGGTATCCACATTCGGCGCGCTTCACATCCTTTGTAATCACGCGGGCAAGAGCCAGCGCTACCACGGGCCGCGTGACATTCCCTTCTGGGAAACGGAGCCGGACGGCTACCAACTGGTGATGACCACCAACACCATCGGCGCCTACCTGATGTCGCGCGCGGCGGTGCCCCATCTCCTGAAGAACGGCTGGGGCCGGATCATCAATACTTCGAAGGGGCTGGATTCCATGCATGAGGCTTTCGCCGGCGCCTACGGCCCGTCCAAGGCGGCCCTTGAAGCCGAGAGCCTGAGCTGGGCCGAGGAACTGGCGGGCAGCGGGGTCACCGTCAATTGCATGGAGCCCGGCGGTCCGGTGCCGACCAAATTCGGCCGCGGCAAGGTCGCGGGTTCCGGCGGGTTGGCGGTGGACGTGATGGTGCCTTGCGCGCTGTGGCTGGCCTCGGACGAATCGGACGGGATCAGCGGATGCCGCTTTGATGCGAAGAACTGGAATCCGGTCCTGCCGCCGCGTGAGGCCGGGCTGGCGTGTCGCGATGTGCCTCTGTTTCCGAAACCAACTTCGCGCAAGGGCAGCAAGCTTGATCTCGCCTGGGAAGTGCCCGGGCAGAAATAATTTACATGCCGTGACCCGCGGCTGCGGGAAGGCGTAAGGGGAAAGCAATGTACGATCTGGATGTAATCTGGCAGGGCGTAAGCGGAATTCTTCAGTGGAAGCCACTGTTGCTGATGATCGGCGCGGTGTTCCTGTCCAGCATCTTCGCGGCGCTTCCTGGTGTCGGATCTTCGACCTTGCTGGCGATGTCGTTGCCCTTTGCCATGACGCTCGGACATTACGAGGTCATCGCCCTGCTGTTCGGCATTACGATCATTTCCAACACGGCAAATACCTTTCCTTCTGTTTTGATTGCAGTGCCCGGCGGCTCCGGTTCGCAGGCGACCATTGTTGACGGCCATCCCATGGCGCGTAACGGCGAAGCCAATCGCGCTTTTGGTGCTGCCTATATGTCGTCGTTGCTCGGAGGCCTGGTCGGTGGTGTCGTGTTCCTCGCGGCCCTTCCGATCGTGTCGCCCCTGGTGCTGATGCTGGGATCGCCCGAGTTGATGATGCTGGTGCTCTGGGGGCTTTCGGCCGTCGGTATCTTGTCGGGGAACACCCCGATCAAAGGTTTGATGGCGGCGGCCTTTGGTCTCGCTATTTCACTGATCGGTACGGAACCCCGTACCGGCATCGACCGCTTTACCTTTGGTGGATATTACCTGTGGGACGGGGTGCATATTGCCATCATTGGTCTAGGTCTGTTCGGTATTCCCGAATTGATCGATCTGTCCGTCCGCCGGTCGTCGATTTCGCAGACGGGTAAGCTTGGCAGTGGATTATGGCAGGGTGTCAAGGATACGTTCAGACACTGGTGGCTGGTGATCCGCTGTTCCATCATCGGCGTGTGGATTGGCATCCTACCGGGTCTTGGTTCTTCAGTTGCGGATTGGTTTGCCTACGCCCATGCGGTTCAGACAGAAAAGAACAAGGAGAACTTCGGCAAGGGTGACGTGCGTGGCGTAATAGCGCCGGAAAGTTCGAACAATGCCAAGGAGGGCGGGGCGCTGATCCCGACCATGTTCTTTGGTATTCCCGGCTCGACCTCGATGGCGCTAGTGCTGGTCGCTTTCGCCGCTGTCGGCATCGCCCCCGGTGAGCCGATGATCAGCCAGAATAAGAATCTGATCTTCGCCATGTTGGCGGTGATTGTGCTGGCCAATGTCATGGCTACCGCACTCTCCATGGGGTTGGCGGGAACCTTTGCCAAGGTGTCGATACTGCCGTTCTACGTCGTCGTGCCGATGACCCTGATCTTCACTATCGCTGCTGCCTACGGGATCACTTTCACCTATCAGGACTTGGTTGCACTGGTGGTGTTCTCGTTTATCGGCTTTTTTATGCGCCGCTATGGTTGGCCGCGTCCGCCAGTGCTGGTGGCCGTGGTATTGGGGCCGCAGTTGCAAACCTACCTGTGGCTTAGCATAGACCGCTACGGCTTGGGCTGGATGACCTTCCCGCTGGTGATCGTGATCTTCGGCGTCATCGTAGCGACGATTTTCTGGCCGATGTGGCGTAATCGCAAGGAATCCAAGGTGTCGATGGATTACTACTTGGACGAGGATAAGCCTAAGATGCAGTCTATTGGCGGCCTGGTATTCACGCTGCTTTTCCTCGGGGTGCTGGTCTTTGGTGTGGTTTCGGCCCAGGCGTGGCCAAAGCGCGCATCAATCGACGTTTATTTTGTCGCCACTATCGGAATCACCTTGGCATTGCTGCAGCTGACGCTTGATGCCGTGCGCTATTTCCGCAATCCCGGTTCAATCGATGCGCCCATCACCGGCAGCAAGCTCACCCGCTATTATTTCGAGGCCGCCGGGTGGATCGCGCTGATTCTCATGTTAGTCGTCCTGATCGGCTTCCATATAGCGTTTTTTCTCGTGCCGATAGCCTATGCGCGGATCTACGGGGGAAGCTGGCGGTTAGCGCTGACGCTCGGTTTCATGGCTTTGGCAATCCTGATCGGGCTTTTCGATGCGGTAATTACGGTCGTTTGGCCGCCGCCAATGCTGCTGCCCGATCTCTATCTCTGGGTGGACTCACTATTAGAACTTGTTGGATAAACCTTAGTATCCTGTGCAATAGCGGCTAATTTTGTTGTTATCAGGCCGGGTTTCCCTAAAAATAGGCTTAATTCGTCGGAGAGGTTAGGGGAACCTGTGCACCAGTCTAGTGTAGGTGTTCAACAAAAATAATCACGGTTCCAGTGTCGTCCTTACAGCCAGATCCGGCAGGGAAATGGATGGGAGATTCTGATGATCTGTAATACTAATTTTAATTTTGGGCTTGTTGCTGGCGTTGCTGCCGGTGTGGTCTTACTCGCTTCCGGCGCTGCCGAGGCCGATGTTAGCTTCAAGGGCAAGAGGATCGATGCGATCATCGGCTCCTCTCCAGGTGGCGGCACAGATGGGACCACCCGTCTGGTCGGTCGTTACCTGGAAAAGAACCTGCCCGGCAAGCCGCGTATCGTTTACCGAAATATGCCTGCCGGCCACGGTGTGCAGGCCCTGAATTATTTTGCCAAGGTCGCGAAAAAGGATGGAACCGCCTGGATCGGCGGCTCCAGTTCCTACGTTGACCCCAACAATCTGCGCAAGTCAGTGGTCGAATACAATCCGCTAAAGTTTAATTACATAGGAGCCGTTGCACGTGGCGGTTCCGTAGTGACCATGCGTGCAGAAAAGATTCCCAACATTTACGACAAGTCGAAGCCCCCAGTGGTTGTCGGCGCGGTAGATGGTAGCCGCTCTTGGGGCCAGATGATGCTTTGGGGCAAGGATAAGCTGAACTGGAACGTCAAGTTCGTGATCGGCTATCCCGGTTCGTCCGCTTTGGTGCTGGCAGCGCGGCGCGGTGAGGTCGATGCCTTCGGCACCTCGTCGATCAGCCTGCATCGTTCCCTGGAAAAGACCGGTAAATTCAAGGGATTTGTCCAGTTGGGTGAAGCCAACGAAGGCAAGATCGTGCCGCGGATTTCTTTTCCCGATGTCGCGGTCATGCCACAGCTGATGGCTGGAAAGCTTAGCGGGATTGCGGCAGACACCTTCAATTTCTGGGTCAAGACCAACCAGATTGATAAGTGGTACGCGTTGCCGCCCGATGTTTCTAAGGATGTGGTTGAGACTTACCGCAAAGCCTATGGGAAGGTGGTGAAGAACAAGGATTTCCTGAAGTTCGCCAGATACCAATTCAGCGCGGATTTTTCCCCGCAGACAGCGCAGGATATTTTTGAGCTGATCAGCGCAACGGCCTATCCTAAGGCGGAAATCTTCACCTACATCCACGACATGGCGGTGCGTAACGGCCTGCCGGGCGAGCCGCTGTCGGATGCGGAGATGGCCAAGCTGGCCAAGGAACGCGGCGGCATCATGAAGGCCAGCAGTAAGCTCGACAAGATCGAGCGCGGCGGGCGCATCCTGCACTTCATGCATGACGGCAAGGCCACCAAGATCAAGGTGTCCGGGTCCCGGACCAAGGTGGTCATCAAGGGGGCGCAATCGAAACGCTCCAAGTTGAAGGTGGGCATGAATTGCGCCATCTCCTTCATGCCCGGTGAAGCGACCGAGGTAAATTGCAAGTAGCCTGAAACCATCCGGGCCGGTCCTTCGGGGCCGGCCCCAAAAATTTCGAAAGACCCCAAGGAGGACTCTGCGTTGGATCACATTCAATTTCCCTATCGTTCTTCAAGCCACCTGGCATTGATGCATGTCATCAATGAATGTGGCGCGTGGGAACGGCAAAATCTTGAATGCGACTTTGATCGCATCATTGGACGCGAGGACGCGCACAAACTGGTGCCGACTGGTGAGATCGAATTCGTATCCGGCAACCACGTTTCCACTTATGCCGCCCGCGCCCGCGGCGATACCTGGGAATACCTGGGCCAGAGCGTCAGCCGCAACAACGTCAAGCTGGTGACGCGGAACGATACCGGCATCAACAAGCTGGAAGACGTGCGCCATCGCAAGTTCGGTTCACGCGGCCGCCATCCGGGCCTGAATACCTGGCTTTACCTGAAGCAGGCCGGGCTCGACCCCGACACGGACCAGGTGGAGATCGTGCGCGAATCCCGCGTCGAATTGCCTGACGGCACCAAGCAGGTCAATCGCAAGAGCCTGATGGACATGGTCAAGGACGGCGATATCGACGCCTGTTTCATGAGCCAGCCGCGGCTTGAGTTCGCCGGACGTGACGGGTTGAAGGTCATTGATATTCCGGCCCAGCCGATGGTCTTTTTCATGACGATCTCGACCAGCAAGAAGATGGTGGACACCAAGCCTGAAATCGTCACGCGGACGCTCAAGGCGGTGATCGACGGCATTGCCTATTTCAAGCAGAACCGTGAACACTGCATTCAGATCCTCATGGACAAGCACAAAAAAGAGGGCGACCTGGACCGGGAGACGGCGGAAAAGCTGTACGACGATATTGCGCCGGTGCTGGAGCCGAAGCTCTATCCGGGGCTTGATGCCATCAACAATGTTTATCAGGAAGCTTTGAAGCAGGACGAAAAGAACGGCGATGCCGCGCGTATTCATCCGCTGGCATTGTGGAACTTCCACTTCCTGCGCGAGATCGACGATTCCGGTTTCATCAACGATCTTTACAAGAACAATCCCCAGTTTCTAGAAGGCCACGGCGGCTGACAGGGCAGGGTATCCACGCAAAAAGGGCGCCCCGCGGGGCGCCCTTTTTTTGACCGTCCCTCAGAATTAGGCGCTTTTGGCCATGCGCCCGGTCAGCACTTTTTCATCCATGAATTCGCCCATGCGGCATTCCACACCATTCTTTTCCAGGTCATCGAGGAACATGCGGTGAATGCGGGGGTCCTGATCCTCGTATTCGATCTGAAAGCCGCCGTCTTCCTTAACGGAAACATCAACGCCGAGCTTGATAGCGCGTTTTTCCGCGGTGAAGGGGTAGCGGGTAGAGCCCATGGCGGTGGCAAAGTAGCGCACGGGCACCTTGGCGGTGTTGAAATGCTGGTGGAAGATCATATCCGGCGGCGCGAAGACCGATCCATGGGCCCAGTCGAAGCGCTTGAGGTCTTTTTCACCTTCGTACCAGAACAGCGAATAGCCGTGGCCCGACACGATATGGACATGGAAGTCCGGGGAATGGCGGTGGCCTTTCTTGTAAGTGCCGACCCCCATTTCCGACGTATGGGTATGGATGGTGCCGTCGGCCATGCAGAACTGGATATTGGTGGAACCGGCACCACGTGAATTCCATTTGCGTAGCTCGAACGCGGTGACGTCGGGGACGAAGTTGGCTTCCCACATCTGGCGGCCACGTTGGGCGGGTACGAATTCGCCTTCGCCGGCGAACCAGCCGGGATCGCCCCGGCCTTCGCGCGCGGCGAAGCGGCGGGTATTGCTGAAGATGAATTCCTCGCGGTGAAACAGGTTCATCGTCACCGGCAGGGTATTGCTGGAGGCGAGGCGGGCGCGTTCCGTGCCGGAGCCGTTGAACAGCTGGTACTTCGCATTCAGCGGGATGGCAAAGATCGAATTGGGGCCCCATTCGAAGCTCATGGTCTGGCCGTCGTGGGTTTCAAGCTGGCAACTGCCGTGGCCTTCGACCACCAGGATCACTTCCTCGAACAGGTGCTGCTTGGGCGCGCTCGACGCGCCGGGCGCCAGTTCATAGAGAAAGATGGAAATAAAGTCGCCCCGCCCGGCCAGATGCACGGCGGCGCCGCTCATGCCGAAGCGCGGCCACTTGTCCACGGGCAGATCATGCAGGTTGACGACGAATTCGTCATGGACGGGGATGCCTTCGGTTCCCAGCCAGTCGAGGTAGGGGTCGATCAGGTAACGCATTTCGGCGTTGGTTTTCTTGCCTTCGATATAATCCATCGTGCTCACTCCGCCGGAACCTGTTTGAGGATGGCGTCCTCGTCGAAAATATCACCCATTTGCGATGCCACGCCGGTGCGCGCGATTTCCCGCAGCCACAGCGCGTGGATACGCGGGTCCTGATCCTGGTATTCGATCTGGCGGCCGCCTTCTTTCAGGGAGACGTCGGAACGGTTGTTTTCCGAACCGGCCCGGCGCATGTGGATCACCGGGTAGCGTTTCGAGCCGAGACCGATAGCCAGGTAGCGCGCGGGATCGGCGCTGGTATCGAAATGCTGGTGGAACATGCCGTCCGGCGGGGCGAACAGCATGCCGTGGCGCCAGTCGACGCGCACGAAGTCCTTGTCGCCTGGATACCACAGCAGTGAATAGCCTTCGCCATGCACCAGGAAGATGTGCAGACCGGCGCCGTGGCGATGGCCCTTCTTGTAGGTGCCCACGGGCATTTCCGAGGCATGGGCGCCCATCACGCCGTCGGCGAGGATGAACTGCATGTTGCCCGATCCCTTGCCGCGCGCTTCCCACGGCTTCAATTCAAAGCCCGACAGGTCGGGAACGAAATTTGTGTCCCACAGCACCCGGCCGGGCCGAATAGGGGTCATTTCCCCTTCGCCGCTGTAGCGTGATTCGTCCTGTTCGCGCTCGGTGAACCACTCGGGATTCTGGAAGACAAAATCGGTGTCGTGATAGAGGTTCAGCACCATGCAGGCGTTATTGGTGGACGCGAGGCGCGCAGGCTCCGTGCCGGACCCGTTGAACAGCCGGTAGGGCGCGTTCAGCGGCAGGGCGAACAGGCTCTTGGGGCCCCATTCAAAGGTGTGGGTCTGCCCGTCGGCGGTCTCTACCTGGGTCGAGCCGTGCCCCGACAGGACATAGAATACGTCCTCGTAAAGGTGGCGTTGCGGCGTGGTCGAGCCGCCGGGCGCGATGTCGTAGAGAAACGTCGAACAATAATTTCCCCGGCCCTTGAGGTTGACGATGGCGCCATCGCATCCCGCGCGGTCCCAGGGACGGGTCTCGGCGGTCAGAAGATCGACGCCGAAATCCTCGATCACCGGAATGCCTTCACCGTCTGCCCATTCGAGGTAGGGATCCACCAGAACGCGGTCCTGGCGGTATTTTTCCAGATCCGATTCCGTCAATTTCGTGCTCATGGTCTCTCCTGAACCCTTGCGCCTTAGTCGGCGGCGACGCCGGCGGCGTCTTCCTTGAAATACTTGCCCATGCGGGACGCGACGCCGTGCTTCGCCAGTTCGCGCAGGAACATGGGATGAATGCGCGGGTCCTGGTCTTCGTATTCGATCTGCCAGCCACCGTCCTTGGCGCTCTTGAGGGCGTCGGACTTGCGCTCGCGCTTCTGGCTGGTCACCGGGTAACGATGCGAGCCGAGCGAGATGGCGAGATAGCGTGCCGGTTCAGCGGCGGTATTGAAATGCTGGTGGAACATCTGGTCGGGCGGGGTGAAAACCCAGCCGTGGCGCCATTCGTGGCGGATGAAATCCTTGTCGCCGTCGAACCACAGCAGGCTGAACCCTTCGCCGGTGACGGCAAAGACATGGGCGCCGGGGCCGTGCTTGTGGCCCTTCTTGTAGGTGCCGACTGCCATTTCGGATGAATGGGCATGCATAACGCTGTCGGCGAGGATCAGCTTCAGGTTCTTGGAGCCGGCGCCGCGATCTTCCCATTCCTTGAGCGCGAACGCGGCGAGATCGGGAATGAAGTTGGTTTCCCACATGTGGGAGCCGGGCTTAATTTCGATCAATTCACCGTCGCCGCCATACCATTCGTCCTTGCCGACGCGGTCGGCGAAGGGGTAGGGGCAGTTGAAAATGAAGTCCTCGTTGTGAAAGACATTCATCATCAGCGGCAGGTTGTTGCCCGACGCCAGCCGCGCCGGTTCGCGGCCCGAACCGTTGTAAAGCCGGTATTCGCAATTCAGGGGCGGGGCGAAGACCGAGCGCGGGCCCCATTCGAAGCTGTGGCTGGTGCCGTCGGGCAGGACCAGCTTGAGCGAGCCATGCCCCGACAGCACGTAGAACACCTCGTCGTAAAGGTGCCGCATGGGTGCGCTGGTGGCGCCGGGCGGCAGTTCGAGGCATTGTACGGCGCAGAAGTCGCCGCGTCCCTTGAGGTGCGCGAAGGCGCCGCGGATGCCGAAGCGGTCCCACGGCGCCGTTTCCAGGGCCAGCAGGTCAATGGCGAAGTCCTCGACCACGGGCACGCCTTCGCTTTTGGCGAAATCGAGATAAGGGTCGAGCAGGAACTTCTTGTCGCGGTCGGTCGAAAGCGCCATCCGGGACGGCCTACTTGGACGGCCCCGGCAGTTCCTCGAGGTAGCCGGCGAGGATGCCCTTCCAGGCGCGGTCCAGCATCCAGCTTTCCTTGAGCCCTTCCATGATCTGGTCGAGCTTGGCGGCCGTGTCGCAATGGCGCTCGACCACCTTGGTCAGAAGGTTGCCGTGCTCGACGTCCACCTCGGCATGTTCCTTGGCATTGATCTGTTTGTTGAAGGGGATGCCGAGATCCGCTTCCTGCTTCTTGCCCCAGCGGTACGACATGCCGCCACCGTCCACCCAGTCGGAGGAATTGGAGACTTCAAGCGCGGCACAGGATGCCAGCGACTTCAGCCAGGGGCTGTCCTTGGCCAGGTGGACCCAGGAATAAATGGCCATCAGGGTCTCTTCGCGGGCGACCTCGTTCTCGAAATCGGCGCGGGTCAGCCCGATGGTCGCCGCCTGGCGCACCTGAAGCGAGTAATGATCCTCGACCCCGCGGGCTTCGTTGCCCTGCAGCTCGTCCAGTTCATGCTCCCAGATCAGGGCCTTCACATCCATCGGCGCCAGCGCCTGGGCAAAGGCCCAGGTGTCGCGGCGGTTGAGGTTCCAGAAGCCCTTCTGCAGGACATAGACCTGGGCCCGTTTCTGGGTCAGGGGAATGGACAGCAGGCGCTGATATTGCGGTGATGCGAACTGGTCATTGGCCATTTGCCGGACCTCCGCGTAGAAGTCCTTCTTGACCTTGGAAATGTCGAGGGCCGATGCCATAAGCGGGTTCTCCTTTGGGCGCCTGGGGACGGTCGGGTCTGTCGTTGCCGGCCCCGCTGCGGTGGTATCCGTTTGGGGGTGGAAATTGCCCGATCCGCGTGAAAATCGAAACGCATCGCGAATATTGCATTATTTTCCAAAAATGCTTATTCGGCAAGGTCTTGCCCACTGTTGATACAGTAATTCCACAGCGGGGATTATCCCCGGATTCGCAGAGGAAAATCATTTAACTCAAGGGGTTTATGCCTAGTCTCTGAGCCCATGACAGTCGCCGTTTCCCCCCGTGCCGATACCTCACCGCCGATCAAGGCGCTCGCCGTTTGCCGTGGCGGGTTTTCGGCTGTTTTGGTGTTCAGCCTGTTCATCAACGTGCTGATGCTGACGGCCCCGCTTTACATGATGCAGGTCTTCGACAGGGTGCTGTCGAGCCGCAGCGGCGACACCTTGCTCATGCTGCTCCTGATTGCGACCTTTGCGCTGTTGGTCATGGGTCTGCTGGATGCGGTGCGCGGCTTCCTGATGGTACGCATGAGCGGCTGGCTCGACGGCCACCTGTCGGGGTAGGTACTGACGGAAACCGTTTCCGGGCAATTGCGCCGGGGGGCGCCGCCCTCGGTCCAGGGCCTGCGCGACTTGTCCAATCTGCGCCAGTTCCTGACAGGGCCGGGGATGTTCCCCATTCTCGATGCCCCCTGGGCCCCGGTCTTTATCGTCGTGGTCTTTATGCTGCATCCCTGGCTCGGAGTCTTGTCCCTGATCGGCGCCATCTTGCTGTTCGCCATCGCCATCGCCAACGAAATCGTGACCCGGGGGCCGTTGATGCGGGCCAATGGCGCGGCCAATGCCGCTCTCGCCCGCGTGCTGCGCGAGACGCCGATGTATCCGGGAATGCAGGCCGAGGTGATGATCGTCACCGGCGCCCGGACCATGCTGGAATACATCATGAAGCCCATGTCCGACAGCTTCAACCGGGCGTTCCGCGAGAAATAGGCTCGCCGCCGCCCGTTGTCGCCCTCGCCGGGGGCGTGATAAAGTCACGGAAAAATAGGCCTGTCAGGGAAGGGACCCGCTCATGAGCACCCATACGCCACCCACCTTGGATGATATCCGCGCCAGCGCCACGGCATCGGCGATGCCGTCCGAGAACGTCACCGAAAACACAAGGGTCCGCCACCGGTTTCAGGCAATGGCCAACATGAACCGCGTGTTTGCCATCAAGCCCGGCGAAAAGGTTGCCTTCCTGACGGACCCCCTGCTGGACCGCCGGGTGGTGGATGCGATTTCGGGGATCGCATTGGCCAACGGCGCCAGCGTGCGAGAATTCATGTGGCATTCCACCCGCAACACCGAAATTCCGGCCGAGGCGCGCCCGCTGGTCGAAGACAGCGACTTCGTGGTGTCGTCCTGGTTCGCATCCACGGGATGTCCCTTCGCCAACAAGATGCGCCGCGAAAAGGGCCAGCGCTGGGTCATGATCACCTTCTTCCGCAACCTCGACCTGCTGGACACGCCCCAGGCGCGCTTCCCGGTCGACCTGGTGGGTGAAATCATCCGCGCCACGGCGCGCATGTACCCGCGCAACACGGCGTTCGACATGCGCTTTACCGACCCGCGCGGATCGGACCTCAATATCAAGTTCACGCCGCAGATGACTGAAAACCTTCTCAGCATCACCCGCTGGAAGGGCATCAACACCGCCGATGCGCCGGGTTGCTACGTTCACTACCTGCCGACCCATGGGCCGAACCTGTACGGCTTTGTCGCCCACAAGCGCGAGGCCAAGGCCTATGCCGAGATGGAGGGGATTCTCTATCCGCAAATGGCGGTCGGTTTCCCGCACCCGTTCGAGAACAAGGAAGTCGCGGTCGAATTCAAGGATGATTTCATCGTCAAGATTCACGGCACCGGCCGGGCGGCGGATCATTTGCGCGAATACCTGATCGGCGGACGCCTGCAGGAACTGGGGTGTGGCTTCAACCCGAAGGCGCCGCGCTACCAGGTCTATCCCGCCGGTCCCAATTCGCCGGGTGGGCTGCATTTCGGCTGTAACGGCCTGAAGGAAAGCGCCTACCTCCGCCGCGCCATTCCCAACTGGGAAGAACCGCATATCCACATGGATTTCGTCACTTTCGACACCACCGTGAAGGCGGGCAATGTCACGCTTCTGGACAACGGCTTCCTGATGTCGTTGCAGGATGAACAAGTGGTGGCAGCGGCATCGAAATACGGCGATCCGGTGGAACTGCTCGAATCCTACGCTGTCTAGGATCATGGATGCCGACAACCTGAGCCGCGAAAAGCGCATCGCCTTCGACGTGATCGACCGCAACGCACGGGCCATCGCGCTGACCGGCGACAACATTTTCTATTTCGGCGAACTGGGCAACCAGGAATACGAAAGCGCCGCGCTGATGTCGGGCCTTCTGGAAAAGGAGGGCTTTTCGGTTGAACGCGGGATGTCGGGATTCCCGACCTCGTTCCTGGCAACTTACGGCTCCGGATCACCGGTGATCGCCATTCATACCGAATTCGATGCCAATCCCGACAATAGCCAGCAGCCGGGGGTGGCCGAGCCTGCGCCCATCGTTGACGGCGCGCCGGGACATTGCGAGGGTCACAACGTCAATGCGGCGGTGATGATCGGCGCCGCCATCGCCATCAAGCGCGCGATGGCTGAAGCCGGGATCAAGGGCACCCTCAAGGTTCTGGGGGCGCCCGCCGAGGAACAGGTTCTGTCGCGGCCTTACTTCGTGCGCGACGGCTATTTCGACGATGTGGATATCGCGCTCCATCCCCATATCGGGCCGGAACTGTCGGTGGGCTACGGCTTGCAGCAGTCCGCGCTGATTTCCGCGACCTTCACCTTTCACGGCGAAACGGCGCATGCCGGGGTCGCGCCGTGGAAGGGCCGCGATGCGCTTGATGCCGTGGTGTTGATGGATGCTGGTCTGGCCCAGTACCGTGAACACATGGCGCCGACATCGCGCATGCATCGCGCCATCACCGAAGGTGGGTTGCAGCCCAACGTGGTGCCGAAACGCGCCTCGATCTGGTGGTATTTCCGTGATCCCACGGCGGAAGGGGCGGAAAAGCTTTTTGAACACGCCAAGAAGGTCGCCGAGGGCGCGGCCCTGATGACCAACTGCACCTGGGAACACCGGGTGTTGTCGGCGGTGTGGCCGACGCGGGGCAACAGGACGGTGGCCGAAACCGTGCGCCGCAACATGGAGATGGTGGGCCATCCCGAATGGAGCGCCGATGAGGACGCGCTGGCGCGCAAGTTGCAAGAGCGCGCCGGGGTTCCGGTCGAGGGGCTGCGGCCCAAGTTGTCGCCGTTCAAGGGCCAGGCCGTGCAGCGACCGTCCGCCAACGATGGCGGCGACGTGTCGTGGAAGGTGCCGATGGTGAAGTTCTATTACCCGGCCAATATTCCGGGCATCGGTTTCCATCACTGGGCCGCGGGGGTGGCGCTGGCGACATCCATCGCCCACAAGGGGGCGCTGAGTGGTGCCAAGGTGCTGGCGGCTTCGGCGCTGGATTTCCTGACCGAGCCCGCGCGGGTGGCCGAGGCCAAGGCGAGTTTCGCCGAGGAACTGGGCGGCGTCGCCTATCGTCCGTTGCTGCCGGTCGGCCAGGAGCCGCCGGGGGAGTTGAACCTCGACAAGATGGAGCCGTTCCGCGATAAAATGCGCGCCCATTACCTCGCGGAAAAGCCGGAATTCGTATAGGTTCCGCCGGGGTTCATTTCGCGGAAACAGGACAGGACAAGATGACGAGCATTGACGGGCTTAAGGACTCTCTGATCAACGCCGGACGTATCCTGGCGAGTGAAGGTCAGGGCGATCTGATCTTTGGCCACGTCACGGCGCGACTGCCCGGCGACGACGCGCATTTTCTCATGAAGCCGCATAATTTCGGCCTTGAGGAAATCACCCCGGAGAACCTGATCACCGTCAACCTGGAAGGCGAAAAGGTCGCGGGCGAAAGCGCGCGCCATATCGAGGTCTTCATCCATTCTGAAATCCTGCGCGTGCGCTCCGATATCGGCGCCGTGGTTCACACCCATGCGCCCTATGCCGTCGCCTTTTCCTCCCTCGACCGCCCGTTGCAGGGGATCGGTCATGAAGGGGCGCTCTTTCACGGGGGCATCCCGGTCTTTGCGGAAACCGCCGACCTGATCATCGACCAGGCCCGCGGCAAGGCGGTGGCCCGGGCGCTGGCGGACAGCAATGTTTTGATCATGCGCAACCACGGCATCGTCACCACCGGGCGCACCATCGAGGAAGCGACGGTGCTCGCCCTCTACCTGGAACGCGCCTGCAAGGCGCAATTGATGGTGGAATCCTGCGGCGGCGCCACGCATCTTTGCTCCCACGAGGACGCGGTGGCTAAGACGGGCCGTATCCTGCCGCAGAGCCCCAGGGTTTTCGATTACCTGGTGCGCCGGGTATCATCGGAAGAACGCTAACCGGGCCGCCCCCGGATTCGTCAAGCAACAGGAGTTTCCCCATGTCCAATCAGCTCGGCACCCTCGAAGAGCTTCCCCAGGAATACCGCGATACCCTGACCGGGCTGAACCTCTTGCCGCTGTGGCCAAGCCTGCGATCGGTGCTGCCCTACGGCAAGCCGGCGCGCCGTTCGGACCCCGTGCTGTGGCGCTACAAGGATGTGCGCCCGCTGTTGCTTCAAGCCGGTGAGCTGACGCCGATCGAAAAGGCCGAACGCCGGGTGCTGGCGCTGGCCAATCCGGGTCTCGGGCTCGCCAACATGATGGCGACGCCATCCATTTACATCGGCATGCAATTGATCCTGCCCGGCGAAACCGCGCCCAATCACAAGCACACGCCCTCGGCGATCCGGTGCGTGGTGGAAGGCGGCGGCGGCTTCACCACGGTGGAAGGCGAAAAATGCCCGATGGAAAAGGGCGACCTGATTCTCACGCCGTCGGGGATGTGGCACGAACACGGTCACGAGGGCAAGGACCCGGTGATCTGGATGGACGCGCTCGACTTGCCGCTGGTCTATTACCTTGAGGCGTCGTATTGCATTGACGGCGAATCCCAGCCGTTGCGTAACGCGCCCGATTCGTCGCAGACACGCTACCGCCGCGCGGGCCTGGTGCCCTATGCCAGTCTTGGCCGTTCGCGGGCACCTTACCCTCTGACCCGCTACCCGTGGGTGGAGGTGCGTGAGGCGCTGGAGGCGATGGCCCAGGATGTTCCCGCCGGTCAGCCCGTATGGCTCGCCTACGTCAATCCCGAAACCGGGTTCGAATGTTTGCCGACCCTCGGTTTTTCCGCCGTCATGGTGCGCCCCGGCGAAACCGTGACGCCGCCGCGCCGGTCGTGCTCGACGGTGATCCATGTGATCGAAGGCATGGGCGAGGCCGATATTGACGGCACCCGCGTGAGCTTCGAGGAAGACGACACCTTCGTCGTGCCGACCCATGCGGCGGTGACGGTGGTCAACGGGTCGGGCAAGAAGCCGCTCAACCTGTTCGTGGTCGACGATGCGCCCTTGCAGCGCAAGCTCGGCTTCTACGAAGAGTTCTAACCGTCGCTCAGGCGAAAACTGACCGGCACGTCCACTGTTCCGACGACGGAGCGCCCGCCCATGTGCGCGGGCGTGAAGCGCCAGTTCTCGACGGCCCGACGGGCGGCACGATCCAGCCGCCCGAAGCCGCTTGAGCGCAACACCCTCACCCCGGTAGCGCGGCCGGTCACATCCACCGAAACCCGCAGCACGACGCGGCCCTGTTCACCCTTCTGGCGCGACAGCCACGGGTAGCGCGGGCGCGCATTGGCATGGCCGGGCTGGCCGTAGCCCGGCGGGTGGAGCGGGGGCAGGGCCGCGATTTCGGTTTTCGTAGCCTGTGCCGGTGTCGCCATGGCCTGGTGCGGCGGCGCGGGCGGCAAGGGTTTGCGTGGCGGCGCCTTGAAAATGGGCTCGGTTGCCAGGCGCGGGTCCGGCGTCATCGGCTTGGCTAATGGGGCCGGAACCGGGGCTGGCGCGCGGGCCTTGTGCGCCAGCGGCGCGGGCTTCGATTCGATCGGAGCCTTCGCTTGCGGCGTCGGGCTTGCTTCCGGTCTGGGCGGCAGATGCGCGAGCGTCACCAGCGCGACGGTACGTGTGGCCTGTGGCTCCGGCGCTTGCGGCTGGAACAGGAAATGAAATCCGGCAGCGGTGGCGGTATGCAGGATAGCCGACGCACCGAGCGCCCATGCCAGGGCGGGGACTTTCATGGCCGCTCCTCCCGGTCGGGGCCGGTGCGCGCCAGCGGCACGATATAGGGCTGGCCCTCGGCACTGCCCCGATGGGCGCGTATATGGTAGGCGCGGGCAAGGTTGGTATCGCTCAGCACGCTTTCGGGGGATCCTTCGGCGAGAATCTTTCCATCCGCCATCAGCACCAGCCGGTCGCAATGGCGCGCGCCCAGCGTCAAATCATGAACGACGACGGCAATAGCGGCCCCGGCGCGGGCGCGGGCGCGCAGCACCGCCATGACATCGAGACTGTGGGCGGGGTCGAGCCCGGCCACCGGTTCATCGGCGAGCAATACCGCGCTTTCCACGGCCAGTGCGCGGGCCAGCATCACGCGCGCGCGCTCACCGCCGGATAGCTGGTTAACCGGCCGTTCCGCAAGATGGACAACATCGGCATCAATGAGGGCGCGTTCCACTGCGGCTCGGTCCGCGGCGGTAAAACCGCCCCACGATCCGCGATGAGGAAGACGGCCCAACGCCACCAGCGCGCGCACGCTGAGGGCCCAATGGGCCGCGCCGCCCTGGGCAAGGTAGGCAAGTTGTTGGGCGCGATGGCGGGCGTCGAATTCGGCCAATGCGCGGCCTTGCAGGCGGACCGTGCCGCCATCGGGCTGGATCAGGCCGGCAAGCACCCGCAGGAACGTCGTCTTGCCGGCACCGTTTGGGCCGATCAGGCCGACGACCTCGCCTGGCGACAGGGTCAGCGCGGCTTTGTCCAGCACCGGGACGGCGCCGAAGCGATGCGTGATGTCACGGGCCTCAATGATCGCGGTCATGGCAGTTGCCGCCTTTGGACCAGGACCAGGTGCAGAAACAGCGGCGCGCCGATCAATGCGGTGACGACACCGAGCTTTAGCTCGCCCGTCGGGGTGATCACGCGCACGGCGATGTCGGCGGCGAGGGTCAGGGCAGCGCCGCCGAGCGCGCTTGCGGCCAGCAGGGCGGAGGGCCGGTGCCCGGTGAGCGGGCGCAACAGGTGAGGCACCACCAGTCCGACGAAGCCGATGGTTCCCGCGACGGCCACCGCCGCGCCGACCGCCAGGGCCGTGCCGCCGATAATGCGCGTGCGCAGGGCCGCCAGGTCGAGGCCGAGGGTGGCGGCACTGTCCTCGCCGAGGGTCAGGGCATCGAGCGCCCGTCCGGTGGTCGCCAGTACGGCACCGCCCGCGATGATGAACGGCGCCGCCAGCCAGACATGGGCGAAAGCCCGGTCGGCCAGCGAACCCATCATCCAGAAGACGATTTCCAGCGCGGCGAAGGGGCTCGGCACGAGATTGAGCGCCAGCGCCGTCAGGGCCCCGGCGAAGCTGGTGACGGCAATGCCCGCGAGGATCAGGGTCAACGGCCCGGTGCCCCGTCCGGCCAGCAGTTGCACGGCGATAACGCCGACGGCGGCGCCGATAATGCCGCCCAGCGGCAGTGCCAGCGCGAATGTGCCCGCGAGGCCCGTATAAAGCACCAGTACGGCGCCCAGCGCGCCGGAGGCGGAGACCCCGATCAGGCCGGGCTCGGCCAGCGGATTGCGCAGGTAGCCTTGCAGCGCGGCGCCGCACAGGCCGAGCGCGCCACCGATCAGAACCGCGAGGGCGGCGCGGGGCAGGCGCAGTTCGACGATGATGATGTGGTCGGCCTCGGTTCCCTGTCCGCCCAGGACCGCGGCAACGTGACCGGGGGTTAGACCCGCCGGGCCGACGCAGAGCGACACGCCGAACCCGACGACGACAAGGGCGCCCAGAAAGCCGAGCAGCAGTGCAGGCGACGGTTTCATTGGGTCAGTCCCCTGCGGGCCGTTATCTCCACCCGGAAGCGGGCAAGGCGCTCGATAGCGACAATGATTTTCGGCGTGGCGCAGCTCCACAGGTTGTCGGGTATATCGATCAGGGCGCCGCCTTTGACGCCACGGGCAAGGGCGGGATGGCTGAGGGTACGGGCGGCGAGGGAAGGGTATTGCGGCTCCAGCCGCCCGAGGACCAGGGCGTCGGAACCGGTGGCGACGATGGTTTCGAGGGCAATGCGGCGAACGCCCTTAATGCCGAGCCGGGCGGCAAGATTTTCGAACCCGGCCGCCGCCATGACGGCATGGGGCAGGGTATCGACGCCGGAGGTAACGCCGCTCGATTCGATCAGCGCCGCGCGAAGCCGGGGACCGGGGGCGATGGACGGCAGGGCGGCCAAACGCCGGGCGAAGCCGTCGAGCAGCGCTTCGCCGCGGGCTTCCGCCCCCAGGACGCGGGCAATCCGGCGGACATGGATCGCGACATCATCAAGGCCGGTAGCAAGCGGCAGTTGCACCACCCGGAGACCAAGGCGGCGCAGCAGTCCAATGGTGTGCCGCGCGCCGTGAGGGCCGGCCAGTATGATATCGGGGCGGCGCGGCAGGATCTCTTCCGCCATGCCGTGGTTGAGGTGGAGGCCGCGGGCCTGTTCCGCCATCGCCGAGGATGCAGGATCGGCGGCAAGAAAACTCAGTGACTGGATACGCCCGTGGGGCACCAGCAAAAGGGCAAGCTGATCGGTGCAGAGATTGACCGAAACGATCCGCTGGGGCGTTCGTGCCGCCGCGCGATCCGCCAGCGCCAGGCAAAATGTTGCCGTGACGATGGCGCAAAGCGCGGTTATGGACCGGCGTCGGATCATTTTCCGGCTGGTCCGAAGTTGACGCGAATGCCGGCATAAACGGCCCGGCCCGGCGTGCCGTAGCCGAAAACATCCTGGTAATTTTTATCGAGCAGGTTTTCGCCCCGGGCAAAAAGTTGGATGTTGTCGCGCAGGTCCCAGGCGAATCCGGCATTGAGCAGCGTGTATTCCTGCAAACGCGCGGTATGCGTCGTTACCGGGGAAAAGCTGTCGAACACCGTGTCGTTCTGGGTACCGTTGTAGCGCAGTCCCAGGTTGAAGCGTGCCGGGCGCTGATCGATGTTGAAGAGATAGGTGCCGTTGAGGCTGGCGATGTGACGCGGGCGGCGCGTCAGGCGAATACCGTCACCGTCTTCGGCGGCGGTGAACCCGTAGCTGGCATCTATTTTCAGATCCGTCCGTGGCCGCGCCACCACGGTGACTTCCACACCATCGGCACGGGTGGTGCCCCCCTTGTTGGTCGCGGTATTGCCGCTGCCGTCGATGAATTTCTTGAAGCGGTTGCGGAACAGGGTCACATCCACGATCAGCTTGCCGCCCTGAAGAGTTTTCTCAACGCCGAAATCGGCACCGATGTTTTCCTCCGGCACGAGGTTTTCGTTGCCGGTAAAGGTAGGGGTCGAGCCGTAAAGTTCGAACAGCGTGGGATTTTTTACGCCGCGGCCGATGCTGCCGTGAACGCGGATATCCCAGGGGTTGTGCAGGTAGGCGGCCGTCGCACGCCAGGTGGTCTGGTCCTCGAACAGGGGATCGTTGTCGTCCCGGCGCAGGCTGCCCGACAGGAACAACCGGTCCCACAGCGAGACCCGGTACTCACCGATATATCCGGTGGAGGCGATGCCCACCGAGCGCGGCCCGGAAAACGAGCTGGTGGTGAATTGCTGGTCGTATTCGCGTTCCATCGCAAGGGTCAGCGTGTGTTCGGCATTGGCGCTGCCTTCGGTGGCGAAGGTCAGGTTGGTCTGGTAGTCGTATTTCGTCTTGGTGCCTTCGCTGACGAAGGTACGGGAGCCGGCGCCATTGAAGAAATCGGTGCCGTCGTCGCCATAGGCGGCGCGTACGATATGTTCCCAGGCCCCGCCGTAAAGCGACCACTTTCCCTTGACCAGACCATAGCGCTGTCGTTGCGATGAACGCCCGGTGCCGTCCACGGCGCCGACCACGGTGGTGGAATCATCGCTGTCGCGGTGTGAGCTGATTTCCATGCCTACGGCTTCCAGCTCCAGGTTGGGCAGGGGCTTCATCCCGGCCTTGAGGCGGGTGGTGGCATTGCGGTAGCCGTCGGCTTCCGTATTGCCCGCGTTGGCATCGGCCTCGGATATGCCGTTGGTGTTCATGCGTGCCAGCGTGCCGGAGATGTGGAACGTATCGGCGCCGTAGCCTGCGTTCATCAGATGGTTCCAGGTGGCGAAGCTGCCGCCTTCGCTGCGGAGCGTGCCCTGCCAGCCCTTTTGCGGTTTTTTGGTAACGATATTGATGACGCCCCCCATGGCGTCCGAGCCGTAGAGCGCGCTTTGGGGCCCGCGCAGGACTTCGATGCGGGCTACATCGGCGGCAACAAGGTTGGCAAAATCGAACTCCGACCCGCCGGCGGGGTTGTTGACCTCTATGCCGTCGATCAGCACCAGGGTCTGGTTGCCTTCGGCGCCGCGAATGCGGACCTGGGTGAAGCTCCCGACTGGCCCGGTACGGTTCACGGCGACACCCGGAACGTCGCGCAACACGTCGGAAACGATGCGCGTGCCGCGATCTTCCAACTCACGCTCGGTCAGGATCGTGACCGCGGCGCCCGTTTCACGGGCGGGCAGGGGCACGCGGGAGGCAGAAACGACGATATCGGGGCCGGTGGCCGGGGTGATGGATTGCGCCCAGGTCGCGGGCGCCGCAGCGGTGAGAATTGAGGCGGTGAGAATAACGGGAATGGCGCGGTTCATGGCTTTTCCTTCCACGGGAGTTGGGGAAGTACCGCGCCAAACGAAGCCGCTACCCTATGGCAGTGACGGAAAAATAATCCGGTTTTGTGGTGTAAACCCCCCACGACGGAACCCCCAGCGACGACACGATTGCCGCGTCACCGCTAACGGCTTTCCGTCCCACTGGCACACCCCGGCCCGCGGAAGATGACGCTCGTGACGGCAGGTTTCCTGGCTTGCGGGTCGTCGCTTGCGTCCGGCCTTCCCGGTTTCCCAGTGGCACACGGGGGACACGCGCTATCCGCTCACAGTTGCGGGGGCAGCCAAGGCTAAGGTCTGAAAATAAGGAACCTCACCCTGTTCCCTTTCAATTCCCCGAAGGGAACCGTCACTGGGGGAAGACTATCGTGGCCCCCGCGCGCCCGCAACGCATGAATCGGGTGGCGGGCCAAAAAAGCAGGTTGCGTTATTCCGCAGGCTTGGGGCGCTTCGTCATCGGGCCGCGGGGCAGCAGGATCGTGATGATGCACAGCACCAAAAAGCCGATGGAGGTCAGGAAAATGTAATGGGGCGGGTAGTTGTCGAGCACGAAGCCGAGAATGATCGGTGCGATGCCGCCGCCGACGTTCTGACCGGTAAAGATAAACCCGAACACCTTGCCCGATGAGCCTTCCGGCGTGACCTCGCGCACCATCATGTCGCGGGCGGGGCGGATGACGCCGTGGCAGAATCCCGCAAGACCGAACAAAAGCACCAGCAGCGTGTAGTGCAGGGAAAAGAAGGTGATCATCACCACGGCGATGATGGAAACGCTGTAAACAATGGCCGCGAAGCGGTCCTGGCGCGAAATGTTGTCGGCGATCACGCCACCGGCGAGCACTGCGAAGGAACTGACCAGCATATAGGTACCGACGGCAAAGCCCGCATCCACGGCTGACGTGTTGTGCAGGGCGTTCAGCGCCGGAATGGCAAAGCTGTGCAGCCCGTTGCCCGCAAGCGTGGACATGGCGAAGAAGGAAAACAGCACCAGTACCGGCCGCGACATCAGCAGGCGCGCATGATCGCCGCCGGTGGGTGCCTTTTCGCCGTCCTGTTTTTTCTTCGGCGCGATGCGGTCGTCCTTGAGGCTGGACCACTGGCTCAGCAGCAGAAGCAGGATCGCGTAACCGAACCCGGCGACCACCAGCAACGCGATGCGCCAGTCCCACAGTGTCGAGAGAAAGGTAATGGCCACCGGCGCGGCGGCAAAGCCCAGGTGCCCAGCAAAGGTATGGACGGAAAACGCCCGGCCCATGCGCGCTTCACTGACCGAGCCGTTGAGAATGGCGTAATCAGCCGGGTGAAAGACCGAATCGCCGATGCCCCCGATCACGACCAGAAGCACCAGTATCCAGTAATTGGGGGCAATCGCCATTAGGGCGAAGGCGGTAACCATCACCAGGATGCCGATCATCAGCACCGGCTTGGCGCCGAAACGATCCACCATGAAGCCCATCGGGACCTGGGCCATCCCGGTGGCGACGTAGCGTGCGCTCAGCATGGCGCCTAGCAGGGTAAAGCTGATCCCCATGTCACGGTTGAGGAAGATGAACAGCGCCGGCAAGGTCAGCATGTAGAAATGACTGCAAAAATGCCCGGCGGAGACAAGGCTCAATATCTTGACGTCGTTACGCGCGTCCAAAGTGGAAGCCTGATCCATACGAGTCCCGTCCCTTTGCTGCTGATTTTACGCGACTAGCTGGCGGCGGCCATCTTGCGGGCCTGCCACGCGGACCCCATGACCGCCAGCATGCATACCACCATGAAGATCGCCGACATATAGAACACCCAGGCGGGTGCGCCCAGGTCGATCATGGCGCCGAAAACGATGGGGGCGATGGTGCCACCGATCGCCTGACCTGAAAAGACGAAACCGAAGGCTTTACCGATGGAGCCCTTGGGGCTGGCGGCACGGATCATCATGTCGCGGGCAGGACGGATCATGCCCTGAACCCAGCCCGCCAGGCTGAAGACGCCGACCAGCACCACCGTGTGCAGATCGAAGCTGCCGACGATGACGGCGAGCACCGCCGTGAGCAGGAGCGCGCCACCGGCGACGAAATCATGGCGGCTGTTCTTGTCCGCGACCACGCCGCCCGCCAGCACGCCGAAGGCGGAGGCGAACAGGAATCCCGTCAGCGCGCCGCCGGCAATGGCCACCGGCGTCTGATGCAGTTCTACCAGACCGGCAACCGCCCAGTTGCGGAAACCGCCGGAGCCGAGCTGCTGCAAGGCGAAGAACAGGAACAGGAAAAGCATGGGCGGGGACAGCATGACTTGCTTCACCGTTTCCCAGGTGGTCATTTCGGCTTCCGCTTCCGCTGCCGCGACGGCCTGGTCGGTGGACTGTACCTCGGCTGCTTTCGGTTCCTCGGCCTTCTTCTTGGCCGCCGCCTTGGCATCGCCTTCTTCCAGCCGCTTCCATTGGGTCATCATGGCCAGCAACAGGCCCACCGAGACGACGCAGGAAATCAGGATGCCGACGCGCCAGTTCCAGATCGTCGCGGCGGTCAGGATCACCACCGGCGCCAGCGCATCGCCGAGGTTGCCGCAGAAGGTATGGGCGGAAAAGGATCGCCCTATGCGGCTTTCGCTGATGGACCCGTTGAGGATCGAGTAATCCGCAGGGTGGAACACGGCATTGCCGCAACCTGCCAGCAGGATAAAGGCGGCCATGACCCAGAAGTTGGTGGATATGGAGAACATGAAGAAGCAGGCCGTCATGATCGAGAAGCCGAGGATCAGCAAAGACTTGGCGCCGTATTTATCCACCAGGATACCGGCGGGCAACTGCATGGTCCCTGATGTCAGGTTCTTGGCCGAGAGCAAAAGTCCAAGCAGCGTGTAGCTGACCCCGAGGTCGGCATGGAGAAATGGAAACAGGGGCGGTAGCACGGTGGAGAAGTAGTGGCTCATGAAATGGCCGCCCGACACCAGGCTGATGACCGTAACGTCGCGTTTGAGGGTGCCTGCCGTTGTATCCGTCATTTTACGATTGTCCTTTATTGCGCGGCCTGGGCAGCCGTCCGGCGCCGGGTTTCACGGTAAGAGCCATAGACCGCCGCCGCGCACAGAACCATGAATACGGCGGACGAATAAAACACCAGCGCGGGGTGGCCGATGTCGATGAAAAAGCCGTAAGCCACCGGGGCGACGGCGCCACCGATGGCCTGGCCGGAAAACACCAGACCGACAACCTTGCCCATCGAGCCCTTGGGCGAGGCCGCGCGGATCATCATGTCGCGGGCCGGGCGGATGATGCCCTGGATCAGCCCTGCGACCGTGAACACGAACACCAGAAGGGTGTAGTGAAGGTTGACCTTTCCGACCGTGATGCAGATCAGCGCGGTCAGCAGAAGGGCGCCACCGGCCACCAGGTCGTGGCGGTTGTTCTTGTCGGCGACAATGCCGCCCGCCAGAACGCCGAATGCGGAAGCGAACAGGAATCCGGTCAGGGCACCGCCGGCCGCGGCCGCGGGCGTGCCGTGCAGCACCACGAGCGCGGACACCGAGAACGAGCGCATGCCGCCGGAACCGAGCGATTGCATGGCGAAGAAGATGAACAGGAAGATGATCGCGGGCGAGCGCATGATCTGGACCAGAAGTTCCCAGGTCGTGGGATCCTTCACGGCACCGGCAACCGCATCGTCGGCGGTGTCCGCCGCCAGGGCATCGTTTTCGGCCTTGTCCTTGGCCTTTTTCTTGGACATGCGCTTGGCGACACCTTCATGCATGCGCGACCAGCGTGTGCCCAGGCCCAGGATGATGAGCACGCCGACGATCACCGAAGCGAGCACACCCACGCGCCAGTTCCAGTACGCGGTGATCGACAGCATCACCACTGGCGCCACGGCGGAGCCGAGATGGCCGGAGAACGTATGGGCGGAAAACGACCGGCCCAGCCGTGTTTCCGCGACCGTACCGTTGATGATCGAGTAATCCGCAGGGTGGAAGACCGCATTGCCGACGCCCGCGATCAGGAACATGACGGCAAGCAGCCAGAACGACGATGTCATGGAAATCATGAAATAGGCGCTGACGATGATGCCGAAACCGATCATCAGTACCCAGCGGGCCCCGTAGCGATCGACCAGAAGGCCTGCGGGCAACTGGGTTACGCCGCCAGCGACATGCTTGAGCCCCAGCAGCAGCCCAAGGGCGGTAAACGATACGCCGAGATCCTTGTGCAGGAAGGGAAATAGCGGCGGCAGCATCATTGAATAGTAGTGGCTCATGAAGTGACCGCCCGATACCAGGCCTACCACCTCCACGTCTTTTCGCAAAGCGCCGGCTGTTGCCGTGTCCGCCATGGTCGTTTCCTCTTCCCAATTCTTATAATTTCATAGGGGTATTGCCATATTAGTCGCGGGCGAGGGCCGGTGAAAGCCCCCACGCGATCGCGCGACAAAAAAGGGCCGGCGGCATCTCGCCACCGGCCCCCGGTTTTCTTGCCGCAAGATCAGATGCGGAACTTGCCGTGAACGACCGGCGGGAAAAGGTCCTCCGGCTTGAGGTGGCGGGCGGTGATGCCCTGCTCATAGGTCCATTTCAGGAAGGCTTCCAGGGTCACCCGGTTGTCCTCGATGCCGTAGGGAAAATAGTCTTTCCCCAGAAGCTTCATTTTTTCCTCGCCCTCGAAGGTCAGCCACGGGATCGGCATGCGCGATGCCGTGATCTCCAGCACCCGCGCGATGGACAATGTGCGGGCTTCCTCGAAGGCCGTCATCAGGTTGGCGGCGACCCAGGGATTTTCATCCAGGATTTTCCGCTTGATGGCGATGACGTGCATGATCGGGAAGACCTTGGTCTTCTGGTAGTACTCGGCGTTTTTTTAATTCTACATTCTCCGGGAATAGGCGATGCGCCTTAGTCTCGTGTGCTCGCACATGTGTATAAGAGCCAGGTGCATGCCCGGAGAAGGCGGCATCCAGCTCGCCCGATGCCAGCATTTCCGACAGCGAGTTATTGGGCATCGGCGTGACCTTAACGCCCTTGGGCAGCTTCAGCTTGACCTTTTCGATACGGCCCGGCTGATCGACACCGGCCTGGCGCCAGTCGATTTCGCTGAGCTTGATGCCGACATGATCGGTAAGCCAGCCGCGGGTATAGACCGAAGCCGTCTGCGCCCATTCCGGGGTGCCGACCTTCTTGCCCTTGAGGTCGGCCGGCGACTTGATGCCCGATTTCTTGTGACGTAGATGTTCGAAAGGCGGAACACGCGAGACGGGAACACCGGCAGGCCGATGATGTCGGGACGGTCGCCGGAAACCTGGGCGACGAACTTGGCAAACGACATTTCCGACAGGTCGAAGTCGCGATGCAGCGCCATACGGTAAAAGATTTCCTCGACCTCGTATTCCATGACGTTGAGGTCGATTCCCTTCGGCTGCACGGTGCCGATGGCGAGATCACGGATGTGATCGTATTCGGAAGTCGCGAAATTCAGTTTCAGCTTTGACATGGGTTCCTCAATCAGGCTCAGGAGATAGCCGCGCCGGCGGGGGTGGAGAACAGAAGGGACTTGATGACCAGCGGCACCACGTTGGTGGGCTTGATCATTTCGCCGATGTCGACGTAATCGAATTCCTTCAGCGCGACGCCATCGATCGAGATGATATCGGCTTTCACGCCGCATTCGCGGGTCAGGATGTTGCCGATGGTCTTGCCGATATCGCCATCAAGCATCAGGACCAGCGACTGGCCGCCCTTGACGGTTTCGGGAAGGCCACCGCAGATGCCGTCGGCAAGCGCCTTCAGGCGGGCATGCAGCGGATCGCCATGCCACTGGAAGGCCAGGGACACGGGCTGTTCGCCCTCCTTGTAGTCGAAGCGCGTCAGGGCCTTCTGGATTTCCTCGGTGACCTTGATCGCATCGATGTCGCCTTCCAAGTTTACGTTGGGGCGCAGCACGGGAATATTGCGAATCGGCAGCGCGCCCTCGTTGGAGATGTGGATGGTATTGCCCGACACCTGCACCGAGAACTGCGAGGCGCCGATGACCGTGGCGCGAATGCCCTGGCCGGGGTCCATTGCCTTGTAGGGGATGCGCTTGTCGGCAAGGGCTTCGCCCATGGCTTCCGCCAGGTAGCGGCCGATGTCGTTGTGGTCCTTGGTCTCACGCCCGTAAATGAATTCCGACACGCCGCCGGAGAAGGTGACGAAATCGGGAACCGGCTTCTTGGGCAGCGGTTCGGTCAGGGTCAGGTCCTTGGTGATGCCTTCCGGGTCCTGCTGCATGACCGCGGGGATCAGGGCCGAAACCATGACGCGGGCGATCTTGCGGATCTCGTCCTCGGTCAGCTTCTTACCCATTTCAAGGTCGACGCCGGCTTCCTTGGCATGAACGAAGGCCGGGCCTTCGATGCGGATCAGCTTGCCTTCGTCGTCAAAGGCCAAAAGGCGACCGCCGACTTCGATGGCCGATGTCGCCAGCAGGCGCCCGCCGTGACAAAGGCCGAGCTTGGTGGTGCCGCCGCCGATGTCGATGTTGAGGACGTTGTTGTGATCCTTGCGCGACAGCGCGATGGCGCCCGAACCGTGCGCGGCCATCGCCGATTCCATGTGGTGACCGGCGGAAGCAGTAACGAACTTGCCCGCCTCGTCGGCGAACAGGTGGGTGATGGCTTCGGCGTTCTTGCGCTTCAGCGCCTCGCCGGTGAGGATCACCGCGCCCGAATCGATGTCGGTGCGGGCAAGCCCGGCTTCTTTGTACCCTGCTTCGATGAAGTTCTGCAGGAAGCCCACGTCGATGGTGTTGTCCGGCAGGTATGGGGTCAGCAGGATGGGCGAGCGCCACAGCACTTCGCGGTTGACCACGACAAAGCGCGACGACAGCGCCGTGGTCAGGCGCTGAAGGTGGACCTTGGCGAACATCAGGTGCGAGGTGGAAGAGCCGACATCCACGCCGACGGTTACAAGTTCGACGTTGTCCGCCGCCCAGATGGTGTCGGCGATGGCCTGTTGGTCTTCAGGGGACATATGGCCGTGATCGAAGCCGAGTTCATGCATGGCTGAAACTGTATCCTTTCTTGCGACTAGGGAAGGGCGCGCCGCGTTCGGGCGCGCTCAGGTTTTAAAAGAGGTTTCGTCTATGTATTCGCCCATATCGGAACGGACGTTGGTATTGGCGATGCGATCCAGCCAGCGCTGGTGGATGCGCGGGTCCTGATCCGCATATTCGATCTGGCGGCCGCCCTTCTTGATGTCGGTGTCGGCCTTGCCCGCGGTGCCCTCGCGCCGCATGGTGGAAAACGGGTAGCGCCGGGACCCCATGCCCACGGCCAGGTAACGCGCCGGGTCGGGCCGGGTGTTGATGTGCTGGTGGAACATCCAGAACGGCGGCGCGTACATGACGCCGTGGCGCCACGGCACCTCGACGAAATCCTGCTGGTCTTCATACCACAGCAGCGTGTAGCCGGTACCGGTCACCGCCCAGATATGGATGCCTTCGCCGTGGCGATGGCCCTTCTTGTAGCGTGCCGTGGGAATCTCCGACGTGTGGGCGTGCAGGGTGCCGTCCGCCAGGATGAAGGCGATGTTCGACGAACCGGCGCCGCGTTCGTTCCAGGTGATCAGTTCGAAATTGCCGAGATCGGGCACGAAGGTGGTTTCCCACATATGGCGGCCGGGCTTGATTTCGGTGAAATCCCCGTCGCCTTCATAATATTTGGGATCGCTCATGCGGTCATCGAAGCTGAAGTCGTTGTCGAAGACGAACTTGTCGTTGTGAAACAGGTTCATGATCAGCGGCGCGAAATGAGTGCAGGCCAGCAGGGCCCGTTCCGAGCCTGAGCCATTGTAAATCTGGTACCCGGCATTGAGCGGCAGGGCGAACAGGCTCTTGGGTCCCCACTCGAAGCTATGGCGGTGGCCGTCGGGCATCTGGATCGTGGTCGAGCCGTGGCCTTCCAGAACGTAAACGAAGCATTCGAACATGTGCTTCATCGGTGCGGTGCGCTTGCCCGGCGCGATGTCGAGGGTATAGGCGGCGCAATGGTCGCCGCGCCCCTTCACATGGATGAAGGCGCCGTTGCAGTCGAAGCGCGGCCACGGGCCGGTTTCGGCAGCGATCGCGTCGATGCCGAAATCTTCGTGGATGGGCGGGCCTTCCGCCTTCACCCAGTCGAGATAGGGGTCGAGCAGGAAGCGCTTCGCATGATCGGTTTCGAGGAGCTTCAGTTCTTCCTCGGCCATGACGGTCCTCCCGAACCGGTTTTGAGCGATCAAGCCTTCTTCAAATACGGCGTCTCGTCGATGATGTCGCCCATCAGCGACTTGACCTGGTTCTTGGCCAGTTCATCGAGGAAAATCTGGTGAATCCTGGGGTCCTGGTCTTCGTACTCAAGCTGGTTGCCGCCGTCCTTGATTGAGGTGTCCACGCCCTGGTCCCAGATCTGGCGCTTGACCGCGAACAGCGGGTAGCGGGTCGAGCCCATCTGCACCGCGAGGTAGCGCGACGGGACGTTGCTGGAGTTGAAGTGCTGGTGGAACATGTTTTCTGGCGGGGTGTAGATGACGCCGTGGTGCCAGTCCACGCGCTTGAAGTCCTCGTCGCCCTCGTACCAGAACAGCGAATAGCCCTGGCCGGATACGCAATAGACGTTGGTGCCGGCGGTATGGCGGTGGCCCTTCTTGTAGGTGCCGACCGGCATGTGCGACGTGTGGCAGCCGATGGTGCCGTCGGCCAGGATCCAGCGCAGGTTGGATGAGCCCGCGCCGCGCGCTTCCCAGGCCTTCAGCTCGAAGCTCGAGATATCGGGGACGAAGTTGGTTTCCCACTGATGGCGGCCGGGCTTGACCGGCTTCAGCTCGCCCTCGCCCGAGAAGTAGCTGGTATCGCCCAGGCGTTCGTCGAAGGGCAGGGGGTTTTCCCAGATGAAGCGTTCGTTGCGGAAAAGATTCATGATGAAGCGCAGGTTGCTGTTGCCTGCCATGCGCACCGGTTCGGAGCCGGAGCCGTTGAAGTGCTGGTATTTCAGATTCAGCGGAATTTCGAACAGCGAATTGGGGCCCCATTCGAAGGTATGGCTCTGACCGTTGGGAAGCTCGATCTTGGTCGAGCCGTGGCCGGAAAGAACGTAGATCACTTCCTCGTAAACGTGGCTCAACTGGTTCGACTTGCCGCCCGGCGGCAATTCGTAGAGGAAGGTGGAAATGTAATCGTCGCCGCCGACCAGTTCGCAGATGGCGCCGTTCATGCCGAAACGGTCCCAGGGGGCTGCGTCGATCTTCAGCAGGTCAATGCCGAAGTCCTTGACCACCGGCACCTGCTGGCGTGCCGCCCAGTCGAGAAACGTATCCTGAAGATAAAAGCTGCCCGTGGTGTCGGACATCGTGCGGCCCCTCCCTGTGATGGGGATGATGTGCGTAACGGGCCGCGCTGCCGGTGTTCCGGATTATCGCGGCCCGCCTATGGATGAACGCTCAGGCGCTCTTCTGAATGACGATTTTGCTCTCGTCGAAGATGTCGCCCATGTTGGACTTGACCCCGTTCTTCGCCAGTTCGTTGAGGAAAATCTCGTGGATCCGGGGATCCTGGTTTTCGTATTCGATCTGGTTGCCGCCGTCTTCAACGCTGGTGTCCACGCCGCCGCCGAACAGCTTGCGCTTGCTGTCCACGAACGGGTAGCGCATGGAACCGAGCGCGATGGCCAGGTAGCGGGCCGGGTTGGCGCCGGTGTTGAAGTGCTGGTGGAAGATGCCGTCGGTGGGCACGAAGACAACGCCGTGTTCCCAGTCGATGCGCTGGTATTCCTCGCCTTCCTTGTACCAGAACAGCGTGTAGCCGGTGCCCTTGACCGCATAGACGTAGAAGTCGGCGCCGTGGCGATGGCCCTTCTTGTAGGAGCCGACGGGCATTTCCGACGAATGGGCGTGCATGGTGCCGTCGGCGAGGATGAACTTCATATTCCCCGAACCCTTGCCGCGGGCATCCCAGGCCTTCAGCTCGAAGCCGGCGAGATCGGGAACGAAGTTGGTTTCCCACATGTTGCGGCCGGGCTTGATGGGAATAAATTCGCCTTCGCCGGCGAAGTAGTTGTGGCCACCTGTGCGTTCGGCAAAGGAGAAATCGTTGTTGAAGACGAAATCGCGATTGTGGAACAGGTTGATCATCAGCGGCAGGTAATTGACCGAGGAGAACAGCGCGCGTTCCGTGCCCGAGCCGTTGAAGTGCTGGTAGCGGCAGTTGAGCGGCAGGGCGAACAGGCTCTTGGGACCCCATTCAAAGGTGTGCTTCTGCCCGTCCGGAGTCTCGATCACGGTGGAGCCGTGGCCTTCCAGCACGTAGATCGTTTCCTCGAAGACGTGCTTTTGCGGAATGGTCTTGGAGCCCGGCGGCATGTCGATCACGAACATGGTGGTGAAGTCGCCGCGGCCGTAAAGATGGACCAGTCCGCCGTTGACGCCATACATGTCCCAGGGCTTGGTCGGCACGTCGAAGAGGTTGAGGCCGAGCCCCTCGGAGACCGGAAGATTTTGTTCCGCTGCCCAATCCCCATACGGGTCGAGCAGGAACTTCTTTTCCTTAATGGTCTGCATGATTTCGGCCATGGGGCGGGGACTCCTTGAAATGCGTCGTTTCGCGTGTTTTGGCAGGGGTGAATTCGGGCCGCAGAATACCACAGGATGGGCAAAGGAAAAGGGCGGTCCCGCATTTTGCGAAACCGCCCCTTTTGTGCTCTAAGGTACTGTAATTAGGCGGCTTTCTTGACCTTGCGCGAGCCCTTCGCCTTGAGGGTCTTGTCGAGCACGTCGCCGGCGTCGCCGATGCCGTTGAGGTAGTGCTCCCAGATCGCCAGATTCTGGTCGGCGACGGTCAAAAGGTCGTCCTCCATCTTTAGCTTCTTGGCATGCAGCGCGAGCTGCTTCCAGCCAAGGTCGGAGTGGATCTCGTCGGCTTCCTCATGCAGCTTGAAGAACCCGAGCTGGCCGTCGGTCAGGCCGAACTGCTTCTTCCAGCGGGCGCGTTCGAGGCCGAACCAGCCCGACTGCTTGATGATGCCCTTGCCGTAGCCGCGGATATTGGGGCGCTCCAGGATGACGTTGGCGAGCAGACCCTCAAGCCAGTGGCAGTTGGTCATGACGCCGGCCCAGGCGTTCCAGGCCATCTGGGTGGTCTTGAGCGGGCGCGCGGCGCGGATCTTGGCGCGTGACATGCCGATGGTGACGCCGAGGTTTTCGAGGATCTGCCAATGGGGCAGGCCGCCGCCGAATTCCTCGTCGGCGATCAGCTCTTCCGAGGCGGCGCCGATGATGCTCAGGCGGGTTTCCCAGTCCGGCGTCAGGGTCGCGACCCGAAGCTTGAGGACGGAATTGCGCTGGCGGGTGTTGAGGCGATGCTGCATGACGAACATCTGGGCCCGGCCTTCGTTGAACGGCTCGTTGAAGAAGCGGGTGTTGTTGCAGAAGTCGTCGAGCTTCGCGTCCAGTTCCTTGATGAAGCCGGTGGCCTTGGGATTACGGGGCATACAGGGTCTCCTTGGTTTGCCTGTCCCGGCGTCGCGCCGGGGATACTTGAAAATGCAAACGTTAGATAGTCGCCCCAGCTCCTGTGTTCAAATAGTATATTTTAATATCTGATATATCATTGTTATATAATAAGGCTCCGCGCAGGAAACCCGCGCGGAGCCTTGAAATCAGTAGGTTCGGCTAGCGTTTATGCCCCTTGCGCGAGCCTTTCAGCGTCTTGTTCAGGGCGTCGCCGGCGTCACCGATGCCGTTCATGTAAATCTCCCAGATCCTGAGGTTCTGGTCGGCCAGCTCGAGCAGCCGGTCCTCCATTTTCAACTGCCGGGCGAACTTGGCCAGGTTCTTCCAGCCGAGGTCGGAGTGGATCTCGTCGGCCACGGTATGGATCTTGAAGAACTTGATCTGGTCGTCGGTGAGTTTGGGAAACTGCTTCAGCCAGCGGCGCCGTTCAATGCCGAGCCAGCCGTATTTCTTGAAGTCGCCCTTGCCGTAGCCGGGAATGTTGGTGCGCTCGGAGATCACGTTGGCGAGCAGGCCTTCGAGCCAGTGGCAATTCGCCATCAGGCCGAGCCAGGCGTTCCATGCCAGCTGCGTTGTCGGCAGGGGCTTGGCGGCGCGGATCCTGGTGCGGTTCATGCCGATGGCGACGCCCGCGTCCTCCAGCAACAACCAGTGCGGCTTGCCACCGCCGAATTCCTCGTCCTTGACCAATTCTTCGTAGCAGGCGCCGAGGATGCGCAGCCGCGTGTCCCAGTCGGGGGTGTTGGTGGCGACCTTGAGCTTGAGAACCGAGTTACGCTGGCGCGTGTTCAGCCGGTGCTGCATGACGAACATATGGGCGCGGCCGGGGTTGAAGCCGGAATAGACGAAATCAACCCGGTTGCAGAAGTCGTCGAGGATCTTGTCGAGGTCGCGGATAAAACCGGTGGCCTTTGGGTCGCGGGGCATGTCGGGGTGTTCTCCGTTTGCTGTGTTGAACCGTTTTAAACGTGTCAGGAAATGTCGAGGACGATTTTGCCGAACTGGTCGCCGCGTTCCAGCCGGTCGAAGGCAAGCAGGGCGTCGTCCATTGAAAAGACGCTGTCGATGACGGGACGAATGCGGCCTTGGGCGACCACCTGCATCAACAGGCGGCATTCTTCCATGTTGGCGGTGGTGGAGCCGAAGATCTGCAACTGCCGGACAAAGATACGTTGCAGGTCCGCGGGCGGGTGCCCGCCGGTGGTCGCGCCCACGACCATGACGCGCCCGCCCCACGCGGCGGCACGGAGCGACTGGTCCCAGGTGGCGGCGCCGACATTGTCGCAGATGACGTCGGCGCCCCGGCCATTGGTCATTTCGCGAACCCGTTCCCAGATGCTTTCAGAGGCATGATTGATCGTGTCGTCGGCGCCCAGTTCACGGGCGCGGGCCAGTTTTTCGTCGCTGGACGAGGTGACGATGACCCTGGCACCCGCCAGCTTGGCCAGTTGCAGCGTCGCCAGCGCCACGCCGCCGCCGATGCCGACCACCAGCATGGTTTCCCCCGGCATCATGGGGTGCTTTGAAAAGACCTGGCGCCAGGCGGTCAGGTGCCCTACCGGCAGGGCCGCCGCTTCGTACCACGACAGGCCGTCGGGAATGGGAACGAAATTATGCGCCTTCATGGACAGGTATTCGGCATAACCACCGTGGCGCTGTTCGCCGATGATGCTGATGCGTCGGCAATAGGGCTGCTGGCCCGCAAGGCAATAGTCGCAGTGTCCGCAAAATTCACTGGGAAAGGCGATGACGCGGTCGCCGGGCTTGAGGTTCGAATCCGTATCGGCCTCCACCACTTCGCCGGCGGCATCCACGCCCAGGATCATGGGCATGGGGTGGGTGATTCCTTTGCCGATATCGCGGACATATAGATCGACACGGTTGAGCGCGGCGGCACGCACCCGGATCAGCGCGTTGCCGGGGGGACGTTCGGGTTCGGGAAAGTCGCGGACCGAAAGTCCGTCCTTGCCCCGCTTGTCGAGTACCACCGCTTTCATGGAGTCTTCCCAAGTGTGATTGTCCGCAGCATAGGGCGCCCGGCGCCAATGTCCACACGCGGAGGGCTGGAAAAACACCGTTGCCCTGCGTGCAAGGCACCCTTGTGCCGGGGTGGGCGTGACAAGCGGCCCGCCAGCCCTTATGAATGACGCCATCACGGCGGTGGCTGCGTGCTCGCCGCCTCATTCCAGGACGCGAGGTTTGACCGTGGACGCTTTCATCTGTGACGCCATCCGTACTCCCATCGGCCGCTATGCGGGCGGCTTGTCCGCCGTGCGCCCCGACGATCTGGGCGCACTCGTTCTTCGAACCCTGATCGAGCGCAATCCCAAGCTCGATCCCGCCGCCATCGACGATGTGATCTTCGGCTGCGCCAACCAGGCCGGCGAAGATAACCGCAACGTGGCACGCATGTCGGCGCTGTTGTCAGGGCTGCCGGAAACCGTGACGGGTGTCACGGTGAACCGGCTTTGCGGTTCGGGCCTCGATGCCCTCGGCGAAGCGGCCCGCGCCATCAAGGCGAGTGATGCGGAACTGATGATCGCGGGTGGGGTGGAAAGCATGTCGCGCGCGCCCTTTGTCATGGGCAAGGCGGAAACCGCGTTTTCCCGCAGCGCCGACATCTACGAACACCATCGGCTGGCGCTTCGTCAACCCGCTGATGAAAAAGCTTTACGGCGTCGATTCGATGCCTGAAACCGGCGAAAACGTAGCCAGGATTTCGGCGTCAGCCGCGAAGATCAGGACGCTTTCGCCTATACCTCGCAGATACGCGCCAAGGCGGCGCAGGAAAGCGGCCGCCTGGCCAAGGAAATCGTGCCTGTCTCGGTTCCCCAGCGCCGTGGCGATCCGAAGGTCGTCGAGCGCGACGAACATCCGCGCGGCGACACGACGCTGGAAGCACTGGCCAAGCTGCGGCCCCTGTTCGGTGAAAGCTCTTCGGTGACCGCGGGCAACGCATCGGGCGTCAATGATGGTGCGGCGGCATTGATCGTCGCTTCGGAAGCGGCGGTGAAGAAACACGGCCTGACGCCGCGCGCGCGCGTGCTGAACATGGCGACGGCCGGTGTCGCGCCGCGCATCATGGGTGTCGGCCCGGCGCCGGCGACGGAAAGCTGCTGGCGCTGGCGGGCAAGAAGGTTTCCGATGTGGACGTGATCGAACTGAACGAGGCCTTCGCCAGCCAGGCGCTGGCGGTGCTGCGCCGGCTCGGTCTTCCCGACGACGCGGAACACGTCAATCCCAACGGCGGCGCCATTGCGCTGGGCCATCCGCTCGGCATGTCCGGGGCCCGTTTGGCGCTGACCGCGACCCAGGAACTGCATGAACGCGACGCCAAACTGGCGGTTTGCACCATGTGCATCGGGGTTGGGCAGGGCATCGCCGTGATGCTGGAAAAGGTGTAAACTCCGGGCAAAAGAGCTCTTGCCCGGAGGAAACGATGAGCACCACCACCGCGATGAAGGTTACGCCGCTGACCCCTGCCATCGGGGCGGAGATCACCGGCATAGATGTCCGCGATGCCGACAAGGACATGGTCAAGGCGGTGCACGATGCGCTGCTGGCGCACTGCGTCGTCGTCATTCGTGGTCAGGATCTGAGCCCGCCCGAACAGATCGCGTTTACCGAGAACTGGGGGCCGCTGGTGCGGCGGATCAACCCGACCTTCCTGCACAAGGAGCATCCCGATGTCCTGGTGCTGTCGAACCGGGTGGTCAACGGCAAGCCCGCGGGCGCGACGGAAGCTTACGCCGGGTTCACCTGGCACGCCGACCTGACTTACGCCGAGCGGCCCAGCATGGGATCCATGCTGCATGCCCTGGAAGTGCCGGAAGAAGGCGGCGATACCGCCTTTGCCAATATGTACATGGCCTATGAAACGCTGCCCGAAGCCACGCGCGAGAAGATCGAGAACCTGAAGGCCCTGCACATTCGCGACCGGCGCAAGAACCCGCGCGCACAGATCACCAAGAAAGACGGCTTCAAACACGATATCGACAAGTACTTCGATATGCCGGTGCCCGATTCGGTTCACCCTTTGGTGACCACGCACCCGGAAACGGGACGCAAGGTCCTGTTCGTCAATCCGCGTTTCGCCGTTGCGATCGAGGGCATGGACGATTCCGAGGCGCAGCCGCTGCTCGATGAACTGTTCGCGCATCAGATCCGGCCCGAGTTCATTTATCGCCACAAGTGGAGCTTGGGCGATCTGGTGTTCTGGGACAACCGCAGCACCATTCACCTGGCCTGCGGCGGGATCAAGGCGCCGGGCGTGCGCCACCTGCACCGCACGTCCATCGCGGGCGAGGTTCCGGCAGCCTAGGTTCCGGCGCCGAGGTCAGACGTCATTTTCCGGAAAAGTCGGGTGCGCGTTTTTCACGGAAGGCGGCGGCACCTTCCTGGTGTTCGCCGTGGGGGAAGCGTTGGCGCTGCTGATCGGCTTCGGCCTTGAGCGCGGCACGTAATTCGTCGAGCCCCGAAAGCTGCGTCTTGATCGCCTTGATGGCGGCTTGCGGTCCGCCCGCCAGCGTTCCCGCGACTTCGAGGGCGCGATCAAGCGCCTTGCCCTCATTGGTGATCGCGTCGGCAAGGCCGAGGCGATGGGCTTCCGCCCCGTCAATGGTGGCGCGCATGACGATCAACCGTTTCGCCGCAGTGGCGCCGACGCGGCGCGCCAGCGTGCACGACACACCCCAGTCGGGGCCGAGCGCGAGCTTGAGAAACGAGAACGTGAATTGCGCCGTCTCATCGGCGACCACCATGTCGGCAAGGCAGGCCAGGCTGACGCCAGCGCCCGCCGCGTGGCCCGATACGGCGGCGATGACCGGCTTGGGAAAGGCGGCCAGTTGTTCCGCCGTGCGGGCGACATCACCCATGCGTTCATCAATTTCCGCGGTATCGGTTTCGCCCATGGTGCGAACATCACCGCCGGCGCAGAAATGTCCCCCCGCACCGGTGAGCACGACCGCATGAATGTCGCGGTCATTTGCCAGTTCATTGAGCGCGGCGCGCAACTCGGCCCGGTTCTCCGCCGTCATCGCGTTGCGAATCCTGGGGTCATCGAGGGTGATGAGGCCGACGCCCCCACCGGGCTTTTCAACGCGGATCATTTGTTGAGATCACCAAAGGTCTTGCCTTCCGCCACCAGGCGCTTGAGCAGGTGCGACGGCTGCCAGAAATCCGCGTCGTCCTTTGCCAGTTCCTTGATGTCGTCGAGGACCGTCGCCAGTCCGATGATATCGGCGGTGCACATGGCCCGCCGCGCCAGCGGGGAAGCCGTAGCCGAAGATCTTGACCATATCGACGTCGAGCGGACGCGCGGCGATTTTCTCGTCCACGATCCGCGCACCTTCGTTGATCATGGCGTACAGGATGCGCTTCTGGATTTCCTCGGCATCAATGGCGCGACGGGTGATGCCCTTGCGTTTCGATTCGGCGAGGATGATCGCTTCCACGTCCGGGTTGGGCAGGGGCTTGCCGTCTTCATAGATGTACCAGCCGCGGCCGGTCTTCTGGCCGAACCAGCCCTTTTCGCAAATCTTATCGGCGATTTCGACGTAGCGTTCTTTCGGGTCGCGGGTGGCGGCGGTGCGCTTGCGCTGGGCCCAGGCGATATCCAGCCCGGCCAGGTCCATGACCCGGAACGGACCCATCGGCAGGCCGAAGGCTTCCATCGCCTTGTCAACTTCCACGGCAGGGCGCCGTCCTCGATCATGGCGTCGGCCTGCTTGCGCGTCTTGGCGAGGATGCGGTTGCCGATGAAGCCGTCGCACACGCCCGACAGCACGCCGACCTTGCCGAGTTTCTTTGCGAGGTCGAAGCCGGTGGCGATGACATCATCGGCGCATTTTTCCGGACGCACGATTTCCAGCAGGCGCATGACATAGGCCGGAGAGAAGAAATGCAGGCCGATGACGTCCTCGGGCCGCTTGGTCGCTTCGGCGATCTGGTTGATGTCAAGGTAAGACGTGTTGGTGGCCAGCACCGCGCGGGGCTTCATGGCGGCATCGAGCTTCTGGAATACGCTTTGCTTGACGCCGAGGTCTTCGAACACGGCCTCGATCACCAGGTCCACGTCTTGCAGGACGGCGTAATCGACGCTCGGCATCAGGCGGTCGAGGTGCTCGGTCTTGCCTTCCTCGCTCAGCCGCCCGCGGGCAACGAAGCCGTCGAGATTTTTCGCGACGTTGTTTTCGCCGCGTTCCAGGGCGGCCTCGTCCGCTTCGATCATGGTGACCGTGAAACCCGCCCGCAGGCAGGCGACGGCGATACCGGCGCCCATGGTGCCGCCGCCGATGACGGCGATGGTTTCAACCTTGCGCCCGACGGCGTTTTCCAGCCCCGGCACCCTGGACACGGCGCGTTCGGCGAAGAACACATGACGCAGGGCCTTGGCCTGGTCGGAAGAACGCAGTTCCTGAAAGATCGCGCGCTCGCGGGCCATTCCATCGGCGAAGGAGAGCGTCGCGGCGGCCTGTACCGCTTCCAGCGCCATGACCGGGCTGAGCTGGCCGCGCGCGGCGCGGCTCACCCTGGCTTCTTCCGTTTCGAAGAAATCGTCCTTCGCCGGGGCGGGCACCGCCATTTCGGAAATGCGCGGCAGGGTCGTGCCGACCTTGGCCTGGACCACGGCGCGGGCGGCTTCCAGCAGGTCACCCTCGGCCACCTGGTCGATCAGGCCCATGTTCTTGGCTTCCTCGGCGCCGACCTGGCGGCCGGTGCAAACCAGGTTAGCGGCGTTCTCCACCCCGGCGAGGCGGGGCAGGCGCTGGGTCCCTCCGGCGCCGGGAATGATGCCGAGGTTGACCTCGGGAAAGCCGACGCGGGCCTTCGGGTCCATCACCCGGAAATGGCAGCCGAGAGCGATTTCAAAGCCGCCGCCGAGTGCCACGCCGTGAATGGCGGCGACAACCGGCTTTTCCGAGGCTTCGATGGCGGCAACCACGGCGGGCAGGAAGGGTTCCATCGGCGGCTTGCCGAATTCGCGCACATCGGCCCCGGCGATAAAGACCTTGCCAGCGCCGATGATGACCGCGCCTTCCAGTGTGGCGTCGTCGTTAAGGCGTTTGATGGCATCGACCAGGCCCTGGCGCACGGCCTGGGAGATGGCGTTGACCGGTGGATTGTCCACCGTGATGACGGCAATGCCGTTGTCGACGTCGAATTGGATGACCGGGGCCTGTGTTTCGTTCATGAATCTGCCGTTTGGTTGCGGAAAGACGGGCCCATTCCTATCAATGCAGACGGGCGCGGGCAAGGTGCCTCCTTCACGAAGGGGCCAGAACCCGTATAATCGGCCTCGAACCATTTCCGCGTTTCAGGGAGAAAGTCATGAGCCAGGTCGAGTTTGAAAACGCCATGTCCGAGGTTGCGACCGCCATAGCCGAAATGCCCGTTGACGGGGCGCTTGCCGCGTTTCTGAACGAGACATTTCCTGCCGGTGGCCCTTTGTTCGGCGCGGTCGAGGCGCTGTGCGCCGAAGGTGAAAAGGATGGCTGGCTCTGCGGGCGGGAAATGGGGGGGATCAAGTTCGGTCGCATTCTCAAGCCCGGTGGCAAGGCGGGCAAGTTTTCCGTCGATGTCGTGCGCATGAAAGACGTCAAGGGACCGCATCATATTCACCCGGAAGGGGAAATCGGCATGATCATGCCGGTCTCGGGCGATCCGAAGTTCGACGGCATGGGCCGCGGCTGGTACGTGGATCCGCCCGGTTCCGACCATTGGCCGACCGCCGAAGGCGGCGATGCCTACGTTCTCTACCTGCTGCCCGAAGGCGCGATCGAATTTACCGGGAAGTAGTCGCGGGCATCCAGTTCATGGACTTGATCAGCGTCGCCAGGCTGATGGACTTCAGTGTGGCGACGGCGATTTCATCGACTTCCGTCAGGACCCGGCCCAGTGCTGCGCCGATGTCGGTGGCCCCGGCGGGCGCGGGGATATCGGCCTCGCCCTCCATGGTGTCGCCAAACAGGTGGATCACGTCGTAAAGCGATGTGCGCTTGGCGTTGCCGCTGAAACGGTAGCCGCCACCGGCGCCGCGCACGGCTTCGACCAAACCGGCGCGGCCGAGATCGCGCAGCACCTTGGCCAGGTGATTGGCGGAAATCCCGTAACGGTCGGCGATTTCAGCGACCGAGTGCTGGGCATCCGGGTCGCGGGCCAGGTCCAGCACCGCAAGCAGGGCAAATTGCGTGGCCTTTTGCAGCTTCACCGGGTGTCCCCCCGATCGAGGGGCATTTCAAGCTCGATGAACGATCCGCCCATCATCCCCTGGCTACGGAAGAATGCCATGTTGAGCCCGTCGTCGCGGGCCAGCATGGTGCGCACGGTGGTCATGCCGGCCTCGCGCATGGCGGCGCAGATGGCCTCGAACAACGCCGTACCGACGCCGCCTTCGCGGCATTTGGGATCGACGCCGATGGCAAAAATCCAGCCGCAGGGGGGCGAGCCGAATTCCCATGCGCGTTCCTCGCCCAGGATAAAGCCGCAAACGGCGCCCGCGCTCTCGGCGACCAGGAAGTAACGGCCCTGGCGGGTGGCGTAGCGGTGGTAGGCGCGGGCCCAGTAGTCGGATTTGGGGGTGTCCGTAATGACCGCGTCAATCGCGGCCACGGCTTCCATGTCTGTCGCGCGGGCGTTGCGGATACGGACGCGGCCCCTCGCTAGGGCTTGATTTTGGGGACTTTCATCCATGATCGGCGGGGCTCCTGCGGGTCCGGGCCGGGGCTTGCTTTCGGTGCTTGACACAATGGCGGGGCTTCGGATATTTGTAAATAGGTATTCCAGTACGTATTTACTATTTTAAATCCGGAGCGCCGGTGATAGGCTGCCCCGCAACGGTACGGGGGAGGGTAACGGCCCCCGGACGAACCCAGCAAGCAGGTGGAGACCCCATGATCGAATTCCGGACAAGCCCCGAACAATACAAGCACTGGAAGCTTTCCTTTGATGGTCCCGTGGCGACCATTGCCATGGACGTGAACGAGGATGGCGGCTTGAAGCCGGGCTATCAGCTCAAGCTGAACTCCTACGATCTCGGTGTGGACATCGAACTTTACGACGCGGTGCAGCGGCTGCGCTTCGAGCATCCGGAAGTCGGTTCCGTGGTTCTGACCTCGGCCAAGGACAACGTCTTCTGCGCCGGCGCGAACATCAAGATGCTGGGCCTGTCGGCGCACGCCGAGAAGGTGAACTTCTGTAAATTCACCAACGAGACCCGCAACGGCATCGAAGACGCCAGCAATTTCTCGGGCCAGACATTCATTTGCGCGGTCAACGGCACCGCGGCGGGCGGCGGCTACGAGCTGGCGCTGGCCTGCGAACACATCATGCTGGTGGACGACAATGCGTCGGCCGTGTCGTTGCCGGAAGTGCCGCTGCTGGCGGTGCTGCCGGGCACCGGTGGCCTGACCCGCGTTGTCGACAAGCGCATGGTGCGCCGCGATCACGCCGATTATTTCTGCACCCTGAACGAAGGCATTCGTGGTTCGCGTGCCGTTAGCTGGAAGCTCGTGGACGAAGTGGTGCCGCGCTCCAAGATGACGGAAACCGTCAAGGCCCGTGCCCAGGAATTCGCCGCCAAGACCAATCGGCCGAAGGATGCCAAGGGCATCCAGCTGACGCCGTTGAAGCGCGACATCAGCGGCGACAAGATCACCTATGACAATGTCACCGCCGTGATCGACCGCGCCGCCAAGTCGGTGACCATCACGGTCAAGGCGCCGGCCAAGGCGGTGCCGTCGGATGCCAAGGTGATCCATGCCGAAGGTGCGGCATTCTGGCCGCTGGCGGTCGCGCGCGAATTGGACGACCTGATCCTACACCTGCGCACCAACGAGCCCGTGATCGGCATCTGGGTCATGAAGACCGAGGGCGATTCGGACCTGGTGGCCCAGGCCGACGAGGTTCTGCTCAAGAATGCCGACGATTGGCTGGTGCGTGAAATCACGCTTTACCTGAAGCGGACGCTGAAGCGGATCGACGTGACCTCGCGCACGGTGATTACTCTGGTCGAGCCGGGAAGCTGCTTCACCGGCACGCTGGCGGAATTGCTTTTTGTCGCGGACCGTAGCTTCATGCTCGACGGCACGCTGGACGGCAACAACACGCCGGCCAAGGTGCGGCTGACGGAAATGAATTTCGGTGCTTATCCGATGGGTAACGGCCTGACCCGTTTGCAGACCCGTTTTCTCGGCGACGATGCCGCCCTCAAGTCGGCGGAAGCGGCGAAGGGCAAGGATCTCGACGCCCAGGAATCGGAAGCGCTCGGTCTGGTGACTTTCGCGCCCGACGATATCGATTGGGAAGACGAGGTTCGTATCGCCATCGAGGAGCGTGCGAGCCTGTCGCCCGACGCGCTTACGGGGATGGAGGCGAACCTGCGTTTCGCCGGGCCCGAGACTTTGGAAACCAAGATTTTTGGTCGCCTGACTGCATGGCAGAACTGGATCTTCCAGCGGCCCAATGCTGTGGGCGCCGAAGGTGCGCTCAAGCTGTTCGGTTCGGGCAAGCGGGCGAATTTCGACGAAAACCGCGTCTAGATATCCTCGGTTCAAACGTTTTCGAAAAGTGGGAGAGTGAAAATGGCAGGCATTGATTACGAAACCAAAATACCCAACAACGTGAACCTGGCCGAGGACCAGCGCCTGCAGCGTGCGCTCGAGGCCTGGCAGCCCAAGTTCCTCGACTGGTGGAAGGAACTGGGGCCAGTGAATTCATCGAACAACGATGTCTACCTGCGCACGGCGATCAGCGTCGAGCCTTCGGGTTGGGCACATTTCGGCCACGTCAAGATGCCGGATTACCGTTGGGGCATATTTCTGGCACCGCAGGAAGAGGGGCGTCAGATCAACTTCGGTCAGCACAAGGGCGAGGCCGCCTGGCAGCAGGTGCCGGGCGAGTACCGTGCCGAGCTGCGCCGCCTGATTGTGACCCAGGGAGATACCGAACCCGCGTCGGTCGAGCAGCAGCGGCGCCTCGGCATGACCTGCCCGTCGCTCTACGACCTGCGCAATATTTATCAGGTCAACGTCGAGGAGGGTCGTCACCTGTGGGCGATGGTCTACCTGCTTCAGGCCTACTTCGGCCGCGATGGCCGCGAAGAGGCTGAGGCTATGCTGGAACGGCATTCCGGTGATCCGGACAAGCCGCGTATCTTGCAGGCTTTCAACGTGGATACGACTGACTGGCTCTCGTTCCACATGTTCACGTACTTCCAAGATCGTGACGGCAAGTTCCAGTTGGCCGCGCTGTCGGAATCTGGCTTTGATCCGCTTTCGCGGACCTGCCGTTTCATGCTGACGGAAGAGGCGCATCACCTGTTCGTGGGCGAAAGCGGTATTTCCCGCATCATCCAGCGTTCGTGCGAGATCATGAAGGAAAACAAGCTTTCCGATCCTGCCGACGTGCGCAAGCACGGTGGTATCGACCTGCCGACAATCCAGAAGTACCTGAACTTCCACTTCTCGATCTGCCTTGACCTGTTCGGCCAGGAATTGTCGACCAACGCGGCGACCTATTACACGATGGGGATCAAGGGCCGCTACGGCGAGACCAAGATCAACGACGACCATGTTCTTGAGGGTGCCAGCTACAAGGTGCCGGAAGTGCGTGGCGACAAGATCGTCGATGTGGACGAGCCGGCGCTCAACGCCATCAACCAGCGCCTGCGCGACGACTACTATGAAGACAGCCAGCGTGGCGTGGACAACTGGAACAAGTTGATCCGCGAGCACGGCATCGACTTCGAACTGGTGCTTCCCAACCGCGCCTTCCATCGCAACATCGGGCCCTTTGCCCAGGTCAAGGCGACCCCGACCGGAAAGATCATCACTGAGACCGAGTGGGACCAGCGCCATGGAGACTGGCTGCCGACGGAAAAGGACAAGGCTTACGTCCATTCCTTGATGGAAAAGCCGGTGGTCGAACCCGGCAAGTTCGCCAATTATATCGCGCCGCCAGCGCGTGGAATCAACCGCCAGCCTGTGGACTTCGAATACGTGAAGTTCCACTGAGCCCGGATATCCGATGACGGAAGCGGCGCCACTGGGCGCCGCTTTTCGTTCAAAGGGCTGTCCGAGCAGGTTGGGCTTGGGCCGATCGAGGGTCAGGCGCAGCACGCCTCGGTCGCGTGCCGTAGTGACGGCGAGGGGGGACCCGCTCAGGGTTAGTCCTCCTTCTTGCGCGGCATCAGGCTTTCGGTCAGTTCTTCCGTCCAGGGTGCCCCCAGGGCCAGCGCCTGGCGCAGGGCGACGAAATTAACTTCCCGCCCGGTCTCTCTGGTGCCACGATTAAACGCCCGGAACCCGGCGCGTGCCTCGGTCAGCATGTTGAAGGCCATCCACGAACGCGAGCTTTCCTTGTTGCGCTGCCATGTGTCGAGCTTGGGCTTGCGCAGCTCCTCGATGGTCTTGAGGGTACATTCGGGGAAGGTTTCGATCAAAGTGGAGCACAGCCGTTCCACCGCTTCGTCCAGCGCAGAGAGATCCATTTCGCCCTTCGACATCATTTCCTTGCCGGCTTTCAGCGCGTCCCCGGCCTTCGATTCGCCGAGAATGATGCGGCCCATGTCGTCAATATAGGTATCGGTGACCACCAGGGGGTTGGCGACATAGCGGCCATCAACCTTCAGGGCGGGTGTGATCTCTGAAATCATACCCAGGCGGTAGGCCTTGTGGGCGGAGAAGGGCTGACACAGGACGCCTGCGCTCATAGCGTTTTCGGAGCCGATCAGGAGCGGCAGGAAATCCGTCGCACCGGCAATGGGGGCGGAGCCGTGCTTCGGGCCGGCCTGGCCGAAGCGCGCCATGTCCTGGGCGATGGAGAAATCGCAGGCCATGCCGATTTCCTGTCCGCCGCCTAGGCGCATCCCGTTGACGCGGCAGATTGTGGGCTTGTCCACGGTCAGGATTGTTGTCACCAGATCCATGAACAGGCGCATGTACTGGCGAAACTCCTGCGGGTTCCCGGCATAGTATTCGGCCAGCTCCTGAACGTTGCCGCCGGTGCAGAACGAGGTCGTGCCCTCGCCGGTCAGCACGATGGCGACCACGTCGCGGGCGAGCGAAGCCTGGCGCAGGGCGACCGTCGCGCCCTTCATCATTTCCACCGAGAGCGCGTTAAGCTGCTTGGGATTATCCAGAATGATCCAGACGTTAACCAGCCCCTCGGCGGGGGTGCCGTCGCCGCGCCGGGCCGGGCGGCGCTCGACGCGAATGCCCGGCGCAATTGGCGCATCGGCAATCAGGTTGTGATCCGTGAGGTTCTCCGGCCGTGTGGCCTTGGCGACGTCTATGGGAGTCTTTGTCATGTGCGGGCCGTCCCTTGGCGGTGTGGATGGGCGGCTTGGCGCGCCCTAGATGACGCCGTTTTCTTCCAGCTTCTTGTACTCTTCCTCGGTCAGGCCGAGAAATTCGCGGAAGACCATTTCATTGTCCTGGCCAAGCAACGGTGCCGGTGCGGTGACGTCGCCGGGCTGATCGGAAAGGTCGAAGCCGGGGAAGTAATGCGCCTGGTAATCTATTTCCGCGTGTTTGCGCACGCGCCAGTTCTTGCGGTGGGTCAACTGCGCGTCGGTGAACAGGTCGGCGCAGGTGTTGACCTTGTAGGCATGAACCTTGGCCCCTTGCAGCAGGGCTACCGCGTGATCTACATCCTGGGTGCGGGTCCACGAGGCAATGGCCGCATCGAGCGCGTCGGCATTGGTGCGCCGCGCATCGGCATTTTTGAATCGTGCATCGCCGGCCCATTCCGGATGGCCCATGGTTTCGGCCATGCGTCCGAATTCGGCATCGTCCCAGCATGAGGCCGCGATCCACTCGTCATCGCCCTGGCAGGGATAGGCATTGTGCGGGCAGGCCACGGGATCGCTGTTGGTTTGACGCTCGAGGACCTTGCCGTTGGCATGGAAGTCGTAAAGCGGTCCGGCCAGGAAGAAGGCGCCGCATTCGTACTGGGCGACATCGATAAAGGCACCCTTGCCGGTACGCGCGCGCCGGTCCAGCGCAGCCAGCACCAGGGGCGCGCCCACCAGGGCGGCGACGAAGTCGATATAGGGACCGTACAGAAGCTGGGGTGAGCCTTCGGCGTCGCCGGTCAGGCCGCAAAAACCGGCCAGCGCAGAGAGCTGCGAGCCGAAGCCGCCCGTGGCCGCCCGCGGCCCGGTCTGGCCCATGTTGCAGGTCGACATGAAAACCAGGTCGGGGTTGGTCTTTTTCAGGTCTTCGTAGCCAAGCCCGATGCGGTCAATGACGCCGGGGCGCATGTTCTCGATCAGCACGTCGGCCCAGTCGGCGAGGCGGCGCGCCAGTTCAAGCCCGCCGGGCTTCTTGACGTCGATGGTGACGTCATACTTCGAATCGTTGAAGTAGGAGAAACAGCCTGACTTGTTGATGCCCTTCACGCCGTTGCGATACGGCGGGTATTGCAAACGGAAGCCGTCGGGGCGGTCGCGGGCTTCGATATGGATGACGGTGGCGCCGTAATTGGCCAGCACCTTGCCGATCCACGGACCGGCGGCGTATCCGCCGACTTCGATGACCTTGAGACCTTTCAGGGCCTGGGGAAGGGCGCTCATGATGCCACCGCCGTGCCGGACTTGATCAGGGAATCGATTTCCTTGTCCGCGAAGCCGTATTCGCCCAAAACCGCGCGCGTGTCCTGGCCGGTAACCGGCGCGGGCCTGTCGAGCACAAGGCGTTCGCCGTCGATCATAGCCATGCCGCCACAGTGGCGTTCGGTGCCGCCGCCGGGGGCGGGTAGGTCGGCCCAGAAGCCGCGCTCGGTAAGCTGCGGGTCGGCGGCGATGTCGGCCACGTTGTTGACGGGATAGCCGAGCATTTCGCGCTCGAAAGCCTGTTGCAGGAATTCGGCCTTGGTGACGGTCATGAAGAAGCGCCCGATGGGCTTTTCCATTTCGTCCACCTGCTCTTGTGTGGTTTGGGTCGAATCGAAGGTGGCCCAGTCGATGTCCGCGAGCACGCCGAGATCGGCCCCGGCGTCGCGCATCCACGCGCACAGGCCTTCATTCGTGCGTCGTCCGGCGACACCGCCGTAGATGATGAAATTGAGGTAGCCGTCCTTGCACGGCCAGAACACCCGGTAGTTGGCGCCATGAACCGAACGGCCGGTCATGAAGGCACCGGCGCGCTTGGGGTTGACGTCAATCAGGTCCCACGAGGCGGGCGCATGGGCGATGGACGCCAGCACCGCCGCCTGGGCGGAGACATCCACGTGCTGGCCGCGGCCGCTGATGTTGCGCGCCGTCAGCGCGACCATGGCGCCGACCGCGGCCTGGCTGGCCGCCCAGGGGGGCGACTGCGGCGCGGTCACGCGCAGGGGAATACCGTCGGGTTCGCCCGCCAGCGCCATCGCGCCGCCCGCGGCCATCAATTCGAGGTCGCTGGCGCGCCATTCGGCGTGCGGACCGGTGCGTCCGAAAGGCGTCACCGAAACATGGATCAGTTTGGGATTGGCGGCGCGCAGGCTATCGATGTCGAACAGCTTGGCGAGATCACTGCCCGGTTCCGCCGTTTCGATCAGGAAATCGGCCGTGGCCGCCATTTTCAGAAAGGTTTCCCGGCCCGCCTTGGAGGTCAGGTCCAGGCTCAACAGCCGCTTGCCGGCGTTGGAACCGCGCCACGCGGGGGCGGAAAGATCCGCCCCCGGTGGTTCGATTTTCACGACATCGCAGCCCATGTCGGAGAGGAAACGTCCGGTCAGCCAGCCAAGCTCGCCCGTGCAGTCGAGCACGCGATACGGCTCCAGCAATGCCATCCCTTCGCCTCCCCCGTCTGGTGCTGCGACGGTACGCTTAACGGCCCGTGCGGGCGAGCGACAGGACCCAGCCCTGCATGCGCGAACGCATGTTGCGGATCTGGTCGTCGGTGAAGAAGTCTTCCGGCTTCACCGCGTATGTCGGATACACGGGACGATGGAAGTCCTGCTCGTAACCGTAAGGAACGGTCGCGTCGATGCCCATGCCGCCTTCGAAGACGGTATTGGCGGCGGTCCACTGCTGGCCGACGCCAGCCGTCATGCGTTCGGCGGGCATGAAGGTCTGACCGATGCCGCCCGGATGCGGGTTCAGGATATCGGTCTGCGGATTCACGCGGGTGGTCAGACACCACATGATGTCGTCCATGTCGTAGATATCGACATCTTCCGACACGGCGATGACCAGACGCGCGCCCTGCGAGCAGGCGAGGATGGCGGTCATGAAGTTACGCTGCCAGCCTTCTTCGATCTTGTTGCGTTTCTTGACCTGAATGATGGCCCCGCCCCAGTCCGTCATCGCGTAGGGGATGTGGACGTTCTGGACGATGCCCGGCTGAAGCCGTTCGCACAGGTTGTAGATGGCGGATTCACGAGCGGAGGTGTCGATGTTGGCATCGTCCGCAGTGTGCACGCCGAGCGGGAAGATGATCGGCTTGCTTTCCGGCTTGCGCATGGTGATGGCGGTGACATGGAAGGTCGGCGCGCGATACGCCTTGCCCATGTAACCGGCCCATTCCGGATGGAAGAAGTACTTGCCCTGCTGGTCGGCGTCTTCCGATTCCTTGGTTTCGTAACGCTTGTCGCGCGGGTGCAGGTAACCTTCCAGCACGTATTCCGCATCGGCCAGGGTGTAGGCGTCGATGGTGCGGCACTTGACGATACGCACCGGCGAACCCTGGATGGTGCCGGCCATGCCGATTTCATCGCAGCCCTTCGGCAGGATCGCGTAGTCGAAGCCGGCGCCGGCCATGTAGGTGACTGCCGGCGGCACGCCGAAGCACATGGTGAGCGGGATCGGCTTTTCGTCATGATAATGCTTGGTCATGACCTGCCACATGTGGGAACCCGGCGAGATCTGGAAGGTGCCGACGTTGCCCCAACGGAAGTTCATGCGGTTGTAGCCGACGTGGCTGCCGCCGTCGAAGTAATCGCCGATGACGCAGGAAATGCCCGAACCGATGGTCAGTTCGGTTTCCAGCTCGGTGTGGCGGATCGCGGTGATCCACTTGTTGACGTCCAGCTCGTCGGTAATGACGTGTTCCTGGACCGGCGCCTCGCTCTGCGGAATTTCCTTCAGCGGGGTCGGGTGGTCGATAGCGTAGGAAACCTTCTTAACGCGCTCGGCCGAATCCTTCCAGTTGAACATCTTCTCAATGACCTTGATGTCACCGAACAGGTTGGTGATCGCGCGCGCGTGCGGCTTGGTCTTGACGTTGTTGAAAAGGATGGGGCAGCCGCCGTCGAAATGCTTCTGCAGGCCGGTGATTTCCAGATCGGGATTCACTTCCTTGTCGGTCTCGATCAGGTCGCCTTCCGCCTTGAGCCATTCAAGGGTCGAGCGCAGCGAGGTAGTATCTTTGGTCATTTTCGTCTTTCCAGGTTGCGGTTAGTCATTGCCTATTGAAAACAGTGGCAGGAGAAAGCGCAGCCCCGCGGGAGCCGCGCTCTCAATCAGTTCAGCCGCCGAGCGCCTTGGACAGCTTCGGGTCCTTGGCATAGGCGCTTTCGTCGATGAACTTGCTCATCTTCGACTTGGCGCCGTGGTCGGCCAGGGCATCCAGGAAGATTTCGTGAATCTTCGGATTCTGGTTTTCGTATTCGATCTGGTTGCCGCCGTCGTTGACGTTGACATCCATGCCGAGCCAGACCTGACGCTTTTCAGCCAGGGTCGGGTAACGCAACGAGCCCATGGCGATGGCCAGGTAACGGGCGGGTTCGGCGGAAGCGTTGAAGTGCTGGTGGAACATGCCATCGGGCGGAGCGAAGACAACCCCGTGATCCCAGGGAACCTTCACCAGGTCCTTCTCAATATCGTACCAAAGCAGCGAATAGCCTTCGCCGGTCACGCACATGACGTGGAAGTCGGCGCCGTGACGATGGCCCTTCTTGTAGGTGCCCACGGGCATTTCGGACATGTGCGCGTGGATCGTGCCGTCGGCGAGGGAGAACATGATGTTGGACCCGCCGGCACCGCGGTTTTCCCACTTGCGCAGCTCGAACTTGTCGAGGGCCGGAACGAAGTTGGTTTCCCACATGTGGCGACCCGGCATTTTCGGGATCAGCTCGCCTTCGCCGGCGAAGTAGTTGCTGTCGCCTTCACGCTCGGGGAACTTGGCCGCGTTCTGGAAGACGAATTCCTGGTTGCGGTACAGGTTGATGATGAGCGGCAGGTTGTTGCACGAATACATCCGCGCGCGCTCGGAGCCGGAACCGTTGAAGTGCTGGTAGCGGCAGTTGAGCGGCAGGGAGAATAGGCTCTTGGGGCCCCATTCGAAGGTGTGCTTCTTGCCGTCGTAGCTTTCGACGGTGGTCGAGCCGTGACCGTCGATGACGTAGAAGACTTCTTCAAAGATGTGCTTCTGCGGCTCGGACTTGCCGCCGGGGGGAACGTCAATGACATACATGGCGAGGAAGTCGCCGCGGCCCTTGAGGTGGGCGAAGGCGCCGTTGACGCCCATGCGCGCCCAGGGCTTGGTCTCGACGGTTTTCATGTCAATGCCGAAGTCTTCGACGATCGGAATGCCTTCCGCCTTGCAGAAGTCCATGTAGGGGTCGACCAGGAACTTGTTGTCGGCGAGATCGACCACCGCCTGATTCATGGAATCATCTGCGGTACGGGAATAGCCCGGTATTTCGGTAGCCATGAGCTTGTCTCCTTAGGTTCAAGGGCTCGAGGACGGAAGGCTCGAGTTATGCGTATGCGTAGGTAAAGGGCCTGCTGGACGCAAAAACGTAGGGGAAAGAGGCGGGGAGCCTATTGGGGGCCGTGTCTCCCGGACGAACCCGAGGTGACGCTCATCTCCTGTTCCGAATATTGCATCGTTTGTTGATTGTTGGGACATGCTCTTAGCATTGCCCAGCTATTGGTCAACAAGGATTTGGGTATAGCAGCGATAACATTTTGGTATATCGCCGGGGGCGGTCCCTTGCGGGCGCCGCCCCTTATACGCCAAGCCCTTGGGGCGATGGACGAATCGCCGATTTACGCCTCGGCGGCCTCATCGGTGAGCGACTTGAGCCAATCCACCCGGCCCTGAACCGCCAGCCGCTGGTGGTAGAAACGAAGCGCCCGCAGGCCCCCCAGTTCCTCACCGCCGCCGGCGCGGCCCGGTCCACCGTGGACGCACATGGGCATGACGATGCCGTGGCCGGTCTGGGACTTGCCGATGCTTTCATCAACCACCAGCACGCGCCCGTGGGAGGCGCCGATGCCGGTGATGGCCGCGGTGGCGAAGGCGGTATCGGCGGTGAAGACCGACGCCGCCAGCGAGCCGCCGCCCCGGCGCGACAGGGCGAAGGCCTGATCGGCGTCGGCGTAGGGCATCAAGGTGGCAATGGGGCCGAAGGCCTCGACCTCATGGACCGTGCGGGCTCCGGCGGGATCGTCGCAACGCAACAGGGTGGGGGCGACGAAGCAGCCCTTGTCGGCATCGGCATCAACCAGGTCGAGCGGGCCGTCGCCGGTGACGACCTTGGCCTCGGCCTTCAGTTGGGCGAGGGCATCGAGCACGGCTTTCTGCTGCGAACGCGATACCACGGGCCCCATGTGCACGGTTTCGTTGCGCGGGTTACCGACGACGGTTTTGGCCAGACGCGCGGCCAAAGCCTCGGCGACGTCGCCAAGAATGGCCTTGGGCACGAAAGCGCGCCGGATGGCGGTGCATTTCTGGCCCGCCTTGGTGGTCATTTCACGGCCGACCTCGCGCACGAACAGGTCGAACTCGGCCGAGCCGGGCTTGGCGTCGGGGCCAAGGATCGAGGTGTTCAGGCTGTCGGCCTCGACATTCAGGCGCGCGGCGGAGGCGACGATCCGCGGATGGCTGGCCAGGACCTGGGCGGTATCGGCGGAGCCGGTAAAAGCAATGACATCCTGGCCGGTGATGTTGTCGGATAGCTCCCGGGCCGAGCCGCAGACGATCGACAGCGCGCCGGCGGGCAGCACGCCCGCGTCGATCACGTCCTTGACCATCTGCTGGGACAGCCAGGCGGTCGCGGTCGCCGGCTTGGCCAGCACCGGAACGCCCGAAAGCAGCGCCACGGCGGCCTTTTCCCACATGCCCCAGGAGGGGAAGTTGAAGGCGTTGATGTGAACGCCGACACCCTGGAGCGGCACGGAAACATGGGCGGCCTGGAAGTTTTCATCCTTGGACAGGCGCTCGAGACGGCCATCCTTGAGGATCTTGGCGTCGCCGAGCCCGGCGCCGAGGCGGGCAAAAAACTTGATGGTGCCGATGCCGCCGTCGATGTCGATGGCCGCGTCGATCTTGGTGTTGCCGGAATTGGCCTTGGCGATCTCGAAATAGGCATCGCGGTTGGCGACCAGCGTATCGGCGACCTTGCCCAGCAGCGCGGCGCGCTCGCCAAAGCTCAGCGCCCGAAGGGCCGGGCCCCCGGTATCGCGGGCATAGGCCATGGCGGCGCCGATATCCATGCCGGCGGTGGAGGCACGGGCCAGTTCTTCGCCGGTCACCGGGTCGACCAGGGCCGCCCCCGCGTCGGAACCGTCTACCCATTTGCCGCTGACATAACTCGCGAGTTTCATGATTTTCCTCATTTGATGGTGAGTGCGCGGGCGCGCGCCGGACTGGAATTGCGGCGCCAGAATAGCGCAAACGCCTAAGGCGGCAACCGCCGAGTGCAAACCCCGCGCCCCATTGACTTCAGCGCCGGGATGGTCGAAACAGAACCGCGAATTCTCAAGGGCCGAAGCGCCCTGCTTACACGGCAAAGCCTAAATGACGGGAACCGATATGGCGGATGCGCAGGCAAAGGGCGAGGGCGAGGGCGAGGGCGACAGCGGCGCCGTGGCGACGGTCAGGGCCGTCTGTGCCGAAATGGGCAACCGCCCCGATGCCCTGCTGGAAATCCTCCACGAGGTTCAGGCGCGGCTTGGTTTCGTGCCCGCCGAGACGCTGGCCCCCATCGCCGCCGCGCTCAACCTGTCGCGGGCCGAGGTCCATGGCGTATTCACCTTCTACCACGATTTCCGCGATGCCCCGGCCGGGCGTCATATCGTCAAGCTGTGCCGGGCCGAGGCCTGCCAGTCGGTCGGTGCCGACGCTCTGGCGGCGGCGGCAGAGAGTGTGCTGGGGACGCCTTGCGACACCACCAGCGCCGACGGCAAGGTCACACTGGAAGCCGTTTATTGTCTCGGCAATTGCGCGCTGGGTCCGGCGGCACTGGTTAATGGAAGGCTGCATGGACGTCTGAATAACAATAAGTTAACTAAAATAGTTAAGTCACTATATTAATAAAATAACTTGAGAAATCACATTAAGAACGGCAAATGAGCGATTCCCTCCCCATAGACGTTTTCGTCCCCCTCGATGCCGCCGCCCTGTCGGTCGGGGCCGAGGCGGTGGCCGCCGCCATCACGGCGGAAGCGGGCCGCCGGGGGCTGGATGTCCGGGTGCGGCGCAACGGCTCTCGCGGGCTGTTGTGGCTGGAGCCGCTGGTCGAGGTCGCGACCGCGGCGGGGCGTGTCGCCTATGGGCCGGTCGGCGCCGACGATGTCGCCGGGCTGTTCGATGCCGGCTTCCTGGAGGGCGGTAAGCACGCGCTTGCCCTTGGCCCCACCGAGGAGATTCCGGCGCTCAAGCGCCAGACCCGGCTGACCTTCGCCCGCTGTGGCGTGATCGAGCCGCTTTCGGTTAAGGATTTCAAGGCCCACGGCGGCTTTGCCGGGCTGGAAAAGGCGGCTTCCATGGGCTCGGCGGCGATCGTGCAGGAAGTGGTTGATTCGGGCCTGCGTGGGCGCGGCGGGGCGGGGTTTCCCGCCGGGATCAAGTGGAAGACGGTGGCCGAGGCCGAGGCCGCGCAAAAATACGTCTGCTGCAATGCCGACGAGGGCGATTCCGGGACCTTCGCCGACCGCATGCTGATGGAAGGCGACCCCTACACGCTGATCGAGGGCATGGCCATCGCCGCGCTGGCGACGGGGGCGACCAAGGGGTTGATTTACCTGCGTTCCGAGTACCCGGACGCGATCCGCATCCTCAAGCGCGCGGTGGCGCTGGCGGGGGAAGCGGGGCACCTCGGCGCCAATGTGGCGGGCAGCGGCAAGGCTTTCGATATCGAGGTGCGCACCGGGGCCGGGGCCTATATCTGCGGCGAGGAAACCTCGATGCTGGAAAGCCTTGAGGGCCGCCGCGGCCAGGTCCGCGCCAAGCCGCCGATCCCGGCGCTCAAGGGGCTGTTCGGCCAGCCGACCCTGGTCAATAACGTGCTGACCTTCGGCGCCGTGCCTTGGATCATCGCCAACGGCGGGGCCGCCTACAACGCCTACGGCACCGGGCGCTCGCGCGGCACCCAGCCGTTCCAGCTCGGCGGCAATGTTGCGAGGGGCGGGCTTTTCGAGCTGCCCTTCGGCGCGCCGCTCAATGATCTGGTCAGTGATATCGGCGGCGGCACCCGTTCCGGGCGCCCGGTACGCGCCATTCAGGTGGGCGGGCCGCTCGGCGCCTATGTGCCGGTTTCCAGGCTGGATCTGCCGCTGGATTACGAGGCCTTTGCCGCCGCCGGCGCGCTTTTGGGTCATGGCGGGGTCGTCGTTTTCGACGACACGGTGGATATGGCCGTGCAGGCCCGCTTCGCCATGGAATTCTGTGCCCTCGAAAGCTGCGGCAAATGCACGCCGTGCCGCATCGGCTCGACCCGCGGGGCGGAGGTGATCGAGCGTCTGCGCCAGGGCCGGGAAACGGAAAAAAACCTACGGATTCTTGACGATCTTTGTGAGACAATGCGCGACGGTTCGCTATGTGCCCTGGGCGGTCTCACGCCCTTGCCGGTGAAAAGCGCGCTTACCCATTTCCCCGAGGATTTCGGGCCGAAGGCGGGGCGTTGAACATGAACCCGGTGTCCCACAGCTATAACGGAGCGCTATAGGTCCATGAGCCTGATCAAGGAAACCGACTTCGGTACCCCAGTGCATGACTCGGAAAAAGTCGTGACCCTGGAAATTGACGGCCAGACGGTATCCGTCCCCGCCGGCACCTCGGTCATGCGTGCCGCCGCCACGCTCGGCACCAAGATCCCCAAGCTCTGCGCTACCGATAGCCTCGAACCCTTCGGCTCCTGTCGTCTGTGCCTGGTGGAGATCGAGGGCGCCCGCGGCACGCCCGCGTCCTGCACCACGCCGGTGGCCGAGGGCATGAAGGTCCGGACCGAGACCGATCGCCTGGCCCGGCTGCGCCGCGGGGTGATGGAGCTCTACATTTCCGATCATCCCCTCGATTGCCTGACCTGCGCCGCCAACGGCGATTGCGAATTGCAGGATATGGCCGGTGCCGTCGGCCTGCGCGACGTGCGCTACGGGTTCGAGGGCGAAAATCATCTTGTCGGCGACAAGGACCAGACCAACCCTTACTTCACCTTCGATCCGACCAAATGCATCGTCTGTTCGCGCTGCGTGCGTGCCTGCGAGGAAGTGCAGGGGACCTTTGCCCTGACCATCGACGGGCGCGGCTTTGCTTCCAAGGTGGCAGCGGGGTCCGATGACGGCTTCCTCGATTCCGAATGCGTGTCCTGCGGCGCCTGCGTGCAGGCCTGCCCGACGGCGACTTTGATGGAAAACACCGTGATCGATCACGGTCAGGCGGAGCATTCGGTGCTGACTACTTGCGCTTATTGCGGGGTGGGCTGCTCGTTCAAGGCGGAAATGAAGGGCGATACCGTGGTGCGCATGGTGCCCTACAAGGACGGCGGCGCCAATGAAGGCCATTCCTGCGTCAAGGGCCGCTTCGCCTGGGGCTACGCCACTCACAAGGATCGCGTTCTCAAGCCGATGGTGCGCGAAAAGACCAGCAATCCGTGGCGCGAGGTCGAATGGGACGAAGCCATCGCTTATGCCGCCGACCGCTTCAAGCGCATTCAGCAGAAATACGGCCGTGGCGCCATCGGCGGCATTACGTCATCGCGCTGCACCAACGAAGAAGTCTTCGTCGTTCAGAAGATGGTGCGTGCGGCGTTCCGCAACAACAACGTCGATACCTGCGCGCGGGTCTGTCATTCGCCCACCGGCTACGGGCTGAAGACGACCTTCGGCACCTCGGCCGGCACCCAGGATTTCAAGTCGGTGGAACAGTCCGACGTGATCCTGATCATCGGCGCCAATCCCACCGATGCGCACCCGGTCTTTGCCTCGCGCATGAAGCGCCGGCTGCGCGCGGGCGCAAAGCTGATCGTCATCGATCCGCGCCGCATCGATCTGGTCAAGACGCCGCATGTTGCCGCTGCTCATCACCTGCAACTGCGTCCCGGCACCAATGTCGCGGTCATCAACGCGCTGGCCCACGTCATCATTACCGAAGACCTCTACGACAAGAAATTCGTCAATGAGCGTTGCGAGGCGGAGGATTTCGCCACCTGGTCGAAGTTCATCGCGGAGCCGCGCCATTCCCCGGAAGCGGTGGAGGAAATCACCGGCGTGCCCGCGGCCGAGCTGCGCGCCGCGGCGCGGCTTTACGCCACCGGCGGCAATGCCGCGATCTATTACGGCCTCGGCGTGACCGAACATTCGCAGGGGTCCACCATGGTCATGGGCATGGCGAACCTGTGCATGGCGACGGGCAACATCGGGCGGCGCGGCGTCGGGCTCAACCCGCTGCGCGGTCAGAACAACGTGCAGGGTTCGTGCGACATGGGTTCGTTCCCGCACGAATTTCCGGGCTACCGCCACGTGTCCGACGACAACGTGCGCCAGTTGTTCGAGGAAACCTGGCACGCCCAGCTCGATAACGAACCGGGCCTGCGCATCCCCAATATGCTCGATGCCGCGGTCGAGGGCACCTTCAAGGGCCTGTTCGTGCAGGGCGAGGACATCGCCCAGTCCGATCCCAACACCCGCCATGTCATCGCGGGGCTGGAAGCGATGGAATGCGTCATCGTGCAGGACCTGTTCCTGAACGAGACAGCCGCCTTCGCCCATGTTTTCTTCCCCGGCACGTCGTTCCTGGAAAAGGACGGCACCTTCACCAACGCCGAACGGCGCATCAACCGCGTGCGCCCGGCGATGAAGCCCAAGCAGGGGCTGAGCGAGTGGGAGACCGTGTGCCGGCTGGCCACGGCCATGGGATACCCGATGGAGTATCCTTCCGCCGCCGCGATCATGGATGAAATCGCCCGCGTGACACCGACCTTCACCGGCGTGTCGTTCGAGAAGATCGACCGCGCCGGCTCGGTCCAGTGGCCGTGCAACGACGGCGCCCCGGAAGGCACGCCGATCATGCATATCGACAAGTTCGTGCGCGGCCGGGGCCGCTTCATGCTGACCGAGTTCGTGGCGACCGAGGAACGCTCCAACCGTTCGTTCCCGTTGCTGCTGACCACCGGGCGTATCCTCAGCCAGTACAATGTCGGCGCCCAGACCCGGCGCACCGCCAATTCCACCTGGCATCCCCAGGACGTTCTGGAAATTCATCCGCACGATGCAGAGGTGCGCGGCATTTCGACCGGCGACCTGGTGTCGCTGTCGTCGCGTATCGGCGCCACCACGCTGCATGCGCTGGTGACCGACCGCGTGCCCCAGGGCGTGCTCTATACGACCTTCCACCATCCGGTCAGCGGCGCCAACGTCATCACCACCGAGTTTTCCGACTGGGCCACCAATTGCCCGGAATACAAGGTGACGGCGGTTCAGGCGGTGCGTTCCAACCGCCAGTCCGACTGGCAGGAGGAATGGGCCGAACGTGAGGTCGGACACAAGCGCATCGCGGCCGGCCCGCCGGCGGCGGAGTAGGCGATGGCGCCGGCAACCGGCACGCGTGGTTCCGCGCCTCACAATGATGGCGCCTCGGTCGCGGTTCCGGTGCGTATCGGTGCGGGCGCGCCCGCGCGGGAATGGCACTTGGCGGAAGAAGTGCCGGTCAATCTTTCCTATAACGGCCGCCCCCATGTGGTGATGATGGCGACGCCCGCCGACCTGGAGGATTTCGCGCTCGGCTTCTCCCTGTCCGAAGGCGTGCTGGCCGACAGCCACCTGGTCAAGGATATCGCGGTCAAGCCCGTCGAAGGCGGCATCATGGTCGAGGTAACGACTGCGGCACGCGCCGAAGTGGTGCGCGAACGCCAGGCGCGCTCGCTGGAAGGGCGCTCAGGCTGCGGCTTGTGCGGTATGCAGCGGCTCGATCAGGTGGTGCGCAACGTGCGTCCTGTCCATGCCGGATTCGAGATCACATCGGCGGCGATTGCGCGGGCCTTCGCGGAACTGCCCGGACGCCAGGAAATGAATGCGCGCAACCATTCCGTCCACGGCGCCGCCTGGGCATCGCCTGATGGTGCGATCCAGCTGGTGCGCGAGGATGTCGGGCGTCACAACGCGCTGGACAAGCTGATCGGCGCGCTGGCCCGCGCTGAAACCGACACATCCATGGGCTTTTGCGTGATGACCTCGCGATGTTCGTTCGAGCTGGTGCAGAAATCCGCCGCCGTGGGCATTCCCTGCCTGGCGACGGTTTCGGCGCCGACTTCCCTGGCCCTTGACCTTGCCAGCCGCGCGGGCATGGTGCTGGCTTCGGCCTCGCCGGATGGCGTGGTCCTGTTCGATAACTCCTGACCCCGGGCTTCCCTGATGGCGCTTAACGATATTGTCCGCATGGCGAACCAGATTTCCGATTTTTTCGTGGCCTATCCTCACGACACGGCGGTCAAGGAGACCGCGGCCCATATCCGGAGCTTCTGGGACCCGCGCATGCGCCGCCAGCTTTTCGATCACCTGGATAAGTCCGGGGGCGAAGGGTTGAAGCCGGTGGCCCTGGAGGCCGCCCGGTCCCTGCTTCAGGCGGCCTGAGCCGCGGAATTCACTGTTTCCGCGACCATCGTATGGACGGCGCGCGGGGCAGAGTGTATAAGCGCGCCATCAAAAAACAGGCGACGTACGATTGCGGAGAAGGTAATGCCCGATCTCGAGCTCAAGGTCACCAAGGTCCGTGACCTGACTTCCAACATCAAGATGTTCGAACTGGTCAACGCCAAGGGCGGCGACCTGCCCGCGTTCGAGGCGGGTGCCCACATTGATTTCAAGCTGCCCGATGGCAAGATTCGGTCCTATTCGCTGGCCAATGATCCGACCGAGACCGGGCGCTATGTCACCGCCATCCTGAAGGATGTGAACGGCAAGGGCGGTTCGGTCTGGATGCATGAAAACGTCAAGGAAGGCGATGTGCTGACCGCGACGGAGCCTTTGCAGAATTTCCCGCTGGTGGAAGACGCGGCCAATTCGATCCTGCTCGCGGGCGGCATCGGCATCACGCCGATGCTGGCGATGGGCTACCGTCTCAAGGCGCTGGGCAAGAAAGTGCACCTGCATTACTGCTCCCGTTCGGCGGAAGAGACCGCGTTCATGGATGAAGTGAAGCAGTTGTTCGGCGCCGATGTGACCTTCCATCACGACGGTGGCGATCCCTCCAAGGGCATCAACCTGAAGGAAACCTTCAAGGACCATGCCGAGGGCACGCATCTCTATGTTTGCGGCCCGGCCGGGCTTTTGAACGCGACCCGCGACGCGGTTTCCCATTGGCCCGAGGGCACGGTGCATTTCGAGCTGTTTACTTCAGCGCGCAGCGACGAACAGGTGGCCGAAATGGCCAGCCGCGAAAACTTTGGCTTCGAGGTCGAACTGAAGCAGTCCGGCGTGACCCTGACCATTCCGCCCGACCGTTCCATCCTCGACGTGATGATCGAGGAAGGCTACGGCGTGCCCTATGCCTGTGAAGAAGGCTGGTGCGGCGCTTGCGTGATCCCGATGCTCGGCGGCAAGGCCGATCACCGCGACGAAGTGCTGTCGGATGCGGAAAAAGCGGCCAACGACAAGATCCAGGTCTGCATCTCGCGCGCCCTGCCGGGTGAAAAACTGATCCTCGATATGTGAGTGCCCGCGCTCAGGCTGCGGGCCGCCAGGCCCAGGCGCCTTCGCTCAGGTTTTCCTGCACCACGCTTCGCAACAATTCGCGGATGGCGGTCGTCGCCTGCGATGGCGGCCGCTTGGCCGAATAGGCAAGGTACATCTTGCGCGACAGCACCGGGTTGACGAAGGGCCTTGCGCTCAGGCGTCCGTCCTCGACCTCGCGGGTGACCGAGCCCATGGGCAGGATCGCGTAGCCGACACCCTTGATCGCCATTTCCTTCATCGCCGTCACCGAATCGATTTCCAGCACGACGTTGAGATCGAAGCCGCGGCTGTGCGCCGCTTCCTCGACAATGGACCGCAGGCCCGAGGTCACGCTGGTCAGGATCATCGGTAGTTCCGCGATCGCGTCGAAGCTGACGGTGGAGTCGCGTTTTGCCGGGTCGTCGCCGGGCCCGACCAGGCACAGGTCCTCGACCAGCAGCGGTTCGCAGACCAGCCCCTGCACGGCGGAGGGGTTATAGGAAAGCGCCAGGTCGAGGCGATCGTTCTCGACCCATTCCATCAGGTCCTCGCTCATGCCGTCGACGATCGCCAGGGACACGTTGGGGAAATCGCGGCGGCAGCGTTCGACCAGCTGGGTCGCCAAAATCAGGTTCAGGGTCGGGGTCAGGCCGACGGCGATGCGCCCGCGCGGCGGCCCCGCCAGGTCGCCGACCGACAGCTTGGCGCGGTCCACCTGGCGCAGGATGATCTGGGCATGGTCGCGCAGCAAGAGCCCCGCTTCGGTCGGGATGACACCCCGCGAATGGCGGTTGAGCAGCTTGACGCCGAGCTCTTCCTCGAGCTTGCGTATCTGCAGGCCGAGCGCGGGTTGCGCCACATGCAGGTAAGCCGCTGCCTTGGAAAAACTGCGTAATTCGGCAATTCGCAGGAAATATTGAAGCTGCCTGATAGTCATTTCGGCGATGAACTTAGGGTAGATATAACAATTTTGTCTATATCAATCTGGTGGTCCGATTGGGGCGGGTCGCTACAATCGGGGCCGGGGGGATAACGATGCTGACACGGGAAGAGAACGAGCTTTTGACGGCGTCGGCGCCGGTACGCCGATGGGCACGCTGGATGCGTCGCTACTGCGCCGGCGGTGTTTTCCCACCAGATCGCCGAACCCGACAGCCCGCCGGTGCGCGTCCGCCTGCTGGGCGAGGACCTGGTGGCCTTCGCGACACCCAGGGCCGGGTCGCCCTGATCGATGAAGCCTGTCCGCATCGCACGGCGTCGATGTTTTTCGGCCGTAACGAGGAATGCGGCCTGCGCTGCGTCTATCACGGCATCAAGTCTCATGTGACCGGCGCCTGCGTGGATGCGCCTGGCCGCCGAACACGCCGGCAAACCAGATCAGCGCGATCAAGAAGCAGATGGCGATCAAGTCCTATCCTTGCGTGGAGAAGGGCGGGGTGGTGTGGACCTACATGGGACCGCAAACGCATCAGCCGGAATTCCCCGAACTGGAATGGACCGATGTGCCGGAAAGCCATCGCTTCGCCACCCGTCACATCCAGGAATGCAACTGGCTACAGGCGCTCGACGGTGGATTCGATCCGGCCCACCTGTCGTTCCTCCATAGCGGCAAGGTGGATTTGCGTCGCGGCAGCGCCGATCAGCACCGGCGCATCATCCCGTCGCATTTCGAGCAGCTTTCCTTGCCGGCGGGATTTGCCTTCGGCGGCGCGCGGGAAATCGGCGACGGCAACACGTCTTGGCATGTCGAAATCATGCTGATGCCGTTTCACAAGATTATTCCCTCGGCGCCGCGCGCGGCCCATGTCTGGGTGCCGATGGACGATGAAACGACGATGCTCTACAGCGTCAACTTCAATACCGAGCGTCCGTTGAACGACGACGACCTTGAACGCGAGCGCGCATGGCGCGGTATTCATACGGAAAACATTCCCGGTACCGATCACGCCGTGCAGAACAAGGCCAACGATTACCTGATCGACCGGGCATTGCAGGCGAGCGGCCAGTCTTATACGGGTATTCGGGGCCTTGGGGCGCAGGACTGCGGAGTCCAGGAATCCATGGGGCCGATCGCCGACCACACCCGCGAACACTTGCTGGTTTGCGATAACGCGATAGCGCGTATCCGCAGGCTTTACCTCGATACCTTGCGCGACATGGCGGCGGGCAAGCCGCTGCCGGGGCGCGACGGTGCCGCGTACCGTGCCCGCGCGCTGCGCTTCGAGGCGCCGAGCGCCATTCCCTTTGCCGAGCTGGTGGAAGCACGGGTCTGGGGCAATCGCCCGGCGGCCGCGCAATAGGCTTGCGCGAAGGGGAACCTTCGCTCTCGAATTTCTGTTCAAAGAAGGCTAGAAGAGGGGCCAGGTTACTGTCCCGGCCGCGTTCGCGGGCGGGCTTATCAAGGGAGAGCAATTGATGAACCGATCCATCCGTTCCAGCCTGTTCGCCGCCGTTGCGGCTTTCGGTGCGCTGGCGCTTGGTACCACGGCCGCCGTGGCCGAGGATGCCGCCAGCTTCTATAAGGGCAAGACCATGACCTTCATCACCCCGGGCAGCCCCGGTGGTGGTTACGACACCTACATGCGCGAAATGATCCCGCATCTCGAGAAGAAGCTCGGCGCGACCATCGTGCCGGTGAACGAACCCGGTGGGGGCCACTTGCTTGCGGTCAACAAGACCTACAGCGCCGCGCCCGACGGTTTGACCATCCTCCTCAACGATGGTGAGGCCAGCCTGCTCGGCACCATTCTCGATGTGCCCGCTGCGCGTTATGACCTGAACAAGATGAACTGGATCGCCCGCGTGAACGGCGAAAAGCGCCTGGTGCTTTTCACCAAGTCTTCGCCCTATGCGACGATCAAGGAAGCTTCGGGCGGCTCCAAGGTCATTAAGTTCGGCACCACCGGCAAGACCGACGCGACGGGCCTGGCCACCACCATGGCTTCGCAGGCGCTCAACCTGAAGACCAGCATCGTCACCGGCTACAAGGGTTCGCGCGAATTCGTGCGTGCCGCCATCCAGGGCGAAGTCAACGCAATCTCGCTTTCGGAAAGCTCGGCCCTGCGGTTCTCCAAGGGTGGCCGTTTGAAGCCGGCAACGGTTCTGGCGCGTTCGCGCTCGGCACTGTTCCCCAACGTGCCGACGGTTTACGAGACCTTGAAGCTGAGCGATGCGCAGGCATGGTATCTCGACTTCCATGAAGCCTTCGCCGAAATCGGCCGCTCCATCATCACCGGCCCCGGTGTGCCCGCGGATCGCGTCGCCTATCTTCGCAAGGTGTTCGACGAGGTTTTGCAGGACAAGGCCTTCGCGGCGTACATGGGCAAGAAGAAGCGTCCCATCCTCTATGCCAATGCCGCGACCCTGGAAAAGGCGGCGAAGCAGGTGCTGGGTTCGCTCTCAGCCGAAAAGAAAAAGGACATCAAGAATATCGTCCTCAACAAGTTCTATAACTAGGTGATCTGCCACCGCCGCCGGGCAACCGGCGGCGGGGGGGGGGGGGGGGGGCCGCCCCCCGCCCCCCCCGGGGGGGCGCGGGCGGCGGCGCCCCCCGCGACCCGTGTCATCCGTATCAAGCGCGCCGATGGCGCCAGTGTCGGTGCCCTGATGATGCATTTCATGCTGGAAACGATTTTGGCGGCGCATCTTCTGGGCGTGAACCCGTTCGATCAGCCGGCGGTGGAAACCTGCAAGCGCCTAGCGCGTGAGCGCCTGGGTGCGATGAGCCGAAAGTGACAATCCGCGTCCTGCCCGATGGCCTGGTCAACCGCATCGCCGCCGGCGAAGTGGTCGAGCGGCCTGCCGCCGCCGTCAAGGAACTGGTGGAAAATGCCATCGATGCCGGGGCGCGGCGCATAGACATTACCTTGCGCGAAGGTGGCAAGAGCTTCATCAGCGTCAGCGACGACGGTTGCGGCATGGATGGCGACGAGCTGGCGCTGGCGATCACGCGCCATGCCACGTCGAAGCTGCCCGACGACGATCTCGATCACATTCTGACCCTCGGCTTTCGTGGTGAAGCCCTGCCGTCCATCGGTGCCGTGGCGCGTCTTTCCATTACCTCGCGCAAGCCGGGGAGCGAGGCCCGTGTCATCACCGTCGATGGCGGGCGCATCGCCGAACCCCGGCCCGCGTCCCTGGCCCAGGGCACGCGGGTCGAAGTGCGCGATTTGTTTTTCGCCACCCCGGCGCGGCTCAAGTTCCTTAAGGCGGATCGCACCGAACAGAACCACGTTCTCGATACGGTCACGCGGCTCGCAATGGCGCATCCGGACGTGGGGTTCACCGTGCGCGACGGCGAGCAGGAAAAGCTCAACGTCGCGGCGGCGGGGTCCGAGCTGTTCGCGGCGCGGCGCCGGCGCCTTGGCGATATCCTGGGCCGTGAATTCACCGACAACGCGCTGGAGCTCGATGCCGAACGCGACAGTTTTCGCCTGACCGGCCTCGCCGGTTTGCCGACCACGGCGCGGCGTACGGCGGACCGCCAGTATCTTTTCGTCAATGGCCGCCCGGTGCGCGACCGCTTGCTCATCGGCGCGGTGCGCGGCGCCTATCAGGATGTGCTGGCGCGCGACCGCCACGCGATGGTGGCGCTGTTTCTCGATGCCGATCCGGAGGAAGTGGACGTCAATGTCCATCCCGCCAAGACCGAGGTGCGTTTCCGCGATGCCGGGCTGGTGCGCGGTCTGATCGTCGGCGCCATCCGCCATGCGCTGGCGGGCGCGGGGTTGCGGGCCGATACCAATGTGGCCGCCGCCGCGCTCGGCGCCATGCGCCCCGCATCCGGCTCTGCCGCCCTGCCTTACGGTGGCGGTCCGGCGCGGCATTTCGGCGGGCCCGGCCTGCATGAAGCGGCGGCCGCGTTCCAGGCGCCGCTGGCGGGCGACACCTTCGCCCCGGCCGCGCCCCGTGCGCCCGCGCAAGGTGCCCAGGAACCGGCAGCCGATTATCCTTTGGGTGCCGCGCGGGCCCAGTTGTTCGAT
>JAYPPT010000007.1:0-66826 GCA_038131655.1 Alphaproteobacteria bacterium
ATATCGCGGCCGGGCGCCTGCGTCTGCAGGCCTTCGCCGTGACCGAGCCGGAAAGCGGCACCGATACCCTGGCGCTCAAGACCCGAGCGGTGGCGAACGGTGATGACTACGTCATCAACGGCTCCAAGGTCTGGACCTCGCGGGTGGAACACTCCGACCTGATGTTGCTGCTGGCGCGAACGGCGACTCGTGATGAAGCCACCGCGCGCACGGAAGGATTATCGCTGTTCATCGTCGACCTGCGCGAGGCGCGTGGTCACGGTGTCGATATCCGGCCGATCCCGACCATGCTGAATCACGCCACCTGCGAAGTCTTTATCGACAACCTGCGCGTTCCGACAGAAAACCTGATCGGGGAAGCAGGGAAGGGATTTCGCTATATCCTCGACGGCATGAATGCCGAACGTATCCTGATCGCCGCCGAATGCATAGGTGACGGAGGATGGTTCGTCGAAAACGCCGCCGACTATGCCCGGACGCGCAAGGTCTTTGATCGCGCCATCGGCCAAAACCAGGGCGTCCAGTTTCCCATCGCGCGGGCCTATGCCCAGGTGCGTGCGGCGGCGCTGATGGTGGAACGAGCCGCGCATTTGTTCGATGCCGGTCAGCCGTGCGGGGAAGAAGCCAATCTCGCCAAGCTTTTGGCTTCGGAAGCGTCCTGGGAAGCGGCGGATACCTGCATGCAGACCTTCGGCGGATACGGCTTCGCGGTTGAATACGATGTCGAGCGCAAGTTCCGCGAAACGCGCCTGTATCGCACGGCGCCGGTTTCCACCAACATGATCCTTTCGTATCTCGCCGAACACGTGCTCGGCCTGCCGCGCTCGTACTGAGGGCGTCGTGACGCGGGCGCTTTCGGGAGTTCTTGTCGTCGCGCTGGAACAGGCGGTGGCGGCGCCCTATTGCACGTCGCGACTAGCCGACGCAGGCGCGCGGGTCATCAAGATCGAACGCACCGGCGGCGATTTTGCTCGCCACTACGATGGCGTGGCGCATGGCGAAAGCGCTTACTTCGTCTGGCTCAACCGCGGTAAAGAATCCATTGTTCTCGACGTGAAGGATGGCTCCGACCGCGCCTTGCTGGAACGTATTGTGGCGCATGCCGATGTTTTCATCCAGAACCTAGCGCCCGGTGCGGCGGCTCGGCTCGGCCTCAGCGCCGATGATCTGCGGGCGCGTTATCCGGGCCTGATTACCTGCGCGATTTCCGGCTACGGCGAGGAGGGCGCCTACGCGAGCATGAAAGCCTATGACCTTTTGGTGCAGGCCGAATCGGGCCTCAGTTCCATCACCGGCACGAAGGATGACATGGCGCGGGTTGGCGTCTCGGTGGCCGATATCGCGGCGGGCATGCACGCCCATGCGGCCGTGCTGGAGGCGCTGATCGCGCGCGGCCAAACCGGAAAGGGGAGCGATATAAAACTGTCGCTATTCGGTGCCATGGCGGACTGGATGACGGTCCCGCTTTTGCATTTCGATTACGGTGGCGATGCGCCCGCACGCTCGGGCCTCAACCATCCATCTATCGCGCCTTACGGGGCCTATCCGTTCAGCGGCGGGATGGTGCTGATCTCGATCCAGAACGAACGCGAATGGCGGGCCTTTTGCGCCGAGGTGCTGGGCGATGATTCGTTGGCCGACGATGCGCGCTTTGCTGTTAACCCTTCGCGGGTGGGGCACCGGGCCGAACTGGACGCGATCATCGTTGGGGTGTTCGGCGGACTCGACCATGATGCGCTGGTGGGGCGTCTCACGGCGGCGGGCACCGCCTACGGCATGGTCAACGGCGTTGATGGTCTGTCGGTGCATCCGCAATTGCGCCGTATGCAGGTTGACACGCCGTCAGGGCCGGTGGCCATGCCGCTACCACCGACGGCTTCGGCGGCGTTCGCACCTCGTCCCGTGCCTGCCATCGGCGCGCATACAGAAGCGCTCCGCAAGGAATTCTCCTGACTACAGGTAGCCGCGAATACGCGCCTTGTTGACGTAGTGATTCCACGCCTTGTCCTGGGACCGCTGCTTGAGGATCTGCGGCGCGATCTTTTTAGATTGCTCCAGCGTCAGCGGTTTCGGCGTGCCCATCTGCGCCGCCAGCAGGTTGGTCTTCACCGCTTCTTCCAGGAAGAGGACGAACAGCACCGCCTCTTTCAAATCCTTGCCGACGGCAATGACGCCATGGCCACGCTGCATGATGACGCGGTTGTCGCCCAGTTGACGGGCCATCTCTGCGGCGCGGTCATCGGACTTAGTCTGACCCGGACTTTCATAGGTGGTGATGGCGCCGTGGAAGGGCGCCCCGTAGTGATGTACCGGCACGAATTCCTGTCCCAAGGTGGAGAAGGCCACCACATGGGGTGGATGCACATGGACGATGCCGCCGACATCTTTGCGTTCGCGGTAAATAGCGGGATGGGCCTTCCAGTTGTCGGAGCCCCTTTCGATGGCTCCAATGACGATGTTGTCCTCGGTCACCAGGGTGGGGCTGGTAACCGGCATGGTCATCCAGTTTTCCGCGTCGATGCGGCACGAAATGTTAAATGCGGCTTCGGACAGGCCTTCACTGACAAGGATGCGGCAGGCGGGGACGAAGTCGCGCTTCATCGGGTCCATGTCGGCACCGGTTGCTGTATGTGGATCGTCGGGCATGGAGGCGGCCTCCTATGGGTTACGGGCCGGTCAACAGGCTAGCGCGAATCAGGTTTCCAGCACAATCTTGCCGATGTGCTGTGAGGATTCCATGCGGGCGTGGGCGCGGGCCGCCTCGGCCAGGGGAAAGGTCGAATCAATCACGGGATGAATGCGGCCTGCTTCGATCAGCGGCCAGACATGGCTGCGCAGGTTCCCCGCGATGGCCGCCTTGAAGGCGCTGTCGCGCGGCCGCAGGGTCGAGCCGGTCAGGGTGATACGCTGGCGCATCAGGGCCATCAGGTTGAGCTCCACCTTGGGGCTGGACAGGAAGGCGATCTGAACGATACGGCCGTCTTCGGCGCAGGCGGCGATATTGCGCGCGACGTAATCGCCGCCAACCATATCCAAAATCACATCGGCGCCCTTGCCGTCGGTTTCGGCCTTGATGATCTCGACGAAATCCTCTTCGCGGTAATTGATCGCGCGTGCTGCGCCAAGCCCGACGCAGGCGTTGCATTTATCCGCACTTCCCGCCGTGGCAAGAACGCGGGCGCCAAACGCGCGGGCAAGCTGGATGGTGGTGATGCCGATACCACTGGTGCCGCCGTGGACAAGAAGCGTTTCCCCTAAGGCCAGGTGCGCCCGGTCGAAGAGGTTCGACCAGACCGTGAAGAAGGTCTCGGGGAGCGATGCTGCTTGCATCATGGACAGACCCTTAGGCACCGGCAGGCACTGGCCCACGGGTGCCACCGCGTATTCGGCGTAGCCACCGCCAGCGAGCAGGGCGCAGACTGCATCGCCCTTGCTTATGCCTTTGACACCGGCGCCGAGATGCGCGATTTCGCCGGCAACCTCGAGACCCGGCAGGGGCGAGACGCCCGGCGGGGGCGGGTAGGCCCCCTTTCGCTGCAGAACATCGGGTCGGTTGACCCCGGCGGCGCGGACACTGATCAGCACCTCGCCGGGGCCCGGTTGCGGCACCGGGTAGGAAGCTGGGCGCAGGACATCGGGGCCGCCGGGGGTGGTGATTTCCACGGCTGTCATGGATGCGGGCGGGGGTTCGTCTGGTATTTCAGGCATGGTCAGGGCTTGTTTGGTTATTAAAAAAGGGCCGGTAGGCGCCGATTTTGGGTCGGCCAGGCGATGCTGTCCATGCTGATGGGGAGGATGGCTAGGCTTTCTACAAGACGGCTCTCAGCAATAAGATGGCTCCCAGCAACACAACCAAAAGTGCGGCCTATACCGTTATTTATGACTGAACCTCAGCCTAATTCTTCGATTTTACCAGGGAAAGCGCCGCCGGCTGCTGTTTTCCCGCCTCCAGTGACGATAGACGTGCGGGGAGGTATGTTGAAATATCTTGGTATTTGATAAAGTCCAGTCGTAATTAATGTTAGTAAAATTGCAGTGACAATCAATTCACGGGTAGCGGGATCGAACAAAAGGTTAAAAGCTCGTTCTTGTCCGTAAGGGAGGTTTCGATGAAGTACCTGCAGAATGTCCGTTTGTTCGTCTGGACCGCAGTTTTTGCCGCGCTAGCGGTATTTGGCGCTGGCAATACAGCGCAGGCCGATGCGGTGTCCGATTTTTACAAGGGCAAGAAGGGGGCAATGATTATCGGCTCGTCTGTCGGGGGTGGCTACAATCAGTATGGACGATTAGTCGCGCGCCATATCCAGAAGTATATTCCCGGAAAGCCGGACATCGTGCCTAAGAACCAGCCGGGTGGCTCCGGCCGCAAGGCACTTAACTACGTCGCCAACGTAGCGAAGGCAGATGGCCTGACGCTCAGCATCATTGGGCGCAACACGCACTTCGATAAGTTGCTCTTTGAAGACAAGTCGGTTGATGTCGATGCGACCAAGCTGGTCTGGTTAGGTAGCGCTAACAGTGAAGTGTCCCTGTGTGTCAGCTGGCACACCACCGGCATCAATACCCTCAAGGATGTGGGTAGCAAAGGCATGACCATCGGCTCCAGCGGCCCAACCGCGACGGATACGCTGATGGCGCGTCTTCTGAATCAGGTGGCCGGGACAAAGATCAAGGTAATCCTGGGTTATCCGGGGTCGACCGAGGTCCACCTTGCCATGGAACGCGGCGAAGTCACGGGCCGGTGCGGCCTTGGTTGGGATAGCATCGTATCGCGCTATGCCAAGTGGTTAAGCGGCAAGAAGATTAATCTTCTGGTTCAGCTTGCCAGCGAGAAGCATCCGGAATTGTCCAACGTGCCGTTCATCATGGACTTCGCGCGTAACGACGCCGAACGCCAGATGCTCAAGATTTTTACCACGCCAAACCAGATGGGTCGCCCTTTCTACGCCCGCGCTGGTGTTCCGGCGGACCGCGTGAAAGCCTTGCAGAAGGCTTTCATGGCTGCGCTCAAGGATCCCAAGCTACTGGCCGAAGCAAAAAAACAACGTCTCGCCATCACTCCGCTTTCCGGCGAGGTCGTGGCCAAAATGGTGAAGGAAGTCTATTCCAGTTCGCCTGAGGCGCTGAAGCTCGCCCGCGCGATCGTTACCAGCAAGGAGAAACTCGAGCGCCGTAAGGAGAACTTTTACACGGTCAATGTTGTCCTTGATGATGTGAAAAAGAAGGGCAAGGAAGTCCGCTTCAAGGACAAGGGCAAGACCGTCCGCGCGATGATCACCAAGGGCAAGCGTGGGACAAAGATCACCATCGGTGGCAAGAAAGCCAAGCGCGGCAAGCTCAAGGCCGGCTTGAACTGCGCCGTGACCTACGAGGGCAACTTGACTGTTGCAAAGAAGGTTGCTTGTAAGTAGCTACGGTAACTGATCGCGGTAATGCGACACGGGGGCGTCGGGGAGACCCGGTGCCCCTTATCTTTGCGGCCCCTTTCAGGAGCATGGACGAGGCCCCGCCCGCTGTGGTCAAATACAGGCGAACAGGGAACGCGGGACTAAAAGGAGGACGCCTTGAGCAGTTCAGACATCATCGTGCCGCCGGAAGCGGAGGCGTACCATCGAGCGGCCGAAAGCAAGGTGCAAAGCTACAAATACGTCAAGCCGGAGATTCCGGGTACCGCCAATAAGGGGCTGGTGCGGCTGTGCTCGACGGGTATGACCAAGGGGATCATGCAGATCATTCAGGATGGCGGCGAGAATACGCTGCATTTCCATGAGGGCATGGACAGCTTCTGGATGGTCATCAAGGGTCGCGTCCGCTTTTACGGGCCCGGCGACAAGCTGATCGGCGAATACGGTCCTATGGAAGGCCTGATCACCCCCGCTGGGTCGCGCTACTGGTTTGAAAAAGCGAATGACGACGGTGACCTGGAACTGCTTCAGGTCGCATCCTACGAACAGGACGCGAGCAAGTCCCAGCGTGTCGCCATTGGCGGCGATAATGTCGTCAGGTCCAATCGGAACCAGTGGTTCGATGGTCAGAATGCCAACGCCTTGATAGATAAAACCCAGGCGTGAGCAACGCCGGTACTTCGCCGGGAGCACGGTTCACCGCCGCCATTGCGGGTATTGACGCGGTAAACGGCGAAGACCCGTCACGCGAAGGCCATGACGGCGGTTCGTTCCCCGCAGCCCTGTTGTATGGCCAGCGCATGAGTGCGTGGCTGTTGCGGATTGAACCCGATGCTTCCGAAATTCTGCGTCTTGCCGCCCGGGCCCAGCATATCGCGCGTTGGCGGATTCCCCGTTCCGACTTTCCCGAGGGGCGCGACGGCTACCTTGCGTGGCGGACGCGCCTTGCCGTTTTCCATGGTGAAACCGCCGGGGCCGTGCTGCGTGATGCGGGCTATGACGAAGATGCCGTGGCGCGGCTCAAGGTCTTGTTGCAAAAACGCGGCCTCAAGCGCGATGCCGAGGTCCGGGCGCTTGAGGACGCGGCCTGTCTCGTATTTCTGGAGCACCACTTCGCCGCCTTCGCGGCCAAGCATTCCGACGACAAGGTGCTCGATATCCTGAAGAAAACCGCAGCGAAGATGTCGCCGCGGGGACTAACGGCAGCAGCGGGGCTGGTAGTGCACTTGCCGGAGCACGCGCAAGCCCTTGTCCACCGGGCCCTTGGCGGCGCGCCTTAGGACTGGTTGGCTTAATCATTTGATAATTTTGCTCCGCTAGCCTCGCGTTCGGCTTGAGGCATATGTGATCGCGCCTGCTACGAAAGAGGTATCCATGACCACGTCCGAAACTTCCCTGTCGTTGTTCGATCGTCTTGGCGGTGCGGCCGCCGTGGACGCCGCAGTGGATTTGTTTTACGGCAAGGTGCTGGCCGATCCGTTGCTAAAGCCCTTTTTCGATAATGTCGACATGAAGCGCCAGCGCGCCCAGCAAAAAGCTTTCCTGGCTTTTGCATTTGGCGGCCCTGCCAATTATAGCGGCAAGGACCTGAAGGCGGCGCACGCGCCGTTGGTCGCGCGCGGTCTTGGCGATGCGCATTTCGATGCGGTGGCGGGACACCTGCAGGCCACGTTGACCGAACTTGGTGTTGCCGACGCGACGATGGGGGAAGTGATGGCAATCGCAGGCTCGACCCGCGACGACGTTTTGGGACGATGAACCTGCGAGGTCAGGCTGTCAGCCGCATTCCGGGGGCGAAGGGGCAAATGGACATGAGTATCGGCGCCAATTTCAATGGCAGGGAGCGCAGACGGCATCTTCGGTTGCGTCTCGAGGTTTCGGGGCGTCTGGAAGCGCGGCCCCAGACACCTGTCGCTTGTGAGATCTACAACATCTCCGTCGGCGGTGCCTTGCTCGAAAGTAGATTGAGACTGCGGCTGGGCTAAGGTGTCGTGCTGCATCTTGATGATTTCGGTGCCATCGAAGCCCATGTGGCGCGCGTCACGTCGACCACGGTGGGGCTCTCGTTCGAGGGCGTGGACCGGACGGCGCTGGCGGCTTTTATCACGGCCCGAAGCCGGTCCCCGGAAGGGGAGATTCCGCCGAAAGACGTGGCGGAAGCCTGAGTTTTCAATATCTTTTCGATCTCGGCCGGGCGTGAGGTTTGACTCCCCTTTCCCGGGACGGCATCCTTTCCCCCAAACTTGGCTCCCCGGGGGGATGAACAAGTGCGCGCGCCGGTGTTCTTGCCGGCGGGTAAAGCCCGTGACGAGGCAATTCGACAAATAAAAACAGGGAGCAATTCTCATGACTATTTCCAGGATCACGCGTGGCCTTGCCCTGGCGGCGCTTTCCGCCGCGGTGGCCGTGCCGGCGTCGGCGGCAAGCCCCGAGCAGGTTCTCAAGGGCAAGAACGTCATCATGTATATTTCCTCCGGTGCCGGAGGGACCAACGATACCTTCGCCCGGCTGATCGCAGATCACCTTGCCCGCCATCTGCCGGGCAAGCCGAATATCCTGCCGAAGAACCTTCCGGGCGCCGGCGGGTTGAAGGCGACCAAGTATCTTTATTCCCAGGTGCCGCGCGACGGCACGGTGATGGGCGTGGTGCAGCGTTCCGTCGCGGCGCAGCCGTTGCTGGGAATCAGGGGCGCCGACTTCAACCCTCTTGAATTCAACTGGATCGGCTCCACCAAGTCGGAAGTTTCCGCCGCCGTGGTGTGGAACGCGAAGCATATCAATTCGATCCAGGATGCCATGAAGCAGGAAGTCCTCGTCGGTTCGTCCGGTGTCGGCAACGACACGGGGGCATTTCCGCGCGTGGTGAATTACTTCCTGGGGACCAAGCTGCGGCCGATTCACGGCTATATCTCGGGCACCGATATCATCCTCGCCATGGAGCGTGGCGAGGTGCAGGCCCGCTTCGGCTGGTCCTGGGGGTCGGTGAAGAGCCGTGAACCCAAGCGTCTGAAGGACGGCACCATCAAGGTGCTGCTGCAAATGGGGATCAAGAAGGCCCCCGACCTGGATGCGCCGCTCGTGCTCGACCTTGCGAAGAACGAAAAGGACCGCAAGGCGATGGAAGTGATCTTCTCCCAGGTCACGATCGGTTGGCCGTCCCTGCTGCCGCCCAAGGTGCCCGCGGACATGGTCAAGGCCTACCGCGATGCCTACAAGGCGACGATGGTGGACAAGAAGTTCATGAAGGGCGTCAAGAAGCGGCGCCTGGACCTTGATCCGATTTCCGGCGAGGAGATCCAGTCCATCATCGCCAACACCTATGCCGCGCCGCCTGATGTCGTTGAACTGGCGCGCCGCGCCTATTCGCCCAGCGGCAAGATCGAAATGGCAAAGATGCTCAAGGTTGAGGGCGCCATTTCCAAGATCAATAAGAAGGGGTCGAAACTGACCCTTTCCAGCGGCGGCAAGAAGATCAAGGCGCGGGTTGCGGGCCGGACCAAGATCACCATTGCCGGCAAAAAGGCCAAGCGCAAGGCGTTGAAGCCAGGTATGACCTGTTCGATGACCCTTGTGGCATCGGGTGCGGTCGCGCAGAAGATGACCTGCAACTAGCTTGTTGGACGCCCGGTGCGTCCAGCGCCACTAATGTGAAAGGGCGGGGCTTCGGGCCCGCCTTTTTTCATGCGCGCACCCAAGGCGGGGTCTGGAAGGCCTCGGCCAGAAAGTCGATGAACAGGCGCGATTTCATCGGCAACAGTTCGCGGTGGGGGAACAACACGGAAATATGCTCCTCCTTCGTCGCATAGTCGCCCATGACCGTGACCAGGGCGCCGGTATTGAGGTCGTCGCCGATGCAGTAATCGGGCAACAGGGCCAGCCCTGCCCCGGCCAGTGCCGTCTGGCGCAGGGCCATGACACTGTTCATCGCGATGAGGCCGGATACCTTGGTTTCTAACGTGCTTCCCCCGTGCTGAAATTTCCACACGGTGGATGACGGCAGGGACGGGTTGCGATTGTGCAGCAGGCAGCGATGGTTCGCCAGGTCGTCCGGTGATCGCGGTTCTCCTGCTTCCTTTATGTAAGCGGGCGCGGCGCATAGCCGCCAGTGCACGGTGCCGATGCGTCGCGCCATCAGGCCCGAATCGGAGAGATCGGTGAGGCGAATGGCAAGATCGAAGCCATGGGCCACCAGGTCGACCGAGCGCAGGGAAACATCCGTCAGGAACATGGATATGCCGATGCCCGGGTGGCGGCGCTGAAATGCCGCAACGGCGCTGCCGAGATAAAGCCCGCCGAAGGATTTCGGCGCCATCACCTTGACCGTGCCTTCCGCCGCGCTTTGCCCGGCGGCGATCATCGCTTCCTTGTCCCGCAGTTCGGCCAGCATACGGCCGCAGAAATCGAAATAGTCCTGGCCGACTTCGGTCAGGCCGACCCGCCGGGTGGTGCGGTTGAGCAGGCGGACGCCGAGATGGCCCTCGAGCTGGGCGATGTATTTCGTCACCACCGCGCGCGACAGGCCCAGGTTCTCCGCCGCCCCGGAGAAGGAGCCATTCGCTGCCACCTGGCTGAAGGCTTCCATGGCCTTGAGGGTATCCATGCCGGTTCTCCCGCGATTCGCCGGCCATTCTATCCTTTATTATTCACAATATGTAAACAATGATTTTTTAAAACTTGCATGGATCGAGGGAGGGTTTGCGCCTAGCATGCCCCCATTCGATGTACGGGTAATTGGGACAAACCCCGGATGGACGTTCCCTCCGACATCGCCGCGATCCAGAAAGAAATGATTCTCGGCATGGATGCCGAGGCACTTCTTGGCTGGTAGCCATTCCAGCCTTGAACCTAGCGCGGACCGTTCGGGGTCCGCTTCTTTTTTGGCTGCCGCCCTGCTAGGCTCCGCCCAATGAAAAATCAGACATTGGGGAGGAAAACGTGGCTGCTGAGATCGAACTGGAGGTCGATGGCGCGTCGATGCGCGCGCTGTTCGAAAAGCCCAAGGGCAAGGGGCCGTTTCCCGGCGTTGTTATGACCTTTCATCGCGGTGGCCTCGATGAATTCAGTCACTGGCTGGTGGAAGACCTGGCGGCGCGAGGCTTTCTGGCCATCGCGCCGGATCATTTCCACTGGCTGCCCTCCATGGATGAAGTGGACAACCGGCGCGACTACCTGTGGGATACCCGCCTGGCCAAGGACCTGGCCATCGCGCGCAGTTACCTGGAAATGCAGGATGAGATCGGCGGCCCCGGCCTCGGGATTCTCGGCCATTGCATGGGCGGGCGCACGGCGCTGTTGGGCGCCTGCGTCGACAAGCGCTACAAGGCGGCGTGCCTGTGGTATGGCGGCAATTCCTTCAAGCCCCAGGGCGAGGGACCGGCGCCGACCGAACGGGTCAGCGGCATCGGCGCAAAGGTGATGGGATTTTACGGCAACCTCGACAAGAACCCGTCACCCGAAGACGTCAACAAGCTCGATGAATTGCTGACCCAGGCCGGCGTCTGGCATGAGTTCCATCGTTACGACGAAACCGGGCATGGCTTCATGGACAAGTTCGGCAAGCACTACATGGAAAAATCCGCCCTGGACTCCTGGGCGCGGGCGACGGATTTCCTGGCTCGCGAATTGGCCGTCTAGGGAACGTTATGCTGCGCTTTGCCACGCTGGATGTCGCGTCGGGGGATGCGCACAGCCCGATGACGGTGCTGACCGCGGTGCCCGGCGACGGCAAGGGCGTCTATCCGGCCCTGGTGCTGATGCCCCATCGCGGCGGTATTGACCGCTATACCATTGACCGGGCCGAACGGCTCGCCGCGGCCGGGATTATTGTGGCAGCACCCGACGTGTATCACTGGCAGGACGTGACGACCTTGACGCCCGATGCCAAGGAGCACCTTCGCGACGAGCAGATCGAGGCCGATATCGGTGCCGCGCTTGGTTTTCTCAAGCTTGATACGCGGGTGGGCAAGACACGGATCGGCATCCTCGGCCATTGCCAGGGCGGACGCACGGCGCTGATCGGGCTGGTCAGCTACCCCGATGATTTCTGCCTGGGCGTCATTTATTACGGCGGCTCGATCTTCAAGCGCTTGGGGAATCCCGGTCCGGCCCCCTTCGAGCGCATGGGCGCGATCAAGTGCCCCGTGCACGGGGTGTTCGGCAACGAAGACACCAATCCTTCGCCCGATGACGTCAATCGCTTTGATGAAGAACTGACCCGCCTCGGCATTGCCCATGAGTTCCATCGTTTCGACGGCGCCGGCCACGCCTTCCAGGATTTCACCGATACGCGCCGGGGCCGCGAGCCGCAGGGCACGCAGGCGTGGGAACTGACGATGGAATTTCTCAGGCGCGGATTGAAGCCCGAGGCCTAGGGGCGATCCTTGCCGTCGTCCTCGCCGAAGGCCGCTTCCATGCCCGCCGCGCGCAGCACCTTGTTGGCGCCGTCAACGGAAACGACCGGGTAGGGAATCATGAATTCCCGGTTCATATGGGGTGAGAACCAGACCTGGCCGCCCGAGGCATCGTCCTCGCGCACGATATGGCAGCCGGCCATTTCCAGCCGTTCGCGCAAGGCCATTTCGATTCGTCCCATGGGCATCGTGTTCATCGCCGCACTCTAGCGCGAAACGGCATACGCGGGCTAGGATGGCGCCGAAGGAGCCCGCCTTGCGCATTGTCACACTATTGCCGTCCGCCACTGAAATCGTTGCCGTTCTGGGTGCCGCCGCCGACATCGTTGGGCGTTCCCACGAATGCGATTATCCGGACGGCATCAATGCGTTGCCCGCCCTGACCGCGGCGCGAATCGATTCGTCGGGCACCTCGGCGGAAATTCATGCCGAAATGGAAGGCGCCGCCGCACCGGATGTCTTATCCATCTACACGGTGGATGAGGCGCGGTTGCGATCGCTGGCACCCGATGTGATCGTCACCCAGGCCCAGTGCGAGGTCTGCGCCGTGTCGGAAAACGACCTGCGTGCCATGCTGGCGGGCTGGGAAGGGGGGCCGAGGCTGGTCAGTCTCCGGGCCGAAAACCTTGCCGGTGTTTACGACGACATCATTGCCGTGGGCGCTGCGCTGGGACGCGAGGACGCGGGCCGGACGGCGGCCGCGGATATGCGCGATCACATCACCCGCATTGCCTTGAAGGCGACGGATGCGATCTGGAGGCCAAGCGTGGCCGTGGTCGAATGGATGGAACCGTTGATGGCGGGCGGCAACTGGATGCCGGAACTGGTGGAACTGGCGGGCGGTGAAAACACCCTGTCCGAAGCGGGGCGTCATTCACCGTGGATCACATGGGAAGCGCTGCGCGATGCCGATCCCGACGCCATTATCTGCGCGCCCTGCGGGTTCGACCTGGCGCGGGTGCGGGCCGAGCTTCCGGCCCTGACCGGGCGGCTCGGCTGGTTTGATCTCCGTGCCGTGCGCGAAGGCCGCTTTGCCATTGCCGACGGCAACGCCTACTTCAACCGGCCCGGGCCGCGCCTGGCCGATACCGTGGAAATCCTGGCTGAATTTCTTCACCCCGAAGTCTTCGACTTCGGCCACCTGGGCCGCACCTATGAGCGCGTGCTGCCGGACTGATCAGGCGAGATCGCTAAGCACCAGCGCCGGATGGCCGGGAGCGTCATCCACCTTGTAGACCTTGGCGACCTTGCCGTCGCGTCCGATCAGGACCGAGACGCGCTTGGGCCGCTCCTGGGTATCGCTTTCCAGCGCGCCATAGGCGGTGCAGACGGCACGGTCGGTATCGGACAGCAACTCCGTCATTAGGCCCACTTCGGCCCGCCATGAGGCGAGGTCATCGGCGGCCGAGGTCGTAATCCCCAATACCACCGTGCCCTTGTCGGCGAGATCCGGGGTGTGATCGCGGAAGCTTCTGGCTTGCAGGGTGCAGCTTTTGCCGTAAGCGCGGGGGAAAAACCACAACAGCACGGGGCGACCGGCGAAATCGGCGAGGCTGATCTCGTTGCCCGAGGCGCTGGGCAGGGTGAAGGCGGGGGGGACCGAACCGGGTTCCGGCAGGGGCATGGATTAGTTCCTTTTTTCTCCATATTGGGGGCATTATTTCACACCTTCCGCAGGGTGCAAGCTGAACTGGCCCCGGCGTCGTTGACAGGCTCGCCGGGAGGTCGGATCATGCTGGAAACAGACAAAAAATCCGATCAAGGAGTTCCCCGTTTTGTTCCGTTCCCCCGACGCCCTTTTCAAGGCGCAAAGCATCGCGATCGTCGGTGCCTCCGATCGTGCCAAGTGGCCGCTGACGATTTATCAGAATCTCACTGAACATGGCTGGCCCGGGCGCATCTACCCGATCAATCCGCGCCGCGAGGAAGTCTGGGGTAATCCCTGCTATCCCGATTTCGCCGCGCTGCCCGAAGCGCCCGATCTCGGGCTGTTCATCATTCCGGCCGAAGCGGTGCCGGTGGCGATGGAAGATGCGATCAAGCGCGGTCTGAAATCGGCGATGGTTTACGCGGCCAACATCGGCGAAGGGACGGACCCGGAAATTGTCGCCCGTGGTGAACGGCTGAAGGCGATGTGCCTGGACGCGGGTGTCACCCTGGGCGGGCCCAACTGCATGGGGGGGCTGGCCTTCCGGGAGAAACTGTTCATCTATCCCAACGCGGTGATCTGCCGCCGCCCGCCGGGATCCATCGGCTGCGTGTTCCAGTCCGGCGGCACGCTGCAATTCTGGGTGCAGACGGCGCAGACGCGGGGCATGCGTTTTTCCTATGCCTTTTCGTCCGGCAACGAGCTGGGTCTCGACCTTGCCGATTACATCAATTTCTTCGTCGATGATCCGCACACGAAATCCATCGTGCTGTTCATCGAAGGTATCCGCCGCATGGATGCCTTCAAAGTGGCCTGTGGCCGTGCGCTGGGGGCGGGCAAGCCGATCATCGCCATCAAGACCGGGCGCACGCAGCGTTCGCGCGAAGCGGCGCGCTCGCACACCGGCGCCATCGGCGGCGACTGGGCCGGGTTCGAGGCCCTGTGCGAACGCTACGCCATCACCAACTGCCCGTCGCTGGACGACCTGACCGAAACCGCGCTGGCTTTCCAGCAGGGCCGCTATCCCAAGGGCCCGCGTATCGGCGTGGTGACGACATCCGGCGGCACGGTGGACCTGATGTATGACTATGCCGAGGATACCGGCGCAATTATGCCGCCCTTTGCAAAGAAGACGGTGGACCTGATCCAGCCCCATATTCCGCCGGAGATGACACCGAAGAATCCGCTCGATTCCGGCATTCCCGCCGGTAATCAAACCATGGCCGCGATCTGCCGCGCCGTGCTGGATGATCCGTCGGTGGATATGCTGGCGCTGGCGGGGCAAATCTCCGCCGGGCGCGCGGACCTCGATGGCGCGGAACCCTTTAAGGCGCTGCTCGATTATTCGTCCAAGCCGATCATTGGCTTTGGCCGCATGCGCTACCGGACCAGCGATGAAAGCATCCGCTACCAGGATCACGTCGGGATTCCCTACCTTCAGGCCCTGCCCGAAACCCTGCGTGCGCTGAACGCGCTGGCGGCCTACGGCGCCCGCGCCGGGGGCAAGGTCAAGGCGCCGCCCGCCCCCAAAGGCAAGGCCAAGGATCTGGAAGGCCGGGCCTTCGACAAACTGCTGGCGGCCAATGGCGTGAGCTTGCCCAAGAGCAAGCTTTGCAAGACCGCCGCCGAAGCGGCCCGCGCAGCTTCGCGGATCGGCTTCCCGGTGGCACTCAAGATCGTGGCGCCGAAGTTCTCTCACAAGACCGAGGTCGGCGGAGTCATGCTCGGTCTCGGCTCGGCGCGGGAAGTGACGGCCGGGGCCAAAACCCTGGCGGCGCGCATCCGCAAGGTGGACCGCAAGGCCGAGATCACCGGCTACCTGGTGCAGGAAATGGTTTCCGGCGTCGAGATGATCGTCGGTTGCCGCGAGGATCCGGTTTACGGCCCGGTGCTGCTGGTCGGCGCCGGCGGCGTGCTGGTCGAACTGATGAAGGATGCGACCCAGCGCCTTTTGCCGGTCACGGCCCGCGACGTGCGGGCCATGATCAACAGCCTGAAGGCGAAGAAGCTGCTGGCGGGATTCCGCGGCGCCAAGCCCGCCGACATGGATGCGCTGGTGCGCGCCGTCATGGGCATCGCGAAAATTTATACCGATCATCGCCATCTTCTTGCCGATCTGGAGGTCAATCCCCTGATCGTGCGCGAAAAAGGCAAGGGCATCGCCGCGGTGGACGTGCGTCCCATCCGGCGGGCGAACTAGGGGGACGAAAGATGGATTTTGAATTGCCCGAAGAACTGCGGATGCTGAAGGAGACGCTTCGCCGTTACGTCGATACGGAAATGATCCCGATCGAGAAAGAAACCTGCGATGGCGTCAAGCTGAAGCCCGAGTACCGCAAGAAATTCGACGACGACGCGAAAAAGCTCGGCCTGTGGCTGATGGATGTGCCGGAAGAATTCGGCGGCCAGGGCATGGGGGTCACCGCAACCTGCGTGGTGACCGAGCAGATGGCGCGGACTATCGCGCTGCCCGCGCGCGGCGGCTATTTTACCGGGCCTTCGGTGCGTTCGATCCTTTATGAATTGCCCGACGACCTGAAGGAAATCTATCTCTATCCCGTCATCCGGGGCGAAAAGAAAGCCTGTTTCGGCCAGACCGAGCCCGATGCCGGGTCCGATCCCGGCGGCATGCGCACCACGGCGGTGCGCGACGGCGACGACTACGTCATCAACGGGGTCAAGCGGTTCATCACCGGTGCCGGTGAGGCGGATTTCATCCAGCTGATGGCGGCGACAGATCGTTCCAAGGGTTCGCGCGGCGGCATTTCGTGCTTCATCGTCGATATGGACACGCCGGGCGTGAAGCTCGGCGCGCAATACGAAACCATGATGGGCGACAAGCCCTGGGAAATCGTTTTCGACAACGTGCGCGTGCCCGCGCATCAACTGGTCGGCGGCGAGGGTGAGGGCTTCAAGCTCGGGCAGCGTTGGCTCGGCGCGGGGCGTTTGCGCCATGGATCGCGCGCGCTGGGTGTGGCTGAACGCTGCATCGAGATGATGGTGTCCTACGCCAAGCAGCGCGTCACCTTCGGCAAGCCGCTGGCGGACCGCCAGGCCATACAGTGGATGATCGCCGACAGCTTCGTCGAGCTGCATGCGGCGCGGCTGATGGTCTATAACGCCGCGGCCAAGGCTGAAACCGGGGCCGACTTCCGCCAGGAAGCCTACATGGCGAAATACTACGCCGATGAAATGGCCTTCCGGGTGGCGGATCGTTGCATGCAGGTCCACGGCGGCATCGGCCTGACGACCGATCTGCCGATCGAGCGCATGTGGCGTCAGCAGCGATCCTTCCGGATCACCGAAGGGGCCTCGGAAGTGATGAAAATGGTCATCGCCCGGGGCGTCCTCCGCGATTACGGCTGAGCTGCGAAAAACCTTTAAAGTCTAGGGTTTCCGCGGCTTGCGCGGGGCCCATAGCATTGCTACCCTGCCTTCCATCACAACAACATATCTCCGGGGAGTGCCACATGGCCAAAGCCGCAAAGAAGGCGAGTTCCGCCGCCAAGTCGAAAAAGAGCAAGAAAACGGTCCGCAATCTTGAGACCGTGATCATCGAGAAACAGGACGGCATCGCCTGGTGCATTTTCAACCGGCCCGAAAAGCGCAATGCCATGAGCCCGCAGCTGCACCTGGACATGAACCAGGCGCTGGATGAGCTGGCCATCGATCCCGAGGTTGATGTCGTCATCATCACGGGCGCGGGCAAGGCGTTCTCCGCCGGTCAGGATATCCGCCTGTACTTCCGCGGCACCACCGATGACGTGGCCAAGCGCCACAAGGCCAAGCACGCTTCCCATGCCTGGCGCTGGACCAAGTTGGCGCACTTCCCCAAACCGACCATCGCCATGGTCAACGGCTACTGCTTCGGCAGCGCCTTTACCCAGGTTTCGGCCTGTGACTTTGCCATCGCGGCCGATGACGCCACCTTCGGCCTTTCGGAAATCAACTGGGGCATCCTGCCCGGCGGTATCGTCAGCTGGAACGTGGTCGAAATGATGTCCATGCGCGATGCCATGTACTACGGCTGCACCGGCGAAACCTTCAACGGCAAGGAAGCGTCCAAGATGCGCTTCATCACCAAGTCCGTGCCGAAGGCGAAGCTGCGGGCGGAAACCGTGAAGCTCGCCAAGCTGTTGCAGCAGAAAAGCCCGGCGGCCCTGCGCTACACCAAGGAAGGCATCCGTGCCGTGCGCTACATGAGCGTCGATCAGGCGGCGGATTACCTCAATGCCAAGTCCGATGCGCTCAAGTTCGTGGACAAGGAACGTTCGCGCGAAAAGGGCATGAAGCAGTTCCTTGACGACAAGACGTATCGTCCCGGCCTCGGTCACTTCGACCGTTCCAAGGACCTCTAGGGATCGGGGCGGCTCTGTCGAGCCGCCCGCTCTCTTGGCCGTGATATGGGACTAAGCGTCGGAATCGTCGGCCTCGGCAACATCGGCTTCGCCATGGCGACGAACCTGTTGGCGCGCGGCCATGCGGTTATCGGCTATCGCCGTTCCGACATGGCCAATTTTATCTCCGCCGGGGGACAGCCTGCCGCCTCGCCCCGTGACGTGGCGGCGCGCGCCGATTTCGTTATCACCAGCCTGCCGTCGGCCACCGCCGTGACCGATGTTTTCGAGGGGCCGGACGGCATTGCCGCCGCGGCCCGGCCCGGCCTTGTTGTCTTTGAGCTTTCCACCGTGCCTATCGGCGCCAAGCTGTCGGCCCGCGACAGGATGGAAGCGGCGGGGATGACCATGCTCGACGGCACCATCAGCGGCAATCCCGTCTATTTTGCCGACCGAACCGCGGCAGCGTTCATCGGCGGGGACCGCGCCGCCTTCGACCGCCATGCGGCGGTCTTGCGCGACATGACCGACAAGGTGACCTGGCTCGGTCCCTTCGGGGCGGGGCGGGTAGCGAAGTTCATCGCCCTTTACCTCGTCTGCGCCCATACCCTGGCGGCGGCGGAAGCGTTTGAGCTGGCGACCCGGTGCGGTCTCGACCGCCACGCTATGTTCGAAGCCATCCAGGGCTCCAATGCCTCGTCGGCGATGCTGGAAAGCCGTGGCGCCCTGATGCTGGACCGGGACTATGCCGCTTTCAGCCAGGACAAGGACGGCAAGGCGGCGGAACGCGCCAGGGATGAGCCGGGGGCGGGCACCACGCGCGGCATGGAAAGCCGGGTCCGCCAGGTCGTTCGTCTGACGGAGTTTGCCCGGGAACTGGGCGGCCGCTATCCGCTGATGGAGGCCATGAACGCGGCCTACACGGAAGCCGTAGCCGACAGCGTGGGGCGCTACGATATCGCCGAGGTGTTCGAGCACTTGATGGCCGAAGGCCCCGAAAGCCGCGACATCGAAGAGGTGCTGGCGCTTCTCCGGCGCTCGGGCTAGGTCCTAAAAGCCCCGGTTTTCAAGGATTACGGGCCATTTCCTGGTGCCGATTGCGGGTGATATAATGCGCCCAGCACCTTTCAAGATAACAGGAGGAAACACATGTCGGTTGTCAATGAGCCCATGAGCGCCAAGGAATCCGAAGAGTTCAAGCACGGCAATGCGCGCAACGATATTCTGGCCACGGCAGAAAAGCCGGTGTTCTTCACCATGCGCTCGCAATTGGTGAAAACCGGCCGTACCAACACCCCTGTCTGCAAGACCGAAAACATGTGGGGCACGATGAAGGTCTATGCATCGGGCGGTGAGAACGGCCTGCATGCCCACACCAAGCAAGACCACATGTTCGTGGTCATGCAGGGTTCGGCCCGTTTCTACGGCCCGAACGGCGAGACCCACGACGTCGGCCCCCATGAAGGCGTGTTGCTGCCCAAGGGCTGTTATTACCGCTTCAATGCCACGTCGGAAGAGCCGCTGGTGCTGTTCCGCGTCGGCTGCCATACGGAGGAAGCGAAGGACAAGTCGTTGCCGGGCCGCCTGGACATCAAGGGTGAGTCTATGCCTGGCGATCATCCGGAAAACGCCAAGGGTGCCAAGGCTGAGCCGCTGGTTTTCCGCGACGACTACTTCGAATAAGCCATCCGCAGCATTAGACGTTTTCCCGATGCCGGCACTTTCAAAGTGCCGGCATCAGCTTTTCTGCCTTCAGGAAATCGATCACAGCGGCATCGAAGCGCGCCGGGTCTTCGAGACAGCAGGCATGGCCCGTGCCGGGAATCATCACATGGCGCCCGCGCGGCAGAATTTCCGCCATCGCCTTGCCGCGGGGCAGGGCGTTATCAAACTCACCGTTGATGACGAGAACCGGAAGGTCGAGGGTCTTGCATCCTTCGGTCACATCGGAAACCGCAAGGGCGCGAAAGCCCTGGGCGATAGCTTTGCCGGAGAGGGTCGGGTCGCGCTCGGAAAATATATTCAGCAAATACTTGCCGCGCGGTGTTGCGGGAAAGTCGGGCGCGACGAGTGAGCGCAGATGCTCAGCGTGATAGCCGGGCAGGTCCGGGCCTTCGTAGCCCTTGATGCGGCGATCGAAATTAGCGCCGCGCGGCTCCGACCCCGAACCCACGGCAATAACCGCCGCCAGTTCATCGGCGTGATCGATGCCAAGCTGCATGACGATGCGCGAGCCGACGCTGATCCCCATGATGATGGCTCGGGTGGCGCGGTTGTCGCACATCACGCCCCAGACATCGTCGGCCATGTCCTCCAGCGAAAAGGGCGTTTCGACCTGGGCCGAGCGGCCGTAGGAGCGAATATCCACGGCGTAGACGCGGAACCATGTGGCAAGGCGGGCGCGCTGATAGAGCCACAGGTCATGGTCGAAGGGATTGGCGTGAACCAGCACCAGGGGCGGGCCTTCACCCGAAACCTCGTACCAGATGTCGACGCCGTTGGCGCGGCTCATGGGCATGGCGCCAGTCTATCCTGACCAGTGCCATGCGCAAGCGCCGTGGCCGATTTAGTGGCCCGCAGTAGCGGCGGCGTGTTCTTCGGCGATGGCCGCTGTCCGGCCCATTTCGCCGCGCAGTTTCCAGGTCAGCAGCGACATCAGCGGCGGGATGATGATCAGGGTCAGCACCGCCGAAAGCGACAGCCCGCCGACCACCACGGCGCCGAGGCCACGGTAAAGTTCCGATCCCGCGCCCGGGGCCAGGACCAGAGGCAACATGCCGAATACCGTGGTCAGCGTGGACATGAACACCGGTCGAAGCCGGGTTTCGGTGGAATCGAGGATAGCGTCTTCCGGTGTCATCCCTTCGTCGCGCACGTTCGATAGCGTGTAGGTGACGAGCAGGATGGCGTTGTTCACCACCGTGCCGATCAGGATGATGAATCCCAGAACCGTCAGCATGTCGAGCGGTTGCCGGTCCGTCTCAGGCAGGATAAAGGCGTTCAGAATCCAAAGTCCCATCATGCCGCCCGCCGCCGCCAGCGGCACCGACAGCATGATGACAAGCGGGTAAAGGAAGCTTTCCAGGATCACCGCCATGACCAGGAACACGACGATCAGCGCGACCATCATGTCGTATTTCAGGTGATTCCAGGTGGCGGTCAATTCGTCGGCTGCACCCGAAAGCCGGACTTTCACACCCGGCGGCAGGCCTTCCTTGCGCAGCACGTCGATGACGTTCTTCTGGATGCGATCGATGATGGTTTCCAGCGGGATCAGCTTTGACGGCCGGATGCGGATTTCGACGTAGCGGGTACGTTCAAGATGCCAGATTTCGGTCGGGCCTGATGTCACCCTGATATCGGCCAGCGATGACGCCGGAACGATGCGCCCGTCGCGGGTGACGACCGGCAGGGCGTCGATGCCCTGGGTCGACTTGACGATATTTTCCGGTCCCCGCAGGGTCAAATCGATGCGGCGTCCACCGACGGTGATTTCGGCGACACGGATGCCGTCATTGAAGGCGTCCACGGTCTGGGCCAGTTCGCGGGCCGACAGGCCGGCATCGGACAGGCGAAGCTGGTCCGGGGTCAGGCGAACCTCCGGCGCGCCCAGTTCCAGGCCGGGGCGGGGGCGGACACGATGGCCTTCGCTGCGCGGCGTCACGTCACGCAGCATGTCATCCACACGGCGGGCGATCTCAAGGTTCTGTTCCAGGTCGGGACCGGAAATATCGACCTTGATCGAGCGCGAGCCACCGATGCCACGCGAGAAAATCGACGACTGCTCGACCGAACCACGGGTGCCCGGCTCACGCAGGACGGGTTCTTCGATGATGTCTTCCAGTTCGGCCGTCCGTTTTGGATTCACGGCACTGGCGCCGACGAAAACCTGCTCGGCACGGGCGACGAAGTAGAAGTGATCCATCTTCGGTGGCTTGTCGGGATCGTCCTCGGCCCCCGATACGCTGGCCCAGTGCGGACGCACGGCGGCCTCGATGTCCTGGGCCGATTTCATCATGGTTTGCAGGTTGTAGCCCGGCGGCGGCGTAATGCGGCCCCAGACCTGGTTGCGGTTGCCGTCGGGCAGGAAATCAAGCGGCGGCATCACCGCAGCGGTGAACAGGCCGGTGCCGCCGACGACGCCGCAGATAACCAGGATGGCGGCCATCTTTGAATGAATCACCAGGCGGGTCAGGCGCATCAGGGCGTCGCTGAACATCCGGCCCAAATCGTCAAGGACGGGAATGCGCAGGGTTTGTTCGCCCTTGGCGGGGACCTTCTTCAACAGCGTGCGCGAGAGGGCGGGAATAACCGTGACTGAAACGAACAGGGACAGCACCACGGCGACAGAGAGCGCCACGGCGATATCGCGGAACAACTGGCCGACCTGCAGCTGCAGCATCAGGATCGGGATGAACACCACCACCGTGGTCAGGGCCGAGGCAAAAACCGCGGGCCACACCTGCTTGGCGCCCAAGATGGCCGCCACCATGGGCGACTTGCCCTGTTCGCGGTAGCGATAGATGTTTTCCAGAACGACTATGGCGGCGTCCACGACCATGCCCACGGCAAAGGCGATACCGGCCAGTGAAATGACGTTGAGCGAGCGGCCCAGCATCGCCATGGCGACGAAGGCGCCGATTACCGACACCGGGATCGAGAGGCTGACCACCAGGGTCGGACGCCAGGACCGCAGGAACAGAAGCAGGATCAGCGCCGCCAACCCGCCGCCGAACCAGATATTCTGCGTGACCAGATCAATGGCGGCATTGATGTAGACCGTTTCGTCATAGACCTGGATCATCTCCAGTTTTTCGGGCTTGAGATTGTATTCGTTGAGCTCCTTCACCGCGGCGCGGAGCCCGCGCATGGTTTCGATCACGTTGGCGCCCGCTTCGCGCACGGCGTCGAGGGTGATCGCGTCCTCGCCCAGGTAACGGCGGCTGCTGGTCGGTTCCTTGAACGCAAAGGAAACGTCGGCGACATCGCCCACGGTCACGCGGCTGACACGGCCCGAAGCGGCATCGGCCTCACGCCTGAGCACGACGGCTTTTGCTTGTGCGACGGTGGTGATTTCACCTTCGGTGCGGACGATATAGCTGCGCTTGCCTTCGTCGACCTTGCCGGCGGAAATGGATGAGCTGGAATCGCGCAATGTCCGCAGAATATCCGGCACCGTCAGCTTGTAGGCGGCCAGCCGTTCGGGATCGACGATGATGCGGAGCTCGCGCCTTGAACCGCCACGGAAATCGGCGCCGCCGATACCGGGCACCCGTTCCAGGCGTTCGATCACCGTGTCCTCGATCAGGTCGCCATAGGTTTCCAGGTCGCGGTCATTGCCCGGCAGACGTTTGAGAACGAAATAGGCGACGGGAATATCCTCGGCGCCGCGGGTCAGGATGCGCGGCTCATCGGCTTCGTCGGGCAGGCCGTCGAGGCTGGACAGGCGGTTGTTGATCAGCAGCATCGCCTTGTCGAGGCTGAAGCCGATATCGAATTCGAGACGAATACGGGAATCGCCGAAACGCGACCGGCTCGACAATTCGGTCATGCCTTCGATGCCGCCAAGCTCCTGTTCCAGGCGGTTGGTCAGCTCACGCTCCACCTCCACCGGGGCTGCACCGGTCCATCGGGTGCGGATATCAATGACCGGGCGGCGCACGTCGGGCGTGAGCTGGATCGGAATGGTTTGCAGGGCGACCAGGCCGAAGGCAATGATCATCAGCACGCCCGCCATCACCGCGATGGGGCGCTTGAGCGAGATTTCAATCAGTTTGTTCATTGGGTAACGGCCTTGCTCACCCGGACCCGGCGACCATCGCGCAGGCGTTCATTGCCGCGCACGACGACTTCTTCTCCGTCCTTCAATCCTTCCAGGACCTCGAAGCGCGGCCCGACGGCATCGCCGATCTTGATGACGCGGGCCTGGGCGCGGCCATCCTCGACAACGTAGACGGTCGGCTGACCGCGGGCGGAAACCAGTGCATCCTTGTGTACCGACAGGATCTTGCGGCCCTGGCCGATAGGCAGGTGCACCGTGGCCGACTGGTTGGCGGCAAGGGTCGGGGGCCGCTGATCGAACCGGGGCAGGAAGCGCACCGTCCGCGTGCGGGTACGCAGGTCTTCCTCGGGAACGATGGCGCGCAGCACGGCCTGGTATCTCTTGCCGGTGCGGCCGAGCTGAAACTCGGTAATCACCCCCGGCTTCAGGTAGGTGATCCGGTTGGCGGGGACATCCACCTCGATTTCCAGGTTGGTATCGGAAACCATGGTGAAGATCGCCTGGCCCTCCTTGATATAGGCGCCGGTTTCAGTGTGGCGGCGGGTGATGGTGCCGTCATAGGGCGCCCTGATCCGGGTGTAGGAAAGATCGGTTTCCGCCAGGCGCAGGGTGGCGCGGGCCTTTTCCACCTTGCTCTTGGCTTCGACGATTTCCGTGCGCAGGCGATTGACATCGACGCGCTTGTCCTCAAAGCGGGCGCGGGGGAAGGCGGCCGAATCGCGCAATTCGGCGAAGCGGCGCAATTCCTGTTCGGCCAGGGCAAGCCGCGCATTCGCCGTATCCACGGCGGCGACGGCACCGGCAAGCTCTGCCGCCTTTTGTTCGCGTTCCCATTTCAGCCGGTCATTGGCGAGGATCGCAATCAACGCCCCTTTCTTGACGCTGGTGCCGACGTCCACTTTCATTTCCTCGACCGGAGCATCGATGCGCGCGGCGACAACGCCGCTGCGCACCGCGACCAGCCGACCGACCAGGGGAACAGTCTGCACCATGGGAACGATGTGAACCTTGTCCACCTGGACCAGCGTCGCGGACCTGCGCTTTTTCTTCTTGCCGCCGGTTTTCTTGTCGGTGGTCCTTTTCTTGGCGTCGGTTCCGGTGCTTTGGGCCAGAGCCGATGGATAGGAGCCTGTGAACGACTGGGGCAGACCGGAAAAGATAATGGCGATGAGCGCCACCAAAGCGAAAGACTTCAACTGTGCCACGAAGTAATGCTCCCTATCTTGGGGTCGTTTCCTTGATGCTGCGCAGGGGGAGTCTTATTTCCCCTTGCCCCTTGAGCCGTGCCCGATTTCCATTGCCGGCACGTGTGTTTTCAATGTTTGTGCTGGACATTTGGGGCCCTGTCAATTGGCATGAACAATGCCCCGAATCATCGCCCGGCCCGGTTCCCGAGCCTTGACGGACTTAGATTAGCATGAGGTCCCGCCGCCAGCCATGACGACCCTGATCCTGAGCCATGCGGCCTGTCTCGGCCATGATCCGGGCGCGGGGCACCCTGAAAGCCCGGCGCGCCTGAAGGCCGTTTCCCGCGCGGTTGAGGCGATGTCCGGCCCCTCCCTGGCCTTTGCCGAGGCCCCCCTGGCGCCGCCGGAGGCGCTTTTACGGGTCCATGACGCGGCCATGGTGGACCGGGTGCTGGGGGCCATCCCGGCGGCCGGGTGGCGGGCGCTGGAGCGCGATACCATCGTTTCACCCGGTTCGCGGGCGGCGGCGCTTGCTGCCGTGGGCGGTGCCCTGGCCGCTGTCGATGCCGTCGCCGGGGGTGGGATCAGCCACGCCTTTGCCGCGGTACGCCCGCCGGGGCACCATGCCACCCGCGCCGAGGCCATGGGCTTTTGCCTGTTCAACGCCATCGCCGCCGCCGCCGTGCACGCCCATGAAGCGCACGGCATGGCGCGGGTGGCGGTGATTGATTTCGATGTGCACCACGGCAACGGCACTGAAGATATCCTGCGCGGCCGCGACGGGTTCTTTTATGCGTCAAGCCACGAATACCCTAACTATCCCGGCACCGGCACCCATTCAGAGGACGGCCCGTGCCCCATTGTCAACGCGCCCTTGCCGCCGATGACGGACGGGCGCGCCTTCCGTGCGGTCTGGGCCGAGCGGTTGTTGCCCGCACTGCGCGATTTCGCGCCGGAGCTTGTGCTGGTCTCCGCCGGGTTCGACGGTCATCGCAAGGACCCGCTTTCGATGATGCAACTGGAAGCGGCGGATTACGCCTGGCTCGGTGCCGAGATCGCGCGCATCGGCGCCGACAGCGCCGCCGGTGTCGTGGTATCGGTGCTTGAAGGCGGCTATGACCTCGACGCGCTGGGCGCATCGGTGGCGGCCTATCTCGGGGCTTTCTCGGGAGCATGAGGGCCGCCTTGCTCCGGGCCGTGGCGTTTCCTAAACTGGCGCGCATCGGACATCAAGGCGGGCAGAAAGATGGCAAAAAGCGACACCAAGACAGCCAAGGGCGATAGCGATATCGCTTCGATGAGTTTCGAAGACGCGTTGGGCGAGCTTGAAACCATCGTGCGCGAACTGGAGGACGGGCGGATCAAGCTCGATCAGGCGATTTCCGCCTATGAGCGCGGCGCCCGGCTCAAGGCCCATTGCGAGAAGAAACTGGCCGAGGCCAAGGCCAAGGTTGAAAAAATTTCCCTGGGTCCGGCGGGGCCGGAAGGCGTCGAATCCGCCGATATCGGCTGACCCGTGGTGATGGCGCGGAAATCCAAAACGGGACCGGAAGACCTGTCATCGGCGATGACGCGGGTGGCGCGCGCGGTCGACGACATGCTCGATGCCATACTGCCCCCGTTGGGCGATGGCGCGGAGGGGCGGCTATTCGAGGCGATGCGCTATGCCTCCATCAACGGCGGCAAGCGCATGCGGCCGTTTTTGGTGGGCGCCTCGGCGTCGCTGTTCGATGTTCCCGAGAGCGTGAGCTTGCGTGTCGGCGTCGCGGTGGAACTGATCCACGGTTATTCCCTTATTCATGACGACTTGCCTTGCATGGACGACGATGCGTTGCGCCGCGGCAAGCCGGCCTGTCATATTGCTTACGGCGAGGCCATGGCGGTGCTGGCGGGCGATGCGCTGTTGCCGCTGGCCTTTGAAATTCTCACCGATCCGGTCACCCATCCCGATGCCGCTATCCGGGTCGCCCTGGTCGGTGGCCTCGCCAAGGCGGCGGGTGCGCGTGGCATGGTGGGCGGCCAGGTGCTTGACCTCGCCGCCGGCGAGACGGCCCTCGATGCGGGGGAGATCGCGCGGCTGGAGCGGCTCAAGACCGGGGCGCTGATTGCCTTCAGTTGCGATGCGGGCGCCATCCTCGGTCGCGCCGAGGAGGCTGAGCGCAAGGCGTTGGCCGCCTATGCCCATGACCTGGGGCTGGCCTACCAGATGGCCGATGATCTGCTCGATTATGAAGGCGATGAAAACGTCGTCGGCAAGGCCGTGGGCAAGGATGCCGCCCAGGGCAAGGCGACTTTCGTTGCCGCGATGGGCGCCGACAAGGCCCGCGAACAGGCGCGGCTTCTGTCGGCGCAGGCGGCGGCGCACCTGGACCTGTTCGGCGATCGCGCCGATTGCTTGCGCGACGTCGCCCGGTTCGTCGTGGAACGTGGTTCATGATCCGATGAACGGGGGCGGGCGTGAAAAGCCCCGTCTGGACCAGCTGCTGGTTGACCGTGGCCTGGTGGAAAGCCGTGCCAAGGCACAGGCCCTGGTCATGGCGGGCAAGGTTTTTTCCGGCGAAACGAAACTGGAGAAACCCGGCAGCCGGGTGAAGCCCGATATCGAGCTTGAGGTGCGGGGCGCGCCGCATCCGTGGGTGTCGCGGGGCGGGCTGAAGCTGGCCCACGGGATAGAACACTTCGCCATGGACTTCACGGACGCGGTGGTGATCGATGTCGGCTCTTCCACCGGCGGCTTCACCGATGTGGCGCTGGCCAACGGCGCCCGGCGCGTCTACGCGGTGGATGTCGGCAAGGGGCAGTTGGCGTGGAAGCTGCGCACCGATGACCGGGTGGTGCTGCTGGAAGGCGTCAATGCCCGCACCCTGACCGATGCGGAAATCCCCGAGCCCGCCGATATCATTGTCTGCGATGCCAGTTTTATCGGCCTCGAAGTGGTGTTGCCCGCGGCCCTGGCGCTGGCACGGCCGGGCGCGCGTTTGCTGGCGCTGATCAAGCCGCAGTTCGAGGTCGGCAAGGGTCGGGTCGGCAAGGGCGGCATCGTGCGCGATCAAGCCTTGCGGGATGAAGTGGTGATGCGAATTCGTGACTGGCTGGCGACCGTGATGGGCTGGGAAGTGATCGGGGTCACTGAAAGTCCCATCACCGGTGCGGACGGCAATGTTGAATACCTGATTGCCGCGGTGAAAACGTGAGCGACGAAATCGAGCTGACCATAGAAAGCCTTGGCGCGCGCGGCGACGGTGTTGGGCGCGGTCCCGACGGCGCGCCGGTTTTTGTCGCCGGTGTGCTGGCGGGCGAAAGAGTGCGCGTTCGTCCGCTGCCGGAAAAGGGTCGCGCCGCGCTGGTTGCCGTATCCGGTCCCGCGCCCGGCCGCGTGTCGCCGGCGTGCCCGCATTTCCTCGATTGCGGCGGCTGTGCCGCGCAGCACATGGATGACGCCACTTACGAGAACTGGAAGCGCGCCCTGGTGGCTGAAGCGCTGGCGCGGGCGGGCGTGGCCGCCAATGTCGGCCCGGTGTTCCGCGTGCCCGCCGCCAGCCGTCGCCGGGCGCGGTTCTTCGCCGCCTGCGTCGGCAAGTCCGCTGTCATCGGCTTTCAGACGGCCGCCAGCCACCGCATCGTCGATATGTCGGCATGTCCGGCGCTGGAGCCGGCGCTGTTTGCATTGGTGGCTCCCTTGCGCGACTTCTTCGCCGATGTGCTGGCCCCGGGCGCCCGTGCCGAGGCCGAGGCCCAGGTGGTGGATGGCACGCTCGACGTGGTGGTGCGCCTAGCCCGGCCGCTGGACCGTGCCCTCAACGACAAGCTCTTGCGCTTGGCGGGCGAAGCGAAAATCGCGCGCGTCGGCTGGCAGCGGCTGCGCAAGGGCCGGGGGGCCGGCGGCGAGGTCGAGCCGGTGGCGCAATTCGCCCCGGTGCAGGCCGTCTTCGGCGGCATCAAGGTGGCCCTGCCGCCGCTGGCTTTCCTGCAGGCGTCGCGGGCGGGGGAGGCGACGCTGGTCGCCGCCGTGCTGGCGCGTATCGAAGATGGCGCCCGGGTCGCGGATCTTTATGCGGGCGCGGGCACATTCACCCTGCCGCTGACGGCGCGGGCCAAACGGGTTGCCGCGTTCGACGGGGCGGCGGATTTGGTGGCGGCACTGGAACAGGCCGCCCGCTCGGGCGGGGTGGGCGAACGGGTGGCGGCGACGGCGCGCGATCTTGAACGCCGCCCGCTGATGGCCCAGGAGCTTGAAGGCTTCGATACGGTGGTTTTCGACCCGCCGCGCGGCGGGGCCGAGGCGCAGACGCGCCAGATCGCGGCATCAAGGGTGCGCAACGTCGTTGCCGTGTCGTGCAACCCGGTCAGCTTCGCACGCGATGTGAAGATTCTGATCGATGGCGGTTTTGAAATCGGTCCGGTGATGCCGGTGGACCAGTTTGTCTGGACCCGCCACCTAGAACTGGTCGCGGCGTTTACCCGCAGAGCCTAGTCCGCGTTGCCGCATTGCGCGCGATGGCGCAGCAGGTGATCGGCCAGCACGTTGGCCATCATCGCTTCACCCACCGGCACGCCGCGAATACCGACGCAGGGGTCGTGGCGGCCCTTGGTTACGATTTCGTCGTTTTCGCCGTTGACGTTGACCGTCTGCATCGGCGTCAGGATCGAACTGGTGGGCTTTACCGCGAAACGCACCACCAGCGGCTGGCCGGTGGAAATGCCCGCCAGCACGCCGCCCGCATTGTTCGACAGGAAGGCGACATCGTTGCCCTGCATGCGCATCTGGTCGGCGTTTTCCTCACCCGGCAGCTCAGCGGCACCGAAGCCCGCGCCTATTTCGACACCCTTGACCGCGTTGATGCCCATCATGGCCGAGGCCAGGTCGCATTCCAGCTTGCCGTAAACCGGCGCGCCCAGGCCCGCGGGCACGCCTTCGGCCACGACTTCGATGATGGCACCGGCGGACGAGCCCGCCTTGCGCACGCCGTCGAGGTAGCCTTCCCATTCAGCGGCGGTCTTGGCGTCCGGGCAGAAGAAGGGATTGTTGTTCACTTCGGCCCAGTCCCAGCGGGCGCGGTCGATAGCGTGGGGCCCGATCTGGATCAGGGCGCCGCGAATGGTGACGCCCGCGCCCAGAACCTTGCGGGCGACGCCGCCGGCGGCGACGCGCATGGCGGTTTCGCGCGCGCTGGAGCGCCCGCCGCCGCGGTAATCGCGCAGGCCGTATTTTTTCCAGTAGGTGTAATCACCGTGGCCGGGACGGAACTTGTCCTTGATATCGGCGTAGTCCTTGGACCGTGTGTCCTCGTTCTCGATGATCAGGCTGATGGGCGTGCCGGTGGTCACACCTTCGAAGGTGCCGGACACGATCCTGACCGTATCGGATTCCTTGCGCTGGGTGGTGAAGCGGCTTTGCCCCGGCTTGCGCTTGTCGAGCCAGATTTGCAGGTCGGGCTCGCTCAGCGCGATGCCCGGCGGGCAGCCGTCCACGACGCAGCCGATCATTGGCCCGTGGCTTTCGCCCCAGGTCGTAACGCGGAACAGGTGACCGAAGGTATTGTGCGACATGGCTGCGGCCCGCTAGCTGATCGTGGCGATATCCGGCGCGTCCACGGCCTTCATGCCGACCACGTGGTAGCCAGCGTCAACGTGCAGAACCTCGCCGGTGACGCCGCTGGCCCAGTCGGATAGCAGGAAGGTGCCGGCCTTGCCGACTTCTTCAATGGTGACCGTGCGCTTCAGCGGCGCGTTGTATTCGTTCCATTTCAGGATGTAGCGGAAGTCGCCGATGCCGCTGGCGGCCAGCGTCTTGATCGGTCCGGCGGAAATGGCGTTGACGCGGATATTGCGCCCGCCGAGATCCACGGCCAAAGCCCGCACGCTCGCTTCCAGCGCGGCCTTGGCGATGCCCATGACATTGTAGTGCGGCATGACCTTTTCCGCGCCGTAGTAGGTCAGCGTCAGCATCGAGCCGCTGTCGTCCATCAGCTCGGCGGCGCGATTGGCCAGCGCGACCATGGAGTAGCAGGAGATATCCAGAGTGCGGGCGAAATTGTCGCGCGAGGTGCTGATGTAGCCGCCGGTCAGCTCGCTCTTGTCGGAAAAGGCGATGCAATGGACCAGGAAATCCAGCCCGCCCCATTTTTCCCCGATGGTGTCGAACAGCCGGTCAAGGGAATCGTTGTCGGTGACGTCGCAGGGCAGCACGATGTCCGAGCCAAGCTGCGCCGCCAGGGGCTCGACCCGCTTCTTCAGGTTGTCGCCCTGGTAGTTGAAGGCCAGGCTCGCGCCCGCTTCGGCCGCCGTCTTGGCGATGCCCCAGGCAATGGAGCGATCGTTGGCGACGCCCATGACCAGGCCCCTTTTGCCGGCAAGTAATCCGTTGCCCGTGGACATATTTTTCCTCGACTGGATGGTTGGGCGCGGGGCCCGGGATGTTGCGGCGGCATCCTACACGAATCGGCAGGGTGATCAAACTCCGCCCGCCCGGGCCGGGGCCGTGCGACGGCGGTGCCCGGGGCTTTGCGGGGCTGCATTCCACCGGTGCAAACGGTTTGCACTCGCATGGATGCGGGGAGAAAAGTGCAAAAAATCCTGCGATGGCGGGGGCGATGGGGTAGATTGGGAAACCAAATCCCCGCAGTGACTTACGGGGCCACCCCCCAAGGCAACGGACCCATGGACGAAGGAACGGCAAGGCTCGAACGCGCAGATCCCCTGGAGCTGTTCGATGCGTGGCATAGCGAGGCCTGGAAGTTTGAAGGCGACGCCAATGCCATGTCCTGCGCGACCGCCACCAAGGACGGCGTGCCCTCGGTGCGGATCGTGCTGCTCAAGGGCCGCGATGAGCGGGGGTTCGTCTTTTACACCAACTACAACAGCCGCAAGGGGACCGAGCTGGGTGCCCGCAGCCAGGCGTCGCTTGCTTTCCACTGGAAAAGCCTGAAGCGCCAGGTGCGCATCGACGGCACGGTTGAAACCGTGACCGTGGCGGAGGCGGATGCCTATTTTGCTTCCCGCCCGCGCGACAGCCAGATCGCGGCCTGGGCCTCGTTGCAGTCGGAGCCGATGGCCGAACGGTTCGAGCTGGAACGCCGTCTTGCCCATTACCTTCTCAAGTTCGAAGGCGGCCCGGTGCCGCGCCCGCCCCATTGGTCGGGCTTTCGCGTCGTGCCTGAACGAATCGAGTTCTGGATTGATCGCCCGTTCCGGCTGCATGAACGGTTGCTGTTCTCGCGCGCCGGTTCCGGCTGGAGAGTGACGAGGCTCTATCCATGAGTGCCGAGCCCGCTCATCACGAGATGCCTTCGGGGCATCCCGGCACCGGCTACGACGAGGTCAAGCCCGAGGTGGCGCGCTTGCTGCGCATCGCGACCTTTGCTTCCGTTGCCACGGCGTCTGTGCTCATCGCGGCCAAAAGCGGAGCGTGGCTGATGACCGGCTCGGTCAGTGTGTTGTCCACACTGATCGATTCGCTGATGGATGCGGCGGCCTCGCTGGTCAACCTGATCGCGGTACGTAACGCCTTGCGTCCCGCGGACAGCGAGCACCGTTTCGGGCATGGAAAGTCCGAGCCGTTGGCCGGGCTCGGCCAGGCCGCCTTCGTAGCGGGTTCATCGCTGTTCCTGATGATCGAGGCGGTGGACCGCCTGGTAACGCCGTCGACCCTGAGCAATCACGAAGTTGGTATCGCGGTGATGGGTTTTTCCATTGTCGCGACCCTGCTGCTGGTCGCATTCCAGACCTACGTGGTGCGGCGTACCCAGTCATTGGCGATCAGCGCCGATTCCCTGCATTACAAGGGCGATATCCTGATACACAGTAGTGTGATCGTATCGTTGCTGATCAGTGCGAATTTTGGTCTCGATATTTTCGATCCGCTGTTCGGCATGGCGATCGCGGTTTATATCCTTTTCAACGCCTGGGTCATCATGCGCCGGGCACTTTCGGAACTGATGGACAAGGAACTGGACGCGGCGGATCGCGAGCGCGTTATCGCTATTGCCAAGGCCCACCCCGAAGTCTGCGACATTCACGATTTGCGTACCCGCGCGGCTGGACCGCGTTCTTTCATCCAGTTCCATCTGGAGCTGGACAAGAATATCTCCTTGCTGCGGGCCCACGAAATTTCCGACGATGTCGAGGCCAAGGTGCGTGCGGCGTTTCCCGGTTCCGGTGTGATCATTCACCAGGACCCGGAAGGGATTTTGGAGCATCGGGCCGTTTTCGATGAGGACATAACCTGACAGACGGGTCTGTTTTTCTTGGTTTTCCTCTTGCAACCTTGCCGGATGGGCGCCATGTGTTGTGTACGGATTCAATAAAAGGGGGGGCACGCCCCAGGGGGAGCATGCCATGCCGATCAAGACTATTTTCCTGCCGCTGAACGACGCCGACGGAGCCTCCGTGTCCCTTGGTGCCGCCCTTTCCCTAGCCAACACCTTCGGGGCCGCGGTCGATGTCGTGCACCTGCGCGCCGATCCGACCGAATCGCTTGGCGATTTCGTCGGCGAATCGGTTTCTCCCCAGCTGGTCGAGGAAGTGCTGACCCAGGCGGAAAAGCGCAGCAAGGATATCGCCGCCAAGACCCGAAAAGCATTCGACGCGGCCAAGGGTAAATCTGCCGGCGTGACGGCGACCTACCGGGAAGAACAGGGCAACGCCGACCTGGCTATTGAAACCCAGGGCCGCATTTAGGACCTGATCGTGGTGCGCCACCCCCGCAATGCCCGTGACGCGGCGACCTGGGTCACGGCCGAGGTGGCGTTGATGGGCACGGGCCGCCCGGTTCTCGTCGTGCCGTCGAAAGGCGCGAAGAAGATCGGCGGTAATGTCGCCATATGCTGGAACGGCAGCATCGAGGCGGCGAAGGCCCTTTCGGTGGCGATGCCGTTCCTGGTTCGGGCCAAGACTGTGACCGTGATTTCCGCCCATGACGGCAAGCCCTTCGACCAGAAGGGCGTGCTCGCCTACCTGGCGCGCCAGGGTGTCAAGGCCAAGGGCGTCAACGTCAAGGCCGGGGCCAATACCGCGCGGGCGCTTGGCAGTGCCGCCAAGCGGGCGGGGGCCGACCTGGTGGTGATGGGCGCCTATACCCACAGCCGGGTGCGCGAGATGCTGTTCGGCGGCGTGACGGAACACGCCCTGACCGACGCGACCCTGCCGGTGCTGCTGGTTCACTGATCCGATTGAGAGAGGAATAATGCCCGTGTCATTCAAGACCGTTCGTCTGGAGCTTGCGCGCACAACCGAATTCCCCGAGGGCAGTGCCGCCCATGGCTACGTTTTCGTCCTGCCGCTTGATAGCGCCGGTCAGGTTGATGTGGACGCCTGGCGGGCCGACAAGAAGCGCTGCACCGTGCAGCGCTTCTGGGGCGAGGAAGAGCCGGAAAACGGGTTCCTGGTTCATACGCGTCACCGCACCTGGGCCTTTTCCTAAGCCCCCGGCGAAGAGGACGATGAGCCGTTCTTCCGCTTCGAGGATCATGCCTTCAAGGAAGGTGAATATGTGTCCCTGACCGGGCATGACGGCGAGGTGCATCCCTTCCGCGTGGTCTCGGTCGCCTAGGCGGCTCCCGTCCGACAGGGCTGGCGGGGGGCGGAGATTTTCTCTACCCTCGGGCCATGAACGCGAATCCCGCCGACACGGAACAGAAATCGGTCATTGTCACCGGCGCCAGCCGGGGCATCGGCCATGCCACGGTCAAGAAATTCTCGGATCATGGCTGGCGCATCATTACGTGCTCGCGCGATGAGGTGCCGGCGGCCTGCAAGGTCGATCCGAACTGGGCCGGTCATATCACCTGCGATCTCGCGAAATCCGCCGATCAGGACCGCTTTGTCGCCGAGGCGCTGAAAATGCTCGGCGACGCGCCCTTGCACGCGCTGGTCAATAACGCGGGCGTGTCGCCCAAGACGCCGTACCGCGAACGGCTAGGTTGCCTTAACGGCGACATCGTCGCCTGGAAGGAAGTGTTCAAACTGAACCTTTTCGCGCCGCTGCGCCTGGCGCGGGGTTTCGCCCCGGCATTGCACCGTGGCGCGGGTGCGGTGGTCAACGTCACCTCCATTGCCGGCCATGCCATTCACCCCTTCGCCGGTTCCGCCTACAGCGTTTCGAAGGCGGGGCTGTCGGCGCTGACCCGTGAAATGGCGTCGGAGTTCGGCGCGCTCGGCGTTCGCGTCAATGCCGTCGCGCCGGGCGAGATCGCCACCGATATGCTGTCGCCGGAGACCGAGGCGCTAATCCCGCGCATTCCGTTTGAACGTCTCGGCACACCTCAGGAGGTGGCGGACGTGATCTATTTCCTGAGCGCCGAGGGATCGGGTTACGTTTCGGGCACGGAAATTTTCGTCACCGGCGCCCAGCACATCTTTTAAACCCGCCTAGCGGCCGGATGCCGCCTGAACCGGCCTGGTTTCGTTGTCGGCGATTTCGCGGATGAGCTTGGTCAGGATGGCGGCGTTGAAGTCCTTGAAGCCGCGCGCCGGGATCGAAAAGGCGCCCGGTCCCCCGATCACGTTATCGAGAAAGTAGATATCAAGCCCCGGCCAGTTGTTCAGAATGGGCAGGCCGTTGACCGTGATACCCGCCGCAACCGCCTGATCGCGGGCAAAGGAAGCGGGGAGGCCGCGGTTGTTGGGCCCGTCGCCGGATATGTCGATCACCCGGCGGGTGCCGATAAAGGCATTCTCGTCCAGTGCCTTGACGCCATAAAGAATCGCGTGGCCGACCGCGGTGCCGCCGAAGAACAGTTCGCGCGGGGCCTTTTCCAGCCGGGCCGCGAAGGCCTCGACCGAGGCCGGGGAGGAAAGCACCGTCCAGTCCGTTATCCGGGTTTGCAGGAACGGCTCCGTCCATTCCACGTAGATCACCGCGATCTTACCGAGCGGCCCGGACCCCACGGCGCTGGCAACGCGGGGATTGCGAAAGGCCTGGGCGACGCCGAGGCGCTGGAGCAGGAATTCGTCGTCGTCGATGCTGCCCGACGCATCCGCCATAAGCACCAGTTCCAGATTGAACTTTTCCTGGGCACTGGCGGAGCCCCCCGCGATCATCACGCCGAAGGCACAGGCGAGGCCGATCAGCGCGGCGCGCAGGGAGTGGCGGCAGGCCAGGTTAAAGCCGCTCGGCCAGGGCGTTGAACCAGGCCCGGTCCCGCGCCAGTTGATCGAGATCGTGGTCGAGCCAGGCCACCAGCGGATCATCGGCGGCACCGGCTTCTTCGGCGCGGCGGGTGCGCAGGCTGGCCAGGCGGGCGGCTTCACCGTCGATGGCGGCGGCGATCACCGCGATCTGGTCGCGGCGCTTGTCGGCATCAAGCAGCCCAAGAAAACGCATTTTCAGTGCCACCACCAGCTTGTTGATGTCGTTGAAGGGGGTACGCACGGTGGCCAGCAAAAGCGCCGTCAGCTCCCGCCGTCCGCTGTTAGTGAGGGTCAGGCGCGTATCGGCGCCGATGGCGTTGCCCTGCCAGGTTTCCCCGCCCACGGGCGCAACCAGGCCCTCGGCCGCGATCAACTGGATGGACGTGCCCATCAGGTCAAGATTGGGCCCGGTGATATGGCTGGTGAAATCGCGGATGGCGGCGGCCAGATGCGCATAAGTCATCGGCTTCTCGGCCAGCATGCCGAGCGCGGCGAGGCGAACAGCCTCCTTGGGCATCAGGGAATGGTCGGGATACATGCGCCTGCTTGTCCCCGGTGGGTTGGTGCGTCAGGCGGCCGAAGCGCGCACCGTGATATTAAGGCGCGCCCAGACGTCGCGCAATGCCGTCACCAGAGCGGACATCATTTCCTCATCATGGAACGGGGTCGGGGTGATGCGCAGGCGCTCGGTGCCGCGCGGCACGGTGGGGTAGTTGATCGGCTGGATATAAATGCCGTGACGGTCAAGCAGCTCGTCCGAAGCCTGCTTGCACAGGCCGGGATCGCCCACCAGCAGGGGCACGATATGGGATTCGGAATCCATCACCGGCAGCCCGGCTTCGCGCAGCAGGCGCTTCAGGGTCGCAGCGCGTTCCTGGTGGCGGGTCCGTTCGCTACCCGACTGCTTGAGATGGCGCACGCTGGCCAGCGCCCCGGCGGCGACCGCGGGCGGCAGCGCGGTGGTGAAGATGAAACCCGGCGCGAACGAGCGCACGGTATCGACCATCGCCCGGGTGCCGGTGATATAGCCGCCCATGACCCCGTAAGCCTTGGCCAGGGTGCCCTCGATGATGGTGACCTGGTCCATCACGCCTTCGCGTTCGGCAATGCCGCCGCCGCGCGGACCGTACATGCCGACCGCGTGCACTTCATCTAAGTAAGTCATCGCGCCGGCCTTGGCGGCGGCGTCGCAAATTTCGGCAATGGGCGCGATATCGCCATCCATCGAATAAACCGACTCAAAAGCCACCAGCTTGGGCGCATCGGGATCGTCATCGGCCATCAGCTCCGCCAGATGGGCGACGTCGTTGTGGCGGAAGATGCGTTTTTCGGCGCCGGAGTGGCGAATGCCCTGGATCATCGAGGCATGGTTGAGCGCGTCGGAATAAACGATGCAGCCCGGCAACACCTGGGCGAGGGTGCTGAGCGTCGCCTCGTTGGAGATATAGCCCGACGTGAAAATCAGCGCGGCTTCCTTGCCGTGCAGATCGGCAAGTTCGCTCTCCAGCATGACATGGAGGTGGTTGGTCCCCGAAATGTTGCGGGTGCCGCCGGCACCGGCGCCGGAACCCCGCAGCGCGTCTTCCATCGCCGCCAGTACATCGGGATGCTGGCCCATGCCGAGATAGTCATTGGAACACCAGACCACGATGTCGCGGGTGACCGGCACGCCGGGGGTGGTGACATGGCGCACGGCGCGGGGAAAGGCGCCCGCCTTGCGCTCGATATCGGCGAATACGCGGTAGTTACCCTCGGCCTTGAGCCGGGCGATAGCGTTGGCGAATTGGTGTTCGTAATCCATTACGACCCGTGTCGTTCCACCGGGCCCGGGGGCCCGAAACGTTAACCTAGCACAAGGGGGCGGCCCCCCTGCAAATCAGCCTTGGCAAGGACCCTATCTACAATCGCTTAATACCCAATTAACCACATTCCGTCACCCCCCCAAAGGCGCGGTTTTCCTCACCCGGCGGCGATTTCGGACGCGGCTCGGTCAAGCGCGGCGGCGAAGCGGTCGAAGATATCGTCGATTTCGGCCTCGGTGATCACCAGCGGCGGTGAAAAGGCCAGCGAATCGCCCATCGCCCGGTGAATCAGCCCGGCCGCCTGCGAGGCCTTGGCCACCAGCGCCCCGGCCCGTCCGGCAGGCGCGAAGGGGGTCCGGGATGCCTTGTCGGCGACAAGCTCAATCGCCCCGATCAGGCCGACGCCGCGGGCCTCTCCCACCAGGGGGTGATCGGCAAAGGCCTTCAGGCGCTTCTGGAAATGCCCCATGACGCCGCGAACCTGGGCGAGGATGTCGCGTTCTTCGTAGATGTTCAGGGTTTCGAGCGCGACCGCCGCGGGCAGCGGGTGGGCGGAATAGGTGAAGCCGTGGCCGAAACTGCCGATTTCGGCGGATTTGTCGGCCAGGGCCTCAAAGATGGGGGCGCTCACCAGTAGGGCGGAAATGGGCGCATAGCCCGCCGACAGGGCCTTGGCCAGCACCATCATGTCGGGCCGGATGCCATAGGTTTCCGAGCCGAACATATTGCCGGTGCGCCCGAACCCGCAAATCACTTCGTCGGCGATCAGCCAGACGTCGTGCTTGCGGGTGACCTTTTGCAGGTGATCGAAATAGGTCGCGGGCGGCACGATAACCCCGCCCGCACCCATCACCGGTTCGGCAATGACGGCGGCGACGGTTTCGGGTCCTTCCGCGACGATCAGCGCATCCAGTTCCCGCGCCAGGCGTTCGGCGAAGGCTTCCTCGCTCTCGCCCGGTCGGCCCTCGCGGTAAAAGTGCGGACAGCCGGTTTGCAGCATCGGGCTGAGCGGGATATCGAAGGCGGTCTGGTTGACCGGCAGGTTGGTCAGCGATGCGGCCGCTATGGTCACGCCGTGGTAGGAACGCTTGCGCGCGATGATCTTTTTCTTGTCGGGGCGCCCGCGGGCGTTGTTCGCGTACCATACCAGCTTGACCGCGCTGTCCACGGCTTCGGACCCGGAATTGGCGAAAAACACCCGGGCGAAGGGCGCGGGCGCCATGTCGATCAGGCGCTCGGCCAGTTCGATGGCGGCCGTGTGGCTCTTGCCGCCGAACAGGTGATAGAACGGCAGCGTCGCCATCTGGCGCGCGGCGGCCGCACCCAGGCGCGCTTCGGAAAAGCCCAGTGAACAGCACCACAGCCCGGCCATGGCTTCGATATAGGCGTTGCCCTCGTCATCAAACACGCGCACGCCTTCGCCACGGGTAATGACCAGCGGCCCGGTCTGCTCATGGGCGCGCAGGTTGGTGTAGGGGTGAAGGACGTTGCGCCGGTCGCGGGCGGAAAGCGAATTGGCATTGGCGGTGGGGCGCGTATCAGGCCCGGCCATAGGCGTCCTCAAGCCGGATGATGTCGTCTTCGCCAAGGTAGGTGCCGGACTGCACCTCGATCAGGTGCAAGGGCGCCGTGCCACGGTTTTCCAGCCGGTGTTCCGCCCCGATGGGGATGTAAACGGCCTCGTTGGTCTTGACTGTCATTTCCTCGCCGTCGCGGGTAACGGTGGCGGTGCCGTCGACCACCACCCAGTGTTCGGTCCGCTTGGCATGCTTTTGCAGGCTGAGCCGCCCCCCCGGATTGACGGTGATGCGCTTGACCCGGAAACCCTTGTCGCCGTCAATGCTCTGGTAGCTGCCCCAGGGCCGGTATTCGGTGGTGTGGACGGTGGGCTCGCGCCGCCCTTCGCTGGACAGTTTTTCGACGACGGCCTTGACCTCTTGCGCGGCATTCTTGGCCGCGACCAGGACGGCATCGTCGGTGGCGATGACAATGACATCTTCGAGGCCGATGACGGCGAGCAAGGGCTTTTCACTACGCAAATATGACCCCGAGACCTCGCGGGAGATCACGTCGCCGCGCAGGACATTGCCGCGGGCGTCTTTCTTGCTGATCTGCCAAAGCGCGGTCCAGGAACCGACGTCGGACCAGCCGATGTCTACCGGCATGACGATGCCGTTCGCCGTTTTTTCCATGACTGCGTAGTCGATCGAGATATTGGGCGACGTCTCCAGCGCCTTGCGGTCCAGGCGAATAAAGTCGAGATCGCGTTCCGCACCGGCCAGGGCTGCACGGGCGGCTTTCAGAACGGCGGGCGCATGTTTCTCCAGTTCGTCCAGGTAGGCCTTGGCGCCGAGCAGGAAAATGCCGGAGTTCCAGAAATGGTTACCGGAATTGAGATAGTCCTCGGCGGTTTCGGCGTCGGGTTTCTCTGTAAAGCGGGCAATGCGAAAACAGCCCTTGATGCCGTCCACGGTTTCGCCGCGCTCGATATAGCCGTAGCCGGTCTCGGCCTGGGCGGGCTTGATGCCGAAGGTGACCAACTGGCCGGCCTGGGCCGCAGGCAGGGCCGCTTCGATGGCGCGGGCGAAGGCATCGGTGTTGGCGATGACGTGATCCGCCGGGGCCAGCAGCATGATGGCGCCGGGGTCGGATTCCAGCAGCATCAGGGCGGCGACGGCGGCTGCCGGCGCGGTGTTGCGGCCGACGGGCTCCAGAACGATGGCCCTGGGTTCGATCCCGGCATCGCGAATCTGCTCACCGGCGATGAAACGGTGGTCGTTGTTGACGATAACGATGGGGGCCCCGAACGTTTTGCCGGTCAGGCGCCGGGCGGAATCGGCCAGCATGGTCCCGTCGGAGACAAGCGGCATGAACTGCTTGGGGAACAGCCCGCGAGACATCGGCCATAGCCGCGTCCCGGTTCCCCCTGCCAAAAGGACGGGCTGTACGGTGGCGCCCACCTTGCCTGTCTCTGTCATTTTGTCCAACTCCCCAAGAATCTTGGTGATTTGCTAGCGCAAATTTCCCCCTCCCACAAGGGCGGGTGGCAAATGAGGGGCTGGCACTGGCTTACGTGCGGCTGGTATTGGGCCCCGCCTTATGGTTATTGTTCGTTATCGCCCATGTGGTTAAGTCGCGTGGGAACATAAGAAAAGCAACAGGGCGGCCTTGACCGGGCCGGAGATGGTGATCTGCCATGGCACTCAAAGACATTCTCGTACACTTGGATTCCTCGCCTGCGGCGCCGTCGCGGCTGGATTACGCGATTTCCCTGGCGCGCAAGCATGATGCGCACCTGACCGCGCTCTACGTCGTCGCCATTGCGCCGATCCATCAATATACCGAGGCTGATCTCGGCCCCGAACTGATCGAAGCCCATGACAAGTTCATGCGCGAATCGGCAGCCCGGGCCAAGGAGATGTTCGACGAGAAAATGCAGAGGGCGGGCCTGGCCGGTGAGTGGCGCCAGGCCGAGGGTGCGGTGCCGGAAATGGTAACCCTTCATGCCCGCTACGCCGATTTGGTGATCCTGGGTCAGCGCATGAAGGACAGGCTGGATGCCGGTGCGGCACCGGAACTTCCCGATCATGTGGTGCTTGATGTCGGCCGACCGGCCATTGTGGTGCCCCATGCCAAGGTCCCCGACAGTGCTGGGGACCGCGTGCTGCTTGCCTGGAACGCCGGCCGCGCGGCGGCACGCGCCGCCAATGACGCGATGGCAATCCTGCAAGGTGCGAAAGAGGTTTGCATCATGGTCATCAATCCTGAGCCCGGTATTCGCGGGCACGGAGAAATGCCCGGCGCCGATATTGCCACGCATCTTGCCCGTCACGATGTTCATGGCGATGTCGTGCAGGTCAATATCGATCGGAACAACGTTGGTGACGAGTTGATCAAGCAGATTGCTGCGTTCAACGCCGACTTCATGGTGATGGGATCTTACGGATCGTTCCGTCTGCGCGAACTGGTGTTTGGCGGCGTCACGCGCCGAATTCTCGAAGCGATGACGGTGCCGATCTTCCTTTCGCGCTAGCGGGAAAGGGCACGCGGGTCGAGCGCGTCCTGAAGTCCATCGCCGAGGAAATTGAACGCGATCACCGTGAGGAAGATCAGCGCGCCCGGCCAGAAAACCAGCGCCGGGGCGCTCCAGATCAGTTCCTGGCTGCCGGTCAGCATATTGCCCCAACTGGCAATGGGCGGCTGAATGCCGAGGCCGAGGAAGCTCAGCACCGATTCCAGCAAGATGACATTGCCCACCGACAGCGTGGTGGCAACGATGATGGGCGAGACCACGTTGGGCAGGATGTGTACGGCCATGATGCGGAACGGACCGGCACCGGAGCTGACGGCGGCCAGAACATATTCGCGTTCACGCAGGCTGAGCGCCGCGCCCCGGACCAGCCGCGCTACCGTGGTCCAGCTCACCAGCGCGATGATCACCACCATTCGGTAAAGGCTGACATCGGCATCGCGGGCAAGGCTTTCCGGCAATCCGATCTTGGTCAGGTCAACGGCGGCGAGCACGATCAGCAGCGGCAGCAGCGGCAGGGCAATCACCCCGTCGGTGCAGCGCATCAGTATCGCGTCGAGCTTGCCGCCGTGATAACCGGCCAGCAGTCCGATAATCGTCCCGATAACAGCCGAAGCCAGCGCCGCGGTAATACCGACCAGCAGCGATACCTGTCCGCCATGCAGCAGGCGGAGGAGAAGATCGCGGCCGAGCTCGTCGGTGCCGAGCGGGTGCGCCAGGGACGCGGGTGCCAGGCGTTGGGCGAGGTCGACCTTGTTGGCATCCAGTCCAAGAACATATTCGGCCAGCGGGGCGGCGGCGGCCAGCGTTGCGAGCAGGCAAAGCACCAGCAGCGATCCCACCGCCAGGCGATGCTCGCGAAAACGCCGGGCGAACAGGGTGAAGAGACCGCTATCGGCGGCGCGGGCGGGCAGGGTCGGGGGAAGGGCGGTCATGCCTGTCCCCCGCCATCGTAGGATATGCGGGGATCAAGCCAGGCATAGGCGATGTCCGCCAGCAGGTTCGCCGCCAGCGTCACGGCGGTGGCGAACAGCAATGTGACCAGCGCCATGTTGTAATCATTGCCCATGATCGAATCGAAGATCAGCTTGCCCATGCCCGGGTAAGCGAACATGGTCTCCGTAATCAGCGCGCCGGAAAACAGGGTGCCGAAGGACAGCGCGATAACCGTAACCACGGGGATCATGGCGTTGCGCAAACCATGTATCCAGACCACGCGATTTTCGCTTGCGCCCTTGGCGCGTGCGGTGCGGATGTAGTCCTGTCGCAGCACCTCAATCATCGCCGCGCGCATGAAACGGGTATAGGAGCCGATGGAGAACACGGTCAGTGTCGCCACCGGCAGGACCAGGTGCCGGGCGGTATCCAGAAAACCGCCGCCGCCGATGGAATTAATGCCGGAGGCGGGCAGGATCGGGAACATCACCGCGAACAGGATGATCAGCATCAGGGCCAGCCAGAACGCCGGCACCGAAATTCCGGCGAAGCACAAAAGGTTGATCACGTGATCAACCCGCGTGTTCTGGCGCAGCGCCGCGTAGACGCCGGCGGGGATTGCGATCGCGACGGAAAGAATGAACGACAGCACCATCAGGTTGACCGAGTTGAGCAGGTATCCCGGCATGACATCCAGTACGGGGCGCACATGCAGGCGCGAATTGCCGAAGTCGCCGCTAAGGGCCGCCCCCGCCCAGGACAGGTAGCGTTCCATCAGCGGCCGGTCGAGGCCATAGACCGCGCGCAGACGTGCCGCGTCCGCCGGGGTCAGGCGTGGATCCGAATTGATCATCAGGTCGATGGGGTCGCCCGGCATCAGCGCGATCAGCGCGTATATGAGAAACGACATCAGCGCGATCACGATGATGGATTCTCCCAAGCGCTGCACGATGTAGCGGGTCATGGCGCCGGTTCCGGTTCGGGGTTGTGACAGGCGACGGCGTGACCGGAATCCGCCGCGACCGGGTTCAGCTTGGGCGGAATCGTGCTACAGGCCGCAATCGCGCGTGGGCAGCGCGGGTGAAACGGGCAGCCCGGCGGCATATCGATGGGGCTTGGCACGTCGCCGCCGATGGCGCGCCCGCGTGGGCGCTTGCCCGCGCCCGGCACCGGCACCGCATCGATCAGCGCCCTGGTATAGGGATGGCGCGGATGGGCGAACAGGCTTTCGCGCGAGGCCATTTCGACGATATGGCCGAGATACATCACCGCCACGTCATTGGCAAAGTGATCGACAACAGCCAGGTCGTGGGTGATGAACAGGAAGGCAAGGCCGCGTTCATCGCGGATATCCTTCAGCAGGTTCATGATCTGCGCCTGGATGGAGACATCGAGCGCCGACAGCGGTTCGTCGGCGATGATCAAATCCGGCTCGATGATCAGGGCGCGGGCAATCGCGATGCGCTGACGCTGGCCGCCCGAAAACTCGTGCGGGTAGCGATCTCCGTCGCGGGGATCGAGACCGACCCGCGCCATGACATCGGCAACGCGGCGGCGCTGTTCGGCGCGATCAACGCCGCCGTGAATGACCAGCGGTTCGGCAATAATGGTGGCGACCGGCAGCCGCGGGTTCAGCGATCCGAAGGGGTCCTGGAAAATCATCTGCACGGCCCGGCGCGCGGACTTCAGCGCCGTGCCGCTCAGGCTCGCGAGATCTTCGCCCTTGAACAGCACGCGGCCGTGGTCGGGCCGGTAAAGCCGGGTGATGGTCCGTGCCGCCGTCGTCTTGCCGCAGCCCGATTCCCCCACCAGCGCGACGGTGCGCCCCGCGTGCAGGGAAAAGCTGATGCCATTGAGCGCGTGGACCCGGCCCGCTCCGCGACCGAGCCAGCCGCCCCCGACGGGGAAATGCTTGGTCAGGTCCGTGACTTCCAGCAGCGGCGCCGTGCTCATGATCTTTCCCCTGCCCGGAAACAGGCGGCCAGGTGCCCGGCGCCATGGTCCGTGAGGGCCGGTTCCGCTTCGCGGCACGCGGGCACCGCGCGCGGGCAGCGGTCGGAGAAGGGGCAGCCCGAAGGCAGGGCCAGCGGGTGGGGCACCGTGCCTTTGATGGCGGGCAGGCGTGGGACATGGGCGCCGATGCGCGGAACGGTCGCGATCAATGCCTGGGTGTAGGGGTGCAGGGGGTGGCTGAAAATATCACCGGCACCGGCGCGTTCGACGATACGCCCGGCATACATGACGGCGACATCATCGGCGATTTCCGACACGACGCCGAGATTATGGCTGATGAACTGGATAGCCATGCCGAACGCTTCCTGCACCTCGGCCATCAGGTCGATGATCTGGGCCTGGATGGTAACGTCGAGCGCGGTGGTGGGTTCATCGGCAATCAGGACTTCCGGCTGGCAGGCCAGCGCCACGGCGATCATGACCCGCTGGCGCATGCCGCCCGACATTTCGTGCGGATAGGATTTATAGCGCCGCGTTGGTTCGGGAATGCCGACGCGCGCGAGCATATCGAGAGACGCATCCCGCGCCGCATCGTCCTCCCCCGGATGATGCAGGGCCCAGGCTTCGCTGATCTGGGCGCCGACCGTAAGCACGGGGTTGAGCGCCGTCATCGGTTCCTGAAAAATCATGGAAACACGGGCGCCGCGTATGCGCGTCATGGCTGCGTCGTTGTCGGTGTCCAGTTCATCGCCGGCGATGCATATGTGCCCGCGCGAGCGGCGGCCCGGCGCGGGCACCAGTCCCATCACCGCAAGGGCTGTTATTGATTTTCCCGAGCCCGATTCCCCGACGATACCGAGCGTGCGTCCCGGTTCGATGACATAGCTGACGCCGGCCACCGCGCGCAGGTTGCCCTGCCGCGTCGGGAATGTGACTTCGAGGTCCTGGACCGAAAGTGCGGGATGCCCCGGGGTGATGCCGTCCATGAGCACGAAAGTGCTACGGATTGGAATCCCTGTCTAGCGTGACGGCGCAGCCAAAGCCGCTCAGGCCTTGCTTTTCGCTTCTTCCAGGGCGGCGAAGGCCTTCTCGAGCATTTCCGTATTGTCACGGTTCTCGTGGCGCAGGCCACCGAACGCGGTGATCTCTACTTCAAGCGCGCGCAGCAGGACTTCGGCGACATCCACTCGCCCGACCTTGCAGGCCTGGAAATGAGCGTCGAGGATTTTGTCACTTAAACGTTGCCGGGTTTCCATGCGAATCTCTGCCGGTCATTTTGCTTCCCGCGGTTTCTAGCAATTTTATTATGAAAAAAGCATCAAAACACGCAATTCGGCATAATGGTTAACGCCGATATCCTTACGGGTCAGGGAATAACGTGCCAGTCCTCAACCCAATAGGTTGTCGGGTCCTGGTGGCCTGTGGGGCGCAGGCCGCCCAGCCACTTGGGCACGATGAACGGGTCTGCCCGGAAAAACAGGGGAATGACCGGCAGGTCCTCGGCATAGATTTTCTGTAGCCGTGCCCACAGGATGCGGCGCTTGTCGCGGTCGAGCTGGGTTTCGATGGCGTCGATCAGCTTGTCCACTTCGGGGTTGCTGTAGGCGGTGTAATTCTGTCCCGACCAATTGTTGGCGGCCGTGGTGATGTGTTTCGAATGAAGCATCAGGCGCGGCACGCTTTCGGGCGCCGACAGCCAGGCGAACATCGCCATGCCGGTGAAACGGCGCTTGGTTACGGTTTCACCGAAAAAGACCCGTGCAGGCTCGTTACGGATGCGGACCTCGATACCGGCCTCGCGCCACTGGCTTTGCAAGACCTGCTGCACCAGTTCACGCGAACGGTTGCCGGCCGTCGTCATCAGTTCGAGGCTGAGGCGCTGCCCCGCGCCATTCATGCGTACGCCATCGGGCGCGCGGCGCGACCAGCCCGCCGCATCCAGCAACTGGCCTGCGCGGGCAAGATCGCGGGTATAGCGCGGCGTGTCCTTGGCGTGGATGGTGTCGAGCGGGTTGACGAAACTGTCGGCGACGGGCTGGCGGCCTTCGAACAGCTTGTCGGTGATCGCCTGGCGATCAAGCGCACTTATCAGCGCGTGACGCACACGCACATCCTTCAGGATGGGGTTTTCGAGATTGAGATCTAGGTGTTCATAAACCAGCCCCGGCTTGAAGGTGATGTTGAAGTTATTGCCTTGGCGCTTGGCGAAAGCAATGCCCTGGTCAAGCGACAGGCCAAGTTCCCCGGCAATGTAATCGATGGAGCCCGACAGTAGGTTCGCTTCCATGGCCGCCGTATTCTCGATGACCTGGATCACGATTTTACGAAATGACGGTTTCTTTCCCCACCATGTCGGATTGGCTTCCAGCATTATGCGCGACCCGGTTTGCTTTTCGGTGATGCGGTAGGGACCGAAATACAGGCCGGGATTGGTGCTGTCGGTGTCGTAGGCGGTACGCAGGCGGTATTCCTTGGGGTCGCTGAAGTGCTTGCGCTCGATATGGGCGGGCAGAAGGTTCAGGCTGTCGAGAGCGTTGTAGTCATAGGTCAGCCGGTCCATGTGCAGCGTGAAGGTCTTGTCGTCCTTGATGTCGAGCTTGAGGATGCGCCGGTAAAGCTCGCCGTCGGCGACGCCCGACGCGGGGTGCTTGCCGACCTCGATGGTGAAGGCGACATCCCTGGTGGTGACCGGCACACCATCGCCCCAGGTGGCCCGGGCGCGCAGGGTGTAGGTGACGGCGACGCCGGTCTTGCCGTTGGCCAGGGTTTCGGGTTTGGCCAGTCCGTTTTCCAGCGTCGGCAGGGTTTCGCACAGCGCGCAGATACGATTCCAGTTCGCGTCCACATGGGTCATCGGCCGGTTGGCCATGGCCAGTACATAAGTCTTGGCCAGCATCGATTCGATATTGGGATTCAGCGTCGCCGGGTACTGGGTCATGCCGATGACCAGCGTATCGCGGTCTTTCTTGCGGTCGTCGCCGCAACCTTGCAGCACCACAAGTGCCGTAATGATGACGACTAAATGACGAAGGAATCGCCAGCCCGCACCGCGCCCGGCAAGGCGCAAGCGCGGCCGGGGCTCAGGCACCCTTGCCGCCATGGGCTGCCGACCAGCCGTGCGGATCGGCCAGGTAGGCGCGCACTTCCCTGATCTTGCCGGCATCGAAGTCCTTGCCTTCCTCGGCAGCGGCGATGACATCGGCCCAGGTCGCGAGCCAAACCAGCTTCACGTCGAGTTCTTCCAGCGTATCGAGTGCTTCGGGGAAAATGCCGTAATAGAAAACCACGAAGACGCGATCGACGGTGCCGTTGGCGGCGCGGATGGCATTGACGAAATTGATCTTGGAGCCGCCGTCGGTGGACAGGTCCTCGACCAGTAGCGCGTGACAGCCTTCGCGCATATGGCCTTCGATCTGGGCCATGCGGCCGAAGCCCTTGGGCTGCTTGCGCACATAGAGCATGGGCAGGTCCATGCGCTCCGATATCCAAGCCGCGTAGGGAATGCCCGCGGTCTCGCCGCCGGCAACCGCCTCGATCGGCTTGGCCGATCCTGCCGCGTTAATGGCATCCACCGCGTGGGCGATGATGCGGCCGCGCTCCGCCGGAAAGGCGATGATGCGCCGGCAATCTATGTAAACAGGGCTCGCCCGTCCCGAGGTCAGGATGTAGGGCTCCTCGGGCCGGAAATTCACGGCGCCAATGTCGAGCAGGATGCGAGCGGTGTCTTTGGCGGCGGCCTCTTCGCCAGGTGTGCGGCCGGTGAGCTTCATGGTCATGCCCACTGTTTAGAGCCTTCCCGGGCGAGTGACAATTGCCATCGCTGTTCGGTGTCCCTCGGCCTCCGAACCCGGTTACGGGATGAAAACTACGACTAATTGTACATTTATTTTAATAATCATTTTGTAGACAATAAATGTGAGGGGCGTTCAAGTAATTATAGACATATTTATTCATAATTTAGATAAAAATTGAAAGGTCCTCTGGGCGTGAACCCTTCGAATACATCGGTGCCACGGCGTCGTTCCCGCGGTGTCTGGATCTGGCCGCTTCCGGGCGGATCGCGAGGGCGGCCTGGTAATGACCAAGCGCCAACGCCGGTTCCGCCAGGGCCAGCAAGGCATTGGCGAGGCCGCGCAGCGCGCGGGTCTCTCCGGGGTCTGCGGCCTGGGCCTTGGCCATGACCTCGCGGGCCTCGTTATAGGCACCAACGGCGGCCAGGCTTTCACCCAGTTCCAACAGGATCATCGTGTCCTGTGGCGCCAGCTTGTGGGCGCGCTTAAGGACATTGATGGCGGAGGCGTAATTGCCGGCCGCGCGGGTGGCGATGGCGACGCGCTTGGGTGCGGCGGCGGCCCCGCTGTTGGGGGCTTCGAATTCCTTCGCCTCGTCCGCTTCGGTCATGGGCGCGCTGCCGACGTAGGGATCGGTGGCGCGGGGATCGGAGACACAGGCGGACGCCATCAGGCTGACGCCGATCGCCACGGGGACGATCAGGGCGCGTCGGCGCGGGCCGGGCCGTTTAAGTAACGTGTTCATAGGGTCAGGTCCCTGGTTCTTGAACGTGGGTTATCCTAGGAGCCGAGGCCTTGGCGCGACGTAAGTAATTGATAAAATGAGCGGTAATTCCGGTGGTTGCGGGACCGGCGGCGGGGCTGGCGGCGATTTAATTGACCGCCCGGCGCGCGAACCCTACAGTTTTAGCTATTCCGGGAAACGAGACGCGATGCGGCCCGTTTTTCGGTCTACCGCCGGGGCAAGGCCCGGGCACGCGCAAGGCCGTAAACGTATAGTCCATTAGAAGGAGTGACCAATGCAAACCTCCAAGCTCATCAAGACGTTGGGACTCGTTGGTGCCGTTGGCATCGGCGCTGCGTCGCCCGTTTCGGCGGCGGATTTCTACAAGGGCAAGACCATCAACCTGATGATCAGTTCCGGCGCCGGCGGGGGCTATGACCTTTATGCCCGCATCCTTGGCCGTCACATTGATCGCTACATTCCGGGGCACCCCAACGTGGTGGCCCAGAACATGCCGGGCGCGGGCGGGATGAAGCTGCTCAATCATGCCTATAAAGTCGCCAAGCAGGACGGCACGGTGATGTTCACGCTGCATCAGAACCTGCCGATGTTCCAGCGCATGGGTGCCCGCGGCATCAAGTACGATGCCCGAAAGATTCAGGGTGTCGGACGCCTTTCGGCGGGCAATGAGCTGCTGTTGGCCAGCAACGCGTCGGGCATCAAGAGCTACAAGGACCTCTACGAGAAGGAAATCATCGTCGGTTCCACCGGCGCCAGTTCCAACTCAACCGTGTATCCCTATCTGGCGCGCAACATGCTGGGCCTCAAGTTCAAGGTGATCTCCGGCTATAAGTCGGGCACCGAGGTGCAGTTGGCGATGGAGCGTGGTGAATTGCAGGGCATGGGCAGCTGGTCGCTGGGATCCATGTATGCCTCCGGGCCGCAATACGTGAAGCCGGGTGCGATGGTGCCCCTGGTCCAGTTCGGCCCGAAGCGCGAGGTTGAATGGCCGAATGCACCGACGGTCATGGAACTGGCAAAGACCGCCGAGGACAAGGCCGCGCTGCAAGTCGTGGTGCAGGGTCCGGAAATCGGCCGTTCATATTGGGTCGGTCCCGGCGTGCCGGCGGCGCGGGTGAAGATATTGCGCACCGCCTTTAACGAGATGATCAAGGACAAGAAGTTCCTCAGCGAATTCAAGCGCCAGCGGATGCTGGAGCGTTTTGCCACGGGTGAGGAAATGGAAGCCGTGATCAAGGCGATCTTCGATGCGCCGCAATCGTCCATTGACCGTCTGCGGGCGACCATGACCAAGACCGGCGGTGGCCGCTGCCAGGACTATTCCAAGTCCAATGTCTGCCGCAAAAAGAAGAGCAAGAAGAAGAAAAAGAGCTAGGCGTCGTCCATTCGGCGCCGATGAAAAAACGGGGGACCCCAGGGTCCCCCGTTTGCCGTGGCCCCGGAAGACGGATTACTTGGCTGAAATCGGCTTGCGCTCGTATTTCTTGCCGAGGTAATGCGCCTTCTTCTTGTCGTAAAGAAGCTCGGCCACGTCGTCGGCGTGGAACATCTTGATGAGCTGGTCCACCTGGCCGAACATCGGTAACAGGACCTTGCGCTTCTGGGCGAGGTCGAGCGCGATATCCATGTCCTTTTCCTGCCAGGTGAACTTGGTGTGGTCCCAGCGTACCAGGGTGCCGTTGTTGCCCGGGCATTTCATCAGGGTTTCGCGCATCTTCTGTCCGTCGATGCCGTAAGCCTTGGCCAGCAAGATGACCTCGTAATTGGCGATGGAATGGGCCCAGTGCAGCATGTTGTTGCAGGTCTTGCCGATTTCACCGGCCCCCAGCTCGCCCAGATGCGGCGCCGCGCGGGAGTAGCATTCGATGACCGGTCGCGCCTTGTCGTAGTCCTTCTTGGCGCCGCCGCAGGTCGACATCAAGGTGCCGTCGCGCGCACCGTCAAGGCCGTAACAGACCGGCGCATCAATGACGCCGATGCCCGCCTTCTTGGCGATGGCCGCGCATTCCTGGACCATTTCCGGGTGGCTGGTGGCGGTGATGACGATGACGGAACCTTTCTTACCGTCCTTGGCGATATCGCTGACCACTTGCTTGACCTGGTGGTCGTAGCCGACCATGACGATGAAAACGTCGCAGGTTTGGGTCAGTTCCGACAGCGACTTGGTGCCTGTCACGCCATGCTTCTTGACCCGCGTCATCGCCTTCTTGTCGAGGTCGAAGCCGTAAACCTTGAGTTTTTTCTTCTTCCCCCGGGTGGCCACGTGACGGGCCATTTCGCCGCCCATTTCGCCAAGCCCGACAAATCCGACATTGGTTGCCATTTGATCGTCTCCCTGCTGAAATTCCGTTGGGGTCCTAGGTAGCACGGGCTCACGCGGCCTTGCCACCGGGAATCGGGGTGCGTTGACGCGGGGCAGGGGCCTCGGGTCTAATACGAACCAACACATCCATAGCCGACACATCCACAAGGGAGGGCGCCATGGCCGCGGCCAGCGAGTTTGAAAACCACTGCTGGAAGGACATCATTGACGACGAACTGGTCGAGATTTACCAGTCCTACCAGCGCGAAACCTTCGTCGGCGAAAACCCGGCGGTGCTGGCGATCGACCTTTACAACAACGCCTATCGCGGCGGCGACAAGCCAGTGGTTGAGGCCAACCGCGAGGTTGCGGGCGCATGCGGGGAAAATGCCTGGAACGCCCTGCCGCCGACCCAGAAGCTGCTGGCGGCGGCGCGTGCCGCCGGGGTGCCGGTCATCTACACCACGCGCCATGTGGATACCCGCGGGGTCAATTCCACCAACCGCTCCAACCGCAAGAAGCTGCAAGCCGATTCCTACGACATCATCGATGAGGTCGAGCCCCAGGACGGCGAGCTGGTGATCTACAAGGAACGGGCCTCGGCCTTTTTCGGCACGCCGCTGATCGCGCACCTGAACCAGATGGGCATCCGTTCCATCATCGCGCTGGGCGAATCGACGTCCGGTTGCGTGCGTGCGTCCGTCGTGGATGCCTATTCCCACGGCTTCCACACCACGGTGGTGGAGGAATGCACTTATGACCGCTCGATGCTCAGCCACAAGGTCAACCTGTTCGACCTGCACCACAAATATGCCGACGTGATGCACGTCGACGAGGTGCTGAGCCATCTTGAAGGCATGAAGAAGAACGCGCCCGCGCGTTAGTTCTTGCCGCCGTAATCGCGCTTGGCGGCATCCGCGCTGACATAACCTTCCTCGATGTCGCGCTGGATACGTTCGGGGGCGCGCAGGGCGGGATCGCCGTATCCCCCGCCGCCCGCCGATTCCAGGTAGAAGCGATCACCGGCCTTTAGGTCGAAGCGGCCCGAAGCGGGCGTTTCGCGCTCCTCCGCCGTGTCCGCCTTGATGACGAAGTGGCTGGCCCGGCCGGGCTTGCCGCCGTCGATACCCTGGGGCGGGCACTTGGCCCGGTCGTAGCGGCGGATCACCATGCCGTCGGCCAGCATTTCATAGGCCCGGCGGAAAGACAGCCCGCCGCGGTATTCGCCCGGTCCCCCGGAATCGGGAATCAGTTCGAAAGATGTCACGCGGCAGGGAAACTCGGATTCGAGGATTTCAATCGGCGTGATGTGCAGGTTCGACAAGTGCGTCGCGGTGCAGCTGGCGCCATCGTGGCCCTGGCCGCCACCGTAAGCCGAGCCCAGGATTTCATATTGCAAGCTGGCCTGGCCGGGGCGCGCGCCCTTGCCCCAGTTGATGCCGAGCGCGCCCGACGAGCCCGCGTTGGCGGCCGCCCTTTCGGGACGGAAATGGGCCAGCGCTTCCAAAATTACATCAACTAGTTTCAGGTTCGCCATCTGGTATGACGACACCGGCGCCGGTGCGGCGGCATTGGTGATGGTGTTGGGCGCGAAGGTGAAATCCACCATGTCGCGGCAGCCGTCGTTGAAATGCAGATCGGGGCCGAGGCAGCCGATCAGCCCGTAGAAGCAGCACGCTTCCACCATGGAAGGCCGCAGGTTGATGGGGCCTTTCGCTTCCGCCCCGGATTCGGAAAAGTCGAAACGCACGCGCCCGTCCTTCACCGTGACGCGCACGGCCATGCGGATCATGCGGTCCAGCTCGATACCGTCGGTGTCCATGTAGCCTTCGGCGAAGCTTTCGCCTTCGGGCAGGGAGGCGATTTCGGCCGCCAGTTCGTCGGCCGCACCCTTGAGGATAGCGGCGAAAGCCTGGGTCACGGTATCGGCACCGAAACGCGCGGCCAGGGCCTCCATGCGTTCAACGCCCATTTCCGTGGCCGCGACCTGCGCGCCGATGTCGCCGGCGACAAGTTCGGGCTGGCGCGTGTTGGCCATGATCAGGCGGTCGATGTCGGGGCAGGGCGCGCCCGCGGCGCGGATGCGAACGGGCGGCAGCAACAGGCCTTCGTGGAAAATCTCCGTCGCCGTGGCCGAGGTCGAGCCGGGCATGGTGCCGCCGATGTCGGCCTTGTGTGCGATGGAACCGGAAAAGGCGATCAGCTTGCCGTCGGCGAACACCGGCGCGACGAAACCCATGTCGGACACATGGGGCAGGCCCGCGTCGTAAGGATGGTTGGAAACGAACACGTCGCCCGGCGCCAGCGTGTCGCCGTGCAGTTCCAGCACACGGCGGCAGAAATGGCGGTACACCGTGCCGTGGAAGAACATCGGCGGTGCCGTGATCAGGCGGCCTTCGGCATCGAGAATGACGCAGGAGAAATCGCGCGATTCGCGAATGATGGTCGAATAGCCGGAGCGGTAGAAATGGTAGTGCATTTCATCGACCAGCCCGGCGACCTTGTTGCGCAGCACTTCGATGGTGATGGCGTCGATCATGATGCGTTCCCCCCGTTCCCTGAAAAGGTCAGGATCAGGTTGCCCTGGCGGTCCACCTCGGCCTGCCAGCCTTGCGGGATGATGGTGGTGGCATCCATCTGTTCAACGATGGCAGGGCCGATCAGCGTGGCGCCCCGGCCCAGGCGTTCGCGTTCATAGACCGGCACCTCGGTCGCGGTGGCGGCATCGAACCAGACCTTGCGGGTGCCTTTCTTCGCGGCCGCGATGTCCGTCGTGGTGGCGGGCAGTTCTGTCGGGCGCACATGGGGCTGGGGCACGCGGGCACGGACGCGGTAGCTCACCACCTCTACCGCTTTTTCCGCCGCCGCATGGCCGTGGATCTGTTCATGCCGGGCATCGAACAGGGCGCGGGCCTGTTTCAGGCCGTCGGCATCGAGCTTGCCGATACCGTCCAGCGCGACGCGCAATTCATAGCCTTGGCCGGTGTAGCGCAGGTCCATTTCGCGGCCGAGCACGGCGGCGGCGGGGTCCAGCCCCTCGGATTCGACGTCGGCGCGCGCACGGGCTTCAAGCTCGGTAAACAGCGCTTCGGCATGTTCGGACGCGAGCTGGTCGAGGGGTGAAAGCTCGGAGCGGATGTAGTCGTGCACCACATCGGAACACAAAAGGCCGAGGGCGGAAAAGGCGCCGGGCCGGGGCGGCACGAGGATGCGGGCAATGCCCAGTTCTTCGGCGACGGCGGCCGCGTGAACGGCACCGCCACCACCAAAGGGCAGCAGGGTGAAGCCGCGTGGCTCCAGCCCGCGCTTGGCGGCGAAGACGCGCACTTCATCGGCCATGCGCTCATCGACGATGCGGCGGATGCCGGCCGCCGCCTCGCGCACGCTGAGGCCGAGGGGGCGGGCGATCTCGGCATCCAGCGCCGCTTCTGCCGCCACCACATCGAGGCTTTGCGCGCCGCCCAGAAAGTAATCGGGGTTGAGAAAGCCGCAGGCGATATCGGCATCGGTGACGGTGGGCAGCTTGCCGCCGCGCCCGTAGCAGGCGGGGCCGGGGCGGCGCCGGCGCTTTCCGGGCCGACGGTCAGGAATCCCCCCGCCGCAACCCGGGCAATAGAACCGCCGCCCGCGGAAATGGTGGTCATATCCAGGGACGCGACATCGACCTGGCGCCGGGCAACAGTGCCTTCGGTGACTTCCAGCGGCGCGCCGCCCTCGATAAAGGCGATGTCGGCGCTGGTGCCGCCCATGTCGAGAGTGACGAGATTGGCGCCATCATTGGCGGCGGCGACCCAGGCCGCGGCCTGGGCCCCGGCGGCGGGACCGGACAGCAGGGTATGGACGGTCTTTTCGCCGCTCACGGCGCCCGCGAAGGGCATGACGCCGCCGTTGGACTGCATCAGGAAACGCTGCGCCGTGGTGATGCCGAGCGCATCAAGCCCCTTCGACAGGTCGGCGATGTAGCGTGTCAGCACCGGCGCCAGGTAGGCGTTGATCAGGGTGGTGGACAGGCGCGGCCATTCGCGGATGCGCGGCAGGACTTCGGACGACAGCGAAACATGCAGGCGCGGCGCCACCTCTTTGATGATGTCGCGTGAACGGGTTTCATGGGCCGGGTTCATGTAGGAAAACAGGTAGCTCACCGCCACCGCGTCCACCCCGGCGGCATCAAGGTCGCGGGCGGCGGCGCGGACCGCGTCTTCATCGAGGGGGGCGAGCTCCGCGCCCTGAAAATCCAGCCGGCCCGGAATCTGGAACGTACGGCTTTGCGGTGCGATCGGCGTGGGCCGATCGTAAAAGTAGTCGAAGGGATTGCCGTCGCGGGCCTGGTTCTGGGTTTCCTGCACGGCATTGAACCCGGCGTTGATCAGCAGGCCCACACTGGCGCCCCGCATTTCAAGAAGGGCGTTGGTGGTGATGGTGGTGCCGTGGGCGAAGAAGCCGATGGTGGCGGGCGCGATGCCCGCGTCGAGAAAGCGTTTGACGCCACCGAGCACGCCCTCGGACGGGTTGGCCGGGGTGGAGGAAACCTTTTCCACCCGCGTTTCACCGCTGATGCTGTCGAACAGTACCAGGTCGGTATGGGTGCCACCCACATCGACGCCGAGCCGAAAGCGCGCTGCCCTGTCTTCTCCCGTCATGTGCCTCGATCCGTAAGCGAAAATCCCTGGCCGTGGTGATAAGCCGGGCGCGGGGTGGGCGCAACCCTCGTCTTGAGCGGTACCCCGCCGGAGGTTAAGCTGCCTTCAGGCCAATTCGGGCCCAACCCCGCAACAGGAGAGCGTAATGGCAGGTATCAAGGTCAAGACCGAGGTGGAGGTCCGCGATTATCATCTGAATTTTCTCAAGGACCAGATGGAAAAATACAGGATTCCCGACGAGGGCAAGGCCATCCGGATCCTGCTCGATTACGCTTTGGTGGATGGCGACCTGGATCAGATTTTCGACCGCAAGAACATGCGCTGCATTGCCTGTGGCGCGGTAAGCTGAAGCATTCCCCTGGGGAGGACACGATGAAGGCGAGATGGATTGCGTATCTGACGGCGCTGGCAGCGGTTGTCGCGGCGGGGCCGGTCCGCGCGGCGGAGGCCGATTATTTCAAGGGCAAGACCATCACCTACATCGTCGCGACCACATCCGGTGGGGGCTATGACTTTTATGCGCGCCTGGTCACGCGCCATATGAAACGCGTTATGCCCGAGACAACCTTCGCCGTGGTCAACCGGCCCGGCGCGGGCCACGTGGTGGGGGCGAACCTGATCTATGCGTCAAAGCCCAACGGCCTGACCATCGGCACCTTCAATACCGGGCTGATTTATGCCCAGTTGGTGGGGCGCAAGGGCATTCGTTTCGATCTGCGCGAAATGTCGTGGATCGGCAAGGCGGCGTCGGACCCGCGCGTGGTCGTGACCGGCGCCAAGATGCCGTACAAGAGCATTCTCGATTTCCGCAAGCAAGGGGCGCCGTTCCGGTTCGGGGCCTCGGGCATCGGTTCGTCGGCCTATAACGAGACGATCATGCTGAGCCGGGCGCTCGATCTCAATATCCGGATCATTCCGGGCTATGGCGGCACCCATTCGCAACTTGCCATCCTGCGCAACGAGCTGGTCGGCATGATGGGTGGCGAATCGTCGGTTCACAGCTTTCTCGCCAGCGGCAAGGGCCGCGCGTTGTTGCAGGTGGGCGGCAAGGCGATGGTCGGCGCGCCGCTGGCCAAGGACATCGTGACCTCGCCGGATGGCAAGGCACTGGTGGCGCTGATCGGTTCCCAGGCGGAACTGGCCCGGTTTACCGCGGGCCCGCCGAAGATGGTGCCCGGACGCCTGGCGGTGCTGCGCGCGGCCTACAAGCGGGCGCTGACCAGCAAGGCCTTCATCAACGAGGCGAGCAAGGGTAACCGCCCGGTGGATCCGGCCTTCGGCGAGGAAGTGGCGGAAGTGGTGCGCGCCGCATTCCAGCAGACCCCGGCGGCGGTGGCGCTGCTGAAGGAAGTGCTGAGCAAGAAGGCCGATGCCACCCAGGTGCCGGGGACCAAGCTGTTGATGGTTTCGTCCGACGGCCGCTGGATCACCTTCAAGGACGGCGGCGGCAAGACCATCAAGGCCAAGATTTCGGGCTCGCGCACGAAGATCGAGCTGGCCGGAAAACCGGTGAAGCGCAAGGCGCTGAAGGTCGGGATGGGCTGCGATATATCTTACGTGCCGGGATCGAACAACGAACCCAAAACGATAGACTGCAACTAGCCCCAGATTTCCTCGGCCAGTTCGACGATCAGGCCGAGCTTGCGCTTTTCGTCGTCCACCGTGACCTTGTTGCCCAGCAGCGTCGAGGCGAAGCCGCATTGCGGGCTGAGCGCGAGCTGGTCGATATCGACGAACTTCGCGGCCTCCTCGATACGGCGCTTGAGGTCGTCCTTCTTTTCCAGCTCAGGAAACTTGGTGGTGACGAGGCCAAGCACGATCATCTTTCCCTTGGGGACGAAGCGCAGGGGCTCGAAGCTGCCGGCGCGGGGGCTGTCGAATTCCATGAAATAGCCGTCGACGTCGATCTCGTTGAACAGGGTTTCGGCGACCGGTTCATAGCCGCCGTCGGCGACGTAGTTGCTGCGATGGTTGCCGCGGCAAAGGTGCAGGCACACCACCATGTCGTCGGGCCGCCCGCGCACGGTGTCGTTGATCAGGCCGGCGTAGGTGTGCGGCAGCTTGTCCGGGTCCTCGCCCAGCGCGACGACGGCATCGCGCAGCTTGGGATCGCACAGGAACGCCAGGTTCACTTCATCAAGCTGGATGTAGCGCCCGCCGAGCGCGGCGATATCCATGATTTCCTCGCGCCAGATCCGCGCCAGGTCGGTGAAGAATTCCCCCATTTCCGGATAGGCGGCCTTGTCCACGCCCTCGCGTCCCGAACGGAAATGCACGATGGAGGGCGACGGCATGCAGAGCTTCGGCGTTTCGTGGGTGTTTTCCGCCAGGAACCTGAACTGGTCTGCACAGATGGTTTTGGGCCGGTTCATGCGCCCGGTGACCACGGCGCGATGGGGGGCATGGGCGATCTCGGCCCCCGGTTCGGCCTTGAAATGGACCTGAAGCCCGCCCTGGATCTCGATGTTTTCAATGGAGAGAACAAAGTCGTTCCACCAGTGGCCCCGGCGGAAATCGCCATCGGTAATGGCGTGCAGGCCGACACTTTCCTGGAGTGCGATGACGTCGCGCACCGCTTCCGATTCCACGTCCCAAAGCGCCGCGTCGTCGATCTCGCCTTTGGCGCGCCGGGCGCGGGCCTCGATCAGGCCCTGGGGACGAAGAAAACTGCCGACATGGTCGGCGCGGAAAGGTGGCTTGGTTCTGGCGGTCATGGTGTCCCCGTGAATTTTCAATGGCCTGGAGGGCTGTCGTTTTCACCCTCTCTATAGCCGATGGGGCCCGTCCTGTCTTGTTTCTGGTGGGGGCACATTTTGGGCTTTTGCCGAGGCGGGAGAACGATTACGATCCGCCCCCTCGGGACGTCCGGCGTCCCCTCCCGAACATCATTCGCAGACAGGCGACAGAGGAGCACAGGAATGAGTGAACAAATGAGCGACTGGATGAAGGGCGTGCGCGCGGCATTGAAGGCTGGCGGCTTGTCGGAAGACAACAACGTCGCCCTCGGCATGGCCCAGGCGATGCGCTCGGGGCGCGATGAAAATTCGCTGAGCGAGGCCGAAGGCCGTGAAATGGGCGCCGATGCGGCGCGGCGCTGCAAGTATCACCAGCGCTAATCGCGTCAATACATCGTGAAATAAGGGGTTGAGCCGCGGCTCAGCCCCTTTATTTTTGTCTGGTGGCCCAATGCGGTCACATCAGAAAAAACAAAAACAGCAGGGAAAAGGGGGGCAATGATCCGCACGGCCATGGCCGTTATTGCGTCGCTTTTGTTGCTTTTGGGCTTTGGGGACATCCCCGATGCCTACGGGCAGGATGCGGCAAGATGTGTTTCCGTTGGCGGTGGATCGAGATCCCAGACGCTTCGCAACAGCTGCAGCAAGAAGATAGAAGTCGTCTGGTGCCACAACAGCACCAAGCGTGGCTCGGGCCGTTCCCGTTGCGGCCGCAAGGGCAAGCACTACCAGCAGCACAGGTCGCTGGAGCCGGGGGAGCGCTACGAAAACCAGTACTCGTTGCCCAGCGGCGCGCGGATTTCCTACGGTGCATGCTACGGGGGATATTATTCGACCAAGGTGCAGGGTCGCAGCTATACCTGCAAGACCGCCAGAAGCAAGAGCAAGCGCAGCGATAGCTACCGCAAGCGCGACGACAGCTACCGCAAGCGGGAAACCCGCACGGACAGGAATCGCCGCCAGAACGATCGCCGCCGGGCCTCGCGCGGGGGTGATGCGAAAAGCTGCGTTTCCATCGGCGGCGGATCGCGATCCCAGACGCTTCGTAATACCTGCGGCAAGAAAATAGAGGTCGTCTGGTGCCACAACAGCGGCAAACGGGGCTCTAGCCGTTCCCGTTGCGTCCGCGAGGGCAAGTACTACCAGCAGCATCGAACGCTGGAGGCGGGGGAGCGCTACGAAAACCAGTATTCGCTGCCCAGCGGCGCGCGGATTTCCTATGGCGCGTGCTACGGTGGGTATTATTCGACCAAGGTGCGGGGGCGCAGCTACAGCTGCAAGTAGCCTTCGGGGCCAAATGAAAAAAGGGGTTGAGCCAGGGCTCAACCCCTTTGTTTTTTGTCCGGTCCCGAGCGTCAGGCGACTTCGAGAGAGGCTTTGCGCGCCTCGTCGGGCACGGCGATGCCGCGGATTTCCCTCTCGATATCGTCGTGCACCGGCCTTTCGCCGTTGGAAATCCAGAGCCGCAGCAGGTGTCGTTTGCGTTCGGGTTCCGGGTGATCCTCGAACGCGGTGCGGGAATGCAGGGTCACATGATTCTGCACAAAGGAGATGTCGCCGACCTGGAAGTCGATGTTGATGCCCAGTTCATCGGCGAGCTCCTGATAGAGCGCGATGGCTTTCTTCTGCGCCTCGGTCAGCGGCGGTACGCCTTCGATCTGCTGGCCCTTGGAAATGGCGGCCGAGGCGCCGCGGGCGGCGAAATAGCCGTCGGTGACGCTGAAGATGGGCTGGCGCACCCAGGGATCGGTCTCTCCCGGCGGCAAGCCGCCCTTGCGGGCGCGGTAGAACCGGAAAGCCAGTTCCTTGACCAGTTCCGGGCGGCGTTTCAGCATTTCATTGTGGAGTTCGGCCGATGAGCAGATGCGATGCGCGCCGCCGGACTTGGAAGGGTGCAGACAGCACAGGGAGAGGATGTCGGCGCGGTCGGCGTGGAATTTCATGTGCGCCTTGGTCATGTAGCCGCGCACCTTGGCGTAATCGCCGCCGAGATCGGTGACATGCCCGAGCATATGGCCACGGATATTCTGCGGCAGGGCATTGCCCATGTAGGTGCCGATGCCCCAGAACGCGATGGCCGTCTGCTCGCGGGTGCGGCCTTCCACCGGCAGGCCGCGGAGCAGGGCGAAGCCGCGCCCTTGCATTAGCTCCTCGTGAATCTCGTTGAGGCCGGCGCCAAGGGTCGGCAGTTCGAAATCGTCCCTGGTGACATTAATCATTTCAAGGCCGCTCGACTGGATGCGCGCGACCGCATCGAAGATTTCCCCGATTTCCCGCTCGTTGAGGCGGTAAATCCATTCCTCGGAATTCGCATATTGCTCGGGCCGCCAGGCGCCGGGCTCGATGATGGGTTGCATGAGGTCGGCCGGTTCGCGGTGCCGGGGGCTGGTACGCCAGGGGTTGCTGCTCATGGGTGTGATCCTGTTCCAGGTTCGGGGGGAAATATGATTTGGCGGCACTATAGCTGATTCCCGGGACGCAAGCACCCGTTGCGCGCTTTACCGGGGTTCGAGCCTAACGGTCGGCCGGAAGCTGGTGTATAAGGTTCCCCCTCGGCTTGCCGCCCCGCATTTTCAACATCGGATAAGGTCTATCATGGACGACCATAAAGAAATTCACGCGCCGCTCGATCTGCGGGAACACCTCGAACGGTTGGAGGCCAAGGGTCTGCTGACTCGCATCGACGAACCGGTCAACAAGGACACCCAGCTGCACCCGCTGATGCGCTGGCAGTTCGTCGGGGGCTTGCCCGAGGGCGCGCGCCGGGCCTTCATGTTTACCAATGTTCACGGGTCGGACGGGCGCAAGTTCGAGACTCCCGTCGTCGTCGGCGTCTTCGCCGTCAGCCCGGAGATTTACGCCGTCGGCATGGGGGCGCCGGTGGAAGAAATCGGCAATGTCTGGAACCGGGGCATGGCCGCGCCGATCGCGCCGGTGCACGTCGATAACCCGCCCTGCCAGGAGGTCGTCATCCGGGGCGACGACCTGCGCAAGCCGGGCGGCGGGCTGGCGTCGCTGCCGATCCCGATTTCCAGTCCCGGTTTCGACTCCGCGCCCTACCTGACGGCGACGCTCTGCGTGACCAAGGACCCGGAAAACGGTATCCGCAACATGGGGACCTACCGCGCCGGCCTGAAGGCCACCGACCGGCTGGGCGTGCGCATGGCGACGCGGCTGACCGGCGCCGGGGGCTACGCGCACTGGCTCAAGTACAAGGAACGTGGCGAGCCGATGCCCATTGCGATCGTTCTGGGCGCGGCGCCGATCATCCAGTACACGGGGCCGCAGAAGCTCGCCATCGATACCGACGAAATGGCCGTGGCCGGCGGGCTGGCGGGCGCGCCGTTGCGTGTCGCCAAGGCGTTGACGGTTGACCTAGAGATTCCCGCCGATGCGGAAATCGTCGTCGAGGGCCTGATCGCCACCGACATTGTCGAGCCCGAGGGGCCGTTCGGTGAGAGCCACGGCTATATCGCGTTGGAAGAATTCAACATGTCCATGCAGGTGACGGCGATCACCACCCGGCGCAACCCGATCTTCCCGTCCATCGTCAGCCAGGTCACGCCCAGTGAATCCAGCGTCATCAAGAAGGTCGCCTACGAGCCGCTGTTCCTGCACCACCTGCAAAAGGTGATGGGCATCAAGGGGCTGACGGGGCTGGTAATGCATGAGCCATTGTCGAACCTGCGCCCGATCATCTTCCTGCAATTCAAGCCGGGTACGCCGCAGTCGGAAATCTGGCGCGGGTTGCAGGGGGCATCCACGGTGCAGGCGCAATGCGGCAAGATCGTCATCGCCGTGACCGATGACGTGGACCCCCACAACGCCGATGCGGTGTTCTGGTCCATTGCATATCGCTCCAACCCGATGAAGGATATCCTGATCGTGCCCTACCGTTCGCGGAGCCACGGACCGAAGCAGGACGACACCACCAATTCGACCCTGCTGATCGACGCGACATCCAAGAGCGTCATGCCGCCGCTGGCGCTGCCGGCGAAGGAATTCATGGAAGACGCCAAGGCGCTGTGGGAGAAGATCGGCCTGCCGTCGCTGAGCCCGCAGGCGCCGTGGCACGGCGTGCACCTGGGCGACTGGGGGGATACCTGGGAACGGTTCGCCCAGGCTGCGGTCAAGGGCGAGTGGGAGCGCACGGGCCAGATCACCCACCAGCGCCGCAAATCGGCCGACGATGTTCACCCGGAAACCCCGGTGCGCCGCGTGGAGAAAGATATCTAACTGCGCCTGCGACGCAGTTTCGATATGCCGAGGGGTTGGGACCGTGTCCCAACCCCTTTTCACGATGGCGTCTTGGTGCCGGCGGCAGGATCGAACCCGCGACCTACTGATTACAAATCAGCCGCTCTACCAACTGAGCTACACCGGCAATATCGGTGGGAAGATAGGCGCGCCGGGCCTGCGGGGCAAGCGGCGGACGCCACGGTTGATGCGGGCCGCCTTGACGCGAGGGGCGCCAAAGCTCAGGATAGGGGCAACAGCTTGGAATGTATCCGCGCCGTGGAATGCCCGAACGGGCAGGGCGGCCATCCGAAATCCAGGCGATATATGAAAATATCTGGAGGTAATCCCAATGGATGACGCAAGAATTATCGAAAGAAAACCGAACGTCGCGACCGACAAGGAAGTGCTGTTTTCCTTGCGCGGCACGCCGCTCCTTGAGCAGGGCACCTCGTATGACCCCCTGGCAACGGCGGAGAACCTTTGGGTGAACCTCAAGGTTTATGCCAGCGGTGGCGAAAACGCGCTGCATTCCCACGGTGGCGAGGACCATGCCTTCATTATCCTGCAGGGCAAGGCGACCTTCACCTTTGGCGACGGGCGCACGCAGGTCGTTGGCAAGAACGAAGGCGTGATGCTGCCGCGGAACGCCAAGTACAAGTTCGTTGCCGATGAAGCCGAAAATCTCGTGATGTTGCGTGTCGGCGCCGGTGTCCGCACCGAAACCGGCCTCAATGACCTTACCTCTTTCGGGACCCCGAAGGATGTCGTCGCCAAGACGTCGTTCGCCGACGGGCAGGTCAAGGTCGGCAATGATCCGAAGAACGGTGAATCCTCGAAAAAGCGTGTTTACGCCGAGGGGAAGTTCTTCGGGGACGAATAAGCCCGATCTGAAACGCCGGCGCGGCGACGCCCCGCTTGCCGCGCGGCTTTAATTTGTCCGGGCCGCGACGCCGGCCCGACGCAACGTAATCCTTACAGGAGTGAAAAATGGCAGAATTACCCGTGGATGCCACCAAGTTCGCCGGCATGTCGGAAGAACAGGCAAAGACCTTTCCGCGCCGCAGCGTAGTTGGCGAGGATTTGTCCGCAGCCCAGCTGGCGCAGATGCCGAAAATGATTTCCACCGATTCTCACGTTATGGAGCCCGACGAACTGTGGCAGCAATTGCCGCCGCGGCTGCGCGAGCTGTTGCCGAATGTGCCGTTCCGCAACTCGCCGCCGGGTGCGCTGAAGGCGGATCTCCGCCTGCAAGATCAGGTTAATGACGGCGTTGCCGCCGAAATCCTGTTTCCGAACTACGGCATGGCGCTCTATTCGGTGGATGATATCGAACTGCAGCAGGAATCGTTCAAGCTCTATAACGACTGGCTGCACGACTGGACCAGCCCCGATCACAAGCGCCTTGTCGGCGTGCCCCTTATTTCCGTTTATGACGTGCCGGGTGCGATCAAGGAATTGCACCGTTCCATCGACAAGGGCATGCGGGGCGCGCTGATCTGGCAGGTGCCGGACCCGCAGCTTCCCTTCAGCAACACCGAGCATTACGACCCGCTGTTTGCTGCCTGCGCCGAAGCGGATGAGCCGGTGATTTGCCACATCCTCACCGGGCACGGCTACATGAAGAAGGGTCATACGCGCAGCGTCGAAGGCATGCGGGAATCGACCAACATGAAGACCCACGATTCAGCGAACACGCTGTTCGACTTCATCTTCTATGGCTATTTCGAGCGCTTCCCGAAGCTGAAGCTTTTGCTTGCGGAAAGCGAAATCGGCTGGATGCCGTTCCTTCTCCAACAGTGGGACTACTATTTCGATCGTCACCGCAATTCCTATCCGGTGCCGATCACCCGCAACGAAGCGAAATCTTCGCCGAGCACGTTTACGGAACGTTCCTTGAAGACTACGTCGGGACGCGATTGCCTGTCATGGTGGGGTGAGAAGAATTGCATGTGGTCCAACGACTACCCGCATTTCAACATGACCTTCCCCCATTCCCGCCAGGTGGTCGCGCATCACCTGAAGGGGCTGACGAACGAGCAACAGCGTCGCTACACCTGGGATAACGCGATGGATCTCTTCAAGCTCGATCTGACGGAAGAAAATCGCCTGCACTAGGCAACGGTTCACAACGACCGATGCATCGAACCCCCGCTGCCCGGCAGCGGGGGTTTTTGCATGGCGACTGGCGCGGGGAATCAGGCGAGGGCGTCGATCAGGGTGCGCGACAGGTCCGCCTCGACCCCGAACAGGCTGGCGGTCGCCTTGTAGCTGCTGGCGGCCATGCTGAGGGTGACGAGCTGGGTGGCGATATCGATATTGGGCTCGGCCGCATACCCGCTGGCGCTGGTGCTGTCGTAAACCAGCCGGCTTGCGGGATTGACGGGGACCAGCCGGGCCTGAACGCCGCCGCCATGGATGGAAACACCGGTGACATTCTGCGGCGCATAGAGCGCACCCAGCAGTTCACCGTCGCCGCTCACCGGGACCGACGTCCGTGCGTTGACGATATTGGCGGCGGCCTGGGCCAGTACCGTGGCCTGAAAGGCGAGGCCCTGGGTGGCAATGTTCGAAATCTGGCTCATGGGCCGAGGATGTCAGCCCACGAAACCGCGAACAACGAAAAATACCCTTGTAAATCAATAGCCTGATTGAGTTTTAGGTAAATTCTCGGGATTACGGGCGCCGCCGCGCCACTTCGTAGAGCGCACAGGCGGCGGCGGCGGCGACGTTGAGGCTTTCCATCGCATCGCTGATCGGCAGGCGGGCGCGGATGTCGCAGGTTTCGGCCACCAGCCGGCGCAGGCCGCTGCCTTCCGCGCCGAGCACCAGGGCAATCCGTCCGCTCAGGTCCACCGAAGCCAGGGTTTCGCCCGCCCGCGCCGCCAGCCCCACCGTCCAGAACCCCGCGTTTTTCAGGGTTTCCAGCGCCCGGGCGATATTGGTGACGCGGACCAGGGCGACGCTTTCCAGCGCGCCGGAGGCCGCCTTGGCCAGGGCCGCGGTGGTATCGGCACCGTGGCGTTCGGGCAGGATCACGGCGGCGGCGCCGAAGGCGGCGGCCGAGCGCAGGATCGCACCGACATTGCGTGGATCGGTCACCTGATCGAGAACCACCACCGTGGCGGGCGCTCCCTCGGCCAGCTCCGCGATCACGGTTTCGATGTGTTTTTCCGCGAGCGGTGCCGCCTTCAGGGCAAACCCCTGGTGCACGGCACCCTCGGACAGAAGGGCCGAAATCTCTTGGTTAGAGCGGATTTCAGGACGAATCCGGGGCTGGACCCCGGCTTTCGCCAGGGCATCCTCGCCATCGCGGGTCAGCACCAGGCGTTCAAGGCTGCGCGCCGGGTTGGCCAGTGCCGCGGCCACGGCATGGCGGCCGTAAATCCAGTCCTCGCCTCGCCGGGCGCGGGCTTCACAGGCCTCGCGCGGGCGCGATGAGGCCGGTTCCTTGCGATTCTGGCGCGGCGCGGCGGCGGCGGGCGCCCGGCGCGGGGCGCCGCGGGTGGGTTTGCCGGTGCGTTTGCGGGGAGGTTTGGCGGCCATGGCGGCGGATATCCTTCAGGCCCCGGTGCGGGGCTTGCGTGCGTTCGGGATTGGTCCTATATTTTTGCTTCTATATCAACTACCAACCCGGTTCTGCGCCACCTTTTGTCGGGTGAGCGGGCGGTCCGGTCGCGTCTCCTTATTAGTCATTGACTTTGGACGAGAAATTTCCATAGTGCGCTCTCCGCTTTTCCGGCCTTTCCCTTGGACG
>JAYPPT010000008.1:0-60871 GCA_038131655.1 Alphaproteobacteria bacterium
GAGCCGCCCTGATAGGCATCGAACAGCTCGGTGCTGGTCGGGGGAACGGTGAAGCCCTCGGCGCCGGCGATGGAGGTAAAGGGTTCGATCGTCAGCGTGCCTGCGTGCTTGCCGTTCTTGACCGATTCCCAGCGCAAGGGTGTGGCACCTACGGTTGCCATTTCCACTTCGTCTTGCTTCACCCCCGCGCGGGCCAGCATTTCGTAAAGCACAAAGGCGAATCCGGTGGCCAGCGCGTCCAGCGCCACCGAACGTCCCTTGAGATCGGCGACGGTCTTGACATCCGGCGTCGTCACCAGCGCCAGCTCGATCTGGGTAGCGCCCATGAAGGCGAAGAAATCGGGTGCGGGATCGATCATGACCGCGCCTTGGCCTTCGGAATAGGCGACGACGTTGTCAAAGGCGGTACCGGCGATATCGAAGGTGCCGTTGGCAAGGTTTTCCGCCTGGAAGGTCGAGCTTGGCGTCGTCGTCAGGTTGATGGTGACGCCGTTGTCCTTGAACCAGCCTTTTTCATCGGCAACGAAAATGGGCATGTTGGGGGCGCCCGGAAAGCAAATCAGTTTCAGTTCGGTCATGTCGGTCTGGTTCCCTGTTTTCAGCCTGCCGCGCGGGCGGAGGATTTTTTGGCGTTCTGGATCGCCTGCCATACCGTGTTCGGCGTCAGTGGCATCTTGAGATCGCGAATGCCGAAAGGCGACAGCGCATCGACCACGGCATTGGTCACGGTGGAGAGCGCCGGGGTGGTGCCGCCCTCGCCGCCGGCCTTGATGCCCAGCGGGTTTGTCGGCGAGAGCACTTCGGCGATTTCGGTCTCAAAAGACGGCATGTTGTCGGATCGCGGCATGCCGTAATCCATGAACGACCCGATCATCGGCTGGCCCGATTCGGGTGCCACGTAAGCCATTTCCCACATCGCCTGGCCGACGCCCTGGGCAATGCCGCCGTGGGTCTGGCCGTGGACGATCAGCGGGTTGATGCAGCGTCCGACATCGTCAACGGATGCGTAGCGCACGATATCCACCCGCCCGGTATCGGGGTCCACCTCGACCTCGCAAATGGCGCAGCCGTTGGGGAATACGGGTTCGTGCATTTCGTTTTCGCGGCTGACCGCGAGCCCGTCGGCCAAATCGTCGGGCAGTTCCACCGTGGCCGCCGCCTTGGCGAGATCGAGGATACCCAGCGAATGGTTGGTCCCCGGCACGGCGAACAGGCCGTCCTCGAAGGTCACCGAATCTTCCGGCGTGGACCAGACGATAGCGGCGATGCGCTTGGCCTTGGCGATCAGGTCAGTGGCGGCAAGGGTCATGACGGTGCCGGCATGGCGCATGGACCGCCCCGAATGTGAGCCGCCGCCCGCCTTCACCACGTCGGTATCGCCGATAATGATATTGACGGCGGCCACCGGCACGCCGAGACGGTCGGCCACCACCTGGGAAAAGCTGGTTTCATGTCCCTGGCCCGAAGGCTGGGTGCCGATAACCACATCCACGGCGCCCTGGGTCGTGACCGACATATCGGCGCGTTCCTTGGGCGACCCGATGGAGGATTCGACGTAATGGCCGATGCCGATGCCGCGCAGCTTGCCGCGCTTTTCGCTTTCCGCGCGGCGCGCCGGGAAGTCGTCCCAATCCGCGATGCGCAGCGCCGCATCAAGGTTGGCTTCATAGGTGCCGCTGTCGTAACGCGCCCCCACCGGGTTGGTGTAGGGCATTTGTTCGGGACGGATGAAATTCTTGCGGCGAAGTTCTATCGCGTCGAAGCCGCATTCACGCGCCGCCGTTTCCACAAGGCGTTCCAGGGCGAAGTTCACTTCCGGCCGTCCCGATGAACGATAGGCCTGGGTGCACATGGTGTTAGTGAACACCGCCCGCGCATGCAGCGAGGCGACGGGAATGTGGTAAGAGCCGGTGATCAGCGCCGATCCCTTGCCCAGCGGCGACAGCGAGACGCAGCGCGCGCCCACGTTGGAGATGTTGTCCGCGCGCATAGCGAGGAAACGGCCCTCCTTGTCGAGCGCCAGGGCAACCTTGCTGACCAGATCACGGCCTTGGTAGTCGCTGAGGAAGGCTTCGGAGCGTGTCGCGGTGAACTTGACCGGACGCCCGACCTTGGCCGAAGCCCACAGCACGATGGGAAATTCCACGTAGACGCGGTTGCGGGTACCGAAATTGCCGCCGACATCGTAGGAATGCACGCGCACCTTGTCGGCATCGATGCCGAGCACGCTGGCCATTTCACGCTTCTGGCGCACGGCGCCGCCGGACCCGGCCCACAGGGTGTAGCGCCCGGTGTCGGCGTCATATTCCCCTAGCGCCGCGCGCGGCTCCAGCGGCACGCCGGTAACGCGATCGATATGAAAATCCATCTCGACCACATGATCGGCGCGGGCAAAGGCGGCATCGGTGGCGGAACGGTCACCGAACCAGGTATCGACGAAAACATTATCCGGCACTTCGTCCCATACGCTCGCCGCGTTGGGTTCCGCCGCCGCCGCGGTGCCGGTGACGAAGGGCAGTTCTTCCCAGTCGATGGCCAGCGCTTCGGCACCGTCTTCTGCCGCGTGGCGGGTTTCGCCGATGACCACGGCCACCGCTTCGCCGACGTGGCGGGCCTTGTCGGCGGGCAGAATTTCATGGGGGCCGATGAAAATGGGCGATCCGTCGGGACCCGCCAGCTTCATGTCGTACTGGGTCGAGGGAACCGGGTCGTGGGGCACGGCGGTCAAGCCGTCGGCGCGCGCATCGACGCCGGTAAAAACGGCGATCACGCCGGGAACGGTCAGCGCTGTGGCCTTGTCGATGCCGCGGATGCGGGCGTGGGGGTAGGGCGAGCGCACCATCGCCGCGTATGTCTGGCCGGGACGGGAAAAATCGTCGCTGAAGCGACCCTTGCCGGTCAGCAGGCGGGCATCTTCCTTGCGCCGGATCGGCTGGCCGATGGCGCGGAACCCTTGCGCGTCTGGTGTGTCGAGTTCTGTCTCGCGGCTTTTGTGGGAATTGTCGTCAGGCATAACGGCCCCTGGTTGCAGGTTTTTTTTATGGCGGATGGTGGCGTGGAGGTGGACTTGAATTTTAGTATTACATTATGATCTTCATATTCAATCGAAATACCAACCCCCGAACCTATACCAAACAATTCCCCCAAACGGAGGCCTAATGCCCCGAAAGCCTGTAAGTTCCGCGCGCAAGAAAGCGACCCCCAAATCGCCCAAGGCCGGCAACAAGATCTGGGGGTCCGACGTGATCGCCAGCGCGCTGCGCGAACAGGATGTCCCCTATATCTGCCTCAATCCGGGGGCCAGCTACCGGGGGCTGCACGACAGTATCGTCAATTATCTCGGCAACAAGGCGCCGGAAATCATTGTCTGCATGCATGAAGAGCACGCGGTCGCCATGGCGCATGGCTATGCCACGGTTACGGGAAAGCCGCTGGCCGCCGTCGTGCATTCCAATGTGGGGCTGATGCATGCGTCGATGGCAGTGTTCAACGCCTGGTGCAACCGCATGCCGGTGGTGCTGCTGGGCGGCACCGGCCCGGTGGACGCGGCAAAGCGCCGCCCCTGGATCGACTGGATTCACACCTGCGCCGACCAGGGTGGGCTGGTGCGCGGCTATACCAAGTGGGACGATCAGCCCGGCTCGCCGGTGGCGGCGGTGGAAAGCATCCGTCGTGGCTTCTCCATCGCGCGTTCGCGTCCGGCGGGGCCTGTCTATATCAACCTCGATTCCGAAATGCAGGAAACGGAAATGGCCGAATGGCCCGCGCTGGAAGACGTCTCGCGCTACCAGCCCGCACCCGACAGCGCACCGGCGCCGGAATCCGTAGCCCAGGCGGTCAATGCGCTGGCCAAGGCCAAGCGCCCGCTGATCCTGTCGGGCCGCGTGTCGCGTTCCCAGGAAGGTTGGGATGCGCGGGTGAAATTCGCCGAATACATCGGTGCCAAGGTGCTGACCAGCCTCAAGGACGCGGCCAGCTTCCCCACCTCGCACCCGCTGTACGTGGGCGAAACCGGCTGGAAGCTGCGGCCGTCGCTTAATGAACTGGTCAAGAAGGCCGATGTCATCGTGGCGCTGGATTGGGTCGATCCCGCCGGGACCATCCAGCAGGCATTCCCGCCGGGGGCGGGCAAAAGCGCCACGGTCGTCAACGTGTCGAACGATTACCGCATCCACAACGGCTGGAGCATGGATTACGAAATGCTGCCCGCGGTGGACGTGTGGCTGGCGACGGTGCCGGAAACCGGTGTCGATGCGCTGCTCGACGGCCTCAAGCGCGCGAAGGTCAAGCCCAAGGCGAAGCCGAAGAAGCGCCCCCTGCCGAAGATTCCGGCCCCCGATGCCAAGAGCGGCCCGGTCAACATCAATGACCTAGCCCGCGTTTTCGCCGCGGTGACGAAGGGTGAACCGATTTCGATCATGTCGCGCTCCATCGGTTGGCCGCCCAACGGCAACTTCATGGAGGGGCCGCTGGATTTCCTTGGCTCCAACGGCGGCGGCGGCGTGGGTTCGGGGCCGGGCATGGCGGTCGGTGCGGCGCTAGCGCTGCGCGATACGGCGCCGGAACGCATTCCCGTCGCGGTGCTGGGTGACGGTGATTTCATGATGGGCTGCAACGCCCTGTGGACGGCGGCCAACCAGAAAATCCCGATGCTGCTGATCGTTTCCAACAACCGCTCCTACTACAACGACGAGGAGCATCAGAAGCACGTTGCCCATGATCGCGACCGCCCGCTGGAAAATGCTCCGGTGGGCCAGCGCATGGAAGGGCCGGCGGTGGATTTGGTCGGTGTTGCCCGCGCCCAGGGATGGGAAGGCGAGCCGGTGTCCGATATCGCGGATGCGGCCGCCGCCATCAAGCGGGGTCTTAAGGCGGTCAAGGCCGGCAAGCAATACGTGATCGACGTCGTGGTGGCGCCGGAGTACATCCGCCGGCCGATGGTCGAATACCTCTAGTCGCGGCACCCCGGCGGCGGCTACTCTCGTCGCTGGGGAACGCAAAGGGAGGATGTGCAATGGCGAAGATCAAGCACCTGGTGTTCAACACCACGGATCCCGAACGCCTGGCAGAATTTTACGTCAAGGTGATGGGGCTGAAGATTACGCACCGCGCACGCAACGGCGGCATATCGCTGACCGACGGTTATCTCAATCTGTCGATCCACACCAACAAGATGGATGGCAAGGTTTCGGGCTTTAATCACTTCGGCTTCGAGGTGGAGGACAACGAAAAATATGTCCGTCTGGCCAAGAAGCATGGCTACCTGCCGCCGGAAAAACGTCCCGGCGACCGCCACTACACCGAGTATCGGGGCATGGACCCGGACGGCAACAATTTCGACCTGTCCACCAACGGCTACGACCAGATCAGGCCGGACCGCATCGTGCCGCTGCACGTCAAGCGGATGGGGCCGCCGCTGCAGCCCGGGAAGAAAAAGAAAGTCCCGGCAAAAAAACGCAGCCGCGCCAAGGGTTAGGTGGGGCTAGGCCGTGCCGCCTTCGGCCGTGTCGGCAAGGTAGCGCAGCGCCGCCGCCACACCTCCCGCCTGATGCGGAACATCAGCCAGCGCCAGGCCCATTTCGACGCCCGACAGGGTGCCCGCCAGCGTCAGGTCGTTGAGATCGCCCAGGTGCCCGATGCGGAAGACCTTGCCCGCCAGCTTGCCGAGCCGGTGCCCAGCGACAGGTCGAAACGGTCCAGCACCAGCTTGCGGAAGGCATCGGCGTTAATGCCTTCCGGCGTGCGGATGGTGGTCAGCACCGGCGAGCACTCCGATATTTCGCTGCATTGCAGTTCCAGCCCCCATCCGGCGGCGGCGCGGTGCGTCGCTTCGGCGAAGCGGCGGTGACGGGCGAAGGCCTGCTCCAGCCCTTCTTCTTCCAGCATGATCAGGGCTTCATCCAGCGCGTAAAGCAGGTTGGTCGCTGGTGTGTAGGGAACGACCCGCCGGCATTGGCCTTGAGCATCGCGCCCCAGTCCCAGTAGGAGCGCGGCAGTTTCGCGGTCTTGCCCGCGTCGAGCGCCTTCTGGCTGACGGCGGTGAAACTCAGCCCCGGCGGCAGCATCAGCCCTTTCTGCGATGCCGATACGGTGACGTCTACTTTCCAGGCATCGTGCTCGACCTTGATCGATCCCAGCGAGGACACGGTGTCGATCATCAGCAATGCCGGATGGTTGGCACTGTCCAGGACGGTACAGATCCTGTCGATGGGCGTGGTGATGCCGGTCGAGGTTTCGTTATGCACCACGCAGACGGCCTTGATGGCATGGGCCTTGTCGGCGGCCAGGCGTGCGGCGACGGCATCGGCGTCGGCGGCGCGGCGCCAGTCGCCGGGTATGAATTCAACATCGATGCCGAACCGGGTCGCCACGTCGCGCCACAGCACCGCGAATTGTCCGGTCTCGCACATCACCACCTTGTCGCCCGGCGACAGCGTGTTGACGATAGCCGCTTCCCAGGCCCCGGTACCCGATGCCGGGTAAATCATCACGGGATCGCTGCGGGTGCCGAATACCGGTTTGATGCGTTCCAGCAGTGATTTGCCGAGGATCGCGAATTCCGGGCCCCGATGGTCGATAACGGCGCGGTCCATGGCCCGCAGGATCCGGTCGGGGACGTTGGAAGGCCCCGGTATTTGCAGGAAATGGCGTCCGCGCCTGACAGTCATGGTACCCCCCTCGAATGGCGCCGCACCGGCGCCGGAATATGGTTCTTGGCGGTGATTATGGCGGTGTAATCCCCGGAAATATAGGGTTTAGGTGTTTTTGTCCGATTGTCCGACATGGACTCCGCCAAAGGCCCCATGCTAGCTTGCGGCCAAGGCCCGAAGCGGCCGGAAGAGGCATTCAGGGGAAGCTTTTTATGGCGGCAGCGATAGGGGCCGAAGGGCCCGGCGCGGCAAAAGGTGCGGCAAAGCGCGAAGCGTTCTTTCGCGGGGTCGAGGAAGGTATTCAGACCTTTTCTCTCGCCGATGCGGCAGCATCCGATGGCGCCGGGCGCGACAATTATCGCCTGTGCTCGGGCGATGTGCTGCGCGGCACTGTCCAGGTGCTGCCCGTGGGTTTCGCCAACAGCCTGCATTATCACCCGGCCTATGAAGGATTCTGGATGGTGGTTGCCGGTCGGGTGCGTTTCTTTGGCGCCGACGATACCGTGATCGGTGACTTCGACCCGCTGGAAGGGGTCTATATTCCGCGCAACGGTCGTTACCGTTTTGCTCAGGTGGGCGAAGCTCCGGCGCAAATCCTGCAACTGCGCGGCGATGCGCGCGAAGCTGCCAACAAGCGCGTCGATATCGACCAACGCCACGCGGGTTACGGCGACAAGACAATTCACGAACGCCCCTAATGACGGGCAGCAGCAGTATCGGTCTGGCATTGCCGGATATCGGAAAGGTTTATGTATGACGCATAAGGCCAAGGTTGGTTCCGGCAAGAAAAAGACGGCATCGAAATCCCCGATGCCGGCACGCGGTTACCGCGACATGCGCGAACATATCGAGGCGCTGGACGCGGCGGGCCTGCTGCTGACCATAGACAATCCGGTCAACAAGGACACCGAGCTGCATCCCCTGGTGCGCTGGCAGTTCCGTGGCGGCCTGAAGGAAGATGAGCGCAAGGCCTTCCTATTCACCAACGTCACCGATTCTCGCGGGCGAAAGTTCGATATGCCTGTTGTAGTCGGCGCGTTGGCGGCCAACCAGGATATTTACGCCATCGGCATGAACCAGCCGCTGGACCAGATCGGCACGCGATGGGATGCAGCGATGAACAATCCCATCCCGCCTAGGGTGGTGGCCTCGGCGCCATGCCAGGAAGGTCGTCTGGACCGGCAAGGACCTGGTCGGCGACGGCAAGGGCTGGACGCGCTGCCGGTGCCGATCTCGACGCCGGGCTTCGATGCGGCGCCTTATTTTACCGCGACCAACGTGGTCACCCGCGATCCCGATACCGGGGTGCAGAATATGGGCACCTACCGTGCCGGGCTGAAGGGCTCCAACCGGCTGGCAGTGCGCATGGCTTCGCGCGAAGGCGGCGCGGGCGGCTACCTGCACTGGTGCAAGTACCAGGCGCGCGGCGACAAGATGATGCCCTGCGCCGTTGTCGTCGGCGCGCCGCCGGTGGTGGCTTATCTTGGCCCCAGAAGCTGGGCACCCACCGCGACGAAGCGGAGGTCGCGGGCGGCATCGCGGGCGCGCCCATCAACATGGTCACGTGTAAGACCGTAGACCTCACGGTGCCGGCGGAAGCGGAAATCGTGATCGAGGGCCTGGTGGATACCACTTACCTGGAGCCGGAAGCCCCGTTCGGTGAATCCACGGTCATATCGCGCTCGAAGATTACAACATGATTTTCGATGTTACCGCGATCACCATGAAGAAGAAGCCGGTGCTGGCCTCGATCATTTCCAGGTGACGCCCAGCGAGATCCAGCGTCATCAAGCGCGTCGCTTATGAGCCGATGTTCCTTTCCCACTTGCGCGATCAGCTTGGATTGCGCGGCGTCAAGCGCGTTTCCCTGCATGAGCCGCTGACCAATATCCGCAAGGTGATATTCCTGGTGATGGAACGCGGCACATCGCGCACGGAGGTTTGGCGCGCGCTTTACGGCGCCGCCGTGCTGCGCGCCGATTGCGGAAATACGTTATCGCCGTCAATGAAGACATCGACCCCGATGACGGCGATGCGATTTTTGGGCAATGGCGTACCGGGCCAATGTGCTGACCGACATAGAAGTTCTGCATCATCGCCCGCGCGGCCACGGGCCAAAATCGGGTAACGTCAACGAAGACGGCACCCTGCTGATTGATGCGACCCTCAAGGGCGACATGCCGCCGCTGGCGTTGCCGAAGAAGGAATACATGGAAGGCGCCAGAACCTTTGGGACAAGCTTGGCTTGCCGCCTATCAAGGAACAGTCGCCCTGGCATGGCTATGACCTGGGGGATTGGCTGGATGCCTGGGACCAGTCCGCGGCCCGTGCCGTTGCCGGCGATTATGCCGAGAACGGCCGGCGTACGTCGCAGCGGCGGGTTTCCGGTGTCACCCCCGAAACACCGGTCCGCAACGTCGAGGATGCCCCCGGCGGGTAAGGGCTGCATTATCACTATAAACTAGAGGAATTCAGGAAACGTCAGTGTTCCCAACAACAGCCCCGGCAAGGGGCGTGCAACTAAATCCAAGAACGTACAAACTTTGGGAGAAGAATATGTTTAAGCTTTCAACCCTATCTGCGCTGGGCGCTGCCGTTATCGCGGCGGGTGCCCTGAGTGCCGCGCCGGCCAAGGCCGACGCCGTATCCGATTTCTACAAAGGCAAGACAGTCAAGATCCTAGTTGGCTATCCGCCGGCAGGTTCCTACACAGCCTATGCCCAGCTGGCTGCGCGTCATTATGGTAAGTTCATTCCGGGCAAGCCCCGGGTGATCGTCCAGAACATGGCGGGCGCGGGCAGCTTGGTAGCCGCCAACTTCTTTGCCAACGTAGCGCCGAAAGACGGCTCCATGATCGGCATGTTTGCGGACACCCTGGCTGTCAGCCAGCTGCTGTTTCCGAAGAAGGTAAAGTTCGACTCTGCTCAAATGCCTTACATCGGCAGCTTCACGCCAATCAATCCGGTTTTCATGGTTCGTTCCGATGCAGGCGTGAAGAAGTTCGAGGATGTGCTCAGCAAGAAGATCGTCGTCGGGTGTACGGGCGCTGGCTCGCAGAGCTACATCATGCCGCGTGCGATGATGTCCCAGCTTGGTGCCCAGTTCCAAATGATCTGTGGCTATCGCGGTTCCGCGGCGCAGACTCTGGCGCTGATTCGCGGCGAAATCCAGGCTCAGTCGAGCGCCTGGGCAAGCTGGCGCATCCGCTATGCCGAGGACATTAAGAAAGGCAAGCTTGTCCCGATTGTCCAGATCGGTTTCGAGCGAGAAAAAGATTTGCCCAACCTGCGGCTTATGCATGAGCTGACCTCGGATCCGAAGAAGCAGAAAATCCTGAAGTTCCTCTCCATCGGCGGCGCTATCGGCCGTGCCTTCAATGCCCCCAAGGGTATTGACGCAGCCAAGCTAGCAGCACTGCGGAATGGTTTCATGGCGATGACTAAAGATTCGGTGTTCCTGGCCGATGCGGCGAAGCAGCGTGCCAACATCGAACCAACCCCGGGCGTAAAGCTGGATGGGTTGACCCGCGAAGCCTTGTCGACACCGAAGGGCCTAGTGGCCAGCGCGCGTGAATCCATGAAGGGCTACAAGAAGAACTGCACGAAAAACTGCGGCAAAAAGAAAAAGAAAAAGAAGAAGAAGTCCAACTAGGTTTGGGTCCGGCACCCTCGCTTTCGTGGCGGGGGTGCTCCCTCTCTTTTTTTCTCAGGGATCCATGATTATGGAAGCCGCGGGTGCTCTCGATATTCCCTCGATGAAGGGCAAAGTCAGCGACGCCGAATGGACGCTGCGCGAGGACCTGGCCGCGCTTTACCGTGTTGCTGCCCACATGGGCTACCAGGACATTACGCTTAATCACTTTACCGCAAGGGTTCCCGATGCCCCGGATCGTTTCCTGATCAAGCCCGAACAATTGATGTTCGAGGAAGTCACCGCATCGAGCCTTCTGTGCTTTACCCTGGACGACGAGCAGGTTTATCCGTCGCCGCTGTCGAAGTCGCCGGCGTCGTTCAACATTCACGGCAGCGTTCTCAAGGCGAGGCCCGATGTCGGTTGTGTCATGCATTTGCATACAGATGCCGGCGCCGCACTGTCCGCACTCGACTGCGGCCTCATGTATATTTCGCAATATGCCATGCGGTTCTGGAACAAGGTCGCCTATCACACCTACGAAGGCCTGGTGCATGGCGAAGAAAACGACGAATGCGCCAAGGTGGTGCGCGACCTTGCCGACAAGACCGTGCTGATCATGTACAACCACGGCACCATGGTCGTCGGCCGCACGGTGGGTGAGGCATTCTTGCTTAACCACTACCTGGAACGCGCGTGTTCCATCCAGATGGAGGCGCTGCGTTCGGGTCGCCCCATCGTCGAGCCCGCGGGCGATGTCGTGGCCGAGATTGCCGCCGGGTGGATCGAAAACCGGCCCAACCCCGGCATTGCCGGCAAGCGCGACTGGGCGGCTGTGCGCCGCCAGATGGACCGCTTGTGCCCCGATTATCGCGACTGAGCTGAAAAGGATGATTACCGATATGTTACGCGTTTCGATGGCAGTGAACGGACAGCCCGTGACGACGGAGGTGGACCCGCGCACTCTTCTGGTCGAATTCCTGCGCTCAAACCTGGGCCTGACCGGTACCCATGTCGGGTGTGATACAACCCAGTGCGGTTGCTGCATAGTTCACGTCAATGGCGAAGCGGTGAAGTCTTGTACCTTCCTTGCGGCCCAGGCCGAGGGCGCCGAAGTGCTGACCATCGAAGGCCTGGCCGACGGCGATACCCTGCACCCGTTGCAGGAAGCGTTTCATACGGAACACGGCCTGCAATGCGGTTTTTGTACGCCGGGCATGGTGATGAGCGCGCTCGACCTGTTGCAGCGCAATCCGCATCCAAACGAAGGCGAAATTCGTCATCACCTGGCGGGCAACCTGTGCCGCTGCACGGGCTATCACAATATCGTCCGGGCGGTGGAGGTCGCGGCCCAAGCCATGGCGAAGGGCAAATGACCGATAGCGCGCCAAAGGTGGCCAAACTCCGGGCCCTGTAAACGGAGTTCGCGCCTCTGCGCCAGAAGATCATCATCGCGTTGCGCCGCGCCATTGAAATGGGCGTGCTCAAGCCCGGCGAAAGATTGATCGAAAAGGATTTATGCGCGCAACTTTGCGTCAGCCGCACCTGCCTGCGCGAGGCCTTGCGCGAACTGGAAGCCCAGCGCGTTATTGCCAATTCCTCGACGCGGGGGCTGGTAGTGACGCCGATCACGACCGAGGACGCGGTCAATATCTGCCGGGTGCGCGCGGAGCTGGAGGCGCTGCTGGCCGAACAGTTCATCGAATGTGCCGATGCCGCCGACAAGGCCGCATTTCGCGCCGCCGCCGCCGGGCTGAGGGATGCCTATACGACCCAGGACCTGGAAAGCATCCTCGATGCCAAGCGCGCCTATTACGATGCCTTTTGCGCCGGTGCGCGCAACCCGGTGGTGCTGGATTTGCCGATGATGCTGCACTTGCGCACCAGCCAGTTGCGCGCTTCGTCTATTTCGCGCGATGAACGCAAATCCCAAAGCATCGCCGAAGTGGACGCGCTGCTCTCCGCCATTGCCGACGGCAATGTGGAGGCGGCTCGCGCCGCGGCGCGGGCACATGTGGAAAATGCGGCGGCGTCCGCCTTTATCGCCACGGGGCGCGACCGTGAACTGGCCGAGCCGCTGCGGGTCCGCGCCTAGGACCAGCCCCGCGTCCAGCGTTCGCCCTGGCTGATCTTGTGACTGTAATAAAGCCATTCGTTGGAATAGCCGCGCCGCGCCGAGCGATGGGCCAGGCCTTCATCGCCCGTGGTCAGGGTGCCCCGGCTGCCGATCATTTGCCCGATGAAATCCGCATCCGGCCCCGTGTAGCCAAGCGACTGGGCTAGCCCCAGGATTTTCGCCGTTCGCTCCAGGTACAGGTTGTTCATGCAGGCCTCGTCTATGCTGGCGCCGATACTGACAACGCCGTGTCCGCGGATCACCACCGCTTTTGCCTTTCCCAGTGCGGTGGCCAGCGCGCCGCCTTCGGCCCTGTCCTTGATGTGGATCGGGTGAGGATAGGTGGGGATGGTCCCGACGAACTTCACCGATTGCAGGTGAACCGGTGAAATGTCGCGGCCCGCGAGGCTGAGCGCGATGCAGGCCGGCATGTGGCTGTGGGCGATGGCGGTGACATCGGGCCGGGCGGCGAATATTTCTGTGTACATCGGCCATTCCAGCGGCAGCGAGCCGTTGCCGCCGATCTTTTTGGCATCGAAATCGAAATGCACCAGCCAGTCGGCTTCTTCGGGCGAGACAGGGCGGAAGGCCTTGCAGGCAATGCCCGCGTCGTCGGGCAGACGCACGCCGACATGGCCGAAAATATCGCCTGATTCCCATTCCAGAATGGTGGCGGCGATGCGCAGGTCGGCTTCCAGTCCGGCGAGGGTGCTCATGCACCGGTCTCCCGCTTGAGGTGGCGTTCCGGGTCGCGGAAGGGCGGCCGCACCGCGCCGGACACCGCATGGGGCCTGGCGACATGGGGCAGGGCGGCGCGCCAGTCGGCACCCTTGTCGATGGTGACCTGACAGGCGTCTACGTGGCTGAAATCATTCTTGTCCGGCGCGATCGCCGCCTGTGGCGGGATGATTCCCTTGTCGAGATCGCGGATCAGCTTGAGCATGGTATTGCGCACGGCGACGATGCCCGCGTCGCTTTGACCCAGGTATTCGCGGGCACGGTCGAAGCGCGGCCCCATGCTTTCGGTCACCGCCGAATCCTGCGCCAGGAATCCCTTCATGCCGGTGAAGTTGTCGTGCTTCTGCATTTCGCGGTCCTGCAGGTAGTCGTTTCCGCGATTGGGAATCTTGCGCCAGTTTTCATCCAGGAATTCACGGCGGTCATCCAGGCTCTCGGCCTCCGACACCGGCGCGTCCAGCACGCCCAGATCGAAGCGCAGGCTGTGGGTGTCGTCGACGGGAACGTGCATATGTGCTTCGCGGTTGCGCGCGGGTACCCAGCAGGTCACCGGCGCGACGAAGGACGATATGCGGACGTAAAGCCGGTCGTCCTCGGTCTCGCGGGTGGCGATCAGGCGGATGCCGAAATCCGTGCGTTCATAATCGTATTGCGGCTTGCGGCTGGTAAAGATGACGCGGTTGGCCAGCGGCCCGCGCAGCGTCCGGTGCAGGAACGACAGGTGCGCCGAATCGCACTCGCCCTCCAGGCCTTGCAGGTAATTGCAGTCCTGATGGGACTTGGTAACATAGGTATGATCGTGCGGCACCTGGGTGAACGGGTAATTGGGAAACGGCGGCCGGTGTTCGGCGGGGCCCATGTAGGCGAAGACGACGCCCGCGACCTCATGGGTGGGATAGGCGATCTGGCGCGCATCGCGGCAGATGGGGGTGGGATCGGGCTCCCCCGGTGCATCCAGCACGCGCCCATCATGGTTCATAAGCCAGCCGTGATACAGGCAGCGCAACCCGCCGTCCTCGTTGCGGCCGTAATAAAGCGAGGCGCCGCGATGCGGGCATCCCTCCGCCATCAGCCCGACATGGCCGTCGCGGTCGCGGTAGGCGACCAGGTCCTCGCTTAGCAGCCGCACGCGCACCGGCGCACCTTCGCGTTCCGGCACTTCTTCCGACAGCAGCGCCGGCAGCCAGAAGCGCCTGAACAGGTTACCGCCCGGCGTGCCCGGCCCGGTCAGGGTCAAGAGATCGTTGTTCTTCTGTGACAGCATGGCCGCTTTCTCCCCTCAGCCGCGTTCCGTTTTGGGAACATCTTTTGGGGGGATTATAGCGCCTTGGCGCCGTCTAGGCGCGTCCCGATGGCAGTGGGCTGGTGTCTTGCAGGGCGGTCATGCGCGCCACCATTTCCTCGACCAGCGGCGCGGCGGCGGTACGCGCCGCGGGATCGGCCCACAGGTTGCACATTTCCCCGGGATCGTTCGCCAGGTCATAAAGTTCCCACCAGTCGGGACCGTGGTGCAGCGACAGTCGCCAGTGGTCGGTCACGAGGGTACGCACGCGCTCGCGCATGGGCTGGCCGAACATGGGGATGACGCTGTCTTCCTCGATCAGCATGGCGCCCGGCGCGGGGGTTTCCGGGTCGAACAGGTCACGCCCCTGCATCCCGTTGAAGGGCGCCAGCCCGGCGCGGCCCAAAACGGTCGGGGCAAGATCGATGCTGCCGCCAAGGTCACGGCGTAGGCCGCCGCCCGGCGCGGCGGGGTCGGCAATGATGAAGGGCACGCGGATCAGCCCCTGGTAATGCAAAAGGTATTTCGTCATCAGGCCGAAATCGCCCATGTAATCACCGTGATCGGAGGTGAACATCACCACCGTGTCCTCGGCCAGCCCCGCTTCCGCCAGGGTCGTCATGATCCGGCCGATGGCTTCATCCACCATGGTGATCATGCCGTAGGTCAGCGCGATGATGACCCGTGCTTCATCGGCGGTGACGGCAAAAGGCCGCGTCGGCTGGTCGCGGATCGCGGTGCCGTCCGCCAGCTCGGCCCGCATCTGGCGGAGCGGCGCCAGGTCACCGGCATCGAAGCTGGCCGGCAGTTGCATTGCGGCGGGATCGTACATGTCCCAGAAGCGGCCGGGCGGCGTGAACGGATGGTGCGGATCGGGAAAGGAGACTTGCAGGAAGAACGGATCGTCCGTGGTGCGCCCGCGCAGGAAATCACAGGCCCGTTCGGCGACAAAGCTGGTCGGGTAGTCTTCTTCAGCGATGCGCGTGCGCCAGGTCTGCGGGGCAACGCGGGCCGGGTCCGGCGCGGCGTTGGCAGGGCCGGTCAATTGGTCCGGGTCCTTGCCGCGGGCCCGCAGCCAGTCGAGGTAGTCGCCGCCCACCTGGTCGCCGTGGCCGGTGCAGATGTCGGCGCGGTTGAAGCCGTAGAAGGGTGTCGCCACCTTTTGCCAGCGGGTCTGGTTTTCCGCTTCGTATTCCGGGCCGCTTCGCGGCCGCTTGCGCGCATCGCGCAAGGCATCCGGCGGCGGGGTCAGTCCTTCGCGCGGGGCGGGGCCGTAGACCGGGGGGCGGCCGGTGAAGTTCTGCAAATGCGCCTTGCCCGTAAGCGCGGTGTCGTAGCCCGCCGCCGCCAGCAATTCGACGAAGGTAACATGATCGTGCGACAGCGGGATGCCGTTGTGCCGCACCCCGTGGGCCGATGGCATGCGACCGGTCATCAGTGAGGCGCGGTTCGGCATGCAGACGGGATTGGCGACATAGAAGCGATCAAACCGGGTCCCGCGTGCCGACAGGGCATCTATGTTCGGGGTCCGCACCACCGGGTTGCCGTAGCAGCCCAGATGGTCGGCGCGGTGCTGGTCGGTGACGAACAGGATAAAATTCGGCCTTGGGTTCATGGCCGCACCATAGCTTACCTGCCCCCGGCGGCAAACCACCCGGCTGGACAGGCGGGATGCGCGCCGGTAGCGTGGGGAAAACAATCGCGGGAAAGAGACCGATGACGAAGCTGAGCAATGCCCTGGCGGCCGACCTGGATGATGCGGCGCGGGCGTGCCGGATTTTGGAACTGGAAGGTCACGGCGACCGGGTGGTCGGCCATGTCGCGCTGCGCGACCCGGAAGGGCGCGGTTTCTGGATGAAGCGGGCCGGAATCGCGCTCGGCGAGGTTTTCGATGCCCGCGACTTTGTCTTGCTCGATTTTGACGGCCAGCACCTTGGCGGCGCGGGCAAGCCCCATGGCGAATGGCCGATCCATGCCGAGATCATGCGCGCGCGCCCGGAAATCAATGCTTCCGCCCATACCCATCCGTTCTATGCTTCGATCTTCTCCTCGGTGGACGGACCGCTGCCCAATATTGTCCCCCGCGCCACCACCCAGCCCGTGCACACGCCCCGCTGGGAGGACAGCTCCGGTCTTGTCGGCACGCCGGAGATGGCGCGTTCGATGGTCGATGTCATGGGCCCGCATCACGCGGTGCTGTTGCGCAACCACGGGCTGGTGACCTGCGGGCCCGATATCAAGGCGCCGGTACTGATCGCCATTGCGGTGGAAAAAATGTGCCGCGAGGCGCTGCTGATCAACGGCTCGAACCTGCCGTTCTCGGCCCCCGATGAAAGCGAGCGGCTGCACAAGCTGGAAGAAGGCGACCGGCTGGACCCGGCCATCGTCGGCGGCGCCGTACTGTGGGATTACTACAGCCGCAAGCTGGCCCGTGCCCAGGCGGCGGGCGATCCGCTGTTCGCCAACGAACCGGTGCCGATCAGGACCTGATCCGCGATCAGGCAGGGCGATCGCCGATCACGGCGATACGTTCCATGTGGCGGCGGTTGGGATAGTAGTCGTTGGCGGCATAGTGCTGGGTCGAGGTGTTGTCCCAGAACGCGATCATCCCCGGCGCCCAGCGTAAGCGGAACTGGTATTCTGGCACATGAGCCTGCTCGTACAGAAGTTCCAGCAGCGCCCGGCTTTCGCGGTCCTTCAGGCCCTTGATGTGCAGGGTGAATTGCGGGTTCACGTAAAGGATCTTGCGTTTTGTGACCGGGTGGGTGCGCACCACCGGGTGCGTCGGGTTGGGATACAGCTCCTCCATCCGCTTGAGTCGTTCGCGGCCCTCGGCGTCCTTGGCGAACAGCACGCGGAAATTCTTGAAGTCATGTACCGCTTCCAGCCCGTCGATCAGGGTCTTGATCGGTTCGCTCAGGCCGTCATAGGCGGCAGCCATGTCCGCCCATAGCGTATCGCCGCCGACAGCGGGCATTTCCAGGCAGCGCAGGATGGAATACCTGGTCGGGCATTGGCGAAACGTGGTGTCCGAATGCCAGACATCGGTGGACAGCACCGGGTTGTCCTTGTGGTTGTCCAGCACCATGATTTCAGGGAACTTTCCTTCCGGGCGGAAGGGATGCACCTCCAGCTCGCCGAAGCGCCGGCCAAGGGCGACGTGCTCCTCCGTGCTCAGGAACTGGTCGCGGGCAAACAGAACCTTGTGCTGCATCAGGGCCGTCTCAAAAGCGGCGAAGGCCGCGTCGTCCAGCGGCTGGTGCAGGTCGAGCCCCGTGACCTCGGCCCCGATGGTGGGGCCGAGGGGGGTGATCGTGAAGGCGTTGGTCCGTGCGGTTGTCATGGTGCCAGCCTAGTCCAGGCCCGCCCGTGCGTCGAGGGGGCCTAGTTCCGGATGCCGATACGCAGCCCCATAGCGCGGGCGACAAGGGCGATGCCCGTGGACATGATAATGACCACCAGGGACGCGACGGCGCCCGCTTCGTAGCGGCCTTCCACCATGTAATCCAGTTGCAGCAGCGCCAGGGTCTTGGTGTCCGCCGTGGCGACCAGCGCCACCGAGGCGACGTCGCGCGCGGCGCCGATAAAATTCATGATGCCGACCAGAAGCAGCACCGGGATCATGATCGGCAGCACGACGCGGGTAAAGGTGCGCCACCATGACGCGCCGGAAATGCGCGAGGCTTCCTCCAGCTCATGGCCGAGCTGCATCATGTTCGACTTGATGATCTGGGTGCCCAGTGTCATCGAGCTGATGACGGTGGCCAGGATCAAAAGCCACATGGTGCCGTAAAGCGGGCGGAACAACGGCGATTCCAGGAACACAAACAACAATCCGACACCGAACAAAATACCCGGCACGGCAAACGGCAGCCAGGAAACGAAATCGAGAACCGCGCGCGCCTTGAACGTCGTCCGCACGGTGAAGTACGCAACCAGCGAAAACAGCACCACTGCCAGAACGGCGGCACCGCCCGACATCACCAGCGTGTTGCCGATGGATTGCAGGAAGACTTCATCCTTGAAGATCGTCACCCAGTGATTGGTGGTGAAGGGATCGGGAATGTGGAAAAACCCGAACAGCTTCATGAAAGACGCCAGCCCGACAAAGATCAGCGGCACCACGGTCAGTGTCAGCACCACCGCCAGCACGGCGAGGAACACCGGAATGCGCCAGGGGCCAAGGCGCACCGGCTGCGCCTGCAAGCGCCCGGTCAGGGTGGTGTACTGGCGCCGCATGGTCAGCCAGCGCTGGGCGAAGATCAGCGGCAATATGGCCGCCAGGCCGAGCGTCGCCAGGGCCGAAGCGGGCCCGAAAGCGGGCGGTTCCTGGGCGATCAGCGAATAGACCTTGGTCGAATAGACATAGAACTGGAACGGCGGGCCCAGAACCAGCTCGATCTCGAACGACTGCATGGCCCGGATCATGGCCATCAGCAGGATGGCGATCAGGGCGGGCATCATGGCGGGAACGACAATGCGCGCGAGCGTGCCGATGCGCCCGGCGCCGGATACGCGCGAGGCTTCTTCCAGCGACGAATCCATGTTGCGGAAGGTAGGCGTCAGCAGCATGACCTTGATGGCGATGGAATTGGCACCAAGATGCGCCCACACGATTCCCCAGAAGGAATAAATATTGAACGGGCCTTCCTCGACAAAGGGCAGCAGTGTCACCAGCCGGTTCAGCACGCCGTATTCCGGGTCCAGACACATTATCCAGCCCAGCGTCACCGAAAGCGACGGCAGGAAAAACGAAATCCAGAACATGAATTCCAGTCCGTTGCGGCCGGGAATATCGGTACGGGCCAGCACCCAGGAAATGACGACAGCGACGGGAAAGGCGATCAGGTTGATGACCAGCAGCAATTTCAGCGTGTTGATAATGGTGCCGAACATGGCCGGTTCGCTCAGTGCGTAGCGCCATGCGTCCCAGCCGAAGACGAAATCCTCGCCCACCTCGGCGCTGGAAAAACTGTAGAAGATGATCAGCAATACCGGGTAAAGCACCAGGAACAGCGTCACCAGAAGCACGATGCTGAACAGCACCGTGCGCAGTTCGAAGAACCGAAGGGCACGGCTGGTCAGGGGTGGGACGGCTATCTCGGCCATAGGCTGATCGCCTCCGGCGCCAGTTCCAGGGAGACATCCCGGCCGCGCAAGGCGACCGCTTCGGGGGTGCTGTAAACGGTAAGTAATTCGCCGCCAACGCGCACCAGGCACTCGCTGCGTTCACCTTGGTAGAGAACGGTTTCGACATGCCCGTTGAGACAGTTGGTGCCACCCGAATCGGGGGCAAGGCGGACCCTTTCGGGGCGGATCGCCACGGTCACGGCACTGCCCGCCGCGCCGGGGGCGCTATCCCCGGCGCGGCATGTCAACGCGTCAGGAATGCCGTCCAGCGCCACGCGCACGCGGCCCTGGTCCACCGAAGTGATCGTAGCGGGTAGGGTAATGGTCTTGCCGAGGAAGTCGCGGACGAATTCTGTTTTCGGATGTTCGTAAAGCTCGACCGGCTTGCCCAGTTGTTCGATGCGCCCGAAATTCATCAGGGCGATGTGATCGGACAGGCTGAGGGCTTCGGACTGGTCGTGAGTGACATAGATCAACGTCAGGCCAAGCCGTTCCTGAAGCAGCTTTAGTTCAAACCGCATCTGTTCGCGCAGCTTGACGTCGAGATTGCTGAGCGGCTCGTCGAGCAATAGTACTTCCGGCTCGTACACCAGGGCGCGGGCCAGGGCCACGCGTTGCTGCTGGCCGCCCGACAGCTTGGGGGCATCGCGATCCGATTGCGCCGCCAGGTCCACAAGGTCCAGCGCCTTGGCGACCCGGTCGCGAATTTCCGATGCAGCCACACCGCGCAGTTTCAGGGGGTAGGCGACATTTTCGGCCACCGTCATGTGCGGCCAGATGGCGTATGACTGGAACACCATGCCCATGTCGCGTTTTTCCGGCGCCACGTTGATCCGGTTTTCCACCGACAAGATCGGGCGACCGTTCAGCAAGATGTCGCCGCCATTGGCTGTTTCAAGCCCGGCGATGATGCGCAGCGTGGTGGATTTGCCGCAGCCCGAAGGGCCGAGCAGGGTAAAAACCTCGCCCTTGCCGATGGCAAAGCCGATGCCGTCGAGAGCCCTGACGGTGCCGAAGGTTTTAACAAGGTTACGAACTTCGATGATGGAAGCTGTCATGCAGTGAGGAACCGCGGCCTTGCGGGCCGCGGTCCTTTCTTCGAATTGATGGGGTTAAGGACGGCGCGTCTATTCCTTCTTTTTCTTTCTTTTCTTCTTGCCGCGCTTGCGTTTCTTCAGAGGTGCCGCAATCACCTCCTTGGCAATGGCTTGCATCTTGTAGCGGGTCTTGGAATAGATTTCCTTCTGCCCGTTGAAGTACTCGACGCCGGCGATCGGGGCCAGCGCGGGATCGCCGGGCTTGACGTCGGTGCGGCGCGAATTGCGCGGTACCTTGGTCCAGGCTTCCTGGCCCTCCTTGCTCAGCAGCCAGTTGACGTAGACCGCCGCGGCATAGCGATGGGGCGCCTTGTCGATAAAGCCAATGGAGCCGAAGCCCGGGCTAATCTGCTGGACCTTGTAATAGCTGTCGGGCAGCGGCTTGACGTTCAGGCCGACGCCTTGCTTCTGAAAGACCTTCAGATCGTTTTCGCCAAGCCCGATGCCGATGGGATAGCGCCCGCGCACGACCCATTCCGCCACCTGGCGGCGGTTGGAGGTGAAGACGATCTTCTGCGAATAAAGCTGGCGCAGGAAATCCTCGCCGAAGTTCTTGAAGATGGTGAGCGAGGCGCCGTTGCCCGATCCGTTCAGGCGCGGCTCATCCCAGACGATCTTGCCCGCGAATTCCGGTTTTGCGAGATCCTTGATCGAGGTCAGCTCGGACTTCTTGATCAGGTCCCAGTTGACGGTGATCGGGTTCTGCACGCTGCCGTCGAAGGAATAGAAATATTTCTTTTCGACATCCATCCAGCCGTCGTGAAAACCAAGGAACCAGTTCTTGTCGTTCATGGTTTCCTTGGTCAGGATCTGTTCCAGCGGCTGAAAAATGCCGCGCGGCTTCATGCGGCCCACCGCCGTCCCGGCACCGGATACCCAAAGGTCCCAGGCGTAGATTTTTGCCTTGCGCTCACGCAACAGCTTGGGCAGATCGACGCGGTTCGAGGCCCCGGAGAACTTGATCTTGATATCGGGATGGGCCTTGCGGAAGGCGTCAACGAACACCTCGCGGTAGCGCTTGCCCGGTGCGCCGTGAACGACGACCAGGCCTTCCTTCTTGGCCTTGGCCACCACCGTGGCCCAATCTTCCTTCAGTTCGGCGCTGGCGCCCGAGATCATCAGGGCGAAAGCCCCGAGCGCCGCAACGGACAGGTGACGAATGTTCATGATTTGCTCTCCCTGCGCGATTTCGATTAGCGAAAACCGTTCTTATTTCGCAAAAATATACCCGAGATAGCCGTCTATGTCGAACTGCTCTCTAGGCTTGAGCCAATCCCGCGCGGCGCATGGCCCATAGCGCGGGCAGCATCATCGCGGCGACGATGGCGCCGGTGATGTAAAAGCTCATGGCGATGCCGAAGGCTTCCATCAACCCGCCCATGGCAATGGGCACCACCACCGTAATCAGCCGGTTGGTTGTGGTGCGCAGGCCGACCGCCCGGCCCTGGCGGCTGCCCGACGATTTGGCCATGATCGAGATCATCAGCGGCTGGCTCATCCCCATGGTGGCGCCGCGGAAACTGGCCACGATGGCGAGGACCACAAACGACGTCATCAGCGGCGTGATGGTGATGAGCGCGATGGACAGGCCCACGGTCAGGAACAGCAACAAGGGCGCCCGCATGATGCGCGTCGCGGCGCGGGTCGCCAGCGCGGAAAAGCCGCCGGACAGGGAGTTGATCGACGACAGCACCCCGATCAGGGTGCCGGTCATGCCGATCTGTTCCAGGTAGACGACATAAAACGACGACTTGATGCCGTTGCCCGATATGCGGACGGCGGCGATCAGCACGACGAAGGCGATTGCCGGAACGGCAAGCATGCGAAACGCCTCGATATAGTCCGACGGCCGCGGCACTAGGTCGCGCCAGCGCACCGGCGGGCGTGCCGCGCCGGTTTCGGCGATGGTCTCGGGATCGGGGGGCAGCACGCGGGCGGTCATCCACATGGCGATGCCCGGTAGCGCCAGCAATGCGAAGGTGGGCCAGGGGCCCAGAAAATCCCACACCAGACCGATCACCGGCGGCCCGCCGACGGAACCGATGCGCGAAAAGAACGAAAGCCGTCCGGCCTGACGGGTCGATCCTTTCATGATCTGGCCGATCAGGGTCTGGGCGCCGACCCATCCCATGGATGCGGAAAGGCCGTTGAGCATCTGCAACGCGATCAGCGCCGGAATCATGGGCAGGGCGGGATAAAGCGGCGTGGTGATGATCGCCACCATGCCGAAAAATAAAAGCACCCGCCGGGTGCCGATGCGGTCCATCAGGGCGCCGCCGTGAATGGCCAGCAAAAGCGGCAGGAACGAACGCGCGCCCAGCACCAGGCCGAGGGTCAGTGGCCGGGGGTCCAGCGTTACCGCCCACAACGGCACGACGATATTCATCATGTTCGACAGGCTGTTGGAAAACAGTCCGGCGCCATAAACCGCCAGCTTGACCTTCAGCGGCAGGTCGTCCCCTTGTGACGAGCGCGACATATATCCCCCTTGTGCACTTAATTATTTCCCGTTGATGGGCAATAGCCCGGTTCGGGATGCGTGCTTGAATCCACGTAATCGCGGATGCACAATTTCGTCAATCAACAAAAAAATGCGTGGTTACCACGCGGCGCAATAAAAACGCGTGGGTTCCACGCAGGGTAGGATGAAATGGCGCAGATCGTCGGTTGCCTGGCGTTATCGCACAGTCCGCAATTGCTTACGCCGTCCGATAAGTGGACGGAGTTGCCGGCCCGCGCGCGCGGCCCGTTCAACCCGAAGGCCGATGTCGCCGATTCGCTGACACCCGATGCCATGCGCGCGCACCAGGACCGTTGCAACGCCGCCATCGAAGCGTTGCGCGACCGGCTTGCTGCGTGGAAGCCCGATGCCATCGTTATTACCGGGGACGACCAGCACGAAAACATGCTCAACGACAACATGCCGCCGTTCACCCTGTTCGTGGAGGATGAGGTGGATGCGACGCGCAAGTATCGCTACTTCGGCACCGACATTTCCAATCAGGTCACGCGCTACAAGGTCAATGCGCCGCTGGCGCGCGAAATGCTGCAAGGTTTGATGGATCGTGATTTCGACCCGTCGTGGTCGCGTGAAACCCGGATGGAAGGCGGCCTTGGTCACGCTTTCGGGCGCGTGCTGGAATTCGTTCTGCCCCAGGCGGACGTGGCGATCGTGCCGGTCATGGTCAACACCTACTTTCCGCCGGCGCCCAGTGCGCGCCGCTGCGTCGCTCTGGGCAAGGCACTCGGCGAAGTGGCACGCAAGACCAAGACGGCGGAACGCATCGTCTTTATCGGTTCGGGCGGGTTGTCGCACACCAAGATAGATGAAGACCTCGACAACGGTTTCATCAAGGCGCTGGAGGCGGGTGATCTCGACTATATGGCGGGCATGGCGGACGATGTGCTGGTGGCGGGCACATCGGAGATTCGCAACTGGATGATCACGGCCGCCGCCGCCGGGGCGGGGGGCGCGATGCAGGATTACGTCCCGTGTTACCGCAATGCCGATGGCGTCGGTTGCGCCATGGGCTTCGCTTACTGGGATAAATGCGCGGCCTGAGGCGGCGCATTGGCTGACAAAAAAAGGGCGGCCCCCGTGGCCGCCCTTTTGCGTGCTGCGCGCTCGCGGTTATTTCGCCAGCTGGCGGATCAGTTTCTTGGCATCCACCATGGCCGCGGTGAATTCCTCGGTCTGACCCGATACCGCATCCTTGTAGTTGTTCCAGTCCAGCGCCCGGTCCGTATCGGCGATGGGCACATCCTTGCGTCGGCTGTTGACCTTGACCCGGGGCATGATGCGGGCTTGGGTCTTCTGGGACATTAGCCAGTTGACGAAGACGATGGTCGCGTTGGGATGCGGGCGTGGGTTCATGACCTGTATGCCGGCAACGCCGACGGACCAGATTTTCAGGCCGGAAATCCGGCCCATGTCCAGCTTCACGCCCCGGGTGCGATAGCGCACGATCTGCGAATTGGACAGGCCGATGCCGATCGGATACTTGCCCGCGACGAACCAGTCCAGAAGCTGGCGCGAGTTTTTGCCGATGACGGGCTTTTGCTTGGTAAACAGGTCGCGAATGAAGTCCGGGCCAAGGTTCTTGTTCTTGTAGACGAGCGCCATGGACACGGCGGTCGAGCCGCCGCGGGGATTGGCCATGGCGATCTTGCCTTTCCATTTCGGGTTGAGCAGGTCGCGGATGTCCTTGACCTCGCCGTCCTTGATGAAGGCGCGGTTGTTCCAGGCCAGCGGGCTTTCGTAGGCGCCGAAGGACGGCACGAATTTCTTCGCGTTGTCGAGGAACATGTGATCGAAGCCGCCGTACCAGTTCTTTTCATCGGCTACTTCGGGAAGAATCAGCATAGCGCGCACGTCGGCGAGCCCGCCGGATTTCGCCAGCGGGTAAACCTGGGTATCGGCGCCGCCGACACGCAGGTCCCAAAGGTGCTTGCCGACCTCGCGCTCCTTCAGCAGCCGGGGCCAGAAGTCGCGGCTGTTGAAGGGCGTGACCTTGATCTTGATCTTGGGGTAGGCCTTGCCGAATTCCTGCAAAAGCTTGGTCCACTGGCGGCCGGAAGGCCCGGAAACGTCGAGCGCCCCTTCCTTTTCGGCGGCGGCGACGGTTTTGTCCCAACGTGCTTTCCAGTCGTCGGCGGCATTGGCGCCGGGGGCGGCGCCCAGGATGCCGGCGGCAAGGACCGCGGCGGCGGCGCGGGAAAATCCGCGGCGGGTGAGAAGATCGATAGTCATGTTTGCCTCCCTTGAAGATGGGCCCGGTTTTCGTTATTCCGCGGCCTGGGTTGAACTCATCCGCGTTTTCCAGTGTTGCTTGGGATCGACGCCACGCGGCAGCACTTCGGAAACCACGACGACATGGGCGCGGCTGCGCTTGGCGGGGTCGGTTATGACACCGCGCGGTTCCTTGCCTTCGGCAACGTCGCTTATGGCTTCAAGCACCTGGCGCCGGGCGCGCACGATGATGCGGTCCGAAGTCGCGAGGTGCTCCTGGGTGCGGTCGGTAATCGGCCCCATGCTTTCGGTGGCGAAGGCGTCGTGCACGTTGAACGAGCCGCCCATGCCGGTGAAATTTTCCGTCTGCATGGCTTCGCGGCTCTGGAAGTAGCGATTGTCATAGCTGCGCCGGGTGACGCCATCGGGGCCGGTGACGTTGCCGATGCGCTTTTTGTACTTTTCATGATCGAGCGGGCGCACCCGGTTGAACACGAAGTCGAAGCGCATGTTGTTGTGGTCATCAATGGGGACGTGCCAGTGCGAGGCGTAGCCTTCGTTGACGCGGCCTTCATTACCGACGATCAGCGCCTGGCAGGGCATGACGAAATTGGTGATGCGCAGGTACTGCTTGTCGGTACCGGCCCCGCGGACGGAAAAGATGCGGATGCCGTAATCCGTGTCCTCGAGGTCCAGAACCGGCCGGCGCTCGGCGGCGTAAAAGTGATCGGCGGATTTCTCGCTGCCCGGTACAGGGCGTGAATCGACCTGCTTCAGCGGTCGGTGCAGATAGCTGAGATGCACCGGGTCGATGTTGCCTTCCAGCGCCTGCATGTAATTGCACTCAATCACCGTGCGCAGCAGGAAACGGTGCTCCGGCGCGGCATTGAGAAATTCCCAGTCGGGGAATTCCGGGGCCTTTCCGGTGCCGAGCCAGGCGAAGATCATGCCGCCCTTTTCCACCAGCGGGTAGGCGCGGGCCTTGACCTCATCCTTGTAGGTGCTTTCCGGCGGCTCGCCGGGCTGCTCCAGGCAGTTGCCGGCGGTATCGAACAGCCAGCCATGATAAAGGCAGCGCAAGCCGCCGTTCTCGATCCGTCCGAAGCTCAGATCGGTGCAGCGGTGCGGGCACAGGCGTTGCAGAAGGCCGGGCTTGCCCGCTTCATCGCGGAACAGGACCAGGTTCTCACTCAGGATCGTAATCGGCATCGGCGCGCCGCCGTGGGGCAATTCGTCGCTGAGCGCCACCGGCAACCAGTAGCGCCGCAGCATGTTGCCGCCGGGCGTGCCGGGGCCTGTCCGGGTCATCAGGACATTTTCTTCGTGGGTGGTCATGGGCACCTCCCGATGCTCCAAAGGCCCCTGTTGGCCGGGGCTTTTTCGATTTAGGAAAAGGCTTTCGATTATCAGACTACGGAAGATAAAATAGCCGGTCAAGAAAACCGCCCGACGCCGGAAAACGGTGGGGGCAACGCCGTCGCGCCCGCGTGGCGGTTGGGGAGGCTCATCATTAGTCAGGCCGATGCAAGCGCACCGCACCTGCGGCTTGCGCATATTTCCAAACTGTTCGGCGCGTTTCGCGCCGTGGACGATCTCAGCCTCGATATCGTCCACGGGGAAGTCTTCGCCCTGCTCGGCCCCTCGGGTTGCGGCAAATCCACGACGCTGCGCCAGATCGCCGGGCTGGACCAGCCCGATCAGGGCACCATCATGCTGCGCGATACGGTGCTGTTTTCGGCCGCCGATGATGTTTTCGTGCCGCCGCAAAAGCGCAACATGGGCATGGTGGCCCAGTCCTATGCCATCTGGCCGCATCTGACCGTGGGTCAGACCGTGGCGTATCCGCTCAGCCTTCGCGGCGTTTCGGCGGCGGAAACCGACGCCGCGGTGGGCGACATCCTGCGTCAGGTCGGCCTCGACGGCTTTGCCGACCGGCCTGCGCCGAACCTGTCGGGCGGCCAGCAGCAGCGCGTTGCCCTGGCCCGCGCCCTGGTCTACAAGCCCGATGTCCTTTTGCTTGATGAGCCGTTCAGCAACCTCGACGTCAAGCTGCGCGAACAAATGCGCATCGAACTGAAGCTGTTGCAGCGCCAGGTCGGGGTCACGGTCATCCTGGTTACCCATGACCAGTCCGAAGCCCTCTCCCTGGCGGACCGCGTGGCGGTCATGAACCAGGGCAGGATCGAACAGGTCGGCGATCCGGTGGAGATTTATGAAAATCCCGCGACCCCGTTCGTGCGTGATTTTCTTGGCCTCAATTCCCGTTTCGAAGCCCAGGTCCTGTCCATGCGCGGCGACGGCTCGGCCGAGGTGTCGCTGGCCGGTGCCGGGATCACGTTGTTCGCCAAGAGCTTCCGCGACTGCCGTCCGGCCAACGGCCAGTCCCTCGCGGCTTACGTGCGGCCCGAAACCGTCGCCGTCAACGACGACATCGACGAAAGTGCCGGCAATATATTCGAAGGCACGGTCGAAACCGTGCTGTTTACCGGTGACCGTTTCGATTGCCACATGCGCGTCGGCAAGGCCGGTTTGCTGGTCTTCGTGCCCCGCCGCATGCGCCTGAAGGAAGGCGAGACCGTGCGCCTGCAGGTGCCCAAGGATGCCCTGACCCTATGGCCGAAATGAGCGCCACCGAACCACAACCCGGGCGCGGGCCCTTGTCCGCGTTGCGTCACAGCCTGCGCGCAGCGCCTGTGATGTGCTCGGTGGTGCTGCTGGTGATGGTAGTGCTGGTGGTCTATCCGCTGGCGCTGCTGCTGGAAGCAAGCTTCCTGGTCGAAGGCACCGACGGCACCAAGGCCTACGGGCTGGAACTATGGGCGACCGCCTGGGATGTGCCGGGGCTGGTGCCCTCGATCCTCAACACCTTCCGGCGCGTGGTCGTCACCGAGATTTTGGCGTTTCCCATCGCCATCCTGATCGCCTGGGCGGTGGCGCGGACGGACCTGCCGGGCAAGAAGCTGATCGATGCCTTCTTCTGGATCGCCTTCTTCCTGCCTGCGCTCCCGGTGCTGATGGGCTGGATATTGCTGTTCGATCCGCAGTTCGGCCTGGCCAACCAGGCCTGGGTCGCCGTGACCGGCGCGGAGAAGGGACCGTTCAACATCTATTCCTTCTCCGGCATCATTTTCGCTCACATCGCGGCCCGCTCCGTCGCCGCCAAGTACATCTTCCTGTCGCCCGCCTTTCGCAATGTCGGCGGCGCGATGGAGGAAGCCTCTCGCATTGCCGGCGCGGGGCCGTTGCGGACCCTGATCCGGATCGTCGTGCCCGTCCTGACCCCGGCGATCCTGATTACGCTTTGTATTTCGATGATTCATTCGCTGGAAAGTTTCGAAATCGAGCTGATCCTCGGCGCGCCGATCAATTTCTACGTTTTCTCGACCAAGATTTACCAGTTCATCCAGGAAGACCCGCCGATGTTCGGCGTCTCCACGGTGCTGGGCCTTGCCATCCTGATGTGCATGTTGCCGCTGATCTTCTGGCAGCAATATTTGTCGCACAAGCGCAGCTACGTCACAGTGACCAGCCACTTCGCCGCCAATCCGTTGCGCCTGCGGCGCTGGCGCCGGCCCGTGTTCGCCCTGATCTGCGCCTTCGGCGTGCTGATTACCGTGGTGCCGGTGGCGTTCTTGCTGCTCGGCACGTTCATGAGCCTCTATGGTCATTTCGGTCTTGAGGATGCATGGACGCTGGAGCACTGGGCCACGGTGCTGACCGATGGTGACGTGCTCGGCGCCGTCGGCAATACGCTGATCCTCGGTGGGTCGGCGGCGCTGTTCGGTGCGTTATGGTACGCGCTGGTCGCCTATATCTCGGTGCGCACGCGCTACCGCGCACGCGGCGTACTCGATTTCCTGTCCTGGGTGCCCGCCAGCCTGCCCGGCATCATCCTCGGTCTCGCGCTCTTGTGGATGTTCCTCAACGTGCCGCTGTTCCAGCCCTTGTACGGCACCGTCATCGTCCTGGTGGTGGCATGCATCCTCAACAGCATTTCCACCGGCGTGCAGCTGATCAAGAGCAACATGGTCCAGCTTGGCAACGATCTGGAAGAAGCCTCCTTCGTTGCGGGCGGCTCGTGGCTGCTGACCTTCCGCCGCATCGTGCTACCCTTGCTGGCGCCGGTGCTGATCGCCGTCGGCCTGCTGACCTTTGTGTCGGCGGCACGCAATGTTTCCACCATCGCCATGCTGGTCACCGCCGATAGTCGGCCATTATCCATGCTGCAGGTGGACCATATGGTTGACGGCACGTTCGAATCCGCCGCGGTGGTCGGCGTGCTGATCGTGCTTTTGACCTTCGGCGTGGCGGTGATCGCGCGCGCCATCGGGCAACGCTTCGGTTTTTCGGGTATTCGCTAGCCATACAACAAGAGGGGACGCATAAAATGGCCAAACGCCAAATCATCGCCGGGGACGACATTCCTTCGCATCCGCAGCCTTTTCCGACCGCGGTGCGCGTCGGCAACATGATCTTTTCATCCGCCGTGGGCGGGCATGACCCGGCCACCCATGCGGCGCCGGACGGCAAGGAAGCGCAGATCGCCCAGGCGTTCGCCAATGTCCGCAAGATTGTCGAGACCGGCGGCGGCACCGTCGGCGATATCGGCAAGATCGTGGTTTATCTCAAGGATAAGAAGGACCGCGACCTGGTCAATGCCGAATGGATCAAGATGTTTCCCGACGAAAACGACCGCCCGGTGCGCCATACGGTTGCGGCGGAATTACCGGGAAAATTAGTTATTCAACTCGAATTCATCGCCGTGGTTTGAGTCGCACGTTAAGATTGCCGTAAAAGAATGGAGGGAGAGAAGATGGCTCGTGATGCATTGGTTGAGCGCCTGTCGAAGCTCGATGCCTGCACGGTTTCCGACGCATTGGACGCGCTCGGGGTGAAGGGAGCGACGCTGGGCATCCGGCCGCAATGGCCGTGCCCGCGCATTTGCGGGCGCGCGGTGACGGTCAAGCTCAAGCCCCAGGGCGTGGAAAAGCCCACCCGCCATCTCGGCACTGAGGCGATTGAGGCCGCCGATCCCGGCGACGTCCTGGTGATGGAGCTGGCCGGGCGCACCGACGTGCCGGGTTGGGGCGGGCTTCTGTCACTGGCGGCGGCGACCAAGGGGATCGCGGGCATCGTCATCGACGGCGCGTGCCGCGATATCGACGATTCGGCGGCCGCCAGGTTTCCCGTCTATGCCCGCGCGGTGGTGCCGATCACGGCGCGCACCCGCGTCATTCAGGACAGCATCAACGAGGAAATCCAGTTCGCCGGCGTCCAGGTGCATCCCGGTGATTATGTCGTCGCGGATGGTTCCGGCACCATCATCGTGCCCGCCGCCCGCGCCGAGGAAGCGATTGCCAAGGGCGAGGAAATCGCCGCCCGCGAGGCCCGCATGGCCGATGCCGTGGGCAAGGGGGCTTCCATCGTCGAGGTGATGGAATCCGGCGGTTACGAGCAGATGCTCAACAAGGACAAGAAATAGGACAGGAGTGCATGGTGGACGAAATCGTCGAAGGACTGAAAAAACTGGCATCGGCTTCGATCTCCGATGCCCTTGACCGTGTCGACGTACACGGCATGGCCCAGGGCATTGCGCCGCTGGCGCGTGGACACCACGTGGTCGGCCGGGCGTTTACGCTCAAGTACAGGCCGTGCGGAATCGCCAAGGGCACGGTCGGCGATTACATTGACGATGTCGATCCCGGCGGCGTGGTCGTGCTCGATAATGCCGGGCGGCTCGACTGCACGGTATGGGGCGATATCCTGACCACCGTGGCCAAGTCGCGGGGCATCGCGGGGACGGTCATTCACGGTGTTTGCCGCGATGTCGCGGGATCGCTGGAGGTCGGCTACCCCATTTTTTCGCGCGGACATTTCATGCGTACCGGCAAGGACCGGGTCGAGGTGGACGGCACGCAGGTGCCGGTATCCCTGGGCGACGTTCAGGTGCGCCCCGGTGATATCCTCGTCGGCACCGACGACGGCGTGCTGGTGGTGCCGGTGGAAGTGGAAAAGGACGTGCTGGAAATCGCCACCAATGTTTCCGAGGCCGAGGCCCGCATCATCGCCGAGGTCAAATCTGGGGCCAAGCTGGTGGATGCGCGCAAGAAGCACGGTTATCACCAGCTTCAGACCAAGAGGTAATTGTCATGGATACCGATTTTCCCCGTCCCTCCGGGGTTCAGCTCCAGCGCGCGGCGGCTTTTCCCTCCGCGACGTTGCATGAGGCCATGGGCCGCAAGGGCGCGCTGCCTTCGGCGATCAAGCCGGTGGTTCCCTCGATGCGGATTTGCGGGCCCGCCGTCACCGTGGTGGCGAAGCCGATGAACAACATCAACATTCATCGCGCCATTTACCTGGCCAGGCCCGGTGACGTGCTCGTGGTCGATGTCGGCGGCGCGGCCGGGCTGGAAGGCGGCTATTTCGGCGAGATCATGGCCCATGCCTGCGTGGCGCGGAAGCTCGGCGGGCTGGTCATCGACGGTTGCGTGCGCGATGCCGACCTTTTGGAAGAAATCGGTTTCCCCGTTTTTTCCCGCGGACTTGCCATCCACGGCACGACCAAGGAAGAGGGCGGTTCTATTCTCGCGCCGATTTCACTGGGTGGTGCCGAAATCAATCCCGGCGACGTCATTGTCGGCGACCGTGACGGCGTGGTCGTGGTGCCGCTCAATGGTCTCGATGCGGCGCTGGAATCGTCGCAGTCCCGTGAGGACAAGGAAGCGGCCACCATCGAGAAGCTGAAGGGTGGCGCGTCGACGATCGAGCTTTATGGCTGGTCGCCCCTGCCCAAGGAGTCCTGAACATGACGTCATCCGATCTTTCATCCGAGCGGGAACTGGTGGCAAAGGCGTGCCGCATCATCGGCACCCTGGGGCTGACAAAGGCCGCGACGGGACATATCAGTGCGCGTTGCGAGGGTGGTTTCCTGATCCGCGCTCGTGGGCCGGACGAAGTCGGGGTGCGCTTCACCACGGCGGAGCAGGTTATCAAGGTGGATATCGACGGCAAAAAACTCGATGGGCCCGATGGCCTGAAGGCGCCGCAGGAGGTTTATATCCATTCGTGGCTTTACCGGACCCGGCCCGAGGTGCAAAGCGTTGCCCATGTGCATCCGGCCACGGTGGTTCTGTTCACCATTACCGAGCGCGAAATCCTGCCGGTTTTCGGCGCCTATGACCCGACCGGGCTGAAAATCGCGGTGGAAGGGCCGAGCCTTTACGACCGCGCAGTGCTGATCAAGAACGATAATTTGGGCCAGGAATTCGCCGCTGCCATGGGCCAATCGCGAATCTGTCTCATGCGCGGACATGGCATTACCACCGTCGGCGCCTCGGTCGAGGAAACGACGCTGGCCGCGATCAAGATGAACGAACTGGCCGAGATGAATTATCAGGCGTATCTTCTGGGAAAACCCCGGCCGATCACCGATGAAGACATAAGAACCTTCATTCCCGGATACGGCACGGAAGGCGGAGGAAATAACGCGTCGGGTGTTCTGGCGCCCCTGTCGGGGAACCTCAGGTCATCCTGGCGCTATTATGCGACGCTGGCGGGCGAAAAAGAGTCCGCCGCGTCCTGACAGGAGGGAAACATGCTGTCACATGAGGTGAATGAGACCATCACCCGCGTCGGACCGGGCACGCCCGCCGGCGAAATGCTGCGTCGCTACTGGCAGCCCATCGCCGTTGAAGCCGAAATCAGTGCCGATAATCCGAAGGTGCGCGTCCGTGCGCTGGGCGAGGACCTGGTGTTGTTCCGCGACGGCAAGGGCAACCTCGGCCTGGTCGAGGAACAGTGCTGTCACCGCTCGGCCTCGCTCTATTACGGGTTCATAGAAGAGGACGGTCTGCGTTGTCCCTACCACGGCTGGAAGTTCGATTGCTCCGGCACCTGCCTGGAAATGCCGTTTGAGCCCGCCGACAGCACCCTGAAGAACCATGCGCGCCAGCGCAGCTACCCGGTGCAGCTTCTGGGCGGCATGGTCTGGGCCTACATGGGCCCGGCACCGGCGCCCGAATTACCGCGTTGGGATCAACTGGTTCGCGATGACGGCGAGCGGCGTATTTTCGTGCTGCCGGTCATCGACTGCAACTGGGTGCAGATCATGGAAAATTCCTGCGACCCCTGCCACACCTACTACCTGCACGCCCACACGCTGGTGCTGAAGGGCAAGGGCCGTATGGGCACCTACTATTATCGGCCGATCGAGTATATGAATTTCGAAATCATCGAGGAGCCAAACTGGGTCGGTGTGCGCAAGCAGCGCATTTACGGCGGCGAGGCGGCGGAGGTCGAGGACGGCCACCCGGTGATCTTCCCCAATTACCTGTTGTCGCCGCAGCGCGAGCACCTGGTGATGCACATGCGCCTGCCGGTGGACGACACCCATACAAAGATTTTCCGCTATCAGTTCACGCCGACCGAGGATGGTTCCTCCGTGCCGCAGCCAGACCTGGTGCCGATGGAAATCGTGCCCTCTCTGCGCGGGCCGGATGGTGACTATCACATGGACACCTTCGCGTCTCACGATGCAATGGCGTGGGAAACCCAGGGGGCCATCACCGATCGCGCGCGGGAAAACCTGGGCGTGTCGGACGCGGGGATCGCGCTTTACCGCCGCTTGCTGCGCGAGCAGATCAAGCGGGTACAGGACGGCCAGGACCCGCGTGGTCTGATCCGCGACCCTAAGCTGAATACCTGTATCCAGATCGACGTGTCCAAGGGGCAGGCGCGTGTCGCGCGCGAACAGAAGAAGCAAAGCGCGTGAGCAAGGGATGCCAATCCCTGCCCCGGGCCCACCGGGAAAGGATTTATTGCCTAAATTGGCGGTAATCAGGGGGGGTGGGGGCTGATAGCCTCAGCCTATCGGAAAGAAGAAGGTGCGCCCGGCGCGAAATGACCGGGTGCCATTTCAGGGGAGGGGCCGCGCTGGCGGCCGGCAAGCGGTATGGCGATCATCGATAATTTCAATGCCTCGGCCGGGGGGCCGGAAACGAAGAAGTTCGTGCGGCCCAAGCCGTTCTACGAACAGTGGCAGGACAAGCAGGGCATTCCCGTCTATTCGACCTTCCATGTGCAGGACCTGGCCAGGGTGGAACTGGCGCGTTGGGACTGGATCGGGGCGGACGCCTGCTTCATGAACCTGGAAGACCCGTTCCTGATCACCTCGATCATTGTCGAACTGAAGCCCGGCGAGAGCACCAAGCCGATCAAGCATATGTTCGAAACCTGGGTCTACGTGATCGAGGGCAAGGGTGAAACCCTGATCAGTCAGGATGGTATCGCGGACGCCGTGATTCCCTGGCAGCCACGGTCGCTGTTCGGCCCGCCGCTGAACTGTACCTATCAGCATCGCAATACCGACAGCACCGAACCGGCACGCATCCTGATGGTCACCAATGCGCCGCTGACGCTCAATCTCTATCACAACGAACGCTACGTCTTCGATAATCCGTTCGTGTTCGACGATCGCTATGCCGGGCAGCAGGGGTTTTTCAACCCGACCTACGAAATCATTGCACAGCGTTACGTGCGCACCAACATGGTGACCGATGTGCGCGACTACTACCTTCATGAATGGAAGGAACGCGGGCAAGGCGCGCGCACGGTGTTTCTCACCGGCATGAGCGAGCACACAATCGGTGCCCATGTTTCCGAATTCCCGCCCGGTACCTACAAGAAGGCGCACCGCCACGGGCCCGGCGCCCACGTCATCATCCTGGAGGGCGAGGGTTATTCGCTGAACTGGAAAGAGGGCGATTCGCCCACGAAGGTGGACTGGCGCGAGAACTCGATGTTTTCACCGCCGGACATGTGGTACCACCAGCACTTCAATACAGGCAAAGGTCCGGCCCGGTACCTCGCGCTCAAGAGCAAGGGCGCGCCCGAGCATCCGTGCCGCATCGGCGCGCCAGGGCCCAATACCGATCCCGATTTCGCCAAGAATCACCAGATCGAATATGAAGACGAGGATCCCGCGATCTACGAAGAATTCGCGGCCGAGGTTGCGCGTAACGGCGGCGAGGTCAAGCAGCCCCGTCCCAAATATAACCGGCGCTAGGCGCCCGAACCGAGTAGGGGAGGACCGCAATGACCCTGTCGCATTTGTTCCGTACCCGCGTTGCCGTTTCGGCGGCGATCCTGTTTGCGCCGCTGGCGGCCGCCGCCGCTGATCTGCCCGAGCCAACCCAGGCGGCACTCAAGAAGCTGAAGCTCGATGCCGGCATCCTGCAAGGGCTTGATGAAGAATTGCGCACGCCCGCCGATTGGCTGGCCAAGGCCCGAAAGGAAGGCGGACTTGATATTATCGGGGCCTGGGACCCGGCCCAGTTCCGCGAGATCGCGGCGCCTTTCCGGGCGCGCTATCCGGATATCAAGATTTCCTATGTTCGCGGCGGTCTGCATGACCGTGGCGTCAAGCCGGTGATGGCCTACAAGCAGGGCCGCTATCTCGCCGACATGATCATTTCGCTCGGCGGCGAATGGCTGAAGTTCCGCGAAATGAACGCGCTGGAAGATCTTCGCATCCTGCCCAATTTCAAGCGCCTGGGCGACATCGTGCGCGAACCCAACGGGTTATGGGTCGGCCAGAAGATCGCCTATCGCTGCATGGTGTATAACACCAACAAGGTCAAGAAGTCCGAGATGCCCAAGACCTGGGACGACCTGGTGAACGATCCGCGCTGGCGCGGCGGCAAGCTGGGGGTGCCCAACCGGCCCAACCTGTGGCTCAGCATGTTGTGGCTCAAGAACGGCCCGGACTGGACTAGGAAGTTCATGACACGCTTGTTTGCTGACGTGAAGCCGCAGCTGCGCAAGGAAGGCGCCAACGCCATGATCGCGCTAACGGTGGCGGGTGAATTCGATGCCGCGGTCGCTGCCGCGGAATATCGCATTCAGCAGTACCAGGCGCGCAATGCACCCGTCGCTTTCCATTGCCCGACGCCGGTGCCGGTGGCGATCTCGCTTCTGGTCGTACTGAAAAACAATCCGCACCGCTATTCATCGTTGCTTTTCACTAACTGGTTCCTGTCCAAGGAAGGGCAGGTGGCGCAATACGCCGCCAATAATGCCATTCCGGTGCGCGCTGACCTGGCCGCGCGCAAGGAGTTCATGCCCTACCCGGAAGAAGTTCTGGGCAAGCCCACCGCCATTCGCGACGAGGGCGCGCTTCTGACCGAATACCCGAAGCTGATTTCCTACTACGACCCGTTGTGGAAAAAAGCGGGCGGCGGCAAGAGCGGCAAGCTGATCACCATTGACGTCAAGCTGACGGGGGTGAAGCGTTCGGGGCGGGTCATCACTTACAACCTGAAGGGAAAGGCCGCGGAAACCACCATCAGCGGCCGCCGTACGGCGGTCACTATTGACGGGGCCAAGGCCAAACGGAACAAGCTCAAGCCCGGAATGAATTGCAAGATCACCTATTCCAAGGGCGCCAGTGCCGCATCGGTGCACTGCAAGAAATAGCCCGCTGCTTATCTGACTGAAGGAGAACCGCATTGTCCGACACCATGAATACGGCTTCCGTAGAAAAGAAGTTCATTCGTCCCAAGCCGTTTTTTGAAATCTGGCAGAAGGGTGAAGGCATCCCTGTCTACGACCTGTTCTATGTCGAGGACATGATGAAGGTCGAGCTGGGCCACTGGTCCCGGTTCGGATGCAACGGTGCCTTCGTCAACCTGGCGGATCCGTTCCTGACGTCGGCCATTATCATCGAGGTTGCGCCGGGCGGAAAAACAACGCCCGTGCGCCATATGTTCGAGACCTGGTGCTTCGTCGTGGATGGCGAGGGTGAAACGGTTATTCAGCAGGAAGGTTGCCCCGCCAACACGGTGAGCTGGGGCAAGCGTTCGCTGTTCGGCCCGCCGCTGAACACCACCTATCATCACGTCAATCGCGGCAGTAAACCGGCGCGGATTTTGATGGTCACCAACGCGCCGTTGACGATGAATCTTTATCACAACGAACGTTTCGTCTTTGACAACGAGTTTGTGTTCGATGATCGCTACCAGGGCGAAAACAGTTACTTCAATGGCGAAAGCGAATACCTGGGCGGGCGCGTGACCAAGATCAACCTGATCCCCGATACCCTGAAGTTCCGCCTGATCAACTGGACGGATCGCGGCTTTGGTGCCACGTCCTTTCATATGTCCATGTCGGAACACACCATGGCCTGTCACCTGTCGGAGTTCGAGGTCGGCACCTACAAGAAGTGTCACCGCCACGGCCCGGGCGCCCACGTCATCATTCTTGCCGGGCAAGGTTATTCCCTGTTGTGGAAGGAAGGCGACGAGCCGACCAAGGTGGACTGGAAGGAAAACTCCCTGTTCGCGCCGCCGGAATGGTGGTTCCACCAGCATTTCAACACCGGGCCGGAGCCCGCGCGCTACCTCGCATTGCGCCGTGGCGGCAGCCCCGAGCATCCTATCCGTCTCGGCATGACCGGCGGTGGCGGCGGCCCCGACCAGATTGAGTACAATCAGGAAGGCCGCTGGGTTTATGACCTGTATCTGGAGGAGCTTAAGAAAAACGGTGTTGAGATCCGCCAGCCGCGCCCCGAGTACAGCGAAGAGGCATAGCCTTGTCGTGATCGCGGGCCCCCGCGGTCCACAGGAAAGGCGTACTGATGGCCGTTGACGCGCAAGCTTCGGCGGCCACTGTGCGTGGGCGTATCTCGTTCGGCAATCCCTGGCACTTGCTGGTTTTCGTCGTCATCGCGGCGGCGGTGCTGGTGCCGCTGGTGATGCTGGTTCTGGGCAGTTTCTCCCTTGCATCGCTGCCGACCGAGCTTACCCTTTCCGAACTGACAACCGAAAACTACGAAGAAGTCTGGGGCGACGACGGCACGTTCCGGGTTTTCACAAACACGCTGATCTATGTTGCCGGCGCGACCCTGATCGGTATTTCCATTGCCGCGGCGCTGGCGTGGCTGGTGGAACGCACCAATATGCCGGGCAAGGCCTGGATTTATGCCGGGGTGCCGATGACCCTGGCGGTGCCGTCCATGCTGCAGGCGATGGCCTGGGTCTTGCTGCTCAGCCCGCGCATCGGCTTTCTCAATTCGTTTCTCCAGGGCACGCTCGGGATCGGGCCGATCAACATTTATTCCCTGGGCGGCATGGTTTTTATCGAAGGCCTGCGGCTGGTGCCGACGGCTTTCCTGATGCTGGTGCCGCTACTGCGGTCCATGGACCCGACCCTTGAGGAGGCGGCCGCCATGTCCGGCGCCGGTCCCGCGTCGTCCCTGCGCAAGGTAACGGCGCGTCTCATGCTGCCGGGACTCGTCGCCGTGGTGATCTACCAGATGATGACGGCGCTGGAGGTGTTCGAGGTGCCGGGCATCCTCGGCATGCCGGGCGGGATTTATGTTTTTTCGACCAAGATTTATTCGGTGCTTCATTCGGTGACGCTGGAGCCGAATTACGGCGAAGCCAATGCGCTCGCCATCGTCTATCTGGCGATCGCGGTGGTGGCCACGTTCCTGTATGCGCGGGTGATTTCGCGCTCGGAACGTTTCACGGTCATTACCGGCAAGGGCTATCGGCCACGGGAATCCAACCTTGGTCGCTGGCGCTGGGTCGCCGCTTCGGGGGCCTGGCTGTACCTGTTTCTCGCGGTGATCCTGCCCTTTGCCGTCTTTGCCTTCACCTCTTTCATGCCCTACGTGCAGGCGCCGGGCCTGGACGCCTTCGGCCTCGTGACCTTGCGGAACTATGATCAGATCTTTCAGACGGAACTGATCGGCAAGGTCCTGATGAACACGCTGATCCTGGTGATCACTGCTTCCACCGCGACAGTCATCCTGTCCTTCATCGTATCCTATGTCGTCGTGCGCACGCGGTTCTGGGGCCGCCGGATACTGGACCAGCTCGCTTTCCTGCCCCATGCCATTCCGGGCATCGTCATGGGGCTGGCCTTCCTTTGGATTTTCCTGAACGTGGACCGGTGGGGGCTTTCCATTCACGGCGGCCTGATCGCCATGACCATCGCCTTTTCCATCGGCTACATGGCATACGGTACGCGGTCGATGAACGCGGCGATCCTGCAAATTCACAAGGACCTGGAAGAAGCCGCCCATGTTTCCGGTGCGGCGCGCCTGCGCACCATGCTGAAGGTTTTCTTCCCGCTGATGATGCCGACCATTGTCGGCGTCTGGGTCTGGGTCATGCTTCACGTCATTCGCACCGCGGGTAAGCCGCTGATCCTTTACGAGGGGGAGGAGAACCAGGTTCTCGCCATTCTCATGTGGAACATGTGGGACGAAGGCTACCTGGAGGCCGTGGCCGCGATCGGCACCTTGCTCATGGTTTTCCTGCTCGCGGTGACGCTGCTGTTGCGCTTTGCCGGTTTTGGCCGCGGCACCCGCGTGCAGCGGGGCGAGGCGGGCTAGAGCATGGCGCTCGACATTGGGGCTTCCCCCCGGAAACTTGCTATAATCGGGTCCCGTTCCGACCCAGGACAAACCCGATGAAGGTTCCAGGCGGCTGGCTTGCGCTTCGGCGTTCGCTGGCCATTCGCGATTATCGCCTTTTTACGCTCGGCAACCTGTTGTCGAACATCGGCTTGTGGGCGCAGCGCGTCGCGCTCGGCTGGCTGACGTGGGAACTGACCCATTCCACCGCGTGGCTCGGCGCCATCGCCGTGGCGGAATCGGTGCCGACCCTGGCGCTTGGCCTGATTGCCGGCAGCATCGTGGACCGGACGAATTATCTCAAGCTCCTGCGCGTGACGCAGGCCCTGTCGCTGGCCTATTCCCTGTTGATGACGGTGCTGGTGCTGGGCGGGTGGATCAATATCTGGTTTCTGCTTGTCCTGGTGCTGATTCGGGGCGGGCTTGGGGCGTTCAACCGGCCCTCGCGCATGACCGTGATTTTCGCCCTGGTCGGGCGCGACCTGCTGACCTCGGCCGTCACCATCAACTCCATTATATTCAATGTTTCACGTTTTATCGGCCCGGCGGTCGGCGGCTGGATCATTGCCACCGCCGGCATCGGTTGGGCCTACGGGGCGGCGGCGGCGATGTTTGCCTCCTTTACCCTCATCCTCGCCCTGATCAGGACGGAATTCGCGGCGCCGCCCAGGCGCGCCGAAACATCGCTGGCCGCCGATACGCTGGAAGGCCTGCGCTACATGATCAGCCATCCCGGCATCGGTGTGATGATGACGGTGCTGGTAATCGTCGCCTTCCTGGTCAAGCCCTTGCCGGACCTCTTGCCGGGCTTCGTCGGCCGGGTTTTTGCCATGGGGCCGGGCGGGTTGGCCGCGTTGATGAGTGCTCACGGTGTTGGCGCAATGATCGCCGCTTCCTGGCTGGCCAGCCGGGGCGGCGGCATTGCCGGTCTTACCCGCGTCAATCTTTTCGGGATCGCCATTTCCTGCGCCGCCGCGCTGGGTTTTGCGCTTGTGTCGGCGTTCTGGATGGCACTTGTGCTGATTGGCGTGATCGGCTTTGCCTTTATCCTGCAAAATGTTTCCAACCAGACGCTGTTGCAGGCGGCGGCCGATCCGTCCATGCGCGGGCGTGTGATCAGCAACTACGGGTTGGTCAACCAGGGTGTGCCGGCATTGGGCACGCTGGTCATCGGCGCCATCGCGGAACATAGCGGGCTGAGCACGCCGGTCGCGGTGGGCGCGGTGCTGGGGATCGGTGCCTGGGCCTGGGCTTGGACCCGGCGGCGGCAATTGGTACGCACACTGGAAGTCGCGCCCCCGGCGGAGGCGAAGGCCCCATGACCACAGTAGTCCCCGAAAGCCGTCCTGCGCGCCTTCAGTTCCTGGTTTACGTCGTGGCTTTTTTTGTCGGCAGTCATTTCCTCATGATCTCCGTGGTGATGCCGTTGTGGGCGCTGCAATTGGGCGCATCGCCGCTGCTGATCGGCCTGATCATTTCGGCGCGTCAGGTTCTCGTGGTCACCATGTCCATTCACGGCGGCGCCCTGATCGACCGCTATGGCCCGCGCCGGATGATTATCCTGCTCGGTCTTGCGGGGGCTGCGCTTTTGATCGCCTACCCGCTGGCGCCGCTGATCTGGGCGACGGTGTTGATCCAGTTCATGGCGGGCTGGCTCGAGACAACGTCCTGGATCGGCGCCCAGGCGCTGGTCGGGCGCCTGCTTGGCGGCGGTCCGCTTTATGCCGGGCGGATGACGGCGGCGACGCGCTTCGGCGGTTTCGTCGGGCCGGTGCTGGCGGGCCTGGTCTGGCAAGCTTACGGATCGTTCTGGGGCTTCGCCTTCATTTCGGCCTGGGTGCTGGTGGGTGTGTTCACGGCCTGGTGCCTGCCGCGAAGCGAGGAAATCTACAGCACACCCGCGCGGGCCGCGGCGGAAGTCGCCGCCGCCCCCGCGCCCGGGGCGGTGGAAACCCCGCGCAAGGGCGTGCTGCCGAGCTTTTCCGATTACGCCACGACCTTTCGCCTGCTGGCGCTGCCCGCCGTGGCGCTGGTCATCTGCTGCACGTTCATGCGCCAGGCCGGCTCGGGCATCCAGTCGTCGTTCTACGGCGTATGGCTCAAGGAAATCGGCTTCGATGCCGCCGCCATCGGTTTGCTGATCGGCATTTCAAACGGCGTTTCCGCCATCGCGGCGCTGACCGTGGGCCGCGCCGCCCGTTATGTGGCGGTTCACTGGCTGCTGATCGGCATGACCATTATTGCGGTTGCCGCCATCGCCATCACGCCGGTGCTCGGTACCTTTATCGCCCTGGCCATCGCTATCGGCCTGCGCGGGTGGGGGCAGGGATATAACTTCCCGCTGATGCTGAGCCTGTCGTCGCAAGCCGTGGGGCCGCATCTTCAGGCCCGCGTCGTCGCGCTGCGCATTTCGTTCAACAAGTTCGGCGGCGCGCTCGTGCCCTTTATCATGGGCGCGGTGGCGGAGTTCACCGGCGTCGAAAATGCCTTCTACATCATCGGCGCCGTCGGCGTGGCGGCCCTTGTGGGCCTTGGTATCTGGGCCGGGCTGTCGCCCGCCTTCAAGGGACGGAGCTAGTCCAGAAAGGCGCCCTCTACATACTTGACGTCGTTGAGGTGGGGGTGGCGCTTGGACCGGCCGGGAATGGGATCGCCGCCGGGGGTCAGGCGGGTGGATCGCTCGATCGTTTCCGCGCTGGCGCCGCACCGCAGCACGACCAGCGGCTCGGGCCCCGGATTGATGAATTCGTAAAAGCAACCCTTGGGCAAGAAAATCGCCTGGTTTTTCTCGACGATGGGCAGCTTGCCGCCGATGGTCGAAAATTCTGCCCGGCCGTGGAGCACGAAGAACGTGTGCTCTTCTTCGATATGGGCGTGCAGGCCATGATCCTCGCCCTTGCAGACCGCGTAGCACAGGATCCGGAAGGTCGAGTTTTCTCCCTGCATCAAGAGCCGGCTGGTCATGCCTTCGGCCACCAGTTGGGTCTTGAGATCAAGCACCGTCGGCTCGACTTCACGAAAGCGTTCCAGATCTTCCTTGGTAACTTCGGTCATATGATTCTCCCGTGATGATTCCGGCGCTGTCAGCCGAAGCTGCCGCCGCCGTTGACGTTGACGATTTCCCCGGTCATGTAGGCCGCGCCTTCGGACACCAGGAAGATGGCGACCTTGGCGATTTCCTCCGCCGTGCCCATGCGCCCGACAAGCGTGCGTTCGGCCACCTTGGCGCGGGCATCGTCGGAATAATCCGCTGTCATCGCCGTGTCGGTGGCGCCGGGGCTGACGGCGTTGACGCGAATGCCGAGGGGCCCGAAGGAGCGCGCCAAGGAGCGCGTCAGCCCGATGATCGCGGCCTTGGACGTGACATAGGCGGGCCCGCCGCGGCCATGACCGCCAAGGCCCGAAACATTGATCGAGCCCGAACCCGTCAGCACGATGGCACCGCCGCCATGATCCTTCATCCAGTCGGCGCAGGCCTTGGCCATCAGGAAGGCGCCGGTGACATTGACCGCGAGCACGCGATTGAAGGCATCATCGTCGAGCGTGTTCCAGGTATTGGTGTCGTGCTGGGCGGCGAAATGCAAAAGCGCATCCACGCGGCCGAAGCGGATGACGGTTTCCGCCACCGTGCCCTCGCAGTCATCAGCGCTGGAAACATCGCCGCTGCGGGTCAGCAAGCGGGTATTCCTGCCCCTGGGCGCGGCGATAGGATCGCGGTCGAACGCGCAGACGTTCCAGCCCTCTGCCAGCAGAAGTTCTGCGGCGGCGCGGCCAATGCCGCTGGCGGCCCCGGTCACAATAGCGGTCTTGGTTGTCATCTTGCCTCCGGGCCCCAGTCTACCCCGAAAGCCCGATGGGTGAATCCGATTTGGGCCAGCGCACGCGGCTCTGGCTCAGGCCCAGTCCGGCCAGCATGGCGGCGATCCGCAGCGGCGCGCCGATGCCTTCGACCACCGGCACCCCCAGTTCCTTTTGCAGCCAGTCGGGCTTGATGTGCACCGGGCACTGGGTGACGCCGAGCGGAATAATGACATCGGCGCCATCGTCTTTGATCAGCGAGCGGGCGCCGGCGACAAAAGCCTCCGTCATGCGCTCGACGCCGTCGGCCATGTCCATGAGGCGCATGCCCACGGTGCGATATCCGGCGATCCGATCACTCATGCCATAGAACCGGGCCTGGGCGCGGTGGCGGGGAATGCCCTCGGCGTTGTAGGTGATCAGGCCGAAGCGGTCGCCGAGCAGCGATGCGATATGCATGCAGGCCTGGGCTGGGCCGATGACGGGAATGTCCACCAGCGAGCGCGCGCCGTCGACACCGAGGTCGAGCATGCCCAGCGGGACCACCGCGTCGTAGCCCTGGCGTTCGGCCTCGACGAAGGCCTTGTGGTAAAGCGGTGCGACACCCTGGATTTCCGCCGGACCGAGACCCTGGTAGGGGCTGGCGCCGACGCGGACGATGCCGATCTCTACCTCCGGCGAGGCATAGGCCAGCGCCACGCCCTCGCGGCGGCGGTATTCCTTTTCCGGATATTCGCCGATGCAGAAGGCGACGCGGATCATGACGAACTCTCCCAGGAAAGAAACCGGCGCGGGTGCGGTGCGTGCGGCCCGCGCCGATGGTGCTAGCGTTTACAGGCGACCGATGCGGCCTCGGTATTGTGCCCTTCGTAGGTAACAGCGCAGGACATGCCGGTCTTGATCGCCGAGCGCTTCGCTTTCTTGCCGTCCATCGTGACCTTCGTGCGGCTGCCGCTGACCTTGACCGTGGCCCTCTTGCCCTTGTCGTTGATGACGAGACGGCGGCCCTTCCTCTTGATCTCGACGATGGCGCTGCTCACCGTGCGCAGCTTGCTGGCGCGTTTTTCGGCCGCCTTGCCGGGGTTCATGTAGGCGCTGACGCGTTCGACCAGCGACTTGGGCGCACTCACGATTTCCTCGATGATCGACTGGACCTCTTTTCCGGCCCGGTAGCCGATTTCTGCCCGCTGCTCGCCCGCTGCCTTGCGGAAGGCGGGATCGTTCATGGTTTTGCCGCAGGCCTCACGCAGCGCCGCCACCCGCTCCGCCGGGACACCGGGGCCGACCGCGATGGGGCGGCCGACGACATTCGCCAGTGTCAGGAAGCGTGCCACCTGTTCCTTTTCCTTGTTGCCCTTGACCAGGTCGATCAACAGCGGGACGTCGGCCAGTTCCTTGTCGCGTTCGAGGCCGAGCTGCATCAGGAAATTCAGCTTCTTGCCCGAAATCCATTCCGGGTTGGTGGACTTCCAGCTTGCCAGATTGTTGGTGGCGCGGCCCTCGACCTCGCCGCGTTCCATCGCCAGGTTGACGCTGCCCCCGCCCTTGTAGCCGTAGATGATCTTGATCTTGGTATCGAGCAACTGGTTATAGGCGGCGGGAATCTGTACCGAGATGGACCCCGCGCCGGTGGCGCCGATAACCGTTTGGCGCTTGCGCGCATCGGCGATGGTTTTTGTCGGCGAGCTGTGCCAGGTCACCAGCAGCGGGTTCGAATCGCTGAGATCGCAAATCCAGCCGAACTTGCGCACGTCGCCCTGGAACTTGCGTCCGTCGGTGACCTGGTACATGGGCAGGCCCCGGCTGACGATGGTCAGCACCGTGCCGTCCTTGGGCGCGATATTGGCAACGTAATTCGCCGCCTTTAGCCCGCCACCGCCCGGCATGTTGATGGGCAGCATCTTGTCCGGCTTGCCGGGAATGTGATTAACAATATGCAATGCGAGAAGACGGGCATAGGTGTCGTATCCGCCGCCGGGGGCGGAACGGATCACCATCTTCATCTGCTTGCCCTTATAGAAATCCGCAACCGAATCGGCCCGCGCATCCATCGCCGTCATCACCGCGGCGCCCGCTACGACCGTTCCCAGTATCGCTTTGAATACACCACCCCTCATGATCGCCTCCCCGTAATTCATTTGTTTTATCGGGGAATAATGGGCCGATCCGGCAAGGCGGTCAAACTTCCGGCGCTGAAGATGCAAGCCTTGGAAAATACGCGGAAAAACGAAAGGGCGCGGGAAAACCCCGCGCCCCTGATCCTGTCGAAAGCCGTTTTGGCGGGCTAGAACTCGGCGGCGCCCCAGGCCTTGGTCTTTTCGTTGTTGGGATCGTAAAGCTCTTCTTCCATGCGCGTTTCGGCACCGTTCTCGGCCAGGGTCGTTTCGTATTCCTGGCGCAGGTAGGGATCTTCCATGTCATAGGGAATAGCGTTGCCGCCCGCCCGCATGTCGATGGCGCCGGCATCGATCTGCTTGGCGCCGGGCAGTCCGGGCTTGCGCCCGCGCGCGTTGTTGGGACCGAACCACGCGGTCAGGCGCAGCGGTTCCTTGGAAATGCCGAAATGCTGGTGGAACCAGTCGCCGCTCATGGGCGCGGCGGAAACCATGCCCACCGGTTCGTAGTCCTGGCGCTTGACGCCCTCGGCCTTGCCGTCCTTCCACGGCGTCGGGCCCAGTTCCTTCGGCCATGTATAGGTATAGCCCTTGCCCTTGACGCAGATCAGCACGGCCGCGGAGCCGTGATAATGCGCCTTGGAATAACGCCCGGTTTCATGCTGACCGAGCCAGAGATAGAAACGGTTCGACGACATGTGCGGCTCGATCCGGCGATAACCCGGCGAGCGCCGGTTATCGAGCGGCAGTTCGCAATTCATGATGTCGGGAATGATGTTGGTCTTGCGCATCGCCAGCCCGCGCACGGGGTCCGGCGCCAGATCGTCGCTGGGCTTGAAGAAGTCGTCCTGGCCGTCGTATCGATCCTTGAACTCGAACGAGTTGTTGAAGATGAAATCGGTGTTGTCATAGAGATTGATGGCATTGGGCGCCGATGTGCCCGCCAGCAGGATCGCCGGCGACGACGCGGCGTTGACGATGCGGTGATAGGTGTTGAGCGGAATGGCGAACAGTGAGCCCTTTTGCCATTCGAACACCTGCTTCCTGCCGTCTTCCTGCCAGATCTCCGTGGTGCCGCGTCCTTCGACCACGAGATACTGTTCTTCATAGAGATGCTTTTCGGGATTGAGCGCGCCGCCGCCGGGAACCTCGACCACATAGGAACCCCACAGGCCCTCGGTGCCGTAAAGCTGGATGAAACTGCCCTTGCCGCCAAGACGCTTCCACGGCTTCATCGGCAGATCCTGGACCCGGTGCACCCCGATGTCGCGATGGATCGGGATTTCCTGCTCGTCCATGAAGCGGTCGTAAGGCATTTTCGGCGTCGCGAAAGTACCCAGACCGGCCTTCTTGTCGGTGGAATTGATCTCGTGCCAGTGATTCATTGGCTCGTCATGAGGCATTTTCGTCTCCCTTGGATCCGCTTGGGTGCGGGCCGGTTTCTTTGGAATTCAGATGGGCCCAATGGTGCCACCCGGGCGTCCGGCTGGCAAGCGGCGCGGGGCATTCCCTGGCGGTTCACCGGTGCTATACTGGCGCCTCGAGATAACGGAGGGGGAGGGCGTCATGTCGGTCACGGAAGAAACCCCGCAGGTCCGCACCACGGGCATCCTGCATTTCACTATTTCCGTCAGGGATCATGAAGCTTCCGCCCGGTTTTATGCCGATGTCCTGGGCTGCGAGATCGAGCGCATCAGCAATCATTTTGCCTTCATGAAGGCGGGGAGCGATTTCTTCGTCTTGTACAAGAATCCCGATCACGTGGATCCCAACGGTCCGGCCGGAACACGATTCCACCATGCTTTCATCGTCGAGCCGCAGGTATTCGATCAGGCGGTCGCCAACATGGAAGCACGGGGTTACGTCAACCTGTTGCCGGACACCAAGAAGCACACGTCCTTTCCGGGACGCCATTTCTATTTTCATGACCTTGACGGGAACGGGATCGAAATCACCGACGTCGGGGTCTAGCGCAAAAATAAAAAATCCCTGTGGCGCCAGACCCGGCCGGGGATAGGGAGAAGAAGATGCCGACCATTGATGCCGATGCCCATGTCATCGAAACACCTTTCACCTGGTCCTTCATGCGCGACGATGAACAGCAGTTCCGTCCGCAGTTGCTGGTGCGCGACCCCAACGATGGGGCGCCCACCCAAGCCAACAAGCGCGGCGAATACTGGCTGGTGGACGGCGAGTTGAAGTCGCGCAATAACGTCGGCAAGGACGTTCCCCCGGAAGCGCAGGACATGCGCGACGTCAGTGCGCGGATCAATCACATGGACGAAATCGGCATCGATGTCCAGGTGCTGTTCCCGTCCCTGTTCCTGCGGCCGTTGACCCGTGAGCCCGATGTGGACATGGCGCTGTGCCGTTCCTACAACCGCTGGCTCGCCAGCATCTGGAAGCAGGCGCCGACGCGGCTGCGCTGGGTCCTGGTGCCGCCGCTCCTGTCCATGGCGAATCCCGGCCTGATGCGTGAGGAGCTGGAATTCTGCAAGGAAAACGGCGCTTGCGGCATTTTCATGCGCGGCATGGAATGCGACCGCCTGCTCGGTCATCGCTTCTTCTATCCGCTTTACGAAATGGCACAGGAACTGGGCCTCGCCATTTGCCCCCATGCCGGTGTTGGCTCTTACGCCTATCACGACCTGGCCCAGCCCCAGTCGTCGCTAATGACTTTCAAGTTCCCCGTCATTGCGTCGTTTGAATCGATCCTGCGCGAACAGGTGCCGGACCGGTTCCCCGATCTCGGCTTCGCCTTCATCGAAACCAGCGCGCAATGGGTGCCCTATGTGATGGGTGAAGCGCGTATTCGTCTCGCGCGCAAGGGCGCGGCCGGGCGCAACCTGATCGAGGGCAAGAAAGTCTATATCACGACCCAGCGCACGGACGACCTGGCATGGCTGCTTGGTGAAATCGGCGACGACAATATCATTGTCGGTACCGATTACGGTCATCGCGATACCGCCACCGAGGTGGAGGCGATCATGCGCATGGCGAATGACGGCAGCGTGCCTAAGGAAAGCACCAAAAAAATTCTCGAAACCAATCCCGGGATTTTGTACGGCCTGGCATGAGCGTTTCCCCGCGTCCCCAGGGCCCCACGCTTCTACATTCGTCGGATCTGCACATCGGCGACGAGGAAACGACGCGTCTTGGCGGCGGCAATCCCACGCTAATGCTTGAGCACGTTTTGGCGACGGCACGTTCACACCGCGCCGATGCCTTGCTGTTGGCCGGTGACGTGTTCGAAAACAATCGGGTTCCGGGCGCCCTGGCCGATCGGGTCGGCGCCTTGCTGGCGGGCGCGGGCATGCCTGTCGTGGTCCTGCCCGGCAACCACGATCCGCTGATCGCGCAATCCGTCTGGCGGCGTGCGGCCCTTTGCGGCCCGGCCAATGTTCATGTCATCGGTCTCAGCCGGGCGCGGCGCATCCGCCTGGCGGCGCTGGAGCTCGAGGTCTGGGGCAATCCGCACCGCGACTACGACGACATGGTGCCGCTGCGCGCACCGCCCCGGGCCGGGGCCGCCTACCGGGTGGCGATGGCCCATGGCCATTATGAGCCGGTCCCCGACCGCCGTCGCAATCCGCGACCGGCCTGGCTGATCGGCGCGCGCGAGATCGCGGCTACCGGAGCGGATTACGTCGCTCTCGGCCATTGGAATCAGTCGCTGCGGGTGGGAGAGGGTGCGGTCGCGGCGCATTATTCGGGCTCGCCGGAGCTGACCGACAGTGCCAACCTGGTGCGTCTCGACGCCGGTGGGCCGCCGCGTGTCCGTGCCGTCGCTCTCGGTCTGCGCGGGCGCCGGGGGGCGGCCCGTTGACTCAATTCCGGGCCGGTGACACGATCCGTCCATAAAAGAACGAATGATTTCGATAGTTAAAATCGAAATTCCCGGGGGGGCAGAATGAGCAATCAGGAAACGTGCGACGTTATTGTTGTCGGCGGCGGGTCTTCCGCTTTCGAGGCGGCGGTCTCGGCGCGCCAGTCGGGGGCCGAACGGGTGGTGATGCTGGAAAAGGCACCCGAACCCGAATACGGCGGTAACGCGCGTTATTCCCATACCGGATTTCGCTTTTGCCATTCCGGCAAGGACGAGGTGCGCGAATTCATCCCCGATGTTCCCGCCGATGAATTCGACAAGATGGTCATCAACCCCTACACCGAGGAAGAATTCCTAGCCGACCTCAACCGGGTGACCGAGGGGCTGATCGACCCCGCGCTGGCGGCCATGCTGACCGGCGAATCCAATGCCGCCGCGCATTGGGCGCTGAAGACCGGCATCAAGTGGGTTCCCGAAAAATATGCCAAGGTCAACGGCCGCTTCCATTTCGAGCCGGGCCGCAACGTCCAGACCCTCGGCGGCGGTAAGGGCCAGCTAGAGCAATGGCGGGCCATCGCCGACGGGCTCGGCATCGATATTCGTTTCGAATCCCGCGTCGCGGGCATCCATGGTAACGCCTGGCGGGTGGATGGCGTTCATGTCGCAGACCCTGAACGCGAATACGACCTCGCCGCGTCTTCTATCGTCGTGTGCGCCGGGGGCTTCCAGGCCAACCCGGAAATGCGGGCGCGTTATCTCGGCGCCAACGCGGATTTGCTGAAAGTGCGCGGCTCCAAGCATGACACCGGCGAGGTGCTGACCATGCTGCTGGCCATGGGCGCGCGCGCCACGGGCCATTGGCAAGGCGCCCACCAGACGCCCATCGATGCTGGTGCGCCGTCGTTTGAGACGCCGGTGCGCGAGGACGGCAAGGGCAACACCATGAACCGCTACGACTATTGTCACGGCATCACGGTCAATTCGCTCGGCCAGCGGTTCTTCGACGAAGGCGAAAGTTTCCACAGCTATACCTACGCCAAGACGGGGCGCGCGGTGCGGGGCCAGCCGGGCAATATCGCCTACCAGATTTATGATCAGAAGGGCATCGCCCAGTTCCGCCACGGGCCGGCCTTCAACGCCACGTTCGAAGAGGCGAACACCATCGGCGAGCTGGCGTCCAAGGTCGGCCTTAATCCCACCGTGCTGGAAGATACGGTCACGCGCTTCAATGCGGCGGTGGACGATTCGGTTTCCTTCGATGCGTCGAAGCTCGATGGGCTGCGGACCCGTGGGCTATCGCCCGACAAGTCCAACTGGGCCCAGAAAATCGATGCGCCGCCGTACCGTGCCTACCCGGTGTCCGGCGGCATTACCTTTACCTTCGGCGGGCTGGCGGTGGATACCTCGACGCGGGTGCTGAATTCATCGAACCAGCCGATTCGCGGGCTTTACGCCTCGGGCGATATCGTCGGCCTTTTCTATCACAACTACCCGTCCTGCACCGGGCAGACCCGCAACGTGGTGTTCAGCAGCAAGGCCGGACGCGAAGCGGCGCGCCTCGCCAACTAGAAAGGCCTTCAAGTCATGGCCGACGTGATCGAAAGGGTGGAGGCCTATTGCCTGGACCTGCCTTACAAGAAGGCGGTGCAGTTCGCCTCGCTGAAGGAATCCGTCGGCCATTACCTGCTTCTCCGGTTGGTCACCCGCGACGGCGCCGAAGGCCTGGCCGAATGCGTCTGCCGCCTGGCCCAGGCGGGCGAAACCGCCGGGCAACTGGCCGGGGTGATCGAAACCTTTGCCGCCCCCGTATTGACGGGCCAGGACCCGCTGGACCACAATCGGCTGCTTGGCCTGCTCGGCAAGATCAAGGGCCAGCGCACGGTCATGGCGCTGGTGGACGTGGCGCTTTGGGACCTGAAGGGCAAGCTCCTGGGCCAGCCGGTGTGGCGCCTTTTGGGCGGCGGCCCGGCCAGGCCGGTGCCGGTAGCCTGGATCGTTCACGGCAATACGACGGCCGAACAGGTCAAGGAAGCCGAGGATGCCGTTTCCCGGCGCGGCTTCGCCGCGCTCAAGCTCAAGACATGGAAGCGCTCGCACGAAGACGTCGACATGGTTCGTGACGTGCGCAAGGCGGTGGGCATGGAGCGCATCGTCTGGGTGGATTGCAACGGTCTTTATTCCGAGACCGAGGCCCTGACCGTATTGCCCGACCTCGCGCCCTACCGTCTTTCGTTTATCGAGGAACCGTGCAAGTTCCCAGACCAGGCACGCATGGCACGGCTGGCGGCGCGTCTGCCCATCGCGCTTCTGGGTGATCAGACCTGCACGTCGTTGGCAGCGGTGCAAAACCTGATCCGCGCCGGCGCCGTCGGTGCCGTCAGCGTCAAGCTCAGGCGCACGGGCATTACCGAATCTCTCAAGATCATTGCGCTCGCGGAAGCCGCCGGGTTGCCCGTGGTCATCGGCACCGATTCGGAAACTCGCATCGGCGCCATGCCGCGCCTGCACCTGCACGCGGGGCGCCCGTGGCTGGCGCCCTGGCCGACGGAAACCCATTTCTTCGACAAGCTGGAAGGCGATCCTTTCGACGGGGTTTTTACCTTCGCCGATGGCACCATTACGCCCAACGATGCGCCGGGGTTCGGCGCCGGGCTGGACATGAAAAAACTGAAGGCGTTTAGCGCCGCGTGACGCGCAACAAATAAAGAGCGGGGAAAGCCATGCTGTACCAGTCGGAATCCGGTGATCTGACCCTGACCCTGGGCGGCGATACCATGCTGACCCGGCGCCTGTCGGTCTATGACGAGCCCCGTTTTACGAAACTGGCGAAACTGTTTCGCGATGCCGATGTCGGTTTCGTCAACCTGGAGGGTTCGGCCCGCCACTGGGATGAAGGCGTGCCTGGCATCACTCGCGGTACCTACATGACGACGCCGCCGGAATTGCTCGACGATCTGCGCTGGTTCGGCGTCAACATGGTGTCTTGCGCCAACAACCACGCCTTCGATTACGGTGCCGAGGGGATGCTCGCCACCATGCGTCATCTCGATGCCGCCGGGATCGCTCATTCGGGCACCGGCGCCAACCTGGCCGAGGCACGCTCGCCGGCTTACCTGGAAACGCCCAACGGCCGTGTGGCGCTGGTTTCCGCCACCGCGACCTATCGCCCGTGGAATGCCGCCGGGGCCCAGCGCCGTGACCTGCCGGGCCGTCCCGGCGTCAATCCGCTGGCCAGCAGCAAGACCTATCGGGTGGACGGGGCGGCGTTCGAAGCCTTGCAGCGCGCCAGCCGCGAGCTGGGGTTCGAGCGCGAAAAGGAACGCGCAAGGGGACACTTCTACAGCGCCAAGGAAGTCTCCGACGATGACGATGCGCGTCTTGAAATCTTCGGTGCCCATATTGCACGGTCAAAGGACTTCGGTATCGACTCCCAGGCCGATGATGACGATCTCGAGGAGAATCTGCGCTGGGTGCGCGAGGCCCGTCGCCAGGCGGACTGGGTGATGTTTTCGCTGCATTATCACGAGTTCGGCGGCAAGAGCCTGAAAGCGGCGAAGACGCGCACGGCGATAGGTGAGCCCGCCGATTTCGTCATCGATGTCGCGCACCGGGCGATTGATGCCGGTGCCGATATCTTCGTCGGCCATGGCTCGCATATCCCGCTCGGCATCGAAATCTACAAGGGCAAGCCCATCCTCTACAGCGTCGGCAACATGGTGTTCCAGAACGAGACCGTGCGTTTCTTTCCCGATACCGCCTATGCGCGCTTCGATCTCGGCCCCGATGCGACGCCGGCGGATTTTCTCGATGCGCGCACCGACGGCGGCCGCAAGGGCCATCCCGCCCATGCCGGGTTCTGGGAAAACATCGTGGTCCAGGTGAAGTACCGTAAGGGCGCCTTGGCCGAGGTTCGGGTCCATCCCATCGACCAGGGCTTCGGGCGGCCGCGCGCCATGCGCGGGCGACCCATGCTGGCGGAGGGCAAGGTCGCGGCCCGCGTGCTCAAGCGGGTGAAGGACATCTCGGCAATCTACGGCACCAAGCTGACGCTTTCGGGAAATGCCGCGCTGGTGCGGCCGGGACGCAAGACGTCAGCACGCTAAATCCGGGGAGGGGAAAATGATGCATCAAATTCGGGAATTGGCGCTGGCGGTCCTGCTCGCATCGGCCTTCACCACATCGGCATCGGCCCTGACCAATGACCAGATCGCCAACCTCTCCGGGCCGGAGCGTCAGAAGATTCTTGAGGCCGGCGCCCGCGCCGAAGGCGGGTTGATGTTCTATACAACCCTGATCGTCCGTCAGGCGGTGCGCCCGCTGAAGGCAGCGTTCGAAAAAACCTATCCTTTCATCAAGCTCGATTACACGCGGGCGAGCAGCTCGAAACTGGTGCAGCGTCTTTTGGCGGAGCATCGCGCGGGCAGGACCCTGGCCGATGTCGTCGTCGCTTCGGCGGCGCCGGTGTTGAAGAAAGTCGCCATCGCCCAGGCCTTTTCCAGTCCGGCGCTGGCCGCCTATCCGGGCGATACGCTGGACCCGGACCGCATGTGGGCGCCGATCCGCTATTCCTATAACGGCATCGGCTACAACACCCGCCTGGTGTCGGCGGCACAGGCGCCGAAAACCTGGGAAGACCTGCTCGATCCGAAATGGAAGGGCAAGCTGGTCTGGGCGTCGAGCACGGAAACCGGCGCGCCATTGTTTATTGCTATTCTGCGCAAGGTTTGGGGCGAGGCCCGTGCCATGTCGTACCTGCAAAAACTGTCCGCCCAGAACGTGCGTACCGGAACCGGCTCCATCCGCAGCGTGCTGGACCAGGTCATCGCCGGGGAATACCCGGTAATGATCTCCGCCGCGCTGCATCACGTTGCCATCAGCGCCGCCCAGGGGGCGCCAGTGGCTTCGACGACGCCGTCGCCGGTTCTGGGACGCAATGGATACGTCATGATGATGAAGGGCGCGCCCCATCCTCACGCGGCGATGCTGTTTATCGATTTCCTGATCTCCCCCGCAGGCCAGACCATCCTGCGCGAGGCGCGCTACCTTCCGGCGCATCCGGCGGTGACGCCGCTCCCTGAAATGCAGGCGGTCATGCCGCAGGCGACCGGGGCAAGCACCTACGTCATGAGCCCCGAGGAACACGACGCCGCCCGCAAAACCGCGACCGGCATCTACCAGCGGCTTTTCCGCTGACCCTTCGGCATTGATAGTCCGTTAACCATATTTGCCAATAATCCCGAAAGCTGGAAGGCTCAGTATTTCGGGAGTTGGCCGCCGTATGGGGCCGGGGGGAACGGGTGACAAGATTCTTCGGTTGGGTTGTTTTTTCAGGGGCGCTGATGGTGCCGGTTCTGGCCCAGGCCTCGGGCCTCGCGTTGCGGGAAAACAGCGGCGCAGGACAAGGCAGTGCCTTCGCCGGCGCCAGCGCGGCGGCAGAAGACGTCAGTTACATGTATCACAACCCCGCCGGCATCACCCGTCACAGGGGCGAACACTTTGCCGTCATCGGTACGGCGATCGTGCCCAAGGCGGAGTTCACCACCTCATCTGCGACCACGGTTCTGACCGGTGCCATCGGTGGCGGCAACGGCGGCAGCGATGCGGGGCCCGACAGCATTGCCCCCGCCCTTTTCTATTCGCGCCAGATGTCGGACCGGGTCTTTTTCGGCGCTTCCCTGACCGTGCCTTTCGGGCTGGCAACGGAATACAAGCCCGGTTGGGCCGGGCGCTACCATGCGCTCAAATCCAAAATCACGACCTACACCTTTAACCCGGTGCTGGCTTACAAGGCGACGGACAAGCTCTCGGTCGCCGGTGGCTTGCAGCTTTCCTATACCCACGCATTCCTTTCCAATGCCGTGGATTTCGGCACTTTCGATGCCTTGCCGGTGGCCGCGGGCGGCCTTGGTGGCGCGCTGGGCGGTACGCCGACCGCCAACGACGGCCTGGCCGAGGTGGAGGGAGAGGATTTCTCCTACGGCTTCAACCTGGGCCTGCTTTACGAATTCACCCCGACCACCCGAATTGGCGCGGCCTATCGTTCGATGCTGCACAACGACATCACGGGCCCGGCGAACTTCTACAACGGGACATTCGGCAACCTGGTTTCCGGTGCGACCGGCCTGTTTGTGCGTACCGATGCCCTGGCGACGGTGAACCTGCCGGAGGTGGCCTCCCTCGGCATTTACCACGAGGTGTCCGATCGCCTTGCCCTGATGGGCGAGGTCGCGTGGACCGGGTGGTCACGCCTGCAAGAGTTGCGCGTCCAGTTTTCCAATGCCCAGCCCGACAGCGTCATTCCCAGCAAATGGAAAGACACCTGGTTCTTTGCTGTCGGTGCGCATTACAAGCTCGATGGTAACTGGCTGCTGCGCGGCGGTCTCGCTTATGACCAGTCGCCGGTGCCCGATGCCACGCGAACGCCCCGCGTCCCCGACGAGGATCGCAAGTGGGTCAGTATCGGCGCCCGTTATCAAATATCTCCCGAATCCTATTTCGATTTCGGTTATACTCGCCTGATATTCGAGGACGCTTCGTTGCAGCTCTCCACCGCGGAGGCGAGCAACGCACTGAGAGGTAATTTGTCGGGCCGGTACAGGATTTCCACCGACATTTTGGCGCTTCAGTACCGCTTGGCCTTCTAGCCGCAAGGGGCTGTCGAAAGCGGTTGGGGCGGGACCCGGTCATCGGAAGACAGTGAGGGGGGCGCGCCGTTATGAGCGCCAAGGAAGTATTGGTCGATCCGACACAGGATGCCCTTTCGCGAGTCCGCGAGGCCCAGGTCGAACTTCTCTATCAGTTTCCTGAACGGATCCTGGGCCATGTGATCAACGGCCTGCTGGCGGTTGCCGTCCTGTGGGGGGAGATTCCCGCCTATCTTCTGCTGGCCTGGTTGTCCCTGGTGATCGTGGCCGTGATCGCGCGGCTCCTGATCGCCATGGGATTCAAGAACAGGGTGCCCGGCAGCGATGTCGAAATCTGGGTCACGCGCTTTACCATAGGTTCCACCATTTCCGCCGCCTTTTGGGGCGCCGCCGCCGCCGTCATCTGGCTTACACCCTCCATCTCCTACCATGTCTTTATAGCCTTTATCATTGCCGGAACCTGTTCAGCGGCGACGACAATGACCTTCGCGGTTTTGCCGGCCCTTTATGGTTTCCTGCTGGCCGCCGCCGGGCCTTTGGCGCTCGGCTTCGCCCTGGCGGGAGAAGGTATCTACCTCGCAATGGGGCTGATGACGGCGTTGCTGGCGATCTTGATGGCGGGGCAGGCCCGTTCGGCCAATGCGATCCTGACTCGGGCGCTGACACTACAGGAAGAAAACCGTCTTCTGATCGAAGACATATCCATTGCGCGCGATAACCTTGAGACCCGTGTGCGTGAACGCACCGCCGAACTGGATCAGGTAAATGCCAGTTTACGGGAAGAAATGGCCGCTCGTATCGAAACCGAGGCGCGTTTGCTCCAGGCCCAGAAAATGGAGGCTATCGGTCAGTTAACCGGTGGGATCGCGCACGATTTCAATAATCTTCTGGCGGTTATCCAGGGTAATACCGAATTGCTTATGGAGAAACTGCCCGCTGATATCGGCGCACGGGAATCGCAGGCCGTGTTGCGGGCGACCGAACGGGGTACCGAGCTGACCCAGCGGCTGCTGGCTTTCTCGCGCAAACAGGAATTGCAGCCCCAGGCGGTTGACGTCAATGCCTTGATGTCGGGTATGAATGACATGTTGGGCCGCACCCTCGGTGCAGCGGTGGAAGTGCGCGTGGCGCCCAGTGCCTATATCAAGCCGGCGCTGGTCGATCCAGGTCAGTTGGAAAATGCCATTCTCAACCTTGCCATCAATGCCCGTGATGCCATGCCCGATGGCGGGCAGCTGACCCTGTCAACGGGCCTGACTTTTATGTCCGGTGAAGAGGTGCCGCCGGATGGCGCGGTTGCCGAGGGGGTCATGAAGTCGGGCAGTTATGTCACCATTTCCGTAACCGATACCGGATCAGGCATTTCGCCCGAGCAACTCAACAAGGTCTGGGAGCCGTTTTTTACCACCAAGTTATCGGGAGAGGGCACGGGCCTCGGCCTCAGCATGGTCTACGGTTTCGTGCGACAGTCGGGTGGTCAGGTCGATATTGAAAGTACGGTGGGCAAGGGGACGACCGTGCGGATGTGCCTGCCTACCGCGGAAACAAAAGCTGTGGAGGTGTCGCGGGAAGATGCCGCCGGGGTTGTTGGGGGTGGTGAATATCTATTTGTAATCGAGGATGATTCCGATATTCGCGACATGTTGCGGGGGTATCTCGGGCGGCTGGGGTATCGGGTGGTTGTTGCGGGCACAGCCGAGGAGGCTTATGAACAATTGGCGCTGCATGGGAAGCCCGATTTGTTTATTTCCGATGTCATCTTGCCTGCGGGGCATCGTGGTCCTGCGATTGTCGAGGGGGCACGGCGAAGTTTTGGCCCTGTTCCCGCGATTTTCATGAGCGGCCATGTTTCGGAAGGCGCCATAGATGCGGTTCGCTCGGCCGGAGATTTTATTTTGATCGACAAGCCTTTTGAATTGGCACACATGGCGCGTCAGGTCCGCGCCGTTCTCGATCGCAGCCGCGCATGAGGCCTCCCCCTCCGATAACGGACGCCGGCGCGTCCGATGACGCTCGCGTGCCCCTGCGTATCCAGTTGGCGGTATATGGCGTCGGCACATTTTCCACCACCATGCATTTCATGGCGATCACCATCGTGCCCTTGTGGGTGGTGGGGCTGGAGTTGTCGCCTTTTGTTTTGGGCATCGTGCTCGGGTGCCGACCTTTCCTGTCCCTGTTCCTGTCCATCCATATCGGCGCGTTGATGGATCGCATGGGCGGTCGGCGGGTGATGCTGTTCTTTGCGATTCTCGGCACCCTGGCGCCGCTTCTCTACCCGCTGGCGCCTCATGCGGTCGCCATTATCCTTTTGCAGATGATCTGGGGCCTTGCTGATTCCATGGGCTGGCTCGGGGCCCAGACCCTGATCGGCCAGCTGATGCAGGGGCGTACCCTTTACGCCGGACGGCTGAGCGTCATCAGCCGCGCGGGTAACGTGATCGGCCCGCCCGTTGTCGGCGCGGTGTGGGACCTGGCGGGACCCTGGGGCGCCTTCGGCCTGGCGGGGCTGTGGGGTGTGGGCGCAATCATATCGGCATGGATGCTGCCCCGGACGGCGGGCATGCCGCCGACGGGGGAGCCCGCCACCGAAGCGGGCGCGGGCTTGCGGGCCCTGATGCCCAATATGTCGGATTACGTTTCCACGTTCCGGTTGCTGGCGGTGCCGACCATCGCCATCACTGCCGCCATCGGCATGATGACCCATCTCGGCAACAATATTCAGTCATCGTTCTATGTGGTCTGGCTCAACGGTATCGGCATACCCGGCACATTGATCGGGATCCTGCTTTCCCTGGCATCGGTCGCGGCGGGTGTGGGCCCCTTGCTGGCGGCGCCGTTGTCGCGATGGATTTCACCTTACTGGCTGCTATGGATCGTGGTGCTGAGCGCGATCTTGCTGATTGTCATTACGCCGATGCTGGGCACATTCTTCGTGATTTCCGTGGTTCTGTGCATACGATCGTTGTTCAACGGCGTTCATCAGCCCCTCGTCATCACCTTGATGCTGCGCACCGCGGGGCTCGGCGAGCAGGGCAAGGTCATTGGCTTGCGCGCAACGGCCAATCGCGTGACTTCCATCGCCGCCCCGGTGTTGATGGGGGCCATCGCCGAAGTGGTCGGGATCGAGAACAGCTTCTACATCCTCGGCGTCATCGCAACCGTCATCATGCTCGGGATTGCCGTGTGGATGACCCGGCATCCCGAAATTCATGAAAACGCCCGCGAGGGCTAGGCCCGGTCAGTTCTTGGCACCTTCGGCCTGGGATTTCAGGAACATGGCATGGGGGGTCGGTCGGCCCTCGTCGTCGACCTGAACGAAAACGATCTTGTCCACTTCGGTGATCATCTGACCGGTTTCCTTGTTGCGGACGGCGCAACGCACAGTGATGGAGGTGCGGCCGAAGGCCAGGACTTCACACCCGATCTCAACGATATCCCCGGTGCGTGCCGACGACACGAAATTGACCGCGGACATGATCTTGGTCACGATCCGGCTGGAGTTGAGCTGGCAGGCGGCGAAAATCGCCGCTTCCTCGTCGATCCATTCCAGCACGCGGCCCCCGAACAGGGTGCCGTGGGGGTTGAGGTCCAGGGGCTTCACGATTTTTCGGGTGCGGTATTCCAGGGTCATGGCAATCATCCGTGCGGGTTGGCCCAAGGTTCATTCAATACACCCGGGTGGGCTTTGAAAAAAAGTGCTGTGGCATCCCGGTATCTTCAGAACGCGTAGGTATAGCTCATCAATGCGCCGATGGTATCCGTATTCGTGCCCGATTCCCGGCTGTGGCGATAGCCCGCGTTGATGCCAATGCCGTTGGCAAAAGCATAGCCGATGCTGGCCTGCATGACGTGGTCGTCGACATCGGCGGCGCCTGTGGCCTCGGTCCTGCGCGCGGTGCGCGACAGCGCCAGGTTCCATTGGCCCCGGGTCAGGGCCACGGCGGTGGTGAAATAAATAACGTCGGTCCCGATGACGCCGGCCTGGTTGTTCTGGCGGACATATTCGACCAGGGGGGCAACCTCTACGGCGCCGATGTTGTGCTTGTAGGTCAGGGTCGCGGCATAGCCATGCTCGTCGGTTTCCCCCGCGGTGTCGCTGCCGCGCGTGACATAGGCAAGATGATAGCCAAGCCCGGGCATTGCCTTGATGTCGCTGCCTTCCAGCGCCACGGAAAACGAGGAAAAGTCCTCGGTATTGCCGGCCCCGCCACCGGCCTTGCGGGTGCGGTGGCGATTTGTGATCAGCGATTCGGACAGCACCGTGGTGTCGGCGAAAAAGGCGCCCACGGTTGCCGTGTGCCTGCCCGCCGTGCCGGCATCGAAAACGGCATCTACAGCCACGCCGATCTGTTCGGCCAGTTCGTAATCCTCGGCGAAGTCGGTGCCCCAGATGCCGGGCGCCGCATCCCAGGCGGTGCCGAATTTCTGGTTGAACTTGCCGGCGCGCAAGGCGAAAGCATTTCGCGTGTATTCAAGATACAGATGTTCGACAAACAGCCCCTGATCGCCGAATGTCCGGTCCTTGCCGGGCGCCGGGTTAGTCACCGGCGTGAAGGTCAACTGGCTTTTTGCTTTCAGCGCCGGGGCCAGCCGGGCCTGGACCGTTGCCTCGATATTCGTGAACAGGTCATTGCGCCGGGCATCGGCATCGCCGGAATGCGTGGCCCAGTCGTTTTGAACCTCGAACAGGATTTCGCCGCT
>JAYPPT010000009.1:0-2945 GCA_038131655.1 Alphaproteobacteria bacterium
AAGGGCCCCGACCGTTGGCGCGGGGACAGTGGGCCGATCCAGGTGCGCGCGGCACGGGTCACCGATCCTCTGTTCGATGCCTATCTGGAAGCCGGTGCCGCGCAGGGTTTTCGCTTCACCCCCGATCATAACGGCGAACGTCAGGAAGAAATTAACCGCACCCAATCCTCCATTGGGCGCGGCCGCCGTTGTTCGGCGTCGGTGGCCTACCTTCGTCCGGCGATGAGGCGCGGCAATGTGAAGGTTGTGACGCACGCTCATGCGACGCGGGTCTTGATGCAGGGCACCCGCGCGACCGGTGTCGAGTACCTGCGCCGTGGTCGTGTGCACCGCGCCCATGCTGGGGCGGAGGTGATCCTGTCGGGCGGCGTGTTCAATTCTCCGCAGTTGCTAATGCTGTCAGGTATCGGCCCAGCCCAACATTTGTGCGAACACGGCATCGACGTGTTGCTGGACCATCCGGGCGTCGGGGGCAACCTGCAGGACCATATCGCCGTCCATGTTGCGGGCACGCGGCCTGAGCCGGGTCCCTTCGTCCGCGAATTGCGCGCCGACCGTATGCCGTTCAGCATGGTGCGGGGGTACCTATTTGGCACCGGCCCGGCGACGGAACTGCCTAGCGGTCTGCACAGTTTTATCCGCACTGAACCCGGACTGACGGCGCCCGATATCCAGATCATTTACCGCGGTGTTTCCACCGCGCCGCACCTGTGGTTCCCCGGCATCCGAAAGCCGCAGGCCGACCGTTGCGGTGTGCGGCCGATCCTGCTACATCCCGAAAGCCGGGGCCAAGTGCGCCTGCGCTCTGCCGACCCGGCGGCGCCGGTGCGGATCACCCAGAACTTCTTTGCCGTGGATAAGGATATGGAAATCCTGCGGCGCGGCGTGCGCGTCGGCCGCGAGTTGTTGGCGCAATCGGCACTCGACGGCTTCCGTGGCGAGGAGGTGGCGCCCGGGCCCGACCGCCAGTCTGATGCCGATCTCGATGCCTATATCCGGCGCACGGCGCTGACCGCCCATCACCCCTGTGGTACCTGTGCCATGGGGGCGGATGACGGCGCTGTGCTGGATGCGCAATTGCGGGTACGCGGCACCGAAGGCCTGCGCGTCGTCGATGCCGCCGCCATGCCCGACCTGGTGTCGGGCAACATTAATGCCTGCGTCATCATGGTCGCGGAAAAGGCGTCCGACTCCATCCTCGGCCGCCCGTCGCCGGCGCCGGAGGCGGTCTAGGCCCCCTTTTTTTGTGCGCGTCGGCGCGATAGTCTTTGGGCCGACAACGGAGGATGTGATGGTCGATACCGAACTGCCCGGAATGCTGGGCGCGCAGATGAAGCGCCGCCTGGCGGCGGGGGAATTGATCCTGTGCGCAACGGTGCGCTTTTCACGCACGGTGGAGATCGTGCAGATCGCCAAATTGGCGGGCTATGACGCGATTTATTGCGATATGGAGCATTCGGCCCTCGGCTTCGACGATGTCGCGCAAATCTCCCAGGCGGCGGCGCTGGCGGGGATCACGCCTTTGGTGCGTGTGCCGTCCCATGCGGCCGACAATATTTGCCGGGTGCTGGACGGTGGTGCCCACGGGGTCATCGTGCCCCATGTGGACACGCTGGAAGAGGCCCGCGCCTGTGTCGCGGCGACGTGCTACCCGCCGCTGGGGGCGCGATCGCTCGGCGGCTACGGGCCGCTCGCGGGGCACAAGGTGTCGGTGGCAGAATCCTACGAACTGATGAACGCCAACACTAATCTCATCGTCATGCTGGAAAGCCCCACGGCCATTGCTAACGCCGACGCCATCGCCGCCGTGGAAGGGGTCGATCAACTGTTGATCGGCACCAATGACTTCTGTGCCGAAGCGGGTATTCCCGGCCAGATCGACCATGATGACGTGCTCACCGCATACCAGGCCGTCGCTGACGCGTGCAAGAAGCACGGCAAGGCCGTCGGCATCGGCGGCATCAAGGGCGGGCCGATGCTCGATACCGTGGTGAAAATGGGCGGGCGCTTCCTGATGGGAACCATCGACGGCGCGCTTTTGCAACAGGCAGCGTCGAAGGAAGTGGCGGAGCTGCGCAAGCTGGCGGGCTGACCCGCGCCCGGCCTAATGGCCGAGCGTTTCGTGGATGGTTTTAGTCGGCGTCTTGCCGTCGATAAGGACGAAAGCCAGGCGGCAGGTCTTGTCGGAGCGATTTTCCCAGCCGTGCCAGGTGCCTTTCTGGATCAGGATGTCGCCCTGTTTCAGGGCCACTTCCGCGTCGTCATCCATTTTCATGAAGCATTCGCCTTCAAGGACGATGCAGTAATCCACCGTGTCGGTACGGTGCATGAAGGCGGGCTTGTGCGGCACCAGTTGCAGGATGCGCAGCACCGTGCCGTTTTCGGGCGGCGGCAGGGGACGGTCCTTGGCGGCTGGATCGTTGGCGACATTGGGATCGGCGGGGGTGGATTCGGTTGCCCACATGACGCAGCCAGAATGGCCCGACGGCATGACCTTGACGTTGTCCATCATGCGATCCTGTTCGACGACGGCCTTGCCGTTCCGATCGTGGCCGATGATGACGCGGCGAATTTCCATGATGCGATTCCTTGTTCTCAGGCGCCCTTGACGGCGTCCTGGTAATAGCTGAGGTCGATATAGCGGCCGGCGTCGGTCAGTGTACCCGCCCCACCGTAGCGCGAGCGCAGGTCCAGCACTGTGGCGACACCGTCATCGAGGATGGCGGCGCCGGGGGTCAGGCCCGAGCGCGGATTGCAAAGATTGGCGATGACCTTGGGCGCCACCGGCGGCTTGATCGCTTCCATCCTGGCGAGAAGGATCTGTGTCGCCTCGTCGCGGTTGGCCGCGTCCAGCGTCCATTCCAGCCCGGCCAGGTAGCCCTGGATGAAGCCTTTCAGGGCATCGGCGTTGTCCCTGGCCCAGCCGCGCCGGGCGGCGAAGGAGC